>JASBSB010000005.1 GCA_030149205.1 Candidatus Heimdallarchaeota archaeon | reverse complement strand
GCTGGCTCAGGAGGCGCTTCAGGCGGTGATCCCCAAGAAATCAAACTCCAGGGATCATGGGACCTCCAGCCCCATGGATCGACTGGTTCGGCTGCAAAGCCAGCACCGGGAGATCTATGCGAAGAACTGTCGGGTCTACCTCCGGGCAGAGGTTGAGCATGTGTTTGGCCAGCTGAAGCAGCGAGCACCGCTCCTGCGGGATCACAAGCCTCAGAACAAGCGGAAGGGCCTGCTGTGCTCTGTGGTCTGGTACAACCACAGAATCCGAGCTCAGGGGGTGATTCCAGTGTGATCTAATTTTGGGACAAGCTTGTTGATAATTTGGTGAAATAGTATTAAAGTTTGAGAAGTCTCTGTTATTATTTTCAACAAAGATGAATTAGTCCAAATGCTACCACTCTCCGTTGGTTGAGATATATTGTAATTTGAACCTAGGCTAGATTTAACTTAACCAGAGAAATTAGGTTTAAAAATACCTAAAGCTGGTTAGAATCTCCTTTTGGATAAGTAATAAAATATTACAGATAGTCCTAACCCACTAATTAGTATAAATATCAACTGTCCAAATCCTCCCTGATTTGTTGAACTAGGGGATTGAGATTTAGTTGGTGTGGCTACTGTTGTTTTGGGATTTGTGGTTGGAGTTTTAGAGGAAGAGGAACTTGGGGGATGTGTGCTAGTTGCGCTTGGTGGAAGGGTGTATTGAGATACATGGACAGTAAACACCTGAAAAGCACTATTACTGTAGAGATCTGTAACGCTGAAATTGAATACATAATACCCAACGTTTAGATGATATGAAATGAAAAGACCTGTGGTTTGATTTGCAGGAAATGTATTATGGGCTGTGACAGAACCGTTTTGATATAAGCTGGAGTTGAATGGGGATAAATCAAACTCAGTCCAATTCAACTGTATGTGCTCCGTAGCAGTCGTGCCATTTAATATCAGATTTGATGGTCCTTTGATGATCTGAGGAGGGGTAGTATCTCTTATTATAATTTTTATCGTTCTATTGGTTTGTAAACCAAATTGAAAGTAAACCTGTAATTTTACTGAGTACTCTCCAACCTGTAGGTGGTTTAGGCTGTAAATATTCACTTGAACTGTATCTGAAGGGTTAATATATTTTTGACTTACTAGTGTAAAATTTTGGTAATTTGCATATACTGCTGTTATCCGTTGCCTGTTTATAGAGGTTATTGAAACATTGTATGTTGATTTACCAAATTCCTGAATGAGAGTTATGTTTTTATAAATCAGCTGTATTGGGTAAAGATCATAGGTTTTCGTGGCACAAGGGATTGAGTAATTTGTCGCAGAGGGTTGAAGATTGCTCCAGTAATTCCCATAGGATGGTCTGTACCAAGTGTTGTTCAACCCTTCATCACAAGCCAATTGGGAAAAGGGAGAAGTCCCAATAAAGTAGTTTCCATAGATTGTAAAATTGTAACTCGAGGATGTGGTACTTGTGAGCTGTAAACCTTGAAATTCTAGATTTAATATTGTGTTATTGATTATTTTAGTAAATGAAGCTGCATCAAAAGTTGCAAAATACGTCATATTTGAATAGAAATTATGTTCGATGGTATTATTTGTTCCAATAGTCACATCAAGCACCTTGTTTAGGTACATACCTTGATTATTGAACATAGACGAGTCACTTACATTGTTAAATACATACCCTTGGGATTTGGGACCAGAGCCAAATAACTTAGGAGAGATCACATCCTGCACAGGAATAAATGTTGTAGATGACCCGATCTGAATGTTATTTACAAACTTTAGATAAGTGCTGTCTTTAGCACTTATTGCTGTTTTCGAGGATCTAATAAGGGTATGATTAAATACAATATTTTGAGAGGATAGAATTTCACTGGCTATGTTTCCATTGGTAAAGTTAGAATAAAGCAAGTTTATCTTTCCAGAATTTTGAATGTTTAGAAGGGTCAGTGTAGGAAATGATGCATAAGGAGTATAGAATGTTGAGTTTAAAAATTCAACATTAGAACTATTAAGTATCTTTATTCCGTTCAGCCTTCGAACTGTCTCATACTTAACGGTGGCTGTTATGTTTTTAAATCTGATTGAGCCTGTTGAATTAGTCACACCAATTAGTGGGTCTATAGTATAGGATTGATTGAAAGCAATGTCCCTTAAAACGAAATGTAATGTTGTATTGAAAATATGAACACCTATTGACTTATGGTTGAAAACACCCGTATCCTTAATTATAATAGGGTCTATATTTGTCCCAGAACCAGCCCATCCATATTTTTGCTTTTGTTGGAGCAAATTTGCATCAGAACTTATAATCAGACCACGATGATAATAATTGAAAAATGTAGAATGCATAACTTTCACTGTACCTTCTTTTCCACCAGCATCCATGGAAGCCCAACCTAATCTGATATATACTGATTTTGAAACAGAGACATTTGAGGTGAATCCTTCATTATAAAAACCCAGCCCAACATCAGTCATATTAAATCCTGAAAGGGTTAGATTAGAAACAGATGAAAATGTTACACCTATATTTGAATTGATAACTGTTATATTACTAGTTGTTACCCCACCCATTGTGTGATGTATGTGAAATGCAGATATTGTAGAATTGTTCACATGAATTTTGTACAATCTTGGATACAAACCATCCATGTACAAACCCACTGCAGTATTATAAATTAATACATCACTCATATTTACTACAGGAGTATAGAATGTCCCATTTGGCATTATCACCCTCCCTAGATAAATTCCCATTGGAAGTGATGTCCCAAAATTATTTAATACTAAACCTTTTATGGTAACAGTACCATTTGTTAAAGGTTGTATATTTAAGCCAGAGGTACTTGGGATTGGGTCAATATAAACTACATTGTTATCTAAGGTGAAATTAGTAGTTGATAATACCATTGCAGGACTAGTTCTGGACAGAAATGTGCTGTCCTTAACTAAATCTGTTGAATTCTTCTGTTGATAGGTTCCTGTTGTCCAGAGATTGCCTGTAAGCGCAAGTTGAGTTGAATAAGTGTTGGTACCACCCCTTTCTAAGATGAGAGTGTTATTTTTAAGGAAGTTAACAGAATTATAATGTAGATTTATATTTCCCCCTGAATTGCTGATAAAAACCGAATTTACTATGGTTACATTTGTAAAGGAAGATGCAATTAAATTTAAATTTGATGATCTAGTTCTCACAAAGACATTATCTAGAGTAAGACCTCCCAAAGAGGTACTGTATCCATTGTTGAAGGATAGTGATCCAAAAACTACTATGTTTCTTAATACATAAAAAACACGATACGAAGAACTAAAACCTAAATCTGAACTGCTGTTTATCAAAAGGTTTTGTATCACATAAGGAAATTTTGCTGTTCCATTACCAGTTACATTATATTTTGATTTAAAGGATGCAAAGGTAGAAGAGTCAACAATTGATACTGAGGTATTTAGAACCTTGTAGGTGTTAACATGTTGCAGGTATTTAGCTTCTAATCCCCTGATTGTGTTGTTGACCAGTGATTTTAAACTCCTGCCAGTAGACAAAGAGTTGATAGCAACTGATTTTCTCACTCTTGGTAATTGAGAGTTTATTCCTATAGTCCCAGAATTTTCAGATCTACCAAAGATATTTCTTCTCCTTTGCTTAACTAGAGAAGTTTGGATTGCCCTGTTTTGGCGACTTGGCAAATTAGATTGGGTGAAAATTGAGAAAAATAGTAAAAAGCTTAAAATAATAATTAAAGACGTACGTCTTCCATTCATACCTTAACCAAACTAAACTGAAATAAATACATTTCGAATGACGTTCATAATAAACCGTGTTTATTTTAATTTCTGCTTCAACTCCTGATTATAGATTTCTGATGCTTAAAATACGAATATGGGACAATACACGGTGGGAATTTTATGTATTACCACATATATTTTCAATTTTTTCTATCCTTGTTGGTGAAACTGGTCAAATTTAAGAGTACTTATTTAAATGTTCAAAGAGACTGAATACCGTGAAGGCAAGGGAAACTCTTCGCACAATATGGTTCAAGCTAAAAGAAGATGTGTTAGTAGTGTCTTTCACCTTACTTTTTATGATTTCTATAGCGTATTTTGTACAATTAGTCTTAGGGTGGTTTCGACTCTCAGATTTACCCAATTTAAGTAAATCACTTTCTTCTTTGAGGTGGGCGAATTTGGCTATAGACAGTGACAACGATCAAATTCCAGATGTCATGGAGAAAACACCAACAGGGGAACCAGTCGTTGTTCCAGGATATGGATTTGTTGGAACGGGGACTGGAACCAACCCATACAACCCAGATTCAGATTTCGATGGCTTTCCTGACAATGCTGAGATGAAGCTAGGGTCTAACCCAAACAACTTTTTAGA
Organism: Candidatus Heimdallarchaeota archaeon; assembly: GCA_030149205.1. Classification (GTDB taxonomy): domain Archaea; phylum Asgardarchaeota; class Heimdallarchaeia; order Heimdallarchaeales; family Kariarchaeaceae; genus WAKA01. The sequence continues at coordinate 78,132 of JASBSB010000005.1, read as the reverse complement.
TCCAGGATTCTTATGGATTCTTTGGGCTATCTTTATCGGATTTACGATTTACAAACTTTATATTGAAAAACCTGACAGACTCAGGGAATATCAGCTTAATGAAGATACTATCACTGGAGGAGGTGTGGCTGGAAAGAAAGGAAAGTTTGCCTATGGGGGTTCGTCAAATCCTTTTGAAAAACATGTTTCCGAGATGAGTTCACATGAGAAAAAAGAGCTCATTGAGAGTGACCCAAGATTTACTGACTTGACAGACAGAGACGAATATAACCGGAAAAGAAAGCTTCCCCATTGGGTGAAAACATTGTTACAATTTCTTGTCATCGCTTTTATTGTGACATTCATATGGTCATTTTTTTCAAGATAAGTATCATAATAATTTTCGTGTATAATAAAACAACATTTCACTAAAAGGCAATTTAGGTAAAACATTAAGATTAACTGAATCTATGAATTAATTCATAGATTAGCAAGATATGAACTATTTACAAAAAAGAATCGCAAATCTATTACAGGCTAAAATTTCTTCAAAATATTTTTTAAACGGGTTTGATTTGCTTGTCAGCTATCCACCCTTTCTGTTTTAGAGAGAGAACGATTTTCAGGGTTTCTTCTTCAGATTTTGAAAGTAGGTTTGAAATTTCTCGAAGGCTTGAGATTCCGTAGCTAACCACACTTTTTAGTATTATACGTTCATCATAATCAAGTGCACTTTCAAGGTCTATCTGACTGAATGCTTGTTCGATTGCCTCATTCTTTTCTGCTAATAATCTCATTAAGTCGTTCTCTTTTGAAATTATTTGCTGTTCTATTGTATGAATCTCTTTTATTTTTTGACCAAGATTATCGTCCCCCTTCCCGGTAGTGTCTGCATTTTTAAATTCAACACCAAACAACTGAGCATCTACCTCGTCGGGAATTATCGTAGGTTGAATTATTTTATCATCTTTAGTATAATTATAGAAATTAAGATGTACATACTGTGGAAAAACTGCAAAAACCAACCCAGATCTCAAATTTATTTTATAATGAGTTGATTCTCCACCTTTGTTACCACTGAAGCTAGTTTTATCACGCTTAGATATTTCAAGAACATTTTCTTTTAATTTTTTTATATGTTTATGGACAGCCGGGGTTGATAGGTTAAGTATTTGGGCAAGTCTGTTACCATAGTTAGATTCTGAGGCAATAAGTTTTAAAATTTTTAACCGTGTTTCATTAGAAATAATTTCAATTAATGGATGTGATGTAATATCTGCGAATCTATCAATCATTTAAGATATATTTCATTTAAAACGTAAGTACTTTTCTTTCCATCACCAAATCCACTAAACCAGCTGCACCTCCTATCTCAGCACCCTCAATTAAGTCTTCAGGTTTAATATTACGATGGTTGCAACATGGCCCGCATAGTTTGATAATTCCTCCTTGTGACACAAATGTCTGTAAGAGTGAAGGCAAATCCGGCATATCATTCAATTTTTCAATTGTCTCTGCCTTGCCTTTGAGAGCTAATTCAACACCACTTGACATGAAAAACATAGTTACAGGTATATCTAATGTTAATGATGTATTAGCCACAATAAAGGGCATGAGTAACTTTTCAGGGTTCTCAGGCCCAATCGTTGATATTATTAACAGGTCGTTTTCGGTCATTTTTTCACCTCTTAACTGATTGTCAGAACCGGTGAGGGTTCTGGAGTTTCCATGGGATGAGACTGTGCATATGCAATTTTTTGTTCCTGATAATCATAAATCCACAGTGCTAATGGTCTGTACATCATGTGCCCAAATTTAGTAAAGGGTAACAACATGAACAACCATGAGACTGTGAGAACATGGATTATCAATACAGCATTAATCCAGCCTAAAACTAGATTTTGTGGTAGATAAACAAAGAGTGTTGCTAAAAATCCAGTCAACCCAACAAACCAGATTAATGTAAGAATTAACCAGTCATCAAAATTACTGGTATTATAATAATCTGAGACCTTCTTCCACCTAAAGTAGAGAGAGTAACTTGTTCCATACAGCATAAGTAGCCCACTAACGATTCCTAACAACCTGATTGGATACCAAATAGGAACAAACCCTGCGGGGTCATTAAGTAATAGATCCTTAACAAGGTAATCCAATGCTGTAGCTGCAGCTAATCCCACAAATCCCCAGACAATAGTCATATGGATAACCCACCTAGATGGTCTGTGTGCAGGTTGTGTGCTTGGATCTTCTCTCTTGAAACGCTTTTGTAGTGCACCTTCGTTAATCAGGGTCTCCCAGAATGTAGTCCAAAGTAGATGAGCTTTTACAGAAAGTGAAAGCTTTGTATCTAAACCTTCCTGCTTTCGTAATGGCTCAGTTTGATCAATGTTTCTGTACATTTTATAGACACCCAACAAGATTACAAGACCTAACAAAGAACCAAATACTAGCCCACCATAGTGGATTGTCTCATAATAATATCCACCCATAAGTTTGTGGTCGGTATTCCCAAAAAATCTAGATGTGTCTGCATAAACTAACCCTGCAGTTATAATAATACCTGTTATGAGCATATAGAGAAATACCAAAAGCTTGTTTTTGTAAATTGATTTCGATATTCCTGTCACGTCATAATTAGCAATTGCATATCTTCTGGATGCCATCATGAATTCTGCAGGATCTGCCTCTCTCGGACAGCTTGCGCTACAATCACCGCAGTAATAACACGCCCATAACTCTTTAGAGGCTATCAGTTTATCAGATTGTCCAAGTTGAGCAAGTCTGATAAGCATTCTAGGAAACTGGCTATCTTCTTTTACAAGTGGGCAGGTAGCTGTACAGGTCCCGCAATTGAAGCAGGTGTTTACATCAAATGAACCATAGTCCTGCATTTCGTCAATTAGATTTGGTTTTATTTTTAAAACACTCATTCTTCATCCACCTCGAATGAATATTGTGGATAATCACCACGTTTATTGATAAGTCTTAACCCATTCCACTTCATTAAGAAATTAATTGCGTTAAATATCATGTCCGTTGGGTAGTTCGTTGCTTCAGCAATTTCAGGAATAGTTTTTAGATGTTGAGTTTTCATAACCTTCTCAACACCCTTAACTACTTTCATCCTGTCACGGCTGGAAGCAACAAACTCCTCGTTCGGTGGTCCATGAGTTTCTTTCAGTGTCTTCAGAGCAGTCTTAAAGTATTTGTCTCCCATTATTGCTTCACCTCCAACATAATAGCAGAAATTTCCTTTTCAAGTTTATTGATGTCATATCCTTGAACTTGGATAGCCTGTTCTGGACACACAGCAACACAAGCCCCACAACCAACACAGGCTGAAGGATCTACAGATGCAATTTTTACACCTGACTCTCCTACACCTTTATCATGAATTGTGATTGCATTGTATTCACATTCATTCACACAGAGCGCATGACCCTGGCATTTGTCAGTGTCAACTACAGCAACAAATGGAGATAAATTAATGCTTTCTTTGGTAAGGATTGCACCCGCTTTTGCTGCTGCTGCAGAGGCTGTGGTCGTACTCTCTCGTACATCCTTTGGCCCCTGGGCTGTTCCAGCAAGAAAAACACCTTGAACGCTACTCTCAACTGGTCGAAGTTTTACATGGGCCTCCTGAAGGAAACCATTGTTACCAGTTGGTAATGAGAGGTCGGTTATGATATGAGGTTTGATCCTAGGAATTAACCCCACAGCCAAAACAATCATATCTACCTCCATTTCTACCTCTAATCCATAGGTTATGATATCACGTGTTTTTATTTTTAATGATCCGTTAATTTCTACTTCTGGTGATTCTTCATCAGGATATTTTATGAAAATCACATTATTCTTTGATGCTTCCTCATAGTAGTGTTCCTTTTCACCGTATGTTCTTATATCTCTGTAGAGATCATAGATTTGGATCTTAGGGAATAATGATTTTAACCTATTTGCCTGTTGAAGTGTTGTGGTACAGCAGACTCTTGAACAATTAGTATTAAGAATTCCACTTGGGGGAGGTTGATGTACTCCTTCAATCTGTCGACTTCCAACACAATGAATCATTGCAACAGTTTTGATCTCTTTACCTTTGTATACGAATGTGTTCCCCCTGTATATATTCAGATACTTGATAAGGTCAGGTAGGGTAACAACAAATGGAGATTTTTTGTAACCATATTCACCTTCATAAGGTTCATACAGATCATGACCAGTTGCCATAATAAATGAGCCCACATGGAGAACTGAAATATCATAATCTGGATTTTTTTCGGGTTCTGTAAGGGAAACCGCAAAGTTCTCTTTGTTGACTGTTGACTCTTCAGTTTTCTTTAGTTGGAGCATAAAGTCACCAATAGCCCCTTCTGTTTTATCTACCACTGTATCAAGGTGTAAGTAAATTGCAGGGTTTTTCAAAACTTTGTCAGCTAAATTTAATGCAAATGATTTCGCATCTATTTCCATTGGATAGAGTTTATCTAGGTTCAGAAGGTTTCCCCCTAGCACAGGTCCTTTTTCGATGAGATGAACTGGAATATCTCTATTCGCAAGGTCAAGAGCTGCTGTCATACCTGCTACTCCCCCACCTATTACAGCTGCACTTTGGATCATCTTTTTCTTGATAGGTTCAAGAGGAGGTTGATCTAACACGGATGCAATTGCACCTCTAATTAACCTTATAGATTTATCTGTTGCTTCCTCGTGCTGATGGGAGTGAACCCAGGAAACTTGTTCCCTGATATTTACATGTTGATACTGGAAAGGGTTTAATCCTGCATCAGAGACTACTCTTTGGAAAGTCATTTCATGAAGTCTTGGAGAACAAGAAGCCACAATTACATGATCCAAATGATTTGCCTTCACATCATCTGCAATCATCTTTTGTCCTGGATCAGAGCACATGAAAATGAAATCCTTGGAAACTGCAACATTTGGATCTTCTCCTATTATTTTAGAAACCTTAGATGTGTCTACAACGTCTGAGATGTTTCCACCACAGTGACAAACATAGACTCCAACTCTTGGCTGAGTTTCCTCAGTCTTATCTGCCTTCTTTTTATCCTTTTTCTCTTTGTCAGACATAATCATCACTTCCCAAGGGTAGGAATTAGAGGGATATATTGCACCTCATATTCCTCTCTTAATCCACCAGATAACCACAGTGCTACTTTTCCAGCAACTGAACTACCTGAATTTATAGAATCTACAATATCTTTTGGCCCTGTTGCCATTCCAGCGGCAAAAACACCTGGGATTGATGTCAAACCAGGTTCCTCAGTGAAACGTATCTCTCTTATAAATCGATCAGGGCCAAGCTGAACTGGAATAATTTTACTCATGTCAGCTGTCCACTGTGGGACTACACCCATTGAAAGAACAACAAGGTCGTGATCAACTTTTTGAATGCCTCCATCTTCTCCAAAAACTTCAACACTAACAGTTAGATCTTTAGTTTCATCATCTTCATGGATTTGTGCAACCTTTCCTTTAACAAATTCTACACCCATAGCCTTAGCTTCTTCATAAAAGTCTTCGTAACCTTTTCCAAATGCCCTGATATCCATATAGTAGACTGTAATCTCTGCTAATGGAACTGCTGCACTTAACAACATTGCTTGTTTTATTGCAAACATACAACAAATTGAGGAGCAGTAAGGGACACCGATTGTGGCATCCCTTGATCCAGCGCATTGAACATATGCTATGCTACCTGGTGATTTTCCATCAGATGGACGGAATACACCTCCAGCAGGACCTGTTGGAGCTAGCAATCTTTCCATCTGTTTTCCTGTTATAACATTCTTAAATTTACCACCACCATATTTCTCTCTGATCGTGGGGGTTTCGTAAAACCCGGTTGCGATCACAATGGCTCCTACATTAATAGGAATCTCTTCTTCTCTATGATCAAAATTGATGGCTTGAGTTGGACATGCATTTGCACACTTACCACAGAAAATACAACTTTCTATGTCTAAAGCAGCCTTTTGAGGTAATGCCGTTGCAAATGGCACTCCCACAGCTTTTTTATAACTCATGCCTTCATCATATCCAAGATCGATTGCTGCAACAGGGCAGGCTTCTGCACAATCATTACATCCAGTACATTTGTCCATATCAACGAAACGTGGGTTTTGTTTTAGAATAACTTCAAATCTACCATCTTCTAAATCTTTGTAATGCTTGACCTCACACAACGTCCTGACTTCAATGTTATCATGATGAAAAGCAGTAGACATCTTAGGGGTTGTGATACATGAAGCACAGTCTAAGGTTGGAAACACTTTACTAAGCTGTATCATCGTACCACCAATTGATGACTGTTTATCAATCATGAGAACTTTATATCCCATATCGCCCAGATCTATGGCAGACTGAATTCCAGAAATCCCGGCACCCACAATCAATGCATCATATTCATACATGTTAACTACTCTCCATACCAGCAGATTCAACCGCTGGTACCTCTGTTATTGGTAATGTAGCAATTGTCTCTGAAAATTCCTTAAGTTCCTTAACAAAGTGGTCTGCGCAAACTGTACAAATAGCGGTAAGTTTGACTCGAGAGTAATGAATCCCAAGTTTTTTCATTTCTTTGACTAATTCGTCAATTCGAGCAGAAAGCTTGTCATAGGTCTTCCTAAATGGGCTATCAGTTCCACATGATGCAATAAATATGCCGTCATACCCCAGATCAAATGCCTTTAAATAGAAGGATATTGGAAACATCACTGGGTCAGGAACATTTAACACATAGCTGTGAGGGGAATACTCAAGATGTTTCTGTCCTGCATTATCCACACCAGGATATGAACAGGATGTTGTCGTAATAATCAAAATTCTTGGTTCTTCACTCATAGAGACCACCTCTTCAAAGAACCAGGTTACTTCATCCTCTTTATGAACAATCGGGTGTAACCCTCTGCTTCTACCATACCTAGAAATTCGTGTCCAGACCTCTTTACCCAAATTGGAAGATCATGCTTAGTTCCCTCATCACTTGATCTTACCTCAAGAATTTCTCCGACTTTGACTTTTCTTATTCCTTTCTTAGCTTCAAGAATTGGACCAGGGCAAGCACTTCCCCTAGCATCTATTACTACAGCAGGTTTGATTTGATTTAATTCACTCATTTATCTTCACCTTCAAGTGCAAACAAATCACACTTGTTACAATAAAGTTGTTTACATAATATTAATATCTTGAGTATCGACCAACAGAATTTGTTAAGTAAATACAAATATATTAGGTAATTTTCTAAAATATAGAGAAATTATAGGGAATATTTATAAATAAATTACAATAAATTTTGTATTAGCCATTTGAATAAATTGTACTTTAATATTTTATTATAATATGAATTATTAAAAGGAAATATCATGAATTTACGAATTAATGATTGATTTTAATGAAAAAAATAAAGAATTATTATTTTAAACTAACTAGAATTTTTGTGGATTGCGTCTTTAGTCAAACGTCAGGTTAATATAAGAGGAATAAAGTAGTAGTTAATGTCTATTAAACAGGAACAAAATTCTCTCATTTGTTCTATTGAACACCCATTATTTGATTCAATAAGCAATGTGACCCGAAGACAGATTCTTAGGTTAATAGCTTGTGAACACAACTATGGAAACAGAATTGCAAACATCCTGGATGTGTCTAGTCCCGCGATCCACCGACACCTATCTCAGCTTGAATCAGATGAAAACATCAAACTAATTGAGGCATCAAAGGTAACTAAAGAGAGTTTTTCGGGTAAGAAGGGGGCTGAAGCCACACTTTATAAGATATCTGAAACTATTGGTTTATTCTTTGTGATCCTCCCAAATTATGTACATAATCATATAATTGCACGGGGAGACAACAGAGGCGTTGTCAAAAATATCCCAGAGGGACTGAAAACAATAAGCCCTTCCTTCCCAACGGGAAATGAAGGAGAGAAACTGGAGAGGAAAATAAAATTTTATAACCTGTACAAGGTTGTTCAAGAATCGAACAAGAGAATTGAGAGTCTAGAAAGGCAGCTTATGGATGAATTAGAAAACAAGAATAGTTTGATGGGGGAGATAGATGAATTACTAAAGGAAGATTCAGAGCTCTCGTATGAGGATAGAGTGATCCTTAGAGCAATAACATGTCTAGGAAAGCACTGTTCATCTGATTTATCTCATTTAATGAATTTGGATATGGCAATGCTACAAATGTTTGTAGAGTCATTAAGAGAAAGAAATTGGATTGAAAAGAAAAGAACTTAGTTTTTAACGAGTTATTGTTTGGGCTATTAAATAGTGCTTTGGACTTGAGCATAAAGGAGCTTCTGCGATTATGCTTAGACCACACATTACGAGCTTTTGAATTGCAAGTCTGATTGTTTTGCTGCCTTCATCTTTCCATACATCTATACCCTGGGATTGAAGGTTCTTATAACACTCATTGCAGATGGAAGGAGTGATAACCCCTGTAACTCCCATTAATTTCAAATCACGAGAAATGTAGCATTCATCAGAGTTGAGGTATCCATTTTCAAAGAATGTAAATTCTTCTGAGCTGGTATCATAGATCACATACGACTTAGCACCCTCCATTGTGTCATTTGGTTTACTGTTCAGTGTTGGGTGTTCATTAACTGTTGGGATTGCAAGTTTCATATTTTTTTCACCTTCTTGTGAGAAAGTGATGTGTCATCTTTGAATCGCTAAAATGCTGGTGTCAGAGCATTATCGAACCTTAGTTCCAATGACACATCACATGTCACCACAAATAACTATTGTATCATATTAGTCATTAACCTTTTGTTAATAATATACAATTTGTAACATTTTGTAAACAATATCGTGCGAATTTCCAAGTAATTCACAGCGAACCTATAGAATAGCACTACATAATATCCATAAGTAATAAATATATCAAATGACAGCGAAAAAGTTGTCAACATTCTGGATTATTTATTTTTTTTTGAATATCGAGCAATTATTATGTTGTTCTGTATAAGAATTATTGTAATTTCTGTGTGTTCTGTTGCTGCATGATTTTATGTCAGTATTGATTGAGCTTCAGACATATTTTCATTTATATCTGTATAATTCCAAAGTGAATATGAGTAAATTCAAAAAAGACACCTAAAAATTTTGATGTCCTGTATCATCTACACCTTTATCATCTACACTTATGTCACCTATTTTCATATAACCCTTTGGTCATACAAACACCATAAGTTTATGCAATAATACAAAATGAATAATGTAATTTTAAATAAATCAAAACTAAACTTTCTCCATGAGAATCGGAGTACAAATACCTAGTTTTTCATATCCAGGGGGGGATCAAGGCATACCGGACACATTAAAAGAAGTTACAAAAATTATTGATGCAGGTGGGTTCTCATCTTTATGGGTCATGGATCATTATTACCAGATAAAAGGTTTGTTCGATCTACCACACACCGCACCAATGCTTGAATCATATTCAACCCTAAATTTTTTTGCAGGTATAACAAAAAATGTAAAGCTTGGATCATTAGTTACAGGAATAATTTACAGGAATCCTGTGCTGCTACTCAAACAAATGACAACCTTAGATGTACTTTCCAATGGAAGGGGGTATTTTGGAATTGGAGCTGCTTGGTACAAAGAGGAGGCAGAAGCCTATGGGTTCCCTTTTCCAAGTGTTAAGACTAGATTCGAGATGCTGGAAGAGACACTACAGCTTACACATAAATTATGGTCTGATGACAACAGTTCCTTTGAGGGGAAATATTACCAAATTAAAGACACTTACCTTTCACCTCAGCCGATATCAAAACCACACCCACCCATAATGATTGGAGGAATGGGTGAGAAGAAGACGTTACGAATGGTTGCACAATATGCGGATGCGACCAACCTGTTCATGAGAGCGGGGGTTGAGGTGTTGGATAGCAAGTTAAAGATACTTAAGCAACATTGTGAAGGGCTCGGCCGAAATTACAGTGACATCGAGAAAACAGCATTAGGAACAGCTAACCTCATCGCCGGTCAAACACCTAATGAAATTATTGACCTACTTAAAAAATTGTCAGAAATTGGAATTGAACATGCAATCTTTAATATCCCAGGAATACATGAAATAAGACCATTAGAAACCCTGAGAGATGAGATATTACCTGCTGTGCGAGATTTATAATTGGATCAATTCCAAGTATCCAGAGACCTAAACTTTGGAAATTTGGCTAAGGTGGTTAGCTCATCAAAGTCTAACTTAATATCTTTAAACATAAGAATCAAAAACCGATGAACCGAGTTGAACGCCTCAATAAATTCCTCTTTTGTAACACTGTCAGTTCCATGACCAAAATAGGAGCTATTTCTTTTTTCTTTTATTGTTTCTAAATATTCATAGGTTTCACCAAATTTAGAGACAACTGTATCCCCGTAAAATCCTTTAACTAGAATGGCATTTAGCACAAACAGACTCAGTTTGTCCCCCGGTTTTGTAATTAGATCCCCGAGATTAAAATTTGGGTCACGATTTACCATGAACTCTTTTACCTCTCCAACTGTTAGATTAGGATCTTTTAAGCTCATTTTCTTGAGGAGTAGATGTGTCGCTACCATTTCAAATAATCGATACAGTAGGGCAAGAGCCTCCTCAAATTTTTTGGACTCCTTTCTTCTCTCAATCATTGTGTAGAGGTCTACAATCCTAAACTCATCATACATTACAGAAGACCCCAACCATGCAGTTTCTATCTTTTTCAGAAATTGAATATTTTTTTCCATCTGGTTGACAGTGTCTTTGGAAAGAGATCCAATTTTTCTATAATTAATTTCTAACTGTCGAGAGAGAATATTTTGATTCTTGGAATCACTATGCTTAAACCTGTCCCAGAGTTCATATACCTCCAAAATATATTTTAATGCTGTAAACTCCTGGACAGTTTGACCAATTATATCTTTGGTGCGATGTATAGTTTCAATAGATTCTATAGCTGCTGAGTAACTATAGTTGTTCGCCATGCTTAAAATCAGCTTCATATCAAAGTCTCCAAACAGATCATAGGGGTTTGGAATAACCTTCATATATTCAGTAAACGGCATTATTATTGATTGCTTTTCATACCCATGAAGGTATACCATTGGTATTCTGTAGAAAAAAGCAACTGCAGATGCACCTGCGCTCATAGATTTTCTACCACCAGTTGGGTCTATGACTATGGTCTTTCCTTCAATCTTTGCCTGCTTGATAATCTCTCTCGTTTCCTGATATAACTTTGTGGGGTCAACCTCATCGATTTCATGAAGTTCAAAATCAATTTTTCTCCTAACAAGGTCTGGACAATTTTCAACAAGTTCTGCTGTGTTTTTAGATCCACTGGTATGGAGCAGAAACACCTTTCTTGCACGCAACAACAATACTGATAAAATAATGGGTTGTTCTCTATTACCCACTGTCAATATTGCCCAATCTGCATGTTTTTGTTCCTCTTGAGGATTTATGTTACAGATCATTCTGCGTTCCATTTCTTGATATTTATTGCTTAATTTTATTAGTTCAGTTCGCTCTTTTCGGTTCTCAGTCTTGAAGAAAGTGACCAGATCTTCTATTATTAAATCCTCTTCAGTCTTCTTACCTTGATCCTCCCTATTCCTCTTTCGATCATCTCTCTTTTTCTCAAAATAATTCAGAGTTTTTTGTACAAGTTCGGTATTCTTCATGCTTACAAGATTTTTCTCCCTGCTGTTCACCATATGTGTTTTCTAACTTTTAAAAATAAAAACAATTTGTGCTATTACCGGAAAATTGTTTTAGCATAAATAAATAATCTAACAAGTTTTAGAGGAAATTAATGTATTTTGAATAGTCAAAAAATATTCAGTTACAGGATCACTACAAGACGACTATGCAACAACAATATCGTTCACGTAAATTTCAAATATTACCCAAATAATGACCTGTAAAGGGAAAGATTGATGTCTGTCTTACCCTTTGTAATATTAATATGCTAAAAGGGATAAAAGTTTTAGATTTTTCTACATTGTTACCTGGTCCTTATGCTACATTGATGCTTGAGGAATTAGGTGCAGAGGTGATTCAGGTCATAAACCCAAACGCACAAAAATTTATGATAGAACCGAGCATCAATAAAACTTCTGTAATAGAGACAATTTTAAATGGAAACAAAGAAACCTTAGAACTTAATTTAAAGACACATGAGGCAATCAAGATAATCAAATCGTTAATAATAGAATATGACATAATAGTTGAACAATTTCGACCAGGTGTGATGGACAAGCTAGGATTGGGTTATGAGTCCTTGAGTGAGATAAACCCTCAACTAATTTACTGCTCAATAAGTGGATTTGGCAGATCGAGCAACAAAGTTGGACATGACATCAACTTCGTTGCTGAATCTGGTGTGGCAACCCTACTTAGCAAAATTCCACATCCTATTGGAACACAACTGGGTGATTTAGTTGGTGGCAGCCTACACGCAACCATTGGAATTTTAGCCGCTCTGGTGAAAAGAGAAAGAACGGGAGAGGGTGAACTGATTGATATTTCTATGACTGAGTGCCTGAATCCCCTAACTTTGTTATATTCAGGGTACACAACCTTAAGAAAACCCCAACCAGAGATTGGGAAAGGTTTGCTAGATGGAGGGTCTATTTATGATTTTTATGAGACGAAAGATGGGAAATTTATTGCAGTGGGGTCACTCGAACCAAAATTCTTCATAAATCTGATGAAAGGCCTGGAGCTAACAGGAATTGTACCAGATTCAAACGGAGAATATCTGTTTGATCGAGAAACCAAGAAAAAAATCGTAGAAAAAATAAGAACGAAAACCCAAGAAGAATGGACTGCAATTTTTGAAGGCATTGAAGCATGTGTTAATCCTGTTAACACAGTTGAAGGATACTTAAGCAAAATAGGTTCCAAAGATGGGATACCACAGTTTCCCATTAGATTCAAATATTATAATCCGGTTGAAAGGAAATTTTCACATTGAGGTTACTAATATATGGAAGTATCCTTATGGAGTATAAATGAGTATAATGATTCAGAGCAGGATTGTGTTCCCTCCAAGGATATTACTTATGAAATGACTTTCTTCTTACTAGCAATACAACAAGCAATGAAATTGCTATCATCAAAAAATTAGTGCCCGAAGCCCAATAAAATCGGGGAACAGGAAGTGCTTCATAAAAATATTGTGCATAAACAAATGTGTTTACTTTACCACTTCCATTTAGATAAAACCACACCTTGTATTTATACATGTCGTCTCCTTGGGATTTTAATTTAGCAGGGGAAAGACTTGAATAATTAGAATATATGCAACTGCATACCCTAACCCTGCGATGAATGCAGATATGAAGTATAGATAAACAAATTGTGGGGTGGTATTATTCCAGTGGGTTAGTGCAAATAACATTGTAACAACTATAATTATAAATGCCTCTTGTATGGGATTATCCTTTCTAAGTTGAGTCAGGTGATTCTGTAAGACTCCTCGGAAAACTAATTCTTCTTGTAAAGCGATAGTCATGAAAATTCCTATGAATGATATAACGATAATCCGAATATCAAAGGAGACTGGATTCCATACTAAGAACCCTGTTAAAAGCCCAAATGGAAGAACTATTACAGAGGCAACTAATGAAGTTATGTTTCCAATTTTAAAACCATAGAAAGTTGGTTTCAAGATAAAATCATTTTTATTTTCCGGGGTTCTCACAGATATTGAGGATAGAATTATTGCTGCAAGCCAGAATGCATTTAATGCATAATCCATATTGGAGAGACCATTAAAGAGTACCTTTGTGTACCGATTATCGAATCCAATCCAGAGTAAACCCACAGCAAGTATTTGGATTGAGAGAATTTGTGATTTGCTAAATTTATCTTTAATAATCTGTGGAGATAAAAAGAGAAACTGAGGGAGGAGATACCAGATAAGAAAAACAGGAAAATCACTTATTGAAGTGCTCTGAATACCTAATAAGATTCCATAAGGTATTAATGTTATAACAAGTAATTTGAGTAATGGTGAAAATTCTAAATTCCTGTCAGGAATTCCAAAAATTAAAATGGTTTGAAGCCATATAATCACTAATATTGATGATGAGAGAGCGTTAATTATATTATTTTGAGGAAGAGCAATTAATACAATCAATAGAAGCAACAAAGTAAGTATCACTGAGGGTAGTACGCGAAATTTATGGTTCATACCTCTTCTTTGAACGCTATAATTAGAATGTTACTCTTTTAGAGTTTAATTCTCAAAAATTCCTAGATAAAATTGAATTTAATTTACTAACTTTCGGTAGAAATAATCTTGGAATAGCTTAATGGAGCGAATTCTAGATTGAATGTCACTCATTGCCCCATGACCCTCGTCTTGATATTCAACATACTCAAAGTCCTGACCTTCAACTCTTCCCAGCTCTTTTAATCTCTTTACAACATTTCGTGATTCATCAACTGGACATCTTGGGTCATTTTTTCCATGAACAAGAAGCAATGGTTTTGTGATGTTTTCGACAAAGTTTAGAGGTGAATGAGCCTCCCAAAGATCAGCATCTTTCACCGGGTCTCCCATTTGTTCTCTTAAGAAATACTGAAAATGGGGTTGGGATTGCTCATACATATTCTTCAGGTGTGAAACAGGAACCCAGGCACATCCTGCTGCCCAGAGTTCAGGGGATTTTGTCATACAGACCAGGGTTGCATACCCTCCATACGATCCTCCAAATACCACAATACGGTTTGGATCAACATTTAGTTCATCAACAAGCCATTGTCTGCCTGCAACCCAATCCTCATGATCTTTATCTCCCCATGCTTTTAAGCATGCGTCTCTAAATTCCACACCGTATCCTGTGCTTCCTCTGACATTTGGAAGAAGTACGACATATCCGAGATCTGCTAAATATTGTGCCATCATCGAGAAATTCAGGAAATATTGCCCTGTTGGTCCACCATGTGGCAGAACAATTGCTGGGTATTTGAGACTCTTGTCATAATCATTGGGCTTGTAGACAATCGCAGGAATGTCAGTTCCATCTAAACTCTTATACCAAATATGCTCACCATCAACGAAGAAACTTGAATCTACATTTCCTGTGTCAGTTTCAAGAATAACGGTGGTTGTATCATTCTGTAGATCATATTCAACCAACTGAGAGGGAGAAGTTGGTGTGGTAACTGTTAAATATAGATATCGGTCTCCTCGAAGCTCACTTCCAGCAGCAATACCTTTGGGGAAATCGAGTGAGCGTTTTTCACCAGTTTCTATATTATAGACAGCTGGAGAGACAGACCCATCCACATTTTCTAATACAATCAGGGATTTACCATCCTTGGTTAATTTGGCAGCATACTCATCATGTTTCTGATCTCCAAATAACCTGTATTCTCCTTTCTCAATGTCATATATCCCAGGTTGACTCACACCATTTGCATCACTAGTGAAGGCAAACATTTTACTGTTCTTTGCCCAGTCTGCAAAAGATTCACTGCTTCCGACCTTGATTTGCAGAAGTCTCTCAGCAGATGAACCATCACTTTTAGCTAGATAAATATCTGAATTTTTTAAGTTTTGTTCCTCATTGCTTGAATATGTTATAAGTTTACCATCTGGTGAAATTGAACCACCAAATGCAGGATTCTCATGTGCTGTAAGCTGCTCAACCTTTCCATCCTTATAAAGCTTAAAGAGATTTAACTGACCGTTTCTAGTGCTCACAAGTGTGTACCAGTTTCCATCTGGTGATGAATCTACAATATATTCTTGATGCTCAGGTGTGTTTGTAAGGATTCTAACTTCACCTGTCTCAACGTCTATCTCATGGATGTTATGTTTTTCGTCACCCTGATTATCCAGAGCAAATAATACAGTAGAATCATCTCTAGACCAGATAAAACCTGCCCTTAATGCCTTAGGTACCTCACCATGGGATACTTGTTTGATCTCTTTTGTATTAAGATCCATAACAAAAAGTTCGATCCTTCCAGTTTTGTCCCAATAGAATGCAAGTTTATCCTCTTTATGGTTTAAAGTAGGCATATAAAACGATGGCATAGATGCCAACTCTTCAAGTACAAAATGACCCTTCTCTTTGATTGGAGCTAAATCAATGGATTGCATGTCGTGAAGAAGTAATTTAGCTATATAAGTTCTTTGACTTCCATAAATAGAAAACGAAGTGAATTTTTGTAGGAAAGAGGTATTTTCTATAATTTTTCCACAATTATACACCATTTAAGGATATTGAGCATTGTTGTAGAGAAACCTTTTTGTAAACCCTGTTGAATTGAAATTGTGGTAAATTACATGGGGTATTGCGAAATGGATTTCCGAACAAAATCTTCTTGTTAGCTTAAACCTCGTAAGTGTAACACCACATCCCGTCTTTTATAAAATTCTATATTTAATAAATAAGTGGGTACTGAACTTATCAAAGGTGATTTCGCATGTCTAATGAAAAATATATCGTAACCAGTGCATTACCATACATTAATGGAGTCAAACACATTGGAAATTTAATTGGTTCTCTCCTTCCTGCAGATGTATTTGCAAGATACCTCAGGCTTAGAGGAAGGGATGTTGTTGCCATCTGTGGAACAGATGATCATGGAACACCAGCGGAGATAGCAGCATTAGAGGCTGGCCTGTCTGTAGAGGATTATTGTACAAAGATGTATAAGGTTCAGAAGAAGAATTATGAGGATTTCAACCTCTCTTTTGATTACTTTGGGAGAACTTCCGATATTGAAAATCATGAGATCACTCAATCATTGTTTTTGAAACTCTATGAAAATGGGTATATTTTTGAAAAAGAGGACGAACAACTCTTTAGTGTTGATGATGACAGATTCTTACCTGATAGATATGTCATTGGAACCTGTCCTCATTGTGGGTATGAAAGAGCACGGGGTGATCAATGTGAAGATTGTTCAACACTCCTTAATCCTACCCAACTAATAAACCCGAAGAGTGTTATTTCAGATTCAAACAATCTTGTGATCAAACAGACAAAACATCTCTACATAGATTTACCAAAAATTCAACCAAAGGTTGAGGAGTGGGTAAACAAGCAGGAACAATGGCCACTTACAACTCTCTCAATAGCACAAAAATGGCTTAGAGAAGGCTTAAGACCCAGATCAATTACAAGAAACCTAAAGTGGGGTATCCCTGTACCCCTTCAAGGCTATGAAGATTTGGTTTTCTATGTCTGGTTTGATGCTCCAATTGGTTATATCTCCATGACGAAAAAATGGGCAAAGTTAGAGGGCGATGAAAACCTATGGTTAGAATATTGGAAAAATCCTAAAACAAGGTACTATGAATTTATGGGAATTGATAATGTTCCATTCCATACTGTGACTTTTCCAAGTACAATAATAGGGGCTGATGATGGATATATTCTCCCAACTTTTGTAAAGGGGTTTCAATGGTTAACCTATCCAGGTGGGAAATTTTCTACATCGCAAAAACGAGGTGTGTTCATAGATCAGGCACTCGAGCTTTACCCTGCAGATTATTGGAGGTATTATCTTCTATTGATTGCTCCTGAGAGACAGAATACAGAATTTAACTGGAAACTTTTTCAGGATGCAGTAAACAATGATTTGAATAATCAGTTTGGGAATTTAGTCAACAGAACAGTAACCTTCATTGAACGGAATTTTGATGGAAAAGTTCCAACTGTTGATTCATATAAAAAAGAGGATGAGGAGCTGTGGCAAGACCTTGAGCATACTGTCAAAGAGTATGAAGAGACGTTTGAACAGGTGGAGTTCCAAAAACCATTAAAAGCACTTAAGACCTTTGTTGCTCGAGTCAATAAATACTTCACAGAAACAAAACCATGGGAAGTAATTAAGACAGACAAAAAGCGAGCAGGTGAAATTTTATCTAATCTAGCTCATGTCCTCAGATCTATTGCTCTGCTAAGTCATCCCTTTATCCCTTCTTCAGCTGAAAAAATCTATTTATCACTTGGAATTGCACATCCAATTACTGATGATAAATGGGAGAGAATTATTGACAGAACAGCTATTCGAGGGAATACTGTGAAATTTCAAGGGCACCTCTTCAAAAAAATTACTGATAAAGAGGTTAAGAAGTACGAGATAGAATTTGGAGCTGTCGTAGTCAGTGATGAAGAGTCCAAACAACCCGAAAAACCCAAGAAGTCTAAAAAACCTACTAAAGAATCCAAATTCATAACAATAGAGGATTTTGATAAGGTCAAGATCAAATCTGCAAAAGTCTTAGACTGCGTGAAACATCCCAAGTCAGATAAATTGCTTGTACTAACTGTTGATGATGGTGAGAGAAAAGACCGAACAATAGTTGCAGGAATTGCAAAATATTACAATCCAGAAGACCTGAAAAACAGGACTGTAATGATTGTTGACAATTTAAAACCTCGAAAACTTGGAGGAATTAAATCTGAGGGAATGGTTCTTGCTGTTGAGGATGAGAAGGGTGTCTCATTACTAAGCCCTGATAGAGATTTTGCTGGTGGATTTAGAGCTTCATGAGGTCACAAAGGTTCTTTTGCCACTGTTTGCGACCTCAATTTTTATGCTTTGATCAGCTATTCTTGTGAACTCATCAACATGAGTCACAAGGATTAGTTGTCCGTTTTTATTCCCCAGCAAATCTCCTTTGTCCATTATTTCAATAAGTTCTTCAACCCGGTTTTTATCCAAATGTTGGGTAGGTTCATCGAGTATCATAAAATTGACCTGAACTACACTCTGACTGAGTGCTGCTCGAAGGGCAATCGCGAGGGCTGTTTTCTCACCTCCTGAGATTTGATTGTACCTGATTTCTTCACCTTGTCTAACCACTATCAATTGACCGTTGGGGCTTAATTGAATTTGATTGAAGCCTTTTTCAGGCATAAGTTTCTGGATAATTTTTGTTGCATTGTTTGATACCCTCGCAAGAGCTGCTGAAACTATCTTTTCAGGAAGAATGTCCATTATCCTGTAAACCTCTGAAAATTCCTTTTGAGCAAGAATGTATCTTTGTCTAAGACTTTCTTTATCATCCCTATCCTTTCTTAGTTCTAGATAAGAGTTCAAGTTAGCCTTTAACTCAGGTAAAATCTCATTGCTCAATATTTTTATTCTCTCTTTTAATCCACTGATTGTGTTGTCAAGTTCCCTTTCCTCTAAAATTAGTTTTTCAATCTCAGAATCTGAAGGGAGTTCCTTTAAGATCTCATCTAAATTCATTCTTTTGTTGAGAATGATTGCCTGATTGGAGTCTATAGACGCTGTAAGAGTTTGTATTCTGACAAATAATGGCAATAGTTCCTGAAGTTTGTCAATACTAGAAGTTAACTTTTCTTGTTTTGTTTCAAGTTGAGCTTTTTCTTTTTGAAGTCTATTAAAATCAATTTGAGCAATTTTTTTAGAATTTTCAGAAAGCTCTTCCTCAATCATTTTTAGATCTTTTGTTAACTTATTGTCTTCTTTTAGTGAATTCTGCAGATCCTTTGAATAGCCTTTAGCCAGATCAACCTTCCTCATAGAGTCTTCTAATAGTGTTTGAATGCTTTGATGCTCGTTATTTAGTTTAGATAGTTCATCATCTATAATTGAGATAGATTCGGTAAGTTCAGTGATCCGAGTGTTATCTTCTCTCAGTTCCATGAATATCTTTGCGAAATTCTGTAGTTTCAGATGTTCCTTTGAAATTTTCTTTTGTTGTTCCTCTAATTTTCTATATTCCAATTTCAGTTTGTTCTCACTTGTTAGTATATCTTTAATTGCTTTATTTGCACTTTCTAACTCTTTTTGGTGGATATTCGTCAATGACTTAAGGTCAACACCCTGTAAGCTTTGTCTACAGGTTGGACATGTCTTTTCTGTTTCATGAGTGTGTTTTAGTAGTTTAAGAACATCATTTGTTTGTTTTATCTTATTATTCAGCTCCCCTCTTTTAATTGATATCTCCTCTAATGATAAATTGACTTCCTCTGTTTTTTTGTCGATTTCTTTAAGCAATTTTTCTTTGTTTTGAATTTCTGTATCTGTGTTTGATGGATCTAAATCGAATTCTCTCTTAAATTCATTTTCTGATTTAGCAATTTTATTCTCTAATCCTTCCTTTTGAGTCAGTTTCTTTGTTTTTGATTCGCTTTTGCTTTGAATGCTTTGAATATACTCTTTTTCTTCTTTTATCTTAGTATTCAAAAAATCAGACTCAGCCTTAGTGAAATTTTGCAAGTTTTCTAATGTTACATCTTTACTATCAATAAGAGAGGAAATATCAGATTTCAACTTATTTAACTTTGTTGTAACGCTTCTTTGATCAGTCTTAAGCTCATTAAACCTTGATTCTAACCTCTTGGAGTTTTCTGTAAGTAATTTGAATTCTTTCTCCTTCTCGATTACATTAATTAATTCTGCATCAATAATCTTCTTTTCAGAGTTCAATTTGGTAATATCTCGTTTGACCTCAATTTCATTCAAGTTCGTTTGATTAAGACCTGCAAATTTATCTTTTAAGGATTTTTGAGCCTGTGTTTTTACCTTTTTTGAGTCTTCTATTTGCTCTTGAATACTGCGAATTTGAGTAGATAACTCATTTTTCTTTGTTATTTTTGATTGTATAGCTATAAGATTGGTTGCCAATCCTTCATGATTTTTCAAATTCTCCTGTAAGTTTATTGTTAAACTCTTAAGACTCTTCTCTTCTTCTTTTAGTTTGTTTTCAAATTGTGAAACACCTGCATCGACATCCCCTAATCCTTCTAAATAACTGGTTGTCTTCTCTTGTTTTTCATCAATTAACCTAAGCAACTTTCTAGTTAGGTTTGCAACGTCTTTATATTTTTCAACATTTAATACTTTGTAGATCTCTCCAGCCCTTTCAGAATCTGTTGCATCCATTATCTTGGATATTTGTCCTTGTGGGCTGCATATTGCATTTTTAAAGGTAGTTGCATCAAGCATTCCGTCAAAAAGGTTTAGGACATAGTTTTTGGTCTCTGAGACCAACTTTGTGACTTCCTTTCTCTTTTCGTCCTCTAATATTTCATAAAGTACCCATTTGTTACTCCCTTTTCTTTGAATCAAAAATTCTGATTGAAAATTCCCCTTATCTGTAGAAAAATCTAAGATAATTCTACCTTTATCTTTTCCATTTGTAATAAAATCATTATAGTTCAAATCAAAGTTTGTGAGATAGTTTTGACCAAATAGAGCCAGACCAATTGAGTTAATGATGGTTGATTTTCCTGACCCATTAGCCCCGGTAATAATATTTTTACCGGAATCAAATTTTAGAATATCATCATTATAGCATCGAATTGACTTCAGGCGTAAGCTGTTGATTTTTAATGTTTTCATTCAAAGAGATCCTCCCATTGCTGGTTTCTTTTTCGAGATGATTTGGATGATTCTGCTGAAGCTTTTTTATTTGGATTTGAAGACGAAGCATTTAGATTCTCTTTCGGAGGCTCATCTTCTGTGTATTTCATAATTTTCGGGGTAGATCCTAATTTCCAGCTTTCATCTTGTATTCTCAGAAAATGGTTGAGGTCGTCCAGACCAAGAGTCGTACTTTTTGCCTTTTGACCAAAATAATCTATAGTTTGATGGACTAATTGGGTTAGGTGAGGTTTGTCATCTATTTCGCTTTCCTCGATTAACTCTTGAAGTAAATCTTCAACAACAACATGTTCACCTTGAGTTATTGGAAAATCAGATTCGAATGAATCATCAAATGAAATTTCAAGGTTAAGCAAACCTAACTCTGACTCTAACTCTTGTGTGCTAATTAAATGTTGGTTGGTCTGTGGAAGATTTTTTGCATCTAGCCTTATTCGAACTAATGGTTGTTCAAATGCGGTTCGTACTGGTTTCTTATCAGAGTTGTAGTTAAATTCTTCAACAATTGTAGAAAATGCAAATTTTTTTACTTGATTGATTTCTTCTGAAATTTGAGATTTAATTTCCAGATGATCAATTGACTCTGATGAAATCTCTAACTTGAATTTTGGCCTAACCGGTATCCTATGTTGAATCACCTCCTTACTCCAACCATTATGATTTTCCAATTTTACCTCGTAAAATGAAGAATATAGTGTAATATTTCCATTCAGGTTATCCTCTCTGTTCCAATCATTAGCGGATGTAGATTCAGAGCTTCCTGGGACAAATATATTTAATTTTTCTCGCTTCCAAGGGATATGAAAATGACCAGCTGCAACGTAATCAGGTGCTAGATCCTGAATCAGACTCAAACTTACCTCTGAAGTGTCTGAAATTTGTCCTTCTATAAAATTATGAATCGCTAATATTTTAAAGTTTGAACGATCATCAAAGGGTCTCTTTTCTTGATTTATACGTTGTAATGTTTCATTAGCCCTTCCGGAGAAGTAATGACCGACTCCAATGATATCCACATCATTGAAGTTCATTACATCATCATTGATATAGTTCAATCCAGTTGCCTCATTAAGTAGCTGTAAAGCAGTTCCACCGTACTGAAGGTTCCTTGTCGTGTACGCATCATGGTTACCCCGGATGATGAATACTGGTATTTTTTTCTTTGTTAGTTTGTTAAGCAACTTTAATGCCTGTAGAACACTCCCAGGTGTAGGAGATTTATGATGAAAAAGATCCCCTGTGTGAAGCACAAAATCTGGCTCAATTTTTATTATTTTATCAACGATTCTATTTGCTGCTGCAAAGAAGTCATCATGTCTAAGATTTTTGTTATATTGAAAAAAGCCAAGGTGCCAATCAGATGTATGAACAAAAGTTGTCATACCATTCCCTCGTAATCAGGCTCTGGATCCACAGAGCTTGTAACAACATCTTCATTTTCATTTGGGGTTACCCATTCTGATTCTATATCAATGTCATCTCCCCCAGGGGTAAGGTCAAGTTGCCTTATTTTAACAAAAGCAGGAGATGTAATAGCTGAACCATTGATAATTGCCTCTCCAGTGTTAAGACCGGGAAGATCGTTAAGAAGGTCCTGTGTAATGCTTTCACTTGCAGATCCTATTGCATTTTGATCCTTGGGGTTCGTAATTTTCAGGGTAATTTGTGTGTTACATTGTGAAAGCACATTTTCATCGACCTTCCCAGGTCTCTGACTAATGATTCCTAAACCAACCCCAAATTTTCTACCTTCACCTGCTATCTGTTTAATAATACCTCTACAGGACGATTTTTCATTGAACCCAGGAATAAACTGATGTGCCTCTTCTAGAATTACTAATATTGGTCCCTCCAAGGCATTTTCAGGGTTTGTCCCTCTTCGATAATTTACTGCCCCAGTAAAGATTTTTTTCAATACTTCTTCAACCAAGAAACCTTTTGCTCGATTATCAAGTAGACCTGTACCTATTATTGTCATTTGACCCTTCTTGGTAAGGCAAGGTTCATTTGGGCTTGTCAGTGGTGTCTCAACCAATGCATCCAAAAAGTCTTCCCCTACAACCCAGTTGAGGTAATTTAAAACAGAATATCCAAGACTCTTAGTTTGGGCACTGATTTCTGGGTTGTTTAGCTGAGTGTTTATCTCTTCTCTGACATCACTAAGATCCCAGTTTTCATTTGCATTTCTCATTTCTGTCAAAACATTTGAAAGGAAACTTCTTTGTCGGCTGGCATTTTCTCTCAATCCAATTATATCCATAATTTTAGTATTATCGAAATTTGAGATTTTAAATTTGATTCTACTGCTATTACCGTCTCCACTAGGTGTAAATATCTGAACTTTGTTTCCATATTCTGTGTTTTCTCTTAAATAAAAGTAATCTTGGTGTGGGTCTAGAATAACTATACTAGCAAAAGGCATATTCTTCATAATTTCATCAAGTATGACACTTACCGTATAACTCTTTCCTGCACCTGTAACAGCAAGAACCGAAAAATGTCTTGAAATTAACTTGTTTATATCAAGGCTAACTTCTACTTCAGGATTTGCAACTAAGTTTCCGACTTTAACTCCACCACCTGCAAATACAACATCCAGTATCTCAGTTGGATCTCGAATGACCTCCGCTCCCGGGGCTGGTGGGTATCTCGGTCTTATCAACTGACCATTTTCATTTAAGATTCCCTGAACTGAGACAGAGGCAACAATTCTTTGTGAACCAGGGTACATGGATAGCTCATTCATACGAGAAACTGATGAAGGAGAATTTGCGAAACTACTGATGATTTCATTGTTTACACGAGTAATTTCTGTAACCAATCCGATGGCATATCGATTGTTTCCATATGATATTCCAACATATTCACCGACCTCAACAGGTCGAATCTCATTTTGATCAACATCAACAATAAATTCTAAGTCATGAGAGGTTGTTTCTCCAATGACTGCACCGATTGACTGATTATTATTAATAGTTAAATTAGAACTCAATATGTGTTCCCTCCATAATGACTCAATCTTGTTTTTCTATTTAAAGATTTACCACTCCAAATATTCACAGATAAAATCATTGTAAGACTAACCTATGAAAGTTTCATATTGCTAAAAACATTTAGGAGAGTCAGTGTATTGAAACTAATCTCTCATTCATTAATAGGCGGAATAGTACTATTATCTATACCTTTATAATATTTCTAATATATCAATATTTAACATATCATCAGGTGATATTATGTCTAAAACAATAACATTAGAAATAGAGGGAATGACCTGCAATGGGTGTTCCAATGGAATTAAAGCAAGGACATCAAAATTTGATTTTGTTGAAAAAGCGGATGTAGAATGGGAAGCTGCAAAAGGTGACTTCACACTCACAGATGCATCAAAAGGGAATGTAGAAAAACTAAAGGAAGCAATCTCTCAACTCGGATACAAAGTTTTAAACTAGGTATACTTAAACATCAAAATTTTGGAAAGGTTCATAACAAAAGAATTTATATATCAATTGTTGATACATTACTTAGATACAAATGTCAGAAGATGTGCAAAAAGTCAAAGAACCACCTCTGATGATCAACGTCTCTGGAATGACCTGTGCAAGCTGTGTCAACACTATAGAGAACTATGTAGGATCTCAGGAAGGTGTGAAGTCTGTTAAAGTTAATTTAACAACAGAACAAGCGCAAGTAGAATTTGATAGATCCAAGTACACTGAAGACCAGATTGCGGAATTAATCAAAGATGTGGGATTTGGTGCAGAGATCGAGAAAAAGTTCAATGAAGATGGTGTTGCGGAGTTAGATATCAGTGGGATGACCTGTGCTAGCTGTGTTAACACTATAGAGAATTACGTGGGTTCTCAGGATGGTGTAAAGTCAATTAGGGTGAATTTGAGTACCGAAAAAGGCTTAATTGAGTATGACCCCTTAAAACTAGGAGCCAGAGATCTTATTAATTTAGTTGAGGATGTAGGTTACAAAGCCAAGTTATCCCAAGGTGGGGTAACACTGGATAAACTGTCTAAAAAGGAAGAAATACAATACTGGAGACATAAATTAATAGCAAGTCTAGTATTCACGCTCCCAATTTTTTTCCTTTATATGATACCATTTATGTTTCAGATTTCAGCAATCACACAATTTTACCACATTGAAATATTTCCAAATGTTTTCCTTAAAGATTTCTTATTATTTCTATTCGTAACGCCAGTTCAATTTTGGGTTGGTAAAAGTTTCTACACGAAATCCTTTGCTGTTCTCAGGCATAGAAGTGCAACAATGGATGTATTAGTGATGATTGGTACATCCGCTGCTTATTTCTACAGTCTGTTTGTGATGATCTATCACTTTTTCGTCCCTCAATTTTACAGTGATGTGTTTTTTGACACAGCTGCTTATCTGATAACATTCATCATTTTTGGAAAGTATCTTGAAGCTAATGCTAAGGGTAAGACTTCAACAGCCATTAAAGATTTATTGGATCAACAAGCAACCACAGCAAACCTATTGACCTATAATGAAAATGGTGAGATCATTGAAGAGAAAAAGATTGAAGCAGAACTTGTGGAAGTTGGT
The DNA here is from genome assembly GCA_030149205.1 of Candidatus Heimdallarchaeota archaeon. GTDB lineage: Archaea > Asgardarchaeota > Heimdallarchaeia > Heimdallarchaeales > Kariarchaeaceae > WAKA01. The sequence continues at coordinate 52,167 of JASBSB010000005.1, read as the reverse complement.
GATATCTTAAAAGTTTATCCTGGTGAAAAGATACCTGTTGATGGAAGTGTTGTTGATGGAAGTTCCTCTGTAGATGAATCTATGATAACTGGAGAACCAATCCCAGTTATTAAGACTAAAGGTGAAGTTGTTACTGGTTCCACAATAAATCAATCTGGAGTTATTTATGTAAAAGCAGAAAAGGTTGGAAAAGACACCACACTCTCACAGATTGTAAAGCTTATTGAGGACGCCCAATTGTCAAAAGCACCTGTTCAAGCACTAGCAGATAAAATATCCTCTGTTTTTGTGCCGGTTGTTGTGAGTATTGCAATCCTAACCTTTTTCGTTTGGTTTAGCTTATTTCAGCTTAACGTAGTACCACTTTCATGGGTGCCTCCAGGTTCTTCTCCATTTCTTTTCTCATTCCTTCTTGCAATCTCAGTGGTTGTTATTTCATGCCCTTGTGCATTAGGATTAGCCACACCTACTGCAATAATGGTTGGGACAGGTTTAGGGGCTAAAAATGGGATATTAATCAAAGGTGGAGAAGCATTAGAAGGTGCACATTCTTTAAATGCAGTAGTTCTAGATAAGACCGGGACAATCACAGAGGGAAAACCCAAGGTAACTGAATTTGTAAATTTCAAGAATGACGAAAACACTTTGTCATTATTGGCATCTGTTGAGTTAGGTTCTGAACATCCTCTTGGTAAAGCTATTGTGAATTATGCCAAAGAATCTAATGCTAATTTGAGTGAACCTACAGATTTTCAGGCTGTTCTTGGTAAAGGAGTTACAGGGACTGTAAACGGCAATAAAGTTCTCTTGGGTAAACCAGACTTGCTTAAGGAAGAAGGTAAAGCAATACCTGAAAACACTCGTTCAAAAGTTCAGGAGTTAGAAGGACAGGGTAAAACAGTTATGTTAGGAGTTGTCAATGATGAAGTAGTTGGATTGTTCGCCGTTGCCGATACAATAAAACCAACCTCAAAAGTTGCAGTTCAAAAACTTCAAGAAATGGGTATTGAGGTTTGGATGATAACAGGAGACAACCAAAGAACTGCAAATTATATAGCCAAACAAGTGGGCATTACAAACGTTTTAGCTTCTGTATTACCGCAAGAGAAGGCAGAGAAGGTAAAAGAGCTACAAGTGAAGGGTAAGAAAGTTGGAATGGTTGGTGATGGCATAAATGATGCCCCTGCTCTTGCACAAGCAGACATAGGAATCGCAATTGGAGCGGGAACTGATGTAGCAATTGAAACTGCAGATTTGGTTTTGATTAAAAACGATCTCAGAGATGTGGTTAAGGCAATAGACCTCTCAAAAACAACATTCAGACGTATAAAAATAAATTTTGGATGGGCTTTTATTTACAATGTACTTGGAATTCCACTTGCAGCTGGTGTGTTTGTACCTATAATCTATGCAGCTTCAAATATTGTATTTACCTTACCTCCTGAATTCGCGGGACTCGCAATGGCATTTTCATCAGTTTCTGTCGTTACCAGCAGTTTACTTCTAAAGCGCTACAAAGTCCCTAAAATAGACCTTAATTTGTCTGCTACTCCTATCACCGCCTAAAATAGTTATACTTTTTCAAGTTAAATGAATTGTGAGAAATTTTTTTTAAATAAAAAATAAACCCTTAATGTTCCAAATACGAGTCTCGACAATGAGTACAGCAGAAAGCCTGTTTTTTGCCTTCCTTACCCTTTCCATAAACTTTTGGTCCATATAATTTGATCCCACAATGGTAACAAGATTCAAGGAGCTGCTCCAATCTTGCTTCGATTAGATTACCCATTCTGGAAAGGACATCATCAATAAGTTCTATACCTTCTTTGGACAAATGATATTTAGTTGTTCCTCTGTTATCCTCGACCTCATCTATCTCAATAGCATATCCTTTTTCCTTAAGTTCATGAAGAAAGGGATAAATCTTCCCTGTGCTTGGTTTATCGCCTGTCATTTCCTTTAAGAGTTTTGCGAGGTCATATCCGCTTTTTGGCCCTTCCCTTAGAAGCAGCAGACATTGTACACGAAACAGGGAATTTAAATTTACTTGACTAATACTTTTAATAAAACCTTATACTTTATGTAATTTTATGTATTACCACATTGGATTTGCCAATATTATCTATTGTGTTCTCTCTCTCCTTGAGGGTGTTAAAACATAGTGCGCAATTTTTGGATTTTGTTTTTCCGCCCTTACAAACACTTGATGATAAAAGTGATCTAAGATTTCATTTCTAACCACTGCTGCCTCATGTGCTAATCTTGGGGGTATTAACCAATCCTGTCCATTTGTAATTTGTAAAAGTTTGGATATTATTGATTCTTCAGCTTGGAATTGAGAATTAAAAATATCAGTCCTAAAGGGAATCCCATTTTTAATAAAATTTGTATAAAATGACGAATATTCAATTTCTTTAGGTGAGAATTTCAACTTTGGATTGGATTTTTGCCAAAGTCTCAGCAATTGCTTGTTTCCTTTGAGAAGGTCTGAAGGTGTACTGATCTTGGAATTTGTGTATCCTGGTTCACCTTGACTTTTTAGCCTTAACAAAACTGTATCTGTCAATGCTTCATCTGAATACAGATCCGGAATATAAAGTTTGGAGTAACTATCCTTTGAGAGTGATAATACAGTGGTTGAATTTTCATTCACTAAATCCATGAATTCTCGGAGAACATCACCATACGCTATAAGTTCACGTCTGTAGACGGATAAATCACTTTCTAAATTTTCATCATCCGAATCTTCTTGGATAAAAGTGTTAAGTCTCGAAGGCATTCCTATTAAAAATAAGGAATTCAATGTACCATCTAACAAAAGAATATCTGGACTGTGTTTCTCAATAAGATTCGCAGCCACTGTCACCTCCAACCTTAATCTTACCTGTCCTGCCAAATCTTCAGCAAGCTTAGTCCCTGATGTTAATATTTCTGCGTCCTGTTCAATCTGCCAATCGATCCCCTTTGTTTTTTCTGTTCCCATGGGTCGACCTGCAGCTTGAGCATAGATAATGGTGCTTCCACTAAGTTGTTTGGTTCGAGAACCCCCATCCACAGGACAAAAAACGATGTTTTCCTTATCTGGTTCAGGTAATTTATTCCATTCAACATTAATTGAATTTAGACTTTCAGATAGATTTTCTCCAAGCGATTGTACCTTGAGTGCGATTCTTTCTGCCAGTTCACCCAATCGTATGATTTTTTCTGTTGTCATTCTCCCTTGCTCAATAAATTTTCACCATATTTAATTCTTATAGCGCACAGAGGTAGATAATACTGAAATTTGTGTCAGAAATGATATTTGTCCATACAAAACAATTAACTAATTAAAGTTAGATATTTGCAGGTATTCTATGAATGAGATTTATGTTCATCCTACAGCTACTGTTGATGATGGAGCAGAACTTGGACAAGGAACCAAGGTCTGGCACTATGCACATGTACGATCAAAGGCAATTCTTGGTAAAAATGTGATCGTTGGTAAAAGCTCCTATATAGACGAAGGAGTCAGGATAGGAAACAATGTAAAGATCCAGAACCTAGTTTCAGTATATCATGGGGTTACTGTTGGAAATGATGTGTTTATAGGCCCACATGTTGCCTTTACAAACGATCTGTACCCAAGAGCGGTTGGAGATTGGCAGATAGTTTCAACCACAGTTGAAGATGGGGTAAGTATAGGGGCAAATGCGACTATAATATGTGGAACTATCTTAAAAGAAAATTGTCTCATTGCAGCTGGTTCTGTGGTTACTCGGGATGTTCAACCTCATGCTCTGGTTGCAGGAAATCCAGCAAGATTGAAGGGATGGGTTTGTTTCTGTGCGAGAAAAATTGCAGACTCTGATTTACCAGTTGGAACACATGAAATCCAATGTGAATATTGTGAACGGATCAATTCCATTCATGTTTCTTAATCTGGTCATTTTCATTTTCAATTCAAATCAGACAACGCGTTTTCATTGTCAATCTCACAAACTATTTAATTCCCTAAATATGAAACAACTTATCAAGCGAGGAATTTTGATTGAAATCACTTAAGTTTTGGCTTATATTGCTAATCTTTGCAACTACAGTTGTTGCTCCCGCTCCAGGGATATTTGGACATGATAATACATTGCCATCAAACAGTACTACAAATGCTGTAAATTCAACTGAGGTAAAAACAAACGGGTTCATAACCCAACCTCCTGCAAATCCAAATCTTAATGCTTCTGCATTTGTGAACAGAACCATAACAATCAAAGTTTCCGCTCGAACACTAGTTGAAGACGCGATGTCTTTAACCATTCACGATAATAAGACAAAAATCAGTTACTTTAACTATACCATTCCTACATTCTATCAAAAGCATGTAGATCTAGCAAAGTTCTATGTACAATATGGAAGTGATGTAGGCATCCTTAATGCAAACAACACAAGAACCCCATATGTTCTTCAGGGCTCTGAGCTTACCACTTATTTCATTCCAGTAATGAATGGAACTAAGCCAGCAGATATTAATAACTCAAAAGTTTATATTCATGCAACATTGGGAACCCCAGATTTCTTTACTTGGTCAGCCTATAATGGTGAACAGAGAGGGACTATTAAATTACCAGTTAGACCACTCTTTTTCAATTTAAATGTCAGTGCAGAAGCAGGAATTAGGTTAGAAGGTCAAAATGATAAATTCTCTTCAGATTCGGTTGGTCAATACCAGTATACAGCATCAAATCTAGTATGGCGTAATTTAGACTATGTTAAGATTAATGCCACACATAAATTAGTTTCTGGGATTGATTATGCTCTTGTGATTTTTGATAGCACAAGCCCAACACAACCTAAGCAGGGAACGACGACACCTATCACTTACCCAAGTATTGATAGAACCGTAAGAATTGACCCTTTTGGAAAGGTGTATGTAGCTGAGTTAATTACGATAAAACATATTGGGGCTCCTTTAGATCCAAATAGAACAGGTGGTTATAAGAAGCTTTATGGTGTTAAGGGTACCACACTTTTTATCCCCAACAATGCTGTAGTAACTCAAGTCAGTGATAAATTGGGAAGTTTAAATCTTGGTGCAAGAAATGCCAGTACAGGATACCCTGACCTGAAAGCTTCGGCTATATCTGGGTTTAATTCATTATCAGTCGTTTTTAGAGATCAATTATTCGGAGGAGATTCTTACACCTTTTCAGTCTTCTATCAATTCGACTCAAATAAAGTAATAACAACCAGTTCTTCTGGATTAACGTTAAACACCAGCCTATCATCATTGTTTAATGCCACAGTTGAAAGATTTACTTCCACCTATAAGCTCCCCACATCTGCGACCTTGTTCTCCACAACATTTGATCCAGTCTCACAGCAAGCTGTTTTCCAAGTAGATGTGAAGACTGCTCGTCCACCTTTAAGTCTTTTCAGAAATGTTGATTTTGTTATTCGTGGATACAATGTCTCTCAATTTGACAACCGAGATTTTCAAATCACATTTGGATACAATAGAGTGGCATTGTTACTACCAATACTTAATTTATTCTTTATATTTTTAGTGCTAATTTTAGCATATATTGGATTATATCAATTAAATAAGAAATGGAATGAATTTAGTCAAACCGAAGGGTTAGTTGAAGAAACAGTTATTGACGTCTCTCGTGAGAAAATTCCAGTTAAAGAACTTGAGAATTTCTACAATGTCTTTATAGAGGTTAAAGCTACCACTGATAGAATTGATTTTATTAAACAGTCTGTTAAAAAGGGCAAAATGAAAAAGCGAGAATACAATGCCACGATGAAATCATTGAATAAGAAATTAAAGAACTTAAACGAGCAACTAAATGCTGCGGTTAGAGCATCTCAACCTATAGGTCCAAAGTATAAGAATCTGGTAAACAAGGTTATGGACGCACATTTCAACCAGCTAGATGTAAGAACTTCTATGGAGAAAAACGAGGCAAAGTATCTCAAAAAGGAAATTCCAAAAACAGTTTATATGAGGTTAAATTCTCAGTACACTGAAGATATCGATAAGTTAGAAAAAGTGATCTCAAAGAATATGGCTGAGATGAACCTACTCTTAACAGTATAAATGACCACAATAAATTGAAAATTTTATTTAATTCATCTATTTAATAATCACAAAGGTTTTCTTAATTATCATAATTGAGTTATATTGACTAATAAATTTAAAAGGAAGCCAGCTTTACAGCTTTCATTGGCACAATTTAAATCCATGACCCCAACAGAATTACCTGATGGTGAGGTAAGATTTTATGTTAATAACACACAAATTTCGAGAATCAATTGTTTAGGAGTTGTGAAAAGTAAATTTGTTTCAGAGGGAAATAAGGAGAAGAGATACGCAAGTTTAGATCTTGATGATGGGACTGCTGTGATTAGGTTAAAGGCATGGGGAGAATTAGAGGAAATAGAGAAAGTAAATGAGGGAGAAATTATAGAGGTAATGGGAAGACCAAGAACCTATAATAATGAAAATTATATTTTGGTTGAAACGATAAACAACAGACTTACTATAGAAGATGAGATTTTTCATAGAGCACAAATCTTTGAAAAAGAGGTTGAAAAAAATGGTCTTATAAATGAAGAAGGAGATCCAAAAATTTATTATTTTGATCGGTCTAAAGCTAAAGAAATGTCTTCAAATAATCAAGAAATGTAATGTGTTATTAATTAAATTATTCTGTTATTAATCTATAGGAGTCTTTTAATCCATGAGACTGCCATCATCAGAGGATCATAGAAGTTATCTGCAACTCGTTCTTTTAATGGAATTATACCATTGTCTGTGATGTGAATTTCTTCAGGACATACCTCTTGGCAACATTTAGTTATATTACACATATTGACACCAAATGTGTTCTTTATTTCTCCAATTCTATCTTCCTGATCTTCAGGATGAAATTCTAGAGTTGCCAATCGAATCATAAACCTTGGGCCTGCATACTGATTAAACTCTTCATGTGTTCTCAATACATGACAGGTATCCTGGCAAAGGAAACATTCGATACACTTCCTATACTCTTGGATTCGGTCTACATGCTGTTGATACATAGTCAGCTCTTTTACACCAGTAGGGGGTTTGAATGGTTTGATTTGCTTATTTTTCTCAAAGTTCCATGAAACATCAGTTACAAGGTCTTTAATTAATGGAAATGTTCTCATAGGTCTTATTTCCATGGATTTAGCATTAGTATAATCTGACATTTTTGTCATGCACATTAATTTGGGACTACCATTAACTTCTGCTGAACAAGAACCACATTTCCCGGCTTTACAGTTCCATCGAACTGCTAAATCAGGGGCAAATTCTGCTTGAACACGATGAACGAGGTCTAATACTACCTCAGTTTTATCATATTCAACTGTATACTTCTCCATTTTAACTTCTGAATTCTTGCTTCCCCTTTGGATGCTAAGATCAATTTTGCTATCAAGTGTAGCACCAGAATAAATATCTATTTTCTCAGGCATTATGCATCCTCTCCTTCTTCCATTGCTTTTTGAAGGTCAGCTGGAAGGTCATCATAAAGTTCTTCTTTCACAATAGGTTTACCATCAGGTCCCTTTGAAATGACATATAGTACCTTTATTAGGTCATCTACAGGTTTCGGAAAATCTTCTCTTGTATGTGCTCCTCTACTTTCTTTTCTTTGTAAGGCAGCAGTAGTTAGAATAATTCCGGTAATAACCATGTGTTTGACATCTAATGACTGATGCCATGAGGAGTTGTACATTCTGGAGTCTCCTGAGGCTTTTACGTGTTTTGACCTTTCAAGAAACTCATAGAGAACGTCTAACCCTTTTTTCATTCCTTGTTCATCTCGAACAATCCCTGCATATTCCTCCATCTTCTCTCTTAATTCAGCATGAATTTCATAAGGATTGATGTCATTACCATCCTTAAACGGCTCTAAAGTCACTTCTATTGCTTCTTTAATCTTTTGTTCTGATGGTTTTTTCAGTGTTGTTTCTTTTGCTCGTTTCGCGGCATAGTCACCGGCGATTTTCCCAAATACAAGCAAATCAGTTAATGAGTTACCTCCTAATCTGTTTGCACCATGAAGACCAGCACCAACCTCTCCTGCTGCAAAAATACCTTTAATATTTGTTTCTTGAGTAACACCATCAACCTTTATGCCTCCCATAGCATAATGTGCTGTTGGCCCCACTTCCATGGGTTCTTTTGTGATATCTAATTTTGCAAGCTTTTTGAACTGGTGATACATACTTGGAAGAGCTTTTTTAATTTCTTCAGGGGTCCTTCTTGATGCAATATCAAGAAACGCACCACCATGGGGAGAACCTCTCCCTGCTTTAACTTCTGAGCGGATGGCCTTTGAGACTACATCACGAGTGAGAAGTTCAGGTGGCCTGCGGGCATTAGGGTCACCAGTAATCCATTTATCCGCCTCCTCTTCAGTGGTGGCATAATCATCCTTAAACATCTCTGGTACATAGTTAAACATAAATCTTTTACCTTCTGAGTTTCTCAGGATACCACCTTCTCCTCTTACACCTTCTGTAACAAGAGTTCCTTTAACAGAGTTGGGATAAACCATCCCAGTAGGATGGAATTGAATAAATTCCATGTCTGTAAGCTCTCCACCTTCATTATACAACATAGCTTCACCATCACCAGTCAGCTCCCAGCTGTTAGAGGTTATCCTAAAGGTCTTTCCAAAACCCCCTGTTGCTAAAATTACTGATTTTGCCTCAAATAAAAGAAGGTCTCCAGATTGTCTGTCGTATCCAAAAGCTCCTGTGACCTCTCCATTCTCGACAAGTAGTTTAGAAATTGCAGTTTCCATATGGATATCAATATTTTCAAAATGGACAACTTTATCTTGTAATGTCCTTATCAATTCTAATCCAGTCCTGTCTCCAACATGGGCAAGACGTGGGAATTTGTGTCCTCCAAAGTTTCTTTGTTTGATTTTCCCTTGTTCGGTTCTATCAAATACAGCTCCATAAAGCTCTAATTCTCTGATTCTCTCAGGAGCATCCTTTGCAAAAACTTCAGCCATTTTCCAATTGTTATGGTATTTTCCACCTTTCATTGTGTCTCTGAAATGTACCATCCAATTGTCTCTTGGATCTACGTTCCCCAAAGAAGCCGCAGCACCACCTTCTGCCATGACTGTGTGGGCCTTTCCTAATAGAGATTTTGAGACAATAATTCCATGCAATCCTGCCTCAGCAACAGAGATTGCAGCCCTTAATCCGGCACCTCCAGCTCCTATAACTAGTACGTCAGTTTCATACCTCTTAATGTTTTTAAATTCTTCATTTACATCTATTTTCATTAGAATAACCACCTTGGATCAACAATTGTTCCCCATGCAACAAATCTAAAATACACATCAACAACCAGTATTGTAACAATGGAATACCAGAAGAAGTTTCCATGGTACTTATTGATTTTAGATATTTTATTCCAGAGCCAATATCTGAAAGAGCCTGGTGTGTTTGTACCACCAAGCAGATTTCTGAATGAGTGGCAAGTCATAGTATAAAGCGTAAGAAGTATGGCATCAGTTAAGCTCAACAATGTCCCTAAACCAATTCCATAGCTCAATCCACCTCCAGAATTTCTAAATTGGAATGCTTGAAATGTTTCAATCCAATGGAAAATTACTAAGATAACAGCTAAATAGAAGAAGTACCTGTGAAAATGTACTACCTTAAAGACAGACCATTCCTCTCCGTGATATTTTCCTTTTCTTGTTTTCAAACCATCAACTGCACATGCAGGAGGAGACATAAAGAAACTCCTGTAGTAAACTTTTCTACCATAATAACAGGTGGCTCTAAATCCAACGGGTCCCCAGATCACAAAAATTGCTGGGGAGACTGCCCACAAAAATCCAAAAATATTGATTGTTGGGGGTTTTATCCCAAACACCTCAATATCTGGAGAATAAAAGGGGCTCAGATAATTTGTTCCCGAAGCACTAGTATTCCAATGCAAAAATGCTTGGTCTCGAGGAAGAAATAAAATCACCCAAAAGGTATATATCCCAAAGATGATAAGATAGCTTGCCATTAAGGCAGGGGCAAACCACCAATTATCTCTTCTCTGATTTTCAAAGTTATTGACTACTTCTAATTCAATCATGATGAAGCCTTCTATGAATACCAATATAGTTATTTTTATAAATTTAAAGTATACTCCATGTCAAATTTTTAAATTTAAAATTTAATTTAATTTAATTATACATAGTGATAATTGGAAATTTGCACTGTAATTTAATTTTGAAGGTCTTTAGTCTAATCGCTCCTTGTACAAACCCTCATTCTGTCGGTACTTTCTGTACTCATTTATTTTACTTAAATCAATCTCACCATAAGCAACTCCAGCTTTGTCAGGAAGAATCAAAAAATCCTCAAGAGATTTAATTTTGGAATTTTTAACTGAAGGATCTACGATACAGCTGGCAAACCCTGTTGTTACCCTGGGTCTGGATAGCTGATCTGATACTACGATAGGAATTACAAATTCTCTAGACCTAACTAAAGCTAATGAATACCATTGATATCTAGCATACATATCATGGTTGTCAAGTGTAACAGACATAGTTGGAACCAAGAGAATATCTATACCCTTTGCAACCAACATACCTATAAATTCAGAATTCCAAAGGTCTGCACAGATAACGATTCCAGCTTTTAACCCATTTGAAAATTCAACAATATTCTGGCTTAGATTATTCCAATCCTTTGCAATTAGACCTTTATCCCTTTCATGCGACATCAAATGTGATTTTTGAATAAGATGAATTTCATTTGATTTCGAGAGAACAATTGCAGTATTTCTATACTTGTCTTTAGCTTGATGAACTCCTGTACCTAGAACCAATGTTGGATGAGGTTCCACATACAGGTTTATCAGATTTTCCAGATCACTGCTTTTTAATAAATCTCTACCAAATGAGTATTCAGGAAAAACAATCATGTCCGGGTTTAATTCTTTTGTTTTATCGTATACAAGCTGTGATTGATAAATCATAAAGTCAAGGATTGATTGACCTTTTGAAATTGTCTGATTTAATGTCATTAGTTTTAGAATTGTCATAATTGCATCAGAAAAAGCTGTCAAGGGTTTGTTGGTCTTTTACATCTTCCTGTTTTTTCTTTGAGGTCGATTCAATTTCTGAGGGTTTTGTTTCATCTATTAAAAAACGATCCAATAAACCTTGAACCACATCTTCTTCAGGCTTAATACTTTCGTTTTGGTCTTTTACCCTTGTAAGACCAATATCTCTCCGAGATTCCTCAATGAATTTTAGAATTTCATTTGAGCCAGTTGTTCTGACAATCTTCTGAACTAACTCTTCGCTTACATCTAATGAAGCTAACACATTAGCTCCAGTTTTTCCTTTCATAATTTTCAAGAAATATGGAAATTCACGAAAAACAAAGGTGTTTTTTCCAAGGTGTAATTTATGGGCAACCTCTTCTGATAATTCCCAGGCAAGCTTGTTTACAGTTTTACTCCTTCCTCTGGCAAAATATGAATTCGGAAGATTATTTAATCTTTTGATTCTGGGGGTTCTTCTTACCTCTATTGATCTTCTTAATTCGGGACCAATCATATCAAAAAAGAATCGTAGGAGTCCCCAATTTTGAGTCCAAATTATTCGCGTAAAGATCAAATCTGCGTAGGCGAGAACTCTATAAGCGTTAGCAATTTCATGTTTATTTTTACATTGAGATGATGTCAGGTCTACCAGAAAGTTCAAAATAAGCGCATAATCACTCGGAGCTCCTTCCCAGGCTTTTTTTGCTTCTTCAGGAGTTTTTGACTGGAAGAAATTGTTAAAGTAATCCAGTAATATCCTCATTTTATCCCTTTTGGCTGGTATATATCCTCTATCTTTACCAACTGCTGCAGCTTCTAATTCATTCAATGCAGCACGAATATCGCCCGCTGACATTTCCGAAATAATTTGTAAGGTAATTTCATCAACCTTCAATTTTTCTTTTTCAACTATAGATTCTAATAAATCAAAGATTGTGAATTCATCTGGACGGGTGAATACGACCAAAGGAGCTGATTTAGCTAAAGCTTCAACATATCTGCTTTCTGGATCATTAGCACATAATAAGACTGGATAATTAGAATCAGAAATTAATTTTTTGATCGCTGGGACTGCCCCCCTATCTTTCTGTCCTGATAGCCCATCTATTTCATCTAGTAAGATGACCCTCTTAACCTCACCATCAATAGAACCAAACTTTGATATGGGTAAAACGGTTTCATTAATTTCATTTTTTCTACGTGTGTCTGAAGCATTGAACTCTACAACATCATATCCAAGATCATTTGCTATTGCGTAAACTGATGATGTCTTTCCAGTCCCTGGTGGACCCACAAGTAGCAGGGACTTTAATTTGTCACCAGGTTTCCAATTTGATAGAAAATCAAAAACTTTCTTCACCGCCTCTTCATTACCGATTAGGTCTGACTTTGATTTCGGTCTGTATTTTTCAACGAGTTGTTCTTTAAAGACCTGAACCTGCACAACCATAGTTATTTCGTCTAATATAAAATCATCAAGATATTTGAAAAGGAAAAAATTAAGTTTAGTGTGTTAATTTTACATATTCTAAAGAGAATATCTTATTTTGTATCTTGGAATGTAAAAGATATTGATATGGATGTAAATTTACTTTATAAAATTTTTTCGGGTTATAGTCTCTGAAGCTGAAAACCAGAGCTTCAAATAAATAACTATTTAGTAATTCAAGGGGAATGCGATGAGTCATGTGGGTTGCTAACACCTTCTTTTTTGGAGTTTCAATATGAACCTTGGTTCCACTTGAAAATCGAAAATAAATTTCGTTGATACTCAATATTCTCTTCCAAAGTTCAAAAATTGTTAGCGAACCTTGTTGCTCAAACAACATGAAATTTTTAATGAGATGTAGTTTTATAAACAAAGAAAAGTGAATTTTTTTGCTTTTTATCATTATCTAACAGAATACTAAAATTAATTATTCTTAATCGGTATACTAATGAGCAACTCTTCGAATCTGGAAGAAGTATTCAGAGAGAACAATATTGATCCTGCAGACATCATCTTCATAGTTAATTTCATTAAGCAAGAAAACATGAGTCCCCAACTTGTCATGCGAAGAATAAAAGCCTTTGATAAGATCAAAGAAAAAACTGAGGAAAAAGTAGAGACTGAAAAAAAGAAAAATGAACACCTCACAAAAGAGCTAAATCTTCGCATAAGTGAAAATGAGGCTTTAAAAGAGAAGTTCAATGAGGCTAACAGTCGGCTAGCAGAGCTGGGTCAGGAAGTAAAGAAGATTGATGAGGAGAAGGTGTTTCTTGCCAGCAAATCAGAGGTCTTAGATAGCGAGGTAGAAACATTAAGACAGCAACTGATGATGATGGTTCAAGAGGGTGGCTTTCCCTCGGAGGAACAGATTGTCGAGATTCATAATACAGTTAGCGATGCTATCTCGACAATAATTAATGGGTTAAAGTTGATTTCTGTTGAATATGAAGAGTTTATGACACTATTTCTTCCTCTGATTGATGAGTTATCTCTAGCTGTTTCTGATCCAGAGAACTATGAGTTTAATGTGGAAGATTTTGAAACTCTTGTCAATGAATTTGTTAACCAGTTTAACACAGAACAGGAGGAATTAAGGGGGACAAAAACAACTCCTTTAACTCAAACATCTAATGTAACAAATGTTCAGGAGAAAGAGCACGAAACCAAGCCATCTGCTCAAATGGTACAAACAGAAAAAGAAGTATCAGTGAAAGAAATTGTAAAAGAACCGGTTAGAACGTATGATGAATCACCCTCTGCTCCAATCCCTCAGAAAATCCCTGAATCTAAACCAACAGAAACGGTCAAGGAAAGTCCACAACCAACACCTGTAGAACCTGATAAAGAGAAGGTCAAAAAACCTGTTAAAACGTTTGATGAATCACCCTCTGCTCCAACGCCTCAAAAGGTTCCTTCTGCTGGTATTCCTGAAAAAACAAAACCTGAATCAGAAAAACAAATCGAAGAGAAGGTAGAAGAAAAGCAGCAAGAAACTTCAATTGAGGAACAACAATCCACACCTACACAGGATCCTGAACCTACAAAGACAGTAGAGGTTTCAACAGAGGGTTGGATTAAACCCTCAGAATATTTAGCACACAGAAGAAAGCGACAGGAGGCAAAAAATAAAGATGACAGCCCAGAACCCATGGTGAATTCTGAAACAGATGTAGCTAAAGATGCCAAAGAAATGGAAAAAGAGACAGTAACAAAAGCAAAAGCTGTTCCTAATGAAACTTCATCAACTATCAATGAAAAGAAGAAAGAAGAAAAACAAGAAGAAGCTAAAAAAGCTAAACCGAAAGAAACTTCAAAACCAAAGCCAACTGTTGATGATAACACAAAAAAGGTCTTATCCTTATTCATTGAATTTATTAATGAATCAACAACAAACAAAAATTTCCATAATAGAATAAGCTCAATTTGTGATATGGATGAAGCGTATGAGGTCTTGGGTAGCCTGGGATTGAGTCAAGTTTACGCATTTGTTGGGAAGCCTTTGGATAAAAAGAAGGAGTTAATTAATTTATTGAAGAAATGGTCTAATGAAGGTGTACCAAGATAGAAATGTCAATAATTCAGTCAATATAATCCTTTTCAATAAATCTAAAAATCAAATATTCAATTAGTTTTAAATCTTATATTCACAACGATTCGACCAAACTAAAAGATTCTTTGAGAACTAAATAACCTTGTTTTAGGATTTTTCTATAGATTGAATTATCAGTGAAATTGGTATTAAACAACTCCCAACCTAAAGAATAGAAATCATAAAAAGGATCTGCAACCTGTTCCAAATCATAATCCAACAAAAGTTTATGAATACTTGACCTATTTAGTGACCAAAGCTTAAAAGGATCGTCCATAAATTGTGAAAGCACTCTTGTCGGAGTTGGTCCGATTCTCCAAACAATTTGTCTCAAGAATTGCCAATAATCCAACCCAATTCTATCAAACAGTTTGATGGGAATCTCTTGAATAAAGTTCTTTTCAGCCAGTAAAGTGTTTTTATCTATTTCTCTTAAATTTTCAACACTCAAGACCCTTTCCTCTTCTATATCATTGCAAGTGCCTATAAGGAACTTAACAGAAGAGTAATCAGGAGGTACATAGGTTTCTATTTGATGTAGCCTAGATAACAGCATTATTTGTGGTCGAGGAATATGTGAGTAATTGGGACGAATCAGTTTAAAGGTTTCTTCATATAATTCAGAAATTCTAAGTGCATCACCAATGTCTAGCTTATTCATTGGAGATAAATTGATATGAATATCAATGTCTGAGAGTATAGGAACGTAATCTATGGGACTATCCCATGGCTTAATAGCAGAACCTTTTGCATAGGCAAGATTAACCGAAAGGTCTCTGAGTATCTTAGTCCAAGAATTTAATGCTGCCTCTATATCAAGCTTGTATTCCTTTAAGTCTTCCACAAAATTAGAGACCTAATATGGGTAATTAACTTATTCTTTGACTTCTTAGTATTGTAATCCTAATCCAACATAAAATAAGAATTAGTTGCAATATTCTTAGATCCACTTTAGTTCAAATCAATAATTTGAAACTAAAACAAGTAATAATAGAACTTTAAAAGGTATGAAATTGCCCTGGTTTCAACTCAATTACATCAGTATTGCATTCAAATTCTTTTATATAACTTTTTAACTCATCTGGGGTTCCATTTAAAGGTGGGACAAAAGTTCCCCAATGAATCGGAATAACATGAGTCAACCCCATCATTTTTGCCGCATATGCTGCACCACGGGGATCCATGGTGTAATGTCCTCCAATAGGAAATAAGCCTATTTTTGGAGAAAATAAAGCACTTGTAATTTTCATTTCTTTCGTAACTCCTGTGTCTCCTGCATGATAGAAAGAGTTTCCATCCGGAAATGTTATAACATAACCCCCAGGGTTACCCATATTAACCATTTTTTCTCCATCCTGATATCCACCAGAATGACTCGCCGGAACCAAGCTAAATTTGATCCCTTCATATTCAAAAGTGCCACCAAAATTCATTCCAATGGCCTCAACGCCTTTGGAATTTAAATAGACACTCATTTCATGAATGACTGGGATTTTTGGTTTAAATTTCTTAGCAAGTTCAATTGCGTTACCAAAATGGTCATTGTGTCCATGAGTTATACATAATACATCTATTTTTTTTGGTTTATACTCATCTCCTGGAAATTTAGGGTTATCCAACCATGGATCAATAAGTATTACTTTATCTTCATATTCCAATTGACAAGTTGCGTGTCCTAACCAAGTCAGTTTAACTGTCATGCCTCAAAATACTAATTGACTAATAATAAGATTATCATTCTTAATTGTACAATTGAAAAAAAAATCTAACCAAGCTCGAAAATACAGTAGTTACCAATAATGATTATTAATTCTTCAACAAAAGACAGATGTGGAATTTGAGGAGAGATTTACTGAAATCTCAATTGAAAATCGTAAGGCCAAAATACGACATATTGAAGCCACGGAGAGAAAATTTAAGAAAATTTTAATCTTTATCCCAGGGTTAGGCAGTTTTGCGGACATTTACAAGCCATTAATGAGGAAATTGAAAAATTTAGAATACAGATTCATATCAGTTGATTTGCTTGGATTTGGTGGTTCAAGGTTCATCGATACCCCTAAATTTTCATTCCAAATTTTTTCTCTGGCTTTGGCAGAGTGGGTGAAACTCAATTCATTTGATAAGTTTGATGTTTTTGCGACCTCATTTGGTGCTGGAGTGACATTTGGTTTGTTTGAATTAATACCAAACTCTTTTGATAAAATTATTCTTTCGGCACCAGCTGGATTTGGGAAAAAAGTTTGGTGGGCTTATAGAGTTGCATCATTTCCAATAGTTAATAGGTTTTTTGCTTATCTAACAATAAATTCTTTTGTGGATGAAAATAGCATTCAAAGGTCTTACAAATATCTATTCCACGATAGCTCAGTGATAAACCAAGAGCTAATCACTGATGCCTTAAGTTTTAGAAAAAGTAAACATTCAAGAAGGACATATCAATACATCTTGGATAAATTCATATCATTGTCTGGAGTCCCTGACTGGATCTTAGAGATTATTGATTCACTTTGCACCAATATAAATGAAGCGAACATTCCTGTATTAGTTCTTTGGGGAGAGCTTGATGATATAGTTCCAGCTGAATATTTCGATTTTGTTGTCAATAAATTGAACGCTAAAGGTATATTAATTCCTGAGGCAAAACATTTACCTTATTATGAGAAGGTAGACCAAGTTTCAAAAGAAATAGAACAATTTCTTATCTAACATTAGGAGGATATTTTATTTTTATTGATCATGATCTATAACCCAATCATGTATTTTTTTGTCCAATATCGTCTTCTCTGAAGTTTCTATGATCAGATGACCTGCGTTTGGTGCAACCCAAGTTGAGAATTCGGATACACTTAAATTGCTCTCAAGTAAATCTAGAGTAGATAGCTCCACATATTCATCATCATCACCCACCATAGCAAGAACAGGGCAAGTTACTTTCGGGAGTCTCTCTCTTGTGACTTCTGCAATTTCAAACAAACCTTCAACAGCCTTAAGTGGATTTTTTTGATATTGATGAATTCCAAACTCCTTAAGTTTACGGCGTTTTTCTCGACCAACTGGCCAGTACTTAATCACCACAGATAATGGTCTCAATAGAAAATGTGCCCTAAATAATGGAGTTCTTCGAATTTTTATAGGACATGAAAGTAACACCAGTGACTTTATAGGGTAAATTGATGCAAGTATCAATGCATTCAATGAGCCAAGTGAATGTCCTACGATGTGAACCTCTTCACACTGAGCCTGTAACTCTCTATATTTATCTCTAACCGAAAGATACCAATCGATTGGTAATGTGTCTGCTAGATGTGCCTCGCTCGATCCGTGTCCGATAATTCTGATACCATAAACTATATACCCATCCTCTAAAAATTGTTTCCCATATTCTCTAAATATCTGTGGTGTTGACCCAAAACCGTGTATCATTAAAACACCAGATTTTGGGTCTCCACCAGGGTGCCAATAAAATTCCTCTGCCTCTGGTTTGACTGTACGATCATAACCTTTAGGCCATATTGATTGATATGTAGCCATGAGAGGCAACAATAAAAAATGAAGAACACTAATAATTACATAAACCGAATTTCTTAAAGAGTGAAAAAAAGTGGAAAGCAGAGTTGGAGAGGGATCAGAAACAATATCTATAAAATTAAATTCTTTCATATTATGCCCCCTTGACATGTTCTTCCTCTAGTTTTATAACTTCTTTTAGTAACTCTACTGATTGTTTTCGTTTTTGTCCGAAATATGAATTGACTGGTAGAAGTACAAGCAGAAATAGAATGATTACGATAGGGTAAAAACTCCAAGTTAAACCTAATACAGTAGGTTGCTTGGATGGGAATTCAAGATCCAAAAGAGCAAGATAGACACAAAATCCCACGAAGATTAAGGAAGCGTAAAACCAAGAATCTTCAATCCTGAGTGTAAGAAAGAGTGCTCCAAAGTAAATTATCCAAATACCCGCAACCACCCACGGGCTCCATTTGAAAGATGTAAAAGAACCGGAATTCGTCCCTAGTTCAAGTAGCAGAAACATAATAGAAATCAGAAATAGATTCACTGGGGTGACCCACCAATTAAATCTTGATTGACCTCTTTTTACAACATGTGTCGCCTCACTGGGGTTTATCTCTTTCTCACAATTTGGACAAATAATGACCTCATGGATAACTGCCATAATTAATTATCATTCAGATTTTCTTAAACATTTCATTCAAGCATTAAGTAGAATACGAAAAACCATCTAAAAATAAAAATCCGAACAACTGATTAAATTCTTCCATAAAGTCAATGGTTACAATTTACTAACCTTAACAAAAAATGTTCTTAAATAATACTATAATTTTTGTGATAATATGAGTAAATTCAAGGGGTCACTAATATTTATCTCAGGGATTTTAATAATTGGATTTGAGATTTATGCTCTAATTGCAACCAAAATCATGGATCAGAGTGGCTTTACAATTCAGTATGTAGGATTGATAGTACCGCTACTTATTCTCTCATTAACTGTAGGCGGAGTTATTGCTTGGGTTGGTTATACTATGATTGTGACCAAGGAACCTATTCTGTTATCATACGAAGAAGCTTACGAGGAGGCAATTAATGCACAACCAAATAACAACCAAACCTAAAGGATATGATGTACCAGCAGAATGGGCCTATCAATCTGTAAAGGGTATTTTCAAATTTTTGTTGCATCTTACTTATAACGTTAAAACCTATGGAACTGAAAATCTTTCAAATATTGATAAGAACCAAGGGTTTATTCTCGCTGCAAATCACGGATCAATTGTGGATGCTTTTGTTATGGGTTTAGAGATTAATTCACACAGGGTTCGATTTGTTGGGAGACAAAGAACCTTATGGTCTAACCCTATATTTGGCAAGATCAATGATTTTATTGGCACAATTCCAGTTCCTGAGCGTAAGGAAAAGAACAAAAATAGTGTCATAAATACAGCAGTCACTGCTTTGAAGGAGGGTGCATGTGTTGGCATCTTCCCTGAAGGTGCAATTCTTAACCGTCGAAAACGATTCGATGGTAAAACTGGGATCGCACGAATGGCCCTTAATGCAGAGGTCCCTGTGGTACCTGTAGGCTTATTTGGAACTGATGGACTCTGGCCTTATGGTGCAAAGATGCCAAGATTAGGACGTCCGGTGATTATGAAGATAGGAACCCCTATCTCATTTGAAGAGTATTATTCAGACAAAGAGAATTTCGAAATTATACGGTTGGTTACAGATAAAATAATGAAGAAGATCAGACTATTAACTGGATGGTATCAAGTACCCAACGAACAGATTATTGATTTATATAACCATTATACTCAGTTAGGAATCTAGTCTTCACGGTATGCAAATTTATCAGTGTAAAATTTCAAGCCATCAGTCATGATTCTTGTTAATTCTTCATCATCTGTTGAGTTTTTTAAAGCTGGTTTTAAGAGAGTTTCCAAAGTTTTGAACATAGATCTAACTGCCTCTATTCGTTCCTTAGGAGTAAAAGACTCAATACTGTTACCGGGTTTTTCCATGGTTTGTTGCCAAACCTTGACTGCTCTATAAATGAACCCCTTTAAAGCAAATACACTTAGAACTAATTTATCATCAAGAAACTCTGTGATATTATCCACAATTGTCATTTGAAAATCTGTAAGATGAAGTCTAGAGAAATTTTGGGTAAAATCCTTCTCGGCACTTTCAGCATCTTCGATATTGAAATCTATCAATGTAGATATACTGTAAGTAACATATTTTAATATATTGATTAAAGGCTTCTCCCTATTCCATTAGCTTACTAAAATATACTTTTTATTTGTAATAATTCAGTATACTCCTTGGTTCGATACTACTGACATAACACATCTATATTGACTTCTTTATTAATTCTAAGTACTAGATTTTTTTCTATGAGTTCTCCCATTAAAGATCATCTTGATATGTGGGATGAGTTGGAGACTGTTTATCAGTCACAAGAACCCAAAATCAAAGAACCATCCTTTATTTCCAGTATAAAGAGGAAACATCAAGAGAAATCATCTAATGAAATTCCGCTGAATGATAAAAAGAGCAAATACAACTCTGACCAGGTTGACAATATTATAAAAGTCTTGATTACCAACAATCTAAACAAGATACTGGTGTTTGGGGTGGGTGGAGCAGGTTCAAATGCTGTTAACAGATTGCACCTAAAGGGCTTGAAGGGGGCGGTGTCAGTTGCAGCGAACACTGACGCTTTTCATCTCTACAGTACCAATAGTAACAAGAAATTGATACTTGGAAAAAACCTAACTGAGGGGCTTGGAGCAGGAAATGACCCCGTGATAGGCAGAGCAGCTGCAGAGGAATCAATCCCAGAGATTGAAGAATTGGTGTCTGGTGCAGATCTAGTTTTCGTGCAAGCAGGAATGGGAGGTGGAACAGGAACTGGTGCTGCTCCAGTTATAGCAAGTGTAGCAAAAGAACAAGGTGCCTTGGTTGTTGGAGTTTGTACATTACCATTTGAGATGGAAGGAGAGTACAAGATCAAAAATGCATTGGAAGGGTTAAGAGAGCTATACAAATCATGTGATACAGTTATAGTAATTCCAAATGAGAAATTATTACAATTAAGTTCAGACCTCCCCTTAGATTTGGCATTTAAGGTCGCTGACGAGATCTTAATCAAAGCTGTTAGAGGAATTGTTAACCTAATCAAAAGCAAAGCTTATGTGAATGTAGATTTCGCAGACATCAGACAAATTCTTACCAGGGGTGGTAGTTCTGTAATTGGAGTAGGAGAAGGAGAAGGAGAACATCGAGTGGAAGAAGCCATAGCAGAGGCACTTGCTTCAAACCTTTTGGATATTCAAATCTCGGATGCTAAGGCTGCTTTGATTCAGATAACAGGAGGAGAATCACTAAGCTTGGATGAGATTAAGAGAAGTGTTAGAATGATTACTCAAGAAATTGGTAGGGGTGCTGAAATTATTTGGGGAACTGACAAGGACGAAAGTTTAGGGAACAAGCTTGAAGTAACAGTTATATTATCTGGGGTGGATTCTCCATATGCTTTGGATTTGGGTGAAGAGGTTGGAAATACTAGTTCATCTTGGGATCAAGATGCACCATCAGTAAATGTCAAAACTCTTTGGTGAAATTAAAACATAAAAATAAAATTGATAATAAATTACGAGGTAGACGGGAATTTCGTCTTATTGGATTTCGAACCCGCGACATCTGCCTTGCTACAAATGAGGTTTAACCACATTTTTAGAAGGGCAGCGCTCTTCCAAGCTGAGCTACTACCTCTATAATTCTAAGATTAATTTCTAATTTTTATATATTCCGTAAAATATCAGATGAAGACTTTAGTTTCTTAGAGATTATTTATTGATTTTTGACTTCCTTTATTTTTTCCATAAGTTTAGGAACTACCACAAAGAGGTCACCTACAATGCCATAATCTGAAACCTTGAAAATAGGTGCCTCTTCGTCTTTGTTAATTGCTACAATAATATCAGAGGTTGACATTCCTGCTAAATGTTGAATTGCACCTGAGATTCCCACAGCCATGTAAAGTTTTGGACTGACAAACTTACCAGTTTGACCAACTTGCTCTGAGTGTGGTCTCCACCCTGCATCAACAACAGCTCGAGATGCACCCACTGCGGCACCTAACAGACCAGCTAATTCTTCAATCAAATGAAAGTTTTCGGGGCCTTTAACACCTCTACCCCCAGAGACTATGATGTCTGCCTCAGTAAGCTCAATTTTACCACTCTCAGCGGCTAAAACTTCAACAAGTGAAACATTTTCATCATGGTCTTCCTTATGTCCTTCAAGTGTTTTTAGCTCATATTCAGAGGGTGTTTCTGATGGTAAGTCAAAGACTCCAGGTCTGACTGTTACAACAGTTTGACCAGAAACCTCTACGGTTGAAAGAACTTTGTTTCCGTGTATTGATCTTACAAATTTGGTACTGTCTAATACTTCGGTGACATCTCCAGCAAATGATGAATCTAGCATGACAGTTAATCTTGGACCGATTTCTCTACCCCAGACAGTTCCAGGAATTACATAATAATCAGCATCTACTGATTTAATGGCTTTGGCATAGATACTGGAATGATAAGTTGCATATTCACCACCCTCACCTTTGTAAACTTCCTTCAGACCATAATTCTTAAGATCATTTGCTATAGAATCTAAATCAGTACCCAAAAGTACCCCTATCTTCTCAGCACCTGAATCAATTTTATCTGCAACTGAAATTGCTTCTTTGGCTGCCTTGACCAGCTTTCCGTTATAACTTTCTAAAAATATGACGATTTTCATTAAAACACCTTCTCCTTATCATGTAACGCCTTTACAAGTTTATCAACAGCTTCATCGAGGTCTCCAGTAAATATCTCTCCACCCTGTTTCTTCGGTGGAAATGCTACCTTTACTTGTTTTACTTTGCGATTTGCAACTCCTGAAATTGCACTCAACTCAGCTAAGTCTTTCTCATCAAGTGGTTTTCTTTTTGCTTTCATAATATCTGGAAGTTTGGGATATCTAGGCTCGTTTAAACCCTTATCTGTGGTAATTAATGCGGGGAGCTTGACTTCAAACTTCTCTTTTCTGCCTGTCGCGTCCCTCAGTACAACAAGATGAGATTCATCAAAATTTTCGATAGTTGATACTTCTGAAACCAAACTGTATTTCATTATTTCAGCGAGTGCTGGTCCTACAAAGCTATCTGATGAATCAGTGGCTAACCTACCTGCTATTATCAGATCTGGTTTCAGCTCTTCAAGCTCCTTTGCTAGTACCTTTGCAACTCCCAGTGGGTCGCTGCTAGCAAGATCCTCGTTGTTTATCAAGGAAGCCTTGTCAGCTCCCATTGCCAATGCTTTTCTAATCACTTGACTCTCATTACCTTTGCCCAGAGTCAATATGGTCAGTTCAGTGCCATCTAGTTTCTCCTTGAACTGAATGCCTGCTTCCAACCCATATTCATCGTATGGGGATGCAATCCATTCTATAGAATCATCATATACTACGTCAGTCTCATCCTCACGAATTTTGAATCTCGTTTCTGTGTCTGGCACTGCTTTTAGAAGTACAACAATCTTCATATTCTATCTTCATAAAATATTCTTTTTTAGATTTATCATAAAAACCATGATACTACGCGTTAGACTAAAATTATTCGATTCAAAAGTCTGAAACGCACAAGAAATAGAATTTTATTGAAAGGGATTCTGATTTATGACCTATTCTTCTGGAGATGGTGAATTATCATCTATCTTTCCTTTCTCTATTCTTTCTTGCATTCGGAGTCCCTTTTCCTTTTCCTTTAAAGCTCTCAATTCTTTGTAGAACTCAGTTCTATCTATAATGTTTCTGTAGAAAATTTCACGTCCATATTTTTTTTCAATGGGCTCATCAGGTATTGTGAAAGCTTCAGTTAGAATTTTTTTATTGTTTAAATATGTGACAACTTCTGTGGGTAGTGGCCAAGGAAGCCTCAAATAGCCAGAGGACGTAATAAATCTTGTTTCCCAATTCTTGCGGATTTTTCCAGTACGAATAATTTCGACCCCTTCGACTGCTTCTAATGGTCCCAGATAATCCGTAAAGCGTGGTTCACCACCAATTTCAATAATCCCCTTGTAATAAAAGATATTATCATTTAAGTCAAATTCAATAAGTGAAAATTCTTTGTTTCTTAGTGAAGTTATGATGATAAAGACAATAAGCATTGAAATAAAGACTGCTGTAAGATTTCTTGCGAAATATGCGACGATCACTCCTACCACTGAACTCATTAAGAATCCAGTAATCAGGATTGGTACCAAAGAATCTACGATGGAATGGTAGGTATGTAACACAATAAGTTTCTGATTTCCCCGTCTTTCAATCCAACTTTTTCTTAATTCTAGTTCTTCTTTGGTGTATTTTTTGTATTTTCTTTCTGGAAGATTTGGTCGAAAGAGATTGAACACATGAAACGGTAGATTTGAATTTTAATAAATACTTTGTCTGTGTGAATTACTTGGTGAAATGTTTGTTATACTCAATTTTCATACATTTATCCATAATAATTGGGATGTTAGCATCATTGGCCAGTTTTTCAGCTTCAGGATGCTTTATACCAAGCTGCAACCAAATAGCTTTTGGTTTTAAACCAAGGCTCACTATCTCTCGTACAACTTCTTTAGCTTCTTCACTTGGTCTAAAGACATCAATAATATCAACATCCTTAGGAAGATCCTTAAGTTGTCGTATTACTTTTTCTCCTAGTATATTTTCAGCCTTAGGATTCATTGGAATTATTTTATACCCCTTGTTTTGTAGGAATTCTGGAACCTCGTGAGATGGTTTTGATGGATTAGTAGAGCAACCGTAAACAGCAACAACTT
Organism: Candidatus Heimdallarchaeota archaeon; assembly: GCA_030149205.1. GTDB lineage: Archaea > Asgardarchaeota > Heimdallarchaeia > Heimdallarchaeales > Kariarchaeaceae > WAKA01. The sequence continues at coordinate 27,109 of JASBSB010000005.1, read as the reverse complement.
CGGCTTCTTCTAATAATTTTTTGATTTCTGAGTCATTCAAAAGCATAAATAGAGATATATTGTCATATTTTAAAATTGTTCGGATTTTAGACTGTTCTAGTTGTAGATTATACCTGAGGTATTGTTGAAGGGTTTTGCAAAAACCCATAATCTTTAATTTTAATTCAATAGAATTACCCTAATTGTAAGATGAGTACTCTGATCTCAAATTTCTATTGGTGTACCATAAATCGTCCCAGCTTTACCGGTTAAGGCTTTTAGAGCTTTGTCAGGAGATGTGATAATTGCAAATTTCCCCCCATTTTCAACAAAGGTTTGGCAGGCATAAACTTTAGGTTTAATTGTTCCAGATTGCAGCTCCCCATCCTTTTCTAAGTCATCAACAATCATTCTATCTAGTTTTGAGATCAGTTTTTGTTCAGCAGACCCAAATCTTTTGTAAACCCCATCAACATTCGTCAATATCAATAAACCATCAGCATGGATCTCTCTTGCCAGAAGGCTTGAGGCTCTATCCTTATCAATTACTGCATCTACAGGTTCAAGTTTTCCTTTTTTGCTAACTACAGGGGTTCCCCCACCTCCAACAGCAATTACCAGATTTCCTGCTTTAGATAAACTTTCGATCAACTGCCTCTCAATAATATCAACTGGGTCTGGAGAGGGAACAACACGTCTGTATCCTAAATTAAAGGTCTTATATATCTCATCCTCACCGATCTTGATTTTTGTGAATTGATTCTCATCAAAGAAAGGTCCAATAGGTTTGGTGGGATCCTGAAAGCTAGGGTCGTCAGAATTGACCAGGACTGAAGTTGGTACCACAATTACCTCTTTTTCTGATAAATTCGCATCCTTTGAGTTTAATAGCTCATTTTTGAGAGCCAATTCAAGCATAACTCCAATTTGTGCCTGCGTCATTGCTCCTAAAATTCTAAGGGGTAATGCTGGAACAGTAGAAATGCTTGCCTGTTGTAGAAGCAAATTACCCACCTGTGGGCCATTTCCATGAGTTAAGATCAGATCATGTCCCATCTTGAGAAGATCAACTATAACTTTTGCACTCTTTTCTAACTTAGCTTTCTGCTCTTGATACGTACCAGTACTTTTGCCCTCGACAATCATATTTCCTCCCAGTGCAATAACGATTCTCATGAAGATAGTCCAAAAATCAATAATTATAAATCGTATTCTCAAGGTCAAGAATTATTTAATTTTTAACTGAATCTTCAAAACTTTCTAATGGAAGATTTAAATAAGTCCACTATATACCTAAACAAGGAAGTGACTAAATGTATAATCAGAAAGCTGGAGACAGATCGATTGTTGATAAAATGATGAGGCTTTTCATAATACAGGCAATATCTGGCTTTGTATCTAGAGATTTTGATACAGGTATCCATTTTTTGAATGAGGTTAAAACCCACTTTGCCCAAAACCAAACAAGCCTTAATCCAACTTTAAAGCTGTTAGCAAAAGAAATTATTAACTCCCTTGACATGTATGCACCAGGTGCCACAGCAGATATATTTAGAGATGGTGATGAACAGACAGATTTACCATCAACACCACAGGCAGAACTAACTGGCACCTTTAAAAAACCGAAAGAGAAGAGTAAAAGAGACACAAAGGAAGAACCAAGCGGGATAAGAGGAGTTTTTAAGAGGCGAAAGAAGAGAAAAGAACAGAAAGGGTCTACAGAGAATCTCACTTTAGAGGAAGCACTCGATCTGGGTGATCTTGAGTTTAATGAGGTTCCAAAAGAAAAGGTTGAAACTGTTCTTGAAGACCGCAAAAAGCGCAGACAAAAAAATAAAGACCTTTGGGATGATTTAGAGTTTTAACCTTCAATTATTTTAATTATATGTGTTGCAAGGTCCCTTCGTAGCTCAAACAATAAATCTGAAATCCGAGACTTTAGTGTTTCTTTCTCACCTTTGTCAAGTTTATCTATTAATGTGGGTAATTCAGATATCATCTGCTTATAATGCTTCCCAAAAACCATAAGGTTTGCTTTTATCAGGGGCATTGTCTGTAACAGTTGAAAGTTGTATTTTTCATTGATAATCACGTTCATTGAATGAAGTTCTTTTCCTGCCCTAGCCTCAGATGTATCCCTTACAAAGAACAAGGAGAGAAACTCTCCTTTCTCTGGAACAACCTGCTGACTGGTGTTTAATATGAACTCCGCCTCAATGACAAAATCAAAATCTATAACTGTGTAACTTGAGACAAGCTGACGCGAAAGATTGACCATATTGTAATTTCTGGGAGAGGAAACAAAGGCAGTGGGGCCAAGTTGTTCATTAAAATAGGCTGTATATGCGACAGGAATAATCTCATCCATCTGTTCGGGTGTAATTCTTGATTTGTCAACCTCGCGAAGATGAAACGGAATAACTTTATAGGCATCAATTAACTCGTTAGCAAAATAATTTAACAGGTCTTTTAGGATTAAATTTTGTTGGTACACAGAAATTATCTGAAGTATGGTTATCAGTCCAAGGGATTTTTCTGAGGTGGGAAGAAGTTGAATGACTGAATCTTGAGACCCTAAAACTGCAAGAATAATGTACTCCTCAGATAAGGTCGTTTTCTCGGTTTTTAGAAGAGGTTGATAATATCTGTTTACCAGCTTAAACACTCTTCTCTCAGTATAAAATTTGATACCCTCATGAGATTCATTGGTAAGTAAGGAGAACTCTGATAGGGTTGAATAAATATCCTTGTAGGTTACACCAAAATTGTAAATATCCTGCCAATGAGGATACTTTCCACTGAACACAGTGATGGAGTTCTTGTTATCCTTAACAATCAAGACATCTTTAATTGAATATGTCTTAGAGAATGACTCTATTAGTTTCTGGAGCAGAGAATTTGGGGCAATTTCTCCATTTATAAGATTATAGACTCCCAGATTAAATTCCTGCCATTCCACTACATTTGTAAAGTATTACTGATATAAAATCGTTTTCAGATTATAAGATGATAATGTATCTAATTTTGTAATAGAATAAAAGATAACCCCTACATTTTCACTGTTCTATTTTCTTGTAGTACCTCATTACGTCACGAATAACCCAAAAAATGAAAATCAGGTTGTAGAATAACACAAATACGAACCAGGATTCATTGGGCATCTTAACCACAAAAAACGCTATTGCTATTAAAATAGCAAAAACGCCAAAAAACACATACACAACCAAAGTAGGAATAGACCATTCTGCAACCCGGATATGATCTGCAAGCTCACCGAGAACCAATGGATCCTTCTTCTTGACAAAGTATCTCCCGTTCTCATTTTTTTCAACTAAATGGAAGTTATACAATCTTGACAGATGGTAAGATGCCACAGATGGTGAGGAGTAGTTCAATTCCCGTTGGATTTCTCTAACACCAAATTCTGTATCAGGATGTGATGTTAAGAAATAATAAACCTCAAGCGTTTTACCTCTCACATCCTTTTGAATCACAGGTAAGTTTTGCTCATCAGGATATAGGTCGTCCTTAGAAGTAGCTATATTCTGTACTTTAGGTTTATCTATTTTCAGGTTTTAATCCCCCAAATTACTATCATAGCCATGGAACTTCCCTCAGAGGAATAATCAAAGTATATTAAAATGAGAGATTTATTATTTTTTGCAATTAGAAATAAACTACCAATGTTTATTCCACCGGAATGACGGAGCTGAGATGAAGAATTAGTTGTTTTAGGTGTATACAATATGTCTCTCGTTACTATGGGACCTGTTTGATAATTTTTAGATACATTGAATCGAACAAGTGTTAAAACCTTGTTCTGGGTAACAGAATCAGTTATCGGGACGTATGAGCTGTTTTCCTTGTTTAATTTAATGGTTAAGTAGAATTGAGTCTCTGAATTTCCAGGGATTGATGATAGTAAATAGTAAGAATACGCAAAAGAATGAAAGGTTTGGGTATTATAAATATCCCTTAGAATCACATGAGAAGAACTTAACCGAGGAAAAGTTGTCCGATTCCCTGTAAATGAAATATTCATTGAGTGTGTAATATTTAGAGGATCAAAGAAGGAAATTTGGAAACTATTTGACTTCGAATAATCCATGTATTGAGTGTAATTGTAAGTAGAGGATTTCTCCCAGAACCTCAAATTGTTGTAAAAACCATTTACATCTGGAGATATAAAAGATACCATTATACTTGAATTTAGCTGAAAAAGTGAGACTGTTCTAGGATAGAAATTGTTATAATTTACAGACTTGAAAAAATTTGGTAGCAATTGCCAATACTGAACATTATTTGTACTGGGAATTAATACAGCATAATCTGGCACATTTAATGCTGCCAAAGTTCCCTCAGTTTCATCTTTAATTATTCCTTGCCCGAAGAAATGGATTCTTCCGTAGCTATCGATTAATTTTACTCTAGCATCTATAAGATTGATTGATGAAATTTTTGAGATATTTGAAACATGTGCCTCTTTTTGAATAAAAGAATCTAATTGAATAAACTGTGTTGATAGCTTTGTGGCGATTTCAAAAGGTGGTAAATACACAGACCCTTCAGTTGAGGTACTTAATATTTTTTGAAATAATGATGACGTGAACATATAATGAGTTCTTGGTTCAGAACCATTACTAAAGGTCAGAAGTATCTCTTTATTCAAATAATTATTGAAGTTTGAAAATAGATTAAATTGAAGGGACCGTGTTTTGTTGATTAAGGTCAGCGTTCCAAAATTTAAATCTCCAGAACTTAGTATATGAACTGGCAGAATATCCATTGAATATGGAGTCTCTGTTGGATAAACAAAACTACGAAATGAGTCATAATTATGATATTGTTGCATTAGAATAAGGAAAGCATTGACACCATACGGTAGTAATTTGAATTGAAAATTAATTGATGTTGTATTTGCAAGGATCATCCCTGTATTCAGTCCCACGAGTTTAGAAACTGTGCTAATGTTGCTTTGTAGATTTCTTGAATGAAGATCAAACGACAAATTGAAAGAACCAGAACTGTTCAATTCTATCCAGTATAAAGCACTGTTGACCTGTATCACATTTGAAAAATATGGAGCGGGATAATAATGTGATGCATATTTAGGAATCAAATTATTATCTGTTAAGAAAACTACTCCAGTCATCAACAATCCAGACAGTAAAAAAACTACTGAAATCTGCTTGATGGGGACTCCAAAGAGAAAGAACTTTCTTATTGATTGCATACTCGTTATTCCTCTTGATAGTTTATTAAGATAGGGAGTAGAACAGTGTTCTGACCAGTTTTGATCAGAGTAAAGTATTGATAATTTGAGAGAAAATTCTGTTTAATTAGCCTATTTATTTAGTATCTAAGGTATTATAGCAGGATTCCATGTATGATAGACACCCTAAAATTGATAAAAAAATATAAGAATTTAAGAATCTTGTTTTGATTGTTTTCTTAAGTTAAATAAATAGAAGATAACATCATACCTCATGGAAATCAAAAATCTAGTTGTTATTGGTACCGGTGCAATGGGATCTGGAATTGCCTATGTGTCTGCTGTTGCAGGAATTAATGTGACCATTCTGGATAAGGAACAGAGATTCCTTGATGCTGGGTTGGACAAGATCAGAAAAGCATTGATGGACGGAATTGAAAGGAAAAAGCTCACACCTGCAGAGGGTGAAAAAGTATTTTCAAGAATTAAATCTACATTGTCAGTAGAAGAGGCTGTCAAAGGGGCTAATCTGGTTATTGAGGCAGTTTTTGAAGACATGAATGTAAAGCATGAGGTGTTTTCAGAGCTATCAAAATTTGCAGATGAAAACACTATACTCGCTAGTAACACAAGCACCTTATCTATCTCTAAGATTGCTGAAGTTGTGAAAAATCCACAGAGAGTTTTAGGGTTACATTTTTTCAATCCACCAGCTGCTATGAGATTAGTTGAAGTTATCAAGGGTAAAGAGACCAGTGATATGGTTGTAGAGTCAGCCAAAGGATTTGTGACAACACTCAAAAAAGTTCCAATTGTTGCAAAAGACTCACCCGGATTTATTGTGAACAGGGTCTTATTACCCTCACTAAACGAAGCTGCTAAACTCTTAGACGAAGAAGTCGCAACTAAGGAAGATATAGATCAGGCACTTATGTTAGGGGCTAACTTTCCAGCTGGCCCACTGACACTTGCAGATATGGTAGGGTTGGATGTTGCCTTAGCAAGCCAACGAACCATGGAAAGAGAGCTTGGAGAAGCTTACAAACCAGCAAACATACTTGTAAAGCTCGTTGAAGAGGGAAAACTAGGAATAAAGACTGGAGAAGGGTTCTATAAGTATCGTGGATAAGCATTCCCAACCATCAAATAATAATCTCTAATTCAGGGCAAAAAAGAAATTTTGCCTTCAAAATTAAATCATCTGTAAATTTAGAGCCTTTTTGTTATTTGTTGAGGAATCTCAATTAAAGCAGTCTTAAGATCTGGAAATTTGTAATTGATTCAGGATCGTATCTTTAGCTCCTTATTAAAGACATAGAGGTTGAGCAAACCAAGAAAAACAAAGACACCAATTTGAGCAATATATATACCAGAATTTCCAATAGTAATTTCATTTAGGTTACTTGATAAAATCTGAAGATAATATAATCCTGGAGACAGATTGTCCAAAACCAATGAGTTTGTAAAGTTAAGATTCTGCTTGATCTGCACCACATTTCCACCAAAATAATAGGATAGATTTATCGACACACCTGAATTTTGACTCAGCGTTAGCTCAAGAGTTGGTGATGTCACATCAAAAATTATAGATCTGGGAGTGCTCGGAACAAGTGAATAGGTCTGACTAGGTTTGAATCCAGGGAGAAAGGTAATGATAGAAATTATAAACAATACCAAAACAATATTTTTGTACCTCATAACATTCACCTATAGAACAAGTTCACTCCTTTTGTGTACCCACAAAGTACTCATAAAGAGAAGGATGTTAAGCAGTAAGCTTAGTAATATACCAACCATGAGGGAGTTAATGGTTGTGTTAAATTGAGGTGCGAGGAAGTACCTATATACCTCACTTAGTGGTCTTAGAGCATATAGATTTGTTGCTGCCAAGAAAAGAAAGAGTATTGGTGTCAAGACCTGATTTTGTATAAACTGAGATAGAATTAAACCAATTAATAGCCATGTGATTATATTCGACACTGTAGCTATCAACAGAGCTAAAATTTCAATTGAACCAAATGAGATTCCACCAATTGAGAATACTAGTATAAACCCGATTATTACACCAAGAGTTGAAAAATAGATCGTCGAGATCAAGGTATGTCGTAAAATTTTCTCTCTCTTAGCTCCGATACCCACCCAGTATCCAAAGCTTCCATCACTTTGTGAGCTTATCCAACGGATCAACTGTACCATGGCTATAATAACCGTAATCCCAACAAAAACACCCTCAAGAAAACTAAATATCAAGCGACTGCGCATCAATTCGAATTGTGTGACAATGGATGTCCCTGAGGTGTACGTGTCGGAGGAAGTAAAGAGAAAAAATAGGAAACCAAGACTCATGGGCACAAGAATCAGTATTTCTTTGAGGTAAGACTTAAAAAAGAGGGCCTTAACTGCTTCCTTCTCAAATTTATCAGATTCTGAATAATTCTGAATATAATTATGAAGACCTGTGAACATATTTGTTGATACTCCTTTACTCAGTTATAATCCCTCCCAGTTTTTCCTGTAGTTTGTCAATTTTCTTTATTGAGTAAATCATTTTCTCATTTGAGAGATACTGTCTTGTGGCAGTCCAAAGCTTTGTATTCAAAGGGGTCACAAACATGAACCCAAAACGTGTCTCCTTCAATTCATACTTAATCTTGTTCTTCTTTAGAACCCCCTCAAATTCCATCGTGTCACTCACACGTATACTATATTTGGTCTCAATATCATCAGTCATGGGAATCTCAGCAAGTAACAACCCATCATCCAACAAAAGAACAGCATCTGAAAAAAGATTGATCTCATCAATTTGATGTGATGCGATAATTACCTTGGATTGATATTTCTCAACCTGCCTTTTTATCAAAGTGAGAACCAAATCCTTCATCACGGCATCTAAGAAGGTGGTGGGTTCATCCAATATAATGATCTTTGGTTTGCCATAAAATATTGGCAGTAGGGCAGCAACACGATATCGCCCAGCAGATAGTTCACCAAGTAACTCATCTCCCTTAAGATCAAATAATCCCTCAAAATCAACGTTGATATCAGGAAGTCCATAGAGATTCTCGAGTGTTTCCATCCATTTGTTAACAGAGTAATGGCTTGGAAGCTTTGGGAAATCTGGTACAACTCTTAGGTCTTGAGTTGAGTAGTTAAAGGTCACACTTCCAGACTCTGGTTTTATCAGTCCAAGTAAGAGCTTGATCAGTGTTGATTTTCCACTTCCATTCCTTCCAAACAATCCAATTGACCTGGCAGAAGTCTTATATGTGAGTTTTTTCAACGCCACAACATTTCTATAGGTTTTTTGAACACTGTCAAAGGCAAATAGCAACCTTTCATTTTCGAATTTAATGAAATCCAAAGTTTCCTGAAACTCTACCTCTGTTAATGAGGAATATTGCTCTTTTATCTGATGAAAGGTCTTATCTTTCTTGATCAGATCGATAATTAACGAAACCGGAATTTTAGAAGTTTTCAGTACCAGTTGTTTAGAGTCCTTTTCATCTTCAACAAGGTATGAAAAACCTTTCACAAGCAAGAGGTAATATTACCCTAATTAAATATCTTATCTCTAACGGGTGATTTCTTCCTTATTTCTTAGTTAATTTTGGTTCACGAATTGTTAAACAAAAATAGTGGTTATACTAAAACTTGATATTATTTCTTTAATTAACATAATTATAGTATACTTTGGTGATAATCTATAAAAGTTATTAATCTTAATAACCATAAACATGCTGAAATTGATGCATCTTAGATTCCCTCAGGTAAATAACAGTAAAATAAAAATTTTTACAATTTCAATAATTGTTCTTCTTGTTTTCTCCACAATTTATTTTCAGACTTCACTTGTCATCCCCAGGGAAAATAACCCCACGTTTCAGATTAATCATCCGAAACAACCCACAAATACACCAAATTTACCTGTTAATTCACCCACTGTTAATTTACCTCAGAACGATGTTTCATCTAAATCAAATGGAAATACAACCTCTATTGCAAAGATTGATACTGTAAAGAAGACATCTGTTAAAGGTTTCAGGTTTCAGGTCAATAACTCAAAGGCTGGAACTGCTATAAATCAACCCTCACCATATTCTATGAGTGTCCCAGTGCAAAACGGAAGGTATGATGCATTTAATGCAACTGTTTCTGCAAAATCACAAGAAACTCAAGCAATAATAGAGTCAGGGAGTACTAAGGCTGGTTCTGGTCAAGCTTCCAATTATATAGTACAAGCACAAGGTTTCCAATTACCAGTATTGAATAATATTTCAAGTTCGGTCAAATCAGTAAATTTTAATTCTATGAATATTTACGTTTTTAATCCCTTCTCAAATCCTGGATTGTTAACGGTTGAATTGTGGAGTGCAATAAATCGATCTTTGGATCAACGGTTAACTCCTTCCTTTAAAATTTCAGAAGTAAATGTAACTAGTCCAGGAACTAATCCAAAATTATCTTTAAATTTTCCTTCCAATACAATTATAAGTAAGAGTACCACTTATTCAAATATCACAGCTGGATATTTTTTCTTTCTGTTTTATATAAAAGTTCCAGATCCAACAAAGCAATTGTTTTTAGATTACAATACCACTGGAGTTGATTCAGGGCTAAATTATAATTTTACTTCAGCTTCAAAAATTGATACTGCAAACATTCTTCCTAACAATTGGACCTATAGACCTAACTTTGATATTAGGTCAGATTTTAACTATACTGTTAACTTTAACCCGAGCAATCTCAATGTGACAGTTGAAAATAACGCTGTTATAACTCCGTTGAGTCCCAGTAATACCTATAATCAATATAAATCATATACTACCACACAAACCTATATTTTTAGTCATAATGCCACTTTAGCATATGGATACCCTGTTCAATTTAATATCACCTATTATCAAACCAAGGTTACTAATTCACTTGCATCAGTCTATTATGAGTTCTCCCCCAAGATCGCATCTGTTAACTGGTCTGTAACTTACTTAGATACATTACCCACATCTAATGCAACACTAAAGAAATTCATGTACATTCCACATAACTTTACCTTAACAACATTAAGACGGAGTGGATTGACATTAACAACACCTTCGGATTATACAAGAAAGGTATTTAGCTCAGCAAATGACACACTTCAGTTCTACACAACCTCAGGAACACTAGAAATCAATGCAACCACTCCAAACCTACTGTTTTACTCAACGGTGAAAACCTATGTATTGAATTCTACTTGGATTCCAAAGAAGATCGGAACCGCTGGAACCCTTTATCCAAGTGTAAAACAGGGAAGTCTTGTGAGGGGTGAGGTAGTCAACCTTGCAAGTTACAAATTAGAAAATGGGGTACTGAACGCATCCTTACGGTCTCAGACCGGTCAGATTTATACAAATCAATCATATTTAACATACAAGGATGGATATCTAAGTTCTGCAAATTTAGGATTAGTCACAAATGGGTCTTTTATCACAAATCTTGATCCAAACATCACCACAGGTTATTACAGTTTCCAATATATTTTCAACAATGGAACTGCAATTGGAGGGGTGTTTGAAGAGTTTTTGGTTAAAGCAAACGTTTCTCTGGAGTTAAACAGCCCAATTGGGAGTTATAATGCATTAGAAGGTGACAAGGTCAATGTGACGGTTTTGGTATTGGATCGAACACATAACTCCAGTTGGAGCAGCTCATCAAATTTACTTGATTGGCAGATCTCAACTGGTGCGATGACTTTACTGGGTAAGGTTCCAAATGATGCAAGATACATGTATTCTTACATCATTGACCTTTCTGTGTTAGCATATCCTGCAAACCCTGTAAAGAACACAACGTATTCTGTGGCCATAACATTTAATGATTTTCAAATCATAAAATCTGTCAGTTTTACCCTTAATGTTTATTATCGTGGTCTTGCCAAAATCGTTGATCAACAAGGTAAAGCAACCACGCAAAGCGTTCTGCAGGCAAACAACACATACAAACTATACTTCTCGTTGTTGAATGTTACAGGGGGATCTGTTCCCGTTAATTCATCTAAGATCCTTGTGTCTAACAACATCAGCTCTTCATTTGTGTATGATTACAGATTAGCACAATTTAACTTTACCATCCCTTGGTCTTCTGTGTTCAGACTTGGGTGGAATGCAATCCAATTCAACTGGGTATACCCAGGATTTCGAACTAGTGCATCTTTAGCAAACACAACAGTGTTATATGAGTTCCAAGTAACAGACAACAAAAGTCCAACCATAGTACCTCATTCAAATGTGACCATGGATGAAGGACAAAGCTCGGTGTTATCATGGACGGTCTACGACACTTACCCTGCCACGTATTCGATTTATCTAAATAACTCAATAACTGTCACGAATCAACCTTGGAGTGGTACCTCTATATCATACAATCTAAACTCAATGGTTTATGGTGTATATTATTACTCACTTCAGGTATTAGACAGTGCAGGAAACAAGGCAGTGAGTAATGTAACTGTGACTGTAAGAGATGTAACTAAGCCAGTTATAACATTTACAAGCCTCTCAGGATATGCTGAGGGAACAACAGGGAACCAGTTTAAATTCATATCAACAGATCTTCATGCCTCTTACTATGATGTGTTCATCAACAACACTCTTACGTACACAAATACATGGACAAGCGGAGCAGAGGTATCAATTAATGTAGATGGACTTCCAAAAGGTGTTTACATCTTTAAGTTAAGGACTTATGACCTCGCAGGAAACTATGCAGAAATATCTCAACCGATAACAGTATCAGATGTCACCCCTCCGAACATAACTCCTCAGACAAACGTGATAAAAGAAGCAGGAATCAATGGCACAATCATCTCCTGGGTACTCACAGATGTGCATCCCTATCAATATCAGATTCTGTTGAACAATAGCGTTTATAGGTCTGGTTCTTGGGTTAGTGGACAAAATGTCTCTGTGTTGTTAGATTCATTTAATGTGGGGATTTATAATTTCACCATTGTTGCCTATGACACCAGCAATCTGATGTCAAGGGATGTTGTGATTATTACAGTTAAAGACACCACACCACCCAAACTCCTTTCTTCTCCCCCAACTTCTCTTCGAATCTTTAAGAATCCAGAGAAGACAAATTTACTGATGTGGAGAGTGCAGGAAATTAACCCTAAAGATTATTCTATAATATTAGATGGAAAAACTGTGCAGAGTGGATCTTTTGCAAATAACCAGACAATCTCATTTAATGTAACTAACCTTAGTCTAGGTGTCCACAATATAACCGTGAAATTCCAGGACAACTATGGAAACTCAGTCTCTCAATCAGTGACATTAACCATAAAGAATCCAGTTATCATTGAGACAAAAATTAATATGATCTCCCAGGTTACTCCAAAGGTCTTTAGAGGAGACTTAGAGCTAATTACACTAAGATGGACAAATCTGACCGGTGAATTTGTACCTAAGGGTGAGCTTTACATGAACCTGACTGCTCTAAATGTGACTGGTTATACAAAGGGACAGGTAATCAAGAGCTTTGCACCAGCACAAACAAATTCCAGTGGATACTTTAATCTCTTGTTGAATTACACAGGCTTAGCTAAGGGAACCTATGAATGGAAGTTTAGAACAAACAGATTCAGCTATGAGACACTCAACTTTGGAAAGATTGTTGTTGTAGAAAACCCACAGGTATTACTTTCACTAGAGGCGTCCAATACCTTGCGACAGGGAGAAAATTACACTGTTTCTGCTCTGGTAACTTACGCACCAAGAAAACAGACTAGCTCAATGTTAAATCTTCAATCATTAATAGGATACGATAATGGTCCAGTTGCTGGGGTTAATATTACTTTCAAGATTGTTTATACTGGTGTCACAAATACTCAGTCAGAGATATTAACAACAGTAAAGACAAACAAACAGGGGTATGCAATCTATACAATCCCAGGAAGTGTAACAAGTACCTTTAAATCTATCACCTCAATCCAGGCAAGCGTTGTTGACCAGAACTTGACTTCACCAGGAATTATTAATTCAAGTGTCCTACCAAAAATACTTAGTCCCAACAAGACATGGCTAGATTATGTCCAAGAAGCAAGGAAACTCATTGAGAAGAATCTTTTAGTTTTTGTTGGTATACTTGCCTTCTTAGCTCTATTCTTGTTCTTACTCTTGATCAGACGAAGAAAGACTAAAATACAAAAGAAAATGATTGAAGCGGAGAACCTCAATATTGTCGAAGAAATTGATGCCTTACGTTCGATCTCCACAATTTTGATAAAGAGCAACAGTACAGGTATCCCCTTCTATGATCAAATTTGGTCTGAAAGTTCTACTGTCGATCCAGCGTTACTTTCTGGGTTAACCACAGCAATCTCCTCTGTCCTCAGTGAGTTAAAGGATGAAGAGTTAGGTGTTGAGGTTATGCAACGATCTGGGCTCTCAATTATCTCCCACAAAAACAAACGCTCAACATTTATCATAGTTGCAGAAAAACCACTACCTGAGTCATACCTGAAAAAGATCACAATAGCTCATCAAAGAATTGAGGACAAATTTAAGGGTTTCATTAACGATGCCATCAAGATCCATGACATTGACCCTGAGGTTGTGAAGCAAATGTTGATTGATTCTAATCTTAACCTACAGCTAAAGGATTTTCTTAAGATAGATGTTTCTCAAATACCAAAGGTTCAAAATAACAACTCAATCAGCAGAAATATAAGAATGAACTTTGATCTATTCATTCCACTAGCAAATTCTTTGAAAGAGGCAGAACTTCCCTTAACGTTGGAGGTACTGGTGGAGTATCTGAGGTCCAAAGATCTCATCTTAGAAACAATCTACAAAACTATCAAAGAGGGTTGGAACTATAATGTCATTGATACCATCACCAATGGTTCAACCACAGAGTCTCTATTTGATGATCTGCCAGAATTTAACTTTAATGAGGAATTGTCTGAAGAATAGAATATCAATTGAAATATTGAAGGATGGATTTCGTTTTTTATTGATTTAACCTAACAACTTTCATTCCTATTATTCCTCTTCTAATTTTAATTTTTTAGTCAAAGTCGTTAATTAACTGATTATAATTTTATTAATCTATTCTATGTAAAAGGATTATCGTGAAGAGGATAATTCAGGTCTATATCTCAGCTTTATCAATGAAAGAATTTAAGTTACTAGAACTTAATTTAGCAAGACTAGATCTTTTAATAGGGAGGTCATAAGTTGTAAATATTCATATTCTTCATTTAGCTATTAAATAAAAAAGAACAGAGTCTTCCGTTTCCTCAATTTTTTTAAGTTAACACAAAATAACAATGTATGTACCAAAAGGGTGAGATAACCAAGAGCATCAGCCTAACAGATTCAGTCAAGCTCATAGAGATTCATCCATCCACTCCATTTATCTGGGATTCTGGACAGTTTATTGTGACTAAAAATCGAATAGAAGGTGAGGAAAGGGTTGCAGACTACACAATCACCTCCAGTGTGGAACACCCAGAAATCTTCCAAATAATGGTTGAAAATTACCCAGGATCTCACGTTGGTGAATTTTTGCACTCGTTGAAAAATGGTGAGACTTTCAAGTTCAACGGTCCAAAGGGACGATATCTTCTACAAAAAACTCAGACAAAAAAAGTGTTTATCTCATTAAACATAGGCTCTGTTGCAAATATTGCTCACCTACAGTTTATGGCTGATCACAAAGATCTATACACACAAGAGAACCTCATTATAGATGTCTTAACTCCTGAATTCACTTCTCTTTACCCTCCCTTTGTTGAGAAATTTTCTAATCTACTTCAAATTCAATATGTCCCGATACAAATTACAGACCAAAACCCTGGATGGGCTCAGGGAAAACCCAAGAAAAAAGAATTGGATCAAATATTTGCAGAACATCTAACCAATGAGTTTTACATTGCTGGTAAATCTGAGTTCGTGAAATCCTTACGATCAAAACTCATCGGAATTGGGGTGGACAAAACCCAGATCACAAGAGAGTTTTTTGGCTAGACATAAAATGGTTCATTCTAGGAACAACTACCTTGATTGTGGTATGATAATTCTTGAGTTAAGTCTTAAAAAACACTTGAGAGGTCATTTCCGTAATCTATTGGACTTAACTTAACTATAAAGTTTTAAATTTTAAAAATGATTGATACATATTAAAGACAAACACTGCTTCATCTGTCAAAAACCTGCATCCAAATGGAATATGGGGGTTGTCTCATCTCTATTAAACAAAGACTCCCCTACCAAGCCACTTTGGATAGCAAATTACTGCTCGTTTAGTCATAACTTTGGAGGAAGCAGATATGTAAACACTTTCGTAATCTTTTATCTAATAGCATTGAATTATGTGATTCCTTGGTTGGGGCTACCAATTTTAACTGATACTATTCATCCTTTGATTAAATGGTTTGGTGTTTGGTTGCAGATAGCCATTGCTGTGGCAAGTTTCTGGGTTTATCACAAAATTACCAAACAAGAACAGGGATCTTTGAGACCTGTTCAACAGGTAAATACAGTTTAGTGCAATATCTAGAATAAGATAATTTGTAGGATAAGGATAATTTGTAGATTGTTCAGACTAAAAATTGATTTAATCAAACATTTTCTCCTTGTAATAAATTTTAGGTGGTAAGACTTTTTACTGTGCAAAGGTATCAATATGTGTGAAATTCAGTTCATGTATCTTCATACTTCTTATCTGGTTAATGCTACCAACTGGAAACATGGATATACCTTCTGAGTTGGACTTAATTAGCCAGGATAAATCTAACTCCGAATTTGCAGTTGAATCAAATGCCATGTTAAATTTATCCCATAAATCAGGAACAGTTCATCTAGATTTTGATAATCTAACTGAGACGGTTCTGTTCAAATATTCCAATGGTTCCTTGGTTCCGAAACCTTCAATAAACGTGTCTTTAATTGGTGGACCAAGTTATTACAAATATTTAAAGGTGCCAGCGAGGGTGATACAGATAAATTCCACAAATTGGAACATCACTTTCTTGCCAAAGGACCGCAGAGGGTATGGTTCTGGGAACTACACCCTAAAAATAACTGGGTTAAACTATGATATGGAAATTGCATCAGTTAAGTATTACCTTCAGGTTAACTATAACAATGACACGACAAAGCCAAAAATAGAGATTTCTTCAAATGATTTTACTAATAGGTTTAATGGGTCTAAAGGGACTCTTCCTTCTGTATTAGATTTCTCTTCTAACCCAAGGTTACAGACCAACTTTAACATAATCGTGACAGATAACAGGTTTCCAAGAAGTCTTTACATTTATTTTTTAACAAATGACTCTTCCTATAACATGACATTTCTGACTGGGGGCGATAACTTAGGTGAGAATCAACCATTTTATCTAAACAGTAACAAGTATAGGGTCCTCATGAACAGAACCACAATTCAATACGTTGGATATAACATTTCTTTTGCAAAACTTTTTAGATTTGTTGGCTCTGGTCTGCTTCTTCTAAGAGCATTTGACATTGAAAATAATATGCAAGAGCTTATAGTTCCAGTGAAGATCATTCTTGATAGGCTCTCTCCAATGGTGATTATTAAGCCAAACCACAAAACCCTAGATTATACAAACATAACCTTGAATTGGAAGGCCAATGATTCTAACCCACCAGATAATGGGTTTATTTACAATATTTCTCTGGATTTCTCAGGTGATATGGTTGCAGATGAAATACTGAAGACTGGTTACAACAAAACATATATTCAAGTTACATGGAATAAAACTTGGATATCAAATTTATCGTATTCTGAGCGAACTAAAGAACAAAAAAAGCTTACATTTTTTATTGAAACAAGGGATCGTGCAGGGAATCTCGGATATAATTTCACAGAGATAACCATAAATATTAGCACCCTCCTGTTTACTAACGCTGGAATTATTCCCGATAATGGTTATTACCAACGAAGGCCTTTCTATGAGGAATTAATTTTCCTTCTATTTCCACCACCACCAGCGGTACTGTCAATATTTATCTTTGGTGGAATTATAATTGGTGTCATGACACATATTTTTAGAGTTAGGAAGAGAATCAAATTAAGATCGAACAAGCTTTATCCCCCATCAAAACTTGAGCCTTAATTGTAATAGAATCTAGCGATAAATAAACTAAATAATACTATAAAATATGAGATACTCTAATACTATAAGGATATTTTAATTTTAAATGAGAATTTTAGGATTTTTTAGTAATTCAATTATTTTTCATGGGTTTTAACGAATTAATTTATAATTTAAGACACTTCACCTAATTTATGGTTCATAGTACAAACATCATGAGAATGAGGCGTGATACCCCAGCTGAAAAAATAGCAACACCCTTTAGAAAATTCTTAAAATATGAAGCAACCAGTGGAATAATTTTGATTGCCACAGTAATTGTAGCCCTGATATGGGCAAATGTTGACAATAAAGGATATTATGATTTTTGGCACATTTATTTTACTGTTTCTTCAGGGAGTTTCATACTTTCAAAACCTCTTACACTTTGGATTAATGATCTTCTTATGGCAATTTTCTTTCTCTTGGTTGGTTTAGAAGTTAAGCGAGAGATTCTTATCGGGGAACTTAGAAACTTGAAAGCAGCCATGCTACCCATCACTGCAGCTATAGGTGGGATATTAGTCCCAGCAGGGTTGTATCTTGCCTTTAATATGTCAAACCCACTAAACACAAAGGGCTGGGCTATTCCAGCAGCCACAGATATTGCATTTGCACTTGGTGTGCTCTATCTACTCGGAAACAGGGTTCCAATGACAGCTCGAGTATTTTTAGCTTCACTTGCGATTATTGACGATATTGCTGCCATATTGATTATTGCAGTATTTTATTCAGGTAGCATCAAGTTCAATTATTTGGTTTTGGCACTGGTGATGTTTCTTTTGCTTGTCGGTCTAAACCTGCTAAATGTGAGGAGAATCCTCCCTTATATGTTGATTGGAGCTGTTATGTGGTACGGTTTTTTTGGGTCTGGAATACATGCTACTATCGCTGGAGTCATATTAGCTATGACAATCCCTGCAACCGTAAAAATTGATTTTGTAGAATTTAGGGACAAATCAAAATTATTAATTCAAAACCTTACAGATGCAACAATTGATAAGGAATTTTCAGCGAAGGAGTTATCCATCTATATGGATACAATAGCCAAACTTGAACACAATTGTCAAGAAGTTGAATCTCCCCTTCAAAGGTTGGAACATTCACTTGCTCCTTGGGTAACATTTACGGTTATGCCCATTTTTGCCTTAGCAAATGCAGGGGTTAAATTTTCAGCTAACTCGATAGATGCTATTTCCCACCCTGTTTCTCTTGGGATAATTCTTGGGTTGGCTATTGGAAAACCATTGGGGATATTTCTTGCATCATATATAGCTTTACAGTCAGGCTTTGCAAAATTACCAACGGGGTTAACGTGGAATCATATACTAGGGCTCGGGTTTCTGGCAGGGATAGGATTTACCATGTCGACGTTTATCGCAACATTAGCATTTGAATTGAACCCGATTGTGTTATCAGTGTCAAAAATAGCAATCTTAATTGCTTCATTCATTGCTGGGATTTCTGGTTACATACTCCTAAGGAGAACAAATGGTGCAAAGAAAAAGTAGAAATAGGTATAGCATAGGCAGTTCATCAATAAATCAATTCACTTCCTGTAGCCTATGATTTGTTTCATGATTTCAATTAGAAAGAGAATTATTAATTAATGGTAACTTCTAAAGATAGATTTCAGATAATCTCCCATTTAAATTCTAAGGTTTTTATTTACCATAACATTTCATCCAATCTTCATGGTAATTATTAATCACATACATTATTGCTTTAAATTAACATAGTAGAATTAAGATTGAGGGGATATTCTCATGCCAATAATTTTATTTGAAAGAAAAGGCTTATTAAACTATATCCACATAAAGCTTTGTTGAGTGCCATAATATCTATAAAAGATCTGAAAATGACTTACAGTTCCAAAATTAGAAAGGGCTTATTCTCTGGTGCAGAAACCAAACAAGTTCATGCATTAAAATCTATTGACCTAGATATTCCAGAGGGAGTTATTTTTGGTCTGCTAGGTCCAAACGGTGCTGGAAAAACCACATTAATCAAATGTTTGACCACCCTTTTAATCCCTACCTCTGGAATCTTGAAGATCAACGGCTATGACGTTATAAATGATGAAAAACAGGTAAGAGCCAGTATAGGATGTATGTTGATGGGAGAACGGGGGCTTTATTGGAAACTTACTGGTCGAGAGAATTTGACTTTTTTTGGGAGGTTGTATTCACTTGATCCAGATTTCATTTTGGATAGGATTCAATATTTGATTAAGCTTCTCGAATTGGAGGAATTTATTGATAGGACTGTGGAGAGTTATTCATCGGGACAACGTATGAAAGTGGCATTTGCAAAAGCTTTGCTTAATGATGCTCCGGTCATATTTCTTGATGAACCAACCATTGCGATGGATGTTCAAGGAGCTCGAAAGCTCAGACAAATAGTGAAAAAGCTTCCAAGTGAGGGTAAAACTGTTGTGTATACCTCACATATTATGTCTGAGATAACAGAACTCTGTGATGAGGTTGCCATAATTGATGAGGGAAGAATTATAGCAAAGGATACGCCAGATAACATCAAAAAGCTTTCTAAAATGGAAAGAAGTGTTAAAGTCACAGGTGTAATTTCAGAGGATATTGTTGCAAAACTTAATTCATTGGAGTTTGTCAAAGGAGTGGGAACCTCACAAACCAATGATGGATTAACATCACTTCAAATTGAGGTTTCTGGTGATTCAAGTCTCCATAAAATCATGGAGGTAATCATTAATAATGGTGGAATAATAGATGCGCTCAGTCGATCAGAACCTAGCCTAGAAGATGTTTTCATTGAATTAACAGGGAGATCATTATCGGAGGACACCAGAAAATGAATAAAGAGTTCATTTCAAAACCTCACCACACTAAATTCTCTTGGAGGGCGAATTGGTCTATAACTTGGGGGGTATTCGTTCAGAGGACAACCCAGATATCAAGATACAAAGCTGCACTGTTCTTTGACATTATAACACCACTTCTCTTTTCAGTCTTTCCAATTTTTATAGGGATTTCGGTCGCAGGAGGATATGGAAACGCTGTGAAAAACTTTCAAAGCTCAGTGGGTTCTACAACTGCGAATTTTGTCATTTATTCTATTTTAGGGGCTAATGTCTTTCAAATCATAAATGGTGCCCTGTTCAATTTTGGCTTTTTTTTGAGAAGAGAACAGGTTACCGGAACCTTAGAATCATTATATCTAGCACCAATCAGCCAGATATATGTTTTACTTGGAACTGGATTTTATGCCATAGTGCGAGCTCTTATCAACTTTTTTGTTTCTTTGATACTTGCTGGATTGATTTTTAGGGTGAACCCATTCACTTCATTTTCGGGGGTGATGTTCGCACTGCTTTTTCTTTTAGTGGGAATGCTTCCCCTCTATGGACTTGCTTTTGGATTTGGTGCTCTTGTAGTGAAGTACAAGGATATGCAGAGCCTACAGGGAATCATTTCAAATTTCATGGGTGTGGCAATGGGAATCTTCTTCCCAATCACATTGCTTCCGATATATTTTCAGGTTTTCTCCTATCTTCTCCCGCCAACCTGGCAAAATAATGGGATACGTTCTTCATTGATTGGAACTCAATGGATATTAGGAAGTTGGTATGGGGACCTCATGGTGATTCTAGCCCTATCACTCTTTTATCCTCTGGTTGGAGCTAAGGTTTATTCAATGACCGACAGATCTATGAGAAAGACACAGGGATTGGGGGTTTTCTAATGAAATACATCAAACTTATTTTGGCCATGATAGATAAAGAGAGGATAATATTTCTTCGCTATCCAGCTCGAATTCTAGGGGCCATTGTATTTCCTCTCTTCTTAACACTGATATTTGCTTTTACTGCGATATTATACCAACCAACAGGAGGCATTAATTCTAGAACTTTTGCTCCTGAGGTATTTCTGGGAATGGTCATTTTTATGATTGTGAGCATCTCTTCTGATGCCCCGATGAGAATAACAGAGGAGCAACAACAGGGAACACTTGAATCAATACTTTTATCGCCTGCACCTAGATTTTCCTCAGTATTGGGAGTACTCTTTGTCAGGGCTGGATTTTTAGTTGGAATTATTGTGTTGTATTACTTTATTGTTCTCATCTCATTTGGAAATCCAGCCTTACATAACCCAATATGGTCTACTCTTTTATTTTTAGGTATAATTGCCCAGTCTTTTGGGTTTGGAATATTTATGTCCGGATTTACAATAACAGCTAAAGAAACTGGCTTAAGAGCTGCCTTTTTTCTACCGTTTTTTGTGATAATTCTATCTGGAGTCTTTATTCCAGTTTCTTCTTTACCAGAGACAGGGTATTATATCGCATTAATGATTCCCTTCACCTACAATGTGGATGCCCTGAGAGGAGTTGCTTTTTCGACAAATGGAGTAATTCAGACAATTATTCCCATTGAGTATGAAATTATAATAAGCTTAATTTCAGCAGTGGCTTTTCCCTATATTGGTGTAAAATATTACCTCAAAAAAGAAAGGGACGCCAGAAGAAGTGGAACACTTCTGGAGTATTAGAATACGAGAATTCACATGATGATTTTGTAAAATATTATTTCTTCACTTTGAATTATTGATCCATCAACTCAAACAAGTTATTCTCTAAAAATTTTATGGATAGTACTAACTTTTCAAAGGATGCAGAGCCTAAATCACCCTGAATTCTTTATAATTTCTTTATTTTCTGAGACTGATGTAGAGATTGGATTATTCTTCTGCTGGAAAAGTTAATTCTAAACAATCCTTTATAAACCATCATGTTTACCATTAATTAGTAGATTACGTAATTATCTTTCCTTTCTCAGAAAACTAAAATAGTTTCGTAATATTACAAAATAAAAACAGGTGATAGAATGAGCTATACCAACAACGATTCAGATAGAAGATCCGAAAGAGAAATGCACACAGTTACATGTGCAGAATGTGGAAAGGAAACCCAGGTTCCCTTCAAACCAGACGGTGTGAGACCTGTCTACTGTCAAGATTGCTACAAAGCAAAGAGACCCCCACGTAGAAACAACAGATATTAATTCAATAATAAAATATTAAAAAATATATAATTTAAACAACAAAAAAATTTGTTTCAAATTTAAAATTCGAACATTTTGAACTATTAGCAATGCTTGCAACTGAGACTAAGTAGAACTTGTAAACCCAAAAAAAATCAACTATCGGGTATCTCCAAAACTTTAATTTCTTAATCTAACCAACACTAGCGTAACAATCAATTTAAATTATTAACTGAACGTTATTTTTTATGGTCAAAACATTTTTTGCAACAGCTAAACCATATAAAGAAGACTTCATGACTAATTTTACAGAAAAAGATGAGAAACTGATGAGTGAACATTTTCAATATCTTCAAAAATTACAGAAAGAGGGCAAGCTCTATCTTGCAGGTCCAATAATCGATGAGGGTAGCCCATTCGGAATTTACATCTTCAAAGCAGACAGCCTTAACGAGGCTCGTAATATAATGGAAAATGATCCATCCATAAAAGGTGGCGTACAGACAATTGAGACTTTAAGAGAGGTGAAACTCTCATTACATCCAGAAACTAATTTATGAAAATTCAATCATTCCAAAAGATAGAAACTATTATGAAGAAATTTGTACAAATCTTTTTTGGTTATTCGAGGCCGAATCTAACAAAAAATCAAATTGTCCACTCCGATAGTTCCAAGATTTTGAAAATCAAAATGCATAGTTATTTCCCCTTAGAAAAATGACCTCGGTTGCTATAGAATGTTAACCCTGGTAGAGATTGAAATGTGTATATGGTACATCCAAATTAATACAGATATGGTTCTTAGGATTAGAAGAAAGAGGTGGGATCCCATATTAAAAATTAAAATGAATTTATTGAGAATCAATAAAAAATTAATTCAAATGATAGAATAATTCATTCATAAACAACCCTTTATAAACTTCAACACAGTATATTGTATCGTAGATTACGTAATTATCTTTCCTTTCACTGTAAATCAAAATAGTTCCGTAATATTACACAAATGGTGATAGAATGAGCTATTCCAATGACGAATCAGAAAGAAGACCCGAAAGAGGTCATAGAGAACCCAGAGAAATGCATACAGTTGTCTGTTCAGAATGTGGTAAGGAAACCCAAGTTCCCTTCAAACCAGACGGTGTGAGACCTGTCTACTGTCAAGATTGCTACAGAGCAAAGAGGCCCCCACGTAGAAACAACAGATATTAATCCCTTATTTAGAATATTAACAATAACATATAATTTTAGCAATCAATTTTGAGTTTTGATATCAAAACTTCTTCGTTCATGGAGATAAGACAAACGTTGTAAAGTAAGCAACTGGATTAATCCTATGGTTATAATCTCACGCATGGTTTCTTAACCTTGTATTTCCCTATGCAGCTTAAGTTAGTTTGTTTGAATTTATTAATGGACAGTCTAAATCCAATTTAGATGTAAAATCCAACCATCTAAGTCTTTAATGACGACCAAGTCAGATATTACGCTCTCAATCCCTACAAGATATAAAGTTCTGTTGCAACGCAAAAGAAATGCTTTCACAAGAGATTCCATATGAAGTCCCTCAGTCTGTTTTTTGGATCAATTAGGTTTATGAGTGTATGTTAATAACAAACATTAATTTTAACCCTAAATTTTGAGATTATCACATTTTCAAATTCAAGCTTCAAAAAAAATTGCGTTTAGCCGTAGCTATACGCAAAAACACAATTGAATCCCTAAAGTTGAAAATCAAGAAGGGAATCCTATTTGACTTAACACTACAAGAAACAAGGATTAATGCTGGAGATTACTAGATTCTTTAAGGTGAATTTACAAAAAACAATATTATATTTATCTGTTAGAGTTCTGAGATACAAAATTAGGTTAACATAGATAAAAAAGTTAGAGATCAAAAAATTGGTCAGATTAAGCACTGAAATTAAAAAATGCACCACTCTGTAAGAAACAACTGTTGTGCCTCCAACCACAGCTCTGAATTTCAAAGAAAGTATAGAAAATATACAAATAAAAAAAGTGTAATATTCCAGAGATCGAAATCCCCATAATAGTGGGTTTTGCAATTCAGCAAGTGGTAACTTGTTAGTCAATAGAATCAAAACAGTCAAAATTATGACAGTCAGTTGGCAGTATTTGTAATTTGCATTTTTGTTATTTTTGCCTTTATCACCAGGGTTGAGTTGTTGCTTTATTCAATCTATAAACCGAACATGTTATTGACAATAATATAAAAGTTAGACCAATTAAACTAACAACTAATGAGAAAAAAGGTTTTGACAACCCAAATAGATTTGTGACTTCAGGTGCAAATTGATAAATGGGATCTACTGAAAAAAAAAATCAAAACCCCCATAAGCATTAGAATTAAAGCATATATTTAGTACAGATCAATATTCGCCTTCAATTTGTTCGAAGCAATAGGCTTGTTTTTCACCTTCATTGGTTAAAATATATTTTGATCAATTTTATATTTTTCGGGGTAATGGTGATTGCAAAAAACTAAGTACCATTGAGGTTTATCATAATTGGAATATTGTTCAATGCAAATTTGATAATTCGAATTTATAGAGGTCTAATTAATAGACTCGTTTCACAAATTTATGATAGAATTAAAAAATATCTAATATTTTGAGTTGGCTGTACGGTACCTTAAAATATTTGGAAGTCTCACTAAAAATGTATATTTCAATGAAAAAGAGGAAGGGATTGGTTTTTGGAAGATTTCAACCGTTTCATAATGGTCATATCGATCATATCAGCACAGCCTTTAAAGAGTGTGACTTTGTTTATATCGGAATTACCAACCCAGATCCTACAAAAAATAAATTTACTAGAAATGACCCCTCAAGATCACTACCTGAATCCAATCCCTTCAGCTATTTTCATAGACAACAAATGATACGTGAGGTTTTAACTGACTTAAAAAGGCCTTTGGAATCTTTCTCAATACTCCCTTTTCCTATAAATTACCCAGATTTGATACTCAATTATGCTCCACAAAATGCAACATATTATACTACACTTTTAAATTCAGAATCTGATAATAAATGGAATTATGAGAAAATTGAAATATTAAAATCTTTAAAACTAGAGGTTAAAACAGTTCAGAGTAAACGAATAATTTCAGCAACTTCAATAAGAGATATGATGAAAAACAATCAACAATGGGAAAAATTCGTACCTAATGCAGTATCTAATTATATTAAGAGGGAGAAATTACTTATAGGGAGATGATTAAATTAATTAAAAATTTTAGTGAAAAAATTGATAAGTTGGAATTTGGAAATAAAGCAGATTGGTTAAACTGGCTTAATAAAAATGGATTCAAAGTCCCGCCTTGCGTTTTTCTATCAAAAAACATCAATTTAGATGATGAGTTGGTTGTTAAAAATATTCTTAAAAACACTCAAAAATTTTCTCGGAAAGGAAAATTTAGTGTAGCTATTAGAAGCTCATCTTCAACTGAAGACTCTGAAGAAGAAAGCAAAGCAGGTCATTTTCTTTCAATATTAGGTGAATTTGATGAAAACGAATTGTTAAACAATTGTAAAAAAGTTCAAAATTCTGGTAAACAAAAAATTGGAGTGATTATTCAAAAGAAAATTGAAGCAAATTTTTCAGGGGTTGCTTTTTCTTCATCCCCTCTAACTGGAAATAAATTAATTGGGCAGATTTCTTATGTAAGAGGATATGGCCAAAAACTAATGGCTGGGGATGTTAGGGGAACAGAAATTAAATTAAATTATACGAAAAATGGGATTGAATTTAATAAAACCGGAGAGTTGGATGCTGAAATTATTGAATTGGGGAAAATTATTAAGAGTATAGAGAAAAAAATTAATTTTCCGGTTGATGTTGAATGGGTTAGTGACAACAGAGAAATATATATTATACAAACGAGACCAATAACAGGGCTTTTTTTTAAGACCAACAAATTAATTGAAGTTTCATTGCAAAACAGATCAATTATACCTAAGATTATAATCTCAAATGATAAAATTAAGATTAGACTTATTGCACAAGAGTTTGGTGTCAATATATCGAAAGCACATATCTTTATTTCAAACAATTTATCCCGGATTCCTAAGATAC
Source organism: Candidatus Heimdallarchaeota archaeon (assembly GCA_030149205.1). Taxonomy (GTDB): domain Archaea; phylum Asgardarchaeota; class Heimdallarchaeia; order Heimdallarchaeales; family Kariarchaeaceae; genus WAKA01. The sequence continues at coordinate 667 of JASBSB010000005.1, read as the reverse complement.
CTAATAAAATAGATATCTCTCCATCAAAGTATTGTATGGGATATAGTACGGTTCTTATACACCCATCATCTATTAACGGAAAAGTACAGAGGCTTTTCGCAAATAATCAGATAGAAGATAAAAATTTTATTTCATTTTGCTATAGGTATGGAATTAGAGCATTAGACAATAAGAAAAGTGTTAATGCGAGTTTGTTTAAATTGATGAAGCTTGTTCAAAATTATACTTGGATCTCAATCGCTATAATACAAGAATTTTGGGATGCTGATTTTTCGGGTATAATCAAAAAAATCAACAATTGTTATTTAATTGAAATTGCCAAAGGTCATTTTTTAGCTAAGGGCATAATCAATACTTCTTCTTATTTCTTAGATTTAGATTTTAACATTATCAATAAGAAAGAGATTTATCAAGAGAAAGCACTTAACATATCAAGCGGGAAATTAGAAAAAATGATATTTAATAAAAAAGAGTTAATATCATTTTCAAAAGAACAGTTAATTAAAATAGTAAATGAATTTAAAAATAAGCTTGTCCCAAAATTCGTTTACACTGGAATCACCCCCTGAGCTCGGATTCTGTGGTTGTACCAGACCACAGAGCACAGCAGACTCTTCCGCTTGTTCTGAGGCTTATGATCCCGCAGGAGCGGAGCTCGCTGCTTCAG
>JASBSB010000011.1 GCA_030149205.1 Candidatus Heimdallarchaeota archaeon | reverse complement strand
TTACCCTCCTCAACCTGCTCTAACTTTTCTGGTTTAACTCCAATTTTCTTTGCTGCCTTATCTATATCCCACCCCATTTTAAGACGACTCCATGTCAATATTTTTGGATTAACTACAGAGTCTATCATACCTACAATTAATTGCTTAATTTATGAACTCATAAACCTTCTACTTGATAATTTAACAAAATGAAAAATTTTTATGACGCAAAACAGCAAAATTTTTTGGATCTATTCAAGTAAATTTCAACCTTTATGTAATTACAACATTTATTCTTGTTATCTCTTAAACTCCGAAGCAAACAATATACATCTGGCTTAAGATATTTTTATTAAAGTAGAAGTGAAAAAAAAACTATTGAAAAAAATATTGGTGAGGATTAGATCAATTAGAAAGATTCAGCAGGTTTACATATTGGAGACCGTGTTTTATCTTCTAATTATTCTTGCCTCATTTATTGATTTCAGGTTTCAGGGGAGTATCTTTTACTATGAATACTTACATCCAAACATATACCTACTAAAAACTAACACAACTGTGATTCCAAAATTTTCTGAAATTTCCTATATTATTATTGGGTTTTGTTTGTACGGGATAGGGCGTATCATATATGGACATAAGAAAATAAACAATGCACCGTCATTCGAGTATCTGTACTATCCATTAGCAGTTTTAATATTGTTTGTTCAAAATTCAATTCGGAGTTTTTCTTATAGTATGCTAAGATCTTTAGGGTATTTGCTCACTTTTAACCATTCAAGTTCGAATATAACTTCCAAAATCATAATCCAGCTACAGAGTAAAGCTGTTTTGATATTAGAATATTCAATCCTTGTTTCTCTTTTAGGCTTAATTATTGTATACATCGGAATTTTTATTCATAAGCTCTCAAAACAGAAGAACGCCATAAAGCTTAAGACCTATCCAGAGGTAATTGAAGAAATAGCTAAATTTCCAACACAGCAGAGCAAAGGTTCTTTGGTTGAATTTTATCTGCTTCTTCTGGTTGCTGCTGCAAATATAGATTTTACCCTTCTTTATATTCTCATTGGATTTCCAGAGTTAGGGAAAACATTTGATCAGGTCAAACTTTTTCTAGATCAGTTGCTTTTGTTTTTAATATTACTCTCCTTTTCATACTTTTTTGAGAATGAGGTGACCAACAAAATTCATACTAAAATAATGGCCAAACTCAAGTTAAAAAAACCTTACACTGACAAGGCTTTAAAGTTCATACTAGTCTATTCACAGTTCTTTGTAGCGATAATACTGTTTGGAGCAATTTTTTACACCCCAGATCAATCTATTTACACATTTTTGATAAATCTAGGAAACCAAGTTATTCAATTCAGTGTTCTATTAGTTTTAGCAATATTAGCAACGTTTATTTTCAAGAGAATAAATCTCAGACTTTTTAGGATGAATGGGAACAAGCTAACTGTAATTGGATGCTTAACTATAATGTCCCTGATTTTCGCAATAATGGGGGGATCAATGCTTGCTGCAATAAACACAAATCAATTCCAGGTAGAGTATCAAAGATACTTTAATACTACCTCAGTAAATGGGACGAACATTGAAGGGTACATCTCTGGTTCACAGGAGTATTCTGGTTATGTTTCCTTTTCGAATATTGTTCTTATAAGAAAGACCCCAAACTCCATCGTGGTGGATAAATGCTATAATGTCACAAAGGTTGCAAGCAATACATCTTTTATCTCGATTAGTAATTTTGAGTCAAGTATATTCTATGAGGCCTATCAGCCCACAGATAGACTTTGGTTGAAAATTACCGTTAATGAATCAATAATAGTCCTGCACAACCAGTCAATTCAATTGGCAAGAATGCTCAATGGGGTTTGCGTACCTTATAGCTATTAATTTTAAAAAAAGAAAAATTAATATCTGAGACTAATAAATATTGAGATGGTTTGTTCCCTAATTTTCATTCAGACAATAAGGTTATGATTTGGTCAGGCATATTAGTGCTGAGTGACGCATACAAATCCGGGAAACAGCCCATTTGTACACCTTCTATCATATCAACAGAATCATACTGTCTAATACTTTCTTAGTAAGTGACCTGATGTTTGCACATTGAACACACGCCATTATGAGGATTCCATGTTCTCTGACAAATTTACCAAGTCTCTCACCAACTAGGTCTCTTTTTCTAAACATCCATGCATTATCATCAAAGAAAAACATGCCACCACTTCAACACCATGACGCTTTTCCTTTAATTGTGGTTATATCATCTTTCCAACCATATACCAGCCAGTATTTGGAGAGTTTAGTATACAGGTATATGCTTTGGGGCAAAGATTCTACAGTCGATCCACATGAAAAATCACTTATTGAACTAGATCTTCAAAGACTACTTCGTGTTATAATGAATGGGTTGAGAAACACAGGGTAGTAGAAAAGAATTTTTGATATAATCCATGGGATTGAATATAAAAATTTTAAGCATTATATTATTTTGATCAGTTACTTGTCTAAAAAAGCAAAGAAAACCAAAAATACACAAGCAGACAAAATTACTTCCAAGAATAGTGAACCTCAAAATAATTTTTTCCAAAACTTTTTGTTCCTCAACCCACCACAGAAGCTGTTTTTAACAGCGTTATCTATCTTTGTAGTATTTCAAATATGGAGTGCTGTGGTACTGGGGATTGTGATTGCTGGTGGAAGAAAAGTGGATATATTAGCAGGTAGTTTGTTCATTATAGTCTTTGTCGGTGGAATATTGACCTGGTATGGATATTTCAATAATAAACCTCCCTTTCATCAGTTTATTTATCCGACACTGCTGGCAAATCTTATCCTTTCATTTTCTTTTAACCCAAACAGTTTGCAAATATCATCTGTCAATTATTTTTACGTTCTTTACACCTTGTTCATGATTTACTTATTGATTAGATATCCCATCCCTGTACCACCTAACTCATCAAAATATGAAGACCAGCAGATTGTTCCATCTCAAAAAGAAGGTTATCGGCAGGATATATACAAAAATTCATATGAAGTTGACACTCAGTCAGAATATTTGCCAAATAAACCAGCAAAACCCATACAATCATCATATAAGTATAATTCAAGCAACCCTGTAAAGATACAGGCCTGTCATGCTTGTGGTAAAAATTTAGCAGATGGTGATGTGTTTTGTTCTTACTGTGGAACTAAAGTATCAAGTATATGAAATTGTAGTATAAATCCAGTCTTAAGTTACATTAACCCTGTTTTTTCCCTCATGGTTCTATTGGTGTTCTAAGATTTGTTTTTAAATTTTGAATTACAATGAAAACAAATTTAGACCCAAGAATAATCAAATTGAGAATTTGTCCAAGTTTTTATTCTAAGCCAACTTGGATCTGAAACTAATGTTTCAGTATAACCATGTGTCGATTATCCTGTATACATCCCTGCAGTTACTTGTTCAGATTTTAATGAAATCCAAAAATAGTACCCAGACGTTTGCGGTTTTAGAAGAAACATTAGCACACTTAGCGCAAAAAAGGATATAAGCAATTTTGAATGGATAATATGTTTATCTTCAGATTTGTTAGCTTATTCAATCATTAATTGTTTTTTCATTGTAATTCTCCTGAAAAACACTTTCTAATTACTACCAAGGTGAAGAAGTAAAAATAAGAAGCAAATACTAAATCCTTTCACTTACAACACTAAACATCTCTGATGTTATGTTTGTTGTATTCTTCTTTGTTTTTTCGTAGGCTTTGATATCTTTTACTGGAGAATAAAGTTTATTCTTGTAGAAATAAAGTGGAACAATACTTCTATCTTTTTTGTCAAAGAGTAGCTCTTCAAATTCTTTCAGAATTTTTGGATTTTTTAGGTCACTTTTTTTCTTTATCTCTGTAGCATCTTTAGGAAGCTTAGGTGGTTCTACATTATAAGTAACTGTAATTGATTTCTGATAGTTTAACGTTGGGATTCTTATACTATTTTCATCCATTTGTAGATACTCTTCAATAGATTCTGTAACTTTGTTTTCATAAAAATTCTTTTCAGTAATCTCTAATTGATTGAAAGACGACTTTTGCTTGTCGTAAATCTTCACATGCTTAGAGTTAATTTTAGAGACCTCTTTTTGATGGATGAATTCATATTCCAGTGATTTGATCCATTCATCTGCAATATCTGAAAATGCTTTTGTTGATCCTATTTTTACTGCTACCTCAAATCCATCATCAAAAGATTGTTCATTTAAGTTTGCTGTCATAATTAATCCCTCGATATTTGTTACAACAAATTTTGCATGAAAATATTTTGCTGCGTAAAGAGAAAAGTTAGGTTTGCCTGTTAAAATATCATAGACTTCTTGGTTTGCAGGATGCAATCTTGTAAAAAGGACAACCTCATTGGATTCACCGTAATCAAGTAGAGCCTTAAAAAAGTCTGTGCTTTTTGTGAGTTTGTAAGAGCCAACGTATACCTTACCATTAGATCGCTTAAGTAAGTTAATTAAATCCCTCTCCAATGTGTTTTTTCCTTTGATTGTTGTGATGATTTTAGTAGAGTACTTAAGTGGTACATTTCTCTTTTCGAATTTGCCCCATTTTTGATTGGCTAGCTCCTGATCTGCTTGAGACCAGAAAACATATCGATAAATGTTAAACAGCTCACTCACTTGATCTTTTTGCAATATCATTGCTAGCTCAGGATTTCTCGTAAGAGCCTCTGTAGTGATATTAGAGGTTAGCATGACTCCTCTAGGGTTTGAGAATACATCAACCAATACGAACTTTGCATGAAGGAACGGTGAACCTCTAACCAATCCACTCTTTTCCAATTTTTTAATGATACTTTTATGATGGTTCACCACAGATTCAGTGAATTCTGAGTTGTCTGTCCTTCTCTCTTTCTCCAAAAGAGCCTCGTTAGAGGTCAAAACATAAAATCTAACACCTCGACTGGTTGAGTTCTGAAGAGCTTTTACAATTTCATCATCACTAAGGATGAAACTTGCAAGGAAGATATGCTCCTTGGCATTTGTAATATACTCCAAAATTAATTTTTTAACTGTTGTATCTCCAAATCCCATTTGAATTACATTATCTTTGCTCCTATTGTTAATGTCTTTTTCTTTTATCTCCCAAAATCCTTTTAAGACTTTGTGATTGATAATGGTTTTAGAAATCGTCTTTGTTGGTATCACACCAGACCCTCCAATCTAAAATCTATAGGTGCCACCAAAAATTTGCTTTTTGAGGTATCTAAAATTTCTTTTAACATTGTCTCAAAGCTAATATTATACAGGTCTGGATAAACCTGAAACTCAGGAATTTCTTTTACCATTTCTTGCCAAAGATTCACACACTCTGACTGTGTTAAATATGAGCCCATGTAATTTGATGTGAAGAGTTTTAGTGCCCACTTAATTGCTTCTTGAGAGTTGGCTGGAAACAATTTTATATCCTCAATTTGTAAATTTACACTAAGGTTATACTCTGGAATTTTTAAATCTTTGACTACTCTGTTTCCTTTAAAGGTTTGAAGCTCTTTTTCATTAAGCTCATCAAACTTTACCAGGATCGAGTCGTCGTCATAGGGGTTTTTCTTGTAATATTCGAATATCCGTTCATGGATGTTAAGCTGTATAAATTCATCTGATAATTCTACTTTTATCTTGTCATTGCTGTTCGTTCTGACCCAAAGGCTCCATCCACCATCATGAACAAATTCACAAACAATTTTTGATCTGGTAGAATTTTCTTTTACCTTTTGTCCCTTTTCTTCTAAACTTAATACTACTATATTTCTCCCATCCAATAACTTGAATCTTTGCCCTTGGTCTATATCAATTTCGTCCGAAACATTAACCTCTTTAATTAATTTGGAACGGTTTTCTGTAATATCAATAACAGAAGATTTCATGGGAGTATTTTTAACAAATTCGAAATTAAAGATACCCCTGCTTGGGAAGTAAATTGTTTCAGTTTGAAGTGCATCTTCTCCAACACTTGTTATTTTTCCATATTCATCAACTAACTGTAATGCTTGCAGCTCTGTTATTACATTATATGATGTTGTTTTTGGAAATTTTTTCAATAGGTTTTCTTTTAGGTATTTCATCGGATCTGATCCTTGAGCCTCTTTTATGGCTTTGAGATAGACCATATACCCTTTATCCTCACCTTCCACACCAATTTCAGCAAGAGCTGCAATTTTATATGTAGTAAAGGATGTTGTAAAGCTAATTATCATAAGTTATTCCTCTTTCTGATGGTATTTCAGCCAGCTTTTTAAGATGAGCTGATCTGGTTTGTTTCTTGAAATGCTTATTATCACCCAGTATTACGAGTTGATATTTAGCCCTGGTTAGAGCAACATTTAACCGATTCGGATTGTCAAGAAATCCAATCCCAAACGTTCGAACCATAGATAGAAACACAAAATCCGCCTCCTGTCCTTGGAATGAGTCAACTACATCAATCTTAATTTGAATATTCTTTTGATTTTTGGGGTAGAAGTTTTTGGATTTGAATTTCTTAAATTCTGGATTCTTATCAAATTCATTAAGTAATTCACGACGTTGTCGCTTGTAAAACGTCAATACTGCAATACTCCAATTCTGGTCAGAAAATCTCTGTAAGTATTTTAATAACTGAATAAGTTCCTTGAAGACACGATTGATCTCTTGTTTATTTACAGTTGGATCACTTTGGGTTTTGTTAACAACATCAATCCATACCATCCGTTTATTGTTATATAGAGGATAAAGGGGGAGACCTCTATTTAGGCGATTTGAATCATGCAATGCTTGATTCTCATAGAATGTTTCTCGGGCAAATTTACTTATGTCTGGATGCATGCGATTTTGATGGGTTAATCGAACATACCTTGCTTTTAATGCTTCTTCTGGTAACCCTGAAGATAGTGTCGTTGTTATATCAGATTTTGGTCTAAATTTGGTCTCACCTAAACCTTCCTGTAAGAGCTTAAGAATTGAAGGAAGGGCAATTTCATACATGTCTCCAATCTCGTTTTCTATTTTTTTTCTAATTTTGTCATCCTTCGGCAAAAGATTTATGATGCTGTTTAATAGCCTGTTCTGATACTCATTAGAGTTTGTTGGGTTTTTTTCAATTTCGTTCAACCGAATTAACCTCCAACTTAGAGCATCAGCCCATGTATCATCTTGGGATCTTATATGAAGTATTGATGTTAACGACTTTTTCCTCTCTTTGTTTTTCTGTTGAACAAAGTTTATTCGATATTGATATAGGATGGGAAAATGACTTAAGTTGTTCGTGATTGGGATGAATTTTGAATCTCGAACAAAAAAGCTTTTACCTTCAGATGTTCTTGCGTCCAAAAAAAGTGTTAGTGTTGAAGGAAGTAGATCGTGATATTTTTTTAAATCAGATTTTGTAGCGAAAATTATATCCGCAAACACATAATCTTGATTCTTGGTGGTAAGAGGGGCTATATTGTACTTAGAACCCCTGAAAGCATCATAAATTAAATTAGATTCTTTGTGGTCATAAAGTATTAACGCTCGTTTTGGTGAAGCATTGATCTGGAAAAAATTATTGACGACAGTAGCCCAATACCTCTGTTCCTCAGAAAAATCTAATACGCTACCTATATTTGATGATAAGCCATCCTCATCAACAAATGGAGATAATTGTAAAACGTCACCAATTATAATAAATTTTTTTGCGTAAAGGGCAGGAATTAAAAATTCTTGAAATGTGGTTTTACTGGCCTCATCTAGGATCAAAAAATCAAAAAAGGGTTTGTTGGTTGAAGTTCCATTAGAATTCGCTCTGATCATTGAATGATTGGTTATCCCAGCAGTTGTTGCACAGGTAAGTGATGTGGAACGTAAAACAGAAAATTTCAAGATACTAGAGTCCTTTTTGTTTAGTAGCATTTGTTCAAACTCTTCCTGTGATTCTGTCTTATTCTGAATTGAAGCCAACCATTCCAGTTGTTCAGCCCTTTTTGTCTTCCATAACTCACCTTCTGTATAATCTGCAGCAAAATCAGATATAGAATGATATTCAGGATTTCCAATCCGAATAGGTAAAACTAAGTCATCTAGTGCTTCTCTATATGAGAAGTCTGGGTCCATTAATTTCTCTATTACATTATCCACCGCCGCATGAGTTGATCCTACCATAAGTATCTTCTGACCCCGAATCACAAGTTGATAAATTAATTCTAATATAGTTGTAGTCTTCCCTGATCCAGGTGGTCCGTCCAGAATAGCAAAATCAGGGGTTTCAATAGCCATTTTTACAAATTCACGTTGTAAATCATTCCCAGATCTACTTTGATCCGTTAGAAATAACCATTCATTATCTCTAATTGTTGCTTTCACAGGGATTTCAAAACGTACCCTTGACCTGTTTTCGAATAATTTTAAAAGAGGTCGGTTGTGTACTGCAGGAGTATTTTGAAGTTTTTCCAGTGCATTAATAAGTAAGTTTAGAACCTTGACATTAGGTTTATAGTAAACCTTGATTGATTCTCTGGGAATTCTGACTGATGATCCTTCGTTACCTCCCTTCTTATTATAAAAAATCTTCATGACTATGACATCATATCTTCTTGAGATATGTTCATAGTTTAGTTTGCTCTCTGTCCTCACAGACCGACTTAGAGAAAGAATTGTATCTCTTCCAGTTATTTCCCTTAATGCTTTTTCATCATCGACTGTTTCATCAGTTATATCAATCATGTATAATCCCAAATTATTGGTGTTTCTATACTCGATGAATTTTCTAATTTCTCTCAATTCTTGAGGTACTTTACCGTAAGTTTTGAGTTTTGATTCTAATTGATTTTTTCGATTGTTTAGATCATATTTTACAAAAAATTCATTCCATTCAATAAGCTTCAAGGTTACCTCAAAGACTTTCTCAGTCTCATGCTTTCTATAGGTAAGATAATAATTAAAAAAAGGGGTAAGAGTTTTATCTGTACTTATTTTAATTGCTCGTGCAGCTTTGTCACTAGGTACTTCTGGTAGATTTCTGTAATATAGGTTGGAACTCATTTTTTCACCCTCCTTACCAAATACTCAGGAAAAATAAATCCTAAGACCAATTTAAACTTACAGTTCAAAAGATTTCTTGTTCCAATGTGAAAAATTGTTAAATAAAAAAGAATGCTGTCATTTAAATGAGCTATATTCTGAACATATACAGATGAACAGGTTGGTAGTTTATTTTCATTCATGCTTTAACCAACGTCCCCAATTTCGTTCCAGAGAGATATTCTTTAAGCTTAAGAGGATTATTCCCATTAAGAAATAAAACCGGAATCTTTGACCTCTTTACGTAGTTCAATGCCAAGAGATCAAACAGCTCATAATGGCCTGGCTCTTGCTTAAACCCACTAATTAATTTGTTGAGGTCTTCATATGACAGTGATGTCAGAGTTTTACCTTTCCTATTTGTGGTTGGGTCTTCTGAGTGAATATTGTCAAATCCAAAAAAATTGACTAACAGATCAGCTTCTACTGCTTCTGACACCAACGCAGCTGTTCCATTAGTTGATTGACCAGGAAAGAGACCTCCAGCCACTGTAACTGTAGAGGGAAGAACCTCATCAAATAATTCCTCATACCTAGTTACAAACCTTGTTTCCATTTTACCTGATAACATGAATCTTAACAACTGAGAATGAATCCTTGTCACCTCAATGGAAATATGGTCAAGTTGTGTTGCATTAAGTCCAAACTTAGAATTTACGAGGGATCGGGAGAATTTTTGAACAATATCCCTCGTTGGTTTCCCCCCGCCTAAAACCACATAGGTAGAGATGCCTGTGTCACAAAGCCTTATAATAAGTTCTGCAAGAAGTTTAAATCTTTCTGGCAGAATTGTTCCTGATTCATCATACAACTGACTTCCACCATACTTGATAACAATTTTCGAAAGTTTGACATCTACCATTTATACACACCTCCTCTTGCCTCAAATTTTTCTTTTTGAAAGTTTGAAAGGCTAAAGGCTTTTTCGACACCAACTGCTAAAATCGGTGGCCCATGATTCAACCTCCCATTTGAGTTATTGAAAAAGCAGCCATTTGGATCAATCATCACATAGCTGTCTGTCATCGCATCGTTGGTCTCAACAACGGGATTCAGATGCCTGTGGTTTTGAATAAACGAAAAATACTGTTCATCAGAGATTTCCAGATGCTTTGATTCATCATTTTCTCCTTCGATAGGTAACAGCTTAAAGACCTTCCATCTGAATGGGTTAATGCTTTCAATTAACCAAGACATATCCTCCTGCCAATTTAACAGGTTAATCACAGAATTTATTTTAATTTTAATACCAAACTCCCTTAAAAGTTTTACATTTTTCAATGTTTGCGACACATGAGAACCGTTTCCTCGTCCTAACTCTCTGTTTATGTCTTCCTTTCCACTGTCGATACTCAGACCAACCCAGTCTAGATTCCCGTTAAACCTTTTCAAATATTCCTCAGATAGTTTGGTTCCGTTTGTTACTATCATTGTAGTCAATCCTAGTGATTTGGCATAGCTAACAAGTTCTGGAAGATGAGGTACCAGGGTAGGTTCACCTCCAACAAAAGTGATCTTCTCAGTCCCAAATAGATGTAATTCTTGAATAATACTCTTAGAATCTTCCAAGGAGAGATAGTTTCTTGACACCTGATTAAATTTTGCAAAGCAGAAGACGCAACGGTAATTACAGGCTTTGATGATGTGATAATTCACTGAGATTAAATCTCGAGAAAGTTTGATTTCTGGTTTATAGTCGATGATAGGGATGTTTTTAGGGATGAGTTCAATGACGGGGGGTTTTGGAATGATTTCTGGTTGGTTTGAGCTGTTACTCATAACAATAAACTGACAGCAATATATTAAATACATTATGCAGACATTAAACAAAATCAGTTTATAATAAACAACAAATTAAATAACCTTACTGGATTTATTTACTTATGAGAGTACAATTTGCCAGTCTAGGGAAGTCACCAGATGTGGTGCTCAATGCCCTTAGGCATGTTCCGATGGATGAAATCCATCTGTTCACTGATTCTGATGACTCTCCAGAACTGGCATCCATAAAGAAGTTTTATGAGAATGACCCACTACGTATTAAGGTCTACAATCATATTATAGATAAATTTGATCTTATGAACTGCCTTCTTAACATGATTGAAGGAATCAAGAAGGTTCGTAAAAAATACCAGAGTGACCCCAAGCTGAAGATCACACTAAATATGACTGGAGGGACAAAAATAATGACCTCAGCACTTCTTCTCGTTGGATATATGACCGCAAGTCCTGTTTTTTATCTCAAAAAACTTCGTGAGGACGATGGTATAGGAGAGCTTATTTGGGTACCTATGCCCCGAGTGTCTACCAGAGATTTCAGAGACACCCGCCTGAAAATTATTAAAACATTGGGAGAGATTAACAGACCCATTTCCCTCTCCCTACTCAAAAAGGAAACTGGGCTTAGAACTGTTCAATCAATGACAAGATATATCAAAGAATTTGAGAACCAGGACCTGATTGAATCTGACTATCAGGGAAAGGAAAGGCTCGTCTCTCTGACAGATACAGGAAAGGTTCTGGTTGCTCTAATGGAAAATTAACACAGGTATTTGAGAGGTTTCATCTAAGGAATATTGAAATAACTATCTAGAAGTCCTCAACTATATAACCATACAGCGAATAATCATTTACAATTGACACTTAAGAAACCAAGTGTACTCATCACCCTTTTAGGATCCAATCCAATTGTTCCTGTCACAGTTATCAAACTCTTCTCTGACACCCCCCATGTCTTTATTCTGTACACCAAGGCTAATGAGCCGATCTTTTCAAGGATATTACAATGGAAAAGAAATTTTCAGGAGAAGAGAGATCAGAGGGGAAAGGAACAACAGATCCTTGGAATTGAAGTCCCACCATTTGATCAAGGGGAGATTCTGAAAGAACTCAAAATGTCACTTGATCCGGTATTTAATCACCCACAAAAACCTTATGTCCATTTTGATTCCACCGGTGGTACCAAGCCAATGTTAATGGCAACACTCTTTTATCTACAGAGAATAAACGCAGATTTTGTCATCTCTTACATACGGGGAAAACCCTGGAGTCTCATCATCACTAAGGTACCAAGCCTTGAAACTCATGAAGAGGAGATCAATCTTCCATTCACAGTTTCTGAGGTTATATCACTTCATCAGGACACAAAGTTTGATCCAACTGTCCCTTTGAAAAATGAGCAAAGAAAGGTGGTCGATGCATTAATCAAGTTGCTAAGCAAACAAGAGAATGATAAGAGGTGGCTCAATTTCAAATCTAAACAGTTGAGAAAGGCTTACAAGAAAAAAAACAGGAAAGTTAAACCTGAGACCGAGTTACATGGAATTGAAATTTCATTTGCTGATATCCCTGAGCTAAAGCAACTGATACATCCAAATAACCAAAAGGTCAGACTCGCAGATCTAACCAAACAGCTTCAGTTCAGGAGGATTAAGAAGCTTGTAGAATGGTTTGATGGGTTCTGGCTCGAGAGTCGCGTAGCAGATGCACTTTCAAACCTTACAAGGTTAGGAGTGATTGATGACTTCAAAACCAACATCTCTAGCAAAGATCCTGAATTTGAGCTAGACATGGTGTTTTTGGTTAAAAACCGGGTGTATGTGGTTTCTGTCTCCACAGTCTCAGATTCAAAGAGAGGTGGAAAATCTGAGCTGAAGAAAAAGATATTTGAGGTCATGATCCGCTCCACACAGATTGCTGGCTGGAAGACATACTTTGGGTTGGTATGTCTCTCGGATAACAAAAGTGCATTGGAGAACGAGGTCAGAGATTACCTAGTGGATAGATCTGTCAAGGTGTTCGGAAGAAAAGATCTGAGTAACCTGGAGGCTGAGATCCAGAGGTGGGTAAAGGAATAGTAATTTCCTTTCTGGGGTTTCTACTAGAATAATTTTTGATAACTTTGTAACAGCTGTATACCTGTTTTTTGTGCTGATAAAGGCTTAGGACGAATTATACAGATGTAGAGCTAAACTTGATTCATTAAAGTTTGTTTTTCTTTTGACTATAAACAAACTACTTGTAAAAGGTATTACTGGGGGTTAATCTGCTTAACCCTTCCAACTTTTCCATTTGACAACCTGACCTTGATACCATGGGGGTGTGACGATTTGTTGGTCAGGATGTCTTTGACCTCACCATAGGTTAACTCTCCAGTCCTCTGATTATGCTTCTCAACAATTGCCACCTTTGCACCAATTGCTATTGAGCTTCGCTTTGTACCATCCATAATTTCAATAGGAGTCAGAACTAAAGAAGGTTAAGAAATAAAACAGGGTTTAAAGTATGAAACCTCAAATCTTCTAAATCATATTTTTTAAAGGAGAATAGAAAAACAGTTGTGAACAAAGTTTTGTTAAATTAAGATACTAAAAGCGAGCTTTAAGTTTATTATTTTGTTTGACATTTTCTCCATATGTAATCTAAAGATTTGATTAAATTTTGGAACTTAAGTCGCAACCTTATGTAAGAAGTCGATATTTGGTTACCTAGATTAAATATTGTTTTAATATTATCTTTATCATAAACTTTTATACCAGTTTTCCATATTGAAAGAACAAACTTTATTTAGAATTAATTCATATTTACATTAGTTCTGAGGGGAAACTCGGGAGATTGTAGAAAGTTGTTATTATCACTTGTCAAAAAAATCGGTGAAATCAATTCGGATGATATTTTAGTTTCATTAATAAAAGAACAAAGTAAATACAAGAAAGATCATTTGTTTGTCATTGAAGTCGACCCAAACAAAAATACCTTTCAAGTAAATATTGAGGAATATAGCGAAAATAAAGAAATTACCTACCTAAGGGGAATCCAAGGGGGAAATAGCAGTAACTTATCCCCTGTTTTAAACATAAAACCTGATGAACTAAACAAAACAGGAAGAATAATCAATTTTGCAAAATTCCCAGCTTCTGTGTTGGAAAGTGAAAATAAGGATGAGTTAGTAATTTATCCTCAACTAATCGAATGGCTAGAACAAAATAAAAATAGTGTCGAAGATGAAATAAAGCTAAAGATTAAGGATAATTTTTTTGACAAGAAAAAAAACAAAGTAAATAAGAGTAAATGTCCAACACTATTAGTTTTCAAAGTGCATGATGGTGAAAGTTTTAAGTATCCTGGAGAAATTGATGAATTCATAAAAGTATACTTATCGTCAGCGAAAGTATCTAAGGATAAAGATTCAATAAATGGAATTTGCTATGCCTGTGGAAAGTTTGTTAACCTCATACCTGTTTCAAAAATTAACAAAGCTGTTTTTGAATTCTTTTCCCTTGATTTAAACAATTTTGTAATGGGATTTGACGCAAAAAAAACACATCAACTCAATTTGTGTTACGACTGCCAAAATGATATTCAACAAGGTTTAAATCTGATGGTTAACGAATTGTCGTTCCCAAGTTATATTAAGCCAATAAACTCCAGAAATAATTTATTTGTAAATCACATCCTACTTCCTTTAGTCTTTGATCTGCAAAAATTAAATGAAATTATTTCGAGAATTATTCAATTAAAGAACATTCAATCACAAACAACAACCAAAAGAAATGAAGCTGAAAATTTAAAGGAAAATTTAGAAAGAGTTAATAAAAAAATAGTAAGGTCTGCTAAAAATAAAATTGTGAAAACAACTAAGAAAAACAAGGAAGATATAACTACCAACTCAAAAATTGATGAACGTACCTTATTAAAAGAATTCGCGAAAAGAGGAATTTCGTATTTAGACTTATTTTATACAAATGAGCGAACAGGAGTTAGCAATACAAAAATTGTCTTTATGGATACAACTTTTGTAAATGTCAATAAACTACAAAAATTTTTAGAAGTTCTAGAATCTATTGAAAATAAGTTCAATCAGAAAGAATTTTTATTAAATAAAAATGTGTATAGATTTGAATTTAAAGATCTATATTCTCTTTTTTCAATAAAAGAAGCAGATCTAATTCGAAATTCATTACTTACAGGTAAAAAGGTCTCAAATAGGGAATTCTCAAAAAATGCAATTTCAAACCTAAAAGATCCGTTTTTAGTTTATAACGGTGGTTTGAAAAAACAAACTCTCATCAAAAAGTATGAATATCGTAGAATGCTCAACACATTTTTAGTTTTATATGAACTAATGTGCCAGTTAAATTTATTTAGGGAGTGAACAATATGTCAGAGGAAAATCTAGAAAAAATCAATAAAAAAGAAAATTTCAAACAGAAATTAATAGAGGATAACAGATTTCTTGATGAAATCTTTAAGACAGAATATTTCAATAATAAGCCAGAAAGACAGATAAGCTATCTTGTTGGAAGATATTATTCTATCAGTTCTTTTCTTCAGAAAAAAATGCTTAAAACATCTAGTCTAATAAAGAACCTTCCTAACTTAACTAGACGAATAGATGAAACGAAACTCAAAATTATGATTAACAATTGTAACTCAGTATTACAAAAAATTGCTTCTAAAGAAAAAAGTACGTACGTTATGAAATCTGATCTTAGAAACAGAATTTCTGACTTATTAAAAGATATCAATGAGTTTAAAGAGAATCAATATGATCTTGGTATTTCATTCCAAATGGGATTTGATAGCTCATTGGCACAACTAAATCCATCTGAAGAAGAAGAAAATGAACCTTCTGAAACGGAAGATATGGAGGAACAAATATGAAACAAAGAAGAGAAATAGTATTTATTTATGATGTACGGGACTCTAATCCTAATGGAGATCCCGATGATGAAAACAGACCTAGAATGGATGAGAATGATTACAATATAGTCACTGATCTAAGGTTAAAACGCACAATAAGAGATTATTGGCTTACAAGGGAAACTGAAAACAACAAGGTGCTCATTCGAAGAGTTGTTAAATCTGATGAAGGAGAAAACAAAGGAAATGTCCTCTCCATGAAAGAATTAATTAAACAAGAGTTAGAAATAGGAGTGGTGAAAGGAGATACTCGTGAACTTATCCGAAAATCATTGCCTGAAAAATTTATTGATGTCAGGTCTTTTGGTGTTGTTGGTACTGTTAAAGATGCTAATGTCGCCTTAACAGGCCCAGTTCAATTTTCAATTGCAAGATCAATGAACAAACCAAATATCAATTCTTTTACCATTTCTTCAACTATTGCCTCCGAGGAAGGAAAGGGACAGGGGTCAATTGGAGAATTCCATGTTCTTGATTACTCTTTAATTAAGTTTCATGGGATTGCTTGTGAACATAATGCTAAAGAGGTTGGATTTACTGAGGACGACCTAAAATATGTCTATGATGGCTTATGGAATGGTACCAAAAGAATTAACACTCGTAGTAAAACTAACCATCTTCCAAGATTACTACTTTCTGTAGCTTCAAAAGAAAATGATTTCCAAATAGGAGATTTAGATAAAGGGTTTGTTCTTGAAAATGAGTTAAATTTAAAAGGATCAGAAGATGCTAGAGTAAATATCAGTGGATTTCTCGAAAGGATAAAAAAATTCTCAGATCAAATTGATTTCATCGAGATTAAAGAGGATAGAGGATTAACATTTACAGATGGAAAAGAATCAAGTAACAGCTTGAAAGATTTCTTAAGTGATTTTGCTTTAGAAGATATATGAGGATAGCATATGAAGGTTTTGGTTGTAAAGTTAGAAGGAGATTTCGCTCATTTTAGAATCCCCGAAACAACAAGAGAAAACTTGAGTTACCCTTTTCCACCACGTACCGCAGTACTTGGGTTATTAGGTGCGATTTTAGGAGAGCCTAGAAATCAATATTGGGATGTAAAAAATCCGTTAAGCTCACTAAATATTGCCGTGGAAATTTTAAATCCGATTAAGAGAAATTCTCTTAAAGTTAATTATATTAGAGTTAAGGAAACCATCACAATCCAAAATTCCAAAATTTTGATACCTGAAGACCCATTTGGTGCAGAGTTAATTGAATTAAATGCCAAGGATTTTGCACGTAGGTACAGAGGAGCTAAATATAGCAGAGGCATGAATGCCCCAACAAAACTCGATCTGATTGAAGATGCAAGTTATCAGTTGTATATTCACACCGAAAATTTAGAAATATATACGAAGCTCAAGGATAGGTTAGAAAATAAAAAGTATTATTATCCACCATATTTAGGTCATGCAAACTTATTAGCGAGGGTAGAATATGTAGGAGAGTTTGAGGGGACAAAAATCAGTACAGATATAATTTATAAAGTAAATACAATTGTCCCTTACTCTGCAATTGACTCAGAATTTATGAAGGAAATACCTCTTTCTCTCTTAAGCACACCAACCTTGTTGAATATACCTATGGCAATGAAAAAAGCAGATGATAAGACTAAATTGTCATTATGGAATATCATAGCAAAAAGACTTGAATCTGTATTTTTGGTCAGACCAGAGGATGAATTTAAGGCTAAACTAGAATCAGAAAAAGGGGTAGAAATTAAAAAGTTAAATAAAACAATTACATTTCTTTAGGAAGCAAGGTATGACGAAATCAATTGAAGAAAAATTTTCATCTTATAATCGGTTATTAGCTAGACCCGGGCAACCACTAGAACATCATTTATCGAACTTAAGAAAAAAATTATTTGATTTAAAATTTAGATTACCGTTTTTTGAACTTGCAAAAGATTCTCTCAGAAGTTTTGGAGAAGCCCCAGATTCAACAAAATTAAAAATATCAGAATATATTGTTGAAGACCTTATGAAAATTTTAGTGGTTTGTCATGATTTTGGAAAAATTTCACCAGTGTTTCAATACAAAATAAGACAAAATAAGGTTAAAGCCACAATAAACCCACTAAGTTATCATACAAAAACTAGCTCTATTTTCTCATATTTGCTGTTAGAAAATTATTTTGCTATTGAAAAAAATGAAATAAAGAACTCGTTAGGAGACCTTACAGATAACTTTATCTCATTATTCAAGATTCTTATCCCTTATTCCATTGCCAGCCATCATTCTCCTCTAATAAAACATAATTTGTTAGAATATTTAAAAGAGGCAAAGGTAGATACACTTTCAACAATATCACTAATGAAGACACATGTATTTTGCAAAAAGTTTGAAATAGGAATTCCAGGACAAAATAAACAAATTGGATATATAGACGATTTGATTTTGATTTCTTGTGATTTTAGTGAAAAATTCACTGGAGATCGAAAAGACATTATTAAAAAATCATTAGATCAACTTGGAGAAATAGTCAGATATAAAGTTAGTAATTTGGATAATTATTTGAAACCAATAAAGAAAGAAATAGTATCAGATGAGTTTGAAGACTTAATAGAGGATATTACGGATGATTGGAATAATGCAAAAAATTTATCATCATTTTTACCTTTTTATCTAACTCTTCATTCTATGCTATGTGACCTAGATGAGTGGGATGCCAGAACATTTATCCAAAACACAGATTCCCATTCCGATGAATTTGATTGGTCGTACACTGGAAAAATTCCTTTAGATACTGTTAAAAAAACAATAAATTTAAAATTCAAACCAAACGGAAATACAACTCTTAGTCAGTTAAACAGGTTAAGAAATATTTTGTTCAATGTGTTAGATTCTAATGATTTATCAGATAAACCATCAGCCTACATTATTGAAGCACCAACAGGTTCTGCAAAAACATATGCCATGATAAATTTAGCTGTCAGATTAGCAAACAAACATCCTATTCAAACCAAAAAATTTCGAAGAATAATTTATGCTTTACCCTTTATTTCTATAACTGATCAGGTTGGAAATGTAGTTGATGAAATCCTGAGTCTAAATAAATTGGGCAAAAAGGAGCTTTTAACTATCCATCATAGCTTCTCTGATCTACCTCAATTTATTGTTAAAGGAGAGAATTTTGTTGAAAGTGTAGATGAAATAATTGTTGGAAAAGCATCTTATTCAACAAGATTATGGCACAACCAATTCATTGTTACAACATTTGTATCTTTCTTGAATCTAATTTTTTCAGGCAAGAAAAAGGCAATTTTAAGATTTCATAGATTAATTGGTTCGATAATTATTTTAGATGAGGTTCAATCTTTGCCTCCAAAATATTGGAAAATATTATCAAAAACAATTAATTTTATGATCGAATATCTGAATATTGACTTTATTATTGGTTCTGCCACCAATCCTCGCCCCTTGGTAAATTCAGTGAAATCAATTGTGAGACCAACATTAAATTTACCAAGGGATATATTAGATCAAATCAATAGATATGAGATAAATTTCCTTGAAGACCTCAGTGAAATAGGTATGGAAGATTTAATAGAATACTTCAAAAACAATATTGAGGTGAATAAAAACAACCAAATTTTAATTGTTTTAAATACAAAAAAGTCTTGCAGAGATGTTTATGATTTTGTTGATTCTGAATTCAAAAATTATTCAACTTTTCTACTCTCAACCTGGGTAAGACCTATAGATCGAAAGAACACTATACAGGAAGTTGAAAACCTTTTAGCCAAGAACAAACCAGTGATTTTAGTGACAACACAGGTGATTGAAGCAGGAATTGATTTAGATTTTTCTAGAGTTTACAGAGATATGGCACCATTAGATTCAATAATTCAAGTTGCAGGAAGATGTAACAGAAATAATCGAAATGATAGAGGAGTTATAACTTTATTCAACCTTGTGAATGATGAAGGCAAACCATATGCGAACTTATATGATTTAGTCACCTTAGAAATAACAAACGAGCTCTTATTAAAGGAAAATAACTTGGATGAAATTAAACTCAGGTCATTGATACCTAAATTTTATGAAAAAATAAAAATGAGGAAAATTACTTCAGAGTTAACAGATTTACTAGATACCTCGAATTTGGGTAAGCTCTTTTCAGATTTTAAATTAATTGAAGAGACTTACGACAAAAGTCTTGCAATTTTACCCGATAATTTACTCAATAAATTTGATATAACCAAAAAATCTTCATTGAAATTATTGAATTTATATATGATAGGAATTTCAAGCAAGTTATTGAATCAAATCACCAACTATAATAAATTAAAATACCCTGGTGTAGAGTTATACTTGGTTAAGGAAAGCGAATTCACCCAGTATTCCCCTTTAGGAGGGTTTAATCCTAAATTTGATGCAACATGAGTAGAAGCTATTTCATAAATATAAAATTTTTCAGGGTGTTTCTAATTGCTCAGAGTTCCAAAAGAACTCCATATTTTTCTGGTCAAATAGCAAACAAGTTATTTTTTGACCTGTTGAGAGAGAAAAGCAAAAGCCTTTTTGATTCTTTTCGAATGTCAAGAGGAGTATTAGATTTATCAATATCACAAATTTACAGATGGAAATGCAATACCTGTAAAAACTCCCCAATAGATTATTTAAAATCAAAATCACTTGTGAAAGGTGAAATGGTATTTTTCGATGTAATAACCTCAAACTTAGAATTAATTAGGTTGTTTCCTATGTTTTTACAATCTATTCAAATTGTAAGTGCCTATGGTCTAAAGTTCTCACCATATCAAATTAATATGAAATCATTCGATCTATCTGACTCAATAATTGAAAACTCAATCTTTCAATTAAACTTTAAATCACCTTTGTCTTTTACTCAAGGGAAGCAGTACTTCAAATGGCCAGAACCTACGAATTTAATAACCAACCTAATTTCATTATGGAAAAAATGGACTAACGAGAATTCTTTAGAAGTGATCGATCTTCAAAATAAAATTTGGATTGAAAAAGCTAAAGGAAGGTTGAGCACGGTTAGAATAAATAGAAAGATAATACACCAAGGCTGGGTAGGCCAAGTAACCTATGGAGTACATGAAAAATATGTTGATTTCATAAATAGCCTATTTTTATTAGGATTTTTTACAGGGGTGGGGAGAGGAAGAACCGTGGGTTTAGGAAGATTTGATATTATTAACCATCTCTTTCAATCTCAATTTATTACATTGGTGTAATATTATGTAATTGTATTTTTTTCTAATACCCAAGTTCCAAATACACCCTGTTTATTGGTTCCTTTCCCTCATACAACCTTTGAAGGTTGGTAACAATGTCAGAGAGAAACACCCTCTCTCTCTTTTCAACCTTGAACGCACTGTGAGGGGTCATGACAATATTATCAAGCTCCTCAAATGGGTAATTTTGCTTTACAACTCGCTGTTCTCCCCTTGGATAGTTATACCAGACATCGATACCAGCTGAATGAATCTTTCTCTCCTTGAGTGCACTATATAATGCCTCCTCATCTATAACCTCACCTCTGGCGATATTCACAATAACAGTATTTTCACGCATCAGCTCAAATTGTTTGGCTGTGATTAACCTCCGTGTCTCGTTTGTAAGTGGAACAGCGACAACAACAAAGTCTGCCTGAGGTAACACTGAGTCTAGATCCTCCATACCACCCACAAACTCCGCAAGATCATCAGATTTGAGAGGTGTACGCTTTATAGCCAGGATTCTGTTGTTGAATCCATGCTTCATCATTCTTGCAACCTTTTTCCCAATCGCACCATATCCAATAATTGCAGTGGTTCGATCAGTGAGCCATACAGAGTTGACATCCTCATACCTTGTGGACCAGTCACCAGATCTCATCCCTCGATCTCTCTGAGTAAGAAGCTTGGAAGCAGCGAGAAGAAGTGCGACCGCATGCTCAGCAATTGCCTGAGAGTTGGCATGAGAGTTGGAGACAGTGATATCATCCCTTCCCTCTAGGAACTCAGCACCAAGATCATTAAAACCAGTCCAAGGAATCTGGATGTGTCGTAGCTTTTTGGCTGTATCAATGAGTGGTTTAGTAAGCTTGTAACCCACAAACACCTCTGCGTCGGTTATCTCTCTGAGCAGCCCCTCCTCTTCGTTGTTCTCCATAAAGACCAACTGAACATCTTCTGGAAGGTTTTCCTCCAATGTTCGCTTGTATTCGTCAGATATCAGACCCTGATATTGAAAAACAACCTTCATACTTGCAGGATGAATATGTGACTTTTAATTTTTGGTGTTGTGACTATTGTTCCACAGGCTTTCCAAAGCGGAAGACATGACCATTGTTCTCACGAATATCAAATTCTCTCATACCCCAGGGATAGCTGTTTATCTCAGAGCTTATGCTTGCTCCTCCCCTTTTAAATAACTCATAAAGTTCATCTATGTCTGACTCAACCCTAAAGTACAGCCAGCCAGAGTTTGCCACAGGGGTCTTATCTGCCTGGCTCAGCTGTATATGTGAGTGATGGTGTGAATGCTCCTCTTCCTCACCCTCTTGCTGCCCCAAAGAGACTGAAGCATGATCAGCTGTGTCTCGCTTGTCATCATCTGGCCAGACCCAGTCGATGTGGAAGCAGAGGGTCTCCTCATAATACCTCAGGGTCTCTGGTAAATTGTTAACCTGTAAGACGGGCTCAAGAGAATAAATTTTTGGTCGTTCTGCCTTGTCGCTCATTTTGCAACTATAAATAGATGGCTTAAATTTATTTTGATATCATTATGTGTATGAGTTGTCGAAAATTCTGACCTACATAACAATTTCAATTGTTGACTCTTTTCGGAATTGTTAACAAATAAATTTTCAACACTAATTTAATTTTGAACTTATATGTTTTTTTGCAGTGTGAAATTGTGTGAAAATATCACCTTCTTTAAAAAACTGCTCTTTATTTGGGGTCATGGAGAGAGGTTTTATTAGACAGAAATCAAAGCAGTTAGGTCTTATTTCCACATTAGTCTCCTTGATCATTTTCTCAATATTCTGGAGATTCAGATACAGACTTGTCTATGTCAAAGAAAACCGTATCAATGGATACATTATCAAGGATTACCAGATCGTCAATGATCAGGTATCAATCAACTTTGGCATACTTCTCTTACCAACTTTACTTTTTCTGCTATGGGTGCTTATATCTTATTACAAAGATGAACCCAGGAAGATCACACCCTATTTTTCCCGTCTTGCACTGATTTTGTTAGCCATGTACTATTTTAGGATTTTTGTTTTAGAGGTAGATGTTGTTATAATTTTTGCTATTCTAACCTTTGATTACCCAACTGTGTTGTATATCCCCTTATCTAATATTTATTTGCAGCTTACATTAATCTCATTTTTAATACTGATCCCAGTGATTTTTGGTGAGAGCTTTTTATTGCTAAAGAAAAAGTATGTGCATAGATTGTCTCTGGTTGACCTAATAATTGATTTTATGCTAGTGTACACAGGAATACTTATTATACGGTTTTATCCACTTGAACCTCATAAATTTATACCGGTTTTTGAGCTCCTTGGCTTTGGATTTTTGATATTTGCCAGCTTTTACCTTGTTGTGTTAGGGTGTCTAAACCACAAATCAACCAGAGCTAAAACAAAACTAATTCTTACCTTTGTTTTGGGTGCTGTGACAATCTTTCTCATGCCAGTGTATCTTACAGTCTCAATAAATCGAGGAATAGAGAATCTTACTTATCCCCTCAATATTCTCCTTTTGTTAACTGGAGGGATTATTTTAGGAGGGATAGTATCAAGATGGCCTCAGTTTAACTTAAACCGGATATATTTTGGATTGAGACTTTTCTTGCTCCTGTTTCTAATAGTCAGCCTCAGCCTGCATTTGATTGCATTTAATGAGACACACTACATTAACTCCCCCGCAAAGAGTGGAAATTATTTTGTGAACCAGAAACTTAACCAGAATGTATTAAGCGGAGAAATACTTTATGATTTTCCCTGGAATGTTACAGGACTATCTGTTGTGTTATTTAATACACTCATCCCTATTCAGATTGAAAACAATATAATTTTACCGCTAGCGTGCTTAACCAACATTTCCTTGACTGTAGATAACGTTGATGTTCATTTGACAGGTAGGTGGTTTAAATTCCCATATAATCCGTCCTCACCACCTCAGATTCAAATCACCTCCACAGAAATCTTAAACTCAAGCCACCAGTATGCCCTGGGAATAAAATATCCAGGATCAACCTGTAAAATATACTACACCTCCTATATCTTCTGATTTATTTTTTCAATTCTTATGAGTATCAATTTTTGCAGAGGTTCTAACTTGGTTCCAACCAAGAACAGTATTGAATAAAGGGAAATTTTACGAGTTTCTTCGATCCCTAAAAGGGTTCTAACAATATTGAAACGGAATGTAGAATACTGCACATACTCTCTCAAAAATACAGAATGTGTTTATGAGCTATACTATTCTTAAGAAATAATTGAGGGTCGAAACAATTAATTAGGAGAACATAGAAGTATTAATTATGATCATGAGGAACCGTTTATTGGAAAATTACTCTGAGGATCAAGTGATAGAAGCAGCTAAAAAATTCCTCAAATTAAAGCTAAATTTAAATGATATCCCCATTGATATCCTTATTGACACCGATTCTGCATTGTTCATCTATGAACGGGATGGAGAAGATGTTGTAGATGGTGGATTAGATGAGGAAGGGATTGAATTGGTATGGGTCAGAGGAAACAAAAAAAGATTTTGTTGGGTTGAGTTTGACAGGTATGATGGACTTAAAAGGTTTATTTCCCCCAAATCAATTCCAATCACTTAATCTTTTGCTTAAAAATTTGTTTTTTAATATGTGAGCCGTGCTTATCCTATGTTTTTTATTCATTCGTTCTATCACTACGACCACTTTCTTGGTATTGGACATCTCATTGACAAAAAACCAAACTTCCTCCTTTCCATTTTGTTTATAATAAATTCCGTCTGGGTCTTTAAGTACATCTCTTATTTCATTTACAGATAAATGCCCTTTTTTCATTGATAGTTTCTCAAGTGTTTTTCTACTGATTGTAACTCGTTCTAATTCAGCAAGCTCTTTAATTTTTTTGACTCCTTGATATTCAATATTTATTCTGAATTCAACTGTTGGATGCTGATCTCTTTTAGGTTTCAATTTTCTATCGATTATTTTTCTATAAATATGGTTTTTCTGAGAACCAACCCCTATTTTGCGAATTTTTTTAGTCATTTTGTGTGGGCTCCATGAGCCTTGCAGCTCTTTGTTTTGCCTCTTTAGTTGGGTGGGCGTACCTATTTACTGCTGTTGGATTACCCATCAATTCACCTAAGACAATTGGTGATACTCCAAGGCCCGTAAAATGAGTGGCGTAGCTGTGACGGAGAGTTACAGGAGTGACCTCTGTTTTGTGTCCGCTTGCCTTTACCTCTGCACTAGCAGCATACTTTTTCACTAATGTTCTGATGGTATTTGTAGCAAGTTTCCTTCCCGTTTTTCAAACAAAAATATCTGATGGTCGAAACAGTTATATGACAGATTAAAGATAATTTATTTGTGTCAAGTATCTTGAAATTGAAAAACAGGCAGATAAGTATTGCTGCGTTAAAAATGCTTCGAGAGACTTTCGGAGACATCCCAGAGTTGAAGGAAATTAGGATTGGAGACCTAAATATTCTTTTGATTTTTGGAAAAAGTAACGGACGTGGGATGGAGCAATACATTTTTCCTGATGGAGAGGAGTTTGCGTACAGTGAAACAAAAAATGGAGATATTGCTGTGGTGAATATTTATTCTCCAGAATTACTTTTAAACTTTCTTTGACAAATTATTTGAAGTTTTGAAATATACACCTGTTATGAGTCTTCGTATACTCTCAAAGTGATCAAAAATATGGTTATGGTCCACACTCTTTGACCAAAAAAATCAGGGGGCGAAACAATTATATTGGGTGTGAAGAATATTATGTTTATGAGAAATAGGTTACTTGAAGAATATGCTGAAGAACAGATTGTCGAGGCTGCTAAAAAATACTTAAGGGAGAAATTAAATTGGTCTGAACCACCAAGAGAAGTTATAATTGATGATCTGTCACTTTTTTTAGATTATTACGATGGAATAGAAAATTTAGCACATTACGGGCCAGAAGAACCAGATATTTCAATAATGTTTTCAAAGGGGAAATCACAGAAGTATGCCTGGATCCAATTTGAACACTATGATGGATTAAGAAAATATATTACATCTACTACTTAGGTTCTCATATATGGTAATGTTTCAATCCCTAAAAGGGTTCTAGCACGATTGCAACATTAGATGAGGATACAGAAAAATTCGAGGCTCAAAATCGTTTCAATCCCTAAAAGGGTTCTAGCACGATTACAACGACCATGAACGAGGAAATAGCGAGGGACAAGAAAAATAGTTTCAATCCCTAAAAGGGTTCTAGCACGATTGCAACGCAGTTATTGTTTCTTTTCTGTTTGTTATCTCTGGTTGTTTCAATCCCTAAAAGGGTTCTAGCACGATTGCAACCTCCTTTCAAGAGCCAAAAATATCAAAGCAAGTTGATAGTTTCAATCCCTAAAAGGGTTCTAGCACGATTGCAACAGATTAACAACTATCTTAATAGTTCATATACACATAAAGTTTCAATCCCTAAAAGGGTTCTAGCACGATTGCAACAAAAAAGGGCAGTTTAATGCCTCGTTTGGAAAGAATAAGTTTCAATCCCTAAAAGGGTTCTAGCACGATTGCAACAAAAAAGGGCAGTTTAATGCCTCGTTTGG
>JASBSB010000009.1 GCA_030149205.1 Candidatus Heimdallarchaeota archaeon | reverse complement strand
GCACTAGTCAGCTCTGACCCCCTCCTATATATCTAGTTCGATTCTAGCCGAATCTCAAGCGAGGATCTCTCTCTTCTGAAAATCTTTCATCCATTGAGCCTGAGGGCTCAATGCTTGTTCCAGGAGTTTTGGGACAAGCTTTCTATTAATAACTTAATTTCCTTTAATCTTTCAATTGTAAATCATGTTATTTCGATTCCTCTTACTCATTCCGCTCCCAAACTCATAATTCTCAATTTATTACTTACTAATGAAAAACGAAGAAAACATTTACTATAAACAGTATATTGATGACCTAATTAAATAAAAATATAGCTGTAAAATTATATGTTTTTATTGCAGATTCATTTCTGATGTAGGAAATACTTATATATTGTTCTCAGAAATCTATTTACTCATCTAATTTAAGATGGTGTTGTATATGAAACAACGATTAGCAATAATTTTGAGTCTCATTCTCGTTTTACCGTTACTAACGGGTGTGAGCTCAATTGAAACTATTAGTAATGATATTAAGATTACACAACCAGAAAATAATGTAACTGACGGATTAACAAAAGTCGTCAGCTCATTAAAGGATGTTTTGTTTTCTGAAAACAAAGATGATCTTGATATTATAGTCGAAAGTGTAGGGGATGAATCCCTTTTGAAAGATAGTATTTTGAGATTTGGGGGTCAAATTACTCATGAGTACACTTTAGGATCTTTGATTGCGGCAACAATTCCAAGTAACAGATTATTAGAACTTGCAAACAGCCCAAACACTAAAAAGATTTATAAAAATGAAAAGCTCTCGCTTGAGACTGATTGGGCACTGAAAGGTGAATCGGCTACCACAGATATAGACCCCTCAGCATTTAAGTTTACCTCATCTGTTGACCTCTCAACACTTCCTGAGGCTTATGCAAACGCATACCTCACTAAGGCGAACAAGGTATGGTCAATGACAGGTGCTGGTGAAGGACAGGTTATAGCTATTATTGATAGCGGAGTCCTTCCGAATTTTCTATTGGGTGATAGACTCATAGGTGGTGTTGATTTAACTCCTGATGTAGGAACTCCATTTGAGGGGTTTGACAATCCTAATAATTTTTATCATGGGACATTTGTTGCAACTCAAGCTGCCGCTAATGCTAGGGTGTTATTCTCATCCTCATCAAATATCGGTCAAGCCTTCTTACATCATGACCCAAACGCAATACTTACTCCTGATGGACTTGTTCAGGTAGATTTACTTGGCACAGCCCCACTCGCTTCAATTTATGGAATCAAGGTATTTAGTGCTTCGCTGTTTACTACAACAGCTATCATCCTCTCTGGTATTGAGCATGCTATACTTCAAAACGTTGATGTTATAAATCTCTCCCTAGGTGGTGCGAGTAACATTCCTGGTGAAGATCCAGTGGATTTGATGGTGGATGAAGCAAGCTCGCGAGGAATTGCAGTTGTGATAGCAGCAGGAAATTCTGGCCCTAATCCACTTCAAATTGGGTCTCCGGGAACAGCAATCTCAGCTATCACTGTTGGTGCTGCTTCAACTCCCGTTCAAATGAAAGTTTTTGGAGAATATATTTTTGGAAACGCTGATTACTTTTATAAAGGGAATGAAAAGTCAATCACTTCTTTCTCAAGTAGAGGACCGACTTCAGATGGAAGGGCAAAACCTGATTTAGTTGCAACAGGTTCACTCAACCTTGGAGGAATCTTCTATTATGGTCTAGCTTTTGGTTCAGGTACCTCTTACTCCTCACCAGTAGTAGCAGGTGGTGCAGCTCTGTTGTCAGCATACAGTGATCTTAATGGGTTGAATCTAGGTGCGGAAGATATAAAAGAGGCACTATCTGCTGGGGCAGACTTAATACCTGGCTTTTCACAGATTGAGCAAGGCCATGGATATATGAACTTATATAATTCAATAAAGTATCTTCAATCAGAAGAACATGAATTTGAGCATGAGGATCATGGGATTAACCATGGGTTGGTTGAAGAGAGTTTTGAGGAATACATGGATCTAGTGGAACTTGACTATGGGACAAACACAATAGACAATATTCGCATAAAGCCATCTCAATTTGCATATTTTGCATTCGAGGTACCTTCAACTACTGCAATTTTATCAGTAAAAATAAGGAATACCCAATTTGGTTCATCAATGAATCCACTTCTAGGAAACAATGCGTTTGTTTATCTCTCAACAGCAATGCATAATGGCATACGAGGTAATTATTATGCCTTTTCTTGGTTACCCACAGGTGATTACGAAGTTGGTAAATTAAAATCATTCACCTTTGAGCAAGGGATAATTCGACTTACCATTGAAAATGAATTTACCTCATGGAGTGATTTAACCATTGATAGTTTAATCATTGAGGTAACCGAAACATATTTCGAACAAGATGAAGGTGAAATTTCAATTGTGAATGATGGTATTCCTGCGAATACTACTGTAGGTATCTGGCCTGGTACGTTTTCAAGAACAACTGGGTGGATTACAGAGGGTGAGATTCAATCCTATACATTTTCAATTCCCGATTATGTTTTTGACTTTGCATCAGTGGAACTTATCTGGGAACGAGATTACAGATACTATGGAACCGACGATTTAGACTTCTATATTTTCAACTCGACAGGACACTTTGTCACAGCAGGTGCCGGACTTAATGCTCCTGAGGCTGTTTTTATGTACCTTCAAAGTGGAGAGTTTACAATCATAATCGTAGGCTTTGATATTTATGACTCCTCTGGCACTGCCTTTAGACTTGAAATTACAACAACAGACCTTGGTGTGGTGCCATCGTATCTCTCCCCAAGTCAAATTATTGGTTCAGGTGAAGAAGTTCCAGTGTTCATTCCTGATGGATATCATGGTCTTCTAATACTAGGTATTTATGCTCATCATGAATTTTTTGGATATCCAGATGAATTCTTGATGATTGCTGATGTATTACAAATTTAAAGTTAAAGTTTTTCACAATTAATCTCTCATCAAGCTTTTATTCACATTAAAACTTACCTAAGATGGTTTTGTCTTTAAATCCAGGATAGCTTGAACATTTTCCTTAAAGCTAATATTTATACTTGTAACATCAATTGTAATTTATGGTCTTGCAAGCAGGTGAAACTTGTCCAAATTTTGAATTTTCGACAAAAGAAGGTCGTTCAATGAGCTTTCTTGATGTGAAGGGGAGAAAAATTGTGTTTTTCTTTCCAAAAGCTTTCACTAAGGGTTGTACTGCAGAAGCTTGTTCATTACAGGATACCTATGCTGATTTAAAAGAAAGGAATGTAGAGGTGTTTGGAATATCAACTGATAATGAAGAAACGATGAAGAAGTTTGCAGAAACCTATAAACTTGAATATACCTTGGTTCCAGATCCTGATGGAAAGATCAGTAAACAATTTGGTGTTTTTAAGAACTATGTAATTACAAAACTTTCTGATCGGGTGACCTTTATCATAAATGAGGAAGGTAAGGTTGAAGAGGTCATTTACAATGGTATCAGAGGTGGAGGGTCTAAATATGGATTGAATAAACATGGAATAGAACTTCTCGAGTTAGTATCAGCAGATTCTAAATAAATCTTTGATTCTAGAGAAGAATTCAGAGCTAATTGCTCTCATCTATCTCAATTATTGAACCGTAAATTTAATTTCAATAGTTTTACTTCACTCAATGTGCAATCACACTGAATGATTTTGTAAATTCTGCTAAATTGAAGAACATAATTTTACTTAATTGATGGTAATGACATAGGCTCAAAGAAAAACCAAATTCTGAAATCGTAAAGGATTGAGAGTCAAAAGAGTTAAAAACCAAAAAAGATTATAGTTTGTAATTTTAAGAGGACAAATTTGTGTACGAGGAAATATTAGTGTTTAGATCTGGGGAAAGTTTTTTTGGCATTGACGAGAAAATTGTGAAAGAGGTAGTTTTAGTTTCAGAGACTAACTTTATGCAAATCCCGAGAGTACCTGAGGTAATAGCTGGTATACTTTACCAGAATTCAGAATTGATTCCAGTGATAAACTTTCAAAGGCGACTTAATCCTAAATACTCAGGTGGTCTAGAATTCTCGGTTACAACCAATGTTTTGGTATTGGAATACAAAGGGAATCTTTTTGGTATTTTTATTAATGAACTGCCCACAAAAACTAAAGTGGATAAGAGTATGAAATTAAAAAAACCAAGCAAATTTAAGGAGGTCATAGCTGAGGTTCTGACAGTAGATACACTCGAGGTGCAGATGCTGGACACCGAAAATTTTCTGGTGAAGTTAGACGGAAATATATTAGAGGTATTCTAATGGAATTTTTGGAGTTTGAACTAAACCAACGTCGCTTTCTGTTGGAATTAGATAAAAATCCAAGAATTTATGAGTATCAATATTACAAAAACCAGATTACTCCACTTCCTCTAACCTCTAATTATGTTCTAGGGGTTACGATCCTTGATAACAGGTTGAGCTTGGTGGTTGACCTTCTAGATTTTTATGGCTACAAGTCATCAAACAAGCTGGATGATATACTAGTTCTACTTGAATTTCAAGAGTATTTAATTTGTTTAAAATTGCCCCTCGGGGTGAGAAGAACACTAAAACTCTACCAACCCCCTTCTGAGAAGAAAACAGGATTACCCTTTGTCCTCGAGCTTATAGAGGAATTACCTTACACGGTATTCTATCTAAGTGCTGTGATATCTGTGCTTTACAAAGAACTCGAAGCTGAGACACAGAAAATCTTCAAAGAAATAAACTGGAAAGGTCTGACGGAGGTATCTCCCAATAGTCAGAGGCAATTAATCTCTGGAGTATCAAAATTTCATTTAAAATCTGATGAAGTCAAGGATAAATTTCTACGTCTTAGATTTTTGAATGGGGATATCTTACTTCCAGAATATGAGGTTTTCAGAGTTATGTCCCCAGATGATCTTCACAAAGTTGAACTAAATTTTCGTGAGAGCCTGATTAAAAGTGTCGCTGAGTTTGACCTAATTAACCTTCCAATTTTGAACATTGAGGACATCATAGGGTTGAGTACATCAAAAACCCCACAAAAATTAGTAATAGTAGGTAGGGATGTAAGAAAATTCGGGATTGAAGTAGAAGATGTTTCAGAGGCTCTTTCTATTGAAAAATTCATTGAGACTTCCTCAGAAATATCAGACACAAATAACCTACCATATTCAAATATCTTCATAGATAAATACCAAACACCAATTTTTGTCCTTAATAGCGAATATCTTCGGAAGGTTCTACTTTCAAAAAAGTTATTGACTGCCTCTGTAAGCAATTGGATGAAATTCCTCAGAAGGTCTCCCAAAGCTGTTGATGAGAATGTTGATTTTAAAACACAGCCATTCATTAAACTTACGACTGGTAAAACTAATGTAATCTTCCGAGAAGAGCAAATCAAAGAGATACGATTCAATCCTGTCTTTAAGTCAATTGATAATCAATTAGGTGTTTCTCTTTACGGTGGTTCAATGTTGCCTTCTGTTGACCTCCAAAGGTATTTAAACATAGATTCTACGCATATGGGTATCTTTAGTGTCATTATCCAAACTGACAATCAGTTAATTGAGTTTAGAGGGGATTCTGTTGATAGATTTGAGGCTCCACTGAGTCTTTCCTCATTGGTGAACAAGGAAACTGCTTCTTATTGGTTCTCTGATATACTGTATACTGGTTCAGAATTTGTGGTCATCCCCAACCTCAGTCATTTTGTCTCATTAATCGATCTAAATAAAAAGCAGATTAAAATAGTTTATGAATCATTAAAAGAGTCACATTCAATAGAAATCCATCAACAGGAAATATTTGAATTTGATTGGTTTAAGATATGGAAGGAAGATGTTAAGAGCTTTCTTGTTGTTTTTGATCAAAATCTTCCAACTTTAGCGATCGATGTAACTCAAATACAAGAAATTAAGGGTGAGGGTACAGAAGTAGTAGAGAATTTAATTGACACTGATGGCCAACCTATATACGTTTATTCAGTTTCAAACAAGGTCTATAAGATCATTGATAGCTCTAGATTGGTGGTTGCAGAGGAAAGCAACATACAAGTGGAGAACAATTTCAGTTTTCTACAAATAAGGGACAATAAAATCCCAATTAAATTAATTAAGTGATGTAAAATGGCACGAATAATGATAGTTGACGATTCAAATTTTATGCGAACAAAACTACGGATAGCTTTAGAAAAAGTGGGTCATGAGGTTGTGGGACAGGCATCTAATGGAAACGAAGCCATAGACCTATATATGAAATGTCAACCTGATGCAGTTACAATGGATATAGTTATGCCCGAACAGAATGGGCTGATAGCGGTGAAGAAAATTGTCGATCAAGACCCAAATGCAAGAATTATTGTGATTACTGCTTTAGGCCATGAACCGATGATCAGGAAAGCATTGAGCTTTGGAGCCTTAAATTTTTTAATCAAGCCCGTCGAACCAGTGGAAGTTGTTGAAAGCTTGGATAGTGTTTTAGGAGGGGTCTAAGTTGAGTACAACAGAATGGGATGCTTGGGTATCTGATATAGAAAACTTTCATGAGGAAATTCAGTCAATGAACCTAAGCTCTGAACAAATCACAAATAAGAATTTAAGCGAACTAAAACGGGCTTATCATACCTACAAAGGGCTTTTTAGTTCGGTTGGATTGACTTCCAGTGCAGGAATCATAGCTGAGATTGAGGAGAGGATACATCAAGAAGGAACATCATTACAGGCATCAACTGTTGAATCCATCCTAGAGATGGAGGTAAAGATTGAATTGCTTTTAAAAGAAATTTCAATAAATCCTCCTTCAGGTGAGATGGTTCAGGAGTTAGAACGAAAAATTGGTTTCGAGACGGTGTTGATAAAGAGTAACAAAATTTATGAAATTGACATTGAAATCAAGGCAGATCGAGCCATTAAGACGGCTAGAGCCTTGGCAATACTCAACACTATTAAGAGATTTGCTCACATCAGGTCGAGTTCTCCATCACGTGACGATTTAATGTTGGATTTAAATTTTGAAAGCATGAAGGTAGAAATAGCTACTTTAGAACCATATGAGGTATTGTATCAACGCATTCTAAAATTACCAAGCGTGAGTAATGTTTCCATTGAAGTGAAAGAACGTGATACAACAAACCATGTTTCAACTATTCGACGACAGTCAATAAAGATAGATTCAGATGACCTTGTGAACTTGGAACAGGCATTGACAATTCTGAATACTCAGTTAGAACACCTTAGAGGAGACCTAATTGGTGTGGAACAGAAGAGTAAATTTATTCAAATTGATTCAACTTTTTCTCATATTGAGGAAGATTTGAGAAAATTAAGAAAAGTGGCTATAAACAGCATCCTTGAACCGTTACCAGGTATGGTTAAACGTCTTGCAGAATCAGAATTAAAAGAAGCAGAATTACAAATTCAGGGAAGATTCATTTTAATTAATCGAGCTTTAGCAACAGTTCTTATTGACCCACTCACCCAAATTGTAAGAAATGCAGTGATTCATGGGATTGAGGCATCTCATGAGCGAACAGAGTCAGGTAAAAATGTTGTCGGTTTAATCCAAATGAGCTGTATTGCTGACAGAGGGAAAGTAATCATAAAAGTTTCAGATGATGGTGGAGGTATCGATGAGGAGGTTGTAAATGAGAAGTTCAAAGAACTAGACGCAGAAACACAAGGTCAGTTATCTTCAAAATACGATGTGCTCTTCTTAGAAGGTTTTTCAACCAGAAAAAATGCTAAAAAGGTTGCTGGAAGGGGGATTGGGCTCGATGCAGCGAAGTCGAAAATTGAAGAAATCGGTGGAAATATAACTGTGGAATCGGAGAAGAACAAAGGAACCACCTTCACAATTACAATTCCCGATCAGGATATCATCTCAAAGAATTTGATAGTACGTGTTTCTAATCAGCTCTATTCTATACAATCATCAGAGGTTGAAAAAGCATTTTATTTGCTTGATACTTCAGGTATCAAGCTTTGGGGAGAATCACATGGAGAGGTGAAAATTGATGATGCAAAGTATCCTCTGGTTTTATTACGTAAGCTATTTGATCCCAACGAAAACGGACTAAACTCTCAGGAACTTGTATTGATCTGTAGAGGTGCTTCACATCAGATTGCACTCGTGGTTGATGAAATTGTTGATGAAAGACTCTTAAGTGTTCGGAAATTAAATCCACTTCTTGTAACTCTTGAAATCTTCGAAGGTGTGGTAACAGGAACAGAACAAGCAGTTATGATGGTTATTGACCCAAGCAAATTCAGGGTGGTTGCATGAGTGATAAGTTTTCTGAGTTAGTCATTGAAGCTTTCAAAGAGGCAGGTAATGTAGGGGCGGGACACGCAGCTATCGCTCTCACTAAACTATTTTCACGCGATGTTGACATGACAATCCCTTATGTTAGACAAGGAGTCGTCTCAAAAATCGTAAAAGAGAATGAGATAGAAGATGGAACCTCCATTGCATTTGATTTTCTGGATATAGAGAACCCTATAAAGTATCGTCTTTCTGTAGTATTCACCTTAGATTCCGTAAAGAATATATTGTCGCTTTTATCAAATGTGAACACCGGTAGTATAAATTCGTTCGAAGATTTAAATGAATTTCAAAGTTCCCTGATGCAAGAGGTTGGTTCAAATATTCTCCTGAGATATGTTGCTGCTTTGAATAAGATGATGAAAATTGATACGATGCCGAAATTTGCCTCTCAATTCAGGTATGGAGTCAAAGAAGAGGTATTTGAAAAGTTAACTCAATACGAATCTGGACAAAACCTGTTTCTCGTGCAGCTTGGACTATTCACAGATGAAAAGCAGTTTGAGTGTCAACTTTATATCCAACCTCATTCGTCCAGTTCAGATTCTTATGAAAATTTGTTTTTTAGCTAACTTAAAATTAATCCCAATGAGAATAAAAGGTTGAATAGTAATCCAAACATTGCGGTCTTTCCCAACAGTACGTTAAACCTTTGAAGTTCAGTTGTAGTGTGGATCTGCTTGACCAACTGAAATGCAAGAGGTAGGGAAATTAGTGGCAAAAGCAACCAAAAATTGAAACTGTTTGGATATAATCCAATGAACAAAAATGAGACGGTAAACGGAACAAAGACAAGAAATGAGTAATAGTACCGTGTCCCACGTTTTCCCAGAAAATGGGCAAAGGTTCTTTTGTTTGCCTTCAAATCATTATCAAAATCCCTGTAATTATTGACAACCAATATTGCAGTGATGAGTAGACCTGCTGGGATTGAGGCGATAAAAACCTCTGTGGTAACAGTCAACGCCTGAACATAATATGTTCCAGGCACAGCTATTAATCCAAAGAATATGAAAACAAAGATATCACCTAAACCTAAACTACTTAGTGGATAAGGACCTCCACTGTAGATGATAGCAAAAATGATGGAGAACAACCCTATTAATAACACAACCAGGCCTCCATTAGAAAAAATAAGATATAATCCATCAACAATGGCTAATAATGTGACAACAATAGCTCCATTTCTGACCTGTATTGGCGTTAATAGTCCAGACTGAGTTACCCGTACTGGTCCGACGCGTGTGTGATCATCAACCCCTTTGATGAAATCATAATAATCATTTGCCAAATTTGAAAGAATCTGGAGCAGTAATGAACCAACCAATGCAGCAGTAGCAATGAATAGCCTAAATTTGTGGTCATGATACGCTAATGCTGTCCCCACAATCACTGGACTGACTGCTGCTGGGAGAGTTTTTGGACGGATAGCGAGTATCCAGATTTTCCATCTACTCATAGTCATTTGCTCTGTCACCATAACTCTGTGTATGGTTCTTCAAATAAAACTTATTGTGTCAACTTACTGATTTGATCCTTAATCTTCTGAATCTGTGAATTATGACCTATCTGTGAAAAAAAGTCTATTGAGTTAGTAAAATGAAATATAGCCCCCTCCTTTTTTCCCTGCTTTACATAGATCTCCCCAAGTGTCAAATGACATTTCGCTAAATCGAAAGGGTTGTTTAATTTTTCTCTAATTTCTAGTGATTGAAGTAGATAACTTTCAGCCTCTGAAAGATCCCCCATTGTAAGATGAAATCTCCCCAAATCTCTTAATGTGGTAGCTATGTCGGGTTGAACATTCAGATGTTTTCTAACAGATAGTGCTATAGTTAGGTATTCAAATGCTTGACTTTTGTCACCTAAAAACATAAACGTGTTACCCAAGTTGTTGAAACTATAAGCCATTTCTGTAGCATCACCTAATCTTATACGTATCTCTAAGGAATGTAAGTGGAATTGCAATGCCATTCTCAAACTCGTTGGGTCAGTCATCTCCTTACCCCTAGTCCAATAAATTAACCCAAATATATTTGCGAACCTTCCACAGATGCGCATCTCATCTTTTGTGGTGTAGGTTAGACTGTGTTTCTTTATTTCTTTAATGCATGAGTCGATCGAACCCATTCTCCACATTGTATATAAATTTTGAAGCTCTATTTTCCTTTTTTCGAGATACATTAAATTCGACTGCTTGAGAAGAAAAGAGATCTGTTCAGAAGACCTCTGAAACAATCCAAGCTTTTCATAAATTTCACTTAGAAGTAACCCTTTTTGTGTTTGTGAGACACCTTGGAGAGTTTCTAGCAATTTCAATGCACCACTTAAATCCCCCTTTGTTATCAACTCACTGACTGTTCTATACTGTTGCACCAATAATGTTTACCCCTATGACTTTATCAATAAACTCATTCAGTTTTTCAGGATACTCCTTGTTCTTGTCCATTTCTGAGTGACTTGATCCTCCCACCTCCCAAGAGCTAAAATTTTTTTTGAGGTTATTTAGCAGTTTCTTGTTTTTCTCAAAGTTTTCTTGGCAAGGAAACATTTTATCCTGCTGTCCGTGTATAAGGAATATAGGGACAGTAATTGATGTCAAGTCAAATCTTGTCTGTGTCCTCAAGAAATAATGCCTCATACTCTCTGTTGATATCCATCCCACCCAGTAAAAAAGTGGTACAGGAATATGAGCATATCTCATCATATCAAAGAATATCCGATCCATTGATGAAGGTAAGGCTTCTAAAACCAAAGCTTTAGCCTTAACTTTCCTACTGGAAACAGCAAAAACTATGGCGATAGAACCAAATGAAACCCCATGGAGTATGGGCTGAGTTATCCTATCTGTTAGAATTAACTCATCCAATGCTCTTGCATATTGTACTGTGTTAGGGAAAAACGTTGTTTTATTTACCCCATGAGAGGGTGCATCGAGCAGATATACAGTAAATCCCCTCTTCATATAAATTTTAGCCCTGTTAACCATCATGCCGCTGTTTGCTGTCCAACCATGCAAAAGAATAACAGATTCTGACCCAGCTCCAAATTTCCAATACCTTATTCCTGAAACTGGGAGACTCAATAATCTGAACCCATGCGGTAGGGAATACCTTTGATACCTCAATGAAGGAATTAAGTTATTGTTCAAAAACACTAATATAATCAATCCTAATGTAAAATAGATATTGATTAAAATGAAAAAAAGTTGAATGTACATCTGATGGAATCATAGTATATATTTGGCTGTTAAATTATTTTCTTCTCTTTACAATTGTGATTGCAAATAATGCCAAGGCAAAAAGCGCGGGTAAAATCTCAAAATAAGGGGCAGACTTTGTAGCGTCGCCAAATTGAAAATAAGTTCTATGTTAATTCTCGTTTCACAGAAAGCATTTCTTAATATTTGTATCATCGAGTAATGTTTTTTACTTAACCAAGAATATTATATTAAGCTTGTCCCAAAATTCGTTTACATTGGAATCACCACCTGAGCTCGGATTCTGTGGTTGTACCAGACCACAGAGCACAGCAGGCTCTTCCGCTTGTTCTGAGGCTTGTGATCCCGCAGGAGCGGTGCTCGCTGCTTCAG
>JASBSB010000008.1 GCA_030149205.1 Candidatus Heimdallarchaeota archaeon | reverse complement strand
TATCTGCAACATATTCTGGGGTGCTTCTTCAGAAAGGTCTAAGAAGTACCTTTATGGTCTGGAAACCACATAGGTCAACCGCAAAATGCTTAGAATCGTGCGTCTAAGAAGTACCTTTATGGTCTGGAAACATTGTGCTTGTAACTGTAAAAGGTGCGCTGTTGTAAGTCTAAGAAGTACCTTTATGGTCTGGAAACGCTGGATCAGTAATATATGTATCCTTGCCGATATCGGGTCTAAGAAGTACCTTTATGGTCTGGAAACTATAATGAGTGGTCTATTTGTATATCTTGTTCCTCTTGTCTAAGAAGTACCTTTATGGTCTGGAAACTACTTCGAGGAACCGAATATGAGGAATTAAAATTCGAAAGTCTAAGAAGTACCTTTATGGTCTGGAAACTGTCTACGAACAAGGATCTAAGGGGCGTAGGCTCCAGTCTAAGAAGTACCTTTATGGTCTGGAAACAAAAAGGAAAGCTCACTATAAGTAAATATTAAAACGGTCTAAGAAGTACCTTTATGGTCTGGAAACATCATACTGAATTAGAATTCCCATAGGTTTAATTTAGTCTAAGAAGTACCTTTATGGTCTGGAAACTGTTCCTCTTCTATTGGAGGTATTGGTTTGATGTTTGGTCTAAGAAGTACCTTTATGGTCTGGAAACTTGATGAGGATATTTCCAGCAGGGAAAAAATTCTAAAGTCTAAGAAGTACCTTTATGGTCTGGAAACGATATTCACTTAAGTTTAACCCGTGTAATCTTGCCCGTCTAAGAAGTACCTTTATGGTCTGGAAACTTTGCATGTACAACCACACTACTATCATTAAACTTGATAGTCTAAGAAGTACCTTTATGGTCTGGAAACAACAATGATTTGAGCAGAAATATCGGGTATACTTTGGAGTCTAAGAAGTACCTTTATGGTCTGGAAACATCATAACCCTTGAACAACAGAACAAATATCTTGAAGTCTAAGAAGTACCTTTATGGTCTGGAAACTGGTTTCCTCTTAGTAAGCATTTTGTTATTCCAAGTCTAAGAAGTACCTTTATGGTCTGGAAACATGCTACAAAAAGAGACAAAGACAGATTTAAAAAGGTCTAAGAAGTACCTTTATGGTCTGGAAACAATGCCTTCGGAACCGGAAAGAACCTGACAGTAGACACGTCTAAGAAGTACCTTTATGGTCTGGAAACTAAATTCTGAGGCACTTTCTGTATATCTCAACCAAAGTCTAAGAAGTACCTTTATGGTCTGGAAACGGAATATATGCAAGATTGGATTTTTACCAGGTAAGGTAGTCTAAGAAGTACCTTTATGGTCTGGAAACACTAGATATCAAGCCAAAAGCTCCACAAGTTGCAAGTCTAAGAAGTACCTTTATGGTCTGGAAACAACAATGATTTGAGCAGAAATATCGGGTATACTTTGGAGTCTAAGAAGTACCTTTATGGTCTGGAAACCTAAAAAAGAGATTATAGAGCTAAAAAAAGAACACGAGAAAGTCTAAGAAGTACCTTTATGGTCTGGAAACAATAACACCGTTGCAATAATTAACCAGAAGAATCTAAGTCTAAGAAGTACCTTTATGGTCTGGAAACAGATCTATAACTAACAGATAAATAGTGAGGACATAAGTCTAAGAAGTACCTTTATGGTCTGGAAACGTATAGTTGATATCCACAGTTGCGTTGGCAGCATTGTGTCTAAGAAGTACCTTTATGGTCTGGAAACGTGGTATATTGTCTCATTTTTCAGTTTTCACCTCCGGTCTAAGAAGTACCTTTATGGTCTGGAAACGTAGATAAGGTTAACCAGATCGAAAGAATACAAAGAGTCTAAGAAGTACCTTTATGGTCTGGAAACAGCGCGAATCTCGGTGTAACCGAAAAAGGAAACATCGTCTAAGAAGTACCTTTATGGTCTGGAAACGGTTCAAAAGAGGTGAAAAAGACAAAATGGCAACTAGTCTAAGAAGTACCTTTATGGTCTGGAAACCTATAGTTCTTGATCTCAACGCTAATCTAGGTATCACGGTCTAAGAAGTACCTTTATGGTCTGGAAACTTATCCCACCAGAAGATAGCAGTACCCAAAACAGTTCGTCTAAGAAGTACCT
This sequence comes from Candidatus Heimdallarchaeota archaeon, assembly GCA_030149205.1. Lineage (GTDB taxonomy): Archaea > Asgardarchaeota > Heimdallarchaeia > Heimdallarchaeales > Kariarchaeaceae > WAKA01. Next base: position 121,197 of record JASBSB010000008.1, on the reverse strand, counting down.
TTATGGTCTGGAAACGGGGTTTTTTGATCTAGTTTAAGATGTAAACCCTTAGTCTAAGAAGTACCTTTATGGTCTGGAAACTACGTTGACCTAAACGCAAATTTGGGAACAACCGAGTCTAAGAAGTACCTTTATGGTCTGGAAACTGAGATACAGCAGTTTAAGAAGGATATGGGATTTGTGTCTAAGAAGTACCTTTATGGTCTGGAAACAAGCTATTTTGAGCTAGTATTTTAGGGACTTGACTAGTCTAAGAAGTACCTTTATGGTCTGGAAACTAGCTTTTCTCCGTTGTTTCGGGCATATCTTGATATGGTCTAAGAAGTACCTTTATGGTCTGGAAACCAAATATCTTATATTACTCATTGTTTTAATCATCGTCTAAGAAGTACCTTTATGGTCTGGAAGCTTCACCAATATCTCTCCTGCATTGTTCAAAATACCTGTATTAGGATGTAAACAAGGGAAAATTTGACCGCAATTCATTTATGTGGTTTCAACTTGAATAAAATATAGAAATGTCAGAGGATGCAGATCGAATGAAAAACCTGCTTATCGCAATCCAGAATAAAAATCCAGATTTCTCTCTTTCAGATGCATATGGAGTCTATTTTAAGATGATTAAGCATATGAGCATCGAGGAAATTGAAGATGAAGTGTTTGGGGATAATGAGAAAAATGAATAAACAACTTGATTTCAGCAATAGTTCATGTGTTCTTTCACAGAAGAGTGTCTGGTATATTTTCCTAGCTGTAAGCCTAAAGGAATCTATTCTGTAACTTGAATACATTGATAGTTTGAAGCTTTATATTATTTGGTTAGTCTAATCTTTGTAGATTTGTTTTACTTACCTATCAATTTAAGATTCAGATTCCACAGCTTGCCTTAACAATGAATTATCTCTTAAAGCCTTTGGGGGGAATCTGAGTGCCCTGACTTGAATAAGCTCATCTGTTCTTCGAGTCCTAGAGCCATCTGAATACCAGTTTATGTTGACCTGATTCTCCTCAAATTGTGTAAGCCACTGTTCCACAATCATGTAATTTACATCCAATAGTAGCACATATCTTGAAAGCACCTTTTCCTTTGAATTATAAGAATAGAGGTAAAGGTTTAACTCTGTATTTGGATAGTGTGACTCAACATCCCTAAGAGAGATCAATGTCTCCCGTTTTCCTTTTACCCAAGAGAGTTTGGTTGTTTTAGTGAGCCCAAAAAACACACTCTGTTTGTCAAGTTGGTAATCATAGTCGAAGGATTTGAATAATTTAAATTTGTATTGAAGGAGCAGTTTATTTTTTTCGAGAGCCACAATGGTCTGGAATCTTAAAAATTGCTGCTCATTGAGCATGAAGAAAAAGATAATCAAATCAATAAATAGGAGATTGAGAAAGCTGAGTATTGTGTTTTGTGTATCAACCAATACTAAGTTCAACAAGGGAATTAACATTAAAAAATTAAACACTTCACTTATGTACTTCCTGACATAGGTCTTAGGAAAAATAAACCTGCGATAAATAAGTATGAGCAAAAATATGATCGCTACAGCTCCTAAGAAGGCAAAAATTGATCGTGTGAGCATTTCCAGTACTGGACCGACATATAGTAAATAAGCGTGAAATAATATACCAACAAGTACCATCGCTACAAACAATACCCTAAGTGCAGATTTCCCCCAATAATCTATTTTGTTATCCTTCTTTAGTATTGTATTCAAGGTTAATAAAAAATTTAAACTACAAAATATAAGATTTATGGCATCTGATTAATTTTTTTCTCACTTTATTCTTTGTCTTATAAAAACCTCTTACTCTGTGATTGCTAAGAAATAACTCCTTTAATTTACTTATTAATCTCATAGACTTTGACTTTGAAGGTCAGGCTCCTTTAATTGTTCCTGTTGTTTCAAAACCTGTAATAGTTGGATTGGATTTGTCGCATAACTCGGGTTAAGCGAAATCTTTTGTTACCTCAGAGTTTTCAAATGAGATTGAATTCTAAGCTTCTCTCTTTTTATTCATCAATTTTTCTTTGAGTTTTTTCTGATCTTGTCTCCATTTGTATACATGTGAATATTCACTGAGTTTTTTAATCAAGTCTGTATCCCAATCAATATTTTTTCTGTCATCAAGGATAACAATAAGGTTTGTTTGAGTGAAATCAACAAGTTTATGTTTATCTCTAAGGTAAAAATCTCTTTCACGAATTGAAGAGTTTTGATCTGAGTAATATTTTGTAATTACAGTTGAATTATCTATTTTGGAAGTTTCGATTCTTAATATTGGTTTCGCTGGGTCTTTCTTAGGATTTTTGTTATTATCATCACTTTCGTATTCTGCATAAAATCCTTTATTTATTGAAATTTTTAAGTCTGCGGCTTTAACTGTCTCCAATTTTAATATTTGTCTAGCGTCTTCATTTGTATCAGTGGATAATGCGTCAATAAACATGCCTTGAACAAAGAAATGAAATGAATAAAAAACCATCGTTTCTGGAGATTGGAATTTTATATTCCTATATTTTTGGTATTTAGGAAATTTTTGGAATAACGTTTTGTCAGTTAATTCTAAAAATTCATCTTTTTTTGAATTATCATCATTTTTGATGAAAATCAAATTTTGAAGCTCAAATGAGGCAAAATACAAATTGAGAATGGATTCATATAAATTTTCTTCCGAAGCTGAGACTAAGCTTCCTGAAATTAGATCTACACCATATCTTTCTTTAAGAGATTTAAAATACATATCATCTGGTTTTTTTATGTAATGTGAATCCAAAATGCTGATGGTTTCACCTAAATCTGTGATCCGGAACTGTCCTTTGTTATTCTTATAAACTTTGACTATAAAAAATGACCCAAAAACATCTTCTAATGGAATTGTTACGAGAAAACCATCATTTAGCTGCTCAATTTCCAGTGACTTTGAAAAGTCTTGAACTAAATGTTGTTTAATTTCATCAATCATAGTAAATTTTCTCCTTGGAGAAGGTTCAGAAAATTGAAGGGATTAAAGTCTAGAGTATTTTGATTTCTGACTTTAATGTTCCATTCTTCCATTAGAGATCGGATTACCCCCTGAAAAGAGAATAACTCTAAATCTTTTGGGATATAGGCATAACCTAGTATCTCTGATTTATTTTTTGAAGGGAAATATATGTTTTTGTGTGGGCCTGAAATTTTTCTCTCTGATAATCTTTCATACCTTTGCAATTCAAAATTTGGATTTGCCCATTTTCTATGTGTTGGTCTGTTAACTAGTGCTTTTCCCTTATTTGAGAAAAAAATATCTAATCTGGAGAGAAATTTCTTTTCTTCAAGATGGAAGATACCGATAGCGCTTCGGCAAAACTGAAATCCTAATGTAATTTTACCTTGAAGCTCAATTTTATTGTTATCGGGTTTTTCACTTAAATTAGAATTTATCCTAAGAACCTCACTCATCTTAAATACGACCACTCTTGACTCTGTGTCGATATTATTCATAGCCCAATTTAAGTTATTAAGTTGTTTATCTGTGAAAGTAAAAAACCAAACTTCACTCTCGCTTAATATTTGGAATCTTTCCTCCGTTTACTACAATTCATCAGAGTTATATTAATATTTTGGGAACTATCTATATGCTGGTTTAAGTCTTAGATTTTTTGTTGGTGTGGTCTTGCATTTTTCTTTAAATCTCTTTGATGCCTCTTGTATAATTTGAAAACCATATAATTTAATTTCAGATGTCAAAGATTAGGTCTTTTTACTCTTTATAAAATAATTTGAAGAAGTCCAAATTAAGATCAGAGCTTGAAAACTCCTTACCAATCAGTCTTATCATTGTGATGATCTGTCCCTTGTGATGAATGGAATGTATGATTGAATCTAGATATGCCAGCTCTATATTCACGAAATGATTTTTTGCCAGTGGCAGCTCCAAAAACCTGTTTCTTTTCTCTTTCATGTCTTTGCGTAGTTTCATCAGTTTCTCTTGCCATAACTTGAGAAGTGCTGCTTGTCCCAGCCCTTTTTGGGTTGGGAATCCCTCAGGTAGTTCCCCTCAATGGTCAAAATAAACAATTCATAGACCCCAATTATATGACCCGCTTTTCCAGAGATGCTTCCAGAAATCCCTTCAAATCTCTTTTCAAACTCTTCCTCGGACAGTTCATGAAGAGAACTTATGAGAGTTGTGTCACTCCACTTCAAATACTCACTGAGTAGCTCCAAATCTGCTATCATAAGCCAACAATCCCTGATTTAACGTCCTAACAGCAATCTGAAGCATTGTCTGCTGTGCATGTTGAAGTTCCCTTGATACAATTCAAGATTTCCTGCTGAGAAAATATCTCCTTTGCTCTAGATAATGCATCTTGGAAAGACAATACCTGTAACTGTTCAGGGATGTTTTTACTGTCCCGGTAAAAATTGATGCTTGGACATTGTTGCACCGCAGCATTGGTGATTTTGCTATCTAACGGGGTGTACGTAACAAAGACGTCCATAGCCTCATGTGTTGTTGCATTTGGGTCGACTTCTATTTTAACCACTTCTTCTGTGTCTTTGGTGGTGGTTTCAACTGTGGTCTTTTTCATGAATGTGTATGCGACACCTAAGGCGTCGATGGCACACATGGCATACCCTTTACCAACTCCTTCCACATTCACAATGTAGCTGCTTTCTCTTGGTGATATGGGGTATGAAGCTATCAGTTGCTCGTTCTGAAACGTCAAAAGTGGTCCTGTCGCTACCTGTAAATAGTTTAGCCTCTTAAATTCCTCTGAATACTGATTCTTTATTTTCTCAAATGACTTCCCCTTGAGTATCTCCGCCAGTACCTTGAGATGCAAATTAAGAATCTCATCTGAAAACATTATACTCATTGTTTTTGTCCTCTTAAAAAATTAAGCAGTCAATTATTTGACTGCTCACAATATGTATTATGTCAATACTTTAAAATATCTGTCGATTGAGAACATTTTATATGAAAAAGCTTCAATTAAGTCCTGAGATTGAATCTGTTCTTAGCCAGTTTGAGGATCCGATAAAAATGATGATTTTCATACTTGTTTTAAGGAACCCTGGGATTACTTCTTCACAATTAAAGAAAAGACTGATAATTTCGGGAACCAAAATTTTCTACTACATAAATCAGCTTGTTGAGCATAATCCCCCAATAATCTATGAAGCTGGCGCAGAAAATGTGTCTGAGCACCTTGTGCGACGGAAGTTCAATATTACCCCTGAAATAGAGGAAATAATGCGGTTGCACTTAAATCCAAAGCAGAATCCCCACGGTTTCAAATTGTATGTTCAATATCTTTCTTTAGCTCTACAGTACCACAAAATCCGGGTCACTAAATCACATATCGAAAAAAATAGGATTGATGACTTACCGGAGGACATGGTGATGTTTGTTGACGAGGACATAGCAAAAGAGCTAAGAGCAAAAATTCAAGCTGTTTTTGCGAAATGTGTAAACAAGTACAGGGCTTATGAGAGAATTGATGCCATTCGCTTGTGTAATTACATCGCTTATGCTGACATCACCCCAGTTTAAGATATCAAGCAACATTGAGATGTTATGATGAGCCAAAATAGGTTTAAGTCCATTTGAAATATGGATGAATTAATCATTTAAAATGATAGTTATACAAACTATGCAAACCTTGCAGCAAGTAGATCTCTGATCACAGTCCCAGCGTATTCACTTAATAAACTTGCCACTACGGCGATGAGAAAGAATTTTATGCCAGAGAGCCAGAAATTTTGTTTTGCAAAATAGCCTTTGGCAACCCCTAAAATAAATAATGCAGTACCTGTTGCTATAATAGCTGCATAGTATGCAGTCCTCCCACTGAAAAAGAGAAATGGTAGGGTTGGGAAGAGAGACCCAAAGATGAATGCAATGAACATAACAACTGCATTAACATATGGATTTTCTTTTTCTACTGCTGGAAGGTCAAGTATGCTGTTCCTGAAGTTGTCAAATAACACATCTTTATTTTTTGACATAACCTTTACCGCAGCGTATGCTGTTGGTTTGTCCATACCTGCACTTGTGAACTCCCCCATTAGGCTTTCTTGGGCAAGATACGGTTTTTCTTTGAACAGTTCTCTTGCTTCATCGATCTCTGCGATTAATATATCTCTCTCTGCCTCAGTTGAAAGAAGTGACCCTACAGCCATAGAAATTGCTGCGGCCATTGCCCCGGTGAAGCCGGTTATGACTACAATCAGAGGCTGATTAGAGTAAGCCCCATAAACTCCTGCTACTAGTCCCAAGATTGAGATTAACCCATCTTGCATTCCAAAGACAAGGTCTCGGGTTTTACCTTTTAAATCAATTCGTTCCTTGCTCTTAGTTATAGCATCAAGATCTGTAGACGGCATTATTTAACACCTTCTGGATCCCAATCTGCAGGGCAACTGTCTCCGGTATGAATTGCCTTAAGAACCCGAATTGTCTCATGTACAGACCTCCCAACATTTCTGGAGGTAACCATCACAAACTCGACTTTTAAATCAGGATTGATGATGAAAGTCGCTCGGTGACATCGATTGTCAGTTTTATCCAATACTCCAAAAATTTTTCCCAGTTCTTTATTCTCATCAGAAATTAATGGATACTTGATTTTGAGCTCTTTTATCCAGGCTTTGTGAGATTCAAGAGAATCAACCGATACACCGAGTATTTGAGCACCTAATTCTTTTACTTCTTCCAGATGGTCATTAAACCCCGTTACTTCGGTAGGACATATAAAGCTGAAATCCTCCGGATAGAAGAATAGAATGGTCCACTTTTTTTTAAGGTAATCAATTCCTATGGGTTCTATCTCAACGCCTAATACATATTTGACTAAGAAATCTTTCACAGTCTCTCCTATTGAAATCATTATTTAGTTGAAAATAATTTTTTTTTGAAAAGATTTGTGTAATGGTTAAATTCTAATATGTCTAAATCTATAATATTGTTACATTATTTGGTTAATCACTTCATAATTCATTGTAATAACATTGTTTTTGCTGATTCAAAATATAATTGTCCTTCAATCTATGATTTTAATTATATTTTTTAATTACGATAATCGTTCCTCCAGCTGCAACCAACAGTGCGGTTGCGATAGACCCAATGATTAACGAGTTTGAACCAGCTGTTGGGGATGAATTCGGAAGTATATTAGTGGTTGCACTTGTTGTACTCTCATAGAGATTGATTTTATAGGAACCAAGGTCATATGTGTAACTTTGGAAATAAGCTTTGATATGGATGTAGTTTGTTAGATTGAAGTCAGTTTGGTTTATGTTATCTGTTTTCCAAACTACCTTCAATAACCCAGCCGTGTCAGTTCTACCTCTAAAATTGGATGGTACACCCGATGTACTATTTACAAAGTACCCTGTAGTGGTGCTTAACTCCAAAGTGACATCTTGTACAGGATTACCCTTCAAATCCACTTTAATCAGAATGCCTATAGATTGCCCTACTGTTGCATTCTTAGAATCAAGGATAATTTTGAACCCAAGATTTGGCCTGCTTCTTTCTATAGATAAACTTTGATTTCCTTGTATAGGCCTGTATTTGCTGCTACTAGCAGAGTATATAACAGTGAGATTTTGGAATTGAAATTCAAATTTGACATTAGAGACATCAATATAACCAGTTATTGTTCCCTGAGAGTCGGAAGTGAGTGAAACCACATCTGAATTACTAACATTCCAGACACCATACTCACTGCTGAGCTGAACATTTGCGTTTGCTACGGGGAGAGAGCTTACGCTGTCCAAAAGTTGAAGACTAACAGGTATGGTTTTATTTTGGGAGAATCCTGCTGTTGAGCTCAACCATTTAACTTTGAAGCTTTTGAGCACTGGGTAGATAGTTGTGTTAAAGTCACTTGTAACCTGAATTGTACCTAAATTTAACAAAAGCGAGAAATCATTTGTCACATTCAAGTTATTATCTAGGATTGGTGCTTTCCAATATACTGTTAATTGTCCTGTGCTGTTTGATATACCTGTTGCATCGGTAAGTACATATGAACCAGTTTGATTTTTGAAATACCCTCTGGTGGTAGAGATGGATATCTCAGCACCTTGTTGGAGTGTCTGATTGTTTAGGACTGTTATTGTGATTGGTTGCACTGTACCTTCTTTCGTAAACTGTGGTAAACTGCTTTGAATTACTATGTCCGCTGCTTTTCCTAGAGTTACATTTATCAGAAAGATCTTTGAATTATTAACTGATGGACTAATTTGAGCCAATATTGTTAGGTTTGCAATCTGCGAAGGATTTGCAGTGGAAAGAATAGGTGCTCTCCATGAGACAATAAACTCACCATTTGTATCTGTTAATCCCTGACTGTTACTGGTGAAATTCCCAATAGGGAGAGTAAGTGAGACCTGTGTGTTTGGTGTGGGGAGTCCCAGATTATTCTTCACTGTGGTCTTGATTACGACAGATTGGTTTGACAATACTGGTTTAGTCAGATTCTGTGTGATTTGTGCTATAGAATCAATAGTTGGAGAGCCTACAGATATTGTTTTGCTTAAGGATTTACTCAGTGATTCTGCTGGGTATTGTATATCAGCCAGCAATTGTACATTTATGGTAGGAATGCTAAAATCTGTCTGAGGACTTTCCCACACAATTTTCACATACCCTGAACTGTTGGAAATAGCCTCTAACGTTGAGAGTGAAACAAGCCCTCCAGCCTGAGGAGAGGAGATAAGCTTCCCACTTGAAACTGTAAAGGTTACATTTGCTCCTGAAATTCCATGTGTGGAGTTTGCAACATACACATAGAGTGTGTAGTTAGTTGTAGGAAGTAATGTACCAGTGGGTGTCATTATTACTGAGCTGTTTAGATCTGAGACTACCGCATTTCCTGGAAGTATGAGGCTTAAACCTAGGATAATAATTAGAATGGTTAGTTTCTTCATGATATTCACCTGATTAGGGGATATCTTATCCCCATTTTCTTGTCAATATGACTTGGGTAGCTTACAGAGGTTACTCTCACAGGATTTAGTGGATTTGAAACGTTTTGAGCTGTTGCTGTGGGTGTGACAGTAATGTCGACAGTTGCTGAAGCGGTATTGTTTACAGTAAACACGTTTGAATACCAGTCAGGATTCTGATTATCCCACCTAAGTTGGTAAGTATTTGCCAATATGGTGTTAAATTGGACATATCCAGTTCCATTGGTATACCTATAAATGTAGGTATAGCTGTTTCCAGGTGTTAAAAATAACCTGATGAGTTGACTTCCAGCTAAAGGAGAGTTTGCGTTATCTCGGACTCTGATCAGAAGCTTTCCGGTTCCATCTAAGCTAAAACTTAATGGGGTACTATCATTATGGATCAAGAATCCAGAGTAGGTGTATTGTCTTTGCCAATCCACTCTCATTGAGAAGTTTCCACCAATCACATTTCCAAAGTTTGCATAACCTGAAGAATTAGTATAAGCATAGAGGTATGTATACGAAAATGAATTGGTAAAGAGTCTGACTAACACCCCACTCTGAACAGGAGTTCCTCCTATCTTTACCTGAGTCGAGAGGGTTCCACCTTGTACATTTACGGATTTGGCTGTAGAGTTTTGATGATCAAACCCTACGGTAAATGTATACATTCTTAACCAATCTATTCTAAGCTGATAGACACCAGGGAGTATTCCACCGAAGTCCACATAGCTACTGGCATTGGTATAGGCATAAAGGTACGTGTAAGTATTTGACCCGTTAAGGAATAACCTAGTCAGAATTCCTGATCTGAGGTTTTGGTTCCCAGATGTTAGATGGATTACCAGTCTACCTCCTTGCATGTTAATTGATTTTGGAGCGCTCGAATTGTGGAAGAAACCAGAGGAAAATTGATACTGCCTCATCCAATCTATTCTAAGCTTATAATTACCCTGTAATACTCCTCCATAATCAACCCAACCTGTTCCATTAGTGTATGCGTAGAGGTAGGTGTAAGTATTTGATCCATTGAGGAATAACCTAGTCAAGACTCCACTCCTAATTGGTGAATTATCTAATTTGACCTGGATTAAGAGTCTTCCACCAGCTAAGTTAACTGTTTTTGGACCTGTTGTATTATGCACGAAGTCTGAAGAATAAACATACTGCCTTAACCAATCAATACGTAACCTGTAGATACCACTTAATATACCTCCATAATTGGCATATCCTGTGGAATTAACATAGGCGTAAAGATAAGTGTATGTTGTAGAAGAGCCAAGGAATAGTCTGGTTAACACGCCTGACCTAATAGATTGACCATCCAGATTTACTTTGACTGAGAGCTTGAATCCATTTACATCAACAAATTTTGTACCAAGACCATCATGATAGAATTCAGAGGTGTAAACATATTTTCTTAACCAGTCTACTCGTAGTTTATAATTTCCTGCAAGTACAACTCCATAATTTACAAATCCAGATGAATTAGTCCAACCGTAGAGGTAGGTATAGTTATTATCTGGGAGGAAAAGCCTCGTTAGTACTCCTCCACGAATGGTGGTATCATTCAATCTAACTTGAACAATCAATTTTCCTCCAGCAAAATCAAGATGTAAAGCAGTTCCTGTATTCTCAAAAACCTTTGAGAAAGTATATTTTCTGAGCCAATCAATTCTGACTTTATAGTTCCCTCCAGGGTAAGCTCCATAATTCACTCCTCCTGTTGTGTTAGTCCAACTGTATCTGCTGGTGTATGTGTTCGTGTCTGTAAATAGCCTGGTTAATACACCTCTTCTTAAAGAGTAGTTGCCTGCGGTAATATTGATTGAGATTATTCCTCCACCAAAGTTCGCCTGAAGGTCTGGTGTACTAGTAGAGAGGATTCCACTCCAGAAATATCTCCCAGAATATTGGAGTCTTAACCTGTACAAACCTGATACCACTCCATTTGTAAAGCTGAAATATCCACTACTGTTGGTCCATTGACCTTGGTTCATTGTTGCATTTGAAGAAGTGTAAAGTCTGACATAGAGTCGTTGCTTAACCTGTACCTTCCCAAAATATATGCTACCATTCAGGGTTCCAGACGTAATTTTTATGGTTACTAATTTGGTTGAGCTAGGAACATTTATTTGAGACGACCAGTAGTTCTGAGAAAGATAGCTTGCTCTTAATAAAAAGCTACCCTCAGCCAATACCATGTCAGCAAGCCCAGAACTGTTTGTAATTGTAGATTTACCGATATCGTTCTGATTTTTGTCAGCAGCATAAACACTAATTCCTGAGAGGGGTTGGTTCTTGCTGTCAACAACTTTTACACTGATTTTTTGAGCGGTTCCGTTGATTGTGATTGAAGGTTCATCAAGAGAGAAAAACACCTTAGATTTCACACCATTTGATGTTGTTGCATAGTAATAATTGGGAAGAAGGTAAACCTTGACCTGTCCTTTTCCATCTGTGGACTGGGGAGGTACACTTGCAGGTAAGCCACTTGCCTGGGTAAAGCTTATTATAGACCCAACTACAGGACTCCCAGCGGAAAGAACAGTTACAGTTACAGGAGTTCCTAAATTAATCTGAGTTGGTATGCTTAGTTTAATGGTTGCAAAATCATTGACTGATTTTCCAATAAACATAATAACATCTTGACCTGATGAGAGCTGTGATGAACTGCTGTTTGTAAAGAAGGTAAAATCAAGTGAGGATTTTGCATCTAGTTTGGATGGCGAGTTTGGATCTTTAAACCATTGTTTTGGTGAGTTAGCATCTTGAATTGCTATGTATGATATCTCTAGTGAACTGGATCCAACATTTTCTAGTTTAACCTTCAGCACATCAATTTTAGTGTCATTATTGTAATCATATGCCAATACAGAACTAACAGGTGCAATATTGTAGTTGGTTTGATTCATAAAGTTTACAACAACAATGTAGACAGTGGCAGCACTTGCAACAGCTAATGCAATTATTAAAACCATTGCTACGACTGGAGAGACAGATCTTTGTTTGCCTCTCATTTGAATATTTTCCTCCTAAAAATGATAACTGTAATTATAAAAGAAATAATGATTGAGCTAATGTTCAGCGGTGAAGGGTTCTTAGAGGATGGTATTGAGATTGTTGTTGGTGTTCCTTTAAGTGATAAGGTGTAGTTTTGATCTTTGAAAAAGTTTCCATAATCCAGTGATTGAAGTTTCACAACAAAAAATACCGATAAATCGTCAACATGCTTCGGAATCTTTGAAGAGTTCCAAGTAGTTAATATTAAACCAGATGAATTTGTCTTCACAGATATCGTCTGTTGTCCGTTCTCAAACTGTCCTGCATTGGCAATAACCTTGAAGGTGGCATTCCACCAGGGATTACCATTGAGTTTTGCAGAAATTAAGATTTCAACAATTGATATTCCCCCATCCGTATGTGTACTAAATTTCACTGATGCCGATGGTTTATTTGCTCCTTTGATGACAGTGAGGGTGGTGTTAGACGTAAGGTCATTGTACTTAGGTTTTGTAATTATTGCAGAGACCGAGACTGTGTTTTTATCATAGATAAATGATACTGGTTTGAAGTTCATGTATGCCTTAGCCACACCAGATTGATTGGTGAAAACCACAATATCACTTCTGTTTGTCCCAGTAAATACTCCTATTTCTAAATTAAGAGAGACTGTTGCATTATAGACAAGAGAAGAATTTACCTTGTTTTTCACTTGTATTTCAATAGGGGCAGCTGTTTGATCTTGAAATATCTGTGTAGGCTGAATCCAAGTTACAGAAAAATCATAAAAAACCGGGTTAACTTTCACTATATTGTAATCGGAAGCAGTTAATGTGTCCATTGTGGCAGTAGTTGAGATATTTGCATTAAGTGACTGTTTCTGATAAATTACAGGGGCAGTCCAAAGAAACCATAAAGTTACATTCGCAGCTTTGAACTGGACAGATGTGTCTGTTAAGTTGTTTGCAAAATGACCCTCAGTTGTTGACAGTGATAAATCCACCAAAGTTTTGTTAACATCATCCGTCTGAAATTTAACAGTGATATTTAACGTTACCCCATCATTTACTGATGTTGAGATCCCACCAAGTTTAACAGAAACATATGTTGCATTGGTGATTTGTGGTTGAATTACCTCTGATATTGGATGATATCCCATTGAACTCACCCCTAGGTTTATTCCAAATTGGAATAAGATAACCAAAATTAGAATTGTTGAAACCCTCTTCATCATAGAGTATTTGTCCAACTTGTTTATAAGCATTATAGAAGTTAGTTGCGAAACTTTGAACTAATTCAAGACGATTCTATAATATTATTGTTATATTATAAATCAAATTAATAAAATAAGTGTTTTTTTTATCATTCTGAATAATTAGTATTTGGTTTTAAAGTTAAGTTGAGATAACATATCATATGTAATTCCATAGAAAGGTACTTAGTTACTTAATAGAAAAACTATCATGAAAATTCAAATGTTTGAAATTGAGCGGTTCTATGCCAAACATGAGTTTAACGCCCCATATATGTTAAGTGGTTCAGATGCTGAATCATTTACCATTTCTGAAATATTGTCAAACTCAGGAGAATATGATGAGAACCTTCAGGGATTTTTAGATTTAAAGCTCTCTTATACTGAATCACAGGGTAATCCCTTGTTGCTAGAACAAATTGCTCAATTTTATGAAAACCTCGAATCCGAAAACATTCTTTCATTTTCAGGTGCTGAAGAAGGAATATTCGCCTTTATGGCAGGTATTCTAACAGAGGGCGATCATCTTATTGTTCAATTTCCATGTTATCAATCACTTTTCGAGGTTGCAAAGGCAAATAAGGTCGAGGTTTCTTATTGGAAAATGCATGAAAATGAGGGGTGGAAGATGAATTTTAAAGAATTAGAAGATCAGATCAAAACTAACACTCGGGTCATCATGATCAACACACCGAATAACCCAACTGGTTTTCATTTGACTCAGAAAGAACAATTGGAGCTAATTCGGATAGCACGCAATCATGACTTAATTATCTTTGCAGATGAGGTCTACAGGTTGGGTGAATATGATCAAAAGGATAGAATTCCTCCTTTTGCAGACCTGTACAGTCACGCCTTATCACTTGGCGTTCTCTCCAAACCACTAGGCTTACCTGGTTTGCGAATTGGATGGATTGCGACTCAGTCTAAAGAAATATTAGATCAACTTGCCATCTTTAAGGATTATACCACAATTTGCAACAGTGCTCCATCTGAGTATCTCGCCATTCAGGCTTTATCTAATTACAATAATTTACTTCAAAGAAATTTACAGATAATAAGAGAAAATTTAAAAGAATTCAAGAAGTTTATTTCAAAGCATAGTTCATTATTCTCATGGACAGAACCAAAGGCTGGAACCATAGGGTTTGTCAAATGTCATTTTACAGAAGATGTAGAATCTTTCTGTTTAGACTTAATACAGAAGAAGGGAGTGGTATTACTTCCAAGTACAACATATTTCTTTGGAAACAAGCACTTTCGAATTGGCTTTGGGAGGAAGAACTTTACAGAGGGGTTACAGAAATTGGAGGAGTATATTCAAGAGCATCTACTTCAATAATTGATTTAATGTAATTCTTAATTTAGTTCAGAGATATTTTTGTAAGACCTTCGATTGATTGTATGCAAAAGTTTTCTTCGTTTCATAATTGGAATGATAAGAACAAAAATTAATAGAATTGAGACAAAGGGGTAATCAAGATATTGTCCCACAGGGTAATGGGAACCAGGAATGGAACTCAGAACACCTCCATAAGAATCCAACAGTGTCCCATTGCTGGTCGAATACAGGAAAAAACTTGAATTACTGCTTGTGATCAACACTGAGGAACCTCTCCAATCAAAGTTGTGAATTCTATAAGATGGTGTCTTAAATTCTAGTTTCTTCGTGAGGTCTGTTTTGTTCCAGACACTTACCACTCCTCTGTCATCTCCAAGAATCAGCTCAGAGTGGTTGGAATTAAAGGCGAAAGCGGTCACATCTTTTGAGTTCTTCAACACCGTGTTTTTGCCATCAAAAAACCGTATCTCGTTGCGAACACTAACTACCAAGGTTTGATTGTCCCATTCGATTGCCTTCGGCATGTGCTGGAACACATAGGATTGTTGCTGGGTGCCAATTATGGTGACAACCGTGCTGTTTTTCAAGAGCAGTGCCACCTGATTGTTTCTGTTCACCTTGATGTCTAAGATTGTGGCATTTGTTTTCAGGATTGGAGATATACTCCCATTTATCAAGTTAGGTCTTGCAAGGATTGCGTTCAGTGATAAATATGGGTTAACTCGATTCTCGCCCACCAGTAACCCAAGCAGAAAGCCACCTTCAAACCACGACATAGCACTAAAGGAGTAACCAGCAGGATGAAAAGTGGTCTTTTTGTGGTAGCTTTCATTCCAGATATGTAATCCATCTTTCCAGCTCATACCCGCGAGATAAGTCCCATTTGGTGACCAAGCTAACCCTGAAATTGGGTCCCCTCTAAAATCATCCATAAATGGTGATTTATAGAGGCCAGTGCTTGATGAAGAGTTTTTAACGTCCCAAATGATTATATTTGTATCCGCACCCCCGGAGACTATCGTTGACCCATCTGGGCTCCATACAGCGAAGATGACGGGACCGAGATGTCCATAAAAATAAATTATCCCCGGAAATGATCCAATAGAGCCTGTGGTAAGGGAAATTACTAGTATCGAGACTAATAACAGTTTATTTTTCTCTGATAATTTCAAATATTCACCTCACTCACGAGCTTAAATATCACTGACTTCAATGACACAGGTCTGCTTAGGTTAGCAATATTTTTTCTCTTGTTTGAAAATTTCTTCTGATCTGGTGTGTTTTGGAATTGATGCAAATTATTTGGTTGATACTGCTTAAATTTAATTATGGAAAGGTCTCGATCTTTTAGTTGCTGGAGAGGTATAATCTGTTCTTTTTCTCCCTGTTCTGCTTCTACTTCATTCAATTTTTTATTCTCTGTATTTATATTTCTCTGTTCACCTAAAACTGTGACCACACCCTGTGATTTGACTGACGCTGAGCGATAAAATAAATAAGTGACTATTTATTTTGATCTTTTCTTTAAGATAACCAAACTATAATGTTAAATGTTTAGTTTAATGAATATTAATTCCACAGACAATTACTTTATGTTTTCAATATTAAAGATGAAAATCTCTTTATTTTTTCGTAACCACAAAGGTTCAGGTGATTCCGGAATCAAAGAAACTATTCCTTTTAAAGTTAAATGTGGTATAAAGTCTAGAGCTTTATGAGTGGTCTAGGATCTAGTAAAAAGAAGACTTTAATTTTATTTCTAAATATGGGTGGACCTGAGACACTTGAAGATATCCCTAAATTCCTTCAAAATATTTTTGAAGATAAGGACATGATCCAACTCCCTTTTCCTATGAACCTCTTTCAAAAACAGTTTGGAAAAATGGTTTCAATATTCAGATCAAAGGGAACACGTCATATGTACGGTCAAATTGGGAATGGAAGTCCTATTCTTCTTATCACTGAATCATTGGCGAATAAAGTTAAATCAAACTTAGTTGAATCTGGATTAGATGTGGATACTCAAGTTGTTATGAGATATACTTATCCGAGAGTTGAGGAGTTAAAATCACAAATTACAAATGGGTATGACCACATCTTGTTATTTTCTCAATACCCACACTATGCTTCTGCAACTACAGGTTCTAGTTTCAATGATTTTTATAGGTTTCTAGAAACACAAGAAAATACTTCACATTTGACAATAACAGAAATTGATGATTGGACAACACAGGGTTTTTACATCGACTGGTGGAGTGATGAGATTAAGAATAAACTTACACAATTCCAGAAAGATGGGATGGTGATGGATAAAAATGTTCACGTGGTATTTTCTGCTCATGGGTTACCACAAAAATATGTAGATCGTGGTGAACAATATCCCAGAAGGATAGAAGAGGCTAAACAACTTATAATCGATGGATTAGGAGAATACAAAAATCAGATTAGCTTTCATCTTTCTTACCAAAGTAAGGTTGGACCTCTTCCTTGGTTAAGACCTTACACAGATAAAACCGTAGAGGAAATTTCGAAAACATCTCCTTCTACAATCATTATGGTTCCCCTAGGATTCGTTTCAGACCATGTAGAAACCTTGTATGAGATTGATATCTTATATGGTGACTTGGCCAAGAAATATGGTGTTCGGAACTATGTTCGAGTCTCAGTTCCAAATGATGATGATGATTACGCAAACAAAGTTGCCCAATTTTTGCAAGGTTACTTGGAGGAAAATTGAGATGGATTTTCCTCTTTTGGTTCTGTCGTGGAGGCTGGGGAGATGTAGCATTGAGGATGTTGAAAAAGTGATTCTACCATCTGAGAACAGAGCTCAATATTTGAAGGAGATTCACAAGGTATTCGGAAATTTTTTTTACCTGAACACTTGTCAAAGGGTTTTACTTGTAACGTTAAATTCAGATAAAGAACAATCAGAACAATATCTTGAAAGGCTCCGTAAATTTAACCATTGGAAAGATTTGCAAAGCTGTGAACAATTACAAGGAAAACAGGGATTAGAGCACTTACTTGAGGTTATCTCTTCACTTGATTCATTGGTTATTGGGGAAGACCAGATTCAACATCAATTCAAAACAGCGTATACTGAATCAGAGCCTTACATGAGTGGTGACTTGAAGCGCTTAATGCAAATGGTAATTCGTACGGGAAAGCGTCTAAGGTCTTCCACAATTTTATCTTATGCAAAAAAATCTACAATTTATTTTGTTGCATCAAATTTTGAACAGCAAATTAAACAAGCTTCTTCTCTAGGTGTTGTGGGAACGGGAAAGATGGCTGAGATAATTGTTCACCATCTTAAAGAATTGAATGATAACATTACAGTTTATACAAGAACAGAAAATAGATTGGGTCTTGAATTGGAGGGTTACCGGGCTGAATCTTATAATTCTGTCCCTAATCATCCAGTTCTTTTCTATACCACACGTGCAGAGACACCATTTGTTTATTCTTCTGACTTTCCTTTAAACTCTGAGAAACTAATATTTGATTTTGGTCTCCCTAGAAACTGTCATCCAGAAATTAAGGATCTGGAGAATATTAATGTCTTTTCAATGGAATCCTTGCTTTCTCTTTCTAGAAACTTTGATGATGATGGTGAGTTCCGTGGAATTAGGGAAATGTTGGATGATGAGCTTTTGAAAATTCTGAAAGAGTATCAAAGACTCTCAAAATCTGAATTTTGGAAAAGTTTTAGGTCAGATGTAAAAGTTGTTGCCGAACAAAGAATGGGTTTATTTTTAAAAGAAGATAAGAAGGCAAAACGGAACTTTGAGAAATTTGTTAACGAGATAATGTACATCTCACAAAAAAGGTTTGAAGATGTGCTTGATGAGGAGGTCTATTCTAATTGATCAGTATAGGAACCAGAAAGAGCGAATTAGCCTTAATTCAGGCTAAAATGGTTAAAGATGCCATTATCAATAAGCTCAACCAAGAAGTTACGATTAAAGGAATCTCAAGTAAGGGTGATATTGATTTGGTTTCCCCCATCTCAAGCTTCCGAGGACAGGGTGTATTTACAAGCAGATTGGAGCAAGAATTACTGGAAGGTAAGATTGACATAGCAGTTCATAGTTTGAAAGATTTACCCTTAGAACAACCAGATGAGTTAGAAATAGTTACTGTTCTAAAGCGTGACACTCCAAATGATGTTCTGTTGATTAAATCTGATAACTTATTATCAACATCACCTTTAAAAATAAGAAAATTTTCAAGAATAGCCACAGGTTCAATTCGTAGAAGAAGCCAACTAAAAGCTCTAGATCCAACGATTATCCCACTTGATATTAGAGGAAATGTTCATACAAGAGTGAAACAACTTGAAACAGAATATATCGATGGATTAGTTATGTCTGCAGCTGTTTTTGACAGAATAGTTCTAAAAATTGCTAAGAACATTCAGATGATAATTCTCCCCCTTGACAGATTCCCAACATCTCCTGGACAATCTGCTATTGCGGTTCAAGTAAGAAAAGGTGAGTATTCTGAATTGAGAGAGATCGGTGATGAAGATAGCTTTCTCATAACTAAGGTTGAGAGGGAATTGTTAGGACAGTTTCTTGGTGGATGTGATAGTGGAGTTGGGATATCGATAACAAATGTTGGGGACAGTGAAATTCAACTCTCATCCACCTATTACCTTGAATCTATTGGTACTTCTAATTTCAATAGAATTTTACTTCAAGATAATACAATTAATGCTCTAAAAAACCGCTTCTTAAAATTCATAGCCAGTGAAAACATGGATTCAAGAACATCAGATTCTAAAAATAATGGAAATTCAATTTTATTCTTGACTGACGATGAAACAGCTGCTCCATACATTTCTGAAGCCGTAAATTTAGGTTACATGGCTTCAAATTTAAAAATCATTGAGTATGAAACTAATTATTCGTTACTCAATAATTCAAATGTGATTCAATCTTGGAAATCCGCAAACTGGGTAATTATATCCAGTAAGCATGCAATTCCATTTTTGAATAAACTACAACAACAGTTTCCAAAGTCTAAATTCAAAGTAGCTGCTGTTGGTTATAGGACAAGTGAAATTTTAAGAAAAAATGGATTTCCTGTCAATATTGTTTCCTTAAATGGGATGAGTGAATTACAACTTCATTTGAAGGAAGTGTTAAGCACTAAAGATAAAGTGGTATATTTTTCAGGTGAGTCTTACACTGTATCACCCTTTGAGTACGTTGATCATTTTAAAGTCTATTCAACTAAATATCTGAGTGTTGAATTACCATTTGAACCAGATTATATTGTTGGATTTTCAACTAAAGGGGTCTTACATGTAATTAATTCCCTGGAAAAATCTTCTAAGTTCAATTGGATTGTAATTGGGAAATCAGTTCAAAGTCAACTGGATGAACTTGGAATCAAATCAAAAATGGCAGAGTCTCCAACTGTGGAAGGTATAGTTAACACATTAAAAAAGGAGTTAGAAACTTATGAATTACAGATTTAGAAGATATAAGAGAAGCCAAACTCTCAGAGAGTCATTAGCAGAAACCGATTTAAGTTATAAGCACCTTGTTTATCCGCTTTTCATAACTGAAGGTAAAGGTGTAAAAAAAGAAATCCAATCTATGCCCGGAATATACAAAATGAGTCCAGAACTTGCATCTGAATATATTGATAAACTTCAAAATGATGGATTAAGACATTATATTTTATTTGGAATTCCCAAAAATAAAGATGAGGTTGGTTCATCAGCCTACGATGAAAAAGGACCGGTCCCTTCTGCTCTAAGATTACTAAAGGAGGCTTACGGTCGCTCCATTGAGTTATATGCTGATGTTTGCCTCTGTGAATACACATCACATGGTCACTGTGGTATCCTTGATTCGGATAGCTCAGTAAACAATGATAAATCTCTTGATTTGTATGCAAAAGCTGGTCTAGTTTATGCTCAAGCCGGAGCAGATTGGTTGGCACCTAGTAACATGCTGGATCTTAGAGTTCGCTCTCTTCGTCAAGCTCTTGATGAAAATGGTTATACTGACCGCTCAATCTTGAGTTATTCTGCCAAATATTCTAGCTCATATTATGGACCTTTTCGAGATGCAGCTGAAAGTTCACCAAGTTTTGGAGACAGAAAAAGTTATCAAATTGATATTCGTAACAGGAGGTTAGCACTTTCTGAGGTCTTAGCTGATGGAGAGCAAGGAGCAGACGCGGTGATGGTCAAACCTGCCCTTGCTTTCCTTGACATTATCCAACAAGCCCGTCAAATGACAAACTTACCGCTTTATACCTATAATGTCAGTGGAGAATATTCTATGGTCAAAGTGGCAGTAAAAGCAGGGCTATTTGAGGAAAAATCAATAGTTCTTGAAAATTTAACGGCTATGAGGAGGGCGGGTGCAGATATGATTATTACATATCATGCAGAGGATCTGGTGAAAAATCAATGGTTGAAAGATTAAATGACATTAAACAACGGGCTCGCAAAGTAATGCCTGGAGGTGTATCTTCACCTGTGAGAGCTTTAAACTCTGTAGATGGTGATCCTTTGTTTATAGAAAAGAGTTATGAAACAACTTTAGTAGATGTGGAAGGTCAGCAATACATTGATTATTGCATGAGTTTCGGTCCTCTAATTTTGGGTCATTCAGATCAGCGAGTAATTAAGGCAGTGGAGAAGCAGATTAAAAATGGGTTAACCTATGGTACCTCTTCTCGTATTGAAGTCGAACTCGCAGAGAAAATTATTGAGCTTCATCCTTCTACCGATTGGATCCGTTTTGTGAATAGTGGAACAGAGGCTGTCATGTCTGCCATCAGATTGGCAAGGGGGTACACAAATAGACGATACATTGTAAAATTTGAGGGAACTTACCATGGGCACGCAGATTCTATGCTTGTAAAAGCCGGAAGCGGTTTGGCTACAATTGGATTGAGTTCAAGTGCAGGAGTTCCTTCCTCAGTCTCTTCTGAAACTCTTGTTCTACCATTAGGTGATTCAGACAAGTTGAAAGCTCTCTTTGAAAAGTTCGGGGAAGATATAGCAGCAGTGATTATTGAAGGCGTTCCAGCAAATAACGGATTGTTAGTTCAATCTAGTACATTTATGCATGAAATTCAATCTCATTGTAAAGAATATGGATCTATGTTTATTCTTGATGAGGTCATTACTGGATTTAGGATTGGACTGGCTGGAGCTACAGGATATTACAACCTATATCCAGATATTGTTACCTTTGGAAAGATTATAGGTGGAGGATTTCCTGTAGGTGCCTACGGAGGAAGAGCTGACTTAATGAGTTACATTGCTCCGCTTGGTCCAGTGTATCAAGCAGGTACATTGAGTGGTAATCCGGTGGCGATGAGTGCTGGATTAACCACGCTAGAAATTTTGTCAGATCAAAATGGAAATGTTTACAGAGAGTTAGATAAAAAATCTGAAGATTACGCAAAGGCATTAGATTCAATTTTTGCGGATAATTCGATTCAAGCTGGTGTTGTATCTCTTGCAAGCATTCTTTGGATTGTATTTCAAGAAAATAGGACAATTTTTAAGCCAGAGCAGCTTGGAATCGACGCACAAGACAAATATAAAGTCTTTCACAAAAAGTTGTTGAAACAAGGAGTTTATTTGCCACCGAGTCCATTCGAGGTATCATTTCTGTCTACAGCTCATAGTTCTAAAATTCTTAATTGGACTCTTGATAAAATTTCTGAGGTGGTGACAAACTTATGACCTCGAGAGAACTTTTTTCATCGTTATTTAAAGGAATCACCCCAGAAAGACCTCCTATCTGGTTTATGCGACAAGCCGGTCGTTACCTCCCTGAGTATCGAAAACTTCGTGAAGGCAAATCCTTTGAGGATATGGTGATGAATGCAAATATTGCAAAAGAAATAACTCTGCAACCAATTCAAAGATTTAACCTCGATGCAGCAATTATTTTCTCTGATATTTTAATACCACTTTACTACATGCAGAGGGGGTTAAAGATTGTTCCAAACCAAGGTCCTAAACTGCAGAAACCATTAACAAATCCAATAGAGATTTCGGACATACTTATCCCGCAACCTGATGAAGATTTCCCCTACGTTGTAGAGTCTTTGAAGCTAGTTAGAGAAGAAATTAGTGATAAATGGTTGATAGGTTTTGCAGGAGGGCCATTCACCCTTGCAAGTTACTTAATTGAGGGTAAATCTACCCGTGACGCATTGAAAACAAAAAAATTTGCATACCTTTATCCAGATGCATTTGACAATCTCTTAGATAAATTAAGTGATATAATCATATCTCAGCTAAATTCTCAAATGTCTGCTGGTGTTGATATGGTTCAAATTTTTGAATCTTGGGCACTTTATTTATCTCCCTGGCAATTTCAGCAATGGGTTTCTCCCCACTTGAAGAAGATCATCCAAAGTCTGAATGGTGTTCCAAACTCAATCTATGCAAGAGGGAGTTCGCATTTGCTTCCAGAACTTGTTAAGCTTTCATTTGATGTCATCAGTATAGATTCAACTCTCTCACTATCAAATGTTCGTAAAAACTATTCACAAGATGTTATACTACAAGGGAATCTAGATCCAAGTGTTCTACAAACAAATCTGGATACAGTAAGGAAGGAGACTCAACATGTTCTAGAGGAAGGGACAAAGTTTGGGAACAAATATAT
The DNA here is from genome assembly GCA_030149205.1 of Candidatus Heimdallarchaeota archaeon. Taxonomy (GTDB): domain Archaea; phylum Asgardarchaeota; class Heimdallarchaeia; order Heimdallarchaeales; family Kariarchaeaceae; genus WAKA01. The sequence goes on along the minus strand of JASBSB010000008.1, from coordinate 97,998 downwards.
TTTTAATTTAGCTCAAGGAATCCATAAAGATTCTGATGTTAATCTCGTGGGTGAGATGGTGGAGATAGTAAAAAGGTGGAAAAATTATGATTGAACAAGAATCTATTGAAGATATAAAAGTCGGAGAAATTGAGAAGTTTGACTTACGTGTTCCGAGATATACCAGTTATCCGACGGTGCCTAATTGGAAATCGAATTACAACGTGCAAAACTATCTCGATGATATTGAAAAGAGCAAGCACAAGGAAGAATCATTAAGCCTCTATTTACACATCCCGTTTTGCATTAGAAGATGTTTATTCTGTGCATGTAACGTACTTGTAACACATAGAGAGGATAGAGTTGAAAGGTATTTATCAGTTCTAAAAGAAGAGATTCGTAAAACCTCTGAGCTGTATTTGCCAAGAAACGAGGTCATACAGCTACACCTAGGTGGAGGAACCCCAACCCATCTAACACCTGATCAACTCAAAGACTTATTTACAACAATCTGGACAAATTTCAAAGTCCTCAAGGACGCAGAACTATCTATTGAGATACATCCATCAGTCACATCAGATGAGCATATCGATGTGTTGTCAGAATTTAACTTTAACCGTATATCTGTGGGAGTTCAAGATTTTGACCCTGAGGTTCAAGAAAAACTTAACCGATTCCAAACCTTCGAAGAGACTAACTCATTAATTGAATATTCAAGAGAAAAGGGATTTGAGAGTGTAAATATGGATCTAATTTATGGATTACCCTACCAGACAGATGAAAACTTTGCAAAAACCCTTCGACTTGTAAACACCATTCATCCTGATCGAATAGCATTGTACAGCTATGCACATTTTCCCACATTATTTCGGCATCATAAAGCTATTCCATTAAATGTGATTGCGAAAGGATCAGAAAAATTGAATCGATTTCTTTCAGCACGTAAATTTTTTATTAATCAAGATTATGAACAAATCGGCTTTGATCATTTTTCAACAAAGCATGATGGACTTTGGCAAAGTTATGAAAAAAAGACCTTAAGAAGAAATTTTATGGGGTATACAACAAAAGCAGGGACAGACTTAATTGCATTAGGTTATTCTGGAATTAGTGAACTTGAACTTGCATACGCTCAAAATTCAAAGGATATGGCTGAATATGAGCGGCTAATTGAAAAATATGGTACTGCAACGGTAAAAGGTCATTCAATGAGTTCAGATGATATTCTACACAAGAAATTAATAATGGATTTTCTCTGTCAAGGAGAAATAAATCCCCAAGTTGTTGAATCACGGTATGGCTTAAAGGCAGTCAATGAAATTAATTCCAAGGTAAAGATACTTGATGAATTTGTAAATTTGGGTCTGTTACAAGTAACAGAAGCTGGATGGGAGTCAACATCTAAGGGGAAGATCTTTTCAAGAATCATAGCATCGGTATTTGACCAGTATTATGACCCAGGGAAACATCTTTTCTCACAATCAATTTAGGAGGAACAAACTATGAATGTATATCACACGGTAATTATTGGGGCGGGGATTTCAGGATTAAGTGCGGCGGTATCCCTTCAACATGAAGGTATAGAGAAAGATAAACTGCTGGTTTTGGAAAAGGCAAACAGGCCTGGAGGATTGATACATACCACATCTAAGAATGGGTATATATCTGAATGGGGGCCAGAGGGTCTACGAGGGAAATCCGAAAATACAAAAAAGATATTTGAACTTGCGGGCTTAGATCCAGTTGCTGCATCGAACGAAGCAAAGCTTAGGTATTTGATTAAAAACCACAAGCTTGTCTCTTTACCCACTGGATTATTCTCTGCATTATCAACTCCTATAATCTCACTGAAAGGTAAGTTGAGACTGTTAAAAGAACCCTTTGTCAAAGCAAACCCAGATGATGAAACTGTCGAACAATTTATTTCTCGAAGGTTTGGTAAATCTGTGACTCCCATTGTTGATGCTTTTGTGTCTGGGATTTATGGAGGTGATCATACTAAATCAAGTGTTAAGTACTCTTTTCCTTTCCTTAAATCAGCTGAAACATCATCTGGTTCAGTTGTTAAAGGGATGATGTCTTCGGCAAAGAAAAAAAAGAATTCCTCCCAAGGAAAAATAGAATCAAATAAAAAAGCAGATAAGCCCTTCTTATATGTTTCAGATACAGGTATGGAGGGTTTGATCAAATCTTTAGCTCGTCAGGTAAATGTCAGCTACGATTCAACCGTTGAAAAGATTGAGAAGAAGGATGAGTTATATGAAGTTCAAACTGTATCAGGTGATACATATTATTCTGAAAATATAATTGTGTCCACAGGATCTGTTGCAGCAACAAAGATATCAATCATGGGTAAAGTCCTACCAAAACCTCCGAATGTTTCTTATGTGACCGTAGTTTCGTTGGGTTATGATGTTACAGCCTTTGAAAATCCTCCAATCGGATATGGCTTTCTCTCTCCATCAGGTGAAAAAACTTTTGTACTGGGTGTGTTATTTAGTTCTAAGTTGTTTAATCATAGAGCCCCAGATAATAAAATTCTATTGAGATGTTTTGTAGGAGGAGCAAGGTATCCTGAACGTTCTACTTTAGATGATTCAATACTTATCGAAGAGGTGACAAAAGAATTATCAGGTTTATTGGGTGCAAAAGGAAGTCCAGAATTTGTTGAGGTTCACCGACAACATCCCCAGGGAATACCACAATTTACCTTGGATCATTCATCGATAATAGAATGGAAGGAAAAAATGGAAAAAGAAAATCCTGGTCTCTACTTATCTGGGATAGGTTGGAATTCAATTGCCTGTGATGGACTTTTATCAGAATCTTTCCAAATAACAGATCAAATACTTAGATCTGAAAATCATATCATACCTATACAGGTCTAACAATATGGCTTTCCTATGTAATTAAGGATATTTAGTGACTATAAAGTTCAATATTAAATGGAATAATTTCAATACTGTCTCAATATAAGTCCATAGATTGGATGAATTCAAAATGAAAATACGAAACTTATATTAGCTCATGAATTATAACCTGTTTGATGGTTTCAGAACCAAAGGTTATCATAATCACTGGTTCAAAGGGTGGGGGAGGAAAAACACCAATGAGTATTTCCGTAGCAGTTAGTTATGCTGAGGCGGGTAAAAATACTCTCCTTTGCGATTTTAATTTTAATAATGCTGATACTTTTACAATTATTGCTAGCTCAGAGGTATCAAATCGTAAATCAAACGGTTGGTTAGAAGCGGTAGAAAAGGATGGGGAGATGTTCTGGCAAATCAATCAAAATTTTTGGTTAAATCGGTGGAGAAATGTACTTTCTTTGGGACTCCCAAGTATTGAGTCGTTTTGGCAAAAAATATACAAGATTTCACAAATGGAATATAATGCTTTTAGACCTGAAGTCATTGTGGTTGATACAAATCTTAATCTTCCTTTGATTTGTGTACCTGAAACTAAGGTGAAAGATTTCGATTTTTTACCCCCAATTGAAGTCTGGCATCTTTGGTCACCTTCGATTGTTTTACAGATTGGAGAACAAGAAAGATTTAAGCGGGCAATTACTAACCTTAAAAAATTTAATCATGGGTTTGAGGAGCGTATGGTACATATTTTCACACCAAGACATTATTCTGCAACAAATCTTATGGGAACCTTTTCATCATTAACGAGAGGAACTTTTCGGGTGACTAAGCAGAAGAAGTACAAGCAAAGGAACCCAAAACCGCTTCTGTTTGATGAGCTTCAAGACGTCTTATTTATTGATTTTCTGCCAGTTGTTTTAAATTATAACCCTGAAGAAAAACCTGACTTGAACATGTTTGTTAAGACTTGGCTTGAAAAAATAATTGAAACAGCTTCTAATAGAGAGACCAAACCAAATAACCTAATCGTAGTTCCAAGTGTGGTTAATTCTGTCGCTTTATTGGTAGAAGATCTAACATTAAAACCACAAAAAACATTGGAGACATTAAAAAATGATCTTGGATCAATATATGTAGCAGTAAACTCATTTATCCTTGAAAATAGGGTCTAAAATATTTAATTTGTGAAGAATCTTAGGAAATTTAATTCATTGAAGATACATAAGAAATATTAACCATCATTAAATTTAGGGGGTTCTTCAGACCTCAATAGAGTCTGCCCACGAAAATTAATAGGAGTTCTAAAAACTTGAGCATCTTCAAATTCAATTAATAAATTGTTGGATTTAACATCTTCATGATTCATTACATCATCGAGATTAGAAACTTTCCCATAAGGAATTCCAGCTGTTGTAAATTTAAGCTCCCAATGATCCAAGTCATTTGTTAATAATATTTTCTGAATTTCAGAATCAACAATCAATCTAAATTGAACTCTTGACTCATTTGTTGAGTATTTTTGAAGAGTCTTGGGGTTATTTAGCACCTTTAGAAAATTGACCCAAGTCTTATCGTTCCCTACGGCTAATACTATTTTTCTGTCATCCTTACAATTGTATGCTCGATAAGGGACAATATTTGGGTGACTAGTACCCATTAATGTATGTCTGGGTTCCAATAGTTGGTTATTTACAGCCTGATAAGTAAGCCATGAAGTGAGAGACGAAAATAAGTCAGTTTCTAAATAAGTTCCCTTTCCGGTCATATCCCTATGATGTAAAGCAGTAAGTATTCCAATCACTCCATACATTCCTGCTGAAATGTCAGCAATAGGTACACCAACCTTCACGATCTCACCTGTTTCAGTCCCAGTTAAGCTCATGATACCTGCCTCAGCCTGGGCAATTATATCATAGGAAGGTCTCTCCTTAAATTTTCCAGAACTGTGGAAGCCATTTATTGATAGATAGATTAATGTAGGGTTTATCTTTGATAGTATTTCATAACTAATTTTAAGTTGTTGTGGGACACCATGCTTAAAGTTCTCAATTACAATATCGGCTTTTTTTACAAGCTCATATAATCTATCTAAATCACCTGAGTCTTTGAGGTTAAGGGTTATACCCGATTTATTCCTGTTCAATGAATAAAAATATCCAGAAAGGTTTTCGTCCATAAACGGAGGCCCCCAAAACCTCGTATCATCACCAAAAGGAGGTTCTACCTTTGTTATGTTTGCACCTAGGTCTCCCAACAACTGACTTGCAAATGGGCCAGTGAATATTCTGGATAGATCTAGCACCCTAATTCCCTTCAGGATATCATATCTCATATCAGATCGATTGTAATTGTTACTATAAATCCATTGTTAAGTAAAAATCCTATACTTCAATTCTAATTTTTTTGAATCATAACAAAGTACTTTATCCCTCTGAGCAACGAATATCTCATCCTTATTCCCAGTAGCAGTAATGAGTGATCCTTCTTTAATATAAACAATATTTACAACTGCAAGTGATGATTTTTCAATTTGTAAAATTTGATTTTTGGATACTACATAAACGTATCTTCGATTTGAGAAGATTGAAACTATCTCCTTGTCAAATACATTGATTATGTTTATAATTTCAAATGATAGCACATCCCAGATGACAAGTTGGTGTGGATAACAATGACCAACAAACAATAGGTTATCAGTAAGCTCAATCGCAGAAATTTTTTTGCTTTCTGGTACTTTCAACTCTCTTACCTTCTCAATTTCCTTTTTGTGATAAATGTCAATTTGAGAATTACGTCTAAATCCATCTCCCAAATACAGATGAATCTCATCAGAAGTAACAGTATTTATCCAATCGTTAGTCGCAGACAATTCCGAGATTATTTCAAGGGACTGAGAGTCTCTAATCTGGACTGAACCATTGTATGATCCACTAACAAGAAATAGATCATCAACAAAAAGGGCAGTTATACCTTTTTCATGAATCAGCTCATTCTTAAATTCAAATGTGTCTACATCAAACATTCGAATTTTCCCATCTAAGCTTCCCACAAATAAAGTATCCTGAAAAATTTCTGTTTTTCTCACTTCCCAGCCTATTTCATGTGAAAACAAAAATTTTCTACTCTTAAGATTCCATTTCTGTATGTTGTAATCTCCTTTCCCAGTTATTAATTCATCATCTAAAATACTTATACTGTTGATTACCGATTGTATGGGGTCCATTATTATTTCTCTACACTAGTTACATACAACACATCTTGGTCTTTTTCTAGGGTGACTTGTAACAAGTCACCATTTTGTAGATATACAACAGTATCGTTCCATTGCTTAGGTGCCAATTTTTGTTGTTTAAACACTAACAGCTCCTCAGTTTCTCTTTCATTGTCATGTAATACTCCCTTTGCAGAAATTACAGTAAAGTTATTCTCCACATATTCTTTGATGTTTTTCGCTTCAAAAAATAATCCCTTCTTAAGATCAGTTTCTGGATAAGCTTCCTCAATCAATGGGGCTTTTGAAACGGTAGATGTAGTTTTAGTTTTTACTACAGAGGGAGTTTTTGCTTCTGTTTTGCTTTCTCCAGCCTTTTGTTTTATACTCATTGTTTCCTGTTTTCGCTTTTTCTCAAATTCAGCTTTTGTTAACTCATCCTCGTATCCCATTTCTCTCAATAATTTCGCTCGCTCTGCAAGTTGTGAAGGGACCCCGGTTTGGTCATCTACCTCCATTCCAGTTAGTGTACCTTTGATGTATTTTTGTTGTGCTGATTTGTAAAGGTCTCCAATGTTGCTTTCAGAGAGTTCTTCAAGTGGGAACTTGCTACTGATGGTATATTTACCAGGAATTCTATATCCTGTCCTAGAAATGCTATCAGCCTGTCTTCGAGCAGTTCTCTCAGCAACAATTCCAAGATGAGTTCCAAAAGTCAAATACCACCGCTCAGCCTTCTGATCTAACACCAGTAAACCATCTATCCTTTCATTTTCTAAAGCATCCTCAATTTCTTTAACCGATGGAAGTTTTACAATTTTACTAAACTTCTCTTTCCGCTTATCATCATCAATATAAGAGAAATCTCGCTCATTATGCGAATAAATAAAATACTCGTTAGTTTTTTCTACCATTCTGTAGTGTATTCTTATTTAAACTATAAAAATTTCTTTGCATTGTGTAAGAATTTAAGTCAATTTGTTCAAAGGAATCAATCAGATCAAAGAATATTCATATTTTTATATCCATAATTTTCGAATCCTGATGCTATTCTCTTATATAATGTTTATTTGGGCACATATCATAAAATAAAGAAAATTGAAATTGTTTATTGATTTGAACCAAAACTAAATGAATTTTCTTTGAAAATATGGGGATAGTGTGATTCTACTAAATCACGGTGAATCGGTTTTTATGAGAATTATAATTAGTTAAGCTGTGAGCACTTTTGAAATTAACAATCTTGAAGGACTTTTTAATGGCTTTAACTGGATTGATGGACCGGTAAATGTTCGAGTAGTTAACGGGTTAATTGAGGAAATTTTCGGAGGGATCCAAAATAATCCAGACATCGATGGGAGTGGTAAGTTCGTGTGTCCTCCATTTGTTGATGGACATAACCACCTGATTTTTGCAGGAGACAGATTTTTTGAACTCCCACTTAAAGTTTCAGGTGTTTCATACTCGCAGATCTTAAGCGAGGGAGGCGGAATTCTATCGACCGTTAATGCTACTCGCGCTGCTAGTGATGAGGAGCTTGAGGAGCTTGTAATACAGAGACTTGATATTATGTTGAAAAATGGAACTTTGATTACAGAGGCTAAATCTGGATACGGATTAACAATTAAGGATGAGCTAAGATTACTAGGTATTTTAAACAAAATTGATCATCCTGTACAAATCCTTCCAACTTACTGTGGAGCGCATGCCATTCCTGATGTTTTGAAGCGGTCTGAATACGTTGAGGAGGTAATTGACACCCTTCCAATAATCAAAAAAAAATCCCTGTCGAATGTAGTAGATGTTTTTTGTGATCGAGGAGCATTTACTGTTGAGGAGACAAAAAAAATCTTCAATGCTGCTGTTGATCTAAATCTTAGAATAAAGGTTCATGGTGACGAACTTGAATATACTGGGATATCTAGAATTGCAGCAACAGAATTTGACGCATTAAGTGTAGATCACCTTTTACACACACCTAAAGAAGATTTCATTGCAATAAGTAAAACAAATACCTCTTTGATGTTTATGCCTACAGCTCCATTAGGATTATTTACACAGAAATTTCCTGTTGGATGGAATGGATTGAATCTAAACATTGGTTTAGGGAGTGATTTTAACCCTAACAACTACACTCTATCAATGCAGACTGCGGTACGTATGGCTGTGTTTCTTTACAGGTTAAAACCTGTAGACGCTCTGAAAGCTGCCACAATGGGATCGTTTAGAGGAATCACAGGGAGTGATGCTAATCAACTCTCAGTTGGTGCTGAAGCGAATTTTCTAACTATACAAGCTAGATCAATTAATGAGTTTGTTGCAAAATTAGGGCAGAATTTGGTTACATCAGTTTATAAAAATGGTACCAACTTGGTAAAATCGTTTAAAGCTTGAAGATCTGTTAGTTATGAATTAAGATGGTAACAAAAGGGTAATTACAAAAAATAATTCTAAAGGTAGTAAAAGTAAAGCAATAAATGTTAAAATGATAATGATATTACTCGTCATTGTTGTATTCATATCTAGTTTTTCGGCATACAAACCATTGTAAACTGCTGGTGGCGCTACAAACTGGACAAATAGTGGGACAGATAAAATCGGTTTTAATTTTAGTGAGAAAATTATTAACACTGCAACAATTCCACTTACGAGGTATCTTGTAATTCCAACTCTTAATACCTCCTTAGGATAGGTGATCTTGAGACTTGTCATCCCAAAACCCACTGTCATCAATGTCATATAAATTCCGATTTGAAATAGGATTGTTGCTGGTTGAGAAATCAGAATAGGATTAACCGTCTGTTGATCTACAACTAATTTTAGTACAAAACCCAAGATAACACCCCAAACCGGTGGAAACAGAAAAGTGGCTTTAATTCCCTCCCAGTTCAACTTATATCCTGCAATCCAGAATCCAACTGTGTTTCGCATGACAATAGCAACTACTATGAAGATTCCTGCTACTCCAAGAGAGGCAGGGTAAAGCTCATAGATAATTGGGATAGGAAAATTAACCGCATTTGAAAACGCAGCAGTTGATAATTCTGCTGGATCTGGTTGTTTTTCCTTTTGAATTTTAGCAACTAGTTTTGGGATGATAACTCCTAATATTGTTACAAGAACTCCTGCTCCAACAGGAAATATCCAATCAGAACTTAAGTTTGAATTAAATATTGATACAAAAATAATGTAAGGAGTAAAGAAAGATATTGTGATATTAACAAACAACGCCTTGTATTTAGCAGTGAATGGAATTTTAATAAAAAGAAAACCAAAAAGTATCCCTAGATAGATGGTATATGAGCTTCTAGCAATGGTAAAGATAATGGTCTCAAACGCTGCCACATCAGAACCACTTTAATCAGGTTTATGAAGCTAGTCCTACGACTAAATCCAAAATTCTTTAAATTGAATTTCGGTATTAGTTTAATTTTCAATAAGAGAATTTACTTAAAAAATCAGATTTTTATATGTCGAAATGTATCTTATATTAGGTATGAATTATCAAATTGAGATCTTATCTGGTCGTGATTTTAGTGCTCGCTCAAAAATCGAAGAGATATTGAGACTGAATAAAAAGGAGGCACAGATCTTAGAGGTCATGATTAAGGATATAGATGCGAACCCATCCGAGGATATTGAATGGTGGGTTTCTGTAAATCAATCAGATGAACTGCCAAATGCAATGATCAGTGTCATTTTCACAGATGATGGTCGATCCATCCTTCGAAATTTCTGGGCGATACCAACCAGTCTCAGTGAACTCATTGATGTTTCCAAGGCATTGTTGACTGAATGGATTGAAGCCTCAAGAGGAAGAGCTCATGAGCTTGTTGCAGATCTGCATCCAAAACAATTGGTAACAAGGTCATTTTTAGACTTTGGATTTCAGGTCGATAAAGTTCTTCTTACAGCCTATGAAGCAAAAACAGATTACTATGATTTAGCCCATGCAGATCAATTAGTCTTTACAAAACCAAGTCGTCAAGACTCAAAGTTCATTTATGAGTCTTTAATATCCCCTGATCTTGATTCTTCCTCTCCTATATACATCAGCTATGAGGATTTTGAAAGAGTAATGGAACAGATAACCCATCAAAACGATGGATCAGTTTTAGTTAAAAATGAATTTGGTGCAATCATTGGGTTTGGAACTTCCTTTTTACAAGGACCAGAAGATAGCTTACTTCCAAGGTTGTATGGACCTCATGCTTTTGATGACGAAGTGTTAAGTGATGTGATCGCTGAATTTTTGAGTTACTGGAAACTAAAAGGATATGATAAACTTCGAATACTTAGGATACAACCATTTTCTGAAGATATCTTAAGAAAATATAAGCTCAAGAAATTGCGTTCTGTTAGTAAATCAAGATATAATTTAATGATTGATCATATTTCACCAGCTTGAAATGTTACACATCATCTCCATATTACCTGAATTTTATTTTTACTTAATCTTGAAAATTCGAAATGAGACGTTCTGAAACAATATTATCTGATATGTTGTTCTCTGAAATGATGTTATCTGAAACTATATTCTCTGATATGATGTTATCTGAGAAGAGAAAAGATTTTCATCCAATCATTAAAGTAATACTTTTTGGTTTCTTCTCAACCAATTTCTAAACTCTGGTGAACTACTAATTATCTCTCTGATACCGTTTGATGAGAATGCCTGTAATGCCTCCCTAACAAGAACCACTGCATGATCAGAAAATAGTGTTTCTTCATATTGAGCCACATAATGGAAAAAGTTTGTTACAGCCTCTTCAGATTTCATGTTTAATAATTCGTTTATCAACCCACCCAGAAGTGCAAATTGTGCATCCACCTGATCAGGTATATCATATGCCTTCCCTGTCAGAATTTCTTTTGGATCCGGTAATGTATCCCTATAATTGAGGAAAGCTATGAACTGTTGAGATGCAGCTTCTCCGATGGTACCTTTGACAGCTTTGATGTATAATTGAAAATTTTCCTCTCTTAACTTTGCTAAACGTGATATAAATTCCCAGGAACGTGGTGTTGGAAACGCAGTACTATTAGTTTTAGGATCGAATCTCATCAACAAAGAAGGGGTGTACCTAATAAATGAAATAACAGTGGGATCAAGGCGAACTTTCCAAGCCCATTCAACCCATTCATTTAGATCTACTTTCACTTGAAAATGTGTGAACCTGTTCGCCAGAGCTGTCGGAAGTCGGTAAGCAACAGACCTATCAGATGTTCTGTTACCAGCTGCAATAACAATCCATCCTTCTGGTAGCTTATAGTTCCCCAGTTTCCTATCTAAAACCAATTGGTAGGCAGATGCCTGAACACTTGGTGGTGCGGCGTTTATCTCATCTAGAAATATTATTCCCGGGTCTGCTCCTGCGTCTGGAAGAAAATCTGGAGGAAGCCACCTTGCTTTTCCATTCTCAGAATCTATCATTGGTAACCCTCTTAAATCAACAGGATCCATAAGTGGGAGTCTGAGGTCTACTAACTCCATTTTTCTTTCTTTTGCAACCTGTTTCACCAGTGAAGATTTTCCGATGCCTGGTGGTCCCCATAAGAATACTCCCTGTGATTCAGCTGCAGCTAAATCCTCTATTACGATATTTAAAATTTGTTTAATTTGAGAGATAGTAGCTTCTGGAGTCTCAGAATAAACTGAAAAATCTTTTTCACTCGCCATTAATCATAAACCTCCTTAAATTTATTTAACAGTTATCTAATGAGAATTCAAAAATTATGATTTATAAATTTACAATTCTCTAATCAAACGCATAAATTCAGATAAAACTAGAAGCTGACGAGAAAATTTGCATAAATATCTATTTAATGTTAATATACAAATCTAATTAAATATAATTTGTGTTATTAAGTTATGAATAAATTTGATTTAAAATCATTAATTCTCAGTCTTTTCATCATCTTACTGGGATTCCTCTTTGGAATAGTGGGTAGTGATTCTAACTTTGATCAATTTCCCCTCTCCCCCTTTTACATTTTAATTGGGATAGTATTTTTATTACAATGGATAGTTTTTATCCCCTCGTATCTCTTAAAAACAGAGAAATATTTTGATCTAACTGGAGGGATCACTTATGTTTCAGTCGGGATAATCGCGCTTACACTAAATCCAAAACCAACAATTGTAAGCATTGTATTAACTTTATTAGTGGTGATCTGGGCTTTAAGACTCTCAATCTTCCTTTTTTCTAGAGTCAGAAAATATAGGAAAGATCAAAGGTTTGATAATATAAAACAGGATCCTTTAAGATTTTTTTTAGTTTGGAACATTCAAGCTATTTGGATTATTATTACCGCAGGTGCAGTTCTCGCTGGTATCTTAAAAGGAGATACCTCTATCTCGTATTTATTTTATATTGGGATTTTCCTATGGCTCTGTGGATTCACAATTGAAGTTATTGCCGATAAACAGAAAAGCAATTTTAAGGCAGATTCAAAAAATAAAGGGAAATTTATTCGAACTGGACTTTGGAGCTGGTCACGACATCCAAATTATTTTGGTGAGATACTTCTTTGGTTTGGTATCGCAGTTGCTACAGTACCGATTCTCCAAGGCTTACAATATTTCACTCTAATCTCTCCATTCTTTGTCACATTCCTTTTATTAAAAGTTAGTGGAGTCCCAATTTTGGAAAAGCAAGCAGATGAAAAATGGGGTGGGGATCTTGAGTATGAAAATTATAAATTGACAACTCCAGTATTATTCCCCAAAAAACCTGAATAGTGTCAAAAAAAAGTTAAGCAAGTATTTGGATTCAAATTTTTGCTTCTTGGGGATGAAGATTGAATATTTCTTGTCTTAATAGTCAGGGTTAAAGAATCTTTTAATATTCTGTTGAGTAATTTATGATAATGGTAAATTGTCCTGCTTGTGGGGAACCGCTTAAATCTAAATCCAAATATTGTGTGGAATGTGGAACTCAAGTTGAGTCTTTAATCAAAAAGGAAGGAGCTAAAGATAAACTAAGAAATGTTTCTAACCAGCTTAAGGATAAAATTGTTGATAAATACAATAATCGTAACAAATTAAATCAGGAACAAATACAAGCGGGTAAAATTGATGCTTTGAAATCTAATTTTCAAAAATTCAAAACCGCCCAAAAATTCGTAGATAGAGAGTTTTATACAGATAAAGTAAAAGATGTTCTTCTTTCAAAGCTAGAAGGTTTTAATGTATTACCACCTATCGAGAAGTTAAGAAATCAATTGGAATTATTACACGAAAAATACCCCAATGATAAAGTTCGGAAAGTAAATTTAGCACTAGAGAACCTAATTGAATTACTCCGAGAAAACAGCAAGCTTGGAGAAATTGAATATAACGAATGGTTGGAAAACCTTGATAAAAGGTTGGAAGAAAACATCTGTGTTGTCTGTTTTCAGGGTCTAACAGAATCAGATATTGGAGACATTGTTATTTGTCCTCACTGTCAAGCTGGGGGACATGCAGATCATTTGCTCAGATGGGTCAATGATAAACATACCTGTCCGTTGTGTAGGTCTACATTGAACTCAAACGAATTACAAAAACTTGTGATCAGTACATAAAGTCAATTAGCTAACTTAAGTTTATCCTATGTCCCCAGATCAGAAATAAATTCTTCTACCTCTTCAGGAATTTCAGTTTCTAGATAAAGGGATTCTAAATAGCTTGTCTCTTCAGTAGTAAGTAGTGAACTCTTGTGTTTTAAGTTCAAATCATACACCTTTTCTTTTGGAGTATGGAATGGTTTGGATACAAAGAGGTATTCAAGTGCCCTTTGGACTTCTATCAAACTGTCGAGATAATAATCTCTGAAAATTTCTCGTCCAGGTAATTCCTCATCATAGATTATCTCAATTGAATAGGGTAATTCAAGGAAAGGTGTTTTATTCACAAGTTGAATTAACCAAGATGTAATTGGGTTTGAAATATTGAGTCTTTCATAATTGATTCTGAATCCAATTGATTGTGCGAAGTTAACCTCATCTTCTCTAAGGTAACCTGTTTCTAAATATACCAAAATCTTAAACTTCTTAAAATTTTTAGCTCTATCAAAGTCAAGTTGAAATCCATAAACTGGTTTTATGGCATTAATGAAATCTTTGTGAAGTTTAAACAGGTGAAAATAATGCAATGATAGTACAACATTAATAATGAGCAGAAACCCTACAAGTATTGCGAATAAGTTGACTTGGACAGCTAGAACTATGGTTATTATAAAAAGACTAAACCCTAAAGCTATCGATATTTTCATATTTTTTCTTAATGCATCAACTGGAATTTCTTTCTCAGGTTCAAATTCTAATGATAGATCATCAACTGGACTGATTTCTGCCACAAATTGATAATTTTGAAACAATTTTAAAAAGTGTTGTTAGAATGAATTTAAGAAATGAAATTAACTCCGAGAATTTTAAAAAACTCTGAGCTTTCGGAGATTTATTTTAAGTAGGGGTTTACATTTAACTTTAGGTGAATAACAAGCTTTTAATGTGGAGAAGATAAGCTCTAAACATGGAGCCTTTGAAGCAAATAGACCTTGTTATAGAAGATATTGATTCAAATGAACTAAAACCAAAAGTCAGTGATGATGAATTGGTTTTTGGCACTCATTTCACTGACAGAATGTTGGTTCGTGAATATTCTAACGAAAAATGGCAGACTGGAAAAATACAGAAATTTCATAATTTTTCGATGAGTCCAGCCAGTCTAGTATTTCACTATGGACAGGCAATATTTGAGGGTTTAAAGGCATATAAGCAGATAAATGGGGATATAGCCTTATTTAGACCAGATAAGAATGCCCAGAGATTCTATAAATCGGCACAGAGAATGGTTATGCCTCCAATTGATCCAGAATTTTTTGTTGAGAGTATCAAAAAGCTTGTTGCACTTGAGAAGGGTTGGATCCCAACTAAGCTTGGTACCGCTCTATACATTAGACCAACCATGATAGCATCCGAAGCAATATTAGGGGTGAGACCTTCTCATGAGTACATTTACTTTGTAATACTATCCCCCTCAGGTCCGTATTTTAAGGAAGGATTTGCTCCAACTAAAATTCTAGTTGAGGATAAATATGTTAGAGCAGCCATTGGTGGTGTAGGTGAGGCAAAAACAGCAGGAAACTACGCTGCTTCATTATATGCCGCTGTAAAAGCAAAGAAACAGGGCTACTCGCAAGTGCTCTGGTTAGACTCGCTACATAAGAAATACGTGGAAGAGGTTGGTGCAATGAACATCGCCTTTGTTTTAGATGATGTCATATATACCTCACCTCTCAAAGGAACCATATTACCTGGAGTCACTCGTGACTCTGTTCTCCAACTCTCTAAAGACCTTGGCTACAAAGTTAAGGAAGAAGCCTTATCCATAGACAAAATTGAAGAAACCATAGAATCAGGACACATGACTGAAATTTTTGGAATGGGAACTGCTGCAATCATAGCACCTGTTGGTGGAATAAAATATAAAGATGATATATTAACTGTAGGTGATGGCAATATTGGGAAGGTTACCGCAGAACTCTATGAACAACTCACAGGAATTCAATATGGGAAAATTGAAGATAGATATGATTGGATTACAAAAGTTGTAGATTAATAAAAGCTGAAATCCTAGATTAATAATAGCTAACCTAAATTTTAGAAACATTCAATTAGTATTAATATTCTATGGTAATTTAGTAATTATGTTTGAAGATAAAGACACTTTACAAAGGTTGGCGGAATCAGGGAATCCTTTAGCAGCGTTTAATCTCGGAAAAATGTTAGAGGAAGAAGGAAACCTAGAAGAAGCAAAGAATTGGTATGTTTTAGCCGCAGAAAAAGGTCACCTAGGAGGTATTTTTAGACTTGGGAAACTTTACTCTAAACTGGGTGATAAAGAGAATGCCAAGATTTGGCTTTCAAAGGCTGCCGAAAAGGGACACAAACAAGCCCAAGAGATGTTAAAATCGTTGTAGGTAGACCTGATTGACAAGCATCGGTATAATTGGGGGTACAGGTTCCTTTGGCTCAAACCTAGCTGTGGCACTAGGAAGAGCAGGCTATAAGGTCATTATAGGTTCAAGGAATAAAGAAAAAGGGGAAAAAAGAGCTGAGGAACTATCTCTTAAACATTTGCTATCTTTTAAGGGTGGAACAAATTTAGATGCATGTTCAGCTGACATAATTTGGAGTACGATACCATCAGATCAAATTGATGTGATTTTTAATCCGCTGATTTCTGCTTTCACTGGTAAAATCCTTATAGAATCTATGGTAAATATCAAATTTGGAAAGTTTATTAAAGCTGAATTCATAGAAAATAAAAGTAGTTATGAACGGATACGAGACCTAATCCCAGAGGCAAAAGTAGTTTCGACTATGAAAACATTCTCTGCTTCATCTCTCCTAAATCTCCCTACAACAACAGAACTGCAGGATGTATTTGTGATGTCTTTGGACGATGATGCAGCATTAGAGGTTGAAAAAATTATTTCAAATTTAGGTTTAAGAGGAATTAGAATTCAGGGTAAAGCCCATTCTAAAACCATTGAGGGAATGACTGCTTTAGCGATCCAGTTGAATAAAGATTACAAAGGTTCACATGTGGGATATAAACTTGTTAATTTAAAAACGGATGAGTAAATACAAAATACACTTGAGTACAATGTTTGAGGATTTATCTTAAATAAAATGTGCAAATAATCGAATTCGTAGTATGGAGGATACATGTAACATCTGTTATGGTGGTTTAGAATCTAGCTCTCAATACATCAGTTGTGAGAACTGTCATTCAAAATTTCATAGAGACCATCTAGCGGCTTGGCTTTTAAATAATTTACATTGTCCAGTGTGCCGACAAGATTTCACCACAAAAACTCTGTCAGAATTGAAACCAAAAACTAAAAAGGAAACTTATAACCTGAGAGAAATAAATCTGCGGTTAAATGATCTTTCTGCAAAACTTGATCAATTGGAACAGATTAATAAAAGAAAAAATCCTAAACTTTATTCGAAGAAAAAAAGGGATATCAAGCGATTAGCTTCAGAACAGATCTATAATGAAATGACCGGTAGTACAAAGGATGATTCAATTTTTAAGAAGCTTATTCCGGTTTGGATTTTTATTATTTCAATGACACTTCTTGTATATTTTGTATATTTTTACTAATTTTTTGATATGAAATTTGTATCCTTAAACTTAGAATGTAAAGATGAGTTAGATTAATCCAAAATTCCAAATATTGACCAAATCGAAAATCAGTGAAAGGAGCTAATTAAGAAGGGAAGAAGCCAGGAGATGGTAACAAAAATTCCAATGGGAACTACTAGGTTATCTGTACCCCGTGGTGAAATTAACTCTAAAACCAATCCAAATATTGAGATAAAAAGCAAATAAATTACAGAATACGATAGAATATTGAGAACTTGAAAGCTAAAGAAGAGTGAGAAGAATGAACCAAGAATAAAAGCCAAAGAACCGTTCAGGGATTTTTTACCATTGTAAAGGGTAATTTCCTTAAATGGATATTTCATTCCAATTAAAGCTGCGAGTCCATCTCCGTATGAAAGAGGAAGGAAGCTCAACAGAATTAACTCCTTGTTATCAAATCCAAAAACAACTAATATCGTTAATGAGATTGCATAATACACTGTTCCATAAGAATGTCCGGCGTTAAATGTTTTGAGCTTAAAAGAGCTCAAATTTGAATTTGGTGACATTAAATAATTTACAACAATAAATCCTGCTGGAATGAGAACTGAAAGCCAATAGGTCTTAAGATAAAACAAAAAGAAAACAACATTCCCAGACAAGATATGTAATAATTTCCTAGAATTTACTTCTGAAGTTAGTTTAAATTTGATTAATAGTTCTGTCAAGATGATTAGGGATAAGATATAAAGTAACAACAGAGCAACCAAAACCGACTCTGAAATATTTACCATATCCTAGGTCGAAAGGTACAAAATAAAACCTTTACCTGAAGATTCCAATTATGTGTTTGATAAAACTGAATTTGTAGGTAAGAGATCCTTCAACGTACGATCCAGATCAATATGATCAAACTTAAAATTTTCTTGCATCAAATTTGCAGGATAAACACGTTGCCCCTTTAAGACAATATCTGACATTTCACCCAACGCTAATTTTAAAACAAATCCTGGAATTTGTAAAAATGTGGGCTTACGGAGCACCCTTCCTATTTTTTTTGTTAGTAGATAATTTGTCACACATTGGGGGCTGGTGATATTAAAAATTGTTTCTTTAGTTTCCTCGGTAATCAAAAATTTCATTGCCTTGATAACATCTTGAATATGAACCCATGATATCCATTGATCCCCAGTTCCTAAATATCCTCCAATAAAATATTTTATAGGTGTAGATAGTCGTTTTAGTACTCCATCATCTTTAGAAAAAACTATACCCATTCTTAATATCTTACAAGAGATACTACTTTCTAAGAGTGGTTTAACCTCAGCCTCCCAATCTACACAAAGTTGAGCTAAAAAATCATCTCCAGCCTGACTTGTCTCATTATATATTTCTGGAATTATTTTTGAACCATAATACCCCACCGCTGAGATTTGAAGGAATTTTTTAACTTTGACTTTAGATTGAGAAATTGCTTGAACTAAGGTTCTTGTTGATTCTATTCTTGATGATCTCAGTACATGTTTTCTTGATTTTGTCCACCTTTTAGATCCTATTGAGGCACCAGCCAAATTGATTATTATAGTTTGATCATCTATAATATCCCTCCATTTCCCGATAGATTCACCATCCCATTTGTGAAATTTTACATTTTCTGGAAATAACGATTGATATCTTTGAGGGTCTCGAGAAAGAATGTGAACCTCCGCATCGGCATTTAAACTCTTAATAAAGGTAGATCCAATCAATCCAGTTCCTCCAGACAGTAAGAATTTCATTAAATTAACCTTCAATTTTAAAATTTATAACTCTTATCTTTAAAATTATGTGATGTAGCGTAAACTATCTCAGATGTTGAGATTGTATTGATAATTTGAGAGAATTTCTCCTCCGGTTGGAGTAACCAACCAGGTTTCTTCGATTCCAACTGCTTGTTTAAGTCCTGGGAAAATGAATTTTGGTTCTACAGCTATCGTGTTTCCAATTTCAAGAGGAAACTTGTAACCACCTGTAATAATAGGAAATTCATCAAGTTCCAACCCAACACCATGCCCAATAAATTTAACACGATCCGTTTCAACACCCATAAATCTCTCGAGAAAACCACTTTCCTTAACAAAAGTTTCAAGTTCGTCATAAATCGAAGATGGTGATGCCCCTGGCTTCAGCAAATTTGCACACTTCATTTGGACTTCAGCAGCAATGTTATAGGCCTCTTGAAGTTTTGGATCTACCTTTCCAATAAAAAATGTTCGGGTGACATCAGTGATGTACCCCTCATAAACACCAGTCGTATCGACAATCAATGTGTCGCCTTTTCGTATCTTTCTTGTTGATGCACCACCTAAATGCATATTTGAACATCCATTACCTGAAATTGGACCAAAGTAAGAATTTAGCTGTACTGCGTTCTCACCTGAAGTCACAACACTTAAATTTGTCAGGTTATGTTGGAAGGCTCGTACCTGTACCCAATTTGGATGACCATGCATTCTAAGGTAAGACTCAGCCATAAGAGAGATTTCAATTTCAGTCATTCCTGGCATTAATCTATCATTAAGGTAATCAAATGATCCTATGGTCTGGGTTGCTGATTTTTTCATGAAATCTATTTCTGCCTTCGATTTTTTAGACCTAATTTTTCTTAATTGAGTGCTAACATCAATAACTTCCTTTGGGTTAAACGCCTTGATTATATACTCAAACGTTTTATATGGAAGAATATCGAGTTCTAATCCAACCTTGGGATCAGTTAGAGAACTTCCTAGTTCTTTAAATAGCCTAAATGACTCCATCTTTTTGACTGGGAGGTCTGTAACTTCCCGTGCAAGATTTAAATTTCTTCTTACATAAAATATTAATTCTTCCTTAGATTGTAACAGTACACCATCCAAACCTATTCCACTGTAATAAAAAATTTCAGCTCTAGAGAAAAGTAACACAACATCTAATTCTTGGGATATCAAAATATCCTTTAATCGCTTCCTTCTATAATTAAATTCATTTTTCTTGAATAGCTCTTTCATACCTTTGGTTATCTAATGGTCTTATTAGTATTCAGGAATTGAAGCAAACGAAAGGAAGATATTATGTGAATACTAAGAACTAGGAATCCAACAAACAAAAGGCAATCAGTTATCCCTCTGCAAAAAGGGTTTTATGCTTAAATAGGAAACTTGATTTACCATGTCCTTGAATCAGGGAGTAACTGTTTTAGAAAAAATTGTAAACTATATCGAAGGTGCAATTCCAAATCTGGTGGATGATAAAAACCTTGAAAAGGGTAAAAAATATCTCTTAAAATTAAGTGATGAACTCAAAGACGATTCCCTTCCTGGTATTAGCAATGAATTTAGGGTTTTAGGAACCACATTAAAAATAATCCTAACATCAAATTCAATGATTTTATCTAATCCTGTTTTTCACGTCTTCTTATTAAGTATAGCGGAGACCGTTAAAGAATCTTTAGAATTAATTGTAAATGGTGCTCCAATTAATGATGAAGAAATTAGACAACTAAGGATTAATGGAGAATTTATGATAACAGTTGCTAGCCGGTTAATGAAAAGATACAAGTTACAGGTATTTTTTGAGAAAGATTATGAAGCAAAGTCATTGAGGGCATTTATGTTGGCAAAAGAACTTTCCTCTAAAGTCCGATTCTTATCAGTAAACCCAGATATATCCAGTGTTGAGTCACCTAATCTAGAAAAAGGACTGGAATTCGAGGTTCTCTCGAATGAATCAGCAGATAAACTTTACAAAATTGCTACTGAGGTGCTTTCTGTTAAATCTGTGAATATATTTGTTGAAAAAAGTGAATCTGAGGTGGTATATGTAGATCCCCCCTTCCAAGAAGATTCAATCGATGCTAAAATGGAATCTTATCTTAATGATTAATAGATTACATTAATAATACGTTCTTTTACTTTACTTATTGATTTGATTTAGTTGGAAAAATTAAATCAAATTATTATCTACCTAAATAATTGAAATTTGTTGAACGGATTCTCAATATTCTACCGTTTAGTTCTTTCTTCATTAAAATTTCAAAACTGTTATATATGTCAAAGTATTATTTGAATATGAAATAATATGGTACTCAATCAACTAAGACCTCCAATAACAAAGCTTATGAGGCCCTTTTACGAATTTCTTGCTAAGCTCGGGGTTAATCCTAATTTAGTTACAATGGCCGGTCTTGGTCTAAGTATTGTGTCTGGTTGGGCATTTTATTCACATGAATATGCTGTGGTTGCGATCACAATTTTTCTGGCTGGCTTCATGGATATGCTTGATGGTGGAATTGCAAGGGTTAGCGGGAAGGCATCTCTTCATGGTGCATTTTTAGATTCCGTTGCTGACAGAGTTGGAGAAGCCGCCATTTATCTTGGAGTTATTCTTGGATTCTCTTCAGTGATAGATCAGTTTTTTGCCATCAGTCTCCTTGCAGCAGCATTTTCGGTTTCATATTTAAGAGCCAGAGGAGAGGGATTAGGCGTTGAGCTTGCCGGTGTTGGAATTATGGAACGAGCTGAAAGATTGGGTGTTCTCTTTTTAGCAGCAATTTTAGGGATGATTTTTGGATACCCTGGAGTTGTTATCACCATTCAAGCTCTTGTTGTATTAACTGTCTTAACAGCAATCCACAGATTTTACAAAGTTTACATTGCACTAAAAGAAACCAGCAAATCAGTAACACATTACTAAAGATACAATCAATAAATCCTAGAATTTGTGGGAAGAGCTAAATTTAAGTAGATCTAATACACGAATATGGTCAATGTCCTCGTCAAAAGGATTCACAAGTTTGCACTATTACCAGAATTTAACCATAGTACTGATGCCTGTGCTGATATTAGCGCCTGTGAAAATGTTCTCTTGGAACCAAATGAGATAAAAGCTGTCTCAACAGGATTAAAATTTTCAACTCCACATAATTACGAGATTCAGGTACGACCTAGATCAGGATTAGCTTTAAAACACGGTATTACTCTATTGAATACTCCTGGTACAATAGATAGCGAATACAGAGGCGAAGTCAAAATCATTCTTATCAATCATTCTAATGTACCGTTTCGTATTCAAGTGGGTGATAGGATCGCACAAATTGCGGTTAGACCAGTCCCATCAGTAACTTTTGTAGAATCCGATGAGCTTGACAAAACTAAAAGAGATACCAAGGGATTTGGCAGCTCTGGGGTTAAACCATTGAAATAAACGTTAAACTTTAGGGTGTATATTAACAACCAATGAAATTAACAACTTTAAATATAAAAGTCGCAATTTTAAACTATGGTTGCACTTTTTGTCAAAGCTGACAATATTTCCAAATCCTATAAAGGCAAGCCGGCATTAGTTGATGCTAACCTTGAATTAAGAGGTGGGGAAATCTTGGGTTTACTGGGGCCGAATGGGGCTGGAAAAACAACACTGATTAAGATCTTAGCGACTCTGCTGCAAAAAGACAAAGGTTATGTTGAGATAATGGGCTATAATTTAGATAAGAATGAAAACATGATTAGACATCTAATTGGTTATGTGGGACAAGACTCAGAGAGATCAGCATACGCTAGACTAACCCCCTTAGAGAATTTGAAATTTTTTGGTGGATTACGTGGAATCCCCAGAAAAGTGTTAAATCAAAGAATCAATGAGTTAACTGAGATTTTTGAATTCACCCCCAACTTGAATAAACAGTTCATGCATCTTTCTGGTGGTCAAAAACAAACTATGGTTATAATTCGATCTCTCCTCCATGATCCACCAATTTTAATACTAGATGAACCTACCAAGGGGCTAGATCCCATTGTTTCAAAAAAGATCCGGAAGTTTTTAGTTAACTATGTTAGAGAAAATAACAAATCCATGCTGCTGACATCACATATTCTTTCAGAGGTGGAAAATATGGCAGATAGGGTTACTTTAATTGACTCTGGTCTAACTTACGTAAGTGGAACACCAAACCAAATAATTCAAAACATTGGTGTGAAGGATTTTATTGAATTTAATTCTGATGATTTACCACTCAATATAATAAATGAAATAGAAGCTTTAGATAGCGTTGTACAAACATCACAACCTTCTTCTGATTCAGCAACTATAAGTTTTGGAATTTTGGACCTCTATCAAGGAACAAAACAAATCTTGGACGTTTTGGAAAAAAATAAAGTCAAGGTACAGTTCAAACATCGTTCAGTAACATTGGAAGATGCATTTATTCAACTTATCGGGAATAATCAAAAGGAGGTACATCAAGTTGCTTAAATCAAAAACTTCTGATTTTCAAAATACCGAATTCACACTTCCTTATACTGGTGCTTCATTCCTATCCACTTACTTTGCCACTTTAATTAAGGGACTTAGACTGTCTCTGAAATATAGGGCTAATTTTATCTCAATGATGATTCAATCAGTTGCGTTCATTGGTGTCATGATTATGTTTGCAAATGCATACAGCTTCAATTTATCTAATCCATTAAGTCTACAACAGACCGTGGTCTTTTACTTAGGAGGATTATTAATTATTTTTTATGATTCTGTCGCTCTATGGCAACCATTGAACACTGTAACAGTTGATCTATACAATGGGACATTAGAGTATATCTACTCAACCCCAACTTCTAGGGTGGCTTATTATCTAGGTTCTGTAAGCTCTGCCGCTGTTTTCTCATCAATATTTGTAATCCCATTATTAGGTTTCGTTTTAGTTTATACTTCACTATCAGTGGGAAACCTATTAATGATTCTTCTTGTACTTTTTATGACAATATTAACCCTATCAGCCTTTGGTGTTATGTTCGGGTTGTTGGCTATCCTTTACAAGAACGTGGGTAATGTATCAAATGTTCTTGGAACGTTTTTTACATTTTTCAGTGGTTTATTTGTCCCTGTCACAGTGCTTCCCCTTCAATTACAGGCAATATCTTATGTCCTCCCATATACCTGGGGAATTGACCTAATTAGACATTATTCAATAGGAGGAGTGTGGGTAACTATTGCTCCAATTCAACTAATGTGGTTCTTCCTGGGATTAATGACAATTCTCTATTGGATCACCACAAAATTTCTTCTAACAAAAGTAGAGAAAAGAGCAAAGAGAGAGGGTTTACATCTTTTATAGGAGTTGATCATAATGGGATTAAAAACAAATACTGAAAGTTTAAGTTCTCCAGAATTCAATTTAACCTCAATCAGCGTTATTGGAAATCAGGTTTCTTTTATTTCAACGCTTCTTGCAACCATGAAACGGGAGCTCCTCTACTACTGGCGATATAAATTTAATCTGGTAAGTGGTATATTCAACAACCTAATCTATGTCTTTACATTTGCAGTTCTTGCGGTCGGACTAAATTTTCGGTCATCAAGTTTTATTACAAACAATGCTTCAAGTTTTGATAATATTTCACTGTTTCTACTCTCAGGTGCACTACTCATCTTTTTGAGTAGTGCTGCCCTTTGGGATCCAATTAACACGATTAACAATGAGTTATATAATGGAACCTTGGAATATGTATTCTCAACTCCTAGCTCGCGTACGGGATATTTCACAGGAGCAATATTAGCAACCCTAATTATTCAATCAATAGGACTTTTACCTTTCTTTGTGGCGATTATCTTTATTGGAACTAGTATTTCTAATCTAATTCCAATAATACTGGTTCTTCTCATCTCAATGGTTGGTTTTGTTGGGATTGGAATGATGATCTCAACAACTGCGATACTGTGGAAAAGAACAACAGCTATTGTTCAACTTATTTCTATGGCTTTACAGTTCTTGGTTGGGGGATTTATACCAGTTCAATCATTTCCAGTTTATCTTCAGTGGATAAGCTTCCTATTTCCTCAAACCTTTGCATACGATTTGATTAGATATTATGCATTTAATGGAACATGGGTAACACTGGCTCCACCAATATATGAGTGGCTTATATTAATAGTATCAACACCTATTTATTTCATTTTTTCTAAATCTCTCTTTCTAAAAACTGAGAAATATGCTAAAAGACAAGGTTTACATCTATTGTAAAGGAATGAGAATTACAAAAGCGATAAATAGGGAGAAGTTAAAAATCAGTTCTTATTACTCCGTATCCGGTAAATTCAAGAGAATATAACCTGCTTCAATCTTAGATGCTAAAATGAAATCACACAATGTCAATCCACCCTTACTATGAGTGGATGTAGTTAAGTTTATCTTGTTATACGATAAGCATATATCTGGATGATGATTTTCAGCCTCAGCTATCGCCCCTATAACATTTACAAAAGCCAACACCTCTTTAAAATTTTTTAATTTAATGTCCCACACCAATTTGTTCTCACTTAATTTCCAATGGTTGTTAAGTTTACTATAATTTTTCTCTATTTCTTCACTGTTCAATAGTTTTATCTCCTCAAGTGAGGAACAAGTCATCTTTGTTAGTTTATCATCCATGCAAAATAATTTTCCCTGAGAATTAAAATTATTCGTTCTACAAGTGTAAAAATTCTAAAAGTCCAGAGCTTCACTTTAAATTAATGCATAAATCTTAATGTAATTTATAACACTTTTAATTTGTATGTCAAAAACTTAATATAAGTAAATTTCACACTTTTCAGTATGAAGAAGGTATTGGTTTTTACGGCTCTGATGTTATTATTGTTATCCACCTCTTTAACTTATACTTCATCTGCTTTAAGTGGAAATTTGGAATTTACTAATCAAGATATAAGCACTCCGTTTTCAAATAGTACTGTTCAAAAAGTTATTTGGTTTGATACCCACGGGACACTTTACAGAAATACCTCAGATGAGATTAAGATCAACATTAAAGTTGGCCAATCTATCCTCCCAATAAAGCTAACCATAACTTTTCTTCGAGAGCGGCTCTTCTATGATAATGTGATAACAGTGTGGAAATCTAATAAATCTATATTGTCTTTCAATCAAGTGATTACAGGAGGATTGTCATTAACAACACAATTCAATAAACTTTTTAGTTGGATCCCTGAGAATACAAGTCCTCTGCAAGGTAAACATTCGACCAAGTCATTGGATCAAATTTCAATTTCCCTATCCAGTTATTCTGAAACATGGAATCAATCCGCACAAATCTCATACAATTTTGAAATAGGACAACGGACGTACGTATACAGTAGATTAGAGCCCATAATAATACATAATTATCTGACACAAAATGTCGAAAAATCAACATCCACATCCTCAATATTTGTGCCTATCCTTTCATTGCCATTATTTATAGCATTAACTATCATGGTTTTAATTCTAAGGAGGAGACGGATTTGAAGGTTCAATTTATTACAATTTCGGTTATAATTTTCTTGCTCGTTCTTCCCAGCTCAGTTATTGCGAGTTCGATAACTCCTGAGGAATTAAAATCATATGAGACCAGTTTCAATTTTTCTGCTGATGTTCATTTTTCTCCGGGGGATATTAACTTAAGAGCAACTCCTACCAGAATAAACAATTCTACCGACATAATTTTTCCTATGACAGTTGAGAAGACTGTGTGGAGAGGTGGTTCACCATTGGTTATGGGGTATCCATTCCCGAATAATGTCAGAGGTTCGCGTTCATATGTGAACTACACCCTTTCTATTAATGTAACGAATCTAATAGGAAAAAATGTAAACTTAACAGTCGTTCATAAAATTCATGCAGATAATTTCCCTGAAAGTAGTAATACAATGTCAAATATTATCATTAATTCAAATATTTCAAGAACTTACAAAAATCAAACGATATATTCAGTTTATAGGAATGGAGTATATACGGGGTACAACTCTACTTATAGCATTCCTGAATATGGGTACTACAACTTTTTAAGATCACAGACAACTCTTATGTATTCAACACTGTCTATGTATTTAACTTCAACATCAAAATCCGACTGGAACTCATCAGTTTCTATATCCTTTAACCTAAAGGGAATCCACAATCCAAAATTATATGAATTGGACTTGCAGCGTCTCCACAATTTAAGGAATAATAGGTCAACAGTAACAAATTTAACTAGTAACCCCGGTCTTGCTACTAAAATTCAATTTACACCTCTGTACATTTCAGTGATGTTTATGACTGTATTCATTTTGACTGTTGTAATCAAGTTTAAGAGAAAACAACTATAGTTTCAGATTTGGTTCTATTAAAATATTATTTGTCTAAATTTTGAAACTACTTATTTTCACCTTTATTGAATCAATACTTGCGCTTTGAATAACCTTAACATGAAAATTTAAGTTAACATGATAAATTATTTCCCAGATGTTTTACGAGACTTTAATAAAAGAATCCATGAAACTCAATATAACTTTGTTGAAATCATGAGGGTTTTCAACCATTGGTAAATGTCCTGAATCTTTTATTTTCTCAAGCTTGAGATTAGGGTTCAAATCTAACAATTTATTCATCTTTTCAATCGGAATAATCTTGTCTTGAACTCCATGAATTATGAGAATCTTAGATTTAAAACTCTTAATTAAGTCCGTTGTGTCTCTTCTACCCGCCATCCCTCTTAGGGCATCAGCAATTCCTTTTATTTTTTGTTTATACATTAACTCTGTTACATAAGTAAACTGTTCCTTGTTATGGCCTTCAGACAGTACTGCATTGGCTAATCCAGTCACAAAATCCTTGACAAATTTCTGTTCTTTGTATATATCTAATGTATCCCTGGTGGTACTGGATAACCTTTCAAGAGACAGAGCATCTGATATTCTCTGTTTTTTCTTCTCAAGGGAGTCATCACTGGACTGACTATCAATAAGTAATAGTCCTTCAATTAGATCAGGATGTTTAGAAGTGACATCTAAGGAAACATAGCCACCCATAGAACATCCTCCTAAAACATTTGTTGAGGTTTGGTTTTTCTTCAGGATGTCTAAAACAATCTCACTGTATGGAGAAAGATCCGAAATAGTGGATCTATATGGATCACTTCTGCCAAATCCATAGAGATCAGGAACCAAGATATTGAAAGGAAGAGGTTCTGAAGATCGAAGAACATCTAAATAGATACTTGCATCAAAGGGAAACGGATGAACAAGAATTAGGTTTAGTTCAGCATCAAAATTTAGTTTATGTAGTTTGTATTCTTGTACCATAATTCAAACTTTGATAACTCAATAAAACTCTTTAAGGTGTAATCTTATATTTAAGATGAAAACCCTTTTATAATTTTTCAAATAATATTAATTGGTATAAATGAGGAATTACGTTCTATTCAACATTTAGTTTAACTCAAAAACCTAAAATAAAAGTGGAGAATCTGATTCATTGCAATTTTTTTATAACCTTATTGCAACTGAAGAGGTTACCGAAGGAGTCACCAGTTTATGAAAGCATACGATAAAACCAAATCAGAATCTAAATGGCGGAAGGAATGGGAGAAGAAGCGAATTTTTGAATCTGATCCTTCAGAGCAAAAGAGATACTATGGTAATTTTCCCTTCCCCTATGTAAATGGGAGACTTCATTTAGGGCATGGCTATAGTTTCATGAAATTAGATGTCTTGATGAGATATAAGAAAATGAAAGGGTACAACACCCTTTTACCTTTTGCATTTCATGCTACGGGTGAACCGATTGTTGGAGCTGCTAAAAGAGTATCACAAGGTGATAACGACCAAATAAATTCTTTGATCCTCTCTGGTGTTGATCCTGATCAAATTGAAGAGTTTAAAGATCCTAAAAAAATCATTGAATTTTTCAAGGATGCAGCAGAAGAATCTATCAAAAGGTTAGGTGGAGCTGTTGATTGGAGAAGAAAATTTGTGACCACACAATATACTCCCACTTTCTCTAAGTTTGTGGAATGGCAGTACAAGCATCTCAAAGAAGGTGGGTATGTAGGTCAAGGCAATCACCCGGTAATTTACTGCCCATCTTGTCAGAGTCCCACCGGTGACCATGATAGACTTGAAGGTGAAGGCGCAAGAATTGCTGATTTTGTCTTAATCAAGTTTTATGTCCCAGAAATACAAGCCAGTCTTGTACCTGGAACTTTAAGACCAGAAACTACCTATGGAGTCACGAATATATTTTTACACCCTCAAGGTCAATACGTAAAGGTGGTTGTTAACGGAGAATCATTGGTGGTTGAGAAATCAGCGGTGATAAAATTTAGGGATCAACAATTTGAGGTTGGTGAGGTGGAGGATATAGATGTGTCCACCCTCTTCGGAAAATATGCAATTAATCCCCTGACTGACAACGAAGTCATTATTCTCCCAGGAGAATTCATTGACACAAAAGGTGTGACAGGTGTTGTTATGTCAGTTCCAGCTCATGCTCCGGTTGATTATGTCACTCTAATTGAGAACAAAAAGAATTGGAAGGAACTTGAAAGGTTTGGGATTACAAAAGATCAGATTCAAAAAATTGAACCAATCTCATTAATTGTTGTTGAAGGTAGTTCTGAATTTCCAGCAAAAGATGTCGTTGAGGAAATGGGAATTGAAAGTCAAAATGATGATAGACTGAAAGAAGCAACAAAACTGGTTTACAGGCGAGAAGGTAGACATGGGATAACAAAAGCCATAATGGGTGAATTTGAGGGTCTCCCAGTTGAGAATGCCAAAGAAAAGATCATTGAAAAAATAATCAAAGATTCTAAAGTTTTTATTCTTAAAGAACCTGGGGAGATTGTTATCTGTCGTTGTGGTACTAGGAATCATGTAAAATTCTTAACAGATCAATGGTTTTTAAAATTTGGAGATGAAAAGTGGAAGAAGAAGGTATTGAAAATGGTGGATCAGATGGAATTCTATCCCCCTGAGGCAAAAAACGCCTTCTTGGCTGCAATTGACTGGATAGAAGATAAAGCTTGTGTAAGGAGATCTGGATTAGGGACTCCTGCACCTTGGGATCCTGAATGGATAATTGAGACATTAGCAGATAGTACCATCTATATGGCATATTACATTGTTTCAAAATTTGTAAATCAAGGACAATTTAAATTAGAATGGGCAAACTTTGAGGTGTATGATTACATCTACTTAGGTAAAGGAAATCGAAAGCTTATTTCGAAGAAACATCAAATTCCTGAGACTTTGTTAAAAGAGATACAGGATGAATTCAGATATTATTACCCATTTGATGTTCGATCCTCTGGAAAGGATTTAATCAATAATCATTTGACCTTCATGCTCTTTCATCATGCAGCAATTTTTCCAGAAAAATATTGGCCAAAGGCGGTTCACGTTAACGGTTACATAAATATGGCAAAGAAGACCCATGATGACAAGATTATCGAGGAAAAAATGTCAAAAAGTAAAGGTAATTTCAAAACTTTAGATGACTATATCAATACCTTTGGTGCGGATATAACCAGGTTAGCACTTGCAACAGCAGGTGAAGGAATGAATGATGCAGTGATTAACCCTGAAGAGATTCAAGGTTATGAGAAGTGGGTAGAACAGATTTGGGAATTTGCTTTCCAAGAAATTGACGATGAGAAGATGGAAATAATTGACAAATGGTTGATTTCTAAAGTTCAAAAATCTATTCTCAAGGCTAACGAGGCTTATTCTAATTTTAGAACTCGATCTGCATTTCAACATTCATACCATGATATTTTAGGATCCATACGCTGGTATCTTAACAGAAGGGGATCAACGGGTCCAGGATTTAGAGTGGCAGTTGAGACCATGGTCAAATTAATAACGCCGGTTATACCCTTTATCTCTGAAGAGATTTGGAATAATTGGGGTAAGTCTGGACTTATTTCAGAAACAAACTTTCCTTCACATAATCCCGACTTCATGGATGAAAAAGCAGAAACAGCGGAAACCTTCATCAATAATGTTCTGCAAGACTTAAAAAACTTAAACAAATTACTCAACAGGAATAATGAGATGAGTAAAATTACAATAATTCTCGCTGAACCTTGGAAATACTCAGTCTATGATAAATCTCGAGAGCATTTCGATTCATTAATGAAAATAGTTATGAGCGACCCTGATCTGAGGAAAAATGGAAAAGCCGTTTCTAAGTATGTCCAAGCTCTTCTGAAACAAAATTCAGCACCTGAATTTGACACTAGTGAAAGCTTGGAGTTCACTTCATTAAACGAAGCGACAGAATTTATTGCAAAGTCCATGAATCTTGAAATAGAGATTTACAAATTTGATGAATCTGACGATCCGAAAAAATCAATGGCTGTTCCATGGAGACCAGCAGTCATTTTTTCCTAAAATTCCTTCTCAAGAATATAGTGGATTGAATTGAATATTGGTACCTATTAATTAGTAAAATAAAATCTCAAAGTAATTAACTGAAGGATCATCCACTCAAATTAGTGTGTTTTTTGGGAAGATAAAGACAAAGTCTTGAAATTCATGAATATAACTCTCCAGATACTCATCATAGTTACCAGTGTCCCATTTTGAAGCAAACATTTGCAACTCAAACATTACCTCATGAATGGTTTCAACAGGAAGACCAACTGGACCATGTCCTGGATAAAGCCTACCAGACTCAAGAAAATCAGCAACCTCATCATACACCTCATTTAAAACCTCAACATAATCTCCCAAATAGACTGTTTCTGGAAAAAAAAACGCCCCTTGGTTGATTACATCACCAGTAAATATTTCTCCAAAGCTTGTGTACAAGATTATTGACCCTGGTGTGTGGCTCTGTGCATGGAGTATTTTAAGAGTCATATTCCCTAAATCGTAAACTTCTCCACCTACAAGTGGAATTATATCATCACAGGGTTTGATGATGTAATTTTCATGATTTAAGCTATCATGAACTTTTGTTCCTGAGGTAGATAGAAAAGAAACATCTCTATCTTTCGAAACTGGGATATAATCCAGCTTGTGCACGTGAATTTGATCAAACAATGCATTTCCTCCAACATGGTCAAAATGATGGTGTGTGTTGAACACTAATAATTCTGTATCACCAATAATATTCTCTACAGTCGCTCTCAGATTAGGGTTAAATCCAGAACCTGTATCAACAAGAACAGATAGTTTACTCCCAACTATGAGGTAAAGGTTTACAAACTTGGTTTTAAATCTGGGGTCTAACTCTTCCAAATCTTCTTGGATTAAATATAAATGAGAGTTTATCTTGGTTACAGTTGAATTCTGCACAGGCTTAATTACTTTTATAACTACATAAACCCCAAGATGATGTCACAATTAGCTTCATTAAACCAAGAAAAGTTCAGGTTATCATAGTATTATTCTCCTCAAAAGTTATAAATTGTGTTTAGATTTCATACTAGGGATACATTTGACCAACAATCTTAATTCTTCAGTTCCCATAAATTTCGATAGAATAAAGTCAATGTTTCAGGACTATGTGAATGAAAATCCCAAAAATTTATCACATATTTTCTTTGTTCAATTGAAAGATGATATTCCCACATACCTTTGCGACTTAAAATTTTTAGATGTAGATTATGATGATGTATTAAGAGAAACTATGCAAAACCTTGTAGTCAGTCTCCTTCTCTTTCAGGAACAAACAAAGAGTGATGTTTTTCAAAACATAAAACTGAAAACCAAAAACATTGGGTTTATACTCGGGAGTGGATTGCTGTTGCTCTTTGTCTTTGAGACTTCAGATGAAATCGAAAATAAAGATTTGATCATAATTTATCTTATAACTTTGCTAAATAATTTTGTATCTTCAAAAATCAAACAAGGGAACTTTAGTAATAACATAGTTTCAAATTTAAATTTAATAATTGAATCTCTTGGACTGCAAGACAGAATCAAACTTAGTCAAAATAGAATGTTCAAATTCCCACCTCAACTTTCAGAAGATAAGAGTCGGGAATTAAGTAAACAACTTACTCAATCAAACTTTTATATTGACCAGTACAAGTTTTTCAATCTTCCAACCCATGTTGAAATGTTTAATGAGATTCTAGACAGTTTTGATATAGATACCTCTAATTTAGGAATAATACTCTTTGAATCAAATTTTGCAAGTGACATCTTAGTTGAAGAAGTCTCAGCAAGTGGGACAATTGATACTGATAAGTTACAACAAATGATTGTGGAGGAACAAATCAACATTAACACCCTGTTGTACAAACTAAACTCAAATTATTCAACTTTAGATGTTGAGAAATATAAGGTAATTATCATCAAGTTATCTGAAAATAAATTTCTATATTTGTTAAGTGAAAACATAAGCCTAATTCACGAAGTCTTAGAGAAAATAGATGATATAGTAACGATTTACAAATCATTGATACCTTTGAATTATTGAATTCCTTAAATCTTGAGATTTGTAGGATGATTTCAATCAATAATAATACAAGATAGAATGTGATCAGTTCCAAAATTTGAAGACTCATCCTATTTATTTAATAAAGTATAAATTGTAGGAGGATGAGTATCAATATATTGTTAGATAAAGTTCATGTTCAATGCTCTAAATGTTCTGCTTATCATCTAATAAAAGATTGGTACCTTGCCAGAACAATGATTGAGGAACAATTTGGTCATAGCGCTTATAGGTACGTCTATTTGTGTGAAATTAGCTGTGATTGTGGATTACAACTAGTTGTGGAAGCCCAAGGATTTCAACCCTCAGATGAATTATTTGTAGATCACTGGCATTACAGGTTTTTTGACTGTGAAGAGGTACTAATTGAACCAATGTCCTTGAACTGAATTTTATTGAAAGGTTTAACAAAGCATGATACTCTGCTAAATAAGAATGATGTTCCGTACTATGGGTTTGATTGAGATTGACAGCTCAAAAAGTGGACAAGAGGTTGTAATTAATGGGTGGGTTCAGGCGATTCGAATTAAAGGTAAAATAGCGTTTTTAGTGATTAGAGATGCAGATTCCACGATTCAAGTCACTTGTCTCAAGAATAAAGCACCCGAGGTCTTTGAAAAGCTTAAACAATTGACTCAAGAATCTGTCGTAGCAGTAAAGGGCACAGTTAAAGAGCATAAAGAGGCACCAAGAGGTGTGGAAATCTCTCCTCTGGAATTGCAAATATTAAATCCTGCGCTGACTCCGTTACCCTTCGATCCATTTGCAGATTATATCAACACAAATAAGGACACAAGATTTGATTGGAGAATATTGGATTTAAGAAATCCAGCAGTTTTAGCATATTTTAAACTCAGATCAGCAATGCTTTTTGCGGTAAACAACTACATGCACCATGAGGGGTTTACTTTTTGGTCAACACCAAAAGTGCTTGGACAATCTAGTGAAGGTGGTGCAGATGTTTTCAGTATAGATTGGTTTGGTAAACAAGCATATTTAGCGATGAGTCCTCAACTTCACAAACAAGCAATTGCTGGAAATACAGGAACCAAGTTTTATGAGGTAACACCATATTTCAGAGCAGAGAAAAGTAGAACGAGAAGACACCTAGCAGAGTTCACTGGATTTGACGTTGAAATCCCTTTCGTTACAGAAGAAGGAGTTTGGCCCGTTCTTGAAGGAATAGTAAAGGTAGCATCTGATGAACTTAGAAAACATAAGAAGGAGTTGGAATTGTTAAACATCCAGATCCCTGAGGTCTCGACACCTTTTAAGAGAATATCATATGACGAATGTGTTGAGCTGTTAAATCAAAATGGAATGCCTATGGAATGGGGAGAAGATTTTTCAACCGAACAGGAGGCAAAACTTTGGGAATTAATTAATGAACCCTTTTTCATTTTCCACTTTCCAAAATCTGTTGCAAAATTTTATGTTCATGGAGTCGAAGGTAAGGAAAAGCATTCTCATGCCTTTGATTTGATCTTTAAACATGAACTAGCCTCTGGGGCTTGGAGAGAGCATAGATATGAACAACTTGTTAAAAATTTGGAAAATAAGGGTTTAAACCCAGAGAATTTTGAATCATATCTTGAATTTTTTAAGTATGGGTGTGCTCCACATGCTGGGTTTGGATTAGGATTAGAGCGTCTTCTTGCGACTTTAATTTCAGCACCAGATGTTCGTGAGGTTGTAGCCTTTCCAAGAACAGTAGATAGATTGGCCCCTTAGTTAATATTCGTGAACTAAACATTCTAGTTAAATAGCATGAGCTAAATCATTTTATGGTAGATATTGTATTGAAGAAATTTAAGCAATTTATAAGAGTGGTAATTTTATAAGAGCTATTTTAAGTCCTGCATAGTAATTATTTAAGGTAGTTAACCGAAAATGTAGCGGATAATTATTTTACTAATTCATATTGTCAGGGTCTGTTTCATTAATATTCTCGTTCTTGTTTTCTGTTTCTAATCTATAAAACAATTTGATGTTATTTTTCTTTACATAATTAGACGATTCATTAAATGCCCAAACAAAGAAATAAGCTCCCGTGAAATAGAATGGTACAGTTAGCCAGGGTTGATTCAAAATGTTAGTCGCTCTTTCGAAATCAGTCATTCTGTAAAAGGAATGTGAGATCTCGTATAAAATATTCTCTGACGAGTCTCTGACAATCATATGATAGGCTGTCCTGATAGTTTGTCCATTTTTGTCATTTGAGGTGCTCAGCTCAACGTTATACCTTAAAACCTGAACCTTACCATCTACATTTGCTTTCAGGTCGAAAAGAAAATTTTGATTAAACAATGACTGGTTACTTTCTCTGTTATACCTACAACTGATTTGATCACATTTCAATGATGACAAAAAATTCCATTCATAAGTATTGTAAGGGAAAGCAAGTCCACCAGTATTATCTCGAAAATATAACAGGTCTAAGTTAAATTTTGTGGGATATCCATCAGAACCAATTGTGTAATTGAATAAGAAATTTGCAGGCTTATAGGGCTGAACAAGTGTTCTCAATTCTCCTTTAGAATTTTGATCAATTAGTAAAAACTTTATTGTCTTGTTTTCTCCTGAACCTTGTATTGTGTAGCTTTTTATGTAAATGTTCGAAACACTAGAAAACTGAAATCCCTGATCGCCAAAGTATGAGACACCTTGAATTTCTTCTCTGTAAAAATTACCAGTATTATTTAAGGGGTTTGTTGCTAAGAGGACACTCCATGTTATAAGGAAGTATAGGATCAAAGCAATCAACCCCATTGTTGATTTCTTCATCACGGTTAAGTTTAATGTTCTACTATAATCCTTTCTAAATTATCACAAAAACTTGTTAGATTCAGAACTTATTTCTCCATAAAGAATAAATTCTCTTGGTTTACCTTTGCCTATGAATATTGTTCTCCCGGAAGAGATACAGCATCATATTCTTTACAAAATTTCAATGAATCATACTGCAAGAACCCTGGGGTCTGGGACAGTTGAAGTTTTAGCTACTCCAAGCATGATTCTCTTTATGGAGCAAGTGGCAATGAATTCTGTGATCCCATTTCTCCCAGAAGGATATGGTACCGTTGGAACCCGAATTTGTGTTGATCATTTAAAGGCGGTTGGAATTGGTGAAGAAGTTGAGGTTTTTGCAAAACTTTTGAGTCAAGATCGAAAGAAATTGGAATTCGAGGTGACAGCAAGATATCAGGGGTATGTCATAGGTTCAGGAACTCACACAAGATTTATTGTAAATGAAAATGAATTCATGTCTCGATTGCAATAAGGATTCAAATCGACTAGTTATTGAGAGACTTAGCTTTATTTCTTATGTTTTAGAAATAATTTAATATGTGTTGGTTTATCCTGACGTGTGGATAAGAAAGATGTTGTAAAAAACTCAACCATCTCAACCATCATAGAATACGTTAAGGAAAGACCATTTGATCAAAAACCGAAGAGTGAACAAAGACAGGATAGGCTTACTGACCTAATATTTTCGATTTTAATATTTAGCGTAACCTACTGGTTTAGCTTTATTGCATTTAATTATTTTCTACAAACTGTTGGCGGTGTCGGTGGTTATGCTTATACAAATAAACCTTTCAATTTTATAAATAATCACCCTGAACTTTACTGGGTTACTAGCTTACTTGGATGGGCTCCAAATCAAAACATTCAGGTGGAGGGATTCTATGACTTTAATTATTATTATATCCCCTATGTTCAGAATTTTGTAAGAGGTTGGAATCCGTTTACTGGCGGGAATACTGCACCAATTCTTCCAGATCAAATGCACGGTTACGTTTATGGCCCGTTCTATATATTTTTTATATCAGTAGGGTCTCTGTTTTTCAACATGGGGGCTGTTGAATCCTTAGTCTATTCAAACGTCATTTCATACTCTTTGATTTCTGTAATGGTATATCTTCTAGCAAAACGAGTAACAGGAAACATTATCGCTTTGATTGTTGCTCTTTTTCATAGTGTTTTACCAGTAAACTTGGTTTACCAAATTTTCTATGGGTTTAACACCCCGCAAATGACCCTTCTGTTTCTAATTTCTGTATGGTTCTTCATGAGGCATAATGATTCTCTTGCCATATTTTTCTTGGGAATGGCATTTTTGACAAAACAATTTCCTCTCTTAATTGCTATGCCAATTTTGATGTTATTAGTAAGAAGATATGGGTGGCTTAGAGGGATTATGTTTTTTATTGAGTTCATAATTTATAGCTTGTTATTATCAATTCCCTTTATTCTATACGACCCTACATCATATGTTTACCGTTTATTCCTTGCAGGAGGTACTCAGAAAGGGGTACCAACAATTGCCTCACTCAGAAATCCCTCTAATGCAGGAATCTCAGTTACGATTGTTGGTTCTGCTGTTGCTTCAGGTGATCTATTCCTTGCTCAAGTTCTTTCGATAATAGTTTCCTCACTTGTGTTGTTTTTCCTTACTCTGTTTGTTATTTCATGGAGTGCCTTTTCAGCCTATAGATATTTAGAAATTAATCCTCAACATTACTATAGGTTCATAGCTCTCTTCTTCTTTATCGCTCATGGAATCATTGGTAGAGGTCTATACAAGTATTATGACCCATTCTTACTACCACTTTTAATTTTAGCGCTGATTCCGTTTAACCCAAACGGCTCCTTGAATCTAAGACTCGGCGCTACAATCCAAGCGAACTTTAGAACTCTGATATCTTCTAAAACAAGAGCTGAACCTTTAAGTTTAAAATATGTTGTGTTTTTAATAAGCTCTGTGTTTTTGTTCATTTATCAATTTATTTTTCTTGAATGGATGGCAAAATTAGTGTTTGGAAAAGATCCAATAAGAATAATTTGGTTGATATCTGCTTCATTTTTGGTTATAGCATGTATACTCAAACCAAATTCAAAATTTGATATCAAAGACTTTCTGAATCTCAAAAATTTTAGTGTGGAGGCAAATAACAAGAACACATCAAACTCCCATTCAACAGGCTCATCTCAAGATGATTTAACTGAAAGTGAAGATATGATTTTAGCTTTCAAACATCTAATAGTAAACGGGATTAATGTCATATTGCTTGTAGGAATTTTCCTTACTATATATCTCCAAGTTGCTCATGATACAACTGAGTTATTTAAGAATTATGGATTTCTACTCTGGATGAGTATACTTGGAACTATCTCACTTTTAAATCTGGAAATCGTCAAATCCAACATTTTTCTTTATCCTGAACTCCCAAGGGACCCTCCTTCACATGCTGTTCAAGGAGTAGAGGTATTCTCCTTCTTTAGTACACTAGGACTCTCTCTAGGGTTCGTTGACCTTAAAATCTTTAATTTTATTTCAGACCCAAATTTAGTGTTTTTGAACAATTTTGCCAAAAATACAATTCTAATCGCATTTTCACTGTTCGTAACTTTTGTAATTTCCCGTATTATAGCATATGCACTTGGAACCAACGTAAACCACGTTACTAAACGAGCCAGGCATTATTCTCACCAATTAAAATCTCTGAGTGTTGGAACTCTCATCAGTATTGGTGTATTTATTACTCAATTGCTAACTAGGTTATATTTTAAGCAAAACTTTAGATCTGAGTTTTTCTTCTTTGTTTCTATGGCGATCTTAACAGGATCAATTGTTTTGAGCGGTCTGTTATTAAAATATGTTAGTCATTCAAACAAGATAGCAAGAACAGTTATTTATGATCCCAAGGTCAACATTATTGATATACTGAGAATTGTTATATTAGGATCGGTTGTTTGGTTTTTCAATATTTTAGTTTTCGATGTTGATCGTTTAATGAATCCAGCCCTTATATTTTATTTTGGAATTGTTTTAATGGCTTATATGGGAGAAGAATATTGGTCAGCCTATATTCGAATGCCCATCAGAGTTTTGAAAACTATCTTTTGAATTAAATTAACTGTGTGTCAAACTACCATTAATAAATTAAATAATTTTAATTTTAAACAATGTTAAGTCAATCGTTCAGATTTGATTGTACTGCATAGTTTCCCCTAAAAGTTTATATTCTTTTGAATTGAATTTTTCTTGATTACCATGTCAGATGAAAAACCACATTTACCAGATGATGTATTAGAAGAGATCAAAAAGAAGGGTCAAGAGGAGGGGACGAAGGATATTTCAGATATCGCTTCTAAATTAGAGGGAAAAATCCCTATGCGAAAGGATGATGAGGAAGAATAATTTTTAGGGGATAGCTTATTAGAAATGTAAGATAATGTTCTGTAATTTTCAACGACGATATTCATTTGAAATAGGTTTAGCAAAATACTTATTTATGCCAAATTGTTACTATTATCGGCTTGACAGCAAAAACGGATGAATCAATAAACAAACAGCTCTATATTCTAGCATTTTCATTGTTTATTGATAATGCAAGCTTTGGCATAATTTTCCCACTTTTACCCTATCTGACTGATTCATTACACGCAACACCGATACAATATGGATTGGTAATCTCAATTTATGCTTTTTTTCAATTCATTTTTGCACCTTTGTGGGGGGCGCTTTCGGATAGGATAGGTCGAAAGCCTATCATACTTTCTGGATTGACCGGAACTCTTATCGGTTTTTTAATTTTCGGTTTTGTTGATTCTCTCCCACTTCTTTATGTTTCAAGAGCGATAACTGGTATAGCTACTTCGGCCACCCTGAGCACAGCAAATGCATATGTGGCTGATATTACTACTGCTGAACACAGAGGAAGCAACTTTGGGGTTCTTAATGCCTCATTGGGTGTTGGTATAACTGCTGGTCCTGCTATTGGTGGTTTGCTCTTTCAGTTTAAAATTTCACCTCATTATGCTTTTTTAGTTCCAGCCCTTTTCGCAAGTACAATGGCATTATTCAACCTAGTTGGAGCTATATTTTATCTCCCTGAATCTGTTCCCAAAAAAGGACTAAATAATACAACGGATGTTGATGAAACCGAAATACTACCAATTGAATTTGAACTTGAACCCCCATTGGTCTCAATTTCCCTGGATTCATTTAAAAAAGTTCTTGCCTCAAAAAGTGCTGTCACATTCATTCTTATCTTTGGCCTTTCAGTTATGAGTATGAGTAACTTCATCACCGCATTTTCGCTTTATGGGTCACAAATACTCAAACTTTCTGAACTGCAACTAGGGTTCCTTTTCTCAGCATATGGTTTTGGTATGGCTCTAACTCAGTTTCTGTTATACAAAAAGTTATCTGAAAAATGGAATTCTGAAATGTTAGTACTTCTGGGGACAGCATTGTTTCTAATTGGCTTTACCTTGATTTTTGTTGTTAATATTTACATAGGTCTTTTCTTGGTAATTGTTCCACTCTCAATGGGTTATGCCTTTCTTAACCCATCTGCACTCGAACTCATATCAGAGGCAATTCCCGAGAAACTCCAAGGAACTGGAATGGGCTTAAATCAAAGTTTTGCATCCTTGGTTCGAATATTTGCTCCTATTATCGCTGGGTACCTTTTTGGGATTGCAGACCATCTTCCTTTTTCATTCTCCATTATTCTCATCAGTCTAATCTTTCTCATTATGCTTATTGTTTCTCTAAGGTCTAATAAGCTATCATTTACACGTGAACAGAGTTTCAACATTCCGGCAGATTAATTTAATCTTCTTGTTTAAATTATTCAGTTATAGGGATTTAATAAAGCCACCATCCACGGGTAGGTTAACACCATTAATATAACTTGATAGCGGTGATGCCAGAAAAACCACTGCATTTGCAAATTCTTCTGGTTCTCCTAACCTACCCAAAGGAATCTGGGTTTCTATAGATTTTGCAATTTCTGATCTGGTCAGATTAGATTGCTTGGCTTGGTTTTCAAAAAGACTCTCTAATCGCTCAGTCAAGGTATAACCTGGAAGTACGTTGTTTATTGTGATGTTAGGCTCGTTTATTTCCATAGCTAAAGTCTTCGCCCAGTTAGAAACTGCAGCTCGTATTGAATTTGAAAGCCCTAAATTCCGCACTGGTTCTTTTACACTTAAGGAAGTAACGTTTATGATTCTTCCATACCCCTTCCTCTTCATATTTGGAATAACTCTCTGAGTTGCGACATGTGATGAGAACAGCAGGGTTTCAACAGCCTCTAACAACTCTGCTAATGTGCTATCCAGCAACATCCCCGGTGGTGGGCCACCAGTGTTGTTGACTAAGATATCCACCTCGTCTATTCGATCTACACTGTCCAATTTTTCCCCAAGCATTCTTGGTTTAGAGTAGTCAGCTAACAAGTAAGAATGAGATTGACCCTCGGATTTTGGTAATTTCTCTATGGCATTTCTAAGGTTTTCCTCATTCCGAGAAACTAGGATAACTTCCCCCCCGGCTTGAGCAATTTTATATGCTGAAGCAAATCCTAATCCCTTTGATCCACCTCCAACAAGAGCTGTATGCCCAGTCAAATCTATTGCTATCATACTAAAAACATACTTTTCCCTTTTAAATTATAGAAGGTTTAGGAAATGTTATGTGTTCAGATTCAATTTGATTTCTAACAAAAATTGATGGAAGATTTGTAAATTTAATTGATATATATTAATCGTTAATAAGTTTTCATTGATCTTGGTTATGAAGTAAGGTTCTCATCATACTTTTTGGTACGAATCAGGTCTTCTAGTTGTGTTAGAAGAAAAATCATGTTGTCAAACTTTTCCTTGCCTAGATCATCTCGAATCTGTTCTTGAATTTCATTCCAGTATGAATAAGCTTCTAAAATTTTTTTCTTTCCAAGTTCTGTTGTAATCACATGTTTTTGAGTACGATTAAGCTCATTTTCTTCCAATTCAACTAACTCATTTTGCATTAAAACTGCTATTGCCCTTGAAAGAGTAGAACTTTCCATCACCATTCGATCTGCTACTTCACTTACCGTGGGAGAGTTTCCTAAACTATCCTGGAGACCTTGAACTGTAAGCAATATTCCAAGTTGATTAATATTAATCCCTGAGGGTTTCAAATATTTATCGTACAATCTTGTGATAATTCTTGACAATTTTCTAACATTTGTACACATGCAAGCCTCAACAAGAGCCAACATGTTTACCGAACTCATATTGAATCACTGTGAATTGTGTAATTATGCTTTGTTACTCTTGACCGAACATGTGCTAATTCCTAACATGGAATAGATTGGACATGTTGAGAAAGCTGCTGTAACCAGTGGAATCAATGAGACAACCACCAAAACCCATCCTAAAACAGTAGATCCTACAGCGATGTAGTAAATTCCTAAGGCGATAAGTATGACGCCTAATACGTATCTAATATATTTATCAGTTGTTCCAACGTTTATTGTAACCATTTTTTGTTTCACCTCACACAAATATGTATATACCGTATTTGCATATACATTTTATTTGTATGCAAGTTATGTATATACATTAAATATATAAATGCTTTGGTTTGCGAAGTTTTATTGCAACCAAAAATCTTTGTTTT
The DNA here is from genome assembly GCA_030149205.1 of Candidatus Heimdallarchaeota archaeon. GTDB lineage: Archaea > Asgardarchaeota > Heimdallarchaeia > Heimdallarchaeales > Kariarchaeaceae > WAKA01. The sequence continues at coordinate 55,086 of JASBSB010000008.1, read as the reverse complement.
TTTGTTTCAACAACATACTGGATTCTAGAAACTCTTTTGAGCCATATCTTAAAGTTAAGATTGAGGTGTGCTTATTTTCAAACGAAATTGATGACCTTAGAAAAAAAATCACGACGATTGACCAACAAATTTTAAAACTAGTTGCAGAACGAATTACAGCGGTAAGTAAGATTGGCGAAGTAAAGTTAAAGAAAAACCTTAACATAAAAAATTTCCTACAAGAAGCTACAGTTTTTGAAAGAGTTGAACAACAGGCCAAAGAGATAGGTCTTAATCCCAGATTGGCAAGAAGTCTGTATGAACTTATAATTCATGAGTCAGTAGAATCACAGGTGACACTTTTGACTGCGAGAGAAAATCAAGAAGTTCCAAATGCCAAGTTTAATCTCTTGGATCCGTTTTATCTGTATCTGCCTAGTAAATCACGTCTGAAAATTGGGTTTCAAGGGGAATTAGGTGCCTTTAGTCATTTGGCGATTCTTGAAAATTTTCCAAATGCAACACCTGTCAAATCTGAAAGCTTCTCAGTCGCTGTTAACCTACTAGTTGAGAATGAAGTGGATTGTGTTTTGCTCCCTTTTAATAACACAACAGCTGGAAAGGTTGTTGGATTTAGCGAGGCACTCCAAGATCTGGATCTCATTGTAGTTGGGAAACTGTTATTTTTTGTGCGCCATATGTTGATTGTTCACCACTCCATAAATTCAATTGATGAAATCGAAACCATTTATTCACATCCTCAGGCTCTAAAACAATGCAAGAGATACTTACAAAAGCATTCACACATAAAAACTGTTGAAACCTTTGATACCGCTGGATCTGTTAGACTCATCAAGGACAAAAATCTTAAACACTCAGCCGCGATAGGAAGTAAAATCGCAGCAAATGTCTATCAGATGAAGATTCTTGATGAGAATATTCAGGACGAGTTAAACAATTATACTCAATTTGCGTTGTTAACAGATTCCAACAAGATCTTCAGGGTAGTTAAAGAACTAAAAAGATAATAAATTTGATGAATTAAACTCAATATTAGACAGAGCATTGTAAGGAAGAGATAAAAAGGATATCACATGTGATTAAGTGTGGACCCTTCACTCTTGTCACAAGAAGTAGACACAATTTTTGTCTGTTCCTCGAAAACAGGACGAGGATTAATTAAACAAATAATGTCGATGTTGAAGTTTACTAATGTTTCACTTGTTATAGTGGTCTCAGATGAAGATTTATCTGAGTCCAGAGCAGAATTAAATGTTAACATAGAGGAAACATCGACCCATTATTCAAAATTGGAAATACCGGTTCAGAGTTTGCAATGCTCATATGTTCAGTTAGAGGAAGAACCATTCGAGATAGCACTGAATCTTGTGTCAAATATAAAGGAGGGTTCGCAGATTGTATTTGATTGCACATACGGGGAGAGGTATCTTCGTTTTGTGATCCAGCAGGCTGTACATTTGACTTCTCAGTTGTATAGGGTTATAACTGGTCAAACCCTTAAGTGTTATGAGTTGGTTCGAAAGCCAGGTTTTGAAAAACAATTTCAGGTTTTTAATACTCAAAGTCACCGAATTACCCTCCCCCACCTTAAGGTTTTGGAGTTCATAGAACCTCAGGTAGGAGAGAAAGAAATTGCAAAATATACAAACTTGACCCAATCCACAGTAAATAGTCACATTAAGACCTTACGAAAATTAGGATTGGTTGAGGGCAAAACCCTTAAGGCCAGAGATAAAACTTCTTCTGGTAAATTAATCTTTAAAGTGTATAATGCTCTAAAAAGGCAGATGTTAATTGAAAGTTAGTGGGTCAGTAAAGGTTATTTTTTACCCTTCTTTGCTTTACCTTTTTTGCTTTCATTCATCTTTCCGCTGTCTTTTGATTCTGTTTTCTTGGTGCTTTTCTTAACTGTCATTCTTTCACCTCCTAATCTTCATCATCTTCATCTTCGAAGTCATCGTCATCGAAGTCATCGTCGAAATCTTCATCATCTTCATCTTCGAAGTCATCATCATCGAAGTCATCGTCATCAAAGTCATCATCTAACTTTTTTGGTTTAGGTCTACTACTCATTTTTTCAACCTCATCTTTCTTTACTCCTAGTTGAATAACTACTTATCGAAGATTCAGAATCAATAAATTTTCAATTTATAGATTTGAATTCAATATTTTAAAGTTACTCATGTCTAATTAAGAGGATATTTTTTTTCTTATTACCTGGTTGTACACTATCAAAGTTTTCAAACTTCACTTAAATAGACAATTTGATGTTTTAATAATGGAAAATTTTTATTAATTATGTGTTTTATTAAAACGCATATTATATTGATTTCGGAAAAATCCCCATTTTAACCAGAAAAATAGCACACAAGTTTGTCATAGTATTATGTTGAGAAAATTATTGCACAATATGAGGGTAGTTCTTGTTTTATTGCATATATTAATATACTTACTATATCAAATTTCACTAATGATGAAGAAATCTATCTTCGTAAGTTTTGGCATAATTTTCATTCTTCTACTAGGTATGAATAATATACAGCTAACTGGGGTTGAATTCAAACCGACCACAGAAATTTCAACCGATGCTATTTCTATTGATGGTGTTATTGGAACAAATGAATATACTCACTCACTTGTCATGAAAACTTCTCCCTACGTAAAAATGTACTATAATATCATAAGGGGAGAAATTTTTATGGCTCTGGAAATGGACGCAAAAGGATGGATATCTGTTGGATATGAGGGTACTGGTGCAATGTCAGGATATGATATGATTACTGGAGGGTTTGATGCCACATTAAATCAAGCCTACATTTTTGATGCATTTGGAATAGGTAAAGTAGTCCCTCCACCAGACGGTATTCAAAACATAAACCTTTTTGCAGCTAGTGAATCTAGTACCCGAACAATTCTAGAATTTTCAAGGAATCTAAATACAGGTGATTCTGTAGCAGACAAAGTACTCATTCCTGGTAAACTAGTTACAATGGTTTGGGCATTACATGCAAGTAGTGACGATATCAGCATAGAACATACCATAGCTGGCAAGGTAAGTGGGGGATATGTCTTTATAGGACCACCTGCAGCGCCTTCGACATTAACTAAATCAGTCACAGAGACTAGTGTATCACTCTCTTGGACACCGCCAGCAGGAGATGGAGGTTCTCCTCTAATTAACTACAAAATTTATAGATCAGATAACAATGGTTCCTCCTATGTTCAGGTAGGCACCTCTACTTCGACTTCATATGTTGACACCACAGTTACAACCGGGGTAATTTACTACTACAAGGTAACTGCGGTGAATAACAATGGTGAGAGTGGAGATTCAAATGTTATTGTGGCATTACCTCTGGGTTTGATTACTGAACCGAGAAGTGTATCTGCCTCCTACACCTCTGAACAGGTTACTATAAACTGGTTAACACCAACGAGTACAGGAGGTATTCCTATACATTACAATGTGTATAAATCCATGAATCTAAGTGGACCTTTTCTTAAGATTGGAACAACTCAATCCACTTCATTCACAGATACTCCTGTTCTAAATGGGTTTACTTATTATTATTATATAACATCAGAAAACATATATAATGAGAGTCTCAAATCAACGACTGTTTCAGTCACTCCCATTGGTGTTTCTTCAGAACCAAGGTTTCTTTCAATTATAAATGGTGATAATTCTGCAAATCTTTCATGGACAAAACCGGTCACTGATGGAGGGTATCCAATTACACAGTACAAGATATATAGAAGTTCAGATAATGTTAATTTCGTCAATATAGGGACAAATTCTTCACAAACTGGCTTTCTGGATAATGGAGTCTTAAATTCATTCACTTACTATTATTATATAACTTCGATAAATCAAGCGGGTGAAAGCAAGAAATCAGCTGTGCAAAGGGTCACAATCGCTAATACTCCTCTTCCACCCACAAACTTGACAAAAACAGAGGGTGATTCATTTGTTTACATATCTTGGAATCCAGCAGATGGTAGAGGATATACAGTACTAAATTACACCGTTTATAAAATGGACGCCCAAAGTGGCACATTTTCTTTAGTAAAGATTACAAGTACTAATTCGTACAATGACACTGGATTAAAGAATGGACAGACATATGTTTATCAAATAACTGCAAATAATAGCGTTGGAGAGAGTGGATACTCCTTCCAAATTACCGGATCTCCTTCAACGACCCCTGGGCAAGTTCAAAATTTAACTGTAAAATCATATATTTCGAGTATTGGTCTCACTTGGAAAGCTCCTAAGGATGATGGTGGAGCGGCAATTACCCATTACAATATTTATCGATCTACTGATAATTCCTCATTCTCAAAGACAAAAACTACCCAACTTCGTTATTTTCTAGATAAAAATGTGACACCAGGAACAAATTACTACTATTATGTTATATCTGTTAACAAAAATGGATACGGAACAACTAGTCCTGTAACCTACATCAAGTTGATTGGCTTGCCCTCAAATGTTACTAACTTAACAGGTGTTTTTACTGGAGTTTCGAACGTTATTAAATGGGAATCTTCGGTTGATACTGGAGGGTCTTCTAACTTATCATATGAAATCTATAGAACCTTTGTAAAAGATTCTCCCCCAATATTAATTGGAAAGACAAGTCAATTAAACTATACGGACTCAGATATAATTTTTGATGAAACTTATTACTACTCTATAATGGTTGTAAATGAAGCTGGGAAAGGGGATCGATCTGCCTACGTAGGTGTTCTAACATCTTCAATACCAGATAAGCCAGAATCATTAAGTATTTTAGCTGGAGACAAAATTATAGTTCTCAGTTGGTTACCACCTCAGTCAAACAAATCTGTTGCTCAGTTATATCTGGTGTATCGAGCAGAGGGAAATGGCTCATTTACAAATTATGCTAATACTACTGAATTTTATTTTATTGACTATAATGTTAAAAATAATGTTTCTTATTCTTATCACATCATTGCAAAGAATCAAATAGGACTCAGTCAAAGGTCAGATATTGTTACAGGAACTCCACAGAAAGTCAATGTCGAAACTATCCAAGTGACCACAGTGTCAAACTATAAGACGATATACTATGACAATTTTGACATCTCTGCAATTATGACAACCTCAAATATCTTCATAATTATTGGAGTCTTTGGAGCAGGAATATACGTAATAACCAAACTGAAATGAGAGGAACTTTTATGAAAGACTTAAGATTTAAATTATTAACAACTAGCTTTATCTTTCTTCTGATATTAGGTGTACCGCAAGTAGCTGAAGGAGCGAACGCACCTCAAAAATCTATTTACCTTAATGCACCCCAGGTATCAGGAGAATTGTTATCGTATAATATGACATCACAATTTGATTCTTCTTCATCACAGAAAAATCTACCTCTCATTGTTGTGGGGGATAATCAAATTTCAGCTGCTTGGGAGAAAGTGCCAAAAATTAACATAGAAGCTTTTGGTGTTTCAGGCTCAATTTCCTCTGTATTTGATCAAAACTTTGTTTATTTTAGGATTGCATTCGATGAAAACATACCTTGGATTGCAATACAATGGGATGCAGACAACAGTACAGATCCTGAGAACTTTAAATCTTCAGATATGAAGCCAATGTCTATCGGCGATGACATGTGGGTTTTTGGATCTGCAGATAAAACTAAGGTATTAGGTGATACAACACCAATTGGAACTGAACCCCCATTTATTGTTCAAGACAAAATACAGGATCTATATTGGGAGGAGGTCTTATTAAACGATACCTCAGGAAAAGTTCTTGGATATGTAATAGAAGCCAAACGTGCTTTAGTCACAAATGATAAAGAGGGTTCAGATGTTAAATTTTCACCAAATTACAATGTTAGTATGTACTTTGCTAGTCAAGTTCATCATCGACCAGATAGTTCATTGTCATATGCAAAATTTGCGTTATCTTCGTTGAAATATGGTGGAGCAATTAATACATCTATCACCTCAATAGCTTCAGAGCCTTTAAAATATAATGTTGATATTTACTTGTTCTATAATGTATCTGTGGGATTGATGATAGGCTCAATTTTGTTTTTCACTGTTATTACCATTTCAGTTTATCTGATCAAAAAGGAGGAACTCTAATATGACTATAATTGATGATTTTGTAAATATGATGACTGAGTTCTTTGCATCAAGTCATGCAGCAGTGATTCATTTCCCAATAGTAGGGATATTAATGAGCTTCGCAGCTGGTGCTACAGCATTCGGAATAAAAGTATTAGTAGATATTCTATTGAAGAGGGAAATGATCTCTCAAGATACATGGGATTTATCTTTAAGATATGTAAGGAGATTTGAATTTTCAAGTTACATACTTTTAATCTTGGGAATATTAGGATATGGGATTGCTGGTTATACAGGTTTTCAATCTGCAGGTGGAGTATCACCCGCTATCGAAAACACCTTGCTAGAATACAAAGTTAGATTATCAATCTACACTTTATTTGTATTATTAACCCCTCTAATATTGAAGACATATGTTGGATGGAGGTATCACGCTCATATTTTTGACAGAAAACATATCATATTACCCATTCTATACCTTATTCCAATAATAATTGGCGCTGCACTAACTGCAATTATTGCAGGCACAGGTGGAAAATATGTGTATGGTCACTCAATACTTGAGACCTTTGGTCTTGGATTTTTGATCCCACAAGGTTAGGTTAGTGAGAAAGTAATTATGAAAATCCCTTCACAGAGCTTGATATTATTGTTATTGTTGAGTCTCATAAATCACTCAACATATGCCCAACTTCCATCACTTCCAGATTATGATACAGAAACTTACTATGGATATGAACTTGGAGCGGCTGGAATCACTGATACATTAATTCAATTTTATCATCATGGTCTGAATTCTTCTGTTCTACGTGACGTTATAAACTCAACCTTGGAAAAGATTTGGAGTTCTCAGATAGAATTTCAGGGAGTAAAAGTTCCTGCATGGGGTAAGTATTCTGGAGAAAACACCGTATACCCTGGGAAAAAATATGGGGCTGCAGGAATATTAAAAACTATTTTAAGTTGGTCCAATGGAGCTGATATATGGTTAGAGTACGTTGATAAAGGTATTAACGAGCTTTTTAATGAAGCTTTGAATTCAAGTACAATACCACATTGGGGATATGCTTATTTCCTTCCTAATGATCCTTATGGTATTCCTATTACTGATCTAAAATACGGGAGTGCTGGAATACTTGACTTGATATATCAACGTTATTTGAAAAATCCAAACCCAGACTCTCTCTCTCAAATGAATTCAATCATGAACTGGTTACTCTCTGTTGCAATTTCAATTGAATTATCAGGCCAATCATTTAATATTATTCCATGGTATTACATTGAAGACACGACAATGCCGATTAAGACCTCATATGAGTGGGGGATTTCTGGAATGATTCCTCTGTTTATAAAGGTAGCAAAACTCCTAAATAATTCAACTATCCTTAATTTCAGTAAAAAAATGTTAACATTCCTCGTTCAAACCCAGGAAGCGGATGGAAGTTGGAAAACAGAGATAAATGGTTCCGTCACCAAAATTGGTTACGATGAAGGGGTTGCTGGAATACTTTATGGGCTATATGAGTCTAAATTAATCTTAAATAGCTCTGAATTTGATAATTCTATAATTAAGGGCGTAAATTATCTCTTCAGTTCGTTGAAGGAGAATTCGACTTTTATGGGATTCTTGGATAGAAATGTGGAATATGTTCAGCATGATAGCTTTAATAAGGGAACCATAGGTGTCTTATGGGTTCTTCTTAATCTTTGGCAGATGTTGCAGGAGGCGCAAAAAACTAAGACTAAAGATATCATTAGCTGGTTTGTACTGAATGAATTAATTCAAGGTAGGTATAACTCAAAGGAACTAATTTTATTAAAAAACAGCATTTTACCTCAAAACGTTTTTGATCTCTCATTGGGAGAAGGGCTATCTGGTGTATTAAAGCTGCTGTTCAATGTTAAAACAAACTTAGATCTGAACAACACAAAATTTAATAATCTAATTCAACAAATTATTGAAACACTAATTAATCTTAGATCAGAAAACCTCTGGAAAAGACAGATTAGATTTACCTCATTTCTTCAAACTTCGCCTTTTAAAAGTCTACCCTCTAAATCAGGATCAACCGCTTCACCAGCTGAGATAGATCTTATCAACTTTCTCATCCCGATATTTATAATCCATTTAATAGCAAAAAAAAGATATAAATTGAAAAATAACAGATAAAAAATTTATTTATACATATTGAAATGGACTAATGCTTAAAATTAACTATACTTTTTATATAAAAAAATTGCACAATCTCAATCATTTAAATTTAGAAAACAATAATTTACTAAATGACCCGAATTTTTGGTAATATGTCAAAAAAATTTCACTTGATTTTTATTCTAATATTTTTATTGGTAGTTCAATCTGGGATCTATATAGATCAGACTGGCTTAGCTAATATAAATCCAACTGAAACAGTTTATGTACCCTCTGCTGTTAGTTCATCTGAGGTAATTCATGACGGAATTATTTCTCCAGGGGAATATGATGGATTTGCTTTAATAGACTCCGCCTCTTCATTTTATGTCTATTATGCTTTAAATCAGTCAGTTATATATCTTGCAATGGCTGCAAAGGTTGCAGGTTATGTATCAATAGGGCTAAATGCAAATCCTTCAACGAAAATGGCAGGAGCTGACATCTATATTGGCTATGTAGATGCCACAGGGGCTTACATTCAAGATAACATCGGGACAGGAGCTGTATCTCATGCAAAGGACAGTGTGGAGAACATCCTATCTTATGGAGGCTCGGCAAACTCTTCTACAACTCTTCTTGAGTTTAGCAGATTATTAGATACTGGCGATTCTCAGGATTACAAAATTACTCCTAATGTCAAAATTGATATTATGTGGGCAGTTTCTACAACAGCAGATGATTTCACCTCATATCATACCTCAAGAGGTTATTCTAGTTTGACTTTCTCTACAGTAAAGCCCCAACCCCCATCCGTATTTACCACAAATTCTTCAGATTCTACCATCGGAATATCATGGAAACCCCCAAGGGATGGAGGTTCTCCGATTACTCAATATAAGGTTTATTCCTCATCTACCTCTGGTTTAGGATATACCTTAAGTTCAACTGTTACTTCAGCCAGTGCAATTATTTCTGGATTAACCAACGGTCAAACATACTATTTTGTTGTCACTGCAATCAATAGCCTTGGAGAATCAATTTATTCTAAAGAATTCTCAGCTGTTCCATCTGGGACGATTACTGAGCCATTAAACCCGTCTGCGGTTGGGGGGTTAAATAAGATCACACTTTCTTGGGACCCCCCATCATTAACTGGTGGAAAACCTCTCACAAAGTATGGTGTTTATAGGTCTGACAGCGCAAGTGGGACATTTGTTAAGATAGGTGAGAACACGACAAAAACAGGGTATATTGACCTCGATGTAATTAATGGTAAAACCTATTATTATAAAATTACGGCATACAACTCATTCCAAGAGTCAACTTTTTCTACCATGGTGTCCACTTTTTCAACAGGTGCCCCACCCACGATTTCCTCATTGATTGGATTTGCATCTAATAACACTGTAATATTGAACTGGACTTCACCCGCAACAGATGGGGGATTTACATTTGTTGGGTACAATGTTTATAGATCTATAACTTCTGGAAGTTCCTACACAAAAATTGCAACAAATATTTCATCATTATCATTTGTAGACTCATCTGTTGTTAATTTGAAGACCTATTTCTATGTAGTTACCTCTCTGAATCAGAAATATGAAAGTGGGTATTCTAATGAAATAAAACTCAAGGTAGCAAACACACCTTATGCTCCCCAAATAATTGATATTCAATCAGCGAATAATTTAGTGTACCTATCATGGTCTAAACCATTTGATAACAGTTATCCCATATTACACTACTCAGTCTATCGCTCAATCTCCGATCCTAACTCATTTGTGTGGATAGGAAATACCAGTTTACTAAATTACACTGATAACGGTGTAACAAACAAGGATCACGCCTACTATAAGGTAAGTGCAACCAATAATCAAGGTGAAGGTTTGGCTTCAAAAATTAGTTCATTAGTGGTTGGAGGAGTTCCCAGTGCCCCAAGAAGTATATCTGGTGTAGTAAGTGATAAAGCAAATGTAGTCAGTTGGTTGACTCCTTTTGATGACGGAGGTTTTGTAATTCAAGGTTACACAATATTCCGAAGTAACAACTCAGTTAATTTTTACAGAATTTCAAATATAACTGGAATTTCCTATAAAGATACAAACCTGGTGAACGGGATTACCTATCAATACAAGGTCTCTGCTTATAATTCAAAAGGTTATGGGATGAATTCATCTTCTATCAACCTAAAACCTGGTAGGGCCTCATCCACGCCAACCAATGTTACTCTAGAGTTATTTTCAAACCATGTACTCATAAAATGGAATAGTCCTAATGATACTGGAGGCTATCCTATACTCAAATATAATATTTATAGAGGACTCTCAGGTAATGCACATCTTATTGGATTTAATAACTCTGGAACAAATTATAGAGATTATTCAATCGCAAAAGGTGTAAATTACACCTATTTCGTGACAGCTGTTACTATACTGGGTCAGAGCAGCACTTCAGAGCTCAAATCTGTCATAACCACCACAGCACCCAGTCCACCTTTACCATTAACAGCTAAAGTAAATGGGACACAGGTGCTCTTGAGTTGGAGTGCTCCCACATACGATGGTGGTAGACCTGTTCTGTATTATCTCGTATATCAGTACGTAGTTGTTAATCAATCTTTGAATATCGTTGGTAATGTAACTTCACTTCAGTATCGAGATGTAAATCTTACGAGGGGGCAAAATTACACATACTGGGTTCAAGCATTCAATTCTGAAGGAGCAAGCCCACTATCTAATTCAGTTGATGTTCATATTGCTACCTTAAAGGTCAATGTGGTGGCGTCTCAGATCAGTAAAGCATTCTTTGATAACAGGCAGGTCCTTGCCTCAGGATCGATCTTCATTTCAATTGGTTTAATTGCACTGACTGTTTTTGCGATCCGAAGAATAAATAAACCCTCGACACCATAAATTAATAATATGTGACCTACAAGTTTAATTAATTTTCAAAATATGTTTAACCGTAACTTTCTACGTATAGCATGAATTATACGCAAATTTATAGAATCCTTGAATTGAATATAATTTCACAACTATTAAAATCTAAATTCTGAGAGGATTAACAGACCACTTAGTAAAAATAAGACTGCAACTATTAACTCGAGTTTATGTCGTGGAATTCTTTTTTGGAGTTCCTTGCCAAAGATTACTGATAAGGTGAGAACAGAGAAAAGACCTAGAATACCACCTAGCAATACGAAAAATGGATTCAATGATAGAGCGCTTGTAATAAGAAACAGTTGACTTTTGTCCCCAAATTCTGCCAAGCCTATCAGACTGAATGAACGTAACACAGTTCTGAGTCTTGAAGTCTGTACCACCTGTGAACCTAAATCCTCAGTATTCTCCCTTTCATCTTGTTCATTTTTGTGATTTGAAAAATACTCTTTTAACTCCCAAATTCCAAGAAGAAGGAACAATGAACCTGAAATTAATGGAATAAACTTCACATTAACCATATCACCTAAAATAACCGCGAAGAGAACTCCAATACCCGAAATAAAACCTAATCCTAAAGCTCCTCCAAGCAATACCCATTTTGGAAATTCAGACTCAGCACTGAGACTTATGGCAACAAGGTTAGTTTTATCTCCGATCTCCGCAAGAAAAATTATCCCAAAGGTTGTCAGAAAGACCCAAAGTTGGTTCTCCATGTGAGACTTCTATTTTTAATAAAAAGAAGTTATCTATACGATTCTGTAAAGGTTACATTCTTTAAGAAATTTAAGCCCAATTTTGGGATATCTCAACAACAGTCTATACTAGTCAATTTACCAATCTTCAGTTGGTTTCCAGTTCTCCCCGATAAAGGGATAAAATGACTCAGGTGGAACTTGTTCTTTGTAATAGTAAACCTCCACTGGTTGAGAAAACTCGTCAAATGTAATTGTTGTCCTGAAATAGTTGAATGGAAATTCCAAAGAATCTAACTCTGTTCGCTTTTGAGGTGTTACTTCGTAAATTTCAATAAAAAATGAGTTAAGCTCTGGATCTGGGATCAGCATAGGATATCTCCCATTTGTATACATTTTTGCAGGAATCCTCACCACACCATCAAAAACCGGTTGAAGTGGAGATAGATAGACTTTATGGTTATGTAATCCCCTTTTTAAGGTTCCATAAACCAATACTAGAGGCATAACCTCGATTGGAAATTAATCTTTAAAAAATTTCTATATTGCTGTCATTATATTTATCATCATATTTTGACTAATTAATATTCCTCTCAGAGGGAGAATTCACAGGGAAGCCTTAGTTAATAGATAGATTGGAATTGTAATTTAGTTGCAAATCCCAATTTCTTTTTCTTTATTCTGACTAATTGATTCACAGTTACTATCTTCTTTCAAAGTAAATTTTCTGCTTCATTTAATTTTAAACAGATTTTGCCCTTTGAGTGATTCTGTTTTTAAACTAGGTTTCTAATTAATAAGTGTGATTAAATGAAATTCGAAAAAATATTCAATAGAAAGCTCTCGAACCTCTTTGTATTTGTTTTGTTAACAACTTCAATTATATTCTCCCTCTCTCTAGGATATTTCTTTAGGATCTATCAATTGGAATACGGTATTTCTCAAGTCTCAATATTCTCTTTTTGGGTTGGATTGCTCTTTGTATTCTTATTTGTGTTGTTTAAGGTGATTAGTGAATCTGAGAAACTAATAAATATATTAAGAATTTCTTTTGAAATAATATTATTAAATGCTATTATACTATACTTGGGTCTATCTATCATTGATATTGGCTCTTCTATATTATTTCAAGTAGGTTTAGAATTTATTCAGCTATTATTTTCATATTTGGTGTTTATGTCTCTTACGACTATAGGATTATTCTTGTTTGGGATTCTGATGTATTATTGGTCTGAATTCATCCTTTTCTTATTCCAAAGAGAGAATGCTAACCTAACATCTCAGCGAGTGACTTAATCAAAAAGATTATGTGATCTATATCATTAGAATTTCTTTCAAATGTTTCTTAGCTTCCAATGGTTTCTAACTGCATTACCATATAAAATTGAAATTCTTATTTTTTTGATTTCATCTTGCTCTTTACCATCAAAGCTCCTCTATTTAGATTTAATCACATTAAGTTGATTTTAAAATAAAAAACTATATTTTTTCTCGAAATATTTATATTCTGTCTGGGTATGTCAAGTTAATATGTCAATGTTTAGAACAACTCTAGATAAATTTTTTGAATTAATGAACAATCTAACCTATTTTTGGATTGGGTTATCATTTCTTGTTGCCTTTGGCATGAGTTTCAATAATAATTCTGTCTTTTATGCTCGGATATCACTATTTATCCTAGGCTCATTGATAGGTGTTTCTTTCTTGTATGTTTTTGGTTTAATTTTTTCACAAAAATTAGACATAAAGCAACCAATTATTGAGGTGTTTAGAAACTCTTCCCTAATTTTAATGTTAATGACATTTATAATAAACATAAATCCATCCTTATTTAACAGCTCAAGAAATTTTTTCGCAAACTTTAATCAGTTCTTTAATCAATTATGGTTGTTATTGATTTTTTTCTCAGAATTTTTATTGGCAGGCCTTCTCCTCCTTGTCTTATTTTTCCCTGATTATGATGCGATGGGGATCAAATCAGTCTCAAAATCTTCGAGAAAATCAAGCAAAGCCAAAGAAGATAAAAGCGAATCTTGAACCTTATTATTTTAGACTGGATGAAGTAGTAGATTGCAATCATCTTAGAGAAAACAAATCGTTTCAATACTTGAATAGTAAATTTAAATGTAAACTGAATCTTCTGGCGTTTTTTGAAATACATTAAGATAGTGTGATAAGGAGATGTTTTATAAAAAATATCGTTTAATTGGTACACGATATCCAAACACTGTCACGTGTTTCTATTCTCATGGAAGTTAACTTTTATTCTGTATGTTTACTAATGATTTATTGTTTGTAATTGATGAAAAAATAAAAAATGCATTACGGCAGAACGAATTAGGGGATTTTATGAGTTTCAAACAACTTGAGGGGGGAATATCAGTTCCTACCTATTTGGTTCAGACAACGAAACATCCCATTGTACTTAGATTTTATGGAAATAAGTATCATGACCCAAATTACGAAAACTTGATCTATTCAAAATTAAATCAGGTTGGATATCCAGTCCCCAAAGTTTACTATTTTGAACCGAAAAAACCGCAGTTTCTATTATTGGAGTATTTTCCAGAAGGAACTTTGGGTGAGAGATATTTTAGGAGCGGGAAGTTCACAGAGCACGATTTACACCAGTATTTAAAAAATTTAACAATTCTTCATGGATTAGATTGGAAGGAATTATTCCCACGAACAAATATCAATTATATTCAAAAACATCCATCTAACTTTGCAAAAACACTCATAAAAAGACTGTCAAAGGAAATTAAGCAATCCCGCTCAAAAAAACAGACCTCTGATGTGATGAGCTGGTTAAATTCAAATTATAATCTGCAGATTACTGGTTCTTTACATTTTCTTCACGGAGATTATCACCCCCTTAACATTTTAGTGAGGGAAGAATCCCAGGTTCCTATTGACTATGAGGGTGCAGAGATCGGGGATATTCGTTATGACCTAAGTTTTGCTCTAACTTCTATCAGTGTTGATCAACCAATCCATATAATATCAAATTATCTTAAGATGTATAATGAGCACGCTAAAACCACCTATGAATTTGAAAATTTAGACTTTTTTATGGTTTGTGGATTGCTTCATAGAGTAATCAGGATTAATAATATGCTAAAATCAGGTGTGCAAAATTCTTTGCTTACCTCAACTTATTATTACCTCATTCATGTTATAGAAGAGTTAACGGGACAGGATTTGAGGTTCTCTCTATATTAGAAACTTTCATTAACCTCAGTTTTCTGAGATATGTTTAATGGAATTGGAAATATTTATTAACTTCTGAAAATAAATTGTATGAGATGTTTCAAGAGTTAGAACAGATTATTGGTTACGTGAGGGCAATTTATATTCTTAACATCTTGGCTCACATGAGTACTCCAATTTATAGTTGGTTTTTTCACTCAAATTTTAAATTGACCTTTCCTTGGGACAATGCTCTATACCCATTTCTGTTTTCAATATTTCTTGCTGTGTTCTTAGAACTGATGATTCAATTGGTTATTAGAGGATTCACCTTTTTGATGTTGTTCATCGAAGTTGTCTTAATATCAATAAATATAATTGGTTTGATCTATTTCTTTTCTTTCCATCCAATTTGGCTGAATTATTTGGCTACACTAACCATACCCTATATAATTCTTATAAATAAGCAATTTTGTATTTTTCTGCAAATTCTTTTCTTCCTTTTCAATGCTAGAGTTCTATATTTCTATTTTTTAATAAACAATAGTGTATCGCTCTCAATGATTTCAACTACACGTTTGAAGGGTAGGCTTACTAATTTAGTCAGCGTAGCCAAAAGACTTACGAGAACACTCTCTAATAATTCAATTTCATCAAATCTTAGCTATAATGATTCTATTGTCAACTTTATATTGCTTTTTAGATTATTTGCGTATATAGCCTTGGTTTTTTTAAGTGGAGCTTACTTTTTAGCATTGCTAATTCTGGCTGGCCATATGGACTGGAGAGGCAATGTAATTTTCAATTATATCTATTCAAATTTTGACCCTATAATTTATGTGATGATAATAATAATAATCGTTATGACCTTGGCTTGGGTTCCATTTGTTTTACTTGGAATAGCAACAATTGAGATTTTGATTTTTGGAGTTAAACATAAAAAGCATTTGACTATTCAATTTCTTAAATTGCTTAGTGGCTCAATATTTCTCTTTCTTCTAAGTCAATTTATAACGAATACAAGATGGTGGTACATCCAGTATGATCAGAATGGGTTGATTTCAGGAATTATTAATTTAGTTCTAACATCGATACTCCCTTTAGTTGTGCTTTATAAGACAATAACCTTTACTAAAATATTAAAATTAGAAGAAATACCGGGTCAACACAATCTTAGATCAACAACTGAATACTATCAATCTAATTTCAATTAAATTTTGTACTTATTTTTTGAATACATTTAAAGGTAAAATAAAGTTCTTTAGAACAGAGCAGGGATTCGTTGGAATAAAATTAGGAATTACCCTTAACCTCTGATTGTAATATTATGAGTGTAATTTCCCAGCTTAATCTATCATCTCTCTTATTTGCTTCTCCAAAAAATAAATTTCATTTCAAGCTTTTTAGGAATAAATTACCCCTTTTTATTTAAAGATAAAATTCATCCAAAGAGTTCATATTGAATCAAATCAATCATCTTCACACATCCAGAGGTTTCGAAGAATGAATATTGATAAAATTGTTTATGTAAAAAACTTCTAATTCAATATAATTTTTAAATATTTGAATTAGGTTAAGTTTATAAAATAGTAAGTAATTTCAGCCTGATGTTTACCAAAACTCAGCAAATAGCGGCTTATATCCGTGTATTATACATTATTAATATAGCTTTTAATTTAATTGGGACTAATAGCCTTATAAGAGACATCTCCTCAAGATTTTTAAGTACAACAAATGTTATGTTAACCTTTATACCGCTTTTAATTTCATTATTGGTAGCAATATTACTTGAAATTTCAGTGAGAAATATTTTGACAAATAAAATTAATTGGTATAATGTCATCATAACAGTGCTTTTGTGTTATGATTTGGTAGGGTTATGGTCATTTATTAATCCCAATACAATCTTCAAAATCCTTATCTATTCTCAGGTTATCTCAAACAACAGATTTGTATTTCCACTTATTTTAGGTGCAATGTTCATTTTTACGATCCTACTCATATTAGTAAAACCCAACCAAATTCCTGCTTCATCAAATATGACAAAAACCGAAGCATCACTTTCAAACTACTCCTATTCCTTGTATAGATTTTTAGGCATGTTTAGAAATACGGGTGGAACAATTCAAGTTCTTCCCGGGGTCTATGAAAGGACAATAAGATATCCAATTTTATTTTTTCGAATCAGCTATTACCTTATTTTAGCCTTTATTTTACTTCTCTTGGCGTTAGCCTTTGCATTCGCTGCAGCATTGGGTGGAACCGGACAGAGTATCTCTTTTGAAATGATACTTTTAATTATCATTGTGTTGTATGTTCCGTTTATAGAGTTGATAGTATATGGTATAAAGAAACGTGTCCATTTTGCAATCCAGTTCTTTAAAGTAATGAATGTTTTGTTCCTTTTGTTTATATTTGGATACCTCATAGATGTTCTACAATTTAATCCAGGACCTCTAACAATGGTATATTTTTTACCTCTGATTTTAGGAATTAGTTATTTTGTTTACATAGCCATGAAGATTACAGTGATCCTAGAGTTCGAAATTGATACTTATCTCGATTCAAATGTTACATATCCAGAAGAATTACCAAGAGGTTCAAGTAATTTACTATCTCACCCCCAAAACCCATTAGATCTAACTAAATCAGGGATACAAATAGGCAAAGATAAAACGAATCAAATTCAAACCCGTAATTTTTGTGAAAATTGTGGCATGAAATTAAATTCATTTTCTTGTTCAGTTTGTGGTTACAAACATTCAAAAATTTAATGTAGTATATTTTTCATGACTAATGTAGCTAATATTTTGTTTTTGTAACACTTGTAAATTAGAAATATTTATATTTTATAACTAAGCTTTAGTATAGTTGAAGCTGAAAGACCTAGAATTTATCACTCAAATCCGATTATTTTATTCAATTTTAATCTTTTTCCAAATTCTTAGTGTTGGGATATATATGCCTCAATTTATCCCTGGTCAATCGATATGGCTTAGTATTCTCTTTAATCTCACCCCAATATTTTTATCTTTAATTCTAGCTCTTCTTTTAGAAATATTAGTAAGAAAATATTCTGAAAAAAATCATAATTTTTTGTTATTTCTAATGGTTCTTTTTTCTCTCTATTTATTTGTTGGAATTTTAGTTTTGTTTTTTCCAATTTATCCAATTTTCTTCATAGCTTATTTTATGTATGCAAGATTTGTACAAGGTTATTTTATTTTAGGTTTCATAATTTTCCAATTTTATATAATTAATTTATTGAACAAAGTGTACGGTCTTTACAAATATGAGCTGGAGAAGAAACAGCCAAAGAGGACTGTTGTCAAACCAGTTGAAATTGTAAGTAAAACCCCTCAGGACCCAAAAATTCCGGACCCAAAAATTCCAGTATTGCGATTTGAACTTAGAATATTTTATGGATTGTTATTATTAATTCAGTTAGCAGCAATAATATTTTATCCTCCACAGTTTGATACCGCAAAATCAATTCTCGTGAATCTTTTAGAATTTGCCACACCATTATCCTTCACATTATTTTTGAGTTTTGTTTTAGAAATCTTTTTCAGAGCAAATTTAAAAGGTGATCGAAAATATTTGCTGAACCCAATTGTGTTACTTGGGTGCTATTTTATTGTCGGGGCAGTAGAGGTAGTACAGCCAATAACCCCAGTTTCAACCCTCTTGTACTCAAACATTATTAACAACGGATTTAAAAACATCCTTTGGTTTTTTTTAGTGATTGAATTATATCTTATCATAAATTTTTTGTTAAAATATAAAGGAAAAACAGGTTGGAAACAATTAGAGAAATCAATAAACAACCCTGTACCCGAAAGCACATCGAATAGAGGAGTCATTGAAAAATTAATGGGAAGTCTGGAGGTAGAGTTACGCAAACTGGGGATATTCAATTCTTCTTTACCAATAGCACAGCGCTTTACCTATATAATGGTTTTAGGTGCTTTGCTATATTTTACCATCCTAGGCATTGTTGTTTTTATTTACGTGGCATTTGTTTCTTTAGGATATGTTTTTGAGTTTGTTTTCTTTCTGGCTGATATATTTATTGTAAGAAATATTGGGTATTTCCTCCTATTACTTATTTACATCTGGACAATTGGTCATCTGATGTTATTTATTTCCAGATTGACTAAGCGACGACGATTGAGAATTATTCAAAATCGAGGAATAAACTAGTAGCGGTTTAGGAGCTTTCTTGTTGCTAAATCCCTATGGAATTTATTTATAAAAATTATTTTAATTCAAAGTTTTGGATTTGATTAACCATTATTAATCAATTCATTACTGAATCAAACAAATATAATAAATTTGAAAAAATCTACTTTAACTGTGGATAATTTAGAAATAAAGTACAACAGATTCATTTTAGAAACCGTGAATTACATCTACAAAACACGAAAAAAGAACAAAAACAAGGTATACAACATCTATTGTGAGGATGACAGCTTTTGGGTAAAATTAGAAGATCAATATTTTGTAGATCTAATTGACAGGATTCTACAAAAAACGAAAATAATTGATCCAATTTTTCACATTGATGGAGATGACATTATGAAATTAATGGAAATCCCAGAGGATCAGATACCATTAGATGAGTTAGAGGAAAATTTAGAGATATTTAAAGAGGACTTAGAGGTTCTGTTGAAAGAGGATATTCCCTTTGAACTCTACCAAAAGTGGATTGTTGGGTATAATGAAGATAGTTAATATAGTTGTAAATTTAATTGAATACCATCAATTGAATGAGACCTTTGTTTTACTTTTGAAAAGAACAAACGGGCCATACAAAAATCAATGGGCTCTCCCTGGGGGTAAGGTAGAATTTGGAGAGCGCTTATCAGAGGCAATAATAAGGGAAACTAAAGAGGAGACTGGGATTCTTGAGTTAAAGAATTTAAATTTGTTTTTAATTGTAAATGAGGTGGTCAGCCTGAATAATACTCGCCACGATCATTTTTTAGTAAACTTTTTTTCATCTACCGTTGATAATAATCTGGTTGAATCATCGACTGAAGGTGAACTACGATGGTTCACCTTTGAAAATCTGCCAAAAAAATTGGTACCTAGTGATAGAAAAGCCATAGAATTATGGTTTAAATCTTCAAAATCGAAATCTATTGAATTTCGAGAATGTGACCTGGAATTAGTCTCTCTAGATCAACAGGGGGAATCAGTTGATCTAAAGCTTAAAAATTGGATGTCTGAAATATAAACTTATTGTCATAACAAAAATTGAAGTCTTGATAAATAATTTCCCTAGATTGCCTGTCGGATTATTAAGAAACAACTTCAAACAGATAAAATTCCGAATTTAGTTGCTTCGGGTAAACCTAGAATGCATCGACGAAAATTAAAAAGGACTAAAGTCATACTTTAAACAGAGATTTTAACAAAACATTGTCATATGAGGATAAATGGTATCTAGTGAATTAAGAAAAGCTGTTAATAATATATCATAAGGATTAATATTAATCAGCATTATGTGACCTTACGGACTGAGGAGATCACAAATGATGTCTAACTTTCCCTTTGAAAGATATAATGAGTTGCAGTCTTTTTGTACCCTAACCCCCGATTAATGGATTGTAAATACTTCTTAGTCAAGTTAGCAAATTTCTTTTTTGGGATAAAATATTCCTCTAAGTTACTGGTTGAGTGGACAAACCCTTTAGGGCGTTTAATTATAACTCCAATCAATTTGTAGTCAGGATCCAAATATGCAACACCAGCATCCCCATGGGAATTATTTGCCACAAGAATCCCTCCAATCCTAAGATAGGGTTTACACGGTTGAGAGACAAACCCTGCATACTGTGAAATTAAGAGGTCAAAGTATCCCATTTGTTCTGGTAGGGTCTTAGTATAGTCTGAATGATGAAAACGAATTATTGGACGGTCAACATATGTTTTTTTATCAAGAATTAAGTCAAGGAAACTTGGATCGGCAAAAAACTTTGCTGATTTGTTGTCTAAGTCAATATAAACAACCTCAGGGAAATAAAAAGAAGGTGAAATATGAATATATGACCCTGGGTACAAAGCTGAATAGATAGTGTATTCCTTGGACAGCAATTCAAAAAGATTCTCTCTTTGCATCTTGGATTCATATTCTAGGTAAAGAGCTATTGCATCTCTCAATAATTTGAATATTATTTTTTACAATTAAATCCTTTTATGATTGTATGATTATCTCCATCATAAAACAAAGTATATACCTTAGAATTGTGAATTATTAATCTTAAATCAAATGCCCCTCTAAGTTCATCTACTCTCTGAAGCGATCTGATTGAAAAAATAGATTAATACCTTGTAATGGGAACACAATTCATGACCATAGCAAGTTCTATTGAGGATAAATGGATTAATGCCTTCTGAATGATGGCTAAATATTCAAGGTAGTTCCAAACACATTAAAAATGACCCTTGAGAACCTTAATTATGACTGATTGTGTATTTTGCAAGATAGTTGAGGGGGAAATTCCTTCTTTTAAGATTTGGGAGAACGATAAGTACCTTCTCTTTCTTGATATCAACCCAGTACAGACTGGTCACAGTCTACTTATTCCAAAAGAACATCATGGTGATCTATTTGATATGAATGTGAATGAGTACAACAAGATTATGGACACTGCAAAATCATTGGGGCTGAAGTTAAGATCAAGTATGAAGTCAAAAAGAGTCGGTATGGTGGTTGAAGGTTTTGCTGTCAATCACGTTCATATCCATTTAGTCCCGATTAATCATGGTGGAGAGTTACATCCCAAGAATATAAGGACTCCTTCTAAAGAAGAGCTACAATCGATACATGAAAAATTATCTTCTGACTTCAAATCAATTTTGCAATGAAGTTCTGGTTAAAATTCAGTTATAAGGCAATACTAAACTTAAGAAAATTCTACTTACACACTAACTCCAAAGATAGAATACCTGTTCCTTAGTTACTGAAAGTATAGGTTAATATACTTAATTATAGAAATTAAGGTATGAAATTTTATCGTAAATTTGGAGTAGCTATGTTTGTGGTTTTCATGATCTTGTCAATGAATTACGCAGCTGGTCAATCCACAGGGTATGTATGGAACACCAAAATTGGGACTGTCTATAAATACTGGATTGATGATATAGGAACCACTTTAACTGGAAACTCAACTAATTTAGCATCTGTTCTCCCTGATAGTAATCGAACCACTGTCGTCATATTTACAAACGTTACTGATAATACAGTTAGCTATAGCTCAATTGCAACTAATGGGACAGTATTAACCGCAACTAATCAGACCTACAAGATGTCAACAATGAGTCTGGCAGGACAGAGCATTGTAGGTCCAAATGGAAGTCTTCCTCTTCTACTCCCCAAATCTGTTCCATCACATTCTGATTATTTTGCTTATCTTCAATCTATCAGCAATCTGTTGGGTGGTCTACTTACACAATTCCTGACAAACAGTGTGAACACATCAATTGCAATCCCTTCCCTTAGTATAAGCTCTACAAACAACAACACAATGTTCGTGCTATCTGCGAATGTTAATCTTGATAAATTTAATCTTGGAAGTTTGAATTTAACTACTTCAAATCCAACCTTTGCTGCTTTTACTGGTCTTAATCTTACAAAGGTTCAAGCAGGTGTTAATGTTGCTTATAACAAAACCGATGGAGGATTTCAGCGGCTTGACTTTTCCCTTAATAGTATTAGCAACACATATGTGAGCGCAACAAAATCATATAAACTAACTCCATTTGGTGCATGGGCTAGCTTTGTTAGGACCCAAGTTATTGTTCCAAACATTACCAACGCAGGATTTTTGGGTATCAATGTTGTAACAATGATTAGTTTAGGTGTGTTAGCGTTAGCTGCCCCCATTATCGTTAGATTAAGAAAATCAAAAATTTGAATTCTTTAAAATGAGACCTATTTAGTTATCAATTAATCATGAATAAATTTATCTAATTTACTTTTAATTGTTTAGTGTTAAATATTCGAAGATACAATTTCTTAGTATTCCAAATATACTACTTACTAAACACAATTTGTGTTTTTCTGATGTTCAAGCTGTGCTAATGGATTTAGATGGAACCTTAATTGACACATTAGATTTACATATTGAATCGTTTCAGTGGATATTAAAGAGACTAGGGAAAGATGTGAAATCATCAGATTTGGAACATTTAATGGGTAGGACACCTAATGATATCATTCAATCTTTTCTTCAAAATCTTACACCTGAGGAGGTTTATAAAGCTGCAAATGAGAAAGAAGAGTATCTTGAGGGGTTGCTTCTACATGTTAAACCTTACCAAGGTGTAACCAAATTCCTTATGGATTGTAAAAATAACAATGTAAAAACTGTGGTAATTAGTTCCACCTACAAAGATCTTGTTTTCACACTGTTAAGAAAAGCTGGATTGCTTCAGTACATCGATGAAATTGTGAGCGGGGATGAGATTTCACGAGGAAAGCCAGATCCAGAACCCTTCTTGAAAGGATTAGAAAAGAGTGAAACAGACAGAGATCATGTTGTGGGTTTTGGTGATAGCATCTTTGATGCATATTCTTGCACCAGCGCTGATATCAGGTTCATTCCTGTACTAACTGGAAAAACAACAATTGAATTGTTTTTAGAAAAAGGGTTTGACAAATCGATCTCATCTTTTAAGGATGTCTCAATTGTACCAGAATCAGTTATCTGTACTGATATCTCCTTAAATTGAAATAACGAAATTCCATGCATTATCGAAAATCAACAATAATCAATAATTGATCAAGGAAGTAACTAATTTATAATTTTATTTTTAATTAATTCAGAAAATATTAATTTTATTCTTTTCAAGTTTTTGTTATTTTCACCGTCATACTTGGATAAATTATTTTAAGTAATATTCCCATTTAACTGATACTTCTGGAGAATTTGCTACAAAACCTTTATTTTATTAAAATTCATTAGAGAATTTATGGTCGTCTTACCCTTTTCAACAGAAATATTACAATTCTTCTATAACTTCAGACACTCCTCTGGAACCCAACCCATAACAAATTTTTTTATTTCAATGACAACAATAGGATCAATCGTAGGATATTTTGCATTGGTTTTGATTATCTATTGGTGTATTGATAAGAAACTGGCTTACAAAACTATTCTCTTACTTTTCATTGGTGCAGTTCTAAACATAGTATTGAAGGACCTCATTGCAAATCCCAGACCCTATGTATCAAACAATACCTACCAAGAGAAATGGGGTGTCCCTGGTACAGCAGCCAAGGCTAAACTCGCAACTCAGTATAGTACACCATCAGGTCATGCCCAGCTTTCAGGAACATTCTATACTTACATTTTCGCTAAATTTCAAAATAGGTGGGTTAAGGTGTTCAGTGTTCTAATGGTGTTGCTCATAGGCATTTCAAGACCTTATTTAGGTGTACATTACCTCGAGGATGTTATTTTAGGTTGGATTATTGGAATATTAACCGCTGTTGTGTTCTTAAAATATGAAAACAAATTGAATAACATCAAAATCTCAATTGATAGAAGATTAATACTGTATGGTTCGGTATTAGTTCCACTTCTAGTGGTAGCGGGAGTAGCGGTTATTCTTGGTCCAAAACTCAAGTATGAAGATATTGCAACTTATATGGGTTTGATCTCAGGACTAATTCCAGCTTTGATGCTAGAAAGGTCTTCAATTAATTTTATTCCAAAAACAGGAATAAGAAATCAAGTTATAAAAGTCTTAATTGGTATTCCTGTAGCTTATATAATATTAGAGGGGCTAAAACCAATTTTTCTTCTAATTGCCCCAGATCTATCAATTTTAGGATTTTTATTAAGATATTTGAGATATCTCATTTTTGCATTAACTGTGGGTTACTTGTTACCTCTCTTGTTTGTGAAATTGAATTTAAGCTTACAAGAGAGCAAAAATTAATCTGAAATTTAAGATTTAACAGATTTTTCAAGTAAATAGCCAGCGGGTAAGTGGACATCTCTTCCAAATTGAAATGTTTGGACAAACCTTTTTTAAAATATCTTTATGCATTTTGTTATTGGGATCATATATTTGTGGTTTGACTTTGTGAGATAATCTTGTGATGTATTCAGTAAGTTGGTGTTGCTTTCGAAATGGTCCAGTTACAATTTGAACCAGCAGGTCAATGTTTTCCTCATCTCTACAGGTTCCTTCATACTGGATTAATTCTCCCTTCTCACTTAATAGATATTTTGCTAAAGGATGAGAATAGCCTGAATAACGTGGGGGAAGACAAGGGACGTAATCTTCAGTGTTAATAAGTGCAAAGAGATTCGTAAGTATTGACCTCACATATTCTTTAAATTCAGAGTTACCTGACCTTGGAGATGCAAATGTATAGATATCACTGATTTTTACATTGTGATCGAGGTGTAATGATGCAGCAAGAATCACAGAGGTGGCTCCACCCAATGAATGTCCAGAAAGATATACAGTTTCTTTCATTTTGCCAATGAAAGGGTTGAATTGTTTTAAGAGATCATCACTTAATTCTTTAAATCCAGAATGAACCTTAATATCCTCACCCAATTTACTTGAGCTAAATGGAACAAGTACGGCATTTATATTGGTAAATACATCTTCTATAGATACCGACCCCTTCAATAAAATATAAGATGCATCGTTTGTATTAAAATAAACTCCGTCTAGATCAGACGGGTCTCCAAGAGTTCCAAATTCAAAGATGCTACCCATCATTTCTATGATTCTAGGGGTAATCTTGTTGGGATTTGGGTCGTATAATATATCTACCAGTTTGGCTAATTGTAGAGACAATTCTGGATTGTAGTTTATCAAGTTGGATGGATAAAAACTCATCTACATCTAATTTTTAGCTTATTTTTAAATTATCACAATTCTTAACGAATAATTGTTGGTTACTATGGTTGAAAGAGTAATCAATTTTATTCTTTTTTAGGATCTCAAATTTACCTTTTTTTCATTTTATATGAGAAAAATTAATAGTAATCTATTTTTACTATTGGTAATGGAAAATTTTGAGATTCAGGTATATGAAAAAGGAGAGCGTGTTATTATAGAAGTTGAATATAATAAGGTAACGTACACTGAGGAATATTCTAAGTCATCTCAAAATTTGATAGAAGATCTGAGATCATCAGTAAGAAGGTTACTTGATGAAGTAGAAAATGATAAATCAATTAAACCATCTCAAAGGTTTGATATTGAAAATAATATTTTCAAACATTTACATAGACATAATTTCATTACAAATGATGATATATTGGCATTAATAGAGTAAGTATGCCCTACTGAAATAGATTAATCATCAAATCTTGATAACTCTTTTATTCGATTTTCAATTTCTTCTTTATCGATGTCTTCTGTTCTCGAATTTAGTGATTTACTAGTTTCAAAATAAAAATCTTTGTCACTTTCTTCAAGATCTTCAATTTCAATACTAGATTCCAGAATTATTGTATCTAGAGTGACGCCAAACCCCTCTAAAAGGTCTCCTATGTCAAGGTCTTGAATTCGGGATATATCTTCGATTAAACTGATGGCCATAGATGCTTGTTCTAAAATAGATTTACTGTGTTTATAATTGTCCAACGACTCCAAGAGATCAGAATTTTTCTCGGAAATTGCAACCGTTAAAATTAAATCTGTTTTCGTATTTAAGAAGAGAAACCTTTGATCTTCCAATCCAATCTCTTTTAATTCAGTTTTAAGGTTAGTCGCAGAAAAGGTGTGTATAGCAGAAAAAAATCCAGCTAGCAACACTGCTGTTGCATCATTCATGGATTTTTTGCCTTTTTGGTAAAGTCTTGCAAACAGTGGAGTTCCATTTTTTCTCAGAATTAAGAACTGAGTGATTGGAATTTCAATCGATAGATCTCCACTTAAAATGATCATCTATATCAGTTTATAAAATTAGACTTCTTTAATTTTTGTAACATGTTCTATTTAATCAATGGTATCTTCATAAAAGTTCAATCATAAAATTCAACAAAAATGGGAAAATTTTAGAATTCACTGCGAGGGTTTATCAATTTAATATTCTCATTGAAATTGTATATGGCGAATGAAAAGGCTGAAAGATCACGAATGACCTTTGGTTATTCACTAAGTGGGCTAAGGTCTAATCCAGGTGAAGTTTTTTCCAACTTATTCAGGTCGAGATTAGCGTTCATTAGCATTATCGCTCTGTTATCTACAATTTTCCTTATGGTCTCAGTTCTTAGCGGGATCACTATACTCATCTGGGTATTCCTTATAGCCACATTTATGTCAACCTTTTGGATTTTCTTATTTATCAACATTGTACAGAAAGAAAATTTGGTTGAATTAGAAGAAACTGTCAAATCTTTGAACAGTTTATCAACCCATTATACCCCCAAAGCTTTACTTATTGATGAATTTAATTCCCTTTACCTTGAGTTAAAATCTGTTAGTAACAGATTATTGAAATTTAATTCTAAGTTAACAGAGTTTCAATCTGGACGGAATGAAATTGGGATAGAGATCAAAGCTCAGGCAGGAAAATTGGTTGACTATGCGGTGAATCTTTCATCAATAAATGACTTGATTTCTGAATCAACTGAACATCTGGATGTTAATTTAGCGAAAGCAGCAGATGGAATATCCAATATGACCTCTACACTGGACAGAAATACCTCGTCATTAGCAGAACTTGGTAAAAGCTTGATCACACTCTCAAAGCATGCAGCGTTACTCTCTTTAAATTCAGAGATCGAGGCAACCAAAGCAGGAGAATATGGATTGGGCTTCGAAGTTATTGCTCATACATTAAAGTCACTTTCTGATCAGTTAGATTCATACGGAAAAAGAATCTCCGATCTCGGGAATCAAATATCTGTGGATGCAACTACAGAAATTGAAAGAATAATTAGTAGTGTTGATGAAATAGCAAAAATTTTAAGCTCAGTTGAAACAGAGTTTGGTAAAACTGAAAGATTGTTGCATAGAGCGAATGAATCTATCAACAAGATAGTTGAGCTTGAACGTGATGCAAAAGATTTAGAGTTACCAAGGTATGATCAATAAACCATTATGAGATGAAGCCTCAATTAATTTAAGAATTCTCAGCAATTTTATTCCTCACACTAATCTTTTTGAAACTCAACTTTAGATATCATTTGTGTTCAACTCTGTACTTATTGCAAATAGAGGTGAAATAGCTCTCCGTATCCTAACCACTCTTAAAGAGTTAAACATCGAGTCGGTTATTCTCTCAAGTCCAATTGACCAAGAAACCTTACCTGTGAAGCTTGCAGATAAAGTTCTTGTCCTCCCTGGAAACCTTCCCTCTGAATCTTATCTTAATTATAAATATTTTCTTCCACTTGCAAGAGAGTTAGGAGTTGATGCAGTTCATCCGGGATATGGATTTTTATCAGAGAATTCTCATTTTAGAGATGCAGTTGGTAAATCAAAGATGAGTTTTGTAGGACCAACCAAATTAAATATGGAAATTCTTGGAGATAAGGTTAAAGCTAGAGAGGCAGCTATAAGAAGCGGAACTCCATTGCTTCCAGGGGTCAACGAAATATTAGAGGCCGAAGAATTAAAGGAAGTTGCAAAAAACATTGGATTCCCTGTGATGATTAAGGCAGCTGCTGGTGGAGGAGGTAGAGGAATAAGGGTAGTTGAAAATGAATCCAATTTTATTTCTGTATGTACTCAGGCTCAAAATGAGGCAGAAATGGCATTTGGAGACAGGAGAGTTTATTTGGAAAAGTTCCTAACTCAAGCCAGACACATCGAAGTTCAATTGTTAGGACTTAATTCTGGATCAGCACTTCATTATGGAGAAAGGGACTGTTCAATTCAACGAAAAAATCAAAAGATAATCGAGGAATCTCCATCTCCTTATTTAACAAAGAAAAAGGCAAAAGAAATTCATGAGATAGCAACAAATTTGGCAGAAGAAGTCGGATACATAAATGCAGGGACAGCAGAATTTTTATCTGACTCTGATCGAAATTTCTACTTCATGGAGGTAAACACTCGAATTCAAGTAGAGCATCCAGTTAGTGAATTTGTGACCAATTCTGACTTAATTAAACAGCAACTCCTCATAGCTTCTGGTGAAGATCCTGATATTAACCAAAAGGACATAAAATTCAAGGGTCACGCAATTGAAGCGAGGGTTTATGCGGAGAACCCCTACTTAAAGTTTAAACCAAGTCCAGGAGAAATTAGTGAGATAGAGCATCCAAATGGAAATGGAATCAGGGTTGATACGCATATGGAGAATGGTTCAACTATTCCTTCATTTTATGATTCAATGATTTCTAAGGTAATATCCTACAGTGATTCCAGAATGTCTGCTATAAATAAGTTAAGTTTAGCTCTAAGTCGTTATAAAATCTATGGAGTTCACACGACTATCCCAATCATTTATCAAATAATAAACTCTGAAGAATTCAAAACACAGAAGTATGACATAAAATTTCTGGATTCGAATCCCAATAGGTTTCAAATTCCAAAGGAGCTATTATCAATTGCCGATGTAGCTGCTGTGTCAATGGCAGACAAAATTCCAGACAGAGAATCGAAAAATGAAGACTGTGAAGAAGACAATTGGCGTTGGTCTTACATTATGGGAGGTCAGATATTTTGAAGTTTACTGTCAAAAATGAATTAAGTGAACTAGAATATCAGGTCTCAAAATTGAACGGAGAGGTTAAAATTTCTGATGTTCCTTATGTACTAAAACAACTGAAGAAGAGTTTAGTTGTTATTTCTCCCAAGGGAGAGCATCAAATCAATCGAGTAATTGATTTAGGGAACAATTTATATCGAGTCCATCTAGGCCTCTATACAGTAGATGTCAATGTAAAACCTCAAACTTTGTTAAACTTTGAAAAGACAGATTCTGAAAAATTTGTGGCTGCCCCGATTTCAGGAGTTGTCACGGAGATAAATGTAGAAGAAGGAAATCTGGTAGAAAAAGGACAAACAATATTGATGTTATCGGCGATGAAAATGGAGAATGAAATAAAATCAAAGGTAAAGTCTAAAATTATCAAAATTCGGTGTGTTCTTAATGAACAGGTAAATGTTGGTGATCAATTAATTGAGCTTGAACCAATTGAGGATGATTAAGAACCTTCAATCGGCTATTAACCTATATTATGAAATAATCTATTGGAATGGATTGCCCCAATAATTTTTCTTTTTAAGATTAAATTAATTGTAAGCTATGGCAGATTCAGAAAAGAAAACTATAATTTCAGTGTTTGCTCATCCTGATGATGAGTTAGGTGTCATTGGAACTCTTGCAAATCATGTAGATGCAGGTGATAATGTCTTAATGGCTTGGACAACTTATGGTGAGCTCACAACTCTCCTTCCTGAGTTATCATCGACAGAAATCAAAAGGGAGAGAGAGCGACATACACAAGAAATTTCTAAGATTGTTGGAGCCAATGAATCTGTAATCCTAGGAATGAAAGATGGTCATATTGAAAACAGCAGAGAACAGCGTCTCAGTTTGGCAAAATTCTATGCAAAAGAAAAACCAGACGCTATACTAACTTGGGGATTTAATAATTCTGACAGTGATCACAAGAATACAGGTATTATGGCCCTTGAAGCGATCAAATTTGCCAGAATCACAAAAATTATTGAAATGGAGCCACATCGAAAAAATGTACAATTCTTAAGTTATTATGAACCTGAAAATCTGAGTAAAACTAAATACATAGACATTACCGATAATTTCAGCAAGGTTATGGAAGCCTATCAGTTTTATGCTGAAATTTATGATTGGAAAGAATTTAAAGATTGGTTGACTATCAGAAGACGAAACCATGGTCTGGAATCAAACTGTAAGTATGCTGAGAAATTTAACGTAAGATTCGATTACACGAAACCTAAAAAAACAATATTTTAATCACAGATTCAATCTTTGGAATATAATAGCATGAGACTGAATCTTTGAGTTAAATTTAGACAACAATTTTGAGATCAAAACATTAGAACAGGTGTAAGAAAGGTGTGTAACCCATTCTAATCGCTGCAAAAAGGGCAAGTGACCAAAATGCAATAATTAATTTTGTAGAACTAATTTTTTTAGCCTTTGATGCACCAAATCTGGCTCCGATAACAGCGCCTACTGCCAAAGGTAAAGCGTACGTAAATAGAGTCAGGTAGTTACCTGAATAAAGAGAGAGTCTGGTAATTAATACAAAAGCTACTGCAAACACTATTATGAAGGATGAAGTGGAAGCAGCAAAATGAAAAGGCACACCCACAAAATTGTAAAGAGTTGGAACATAGATAATACCTCCCCCTACACCCAGCATTCCTGCTAGAATTCCACCAACAAAACTGAACAGGACACCAATCCCTAAGTTCGCCTCGTATTCAATTGTGTCACCATCACTATCTACTACCTTTCGCTTGACAACAAACCTTCCTTTTTTATGATGAACAATTTCTTCGACAGGTTTTTTTGACCTTCTATAGGCTTTTGCAATATTATATATCGCTGAGAGTCCAATTAAAACTGCAAAGAGGAGTTTGATAACATCACTATCAGTTACTACTCTCTGAGCTAAAAATCCCCCTAAGACACCCCCTGGAACAGCAAAAGCTGCAAAAATTAACCCTGTTCTAATATCAACCCGTTTTTGACGTATATATGTTATAGATGCGCTTAATGATGTAAAAAGAACAGCAATACTGGAAATTAATGTAGCATCTGAACTGGGTGATATCCCAATTAGAAAGATTAAGAAGGGGACATTAAGCAATCCGCCACCAATACCAACCATTGGTGCGATTGTGCCAAATATAAGTCCAGCGACGAAAATAAATATGAGTACTAAAGGATCCACTTCTAAAGAGAATTTTCCTCTTTTAAATAAATTAAGAAAAAGGATAACTCTAGAGGTCTGCATATTTATAAAAATGGTCAATTAAATTGCTTCCAAAATAGTTGTGAAAACGAGAGAAAATTTAATCCAATTTAAGAAAATGATTTCAGAAATTTATCTTAATAGATATATTTAGGGGATAGTTCAAAATTTAATGATATTCCTTCTTGAGTCAAAAGAAACAGATCCATATAAAAATATGACTTTGGAATATCTCCTTGTTAAATCAAGGTTATTAGAAAGATATAATTCACCTGGTCTTCTCAGGTTTTGGGTGAACAATCCCTGTGTAATTATCGGTCGAGGTCAGGATCTTTTAAAGGAAGTTAATCTGGATTATTGCAATCAAAATCAAATCAAGGTTTTAAGGAGATTTTCTGGGGGAGGTGCAGTCTTTGAAGATAAGGGTACAATGAATCTCTCGTTCTTATTTAATATCAAGGCACTTCCACTCAAACCTACAATTTCAAACTTAAACCGATTTTTTATAAATTTGGTACTTGAATTTCTACCAACTGGATCAAGTGAGATTGAGATTAGAGATAATACAAATATATTTGTGGATGGAAAAAAAATATCTGGTGGTGCCTCATATAAATTTCAAAACTTTTACCTTTTTCATTTGACTTTACTTCTCGATACAAATCTTACGCAACTGGAACAATCATTATTAGTAAAAACTTCAAATCGAAATAATCGAAGATTAAGCCGTTACTCACAAACCAAGAATTTGAAAAATTTTGAATATTCCCAATTCAAAGAGAACATAGTTAATAAAATTTCAAAATTGCTGAATCAGTCGGTTGACATGCTTCCAAATTTCTTACCACTGAAGGATGTGTCAGATAGTTTTGCCACTCAGCTTTTTGCAGATACCGTTTGGACACAAACTGGGAAATGGAGACATTTGTTAGAGCTCGAAAAAACCATGCTTAAAAGTGTGAATTTAATCATAAGATAACGAATAAAACTATTAATTAGGAATTTCAAGGTGTATTATGGATGAAGATTTAAAAATATTTCTCAATACAAAACTAGATATATCTAAAGAGCTTCTGCAAACTCTGAGTGAGGTAGCAAATGAAGATGGGAAAATCACAGAGGAAGAGCTATCGTTGTTAAGTACGATCGAAAAAAATGTTTCTTTGTTACAAGCAGAAATAATGCAGATTCTACAGCATAATGAAATTACTGGAGAGAACCTTGAAATACTCCATATGATAGAAAAAAGAATTGTCCAAGATGCCTCTTCTGAGGTTTTTAATGATGGTGTAGTCAGTTCTGATGAGAAGAAATTAATTGTCCAACTTTTTGAATTAGTTTCAAAAATGACAAATTTGGATACTTTGGCCTGATTGCATTCATAACACTAAATCAGCCTCAACTTATAGAAATTTGAAATTAGTATATCTTGAGATACAATTACAAATAATTTCTACGCAATAACCACTCTCTCGCCTTACCATGTGGTATCACACGATGTTTTTGCTGTCTTAACTTTTCAATATTGTCAATACCCATTAAGAACATGACTCTTTTGATATCAAGGATATAGCGTTCAAGCCACTTTTTCGCTCCATCAATGCCATCAGTAGTTAATGCTTGGAGGACTGGTCTTGCAATTCCTACCATGTGGGAACCCATCGTTATAGCTTTTGCTGCCATCAACCCATGATACATTCCACCTGTGGAGATGATCGGAACTGAAGTCTCAGCTGTTGCCTCCCAAGTTGCATAAGCTGTAGGGATACCCCAGTTTAATGTTGGATCATCCATTGGAAGAGAATTTGGAAGATTATTCCTATATAGCTCTAATTTTGGCCAACTGGTTCCTCCAGCACCACCCACATCAATGGCAGAACACCCAATTTTTTCAAGCCTTGAAATTTCTATTCCAGAAATCCCAGTTCCCACCTCTTTAACTATCACTGGAACTTTAGATTCATTGCAAATTTTCTTCAAATTCGTCCATGCTCCTTCCCAATTTAAGTCACCTTCAGGTTGACAGAGTTCTTGAAAGGGGTTGACATGAATAGCCATGGCATCTGCTTTAATTTTATCCTGTGCAGTGAAATAATCCTCGATTGTAAAATCATATGAAAATTGAACCAGACCTAAGTTGCCGATTAGATAAACATTCGGATTACTATCTTTAACAGAGTAGGTTTTGGTCATAGAAGGGTTTTTTATCATTGCACGTTGACTACCAACTCCAAATGGAATATTTAGGTCCTCTGCAACTTTTGCAAGGGAGTTATTTATTTTTTCTGCGTTGTCGTAACCTCCAGTCATCCCAGCAATGAGCACGGGAGCAGAAAATTTTTGTCCTAAAAATTCAACATCCAATTGAATCTCATCAAAATTTATATCTGGAATAGCGGTTGGAACTATATCAAACTCCTCAAATCCATTTGATTTTGATTTGACAGTAACATCAGCTGTTAATGCCAGATTTACATGATCTTCCTTTCGACTTGAAATTATAGTATCTTCGGAGTGTTCCATTTTAATTTAATTAATCCTATGGCTTTAATAATTATCCTTATTTCGCTTCTTTTGCTGATTGATTTTTAATCGAAATTTTTTAAAATTTATAAATTGACTAAATGTAATGCAGGTCTTCTAAGTAATGTTATGTGTATAACCATTGATTTAATTATTTCAGAGTTATGGATTGGAATTTTCATAATTTAATTTTGAAGTAGTTAGTTTGCAAATTAATTTTAGAGGAATTCTATATAAGCAAGAACAAATTATCAGGTTAGTATTTAAAATACATGAAATTAATTTTATATCATTCAAAAATATAACGTATAAATTATTATATTTCTTACAATTCACTGTATGTTATGGCAAAAAATTAAATGTCATCAAAACATAGTAAGTTAGTGGGGACAATCACTGAGTTACAAGACCTATTAAACGAAACAAATTCATTTATACAGTCTGAGTTGAGAAATGTAAATTCTGGGACAAGGAGAATCAAGCTTGTTTTAAATGGGAAATTAGAAGGTATAAGTCAGTTAATTCTTGAGATACAGTCTGATACCATGATTGATAAAGTCAAAAAAATTGAAGCTTACTCTGAGTCTCTTGAAAAATTCTCTATGATGCAAAATTTGGTTTCAACAACACTAGAATTAAATCAGTCGAAAATTAAAATGACTGTCCTCGCAAACAAGTTAAGAATAACAATAATCAAACTGGCATATGGGTGGGATTTAATAAGAAATTATCTCACCGCAGAACTTCTTAGTTTAATTTTTCTGGGAGATATTCCGGATGTTTCCCTTGAAGAATTCCGTTACTTTGATAAATCAAACACAAATGCATACCTCCAACTTTTTATCACTTTGTCTCAAGCGTATAATGGGTCAATTGAGGTTTATACAAGTCTTATTAACAATATAGGATTGATAACAAATGATGATCTAATTGACTGGAGTAATAAGATCCTCAAAACCACAAATACACTTTTCGAATTGTTACGAATGGTTGATATAAAAGAAATCCTTACAAATCAATCAATATACGCACATGACGAACTTATTAAAATTCTATTTGAACAGTTTTTCTTTATCCCTACGATAATGGCTTTTCTGCTTGACCTTATACAGATAAACGAAGGGGATCTTGGGAGTGAATACTACCGGATCCTAAAAATAACGAGATATAATGCAAATTCCTACCATAAAATTAGGTTAGAAGCTGAATCTGTTATTGACAAGTTTAACAATGCAATTCAAGGACAATTAAAGAAAAATCCTGGTCTTACATCTGTTAACAAATATCTCCAAGAAAATTTGAAATATTTTAAACCGATCACTTTGTATTCCCATTTCTTTGATCAATACTACACATTAATTTCAGCCTTGATTGATTCAAATGAAGATATTAATGATGTATTTAGTGTTCCAATAACATTCATCCTTGAAATCGAGACCCTTTTGGATATAGGATTAAAAGCTATTTCTCAATATTATAATTATTTCCATAATAGTATTCATAATCTCTCCGAATCAATTAGGATGTCTGAGATCTTTTCTATATACAGCTATTTGGTTAAACTCTTAGCTATAAAAGCTATATACGAGGGCTCTCCCAATTTATTTCTTAGTCCGCTTAGAACCAATGTTGTACTTAAGTTTATATCTGAGTTACCTGATATGAAACTTTTTTTTCTGCCTTATTATACTCTGGCTATATCTTGTAACCTTGAGGAAAACGTATCATTTGAGCAATTTCAGAACGAAGAGCTACTCTCAAAATTTAGAACAAAACCTAATGAGTTAATCACTGTATATTTTCTGAGGTTATTTTCAATTTTAGTTTCGGACGGTGCTACATTCGAAACCAAAATTAATCAAATAGATGAATCGTTTGTAAAGATATTTGAAATATTAACTGAATTTAATTTGAACCATCGTCGAACTCTGTTTTCTCTCTATAAAGATAATCTAATAAAAATACTGAAGAAAAACCCAGTTAGTTGGTACTCATTTAATGAACGAAACTCAGTCAAGAGGGTTGATCTTAATTCACTACTTAACTTTATGGTGTTAGTAAACGGTGAGTCAGTACCCTTTTTCCACCTAAATCTTGCCTCAGATTATTTAATTCCAAATAATTAGTAGATTTGTTAGATTAACACAATGTGAGGGTTTAATTAAAAAGTTTAGTTTGAAATTTTATGAAAGAAGTTAATGTTTCAGAGGATATCGTGAAACCTGAATTTAAAGAACATAACAATTCCTTCAGAAATTACATGCGAGATATCATTCTAGGTGTCAATGATGGACTTGTCTCAGTTTATCTTCTTGTGGCAGGAATTGTTGGAGCAAACACAAGCTCTTCTGTTATTATTCTTACAGCCAGTATTGCAACAATTGCAGGAGCTATTTCAATGATGGCTGGGGAATTTATCAGTACTAAAAGTCAAGAAGAGGTTTATGATGCAGATTTAAAGATGGAAAGGGAACATCTAAAATACTATCGTGACCATGAAATTGAAGAATTATTTGAAATGTTCTCCGATATTGGTGTAAAGGGACAGACCCTTCATGATGTAGTAGATCAAGTCAGTCAGGATGATGATTCTATCATGAAGGTAATGATGGCTTTTGAATTTGGCATAAAAGAGGATGAAAGAAGAAGTCCAATGAAAGCTATGTTAACTGTTGCATGGCTGTTTGTACTAGGAGCTGTACCTTCAATTATTCCATTTTTCTTTTTCCCTAACGATCCTTTGACTGGGTTTCTAATTGCCTCAATTATTGCGATGATATTTGCATTCTCCGTGGGAGCAGCTAAAACATTAATGACTAAGACAAACCTCTGGGTAGCGGGAGCTGAAAATCTTCTAATTGCTTTAGTAGGTGCAGGTTTCAGTTATGGTCTCGGAAGTTTAGTTCACGTAAGTGGAATTTAAAATTGGAGAATTATTCACCTGATCTCAATCAAAATAAATCAATCTCATACAATAAAACAGAACAATTTTACTAAAAAAAAACTAATTTATTAAATAACTTAGAAATCGTTGACTTATCATGTCAGATGAACTTGTTGAATTTCTGATTAAACTTATTAATATCCCTTCTATAAGTTCTGATAAAAGCAGAAAGTCAGATTCATTAAAAGTTAATGAAATAATAAAATCTTTTCTCCTTGATCTCGGTTTTGAAGTTAAAGTAGTCCCAACAGGAAGTGACACCAATCCTATCATCCTTGCAAAATATATTGTAGGTCATCAAAGGTCAAGCTATGCAATATATGGACATTATGATGTTCAACCAGCAAATAAAGAGGATGGCTGGTCTACAGAACCATTTAAAGCAGAATTTAGAGATGAATTTGTCTACGGAAGAGGAGCCACAGATGATAAAGGACCAATTGTATCTACTTTGTTTGGATTGAAAGAATTAATACAATCTGAAGGGTTGAAGAACAATATTTATCTAATTTATGAAGGAGAAGAAGAGAGTGGGAGTGGAGGATTTGAAAAAGCGTTAAAAAGTTCTCAAGATTTCTTTCAAAGGATCGATAACATAATTGTGATAGATAATTATTGGTTATCAGACACTAGACCCTGTCTAACATATGGTGTTAGGGGGTTAGTATATATATTAATTGAAATTGATGGTTTTATTCAAGATCTCCATTCTGGAATTCATGGTGGGGCTGTTAGAGAACCGATGACAGACTTGATCAATATACTTAGTCAACTAATCAACACGAAAGGTGAAAGTATAGTTCCTGGAATTTATGATGAGGTTAGAGAATTATCAGAGGCAGAACTCAAATTGTATGAAAATGTGGAGTTTGATATAACTACATACAAAAAAATGTTAGGAGTCTCTAAGCTTCCTACTGAGGATGTAAAACAACACCTCATTAAGAGGTGGAGAGAACCTAACTTCTCTATCCATGGGTTTCGTTACGCCTTTTCTGGTGAGGGTGGGAAGACAGTGATTCCGAGAAGGGTTGAAGCTAAGTGTAGTGTGCGAACAGTTCCAGATCAAAAACCTGAGGTACTTGCTTCTCAATTTAAACAATTTATTGAACAAAAATTTAAAGACCTGAATTCAACAAATAGACTAAAGTTTACAGTGCTCAGTACAGGTGATTGGTGGCTGGGAGATATTCAAACCCCATTGTATAAAAACGCTGAAGCTGCAATAAAACAAGTGTGGGGGATTTCTCCAGTATACACTAGAGAAGGTGGTTCAATTCCAATAATTCCTTTTATGGAAAATCTGTTTCAAGCTCAGGCTATTATGTTACCCGTTGGGCAGGCATCTGACAGTGCTCATTCCCAAAATGAGAGAATTAGAATTAAGAATCTTACTAACGGAAAAGAAGTAATCAAATTATTGATAAATTCATAGAAATGCTTGATTAATCTATCAACATTCTATTTAAAATCAATTATTGTGAACAAATGTTGAAAAAATGCAAAATAACTTTAAATTTTTTAATAATCATAAATGATATATTTAATATAGTTGTGAGTATAAATGTTAATGATGGTTTCAAAACTAAATGAAAAGGATAGAAAAATTGTCTCATTTTTTACTGATGCAATTTGTAAAAAATGGAATCTAAAAATTTTAGGTGAGTTTTATCAGAAACCTGAGCAAGCCATCTCGTTCTCAGAATTTGAAAAAACAATAATGGGCATATCTCCTGGGATTTTGTCTAAAAGACTTCAAGAATTAATTTCACTAAATGTGATTCAGATTATAATCAGTGACCCAAGAACCCCTAAAAAAGTAAAATACTTTTTAACACCTGTTGGAAGGTCACTTGAACCATTATACAAAACGATAGTAGACCTCGCTCTCACTGTTCCATTATCTAAGAAAAAAAAATCTAGTCCGAAAAAACAAAAGGATAAATCATTTCGGACGATGAAAGCACAGCAGGTTAAGAGTGCCTGAGATATATTTCTTTAACATTTCACACACTAAATCCCCAAGTGTATTCGTGATTTCCCCAACCCTCACCTAGTTTTTCGATTGATAATTCTTTATCCCCAACGGTTCCTGTAAGATTGATAACCTCTAATATAAACTCGTTATAGTTATGACGAGAGTATAATTTTTCACTGAAAAATTTCTTGTCTAAAAGAAATTGTGCATGTGAGTGAATCTTACACTTGACTTTAATAACATCACCATTCAAATTTTCTGCTTTAATGATAAGGTGTGTGAGCTCTCTTTTTTTTGAGATTTTATCTGTTATTTTGACTTTGTCAAATTTTATCAATTTCTTTTCATTCTCTAAGTGCAAATATCCAGAGAGTTGCATAGGGTGATAGAAATTTTCCAAACGATCCCTGGCAAACCGAGATTTTCTTCTAAATATATGTGGCGCAATGTACCCGCCAAAAAATGACAATATTGATTTATCCTTAAAATAAATAAACACCCATTTCCAGGGGAACATAGGAATATTCATACATACCCTCTGAAAATACCCAAGACCATGATGGGAGTGAATTTCATTGTTATATTCAAAGTCCCCCTCAAATCTGAACCTTCTCCAAGCAACTAGGTGAGTTCCTCCAAATTTTGTCCGTATATCAGATACCTCTGGGTGATCCACATAATTATCGCTTACTGAATATACCATAAATTTTGCAGATCCATCTTGTCCAACAAATTCTACCTGAATGCCATTAGGACGCGATAGATCCTTTCTGAGCTTCCCTCCGTATCCAGTTTTTGGATCTACTGCTGTTAGATTGCCCTTAATGTTCAAAGAGGCTAGACTTGGTTGATGGACAATTTCATGATGCATTTTCTCACCATCGTAGATCCAACCAACTACAGTTGTCCAGAATTCATCGACCCCTTCTTTTATATCTCTCTTATATCCCATACCGGATTGCCAATTGTTATTTGCTTTTTCCTCAGAAGTGCTTACTCTTATAAGTTCACCAGTTTTCGAAGCAAAAGTAAACATCATTTGTTTTGGGCCATAACCAAGTTCTTGTTCGGGAAATAGGAGGAAAAACCACCACGTTGAAGAGAACTTATTCTGAAGCTCTTGTAATTGGGTCCAAATCATATCATAAGCTGAACTACTTAATGGAACTTCTTCTTGTGAAGTCAATAATCAATCCTTAGAAGTTTGTTTAAGTAGATTTAGTTATAAATCCATCTTACGTGTTAAGCTTTAATAATTATAACTTTGAGTCATAAATTGTGAGATTTGAACCAAACACTATCGATGGGTTACATTGGGGTTTAAAAAATTTTGACGGTGTTGAATTTGATATTCGGCTTACAAAGGACAATGGTTTGGTAATTCATCATGATCCATTCCTAACCAGTGGCGAATACATTGCTACATTATCACTAAAAGAGCTTGAAGCGAGGGGTATCCCCACTTTAAGAGAATTTTTAGATCACCAAGATACTCGGTCTTTTGCCGCGCAGGGGAAGGTTTTCCTAATCGAGCTAAAACCAAACTGCAATGGTAAGATGCTAGTTGAAAAACCATTGGCAAAAACCTTTTACCAAAAATTTACTAGTCTTGTTAACGAATTAAATTTTCCAACTAAATCTATACGCTTTATATCTTTTTCAGAAACATTGTTATTTCCATTTAGACAAAGTTTTCCATCATATCCAATAATTCCTGCACTTAACGAGTGTCAAACTGTAACTATATCTAAACCAATGTATCTCAAACTCCTTTGGACCTTTATTTCAAAGAGAATTAAACCAGCAATTTTGCATGCTCATAAGATGGGATATGCTGGTGTTTTGTTTGCAAGACAGTTCATTCTTGGCCCTCTCCATTTGGTTCAAGGAAAATATGATTCAATTTTGAAACTTGCAAATGAATATAATCTTGAACTTGGGACAAATCTTGGTCAGGTTGAACTTGAGAAACAGTACCCTGAATTACTTAGAATAAGTGATAAACTCTCAATTTATCCACGATATGCATCAGAAGGAGAAGCTCCAATAATTGCTCATCGAGGAACAGGAACAAAAGGAGTTGAAGTCCCTAACAATTAAAAGATTTGTTTTTAAGTGAATGAGAATAAATTCTCACCCTAAATAATTAATCACATCATAATTTTCTGAAATGAATAGATAATGAACATTTCTAAGTCATTTTTAATAGGGTTGTTTCAGTACAATTGTGAATTGGAGGATCGTTATGAATATCCTATTTGTGCTTTCAATTCTCAATTTGATAGCTTTTATATTCTTTAAATTTCCATTTCTATTTTTCTTCTTTTTTATTCCTCCGTTTATTTTCAAAAAATCAACTGATAAACCCTCAGCGAAATATTTTCAAGAAAATCTTAATTCTTTCGAAAAGTCAAAGTATTGTTGGAATTGTGGAAGACCTGTCGAATCTGATTGGACCTACTGTCCGAGTTGTGCCATAAAATTATGAACTAATCGAGAAAATAATCTATAAACTTTTACAGATAATGATTAGGACGATGTATGAAGAAATCTGTTCATCATTTCAACCCTGAAAATGTCTCATCTATCAATGATTTGTTGGATGAATTTGCAAAAACAGGAGTGTTTGGAGGTGGCAATCTAGGCAAAGCTAAGGATATCTTGTTTAAAGCAAAGGCTGATGGAGCTAAAGTATTTCTCTCTCTTGCAGGTGCAATGGTTCCTGGAGGGATGAGGAAAGTTATTACCACAGCAATTAAAAGTGGAATGATTGATCTAATTGTTACAACAGGTGCAAATATTACACATGATCTAATCGAAGCTTTTGGAGTTAAACATCTTCAAAGAGTGGACGCTGAATCAGATCAGGAACTTCGGGAAAGAGGTATTGATAGAGTTTACAACGCCTTTGTTCCCGAAACAGGGTTCCCTAATTTTGAGGACAATATTAAGATATTAATTGATGAGTTTTATGAGACTAAAAACAAAGAGGGGCAATTAATTACTTCATCTCATGAATTTCTTTCATGGTTGGGTCCAAAATTAAAAGATGATGAAAGTATCGTTAAAGTTGCCTCTCAGTACTCTGTACCAATTTTTGTGCCTGTCATCGCGGATTCAGTTTTAGGATTACAGATTTGGTTGAGATCACAATTTAAAACAATAATTGTCGATGAAATGAGAGATTTAGAGGTGATACAGAACTATTTTCATGATTCTGAAAAAACCTTGGCTTTAATCGCAGGGGGTGGTGTTCCCAAAAATTACATGTTACAATCTAGTTTAATGAGTGACAAAGATTACCAGTACGGGATTGCCATAACTATGGACAGAGTTGAAACAGGGGGGCTTTCGGGAGCCACCTTAACGGAAGCAGTTAGCTGGGGAAAACTTACGTGGGAGTCACCTAAGGTCACAGTTTATTCTGATGTGACAATAGTTTTACCATTACTTGTTACTGCTTGGGTTGAGGAGTCTCAACATAAAAAATAATGATATGAACAAATTGTCTCTGTCAAAAGCTGTAGAGTTAAATTATTTATCCCTTTATTATCATGTTGAATAAGTACTATCTTATCATTGGATCCAGCTCTGGATTTGGAAGAGTATTAACAGAATTTTTAATTTCTAAGGGAGAACAAGTCATTGCGACTGTTAGAGACTTAACTACAGTCCCCTTTAAAGCCTCTAAACAATTGATTTATAAAAATGTAGATCTTTTTAATAAAAAATCTATTACAAATTTTCTAAATGATTTAAAAAATGAAAATTATCAAATTAAAGGTGTTATACATAATGCGGGTGTCATACATTTTGGAAATATACTAAATACTCCAATTGAAAGATTTAGAGAGATCTTTCAAATAAACTTATTTGGGCATCTGGAAATTTTAATTAATATATTTCCAAATTTAGCAAAAAATAATGGAAATATAATCTTTGTGAGTTCTGATGATGGTTTGGTATCGAGTGCTGGCACTGTTTCATACAGTATGACAAAATTTGCAATGGAGGCATTAGCAGAAGGGTTAAGTGATGAAATAACAAATATTGCAAAAGTTTATTTAATCGAACCTGGATATTTCAAAACCAAGATTTACCAAAATTCAAAATTTGTTGGTTCAATAAATACTGGAATTGATGAAATTGATAGAAATAACAAATTATTGGAAGAGACAACATTAGATCGTATAACAGAAGAAAAACTATCTGAAGGAGAGCTTCAAACTTATGATAATTTTTTGACTGCAGTAAATAAAATATTATTTGAGAACCCTGAAGATTTACGATGGCTTATCTC
Source organism: Candidatus Heimdallarchaeota archaeon (assembly GCA_030149205.1). Lineage (GTDB taxonomy): Archaea > Asgardarchaeota > Heimdallarchaeia > Heimdallarchaeales > Kariarchaeaceae > WAKA01. The sequence continues at coordinate 11,381 of JASBSB010000008.1, read as the reverse complement.
AACCAAAGAAGAAACAAAGAATCTCATTGCAAATCTCATGGATCGAATCTTTCTAATTAATAAGAATGCCCTAAATCCACTTTCAAGTGAAGAATTGTTAGGTTTGGTTGAGTTTTCTCAACATTTATGAGATAAACTCTAACAGTGAATGTTGTTGTCTCTCTCTTTGTCTTAGATTTGAAAAACCAACACCAATTAGTCTCAAACCCCTTTCATCATTAAAAAAGGGTAACACTAGACCTAGAGCTAACTTGTAGAGGAGCTGTTTGTTGTTTGTGAAATATTCCAAAGATTCTGAGCGCGTTAATGTTTTAAAGCCTCTGAATCTAATTTTAACATTTACAGTTTTTGTCTTCCAATTTTCTCTTTCTAAGATCTCCCAAGTCTGATCAAACAGCTTATTAAAAATTTGAAAAAAACGTTCATGATCACCCGGTGAAGCGTAGAATGTACTTTCGTGACTCACAGATTTTCTTGGTTGTCGATCTGGGATGTAGTTCAGTGTCTCGCCTCTAAACAACCTAAAAAGATGCCTCCCAAACTTTCCAACTAACCCGATAAGTTCAGATTCTGATAGATTTATTAAATCATCACAATATTTTAGCCCTTTTAGTTCAAGTCTTTCTGCAGTCGCTTTTCCTATTCCTGGTATTTTTCGTAGTTCTAATCCTGCAAAAAAACTGGGGAGGTCATCAAGCGTTACAATTGTAATTCCGTTTGGTTTGTTGTAATCAGATGCTATCTTTGCAATTTTTAAGGTTGGACCTACCCCAACTGAACAGGTTAGTCCCTCTCTTTCAAAAACCATGGATTGCAGTTCTTTAGCAAATTTTCTGGCATCCTCAAATGAATTGACTCGTGGGGTTAAATCCATGTAAGCTTCATCTACACTTGAAATTCTGATTCGGACTCCATAAGATTTCAATAAACTCATTATTCTTTTTGAGGTTGGCCTGTATTCGTTACGAGCTGAGTTTGAAATCTCTGCTTCCGGACATCTTTTGAGGGCTTCAAACATGGACATTCCAGACCTAACCCCAAATTTTCTGGCTTCATAGGAGCAGGTTAGAACGACACCCTTACCACTTTCCCTGGCTCGAGGGTTTCCGACAATGAGTGGTTTTCCAACAAGCGAAGGGTTAAACTTTATTTCTACAGCAGCAAAGAACATGTCTAAATCAACATGAAGGATGTAGTGGAGTTCCTTCTGTTGTCCAGTTTCTTCCTCTGTAGGGGTTGAAAAAACCACATTGAAATATTTTCAAATATGTCTTATCTTTTCTTATCAGAATATGATTTTTAGCACAATTCTAACCGGAAAAACTTAATAACCTGTTTTGATAAAAAGTATTTGCAAATTTATGGGGAATGAAATCGAGGAATTTGATCTGTTATTTAGAAAAATTGTGAATTTAGGTTGGGTCAAATCAAATAGAAGGCATAATACTGGAGTAGGGAAGACTCTTGAAGATTTGATGGAAATCCAAGAGAATAATCTTAGTCAACCAGATTTTAAAAACATTGAAATTAAGAGTCAACGTGACTCTGCCCAATCTTTATTAACTTTGTTTACTAAATCTCCGTCAGAACCATCTGGAGCAAATCGGTTATTAAGAGATAAATTTGGAATCTCTACTGAGAGCAACCCAGAAATAAAAAAATTACATGTCAGTATATTTGCAAATAGATTTACTAATTGTTATGGACTTTGGGGGATGAAAATCAAAATTGACAACAAAAAAAATCAAATTAAGCTTGTGGTTAAGAATTTGGAAAATGATCAAATTGAAGAGACAGATATATTTTATACCTTTTCTGACCTAAAATCTAAGCTTTTCAGTAAATTACAATATTTAGTCTTTGTTAATGTAAAATCGAAAAAAATAGATGGAGTTGAGTATTTCAAATTTTACGATTACTCTCTCTTTAGTGATGTAAAGTGGGAAAAATTCTTAAATTTAATTGAACAGGGAATAATTATGTATGATATTAGGATTGGAACATATAAATCAGGGTCAAAAAGAGGGAAACCGCATGATCATGGTTCAGGGTTTAGAATCCCGCCTACAAAACTCACTGAATTATACACAAATTTTGAACCTAATAAGCTTGGATTTACTGAGGATGAGAGTTTCAATCAAAACAGTCAAAATGATTCAATTTCAAACAAGACTCTTGATGATTACTTTTAATACTTAACAAAATAATTTCTATAAGGATTGGTCATAATTGGGTAAAGTAATATCTGATCCAGAATCAACAATATCCAGATTTCCAAATTTAATTCGTAAAAGAATTTATGAATTAGATTTTAGAAAGACAGAAACTAAATATGCCACACATGAATTTCATAGGTACCCAGCAATGATGATTGGACCTGTTGCTAAATATTGTCTTTCAAATTGGCTAGTTGACAAAAAAATGGTCTTAGACCCGTTTGTAGGAAGTGGCTCTGTTTTAGTAGAATCTATGCTTATGGGTAAAAACAGTATTGGAGTTGACTTGAATCCCCTGGCCGTACTAATCAGCAGAGTGAAAACTACTCCCATTAAAATTAAGGACTTAACCGTTTTACATAACAAATTGATTATTAATTTCAAAAAAAAGTTACAATCTTATACGATAAATTCTATAGATGAATTAAATTTAACAAATCCTAATGTTTGGTTCTCAAGTGATGTATTAAAAAAATTAATCCTACTAAAAAAATTGATTTACAAAGACATCAGTGAAGAATCCCATAAAGAGTTTTTTTTAGTTTGTTTATCCGAAACAATTAGAGAAGTCTCCTTTACCAGAAATTCTGAATTTAAAAGATATAGAATGGAAAAGCAAAAAATCGAGGATTGGAATCCTGATGTTTTAGGACTATTTAATAGTAAGATAAGGAGAAATATTTCTGGGTTAAAGAATTTCGTGGATGAAATACCTAGTAACACAAAACATTCAGAAGTTTATCATGCTGATGCTCGAAGCTTAGATTTTCTTGAAAATAAAGAGGTTGATGGAGTTCTAACCTCTCCACCTTATGGAGATTCAAAAACCACAGTTGCATATGGACAATTTTCACAGTTTGCTAACGAACTTTTAGAGTTGGGGACAAAACCTGCAAATCAATTGGATTCGAGGTTGTTGGGTGGATCAAGAACAAATCATAAAAAAATAAATTTAAAATATTTGTCTGATACATTAGATTCAACTTTGGAAAGTATATCCCAAAAGGATGAAAAAAGAGCACTTGAAGTAAATAGGTTTTTTCAGGGGTATTATGAGGTGTTTTTAAGCTTAGAAAAAATATTAAATGAAAATTCAACTATTTGTTACGTTGTGGGTAATAGAACTGTGAAAGGAATTTGGATCGAAACTGATAAAATAACTGTTGAGATGCTCTCAAATTTTGGATATGATCTCGAAGGAATCTATGTACGAGATATACCAAATAAAACTATGCCTTCACGAAATAGTCCAACAAATGTAAAAGGTAAAACAAATCCTACAATGTTAAACGAATTTATTGTTGTAATGAAGCGTAATTAACCATACCTACAACGAAATCCCATCAGAGTAGATGTTTAAAATATCTTTCCTAGAATGCTCGAAATTTCAGTACCTACTTGTTCAGTTGAGGATGTTCCTCCCAAATCATAGGTCAAAATTTTATGATCTTTGATCACAGTTTCAATGGCTTTATCGACTTTTTTACTTGCGACCAGTAAATCTGGTTCATCAAATTTATTACTGAGGTGATCCAGCATCATACTAACTGAAAATATCATGGCCATTGGATTAACTTTGTTTTTTCCTGCGTGCTTGGGTGCTGATCCATGTACAGGCTCAAAAAAAGCATGCCTGTCCCCAATATTTCCTGAAGGAGCCATGCCTAATGATCCAGCGAGTACCGAACTAAGGTCTGAAGCAATGTCTCCTAACATATTAGTTGTAACAACAACATCAAACCACTCTGGATTTCTGACTAACCACTGAGTATAGGCATCGATATAAGCATAGTCCTTTTCTATTTCTGGAAATTCAACCGCTACTTCATCGTATATTGACCTAAATAATCTACAACCGTCCAAAACATTACTCTTATCTACACAGGTAACTCTCTTCTTTCCATCTCCCGGAGACCCTTTTTGCCTTCTTTTAGACAGTTCGAACGCATATTTTATCACCCTTCGCGCTCCTTTATTGGTGATAACTCTTGTATCAATTGCAACTTCATCTACACCTCCTCTTGAAAGTTTTCCTCTTGTGGGAGTGTAAAGTCCCTCAGTGTTCTCTCTCACAGTGATTAAATCGACTAATCCAGGTTCCCATACTTGTTTAGATTTGTTGTGAACCTTATGGTGAATACCTTCAAACAATTTTGTTGGTCTTACATTAGCATATAGATCTAAACCAAACCGTAATCCAAAAATCACCCCAGCTCCGGCAATATTTCTATTTGGTAGAATTGCTCCTGGCCATCCAACTGCCCCCAGTAATATAGAATCTGCAGATTGACAATTGGTATATGCATCTTCTTCCCATTCCTTCCCAGTCTTAAGAAAGTACTCACCTCCACAATCATACTCTGTTAATTCAAAGTTATAATTGGTTAAACCTTCAACTTTTTGAAGAACCTTTATTCCCTCTCTCATCACCTCTTTTCCGATACCATCACCAGGTAGTACTGTAATCTTAAAATTTTTCTTAGGCATAGTTCAGTTTACTTTTGACTCTTTATGAATTTACTTACTAAAAATAAAGATTCCGTGACCTTTTCAGATCAAAATAGAAAGAGGATGTTTGATCTTTTTAGTAGATAAACCATCATTCTTGGCTCAAAATGGAGCAGGTAAATATAATTAATCTATAGGTAATCAATTTGACACACAAAATCAAAAACCTTGTTAATATATCTATTAAACAGAAAATTAAATATAATATCGCAAAAATTACATTGTCTCAAAAAAACTTTTTGAAAGCCCAGAGTAATAGGTCTATGTATGAACTGGACTCCTGAAGAAATTAATTTGAAAACTTCGAGATTGTTGGATACAATGGTATCTTTAGCAATGGAGGATAACCTTGTGACTGATGAGGAAGCAGTAATCATTGAACAGGTCAGGATGACACTCTGGGAGTTAGAATCTACAATAAAAACTTTGTTAGACTTACAGTCTAATGAATTTAAGGAGAAAATTCAAGAACTATTTGAAACAAGTTTTAGAAACATAATTCAAAAGGCTCGACAGGATGGAGTAATTTCAAAGGATGAGAACAGACTACTCAAACAAATAGAATCGTTTCTGAGAGAAAATGGATTATCTAGAATTTTATAATTTTCTCTTGTGTTCTAACAAAATATAAGTAATAAGTACATATTGAGTAGCTGTGACTCATCCTCCAACATATTGGTCTTATCTCAGATTAGAGGAATTGTTAAGATTACAAAACGGAAATGAATTGAACGAAGACTCCGTCTCAAGAGATGAATTAAATTTCATTATAATTCATCAGGTCTATGAACTTTGGTTTAAGCTTGCAATTCGAGAACTAAAGTTTGTTCGTGTGAAACTTTCCCAAGATAAAATCCATGAAGAGTCTATGCCTCTTATTGTTCACTCTCTCAATAGAATTATTGTGATTTTAAGATTAGCAGAGCAACAATTTGAACTTATGGAAACTATGACACCTCGAGATTTCATGGAATTTAGATCCAAGCTTGGAACAGCAAGTGGCTTTCAATCCTACCAAATGAGAATTATGGAGGGGATTATGGGAATTAAAAAGGAAGAGTACCTTAAGATTGGAAATATGACACCGATCGATTTTTTTGAAGTGTCAACAAGTGAAACAGCACCAAATATTTGGGGAACAATCTCTGAGAGTTTTACTGAGCCTTCAATATTAGATGGGTTAGAGCAATGGTTATTCAGAACACCTATTCAAACCTCAACTCCAGATCAAAGCTCCGATGGAAAAGTTGTTGACGAGTTCATAAATGATTATCTTAAGAATTATGATGAGTATCAGAAACAGAGCAGGAGTAATTTATACCAAAAAAACTCAGATGTGGATAACAGAGTACTCACCCAAAATCAAAAAGAATTTGATGCTATCAAATCTTTTTTGATGGACTCTAACCCAAATCAGAAGAGAATTAAGACTGCAATCCTCTTCATTGAAACCTACAGAGAACTCCCTCTCTTAACTTGGCCTCGAACACTAATTGACAAGCTCGTAGAACTGGAGCAACACTTTGTCCTCTGGAGGACAAGACATGCAAGGATGGTAGAAAGGATTTTAGGAAGAAGAACAGGAACTGGAGGTTCAACGGGAGTTGATTATCTAGATGAAACTTCGAAATATCGAATTTTCAAGAAATTATGGTTTGTTAGGTCTTTATTGCTCCCTTCTTCATTTAAACCAGAATTAAAGAACCCAGAGTATTACGAATTTATGAGTAATTTTGTATCTTAATCTCTTAAATCAGTTCTAGAACCCCTCTTTTCCAACTAATGGTACAAATCTAACATGAGTTAATACATCTATCTTCAAAGTTTCAAAATTTAATGATTTATCCAGGTAGGTTTCTTTCATTGAATGAGAACTATGATCTCTTTCATCCTCTGGGAGTTTGATTACTCGTAGTAGTTGTTGATTTCCATATTTTGAACCCACCGGAATTATTAGCTTTCCATTAATAGAAAGTCTATCAATAAATACTTTTGGTATCCTTGGACCACACGCAGTTACAAGAATTTTGTTGAATTTTAAATTTGGAATATCATTGGTTCCATCGCCCCTTAAGATTTGAATTTTATTAACATAGGGATGTTTTAGGCTTATTTTCTGAATGTTCATTTTTGCAAAATCAACTAACTGCTGATGTCTTTCAATTGTCACAATCTTTCCAGATTCCAAAAGACCACTAATGATAACCGCATTGTAGCCTGATCCAGTTCCTATTTCTAATACTGTATCGGAAGGCTGAATATCACCAGCTTCCTTTGCAAGCATCATCATTACCATATGAGGTGCGGATATAGTTTGTCCCTCTGGAATCTGAAGAGGAATATCCTTCTGAGCACTAGTTTTTTCAGATTCTGGGACGAAATTATCTCGGTCAATCTCTTCCATAATTTGAATCACACGACTTGGTATTGAGAATCCTGAATTTTCACATACTTTTAGGGCATGTGCAAGGTAAGGTTTCACAGATTTAGTTAGTGCCTCGAGGTTATTAAATCTCAGATTGCCAAATATTTTTTCTATTTAATTTTGAATCAAATTACTGATGTAAAAATTAATATAAACTATGGAGGAATCTGTTCCTCATGCATAAGTCTATTGAAGATATCAAAAAGGAGCTAAACCAGCTTAGCGAAAGTTTAGAGTCTATTGCATTAGAGGATAACCAGATTACAGAGGATGAGCAGGCGATTCTTGATCTTGTTTTAAGAGGTATTACGACTCTTGAAAGCCAACATTTGGAGATTCTACAAACGGATCTAGATGATGAAGAGTACAAAGAGATTGTATTAGACTTTTTAAGAGACCTGTTGTATAATGCTATGAACAAAGCTAAGGAAGATGGTGTTGTTACCCCAGATGAGGAAAAACTTTTAAATAAATTGGAAAGCTTCATTGAAAAGGGGGAAATATTCTGATGTCAACTCCTAGAAGAAAACCAGGATACCAAACTGCCACCATTGTGTCAGATAAGCGAGAAACCAGAGATACACGAACCTTGAGATTGGTTCCCTCTGAACCCTTCGACTGGAAAACAGTTCAATTCATTATGGTATCAGCAGAAATTGAAGGAACTGTGGTCAGTCGAGCCTATTCTATCGCCTCATCACCAACAAAAAAAGATTATCTTGAGATCACAATTAAGCAGACTGAGACTCCAACAATGAGCAAGTATCTGAATGAAATACCTGTTGGTTCTACACTTCAGATCAAGGGACCACATGGTAATTTTATCTGGGATGAGACAGTTTCAGATAAGTTTTTTGGAATTGCAGCAGGAAGTGGTATAACCCCATTTAGGGCATTTATGCAGTATGTCATAGACAAAAAATTAAATGTAAAGTTTGAGGTATTGTATTCCTCCAGATATGGAGATGATGTTATTTATGAACAGGAGCTTAGAGAATTAATAAAGCAGATACCTGGTGGAAAATATGAGTTATCAATAACCAGAGATACACATGGGTTGGACTATGCAAGAATTGGGAGAATCAATCAAGAATATTTAGCTGAAGAAATAAAGGGGTTTGAAGATGGATATTTCTATCTATGTGGTGCTCCGGGATTTATATCATCAATGATTGATGATCTTACAAATCTTGGGATTCCAAGAGATCATATTAAGAGGGAGCAATGGAGTTAAATAAGCCATAAAAATCTCAAACAAGAGTCATTAAGAAAGAACAAGACCGTAGGGAACAATTATTAAGAATTTACCTATTTCTTCAGGATTCGAGACCAAACATTAACAAAATCTGGTAATGTTTTATTTACATCACCCTTAAATGCAAATAATTGAGGAGCCTCAATCATTCCAACATCGTTAAATTCTAATATCGAGATATTATGTATAAGAGAATATTCAAGAAGTTGGTAAGGATAACTCGTGCTAATTGATGTCCCCACAAAAATTATAAGATCGAGCCCCCTTGTGAAATTATCTACAAGATCAATATTGTAATATTCAATGTCATAATATTCATCAAACCATAACACGTTAGGTCTCAATGGACTCGAACATTCCTCACAAAACATATCTTCATTGGATATATTAACATAATTCATCTTGAATGGTACTATTTTACCTCGATGTTTTCCCAATAAATTTGCACATCTTACAAAGTTAATGTTGCCATGTATTTCTGCAAGTTGCTTAACCCCTGCTTTGGATAACAACCCATCGATGTTTTGAGTAACGTGTAAAGTCTTTTTGGAATAAGAAATAAGTGTTTTTTCTAGATCAGCACAAGAATTATGACCTTCACTCGGTATAGTGTCATACATTTTCTCTAATCTATTTCGATACCAATTTATTACCGCTTCAGGATGGTTTCTAAAGAATTGAAATGTTGCAAATTTTGTATTTACATAATTCTCTGAGTCTTCTTCCCAGATGCCTCCTTTTCCCCTGAAAGTGGGAATACCTGAAGCAACACTTAAACCCGCCCCTGAAACTATCATGACCTGTTTTGCGTAAAATAAAATTTTTTCAAGATTTTCAGAAATTTCCACAATCTTCATGGAGTGGCCAAGAATTAAAAGTGTTTACTAGTTGAATAACAGATAATTTTAATTTCATTTAAGAAGTAAAGCCTTCTAGAATTCTTGAACTATCAAAAGACCGAATAACCATATTGTAGTGCATCGTAAATCAAAAACACACCGGTTCCAAGAATTATTAACCCAGTGACGATTGGAACATAGATTGAAAGTTTCTTTGAATCAACTTTAATGGACTCTTTAAAGAGTGGTGCAATAAATCCAAGTAGTAGAAAGGGTACACCAACTCCTAGAGCAAACAATATATTTGCAAAAATAACGTCACTAAATGATCCTAAAAAAGTTACCTGAACAAAAAACGTACCAAATACAATAAAAGCACAGGGTGCAGCTAAAAAGGCAAAGAAGAATCCAATCAAAAATGAGAGTAACCATGGATTCTCTATTTTTTGTAGGAAGTTATTTGATTTACTAGCCAGGGTATCAAAAAATCCAATCTTCAAATTATTTGAAAATGCTATGAGTATTCCGAATAGAATCAGCAGTACCCCCTCGTAGAACCTAAATCTTAAATAATTAGAGGCAAGAAAGGGATTTAAATCTTTTGTAAAAAAATTTAAAAGTAGACTTAAACTGATAAAAACAGTAAATACACCTAAAATTGTTAATATAGCTGAAAGAAATCCTTTCATTGGGTTAGTGCTAGATTCAGTCAAATATGCTAGAAATGCAGGGAGAACAGGAAATAAGCAAGGTGCAAAACTCCCTGTTAGACCCAAAAGAAAAAATTCTATAAGGGGAAGAGAACTAACCATATCCCAATTATCTTGGAATGAATATAAATATTTCTTAATAAATGAGAGAAACAAAGTTCTTAAGTGTTAAAGTAAATTACGATTTGAAAAAGATGAAACTTATACAAAAGACATCATACTTATTTGTAATTTTAGTATTCCTTCTTGTTGTCCCTGGTATTGCAAAAACTAATGAACCAAGGAATACAACAATTGGATCAGATGCCTTGAAAGCTGATTTTCAGTTTCAGCTGATCAATTCAACCAAACTTAAACTTGATGCATATTCAGGAAAACCTATAATTTTAGATTGGGCAGCTTCTTGGTGTACAATTTGTGAGGCAAATCAGAAAAATATGAAAGCATTGTACCCTAAATATTCTGATTATGTCAATTTCTTATCCATCAGTTATGGAAATTCAGGGGATGATTTGGCAGCTGTAAGCAACATGAAACAAAAGGGTGGTTTTCAATGGGACTTTGGACTCGATATTAACAAGTTATCCAACACCTATAAGACAACAAATGGGTATGTGTGGGTATTAGATAGTAGTTTGAATGTTGTTAAAACTTTTAACTACACCATTGTTTCACAATCTCAGATGGAAGATGCATTAAATGCACTTGTGACCCTTCCTACTACAGCAGGTGCGGGAACGACAAGTACTAACCCTGCTCCAAACTCACCATCAAATACATTATTTGACAATTTAATATCAAACCCACTGTTTCTTGCATTCGGAGCAGCAATTGCATTAATGGTAGTATATGTTTTAATTAAAAGAGTTAGTTAATTATTAACCATTAATTCAAGCATATTGTTGAAATAAATTCAATGTTTATCCCAATATTGAATTATTTGAAAATGTTATGAGTATCCTAAATAAGATCAACAGTATCCCTTCGTAGAACCTAAATCTTAAATAATTAGAGGCAAGAAACGGATTTAACTCTTTTATAACAAAATTTCAAAGTAGACTTCAACTGATGAAAACAGTAAGAACACCTAAAATTGTTAATTTAGCTGTAAGAAATCCTTTTATTGGGTTAGTGCTAACTTCGGTCAAATATGTTAGGAATGGAGGGAGAACAGGGAACAAGCAAAGTGCAAACCTCCCAGTTAAACCAAAAAGAAAAAATTCTATAATGGGAAGAGATATCTATATCTCAGTTTTTTTGGAATGAATATAAATTTTTCATACTAAATAAGCTTGTCCCAAAATTCGTTTACATTGGAATCACCACCTGAGCTCGGATTCTGTGGTTGTACCAGACCACAGAGCACAGCAGGCTCTTCCGCTTGTTCTGAGGCTTGTGATCCCGCAGGAGCGGTGCTCGCTGCTTCAG
>JASBSB010000007.1 GCA_030149205.1 Candidatus Heimdallarchaeota archaeon | reverse complement strand
CTGAAGCAGCGAGCTCCGCTCCTGCGGGATCATAAGCCTCAGAACAAGCGGAAGAGTCTGCTGTGCTCTGTGGTCTGGTACAACCACAGAATCCGAGCTCAGGGGGTGATTCCAGTGTAAACGAATTTTGGGACAAGCTTAATAGAATCAACTATTTTGTTTTAATTAAGTTGAGAATCTTTGTCTTTCGTGATTGAACTAAGTTCAACGTGCTATTTTATTTTTTTTTAAACTTGAGCAAAATCTGCAAATACCCAAATTGGGAAGGTATATCCAAAGAAGCTGATTTCTTGAATAACCGTCAGAGCGGCTACACCATGTACGTTTCCTGGTACCATAATTTCTGTTTCTGAATCAGGTCCTAGGTAAAACATAGGACTTGAGTAAAGAAGTGGAGCACCAAAATCTAAGGTTGTGACCTCTAAATTGAATTCTGTCCCTGATGGATCATAGATATCATAGCCAACTATCATAACTGTAAAAACACCACCAGAACTAAGGATAAGTGAGATTTCAGGGGCAGAAAGACTGGCTCCAATACCTACAAGATAACCAGTTGAGTTAAAAATATACATATCTAAATCATCTGTTCCGTAATATCTGTAATCACGCTCCCAGCTTAGCTCAAAAATCGAAATTCCAAAATTTGTGCTTGGAAGGCTGACAGAATATAATAAGACATCTCCCTGCATGATGTGTCCGCTCATCGCAGAAATTCCACCAGAGAATACATCAACGAAAGCCATAGTGCCTATTCCATCATTCTCAATTTCTAGTGAACCATGTTCTGATTCTAATGATGCGTCAACCACTTCAAATATCACAGCATCAATATGCAGGTTTCCAAATGAAATGAAGTCATTTTCTATGGTAAATCTGAGCACACCAGCCTGGAAATCGAAGTCTGAAAGAGCAAACAATTGACTGTCTCCACCAAGAACAACATCCACAGCATAATAATTACCTCTTATACCATTGTACATTGCAGTTGATAGATAAGCCCAGCCTCTGTCTCCAAAAATGGGGTTATCTGATGTAAACGAAGCATTTACGAGGGAAATTTTGATAAAGTCAGTTGATGTGGGAACTGAAAATGCGAAATATTCAAATTGTGATGGGGCTACATTAATATTTTTCACCATATTGTATCCGTTTTGTAGCTCTGTGATTGTCATATACTCCTCTAGATTTTCTTCAATTTCTCCACGGTCTATCCCATGATCTTCATGCTCAAACTCTTGTTCTGATGACTGAAGGAAAGCTATGGAGTTCTGTAGATTCATGTACCCATGTCCCTGCTCAATCTGATTAAAACCTGGGATTAAATCTGCTCCAGCAGAAAGTGCCTCTTTAATATCTTGTGATGTGAGACTTAGTCCATTAAGATCACTGTAAGCTGAAATTAAGGCAGCACCACCTGCTACTACAGGGGAAGAGTATGATGTGCCAGAACCAAATGAAAGTCCAGTATATCCAATACCACCTAGGTTGTGTGAACCTGTTGCGACTAAGTCTGGTTTTGCTCTTCCATCTGCTGTTGGTCCTCTACTTGAAAAATATACAATTGATTTTTCATCATGAGAATAGTAATAATCTCCAACGCCATACCTGAATTCCCCATATACCCTCTCTTGTTCAGGTGTGGATGCTGCACCCACGGTAATTGCGGAAATTGATGTGCCAGGAGAACCTATTTGCAATGGATTAGGTCCAGAATTCCCGGCAGAAATAGTTACAGCAATTCCTCTAGAACTTGCAACATCAACTAGGATATCCATTGGGTCTTCCCCAGGAATATTGCTTGGTCCTCCAAGTGAAAGGTTAATCACATCGACATTTTGCAGGATTGCATGTTCAATCCCAGCTAAAATAATGGCTGTTGTGGTAAAGGATGAAGCTGTAAAAACTTTGATGGCATAGATTGAAGCGAGAGGTGCGGGACCTAACAAATCAACCTGAACCAATCCATCAGCTCTAAGCATAGCGTTTGGATCAAATTTAAGAAAGGCTTGTCCAACAGAAGAATTAGCATAAAACAAGACTCTTCCATTAGCTGCTGCCTGAGTGGAAACAAAAGTACCATGATAAAAATTATACGGGTTGTCATATCCCTCAAAGGGAGTGCCTACATCAGGAGTCAAATCAACTCCACCAATCAATCTACTACCAAGTAAAAAGTGAGGGAGGACACCAGTGTCTATTACTGCAATAACCTGTCCTGCTCCTGCGTTTGTCATTGCCCAGACTTGATTTGCGTTTGTCAGATAGGCGTTTGCATAGGTGTCAGGCAAGGTTGAAAGGTCAAATGAAGAAGAGGCAACAAAGTCGTCCATGTTTATTTCAGACGTTGTTGCTTCACCTTTCATAGCCCATTCCTCTCCCAAGGAGATCTTCTCATTTTTGTAAATTTTTACAACTTCTTGTGTTCTTGCCAATTCAAGCAATCTATCACTTGGGATTGTAGCTGCCATCAAGGATCCAAACTGGTAATCATGGGTTACCTGACCACCAAAACTAAATAGATTATGTTTGAGGTTAGCCTTATCCCCTGTCATTTCAATAATAACATCAAGGTCAGTTGCCTGTGGGGTTAATATTGAGTCTCTCAAAGAACTAACAATCTTTGAAACTCCGTAATTGATCCCATTGGTAACTGGTGAGATATTAATATCATAATTCATTGTTCCGATTGAGTTTGCACTTACAGATGCTGGTAACAGCAGTATCAAACTCAGAAATATAGCAAATTTTTTTTTCAAATATAACACCGTTCAATTAATTTTGAGTAAATCTAAATTTGAGGACTTTATTTAAATGTTACCTACAATGAGAATTAAATCAGTAAAAATTTAGATAAGAATTCAAATATGTTTCTATTAGTATAAACTATATCTATGTAAAACCTCTGATTTGAGACTCAATGCAATCATTTTTGTCACACCAAAGATAGGTGATGTTTACACACTGGACAGAATGGTTTGGATTGAAGCCACGTAATTAGGTGCTCTTGATGGTAATAGTTCAAGCACCCAGGACAGGAAACTGCATTATCCGTTTCACTAAAACAGATCATACAGGTTTCAGGGGTGGAAAGTTGTTCTATAATTAATTGGATCGAGTCGAAGAAAACATCAATTGAGTTTATCTTTACTGATGAGACTTCAAGTTCAAGTCTAAATCTGGAAACTGGATCCCTAGATAAGCCGCAACTAGCCCAAATTTCTTGGAGTTGTGTGTTAAGCAATGACTCATCCAGAACATCAGAACCAAATTCTGAAGTTACCAGTCCCCTCAGTTTCGCATCTGCATATAATTCTTGAATGATACTTGTTTTACCTGTTATTGTGGGGTTAGTAACAATTGGTGTCAATAGTTTTTGAGCTCTCGTTAAAGCCACATTTAAACGTCTTTCATCTGTTAAAATGGGAACCTCTAAACTTGTGATTGTCGAGAAAATTATTACTGGTTTCTCTGATCCTTGAAATCTGTCCACGGTATCTATTTTAATCAAAGATTTTGGGAGAAATGACCTAAGTTTTGCAACCTGCGCTCTGAAAGGAGTTATTATCCCTATTTCTGTTGGGTCAAGTTCACTCAAAACAATAAGGTCGTACAAAATCTTAATAACAATGGCAATTTCTGCGAGATTAATTTGTGAGATAGTGCCATTGGATTCTTGACTTACAGAAAACACCTGATATGCATTGTTCTTTTCTATCGTCTGCAGTTTTTCTGGTAGGTTGAGCATCTTATGTCCAATTTCTACAGACGCAGATTTGAGTTTCCCCTCATAAAATCTATGGTTGGGAAAACTTAGAATCTCATCGTTCATTCTGTATTGATAGGACAACAGTGAATATCTATTCGGAAACTGATTCACTAGTCTTTCAAAAAGAGAGATCTGTAACCCTTTATCAAGAGCTTCTTGAGATGAAATTATAGGTTGTAATTGTGCATGATCACCAACAAAAATTGCTTTTTCACTTAATAAAATTGGTTTAATACTGTCTGGTTCAGTCATCTGAGCTGCTTCATCGATGATTACATAGTCAAAACGTAAATCTTGGAACACATCACGTGCAATTGTACTTGTTGTTGAGAGGACGACATATCCACCTTTGTTTTGAATAACCTCTGAATAGTATTCTCTTCTATTTGATATTATATGATCTCTTAGCTCAGTGGAGATAGAGTATTCATATCCTAGTCTTACAAAATCCAAATCATTCTCTATTAGTTTAAGACCAATATTGTCAACAGCCATATTTGTGTATGCTGTACAAAGGACTGATTTTCCCCTCTTTAGAATTTGGTTCACAAGTTCAATTATTACACTTGTTTTTCCCGTCCCTGCAGGTCCTTGTATCAGAAAGATATCAGGGGTTGAAAGAGAGAATCGAATTGCCTGTTCTTGATCACTGTTATACATTTTAAGTGGATCAATGATCTTAGTGTCTGTATTTTTGATATCTTCTAGTTTGAATTTCTTTTCTGAGTAAGATTTAACAATAATTTGCATCAAAATTGAATCTTGTTGTTGCTGAACTGCTTGAAATACTGCAAATCTTGATCTACGTAAGACAGAGCTTATGTTAGCCGGTACTAAAGCCAATTTTTGGGGGAGAGAGTTTTCTGATCTAAGTATAATAGATTCATCGTTTATTTCAAGGATTACAGCAGTGTAATATAATGTTACAAAGTCGTGGGTATCACCGATATTGTAAGCCCTAATTCTATCTCCTGATCTAAACCTTGGAATTGTAGAATATTGTGAAAACTGACTGACATAATATCCATCAATTAATTTTTCTGAAAGTTTTTCTCTTGTTTCAACAGCATATCCGTTTTCAAGTAGTTTCTTCCTATGTTTTTCATCTCTTATCCCAACACGTGAATAGGTGTAAGATTCTCGTATGTTTCCTATCTCTTCAGCATAGAGTGAGGAATTAAAGGTGCTAAAATAGTTTAGTGATTGGTAGCTCCAAAGGTTCTTATCACAGGAAAATTCATGATAACAGTTCTGACAGTCTCTTTGAGTGCCCAATCCAGCACAGAGTTTTCTACATCCTTCTTTAACAAAGCAGGTTCTACATTCCTTAAGTTTGTCTCCTCTTAGGACAGGAGGGGTGTATCGCTTTGTCAGAACAAGATAGGAGTAATTTCTTGCTGTAATGCTCTGGTTTCGCTCAAATACGGTAGGGAGTTTTAAACCCATCTCACCATCATTTATATATAGGACACTTCCTGTATAAACACCCCTTTTTTTCATCATCTGGGTGTACATGTTCATTTGAATATTATGACTTGGCCAAGGTGTTGTTTGAGGTATCTTGGATGATTTCAACTCAATGATTTGGTTCCCTGAGATTCCATCAAACTTCCCGTGTAATCCCAGATGCCAATTTTGACAGTCTAGTTCAGTATCTCCACGGATACTTAGCCCACTTAGAGGTCCAGTATCTTTTTGAAGGTAATCATGAGCCTCATCTTTTTCTATCTGTAAATGTAGCAAATCAAGCTCTGAATGCGCTAATGTTGAATCTATGGCAGATTCAACATCCATATCTGTTGCAACGAGTTTAGAAAAAACGTCATGCAGTAAATTACCCTCAACCACTCTCTTCCTTATATTTGCATCCATTAATTGATCAGCACCCAGTGATTTGACATAAACCTTCCTTGGGCAAGTAATAGAATCAATAACACTTGTTACTGCGACCAAATAGTGTGGTTCAATTACCATAAAACCTCTGTTATCCACCCTACCTCCCACATGTTCAATTAACAATATGTCAAAGGGTTCTAAATATTTTAGAAATTCTACCCACGGGTCATCAATTGAAAATTTGTGTGATTTTCCTGATTCATCTACACCAATCAATTTATTTTCGGTATACTCCTGAAAGAGAATCTGTTGCCGCTTGACTTGATTCTTAATTTTCACTAAATTTTGTCTCTCCCTCTATCTAATAAATAGTTTGCTTGAAATTATGTGAAAATACAACGATATAAATGTTTCAAAACTCAAGAAAGTGTTTGTTCTCTTAATGGCTCCCCATTGGACTTGACAAATAACTGGGTTAGAAGGTAAAGGGATACCCCAGCAACTTGAAACGAAAGTATGATTGTAGCTAACCCATATTCTTGTGCTAAAATACCGACCAGATACATCCCAATAGCTGCAAAAATTTGAGCAATAAACAGACTTGCTGAAATAACTCTTCCATGTAGTTGTTTTGGAATTTCCTTATGATACAGTGTTTGAGCTGAAATTAGTGCTACTGGAAAACCAAATCCCAAGATAGCTAACCCAAGTGACAATGCTATGATATTGATAAATAATGCACCAATCCCAATTAGTCCAGCCCCTATGAACACTAACATGATACCTACCCTAATTCCAGTGATATGATTCTTAAAAATTGGATAGAAGGTCATGAACAGAGCCCCTATAATCCCACCAACTTGATTTATGACTATCATCCAACTGAGAAGGTTCTCATTTCCGTTGAAATAATTTGGTGATGAGATGATAAGAGGTAATAGAATTACTGTTGACGTTGCAAATAAATTCATTACACTAAACCCAATTATAATCTTAAAGAGAAATTGATGGTTCTTCAGATAAGAGACCCCTTGTTTAAGTTCTTCGAAATACGTGCTTTCCTCATCTTTGCCCTGAAACGGAATAGCTATGAAAATCAAAGGAAGCAATGCCACAAGGAATGTTAACATATCTATCCATAATATATCACCCATTCTCTCAATGGTGAAGATGTTAATAACAACTGCACCTAAGATTGGACCAATAATATTTGTCAATGCATCAGCTACGAACCCAAGTGAATTAATTTTTTCAAGATGTTGGGCTGGAACCAATAAGGGAATCACCGCCTGAAAAGCGGGGGAGTGAAAGCCTGCCAATATACCTCTGATTGTTATCATTATTAAGATAACTCCAACTGTTGCTCTGTTGATATAAAACAGGTAGATTACCCCCAGTGTAACAAGGGCCTGTAAACCATCAGCCCCTGCTAAAACTAATTTTCGAGGCCATCTGTCGACCAGCACCCCAGCAAAGGGCATAATTACAGTCATTGTTCCAAATGCTAAAAATGAACCAAGACCCAGGTAAAATGCACTTTGAGTGGTTATGGTTATCCACCAGATCAACACAAATTGGACTATAGACGAACCAAGGAATGACACAAGTTGACCAAACCAGAATAAAGCATATGCAGATAGACCTACATAACGATTCCGGATACCACTCATACCTGAGATTGTGCTATGTGTTTGAAAGTCTTGTGTAGTTGTCACATGAATTTTTAGAGTTTATCTTGACCAAAATTTATAAAAAAATCATAGGAGTCTGATTTGTGACTACATCAGACCTAATATTTGAGTATAATATCTGGGCTAACGAAAAATACAGAGAGATGATTGAAAAGCTTGACGAGTCAATGATTAAGACTAAGCTCCCTGGGTTCAAATCTCTTTTTGAGCTATGCCAACATATTGTACTTGCTGAGTTGAGATGTGTCTTGATTCTTTCTGAACAAAGAGATTTGAACAAGGATGACAGGAAAGATGTTAAAAACTTAGAACTTCGGGAGTTATTTCAGTATTGGAAGAAGCTAGACGTAGGACTGAAGAACCTATCACACAAATCAGAAGAAACAAAAATTGAACTCCAACAGTTCTCAGGAATAAAAGCAACTAATTTTGTTCTGCAGTTCCCTTTCCACAGTGCGTATCATAGGGGTCAACTTACAGTTGTTCTCAAACTCTACAACTGTAAAACAGAGAATACAGATCTCTTAACATTTCTTTCTAGGGTTTATTCAGACAAATAAGCAGATCAAACCCATTGTGAAAGTCTCGGTTGGGAATATTTTTTTTCAAATTCCAACAACTTCTTTTTACGATTCAATCCCCCACCATAGCCAACTAATCCACCAGTCGCTGAGACAACACGATGACAAGGTACAAGAATCGCTAGATGATTTGCACCATTTGCACTTCCAATTGCACGGGGACTTGAATTGAGTTTCTTAGCAAGATCCTTATAAGTTGATGTTTTCCCAAATTCAATTTTTAATACTTCATTCCAGACCAACCTTTGAAAGTCTGTTCCAGTAAATATTAATGGAATGCTAAAAGTTTTGAGAGTCCCATCAAGATACATCTTAAATTCTTTTTGAATATCCTTATGTAAATTATGTTCCTCATTTACAATTAATGCAGAATGATTTTCCTCTAGCTTCATTAGAAAATTTTCTAGACCTCTCCTTTCTTTATATTCAAAAATACAGCAAGAATCATTTAAGATTCCTACTAAAAATGTTGCAAAAGGGGTTTTTAATGTTTGTACAAATATTTTATCCATACACAGTTTATTTCTTTGATGACAATAAAGGGTTTTCTTGTTCTAATGGACTGGTTATCCACGATGAACAATATCTTTGATACTAATGATTCCCAATAGTTCATTTTCCTCTGAAAGAACGGGAGCTCTTTCCACATCAAATTCCAACATACTATAGAGTGCCTCTTTACCATTCATCGCTTCATTTATTTGTGGAAAATCTTTATTCATAAGTTCAGAAATTCTAAGCTGTGGTCTATCTGTGAAATGTTTTTGTGCTGTGTCTAAGTCTAACATACCTAAAACCTTCCCAGATTCGCTAAGGACAGGGAATTCTCGTTTACCTGAAGATTCTAATTTTTCCTTCGCTTGAGACAGGGTTACCGTCGAACTTACAGTTACTGTCATATTCCTAGGAGTCATTATCTCCTTGACCAATAGGTTTTCATGCCTATCATATTCATGTAACTGTTTTAGAATTTTTGCATCTCTAGATCTTATTTGACCTTTATAGAGGGAGTTTGATCCAGAAATTAGATAGGATGAAATATTTCCAAGCACCATAAAAATAATGAGTGCTGGTAATCCAGAGATTTCTAAAATTAGCAAGACAGAGGCTATTGGTGTTTTTGTGGTGGCAGCATGTGTTGCACTCATAGAAATAATTACCCAGGCAAATACGGTTGTGGGATCATGAACCCCTAAAAATGTTGAAAATAATATCCCTGTATATCCTCCAACCGCTAGTGATGGAGCAAAGACACCTCCTGGGAACCCTGAACCCACAAATGAAGAGGTGCTTATAATTTGGACCAATATTAATGGTATGAGAAGATAAACTACATGATATTGTCTCCCAATTACCAGTTTGTTGATTAAATCGAATATGGATATGTGATAAAAGGGTGTAATATCTTGCAAAATCAAGATCCCAGTTGCAAGTGATAAAAGTGCCAAGAGTAAACCAACTAGTAACCTTGTGGAACCACTAAACCTCCGTCGAGACTCTCTGTCAAACCAATTGTAATAGATTATGAATAGCCTACCAACAAGCCCAGCAATAGCACCCAAAAGTATGGACAGAGTAGCAGTTTCAAAATTGACAACTAAGACTGGTTTGATAGGTAAGGTGAAAATATGAAAATCAATGGGTGTCACAATCTTTGAAAAAGCAGATATGAATTGAAAAGCGGTAACTGCTGCTACCACCGAGGCAAGAAATGCAACCATCAGTATTGGTTCATCTGCATCCTCTTTGTAAGGCACCTCTGCTGCAAAGATAGCAGACCCAAAAGGTGCCTGAAACAGGGCACCGGTAGATGCCGCACTTCCAACGGTGATCGCCTGATAAAGACGATTTGAGGGAATTTTGAAAAATCTTGCAATTCTAATTGCAATCGCACTACCAATTATTAGTGCTGGAGCTTCTCGTCCAACAGGTACCCCACTCCCTATGAGAACCCCAGAGCTTAAGAATTTTTTAGGTGCCTCATTAATTGGTATTGTTTCTTCTGTGTGTCTTTTCCCGATCACATATGAAATCCCATTTTTAGTTGGATCCTCAAATTTTATAATAAATAAAAGAATCACAAATAGAGAACCGATGGTAACAGCTAATAGAGGATGTAAATACGAGGCAACCCTTTGAATAAGTGTCATGAATATAAAAAAAAGTGCCATAAGGAGTCCCACAGAGATTCCTGTTACTAGAGCAAAGGGAAACCATATCCTTGCTTTATGAAGAAAATCTTCATGGTCATTCAGGATAACTCGTTGACTGAGTTTTTTAAATATCGACACTTAATCTAAAAAAAAGAAATCAGTTTATAACACTGTATGATGAAATCGTGAATTGAATTGTAGTTTATTTAGACATTAATCTCTCTAATGTTTTTAACTGATGATTTAATTCCAAATATTCTTTCAAACTGAGGGAGAATTTGGTTATAAAACCTATCTGAGACAACTTTCTGATAGGTTGCATCCTCAAAATATGTACAGAACTCCTCTGAAAATTGCTTGAGTGCAGAGTAAAGAAAGTTTGAGGTTCGTTTTGTCTGGAGAACAAACAATAGGTTATTCAGATTTCTAAAGATAATTTCAGATTTACCAAACTTTATGGTTTCCAACAGGTCTTCTTCACCAATTACATCTTTTGAGACATTCTGAATTGTTAGTAAGAGACCTCCAATCAAAGATTGACTCTGTGAATTCCCAAGATGTGGCTGAAATTCATAATTAAATAACGTAAGACCAGAATCTTGAATGACCATGATCCGTTCTACTCTACTGCCCTGCAAGAAGAGTAAACTGTCATCAATCACATAGGAAATTGTTATGGTGCTTATACCCAGAGTAATAACCAAAAATCCTAAAATCTCTGAGACCCAAAACCCTAGAGAATTCAAGTTGAAATAGACCAGCAAATCACCAAGAAAAGATAAAGATGGACCGATAATAAAACTTGCCCAAAGCCCGTACCTCATCAGGTTAATTTGGGTTCTTTGTTTTTTGGGGGTGTTCTCTGTAAGTGAAGCTTTGAGATTTTTAGTAACCACGATTGCCAACCAAGCAATTGGTGGAACTAAAAATAAGTATGAAAGTGGAGTCCAGAGATAGATTAAGATATCACTCTTTAGTTCGGGAATTGAGAGGATAAGGTAGTTATCCTCTGAAATTGAGACAAAAAATATTGAAAGTATCCCAATAATGGTTACTAAGCCCAATAAGTTATTTACTGCAAAATTTTTTGAGTTGAACTGATTAAAAAATACTATAAGATTAGCTACGACAATTGCCATCAAAATGACGGTGATGTTCCCCAATAACTGTTGAAGTGAGATAGGATGCGTAATATAATAGAATATAAAGTGATCATATTTCAGAAAGGTGTTCATATTGACAAAAATCAAGATCAGGTTAATGAATGCATAATTTAGCAGTGCCCCAACCATCAAAATCAATGAGTAAATTTTGGTTTGTTTGAATTTGATGAGATTCGTGAGTGCCAGGCTGATTCCAGCCACAACATTCAACCAATGAACAAAAAAAAATGCTGTTTCAAGGGCACTCATGTTAACAATTCTTTATGAACTTCAATTAAATTAAACTTTATTCATGTTAAAGAGGAAAATAAACAAGCTAAATTTATCATAACTGTTTAATTATTTATATGATCTTTTTCATCTCAGGAAATCTCTCAAATAAGATTCTTTCATACACAGTTGAGTCTGGGAAGGTTTCGTACAATCTCTTGAATGTCGGAATCATCTGTACTGCCCTTTCTGCTCTTGTTAAGATTGCATCATGGATCTCGGATGTTCCCTCATAAACAGGCAACACACGCACGTCTCTTGCCAGCTTGTTTACCTCGTATTCTGCGATGAACCCGTTTCCTCCGAAAATCTGTGCAGCATCATATCCCATCTGATTCACAATCTCTGAGGTGTATAATTTAGATGATGATACGTAATGATGAGCAATTCCACCTCGAACTGCACCAGGAACCATACTCGCTGCTTGTTTTTCCGGTCCAGGTTTACCACCTGCACCAACATCAGTGGGTATCCAACCATGATTATACCTATCTAAGCTGAAGGCTGCTCTATACCCATATTCTTCCATTCTTGGGATAGTTTTCTGCATTTCTGAAAGTTTCTTTCTAATTATTGGGAAAGAGATTATAGGTTGGTCAAACTGTTCTCTGGTTTGGGCATAATCTAATGATACCTGATACATTCTTTTGGCAGCCGCAATTCCCTGAAAGCTCACACCGATTCGCATCCCCATCAATCTTTCAAGAACTTTTCTGTAGCCATTCCCAACATCTGCAATTATGTTCTCCTTCGGAACAGTAACATTTTCAAATTGGATTTGTGATGTTGGTGAAACATGTAATCCTGACTTTTCCTCGACCCTTAAGGTTGTGATCCCATCCAGTTTATCAACTAAGAAAACGTTGGTTCCCTCTCTCTTTCCGTTTACCATATTTTGAGCCAGAAACAGACCTGTATTGGCATATCCTCCGTTTGAGATGAAGATTTTAGTTCCATTCAAAACATATTCGTCACCAACCAGCTCTGATGTGGATTTGATTGCCTCTAAATTTGAACCTGCATTGGGTTCTGTGAACGCAACATATCCCAATCTTTTACCCTCAGCGAACTCATGCAATGTCTGTTCAAAATTAGGCTTATAATATTGAACCAAAGCTTCAACAACAGATAATGAAATAAGAACCATAATCTGGAGAGCTATATCATGACTTGCGATTGTTTCCGAAATTACACCCTGGAACAGATTGCCGAATCCCAGACCATCTAAATCTCGGGGAAGAAAGAAACTGTACAGTTGGTTTTCCTTAACAATCTCATCAACAACTTTGATAAAGTTATCAGGAAGTACAACATTGCCATCCTTTACGTGGACACCTACATGATCCCAGTCTCTTGCTGCTTCTCTCACCTTGTTTTTTTCGAGAATGGTATTCAGAGTTGAAACTATATCATAAAGTGTTTCAATCTCATCAGCACTGAAACCCAACCCAGGGGCATATTTTGCAATTAATTCTTTTCGCTTTGCATTAATATCGAAATTTTCGAATTCTTCAAGACTCAATTTTGTCTCACTATTATATATCGATATAACATTTATTAAAAGATAATTATTTGATACTACGATTTTTTATCATTCGAATTTGATTTACGATAATCGTCAAAGTGAGGTAATGTACTCTTCTGGAATCAACCCTCGATCATAGAGAAACTGGGCTTCATTCTTACGATATCTATGTTCTAATGTGCCTCTCTCATCAGGGTGAAGTCCAAACTCTGGAATTATAATTACAATATCGCCTGTCCTTGACCACATTCTTTTCCTGTATTTACCGGGTATCCTAATCTTTCTGACTTTCTCATCAACACATCTCACAAGCAAAAGGTTTCCCCCTAAAAGTTGAATAATCTGCCCAAGTACCTCTCCATTTTCCTTTTTAGGAAGCCTTACCCTAATTACATCCCCTTGTGAATTTTTTGACCTACTTTTTGACTTTGCATTCTTCTTTCTAACCAATTTGTGTCTGTCCTCTATTATAGTATAGCTGTCATATAAAATAAGGGTTGTTGTCTATATCGTGTGATTTCTAATTCTCAAAACTGTTGTTCTTCTTTATATGATTTAGATACATGATCTGTGGAGTTATTATTTTTTGCTTTGAATATTATCAATTTCGGTCATCTCACTCCTTGACAGCTTAAAATCAAAAATATCCAAGTTTTCCCGTAGCCGATCGATTTTTGAAGATTTAGGAATTATGCCCGTGCCTTTTTGAAGTGCCCATCTCAGCATGATTTGTGCTGAAGATTTGTTGTACGTGTCCCCTATCTGAACAAGAAGTTCATCATCTAATCCCTTCCCCTCATTCAATGGACTATACGCAGTTACAGCAATTCCCTCAGACTTACAATAATCCAATAATTCAGATGACCAGTTGAATGGATTAAATCTCACCTGATTCACCTCTGGAATCTCATCTGAAACAGATTTTAAATGGGCTAATTGAGAGACACTAAAGTTTGAAACTCCTATGGCACGGGATTTTTGATCAGAGTAAATATCATTCAGTGTTAGCCAGGTTTCATCAGTTATTTTTTGATTGGAGGGCCAGTGAATAAGATAGAGATCAACATAACTCATACCTAAATCCCGCAAGCTGTTTTCGAATGCTTTAAGTGTCTTATCTCTTCCGAAATCATTTGGCCAGACTTTAGTGGTGATGTACAGTTCTGAGCGTTGAACTCCTGAGTCTTTAATCCCTAAACCGAGATCTTTCTCATTATTATAGTACGTTGCAGTATCAAAGTGTCGATATCCAATTTCTAAGGCTCTTTGAGAAATTGATTGCATAACTTTACCCCTTAGGTTCCAAGTCCCTAACCCAACTATAGGCATACCAACTCCATTTGATAATTGAATTGTGGAGGATTTATCCATGGGTTATCTACCTTAATCATTACTTAAATTTTGAGCATCAGGAGAATTTATTCAAATAAATCACATTACTTCAAAACTTATTTCTGAAATATGAATATTAAAAAAAAATACTAAATAAAAACTCTAGCTTAATATAATTATTAATTATCAAATCATCTTTTTGAAATCAAGAATGTTAATTTGTAGCTAATCCCCCAATGTTATTTTCTATCCATGTGTTACTAATCACTAAGTGATTTTTACTTGTGATGACTAAAGATATCTTATACCTTGGAATCGCTTTTTTCTTGATACATATTTACTATATAAGAAACAATTACCAATAAAGTCATAATGAACGCTATTCCAAAAAGTAAGAAACTGACATCAGGGGACCGATAAAATTTGTCAACTGTGCCGATAAGAACAGCGAATATTATAGTAAATAGCATTAAATTTTCAGGGTGTTTTATTGAAGGTATTTTAATTTTCATTTCTAATTCAACTCTTATTTTTATTTTCAAAGACTCTTCTTAAAGAGTGTGATTACGGGACAATTGGAGTCCAATGAGGGCTACCTAAATTTAATGCATAAAACAAAGTAACACCCGCTAACCCAGGTATAGGAACCCCATACATGTTATTCTGTCCATATCCGTCATTACCATAATCAAACCATAAGGTATTAGCAGGTATAGGAAGGAGTTGCCCTGATATACCAAATTTGCAATCTCCCCGAATCCTATGGAATGTTGTGGACCAAATTGTAAGTGCATATAAGAAAATTACAGCACCAATTGTAGGAATTGTTCCAGTTGCTGCAAGCACTGCCATTTTAGTTAAAATATGAATTATTGCATTTAACCCACTTCCTAAGAAAAAATACCAATTGCAATTAGGGTTATCCATATTTATCCATAGAATATTTTCAGCATAATACGGAACACTCCAGACATAATTTGTCCTGTACTCAACTTCATAGGCGATTTCATACCCTGATTCTGAATTTGCAAGTGGGTCTAATTTTGCACCATTGCTAATTGCATTAAACCTAAATGTGAATTGTAAACTGGTTTTATAAAGTTCCTCAAGGTTCGTGTTTTTATAAGCAACCAGTGCAGCAGCCATTAGACCTGCAAGAGTAGAGTCAACTTCTCCTTTAAATCCTTCAAAAACGTTTGATTTATCAAATTGTGTTATTTTTTCACTAAAGGATGAAAGAAATTAAATTCTACAATCATATTTCATGAATTGATCATTTAAATTAACCATTGACTAAAATTGATTTTTTGGTCATTTAATATTATTCCATGGTCATATCCATGAAACAATACATTAACAATAATTTAATTTGTGCTAACTGAATGCAAACAAAGAAATTTACTGGAAATTATTGTTTAATCTGATGATAGTTGAGAGGGATTTATGATAGATTCCCGTGTATTTTGATTGATGTTTTGTTCCACATGCAAAAGGTTTGTCCTAAAAACACTGTATGTCAATATAATTGCTCCAGCAATCGCTCCATAGAAAATAACCGAGATGGGATCAAATATTCCCGCTAGAATACCTGATAGAAGCATAGAAATCGCTCCAAGCCCCTGTGCAATTACTAATCTAACAGAATACACTCTTGCTTGCTTATCTAATGGAACCACTTTTTGCCAGATGGTTTGAGAAGAAACATTTGAAACAGGGAGAGATAGTCCTGTAATTATCGAAGAGGCATAGAGTAGCCAAACCAATTTATCGATTGCACTTATTGATAGAAGGATTGAGGAAAGGTACATAAAAAAGACCCCAAGGATCACTCCTTTAACATGTTTCTTGAATGGTTGAAATCTGGTCATATACAATGAGCCAATGATAACCCCTATCTGACTTACTGCCAAAACATATCCAAGAAGATTTTGGGAGGAGTTAAAATAACTTGGTGAATTTATAATTAAGGGTAAAAGCACAAACACGGGGGTGGTAAAGAAATTTACAGTTGTAAACACGCTTAAAAGTGAAAGTAACCCATTACTGTTCCTTATGAATTGGATACCTCCTTTTAATTCAGTAAAAAATGGCTCTCGATCTTCTTTTGACCTTACTGATGGAATTGTAATAAAAAACAGAGGAATCACCGCAATAAGAAAGGTGATCATGTCTATCCAGATGATGTGCCCAATGTTCTGTATTCCAAAATAGTCTAGAAGGACTGCCCCTAATACTGGACCAAAAACGTTGATGAGTCCATTAGCAAAATAACTAAGACCGTTGATCTCCCGAAGTTTCTCTTCAGGAACAAGCACTGGAATAATAGCCTCAAACGCTGGTGTGTGAAATCCCTCTAGAAACCCACGTATTGTCAGAATTACCAGTACAGAGGTTATATCAGCTGTGTTCGTGTAGAATAGAAAAATAAGCCAAAGTGAGAAAATCGCCTGTAATGTGTCGGATATGGCTAGAACAAGTTTTCTTGACCACCTATCTACAAGTACACCTGCAAACGGGATAATTAACATCATTGAACCAAAACCAAGAAAGGCAGCTAATCCTAGATAGAATGCACTTTGGGTTGTTAGAGTGATCCACCAAATTATCACAAATTGCACAATTGCTGACCCTAGTATCGAAGTTAATTGTCCGAACCAGAATACGTAGTATGATTTCAAGTTGTGGTTTGATTCAGACATCAGTAACACTACACCGGTTAGTTAAGCTTTTCACCAATTTGATCTTGACCACAATTTGAACAGAACCTTTCATCTGGCTGCAATTCGGCAAAACAGTTCCAACACTTTCTAGGTGTTTTTTTCTCTGATTTACCTAAATTTAAGGATTTAAGATGATTATACACAATTTCAAGCACATTAATTTCCATGTACTTTTCTGCATTTCGCT
This sequence comes from Candidatus Heimdallarchaeota archaeon, assembly GCA_030149205.1. Lineage (GTDB taxonomy): Archaea > Asgardarchaeota > Heimdallarchaeia > Heimdallarchaeales > Kariarchaeaceae > WAKA01. The sequence continues at coordinate 616,403 of JASBSB010000007.1, read as the reverse complement.
TGTAGATTTTAAATCCGGCAAATATTACCAAAAGTGAGCCGATTCCTCCTGCAATCCAAGGCAATTGAGCTTGAAACCATGGTACTGTTTGTAGAATTAATTGGATAGTCAATGAGACAAACCAAATTATTGCCCCCAAAAAAAACAGTGCAATAATTACTATCCAAAAGAGATTATTATTGCTTCGACCATCTCTAGATTTTTCTTTTCTAACAACTTGGTAGCTTGGGTTAACATCATAGGATTTTCCTGTTGAAATCTCAACAAATAGCGGACGAGCCCTCGGTCTCTCCATTAATAGCCCAGTTGATGCAACAGAGTTTGAGACAGTGAACCTAAGAGTTCGATCTTCCTTTAATGTTAGTTTAGGTTTGAGATTATTTTTTTTGAGTGCAGCAATAGTCTCATTCATTAACACATCAGAGTCCAAGTCATCTAACCTAACATCTTTTGTGGGCATAAAGTTCACTCTTTAAGTATGTACATAAATTTTTGCTGTCTCACAAAGATAAATCTTTCTTATTTCTGCACTTATAGACTCAAAATATCTTCAACACCTACAAACTCAAAAGAAGACTGTACTTTGTCAAGTAAATTATATAACTTTCTGAAGTTGTTATGAACCTCCTGCTTTGTTAGGTACCTTCTCTCTTTTGTATTAATACTCAGATGCCAGGGATGAAAAGCTAGAGTTGTGTACGTTAGTTTATTGATTCTAAAGCACCGATCTAACATAAAAAGATAGTCTTCCTCAGTTCTGCTTCCTTCGAACAACTGCCAAAGATATCCAGAAATTGGTTTGTCTCTTTTGTCATTTGTTGTGCTCAGAAACAACTCTGGAATGTTTATCCAGTCAAATTCCTTATCGATGGATACATTGGAATAGGATTGAATCTGCTTAATTGTAACACTTGAGTCGTATTCGAACAAGTTTTCAACCCGTTTCATGACTCTTGAATCCACATTTAAAAAGGGAGCTCGAAACCCTCTTGGAGTTTTTAGAAACTTTGAAATGATTTGAATTGAAGTCTTCAGTGTAGTTGTGATCTCATCACTTGTGGGTATATAACCTGAAAGCTCTCCAGTAAAATCTTCATGGGATACCCCATGCGACCCAATCTCATATGGCAATAATCTTTCAACCAGTTCAGTTTCCCCCATTTTCTTCAAGACTGATGCTTCTATAAAAAATATACAGGGTATTTTTAGCTTTGAAAGGTAATCCAAAACCAATGAAGTTCCTGCCATCGTTCCTCTAATTTCAGGGTCTAAGTCTGTATCTTGAGAGACCGCAGAATGTGCACTCATCTTACCCATGGATTCAATGGGGTAATCTCGGTCAAGGTCGACAGTTAGTACAACTTTATGTGTCACTTGTAATCATATTAAAAGAGACCGCTTAACAATCTACCGATAAATAGATTTCAGCAAAATTTAAGGAGAGTCATCTAAATTTATCTAAAATTAACAAGAAAAGCATATTTGGTCAATTCAAAAATCTATACTCCAGAAATTAGTTGCATAAATTTGTAAAATAATTTGAGTATTTGATAAAAATATAATTATTATAGTCACATATTTACAATAATATGTAATTTTTTGACAGAGTTTTGGTTTGAACATTAGTTTTATTAAACTAAATTGAGTGCAATAACTTATCAAATGATGAGACAGGAAAATGAGGAAAAAAGCTACTCAGGAAAGGTTAAAACACTTGAAATATTGAATTCTGAAACAGCTAAAATGATTTTTAGAGACGATATCACTGCTGGAGATGGTGCTAAAAAGGACAATCTCAATGGTAAGGGGGCTCTCAACGCTAGAATGACAGAAATCTTGTTTAACTTATTGACATCCTCAGGGATCCCAACACATATTCTAAAAAAAGAGGATGATATTACTTTCTTAGTAAGACCTCTAAAAATTTTCCCTGTTGAAGTGGTAATCAGAAACACACTTGCAGGAAGTATTTGCAGACGATATGGAATACCTGAGGGTGAAGAGCTCAAAAAGCCTTTGCTGGAAATCTTCGTGAAAGATGATGAATTACATGACCCATTGATCTCTGAATCTGTAGCTGTTTCATTGGGTTACATAGAAGAATTTGAACTAGGGTTAGTTAAGGCATACGCACACAGAGTAAACAAGGTTCTCAAACACAATTTTGACAAAGCGGGTTTGATTTTGGTGGATTTTAAATTGGAGTTTGGGAGGGACAAAAATGGATTAATCTGGTTAGCTGATGAGCTTTCAGGAGATTCAATGAGAGTTTGGGATAAAGAGACCAGACAAAAACTCGATAAAGACGTGTTTCGAAAAGACTTGGGAGACGTCCTTGAAGGGTACAGAACCTTAGAGAAGAGACTATCAGAAATAGAGTTTGAACCACTGAGAGAACCATTGAATGTGAATATTATCATAACACCTAAAGAGGGTATCCCTAATCCTGGAGGGAACGTGGTTAAAAGAGCCATTGAAAATTTTGGAATAAATACCCAATCTGTAAGGTTAGGTAAATTCATTCAGATAAGTTTTCAAGAAAACCTTGAATCAAGAAATTGGAAGGAAGAATTTCACAAGGTCAATAATGAATTGCTGACCAATCCTCTAATTGAGGTCTTCAAAATCCAGATTCGGTGAGATAATTGGAAATTGGAGTTTTTCGCTTTCCAGGCACCAACAATGAGCATGAAACATTGCGTGCCTTAAACAATTTTGAGGGGGTTTCTGCAAATCTAATTGAATATAAAGATTTACAGAGAATCAATGATCAGGATGCATTTGTTATACCGGGTGGATTTAGCTTTGGGGATATACTCAGGGCTGGTGCAATAGCAAAGACAACAGAAACTGTTCAACTCTTAAGGGATGAAACTTTATCTGGGAAGCTAGTTTTCGGTATATGTAATGGTTTTCAGATATTGACTGAAGCAGGTCTTTTACCTGGGGCATTATTACCTAACAGGCATACGAGGTTTGTTAGTAAATTTATCAACATCAAGATATCTGATGATAAGCTATTTGGAGACCTTTTTAATCAAGTTATGAGAATTCCAATCGCTCATTTTGAGGGAAATTATTGGAATACCACTCGACCTGATGGAGTATTAGCCAGATATAGTGACATTGATGGACGAGATACAGAAGATTCAAACCCCAATGGGTCACTCGATAACATCGCAGGGATGGTCAAAAATTCAGTGGCAGGTATGATGCCACATCCAGAAAGAGCTTTTTTCAAGCATCAGGGATCTACAGATGGCAGAAAAATATTAAAAGTATTTGTGGAGGCAATTAAATGTTAACTGAACCTGAAATAACAAAGATTAAGAAGACTTTAGGTAGAGACCCCACCATAGAGGAGTTTTCAACCTTTGATGCTTTGTGGAGTGAACATTGCTCTTACAAATCGAGTAAGAGGTGGTTCCATCTTTTTTATACAGAGAGTGAAAGGGTGGCATTGGGAATTGGGGAAGGTGCTGGGTTGATTGATGTCGGAGAAGATCTTCTTGTGGGGCTTGGGTTAGAGAGCCATAATCATCCATCTGCTGTAGATCCCTTTAATGGGGCAAGCACTGGGGTTGGAGGTATAATCAGAGATATTTTAAGTCAGGGTTGCAGACCCATAGCTATCTTAGACAATCTGAGGTTTGGACTTCCATTTCAAAACAGACAGAAACTTCTGTTAGATCAGGTAATACTTGGAATATCATCATATGGGAACTGTGTTGGGGTTCCTAATTTAGGAGGAGACCTAGAATTTGATGAGAATTTCGAAGAAAACCCACTTGTAAATGCCATGTGTGTGGGTGTTGTTGATAAAGACAAAATAATCAGGTCAGTTGCCAAAAATTCGGGGGACATTTTGGTTCTATATGGGGGTAAGACTGGGTTAGATGGGATTGGTGGTGTAACTTTTGCCTCAGAGGTGTTTTCGGACTCCAACAACACATTGGAACAAAGAGGATCTGTACAGATAGGAGACCCCTTAACAGAGAAGAAGCTCATTGATGTGACCCTCGAGATAAGTGAACATTTATCAGCTCTCCAAGACTTAGGAGGAGGAGGATTGGTTTGCGCAGCTGTTGAAATGGCTGAGAAAGGTGGAAAGGGAGTTCACTTGAATTTAAATGAGGTACATACTCAAATTGATGATATCAAAGCTTGGCAAAGACTTATTTCAGAATCTCAGGAAAGAATGCTGGCCATTATTAATCCTGCTAATCTGAAAAAAATAACAGAATCTCTTGATAAATTTGAGGTGGAATGGAGTGTTGTGGGAGAGATTAATGAATCTAAGCTGTTTACAGCTGAATTTAATGGGGAAAATGTTGCAGAACTCCCTGTGGATTTTGTTATAAATGGATTTCCTGAACCACCACGCCCAATGACAGAACCCGATAGACCAATATTTAACTCAAACCGTCGTTCAGGTGGTGATGACCTGCAAATTGCTCTCTCATTGTTGCAATCTGTCGATCTAGCGTCTAGAAAAGAAGTTTTCATCCAATATGATCAACACGTTCAAGGGAATACTGTGGTTTCTCCATTCAATGGTGGAGGGGTTCTACTCCTACCCAACAGGAAGTATTTATCCATAGCCTCAGGAACCAATTCATTTCTGGTAAATCAATCTCCAAAGCTTGGTGCAGAGTTGGCAAGTCTCGAAATTCTTCATAAGATAGTTTCTAGAGGTGGAACACCAATAGGTTTGGTTGATTCATTAAATTTTGGCAATCCAGATTTTCCTGATTCTTATTGGGAGTTTGTGGAGGCAATTAAAGGGGTGGCTAATTTTTCTCAACAACTGAAGATTCCTGTGGTTGGTGGAAATGTGTCTCTTTACAATGAAAAACAGACAGAGAGTGCAAGAAAAAAGATTCTCCCCAGTCCCTTTATTGGGATTATAGGAATAAGCGATCAAGCACCAACTTCACCAGTATTAACTACGGTTAATTCTCGGATATTCTTAATTGGTAGTAATAAAGGTCAACTTATTGGAAGCCAGTATCACAAACAGGTTTCAACTCCCACAAATATGAAAAAATTAGAGGTTTACTATGAGGAAGAACAAAAACTGATGGGTTTTCTAACCTCCTTTCAGCTAACTGCTGCAAGACATATTGGGAGAGGAGGACTTTTGGTATCTCTAATCAAATGGTTAATTGAAAGCAAGGTAGGGTTCAAGGCTAACAGAGCTCTTGTCAATCTGGGTGTAGAAGAAAAGTTTGGAGAATTCGCACCTCGCTTCTTAATTCAGGTAAGACCAGAAGAAGAAGTTGAGTTAAAGGGGAAGATGAGGGATCTAAAGATTAATTTTGTTGATTTAGGAAGAACCTCCTCAGAGGAGGTTTTCATCTATAACAACAACTCCCATACCCTAAAGGAATTAGAAGAGGCATGGAATAAGCCTATGAAGGAGGCATTAAATTTATGAAGGGACAGGTGTGTGTATTAGCAGGGTCAAAAAGCGACCAAAATGTAATTGATAAGGTGATTAGTGTTCTTGATGAGCACTCAGTTGAATACAAGGTATTTGTAGCTTCTGCTCATAGAGAACCAGACAGATTAGACCAGATTATTAAGGATCAGGTCGAGACAGATGTGTTTATCTGTATCGCAGGTCTGTCAGCAGCACTACCAGGAGTAGTCGCTTCAAAAACAGATAAACCTGTGATTGGAGTGCCAGTTTCATCAAAGCTGGGAGGACTAGATGCTCTCCTCTCTATTGCTCAGATGCCAAAAGGTGTCCCTGTGGCAGCTGTAGGGATAGATAATGGACAAAATGCAGCCCATCTTGCTGTTAGAATATTAAAGGTAAAGGAGAATTAGATGGACACCTCTGACCTCTATTTTGAGTCTAGGAAAAGGGAGGATGATGCAGTTAGCAAAATTCTTTCCAGATCCCAAAAGCATTCAGAAAATAAGCTTCCATCAGGATTTTATTGTGGAGCTATCCCTATAGGTGATGAACTTATCAGCATTGCAACTGACGGCGTCGGTTCCAAGATTCTCTTAACTGAACTATTTAATTCATATGCAACAATCGGTATAGATTGTGTGGCAATGAATGTGAACGATCTTATTTGCTCTGGATCAATTCCAAAGGGGTTTGTGGATTACTTGGCACTAAGAGAACCTGATTCTGAAAAAATTGATCAAATTCTTTCTGGCATAATTCAAGGGTGTAAAGAGTCGGAAATTCCACTTTTAGGTGGAGAAACTGCAATTCTTCCAGATATTCTTCGAGGTTCACACAACCTTTATGATTTATCAGGTACTGCTATTGGTGGATATGACGGAGGAGAGCCCATCACAGGAGCTACAATACAACAAGGGGATGTCATTTTAGGCTTAAGATCCTCTGGTGTTCACTCTAATGGTTTTACATTGATTCGTAACCTTTTCAAAGAAGACGAAATGTTTCCAGAGTTACTGGAACCAACTACGATTTATGTTAAAGCAATTAAAGACCTTCTTAGATCAGATTTAAGACAAAGTATACATGGAATGGCTCACATAACTGGAGGTGGGTATCTAAATTTATTGCGACTAGGAAAATTCATGTATAATCTGGACAGTTGGGAAGTCCCAGAGGTGTTTCAACAAATTCAAGCAAAGGGTTTAATTTCTCCAGAGAAAATGTTTACAACCTTTAACATGGGATATGGGTTCATCGTAATAGTCTCACGAGAGCAGGCAGAGGAGATAGTAGAGAGACTTTCAAAATTCCATGGTACAAGCCGAATCGGAACTGTTATGGAGGGAAATTCCATTCAGATAGGTGATATCAGACTGGAGGCAGAAAAATGATACAAGAAGTTAAACAAAACAACATCATTGATGGAAAATTGATCTCTCAGAAAATATTGAATGATTTGCGAACAGAGTTAGAGCACAGTCAATCGCATCCAACACTTGCTGTAATTCTAGTTGGTAACGACCCAGCTTCAGAGATTTATGTGAGGATGAAAGAAAAAGCAGCAAAGAACGTGGGAATCACCTCAAGAGTTATGAAACTTCCATCAGATGTTTCTCAATCTTCACTCGAAGAGACAATTATTAAGTTAAACAATGATACGGAGGTTGATGGAATACTCCTTCAATTACCTCTTCCCTCTGGGCTTAATGAAGAACGAGCTCTCGAACTAATCTCTCCAAAAAAAGATGTAGATGGATTAACAGTAAACAACTTTGGACGATTGTTCGCAGGGCACAGATCCTTTGTTCCCTGTACACCACAAGGAATAATTGAGCTCCTCAAACAGTCAGATGTGGATATACCAGGGAAGCATGCTGTGGTAATCGGGAGATCCAATCTGGTGGGAAGACCAATCGCACATCTTTTGGAAGAGGAAAATGCTACAGTCACAATCTGTCATAGCAAAACTCGCGATATTGCTAAATACACCAAAGATGCAGATATTCTGATCGTTGCTGTTGGAAAAGCAGGGATCATAGGAAAAGAACATGTTAAAGAAGGTGCGGTAATTATCGATGTAGGAATAAACCGTGTCAATGGTAAGTTAGCAGGTGATGTAAACTTTGATGAGGTTGCACCCATAGCAGGAAAGATAACACCTGTACCGGGTGGTGTGGGTCCAATGACAATTGCTATGTTACTAAAAAACACAGTACATGCAAACAAGAGGGATGGAAATGTTTAATATCGCAGTTCTTGGTTCAGGAAGAGGGTCAAATTTCGTAGCTCTCGCAGAATACATTAAGACTAAAGATCTACCCATTTCAATTAAGGTTGTTATCTCTAACATAGATGGAGCCCCAATATTAAGACGGGCTTCAGAATTTGGAATAAATTCCAGATGTATCCCCCACAATAAATTTACAAATAGGGATGATCATGAAAAAGAGATCCTAAAAGAACTAACAAAGTATGACTTAGATCTCATAGTTCTGGCTGGTTACATGAGAATCATAGGTGGAGAGTTTCTTAGTACGTTCAGGAACAAAATTATAAACATTCACCCAAGTCTCCTACCAGCCTTTAAGGGGTTAAATGCACAAAAGCAAGCATTTGAATATGGTGTTAAGGTCACTGGAGCAACTGTTCACCTCGTTACTGAAGAACTTGATAGTGGATCAATTATTGATCAAGAATGTGTACATATTTTAGGTACTGACTCTCTTGAGACACTTACGCATAAAATTCTTCAGGTTGAACATACACTCCTCCCTAGAGTTGTGGAAAGACTTGCAGAGGAAAAATTGCAAAATGAAGTGAATAAGGGGGAAAACTGACATGTGTGGTATTATTGGAATATGTGGAAAAGAAATGCAACTAAATACTGCTCAAAACCTACTACAATTACTAGTCCACAGAGGACAGGACGCTTCTGGGCTTGCTTGGGTGGATGAGTATGGAATTCACAGAGACTCAAAGGTAAAGTCTGAACCAAAGTTTATCAATATAGATAGAGCTGACATATCGACAGCAATTATTGGTAGTACCAGGTATCCCACTTATGGAGACAGAACCGGAGGATCAGCCACAAATAAATTTGCACAGCCATTTAGCTTTCAAACCAGACTTGGTTCATTGTCTCTGGCACATAATGGTCAAATTTTAAATATGAGTCAATTAAGCGACAAAGAATACAGCAGTGATGCAGAGTTAATTACACATCTCTTGGGAAAACTCATCAATCAAGGTAAATCCTTGGAGGAATCTATCAAGGAATTAATGCTCACCATGGATGGTGCTTACTCTTGTGTGGGGATAATTGGAGACAAATTGTTTGCTTTTAGAGATCCACGAGGTATCCGACCCATAGTCTATGCACAAAATGAAAACTTCTGTCTAGTGGCATCAGAGTCTGTGGTTTTACAACAGGCCGGATTTGATAGCATTTCAGTTCTTGAACCCGGAAATTATATTCTATTTTCAGGATTACAAAGTAGACCAGTAGAATTGGTAACGAGTAAAGAACACACTCACTGTATGTTCGAATACATCTATTTTGCTTCGGCTGCCTCTAAAATTGAAGATATCAGCGTTTATCAAACAAGGATCGCATTAGGGGAGGAACTGGCTCTTCAACTTAAGGAGAGAAACATTAAAGCAGACTACGTTGTCCCTGTTCCTGACACCTCAAAGACAGCAGCACAGCCAATTTCAGAAATATTACAGATTCCCCTTCGAGATGCAATTATCAAGAACAGATCATCAAAACGAACCTTCATCATGCCAACAGTTGAAACAAGAATTAAAGCAGCAATGGAAAAATACCTCTTTATTGACAGCTTAATAGAAGGTAAGAATTTGCTATTAATTGATGACTCAATAGTTAGAGGGTTAACCTTAAAATATCTTATAAAGTTGCTAAAACAAAAAGGAGCTAATGAGGTTCATGTTGCTATCACAAGTCCACCCATTTCGCAAGCCTGTTACTATGGAGTGGATTTTCCAACCAGAGGTGAACTTATTGCAGCTGAAAAATCTGAGAGTGAAATAAAAGAGGAAATCAATGCAAGCAGCTTGACTTACTTATCATTAGATGGGTTAAAAACCTCTTTGAAGGGGTTAGAAGCCTGTTATGCATGTATTGATGGAAACTACCCTACACCCTTTGGTGAGCAACTCAAAGAGATTAGTGAGAGAGCGTTTTTGCTCAAGGTCAATGGAAGTGGAGTAAGTTGAGTTTAAAAACTGTACTGATAGTGGGGAGCGGAGCCAGAGAACATGTACTTTCAGAAGCATATGAAAACAGTCCTGAAGTCGGCACAATAATTATAAGCCCAGGGAATGACTATATCGGTTTTAAGCGAAATAAAACTATAATAATTGAGAAAAATTCTAATTTAAAACAGCCCGAAAGCATTTTAAAAATTGCAGAAAAATACAAACCAGACCTTGTGGACGTCGCCCAGGATGATGCTCTGGCACATGGAACCGTTGATCTGTTACAAACCTATGGATACAAGGTATTTGGTCCAAGGCGAAACTCAGCAAGAATAGAGTGGGACAAGGCATGGTCAAGACGATTTATGAAGACACATAACATCCCACACCCAAATTTTGAGGTATTCACATCAGAAAAAGACGCACTTCAATATATTTCTGAAGCTTACGGTAATCAAAAGGATAAAATTCTGTTTGTCAAAGCGAGTGGACTCGCTGCAGGAAAAGGGGCATTAAAATCAACGAACTTCAAAGAGGCAGAACAAAATATTCGAAAAATGAAAAACTTTGGAGATTCCGGAAAAACCTTTCTTATTGAAGAAGGATTAATTGGAGAGGAATTCTCTGTTTATGCATTATCTGATGGTGAAAATTTCATCGTTTTCCCACCTGCTCAAGATTTTAAATTGGCAGATGATTTCGATACGGGTGAACAAACTGGGGGAATGGGGTCAATCTCTCACCCATATATAGTTAAGAACCGCATTGATGAAATTGTGAAAGTATTTGTACAACCAGTTATCAAGGGATTAAAAGATGAAGGAGAACCTTTTGTTGGGATATTATACTTCAGTGGGATAGTTCTACCCTCAGGGGAGATCAAAGCGATTGAATACAATGCCAGGTGGGGAGACCCTGAAAGTCAGGTGGTTATTCCGGGTATTCTAGGATCATATTATGAGATGATAGAGAGATGTATTAAAGGAAACCTTACACAATCACAGAAGTTTCACGACGAAATCAAACGACTCTGTGTTGTAGGAGCTTCAAAAGGATATCCTGGAGACTATAGAAATGTCAAAGGCAAACAGATCTATGGGTTAGAAAAGGTTGCAAACAATGTCTCTCTCTACAGTGGAGGTATAGCACTCGACCCTTTACCAACTGTTAATGGGGGGAGACTCTTTAGCCTTGTTGCACAAGGAGAAGACATCATCGATCTCAGATCAAAGATTTACAGAGAAATATCAAAAATTTTTATAGAAGGAAATAACCTTCATTATAGAAAGGATATCGGATGGCAAGAGGCACAGCACTTCTGGCACAAATTTAATGATAAATAGAACACATAATAATATAATAAAATCATCATTCAATTAATTTAGGCAATTATAATTAGCGAATAAAAATTGATTCTGAGAGAAGCTCCAATTTGTCATTAGAGATGATTTTTGATTTAGAGTTGATAAGCAACTCTTTTAGTTCCAGATCGTTATCGATTTTTTCTTTAAATCTTCTGATTTTCTCCTCCAAGTTTGATGAGTTTCCCCCTACGATAAGACAAAGAGTCAGTTGCTCCCATTGATCGAATACAATTACGTAATTTTCAATCCATATTCGCTTCAACTGGTCTGATTCTAATGCTTCCTCACCGAATTGCTTGATAGCCGTTATGAAAGCTGAAAATAGAGAAGAACTCACTTTTAGATTCATGCTAAAATTTTTTTGGTATCTTAACAATCCAGATGAGTCAATAATGTAAAATGCTCGAGGTGGCTCAGATATCCTTAATGGTCTGATTAAATTAAGAGACTGAAGATCAGAACCAAAGTACCTTGTTTGGTTATGGTTGGCAGAAAATGCATTGTTCATCTCTGGAGACAGATGAACCGTGTTTGAGTAGAAATCCTTCGAAATCTGTGTTGCAAGGGCAGTCAGTCCATTCTTTTCTGCTAACTTTTGCGCTTTGTTATATCTATATTGCATTTCAAGTGAATTTTGGTCAAAATAAGCTATTTTTCCTAAAATATAGTCTCTTATTACCTTAACATGAATGGTTGGTTGAATAAAATAATCTTCCAATTTGTTAAGAAGTCCCCTCACCTCTTGAATCTTCTCAGGTTCTGAAAATAAGGAAATCTCCAAAAAAGTTACAGTCAAAATAGTATAGATTGTATTTATTTTCAAATAATTGCCAGAATCTTTATGGTTTAAGATTTTGTAGGCTATCGGTTTCGATTTAAGCTTTTCACGAGTAGATGGATGATTTGCATAATAGGATTGTAATGCTAATAAATATGTTAACTTACTCTCATCAGAATTGTAGAAGTTTGCTATCTCTTGTAATATCTTTTCTGCGTCATATCGCTGTCCTAACAACATATAAGGATCTATCAACTTTTGCAGTTCAGCGAAATATTGATCCGTATCAGGTTTTAAACCTGCAATATTGATTTTGGTTTTTCTTTCATTAATAGCAGATTTAATGTCACCAGATTGATATGCAATTTGAGCCTTCAATTCGCGAACCATCCGCCTCTCTGTTTTATGCTCAACTTTAGAATAAAATTCCTCCACCCTAGGAACTAATTCTCTCGCTCTATTCAGGTCTCCTGTAGAGATATATAATTGAGCCAAATTAAAATAACCCCGGGCAAGTCCCAAGCTGTTAGAATACTTTTCTTTTATTTCCAGACTACTCAAATAATAGGAAATAGCTGCTCTAATATTCCCTAAGTCCTCTTCAACGATTGCAAGAGCATTTAAGGTATATGATAACAACAGTTCATCATCGAGTTCAAGCCTAATCTCTAAAGATTTATCAAACCAACTTTTGATCAAAACCAGTGACTCTCCCATAACATGATTAATTACTCCCGCAAGGTAATAGAGTTCCCCAGCTAATGGAAGTAATGTATCATCATTTGCCCCATCTAGTAATTTAACCCCTAGATCTATAAACGACTGGGCTTCTTCAAGTTTGTCTAGCCTCCAATTGGCATAGATCAACCGAATATAGGATTGTAGTAGTTCAGCATCAAGTTTAGAATGCTGTGCAAGTTCATATAGCTTCAGAGCAGATTTGAAAAGGTCATCATTTAACCCTCTTTTTTCTTGAATGATTGAGACTTGGTTAATATATTCAAACTCAGAAATCTGATCTTGGATTACATTTAGCTTTTTCTCTGCCTCACTAAGTTTATCAGCCCCAATCAAATCCTTTACGATCTGAAGCTGCTCCATATATTACCTATGTTTGCAGGTTTAAATAACACTCGATAATACCAAAGATGAGTATCAGTTAATACTTGATTTTATACCTTACACGGGGACGCCCCAATCCATACAATGCCTTGAGATACTTAGAAATCTCACAGAGACAGTTTTCTACTGCCATTAAATTCAAGGGTTTATATCCATAGTCTCTGATAAGGGGAGAATTAGATTGAGAAAGTCTTCTAAGCCAATAAGATTGTGTATCAACTAAAAATTTTATGAGATATGTTGAATGACGCTTAAATGAATTAGGGAATAGAAAGTTAAGACCATTTAAAGCCCCTTTTCCTGCAACCACATGTTTGTTTTCATCATAAAATTCATGTGAATAATAGCCGAGGTCCACGCAAATTTGATATGCAAGAAATTCACCTATTCCCGGTAAGGATTTGAGAACAGAGTAGGTAACTTCTGACGCTCTGTTCCTTATGATTTTTTCTGTTACAATAGGAATATCTTTGGCTATAAGTTCCAACAACTTAACAACTCGAGCAATTTTAGTACCTTCTTCTTTCAAAAAATTATAAGGAGAAACTATAAATGCATTCGTAAAGACAGGGTGCCTTGTTTCTTCAAGGGCATGCCTAATTTCTAGCTTATCGAATTTTTTATGGTTTTGACCACCTATAAGCTCGTAAGTTTCAATCTTGTTAAAAAGTCTATAAAGAATTATGTTAAATAAGAGATTTTGTATATCCTCTGTATAAAAGGGAATAATTTTGTTAAGAACAAATTGAGTCCCCGGATCATCACGTCTAAACACATTGGTGAATTTGTATTTTCGCAAAATTGAATCCTCAGTCCATGGTGGAAGGTGACCTTGCTTTCTTTTGTGAAGAATGAGGTATCTTTCATCGACATAATTCCAAAAAAAACGTAAATTTACCATATTGATTTCTATAATGTCATTCACATAATTATTAAGTTTATTTTGTTTATATTAATAGTTTGATTTTATTTAAATTCTACAGGATTCTTAGATGTAATTCCAAATAACAGCTGGACTATAGGTGCCTACCATATCACTTCCAAAGGAACCAGAAGGTAACTGTGCAGTAATTGATGATGTCCCATAAACTGATCCTACATTAGCAGGAGTTGCAGCAGCAACAGGATAAGTAACACTTAAAGTAAAGCTAGCTGATGCTCCACTGTAGTAATTGACACGGATTGCCCAAGTGCCTGTTGTGGTGGCTGAGAAAGATAATGTCTCTGGATTGGCAGTCGTGTATGCTCGGGTTGCATAACCTGTTCCATACACATTAACACCAGGGGCGTATAGATACATATCCACATCAGGACCTGCTGGCCATGATAGAGTTGCACTGATTGTCCCGGTTGCCGTAAGGTCAAAATAATAGACTTGATCCACAGTTGCGCTTGACACTATTCCAGTAAATGTACTGGTTTTTGTGGTTGAAGGTACAGGGACTGTAACATCAAGTGTGAAACTTGCGGATGCTCCACTGTAGTAATTGACACGGATTGCCCATTTACCTGTTGTAGTAGCCGAGTAGGAAAGTGTCTCAGGATTTGCGGTGGTATATGCCCTTGTGACATACCCAGTCCCATAGACATTTGCACCAGGTGCGTACAGATACATATCCACATCAGGACCTGCTGGCCATGATAGAGTTGCACTGATTGTTCCAGTTGTGGTAACATTAAAATAAAATACCTGATCAGGAGATGTGCTCGAAACAGTTCCTGTGAAGGTGTATTTACCAGGAGTTGATGGTGGAGTATTGCTTACTGTGAAAGTCCCAGTTGCTGTTCCAGTGTTTGCTGCTGCATCAAGTCCTCGGACCTCAATGGTGTGATTAGCATCTGTCAAAGTTGTCGTATCTAGATTTGCGGTCCATGAGGAGCCCGTTCCTTTGATAAGTGCAACCCATACACCTGTATCAATTCTGTAATCTGCTGAGGATACACCTATGTTATCAGTAATTGTTGCCTCCACGACAACTGTTCCAGATACTGTTCCTGTTGGAGTGACAATGGTCACACTTGGTGGGGTTGTATCTGAAGGAGTTAGAGTTGTAGCAGTTGCTGTTGTTGATTTTAGTCCCTCATTTGTAGAGGTATCTACAGCAGAGACCTGATAGGAGTAACTGGTGCCAGAAGCCAATCCAGTATCACTGTATGAAGTAACTGTAGTGCTTGTGAGAAGAATACCACCTCTGTAAATCTTGTAGTTTGCAAGATCTGGTTCAGTGTTTGCATTCCATGCCAGGTTGATTTGGGATGTAGAGACAGCATTTGCAGTCAGACCAGTCACCTGAGCTGGAGGTGTTGTATCAACTGTTCCAGAGACGGGGTATGTAACAGATAATGTGTAACTGGCAGATGAGCCACTGTAGTAGTTGACACGAATAGCCCATGTACCAGTTATTGTTGCTGAGTAGGAAAGTGTCTCAGGATTTGCGGTGGTATATGCCCTTGTGACATACCCAGTCCCATATACGTTAACTCCTGGAGCGTATAGATACATGTCCACATCAGGACCTGCTGGCCAGGAGAGAGTAGCACTGATTGTTCCGGTTGCTGTAAGGTCGAAATAGTGAACCTGATCTACAGTTGTGCTTGACACTGTACCTGTGAATGTACTGGTCTTTGTTGATGATGGAGGTGGGGTAGAACCAGTCATTGACTTATAAACGTTCAAAATACCGTTAGAAACAACCTTCCCTTGAAATGCTGGTACAACGTCAACTCCATCTATCAGTTTCTGTTTTAGCTGAGCGGTGGTTAATGTTGGATCCCTAGCCAACAATAAAGCAGCAGCCCCTGAAACATGAGGTGTTGCCATAGAAGTTCCTGAAATTGTGTTATATGAGTTACCTGGGTAGGTACTCAAGATATTGGATCCTGGTGCAGCTATATCTACAGATGTAGCACCATAATTTGAAAATGATGACATCCCATCAGTTGATGTACTTGAAGCAACTGATATCAAATTTGTTGATGTATAAGAAGATGGGTAGTGAGGTGTTGCATCATTGTCTGCTGCGGAGTTCCCTGCTGCTGCAACAAATAAACCAGGAAAAGCATCAATTGCATCCTTCAAAGCTTGATTGTATGGACCACCACCCCAAGATGCTGAGATAATCTTTACCCCCATAGCTGAAGCGTACTGTACAGCTGAGATTGCATCTGTGGTAGAACCACCGGTCGCCCCTAGAAACTTAAGGGACATGATTTTCACATTCCAGTTTACCCCAACAACACCTATTCCATTGTTCCCAACAGCGCCAATTGTCCCTGCAACGTGGGTCCCATGGGTGTCCTTGGTTGGATCTCCACCATAAACAAGATTGTTCTTGTCCAAAAAGTTCCAGCCATTAATATCATCTATGTATCCATTGTTGTCATCGTCAATTCCATTGTTTGGAATTTCACCTGGGTTTGTCCATATGTTAGCAGCTAAATCAGGATGATTGATATCGATTCCTTCATCAATTACTGCCACAAGAACTGAACTCGAACCAGTGGTTAGATCCCAGGCTTGAGGGGCTTTTATTCTTGACATACCCCATAATTCACTGAAACGGGGATCATTAGGAGTTATATCCTTAGTATAATGAGCATTGTCCTCGACATATTTTACCCCAGGAATCTGAGATACAACATTAACCAAAGAACTCGGTAATGTCACAGCAACAGCAGATATGATGTTGTACTTTTCGATTATGTTTACACCATAGCTCGCAAGTTTACCTAAAACAGTATTACTTTGAGCTGGTTCAAAGCTTATGATCACTTCTTTAACAGGATCGATATTTGTGGTGAAGGGGAGTGTCTGCACCGTCATACCGATTGTTACAAGTGAGAGCATGATAACTAGTATTATGTTTGATTTTGTAACTTTCATGTTTTATCCTCCTACGGGAAAAATCTCGTACCTTTTTTTCTGATTTAATCACCGTGTGTCGATAAAATCGCACATTCCTCAAAGTTTTAACTCTTTTAAGTTTGTTGTTACTTATTAATTACATAAAATATCTTATATCCATTTTAAAACCGCATATAATTTTATAAAAAGCCATATTTCAGCACAGTCTGGGAAGATTCAATTATTGGGAAAATTACCAATTTTAAATTTTCATGTGACAAAAATTAATGAAGGAATCGTTTTCAGATTTGATTGTTTCGTAAAATATTTGAATTTTATTGTAAATCAAAATATGGTATTAACTGCTTTTTATTACGAATTGTCTCAGTTTAATAACTTAAATTTAGTAATCTTCCAATTGTATACCTGTAGAAAATATTTCCATCTTCAGTTAAAATCAACATGTAAATCAAATTACTATTCACCAGTAAAACTGGGTTAAATAGTCTACAAATTTCAATCTTGACAGTTTTGATTTTTAAGAATGTGTACTTTAGTTTTACAAATTCAGTATTAGTTTCAGATTCTAAGGTTCCAAACCAGATTGGTATAATATTCGCGGTGATTACTCCTGTTATATAAAACAACAATATTGCATTTGGAGTTACAAAAAGAAAGAAGGCAACGTAAGTCGGAAATAATGGAAGATAATTAACTAAAGCTATCAAGATAGTGATAACAACAATAATAACGACCCAAAGGAAGAGTAATTTAGAGGCTACCCTAAATTTAGAAAAGTCTTCTCTAGGGACTAAGGGTTTAAATTCTGGACTTTTAACAAGAATATTTAAATTTTCAATCGGAAGGTATCCATCAGGGACATAAGGAGATTTAGGTAGTCTTAATGTGACCTTTTCAACATTGGGTAACACCAACTTCGCATTATTTGATGTTAAGCCATGAAGTTAAATTTGCATTTGGAAAATATCTATTAGCTCATGTGTTGTGGCAATATGCCACAGTGTCCTTATCTGGGCATAGGAACGCACCTTGGAAAGATAATTTTTAACCTGATTTTCATCAAAAACCTTGTATTCACGAATTATAGACGAATCTAATTGGGTTTTAACATACTCTCCGAGACTTTCTTTCCAAAACTCTGCTGCCGAGAAACCGTAGCCACCCTTGTTCGAAGCATCCTCACCCTTCTTAATGATCTGTTTAGGAAGGCTTAGTTGTTCACCAGCTAACTTTCTTAACCCAAATTTTGACACATTATTCCTGATTTTGTCCGTACGAGGCAGATTTAATGAGTATTGCAAAAGTGGTGTATCGAGAAACGGAACTCGCATTTCTATTGAAGCCGCCATAGACATTCTATCTGCGATCTTCAGGTAGTTACCATCAAGTTGCCCATAGATCAACTCAGACTCCATTACCTTGAAAAAATCCTTATTTGGGTTGTAATTGAAAACCTCTGTTTCAGGAACCTCTCTGAATTCTTTTGAGATTAATGCCTTCATCACCTTTGGTGATTCCGAGTATTTTACTGCCCTGATCTTATCAAGTGTTGAACCCATTGAATATGCATACCTTGAGAGTTTCATTTGATTGAAGCTTTCAAATAACTTGCCTGTAGAACGGCTGAGTAGGGGGATGTTAGGAAAAGCAGAAATTTTAGCAGCTCTGGCATGTTGGACGTACCCTCCAAAGATTTCATCACCGCCAAGACCAGAAAGCATCACCACATTACCCTTGGATTTGGCAAACTGCGCTAATTCGTAAGTTGCCGACATTCCAAAAGTTGGATGTTCCATAAAATAAAGCATCTTCCTCACATCTCGGATCTCAGTATCAGGGTCATGGTTAAGCGTAAAATGTTCTGCACCAATTTGCTCAGATAACAACCTAGCGTTTGCCGTTTCATTGACCTCCCCAAAATTCTGTGTAAATGTCATGACCTTATCAAGATGCTTGGCTGCATAAGAAGCGACAATGGAACTATCCAATCCACCTGATAAATAAATTCCTAAAGGTCTTTCTGATATCAGTTGTGAGTTTACTGCCTCATCAATCAAGGTGTCCAAGATATTTATATCTAATTTACCTGTTGTTCCGTTTTGTAATTTAAAGTATTTCTTCATCGTTTTCCCAGAGGGATCCACAGACATAACTGTTCCAGGAAGCAATTGTTGAATTCCCTCAAACAGAGAATGAACCCCGCTAATATATCCTAATTCTAAAAACCACTGGAGAGCAGGATAATTTAAAGTTGGAGTGATCTCTTGAAATTTAAGAATAGCTTTGATTTCTGAGGCAAACAATAGTTTATCTTTAACAAAGGTGTAATACAGGGGTTTTATTCCTAACCTGTCCCTGGCAAGTACCAATCTTTTCTTGTTTAGGTCAAGGATAGCGACTGCAAATATACCATCAATATATTGAGCAAAATCTAATCCATATTCTAGGTAAGCTTGAAGAATAACTTCTGTATCACCATTAGTCATAAAATGATGACCTTTCTCCAATAGTGTGGCTTTAACAGATTTAAAATTGTAAATCTCACAGTTTGCTACGATGCAGACTTGCCCTTGTTCATCCCAAATTGGCTGATCACTCCCTGCAACATCAATAATTGATAACCTTGCATTCCCCAGAACTGCAATATCTGTAGTTGCAAAACCTTTGTGATCTGGCCCCCTATTTTGAAAGGTTGAGACCATATCTGTTACTAGGGTCTTGTCATCTGTTCCAAAGACACCTGCAATTCCACACATAATTTAAGAGAACTTTTCACCTAATTAATCCTTTTCAATGGCATGTCAAAAAAGAATTTTTTAATTCATTTTCTTTTGGCTATAAATAAATAATAGCTGAAAATAGAGAATCATGACAATTCAGATTAAACCTGCTAAGACTATGAAGGAAAAACTAATTGCAGCGGAGATGACAACATATGCATTCGCCCCCTCTCCTGTAATGATTTCTGAGGATAGAAAGAAATTTTTAGAGACAACAGAAGATGAGATTTTTTTGATTTGGAAAGGAAATGAAGTTGTCACCACAGGAACGATAGTCCCCTTAGATCAGAATGTAAGGGGTAAAGTCATCCCTATGGGTGGTGTTGCAGGTGTTGCCACTAACCCTGAGCATAGAAACAAGGGGTATGTAACAGCATTGATGGAGCACTTATTGTCTAAGATGTTGAAAAACTCACAGTATGTTAGTGCATTATACCCATTTCGGGAAAGTTTTTATCGGAAATTTGGATATGTAAACCTTCCTCAGATACAAGAGGTGGAGGTAAATCCCAGAAACATCAAAACTAAGGATATTCAGCTACCAAAAGGTATAATTTACTCAAGGGATAGGTTAGTTGATGTTTTAGAACAATATTATGATTATAAATCTAATCTAGTTGAAACATTATATGGAGCTGCAAAGTTTAACCGGTCAAGATATGACCATTACACGTTTAAAGATTATTGGGCACTCTCAATTCGAGATGAATATAACAAAACAATCGCCTGGGTTAATTACAAGATGACAGGATTTGAGGGAGAAATGAAGGTGAGAGAACTTACCTTTCTTAATGAGGTTGGTAGATATGCAATTTTAAAGTGGATGGAGGCTCATAAAGATCAGGTGTTGAGCATAAAATTTCAAACCTCAAGAAAAGAACAGGTGGAATCATGGTTACCCGATTTAAAAGCACAATCAAAGACACGTGACTGGGTACCTTCCCCAATGGCACGAATAATTGATGTAAGAGGTTTGAATGGGATTGAAGCGACAAACGGTTCAGTTATCCTTGAGATTGAAGACGAATGGATAGAAAACAACAACTCGACTTGGAAGTTTGAAGGAAAGGATGGAAGGCTATCTGTAACTCCATCAAATGAAAAGGGTCAGAAACTAAACATACGTGCTTTAACAGAAATCATTTATTCTAGATATAACTTTGAAAGATTTAGATTAATGGGTTGGTCAAAGCTTGATGAAAAGACTGAGATGACCATCTCGAATATGTTTACACCTATTGATGTTGACATCAATGAGTCCTTTTAAGGAGAATAAACATAGATAAATTGTGCAGATTTTTGTGCTTCAGTTGCTGAAAAAGTCCAATGAGAATACTTGAAATTTAACCAATTATTGTATCCACTGGAATAGTTTGGATCCAGATAAACTCCATTCGACCCAGGTGCGTAAATCCCATAAGTTTTACTCCAAGTCGGTTCAACCTCAAATGAAAATCTAAACGATGGCCCATAGTTATCACTGTAGGTGATTTTCCCGTTATGATAGGTCGGTCCATATATTGCATTTACCGTAAAAACAGAACCGTTTGAGGGCTGTGGACCAATATTCAAAAAGGATAACTCTGGAACAGAGGACAAAGGGTGTTTAAAGTAGGTTTGATGAATACTCCCCCATTTCCATCCATTCATATTCTTACCTAACCGGGTCTCAAGATACTGAACTGCTTTTTCTAAGCTTAACAGAGCAATGTCATACCCGTTTTCCTTCTTCTTCGTTCCATTTATATCAAACCAAGGACTGTTAATGTTCGTCTTTAACAGATTTGCTATTACTCGAATACCTGAGTATGAGAGGGCGTTGGTTATCTCCTGTCCAACATCATCTAAAAAGGTCATTTGAGTATAGAAGAGACGATACGTTGTAAAGATGGTTGGTGCAATCTGATTTTTGTCCATTCGAAGATTCCAAGAGTCAAGCAATTTAATTGATTGGATGACATTAGAGTTATTTAATTTGGAAATCTGTCCATTAAAATATGGGAGCACTGGCAAAAGCAAATCCTGAGCGACCAAGGTTTTTACATCAGCTTGTAGTCGCATCATATCATTCACTGTAAACTTCCCTAGATTATCTGTTTTAAAATCAGTAAAGTTCGCCAAAACTTCTGAGATCCTAGCGTCCCTATATTTTAATGCAAATGCCTCAGATATGTAAAATTTCTCTCGCGGATCTACTCTTTCGTTTGCTGTTGCGAAAAAGTGAGAAGATGGATTCAAGACATAGTAGTTTTCAGAGTATGGAATCGTACCGTTCCAATAAAACTGACCGTTGCTCCCGTTGTGTGGTATCAATCCAAATCCTGTTTTCCTTGTGGGCAGTTTCCCGACAAACTGATAGGCGATGTTGTTTTGAACGTCTGCCAAAACAAAATTTAACCCAGGAACCTCAAAATACCTGAGTGCATTATGTGCGTCTTGCACACTTTTTGCTGTGTTCAGATCATAGATTGACCGAAAGATCTGGTTATTGGAATACTTCATATTGTTTACCCACTGAAAAGCATAATATCCCTGAGTTAGATTCATCATTGGGCCAAAATCTGTGAGTTTAATTTCTACAGTAACATTTGAACCATCCTTTTGAGGGATATACTCTTTTAAGAGTTGAAATGGCTTCCAAGTTGAGTTGTTGACCAAATAATGTGTACCATTCTGATTGAGATAATACAAATCAACAACATCGGTCAACCCTGAAGTCGCTCCCCAAGCAACATACCTATTGTGTCCAAGAATTACAAACGGAGTTCCTGGAAGCGTAAAACCTTGTGCATGAAATTCTGGAGTCTCAAGATTTACCTGATACCAAAGTCCAGGGACAGCAAGTCCAAGGTGAGGGTCGTTCGATATAAGGGGATGTCCCGATACTGTTTTAGCACCTGAAACAACCCAATTATTGGAGGCAAACAACTGTGAAGAAAATCCTGTCCCATAAAGAGCTCTCTTTATTTTGTTTAGATTAAACTTGGAATTGATATATGGCAATGGTGTTGTGTGATTGAGACTTAACAAATATTTTCTTGCGGGTGGATACAGCACCGGAAATAGCTCTAACATCTTTTTCACTCCAACTTTCTTTATGGTGTCCTGTCTTAGTAACTCTGTGGATAACCCTCCAAATGCAAAATTTAGGGCCATTGCACTTTGCATTCCAAACACATCCTTCACCTGCCAGAGTTTGGGCTTTACCCCAAGTAACTGGAATTCTAATGGAAGAGAGTCTAAATGACCCAAAATAAATTTGTTAATTCCGTCAATATAACTTTCTACCATTGATCGAAGTGTTGAGTTGATATGCGCAGCATTGTACTCGTTTGCGTTTGGAATCAGGATGTTATGAATGAATTTGTCAGTCTCAAGAAGAGATGGCCCAAGAATCCTTGAAAGTTCCCCATTCGAAAGACTCCGGTAAAATTCCAACTGCCATAACCGATCCCTGGCAATCTCATATCCCTGAACGAAGAGAACATCATTAAGATTTGATCCAGATATTGTTGGAACTCCTTTGCTATCTCTAGAAACAGTGACTGCCTTAGATAATTGTGGAAATTTCATATTCGTGTAGAAGTGGTCAGATGTGTTTTTCACACCAATATAGATTCCCGCAAGTGGAGTGGTTATCAAGAGCACCATAATCAGAATGCCTTTTAAAATTTTGCTGGACTTACTCACAATCAACATTGTGTTTTTTTAGTAATTTTAAAGTGTTTTGAGTTACGTTTAATATTATAATGAATTTTTATCTGTCATTCTTAAAACAGAAATTATCTCTTCGACAACTTGATGTATTTCATCTTCAGTAATAACAGCCGGTGGTAATAACCTTAAAGTTGTTGTACCAGCAGGCATTGTAAGAACACCACGTGCATCCAAAGCATCAATTATCGACTTAACTGGTCTTCTTAAATCTATTCCAATCATTAACCCCATGTTTCTTATGTTTTTTACGATCTTTAAATTCGAACCTGTGATACTTGAGGAAAGCAGTTGATAAAACGTATTTCCTTTGGTTTTTGCCTGTTCGGCTATGTTTTCACTGATTAAAATGTTTATAGATTCTAGGGCCACAGCACAAGCCAAGGGGTTTCCACCAAAAGTAGTTCCATGACTTCCCACAGATACTTTCACCTTATCATTCGTAAGAACCGCACCCATAGGAACTCCACCTGCTATTGCTTTTGCAAGACATAAAATGTCAGGAGTGATGTTAACTAAGTCAGTAGCAAACATTGAGCCAGTTCTACAGAAACCTGTTTGAACCTCATCAATTATCAAAAGTGTTCCTGTTTCATGACATTTTGCCTCCACTGCCTGAAAATAGGATGCGTCTCCAATATTCACTCCCCCTTCACCCTGAATAACCTCTAGTATAACTGCCGCTATTTCATTTGTTATCAGTGGGAGAATCTTGTCCTCTCTGTTAAATGGAACAAATGTCACCTTATCAGAGTTTAAATAACTCATAAAGGGCTCTCGATACTTCATCTTGTGAGTAACAGATAATGATCCCAATGACCTACCATGAAATCCTTTAACTGCTGATATGAATTTATCACGCCCTGTAGATATCATTGAAAATTTTAGCGCTGCTTCAACGCTTTCAGTTCCTGAGTTAGTTAAAAACACATGATCCAACCCCATTGGAGATATCTCCACAAGTTTTTTCATCAACTCAGCTCTCGTCCGGTTGTAAAATGAAGAAGGAACTGTAATTATTTTTCTAGATTGTGTACTTATCACATCAGCAATTTTAGGATTTGAATGCCCCAAGATCGATACGCCCCAACCACCGACACAATCAATATACTCATTTCCATCAGTGTCCCAGACCTTGGCACCTTTTCCCCTTTCAATCACAACCCTACGCTTTGGAAATACACCAAGGGCATATTTCTCCTCTAGTTCTATCCATTCGACTGAATCTTTTGTCTTCTCGATATTAGTATTAACAATTTTAGTGAATTCACCATTTAAACACTTCTGGATTGGATTCTTGACTCTCCCGTCCCCGATATAAATCTGCTCACAGTTTTGTTTTATTAAGGTCTGAAGTGACAAAAGCTTCCGCTTAAATCTCCCAGCGGATGTTGAAATCAGCACCTCCAATTCAATGAGGCTAATATTCGTTAGCATAGACTCCTCATTTTCAGGGTCCTGAAGAATCCCTGGGGCTTCTATGAGGTGAATTACTCTTTCTGCTGACAGTTCTCTTTGTAGGAGGCTAACAATATCATCATTTTCTGTGTTTAATGCCTCTCCATTTTCACCCATAATGGGAATAGTAATTACGGGAACAAACTTTTTATCGATTAGAGTCGTCAGTAGGTCGACATTTAGCGTGTCAGGTTTACCAGATAAATCTCTTATAACCTTTTTCTTTCCATTAATAACTACCTTGATCCCTTTGTTTTTCTTTCCTTTTATCAGTCCTCCATCCAATCCAGAAAGACTAATTGCATTGATTCCGTTTTGCTGACATTTCTCGACAAACAACTGACTTTGAAGTCCAGCATAAGATTGCATGATTATATCAACTACAGATGGGGTTGTTAAAACACTAGAGACACCGCTGACAGACGTCACAGTCTCCAGATTTAGGTTCTGAAGCTCTGCTAATTTGGAACGAGTCGAGTTTGCACCTAAGACAACAATTACCTCTTCATCTATGGAATGAAGGTCAAGAATGATCTCCTCAAAGTTTATCTGAGATCCCCCACCTACCTTTAGAATTAACATGGGATTACCTCCAGAGAATTATTTGGCAGGGAAGACCAATCACCATCAGTAAATTTCAAAGATGAGATGATGAAACCACCTTCTATATCTAGTCTTTCCAATGAAAAATATTCAGAATCTTCATTAAATTTAGAATTAATATACAGAGTTTGTGTATTCTTGTCATAAATCATAAAGTTGCTGCCTCTTATGTATTGAGTTCGCTTGTTAACTATCCCCATTGCTTTTCTTATCCCCTCCTCAACACCTAGATAGAAAAATTTCTTCATGAAATTAAAGAGCTTCTCTGCACCTATTCTACCTTCCACATTGAGTTTAACCCCTCTAAGCTCACCGTTAAAGATGAAAATATAATTCTCATCCTCAAACGGCATATTGTTTTCAATGGTTATTCCTTCATCCTTAAAAGCAGATCTTGCATGAACGAAAAACTGGTTGGTTGGGGGAATCACCCCAAAGTTCGATTCCCATATGGGATTGATCTCCTTACGAAGTTTCCATTCCCCCGATTCTGTATCAAGATATGATATACCCCACCCATGCCCCTGATACTCTTTACTGATTGAGCATGCCCTTGCAAAATCCTCTAGAATCTTGCTGGGATCTATCAAATCTGATGCAATAAAACTTAACAGTCTACACATAAGAAAACCCTACACAGGATATAAACCCGGAAATTGCAGACCAGTGACCTCATCGTAAGAGTGCATAATATTGAAAGCCTGAACAGCTTGACCAGCTGCACCCTTCATGAGGTTATCAATGGCACTGATAACAACTAATCTGTTATTATCAGGATCACTCGCAAACCCAATATCACAGAAGTTGCTTCCTGCTAGTGTTTTTGGGTCTGGATAACGGAACAATCCTTGTTTATCATTCACAAGACGAATAAAAGGTTCTGAAGAGTAATGTTTACGAAACATCTTCCAAACATCTTTTTCAGAGACTGAATCTTCTAATAACACCTGACTTGTTGCTAATAATCCTCTTACGATGTTAGTGGACGTAGCAGAAAAATAAACTGATCTATCAGTAGAAAATAACTCCTGATTAATTTCTGCAGAATGTCGATGCATCACTGGCTTATAACTCCTTAGGGAACCTGCCCTGATGGGATGATGGCTTGCCTGATTATAAGATTTACCACCCTCAGAACTTCCCACCTTTACATCAATCACAACATCTCTTACTTGGTCTCCAATTTCTTGAAAAATAGGGTGAAGTGCCAAAATTGAAGCTGTGGCGTTACACCCTGCGCTAGAAACCAGATTTGATTTAGACATGTCCTTTCTGTACAGCTCTGGGATACCATAAACAAAACGTCTCAAAAGCTCAGGAAATAGATGTTTTTCACCATACCATCTTTCATACTCCTTCTCTGATCTTAATCTATAGTCAGCACTCAGGTCAATCACATTGTTGCAGCTTTCAATTACATGTTGTATCAGTCCAAAAGACCTTCCATGGGGCAAAGCAAGAAATATAGTGTCACATGACTGTAAATTAGCCACAGAACTAAATTTTATATCAGTTACCTGTCGAAGGTGTGGACGTATGGACTTCACAAATTTCCCTTTGTGAGTCTCAGAGGTAACCTGTTTTACTGTTACCTCTGGATGAAAAAGTAGCAATCTTAAGAGCTCACCACCTACAAATCCAGACCCTCCAATTATACTGACTTCAACCATTACATTCTAACCTCATTAACATAAAATTCAACGATCTTCTCTGGAATGTTCACACCAGTGGTTTGAATACTGTTCTTAAACTCCATTGTTCCATTAACCTCATTTACCAAAAGACCCTGTGGGGATTCAAAGAGGTCAATAGCAACTATACCCCCTCCAACTGCCTTTGCTGCGGCTAGCGACAGTTCTTTGATTTCTTCAGTCACAGGGCAGTTGCTGGCTGTTCCACCTCTCGCTGTGTTAGTTATCCAATGAGGACTGTCTCGGTAAATTGCAGCAATACATTCATCCCCAACAACAAAGCTTCTAATGTCTCGCCCTCCTTTTTCCACAAATTTTTGTACGTAAATTACTGAATGTGTATAGTTTCCCAATGTAAATTTGTGTTCCAACACTGATTCTGCGGCATCTCTATCATTTATCTTAGATAATAATCTTCCCCAGGAACCTATAACTGGCTTTAAAACCACAGGATACCCCATCTGCTCAATTAGTGACAGTGCACCCTCCATGGAGAAAGCCACGCCAAATTCAGGTTGTGGTACATTTTTTAAGGCTAGACTGGTTTTTATCTTATCCCCACAATTTTCTAAAACCTCAGAAGAATTCATTGTATGTACTGCAAGACTCTCAAAAATCCTCAAGGTTTGAAGGCTTTGAGAGTAACTTAAAGATCGATTAAAAACCGAGTCCAAATGATTTTTCTCCAGGATGAGATCATTTGATTGGATGTTTGTAGCCGATGAATCAAACTGAAAGGTTCTTGAATCTATTCTTATTGGCGAAACACCTTTACGGTCGAATTCTTTTAGGAGTAGTTTTTCTTCTGGTCTGATTAAGGAATGAATGAATCCAATGTTCATTTTGGATAACTCGCTTCCGAAGGAATTACTGTCCCCAATCCTCGTCAGAAAGTTCTAATTCAACCACTTGAATTGGCTCTAATGAGATTACCTCAAATTCAGTTGCACAATCCATACATTCAACAATTTCGTTGATTTCTGTGCTCTGTTCGAGGTCATTCTCAGCGTCACATACTGTGCAGATAAAGATTAATTGATTGATTTCGTTTAGTTGTTCACTTACTTGTGTTTGCATGATTCTTCAAGCAATAAGTTATTATTAAAACTGTATGTTATTATTATTACAATATGTTTTATCGCTGTTTCATGACTTTTTGTGATTTTAACATTGCTCTCCTGAGGGATAGTTACATAATATTAAACAAAGGTCTCTATCTCTACCAAAAGAAGTATTAATTTATTCTCTTCCTATTTCAATTTATAATCAAGACTAAAATTAATGGCACCTGAATAATGTTGGAACAAATAACATCAATGTGTCCAGATTCAGTTTTAATCCTGCTATAAAGGTTTAAATAGACATTCACTAATATTTTATTGCATCTTCGAGAATTACTACTTTTTCTGTAACAATGAAGTGCATAGGTGAATAGCTACATGGAATCTCATAACTCATTAAAGGTTTCCACCCCGACAGACACACAGATCATAATGGAAAGGGTGTTAGATATACCTCGATACAAACTGTTTTACCTCTACCTAGACCCAAAAGGAATACAACACTGGTGGGGCCCGAAAAGGATGGAGACAGTTGTCGAACAGATGGAGGTCAAAAAAGGTGGAAATTGGAAATTTATAAACATTGAACCGAGCGGGGAGAAACATGTCTTCTTTGGAGAATTTAAAGAGATCGATCCCATCAACAAGATAACTTGGACCTTCAACTATGAACCATTTCCTGATGATGAGGTTACCGAGACAATCGAATTTATTGAGATAAGTCCTGAAAGTACTAAGATAAGAACTTTATCCACTCATAAAAGCAAAGAATCACGTGATGGAATGTTAAACACAGGGATGGCAGATGGCTTTAATGAATCTCTGAACCGATTACTAGAACTGGAATTGATCCCAAAAACCGATCGAATAATCCCCTGCCTCTGGTTCAAATCTGAGGCTGAGGAAGCTGCAAACTTTTATCTTTCAATTTTCAGGAACTCAAGGATTAATTCTGTTAATCGAGAAGAGGCCACAGATGCAGACCAAAAGGGCAAAGCAATATCAATCAACCTCACAATAAAGGAGTTTCCAATGGTATTAATCAATGGAAATCCAAAGTTTGATTTTTCTGTTGCTACCTCACACATGATATACTGTGACAGTCAAGAGGAGATAGATTTCTACTGGGAAAGACTTAGTGAAGGAGGTACACCAAGTCAATGTGGTTGGATCCATGATAAGTATGGTGTAACTTGGCAAATTATCCCAAGGCTATTAGATCAATATCTGTCAGAAGGCACGGCAGACCAGCGAAAGAGAGTAACAGAGGCATTTCTTAGGATGAATAAATTTATAATTTCAGACCTTAGCTCAGCGTATAATGGCTAATTACTTACATCACTTTACCTGAGATACACTATCACACTCTAAATCCCAACCATCTTAACTGCTTTGTCACTACCAAATTGGCAAACAATCCCCTTGACTTCAATCTCATCACAAACCTTAAGGTTTACGGATTCAGGGGTGTTATTATGCTTGGACGCTTAATGGGAAATTCAAGTCAGATATCGAACAAAGAGGCAGAATCACTGGTTAACAGTCTGCTTATACCAACAGAGAGTATAAGAATGGGATTTAAGTTCATTCGGGATTATTTCGTGATAACAGACAAACGGGTCATTCATGTCGACGTACAAGGTCTCACTGGAAGTAAGAAGGAGTATCACTCCATACCAATTTCATCAATTGTCAGGTTTAGTGTTGAATCTGCAGGAACTTTCGATATGGATGTGGAGTTTAAGATGTGGGTGAGAAGTACCCCGAACCCGTTCGTCTATAAAATTAGTAAGAACAAACAGGTTGTGTATAATCTCCAGGCTGAGATCAGTCAGCTAGTGCTAAACTAGCGATTCTTGGATTAAGGAATAATCTTAGAAACTTATGATCACATCAATCTTTCCTAAGTAAGATTTATAATCACCAATTCTTTTACAAATACGTGGATGAAATCTGGAGGATGCTGAAAGAGCCAGTACTCAGAGATGGAATGATCACCGAAGAGGAGGCACGACTGATGGATGTAGTCACAGATTCCCTGATTAACTATGCTCTTATCTTAGACAAGGCATGGGGTGACGGCATCATCACAGATTTTGAAAGGTTAGGGCTTGAGAAACTAAGAAATGAAATGTGGATGTCAGCCTTTTCAGAGGCATTATCAGATGGGCATCTCAGCCATGATGAATATGAGGTGCTCCAAGCTCTGATCAAGGTGATCAAACATCTTGAAGACCTTGATTTTTGAGAATTCAAGTTTTAACTAAGTAATGGGTATTTTTTTATTAGTAATTTGGATTTATAATTTGAAATATTAATTTGAATTTATCGTGTAAAATTTAATATATTCTAATTATTTTTCTTATTTTACGTGGTATTTATTGCCTTTGAGGATTATTCCACAGGTACTTCTTTACCTAGCACTCTTGGAGCTGTCAGTGTGAGAATTCCAAGCTCGTACTTTGCCTTGATCATTTCAGGTGTTACCTGATCCTTAAGGTTGAGCTGTATTGAGATTTCTTCCTCACCTAATGTCTCTTTGAATTCTTCAGCATTTTTTGCCTCAACAACCAACTGTGTGGGTTTTGCTCTGATCTTGAGACTTGTCTTGTCAATTCCTGGGAGAAAGATAACGACTTTTAGATCATCACCTTTGAGTAATTGTTCCACTCTAACAGGGAAATTCTTACCTCTTCTTCCTTGTCCAGACATGCATTGGCAACCCATTTTCCCTTTGCCTCCTCTTCGCCCCTTAAATCCAAATTCGAATCCCATTGGACCCATTGGCCCTTTAGGACCCCTTGGTCCCTTCATTTTTCTCACAAAGACATGCTTGCCGGAGTGTGGCCCGTGGGGGCCGTGTTCATGTATTTCATCAAAGACCTCTTCATCTTCAAAGGTCTCTTCTACTTCAGTTTCAATTTCAATGTCATCTTTTTCCATTGTATTCACCTATTCAATTGATATTTCATGCCAGTCGTCTTCTTCAACGATTTCATGTGCTCTGGTCTTGATCTTAGCAAGTTTAACTTTCAGTTCATCAGCCAGCGTTTCCATTTTTTCAATAAACCTCAAAGATTTGATTGGGTCGATTTTAACGGCACTGTCTGCTACAGAGCTGAAATACTTAACGAAGACCTCCAATTGGATGGCAATCTCATCAAAGCTTGATCTTAGAAATGCAGTTCCCTCCTGAGTTCTTCTGAATCCCAGGGTGTTTCCCTCAGTCTTTGTTTTCTTGAGCAGACCCATTCCAGTTAACCTGTGCATTATGGGATAGATGGTTCCTCTCTCTGGTTTCCAGTAAGATGTTTCCATCTCTATTTTCTCCATAAGCTGTTTTGCTGAAATCACCTCAGAGTTTGGAACTTCCATCAGTGTGATGAGTTCAACAGGGGATAGCACTTTTCCATTATGTTTTATTATTCCAAGCCACATATTACCACCAATTGTTAGAGCTCTAATATGAGCATCCAATTGATTAATTATAGATAGGGAGAACAAGTATATAAATATAGCGATTGATGTAAGAACACAAACAATTTAATTTATGTTTCTAATGAAATCATTTGTGAAGAGCTTAACTTAAACCAGGCAAAAAATTGAAGCAACCAAGCAGTTGTTAGAGCTCTAACAATCCGTTCAAACTTGACCAAAAATTCAATACCCATTTTGGTTCAAATATCTGTAAATGTTCCTCTGGTCATCTAAAGCTTTAATCTGTTGGATAATACTAGATTAATAATTGAATAAAGCACAGTAACGCATTGATGTGAGGGGGAAAACCTCCTTAGAATTATCTAAATAACCTTTTCTTAACAATAATCATGATAGCAGGTGATAGAAATACAACATAAGAAACAGATATTGGGTTTCCCGACGTGGAAGTTGAACTTCTAGATGTTTTGCTAGTGACACTTGAATTGGAAGAGTAATAATCAAGTGTCAATGAAGGTGGCATGAACAACCATGATGTTTCTCCACCATGGATTGCTATTGTTTGATCCTGTGGAACAGAGTCCTTTACACCGGTGAAATTCGAGGGGGTTGCAAATCCTTTGAGAGAGACCTGTCCCTCAATTTGTAGCTGTTGCAAAGGAATCTTAAATTCTACATTTCCAATAATTTTATCCATTTTTGTTGTCAATGTCAACGAGGAGTTCTTCCAAGCATTTCCAGTCCATTCATAACTGGAGATGCCTGTTATGTACCTCTTGTATGAATCAGATTTTTGATCTGTGTGAACATATATCAGGAAATCTGGTCTGTTGTCTGTTCCTGCCCACTTGATGTCTGGGTGGAGCCCAGGGTCATCTATTGCACCTCCAAATTTGTTGCTGAGGGCAAGTCCATAGTCGATCTTCCCCTGATGTCCATCATAGAGATTGTCATAGTTTAGTGATACATACAGGTTATTGTTATCATATCTCGCGTAAAGATTACTAAGATCGAATGGTGCTTCAAACGCATCTCCGATCTTATCCATGTATACTGGATTTCCCCACTTGTCATCGAAGGGAGATGTTAGATCCACAGTTCTTTTCTCTAGAGCTGTTGGACTCCTAAATGAGTTGATATCTACAATCCGGCTCAAATTTGAAACTGGCTGCCCTGTGGAATAAATCAGAAAGTTGGATGGAGGTATTTGAAGTGTTGTATTTCCAAAACTGTCTGTCTTGATGCTTCCAAATCTCCCAGTCAACTCATGAAGAGTCGAACTGTTCCACTTGGTATGAATCTGAATACTTTTTGAGGTTATGGGGTTATCATTGATGGCTATAATCAGCCCAGGATCACCCATTCTCTGAGCAACATAATTATCTTGATCAACATACAGCAGCTTGGTGTCACCTTTTGCATAGAGGTTGTGTATCTGAACTATGGTGTTGAGAAACCCATGTAGGTTTGGATTGAGGTAGTCCATCCAAAAAACAGAAGGGTATCCTTGATGTGTCATGATGTATGCATACGCAAGTTGTCTGTTTGCCTTGATATTGAACGAATCTCTGTATGTATCGTGGTTAACTGCAAACGTCACAGCCTTTGGGTTTATCCAAGATAAGCCAGAGAAGGGGAGCATCCTCATGTCATACGAGCCATTGAAATTTGTCATATCCCTGAGGTGAGCAAGAAGCGGAAAATCAAAGGCAGTAACTGTGTTGTTTGTTTGCTTGATGTAAGACATGATATCATTCCTCTCTGGGTATCTTGCCCAATACTCAGCTGCTCCCCAAGTGCCTGTCACGTTTTGCATCCAGTATCGAAGCATGAAGGGAGGAATCCCCAGAGCGGTATCAAACCTGTATCCGTCAAATCCAATGACATCCCTTAACCAGAGCCCATATTTTACGAACTCTGATTGGACATAAGGTACAGAGTGTGAGATGTCAGGTAGAGAGCCATACTGGAACCTGTCGCCAGTTCCGTACTTGTTTGGCCAGAAATCAGTATAGTTCATCTTCAGCTTTCCGCTGAGTACCTCCATGAAATTTGTATTCGTGACTGTACCGGTAAATGTATTATTTTCTGGGAACCCACCAACTCTGTGGTTTATGACGACATCTGCGATTGTCCCAATGCCTGCGTCATTGGCTGCCTGAATTAGCTGTTCTAACTCTGCTCTGGAACCATAACGTGTTTGAACAGCTCCTTTTTGATTGTATTGTCCAAGATCATAATAATCATAGGGTTCGTACCCACCTCTTGCAATATCACCAGATTGTGTTTTTGCCACAGGTGGTAACCAGAGGGAGTCAAAGCCTATCTGTTTAAAGTAAGGAATGTAGTCTGTCAACTGTGTCCAAAGGGTTCCAGTGTCTGGCATTAACCAAAAATACGGCTGCAATAGAACCTTATTCCCAATAGGAATGACTTTGCTTTTGTTAACAGAATTTGGTACTAGTATAGGACCTGAGGGAGACATTATTATGATTTTACCATTCTGACTTGGTGTTGGTAAGCTTTCCACAATGATAACTGGACTGAACAGCACGAGTATGATGATGAGTAAAGACTTGATGGTCACTAATCTGATTCTCAGCCCGAATTTAAAAGTCTTGTTCCGTTGGAGGTTGTATTATTTTAACCGTTTATATTTTATATATTACCCCAGAGCCCTCAGATTCTTACTCTAACATTTCGACTTTTCAATAGCCTTTTCAGGGTATGAATCTCAATCTCTCTCTCATGAAAGATGGATGCAGCCAATCCTGCATCAATCCCAATGTCAAATATCTCTGCAAAATGCTCTACTTGACCAGCACCACCAGAAGCAATAATGGGTACCTTGAATCTTGCTCGTAGCTCTGACAACAGCTGTAAATCGAAACCCTGTTTGGTTCCGTCTCTGTCTATACTTGTGACAAGAATTTCACCTGCTCCCTTAGATATGGCTTTCTCAATCCATCTAAATGCATCAAGCCCTGTTGGTTGTGTTCCTGCCTGAGAGTAAACCTCCCAAGTGTCACCTTTTTGTTTAACATCGACAGCTAAGACTATGCATTGAGAGCCAAATTTATGTGCACCCTGAGTCAGAACTTCTGGGTTGCTTATCGCTCCCGAATTAATGGCGACCTTCTCTGCTCCTGCATTAATGATATCTTGAATATCGGCAAGTGTCTTGACCCCTCCACCAACTGTGAATGGGATGAATACAGTCTCTGCAACCTCACGTATCTTGGAAAGTGTTGCTTTTCGACCTTCAACTGTGGCAGTAATATCTAAAAACACAAGCTCATCAGCCCCTTTTTCATTGTAGTACATTGCCATCTCGACTGGATCACCTATATCTTTGAGATTGAGAAAGTTGACCCCCTTGACAACCTTCCCATTTTTTACATCAAGACATGGAATGATTCGTTTTGTCAGATAGCTTTTGTTATACGCCAAAATTATGTTTCCAAGTTGAGCTTGGTTAATTGTTCCCTCATATAGACTCCTACCTACGACAACAGATCCACAGACCTCTAATGCAGATTTAATTGAGTCAAGAGAATTTACACCCCCAGAAGCAATAATCTCAATGTGATTCCCTGATTTTTTACTCTCCGAACTGTCTAAAAGGGATTGAATTTTTCTGTAAAGTTCAGTATTAATTCCTGACAGCATTCCATCCTTCTTGATGTCTGTCACAAGAAAGTTGGATACACCAAGAGAAAGAAGGTCAGAGATTGCAGTTTCAATGCTTGTCTCTGTTGATTTAGTCCAACCATGAACCCTTACAATTCCATCCAAGACATCAAGAGCAACGACTACTTGAGTCGAATACGCGGATAATATTTTTTTAAATTCAGTTGGATCACTGAACACCAAGGTTCCAATCACAACCCTGTCAACACCAATTTCAAGGTATTTTTTGACCTGGGTATAATTTCTTACCCCTCCACCAATTTGAATACTGACCCCAACTGATTTTCCATACTTGATCAGTTGTCTTATGACGGTTAAATTGGCAGACCTACTGTCATCGTCAGTCTCATTATTAGTTCCTGTTTTGGTTCCATTATTGGTTCCATTATTGGGTTGTATTTTCGGTTCTGCTTGTGTTCCATCAAGGTTTACAATATGAAACCATTCGACCCCTTCTGAGACAAACTTCTTCATTACATCTAGAGGCGTCTTTGAATAGACTGTCTTATTTGAAAATTCACCTTGGCTAAGTCTGACTACCTCTCCGTTCATGAGATCTATTGCTACAAGTATTTTCTTCACTGTCTAACCGACCTCACAAAATACTTCAACACCTGTTCACCACTCTCTCTACTCTTTTCTGGATGAAACTGTGTTGCTAAGATATTTCTCTTCTGGATAATCGCGGGATATTTTCCCCCATGGATAACAGAATAATCAATAACATTTTCATCCTCAGGGTGGCAGTAATATGAGTGATTGAAATAGGCGTACTTAAGGTTCTCAATCTTCTGTTCCTTTTGCTGTGGAATTAAACGATTCCAACCAGTATGTGGGACATTAGTATCATTGAGAGGATGAAGTTTTAAAACCTCTCCTCTTAACAATCCTAAACCTGTAGCATCTGGTGACTCTTCAGATCGCTCAAAAAGAATCTGCATTCCCAGACAAATTCCAAGTACCGGTATGGATTTTCCCAACTCCTTAACTTCCTCAAAAAGATCTATTTCATTTAATGTATCAACTGCATCACCAAAGGAACCTACCCCAGGCAAGACCATCCCATCTGCTGAACTGATGCTTTTTGGGGTATCAATTATCTTAATCTCTGGATAAAATAATTCAAGTGCTTTTTGAACTGATCTTAGATTTCCAGAGCCAGTATTAACTATTGCTATCATCTTTTATCCTCTTACAGTATTCCCTTTGATGAGGGAACAGTAGTGCCAACAATCCTAGTTGCTTTATACAATGCCCTCCCAAGTGCCTTGAAAACAGCTTCAGACATGTGATGGTCATCTCTCCCATAGAACACCTTTATGTGAAGTGTGGTAAGTGATCTGAAGGCAAGGGTTTCTAGAAAATGTTCAATCTCACTGGTTTTAATGATCTGAGAGCTGATACTTCCAATTAAGGGAGAATCCCATTTGAAGTCACTAACAAAATATGGTCTTCCTGATAGATCCAAGACTACACGAACCAGAGATTCATCCATTGGAACAAAGGAATCTGCCATTCGTTCAATCCCTCTTTTTTCTCCTATTGCTTGTTGTATTGCTAGCCCCAGACAGATGGCTATATCTTCCACTGTGTGATGTGTGTCAATATCTAGATCCCCAATTGCTTTTACCTCTAGGTTAAATTTTCCATGAACAGCGAATGCTGTGAGCATGTGGTTCAAGAACCCAATACCTGTTGATATGTTCGTGTTTCCCTCTCCATCCAAGTTTATTACAACTTTGATTTCTGTTTCCTTTGTCTTTCGACTGATTTCTCCTTGTCTTGTCATTTTATCACCGCTAGTTTTTTTGAGAGAAGAGAATAAACCTTCTCCATCTGTTCCCTTCTCCCGATTGATACACGTATTGAGCTGTTAAGTATTTCATTATTGTAATATCTTACGAGAACTCCCTCTTGCTTCAGATACTGGAAAATCTCACTTGCAATTTTTGGAGTAGTAAAGTCCATTAGAATGAAATTTGCATCTGATCTGTGAATTTTCAATTGGTCGGTTTGAATAGTCAGCTCAGAAAATTTTTGAAAGTATTCATCTCTGATCTCTTTTATAACTTCTACATTCTCTTGTATCTCCTTAATTCTTTCCAATGCATTTATTGCGAGATTTTGAGACAATGTTGTAACATTATAAGGTTGCTTGATCTTCTGGAGGATGAACTTTAACTCTGGGTTTAGAAGTGCATACCCAATTCTCATGCCAGCCAGTCCAAACGCTTTGCTGAAGGTTCTTAAGACAATCAGATTTGAATACTCATTTACTAAGTTTATTGTTGGTGATTGATGTGAAAATTCAATATAGGCCTCATCCAGTACAACGAGCACCCCTTTCCGTAGTAATTCTAAGATAAGATTATTGTTGACCAGCTTCCCATCTGGATTATTAGGTGAGCTAAGAAAAATCATCTTTGCATTATCTGCCTCCTTCAGCACCTTGTCTGTGGGGATTTGATATTCTGATAGGTTGAGATTAACCACCTTCCTCATGGGGATTGATATAAAATTTCCCGAGTTCAGATTACAGAAAAACTCGTACATGCTGAATGTTGGTTCTAAGCTGATTACTCTATCACCTGGATTGAGAAATGCCCGTTGTATCAGATCAATTATTTCATCCGCACCAGCACCAACAAAGACCTGATCTGGTGCTAACCCAACAAAATTTGCAATCTTTTGAGTGAGAACCTTCGACTCTGGGTCTGGATATACTTCTAAGTTTATGGTATCAGTCATTTGAAATGATAATGGAAATGGGTTCTCGTTCCCATTGAGTTTGACGATTTCATTGACATCGAGCTTTATCTCTTCTGAAATTTCTTTTAGACTTTTTAATGGAGAATAAGCTTCCATTGACTGTACTGCAATTCTAGGGATCATTATATCTGACTCCTAAGTTTAGCTGCTGCTGCGTGTGCAGTCAGCTTTTCGGATTGGGCTATTGTTTCTGCTTGCGTAGATATTTTTTGGACTGTTGACTTATCGAGTCCAACGAGACTGACGATCTTCACAAAGTCTAATATATTCAAAGGTGAGGCATATTTAGCAGAACCACCTGTGGGCATCACATGGCTTGGTCCCGCGATGTAATCACCTAGAACCTCACAAGAAAGCTCACCAAGAAATATACCTCCAGCATTATGAATCTTGGGAATAATGTCCCAATAACCTTTCACTGCAAGTGAAAGATGTTCTGGTGCAAATTCGTTGACTATAACAATTCCTTGTTCAATGCTGTCAACTAACACGATTCCACCCCTGTTGTTTATAGATGATTTGATTATCTCTGATCTGGAAAGGTCTGCAACTTGCTTCTCAACACATTTGTTGACCAGTAAAGCAAAGTCTAGGCTGGTCGTAACCAGAATGGGTACTGCCATCGGATCATGTTCTGCCTGTGCAAGAAGATCAGCAGCTATCAGATCAGCATTTACAGATTCATCTGCAAGAATCATGGCCTCTGTTGGTCCAGCAATTCCATCAATTCCAACAACCCCAAATACCTCTTTTTTTGCTATCGAGACAAAAATATTACCGGGCCCTACTATTTTATCGACCTTGGGGATTGTTTGTGTTCCAAACGCCATAGCAGCGATTGCTTGAGCACCACCGACCTTGTATAAAGATAGTTCTATATCAGGGAATTGTTCTCTTATTAATTGCACTGCTGTAAGAATTACTGTGGAAACTTCTCCAGATTTTTGAGGAGGAGTTGTGATAACAATTTGTTTAACCCCCGCAACAATTGCAGGAATTATACTCATTATGACTGTTGAGGGAAGAGGAGCTGAGCCACCTGGGACATAACAGCCAATTCTTTCAATTGGTCGTATAAGTTGACCAAGAGTTCCACCTAACTCCTGAGTAACCCATGAGTTAACAGGTTGTTGCTGATGAAATCTATATACTCGGGTTATTGATTCTTTTAATGCGACTAAAATGTCATTTTCTGTGTTAAACTCAGCATTCTCAAATTCATCACTCTGAACTTTGAAATTCGACATCTGAACACCATCAATTCTGTTGGTTAGGTCTTTTAGTGCCTTATCTCCATCATTTATAACATCATCAATTATTTGAAGCACAACACCCCTTGCATCCAGATCTTTTCCAAAGATTGATTTAATCGCATCTTTTAGTCTGTCTGGCAATTCATAATCAATCAGAGGCCTTCTTAGTAATATGCTCTTACGAGCCTCATCAACGTTTAGTATCTTCATTTATTCACCCCTAAGCTGTTCTTTAAGGAGAGTGTACTGCTTTGGTTCCTCCTCAAAGATATAATTAGTCTCCGAAACAACAACCCCAGAACCTCCGAGTTGTCTGATGTTTTTTATTGCTGTGAGTAAGTTTCTCTTTGCCACCACAAGATGAACCGCAAACCAGTCCCCGTTGTCCTTTGTGTATACATCTGACACTGTAGGACCTTGTAAACCCTCTAATCCATCCACAGTAAAAAATTGATCAATTATCTCCTGCCTGTTATTTCCCCTCATATTAACAAATACAGATACAAATTTTTCTGCTCTTAATGTTGCGGCAAATATTTCTATTAAATCGCTAGCTATGTGTAAAGCCTCAGGGGTTGATTTCAGGATTGTCCTGTTTCCAACAAATATCGCTTGTGAACTGAGTATCTTTCCGTTGTTAATCTGTTTCAACCTGTTATCTTTGAGCGTTTGGCCCGTTGATACCAAATCAACAATGAAATCTGCATTTCCCAAAGCTGGTGAGATTTCGAGTGTTCCTGCACCTTCAACAAATTGAAAAGCGATATTTTGCGTATCCAAAAATTCCTGGGTTGTGTTAGTGAATTTTGTTGCAACTCTATACCCCTTTGACCGATCAAATTCTGTAATATCAGAAATTTCCCATTCCTCAGGAACTGCGATTGCTAAGTCACATTTTCCAAACTCAAGGTCGTCAAACAATACTATTGTTTGTCTCTTCTCCTCACTATTCAAAATTTCAGTATATAAATCAAATCCGATGATACCCATCTCAAGCAGACCTGAGGTGACCCCTTTTACAATGTCTTCTTGCCTTTGTAAAACCACCTTGATGTCAGGATAGGCTGGAATAGAAGCAAAATAGTTACGTCTTGTTCTCTTTACTTCCAAACCACATTTTTTGAGGAACTCAATGGTTTCTTCTCCCATTCTCCCTTTAGATGGAATGCCAATTTTAATTGTTGAACTTGTCTTACCATTCATAGCTAATTTCTCTCCCTAGATTTCAATTCACGTAAAACGTTTTTTGCCCGTATACCTTCCCTGATCATAAGTACAGATACAAAATATGTGAGGTCAGCAATCTCCCAAACTAAGTTCATTTTGTCTGTGTAATTTATTACTTCGTTACTCTCTTCTGCTATCTTGTCTGAAAGAAGTTTTGGATCTTTGATCAACCTCTGAGTATAAGAATTGGGATCTGGGTTTATAATTCTCTTTTGGACTCTTGTAAAGAAATCCTTATATCTTAACTGCTTCCCTCCAATGCAACTGTATGTGCCTCTGTGACAAGCTGGACCAAGAGGGGTGGTATAGAAGACCAAGGTATCCCTATCACAGTCCATCCTAATCTTAGTGATCTGTTGTAAGTTTCCTGAGGTTTCACCCTTTTTCCAAAGTCTTGATCTGGATCGACTGAAATAAGTTGCATACCTAGTGTCAATTGTAAGATCTACTGATTCACGGCTTGAGTAGGCCATCATAAGAAAGCGAGAGTCTTGATCTAAGGTGACAGTAGGAATCAATTTCTCAGAATTAAATTTCAGAAGGTTTGTATAATTCCTCAACAATTCAGTAATGCTTTGAGTATTTCTTACACGTATCCCTAGATCGAGATCCAGTGATATAAGGGTTAAAAGAGTATCTAACGATTTATAATCAAACACTATTGTTACAGGGATTAAAGATGGTAGATTCTTGATTGATTGTTCAAGGAGCACAGGGTCAAAATTAGTAGATTGAAAATCAACTACTGTTGGGACTGAGATGTGATTGACGAGATTTTTCAAATCTTCGATACTGTAGATCTCTTTCCATTGTCCATAGTTCGTCTCTTGAGTATTATCGAGATAAATTTCCGTTGCTCCGACTTTTATCCAATCTTCAGGGCTTTTCTCAGATCTAACTTTGAAATCTTCCGGAAGAGGATATGAAGCAGACCCCTTTTCAATTGTGAGTGGGAAGCAGATATATAGAACCTCTCGAATATTAGGTTCTAGTGAAGCGTAAAGATTCTGTTCTATGACTAACGATATCATGTTGGTACCTTCTTCTGTGGCATTATCAGCCAGAGAAGATCAAACATTGGTTTTATAGAAAATAATTTTTGATTCTTTTATGCA
Source organism: Candidatus Heimdallarchaeota archaeon (assembly GCA_030149205.1). GTDB lineage: Archaea > Asgardarchaeota > Heimdallarchaeia > Heimdallarchaeales > Kariarchaeaceae > WAKA01. The sequence continues at coordinate 574,835 of JASBSB010000007.1, read as the reverse complement.
GTTCGTTAAATTATAAATGATGATGTATATGATGATGGTGGCTTACCAGGTCAATTAGATTCTGAATTCGACTGTTCAAATTTCCTCTTGCTTTGATAATGCCACATTTCATGTTAATATGTTCTGCTCATACTAAGATTTAAACACTTGTTTCTTGTCTAACAAACAAAGAACGAACATCTTTTTTGATTAGTTATGAGTGAATAGGAACCTAATTAACAGATGTTTACATTAAAAAATTAACATTGCCTGATTTTGACACCATGTTTGTATTTGATGTGGATGAGACCTTAGTCAGCACATTGCATTCTTATGGTGTAGCTGCTATTAAGACCGCTGAAACTTATCTTACAGAGGTCTTAGGATGGAACAACATCCCAGATATACTCTTTAACCTCGATGATTATTGCAGGGTGAAAGAGATTGAAGGATTCAATTCAGATTATGATGTTGCATCATTGTTTATTCTGTTTATGATCTCTATTGTATCTGGGAATAACAGTCGATTCGATAGATTAAAGTATGAAAAGATGAATTTCAAAGAACAAAATCTTACAGGAGACTTTGTAAAGAAATTTCAGATATTTTTGAATGGAGTTGGATCAAAACCTGAGAGCTACTTATCCCTAATTCAAGCTAATCCACCGGTCTTTCTCAAAAACAATGGTGATATTTTGGCAACAAATTTATTGGAAAACATTTTCCAGCAGTTTTATTACGGTAATGAGATGTTTGAGAAAATTTATGGAAACATACCTTATCTGAAACACCTTAACCCGGACCCCTTGTACATGAAGGAACAATTATTGGTTGACTTTAATGATTTGAGGAGGCTCTCTTCAATGGTAAAGCTTGCTGTGGTAACTGGAAGACCCAAGGTTGATTTAGACTTATTTCTTGAGAGTAATATGATTGAAGATTTATTCTTGCCAGATTCTCGATTCTTCATAGAAAATTGTGTTGAAAATGGACAAAGCCTGCTTAAACCTAATCCTTATGCCTTAAACCAACTTATTTACCAGAATCCAGAAATCAGACAGCTTGTGATGTTTGGGGATTCAATCAATGATTATAAAATGATGTTGAATGCGGAGAAAAACAACCATACTATCAGATTTCAATTTGTTAGAGTTATTTCCCCAGGGTGTACATCCCCAAATTTTGATGCAAAATATGATCTAATGACTAGTAAGTTAACGTGGGATGTATTTCTTCAGTTTTTCAGTCCTCGAGTAAATCCATAAGGTTATCATGTAACCAGTCTAAAATCTCATCTCGGGTTCTTTTAAATGCTAAAAGTCTCTCCTTCGGATCTGTAATATCAGAGGGATCTTTAAACCCAGCATGAGCCCGCAATTTTGCATTTGGGAAGAAAGGGCAAGATTCCTTTGCGCTATCACAGACAGTGACAACCAGATCAAATTGATCATTAAGAAAGGCCTCGGTCGTTTTGGAGGTGTGGTGGCTGATATCTATATCAATTTCTTTCAGTGCCTCTATTGCTTCAGGTTTCACACGAGTCTTTTCTGTTCCTGCACTAAAGGCTTGAACATCTGGAAAGAAATGATTGGTTAATCCCTCAGCCATCTGAGAACGGGCGGAATTATGCGTACAGATAAAAAGAACTTTTTTGTTCATTTACTTAAGGGTTTAAACTTTATGTTAAATATGTTTCAGTCCAAAGATGTATCAAATATTCAGTTACAATATTTTATGATTGAGAAAAGTAATAACCTATCAGTATTAACAATGCTATTCCCATGAGAGCTGCGATATGTAATGATGTACTCAAGAGTAAACTAATGATAAACCCTAACAATGAAAGATTGAAGATTATCACAAGAGCTAGAACAATTTTAGACATCTTTAATTCTGAGAGATAATCAACCACAAATGCACCAAGGAGAAAATTGGTAGCCACACCCAAATATAAGCTATGAAAAGCTGCTGTGTTAATATTTGATACAAGAGGAAAGCCAGAATTGAGTAGTAGAGTTAAAATGTAGGTTTGAATTCCAAAATAAATGATTATGAACAAGGTTGACCATCCAAGATAGCTCTCTCCAACTTCCATTAGTTTTCCAAATAAGTTTCCCTCCTTTATCAAAGCTAAGAAAAACAGGCCAAGACCTAAAAGTAAGAGAATATACCCTACCACAAACATTGGGATGGAATAAACCCGATAAGAAGTACTAAGCATTACAGCCGCAAAGATAAGAGAATACATTTCGATTTTACCTAGGAATGAATTTTCTCTAGAAATTAGAGCAAGGTGAAGAAAACCGATAACACCAAGAAGAACAAGTCCAACGTTCATAAAAACTGCATGACTCAGTGCGATATCTCCTGTACCAGAACCCATACGGTTTAAACCAAGCATGACTGCTCGTTCTAGTCCAACTGCCCCAGCTAAGACTGCCATGACCATTGAGGCAAAAACCTCATAAAAGCCAGTATTCTTCTTTGATAAACCTCTTAGAATTGTGAATGTGAGTACTGCTGCCTGTACAATCCCACCCCAGGCCAGTAGTGCCATTATAGCCAATAACATAACTAAACTGTTGAAATTTAAGGCTAAGTAGAAACTAAGAATATAAAGTGTAAATACAACAATGTTGTAGTAAGAAAACATCTTGAACTGCTTTAATTGTTTTTCAGTCAGTTCGGATAAATCATTGGCATATTTTACAAATAACGTAAATAAAAGGAAAAAGATCCAGGCGAGGGTACCTGTGTGAATATGAATAAGTAAAAAGCCTGCTGGGAGAGTTGCAGGGGATTCGCTGTTCCAAATACCTAGGATTATGGTAAACACAAACAACGTAAAGGAAAATTTAAAATTTATTTGAATTTGTTTCCAAACTTCTGTGACGTCAGATAGCATTACGAGTCTGAGATAAGATGAATTTTTAAACTCACTTAATCAAGGCATATTTTTCTGATAATTTCCTATAGTTGACAACCACTTATTGTTTTGGGGGTGAATGAAGCCCCCAGACATTTCCGAAGATATCCTCAAAATAAGCACCATGCCCAACCTCCGGATCAATCTCAAACTTTTCTCGAGTGATCTTGCCACCTGCTTTTTTAACCCTCTTTAGGGTCTCCTCAATATCTGGTGTTCGCATAACTATTATCACCTGATTTTTCTCTTTAGGCATCTTTTTCACCAGACCAATTCCAAAACTTGGGGTGTCAGGTTTAACCGTTACAAGTACATATTCATCTCCCCAGTCCTGCATCTTGTCTCCCCATCCAAAAACCTCTGAATAGAATTCCTTAGCTTCAAGAATATCTGTTACTGGAAATTCTAAATGATCTGAATAACATTCCTCATCCATAGTATCACCTATATGATGGTTTAGTATTTTATGCCAGTATTTAACCGTTTCTCTTTCTCTAAATTTGCATTTTTTTTCAAATATTAGCCAATGCAGAAGAATTATAAAATTCTCTTACTCTGAGAGTATATGCTTAGACAAGAAGTGCTTGAATGGATAGATAAAACGGAATATAAAAAGGAATTAAAAACATATATCAAATTGAAAAGCCGATCCAAACATAAAGAAGAAGTCTTAGAATGTGCTAAATATGCTAAATCATTACTAGAGAGTTGTAATCTTAAGACTAGGCTTTATGAGACGAATGGGAACCCTGTGGTTTTTGGTGAAAGGCTTTCGTCACCTGAGAACCCAACTATTTTGGTATATGGTCATTATGATGTACAACCTGAGGGTGATCTATCACTTTGGAAAAAAGATCCATTTGTTCCGTGGGACGAAAATGGCAAATTGTTTGGGAGAGGGTCAGCAGATAACAAAGGTCAACATTATGCTCATATCTTAGCACTTAGGTTTCTGAATGAAAAATATCTTGAGGTTTTTGATAAGATAAACATAAAATTTGTTTTAGATGGTGACGAAGAGGTGGGGAGTTACTCACTCCCACACTTCTTTGCCAATCATGGTGACCTGCTTCATGCTGATTTTGTCTATATTTCGGATGGCCCTTCTCTAAGTATGGATAAGCCAAGCGTCGTTGGATCAGTCAGAGGAATTCTTGGATTTCAGATCAAATTGAAATTAAATAGGGAAGATATACATTCAGGTAATTTCGGTGGTTTGGCAAGATCATCTATTCGAACTATGCTTGACCTCTTAACAGATATGATAAATCCAGATGGTGAGTCTAAGATACATGGTTTTTACGATAAGGTTTTGCCACCCACCAGTAAGGAGAGGGAGGCTTTGAGGAATTTGAAAGAAATTTATGACAAAATAATCGAGGAAAAAGGTATCAACAGGGCTAGACCAATAAGAGCTGCAAGCTTGATGGAAATGAATCAATTTTTACCCACTTTCAATATCAATGGAATCAGAGGTGGTGGAGTGGAATTAGATAGAAGAACCATTATACCCTCTGAAGTGACGGCAAGTATAGATTGTAGGCTTGTACCAAATCTTAGGTCTTCTGAGGTGAAAGAACTAATTTCGACCTTTATCACAAATTGGCAAAGAGAACACGAAATTAAAGAGGGAAGTTTCAGCATAGAGTGGGAACAACCAATGGAGGCGGTTAATTCTACACTCAGTTCACCTTACCTAAATATCATTGTTGATGCTGTGAGGAGTGGATTCGAAGTGGAACCCCTGATTGTACCACGGTTAGGGGGGTCACTTCCTATCTATCTGTTTCCAGAACACCTCAAAATCCCAAGCTTTTTGGTTCCTTACGCTTTGCCAGACGAAAACAATCACGCACCTAATGAGAATTTGGATCTAAATTTTTTTAAATTTGGGGTTGTATCAACTGCAAAATTGATCATGAACCTTTCAGAACAGTAGATAGGTGAGATATAAATCTAAAAAGTACAACGATGTTGTAATTTCTATTTGTATAGCTTATGAATGGGGATCTGGAAACCAGATAATTTGCCTTTCCTTAAATCAATAAAGTTAAAACACATTTATCCACAAAATCAACAGAAATATTCAAAGTCCTTAATTTACAGACGACATAATGTACAAAATTTTATCAAATCCACTGGCATCGACTATAGTGGCGAGGTTGAGGGATAAAAATACACCTCCACAGGATTTTCGTTACTTTCTATTCAAATTAGGAAGGTTTTTGATTTATGAAGCAGTGACATCCATTGATGTCAAGAGCGAACAGGTCACAACACCTCTAGGGGTCGCGACTTATAACAAATTAGCGGATCAGATAACCGTTGTGGGTATTTTAAGAGCTGCGCTTCCAATGATTGACGGGGTTGTAGAAGAGCTTCCTGCCTCCCATATTGGCCTTATTTCTGCTTCAAGGGGAAAGATGTTAGATGAAAATGGAAAGAATTTTGAGATCCTGACAAATTATTCTAAGATACCACCAATTGAAAATCACATTGTATTCCTTGTTGACCCTATGTTGGCATCAGCGTCTACCTTACTCTCTGCAATGGCTGAGATAAAGGCCAATAAACCTAAGAAAGTGATCATACTTTGCGCTATTGCAGCAAAGTTTGGTATTCAGAGACTGGAGAAGGCTTTTCCAGATATTGAAATTTATGCAGGAGCTGTCGATGACATCCTCAATGATCATGGCTACATTGTCCCAGGACTTGGAGATGCAGGAGACAGGGCCTTTAACACCCTGTGAAATAAACCCACATTTTTTACACTATTTCTCTAATAATGATCTAATTATATTCAGAAATTTATTAAATTACTACTGAAATTAAGCAACAATTTTAACTTAGAAGTCCGAAGAAACTTTATCTCCAAGGGGGGATTATACTGAACAACAAAATTTATGTGATTGACACAGAAACTTCTGGATTATATGGCTTTCCGCGAGACAGGGTTTTCGAAGTGGGTATATGCTCATATAATATCCAAACTGGAGCAATTGAGAGAGAGTATAATACTGTTATAAAGTACAATTCTGCAGAACTAACTGATGAACAGAAAAATGCCTGGATATTTAAACATTCATCCTTAGATCTAAGTGATGTTTACAATGGCACAGATATAAATACAGTTGTAAATGAGTTAAAATCCCTGCTATCGGGACAGAGAGTGACGATGTATAATGTTGCCTATGATCTAGGTAAGTTCCTTCGATATGAGCCTTTCAGCTTAGAATCAATGGGCATCATTCTCCAGCCCTGCCTCATGGAATTCTGCACACCAATATGTAATATCAGGCATAGATATCACGGACTGAAGTATCCACGTTTGAAGGAAGCTTGGAAACTTCTTACTGGAAAAGAATTAAATAAGTTTGTTGGACATCGTGCGGTAGACGATGCATATTATTCCGCAGAGATCTTGTCTGTATTAGTTGATAGATATGAATATACCACGTAAAATTCAGTTTCAATTCTCTCTGAGTTTCAGATTTTTTTATATTAACAATGTGGATATATTTTGTATGAACGAAAAAGACAAATTTATTACAATGCTCAATATTATTAAGATAGTTAAGGAGGAGCTTACCTCACTAAGTCTTGATGAAAATGAGCGGTCAAGCCTAATTGAGTATTTGATTTATGAGCTAGAAGTCCTCAAAAATCAAAGAACAATAGAACAGTTATTAATTTGAGCTGATCAAAACCCTTAGACATTATCTTGACCACAATAGCGAATGTAGTTTTTAATTGAAAGCCTTCTAAGCAAAGAATTATTCCATGATACGGGGTGAGTGAGAAAATAAACCTTCTTCTCATCCTTTTTAACTGCCTCTTTTGGACTTCTATCATATTTCAAAAATTTAATTGACCAATCATTATCTGAAATGTAATAGGTATCTTCCACTACTAGGTCGTTCAATAAGGATTTTTGTAAACTGCTGTATGTTCAATGATTTACGAATTGGGTTATGGATAAAAGTATTATGATTAAACCTTTTAAATTAGGTCGTCAGTTGTTATATCCTGTAAATTAATTAATTTTAGGAAGATTTAACAAACCTAAATTTCAACATTCATTTTCTGTTTGCCTGGTTGTTGTGCAAAGAAGAGATTAGGAAAGTACATCTTTAAGTTGATCTTCGTAATTCTCCCAAATCCCCACTATCTTTGCAATCTTGATCATATCTTCAGGTTCATGAGAGTTTTTATTTTGGTTTATTATTTCAACTATATTTTTTGTGTCATTGATTTTCACACTTAGTGGATCATTGAGCGTTTGCATCCCCATTGGAAGCAAGGGCAATGCTCCCGAGTGTAGATACATATAATATTTGTTAGGGTTGATGTACTTATGAAAATCATTGTGTTTCCATGGTATCAAACCTGTTTTTGCTCTGACCAAGTATTCATAAATTTTAGAATGATCAACCCACCCTACAGATTCAAAGTTTTTTGTTCTTCCTGCAATTTTTTCCCCAACTAATAAAACTTTAAGGTTACTCTTTTGTAGGGCTTTGTACGCGTCAAAGCTCTGACGCATGGGCATAGATTTTTTTCTGAAATCATTTCCAACATATACTGTATCAAAATCCCGTTGACTTTCTAACGCTTTCTTCCAAACTGGTTTGACCTCAGATAAGGGTGGGCAGTTCGGAATAGTTATGACATTTTTACACTTGGTTTCATATATGGATTGCAGGTTAACGTTAACAACAATGACAGCCTTAGCCTTTTTAAAAATCCGCTTTTCCCAATGTTTAAACTTTAAGTACCGATAGGGCATAGTAAACTTTTTCTTCAAAAATTCTTTATTCCAAGGGAGAATTAATGAGTGATTTGCTCTTTCTTGAAGAGACCAAGCTTCATGATCATTATAAATAAATGGGAAGTTTAATTCAGCAACCGACTGTGCAAAGAAGATATTATGGACGTGTATCAGATCAGGATCGATCTCCTTGATTTTATCCTGAATTTTCTTATTTGCTTTTTTAGTATTAAAAACAATCTCTTTTGTACTTACGTTTACCTCATGCTGATCAGGAACAACTTCTTTCTTATGAAGGTTGATACCTAGTGCAGACACTTTATGACCAAATTTTAGCTCACTTTGTATTGTTTTTTCAACCCGGGCATCTGGAAATGATTCAGTTATTTCTAGAATTTTCAATGGTTTAATTTATTTCGTAGCTCTAAAAATATTATTATATAATTTGGATGTTTTATAGTTATTATGGATTCTCTGTATACTAAACTGGAATTGAAAAGAGTTAGATTAGTTAATTTAAAAAAAGAGAAATGTTAAAATAATTATAAAAGAATCATTTTTTTATGAGGACTCAAATAACCATAATTATCATTTTTTCACTAACTTTGAGTACAATGGGGGTAGGGGGGGACACCATGTATCACCAAACATCGATCGCTGACAAAATCGTCCCAATTACGGTGAATGTTTTTGTCGATTCCAAATTTGACTCGTCTATTAACATTGAAAACAGGTTACTGACATATAACAATCGAGTATATGATAGATCTAGAGCTGGTTTGGGTTTCACATTAAATTATAAGTTTCAAGTAAAAATTTTACCTTTTACAGATAAAGATCATCAAGATTTAGTTAAAGCACTTGTAGCAAATGAGTCTACTAGCACACCTAATGGTTACTCATTTAACTCCACTGCATTCAATGGAGGTCTGAAAAATGACAGTTTTGTTCCCAGGGTAGGAACGTCCTTTAATGCTGTTGACACTGTAAAATGGTTATATAACAAGTTTCAGACAAAGATATCTACAGCAGATTATAACTTATTCCTCTTTAATCTGACAGATGTAACAAAAGCAGGCCCTCATTGGTTTAATGTGTATCCAAAAGATATTGATACTCAAAAACTCACCCCTTCTTTCTTTTCTGGAACTGGAGGTCTCAATCTCGGGAGACAAACGAATGGATGGGGTGGAATACAACAGTACCCCCTACAGTTTGTGGACCTCTCATCGGTTACATGGTATGGGAATTTTATAAACACAGCTTGGGGATCAAATGGATATTATGACAACATACTGACCAGACCGTTGGGGGTGTGGAACAGGTCAAATTTTACTTCCCCAGAGTTTAACAACTGGATAAATGGAGTGATTAATACTTATATGGAAAATCTATTTAGTGAACCTGTGATGGGACAGATGATCACTTCAGATACAATTCAAGTGAACAATATAATTTTTAACAATTGGACAAGACTGTATCCAAACCAATCAGACATTCAATGGGTAGTTCATGATAAAAGAATACAGAAATTGCTATCTGAAAGTTTCTCTTGGTGGAATTTTAATGTATCAACCCAATGGTTCAATCTTTCTGACTACAGAACCCTTGTTAATGAGATGAAGAGTTTTATGACTTATATCCCTGCTGAAGATATATATCTGCTTGATGTAAGTAAGGGGTTTTTAACCTACTTAGAAACAAACATTCTCCCCTTGTTCATTCAGCATGAAAAAAACACCACAAACCTTCCAAGTCTGACTTTCCTCTTAGATAAGGTTGTATTTAGTTGGGGTGACCTCAGGTTTGCAGGATTAGGCGGAATGGGATGGCAATTACAGGGGATCCAACCAACTCGAGTTTATGAAGGTATCAACAAAAGCAGAGGGATGTCACAAGTCCTGGCTCATGAGATTGGTCATTCTTTGGGTTTACCCCACCCTTTTAACATTTATAATATGTGGGGTTCTGATTTTGTTGACAGCATTATGGGGTATTTTCCCAACGGCAACAGATTTTCCCAGTATGATTTTTTCAAACTTGGGAGACTCTATAGCCTTTATTATAAAAATCTGATAGATCAAATCTCACCTACATTTGTGGATAATTCAAGTTTTCAACAGGCATTTTCATTACTTGGACTAGCAAATTCTGAATTTGAAGCAAGAAGATTCAATGTCTCAGCACTCTATTTCAAAGCAATTTACTTGACCTTTGCAACTAAGGATCTTTCATTTGTTAAGAAGTATATATCAACAGCCACTAAGACTAGTGCCACTAATACAGGGATTCCAACTACATCTAAAAACAATTCTGGAATTTATGTATTTATGCCCATGGTGTTAGCTCTAATTATTTTACGCAAAAGCTCTAAATTCAAATTTTTTGTTAGATAGTTTCATAGATAGATAATGGATTTCCAAATGGATCCAAGAAGTTAGCAATTAATTTACCAGGTGCTGCTTCAAGCACATCACTCGTAAAATTTACTTTGTTCTGGAGTAACCTTTCCCTCACTGAATGGATGTCTGTTACTTCAAAAGAGACTTCAGTTCCAATAGATTTAGAATTTCCTTCCTTCGTATAATGCAATCCAATATAAGACCCTGGGGTCAGAAATGAAACTTCGGTCCACATATCACTTTTGTATCCTAATTTCATCTCTAAAATCTCTGTGTAAAAATTGATAGCTTCATTCATGTTTGTTACATATATGACCACATGATGGATTGATTTTATTAATGTCATAACTAATAAATTTAGGAGATATTTATATTAATTAGCCTATTTTGATGTCAAATATCATTATTTTCAGATTCATCAGCTATTTTCTCAATTTTGTTTAGTTTTTCAACGTACTCTTTGTAATTTTTATTCTCAGAAGGATAGAGATGTTCATCAATAATTGGGCCTCTGGTTCTTATGACAGTAACCCCGGAAAATAGGATACCAATAAAAATTGGTAAAGAGAATTTTTCCAAAAGTGATAAGGTATCAATAAAGTCAACTGGATTAGTAGTTGAAGGGGTAGATATTACTGTTCGATATTTTAAGGTCTTATTTAAAGGATTGAACAGTTCTTGTAATATAACAACCTCTGAGTTAATATAATAAACAGCTCGAGAGCTGATCAGAAAGTTTGGGTCCGCTTCAGGGAGATTTAACTTGGTTATCTTTGTCAACCCATTTTGATTTAATAATACTACACCAAATGATGATTGGGCGAAATGATTAAACTCACTGTAAGCAGTGAAAAGAACCCTACCAGGAAGAAATTCAACATGTTGTATTGAATCGCCCTTTTGAGCAAATGATTGATAGATCTTCGCAACTGAGTTATCGATACTTGCGAACATCTGATCATTTTTCCAAAATTCTATCTGAGTCAGATTAAATGTCCCAAATACACGGATTTCACCTTCTTTTGTTGTTATTTTTCCTATGTACGTCTTCCCAAAGGCAAAGTTGGAAAAATTTACAGTCTGTAGAAATTTCCCCCGCTTTGTTGTCGAATTGAACTGGTAGAGTAGCTCTGATACACCTTTACTAATATACCCAAATTTAACGGAGTCACCTTTTTCTGTGGGTCTTACAAGTTTTGTGACACCTTGGGCTTTAATTGACAGGGTATTCAAAATTTTAGGTGCAGTTCCAATTTCAAAGTAGTTTAATGTGGCTTCCACAATATTTCCATCTGTCGTTCTGCTTACACTTACAAAACTCACAGCGAACCCTCTTGAGATGGCATTAGCAACAACCAGAGAGACCAGCGAATCAGGAACAAGCGAACTGATGTTTAGGTTCCATACCTGCCCAAATTGTCCATAAAGCTCGATTGTGGGGAGGAGGTTTTTATAAACCAAAGCTAACACTTGGTTGTCTGATCCAGCAAGTAGTTGTGTGCTAGAAAATGGATCTGCGATAGGATATGACCATAAAAGCTTCCCATTTTTGTTGATGGCGTTAATCTTATTTATCGTTAGGTTATTCAAATCAGGTTTTGTTAAAACATATATGGTGTTGTTTCCCGAGACCTCATCACTAACAAATCCATCTTGAGTTTCCTTGATTAAGTAATTGGAAACATTGTATGTGGGTGGTGGGAAAAGAAGCGGAATAAAGAAAATGAGTGAACTCAAGATTAATGTAACTAGGAAGAAGATCGAGACAACCTTGAATAATCTTCGATACTGGTAGCGAAGCAACATTTTCTATTTTCATCAATTCCTAAATAAAAGGTGGCTTATCTGAAAAAGTCAATTACCAATTATGGTTTCTCTGCTAGAAAAATAGTCACTGTTCCAAAGTATAAAGGCTTATATTTGATATTTACCCACCCTGCAGAATTTATAATTTTACAAAATTTGGGTGCAATGGGAAATTGATAAACACTTTCTGCAAAGTATCTATAAGCTTCCCCATTATGTGCTAAAAGAGATGCCACCAGTGGAACAATCGATTTAAAATAAAAATGTGTGAGAAAATTAAGATATTTTGATTGTGGGGGTGTAGCTTCTACTATTAACAGTTTTCCACCTGATTTCGTAACTCTATTCATCTCTGTAAGAACTTTCAAGGTATCGGGGACATTTCTAATCCCGTATCCTATCGTTATTAAGTCAAATTGATTTGCCTCAAAATTAAGTTCTAAAGCATTTCCATATTCATAAACTATTTTCGACTGATTCTTAGTACGCAGCTTTGCAAAATGAAGCATATTTTCCGATATATCTATACCAATAACTTGTTTGACATTATGAGATTTAGTTAGCAGGATTGGGAAATCCCCTGTTCCTGTAGCAACATCTAAAATCCTACTATTTGGTTTCACCCCTACTAAGTTTAACCCTAGCTTTCTAGTGATACGATGACTAAAGCCTGTCATCACATCATTTAAAAGATCATATCGATAGGCAACTCCATCAAAAAGTTTTGATATTTTTTGAGGGGTTTTATCTAAGCTCACTGTATAATAATCGATTTTTGGTTTAATAAATTCTAGTTCGGTTTCGGGATTTAGATTCGCTTTATCAAAAGTAATTTCAGTTAATAATTATTTTAGTAAACGGGTCAGAACCGATATCTTTAAACAATTGACTACGGACTCAGGGTTACAGGTGTAAGCACCAATAGAATGGGCTATTAGCTCAGCTTGGTTAGAGCGCACGGCTGATAACTTTGTTTGAAACCGTGAGGTCGGCAGTTCAAATCTGCCATGGCCCATTAACAATTTCTGATAATATCTTTAAATTAATTTTATCCGCTTCTTTAGTATCACGAGGTGTCTCAAGAATTCTTGGTATAGGAAGGTCTACAATTTTTTTGTGCCTAAGGAGGTTTTGTAAGCCCTGCATTCCAATATAGCCTTTTCCAAGATGTTCATGACGATCCACCTTTCCACCTACATCAACTTTAGAATCGTTCACATGAATAACTGCTAGATTTTTGAATCCAATCAAAGACTCAAACTCATCAGTAAAAGTATCTACAGCTTCTTTATTTCTAAAATCATATCCTGAGGCGAAAGCATGAGCTGTATCAAGACAGATTTTGATCTGAGAAGTTTCAGATAATCCATCGCGGATCTGCTGCAATTCTTCGATAGTACTCCCCACTGAATTTTTGGAACCTGCTGAAATCTCAAGACAGATGTTGACCTTAAATTCAGACTGAATAAATTTTTCTAAATGTGATTGCACTGTCAAAATACCCTTTTTAGAACCTAAGCCCTTATGTGACCCTATATGAACCACCAAGTTAGAAACTTCTAAGATGTCACATCGTTTAGCCTCTTCAATTAAATTATGTTGAGAATTACTATAAATTTCTTTGTCCGGATTAGCAAAATTTGGGAGATAGGGTAAATGAGTTACAAGATTACTAAATCCTAACTCTTTGTTCTTTCTCTTAAATAGTTCGACCTGTTCCGACTTCAATTCGGGTGTTTTCCAAGACCGTGAGGACCTGGTAAAAATTTGGTAAGTGCTACATGACAATGATTGAGCTTCAAGAGGAGCATTTACTAATCCTCCACTTATTGAGCAATGTACCCCAATTAACATAGACGTTTATTTTCTTAATTCTATAAAAGATAGTTGATAAAAATATTAGAGAAGTAAATTCAGACTCTAATTATTATTTGTCATCAATAAAATCTTCAGAGCATTTTAACTTTGGAATAGACATCTCTGATAATATTGATAGAATCCGAGGGAGCATTTAATCCAACACTGACAGAGCTACACACACTATCTTGATGTACTCGAACCTCAATATTTTCTGTATCCTTTATTTCATAGGTAAACGGATAAATTTTGCATGCAAAAGGTTTAAACTCATGTATTGAGCAGAGGTTCTTCTCGTTTAGAAACACACAATCATGAGAAAATGGTTTCTTCTTGAGAACGTATGCTTTGATCTTACTCTTCCCAGTCTTACTGTTAATTAAGATCGGAGTGAAATTTATAAGAAACTGATCTGGTTCAAACCCATTATCTGTGATCCTTTCTACCTCTTTTGGTGTAACGGGAATATCATGCTTTCTGCAGCATTCTGTGCTACTTTGACAGGTAAAGTTTACTTGGTTTATGACCTTAACTTCCTTAGATTCAATATTAATACTTCCAACAGGTAGATCTCTGACTATCAATAATTTAAATTAAAATTAAGATTAATTAGATTTTTGATTTATTTGAAGTGAGACTGTCTGTGGTTAAGCCATTTTATTCTGACATGTCTTCAGGTATTCTAAATAGGCTTCAGGCTCTGCGTCTGAAATTAATTTGATTTCAAGACAAAAGGGGGTTTCCATCTCTGCGAAATTGAAACGATTTAAGGATTCCATGGCTGTTACTTCATAATAGTCTAATGAAAAAGCAGCGCAAATGTCTTTAATGTTAAAGTTTTGGGGGGTTGAATAAAACTCAGAAAAAACTGTTTTGTGTTGAAAAATGGGTAGTCTTTTAAATAAACCTCCACCAGAATTGTTAAAGACAATTATCCCAACTTTAGGTTTATACTTTTGTACAATCGACATTGAGTTTAAGTCATGAAGAAAGGCTAGATCACCCATAATTGCGTAAACTCGGTTTTCCGATGAGAGTGCAACACCAACGGCAGTAGAAATGTTCCCATCAATCCCACTCACTCCACGGTTCCCTAGAAATCTTAGTGATTTATGAGGAGAGAAACGATACACAATGTCAAAGTTACGTATTACAGAACTGTTAGCTAAGAAAATAGTTGAATCTTCCAGCATTTGAAGTAGTTTATTAGCTACACCTATTTCTGAGAATGATTGCGGAAGAGAATCATCAAGACTTTTGTCTAAACTGGATAGTAATGAAAGATAACCTGTATCTATTTGTGTTATAGAGTTATTCAAAAACTCTGGGATTTGCTCGCCTGGCAATTCTACCTTTAGTGTTGTTTGGTAGGTCTCATCATTCCAATCAGAGTTAGTACTCAGTTGTATCTTTTGAGCCTTTGTTTTATAGAGAAATTTGTTAACAGAAATTGAGCTGGGATTTTTTCCAATAAGGATAATTGTGTCAGGATCAAACCGCTTAACGAAATTAGAGCTACTTAAAATACCCTCAAATGATTGAATAAGAGTTGAACAACCCAAGGATCTGAAGTTGGTCAACACATCTGCAACCACAGGAACCCCTTTTTGTTCTAAAAGAGCCTTAAGGTCAAACAAGTCCAAATCATCAGGAATGATTGCTCCCATTATTATTAGAACCTTTCCTTGAAATGAATCATCCCCATTCTCAAAACCGTTTAGTTTCCTAGGATGAAAAAATTTGATTTTTGAACCTTTGACGAATTTAAGATTTTCTAGAGTTTCTTCTTCTGTGGGTTCCAGAGGTTTAACAAAGGGAAGATTCAGGTGTACAACACCTTTAGTTGGAAAAAGGGATGCATGATAAGCCTTAGCCGCAATCCCTGTCAAAACCTTACGTTCGTGATCAGTGATTGAAGGTTGTGGAGTTGGTAAATCTACAAAATGGTTAACATAACCACCAAAGATTTTGATTTGGTCGATTGTTTGATTTGCTCCAGCATCTCGAAGACTGTGTGGACGATCTGCTGAAAGAACAATCATTGGAATATTTGTGTAATGAGCCTCAACAATTGCTGGAAAATAATTTGCAACAGCAGTACCCGAAGTACAAATCAAAGCCACAGGTTGAGCTGTCTCCTTTGCCTGTCCTAAGGCAAAAAAACCAGCAGACCTCTCATCTATAATAATATGATATTTGATATGCTCTTTTCTTAATGAAATCGCAAATACAAGTGGGGTTGACCTTGACCCTGGTGAACATACGAATCTGGTCACACCTTGCCTTATCAATTCATCAACGATGAGCTGTGCATACGTTAAATTAAGAGGTGTTTTCATTCTGCTCTCCTTCATTCTTTTTATAATAATATAGTGAGTTATAAACAGCTAAAAATTTTAGTTCCACCTCTTTCCACTCATCCTCTGCATGAGAATTTTTTACAATTCCAGCACCAGCATACATCCAAACCCCATTATTCAAGGATAATGCACCACGAATATTTACACCAAACAAGGCATCATTGTTTGGAGAGATTATCCCCATTGTTCCGCTATACCAACCTCTGTCGAAAGTTTCAAGCATACCGAGGGTAGTTATAGCCTTTTTGGGAGGCATCCCCCCAACTGCAGGAGTAGGATGAAACTCCTTAATTATGTCAAAAACTGATTTCTGAGATTTTAGTTCACCTGAGAGTCTGGTCCTGAGATGTTGTATGTTGTTGAGCTTTAGTGCATCTGGCTTCTCAGAAACTACTATCTCATCACATAGCTTACTAAGATTTTTTTTGAGGTAATTAACTACTATGTTGTGTTCCTCTGAAAGTTTGATAGAAGCAAACATCTGTTTGGTGAGAATTTGATCAGTAAGATCTGAGCTTCCTCTGTTAATTGAACCCGCTAGTGCCATGGTTTGAAGTGACCCTGAGCTCGTTTCAAAGAGTATCTCAGGAGTTGCTCCAAAGAAAATTGAGTTTTTGGCAACCTGAAAGGCATAAATAATGCACTCTGGAAATTTCTTGTTTAGTGAGTGCAGGGTTTCAGAGATTGAAAATTCATAATTTGATATGTTAATTCTTTTACCTCTTACCAGAACAATTTTGGATATTTTTTTCTTCTCTATTGACTCAAGTGTAAACTTTACTTGTTTTTTCCATTGTTCAAGACTAATTAAGTCTGTTTCAGTTCTCTCGGAGATTTCAGAAACCAATGTTGGCTCAGATTGATTTTTATGAACAGCCATCATCTTTTTTTGAAAGGTTTGTAATACTGCCTTAGCTTTCTCCTTGGACTCTTTTGAGAATGCAATTAGTTCTGATTTTGTGGTAGAAATTCTAAGTAAGACCTTTGGAATAAAGAAATGTTGAGCTGAAAAACCCCTCCATGTATGTTCTTCGTCGTTTTGCTTTGGATAAAAGGATAATCCACCAAACCACACTGGTGTGTTTAAATCAGCTGGAAAGGTATATGAAAAAATTTCATTTGAGAGTTGCTTAAAATTATGAGTTCGATCTTGTATTGAAACTGTTGAACCAATAGCTAGATATTGCTCTCCTTTATATGAATGATACATCTTCGGAAACTCGTTTATACCCTCTATTATCCCGGATATGGATGAGGTAAATTTAATTTTGGCTCTCGAAACATGGATGTAGTTATTCTTCTCTTTTGAACTCATAACTAAAATTCCGTAAGCAAAGTTTCTTCAGTTAATTTTAATAGTTATGTTTTCATTTGCAAAAATTGTTAATTATCGAAAAAGAACTGTTATTCTTTCATTGCAATAAAATGTAAGGATTTCAAGATAAGATCATCACCTTTCTTGGGGAGAGCACCAGACATTGATAAATTGCTCTCAATTTCTACAAAACCGCTTGATTGTAGAAGACTCTCAAAGTCAGATTGGCTTAACACAGTTCTCATTTGTGAGCTTGGGTTTTGAATTGTTGATTCAAAGCTAGCTGTTCTTCCAATTACGAAACCACCTGAGGACAAACTTTGGTATGCCTTGGCAAAAAACTGCTTGATTTCATCTCTTGTGAGTAGATGGAGAAGTGAGCCTGAATGGACACATCCCAGCTCAGTTTTGGAAAGAATTAACTCCTTTCTTCCAGGTTGAACCGATTTAAAATGTGTATCATGAAGTATGTCACCACAGTAGAAGGTGATCCCATTGGAATAATCTCCGAAAAGATCAAACCCTAGTTGAAGAAAGTCTGAGTTCTTCTCAACACCATAGAGATTTGTTGGATTGACTCCCTGCGTCTCTAGGTACCTGAGGTCGACTCCAAATGAACATCCAACGTCTAAAATTGGCTTCTTCTTTATCACCTTTTTGAGGAAGGGGTTAAGAGAGATTCTTGGGAAGATAAAATCATAGGTGTCAATTGATCTGTAATAATGAGACTTAAGGGCTCTCTCTCTTGTACTTTTAATCAAAGGGAGGATGTTTTCTCTTGGAACATTTTTATGTTCAAAGATTTTCAACGTTTCTGCTTTCAAAATTACTTCTTCAGAACCCATATATGAAACTAATATACTAACTTCAAAAACAGTTGTTGAAGAGATTAGTCTAGATGACAAAATAAAAAATCTGATGCAGTTGTTGAAACTAGCAAGAAGAAAGACCATGACGAGTAAAAGGCTGTCGAAAAGGCATCTAAACTTGCGACAGAAGTTAACAATGAGAATAAGACTAACTTGGACAAGAGTGGTGAATAAAATTAAGCTTTTAATTCACAGAAAAATTATCGAATTTCATCCTTTTTGCTATTCAAAAGATCATTTTAGACATTAAACTAGAATTATTAATAATAATTCTCCCTCAAATTCAAATTTATTGTAATATATCTTAAAACCAAATTCCTGTTATTTCCTAAGCAAAGTCATTTACTTGGGAATAATGAGAAAGGTACCCTAGGGGATTTCAATACATAGCACAAAAATTTGTTATACAGAAATTGAAATTTTGAAAAAAAAACTTAACTATGTATAAGCATATGTAAGCTACGAGGAGAAGGTATGATCAAAATCTATTTTACTCTAATTCTTATAATTCTTATTCTATCAGTTTCTAACCATGCGACTGTGATAAATGAGATGGGAGTGGTTGAACCTATTGAATTTTCTAATCCTGGAACATTTGACTTCAATTTCAGTTTAACGGCTACGCTTAATCTTAGCAACCCAGGTGTCCATCTTAAAATTTATCCACTACAACAAAATAGTTCGGGGAACCTAAAATTATATTATATTATACTTGCGAATGAAAGTGAGAATCCAAAGTTTCCAGAACCAACAAAAATGAATACAAATTGGACATTTTTTAATACTTCAGCTTATAAGAGTTCACAGCTATTTTTTAATTATACAAGAAACCCTGAACAGTCCAAAGCCTTGGGTGATGATCTTCATAAAATTAAAGTCAGATTTCATGTAGAGGGAAATGGTACGCTTTCTATTGAACTTTGGATTAACTATATAGACCCTGCTAACACAAAATCGGGTGTTGGTCATCCTAATATCACAAATGTTACCTCTACCCCCAATTTTATTAGCAATTTAGTCAGCAGTCCCATGATGTTTAATTTCTTAATTTATTCTTTTTTTGTCCTAGTTCTTATTTTTGTATACTTTTATTTATACAAAAAACATCGTTTCATTTAAGCAGAACCCATATGGTCGTTGCTCCATCACTCTCATCAACTGGATCACCATTATAGTTAGAGTACTGCTCCACAACCTTAAACCCAACACTGGTCACAAGGTCAGTAAATTCCTCCACAGAATACATAAAGGTTTTTGACACTCTCTGAAACTCATATTTTTGCTCTTTAAGGTTTATAAGAGCTGCGTGGAGAAACATGTTGTTTTCTGCAACTTGTTGGTTTGGAACCATTAACCGGATAAAAACCTTATCAGGTTGAAAACGAGGAGGAAAATAAAAGAAGGAGTTTGGTCTATTTACTGTTTGACAGATAAAGGTTGAATTTTTCTTTAACAGGGAGTAAATATTTCTCATCCCTCTTACGCCAGCCATCAGAGAACCGAAGTTTGAGATAGCATTCCCTAGCATGATCCCTCCATCAAATTCCATTTTCAAGCCTGCTTCCTTTAATTTTGTTGGTAAATCAAGAGCGGACACATCTGCAGTAAAAAAGGTAGATTTACCATCTTGCTCCTTCTTTTTCTCATTTGCAACAGCCACCATACCTGGTGAAATGTCAATACCAAGTGATACAGCTCCAAACTCCTCTAAAGCCAGACTGTGTCTCCCAGTAGCACATGCAATGTCTAGGATATTTTTATTCGCTAGATATTTCTGCAAAAATGGCACCTCTCTTTTTATTCTAGGTTCCCAATTTAGGTTTGTATCATAAAAACGAGCATGCTCAATCTCTTCATCAAATTTTGTCATACTCATACCTCTGCAATTTAACAAAAAGACTTTTGCATTTAACTGTGATAATATCTAGTAATTTGACTTCTGACTTCTTTGCTATATGTTTGTGGAGTCAATCAAAATTTGTTTGAATTCAGGTGAATTCCTAACTAAACTTAGGTCTGGATCGCTATATACCTCTGAAATTAACTCAGTGTCCCCAGATTCCAATACTAATTTCAAATGCTTTATTGCTTGATCGACTTCACCAGACTTAGAACAAATGCAAGCGAGGTTTAAATGTCCCTCATTCAGATTTGGATTTAATTCGAGAGCTTTCACATACAATCCTTTAGCTTTGTCTAACTTTTTCAGACGTTCGAAGGCGTATGCAATATTAAACAATATACTACTGTTCTCAGGTTGTAATTCTAATGCCTTTGAATAATATACAATGGAATCTTCGATTTTTTCAAGGTCAAGAAGTGTGTTTGCTATATTGTATAATATATCAACATTTTTGGGGGTTAATTCCGAAGCCTTGTTAAATTGCAGAAGTGCTTCGTTCTGCATTTGTAAATCTGATAAAACATTCCCTTTGTGAAAATAATATTCCCAATTATTTGGATTTAATTTAATTGCCTTGTTATATGCAATTAGAGCATCATTCAATCTATTCATTTGATGTAGGATTTGCCCCTTAAGATCCCAAACATCATCCAACTTTTCATCGATCATTAAACAATAATCATATGCTGTGAGAGCTTGGCTTAATCTTTTTTTCGTGGTTAGAATCTGACCAACATTGTACCAAACATCTGCTTGATTAGGATCAATGGTTGTAAGAGTAGAATACATGTCTAAAGCGTCTTCATAGCGCTTTAATTCAGTTAACAATACTGCCAGATTGTAGAGAGCTATCAAATTGTTTGGTTCTCTTTCTATTGCGGAGTTGTAAAGTTTTAATGCTTCAATGTACTCACCTTTATCTGCAAGCTGATCTGCTAAATGTATGATTTCTATAACACTTGGTGGAGCCACTGTATCAGTATAATTTTATTTAGTTTTGAAGATTCGCTTAACTGATTTCTTTTTGCCCAAGGAATCTTAAATAACCTTATCAAATCCCTGAGCACCCAAAGGTTTAGTGCAATCCAATCCCCATTTACAGGTTGTTGACATCTCACCGGCACTTGGGTCCAAACTTGAGCCCTTAGCACCTGGAACTAATACCATATCCTTGTCAGCTTGAAATCTTGTGGCAATGGCCCATTCCACATCAACAGGATCAGTGATATCAATGTCTTCATCCACGACAACCACCCGTTTCAATGAGGGATGGGCTGCAAGAGCTGCGAGAATGGTATTTTTACCATCACCATGCGTCCTTTTTTTTATTTTCACAACTGCATGAAGCCAAGATCCACCTCCTTCAGTCATTACTACATCCATTACTGTAGGAATGGTGTTGGCAATCAATTTCTTCATCCGTGGTTCTTGTGGAACACCCATTAAGATTTTGTGTTCTTTCATCCCAGGTAGAATTGTTCTAAAAATCGCATTTTCCCTCATGTAAAGATCTGTTATCTCAACCAAGGGTTGAAGACGGACATGGTCTTGAGTCCCTGTTAAATCGACAAAAGGCCCCTCCTCGGTCTCTTGTCTTAACATTTTCCCAACCATGACGATTTCTGCATCCACAGGAACTCCAATTCCGTTAATTTCAACCTCTTGATATCCACCAAGCATCCTTGAGGCGAATGCGAATTCGTCAAGGTCAGGATAAGATGTGGCGGCTGCAAGTTCAAAGGCAGGATGTACACCTAAAACCACAATAATGTCCAGATGGTCTGCTCCTTTCTCTAAAGCGGAGGTGTAAAAATTATGCAAATGACGTTGTGGTACTGGACGGATTGCGAATTTATTTTCACCTTTATACATCATCCTGTGTATTGAGGCATTTCTTCTTCCTGAAATGGGATCCTTGGCAAGCACAATCGATGCAGTTAGGTACCTTTTTCCACCATAAAATTCTGGAATAGGGATTAAACTTTCTAGATCTGGATTTTGATAGTGATTTTTGAGAAAAGGTGCATCGTCTACCTTTTCTAAGGGAAGAGGATACTCGAGAGCCTTACCAACAGTTTCTGAGAGTTCCTCAGGTTTAACTCCAATGGAAGATGCAAGAAGTTCTCTACTTGAAACAATCCCTGCAATTAAACGGGTCTTATAACCTTTAATGTTCTCGAACAGAATTGGCTCTTCCTTGTTTGAAATTATTTTCTGGTTAATTTCTGATGAGTATGGAACCTGTTCATCAACATCAGTAAATTTTATCTTCTCCAAAAATTTTCTCATCGTGTGATTTTCTGTTAGTATTTCTTAAGTCGTTTCTCTTTAGACAGAATGATTGAAAGGATTAATCCATTGTTTCTAACAGATTTCTTATGATTAGACGCTTTTGTTCATCAGTAGTCAACATACTTAGTGTGAGCAAACTTTCTTGAGACAATGTGTTTACGATAAACTTAAATTCCTTTAGATTTGAAAGATGGAGGGCTATCTCCAAAGCTTCAGATTCTGTTAGATTATCACTTTTATCCGTAGGTTTTGTTTCATTAACTTGCTTTAATTTCGTGGATAGTGATTTTTCCATCTCTGGACTTAAATCTCCAATTTTGCTAATTTGTTCTGCACTGATCGCTCCACTTAACAGTTCTTGAAATTCTTCATGCTTGGACAGAGATAATTGAATCGTATCGTTCATTAGACTAATTGCTTTTAGTTGGTTTTCTACACTCGATAATTTGAATAGAATTTCCATGAGAATGTTGATTTCTTCCTCCAAGGATATAATATTAAGCATTTGCTCTCTTGTGAACACTCTGATTAGAGATTTTTTTGATTCAGCATCAAGTTCATTCCAGTGTCTTGATAATTTTTCATTAGATAACCTTGAGACAACGTTTTTGAGTACATCGAAATAGAGATATTCACTTTCGACGGTTTCATATTCTCTGTCTGTTTGTTCTGATAACAGTTTGTTAAGAACCTTATATAAGATTTCTTCTGAGGAGATATATTTAACTAGAGAGGGTAGGTGCTGGTTTAAACTTTGATTGTTCATCAAGAGGTTAGATGCTAGCTTTTCTCTTGTATTTTCAGAGGTTAACTTAGGTATCAACAGATAGATGATACGATCATTCTGGAGTTCTAATCCTAGTGACTCTAGAGTTTTTTGGTCATCTAGCTTTGTTAAGGCCCTCATCTTAAGATCATAAGGTCCAGAGACGATTAGTTTTTTCAACAAATTCTCACTTGCAAGATTGTTAAGAATGAAGTTCACTGTAGCTTCAAAAGGTGTGTCTGTTACAACCCGATATAGTAATTCATCATCCTTTATTTTTCTGGCTGCGTCTTTTCGCATTGTGGTATCCTTACCAAAGCTAGCAATCCGGGCTAACTGGGTTGCATCTGACACTCTTTGAAATGCAGCTTCTCGGATTTTATATGACACATCGTTAAGAAGAAGGGTTGTAAGGAACTCTTGATCCTTTATTTTTTTAACTGCTAAAACCCGATCCTCCAGGGACCAAGCCTTTGATGCGAATCCTTCCAGTTCTTCTTGATCCTCAGATTTCAGTATAGCTGAACGATTTGTTCCCACAATGTCACTTGTTGTCCAATCTTAATTAACGTTTTGAATTTTGAAACTCTAAGTTATCCTTTGATTGATAAGTTTCCAAAGATACATAAACATATTTCATTCACCCTAATTATGGAACCCCAGGTCTCTGAGAAACTAAATCTGTTCACAAGGAACACTCAAGAGGTAGTAGAGCATGAAGAACTTATAAATGCAATTCAACAAAATGATCTTCGAGGATATTGGGGGACAGCACCTACAGGCAGAGTTCATATCGGATACCTCATCCCAATGAGTAAGATCGCAGATTTCCTTGACGCTGGTTCTCATTTTAAAATATTACTTGCAAACTTGCATGCACATCTAGACGACATGAAAAGTGATTTTTCTGTTTTAGATGCAAGGACAGAGTATTACAAACAGATAGTACTCGGATTACTTGAAGGGTTGCTGGTTGACACCAAAAAACTTTCTTTTGTCACAGGAACGGATTTTGAACTGACCGATAAATACGCGTTAGAGCTTCTTAAATTATCAGCGATAGTAACATTGAACAGATCAAGAAGAGCTGGAGCTGAGGTGGTTAGAACGTCAGATGACCCCAAGTTGGGTTCGTTTGTTTATCCTCTAATGCAAAGTCTTGATGTACCTCATCTAGACTGTAATTTTGCGTTCGGGGGAATTGACCAGAGAGGGATCTATATGCTAAGTAGAGAGATTCTACCTAAGATTGGATATGAAAAACCAATATGTATCTTTAATCCCTTATTACCCGGTATATCAGGTAATAAAATGAGTGCCTCTGTTGAAGCATCAAAGATAGATTGCTTGGATGAACCAAAGCAGATTACAAAAAAATACAAGAAATCCTTTTGTCCTGAAAAAGAAGTGTTAGATAACCCTGTGTTAATTTTTGTGAAAAGTGTAATTTTTCCCTATTTAGAAAGAAAAGGTGAAAATATGCTCATCAAAAGACCTGAAAAGTTCGGGGGAAATCTTGAGTTAAAAAACTATGATGAGCTTGAAAACCTATATAATGATGGAAAAATTCATCCTGCAGATCTAAAAGGTACAACAGCAGAGTTGCTTTTAGAAATACTTAAACCTGTACAAGATAGATTTAAAAAGCTGGATAACCTGTTAGCTCAGGCTTATCCTGCCAAAAAATAACAATCAATTATTCTTGTGCTTCACTTATCCATGAAGTTCATGATTAAGGTCTCAACGGTTCTTATAACATCATCTATTTTTGCCCTCTCACCTTTCCAATTTTTGAGATTTTCACCATAAGCCTCTTCAATTGTTTGTGTCAGATTAAGTGAGAATTGATAGAGGTCATCAAAAACATAATCTGCAAATACGACCATTATGAATGCTTCAGATGGAAACAACTCAATATACTTCTCTTCTGTTATAATTTCTTCAGGTCTTCCTCCAGTAAATAGATACTCCTCTTCAAATATTGTGTTGATCACACTTATGACCCCACCTACTAAATGACCAATAACCACTTGTGCGGATTCACCATCAGACCTCCCAGTCCCTTGGTAAAAGGTTCTCCCATCCTTAGTCAAGAACATAAAAACTGGTTGAGATGCAGGAATGAGGTATTTGATAGATTCTTTATGAACGGATAATTCATGATCTACATTTGATATAGTCTGATTCAAAATAGATTCATAAAATTTAAGCAGTTCTTCCATTTTGAGTTCTATGACCTTGGTTATCTCAATATTTTGTTCAGTTAACGCCTTAGTTACAATTTTCAGTTGTTCAATTATATTTTCTATCAGCTTGGTATCTATCTGAGAATGTTCTATCATTTGTGAAATGATTTCTAAGGAGATATAGACACTTCTCCAGCCGTATGACACACTTTTTTCTCTGGAACGTAAGTAGTAATACATGTTAGTACTTCTTACAAGATCGGTGAAGAACTCCTTCTCTGAGAGGAGTTTTTTTTGAATAATTTGATCCTTTGAGATGCCTTCAATATTCTCTGAAAACAGCAATGCATTGCTAAAACATTCACGAGCTCTAAGAAAGTTCCAGTCTTTATGATGGGTTTCTGAACCTAACCAAAGCCATTGAGACATAGTATACTCGTATCTCTCAGTGGTTAGCAAAGCAAAGAGGGTATAAATTTTGAGAAGTTTGTAGACTGTTTCCCGATTTAACTTTTCTTTAAATTGAAGAAGAGTTTCAACGAAAATTTTCAATGAATCAAAGGAACGGTCTTTATACAATTCAGAGGTAAACTTAATCAGGTCTACTTCGGTTTCTTCTTCAAGAGAATCAACCAGCAAAATTATCTCATTTTTGATTTCTTCTGGTGAAGACTGTTTTAATGTATTAGCCAGTTTGGTTCGATTCATTAAACACTATAAATTTTCAACACTTAAGAAGATTATCCACTGTCCCACAAGAAATCCAACACTTTGGTTATCGTTTCTTTTTCTTGGATTTTATAGATTTGCGTTTTACGTCTATTTTTTCAAATCCTTTCCAGACAAAGCGGTTCCAAAAATATCTATGAATAAATATTATCAAAACAACGATTGGTATAACCCAAAACACAGACCAATCAAAGTTTTCAAGTTGGAAGGGTTTAGGAAAGTTGTTGGTTTGAACTGGAAGGAAGATAACAAGTGAAAACAATACAAGAGCAAAATAGAAAGATGTTAAAATACCTTTGTTCAGTGTGTTTAACTGACGTTCCGTCTTACAGTTTAACTTCAAATGTTGTTGTACCTCTATCGCGACCAGTTTGAAGTTGTGCTGTTTTGCAACATAAAATCTTATTACCAGAGAGAGAAAATATGCTGAGAGATAAAGAGAAACAAACATAATCATTTTTGGAAAATTTGTACCTGTAGGAACCCAGATTGTCAGATAGGTCATAATAAAAAATGGGATATTTTGAGAAGCAAAGGTACTTTGTTTTTTTGAATAGACGTCTCCAAAAAGAAATCTAAGAGAATTATTATGAGTAAGTCCTAAATCTAACGGAACTGTTAAGTCTGTCTCGTCTCCAACATCTCCAAGAACAAGAAGTGACCCAAAGCCTCTTTCGTTTTTTCTTAGGTTAACATCTTTGATTATTACCTTGGGATGAACTGTTGGAGCCATAATGAAAATTGATAAAAAGAGGAAGAATATCCCCAATCTGTGATATACCTCATTAGTCAAACCTAGGAATGCAAAAAGAATAGAAAGTACACCAACACCAGCAGAAACGTTAAAAAAGAATGGAAACTTCTTATACTTTTTACTGAGGTCTATAGATAATGTAATTACATAAATCAATATGACAAAGGCAACCCCATAATTTAGATAGGGTGTCCAAACAGGGTCTGTAAGGTTGAGGTTCCCACTTTTCCAGATAAAGATTGGGGCAATACCTACAAAATTTATGAGCCATAAATAAATTTCAATATCACTTAATCTGAATCTTTGGGTGGAAAGAGTTAGTGATTCCATACCTAACCTCCTAGCAGTAGTTTCATATGTTTCTCCAAGAACTGATCCACACTTGATTTGTTAATTAAATCTACGCTCAGATCCTCTTGAAACCTGTTTTCTGTTAATGACAAAATCGCCAAATTTTCTAACTTTGAAAATGAATGGGGAAGTGTATTTAGTAAATTTTGACTAAGGTCTAATTGTCTAAGATTTTTAACTGGACTGAAGATTTCTGAAGGTAATTTTGATAACTTATTATCATTTAACTTCAGAATCTGTAAAAGTCCAACGTTTTGAAACAATCCTTCAGGTAAGATATTCAATCTGTTATGACCCAAATCTATCTCTCTTAGACCTCTATTCTTAGAAAAAATGTCCTGGGGAAGCTCTTCTAAGGCATTATTAGCTAATTTGATTTTCCAAAGCTTTCTAAATCCCACAAATGCATTTGGTTCTAAGTTTGAGATTTTTAGAGTGCTTAAGTCTAATGAGTTCAGCTCCCCAAATGGACTTATAATTGTATCTTGCCGTTTTAGAATCTGCTCAGGATCACCATAAGCTGACAAGTGGTCTGAGAATTTATTAACGGGAGAACTCATAAGATGAAGAATAATGGAATATTCTTAAGGGATATGTTGGAAATTTGAAAATTTTTTGTTTTCAACTGTCTAACTTGTCTAACTTTGATCTCTAAACTTTTGAAGTAGTGCAGAATTAACTGGATCCGAGTTTATAAAGTCTATAAAGCTGTTAACAATGGTGATGGTTTTTGGCGTGATCGAGTGTTCCATGCTGCAGGCATCCAAATGTGCCAAATCTTTAGGAACACCAAGCAGTAAGAGTAAATTTGCAAGAGTTTTATAAGCCTGGTTTACACTGGTAGCTATAATTTCCCCTTTTTGTGTAAGTGTGATTTTTCCCTGTTTGTGATACTCTACAAGTCCTTGTTCTTCCAGCCTTTTCATTGCTTCTGTTGTTGAGCTCAGACTTCTATCCATTAGTTCGGCAATTTCAGAGACCTTAGCATAGTTTTTGTCTTCCATTAACCAGAGAATACGTTTCAAATAGTTCTCGGTGGTTTCAGATAGAGAAGGTTCCTTCGGTGGAAAGAGTGGATGATTATGCTGTTCTTCATCATTTTCCATTATTTGATTTACTTCTCAATTTTATATTAAAAGTATCCGATAGAGAGGAATAATGTCTAGACAAAACAACAAATTCTTTTAAGGAAAATAAAATCTGTTATTATGGTTGAATCTAAACTCCTTCGAGTAAAATACGCAGTCACCAATCTGTCTGACTCTACACCTAAGGTTATAGAAGATGCGGGCATCTTGATTTCAGGTAATCTGATACGTCAAGTTGACACTTTTCATAATATTAAGGAGAAGGCTGACACATTAGAAGAATACCCCCATCATGTCGCAATGCCAGGTTTAGTCAACACACATTCTCATGCTGCAATGACATTGTTTAGAGGATTTGCAGATGACCTGCGTCTACATGATTGGTTAAACAATTATATTTGGCCAGCTGAAGCAAAACTCAAACCAGATGATATTAGGGTAGGTGCAAAATTGGCAGCAATTGAGGCAGCCAGAAGTGGTACAACGTTGTTTAACTCACAGTACTGGCATCCAGCCGAGGAAATAAAGGGATTTAGTGAGGTTGGAGTGAAACTATTAGCAGGTCAACCAACCTTAAGTGGAATTGCAAAATTAGAGTACCCAGATTCTCTAGTTAAGGAGTTTCATGGGAAATGGGATGATTCAGTTAGAATCTCCCTTAATCCTCATGCGCCATATACTGTTACAGATGAAGAATATCAAAAAATTCATGATTATACACTGAGATTTAACGAGAAAAAGGAATCTGATGTACCTGCTTTAATGGTTCACACGCATATTGCAGAATCTAAAGAAGAAATGAAAGTGATACGTGATTTTGCCTCAAGGTCTGATTTCCAAATAAACGAAGAACTAACCACTCCAGTGAAATATCTAAATTCATTAGGAGTCTTAGATCAATATGTTATATCTGCACACTCTATTGAACTAGACCAGGAAGACATTAAAACCTTCTCGGAAAAGAAAGTGAACGTGGCTATTAACACCGAAAGCAACATGAAATTAGGAAACACAATTGCTCCTGCAAAGGAGTATTATGATGCAAACATGAATGTGGGGTTGGGAACAGACAGTGCCTGTTCTAATAATACACTTGACCTGTTCGGCACTGTAAAAGCGACAGCACTCAATCAAAAGGGTTTCACTGGGGATGCAACAAGAGTCCCTGCACCTCAGGCCTTAAGAATGGCAACATATCTTGGTGCAAAGGCAATGGGTTGGCATGACACAGGAGACCTAAAAGCAGATTTCAAAGCAGATCTCATTCTGTTAAATCTAAATCAGCCCCAATTCTTACCAATTGTCAAGGCAAATGCAGTTCTTTCCCATTTGGTTTATGTGGCAAAAGGTCATGATGTTTCTCACACTATGGTTAATGGAAAATGGATTATGAAAGATAGAAATATGACCACCTTAAATTTGGATGATGCAATAAAAGAGTTTACTAATACTTCAAATGAGTTATATTCAAGGTTAGAGTAATTTATCAAGCTCAGTTGTTACGTCAGTATACCACTCAAAAAAAACATCGTACACTAACTTCATCAGATCATAATTTTTACCGTCGTCTTCAACTATTATTTGTTCAATTTGATTTCTAAACCTATGTAATTGCTCCTTTAGTGAGACTGGACTTTCGATCAATTGGTGAGTAGTGGTTTTAAAGATAATCTCATTAGATTCAATGAGAAGATGTAGATCTGAGAGTTTCTCAAAGTTTTCAGATACATTCATATTTTGGTCTTTAAATTTGCTAGAGACAGCATTCCAGAGATCAAATTTTAAAAGTTTAGGTAAATCTTTGCTCTCCTTTTTGAATTCTTCCTTTGGTAGCTCAAGTTTACTTTCTTTTCTTGGAAAGATGAAAAAACCCACTATAAAGCTGGTTACCACAGATACCCCTCCTACTATAAGGATTAGTTCAAGGGGTGAGATTTGAGTTGCCATTTATAATTATTACTCCAATTCTTAATTAAACTACTAGTAATTAATCTCAATAATAATTAAATTTTAGGGGAGAATTCATCGATGTGTATATCTTCTGATAAGAATACCCCTAAAATTTTGTGAGCTAATGTATCTCTTACGTCTGGAGAATGCATGGGGTAATCCAGCCTGTAATGAGCCCCTCTACTTTCTTTTCTTAGGAGTGCTGATTCAATAATTAGGTTTGCAACATCAATCAAATTTCTTAATTCAATTAGGTTTGAGCTTACCTTATAATCCCAATAATATTGCTGAACCTCATCCTTAATTAACTTGAGACGTTTCTTTGCCTTCAACAACCGACCGTCGGTTCTCACAATTCCAACATAATTCCACATTGCCCTACGAATCTCATCCCAAGCATGAGTCACAAACACAGCCTCATCACTCTCAACACTAGTTCCCTCATCCCATGAGGAGAAGGTATATTCTGGAATACCTTTGTCCAATAGTTCCTTAGTATAAGAAAATGCATTCTTTGCCATTACTGCACCTTCAAGAAGAGAATTGCTTGCTAGCCGATTCGCCCCATGTAACCCTGTGTTGGTAGTTTCTCCAATCGCAAGAAGTCCTGCAATATTGGTTTTACCGTTAAGTTCTGATGCTATACCTCCCATAGTGTAATGAGCTGCTGGAACCACAGGGATTGGTTCAGACGTCATATCGATCCCATATTCTTTTAGAGTTGAATCGATATGAGGAAAGTGACCCTGAATAAACTCTTTCTGTTTAAATGAGATATCGAGGTACACATGATCATCACCTCGTTTCTTCATCTCGCTATCTATAGCTCGAGCCACAATATCTCTCGGGGCAAGATCAGCAAGATCATGATATCGAGGTGTGAAGTGATCACCATCCATTGTCTTAAGAATTGCTCCTTCACCTCTAAGAGCCTCTGAAATTAGAAATGATTTTGCATATGGGTGATATAAACAGGTCGGATGGAATTGAAAAAACTCCATATTACGAATTATTGCACCAGCCCGATAAGCAATTGCTATACCATCACCAGAGGCTGTGTCTGGGTTGCTTGTGTATAGAAAAACTTTCCCCGCTCCTCCTGTTGCAAGAACTGTTAGTTTGGATTGAAATCTGAGTACCTTCTTTTTTTCTTTATCAAATACATAAGCTCCAGCGATTTTATCAGAAACAGTCACTAAGTCTATCATCATATGGTTTTCGAAGATTTGAACATTTTTTGTTTCTCGAATTCTCTTTGTTAAAGTGGATTGAATGGCATGTCCCGTGAAATCCTTGACATGGGCGACTCTTCTCTCATGATGTCCCCCCTCCTTTCCTAGTTCAAATTCCCCATTAACCTTGTCAAAGGGAACCCCTAGGGATTCTAATAAACGAACCTGATCAGGCCCATTTTCGATAACTTCTTTAACTACGGTTGGTTTACACAAGCCATCTCCAGCGGTCAGGGTATCCTCAATATGGCTCTCGAACGTGTCTTTTGGAGATAGCACTGAAGCAATTCCTCCCTGTGCCCAATCAGTGTTTGTATCTGTAAGTGAACGTTTTGTCACAAGCGAGACTGTATAGTTTGTGTTCTGAGTTAGATGTAATGTGAACAGTAACCCAGATATACCACTCCCAACGACTAAAATATCACTTTCAATTAAATCATTCACAAATTGGTTTGATTTGTATATTTAAATTAATTTCAATTGAGAACTTTTAGTATTGTTCTAAGAATCAATTTTATTGGTATGAGCCACACTCGAAAAATTAAATGTTTCCAGGTGAACTGAAGGTGTAGTATTTAATTGAAACATTCTACGATCGCTGCTCAGGTTTAGAACATTTCCTGGTGAAAATGCTCTTACAAAGCTGTCTGTATATCGAAGATTTCTAACAGCACCCACAATTTCACCATTTTTAACCTGATATAGCCCATTACGTGTCAGTCCAGTTAATCCACCCTCTCGTCTCTTAGTAAATCGATTGTACCAGAAATTTTTCACCCAAAGTCCATCATCAATTTCATTGATTAGATCTTCAGTACTGTTATCTCCATTTTCCCAGACACAGGAACCATAAATTGGAACTACATTTCCAAAGAATTCAAGAGTGTTACCTGTTGCCAGATTTTTATCCCCAAGATACTTTGCTGCAGTGAATGAATCATATGGGATTGATTGCAGAACTCCCCGATCAACAACGAGTTTGTCTTCTGAGGGTAAACCCTCAAAATCAAATAACCTTACCAAGTTTGCTAATTGGGGGTCTCTTGGTTTATCAGCCACTGTAATTTTTGGATCAAAAATCTGAGCACCAAGATTATCAGAGGCAAAACTGTTGGTCTCATGAAAACTGGTTGGGTCTAATGAGAACTGTGCAAACACAAACAGATCGGAAACTGCTTGTTGACCTAAAACAACCTCATAGCTCTGTGCTGGGAGGTCAATTAATGTTAATGTCTCTCTGGCTGTACGGGTTGCTGATTTTGAGAGCGAATCAACATTTGGTTTTTCGAATCTAAAGTTTAGATCCTCCTGTCCGTAACCTCTGTGATTTCTATCCTCAGGTGATTCAATAATTGCATTAACTTTAAAATAGTTAGAATTTCCAGAGTGATCAACATCAAGTCCAAATGAATTTACCACGCGATTATAGTTTCTGGAGGTTGAACAAGTCCCAGAAACTATTACATTTTTTTCAATCTCTTCACATGAATTGATGGCTTCAATTACTGTGTCGGTTCTCTCCTCAATAGACCATTCTGGGCTGGATAAATCTTTTAATTCTGACGGTTTAGATTCCGGAAAACCCTGATAAAAATCAATTTCTGGTGATTTCTTTAGAGAATCTTGCAAAGTGTCAAACAACTCCTCCAGTCCCTCTTCAGTTGTAACTGTTGTGGAACCCCTGCTTAGTCGTTTACCTTCGTTAAGTGAGAGTGTAAAAGTGATTTCTCCGAATTCTGTGTGTTGTGTTATTTGGTTAACTGCATACCTGGTTGTTCCAGAGTATAAGTATTGTGCTGAAACTAACCCAATTACACCGGCATTTTCAATTTTATTCTGTAGAAAATCAATACCTTGATCTATGGTACTAAAGGGATCACCATGTTCGTTTATATTAAAAATATTTCTTGGGTTAAATTGGTCGCTCATTGCACTACACCTATCCTCACATTTTCGAATCTTGTTGTACTTGATCCATGGCCAGTATACATTACCTGCCCCGGTTCACCTTTGCCACAATTTGGCGTTCCAAACATTCTGAAGTCTGTTTCATCAGCTATTGCAGTAACTGAGTTCCAGAATTGAGGGGTGATTCCCGTGTAACTTGGGTTACGAATTAATCCTACAATCTCACCTTCTTTTACTCTCCAACCAATTTCTGTTCCAAATTGAAAGCTTAATCTCAGGTCATCAATGCTCCATGAAACATTAGTATCAAAAATATATCCGTCTTTTGTGTCTTCAATAATTTCATCATATTTCCAGTCACCCGGTTTCAGATTAATGTTTGTCATTCGTATAAGTGGCATCCTATTATAAGCTGAGGCTCGTGCTGATCCAGAAGACCTCAGATCATCAATTTGCTGTGCTGTTTCTCTTGATGTTAGATAGCCAGTCAGTAACCCATCTTGAACAAGTGTTGTTTTTTGGGCTTGGACTCCCTCATGGTCATAATAAAAGCTCCCTAATCCACGAGGTTTCGTGGCATCTGCATGGATAGTCACCAGTTCATTCCCAAACTTTAATTGATTTCTGAGATGAGGTTTGAGGAAACTTGTTCCTGCAAAAGCAGCCTCATAATCCAATGCTCTGTCAAGTTCAAACCCATGTCCATTCTCGTGTGTTTGAAGCATTAGTTGCCCAGGTCTAATTATGATGGTTGCATGGTTATCGGCTGGGCATTGGGGAGCTTCTAACAATTCAACTGCTTCCTGACTTGCTTCAAGAGCACTTTCAAAGAGCTTAAGCTCTTGGAAAAATTCATAACCAGCAGTTGCAAGATCACCTCGAAAAGATGAGGGTTTGCTTCTAACCTGTGTCTCACTACCTTGAACTGCCAAAGTTGAGACCCCACCACCAGTCACAATGATTTTTTGATCTATTTTTGTTTCTTCTGTTGTCCAAAGTACAGTATGGTCTGTCCAGTGATTATAATACGCACTTCTAGATTTAATTCGATTATCATTAATATCTGCGTTTTTTGTTGTATCTATCAGATATTCAATTTTTTCTTCAGTCGGTATTTTGTTTGGGTCAATCAACTGGTAAGTTTGAACTCTTGCGGTGTGAGTTGGCTCTTCAGCCAAAGAAATAGGATTTTTGACCGCTCTAGAGCTTGCTTTTGCAACTCTGATAGCTCTCTCAACAGTTTTCTCAATTGACTCCTTTGTAATTATATTAGTTGCAGCAAACCCGTATCCCCCATTAAAGAGAATTTTAATACCTATTCCCTCAGAATTTGAGCGAACTGAAGACTCTAAAATGTTGTTTTTAACGGTAAGAGATTCACTTTTTCGCTTTAACCATTTTACATCTGCATATTCTACACCTGAGATTGATGCTTTCTCTAAGGAGTAATCTAACAGACTTTTGTCTATGACAGTCACAAGTTGAATTTAACACCTAGTATTTAAACTCAATTTGATGGGCGATAAGTACACGATAATTTTGCAATAATGTATTAATCAGTCAGAATATAGAACTAAAGTACAGTTCCACAAACCTTGCAAAAATTTGCATCTGCTTCATTTATGGCATTACACAATGGGCAAATCTTTGTGGAGGGTTGAAACTTTTGTAAGTCCACACCACAGTATCTACAATAGTTTGCTGAAGAGCTGATCTGATTCCCACATGCTGGGCAGATTCTTGTAGGGGTAACAGCTTCTTGAGAAAATCCTTGAATAGGAGGGCTAGGAAAAGTTGGATCTGAAAAAATTTGTGAGGTAGGGGGAATCTGAACTGAGTTTTTCTGATTATAATAACCGGACTCAAATGCCTGTAAGTCCAATAATTTTGTGAATTTTAACTCTCTCCTTAATACTATTACTGCGACAATTATTACGCCCAATAAACCAGTTAATCCAACTACAAATGAAACACTACCCTCTAGTAAAACCCCAAAGAAATTCCAAACTGAATGGAATAAGATACTTCTTCCTAATAACAGGTACATCTTTTGTGTAGAATAAAGCCCCACCTTATGACCTCCAACAGCGATTCCAAACAATCCAGTATACAGAGGATGACTAAGGATCTGAAGAGCCCCTCGAATGATAGTGAGTTGAACACCAAACCCAAAAGTTGTTGCTCCCAATCCATAAAGTATATTTTCAACGAAAGCAAACCCAGCACCAACCATCGCTCCATAAATTAAGCCATCAAGAGGGCCATCAAAATCTTTCCTTGTGGCTAAAATCAACACAAAAAGCCCTTTGCTAGATTCTTCCACGATTGGGGCTACAATAAATATTCCACCACCATTTGTCGCTGATAGAAATGTCAAGCCTCCACTAAATAAAAATACATCTAAAATGGAAGAAATTACTAATACTGGTATTGGAGAAAGAACACCAAAAAATAATGCAAGAAGAATAAGTCTTAGAGGTTCAGGTTCATATTTATCCTGTTTATAATAGAAAAGGACAGTAATCAAGGTGAAACCTAATGATAATAGCGCTATTGTTAGTGGAGTTGATAAGATTGGCACTAATCACATTTCCTCATCATTGCATTTTAAGGTTCTTTATTGTGGATAAGATTAATACAGGTATAAAAATCGCTTAAAAATGATGTCGATAACCACCAGGAGAAGAGCAAAAAGCATTATAGGGTGCAATAAGTCCTTGAACTTTTTCGCAGTCTCATAATTTGGGTTCTTAAGCAAGGGTATACCATTTATCAACATTAATCCCAAGGTGGATAATACACCTAAAATAAACACAGGACCAAATACATTTGTTACCACTGGTACTATCGAAAACACAACCGCGAGGAGAATAAGTGACAAAACCAATCTAGCAGCCGCTTTTTTTCCATAGATTACAGCGATTGTTTGCACATGAAATTGACTATCACCCTCTACATCCATAATCCCTTTACACACCTCTCGACCGGTGTTGAGTAAGGAAGAAATTAAGAAAAGGTAAATTGAAGCATTCCATTCTGACCAAGGCCAAAAATGTGTCCAACCAGCTGCTACTGCGTCACCATAGATAAATGCAGATGTTGCGGTAAAGCCAACAACCAAATTCCCGATAAACCCACCTTTTTTTAACTTCCAATTATATAACAATGACAAGATTAGTGTAGAGAACATTATTATTCGACTTGGGACACTTAATACATTCCCAAAAAAAGTCCCGACAATAAACAATGACCCCATATATATATATGCACCTTTCTTCGAGACTCGCCCAGAGGGTAATGCTCTTTGAGGTTGATTAATTAAATCGATCTCCATGTCCAGAACATCATTATGAACCATTGCGATCCCTGTATATGTTACAGCGACAATAATAGCTGAGGTATAATTTAGAAAGATTTGAGTCAAACCCTGATTGGGGTCTCCGAACCAGATTCCTGTTACTGTCATTGCAATTATCATACCAACATTAATCGGTCGTAGTAACATGAAATAGTCTTTGAATTTCTGGAACATTTCTTCTGATAAATCTAAGGTAAATAGATTTTTTAATAAACTTGTCCTAACATTGCGTATTACACAGACATTGAAAAAATCAATCTCCACGAATTAAGATTATTTCTTTAAAATATTTGGAAACTGATGTTAATTCTTATTATTTGTCATAATTTGTTATGTTAATGAAGTTAGGAATAATAGGAGGATCTGGATTTTACAGGATAGGAGATGGCGAAAAAAAGAGACTAAAAACCCCTTTTGGTATATCTGGGAGTATAGTGCAACTGAAAGATGCAAAAAACGAATCAGAACTATTTTTTTTAGCAAGACATGGGCAGGGACATACAGTACCCCCCCACCTAATAAACTATCGTGCCAACATTTATGCATTAAAAACCTTGGGTGTTGAGGCAATCTTTGCTACTAATGCCACTGGGAGTTGCAGGGATAATTTAAAACCAGGGAGTTTTGTGGTTCCAGATCAGATCTTAGATTTTACCTCTGGTAGGGAACACACTTTTTTTCTGGGAAGTGGGGCTGAGGACGGGGTTCCTACAGAGTTCAAAAAGGTTCAGCATACTGATGTGACGAATCCATTTTCACAGACGGTAAGGGTCTCCATTATGTCAGCTTTGAAGAATCTTAAAATCCCGTATTTTGACAAGGCTACTCTCAGTGTCTTTAATGGTCCAAGGTTTGAAACTGCTGCAGAGGTTCAAATGTCAAAACTCCTTGGAGGTGACCTTATGGGGATGACTTCTGCCCCTGAAGCCTTTTTGGCAAGAGAGTTGGGAATTGATTATGCAACCACAGCAGTTGTGACAAATTATGGGGCTGGGATGCAAGATAAGGTAACTCATGAGGAAGTTGTAGAAATATTTGATGAAAAGTTTCCTATGCTTAAAGACATCATATTTTCTGCGATAACAACTTATTCCAGTTCTAGTTAAAATAACGTTTAAGATCTTCAGGGTTTATTTTCACGGGTTTTTTCTTTCTTCTTCTATTGAGTAAAAAGGCGGAAACAATGAGTATAAGTAGAATTACTGGAATGAAAGACTGAATTGAATTAAACAGAGATTGAAGCAGGTTAGGAATAGAGAGTGGATTCTGATTGGGAAATCTAAACGTTCGTATGTTAACACCCCTATTCCCTTCTGCGGTTATTAGGAGTCTTCTTGACTCATGAACAGCAAAATCAAAGACTCTTTGAGTTGCCCCGTAATCAGCCACTTTGGCAATTGATGAAAAACGATCGGTCGTAAAAAGAGATACTGAACCAATGGCAGAAACGAAAACATAGTTAGTGGTACTATCTACGATTTTGTGTCCAAAATTGTTAACCCCAAAATAGGATATTGGATGTGAGTTATTTTGAAGATCTACAAATCCCACCTGATAAGGGAATCCTGAGGCAATCAAGAGATCTCCGTTTAAGGAGACATTGTACAGCTGTTTCATTTTTGTCAGATCAAATCTTTGAAATTCGTTTGTCGTATATTGTGGATAATAATAAACGGAGGTGTTAAACCCGACAACCAAGGATTTGTCGTTGATATAAATGGTTGAAACATTTTTTGATATTGGTAAGTTTGATGAGAGGACAAAATTTTGGGGTGGTGAGATATTGTAAATCAATACGTCAGAGCCATTCCGTATCGCTAAGTTCTGTCCATAAACACTCATTAGTGGTTGTTCCTGAAATCGCAAATCTTGTATAAATTTAGGGAGTACGGGATCTGAATAATCGAAGAAGGTTATAGTGTTATTTGTGTTTATCAGTAGAAGTTTTCCCAAAAAGGAGATCTGGTAAACATGTGAATAAATGGGGATAAAAGAAATCAACTGTGGCTTAGAATCTGTTTTAATTTGATAATTATATATTCCCTCACCTAAAGAGTAGATTGCTAGGATGTCAACATTTAATGCCACCTTTTGGAAATCATCACTTGGTAGATTAAATTCAAATATTACTTTAAATGTAATATTAGAGATCTTCTCAAATATCTTGAATCCATTTACACCAAAGGTCATATAGACAAAGTTATCTCTAAATAATGCTTGGTTCACATTTTTAAATAAATTAGAATTTTGAGGAGTTGAAATAAAATCAAGCTTCTCATTTAAGACCACGAAGCCATTTTGCGTTACAAAATAACGAAATGAGTTTGAAATGAATAGTGAGACCGGGATGAAGGGGAATGTAATGGATTTTTGAAAGTTTGCCGTATTATTTAAGATTAGAAAATCTGTCAATGTATGTGATGAATAAAAATAAACGTGATCACCAATAGAAAGCAGTTTGGTCAAAGATAGGGTTCCATTCTGCAATCGCTGAAATACGAGATTTTTAGTTGAAAACTTCGAAATGTACAATCCAGTGTTATTACTTGCAAGAATCATATTGTTTACGATTACAGCATCAATGACCCTAATAACTGTTGAACTTTCTTCTATTAATTTACCGGATGTGTTTACAGAATATATAAAAATTCCATCAGTCCCAATAACAAGAAGATAGTTTTGGTACGCTATCATTCTATAAATATTAATACTACTTAATGAGAGAGTTGAGATTACTGTCTCTTTATTAACATCTATTGTAAATAAATCCCCAGAGTTACCATTATATGCCACAAAATACCCTGAGACATTTCGCACAAACCTAGCATCTAAGTACCGTATTGAAAAATTTTTGGAACCTAGAAATTTCGGGCTACTTGGTGTAGAGAGATCAAAAAGAGAGATTCCATTTGCCCCATCAGCGACAGCCATAGTCTTATCAATTATTGCAAATTGATTAAAGTTTGAGAAACCGTGTCTAATATTATAAAGTGGTGGTTGTTGATTTTGGGCCAGAGCTGATTTCAGGGGTTGACCTGAGGGTACTATCACATGTGAAAGTAGAAAAAGAACAAAGAGAATCTGCAGGTTTTTTATAACATTCATTAACCCTAATTGTTTCAACAACAACCTCAAACACTTATGATACTTAAGGTCAATGGATGACAAAAAAATTCTTTCATATAAAGAAGGACTTTCGGATTAATTTAAATAGACCGACCACTATAATTAATTCATGGAAACCTCTCGTGATGGTTTACACAAGGTTGTAATTTTAGGAACACCCAGAGCCGGAAAAACCACCTTGATGGCTAAGCTTTCAAATCACAACTTAGATGAAGAAAAGATCAAATCTACAATTGGTGTTGATTTTCACGTTGTTCAATATGAAAAGGACAATATACGATTACAGGTCTGGGATTATGCTGGTCAAGCACATTTTCGTGATGCAGGTATATTTCAAGACATGGTTCAGGGGGCTTCTGCCTTTCTGTTTTGCTATGATACCAGCAATACAACATCTATTGAAGAGATAGAGAGCTGGGTTGAAATAGCAAAATCGCATAATAGATTCACTGATACCCTGAGATATTTAGTTGGATTGAAAGTTGATCTAACAAGCAAGGGTCAACAGATCGCCCTGAATAATTTAATTCAGAAGTATCTCGGTGGAGAGATCATACAAAAGCACTTTTTAGTCTCTTCAAGGGAGGAACTTGGTATCGAAATCATGACTGAACAGCTTGTTGAAGATCTAAAGAAATTAGAAAAAAACCATATATCAAAGAAATAGTAATACCTTCAAATTTTTATAATCTGCTTAATATATGAGGTATTGATTTCAGGGAAGTTATGGCTATTCAAGCACCATTGGAAATACCCATTTCAAACCAGCTTTGTGTTCATCGGTGCAATTATTGAACCATTACTTTTTGTTTATCCGTCAATTATAATTGGAAATATAATTCAGAATTTATTTGGGGGGGGTGGCTTTAATGAGATCACATCCCAAGTTGGTTTACTCCTTATTTTAGCTATAATCCAGGCATTTTTGTTTTTTTTACTGTCAATTGTTAATGAGGTTTTGGCACATCGAGTTACAACTGACATCACTGAAGAGCTATTTGTGTCTTTGCAGTATCGATCACTGACTTATCATGATAAATTAGATATTGGACAAATCATGGCAAGGGCGACTGGAGACACGCGAACCATAAACATAGGGTTATCTCCGGGGTATCGTGTCTTGGTAGCCTTCATTTCAATCTGGGGTGGAGCACTGTTTCTTACATTTTATGTAAACTTCTACCTAGGACTTATTGGCACTATATTTTTGTTCATTACATTACTTGCGATTCTCAAGTTTGGAAAAGATATTCTTCCACTTAGCCAAGAGGTATTGGCAGATTACTCTGACTTGACATCACTAATGAATGATTCTTTTGCGGGTATTAGAGAAATCAAGAGTTTTGTAACTGAGAGGTGGATACAGGACTCAATAGCAGAGGCAAGTAAAAAACACATGAGGTCTAAGATAAAAGAGGGAGACAAAAATGTGTTCTTTTATCCTTCCTTGATAGTAAATATCTATGCGATAGGAACAATAACTGCTGCCTTCTACCTTTCTGCGTTATACCCAAACCTAATACAATTAGGGACAGTAATTTCACTGACTGGGTATTTGATAATTGTTAGGGCGATGTCTAATGAGAT
This sequence comes from Candidatus Heimdallarchaeota archaeon, assembly GCA_030149205.1. Taxonomy (GTDB): domain Archaea; phylum Asgardarchaeota; class Heimdallarchaeia; order Heimdallarchaeales; family Kariarchaeaceae; genus WAKA01. The sequence continues at coordinate 533,323 of JASBSB010000007.1, read as the reverse complement.
ACAATGGGTGATCTGGTACGCTATAGCATCTGTTGCAAGTGTGGGTAGGCTTCATACGACAATATTCGATGAAGACCAAGGGAAATTTACAGCGGGGACAGTTACCTTCGATGGCAGCCAAGCAGAGCTTGAATTTCGGAATGTCTCATTTAAGTATTCGAAAGATAGACCTTTGGTTCTGAAAAATTTAAATCTCAAACTTAGTGACAAGCAAACAATGGTAATCATTGGTGGACCAGGTTCTGGTAAATCTACCTTGACAAAACTCATACAGAGGTTATATCTTCCAACTTCAGGAGAGCTCCTCTTAAATGGTCACCCACTTCAAGATTACACAAATGAATCACTCAGAAAACATGTTGCCACAATTGAACAAGATGTCTTTCTTTTTAACACTACTGTATTAGAAAACATTCGTTTTGGTAAACCGACTGCCACATTAGAAGAGGTTATTGAAGTTGCAAAAATAGCTCAGGCACACGAATTTATTCATGAGCTCCCCAACTCGTATGAAACAATAATTGGTGAGGGCGGGATCAGATTGAGTGGAGGGCAAAAGCAAAGACTTTCTATTGCAAGAGCCTTACTTATTAACCCTTCAATCTTGATTATTGATGATGGGGCTTCAGCTTTAGATGCGAAAACAGAGATTCAAATACAGACGGCAATTTCTGATGTACTAAAAACCAGAACTACCATAATTACGACACACCGACTCTCAATTATTGCCAGAGCTGATTTGGTTGTCATGCTTGAAAAGGGAGAGATAGTTGGAACAGGTACACATGAAGAGTTGATTCGTCGTAACTTCTACTATAGGAGACTCTTCAGCTCACATTATGAATTACCCGAGGTGATTGCAGATTAGTTCAGATAGAGATCACCTTTCATTTTTATGGGGCTATGTCAGTCAGGAGGGAAGATTTTTCAAAGGTGTACTACTCTTTCTCGGATTAAATATCATACTTTCTGTAATCGCTCCCTTTTTGTTTAAGTCTGCCTTCTCTAATTTGATAGCTGTCCATGAAAACTTTTCTCAGTTTCAGATTGTGTTATTGCCCATATTTCTTTACTTTTCCATAGTCATTGTTAACTGGTTTACAACCCTTTTTCAGGGAATGTTAATTTTGCGGTTGAATTCTCGGGTGGTGAACAACATGAGGATTGATGCATTTAACAACGTGGTCTACAACAGTGTTTCTTTCTACTCACAAAATGAGACAGGTGTATTAACCTCAGCGTTAACAAACGACATACAGGAGCTTTATGATACGGGAAACAACTTTGCATTTATTGTAGCAAACCTCATTAAATTATTTGCTTTGATAATTATATTATTCTTTTTCTCCCCGATCCTAACAGTGATCTCTCTCCTTCTTTTCCCAACCTTTTTCATTGTTGGATTCTTATTAAGAAAGTATCAGAGGCGTGTTGAGAAAGAATGGAGAAGAAATTTTGGGCAGGTGAATCAGAGATTCAGTGAAAACATGAGAGCAATCACAATAAGCAAGGCATTTGGAAGGGAGCAAACTAACATCGCTCAGTTCGTTCAGACAAATGAGGCAACTTACAAATCATCTGTGAAAAGGGCTGTTGGTATCTTCATTATAGGCCCAATAAATGATTTTATGAGAAATCTGTCACTGATTTTAATATTGATGGTTGGGTCTTTTCAGGTAAGTACAGGTAACTTATCTCTTGATACATTTTACTTGTTTGTATTTCTCATTGATTTCTTTCATGAACCAGCAGCTGGCTTAGCCAGAAACTACACACGTTTCCAATCTGTTTTTGCAACTATAGAACGAGTGAGAAACCTGATTGATGATAAAAACAAAGAGAACCTGGAGTTGGGAGTCGACCTTCCTGAATTTGTAGATGAGCCTATTTTAGTAGATCATGTGGATTTTGAATATGAGAAAGGAAAAAGAATTCTGAATGATGTGTCATTCAAGATCAACCCAAATAAGAAAGTAGCACTGGTTGGCCATACAGGAGCAGGAAAATCTACCTTAGCTCATCTTCTGATGAGGTTTTATGAGCCAACTCATGGTGAGATAATTATTGGAGCAAATAGCTTTTTGGAATATAAATTACAATCTCTCCGCCAAAATTTTGGATTAGTCAGTCAATCTCTGTTTTTGTTCAAAGGAACGTTACGAGACAATTTGCGATTTGTCAATCCAACAGCGACAGATAAGGTAATATGGGAGGTGTTAGAGGTTGTACAAGCCAAAGAATTTATTGAAGAGCTTGCTGAAGGATTAGATTCAATAGTTGCAGAGGGTGGAAAAAATTTATCTGCTGGTCAACGACAAATGATTTCATTTGCTAGGGTCCTTTTAACAAAACCTGAGGTGATAATTTTAGATGAAGCCACATCATCGGTCGATCTATATACTGAATCTAAAATCCAACAGGCAACTGATTCGCTTTTATCAGACAGAACTGCTGTAGTAATTGCTCATCGTCTAACAACAATATTAAACAGTGATCTGATTGTTGTTATCGAAAAAGGACGAGTTCTGGAGACAGGAAGCCATAATGAATTATTGGAGAGGAATGGAGTCTACGCCGAATTATACCAATTGTATTTTCAGAGTCAATCAGCGAAGTATCTGGATAAAATTAAAACAACTCGATAAGTTTATTTCAACCTCAGAGTTTGGGGGAGATAAGATGCCCATAAGAACAATGCAGCAGGTGAGAAAATAAAGAGAAAAAAGGTTTCAAGATTGAGTAACACAATGGTTCCCCTGTATATAACCTCAAAAACTACTACTGTCCAAATAAAAATTCCAAGTGATGCGACATATAGATAAATTTGTCTAAAGGACATTTCCCCTGGTAATCCTTGTCCTATAAATAATAGCCAGAGAAAGAAAATACCAACAGATAACTGGTTCAAGACAAAAATTAAGGAATTAAGAAAGGCAAAACTTCCGGAAGGAACTAGAAATCCTAGAAACCCGATTAGATACACTAGGGAGGATAGAAAAAGATATGTCAAGGCAGAGAGATACACCTTGGTTTTGTTTTTTTTTATGAAAATTAACTCTTGAATGAGCAGAGAAAACCTATAAAATATATAGACAAACCCCACAGCCAAAATAAATGCAAACACACGTAGAATGGATGTTGGAAATGTGTTACTGAGTATTAAAAAAACCAATACCTGAGAAAAAAGCATGAGTGCCAGCAGTTTTGCATACCTTGAATACAGGGTTGTTGATACTATAGATTCATTCACTAAATTTTCTCTCATTATACTTATTTCAAATTATTGGCTTAGGTGTCTTAAATTATCGAAGTTTTAGAGGGTACCATATAGAATTTACTTTTAATTTGGTCTCAGCATCTCTTTATAATTGAGAATGTGATAATTAATATTGTGAATGTATCAAGTCAGATTGACCTTAAATTGACAGACATACCTGGGCTAGGGAAGAAAACTTCAGAGATATTAGAAAGCTCTGGTGTGTCTTCTCCAGACCAAATCATGGAAATGTCTCTTGCCGAGCTAGAGGAGCTTGGTTTAACCAGGACTTTAATGAAAAAAATTAAGTCTGCTATTTCAGAACTGATCCCTGATAAATATGAGGCCTATCAATCTGAGCTAACTTTAGAGGACGTGGAGGGAATTGGTCCAACCACAGCTAAATCACTTAGAGAGAAGGGAATTAATTTTCAGTTATTGGAGACAACCCCTATCAAAGAATTGGAGGAACGATATGGTTTAACTACTGCTGCTGCACAAAAATATCAGCAGTTTATTACAAATGATATAAGAGGTGGTTTCTTTACAACTGGATTAGAACTACTAAACAAACAAAAGGAGACTCTTTGCTTCACCTTTGGTGCGGAAAGTATAGACAATCTGACTTTCATTCCTGACATTGGAAAAGGTGGAGTAAGGCTTGGAGAGACCTATGAGTTGTTTGGTGCATTTAGGTCTGGAAAGTCCCAACTATCTCATCAACTAGCTGTAACAGTTCAACTACCTAGGGTTAATGGTGGGGCTGAGATGAAAGCAGTATATATCGATACTGAGGGGACTTTCTCACCATCAAGAATTGTTCAGATGGCTCAAAGGTTAAAAGAGGAAACTGGTTGGGAGAAATCAATTGAAGATATTTTAAAAGATATTAAGTATGCAAGGGTTAGAAATTCAGATCAACAACAGGCTGCAGTTGTACAGTTGTTGCAGTGGTTAGGATCAGAGCAATCTGAATATGGTGTTGTGATCATTGATTCTGTCACAGCTCACTTTAGGGCAGAATATTCAGGAAGAGGCACCCTCGCCGATAGACAGCAAACTTTGAACTCTCATTTGAACACATTACACAGAATTGCAGACACATACGAATGTGCTGTTATAGTAACAAATCAAGTTCAATCAAACCCAGCTCAGTTTTTTGGTGATCCAACAACAGCCGTTGGAGGGAACATTATGGGACATTGGGCTGGAACTAGATTTTATTTGCGTAAATCCAAAGGAGAAAAGAGAGTCATCAGGGTTTTTGACAGTCCTGTTTTACCAGAAAGTGAAGCTGTATTTGAAATTCAAGAGACAGGAATTATCACATCAGAGTAATAAATTGCTGAAGACTATTGCTTTAACCCATAGGTGTAAGAATAATATCCAAATAGAAATGTTATAACTACATAATTCGTAGATATATTTATTTGAGTAAGTAGAACTTAAGTTATGACAGAATCAAAGTCATTACGAGATTCATTGGAAGAGAAATTGCAAAGTGGTGAGATCTCCGAAGATGAGTATGTAGCACTTAAACAACAGCTTGACAAGATAGGATTACTGGATCATGAAGAGCCAGACAGAATTGACCAGGACAAATTATCAATAACTGGGTCGAAATCAATTGGTGGTGGGAAGATCAAGGGACCAATAAAAGTGGCTGGTAGCTTTATTTCTAGGGGAAAAGTTGAAGCTGAAAGTCTTTCTGTGGCTGGAAAAGCGTCAATACAAGACGATTTAGTGATTGCTGAAACCGCAAAGATTGCTGGAAAAATGGTTGTCGATGGAAGGGTCTCAATTGGAGAAAATTTTAAGGTTGCAGGGAAGGTTGAGATTAGTGAAGATTTGGAGGTTGGTGAGGATCTTAAAATTTCAGGGAAATTAAATGTTAATGGACATGTGTTAAGCCAACATGACATAAAGGTCAGTGGAAAGATCTCATGTTTAAGCCTTACCTCAAAGAATCTGCTCAAATCTGATGGAGCATTGGATATAAAGGAGGATGTTCACGCCTTAGAATTTATTTCTGAGGGTGGTGGAAATATTGGGGGTTCTTTGTACGCAGATGAAATCTCAGTGAATTCTAGAAACTTTTCTTATATCATGAATGATGATGATATAGACCTTCATATTGATGATAACATTGATTTTTTGGAGCTAAAATCAATGATAAACAACATCGTAAAAAACATCATCGGAGGTTTTGGAACCGTTAAGAATCCAAAACCATTAATCATCGAGCAGAATGTCGAGGGAAAGAGTATCTCACTTTCAAATACTGTTGTAAAGGGTGATGTTATTGGGGATATAATTAAGATCGGTAAGAATACCAAGGTTGAAGGTACAGTTAGATATAGAGACACTGTAGAAGTTGAAGATGAAATTGAGGTCAAATTAGAAAAAATTGAGTAATATTAACATAATTAAGAAAATAAACTGTCAATTGTTGTCATTTTAAATATATTTTTAGAACTAAACCATTATACAGTTCTTTCAATTTTCACTGAGAAATTCGATTCTAAAAACCTGTGAACTGAAATTTTTATAAATAGGATATAATGTAATAATTGAATGCAATTAAAGATTACAGAGCCTACGACCTTAATAACTGATTACCTGATATTTGTAGAGTCATTGATCTTTTTTATTGCATTGTTTCTTACAAAACAACCAACTCAAGCCTTTTATTTTATCCAATCATATTGGCTATTTCTTGGGATGGGAGGACTTCTGGGGGGAACAAGTCATGGATTTAAATTAATGTTGGGGGAAAATCTGGATTCAAAAATTTGGACTCTTACCTTGTTCACTATTGGAATCTCTACAACATCCCTATTTTTAGGGATATCAACATTATATTTTGTCCCTCCATTTACAGATTACATCAATCTAATAATGCTTGGAGTGCTAACGTTTTACATTTACAAGGTTAATAAGAGTAAGTTATTTAGACACACTGTTGTATTTTATGGTTTTGTAATGGTGATTGCCTTCTTAATTTCAAGTGTTGAGTTCATTATTTCAGGGGATATTGGATCCCTTTACCTCATACTTGGTTTCATCACCGTATTTTTAGCCTCGTTTATTCAGGTAAAGCAGATCACTTTACATAAAAACTTCAACCACAATGACCTTTTTCATGTTGTAAGCATGATAGGTGCAATCTTTATGTACTTAGCATTTGAAAATCTTTTAGTATAGCTAAAACGGGAATTCAGTCAGCTTTCGAACCTTTTCCACTTCAGTATGAGTTTGAAGTACCACAAATGGTATGGAATCTGTTGGATCTATGGTTATCTCATCAATTCCAAACTCTACAACCTTTCCATCTAATATCAGTCTCGGTCCATAAAGAATTTCTAGTGTACGTTGTGGATTGTTATCTGCAGATAGGTTTTCTTTCAGTCTAGCCTCATTATAGGCATCTATCACATGTTCAGTAATGGTTGAATTTTTTAAGGTGAGGTGTACCCTAATTTGGTCTCGAGGAAGAACAAAATTTGCGGAGGAATGAATTCCCCCTAGGATTAATACTTGCAAGGAGTCTTCGTTTAATATAATTTCACCACCATGTGAGAGAGCCCAACCAGTGGAACCAATAGGGGTAGAAATCATTATTCCATCAGCCATTGTTGATGTTATTGTCTGAAAATCTTGGTTTTCCTTTCCACGAATTGATAAGACAAACGATGCTAAGTGAGGGTTGACCTGGATGTAGATTTCATTTACTGCCAAGAAGCTTTGACCAAACACCTCAGTTTTTAGAACTGTTCTGTTGTGAATCGAGAAATCACCATTGACTATCTTTTCAAATCCTTCTAAGAATTTTTCCCTCCCAAATTCAAGCTGTTTTAGGTATCCAATGGAGCTCGGTCTCGTCACAGGAACAATTGGTTTTAACCCATCGACTGTTCCAAATGTCTTAAAGAAGGTTCCTACCAGCCATGCAACAGAGCCATCACCGCCCACAGTAAAAATAAACTGACAGTTTTCCAACAATTTTTTATTCTTCAGAACATTTCTGAAAGGAATTACCTTAATTGTAGGGGAATGTGAAATAATGTATTCCTTGATCAGTGTAAATTCACTGTGTTCTTTTGCGCTTACACAGATACCATTAATCTCCATAATTTTCAGTTTTGTAGGTGTTAATTAAACCTTAATTTTTTTGGTTAGATGATTGAGATGTAATTATTTTATCAGAAATTATCTATTCATTCATAATAAATTTAACAAGGGGGAAAATTTATGGTTAGTAATTAATAATGAAAGATGTTACACTAAAAATCATCGCTGAGGAATTAAAGAAAAAGGGTTATACACTTCCCTCAGTTAATTCTCTGCGTGAATTAGAGACAGTGACTGAAATTAAAATCTTAAAATACATTTTTGATAACAACGAAGTCGCAGAGGATGAACTTACACCCTTCCTCCCTGAAAATTCCTCGCTTGCAATGACTTTGTCAAACTTGAAAATTGATAACCTAATAGTTCAACTTAATACGAACTATAAATGGACGATTTCTCAAGACTTCAAAGAAATACTGATGAAAAAAGAGGGAGAATTGAAAGAATCTGAGTTGACTGATTCTGATGAGCCCATGTATAAAAGAGGTACTTCTCCCAAAAAATCTGGCATAAGGAGACTAGTGGAGGCACTGGAAACCCTTGGCATAACTTACCCTTATCAGAAATACAGCGATTTGTTGAATATCCCAGAATTAGAGGTATTGAATATACTCTCTGAGAAGGAGGAGATTTCTACAACTGAGCTAGAGCTCGCTGCAAAAACTACATCCTCTCTTCAGATGATTCTTTCAAATCTTGTTGGTGAGGGGTTAATTGCACAAACTGGCAATTATAAATGGATGCTAAGTGATCGACTTAAAGAGGCTTTAAATCCAAAATATAGTCCTTTTGCAGAGGAAATTAAAGAAGAAACCCCTGAGGAGCATCAATTTTTTGTGGAGCAGCCTGATAACTTAGAGAAGATTACACTGGCAACTGCATTAGCAAATCTAAATTACTTTAACACTGTAGACATACTTGAAATAATCAATAAACCTACCTTCGAAATATTAAACGTGGTCAATGAAAAGCAACCTGTTTCCGACTCAGAAATAGAGAAGGATGTAAACCCAGAGATTCTTCTAGCAATGGAGCTTTCAAATCTAGCGTCTGATGGTATGATTCGTCAAGATGAATCTGATTATGCCTGGGTGATAGGTGACCAACTTTTAGGAGCTCTACGTAGAGTGAAACTCTCACCTTCGAAGGTTGGTAAAATTAACTCCTTGCTTAGCGTAAATTCTAGAGCAACCAAGACCAAAATATCTGAAAGTAATCAAGAGGAACTACCAGAGGTGCCTGAACAAAAAGAAGAGATGATTTCAAAAAGCATTAATGATGAAAATATATCTGATGATGTAAGTGTGAGACCTGAACCTAAGAGGACAGACGACAGTTTGGTTCGCCCCACTGATCTGGAGGATCCAATCATCTTATTACTAAAAGAAAAGGGTTATAACCCTGAAAAATTGAAACTTTCGACTCAAACAAATGAGTATACATTATTGAAGATTATTGCCGCAAAAGGTCCCATATCACGATCAGAGATTGAAAACTCTGTTGAAGAGTCAGAATCTCTATCAATGATGCTTAGTAATCTTTCAGCGGATCAACTAATAGTAGAAGAAGCATACCAGTATGCAATAAACCCAAAGATTGAAGCCAGGCTGACAAAGGAAAAACCAAAACCAGAATCTTCCAATAAAAACACTTCAAAAAACTCCCCAACAGAAAATGATGAGTCTCTAAGAGGGTTCAAGAAAGCTCTCTTTAAGTTAGGGTATGCTTCAAGCCCTGACTTGGATGACAGTGCTTTTGTTCAGATCCCTGAGTTTCAAATCATTCAAGCTTTAAAATTGAATGAGGATTTAAGTGCTGAACAACTTAAACAAAAGGTATCAAATATTTCACCTGTCTTGGTTGACAGGACACTTAGAAAATTGGAAGCTGATCGAATGATAGAACAAAAAATTAATGGATATTGGACTCTCTCCCAAAAACTTGATGCAACGATAAATGAGGATCAGAGGAGAGAGAATGAGATCCAGAGATTAGAGAAGGAGAAAAAAGATCAAGAGGAGAGAAGTGAGAAGATTAAAAACAATGAAGAAATCTTGTTGGAACTGGCAAAAAGACTTAAGGAACAAGGAATCTTGAAAGCTGAACTAGGGAGCCCAATATCGGTATTGCTTAAAGAACCACAATTTGAGATCCTTGCCTTGATGGTTATGGATGGAATTAAAGACACTCAGGAAATCAAACTCAGGATTAATTCAACCAGTCAAGTTCTAATATCCCGCACATTGCTTCAACTGGAAGCTGCAGGATTTATTAGAAAAGTAGATGACCATTCTTGGGAGATTGTTGAACCTACTGGTGAGAATGAACAAGATCAGCCTTGACTTTCCACTCTTTTGAAGCCTCATCTTTGCCCTGAAATTCATAAAGGTTTGCTAAAGCCAACATTGCCTCTCTGAATCCCTCTTGAGCTGATTTTTCTAACCAAATTTCCGCTTGTTCGAGGTTCTCTTCTTCAAGTTCTAAAACACCAAGATTGAACATCGCAAAAGGATTCCCCATTTCACTTGCTCTTAAGAAATACGTCCTTGCCCCATCTTTATCTTCAAACTCTTCTAAGAGTAGACTCCCCATGTTAAATATACAAAGCTCATTTTCCTCTTCTATCCCTATTTCAAACAGTTCTTGAGCCTTGGTCACATTTCCCAAACTCCAATAAAGAAAGCCAAGTGTTGAAATTGCCTCTTTATCTCCTTCTTTCCAAGACTCTTCTAACAGCTCTATAGCTTCTTCTTCTTGTCCTTTCTCCATCATTATCTCTGCAATATAGGTTATTGCCCTTTTATCTCCCTGGTTTAATGCAAAATTGAAGTATTCCAATGCCTTATCAGGTTGATCATGAGTTGAGTAGTATTCTCCAAGAGTCATCCAAGCCTCCTTATGGCCCTGTTTGGCAGCTTTTGTTAGCCATTCTATCCCCTTTTCTACGTTTTCTTCTGTCTCTAAATACAAAACCCCTAGGTTATGTATCGCAACAACATATCCTTGATGAGCTGCAATCATGTACCAATTCTCAGCCTGGTCACGTTTACCACTTTGTTTTAGTAGCATTGCCAAATTTGACATACTGCCTAGATTTCCGTCTTCGGCAGCTATTTTGTAAAATTCAACTGCCTCTGCACCTTTGTTTAATTCCAACAAATGAGTTGCTATATCATTGGCCTTAGATTTGTCGGAGGCAACTGCCTTTCTCAACCAAACTAATCCCTCTTCGGGGTCTTCATCAGAAACGTAGTAAAACCCAAGCTGGATCAGAGCGTTAATATCATCACTCTTGGCCTTTGCATAGAGACTGACCAATTCATTTTTTGAGAGGGAATTATCTTCCACAACTAAAGGTATTCATCCTAAATATAGGATGTTTGGTATTTACAAAATTTAGAGTATAATTTATAGAATAATTCTTAACTTTCAAAAAGAAGATAACAGTTTACTGAGTTATTTACATAAATCTTTTCTAAATCATGCAGTACTAGCTAACAATGAACAAACTAGACTTCATGACTACAGAACTAAATCGCCTTAAATCAGAAGGATTGTATAATGCAATCCGAGTTTTAGAATCACCACAAGGTTCATGGCTTAAAATCGGGGGAAAGTCAGTATTAAACCTCTGTTCTAACAATTATTTAGGACTGGCAGATCACCCAAAACTTGTGGAAGCAGCAAAAGAGACTTTAGACGAATATGGGGTGGGCCCTGGTGCAGTACGAAGTATTGCTGGAACTATGGCGTTACATAAAGAGCTTGAAGAATCACTGGCTAAATTTAAAGAGGTTGAGGCTACACTCGGATTGCAATCGGGATTTGTTGCAAATCAGGCTGTTATTCCTCCGATCCAGGCTGATGGGATCTTTACTGATGCACTGAATCACGCTTCAATTATTGATGGGGTAAGACTTACAAAATCACAAAGATTTATCTATGAACATAATAATGTTGAAGACCTTGCAATCCAGTTGGATAAAGGAAAGGATTTGAAAAGAAAACTCATTATTACTGATGGGGTATTTTCGATGGACGGAGATATTGCACCCTTAGATGGGATTGCAAAGCTAGCAACTGAGTACGACGCACTCCTGATGGTTGATGATGCCCATGGTGAGGGAGTACTCGGAGACCATGGAAGGGGAATTGTAAATCATTTTAAACTTAATTCAGATCAGGTTGATATTGAAATTGGAACACTGAGCAAGGCCTTAGGTGTTGTAGGAGGATATGTAGCTGGCAAACAAGTTTTAAGAGATTTTTTGGAGCAAAAAGCTAGACCTTTTCTATTTTCATCTGCGGTTACTCCACCAGATGTAGCAGCGGCTATAGCAGCAGTAAAAATTCTCGAAAATGATGATTCCTTAGTGAAAAAACTCTGGGATAATGCCAGGTATTTCCAGGGTGCGATGAAGGACATTGGATTTGATACGGGAAAAACACAGACCCCAATAACTCCAGTGATGATTGGAGATGCTAAGACAAGCTCAGAGTTTTCAAAGGAGCTGTTGAAAGAGGGAATTTTTGCTATGTCATTAGGTTTTCCAACAGTTCCCAAAAATCAGGCAAGAATAAGAGTAATGCTCTCTGCGGCACATTCAAAGGAAGATTTAGATTTCGGTATTCAAAAATTTGAGATGATTGGTAAAAAATTAAATCTGATATAACACAGATTTCTGATTGATTACAAGAGCTATTTAATCTGGTTAAAACACATCTTGGGTTGAAAGATAGCCAATAAGGAAAAAGGAAGAATAAAGAATTGAGGAAATTGTTCCACTAGTTGATGAAACATTTGTTCAAAATACACCTTTGACCTATTTTATCAGGAAAATATTCTATTTAGATAGAGTAGGAATTGACAGTAATTTGTTAATAATTTAGCTACAATGTCTAAATCCATTTATTGACATTAAAGTATTCTTTTCAACATACTAATTTGAACTCCCTGGAGAATAGTTTAAAAGGATGAATTTTTAGGGAAAATTTATGCTCAGAAACGCCCCCAAAACATTTGTAACTGGTGTTGGGGTTGGACTCCCGGGTCGAAACAATGAAGTTTTTTCTAAAAACAACATTGAACTTATTTTATCTGGTCAAAATCTAATAACAAATGTTTCAGAAAAGGGAGTTAAAGAACAATTAAACAAGAATCTGGTACAAAAATCACGTGATGGTGAAGAAATTTCATTCAAGCAGATTTCGAAAGAAGACGAAGTCATAAGACTTTCGGCTAAAAAAGGAGAATTTAACCTATTTCAAGAATATGAGGTTGGAAAGCAATTGATTCCTGGGTTTGATATAACCTCAAGTTTAGCAATTGCTGCGGGTTTGGAAGCTTTGAAAGATGCAGGAATTCCCCTTATGAGAGAAGAGAACAATATTGCATTACCAAAGTCACTGCAAGACGATACTGGAGTTATTTTCGCCTCAACCTTTCCGGTTTTGGACAGTGTTTTAAAGGAGCAAAGAAGGTTTTTCACAGAAAAAGGATACGAGTTTGATAGGAAATTTATTCTGAAGGCTATGCCATTAACACATGGACATTTTGCTCAGATTGTGAAAGCACGGGGACCTAACTCTCATGTAAATGTCGCATGTGCATCTACAGCCCAGGCAATTGCAATCGCTCAAGACTGGATAAGAATTGGAAGATGCAGAAGAGTTGTAATAATTGCAGCTGATGATGCTTCAAATGATGAAATGTTTCAATGGGTTGGTTCCGGATTTCTTGCTGCTGGAGCTGCTAGCACAACAGATGAAGTAAAAACAGGTGCAAAGCCGTTTGATAAGAACAGAAAGGGAATGATTTTAGGAATGGGGGCAGTTGGTCTGGTTTTGGAGTCTTTAGAAAGTGTTAGAGATCGAGGGTTGTTCCCTCGTGTGGAGGTTGTGGCAGGTCATTTTGTCAATTCTGCATATCATGCAACAAAAATGGACAAAGATCACATTTCTGATTCATTAAATCGATTTTTAACCCAAGTAGAAGTGGAACATGGAATTCGAAGACAAGATATTGCATCTTCCTGCGTTTATTACTCACATGAAACATATACACCCCCACAGGGAAATGCAGTAAAAGCTGAGATTGAGGCATTAGAGAAGAATTTTGGTCAATTAAGTAATCAAATCATCATTACTAATACGAAAGGGTTTACTGGTCATCCTATGGGTGTTGGTATCGAAGATGTGGCATTGGTTAAATCATTGGAAACCGGTCGAATTCCGCCTGTAGTCAACCTCAAAGAGCCAGAATATCCAAAAATGCATTATTCAAGGGGAGAGACAACCCCTATTAAGTTCGGATTACATTTTGCCGCAGGATTTGGTTCACAGTTGGTCTATATATTGTATCGAGCACAAAAAAAAGTTGATGTTAGTACTGATCTCAAATCAAATCGATCCTATTTGAATTGGATAAAAGAATTAGACTCCGGCAAGACCCTTCAACTCATGGGTAAAACCCTTATATTGGATTAGATCCAACTTTAATAGGAAGAGAGAGACCTCTAGTGAAATTGGGCCCACAATAATTTAAGTTTGATTACAAAGGCATTTAGAAAACACATTCAACTCCTGAAAATAAAATCTGTGAAAAATAAATTATCAGTAATTCTCGAATAATTCTATCATTTTTGCAGACTTATAATAAAAAAAATTAACTAATTACAAAGTGAAACAAAAAACCTGTGTAATGACTATAAATTTAATAATTCATATTTTGAATCTTCCTCTATGACTGAGCATGTTATATCTATCGATAAATTAACCAAGTTCTATGGAAATGACCTTGGGATAAACAACGTGACTCTAAATGTTGAAAAGGGTACAATCCATGGGTTTCTAGGACCTAATGGTGCTGGGAAGACCACAACAATTAGAATTTTAGTAGGAATCTTAAAACCAACATCAGGGAGTGCAACAATTATGGGAAATCAAATAGGGTCAATGAAGGCTAAAAAATTAGTATCTTATCTTCCCTCTGATTTTGAACTCTACCCTTATTATACAGTAGACGAATATCTAAACTTTATTGCTTCAATACGTGGAGGCGCACCTCTGAAAGCTGAACTGATGAACAGGTTTGATTTAGATGGAAAGAAGCTCACAAAGGATCTAAGCAGAGGAAACAGACAAAAAGTCGGAATTGTTCAGGCTTTTATGCACAGACCCGAAATTGTGATTGCTGATGAAGCAACCACCGGATTGGATCCTTTGATGCAGGAAGAATTTCTTCATTTTATGAAGGAATATGTAAGTGAGGGGCATACTATATTTTTCTCCTCACACCTACTTTCTGAAGTTCAACAGGTCTGTGACCAAGCAACAGTTATAAAAGAGGGAGAGATAGTCAGTTCTGGAAACATTGATTCATTGCTTGAAAAGGTTCCACAGTCCGCTATTATTGAATTTGAGGGAGAGATCCCTGTTTCAAGCCTTGAAGGCTTACCCAATGTAACCAAGGTAAAATCAGATAAGACAAAAGCTACTGTGTTTTTTGAAGGTAGCCCGTTCAATATAACACACGAGATTGAAAAACTATCAGGAGTCGTGAAGTTTTACATCCCGCAACCCAGTCTTGAAAATTACTTTTTACCAATCTACCAAAAGGGGGAGATATAATGAAAAAATTCCTTTGGATGCTGTTCAAAGAGGCAAGACTTCAATTTAAATTTTCTATGATCTGGAGCATAGTTGCACTCTTTACAACTATTTTGTTCATTACAATCTATCCGGGGAAAGCAGCAATGCAGGCATTTGTTGATCTGTTAAAAAATCCTGCAGTGCAGATATTCTTTGGGAGTTTAGGTAATGCAGGAGGATTTACTCTCTGGGCACTCTTTTCAATTCCATTCATGTCAATTTTGGTGTTTATCATATCAATTATATTAGGAGCTAGAGGGGTTCTCTACGAGACAGAAAAAAGAACTTCAGAGCTTTATTATTCGCTTCCAATTTCAAGAACTGAGGATTATATTGCGAAACTTATCGTCGTTGTATTTTATACTATAATTGTGTCAGCAGTAACTGTATTTCCTTGGAATTTCCCAATAGTAGGTACAACACTTCCCTCAGAAAAGGTTTTTATGCTGTTTGTTGACCAAACCTTACTTGCATTGGTTGGTGTGGGAATCGGAATGATTTTTGGTGCTAAAGAAGGAACAGTTAGTTCTGCTCAGCTTTGGGGTTCGATGGTTGCTATTTTACTTTATGGACTACAGTTGATTGCAAATAGCTCTCCAAGTAATAAAAGCTTGAAAGATTTTAATCCCTTACTTTGGTTTGATGCGAGCTCTATACTCCTAGAAAAAAAA
This sequence comes from Candidatus Heimdallarchaeota archaeon, assembly GCA_030149205.1. Lineage (GTDB taxonomy): Archaea > Asgardarchaeota > Heimdallarchaeia > Heimdallarchaeales > Kariarchaeaceae > WAKA01. Next base: position 517,615 of record JASBSB010000007.1, on the reverse strand, counting down.
TATGCAGCACAAACATTGGAAAAATTCTATATCCTTATTCCTGTTCTTCTTCTCCTTACATATTATATGTACCTACACAAAGATCTAGTTAAAGGAATCTCAAGAAACATTATTCCTAGAAGATTAAGGTTTAGCCTACATAAGGGTGAAAGAAAGTCTTCCAAGAGTGGTAGAACAAGCATCTTCACCTTTTGGGCAAGACCCTTCGAAAAGCGATATCCCTTCTTTAGTGATTTTGTTTATTCTGAAGCACGTGGTTTGATGGTAATGCTCTTTGTAATCATAGTAATTTTTCCCTTACAAATTTTTGCTTATCCAGGTGACGCCGCCTCACAAAAACTATTAGGTGGATTTAGCTCTGGAGGAATCTTTAGGGTTATACTGTACGGTGAAAATTTGGTTAATCACCCTTACTTTGGATTTATCGCTTTGAACACTTATGGTGCTCATTGGATTTATATGCTCCCACTAGCTATAATTTGGGGTAAAAAAATTGTTGCAAGAGAAGTTGATGCTGAATCTGGTGATATCACGGGCTCTCTCAACATTAGTAAAAGATCCCTTATTCTTCAAAGATCCTTCGCTGTTCTTGCTGAACTTCTGTATATAATTATATTAATGGTAATCTTTCTGGCTCTTTCGGAATATGGTTTGGGGAAAACACCAGTTCTTGGATGGGAAATTGTTGCCCTGTTCAGCATGATGATTTTTTATGCATTTTTAACATTCCTCAGTGCCACGATTGGGTTTTTAGTTCCAAAATATGGAATCTGGTTAGGAAGATTGATTATTATAGGTTCATTGTTACAATTTCTCACCTCTTTGATGAGTTCAACCTCTAGTATCCCATCCATTCCAGCTCAAGGTATATTTGGGCTATTCAATCCAGTCCTCATTGTCTTAAAGAAATCATGGTTGGTCGCAGACTATGGAATGGTGTGGCTCACGCTTGGGACAATTTTGTTTATGATCACAACCTATCTCCTCTCAGACAGATTGGAATACATAAAAGTTGATGAAACGGCATAAAGCTCTATTCAGGTAGGTTTCTAAAAAACAAGCGTATTTAATAACTTTATAATAAAATAAAACATGAGAAAGCCAACTTTAGAAGATTTTCCTTATTTTCGAGAGACTAACCCACCAAATCTAAAAACATTAGTTCCGGGGTGTTCCAAACCAGACTGTATCCCATCGATAGATAATCCAAAATGGTTAAATTTCAAACAAGCTGCTAACATGTATTCTGCAAATGACAAATTTATCCTAACCAAAATCAGAGACACAGACTATGCTGTTCCACTTAAAATTTTAAATTATCATGAAGTGGTGAATTTTGATGTTCAGGGTGAACCCGTGGCTATAACTTTTTGTCCATTATGTTTTACTGCAAAGGTGTACAGCAGAATTGTGAATAATATGACCGTGGAGTTAGGTGTAAGTGGTTTATTATGGAACAGTTCGCTTGTTTTGTATGACAGAAAAACTCTAAGTTTATTCTCACAGGTGTTAGATAAATGCATCCATGGAATTTTCATCAATTCCACTCTAACACAATTGCCGCATGTTATTGTAAGTTTTGAAAACCTGAAAAATAAAAATGTTTTGATTTTAGACCCTGACACGGGATCGGATAGATCCAAATATTATGATAAAGAAGCATACAATGATTACTTGAATTCTGACAAAATAATTTTTCCTATCACAGCTGAAAATGTTGAAAACCCCAAGAGCATAGTGTATCTGCTAGACCAATTGTATTTTATAGTAAAGAAAAATCTTCCACAGACAGTCACTCAACTAACCAGAGAAATTTATGCAGTACCTTTGTTTGATGATTTTGTTTTCTTAAGGAGTCAAAACGCTCCTGAGGATAATGTCATTGATAATTTTAAAATACTTGAATCGCCCAACATTATACAAACCGAAACATCATTTAGGTTTGTTGTTCAATCATTTTATCCAAATGCCATAGAGCTAATACCTGAAATTAACCAAATGTAATTTTTAACAATACTAAGTTTGGAGGAAAAAAAGAACTCTTTAACACCAATATAAAATTCATTTATTCGTTATCAAGAGCTCTGTAATCAGATGATTTTCTACCTTATAGACACTAAGAAGTTCTGTTATTGACTTATTTTCCTGTGTAAGCAGTTCTTTCACTATAACCAGATCCTTGAATGAAAACATAGATCCTACCTTTTGTTTTATCGTGGGCTTCATGGTAAAGGTAGCTTCAAAGCTGTTCTTTAATGCATCAATTCCAGAGTAAAGTATTTCTCGAGTTCTAAAATCTCTTACCAAGACACGAGGATGAAAGTGGGCAAGGATCTGTTCCATCTTCTTATCATTAATAGCTACAAAGAGTGAAGTAATGAGTGATTCTCTTGTTGTGGGTGTAATAAGCTCATATGGTTTAAATAATTTACCCTCTATAATGACACTGTTTATTTGATCAATTGCATTGATATTCACAGTAGGGTCTGAATCTAAGATTATTAGATCTGCTGAAGCCCCTTCCCCTATGAACCCTCCACCACCAATTAATTGAGCCCCTCTTATGGTTGTTGCAAGAATTACATCCTTGGGAGTCATTCCCGCCTCAACCATCATTTTCATCTCCGTGTGAAGGGATGGCCCATGTAGTGTCCCAACATTTCCTGCATCAGTCCCAGTTGCGATGATTGCCCCTGCATTATATAATCTACGTAGATTGTAATATGCAGAATCAAGAAGATTTTGTGGAGTTTTATCATATTCCCTCCTTAATGGCCGATATGCCTCTGGAATTTGGTTTTCTGGAAGTACCATCAGGTCTCTCCATGAGGCGATTACCTTGGCATCTCCCCAAATTTGTTCAAATTCGCTAAGCTTCATGCGAGTACGATATACATCTCTGTAACCATTTCTTACCATTAGTGTTGGAATGTAGATTACTCTATTCTTAACAACAAGTTCTACAAACTCATCATCAACATCTTCATTAAAGACACTATGTACTAGTATATCAGCCCCGAATTTTACCGCTCTCTTTGCGGTTTCTAATTCTGTTGCATGGACTGCTGCCTTAAAGCCAAGACGATGAATTTCTTCAATCGTCCCTTGAATAATCTTGGAATCAGTCTCAAACTCTTCTTCTCTATAAATAAACCAGATTTTCACAAATTTTGGTTTTCGAGTGACACATTCCTTTACCAATTCTTTTGCATGTTCTATAGAGGTTGCTTGAATGATAGGTGGGTCTCCAATATCCAGCTTCTCTCTTGGAACTGTGGAAATTAAAGGACCTGCAACTGCAACCTTGGGTGAGAGCAATCTCCTTGATTCATCTAAAACCTCGAAGTTCCAGAAGGGCCCACCACAATCCACCACACCAGTTACCCCACAAGCCAGGTATCTTCTAAAGAGTGAGGGAATGTTCTCTCTAATTTCTTTAATTTCATTTTCATAGCTTTTTATATGACGAAGGTCTAAGCCATCTGGCCTGGTATATAATCCAGCACTTTGAAAAAAATGGATATGTGAATCAATTAAACCAGGTAGAACAAATTTTCCCTTGCAATCAATTCCGTCTCCTTCTTTATTGTCTGTGATTGAAATAATTACTCCATCTTGAAACTTTATTTGTTTACCAGTTACATATTTCCCACTGATTGTATCAAGATAGGTCACGTTTTTTAACATCATTGATTAAGCTTAACTTAGTCTCTCAAAAAGCTATCGGGTGAGGAAATGACGAATCTTTAAATGAGTACCCGAAATATGAATAGAAAAATACTGGATTTCCACTTTCTTTATCCCATTGTATTCATTTCTGAACCCTAGAATTTAATCTTTTTAACTTTCAATCCTTTTATTTTTAAGAAATCGCTGTCTGTTGTAACAAGTGTAGATTTAGTTGCTATTGCTGTAGCAAAGATAACTGCATCAATAATAGAAAGAAAGGGATATTTCGATTTTGCCTCCCCGACCCTATACGTATCTTTTTCATTTAAGATATATTCATTAATCGAAGATTCTCTTATAATTTTACTTCTAAGGTAGGCAGTGCTTTTACCAAATTTTTGTTGGGTTTTGTAAAAAATTTCACAGAATACCAATTGCGGTATATATCCTTTTGAGCTCTTTGATTCAATTTCGTTAATGATTAAAGACACGGCTTGATGATCAATAAAGTAAAGAAAGATCGTTCCAGTGTCAAGTACATAAGACTTTATTAAATCATCTCCCTTTAGCTGCATCTAATTTATGTTCTGCAGTAAGTTCCTTTACCATTTGAATCGTGATTTCTTTATTTTTAGGATCGACCAAGTCAGACAATTTTAGTAGTGGTAATATAAGAATACCATCATCAGTGTCGATAAAGGTAATTTTATCACCAGACTTTAACTTAAGTTTTTTTCGTATTTCAATGGGGAGATTTATCATACCATTCTTTGTGAGTGTAGCGGTAGCCATTGAATAATATATATTTTCAATGCTATATTTAAATATTCATTGAAATTGTGAATTTTTACTAAATTTTCAAGGGGGAAATACTGATTTCTACAATTTTCATCTCAGGTCTGATCGATTTGCTGTTAAGTACTCTGAACTTTACTCATAACTGCTTTAAAATAAGGTAGATTGGTTAACTAAACAAGAGAATTAAAGGGTTTGAATTGTTTATTTGTTATTTTCCTAAAGGAATAAAGTTAGAAAATTCATTTCAATCAAGGTACAAACACTTTATATTAGTTTTTCAATCAAATTAAGAATAAATTGAATATCTACCAATAGAGAAAAATGATATAATCAAATACGGGTTGGATTTTCCTCATCTCTCAAAAAACACTCAATGTTAGTGAACTCAGAAAATAATTTAGGAATATAAAAATTATTGAGGAGTGGTTCAGAGAACATAATACTGGATTGTCTATTGACAATTTTATTAAATCAGGGTACTGTGAGTAGATAAATTAATATGACCTCACAGAAAACAGCTTTATGGATATCCCTATTGTAGGAATCTTGCTCTTTGATGATGTTGAACCATTAGACTTTGTTGGCCCATATGAAACATTAATTGTTGCCAATGATGAAACTGGAAAGAAGCTGTTCGAGGTTTATTTGGTTGCAAAAAACATGTCACCAGTTCGATGTTTTGGAGGGATGAAAGTTATCCCAGACAAACAGTTCTCAGATAACATAAAATATACACATCTGATAATTCCTGGCGGTGCGGGGGCTAGACAGCTAAAAAAGAAGTCTGTGGAAATAGATTTTCTTAAAGCCAATCACGAGTCAATTGAAACTGTGTTGACTGTTTGTACGGGATCCTTTGTTGCAGCAACATCTGGTCTATACAACGATTTTCCAATGACAACACACCACAGCAGACATCAAGAATTTAGAGATCGGTTTCCACAAATAACATTGATTTCAGACAAGAGATATCTTGACAATGAGACGCTTATAACTGCAGGAGGGATAACAGCTGGAATTGACCTAACTATCTATTTCATCAGGAAAATTTACGGGGAAGATATTGCTAAAAGGGTTGAAGAGACTTTGGAATATTCAGGAAAGTAACAACAACAATTAAACGACTACTGTTATTTCTTCAAAAAATTCGGGAACCTAAAAAGAATGCCCTAGGGTTTAAAGACGAAATAATATAGGGCATACAGGAACAAGGTGAATTGAATATCATACAAAAATGTTTATTCTCAGTTTTTCATTTTCATAGAATTAAACTCGTAATTAAACCTATTTGGGATGAAAGCATATAGAGATAACCTCTTTGATAATTGTTTTCAATCAAAGAATGTTTGAAGAATTGTGTTAAGAAATCTGATTTTAATCAGACATGGTGAAGGCAGACATCAGGCAGAAAGCTTCGTGGGAGGATGGAGTGATGCTGAGCTAACAGAGCTTGGAATTAAACAGGCACAGCACCTAGCAAAAAGATTATCAGATATAGTTTCAAATGATGCAGTTATTCTTTCCAGTGATATTAAAAGATCTGCACAAACAGCAGAGATCATAATGAACAGGTTGCAGGTTCCTTTGGTGTATGAACCCTTACTTAGAGAGATTTCTCAAGGAGTTGCAGAAGATATGTCCAGAGAGGATGCACTAAAGATCAAGGCAATTAAATCACACCCTATTTTGGATTGGAGACCATATCCAGCATCTGAGACCTGGAGAGAGTTTGATAGAAGGATTATTAAGTTCATGGAAACGCTCAAAGATAGAAATGAAGAGACGGGAATCATAGTTTCACACTCACAGACAAGTGTGTCAATTATTCACAATTGGCTAGGCTTAACTGATGAGCAAAAGTCTAAGCTTGATATTAGAATAGATAATTGCAGTCTTAGTATACTAAGTACAATGGAGGATGGAACCAATTACATCAAGACTATAAATGATTTAAGTCACTACAATAATGAGGGAGACCTGCTCTCCAAAGAGCATGAGCTATTGAAGATAAGCAGACGATAAATAATGAAATTTAACTTATAGTGATTTAATAGTAGAAAAGTTATTTTAGAAATAAATTGGAGATGACGACATGACCATATGTCCCCACTGTAAATCAACTCTTAGAATAAAATTGTCAGCTCAATACATTTCGCAAATAGACGATTCATTTTATGAAATCATGGATCGTACATTACAATTCATGCCTAAGTTTTTCCAAGGCTTGTTTGAGAGAGCTAAGGAATTTCAACAACCAATTCCTGTGTACGTTCTCTCATGTAGTCAATGTGACTCTTTCCTAGATCTGATATTTGGAAACAGAAAAGGATTTTCAAGTAATGACCTAGATGACTAGAATTTCCTAATTTTTCTTAAGATTTTTGTTAATTGGAGATAAGCCACCAAACAAGTATAAAAGTACACGAGGTTATCATCGTTCATGTCAGTTAATAAGTTAAATTTAGCGATGGTATTAGAACAATCTGCCAGAGACTACCCTCAAAAAACAGCGGTTGTTTTTGGAGAGACAAGAATGTCATATGCAAAATTAAATGCTGTGTCAAACATGATTGCAAATGCTTTACAAGCCAAAGGATTTGGGAAAGGTGATAAAATTGCGCTATCATGTCTAAACCTCCCATATTTCCCAATGGTTTATTATGCAATTTTAAAGACAGGTGCAACTGTCGTACCTCTAAATGTACTTTTCAAAAGAAGAGAGGTGGCCTATCACCTGAAAGACTCAGAAGCTAAGGCATATTTCTGCTTCATAGGGACAGAAGTGCTTCCAATGGCACAAGAGGGATACGCTGGCTTTAAAGAGGTTGATACATGTGAAAACTTTTGGATTATAACACCACCTGGTATGCAATCTCCAATTGAGGGTGTAGAGACCCTTGATATGTTGATGCAAGGTCAATCTCCCGCATATTCTTCAGTAGATACTGAACCCTTCGATACTGCTGTAATACTTTATACCTCTGGAACAACAGGACAACCAAAGGGAGCAGAACTCAGCCATTACAATATTTACTTGAACGCGATGGAGTGTATGGGATTATTCAGTGCTACGTCAAATGATGTGCATTTAGTGACCCTTCCACTCTTTCATTCATTTGGGCAGACTGTTCAGATGAACGCTGGATTCTTCTATGGAGCGACTCTCGTCCTTCTACCTAAATTTGATCCTGTTGAGGCTCTAAAACTCTTCGAGAAGGAAGGAATCACCTTTTTTGCTGGTGTGCCAACAATGTATTGGGCAATGCTAAATACTGATGTTCCAGGTTTGGACACAGAAAAAATCACTAAATCCTTCAGATTGGGAGTATCTGGAGGGTCTGCTATGCCTGTAGAGGTAATGAAAAAATTTGAGGAGAAATATAAAATCCCAATTCTTGAGGGATATGGGCTCTCAGAAACCTCACCAGTTGCCAGCTTCTCAAGGATGGATCTAGAACGAGTGGCTGGTTCAATAGGTGTTCCATTGATGGGAGTTGAAATGAAGATTGTTAATGGTGAAGGGAAAGAATTACCCCCAAACGAGGTGGGAGAGATTGTGATACGAGGGCATAACATAATGAAAGGGTATTACAAAAAAGAAGAAGCAACAAAAGAGGCATTCAAAGATGGCTGGTTCCACTCTGGCGATCTTGGAAGATGCGATGAGAAGGGATATTTTTACATTGTAGATAGATTAAAGGATATGATCATTAGAGGAGGATTTAATGTGTACCCAAGAGAGGTGGAGGAAGTACTCATAACTCATCCAAAAATCTCACTTGCAGCTGTTGTGGGTGAGAAGGATGATAAATATGGAGAAGAAGTGGCTGCATACGTGATTCTTCAACAGGGTGAAACAATGACACCAGAAGAGATTATTCAATGGAGCAAAAACGAAATGGCTGCTTACAAGTATCCAAGGAGAGTATACATAAAAGATCAACTACCAATGACCGCAACGGGCAAAATTTTGAAACGAGAACTTGCGAAGGACTAGATATTTTGGAAAAAGAATAGCAAGAAGATTATTCTGACTTCTATCCTAATACAATGCTTTCTGTTATAAAATCTTCAATAGTTAATTTAAGATCAATACAACTGTTTTATTTCCAACAGGGTAAACAAAACGGACATTAATCATCCATCTTCTTAACCATGCCAGAACACAATTATAGTTTTAAGTTGAGAATTGCTATAGAAATTATGGTGAAATCTCTGAAAAGGTGGAATTTAATGCCTCGGATTAATGGGAATGAGGTCATTTTATTGACCATTAGGGAAACATCCACTTATATTAATGGTCAGAATAAATTATATTGGGAAGATTTATGGAAACTCAAATAAAAACACATACCTTTCAAACCCAGAACATCACGTTTTTTGGCCGTGATGTTCCAACCATCTCAAAAATCGTTGGCGTAAGTTGGATTCTTATGTTTTTCATTGCAATACCAACTGTGTTATTGATTTTAGAGAAATTAATAATTAAAACAAATATTTCTTTATCTGTGCTAAATATTCAAAAGAACCCAGAATTATTATATTTTGGAATTGTGAGTTATTTTGTTATTTTGGTTTTAGATACATTCATCGCTGTAGGACTGTTCCCTCTGTTCAAAGATGTAAATAGAAAAATCACCATCTCAATGTCGACACTAAGGATCTTTTTTGTCCTTACCACTGCCTTTAGCCTTCTGGCATTGCTTTTCTTTATGGTTGAAACATATATTTTAGGCATTCTTGTTGGTTATCTGTTTTTAATCCCACACTTGTTTATTTTGGGTTACTTATCTATCAAGTCAGACAAAGTTTTTTCCGGACTTGGATGGTTTATGATTATAGCGTCTTTTAGTTATGTCATTACCATTTTTGGAGGATTCTTTATACCTGTTGACCTACTTCAAATATTGTACCCAATTGCAATGATACCAGCCTCTTTAGCAGAATTAAGCATGGGGATTTATCTTATCATCAAATCCAAAAACTTTACTTCTATGAATTAAATTAGTTCTCTAACATAGTGTCCATCCAAGATCTAAACCATAGGATGTTCATTAGCACATGTGGGACAACCTGTTCAAACTCCTTTTGAAGTTCTTCTAATATTATTTGGGAGATTCTCGGACTTTTGCTCCAGATTTCAAAGAGTATGAAATTAGGAATATTACTAAATGCAACACATATGATTGTGTTGGATTTATACCTTAGATAGAGCTCTTTAACCTTTTTATTAACATCTACATTCTGTGCAGTATGGATATGAAACACTGTGATAAAACTATCATGATGAAGAGGAGCCCACTCAATTGTAAAGTTTACCTTATTTTCATCCTCCATCTTAATAAGGTGTCTTTTGATTGTTTTTGCAGAAACATTTAACTCTGTTGCTACTTCATTTACTGATTTTCTTGCATCCTTATTCAATGATTTGATAATAGACAGCTCCATCTTTGACAATGAGATTGGAATTTTAGAGTAAGGCTCTGTTACAATCCCTACCAATGTATCTGTGAGCATTCCCTTTTTATCAATAAGGGAGCTTACCTCTTGCATCTCAGCAATTGATCTTAACATCACAGACACATACATAATATTTGCGCTCCCCATGGCTACAGCAAAAACCTGTTCCACGGCCCCTAGATCCTTTATCATCTGAGAAAGATCAGTTGCTGAAGATCGCCCAATTATGACTACAGGTATAGAATTTAGTGCCAAAATAGAGGGTCGTGCAATGTATCTTTGTATAATTTTTTCGGTTTCCATTGCTTTGATACGCTTATGGACTGCACTTGGAGAGATATTCAATTTTCTGGAGAGTTCTCTGTTTGTTATTCTAGAATTGAAAAATAGCATCTGTAGTATCTCTAAATCTGATTCATCCAAACTATCTCACATTATTCATATCTTAAAGGTTGATAAATACCTTTGGGAAAAGTCAAATATAACAATTTGAATTTTCCTTTAGGAGAAACACGTATACTTTTTTAAAACGCCAAAAGTAAAACAACTATTTATAATATCTTTTTGAAAATTAGATATTTACTTTTTAACTTATATATCGATAAAATCAAATTAAGAAACAATATACTTTTGGTCTCAGGAAGGATTTTCTACAATTCAGATTTTGGTGAATATTATCTCTATAACACCTTTAAAAATTATCAAAATTTTTTTGCTCTTAGCTTAGATAAGTCTTCATTGTTACAAGTAATGCCAGCAATTTCCATAATGCAGTTTCAGTACTTAGACATTGTGGGACCATCAAAAGAGCAATTTCTTGTTGCTGGATACACCAACTCTGAATTCTCATTTACAATGGGAAACAAAATACATGGATTATCGGATGGATTTGTTTTATTAATCAATCCTGCCTCACAGTTGTATTCTGGGGTGTATATCGGGGGAAATTCCCCTCTCTCCATGGGTGGGATTTGCTTTTAATAAGCAAAAACAATTAAATTGGTATCTGAAAGCACTCATTCAAAATCTAGCTGAAGTTTTCTCATTAAAACATAAAACAATCTTTGAGGTATTAATTGAAATAATTTATCCCAATAAGTTTAATGCTGATAGGATACTCTGCACTCATTAAGCATTGAAACTGCTTTACCTTAAATATAAATAATTTTCATTTATGGCTGTCTCAATTCTGTCAAGAGAGTTAAATCAGAAAACAGTATATTTAATTATCTCTAATGCTAAATACAGGTTATGGGAAATAAAAGGTATTCTGAATTGTCAGTTATTCTGTCTTTATCCTTTATTTTATTACTTCTGCTTGGCATTGTAGGTTCTTTTTTTCTAGCACTTATGTCATTTAACGGTTTAGGAGGGTGTAGTATTACTGGATATTTTGAAAACGAGAAAATTCTAAATGTGGAGAGAGATGGATTAGGAAATCATTTTGTTATCGGGTCTCTTCGAACCATACAAGGTTTGAAATGGAATGACACATATCCAATATCCTTATCTAAACCATATTACAGTAATACTGGATTTAATCCAAATATTACTAGATCGATTGATTTTCTCTTTATTTCTCTTGTTTCACCAGATTTAAGAAGTAAATGGACTATCGCCCTAGGTGGAACAAATAATGATGCTAATTACATAGATTCTACGACAGACTCGTCGGGAAACTTAATTCTAATAGCCTCTGGTATCTCTGGTGATTTTTATCAAACTGGTGGCTCTAATAGTAGTTCTACCAATTATCGAGATTATTTAATCAAAATCAACCAATTGGGAGATATTCTATTTTCAAAGGCCTTAGAGCCAATTTTGGATCAGAGATTAAGAGTAAAAACTGGGATATATGGTCAAATATTTCTTTTTAATCTGCTCCCGGATTTTAATTTTGAAAACCGGCCAATTAATCGCTCTATACTGTTATATGATCAATCCGGTTACTTTCTGACTTCGATTGATCTAGGAATATTACCCATATCTTTTTTCAAAGCTTTCCATTTTAATCAAAATTTTTATCTTTTAATTAGGTCTATTTCAAATTTTACATCTAACAATCTTGGAAACATCTCAAAAGGGTTACATGTTATTCAATTTTCAGAACAATTAAAAATCTCAATGGTTTGGAATCTCACAAGTTTTGCTATTTCAGATACAAGAATTTTAGATCAGAGTTTAAATCCTGAGCAAAAAATTGAAGTTGGATTTATTAACAATGAAATTTTTGACGTGTTTTTGGTACATGATTACTCAACTATTGCAAAATACCACATTGAACAATCCTATAAAAACAAGAACTATCCCCCTAAGTTTAAGGTCTTAGGAAATATCAAAACTATAATTAAAAAAATTGCTCTCTCAAAGAACAATCTCTTGGTTTCAGGAGAACTTCTTCAGGGCAGTAATTTTCAATCAGTTAATAATTACACTGTCTTTGGCACAGGTCAAAACGGTGGTTCTAGCTTTGCACTTGAGCTAAACAAAGTCAGTCTCGAGCAAGCAAAACCTGCTCTTGTCTTAATGCCTATAACTTATTTTGACATTGTGGGTTCTACAGATGCTACCTTTTTTGTTGCAGGGTACACAAAATCGGTATTTAAATTTAAAATGATTAACGACATCCATGGGGTTTCTGATGGATTTATCTTAAAGATTAACCCAAATACATTATCCTACTCCGGTGCTTATATAGGAGGAAAAACTACCATTGCACAGATGATTTGTTCTTGAAAATGAGGTATTTACATCAATTGTATAGAAGCAGATGATGATTGAGCCCGTATAGGATATGTATTTTTATAAGCTGTGATGTTCTTTCTAAGTAATGAAAATCCCTTTAGGAAAGCATATTAATTTGTTTCTTCCTTATCTTCATGATAAAAGAAGAAGGCTTAGCCTAATTGGGGCTCTGATTCTGATAAATGTTGGGATACAGGTTGTAAATCCACAGATTATAAGATTTTATTTGGATAGTGTGACAAAAGTCACAGATATTACCGTTATACAAAATGCAGCATTACTTTTTATTATAATGGCAATCGCTCAAGAGGTTGTCTACATCATCAATGTATACCTCAGTGTTGATCTTGCATGGATTTTAAGCAATAGATTGAGAATAGACCTATTCACCAAAACGATTGGTTTAGATATGAATTTTCAAAATAAATACAAACCAGGAGAAATGATTGAAAGAGTTGATGGTGATGTAAATGCACTCTCAAACTTCATCTCAATTTTTTCTCTGATGATCATTTCTAACCTTTTGTTGATCATTGGGATACTAACTGCAGTATTTCTGGCCAACATCATAATAGGTTCACTGTTTACTATTTTGGTAACTTTGTCCTTGGTTTTAATGATAAAGAGCAGATTAATTGCAATTGAACAATGGAAGGAAAGTAGGCAATCCACTTCTGAACTGATGGGTTTTATTGAGGAGAGTCTTGGAAGTACAGAAGAGATTAAAGCAAACGCTGGTGAAGAGAAGGTTTATCAGAAATTTCATCAGCTTTCTCGATTCGAATATGATAATATCAACAAAGCCATCCTAAAATCAAGAATTACACCAATGATTGTTTTCTTTCTCATTGGGGTAGGGACAACATTAACCTTTGCCATAGGGGTTCCCATGGTTCCCAACACCATCTCTTTGGGCACATTATACCTCTTTTCATATTATTTTAATTTACTATTGGTTCCAATCTTTCAGATTCTTAGACAAATTCAGCAGGTACAACAGGCAGATGCCTCAATAGAGAGAGTAAATGAGCTGTTCGCAACAGAATCTTCTGTACAGGACAACGGGGTTCACTCAATCTTAAATCTTCGAGGAAGGGCCATTGACATTGAATTTAAAGATGTAACCTTTGGATACAACGAAGACCCCGTCCTTAAGAACATTTCTTTCGAATTACCTGCTGGTAAGAAACTTGGGTTGATTGGAAAAACAGGGAGTGGAAAAAGCACCATCTCAAAACTGCTCTTTAGACTTTACGATATTCAAAAGGGTGGGATATCCCTAAACAATCTCCCGATTGATGAAATTAAAATAAATGACCTAAGAAGAATTATTGAAATGGTTCCACAGGATGTTGAAATTTTTCATGCATCAATCAGAGATAATGTGACCTTTTTTGATCCAAATATTACAGATATTCAGGTTCAAGATGTATTAGAGAAGGTTGGGCTTGACTCATGGCTTAAAAATCAAGAAAAGGGATTAAACACAGAAATCGATAAAGATTCCCTCTCTTCTGGACAGGCCCAGCTACTTTCTCTTTCCAGAGCCTTTCTTGCAGATCCCTCATTGGTGATTCTAGATGAAGCATCCAGCAGACTTGATCCAGCAACAGAATCTATGATAGATTTAGCAATGCAGAAGTTGTTAGAGGGACGAACTTCTATTATAATTGCTCATAGATTGGAGACTTTGAATCGTACAGACCTTATTTTACTTCTAGATGAGGGAGAGGTCAAAGAGTTTGGGGAACGTGAGAAGTTGAAAAATGACCCAGGTTCCTACTACTCAGAGCTTTTAGAGGTCGGATTGGAGGTGGCTTTTTCTTGAGTAAAGAAGTTGCAAGTAGAAGATTTGTCTTAAAGGCTGCTGCACATCTTATTCGTTACGAGTGGAAGGCTTTCATAATGACGTTTTTGGTGTCGATGCTGTTTTTTGTTACTCCTCTTGGTATAGCATTAATTATTCGAGAAATATTTAATATACTTTCTGGAGAAGCTGTGTTCACATTTGATATCTGGACATTGATATGGTTGTTACCACTTGCTTATGTTATACAATTAGTTACTGATGTGTTGTTTAGTATAATTGCTAACAAGTTTACTTTGAGAAATCAGATCCTTCTTCGTAAAAACATGATTCGTGGGGTTTTTCAGCAACCTGGAGCAAATGCCCTTGAAAAAAGTCCTGGGGAGGCAATTTCTAGGTTTCGAGGAGACAATGAATCTATTGTTTGGTTCACGTTATTAATTTCTGACATCTCAGCTTATTTTGTATTTGCAGTAATCTCATTTATTTTAATGGTTAACATTAATTCAACAATCACCTATATAGTTTTTATACCGTTTCTCTTCGTTGTATCTCTGATTGTTTTGGCTGATCGCGTCATTGTAAGATTTAATGATGCAAACAGAAAAGCTGCAGGACGTGTAACAGGTGCGGTTGGAGAAAGCTTCAATGCAATTCAGTCAATAAAAATAGCATCTGCAGAGAAGCATGTCATCAACCATTTTCAAAAGTTAAATGAGGAAAGAAGGATAGCCGCTGTCAAAGACAGTACTTTACAAGCTATGCTTAGGTCATTGGGAAGAATAGTTGTAACAATAACCACAGGTGTGATTTTATACGTTGCTGCTGCGGAGATGAACCAGAGAAGATTCACAATAGGAGATTTTACTTTATTTATATTTCTATTAGGTTGGTTAACTGATTTCATTTATTATGTAGGTGAATTTCTTGCATGGTTCCAAAGAAACAGGGTTTCCTTTTCCAGAATCTTGAAAATAACACAAGGACCTTCCGGATCACCTTCACAAGACTTTCTCTTAGAAAAGGGAGAGCTATATGTTAAGAAAACCTATCCAGAGGTTTTTCCCTTAGAAGGTGTAGAGGAGTTTAGAAACTTACGAACTGAGAATTTATCATATACTTATCCTGATACACAAGAGGGAATATTTAACATTAATTTAAACATTAAAAGAGGCACCCTTAATGTAATTGTGGGTAGAGTTGGGTCAGGAAAGAGTACTCTGTTAAAGTCAATATTAGGCCTGTTACCTGCTGATGGAAAAGTGTTTTGGAATGAAAAACAAGTTGACCCATCAACTTACTTAAGACCTCCAAGAATCTCCTATACCTCACAAGTCCCCAGCTTATTCTCGGACTCAGTAAAGGAAAATATTCTTTGGGGGTTGCCTGATGAAGAATCCTTGCTACAGAGAGCCACAGATTTAGCAGTTGTTCGAGAGGAGATCATGGATTTTGAAGAGGGATACAACACAAAAGTTGGACCAAAGGGCGTTCGACTCTCAGGGGGACAGAAACATAGAATAGCAGCTGCGAGAATGTTTGCAAGAGACCCACAGCTCTATATTTTTGATGATTTAAGTTCTGCTCTTGATGTGAAAACAGAAGAACAGCTCTGGGATAAGTTGTTTAAAGATACCACAAAAACCTTTCTGGTCACATCTCACAGGAAGTTTGTACTTAACAGAGCAGACACAATTTTTGTTATCAAAGAAGGAAGATTATTGGATGTGGGAAATTTGGTGGATCTCCTGAATCGCTGTGAAGAGATGAGGCACCTTTGGCAGGGATTGGATAGTAAACCAGCACCAGCACAAAAAAGACCCACTGCCGATTAAGAACCAACTGAGAGAGATTAATTGAATTTAAGTAACGAGTCCTTTGCCTAAAGCTAAAATTTCTTTAAATGTGTCTAGCTTTGAAGAATATGGAGAAAATTTTTAGATCAAACTCTGTAATCCAAAGCCTTGAAAATCGGGTAAGTGTCAGAAAATATACTGAGGAAGAAGTAGGAGAAGAACTATTAACAAAAATCATTACCTCAGCAAAAAGGGCACCCACAAGCAGCAATTTACAGGCATATTCATTAATAGTTGTTAGAGATCAAGCCAGGAAGGATAAGTTGGCAGAGCTTGCAGGAAACCAACAGCATATTAGAGATTGCCCTGTTTTTATGTTGGTTTGTGCAGATAGCTCAAGGGTGGCCTATGCCTGTGAAACTCAGGGAACAGTATTCCACCCTAATCTTGAAAGTTTTCTAATTGCTAGTGTTGATGCAAGCCTTTTTGGGATGGCACTCTCTCTGGCTGCAGAATCCGTTGGATTGGGTTCTGTGATGATAGGTGGGATCAGAAATCACCCAGAACAGGTAGCAAAGCTTGTGAATCTGCCAAATGGTTCATTTGCTTTATTTGGCCTTTGTGTTGGATGGCCTGAGGAGCATCCAGAACAGAAACCAAGAATGGAAACAGAACTTATCACCCATCATGAAACATACGATAAAGACTCCGTCACCAGACTAAAAAGATATGATTCAGAATTGGCTGAGTTTTACAAAAAAACAGGTAGAAACACCCCAGATGAAGCTTGGACGGGTATTATAGGAAAGAGATTCTCTCAGCCCAGAAGACCAAACCTTAAGCCTGAATTAGAAAACCTTGGATTTAGCTTTGTATAACACTATAAAATTTGTTGCAATTTTACACGATAGCTTCAACTGGACACGAAATTTATTTATAGCTCAGGATGTTTTTTTATTAGTTAAATAGGAGGAAGTCCATTATTTCTGACAACAATGAATTAAAAACAACAGAATCAAAGAAATATTATCCCTCAGTAGAGGTGGTAGAAAACGCAACAGTCAAGGAGTACCCCAACACCTACAGGTTTTCCATTGAAGAGCCTGAGAAGTTTTGGGGAAAACTGGCTGAAGAAAATCTTGAATGGTACAAAAAGTGGGACAAAGTCTTAGATGATTCTAACAAACCTTTTTACAAGTGGTTTGTTGGTGCAAAGACAAATATCATCCATAATGCGATAGATCGTCACTTAAAAACAATAAACAGAAACAAGGTTGCTTTTATCTGGGAGGGTGAACCTGGAGATGTCAGGTCGTTTTCATATAATGCCGTGAATCGTGAAGTAACCAAGATGGCAAATATCATTGCCTCAATGGGAGTATCAAAGGGGGATATTGTAACCATCTATATGCCTCAGATACCAGAACTTATCTTTTCGATGCTGGCATGTGCAAAAATTGGGGCTGCTCATTCTGTAGTATATGCCGGTTTCAGTAGTACTGCACTTGCCGATCGAATTAATGATGCAAGTTCTAAATTGTTGATCACTGCTGATGGTGGGTTTAGAAGGGGAAAAATTGTGGATTTAAAATCAATTGCAAATGAGGCAGTGGAAAAATCCCCAAGCATAGAAAAATGTATTGTGGTTAAAAGGACTGGTCAAGATGTCAAAATGGAGGTTGAACGTGATTTTTGGTATCATAACCTTTGTGAGGAGCCCTTCGTAAACAACAAATGTCCAACTGTTGAGATGGATGCTGAAGACATGCTATTCATACTGTACACCTCAGGTACCACTGGGAAACCGAAGGGAGTGATACACACACACGGGGGATACAGTCTTTACACATCAACCGTACTGAGAATGGTGTTTGATTTAAAACCAATTGATAGATGGTGGTGTTTAGCTGACCCTGGTTGGATAACTGGACACTCTTTCATTGTCTATGCACCTTTAATACTGGGGGCAACCACTCTTCTTTACGAAGGAGCCCCAACGTACCCAAACCCAGACAGGGTTTGGTCTATGGTTGATAAATATGGTATCAACGTGTTTTACACATCACCCACAGCTATACGAGGATTCATGAGATTTGGAAACAGTTGGGTGAAGCAGCATGACCTCAGCTCTCTTCGATTACTCGGTACCGTTGGAGAACCCATTAATCCCGCTGCATGGGAGTGGTATCACAGGGTTATTGGACAGGAGAAATGTCCAATAATGGATACTTGGTGGCAGACCGAAACAGGGGGGTTCATGATCAGCCCTTATCCAATCACACCTTTGAAGCCTGGATCAGCCACTCTACCTCTATTTGGAATTGATGCTGACGTGGTCGATGAGGAAGGTAACAGCACAGCACCCGGTGAAGAAGGAATATTGGTTATTAAAAAACCATGGCCAGGTATGGCAAGAACAATCTATAAGGATGATGACCGTTATAAGCAGGTATATTGGAGCAAGTTTGAAAAGCAAGGGTGGTACTTAGCCGGCGATTCCGCAAGAAGAGATGAAGAGGGTTACTTCTGGGTAATTGCTAGGTTGGATGATGTAATCAAAGTTTCAGGTTACAGATTAGGAACAGCTGAGATCGAGTCTGCTCTCGTCAGTTTTCCAAAGGTCGCAGAGGCTGCAGTTATTGCCTTACCTCATGATATCAAAGGAAACGCTATTCATGCATTTTGCATCCTAAATGAGGGGACAGAGGTTACAACAACCCTTGAAAAGGAGATTAAAGATCATGTAAGACATGAAATGGGGCCAATAGCAGTACCAGAGAAGGTAAACTTCGTATTATCACTCCCTAAGACAAGAAGCGGAAAAATCATGAGAAGAGTTCTTAAAGCTAAGGCACAGGGATTAGACCCTGGGGATTTGAGCACAATAGAAGATTAAGGATTAGATATTACTATTTGGTTGATGTTCCGTTTGAAATTTAACAATACTATTCACTTTAATTTGTGATTTATTACACAGTTCTCCTAAGAATTCAGAAATCTCAAGATAAAGATAAGAATCCCACACCCTAAAAATAACAGGTTGTTATAATAATAACGATTTGTTTTTATGGGGGCATTTCGAGTTTGGATGTATACGGTGAAAAATTTTGATTATTCTTGACAGCACATTAAGAGAGGGAGAACAAACAAAAGGGGTTTCATTTTCTATTGAACAAAAAATCGCTTTTGCTAAACTTATAGATGATTTTGGGGTAGAGATGCTGGAAGTTGGTCATCCTAACGTGTCACCTCAGATACACGAAGCTGTAAAGGCAATTGCTAAAGAGGATTTAAATGCAGAGGTGGTAGCACACGTCAGGGCGGTCAAATCCGACATTGATAATGCCTTAGCTTGTGATGTAGATCGAATTGTAATTTTCTTGCCAACTTCTGATGTACACCTTGAAAAAAAGCTCGGTAAGAACAGACAGCAGGTTTTGGATATGATCACTCAGGCTGTTGAATATACCCGGGATCATGGAGTTAATGTCAGATACACCCCTGAGGATGCAACACGAACAGATATCGGGTTTCTTGTCGAGGTCGCACGCCAAGCAACAGAATGTGGAGCAGACAGAGTAAGTATTGCTGATACAGTAGGGATTGCAACCCCAGCTCTGATGGAAAATATCGTCAGAACGGTCTCGGATTCCGTGAATGTTGAGTTAGATGTTCACTGTCATAACGACCTCGGATTAGCCTTAGCTAATGCTTTGGCCGGGATCAATGCTGGTGCAACCTGCGTACATACAACAGTAAATGGATTGGGTGAAAGATGTGGGATAGTTGATCTTGCACCACTTGTCATGTCAACAAAGGTACATGGATATTCTACTTCTGGTTACAAGTTAGATATGCTCCCTGAAATTTACGAGTTTATAGAAAGTGCAACAAATATCCCAATCGGCTACAATTCCCCAGTGATTGGAAGAAACGCTTTCGCACATAAGAGTGGGGTTCACACAGATGGGGTATTAAAATCACCTGACACCTATGAGCCATATAACCCAAAAATTATAGGGAGAGAGCGAGAAATCGTGATAGATCGTTACACGGGCAGATTAGCTGTTAAGAAAAGGTTAGAGTCACTTGGATATTCTATTTCAAATGAAACGCTTATGTCTATCGTAAACGAAGTAAAGATATTTTCAGATGCTAACGGAGGAGTTTCTGATGATTCGCTAGTACAGATAACTGGACAGATATTAACACAGGAGAGGTCCTAACATGGGAACATTAACGGAAGAAATCTTAACAAATAAGCTTGGAAGGGAGGTCCACTCAGGAGACATTATAATCACAGATGTTGATTATGTGATGAGCCATGACACCACCACACCACTCATAATAAATGCACTGGATGCACTAAACAAGGGCCCTTGGAATCCCGACAAAGCAGTTGTAGTCTTCGATCATATTGTCCCTGCACCATCAATCAAAGCTGCTATGTTACAGAAAAAGGTTAAAAGCTTTGTAAATCAAAGCAATATCTCAAATTTTTATCAGGAGGGAGTATGTCATCAAATTATGGTAGAAAAACATTTTGCACTCCCAGGAGCTGTAATTGTAGGAGCTGACAGTCATTCATGCACACATGGGGCTGTTGGTGCATTTTCTACTGGGATGGGTTCTACTGATGTGGCAGTAGCTTATGCAACAGGGAAAACCTGGTTAAAAGTTCCAGAAACAATTCAGTTGCTTACAGAGGGAAAATTTGCTGAGGGGGTTTATCCAAAGGATCTGATCTTGGAGATGGTAAGAAGGGTTGGGGCCGATGGTGCAACATATCGTGCCCTTGAATACACTGGAGAGACTGCTCAGAACATGTCTGTAGAAGAAAGAATGACACTTACAAGCATGGCTGTTGAAATGGGTGCCAAAGCAGGTATGGTTCAGGCTGATAAAATAACCATGGAATACACTGGAGGCCAAGGAAATCCAATTCATCCAGTTAACCCAAAATACCAGCAAACTCTGGAGTTTCAAGCAGAGGATATTGTTCCAAAGATTGCTGCACCTCACAGAGTTGACAATGTTCATGACATAGACCAATTCACCGACTTAAACGTTGATCAGGTCTTTTTAGGGACTTGCACTAACGGGAGACTGTCTGATCTAGAGGTTGCTGCAAAAATTCTAAAAGGGCAAAAGATTCATCCAGAGACCAGAATGGTCGTTGTTCCTGCATCTCAAAGTGTACTAAAAGAGGCCTATCTGAGAGGCTATATTGATATTTTTACTGAGGCTGGGGCTGTAGTTCCCAACCCTGGATGTGGCCCCTGTATTGGCAGACATCAAGGAGTTCTAGCCCCTGAAGAGGTAGCCTTAACAACTATGAACAGAAACTTTCAAGGACGTATGGGTTCACCTGAAGCAGAGATCTACCTTGGGTCTCCAGCAACTATTGCATACTCTGCTATCAAAGGAAAAATAGCAGATCCAAGGGAGGTGCAAGTTTAATGACAAATGTTTGGGTTTTTGGGGATGACGTAAATACTGATGAAATTATCCCAGGTCGATATAACGTTACCACTGATGAACAAGAACTTGCGCAGCATGCATTTTATGAGGTCTGTCCAGAGTTTTCTGAGCAGGCTCAAACAGGGGATATTATTGTGGCAGGAAAGAATTTTGGCTGTGGGAGCAGCCGAGAACATGCTCCAATTGCAATTAAAGGATCGAAGGTGAAGGCAGTAATTGCTCGGAGTTATGCCAGAATTTTTTATCGAAACGCAATTAATATCGGTCTACCGATATTGGAGGTTCCAGACCTGATAAATGTGACTTCAGATGACATAATTGAGGTTAGTTTCGATACAGGAGAAGTCACAGTCAATGGAAGGAAGTATCACGCATCTCGCTTACCACCGTTTATCAGGCGTATAATAGAATCTGGAGGTATAGTTGAATTTCTTAGAAATCACGACATAAGTGAGTTAGAAAATGCACCATAAAATTCTTATTCTACCTGGAGATGGTGTGGGAAAGGAGGTCGTACCACTAACAGTTAAAGTTTTAGAAGCTTTGGGATTAAATTTTGAACCTGTCTTTGGACACATTGGGTTTGGAGCATACAAAAACTTTGGAAACCCTCTTCCTCAGGAAACTGTTGAAAGGTTTAATGAAATAAAGGTTGCACTATTTGGTGCGGTCACTACCCCACCTAACATTAATGAATATACCAGCCCAATTCTACAATTAAGGCAATCCTTTGACCTTTACGCAAATGTCAGGCCATTTCCTAGAATTCCCACAATAAGTGACTTTGACTTAACAATCATTCGAGAGAACACCGAGGGGTTATATCTTGGAAAGGAAGAGGTTCTTAAAAACGGAACAGTTGTTGGACAAAGGATATTAAGTCCAAAAGGCTGCAGAAGAATAATTGAATTTGCTTTAAGGTATTCAAAAGAGAATCGAAGAAATAAAATAACTCTTGCTCATAAGGCCAACATCCTTAGAAAGTCAGATGGAATGTTTTTGAATATTTTCAATGAGATTTCAAAACAGAATCCTTGGATTGAAATGAATAACCAGCTGGTCGATTCATTGGCTATGAAGCTCGTTGTTAATCCAAGCAATTTTGATGTTATCGTCACCAGCAATATGTTTGGCGATATTATTTCAGATCTAACAGCTGGTAAACAATCTGGTTTGGGATTCGCTGCATCCGCTAATATAGGAAGTACTCATGCTGTTTTTGAACCAGTTCATGGATCTGCACCGGACATAGCAGGTAAAGGAATAGTTAATCCATATGCAACTTTATTTGCTGCTATCATGCTTCTCAGGTACTTAAGAGAAGAGAGTCTCGCTATTAAGTTGCATAATGTGATAAATGAATGTATATCTAAGTCAGTGTTAACTCGAGATCAGAAAGGAAGGTACACTTCATTGGAAGTCATAGAGAGTCTTCTATCAAAACTTAACTAATGTTGTTTAGGTTTCAAGTTCATCGTAATAAGGTAAGAAATTTTAGGACAATATATCAATAATTGATACGCAATGAAAAAAGATTTATATTTTATAGCAAATATCAAGAATTATGACACGATTATTTATTCCAGTCAAGCGAGAGGAGAATGAAACTGATTTACAAAAAATCAGAATTGAACCAAGATTTGGGAGAACAAATGAGTTTGCAATCTATGACACTGCAATGAAGAGCTTAGAGTTCTTAAAGAACACAAATCATCATCAAGGTGGTTCTGATTCATTTATTGATATGATAAAGAAAATTAAGGGAGAAGGTGTGGTAGTAGCTCATATCGGAAGCCATGCTTACGATTCATTTTATTCAGAGGGATTTCCAGTTTATCAAGCTGAAAAGAATGCAAATTTAAAGGAGATAATTAATTTATATGAAGATAAACAATTAATTAGCTTTCCAAAACCAAAGGATGGGTCATGTTGCTCTGGCGAATCAAAGCATGTATCACACCTTGAAGTAATGTAATTAAAGATAATAAATTCTTTTCATCACCTCAGAGAATACTTAGATACCATTGCAACAGCACATGCTTAAATAGACTGTTTTTAGATTTAGACCTTCTATAGATACTACATTAGGTATGAAAATAATTGGGGCAGATCAAAACCAAAAATCATGAATATGAAATATAGTTCATAGTTTTCAGTTTTAAATTTCAATTAAAGAGGCGAGTCATTGGGTTCAATGAAAGATGATCTCAGAAATTTAAATCAACAAGTAAGAAGTGACTACTAAAAAAAATCAACAACGTTTTTATGATTGTTATGGATATCATCGTATGGAAAAACGACATTGGATAAGGGTTGGAGACAAGGATTTTATTGAGATAGGAAGAGTGACGACTGTAACCGCAGAAACTGAAACAATTTGTTTAACAAGGACAAAAGAGGGATACGGAGCTATTTGTAATCAATGCCCTCATCAGGGTGGACCCTTGGGTGATGGTTTTCTTCAGAATGGGTATGTTGTATGTCCGTGGCATGGATATGAGTTTGACCCAAAGACAGGAAATGCACCTGAGGGTTACGAAGATAAAGCCAAAAGCTTTCCAGTGGAGGTGCGAGAAGATGGGATATACATAGGTGTAGAACAAAAGATTCAAGAAAAGACATTGATGGATCAAGTTGTAGAAACAATGGTTGAATGGGGCATCACAAAAGTTTTTGGAATTGTTGGACACAGCAATCTTGGATTAGCAAATTCTATTGCCAAGGCTGCACAGAAGGGAAAATTAAATTACATAGGTGTCAGACATGAGGGTGCTGCATCCTTTGCTGCTTCTGCTTATGCAAAGCTGACAGGAAGACCAGCAGCTTGTTTCTCAATAGCTGGCCCTGGAGCAACTAACATGCTTACCGGGTTATGGGATGCTAACCTAGATAATGTTCCGATTTTAGCACTAACAGGACAGGTGAATACACAGGTTTTAGGACCTGGTGCATTCCAAGAGATCCCACTTTTGAAGGCATATGAAGCTGTAACAGTCTGGAGTCAACAAGTATTAACCACTTCAAACGCGACTGAACTTACGGCATTAGCAGTTAAACATGCAATTAATAAAAAGGGAGTGGGACACCTGATTTTTCCTGATGAGGTACAAACCTTACCCGCAGATCCAAATTGTGAAATTTCTCTCCCGAAGGGACGATTAGCAAACAATAGTATTCGACCACCTATCGAAGACATAGAAAAAATGATCAAACTAATCTTGGAAGCAAAGAGACCTGTTCTGATTGTTGGTAACGGGGGAAGAAACCATGCCGATGTTATAATCAAGTTCGCGGAGCACATTGAAGTTCCGATAATAACGACATTTAAAGCAAAAGGTATTGTTGCTGATTCTCATCCCTTAGCTTGTGGGGTTCTAGGTCGTAGTGGGACACCTGTTGCTTCTGCTGCCATGAACAGATCAGATTTGCTAATTGTTATAGGAGCAAGTTTCAGTAATCACACCAGCATTAATTCACACAAACCTATCATTCAAATTGATTTTGATAAAAATATGCTGGCAAAATTTCATCCAGTTACTTTACCAGTTTGGGGTGAAATTGAGACCACTGTTGAGTTACTTTTGGATCGTATTCCAAAGTTAGACCACACAGCCTCAGTTAAATATATTGCAACCAGATGGATAAAATGGAGGGAAGAGAAAATAAAGAGAGAACAACTAGTCTCTCAAGATCTTCCAAGTAATGCTTTGATTTTTCATACCTTATCAGAGCTTATACCACAGAATTCAGTGATTGCTGTGGATGTGGGAAATAACACATATTCATTTGGGATATATTTTGAATCAAAAAACCAACATATCCTAATGTCAGGATACCTTGGGTCAATTGGCTTCGCATTTCCTGCTGCTATTGGTGCAGCTGTTGCGAAACCAGATGAAAAGATTATCGCAATTGCGGGTGATGGTGGCTTTGGTCAATATATGGCAGAATTCACTACTGCAGTCAAATATGACCTCAATATAACCTTAATACTTCTGAATAACAATGAGTTCGGAAAAATCACGAGGGAACAAAGGAATTCTGGCTTTCAGGTTTGGGAGACCAATTTAACCAACCCAGACTTTGCCGAGTTTGCCAATAATTGTGGTGGTACAGGGTTGAAAATTAAAACAGTAAACGACTTAAAAAAAACATTGGATGAGGGAATTAACACCAAAGGACCCGTTTTAGTTGAAATTTTAAGTACTTCTGGTCAGTTGTGAATCTACTAAGAATTATTACAATCCCCTATTTTTTCAATCCAGAAGACGCAGCAAGTGTCGGCCCAATTGTGAGTGGTAAAGCAGTGAGAAATGATGTTGTCAAGGCATCAAATTGAATTGTAATCGAACTGGTCCTGATCAGGAAAAATAAAAGATATCCAATTATGTACCCTAAATTGCAGAAAACCCAACCAATGAAAAAGCCAGGTGAGATTAACCCAAAAGAATTATCTTCTACTCGTGTAGCTCCAAACCAGGTTATCACACAAATAAGAAACCATATTAGAGCCATGAATATCAAATTGATCTGAGTTTGGGTTAACGAGCCTAGTTGAGTTATCTTAAGATTCTCAATCAAAAACAAAGCGAGGAGAGTTCCCACGGTTGTAGCAAACATGATTATCATCATTACAGAGACTTTCATAAATGACTAGTAATAAGTTAATATTTGATTTTTTCTCATGACTTGTGGAACGTTACATTATTATAAGATAAACATAACTTTTTCTTAGAGTTTACTGTCATTTACCAGAGTTCAACTATCGTCTCTCTATGCATTCCATCCCCAGGCTTGGTTGGGTAAGTTTGGTGGAATTCAGGGATGTTTGCCAATGCAACGTTTACTCTAGCCTCGGGTGGAGAGTGAGGGTCACTTACCCTTAACATTTCTGCAATTTCTGGTCTGCTCAATGATCTCCATATTCTGGCATAAGACATAAAAAAGAGTTGTTCTTTCGTGTAATCGCCAGACTCTTCACGACCAAGTTTCTTATAATTGTTTTCCATAGCATGGAAGGAAATCCTCAGTCCTCCTAGATCACCTATGTTTTCACCCAAGGTAAGTTTTCCAATTAGAGGTTTTCCATTTACCAAGAATTTTTCATACTCTTGCATGAAGTGTTCACTTCGTTCATTAAACTGCCTTCTGTCTTCATCTGTCCACCAGTTGTTCATGTTTCCATTAGCGTCAAACATACTCCCTTTGTCATCATAACCATGACTGATCTCATGTCCAATCACAGCACCAATCCCACCGTAATTTTCTGCGTCTGTCATGTTGGGGTCGAAAAATGGGAACTGTAGGATAGCAGCTGGAAAAACGATCTCATTCTTAAGAGGTGAGTAGTACGCGTTAACTGTCTGAGGTGACATAAACCATTTCTTTCTATCAGGAGCCTTGTATAACCTGCTGAGCATATTGTCTCTCTGCAGTCTTGTGCATTTGTTCAAGATATTGAGGTAACTGTCACTTTCATCTAAATCAAGAGATGAATAGTCCTCCCATTCATCAGGATACCCTATTTTTACATTAAAGGCTTTAAGTTTGACCAGTGCCTTTTTCTTGGTTTCTTCACCCATCCAGTCCAAGTTGTGAATACGCTGTTCCAATGCCTCTATTAGATTATTAACCAAATCGAGCATTTTCGCCTTTGAAGAGGCAGGGAAGAATTTTTCGACATATAGTTTACCCACAAGCTCACCTAGTATGAACCGGTTGTTCATCATCCCCACAACACGTTTCCAGCGGTCTTCCATCTCTTTCTGTCCACTAATGACCTTACCATAAAAATCAAAAGATGCTTCTTCAAATCTTTGGCTGAGATAACTTGCAGACCTGTTCATTACTCTTGCCTTAAGATAGGTCTTCCAATTTTCTAAGTCCTCCTCCTCGATCTGGTTATTTATAAATTCAAAAAATGGGGGATTATCAACAACAATGTCACTTAATTCCACATCTGTAAATTTTGAGACATAGGTATCCCATAGAAAGTTTGAGTATTTTGTCTTAAATTCGGAGAAATCCATCTTGTTGTATGAAAGCTCTGGATCTCTTTTTTGTACCTGAGTATAATGTTTCTCTGCCAAGCTTTTTTCAAAACTCAAGACACGTTGAGCTAAAGCGCTTGGGTCATTTTCCCCTATAAATCCAAAGAGTTTTTCAAGATATTTCAAGTATTCTTCTCTAATTGGTTCTTTATCCTCCTCAAGATAGAAGTCCCTGTTTCCGAACCTCGATGATGGAAGACTTAATCCACCTGAGGAAAAATGAGGAATCTCAATATCTGTATTTTTCCTGTCTTGGTTTGACGAGAACCCAGTGTATCCAAGTAATCCCTTGTCTTCTAGCGTGATTATGACCTCTTTTAGCTCATCTCGGGTTTGAATTGCATTGATCTGTTCCAAAAAAGGTTTAATCGGGGTATAATCCTCTTGATCTAATCTGGAGGAGTCCATTCCAACCTTAAAAAACACACTGGCATTCTTGTATTCACCTGAGGTAAACTCAGTTTCTAAGAGTGATTTAACATCATCCAGAGACCTGTCCCGTAACACAGTAAATGACCCCCATCTACTTTTATCTGGGGGAATCTCTGTATTTTTCAACCATTTACCATTGGCATATCGATAAAAATCATCTTGAGGTTTTACAGTGGGATCCATTGTATCCTCAAACTTCTCTTGAAGCATAAGAAGGGTTAACAGTCAGTTATTATATATATGCTCTTATTTAACCAATAGTAAAAACACAAAAACCTCCATTCCAAATTTGTAATTTAGAATTTTGCTAAAGATCTTATTGTAAAGCATTTTCGAATATGTAATTTTTGGGATTTGTACACATAATTGCTTTGAGTCAAAAAATAAGATATTCTGAGGATTGTCAATTCATACAAGATGCAGGTCAAGAGTATGATGAAAAGGAAGGAAACTGCCTTTATAAGTCGAATACAGGGGTTTTAAAACAACATTCTCTTGGTTAGGTGATAGGTGTAACAAGGGTAATTGAGATAAGGAGACCTTTTTGTACATTTCTATTAACTCATGACGTTCAAAGGATTTGTCTATGACCCGGACTAGGGTTCTAATTTGTGGATCTATCTCTCTGAGTGTCTTATCCAGTTCATCATACCTAACCTCAACCACCTCCAATGTTGATGATTCTATTTCTTTGAAATTGACTGTTAAGGTTCCTCCCTCTTCATCTATAATAAGAACACCTTTTGGCTCAATATACTCCTGAAAGCTTGTTCTAATAACTGAACCAGGATATATCACTTTTCCATCTTGCAAAATTTGAGCACGATGTATGTGACCAGAAACAATGAAAGGTACATTTACTGGTAATTTATTGACGACAACTGCGTTATGTTTTAGATTAAATTTGAAGTTTTGTGGTCCCACCTCAGCTCCAATAAAAGTTTGATGGCAAAAAACTATTGTTTTAAACTGTTTCTTCTCCTCAGCAATTTGAAACGCAAGTTCTAAAGTTTGTTGTGGACTTTTTGTAAATGGAAACCCTACAAAATTCCAATCCTCGTAGTTCACAGAACCTAGTGAATTCAATATATGAAAATTTGGATAAATTTGTTCAAGAAGAGTGTTATCAAGGGTTGATCTGTCATGATTTCCGGGGATGATTATAAATTTAACCCCGGTATTCAGAAGCCGTTCAAAGAGAGAATAAGCCTTATGCACGATTTTTTTGTCTGGTTTAGAGCGATCAAAGACGTCTCCAACATGAATTACCACATCAATTTTTTCCGTTTCTGTTAGGTTAATAATTTGCTCGAAGGCTTTAAACGCTTCCTTGATGGATTGAGCCTTGGAATACCCAGTTTTACCAAGCTTTAGACCAAAATGAGTATCTCCAAAGACTAGTATCCTCAATAAAAAATAAATCTTATTGTTATATATCAAATTATCTGCTTCTACTCAGTTTCAGTAAACCTGAATACATTTTGAGAATATTGTTAATGGAAATTATAGACATGCAAAATCAATGACTTCATTATTTTATTTGTAACTAGTTCAGAGGAACATTGATAACTAACTCTAGAAATTAATTTCGACATTTAAAAGGTGAAAAGTTATTGATTAGAAGCGTATGGTCTTATAGTTAGATACTACAACACAGATTCTAGTTTCTATAATCTAAATGTTTAATAATATGAATTGGTTATCATATAGAAATGATCAAAATAAATAGCCTTTTACTTATATTATTGCTAAATGTTAGTCAATTCGCGGGGGGGGGGGCACAGTTTTAGATGACAAAAGATATTTAAGTACAGACGATGAAAAATTGAATGAAGTAGACTCAGAACAGGGAGAATCAGAACAGATTATACCTCTCCAGCAATTAAAGGGTGGAAACCATTCCAAAATTAAATCTAGGCAGTATCAACAGAACAATCTGCCTCAATCCCAAAATACACAAGATCAGAATGAGTTTTCGAATAACACACAAAACGTAGCCAACCTAAGCAGACCTGTCTCATTGAAGTCAGGTACAGCTCCAACATTTGCAGCAAGTACAATAAATACTATTGATAAGAATTTTAGTGATGATAATGCACAGTTCTTAACAAAAGAGGGAAGTTACTTCCCAAAAGCTGGCACCTCTCAAATAATTTTAGGAACAACCAGATCCTTTGGTAGCGAACAAGTATGGGTATTGAAAGCAAACATCAGAAAAATTAGTGATACATACAATCGACTATTAACCATATATTGTGCAGGAAAGATTGTTTTAAACCAATATACTCTTTCTGATGTAAATAACAAAATAAAAATTGATATTGGGCAATTTCTGTCTGGTTCAAAAGCTGAGATAAGGTTTGAAATAACTTGGGGAGGCTATGTGGAACATGGTTGGATGTTAGACTATGCATACCTAGAGACATCATCTGGAAATGATGCCAGAGTATTAGATACACAGTTTTTTCCAAAGTCATACATTTCAAAGATAGAAACCGATTTTATTGGAGGAAAAGACACAAGATTATCGCTTAAAATTGAGAAAAGTCTCGATTCTTATGGAAGGTTTTTTTCAGTGGAGGTTGATAACAAGATTGTAGTACCTGAGACCGCAGTTTATAACAGCTATTCACTCACTTCCTTTAGCCTCTCTGATTTTGAGCCTCGAAGCAGTCACAGATTAACCCTAATCATAAGATCTGGAGCTGCTGTGGAAAAGGGCTGGGTTCTTAATTTGCTTAAAATTAACTATGAGGCAATACATGTTGAGGTCGATTGGATGGATGGATACAAACCATCTGATGCAGTGATAAATTACATGGAGACTTATTATGAATCGAATGGCTATGAAAGACTTGTGTTTCACGTCAGTAGTACAATGGTGAATAGTGTGGAATATATGTCTCAACCAACACTTAGATCTTACTATGACACCAAGAGCTGGGTAAAAACAGGTCACCCAGATAACCACAGATACATGCTTTTTGGTAACAAACAGGATGATGGGGCGTTAGGATGGAATTTAGCATTAGATGATAATGGAACCCACTATGAGTTTTATCCTGTCGCGTTTATCGCAGTTCAGGCTATCCGAGACCTCCCTACATGGAACAATTGGCGTACAGATGATGAGAAAATCAAGTCTGTTGCTTTACATGAATTAGGACATACGTTTACCATTTTGAAATGGTACATTTCTGGGAAAGGGGAAGCGTACGATTGGGGTAATAGACCTTACTCTGTAATGTTTACATTTTCTTGGAAAAATTCAGGTCCCAATTCATTTTATTCAAAGTTTTGGTGGGTAGGTGATGGTAAATGGTGGGAACTCAGAATACTGGATCAAGTTTTTGAATCAATCACACCTAAGCTCATGAGTGAGGTGAACATTTGAAATTATCTCAGAAAAATAAACTGATATTAGTCTCAATACTAGTAATTTCCCTTACCACAGGTTCTTTTGCCTCAATTCCAGGAATTGTATACAGATATGGACATATCGGCCCCGTCATTTTTGCTGTATGGAGCCCAGATGGGTCAACGATAGTCTCTGGGGGTGGTGATTCAAATATAATCATTTGGAGCGTGAAAAACTCTTCTTCAGGCACTGGTCTCTACAAATCACCACTTATGGATAGTCTCCCCCGTGATAGAGTTTCAGGATTAGCCTGGTCATCAAATGGAACTTATCTTGCGGGAATGAGCTGGTTAGATGGATTACATATCTGGAATGCAAGTTACCACAAAAAGACAACATTCCATCCTGCAGGTTACTCTTTTAGTGCTATGTCGTGGTTTAAAGATGGCTTCCTGCTTGGGTTACTGGTGGGGGAGAACTTAGTTGACCCATATTTATCACTAAACAAAACCGCGGTTCTTGCAAGACCTAACATGATGAATGGGAGTATAACTCCAATCCTGAAAACCAATGCCACAATCTTAGACATCAAGGTGAACACAAACAATCAGGTGGCACTCCTTTTAAAAAACAGCACGGTTGTCATCATAAATGGCACCCAGCAACAATCCTATGGGTTCCAGCACATACCGAAGGCAATCGGATGGGATAATCAAACCTTGGTAGTTAGTGTTCGCAACGAGATACGGTTTTTTGATGGTAAAAGCACGGTGTTGAAGAACTCAAAAAATGTGACCGCTTTCGCCTTTAATTTCAACCACTCTGAGCTGATTCTTGGGGATGAAGGAGGGGTGGTGAGTGTCTGGAACAAAACAGACCTCACAAAGAGGCTAGAATTTAAGACACCATCTTATAGAATTCACAACTTTGATTGGAGAGGCACTTCAGTGTTGGTCACAAGCAGTAATTCAAGTTTCTTCCAGTATTCTACCATCAACGGGACACTGTTGGACTCTTATGGTGGTGCTCTGAGCACATTCACAGCACCACCTTTTCCCAAGGCGCAATTTCTAGATTACCCCTTTGTCTCAGTTCAATTAATTTTTGTCCTTATCATTCCAATTATCAGAAGAAAAAATATTAGATTTAGATAATTTGTTCAATTCTGTTTTCTTTCAGAGGACAAAAAATCAACAATTGCCATTCTTACCTGTTCTGGTCTCTCATGCAAAACCCAGTGGGTTGCATCTTCAATTAGATGAAACTTCCCCTCAGAACAGTAATTCAGGCTATCTCTTCCAGCTTCTTCTAGTAAAAACCTGTCATTTTTACCCCAAATGATGAGCGTAGGAATCTCAACGATCTTGTTTTCATATTTGGCTGGAAATCTAAATGCGGCTCGATACCAATTAATTATTGAGGATAACGCACCTTTCTTTCCCCAGGTTTGAGTTAATTCTTCAATCTCCTCTTGTGAAAAAGTTTCAGGGAGTGAAGACCTGGTGATTGTTCTGCGGAACACATAATAGTTGAACCTTTGGGAAAGGAACTCAGGTATCCAAGGGATCTGAAACATGAACATGTACCATGACTTTAACTTCTGTCTCCAGCTCCTTCTAAGGTATTTAACCATGGATACTGGATGCGGCACATTCACAATTATTAGCTTGGTTACATGCTCTGGTTTGAGTAATGCAGTTGCCCAAGCAACACCTGCGCCCCAATCATGGCCACCTAGGATAAACTGACTGTACCCCAATTGTTTTGCAAGTTCTACAACATCTGAAACCAAATTCGAAATTTGATAGTTTTTTACTCCTTTTGGTTTGCTACTTAGATTGTATCCCCTTTGATCGGGAAGGACGACAAAGAAGCCCTCTATAACCAACTTCTCCGCTACCTTGAGCCATCCCGTCCAATATTCTGGAAACCCATGCAGGAGAATTAATAGAGGGTCACCCTTTTCACCAAGACTGACATAATGGAGTGTGAGTTCATTTACATTCGCAAATCCTTCTTCTAAATTTGATATCAAGTAACTGAAAGAATGCGACAATCTATTTTATCTTTTCTACACCAGCTTAGACGGGAAAAAATTTGCTTACAGGTATGTTGGTACGAATAAGATTGGTATGAGCCATTGCAATTAATTTCTCATTTGAGTCTTTTAATCTCAGGATCAGATTTGAGACCTTTGAACCGTGTTTTATAAGTTCAGACTCTGCGAGTGCTATGTCACCGACCTTTAATGATGAGAAATAGTCCACATTTAGATTAATGGTGGTATAGAAATATGATTCTCCAGACGTAAAAATTGTCAGACCAACAGTGTCATCTAACATGGCAGCAATGACGCCTCCATGCAAGACCTGGAATGGATTAAGCATATCCTCTGTAACTTTGTATTCAATTACAATTGAGCCCTTCTTTACCTCGGTAAGCGTTCCATTTAACCATCTTGTAAGTTTAGAGGGAACAAAATCCAATTTACTACCAATGAATTGGCTTAGAATCTCTACTTCTTTAGACATAATTCACCACACCCGTTTACTCTTATTAGAGTTGGGATATGAGTTTTATTCTCAAGGTTCTGTTTTAGTACAAATTGAATGAGGGCATTAACGTTGAGCTGAATCAATTTTGGGAGTACACATGAAGAAAATCCTGTCTCAGAAAAAGAAATGATTAACAGAATAATAAACTCAAATCATCTGATCCCAAAACCAAATTAATAGTTTACAAAGTATCAGTAATATGAAAAGAATAGAACTAACTAATTTAAACAGACTTTAATTTTTTAAATGTGTAAATAGTTAAGAAGAGACCTGGGGATAACAAAATCAGATGGAAAATTATCTTCATCTAAAATGGGCACAGTTAATGTTTCTAAGAGGGCATATCTAACCTGCTTTATCAAAATTGGTTTTTTAAGCATGATTGGATGCATTTCAACCACAGTTATGGTGTCGATATTATCAAATTGTTCTAATTCAGAGTATGAAAGCAAATTGCTAATCTGGTGCAGAATCATTTTTCCACTGATAAAGCCCTGCCAAAGTTGAGTCTCTGCATCGAATACTGGTATGAATCTAAAGGGGGACCGTG
Organism: Candidatus Heimdallarchaeota archaeon; assembly: GCA_030149205.1. Classification (GTDB taxonomy): domain Archaea; phylum Asgardarchaeota; class Heimdallarchaeia; order Heimdallarchaeales; family Kariarchaeaceae; genus WAKA01. Next base: position 482,914 of record JASBSB010000007.1, on the reverse strand, counting down.
ATATCCTTGTAATGACCTCAGAGAGCGATGTTTCAAGGCTTACTTGCTGCTCGAACATAGTTTTCAAAGGAAGAAGAAAACTTTCATCTAAGTGATGGTTCTCTTTGTTTAACCAGAGAAAATTGGTATCTAGTATATCGTGGCAGGTAATAGATCCCCTGATTATGTGTTCAGATGACAGAACCACCATTTCATGTCCTTTTTGTAATTTCATAATAGATTCTGCTATTGGTGCCTCAGGACGTAGGACTGCGGGTTTTTGTAATGGAACTGCGTCTACTGTATGATTGAGAGAGAGCACATCATTATTTTTTGAAAGATATGAAAGAATCGATTTAGGTGTTATAACACCCTCTATTGAAGACCCTCGTAACACTGGAAGATGATCAATATCAAAATCTAAGAACAGACTAATTGATTCTGCTAAGGTTGATTGTGGGGTTACAACAAATACATAGTTATTAGAGATTTTTTTTGACTCCATCTCCACAAGCTTTGGCAAAATCATCGAATAACGGTTTATACACAAATATTTAACCTTTGAGAGTCGAGAAACTGAAAATTAACAAAAAAAATTGATTGATGTTTCCTCAGTTTAAGATCATAGTTTGTAGCCTTTCTAAAAAAAAAAAAAAAAAGTTATTTTCCTATATTTATTGTGTCAATAAAGTTTTGTGATGAACTGATTAGCTGAGATTTTCTCAATCTTGAGAAAGATTTTATCTGTTTTTCTCGCTTCATTGCCATACTTTTGGATAGAAGCATCTCACAATACAGGAGCCGTTTAAACCCCCTTGATCTTACATATTTACTACCAACTCCTTTAGTGTGCTGAAGGATTCTCCTCCGAAGGTTCGTTGTGTATCCAGTATAGAAGCTGTTATCCTGGCATTCCAGGATATAGACAAATGCCTCCATAAGAATTCTTTCACAGTACGTTATTTCAATCTTGCTAACATATGTGGTGGTATACTATTCAAATTTGTAGTTAACAATTTTATCTAATAGTTCCTCAAAGTCTATAAACTGACTACAAACTCTCTTTCATGTCGACTTATAAGATATTCTCATGGAATGTTAATGGGATTAGAGCAGTTGCAAAGAAGGGGTTCTCAGATTGGTTTGAATCAACCAAACCAGACATCCTTTGTCTTCAAGAGACAAAAGCGCAAGATGAACAAATTCCCAAGAATATAAAATTTGAAGGGTATGAGCTCATACATAATGCTGCAGAGAAGAAAGGATACTCAGGAGTTTTGACATACTCAAAAATCAAACCAAAGGAGGTGAAATTTGGGATAGGCGTTAAAGAATATGAGAAGGAAGGAAGAGTCATCATCACAAAATATGAAGAGTTTACTCTTATTAATGTGTACTTCCCAAATGGAAAGAAAGACGATGAGAGACTCCAATTTAAGATGGATTTCTACCAACACACCTTAGATCTTCTTAAGAGACTCAGAAAAGCTGGTGAAAAAACCATAGTTTGTGGTGATGTTAACACAGCGCATAAAGAGAAAGACCTGGCCAATCCAAAGCCAAATTCCAAATACTCTGGATTTCTTCCTCAAGAAAGAGAGTGGATAGATAATTTGATTTCAGAAGGGTGGGTAGACAGTTTAAGAAATTTTACCGAAGAACCTGAATTATACACATGGTGGTCAGTAAGATCTGGGGCAAGAGAGAGAAATGTAGGGTGGAGAATAGACTATTTCTTTGTAGATAAGGACCTTCTTCCACATTTAAAAGCCGCAGAAATTCATTCTTCTGTGATGGGAAGCGATCACTGCCCAATAAGTATAACATTAGAATTTTAATGGTTAAATTTTGATTTTTAATTTAATTTTGTGTTTTTCTTAAATTAATTTTGATACATTGAAGTTAAACCAATCCCTTGGCAACTGCTCTGAAATAAAAGGGTTTAAAGAAAAGCTTAAACCACCACCAGAACCTTGAGGGTTTTCCTGGTTTGGGAGGATGTTCAAAGTTAAAATCAATGAATAATGATTTTCCAAATTCTGTTAGGAAGAAACATTGAACATGCCCATCATATTTAGTAAGGTTTGTGTCGCCGATAATATCTTTGTAGATGTTCTCTGCAATGATTGGTGCTTCATAGTGTGCTGTTGATCCTGCCTTGGAGGTGGGTATATCTGTTGTGTCTCCTAAAGCGTACATGTTTTCCTGATCCTGCACTCTTAATGTCTCTCTATCAGTCGGTACCCATCCAGATTTCCCGGCAATACCTGACTCATGTAAGAAAGGTTGTCCCGTGTGTGGGGGGATCATGATTAGAAGATCATAATCTAAGTCCGACCCTTCAAGGCTGTACAAAACCTTCTCTTCTGTATCCACATCATCAACATTGAAAAAGGTTTCAACTTCAATTCCTTTTTCATTCATGATTGGTTCAATAACCTCATTCACGGTTTTAATACTGAAGGCTCGATCCAAGGGAGAGCAGTACTGTATCTCCACCTTGTCTCTGATCCCTTTCTTTTTGAAATAATCATCTAACAACAATGCACCTTCAATTGGGGCAGGAGGACACTTATATGGAATTTCACCGATGGCGATGATTATCTTTCCTTCTCTGAAATTCTCAATTTTTTCTGAAAGACGATCTGCTGCCTCGGGAGAGTAATAATGATAGAGACTGTCATCCCACCAATCCACCTTTTCTGGTGAGAGTTTAGCACCGGTTGCAATGACTAAATAATCGTAAGGAACCTTTGTTCCACTTTCTGTAATAACAACCTTATCCTTTGTCTCTACCTTTTTGACCTTCTCTTCAATCATGTTTGTGTTCTTTGGAAGAAGTTTTTTCCCATCCTTGACGATACTGTGAGTTTTATCTTTCTTAAACATAGTAAAGAGGAATCCAGGTTGATAAACGTGCTTAAATGATGGATCTATGACTGTTAACTGAAATGGCTTTTTTGTTTTCTTTAGTTTCTTGTTCAGCTTATTGGCCACGATGGTTCCTCCAGTCCCGGCACCAAGGATAACCACATTTACTGTGTTATTACTCACGTCTTCTCCTCCTCTTACGTTCACCTTTCTTTATTACAAATCCCTGTGTGTCCCCATCATATTGTTTGATCTCTAAGAGCTCATTTCCAGACTTCTCGCACCATTTCTGTACTTCTGCTGCTGAACCCTTATCTGAGGAGAGCAATTCAACAATCTCTCCTACCTCTACCTCTTTAATACCTCTGACTAGCTCCATTAGTGGACCCGGACAGAAACTACCAACTGCATCAACTTTCTTCGTGACTGTATAACTCATTTTGTTTCCACCTTAAACTGTTAAAAATATGTCTGCCTCTGCAGCATCTGCTGCGTAACTGGCTACGCCAGTGATATCATCCACCACATCAGCAAAATCCTCTAGTTCTAATTCAAGAAGATCAGTGACAAGAGCACAGACAGTAAATGTTAACTCACCTAAATCCTTTAAATCATTGATCAGGTCATACCAAGGCTGTAACTTCCCCTCATCTCTTGCCTTGGACATCTTCTCGTTGTACTCAGGAAAGGGTGAATCAAACCCAGTTATTGTCTTATATACATCTTTTTTAAGGGCAAAGACAGCACCTTCCATAGCAAAAATCTTGACTTCAATATCAGACACAACAGCCCCAGAAGCAATCATTGCTGCCGTCATTAGGCTGTTATAATCTCCATTCTTTAGTAATATCAACATGGTTGTCATATTAGTTCTCCTAAAAAGTCAATGTAATGTCTGCATCTTTGGCAAATTCGAGGAATGTAGATGCCCCAGCAAATTCAACACCATCCATGATATCCTCATTTTTTATTCCAAGCACATCTAACGTCATTTGACAGGCAATAAGCCTAACTTCTGCCTCTTCACAGATTTCAAGAAGTTCAGGAATAGTTGCCACGTTCGCCTTTTTCATCTTGCCTTTCATCATTCCAGTTGCCATGCTAGTCATCCCTGGGAGCATTCCCACAACATTTGGAACTGGAACTGGCATTGCTGGATTTCCCACTGAAGGAACCTTCAGGTTATTTAATTTCTTCTTGTTGATTATATCCAGGCCATAGAAGGTGAAGAAGATTGCCACCTCCATATCTAATGCAGCTGCAGTTGAAGCTATTATGAGAGGAGGGTAAGCAGCATCTAATGTCCCATGAGCTGCAATAATTGCCACCCTTTTAGGTCGATCCTCACTCATATTCATTTCCTCCTCTTAACAAAGAAGACATATTTTCCACCTTCTTCTGTGGATTCTAGAATCTCTTGACCGGTTGTATTTGCCCATGAAGGGATATCTTTCATACTTCCAACATCTGTAGAGATGATCTTGAGAATCTGACCAACCTCTAATTTCTTCAATGCCTTTTTACTCTTAAGCACAGGCATTGGACAGTTCATTCCACTAGTATCTATTTCTTGATCAGCAGTAACCATTTTTGACACCTATTGTGTGATGCTAAAACACAAATTGAAGCAATCCACACAACTATATTAAGTATAGCTTTCAAGGTATTAAAAGATTATCATTGATTGAGGGCAATAATCCAAATAATATGGCATTTTTTGGGAAAAATGATTATTTAGTGCAAACATATTAACCTTATGTTCACATATTATTTTAGTCAATAGTCTATTTATCGAAATAAATTCATTCTTTTTTTAAAGTTTCAGCATTGCAGAAAATCCACTTAACACTTAATTGAGTCGATTAAATTATTTCTTCCCTATAATCCACACCGTTTTGATGTGCAACCAAAAAACATTAAACAAAACCCTAAAGTAAGATACATGGGTAATTTTGAGACGGTAAATGGTCTCAAAGATATTAAAGCTGTTATCTTTGATTGTGATGGGGTTCTCGTTGATAGTGAGATATATTCTTGTATGGCATTAAGGGAGACCATAATTGAAGAAACAGGTGAGGATATTGGTGAAGATTATGATGATGTGATTGGAATGTCAATTAAAGACACACTTACTCATTTTCGAGAAAAGGGAGTCTTAAGAAAAGACATTCAAAATCTGGAAGAATTTCATCAGAAAAAGGCGAAAAGGTACTTCGTATTGGCTGAGGCGAAATTAACAACGTTTCCACACTTACTAGAATTATTGAATTTCCTGAAGAAGGAGGGTGTAAAACTTGCCATCTGTTCATCAGGCTCGATAGAAAAGATCAACTTTTCCTTAGAAAGTGTAAAGATTTCTAAATTTTTCAATCAAAGTCAGATAACATCTGGGACTGAGGTGGAGGTCGGTAAGCCCCATCCAGACATCTATAAACTGGCAGTTCAGAGACTTGGTGTAAGAGCTGATACATGTCTAGTTATTGAAGACTCTTTTCCAGGAGTTCAAAGTGCATTGAATGCCGGAACCAAGGTTATCGGCTTCCCCAGCACTTTTAAGACCTTCCCTTACGAAGACCCAAACTTTGTTGCATTACCATCCCCAGATTTCATTCATGTCATAAAATTATTATCTGAATAATAGACATTATTTTTTCATAATATAAATAAAGCCCTGATGATCAACGACCAACAACTCTCCTGCTGGGGTTAAGCCAAATGATGATACAAGAAAGGGACTATCAAAAAGAAGGCTGCTTGAGTATGTTGAATTTTGATGTTTTTGGAGACCCCAGATTTTACCAGTGACATAGTCTGCGTAGATATATTGACCATTAATTTCACTTATCTTTCCCCTATACACGTAACCGCCAGTAATCGACTGCCCATGATCATGGTTATATTCTGCAACTGGAGGAATTAAGCCAGTTTGATTGCAACTGGAAGCCAAAAAGCAATGGTTTCCCTCCATGATGTTCCATCCATAATTCCCTCCAGCAGTGATGATATCCACTTCCTCATACTTTCCCTGTCCTACATCACCAGCCCAAATAACAGAACCATCAAATGTGAACTTCCATACATTTCTAAGACCGTATGCGAAAATTTCCTCACGATAGCCATCTTTGTTACCATAAAATGGATTATCATTAGGAATGGTGTAAGGAGTCCCTGCATCTACGTTAATTCGTAAGATCTTTCCTAACAAAACCTTTAGGTTCTGTGCATTATTATGCGGGTCTCCTCCAGACCCTCCATCACCTAGACTGATATACAAATATCCATCTGGACCAAAGACGATAGCCCCACCATTATGGTTTGAATATGGCTGATTAACCTCCAAAATCACTTTCTCTTTAGGTTGAGCAGAATTCATGTCGTATTCAACCACCTTTGTTCGCAGGGGATTAGAGGCTGTATAATCTAGAAATAGCCTCCCATTGGATTTATAATCTGGGTGAAATGCAAGACCAAGTAGCCCAGTTTCACCACCCGAGGTTACCTTGTCTCGGATATCTAGGAACACCTTCTGTTCTAAAGTTTTATTATTGAAGGAGATGACTCTCCCAGCTTGTTCCAAAATATAATAGATGTCTGGAGTGCTTGGTTCAAAGAATATACCTACAGGACTTTGAAACCGTGCACTGTTTAGGGCTGAATCTAGCCTAAAATGCCCAACTCTTGATTGGTTGGAAATGTTTAGAGTAAAAAAATACATCCCTAAAAATATAGTTGAGATAAGCAATATAATAACAGCAATTGCTGTCACATTTTTTCTTGCCACGTCTTTGTTTAGATTCAAGACATTAATGAGGGTTGTTTTTCGGAACGTTCAACCTTTGTAAATATTGGTAAATACACAAAAATAAATCCTATGAGGAGAAAAAGAACATTAGATAGAATATTTAACTCAAAACTAAAGATGTAGGAAGCAATACTGTCAGTGAGAAACCAAACAGAAATCCCTGCCAATATTATGTATCTCTGTTTTTTCCCATCTCGTGGTACAAAAGCTAAAAGGAGAAAACTTACCAAATACATTAGTGTTCCAAGAGTAGCAAGGTAGAATAATGAGACTGTCTTCAAATGACCAGTCATGTCTCCGATTGTGAGAGTAGAAGAAAGTGTGGCAAAAAGCGAGAGCATAAATTCAGGGAACAGATAGACCCCGAAATATAGTAGATCTCCAAGAATCATGATGATAAATCCAAGGATCAGAAACTGTTTATGATAATCAACGAATTTCATGGTAAGTTTATATTACATAATGTAATTTAAACTTAACTTACAGTAAACTTTAATTGACATAATTTGTGGTGAATCTTTATCTCTGGATTATAATTTCGAACCATGTAATATAAATTTGACATTCCTTCACATTCATTCAGAATTCAAAGACGAGTGTTCTTATTTAGGTATTATATCAAGAGTTGTGGAAATCAAACGCAAGAAAATATTCTACATTTTGCTCTTCCTTGTGACTCTGATTGTAGACTCCCTTCTTATAATTTACAGCGTAACCCAGAAGTATTCATTGATCCTGTATGCAATGCTAACCCTGGCTATTGTTGGAATTATTGGTGTTCACAGGATTTGGAATAAAGATGAAAGAACAGACACTGCTCTGGATGCCAGTGCAAGATCAACAATAAATCTTTTTGTGATAATTGCATCAACTCTCGGGATTCTCCTTCTGATAATCAGTGATGTGTTTTCACTGAATTTTTGGGAAGTGGGAGCAACACTGATTGTTTCAGTACTTGTCTTGGTCTATTTGCATCTGATTTTGGCAACAAACGAAGAAGGGGCAATGAGGTAGGAACCTTGCGTCGTAAAAAAACTGTTGAAGATTACAATGTATCCTGGGAGTGCAGATTACGTGTATTTAGGGCTGAGAAGAGCCTTACACAGGAGGAGGTTGCAAGCTCATTGGGTGTGACCAGACAGACTATATCTGCGATTGAGAAGGGAAGCTACAACCCATCATTGGGTTTAGCCTATAGAATTGCAAAATTATTTAATGTTACGATCGAAGAAATGTTCAACTTCAAAAATTCAGACTGAAAATTTCTCAAGAATTGACTTTTTTAGCAGTTCATAGAGTGGTTGGATTTCAACATAGTTTCGTGGTCGGTTCATCATCTCATTAAACTTTACTGGGATTGGAATTGACTTTCTCACAATAGGTTCAATTACTTCTTTAAACTTAACTGGCATTGCTGTGGATACTATGATAGCCTCTTCAATATCTGAGTTTCTAAAAGCATGATAGGCTGTTGCAGTGTGAGGACAAATTATGTAGCCTAACCTCTCATAGCATTCAAGAATTGCAGTCTTGATCTCTGTGTCTGATACACTGATAGAAGAAAGATCTTTTTGAGGATTTTGTTCTTCAAGATCAAGAAATCGCTCCATGTTACTTGGATTTCCAACATCCATGGCATTAGCTAGAGTCTTAACTGATGGTCTCCCATGAAATATCCTTGTCTGAAAATATTCTGGAATTGTAAGATTTGAATTACAGCTCAGAATAATTTTTTTGATTGGAAAGCCCATCTTGCGAACCCATATACAAGCCAAAGCATTTCCCATGTTACCTGTTGGGATGATAAAATTGGCATACCTACCATATTTAGCATAGTGCTCTACTGATGCTTTGACATAATAAACGCATTGTGGCAACAACCTCCCAATGTTTATAGAGTTAGCTGAGCTTAGGTTCATGTTCCGTCTTAATCCCTCATCTGAAAAGGCCTGTTTCACCAATGATTGACAAGAATCAAAATCTGCATCAACTCTATACGATATAACGTTTGTATCCCAACATGTCAGTTGCATTTCTTGAAACTCTGAAATTTTCCCAGATGGATATAATATCCCAATTTGAGACCTTTGTCGTTTATAAAACGCAGATGCGACAGCACTTCCCGTATCTCCAGAAGTTGCAACCAAAATTGTTCGCTTTCCAGGAAGCTTTTCTAGTGTGTTAGCAAGAAACCTTGCACCAACATCCTTGAAAGCACCTGTAGGTCCATGAAATAGTTCTAGAACAGAGAGACGTTCATTTAGTGTCTTCAGGGGCAGAGGAAAAGTAAACGAGCTCTCACAAATCTCTTTCAACTTATCAGAGAGCAAATCATTTTTGAAAAAAGGCAGTAAAAACTTGTATGCAATCTCGACATTTGAATCAAGTGGGATAAACTCATCCACTTTAAATTTGGGAAAATTTACAGGAACGTATAATCCCCCATCAGATGCCAAGCCTTTGATTATTGCGTCACTGAGATTCACAACCTCAGATTTACTTCTTGTGCTCCTAAATTTCATGATTTAACCTCCAAAATTCTTGCACCTATTGTATCTATATTTGTTGTCCATACATCAAGTTTCACAGAGGTCTTAAGTTCTTTAAGAGAAGATTCAATCTTTTGGGTTACCTCAGCATTATCACATACAGCAAACATTGTTGGACCAGCACCAGAGATTGAGCACCCTATTGCACCAGAGTTTTGGCAAACTGATTTAATTTGACTAAAGTCTGGAATTAGAGAGGCACGCTGAGGTTCAATTATCAAATCATCAAAGGTCTTTTTTAATAGATCTATCTGAGCAGTATAGACTGAGATAATAAAAGCAGCAAGATTCATGGATTGTTGAACATGAAGATTAAGAGGAACATCCTGTCTTAGAATATCTCGTGCCTCCTTGGTTGAGATTTCTAGATGAGGATGAATCATTACCATTTTCAGCGAGGTTAAGCTGGGTATTTTCTGGATGATGTAGTTTTGATTTTTATCTTTAAGACTAACTGTGATTCCCCCATAAAGGGAAGGAGCCACATTGTCAGTGTGAACAGAACCACTTGAAATTAGCTCACCACTGAGTGAAATCCTTAAAAGGGTTTCTTTTGAAAGTTTCAATCCTGAAAGTCTATCTGCTGCAATTGTTGCAGCTACTGCAGAGGCTGCACTCCCACCCAATCCAGAAGCCAAAGGAATTCCCTTCTTGATAGACATATTAAACCCATATTCTAAATTGTTGAGCTCAATAAATTCAAGTAAAGCCTTTCCTGCTGTATTTTTCTCAGGATTCATGGGGATGGTTGCATCTCCAGAAATTGAGGTAATTTTTACCCCATCTTCTGCCTTCTCTAAGGTCACCTCATCTCCCATGCCTTGTATTGCTGCTCCAATGATATCAAAGCCTACAGCAAAGTTTGCCAATGATGCAGGTGCATAGGCTCTGACAACCCTCATTATATCAACTCAATTTTTTCCCGATAGATCGATCATTGTTCCTGCTGTCTGATAGCTGTGTCCAATGATAGGTTTTGGTAAGTATAGCTCTTCTAGCTGTCTGAAGTAATCGTGATCAATTTTTAACTCAACTGCTTCAATAGCCTCTTCTAGATGAGACATTTTGGTAACACCAATGATTGGTGATGTAACACCTGGTCTGTTTAAAACCCAATTTATTGCTAGTTGTGCTGGTGTGATCTGAAGTTCCTCTGCAATTTCTTTTTGAAGTTCAATAATTCTGAAATCATTTACTCTGAAGTACCTGTGCTTTAGATATGGGTCTGATTGAAGTCTTACTTGATTCCCAGAATCTTTGTCTTCGGGTCTATATTTTCCAGATAAAAATCCCCTGGCTAATGGTGACCAGGGGATCACTCCAACCCCTTGATCCTGACAGAAAGGTATCATTTCCCGTTCTTCCTCTCTATAAATGAGATTATAATGATTTTGCATAGTTGCGAATTTTTCTAAACCAAGTTTTTCAGCTATAAATTGAGCTTTAGCAAATTGCCAGGTGTACATTGAGCTTGCTCCTATATGAAGTGTCTTTCCCTGCTCAATAAGAGAATTCAATGTCCTCATCTGATATTCAAGGTCTACATAACCATCCCACCTATGAATTTGATAAAGATCAACAAAATCGGTTTGTAACCTATTTAATGAGTTTTCAATCTCACGTTGAACATGGTATCGATTTAACCCTTGTGCATTCTTATTTGTATCAGACATAGAGAAGTAAACTTTGGTTGCAAGAACTACATCATCTCGATGGTCTTTTAGCAATTCTCCTGTAATTTCTTCACTTCTTCCTCTTGAATACACATTAGCAGTGTCAAAAAAGTTTATCCCCTCTTCAAGGGCCCTGTTAACCAAAGGTCGGGCCTCGTCTAATTCTAGGTGCCAAGCCTGAGAGTTACCATAGCTCATCATCCCAAGACAGAGTTTTGAAACAGTTATTCCAGTTTTTCCAAGCTTTGTATACTTCATAGTTAAAGAGAAAACATCTAGTATTTATATTTTTAACTTTCCCTTAACTCTACAAGATACATCTGATTGTATTTTTCAAGAAAGTGTTAGTTTCTCTGTAATTTCGTTACGATTGCTCCCATAAGCAAAAAAATTGTTGAACGTTAATGAAATAAAAAGCAAACTTAAAATTCAATGAAGGGGCAATCTATTTGTAAATGATTCGCAACAAAGAACAATATCAGGTAAAAATTGTTCTTATTGGTAGTGATGGAGTGGGAAAGACCTCACTAAGACGTAGATATCTTGGGTTAGGATTTAAGACCAGTCATATCAAAACCCTTGGTTCAGATTTTTCTGTAAAACCCTTTGATCTTGAAAATATATATGGAAAGGCTGTCATCTGGGATCTAGCTGGTGAAGCATACAATATTCCTAGAACGGAAGCTTACCTAAAAGGTGGCCTTGGTGTGCTAGCGGTTTATGATCTAACTAAAAAAAGATCACTAGAGAACATCCCCCGTTGGGTAGAATGGTGTACAAACGTACTCAAGGGAATCCCCATCTATCTAATTGGTAACAAGTTGGATCTTGAAAGTGACAGGGAGGTTTCACAAGATGATGTGGAACAGACACGTGAACAAATATTAAAAACATATGGTGATGACATCACTGACATAAAGCTTTATCAGACATCAGCCTTAACAGGTGAAGGAGTTAACTCAGCTTTTGAAGATATTTTAAAGCAAATAGGTTATGACCTACAATTCAAAGAAGGACACTAATTTTACTAAATTTAGAATTTAAGCAGTTGTGATCACATCGTCATAGGACACAAGAAAAAAGGGGAAGGGCTTTTTTTCCTCACTCGCCATACAAATGTTTTTATAGTAGTGGTCTGAAATAATGTATATATAAGTGTTTGCAGGGAAGATAACGCTTATTAATTTTTTGGTGTAATTTATGGCAGCAACTGAGAACAAGAAAGAGACAGAAGAACGGTGCCCCGACTGTGGAAGTACAGAGATTATTCAAGATCATCATCGAGGAGAAATCACCTGTACAAATTGTGGTGCTGTGATAGAAGAGAGTATGGTTGATGATTCTCCAGAGTGGCGTGCATATTCTTCTGAAGAGAGGGCAAAAAGAGCCAGGGTAGGTGCTCAAACCACATACACCCGGCATGACAAGGGATTGTCCACGCAGATAGGCATTGAGGATCGAGACGCATATGGGAGAAAATTAAGCCCACAGCAGAGATCACAAATTTATAGACTGAGAAAGTGGCAGGCGAGAACCCGTGTTAATTCTGCAACAGACAGAAACCTTACACAAGCTATGAGAGAGCTGGAAAGAATTGCAAGTCAGCTTGGTCTTCCACAAAGTGTGAAAGAGACAGCCTCTGTCATTTACAGAAAAGCTCTAAGTCAGAGATTAATCAGAGGTCGATCAATTGAAGCAATGATCGCCGCAGCGACTTATGCAGCAGCCAGACAGAGACGAGTCCCCAGACCATTAGACGAATTTGCAAAACATTCCAGAACAAGCAAGAAAGATATAGGAAGATGTTACAGACTTTTGATTAATGAACTTGGTCTAAAAATCCCATTAACTGATCCTACAGCGTATGTTGTGAGATTCGGTGCTGAACTTAATCTTGGTGGAAGAGTGGTTAAAACTGCAAGAGACATTGTTGATAAGGCAAAGAGAAACAGGATAACAATCGGAAAGGATCCAGTTGGATTAGCAGCAGCAGCGATTTATCTTGCAGGAATATTGGAAGGCGACCAGAGAACACAGAGAGAGATTGCAGAAACAGCAACGGTTACAGAAGTCACAATTCGAAATAGATATAAAGAGCTTGTAAGGTCATTAGGCATAACATTTACCACGTAATTTTCGTTGATACTAACATCTAAATACTTTAAATTTTAATAGGTATATATTGTCAGAGTACAACAAGTTCAGGGCTTTAAGAAAACTGTATAAAGACAAGGTAATTCTTAACCCAAAGTTTACTCCAACTGGTGAACTCCTATCAATTGACATCACTGGAGGTTTTAAGAGCATCGACCTTGCTGACCTGTTACATTTTAAAGAGATTAGATCGGTAAAATTCATAAATAACTCATTAGCAGAGGTGGATCTTGATCCGTTAGCAGAGCTGGAGAATCTCATAAGGTTTACCTTTAAAGAAAATAACAGAACCGAGAGGCTGAACCTGTCACCACTTGAAAAGCTCCCGTACTTGAGTCAATTGATCATTTCTCAGAATACATTGACTGAGCTCAACACTACACCAATTAAGAGGATGGAGGGATTGACTTATCTAAGTGTCAGTGAGGTAGGTGGTTATGAAAATACACGAAACAGAAGCAGGTTCTCTAATTTCTACTATAACTGGTACAATTACAGGTATTATCAAGATGCTGAGGGAGATGGTGTTGGAAGATACAACCTTGATGTTGATGAGTGTTATTCCCGGTTAAAAACTCTTGATTTGACATTTCTTGAACACCATCCGAACCTAACCAAAGTTGATGCCTCATACAACAGAGGGGTGAAAAATTACAAGCTCCCAAAATCAGCACCAAAGAGTCTTGAATCTATAGATTTAAGTGAAAATGACTTGAAGAAGATAAAAATTACAAATTTCATTTCAGAACAGACTGTTGATTTTGTTGCAAGATATGCAGGTATCACAGACATAGATGCAAGAGGGTTTAACAAAACCGACAAGCTATTTCAAGTCAACCTCTCACACAACAAGCTTACAAGCTTCGATCTAGAAGGATTACGATGCTCAACTCACCTTACGAAACTTGATTTATCCAGAAATAGATTGACCGAGATTGATTTGAACCCAATATCTGGACTTTATGAATTGAATTCGTTGATCCTTGAATCTAATGATCTGCATCAGATTGATCTTACACCATTGAAAGACCTAAAGAACCTTGATAATCTAAGACTAGGAGATAACCTTCTTGAACATATTGACCTCACACCTTTAGAAGGGTTAAAGAGGCTACGTGTCCTTAGATTAACAAGAAATAACCTGACTGAAATAGACCTCAAACCTTTGAGGAACCTAACAGTTTTAACAAGGCTTCAACTGGCCAGAAACAGATTAGTGTCCATTGATCTAAGCCCACTTTCACAGATTCGAACCCTTGAAGAACTAAACCTTGATAGAAATGATTTCAAGGAGGCTAATTTAAAGGCGATTGAAAATTTCGACAGGCTTTCTTTTGTTGATCTCAGAAGGGCATCAAGTGATTCGGCAGTTGACATTACTTCACTTTTGAAATCCAATGTTCCTTGGGTGCAATTTGAGGCTACAGAGTTAAAGGTAGATGTAGATGAGATTAAAGATATAGAGGTTAACGCCAATCTTGCAAATAGTGACGAGGTTTTAAAGGCAATAGACTTTAAGAAAAACAGTAAGAAGCTTTTAGAGGCAAAATCGAATCAGTTTGCCAAACGAGCCATTCAAGAGAATGAAGACATAGAAGAGTTAATGATTCTCAGATTTATAGAAAATAGAAAGGATGTTGCAAATCAACTCTCAAGAAGAATTAATGAGCTGAAAAAGAAGGGTAAGAGAATAGAGTAATAAGAAGAGAAAGCAGATAGTAATAAGAGAAAAAAGTATAGTGAAGAATTCTTGGGGCGTATATGATCAATATTCTACATTAGCTTGTCCATTAGAAATATTTACTTTAACAAGCCTTAAGCTTGGAATCGTGTCTATGGGATCCTCGGATAGGTCATAGACAAGTGGAATCTTTGCCATCGAACATCCTGCTATAGTGCCTTGATCTGATTCTCGATTAATTATTGCAAGAGGTGCTTTATTGTTCTTCTTTAGATTCAAGAGCACATATGGACCAACAGTACTTCCAACACCTTTAGGAAATATAAATACCTTATCCGAAATGGATTGACCCTCCAATTCATGACCTTTTTCCATGATAATCCCAGTTTTTGTATCAACAAACCCTAAAAGAGTAATTGGCTGATTTGTCACTATACTGACACCTTCCACCTTCAATTCACCGATTGACCGTAGGGCTTTCCCATTTAGTGTCGTCATGTATTCACCTCACATATCGCATCCACACATGCTTTTACTGGAAGAATATATGTGGGTATTCCATTTAAACTTGGGGCAGTGATGTAATGCTGTGCCTTTATAGAATTTGTTAAGATGGTTTTAAATCTGTTCTTATCATAAGGGGTCACCTCAGGACATGTGTCCACCAGAATCTTTATTCCTCTCTCTTCCAAGCTCTTTACCAGCCCTAAACCCTCAGCAAGCCCTTTTTGGGCTCGGTTTGTAAAAAGCCAGAACTCCTTTCCATCTCTCACCTTTAAATTTCTTGAGAGTTCCTCCAATTCCATAATTTCCTCGAGGTTTGCGTTAGGGCAACCAATTACCACAATATCTGGATCTGATGGTGGCCTTAGTTCTTCATATACCTCATTCAAATCATCTTCAGTGATTGTACATTCATCGTCAAATCTTGTGACCTTATCATAGATCTCGTTTTCTGGGGTGATCCCCTTAACATGATAAAGTTGTGTCCCAAATGATGCGAGAGCAGCCCCCAAACCTTTCAATTGATGAGGACGTGCATGAGAAATTCCATCAAAAACGGGTATTGCCCCGAAAGGAAATGGAATATGATTAAATTTCTTTCCAACAACTTCACCTAGAACAGAAAAGTCTGAGTAGGAAGTGAGGGGAACTTCAACAGAAACTTTGACATTTGGAATTCTATTTTCTGTTAGATGAAAACCATAATTTGGGGTTTTTCCAGCAATTGCAGCAGACAATACTGAAAGAGAATCTTCCTTGTTGGTTCTGGCACCAAAGAAAGAATTTGCAAAGGTGATTGCAGATGATTCTGCCCATGCAATATGCTGTCCTTTGTATAAGATATGTCCAAAGTCATATGGCGTACAGCTGCAGGTTGTTGAGACACCCATTGCCTCGAAATTTCGAAGTATGTGGTACTGCTTCGTCGCAAACTCGAGGTCTATGAAATGAGATTTCCAATTGATTCTATCCATCCCACTTGGATTTAAGGTTGAAAAGACCCCAACCTTGGCATTTTTTGTCACAAAAAAATCCAGGAGGTCAATCAATCCATCACCTCCAGTTAAATATGAGACACCAGAGATATGGGCTGAGTCAACTGAAATAAGCTTGTCTGCCTTGTAAAAGTCACCTACATCTACCAGAAGAGACATTGCCACCTGTAATGCCTCACCATGGTCTCCCTCCAATGAGGATTCTTCATCTTTTGTTAGATACACAACAAACCAAACACAAAGAATGTTATAAGGCTTATTGTATGCAATAAGAGCATTATAGGTAATTTTAAACTAAATTCTCGTTTTCTTCTGCTTTTTCAAAACAAATATAGTGATAAACACACTAGTAAAGGTCACAGTGAACTGAATTGGGGATGTTCCTACAGTTTGTGTTGGGGTTGGGGTTGAAGAGGGAGCCGTAGAATTTGGTGTAAGTGGTCTTCCAGACACACCTGCTGAAAAATTACCCTCTCCAACGAAATTTACTGCCTTTACTTTGTAGTAATAGACAAAATTTGAGATGGTTCGAGTATCAGTATAGGAAAAGCCAGAAGTCGATGCCCAGAGTATGTATTTAAAAGAGGGGTTCGTGGTTCTGTACACATTGTACTTTATTACTGAAGTCCCACCATCTGAATTTGGTGGATTCCACCTAACCTTCAACTGATTCTCACCGACTGTTATTGTCACATTCAATGGAGCCCCAGGTGAAGTAAGTATCCCGTAAGATGTATTGACATAGAGCGAATGAGACTTTAATCCCTCATTACTGGAGTTGTCATATGCTGAGACCTGATAAACATAAAGGGTGTTACTAGGTAACCCTGTATCATTAAAATGCGCCACCGTTGTGGTCTTAATCATCGTTGAGTTTCTATAGACCCGATAACCAACAAAATCAACTGCAGGACTTGGATCCCACGTTAGATTAAACGAATTGGTTCCGAGTACCCCTGTGGTGTTATATATCCGAGCTGGTGGGCGAAGATCCTTAAGAGTTGGCTGTAGATTGAGGAACCCATCCAGTGGAAAATGATCTGAACCTTTCTGAGCCAATGCATCATCTATGACCGTGGAATTCACGAGCATATCTTTAAAGTACTGATTGAGGACAATGTAATCTATTCTGCTATTATAAAACTTGTCAACATAGGTGTATCCCCTATCATATGGGTTGAGCTCCCGATACATATCGTAAAAGGTATGTGTTTTTGAAGCATAAGGTGATGAGCTGTTTAACATCATCTCCATAGGCCCATAGCCAAGACCTGTGTCTTCATGCCAGAGTTTGACATCAACTGGAGAAAAGGAATTCAAATCTCCAGCATAGATTATTGGAACATTACCGAGGTTGTCCATATAGTTCAATATTCCTTCTGTGTCTTGCTCTCTGTTGACCTGTTCAAGACCAGATGTACTGGAACAACATTTAAGATGTACCCCGAAGACATGTGTTACTATCCCGCTGATATTCACCACTGCATCCATAAACGGATTATGTGCCTTCTTAATTCCACCATTGTCTAATGTAACATCAACTATGGTTGTCCCATTTAAAATGGGGTACCTGCTGAAGATTGCCTCCCCAGCAGTTGTTGATGGATTGTTATTTGTCGCCCAGACCTCATAAGGCTTTTCTGAGGAGAAATAGGTGTTAAACTCATCTTTTATGGTTCGAAGTGTAGGATCGGTTGGACCATTCCACCCACCAGTCTCAACTGCAATCAAGATGTCTGGATTTGCTTGTTTAACTACTTCTTTCCATTCAATGTGTTTTCCTGACTCAAGGATATTGTATGCCATGATTTTAACTGTCTCAACTTGTACCTGAGGCTGAATATCCGGAGTAGACCCAGGTAAAGATTTTACAGCTGTGACTTGAATTAGACTAAAAATTAATAGACTAAAAATCAAGATTGTTCGAGAACGTCTAAAGCTCATTGTATTTGGCTTTTCTGTGGTTTTATAACTTTTTCAGTGTCGAGTATAGAGGAAAAGAAAGTATTCAAATTGCAAAAATAAAAATCGAAAGTATTTTGAATTGCACTTACACAGTCCAATATGATTACCTCTGGTTTTATGGAAGTGTTTACCAACCATCATTGATTAATAACACCTTTCCCAATCCTATTGAAACTCAGCCTATACTGATCAAATAGAAAATGAAGATGATAATCAGAACGACACACCAATAAATAATTAAAAATTTATCTGCAGAAGAGGTAGCGATAAGAATTAGAGGACTTAGAAAAGAATTGGAAAAATCATTTAAAATATGCTTTCTACTTTATTGAATTAATATTTTGTAGAGGATTACTTTTTTCATTCATCTGCTTAGAAAAAATTCTATAGAATAATTTAGACCACTGTATCATTGATTATAAAAAATAGGGGTAAATTACGATTTAATTTAACTCAAGTTGTAAATGAGGGTAATATTTACTTTATCCTGTGCTTTTTAATTCGAATTATTAGAGCTATAGATATCATACCGGAAATGATCACCCAAAGATTTGGCAATGGAATAGGTGATCCTGGTGATGTTAATGGAGGTGTTGGTGTTGGTGTTACAGATGTTGTAGCAATAGATGACACAGGTGTTGGTTTTGCATTAATCGTTACAAATACTGTGTTACTGGCAAAATTCCCAAATTCATCCCAAACCACGATAGTATAGTTATGAAACCCAGGCATTTCCCCTGATAAGAAAAATTGTACGGTTGTATTAGTCCAAGTACGATTTCCAGAAATTACTCCATCAATAATTATCAAGAAGGTTGCAGGATGCTTATCTCCAATTGTCCAAATAACTGCTTTTGTGTTATCTCCCTCAGTCATATTGATTGACGATTGTGCTGCTGTGATAACTGGTGCCTGATAATCATAGGTGGGAATAAAGTACACTGAAGGAGAAGAGTCATTAGATTTAGCAGTCCCATCTATAATATAAGGTGAGTCTACAATTCGATCATGATTAGCATCTGGAGATATCCAATCGCTCCAGTAATTTCCAATAAAGTGGTTTTCAGTTCCATCATCTATAGCCTGTGTGCCTCCAACATTATTACCTAAGAAATTATTGGAGGAGATTTCATTTAGATATGAGCTTGAACCTAATTTTATTGCATATAATTTACTGCTTGTTATGGTATTTTCTTTGACCTGACTAACACTTACTGAATAAAGAAACAACCCATATAAGGTTGAATCTTTGATATGATTCTGTTGAATTAACAGGTTTTTAGACCCAAATTCGTTAATTCCTGTGCTTGTTTTTGAGATTGTGTTTTTTAATACCCTTACTCCATCTGAAGCGTAGAGATAAATTCCGTCATTGTTAGAATTTTGAAGGTTGTTCTTAGTAATATTATTCTTCCCTGAAGTGGAAAGAGAGATACCAGTGCCGAAAAGATTTAGACTGTTATTTGATATAAGATTGGTTGTCGTGTGGGTTAAACTTATGCCTGTCGACGTATTGAAAAATGAATTGTCAGCTATGGTGTTGTTTGTTGAGGATTGTACCACTAAAGCTGTAGATGCAAAGTTTTTGTATAAATTTCCTTTAATTGTGCTTGAAGACACATTATTGAGACTTGTTCCAGATAAACCTCCTTGGAACGAATTATGAGAAAGTGTAAAGGTGTCTCCGTCTTGCAGAAAAATCGATGTAGCTTTACCCGTTGAAAAGGTGTTATTAGAGATGAACCCGTGAGAGGTCCCTTGAATTATTACATCACCAATTGAAGAAAAAACGTTCTGTGTGACAGTAAGGTTCTTAGAGTTGTAAACTTCAAGCGAATCTATCTGCAAATTATTGATTATCGTGATATTCTGTGACGAGTAAAATTTGATTATTGATTGAATAGAATTTTTAACAAGAATATTTGTTGAATTAACAATGAACAAGAATGAATTTTGTGTATTAATTATAGAATTATTTGCATTATTTAGAAAAACCATAGGGAATCCATCCATAGTGTTTCCAAATAACTTAAAATTTTTTAGGGAGGACATGTCAAATAGAAACGTCCCATTAACAAATTTATTTGTAAGTAGAGTTACGTTAGATGACGAATAGAGGGAGAGCGATGCCTGTACTGAATCTTTGATATAATTACCAATTAAAGTCACATTACTTACGTATCCAATCCAGACTCCGCTGTAACCAGAATTGCTAATATTGTTTGATTTCAAGGTGATGTTCGTAATGCTGACAATACTAGAGAACAATGGACCCATCTGAATCCCATTTCGAGATGCATTTTGTATCTGATTGTCAGCGATAGTGATATTTTCGGAATTTGAACCTATATTAATTCCGATAGCTCCATTAATCGAATTATTAGAAATGATGATATTTTTGCTTGCATCAACTTTAATCCCTGAAGAAGCACCAATTATAGGTAGGCTAAAACTATTATTATTGATTATCGTGTTTAAACCCCCATTTAAGGTTAAAGCATCATATCCAGCCGAAATGGTGTTATTCTCAATCAAAGTGTTGCTTATCCCCATCGTGAGACTGAAACCGGATGTTGTAACGTTTCGTACAATTGCATTACTAACATTGTACATCGAAATTGATGCTGTGGTTCGCACATTTTGAACAACAAAATAAGAACGAGTGTTCCCTATGGAAATAGATACATCAGCCTTATTTTCGATCCTATAGGGATCAAGGACAGTTCCTGAACCAGGAAAAGTTGAAAGATCAGAATCTTTTGTGACTGATATCGAAGTCAAAGCCTGAGGTGTTAAAGAAGGGTATACGGGGGATTTTGCCATCTTAGTTAGTGAAGTATCCCCTCTAAAACTTTTTAATTCACTTAAATCCTCTGAAGTCAATGTTACACTATTTGCATTTGTCAGATTAGACAAAATTAGTAGAGAAAACAATGAGATAAATAACAGAGTTGATATACTCTTACCATTAGTCATAGTACATATATGTTAATTTTTACCGTATTAAAATTTTACTGTGAAATATCTTATTTGTTGTTAATTATTTGTTTGTTTAAATTTTTATAATTTGTAAAGATCTTGGATTGATTAATTTAACTAGTTCTTCTTTTTTCTTCTCAGGATAATGATCATCACAAAGATAGTAAGCATTAACCCAGGTATGACTTCAACTCTGTCTGTTACTGTGCTTTGCTGTTCAGGTTTTACTATGCCTTTTTCGTTTAGCTGAAGTGGACTGAGGTTAACTGAGTTTACCACCCACACATATCCAGCCTTACTGATCACCATTATATCGGTAATAGTATCTTTGTCATAGTGCCCAGGGATGATATCCTGAATAGTGTCAATCGCTAATACCACACTTCCCTTTGGCGTTGCAGTTGGGTCAAGTTTCGCATTATCATAGAGAGACATTGCATCGCTACTTATGACCACAGCCATTGCATTGGATACACCAGCAAAGAAATTTCCAACAAGGAAAGGTGTCTCTGCGTAGGGCACTGCCACACTTGCAATTTTTCCACCAGTTTTGATGTAAATTCCAGAATTGCCATATTGTATCTGATAAAGGTCTCCAAATCCGGTCTGAATGATAACCTCATTAAGTCCATCCTTGTTGTAATCAGTCAGCATATAGCGTCGGGCTTCACCACCAAAGGGTGCCACACCAATGGTGTTGTTGGTTGCCTGAAGCACCTTGGTGGTCAGGTCTGCTGTGAGAGTAAACATGATGGATGGAACTCTTGAGAAATCATACATTGGGAATGGAATTTTGATTCTAGAGTAGTCAAAAACGAATGTGAACTCTCTTTTGGTGTTACTCAGATCAAACTCACCACCAATGACTTGACTGATGGGAGGATATCCTGTTACGTATGCATCTTTGATGATGATGAACTTTCCAGTTACCTGGTCAATCTGGTAAATGACATATCGGTTTACCAGTGGGTTTGTCTGATGGTTGATTGCTCCAACAAACTCAGCGTATCCATCTTTGTCAATATCAACCAGTGTGAATGAGGGGTTCTTGAAATCAGTGAAGAAGTACAGATCCAATAGATCACCTGTAGCAGGGTTAATATACCCAAAGGAGGTAATGTTGTCTCCTGAGGTTGGGTTTTTCTCAACCAGAGAGAATGCAATTTGGGTTCCTGGCAAGTTTTTGTTGAGAGATGCATTCTGTAAAGACATTGAGAGTGCAATATTCCCAGAGCTGATTGGAAGTGTTTTGTTCCAGAGAACTGAGCCAGTTCTCATATCAACGGACATCCAGTAATTTTCAAATGCTACCACAATTTCAGCTTTCCCATCCTTGTTGAAGTCACCGTGAATGGCAGTTAACAGCTTCCCACTGAATTTGAGATCCTTAGACCATTCAACTGTGTTATAGCTTGGGTCATTGAGGAGTCTGTTTGTATCTGCACCACCAATGTAATTATCATCGACCACAAATATGTCATCAATCCCATCTCCTCCAAAAACATCCTGTACAAAGAATTTGGTTCGCTCTGTGAAATCAGAACCCACTCTGATGAATGGTGTTTTTTGAAGCTGAGGTGTTTTTACACGGTTGACTGGTGGGGTACCATCATAGATTGAGTATATTCTGACTGTCCCATTGAGATCACCAGTGACAAATTTTGGCTCTGCTTGACCTTTCTCCAGAAGTGCAGAACTGAGCAGAGAAATGGGGTTCTTGACTCCAAGCATCACCTGTCCAGTTTCTGCAGAACTCACTAAGCCATAGGAATCGAAGGCATACAGTCCAGCGGTTATTAACCTCTTACCAGGGGCAAGTAAAGATGAGACAAATGATTCTGGAATCACGAGTCCAGCCTGATCTTTAAGTTGGTAAGACCAAAGCACAGTACCTGTTAATCCAGAGACAGCTTTCATTATCAAAGCGTTTGGTGTTAAAGAGGAGTAATAGGTGATGATAAAATCGACGATACCATCTCCGTTAATGTCCTCAACAATTGCCTCACTTTGAATTACTTGATTTGAGTTAGTTTGGTTCCAGAGCTGGTCACCGTTGGAACCTTTGAGGACGATTGTGGTATTAAGACCTCCTGCCAAATCATCTAACCCATCACCATTGAAATCTCCCACATTTAGGACATTCCAGTCGGTAGAGGTTGACACATCCATACGACCAAATGAGACAGCTGTTTGCTTTGTCCAGACAGACGTTAATGTTGTGAGGTCAAACATCTCAAAGAAACCATTGTTGGTTACTGTTACAAGACTGAAGCTGGAATTACTCAGATAGTGGGCAACTCTAAAGGTCTCAATGTATTCATTTGTGATGAAGCTTTTACTGCTGGGAACAGAGAATCTAACCACAAGATTTGACATATCATAGGCAACGATTGTTCCGTTTGAGACAGATACAACGAGCTCATCAAAACCTGAGTTATCTAAGTTTATCGCCTGTATCCCTGAAATGAAGTCTGTTCCATTGATACCAAGTATCTTGGACCCCACATAGGTTCCATCCAACTTGTAGATATACAGAAGGTTGTTATATGGCATAACAACAAATTCTGCCTTTCCTGTCGCCTTGTGAGAGATAAGGACAAGATTCACATCGTTAAATATTGCATGACTCGTTGACCTTAGAGGCAGTGAAGGACTTAACACATTATAGATGAGTGTGTTGTCCTTACCGTTAATTGCAACTAGTTCACCATTCTGAGTGTTGTAAAGTATATCATCCACACCATCAGCGTTTACATCCACTGGGATTATCTCACGAACTAAATTATTCATCCCTGCGGTTGTAGAGATTGTGGCGTCAAGTATTGGATACTTCAGATTTGGTGCCTCTTTGTTGGCTTTGACCAACTCAAAAGAGTTTACAACACCCCTTGCTGTTTCGAGAATAATTTCAGGGATACCATTTCCGTTTGCATCTGAGATTGCACCTTTACGTAGTTGCTGATCATATGGATCAGATATCCAGGTCTCAACATGTCTAATGAATGTCTTACTGTTGTGTGCAAATTCATACAGATATGCCTGATTTCCGCTAAGTGCAAGTATCTCATGTCTACCATCATTATCTGTGTCCCCAACTGTAAGATCAGTAACTCCTCTCAGGGAATACGTGGTGAAGTTACTCCACGGATTGTGGAAAGAAGCCAAAACCCTGGAAGTGCCTGAGTATGGATCACAGGTGCCAGAGATGGTTTGTGCAATATCCCCAAAATTGAAGGTGTAAGAAGCACAATACCCAATAGAACCCTCTCTCCTCAGGTTTGTGGTGAAGTACACATTATAAACTTGAGTAAATCCACTTCCTTTTGTAGGTACAAGGACAGGTCTTCTGACATCAAAGAAATCAAGCATGATTCTGCCATCATATGTTCCAACTCTGTAGGATTCTTTGGATGGGGTCGGTAATGCTGTGAGTAGAGGGAGATCCAAACCATAAGGATGAGTCATAGAATATGGTCCATTCCATGAGGTTCCAAGATCATTTGACCAAGCAGCATAAAGTCCACCAAATGGCTTCAGGGATAGCTGCTCAAAGGAGATGAGTAATGCCCCAGTATCCTGCATTCGAATAATAGATGGGAACTTAATTGGCAGGTTACCCTGTAACACCTTGGTTGGTTGTTTTGTAAAGTTAAACATCCAGCTAGAAGCTCGAAATATATCCACAGACACATAGTACAGGTTCACTGCAAGTGAGAGGGATTCGTTTCGGGGGTATCCAGCAAATGCGAAATCGAGTGAGTTTCCTCTAGGTTGATCATAGACGCTGAGTGAGTGAACAAGGAATTTTTCCCCTAAAACTGACCCGTTAGCCCATAGGACTCTTGTGCTTGCGGAAAAGTATGTTCCAAAAATCCCTGCATAGGCTGTATCTGCTCTTAAGAACCATAAGCTTGAGTTTTGGAAGTTAAAGTAAACAAACCCAACCTCTGTAGTAGATGCATTTGGAAAGTTAAACATTTGTGGTGAGGCAGATTGCTCACTGTTTCGTGTTACTGAGGTTGCACTAACAAAGTATGCGGTGTTTGATGTTTTGAACTGTAGGTTTCTAATTACGTAAAACACAGCCACATCGGTAGTAGGTGTGTCACTGCGTCTTTCCGCAAAAGATAACCACAATAATCCACCTTTGATCAATAGGTCTATACTTTCGATTGCAACCAAAGCACCAGGATAGCTCGCAGATGCTGTTCCAGAATAGGTTATTGCACCATATTGGATCCAAGTTGCTCCATCATCGTTTGATCCTGCAACCCTTATCTCAAAGTTTCCTTTGGTCACTTGTACAACATATGCCATCAATAGAGTCCCATTGGAAAGTAGCACTACATCCTTTGCGTTTGTGAATGTGGTGGGAGTTCTTCCCAAACCTAGATAATTATGCTTTGGCACTTGATAATGAGGGTTCGAGGTGATTGTCTCACGATATTCAACTGTGTTACTACCCGTAACCTCATAGATATCAATTCCATTTTGATGTCCAATTATTAGTTCTGTTAAACCATCATGGTCTGCGTCATCTGTCTCTAGATCAGTAATCATATTGAACTGGGTTGTCTTTTTAAACACCTCAGGAGCAATAATCTGATCAAAGTTCACACCAGTCCATTCATAGATTCTGATGAAGCCGTCCCTTATAGGCTTAGCTGTATCAAGATCTTTTCCTGCAATGACTATATTCATCTTTCCATTCTTGTTGATGTCTTCAACAAGGACTGAAGAGATTACCTGATTCAATGATATCAGGTAGTTTCCTGGCATGTTGTACTTTCCGGTGGCATTGTAGGTGTCTTTGAAGAAAATTTCATTCCAGTTGAACAGATTTGAGTCTAATCTATTCATAAACACCTGTTTTACAAAGGCAAGGCTTGTGTCATGATTAAGTGATTGAATATCAAAAATTAACAATGCGGGACCAACAGCGACAACTAATTCTCTGTTGCCATCATTGGTGATGTCGTTTGCCCATGTCAGTGAGCTGACCTTGATCAAGCTACGATCCATCCTTGAGAGGGCTGGAAGGGAATAAAGATCAATCTGTGCGATTAACCTGTATGAGTCATCCCTTATCCTTCCTGCTCTTGTAAGATAGGATTCAAATACATACAAGACAGAGTCAGTTGCAATGATGAATTCTTGGAGTGTGTTATTGTTTAAGTCTACCCCTGCCATCGTAAATGTTGCGTGGTTAAAGATTGTCCTGTTAAAGTTTCCACTAATACCCGTAAATAGGTTACTGGCATATGGACTTTGATCTGTGACCACTGTTCGATTGATATCAGGTGTCTTGTAGGCTCTCTTGTAGGTGTTGTTTGTGAGATGTTCAAATACATACGCATTGTTGTTAAAATCACCAACAATTACCTCATTCTTTCCATCTTGATCCATATCTGCTGTACTGAGGGAGAGAGTCCAGTTATTTAGCTCTCGACCATTGTTCCAACTTTCAAAGATATGGTACCCAAAGTTAGTCTGCCCAAGCAACCCCATATTATAGTCCATGAGATTTATATCAAGTCTTTTTGTCTCTGGGTAGGTTGCCACCATCAGTGAGGTTCCAGGTTCATAATTAAGCTTGAAGGAGTTTAACTTTCCGTCAAACACTCCGGCAGAGATGCTTGGGAGATTGAACATGACCAATCTGGAAGGTAAACCTGTCTTAAAGTAAGGATGGTATCCAACTGTAGGATAATACCCAAACTTTAGATCATAGTTATCGTTAATGAAAACTGGATCTGTGTACAAGTTAACTCTAAGATTTGAATCTGGGTCATTGTTTGTCACAGCCTTCTTCCTTTCAATCCAGATTGGATTGTTTCGGGTTCCTGCGTTCTCGAAATATGTCATTCCGTACTTCTTCAGATCAACTGTGAACGTGGTTGTATCATACCTTGCAAAGCTAAGAATAAGATCAAGATCACCATCATTATCAAAGTCCACTGGATATGGATTCGTCCATTGCCTTCCATTAGACATCTCATTGATTTGTGAGAAATAGGAGGGGTTAGCTGTGTAGATAATCTGACTTGTGGGGCTAAACGATCCCCAAACTGATGGCCCAGCTACGAATTGATTTTTGGGTTTAGTGGGAATATAATTCGGGTCTGCCGAATAACTTACCTCCAACAGCATCAATTTTCCATTTGTTAGAACGAGATCTTTCGAAGAGGAGCCAATAAAATCACCGCCAGCAATTTTTGGCATCCAACTGGATTGTCTGAAATATCCAAGCATTTGTCCAGTCAGATCCAAGTCCTTCAGACTGTAAGGCGCATTTGTACGGTCATTCATATAAGGTACAACGGTTGTACATTGTTCTAATGCTGGATCACAGGCAGCGTTCCCTAATGGGAAGTTGTATACATACCACATGGTCAGATCATTATTTTGAACGGGTGAATCAGGGACTCCTGTCAATTGTGCTTGTAGATCACCTAATGAACCAGTCCATTCACCTAAGAGCATCAAAAACGGTGTGTTGATTATGTTTAATTGGGTTCCAAGAAATCCATCCATAATACCATTTTCTAACGGAACGAATGAAACCGTAAAATATTTTGGTCCATTAGCTAGAGCCTTCCTCTGATTTATGTATTGCATCACCGTTGTCAAATTGTTTGCAAGTTTACTTGAATACACCATGGGTGTGTCAAACATTTGCTTAGACAGGGCTTTATCTAAAACCAGAGGTGAGTTATCTGCCTGCTGTCTGTAAATTAATAATCTCCCGCTATCAGTTGAGATAACAAACTCTGCTCGAGGCTCCTGTTGATAGTTATAGAAGTTTTCTGCAGAATAGGACACTACTTTCTCTGTGAAGCCATTGAAAGGATTGATTAACCCAGATGTAAAATCAGCAATCGAAGCAAGGAACTTGTTTCCGATGATAGATGGGAATCTACCAGACTTATGAACCAGCTCCATATCAAAGATGTTTTTCTTCAGCTTAAATCTTTCATTTACCCAACTGTCCCATGAAATTGTGTATCGTTTCATGGTTGGGTTCCAGGTAACGGCCAAGATTGTACCGTCAATTGTTCCAATAAACCCTGCCTTCTCTGCGACAGTCTCTCCCTTGAAGAGAAGAGGACCAACCTCTGTTGATTGTGCATCATAAATCGGGTTATTTATTGAGAGGGTCTTCATTGAATCTATGACCAGTTTTTTACTAAACACCGTGATGTTAATATATCTGTAATAATCCAAAGATGCATTTATCAGGGTTGGATCAACCTCAACATTGAATGCACGGTAGTAAGTATTCAATGGAACGCTTGAGTTAAACTTAATGTACTTAGAATCAATCTTGTGAAAGTTTACATTATCTGCCGAAATTGAGATCTCAATATCTGTTGGATTAACTGCTGTGCTTGTAGAGTGCAGAAGTATTGATAGGTCATACTGAGTAGGCACGCCATTACCAGCTGCCTCTTCATCATGCCCAAAATCATAAACTGCCCATGCTGCTTTTCCTGGAACCTTGGTTCCATCCAAGGTTGTGTATTTATTATCAGGAACTCTGACAGTCTCTGAGTTGTAGGGATAGTTATCATAGACATATTTACTTATGTTGAATGGCTCCTGATAGCTGTTTGTAATGTTCTTGTAATACACATTAGCAGAGGCAAGTGGTAGCCACGTTCCATTGAACATGCTAGATGAGTTGACCATTGAGTCTATATAGTAATCCAATGAATAAAACGCAGTCATGTTGGATTCCCATGGTGCAAATGGTCTTTCGATTCTGTATGTGCCAAGCTGCCCGTCTAATTGATCAAGAACATAGGCTCCTTGACCTTGAACTGCAATCAAGAGTTCTCGATACCCATCATTATCCAGGTCTCCACCACTCATAGAGCTTATACCTCTTCTAAGGGTGTTATTCGAGCTCCAGATTTGTCTATAGGTGTTATCTTGATAATAGGGGAATTTTTTCCCGTTGATGGGGATTACAACCCCAGCATTCTCAAGCAGTTGAATCTCTCCAGACTTTTGACCCACTGCAACCTCTTTCAACCCGTTGCTGTTTACATCAGACACACCTAAGGCGGTAATCTGTGAGTTTGCTTTAAAGGTGCTTACCTCTCTGAATGTCATCCAGTGATCCTTTGTGAAGGGATAGTTGGAGTGGTTATCATATTCATACCATCTGACTGTATCACCAGTTCCAATCACAATATCTTTCCGGAAGTCCATATCTGTGTCGTCCACAGTCACACTAAAGATTCTTCCAAGACGAGGGCTTGTCCAAACCAGATCAAACATGTTTTCCATATTTGTAACTGGATCATAAAGATGCCTTTGCTCAAACACATAGATTCTTCCGTCATTTCCACCGGCAATTATCTCAGTAAGATTGTTGTAGTCTGTGTCTGCAAAATCCAATGTAAATACATCAGACTGAAACACTCCACCGCCTACTTCCCATACGTGATCATATTGCAGTGTTTTGTGGTTGTATCTGTACACATGTATCTGGTTATCATAGAGATATCCAGTTGCTATTGCCATCATGTCTCCGTCAGCAGTTGATGCCACAGCATGAACTGCACCTTGAGTGAGCCATGGATCCCATTTTTTATCAAATGTCGATTTCTGATCTGACAGAAATTTTCCAAGATCTGTGTTTTGATCGTAGACTCCGTTTGGATTTAGGTTTGTCCCGTTATCCTTCACTATGCCATCTTT
The DNA here is from genome assembly GCA_030149205.1 of Candidatus Heimdallarchaeota archaeon. Classification (GTDB taxonomy): domain Archaea; phylum Asgardarchaeota; class Heimdallarchaeia; order Heimdallarchaeales; family Kariarchaeaceae; genus WAKA01. The sequence goes on along the minus strand of JASBSB010000007.1, from coordinate 453,056 downwards.
CCAGTCCTTCAAAGGAGTAAGTTCTGGTTTTGAGGTTACATCTGAGCTGCTCAATCCATGGATGCTTACCAATGGGTTAGAGACCAGCATAAGAAGCAAGATAACAGAAAGTATTGAAATTGTAAATTTCTTCATTTTAATCACTTAACTCCTCTTTTTGAAAGGATTCTTGAAGATGCCCTTTCTCACACCTATTATGGTTCCACCACCTACACCTATGGTTGCTGCAACACCTGTACCCACAATAGCCACATTTTCAATGATGGTGGGGGTTTTGATTTGAAAGTTCACCACTGAGACATACACCTGTCCATTGGTCTTCATCCCGAAAACCTCAATGGTGTAATTGTGTGTCCCACGTAACTTTGGAAATTCGAATTTGTCCTGATAGTAGGCACTAAGACCTGAGTCATACTGAAGGGTGGTGTTATCCTTCATAATTGTCCCATTCTCCATTCTCATACGATACCAGGTGGAATTGAAATCCAACCCAGCCTTTACCTTTATTGGAAGAGAAGGAGTGGTAAACTCGTTGAAGTCATACCTCCTTGACTCAGGGGTTTGTACCTGAATTAAAGTGGGTCCAAGTAACAAGGAGAAAAGTCTTTTCCTTTCAAAGGTTGTCCCATCAGGTCTTTGTATTGTAACTTTAACTTCATAAGTTCCATTTTTGAGTGGGATGCCTAATGCAGCTCCTTCCCATTGTCCAGGTTTACCAACAGAGGGGGTCATAGGAACTGATCCACTCCATGTGCCATTATGAGCTCTGAACTGGTAAGACATAGCTGTCATATTCTTGGTTGCATCAAATACAATGACAGGTATACTATTTGTTCTATATTTTGTTGGAGCTGGTGAGAGAATTACAACCTTATCCAACCCAGTAAAGCAGGCATTGATCTCTGATTGTGTTGTTGAATTATCTAATGGGTTTGTGTTACAATAGAATTCAAGTCCATCGGAATATGTATCGTTATCTGAGTCCCAGCGAGATGCATTAGTCAGGGTTTGGTACACTTCAAACCCATCAAAGAGACCATCATGATCTGAGTCTGGGTTAAGTACACCACCTCCATCAGGTGATTGAACAGTCTTGTAGACCATAAATTCTTCTCCATCATAGAGTCCGTCACCGTCTGTATCAATTTCCATACCATCAACAATACCATTTCCATTGACATCCCCATTTCTTGGGTCTGTGTTATAGAAATGTACCTCTGCCCCATCAGGTAACAGATCAAAGTCACTGTCTGGATTGTTAGCGTCGGTTCTTATCAATGCATGGAGGGTGATAGCTGAACTGGTGTTTGAGGGGAACTGATATCCAAATACCTCTTCTTGATCCAGCAGTCCATCTCCATCTGTGTCATTTCGTGTTGGATCCGTCTTGTAGACATTAATTTCCTCATAATCTGTCAATGTATCGTTGTCACTGTCGGGATTATCTGGACGGGTTCCATTTAACAGTTCCACATGATCAGGGATTTGATCACCGTCTGTATCTGGGTTTGTGGCTGAGGTGTTGTACGGTCGGACAAGTGTAAATCCTATGTAGGGGTTAAGAAGTGTACTCATATTCATTATAGCAACTTCTTGCCCATCAAGGAGGTCATCACCATCTGTATCATTATTTAGTGGATCAAGCTTAATTGGATCCATTCCAGGGATTATACCTTTTCCTAACCAAAGTTCCCATCCGTCTTCAATTCCATCCAGATCAGTATCTCGTCTTGATGGGTCTGTACCCATTGCAAATTCTTGTCCATCGGACATTGGCATACTCATTTTGCCATACTGATCCAAGGTTGTCAAAGAATCACCATCTGTATCCCATTTAGTTGGGTCTGTAAAGACAAGGTGTGTTCGGTTCAATGAATCTGTAAATGGAAGCCCTAAAACCTCATCACCATCGAGAAGTCCATCACCATCGGTGTCTGCTACAAAGGGGTCTGTATAATGTATCATCACTTCCTCATAATCTGTGAGTCCATCATTATCTGAGTCCTCGTCTGAAGGAGATGAGAAATATTTCCAGACTTCTGCATAATCAGAGAGACCATCGGCATCACTGTCAGACATGAAGGGATTTGAGTGATATAAGAAGAGTTCTTCTCCGTCTTCCAATCCATCAAAGTCTGTATCATTAAGGAAGGGGTTTGTTCCATATTTGAAGAACTCATCACTGTCTGTTACCCCATCATGATCTGTATCTATACCTCTTGGGTTTAACCCCAGGAGTGTTTCCTGCATGTCACCCAGCCCATCTCCATCTGTGTCAGGATTTAATGGATCTGTGTGGTTAGAATCTGGTCTAAGAATACCTTCTAAACCATCAATTAATCCGTCCTGATCTGTGTCTCCATTTAGTGGATCTGTGTGTGCAATACCGAGTTCATATCCATCAGAGTTTAAGAAGAACCCTGGTGGAGGAACTTTCCTTTGTGAGGCTGTTACACCTGTGTCACCATCGGAATCTGGATTAACTGGATTGGTCCTTATTAATCTAGGAGCCTCAGGTTCACCAGTAAGAGGATCTATAAGTACAACCTCAAGCCCATGGGTCTCCACATAATCATTTAGGTTCATTATATAGGGAGAACTAACAGGGGCTATAGAGCCATCATAAAGCTGCCAATATGAATCATCATCTGTGTCATTATCCAGTGGATGAGTGTATCCACCATTAAAAATCAATGGTGGGTCTGGGGTGTATCCATAATCTTTGGCTGTTCCAGTGAGCTGAGGTCCGTAATAGACACCTCTTTCACCTTCTTGACCGTCAAGCAACCCATCTCCATCCGTATCTGGGTTGAGTGGATCTGTATGATCATCATAGAACTTTCCACCAATTTTTATCTGTGAAACTGAGGTAGTAACACCAGTTATATTCCAAGCATGATTAATCTCATAGTAATCATCCAAACCATCTTGGTCTGTATCAGCAGACAATGGGTTAGTTCCATAAATTGTGGTTTCTTTATAGTCAGACACCTGGTCATAGTCACTATCAGCCTTTAATGGATTGGTCTTGAGTGAATATTCAACATTGTCATCCAAACCATCACCATCTGTATCCTTTTTAGATGGGTCTGTTTTTAATGTCTGTGTCTCAAATTTATCTGTTAATCCATCCCCATCACTGTCAGGGCTGTTAAATTTAAGACCAGAGGTACTGTTTTCATACTGATCTGAGAGACCATCATTGTCTGTGTCACCACCAAGTGCCCCTTTCTTAACAGCATCTTGTGGTGAGTTTCCTGAGATATTCTTACCCAAGGGCGGTGCAAAACCATCTGGTGACCATTTGAAATCAAAGTTCCAGTTGAAGAACAGGAAACCTATTGTGACAGTAATCACGAGTTGAATCGCAATGTACACCTGAAGCGGTGTCGGAGCCACCAGATCCTGTAGTAGGGTCAGGGTCACCTCTAACGTTCCCTTTAGGAGAAGTCTCGCGATGGTTATATCTATTCCTAGTGAAACTGTAAAGTTTATTCCAATTGTTATTGTCATGGATCCAGTCTCAGGTTTGTTCGCCGTCGCTGCTCGTTTCACAATAGAGAGGGTCAAAATAAAGGCAATCGTTATTGAAATTGCATCAAGACCTATATATTGTCCAATTGAATTTAGGCTTCCTCCGGCCCCACCAGTTAGAAAATCAAGTAATGTAAATGTGCGGCTTATTCCAATTGTGAACTTAAAGCCCCATTCAATCACCTTAAAGAAGTTATCCAGAGAGAATACTCCATTTTTAAAGCTGAAAAGCAAGAGTTTAAACCAGCCTTCCCCAGAAAAGTTAAGCTCAACTCCAAGTGCTGCTAGCATGTAGTTCAGGAAGCTTTGAGATCCAGAACCAAAGGTGCTTAACTCAAATCCAGCTTCAAAGATTGGTGTGATAGACATAAAGCTGAAAAGTTTTTTGAAGACACCTCCAACATCTAACCCTTGTAATACCTTTGCCCCTCGAAAGATGATATCGGAAATAAAGGTGGCAAAGGCGTCGTTATCAAATTCAAAGCCAAAGGATAAACCTAGCCGAAACTTCATGGTAAACAGTGAGAAACTGCCGATCCCTATTGGCACATCAAAATTTATCGATATGCCTGAAGAATCAACTGAGGGGTTCAGCGCTCCAAGTAGCTGATCAATTAGCCCAAATATCTTCCCAGAAATCCATTCCAATAACCTGTTTATTAACGTCTGAAGTCCATTAGTGAATACATCCTTAATACTAAAGATAATATCAAGGACTGTTTTGACCCCTGATTGTAAGCTAGATGGAAATAGGGGAAGAATCTGACTGATCAACTGGTCAACTGAGATGGTGGTGTTCAATCCAGCAATTGTGCTGAAGAGATACTTTGTTACCTCAACAATTGGTTGAATATTATCAACTGGGAGGAAGCTCCCCAAGATTTGAGTTGAACTTTGAAGAAGGGCGAGCATAACGCCTTCCATAGAATTGCCCTGAACAGAGTTTACAACTTGAAATACAACACCAATTATTTCTGAAGCGTTTGCAAAGAGATTGTTTGCTAAATTACTCAGACCGGTTGCCTGAGGTGATACAGAATTGGTAGTGGTTGGAGCAGGCGGCAAAACACCTTTAACAAAGTTTACAACCAGATCAAACAGGTTTTTAATTTCATGATAAATGTCAATGACTCCTCCAAAATTGAGATTAAGGAGGTCTGAAAGCTTTGGTGGGTTTTTGACAAAGTTAATGATCCTGGTTAATGACTCAAATAACTGCCCTACAAAGGTTTTGTATTGGGAGTTTAATCCCAAGCTTGTTGCAAAATCTGCGATCATTAAAGAAACTTTCTTCACAGAGCTAAACGAGAGATTTGAGCTGGAGATAGTAGCAATTATTTCAATCAAATCGCGAAGACTGTTTTTGATATTGGTAGAAATACCTAATGTATCAAGAATAGGCTGAAGATTGGTGTTTAAATTTGAAATTGAGGTAAATTTACCCTCAGACGCATCACTGATTACTTTAAGTATATCCTTAGCCTTTTCTTTAATTAGGTCAATATTCAAATTTGTTACACGCTTAAGAATCTCAGTTATTTGATTCTCAAGATTTACATCTGGATCATTAATCACACCCATCGCAGTTAAAACGGTGGTTAACGATAGAATAATGGTTTCAGAGGTGTTTTCACTCAACCCAAATTCTGAGAAGGCAAAACGTAACAATTTGTCACCATATTCAAATGCAAGGTCTTTTAGACTTTTTGATGACAAGTATTGGATAACAAAATTAATTGTTGTTGTTGTCTTGTTTATAAACTTAGTGAGTTCTGGGGCAGATAACCCAAATACGGTCCCATTTCCCATCACTGTAGCAGTTAGATTAGCCACAATCTGTTCGTTTAGAACACTAAATATGATATCTAATACATTTCCTCCCTGTTGGATTTTATCAAAAACTGATGCTCCTAATGTCGTAAGTTGGCTTAGAAGAGCCTTGACACTAATTGAACCAATTGAGAGCGAATCAGGGATTAATAGACTGACTGCCTGTTGAATAAAATTAACAATATCATCCTTGCTCCCTCTTAAGAGAAAGAGACCATCGATAAAGAGATTTATGTATGGATAAAATTCTTCACCAATTGGAAGCATAGGTTTTAGTTTTTCCACCAATGCCTTTATGGCACTTGCAGAGGGGTTTGAGAATGATGCAATAAGATCTGGGATCTGAGTAATCACATCGAATATCTGTGTGACTGTGTCATTAGAAAGCCCGATGGCCCCTCCAATTTCATTGAAAAGATAAGAGAGAAGATTGTCAACTATTCCCCCTACTGGCCCCCTTAAGCCACTGCCAATCGGCAAGAGCTGCAAAATAAAATCTGTTACTGTGCTAGTGTTTTGTGGAAAGATATCGATCCCATAATCAGTGGTGGGTTTTCCTGTTGCGGGATCCACCTCTCGATTTGTTTTGGGGTCAATTATATATCCTGGTCTAGCCTGTTTTACTACCACCGGTTGATGGTCATCAAAAAACTTCTTTTTACGAGCCTCAACAGTTGCATCTGATTCCTTCCCCATTGGATTCTGAGGAGATATGCTACTGGCTGCAATCCTGTTGAAATTGTTAGCAAAATATTTGAGGGTAGCTTTTCTTAGATCCTTACCTAATGCCCTGTATTGTGCATCATCATCGGATTCAAAGATATCTGCCAAAGTCCACAACGTGTAAACATAGATATGTTCTGACTCTACAGCTTCCTCGTTTGAAGCATAGATTCGCTCTACATTTGAGATATGAGAGACAAGCTGCATTGTGTTACCCATAGCAAAAATAAAGTTGGTTCCTTTGAACTGATCTCTTTTATTTTCTATGAATTTTGCGACCGTCTTCCAGCTGTATTCACTTACCGATCCACTAAGGGAGGTAATTTTCATCCCCGAAGGGGAAGAGGGAAAAACTAAAATTGCGGCTTTGTAGTTGTTTTTCATCAGAATAGGTTCTATTACATCAAGACTACCAATTGGAATTCCTATCGCATTCGGCGTAAAGAGATTCAAAGAGCTAGTCAAGGATTTTGCTGTGCTAACAGCCAACGACTCCTTATAGTCATAAAATATGACCACTTTATTTGAGTCGTAGGTGTAGTAATGCATTCCCTGTTGCATAGACACCTTAACTTGATCTGTAATATTCGTACTGAGACTGGCATTTGCAAACACATTTGTTGTTAGCAATGCCATGAACAGCAGAGAAATAAAAATTACTTTAGTTGGGGTGTTATCTTTCATAACTAGGCACCATTTTGAACGATGTTCAATAAATTATTATGAACATGGTTCATTTAAAAGTCTTTTTCACATATTCCGAATTAGCTTAAAAAAAAATCGGGAAAATTACAATAATTTTAACCTTTATGATGCATTTGATCAAATAAGTTGTGAATTTAGAAGTTTGTTGGTAAATTTAATTTGAAAAACTAGTTCAACTAGTTATTCAGCCACTGATTCTTTGTCTTTGCTTTTGATAACTGTTGCTTGTTCCTCAAAATAATGACTTGATTGAGATTTTAAGAGTTCTGGTTTCTTTTGTTTGACTTTTTGTTGTATCCATGGGGGCCTTAGGTAATAAGTCCACTGTTGAACCTTAATTATAAAATCTAGGATCCTATCTTTCTCAAGAGTTATCCTATAGGCTCCTTTAGAACCACCTGCTGTCTCTGCCATAGCAAGCTGCCCTAACCGTTCAAGGTCTACTTTGATTCGGTAATGATTTCTCACACTGATACTGTAATAATTAGGAAGCTCATCTGGAGTGATTAACATAATTACTGCACCCCATTCACCTGCCAAATGTCCTGCAATTGTCCCTCTTGCTTTTCCAAAATCGCTTCGGTCAAGAGAGAAGACTGCCAAGATTCTGGGGTTGTGTGAAACCTCCAAGACCTTTGAGTGCTTTAAGACATGCTTGAAAAGTCTATCTCGGTGTTTGTTTGCCTTTTTAGCAAGGTTGTTTATCTTTGAGTGTGAAGTGAAATCGATCTCGGGGTTATTTACAAGCTGGCGTGAGATCATGTGTAAGAACGATCTTTCTTTCCATGCTCCCCAGGCAACAGCTGCTTGAAGTAGACGAAGACCATCTCTTTCATAATACATGTCTTTCATATCAGAGAAGTTGGCTTCTCTGTCTGATAAGGCACCTAGCTTACGCAATCGAACAGTATCTGGTGTTCCAAGGTAATTTTGAATTATTGAGGCTGCAGCGGTACCAATTTGTCCTGTATGAACCAGGACACCTATCTCTTCTAATTTGTGTACCAAGGGTTCTCCATTGAATTTGTTGGAATGGCTATCAAAGTAGAGTACTCTTACACCGAGCTCTATAAACCTTTCAGCAACAAATGCAAATTCATCAATTGACCCTTGATTTATCCCTACATCAACGATATAAGCATCCAAGTTAGCACATTCATCAGGGCTATACTTTGATTCGATCTTGTGAAGGGATCTCTTCATAGCATCAGTCAATGACCGAGCGGTCACAAACTTGATTTGATAGCTTTCTGCATACTGTTTTGCAACAATCACTGCTGACATCAGACCATCAACATCCTCATCAGCAAATATTAATGCAGAATTTCTTGGTACCCAGCTAGTATTGGTATTTTTTTGCTGGGTCATATTTTATCAATAAGTTAAATAATTAGCAATACTATTTATGGGTTCTTAACAAGACACAAAAACCTGCAACTTTCGAGATGGTTTAGAATTTTGACTCATCATCTGCTGAAAGTGTAGATTTCTTCTGAATTGACTGAGGGTTTTAATACGCCCCAATTTAATAAAGTGAGCAGATTTTCCTCGTAATCATATCCCTTTCCAGAAATTATAATTTCCTCTGTTTTTTCCACATTTTTCTTTGGAATTTTTACCTTAAACAGAAAATGTAGCTCCGTCTTCCAGAGCTCTAATTCAACCAATGATTTTCCCTTTACCTCCTTAGTAAACCTTTCCCGTGGAACCACAAATATTCGTTCCACTTTATCGAAGGGGATCATTGTTAGAGGGATGGTCTTCCCACTGGAGTCTTTGTAAGAGTATCCAACCAGCCGGTACCCCTTCCGAAACAAGACCTTGGCTCTGGGGATTCTTAAAATTTTGTAAAACAACAATATCGAAAAAATGGAGATCAGAAGAACTGCCAGAAGATAGTCATTTGATAACGTGGGAATTGAAAGAAGAAGTATCCAGAGAAGAACCGAGGCAGATATGGCCAAAATTAAAGAGGTTAAAGGATCACGGGTCTCTGAAAGTTCAACCTCCTCAAAGTTTGCTTCGTTCACATCGAAGATTCATCTCAAGAAATAAAAATATAATCATATGACCTTTCATAAATAATGAGTGTTAACAGAGGGTATTTCAAGGAGATATCAAAATACAAACTTGGTGGAACCTTCATCATTAAAACCTGAGTACAGTGTTTATGAGCTGATACAAGAACTTTACACAGAGCCAGATTTCAACAAGAGAAAATATATCCCAGACAAACTTGCAAAAATGGGGGATTGGGTAGCAGTGCCACACCTTGGAAGAGTTCTAACTGACCCAACAGAACCAGTTGCATTAAGAAATGAATGCGCAGAATCAATCGGGAAACTGGGGGATATAAGGGGTCTAAAATTCTTGGGTGAGACTGTCTTTGCAAAGGATAAGGAACTCAGAAGAACCTCGATATGGTCAGTTGGTCAAATCGGAGCTGAAGCTGGAATTGATATTCTTGCAAAATGTCAAAATGATGAATATGAGATGAGTAGGAGATGGGTAGCTAAGTCTCTCGGAAGGATAAATTCGAAAATGGCAGTTTCTATTTTAAAGGAGTTTTACAGCAAAACTTTGTTAAGAGATGGAGAAATGGGGACTGAAATCAGAGTCATTAACGATACTCTGAGAGCGGTTACCAACCAGGTTAAACAGCTTAGTTCAAAAGACCATGAATTTTGGATTGAGGAAGGATCAAAACTACTATCAAAGACTGAACGCAGGGTAACCATTCTAACAATACTTCAGCTTTTCACTGCTATAACCTCACAAAATCCTAAGGTCAACAAGCAGGTACTCGAGATTTTCCAAAAACAAGGGGTGAAGGAGAAATTGGAAAACACACAACAAAGACTGTTATATTATAGTTATATAAGCCAGTGGGGAGAAATATCTTATGATACCTACAAAGATTTAGATGGAGATGTTCAAATTGGGATAACTGCCACTTTGGCTGAAGCTGGTAAAACTGTGGAACTAAGAGAGCTATTAACTCATAACCCACCTGAGTCTTTTTTCAAAGGACTAATAGTAGGGTCAATTTCTGCGAGATATAGATGTGTTTTGTCTCAAGCAGTCCTAGAATTTGTTCTTCACAATACGGATACATCTAGACTAACAAACTTTGATTTTGAGGTTACAGAATTTAGACTTATAACAAATCCATCGATTAAGACAATTACAGCAGTTTTAGATTCAAGTTATAAAAATGTGGCAGTTAGAGCACTAAGAGTTTTACAACCTTCAAAAGAACTTGTTAACTTATTAGAAACCTTAATCACAGATCCCGACAAAAAGATACGAGAGACCACATTGCAATCGATTAGGAGGTTGAAGGAAAGGTATCCCAAAAATCCAGACGTACGCCTGCTTTTGTTAAATGTTTTTAATCTTGAAAGAATTTGGCACATGAGAAAAGATGCAAGACTGAGTCTGATTAGTGATTGAAATGATTATCAGAAGATTTCAAAAGAAAGACCTCCCAGAACTGGTTTCTATGAATAGGGAGGCATATGGTTTCACAAAATCTGAACCAATTGAAGAGATATTTGAGGAAGTCAGATGGTGGGGAGATGAATCCCTCTTTCAATGGTACTTTGACCAATTGAACAAATCTGGTGGAGATATCCTGATTGCAGAATCAGAGGGAAGAATAATTGGTCAGCTAGATTTTGTCACTGAGGAAGACACGACTTATGTCATTTGGTTATTAGTGAGAGTCCAATATCGAGGAGGGGGAGTAGCAAAATCACTTTTGGAGCATTTAATTAAGACTGTTGATTCACAGAGAATTTTAACTGAAGCTGAGGATGAGGTTACCGAGCACATTTACGGCAAATTAGCTAAAAACACAAGAATCTTGCAAAATTGGTGGCTTGATCTAAATTTCATTGCTAGTATCAAAGAATCTGAAACCTTAATTTTTCCAGAAGGAGAGCCGAAAATAATACAAAGAACCCCAAGAGAATATCAGATAAAATTAGGCACCTTTGATCAATTGGAAAGTGATATATTGGATGTAATGAGAACAGGAGAAAGGATCATTGGAGAGTACGGGTTGCAGATTTATGATCTAAACCAATTAATTGGCTCAATTGATACAATAGCCCAACCGTATATCTGGGGCGAAACAACACCGTTTGAGATTCTGGCAATAAATGTCTCAGAAACTCAGATCGTTGCAATTGTGACACAATACTCCAGAATTTATGTGTCTAAAACCCCATCTGAAGAGCTTTTAAAAGAATTTGTGAGTATATTAGTGGATTTATTGTATCGCAGAGGATTTGAGTCAGTTGATCTTCAGGTGATAAAATCTAATCTGACTGACACTGTCTTGAACCAGTTAGGATTTACTCTAATTGAGGAGGATCCACAGTATGATTTACGATCTTAATTCTTTTATTAGACAGAGATAATTCAGGGTGTGAAAGAACCAAAGTTTCAATGTGATGTAACAATTGAGATAAGTGGGGAGCCAGATAGTCTATTTCTTGCGGTTGAACCAGAGAATAAGACTGTTCCAAAAAACATGCAGATAGTTGCGAAACAGACTGAAACAGGCATCGTATGTGAAATAAAGGGGGAGATGGGGATAGGCACATTAAAAAACACTATTGATGATATACTCAAAGCTGCTCAGATCAATCAAAAAATAGTTGATGTAATTAAAGATATAAAAGAGACTACTGATAAATAACATCCTTTACAGAGGGAGTATTAATCTCATATGCAATTTCTTCACTCTGAGCATCCTCATCAAAAATAAATACTGTTGAGATCAGTGATTTATCCTTGAGTCGTGTAATTGTTGGATTAATGGTAACCTCTGTTTTGTTTAAGAGTTCACAGAGTTTGTTGAGGGTTGCCCTACCACCCTGCTCTATCAATTTTAACAGAAATTCAATCTCATCTGTCTCCAATCCCTTATCCTTCAATAATGAACTAAAGTGTAACATCAACCCTTGATATTTTCGTAAGTACCTATTCGTTTCTTTTTCTAGAATATCTATCTGTTTTCTGATCTGAGGTAGTTCACCTAATGCTCCATCTAAAATGTCCATGAGTTTATAACTTTTGTCTGGGGCAGCAAGTTGCAGATTTGCATCCACCATATCTCCCTCTTCATGCTCCAGCATTGTCACCCTAGTAGCAAAAAGATTCTGACCAAAGGTTATCCTAATCGAGATATCTTTATCCAAGGAGAAGTATTCCCTATCTGGTCCTATTCCTGATGACTTTTTTTCGGAATAGACCAGATCATAATCTTCGAGACTCTTCAGGTGGTTCGTGACAGCACGGGGTGTTATGTTTAAGGATTTAGCCAACTCATAAGCATACCGATCATCAAGGCTAAGTAACCTTAAAATTTCCCTGCGGTACTTATTTGCAACCAGCTCAAGTATTTTTGTCACATCAATATTTTCTGTGTCGACCACTATAATAATACGTGTATCATAGATATATAAATACTGTGCTGAATCTCATGAATGTTCAAACAAAAGTCTTGGGATTAAACACAATTGCAACTATGATTGACCCAAATTTGTCTGTTACTTCCATTTGGCAACTCTCCAGAAAAAAATTTGGGTTTAAGATTCCTCTGGCGTTCAACGCTTCAGTAATACTTGAGACTAAAAATTTATTCAGATCTTCCTTTGATTTTCCTGTTCCCTCATAAACCACAGAATAACCTTCTGCCTTACCGACTATAAGTCCTGCGCTGATGGTCTCACCTTGCTTACCTGACATTTTTGACAGAATAACTCCTGTCTGACTTCCAGGTTGAATAGAGAAAGGTTGGTCATAAAACTGGATAGGGTGAGGGAGGATAGAAGAGTATTGGATGAGATTTAGATGTCCTATACCTGCGTTCATAAGACTTTTATCAAAAGCATTCAAAAAAGAATGATTACTTTGTCCTTCACCCTTCACGATGAACATTTCAGTCGGAACTGATGGAGATTTTGCACCAGATTCTCTAGAATGAATATCAGAAAAATATTGTGACGGGGAAATTCTCATCTATGTTCTTGGATGTTTAGGATAACTAAAAATCTAGGTATGAATACCCACTTATTCAGAATTGTTCTTAAGTTTTCTTGTGTAAGGTCTGAGGTTAATTTCTTTAATAAGTGAAAATTTAGGGGGGTGAGGAGAGAAGGTCTTATGTTTGCATAAACTACATTTTGCATAAAGAGTATAACGTTTATACCTCTTACAACCCTTGTTTAGACACCTTTTGAGAGATTTCATTGTGTTTCCTTAATTTCTATTGCACAGTCTACCTCAAGTTCCTCTGCTTTCTGGTTTACCGCTCTTATTGTGGACTGTACTGCCTCATCAACATCTTCAAAATACTTTCCTGAGACAAGCAACCTATATCTCGGTGATCCAATTGTAGTGAGGGTAAAACCTATTTTTTTATTTTCTGTGATTGAATTTTCAGCAGTAAAGAGAACCGATTTGACCTGTTCTAATCCATCTGGGGCAAACGAACGTAATCCAATAATAACCTCTGTCTCTGCATTGCTTAGTTTGACACTTGCCTTTGTAACCTCAACAAGTGCATTCTTGTATTTTGCGGAGATATTGATATCAGCAAGTGCTTCCTTACCCTCTGCAGCGATTGCTTCAAAGGCATTAAATAAAGTATAATAATTCTCTATTAAAGGTTCAGCCAATTTCTCTTCAATTTCAAGAGGGGTGGTTTCAAGTTTCTCTGCTAAAAGACTTAATATTGCTTTCGCAGCCATTGTTCGTTTATATTCCAGGGTTTTCTCCTTTTTTTGTTGGGGTGATAATCGTTTTAAACTGATATCAACCTGGTTTGTGTTGCGCTGGACCTTTACAACCTTCCCGACAACCTGCTGTCCTTGTGTGACGAAATTACGAATTTTACGAATCCATGCATTTGCAATCTCAGATATATGGCAATATGCGTCTACCCCCTCATATTCTATCAATTTTACATATACACCGTGCTCGGTTATCCGGTAAACTCTCCCTAGGACAAGCTCTCCTTTTTCGGGTAGTTTCTTTTGGTTACTCATAATTAATTATTGCTCAGTTTACATAAAAGGATAGAGATTGTGTTTGTGCGTTATTTGACTTGCATAGATCGTAATATGATAACAGGAAGCTTCAACACTGATTTTTGTTGAAAATTAAATATTTTTGGAAGCTTGAACTCACCCTTATAATACTCTGTTAATTCGAACCCATGTAATTTAGCAAATCTGTGAAAAAATTCGAGACTACTGTTTCCATCATGAATAGAATACACAACCTTTGAAATTGAATAAGCCTTTTCTAAAAATTCAACATCCCTATGCACCTTCTGTTGAATACCAAAGGGTGGATTCAAAAAAACCGTGTCAAACTGAACCTCAGGATCCCAATTTAAAGCATCTTTTATAATAAGCTTTGTGTTGTTAAGCCCTGTTTCATCTAAATTACCTTGAAGGTCTATAGCTGCATCTGGATCAATTTCTACAAATGTGACAGTGCTTGCCCCTAACAACGAAGCACTGATGCCAAATATGCCTGTCCCAGCACATAGGTCAAGAATCTCCTTTTCAGCTATATCCCCCAAGGTGTAGGCTCTGTGTATGATAAGACTTGCTAGTTCAGCTGAGGTAACATACTGCTCAAGTGCAACCTTTGGTTTGGAAAAGGAGTGAACATGCTGTTCAAGATAGATTTCAAGAGTTTTGCGCTTCATTCTGTCTCAAGAAATGTGTTAATCGTTTCAATATCATTGATAACATTCTCTGGTGTTGAAAAGACTAAAAAACCATGGTTCCTGTCATGCTCGAAATAGATCGATTGCTTGGTGAGAAATCTGGCTAACTTTTCAAGTTTATTTGGTGGTAAAACCGTTTTTGAGCCTCTTAGTCCAATTCTAGTGGTCTCAGGGTTAGGTGAATAATAGATCAGTAGAGGGAGTGAAATGTTAATTTTCCCAGAGGCGTTTAATAGTGAGCCAAGTTTAGAAAGTAACCCAGGATTAATTTTTTCAGTCAACTCAAAGTATTGTAATTTAGAAAGGGTGGTAAGGTCTGGTTCATCCTGGAGTAAAAGATTTAAGACTGAGTGTAATTGTCTTAAATAGTTATAATAGTCAACTCTGATCGATTTCAATGATTCGGAACGTTCTCCAATTAAGACAGAAAGGGCTTTAGAACCGTTTCCAGACTCCACTGCAGTCGATATAGCTAAGCTGAAATCTCTTAGAAAGTGGGTTAACAGGGATTTCTTCTCAGATTTGATCAAAATCTCCTGCCTTACTAAAGGTGGAAGGAATTCCTGATATGCCAGTTGTGACAAGGTAATAACTAGAGTGGATGCGAGTTTGTTGACCTCATTTTCCTGCAGGTCAATAATTTTTCTTTTCCCTGCGGTAGATTCCAACTCAATACCACTTTTTTGAATAACTTTGTTGATATTGGGTTGTACCCCAGAAATCCCAGGAAAAATTGGATCTGTAGAATAGAGTAGAGAATCTGCAAGGGTAAAATAATTAATGCCAGGAAGAGAGAGATTGTGTTTCTCCTCAATCACCTTTGCCTCTATCCCATCGTGAAGTATCACCTCATGAAGACCCTCTACCTTTTCACCTTTGTAGATAGCATAACTGGCAAGAAGTGGGAGGTAATAGATACTGGGAGATTTCTTCACAAGATTTGACACCACAAAATAAACACATGCAGATATGCTGGTCTGTTGATCAAAATACCCAAATACCCCAGAATTTAACAAATATGGGGAAGATTCCAAACTTTCTGGCTCTGCCGGTATAACTGATACAATCTGTGTTTCAGGATCATGAAATGGGTTAACAGCTTTCAGGGAAAAACCAAGGGTTATGAAAAAAAGTTCCTTATTTTCAAGTTCAACAGATAGTTCTTCAAGACTAACACCTCTGATCATACAGGCTCTTTGTCTCTCAAAATATAATCTTGCAAGCAGAGTGCTGGCTACAATTGCATCCAAGTTTCCCCTCTCATAAAATATCATAGCTGTAGCATCTCTTGATGCAATAAACTCAGAAATTTCAATACATTTTGTTAACAGATCATCAAAGTATTGAATTAGCGCATCATCACTCACTGAATCACAAATGTATCTAATTTTATTATCTTTACCCTAAGAGGACACTAAATCTGAAGAAACTTAACGTAATAATACAGATGCTTTACTGGGATCGTACTTCCAATCTTTTGGTATGCGTCCAGATTCTCTGAGCTGCTTAGAATATCTTCTTATTTTAGATTCAATCAGATTTAACCCTCTTCGAGAGCTTTTGTCTTTCTTATTATCAACAATGTGGTTTCGAAGGTTCATTGCTCTTCGTATAAGATTTATTAGATCCTCTGGGAAACTTGGTTGAAGTTTATTTTGTTCCAAGATATCTCCCACTTTTTTACCAGTTACAAGTTTAATACTGGGGACACCATATTGATCTCTTAACACGATTCCGATATGAGCCATAGTTGTACCTCTACGGTAGAGCTGGACAACCATTTCCTCTACTTCAGTTGCAGATAATGGTACCCATTCTGGTACTTCAGTCACATAAGGTTTTCTACTTTTTGCTTTTCCTTTTCTTCGAGTATGCATTCTTGCCATAAGAATTTCACCTGACAGCCACCAGCATCCACCAATGGCTTCTAAACTGAGCTAAATCCCTCAGTTAAAAACCATTGTTTTAGATATCAAGAAATTCACTGGAGAATCTTAGTTGAAATTTGAAGGAAGAAAACAAGACTATTAAGTAAAGTATTGCACAAACAAACTGTGTATGCTATAGTATTAGCAGCAGGAAAAGGCACTAGATTAGAGCCCCTCACGTCCTTAAGACCGAAACCCATACTTGAACTCGCTGGCACCTCAATCCTACTAAGGATAGTCAATGAGCTCCTGGCTGTTGATCAAATCAGGAAAATCAAGGTAGTTATTCACAGCTTCGCAGACCTTGTGAAAAATCATCTTGAGGAACACCTTTCCACAGAAGAATTTCAAAAAATTACATTTGTGTTTCAAGATGAACCTAAAGGAACTGGGCATGCTGTCCAATGTGCTTTAGATCCAAATGATGAAGATTTTGTTGTTGTTTACGGGGATGTTATTTTCAAAAAGGGGTTCGTAAGATCAGCTATTTCTACACAGATGAAAGACGAGAAGATAAAAAATCTGCTTGTGGGTGCAAAACCGAAGAATCTAAAAAATTTTGGGGTGGTTACCTCTAAAGATGGACTTATGACCTCACTCATTGAAAAACCAAGTAATCACGCAGAAGAGATAGGATCAGAAACTACGAGTGTGGCTGTGAATGCTGGATGCTACCAGTTCGAATCCAGATTTGCAAAGTTTGTAAGAGATATCCCTGTCTCTGAAAGAGGAGAGATAGAGCTTACAAGTGCGATTTCTGCCTTTGTTGATCAGGGTGGAAAAATAAATGTCCGACTTTGTGAGGGAGAGTGGTTTGATGCTGGAACACCATGGTCTCTTTTAAATGCAAATGAATACCTCATGGAAACTGAGCAAGAAAACTACCAACTGTTGGGAACAATTGAACCAAATGTCCAAGTCAAGGGAAAAATTCATGTGGCAAAAACTGCAAGAATAAGATCTGGAGTGTATATCGAAGGCCCAGCTTATTTTGATGAGGGAGCAGATATAGGCCCAAACTGCTATATCAGAGGAAAATCTTATTTCGGAAAGAACTCTAAGGTGGGAAACGCCTGTGAAATCAAAAATTCAATTATTTACAGTGGGACTCATGCTGCACATCTTAGTTATGTAGGTGATTCGATACTTGGGGAGAGATGTAACTTTGGAGCAGGTACAATAACAGCAAACCTTAGGCATGACAATCAGTCTGTTGTCATGAGAGTAAAGGGCGAAAAGCAAGATACGGGAAGAAGAAAACTTGGTACTGTAATCGGGGACAACACAAAAACCGGGATAGGAGTTAATATTCTCCCTGGGGTAAAAATTGCA
Source organism: Candidatus Heimdallarchaeota archaeon (assembly GCA_030149205.1). GTDB lineage: Archaea > Asgardarchaeota > Heimdallarchaeia > Heimdallarchaeales > Kariarchaeaceae > WAKA01. The sequence goes on along the minus strand of JASBSB010000007.1, from coordinate 435,254 downwards.
GCAAACAGTAGAATTAACGCAGGAGAACTTGTTAACAGAGATATCAAATAACGTTTATCTTGACAAGTTTGACAAGCCATAATGTCTCAAAGCTAAATTTTTTCTCATCTAAAATTATAACATTAATCCCCCGTTCTTTCAACATCTGTTTAAATTTGGATATCCCAACAGCGAGAGAAGACACCATTGAATAGAGAGTTTTGAATGACAACAGGTCGATTGCTTTGATCAAACTCTCATACCCTTTGTCTCCACCTATTAACGCTAATCTATCTTCTGGTGTGAGAAATTTATCTGTGGGTGGATCTGAAGGAAGGTAGGGGGGGTTAAACACAATTGTCTCAGGAAGACCCTTGTATCTAAACGGAAATGCATAGCTTGTGGCTACACAATTAATTGATAATCCATTTTTTATTGAATTTTGTTGTGTTTGTAGAGCTGCCAGGTAATTGAGATCTGTTGCAACATAAAATTGCCCTGGAGAATGAGCGGCTAAAGATAAAATAATAGCACCACTCCCAGAACCAATTTCCAAAATTGACCCAATAGGTTCATCTTTAAGTGTATCAATAAACATAAAGGTGTCTTCCCTAGGCTCATAAACTAGATCATTAAGATCCAATTGTATCCCATCAAGTTTCATTAACAGCACCACTAGCTTGAGTCAGGGGGAAGAAACCTTCTGATTTCAGAAATTGATAAATTTCTTCAAGATGATCGATTGACATCTGGCGTATTCTCAGTTCTTTATGAGGGATTTTATCCCAAACCGGAAAATCTGATTGTCTTTTTAGGTAACCCTTGATCACTCTACGAAGAGTCTTGTTTTTTTGAAAAAACAGATTCTTTGCCAGAAGTTCTAATTCCTCATGATTCGGATGTGGAGGGTGAAGAACGACAGTAACCACAGAGGAATTAACCTTAGGTTGAGGTATAAAAGAGTCTGGAGGGACATCAAATAACCACCTAGGTTCCCCATGTAGCCTGGTCAAAATTGAGATTCTTGAGTATGCTCTATCACCTGGTGAGGCTAAAATCCTAGTAACAACTTCTTTTTGAAGCATCACTGTCAAAGATTTCATGTCACTGTGTAATGCTTTTGCATATATGATACTTCCAGCAGAATAAGGAAGGTTGGAAATAAGATGATCCACTACTGGCCAATGAGGTCTTAATGCGTCCCCTTCAGAGACCTTCACACTATCATTGAGTAATCCCCGAAGATGACTTACAAATCTAGGATCCTGCTCGATAACCTCTAATTGTGCAACCCGAGATTGTAACTCATGACTCAGAATCCCTATCCCCCCACCAATCTCCAAAACTGAGTCTTCCTGAGTGACCGGAGACAGGTCAACCATTCGTTTAACAATTGATGGCTTGTAAAGAAAATGTGCACCTTTTCTCCCCCGCAACTGTGAATGGCGTATCTCATGTTCAGCAATAACTTTCTCAGTTAGCTGTTTCCAGTCAAGCACAAGAAAATGTTTGTATTAGAGTTTAAATCTCTTGTTTAAACAACAAATTTTATCACATATATCATCTAACCTGGAACTTATCAAAGTAATAATATGAGGATGTAGACCATCAAACCTGAAAGAAAACTAGCCAGGAAATTTACCACGTCATTGTTAACAAATGGTATACCCTTGCTCGCTTTCAATATTGTCCCACAACGGCTATGAGGAGACTGTTCAGTGTATTTTTCACAAGTTGGACAGTAATACTGAACCTGAGCTATGATACCAAGTATAGAATCAATAATACTGCCAAGAAACCCAAAACTGACAATGTAAAACGCCTGAGTCCAGTTAAATGTGATCAAAAGATAGGATAAAGCAATAATTGAACTTCCAAGAAAAGCACCAAAAAATCCTAAGATTGTCACTCCCCCAGATTCACCACGCAAGACCTTCTTTCTTGGATTTAGAATAGAAACAGGTTCACTTTTCGAAAGTGACCCTATCTCTGTAGACCAAGTATCGGCAGTACTCGCCGCAATAGATGTTATGAGTGCAAGCAATAATGCCGAGGTAAAGCTATAAGAAAACAAACCCTTGGAAATGATTAAAAATATTGCAAAAATGAAAGATGAGCCCCCATTTGCAAAAACTTGAAATCCATCCCTTTCACCACCTTTTGCAGCAAAAGTGTAAACCTCGGTCTTATGTGGATCTGAACTCTTAAATTTGGTCAAAATTGTTGATGATACAAAAAATATCATCAACGACAGCCAGCCCAACGGTGAAGCAAGATATATGGTAAATCCAACGACAGCAGCTGCAAAGAATCCACTGGGGTATGTCAAAGAACGCCGTTGCATGGCAAAACCCCCAATAATGAGATTAAGGAGCACACCCATAGATACTTGAAAAATAATATCCACAAATGAGTCTCAAAAAATGCCTTACAAACCTTAGTTTTCTAACCTACATAAACAGATAATAATTTATTTCATCATGAGTAATGATGCCATCTCTTCTGTCAAAATTCATTCCTTGATTTACAATCAGGTTGGTTGGTGTCTTAATATTATCAGGTTCTTCTAGATTTAAAAATCCAAACACGAACGCTTCAATTTTTTCAGGGAAAGTCAGATCAATGATCCGAACAAGCTCAGGATGCTGTTCCAGAATCGCAGACATTTCTTCTAACTGAAGCTTACAAAAATCACAACTGGATTGAACTATCGAAATTAACTTCTTGTTCGCAGAATCGGATACCAAAAACTCTTGCAACTGTGTGATAGTGTAGATTTTAAGTTCATCAGGATAGTCTAAGGCCTTGATATTTTTGTAAGGTTTCATTAGGTATAATGCAGCAATTGTCGCAAAAAATGTAAATAGTACGAGATTTGCAAGTAAATTGTCCCCGTCAGGCAATATCAAAAATGTGATTGGCCCTAGTAGACCCAACCCAATAGCTGGGGGAAAATCGGCATAACGATATTCATCACATACACAATTCTTGATAAGTTTTCTTTTCTTGCAAATCCAAGAGGGAAGAGAAATATTTAACGTGGTGAATATCGCAATCAAAAGTATAATATGAAAGAAAAACCGAAACGGAGTGGCGTAAACAACGGTAAAGTAAGTCAGAAACAACCCACTGTAAATACCACTATAAAGTGCAAATCTCCATATTATCAAGTCCTTTTTCTTCTTCTCAACCTTCTCACAGGATTCTTTTTTGCTAAACCTGAAGGTTAACAACAGGATGAATAATAGGGTTAAAATTAAAATAAAAACTGCCATTACCCAATCATCTAAAGTTAAGAGAAAAAAACGAATCACAATAAGTTAAGTTGTTTTTCTTATTATTAATATTTCTAGGAAAATAAAGCTTGATTTTGTGAGAAACCTAGTGAAAAATTGGAAATAAGAGAATAAATGACTGCCCAACGATATAGAAAAAAGAGATATAAATTTCAGAATTTTTAAAATCCCCCCTAAACTCTCTCCATCCAATTTGTCCATCAGAAATCATGAAAAACGTTACTCCAATAAATAACAATATTAGAGGAAGAGTGAAAGAAGAAAGCTGTATCGCCACACTTAGGAACAGATTGGTAATAAGGAGAATATAGATAACAGATGCAATTGAGAGCAATCTCTTATTGGGGTCATATGTAATTAGTAAAAAGAACAAAAAGGTCAACAAAACCAAAGAAACCAAGTATAGTGGGGAAAATACAACAGGAAAAACAGAGTTTACACCAAAGAAATATGAGAGATGGGCAACACTAAAAAATAAGATACCATCAATGATTTTCTTCCTTGTGACTTTTAGCCACCTAGCCATCATCAGATCACCTAAGAATGAAAAACTGATCCCCAAAACAAACCAGAGTTTCAACAGCGTGAACGAGATAAATAATTGAGATAATCCTGCAACAACCAGGGTCAGACTGGAAAACAAAAACAAGCGTTTGTCTGGATGATAGGAATGGTAGATTATAAGTACTAGAGCGATCGTAATTAAACCAATTGATAAATAATTCAAGCTAGTTCCCAAGTTTCTGAAGGATTTTATCTATCCTCCCCACTAATTCTCCGTCATCAGATTTTGATGCTAAAACCTTAACTACCTCTGCCAACTCCTGCAAGAGTTGATTATCTGAACCACCAGATTTAGAAGAAGATGCCCCACCATTGAACTCAGCTAATGAGCGTTTACACTTAAAATACCAAGCTTTGTTAAATTCATACTTGATCATAAAATTAGAATCAAGCAGCTCTTGAATACCTTCGCTAAATCCTTCCTGTGATCCAAACCTAAATTGTAACTCTATCTCAGGAACAACTGATCCCTCATTTGGAAAAACCTCCATGAGCCCCTGTAATAATGTTTCATCCATAGACGTTAGTATTTACTTTGCTTTTAAAACTCATTTGTTCTAATCGATAAATCTGCTCAAATCCTTCCAGTTAATTTGATGATTGAATAGTCGTCGCTTAGATTAGAATACCCTAAAAGTATGCAAATCACTAACCTCTAAATTTAAATAATAACAATCAGCTAGAAGGTTGATGTTTGAAGACCTGTTAGAGTTCAAGCCCACACCTGAAAAGTTTCAGAGGAAAAGGTGCAATTACTGCTTTCAGATGCTCAAGCTCAACGAAACAAAACTATGCCAAAATTGTGAGGTTCTAAAGAAACAGAATCTTAGACAGACCCTCCCCTACAACAGATTAACTGGGTTATATACGATTGTGAACAAAGAAATTGTGATCTATGATCTTGAGACTCTGCTAAAATTCCTTCAACACATCTTAACTGAAGAATCTGAGGAAAACGAGAGGATTTTAGATACCATCTACAACAGAGGGAACATGAATAAACAGAAACTCGAATACATTTGTTCTCGATTACGTGGGTTAATTACAATTAAAAGGGAAAAGGAGAGCTTTTCACCAGAGTTTGTTTATAAATATCTGAGGTTCATTCCAGTCGGGTACCTGTACTTCCTATATCATCTTCTATCACTTCATTTCTTTGCTGATGAAGAGAAGCTAAGAGTCGAAGCCCTGTTCAATGGATTTTCAACTCAAAATAAATTTCTTCCACGTGCTAGAAACTCATTCAAGAGATTAAGTGATTACCTCCTCTAGGCATAGCCTTAGTTTAAAAGTGAAATAAAAGAAATTCTAAAAATCAAGCTTGTTAAGGATTGTTTTCTGAACTGTATCTTTGTTGTTCTTCTCTTAGGCTTTTATGTTGAAAGGGATATATCTCACCAACAAGATTCTCTTGCATCAAAGCAGATATTTTTGACAATTCATCTGTTTTTCCAAGTGCCCACATCAGCTTGATAACTGCAGATTCTGAAATCATATCAAACCCTGAAATTGCACCAAGCTTAATTAGCTCTGTCCCTGGCTCATAAAGAAAGAGCTCAGTTCTTCCAAACACACATTGAGATGTGATGACCACAGCAATATTCTGCTTAATCAGATAACCGACTGAGGAGATTAGTGATCGATTCAACATTGGAAGGTTTCCTGCCCCATAACCCTGTATTACAACACCTTTGTACCCAAATTCAGATAGACTCTCCAAAAACTTGGGATCAAGCCCAGGAAATATTCGAATCAATGCAACCTGAGGGTTCAAAGGCCCGTCAAAATAACTTTTCTTCTTGCTTCTGGTTTTAATGGTTTGATCAATTATCTCAATTCGTCGAGCTATCTCAGCAACCGGAAATGGATCTACCGTTTCAAAGGCACTCAAATCATATTCTCTGAGCTTTGTTGTTCTTACAGACCGATAAACTCTTGAATCAAAGACAATAAGTGATTCTGCAAAATCAGTCTCACGAATCACCCTGATTGAATCAATGATGTTCCTTCTTGCATCAGAACCAAAGACGGAAAAAGGAATTTGAGATCCAGTGAAAATTATAGGTTTGTTGACATCTCTAATTAAAATAGCAACTGCTGAAGCGGTATAAGCCATGGTATCAGTCCCATGTAAGACAATAATGCCATCAAACCTTTCAGAGTTTAAAGGAGTGATTAGGTAATTTGCAATTTCCTCCCAATCTTCTGGTTGTAAGTTTGAGGAGTCCACATTCATCAGTTGTGTTGTCTCAAAGGTGCAGTGATTGTTGATCTCAGGGATATAAGATAACAGTCGCTTAACAGAGAGACTGGGTTTAAAGCCCTCATCTGTTCTTTGACTGGCAATTGTTCCGCCTATTCCTACAATCATGATATGTGGTAAAGTCATCAGACCTTGTAAGTTTGCCGACATTTGAATTTTTGCTTGTGTTAACGAAATTCTATCTAGAGTTCACAATACAGAAGTCATCAAACAGATAGACAACTTTTGATGACATCAGCAGATGTAACCATGCACACAGAACATGGACAACTTCCGACAATATCCGACAAGAATGCAGGAAAAATAGGAGAAAAAGAGAATTTTAGCCATATAAAATAGACAGATCCAATCAAAAAATCGACATCACAATAAGAAATTGTCAAAAATCACCAAGCTAACTCACCACAAGTTAACAAAAACCATCAGAAACGATCACATAAACCACCACCCACATTGCAAGACCTAACCTGCCCCCTAGAAAACAGCTTCGATAAGTCGAAAAGGATCAAAGAAAACATCAGAAGTCATCACTGCCAAAACATCAGATTTACCATAAACTTCTTTGTGATGTCAACCAAGTAAAAGATGCATCAATGATAAGATTGTAAGAGTGATTAACACCACCAAGTCATTGCCACTACAACGAGTTTAATAACCAGAACCGATTTAAGTATCATAACATGAGATACCGCAAGCTAGGAAAACATGGAATAAAGGTTTCTGAAATTTCTCTCGGGGCATGGTTAACGTATGGAGGAACAGTAGAAGATCAAACTGCCATCAACTGCATTCACACTGCACTGGATAACAAAATCAATTTCATTGATGCTGCTGACATCTATGCCAAAGGAGGAGCTGAAAAGGTAGTTGGAAAGGCACTCGAGGGCGAAACATATCAACGAAAAGATTTTGTTGTCTCCTCAAAAGTGTTTTGGCCAATGAGTGAAAATGTCAACGACTGGGGTCTATCAAGGAAACACATACATGATTCAATTGATGGAACTTTGGATCGACTGAATTTGGACTACCTTGACATCTACTTTGCACATAGATTTGACAGTGTAACACCACTCGAAGAAACAGTTGAAGCAATGGATGACCTTGTAAGAGACGGAAGAGTAAGGTATTGGGGAACATCAGTGTGGTCAGCTGCACAACTAGAAAGAGCCGTGGGAATAGCGAAAGAAATTGGAGCAACACCACCCTCAGTTGAGCAACCAAGATACAACATGTTAGACAGACACATAGAGTTAGATGTCATGGAAACAACTAAGTATCATGGAATGGGTATCGTCCCATGGTCACCACTAGCGGGAGGAATCCTTACAGGGAAATACAATGAAGGAATCCCAGAGGGGTCAAGAGCAACAACCAGTGAGTTCATGAAGAGATATCTTGATGATAAACAATTAATGGAGAAAGTGAATAAAGTTACAGAATTTGCAAAGAACAAAGGTGTTGAGCCAGGTCAACTTGCGCTTGCATGGGCATTATTAAGACCAGAGGTTTCATCACTCATCACAGGTGCAACCAAGCCTGAACATGTCCTATCAAATATTAAAGCATTGGAAATTGAACTTTCGAAAGATGAAGTCACCCAGTTAGAAGAAATACTAGATAACAAACCAGAAAAGCACATGCTGTATAATCATGCACTTCCTGACCATTTTAAACCTTATCTTTAAATTATTAAATCGAGGAAAGAACCCAACAAGGCAATAATTTTCAAAGTTTATTTAAAACATAAGCAAATTTGCTCAATTACCTCTCATTAGTTGGATCTATTGATCTTAGTACCTATTGTTATTGAGAACAGACCAGTACAAAAATAGAATCTAGTGCCATAGCTCAGACGAAACGGGATTTTGTAGGAGGTAAAACCTCCAAATTAAGTTACCTAAAATATTTGTTCATAACCAAGTTTGCGAATTTCTCAATTCCATCAGTCCGTCTATCAAAGGGTTGTTGAATGAAGAAATAATCAAAGCCAAGTGACTGCATATATTCAATTCGTTCTTTGACCTGTTCTGGTGTTCCAATCCATGATCCTGGAAACCTCTCATCGAAAATTTTCCCCTTCAAATCATTGACTGACATGTTTCGAAGCTTAGCTACTTCTGATAAATAAATTTCAAGGCTTTTTTCATCATCTTCAACCCAAATTGGATGAAAATAAGACTTTCCAATCTCTTCGTAATCCCTACCAACATCTCTACAATGCCCCTTTAAGGCATTTAATTTCTGCTCAATCTGTTCCATTGGGGTAAAAGGAAGATTTAGGTAATCTGCATATTTTGCGACCAATCTCATAGTCACTTTTTCTCCTCCTCCTCCAATCATTATCAAAGGTTCTGATTGATAAGGCTTAGGTGAGAAAACAGCATCCTTCAAATTGTAATATTTCCCAGTGAATGTTACACGAGATTCTGACCAAAGAAGTTTAATGACCTGAATGGATTCTTCAAGCATTTCCAGCCTTTCTTTTACTGAGGGGAAGTCAAAACCATATGCCTCATACTCAACCTTTTTCCACCCAGCACCAATCCCCAACTCCATCCTTCCAGCAGAAATATGGTCCAAGGTGGTAGCAATTTTAGCCAATAATGCTGGAGAACGGTAATTATTTCCAGAAACCAGTGTTCCCAGTTTGATTTTTTTGGTTAGGGTCGCAGCAGCAGTCAAAACCGTCCATGCTTCCAAAGCATCAAGGGTTTCAGATTTATCATCGAGGAAAAAATGATCACAGATATAAAATGAGTGATACCCAAAATCCTCTGTTTTTGCTATAATTTCTTTTGTATCCTTCCAAGTGTAACCAAATTGATTTTCAATCTGCACCGCAAATTTCGTCATACAACAACTTTTGGGTAAATGTTTTATACCTATCGTATGGGGTTATACTGTTGCAGAATCAAAGAACATAAAGTTCGATTACCAAACTGAGTGATAAAATAGAAGGAACCAAAAAAAGGCGCGGTCTTTACCCAACCAACCATACCGACACCCCCAATGTTTCCGATGGAACTTTTGGAGACTTGTCACTCTTAGCACCTCCAAAGCCTAAAACAAATATTCAAACAATTACTTAATTCTCCATAAGAAATTTTATTTAATGAATATATCACCTAATCTTAAATAGGAGAATGCTTTATTTAGATTTAGTATAGAAGGGAAACATATGATGTTAGGAATAAACGCAACTGTTGACAAAATAAGCTCATTAATAGAAGCAAGGCAAAACTCTCGCAGTATACAACAGCTTCCTCACTCATCAAACAGTCCATTAAGGATGATAGGTGAGAGTCTGTTGAACAGGTTTGCTAGTGGGATATCGGAGACTGCCATACTTGCTGAGCAGCAAGAGAACATCCAAGAAGAGTTGATTGAGAATATCATTTCCTCCTTTGCCCTTGCGGGGATGCTTGGAATTGATCTTGAGAAAAATCTTGCAGGTCTTATTGATATTCTAGATGCTGTGTCTGCTGAGGCAAGCTAATCCTAATAATTTAAATATACAACTGTTTATTCCTAATTGTGCCAAAAACTGATTTTACCTTAGTACCTTTTTTAGCTGGAGACCAATACAAAGATGCTTTATTTTCACCAGATGGAAGATACATCTCTTACATTCGAAGCGCATCCGGAGAATCTGATCTCTTTGTGTTAGATATTTCCTCTAAAGTGCCTAAGCAGGTCACAGCAAAGCTTCCCCTTTCTACTGGGACTGCTTATGGGGGAAAGATATATTGTTGGCTATCTGATTCTTCAGGTTTGTGTGTAAGTTCTAATGGGGAGTTATTTATAGTTAAATTAAATGATGAACCTCCCTTAAAGCTGGAGGGGATACCACAGGGTAAAGCCTTTGCACCCCATTGTGTAAATGATATGATTGTTTTCTGTTTGGAGAAGGAGGATCATATGGAGGTGGGTTTCTTTAACATCTCGGATAAAAAGTGGGCTGAGTTAATAACTTATGAAGCAGAATTTCAGTACGACCCATTTATTCACCCCAACTCCAAAAGAGTGTTGTTACACGCATGGAATACACCCTTCATGAGTTGGGATCGAAGTAGAATAGTAGAGTTTATTCTTGACTCCGGAGAGTTTAAAGAGCTAGAGGTCGGAGAGAATATCTCCACTGGACAACCCATGTACTCTCCTGACGGGAACAGGATTAGTTTTATTTCGGACAGATCAGGTTATTGGAATCTTTGGATACTTGATGTTGATGGAGTGAAACCAAGACATCTCGTAAATGAGCCCTTTGACTGTAAATATTCAACCTGGGTGACCGGAGGCAAAGATTACACGTGGAGCTCAGATTCTAAATTTATTTATTATATTAGATACAGAGAGGCTGCAAATTCTTTGGTAAGAGTCAATGTAGAGACGGGGAAGACAGAGGAGTTATTAACACCAAAGGGTTCATTTTCAAAAATATCGGTTGTGAAAAACAGACTTCTTCTTCATTTCACCTCATACAACACCCCACAGACTATTCAGATCATTGATTTAAATTCACTTGAAGTGGAATATGAACTCAGATCTGGAATATATAGAGGAGAAGGTGTTATCCCAAAACACATTTCATACTCAACCTTTGATGAGGAAAGGGCTTATGGACTGCTGTATAAACCAGATAAGACTCTTCCCGGCAATCCATGCATCTTTGTTATTCATGGCGGACCAACTGGCATGAGAAGAAATGAATTTGAACCCCTGGTACAGTATCTTGCATCACTGGGTTGGACACTTGCATTAGTTAATCATCGTGGTAGTGTCGGGTATGGTCGAGAATACAGGCAGAAGTTGACACACAGTTGGGGAATCTATGATGTAAAGGATACAATCTGGTTGAAAAAACAACTGGTAGATGAAGGAATTATTTCATCTGACAAGTGTGCCATCATGGGAGGAAGTGCTGGTGGATACACAACATTGAAAACATTGGTTGATTACCCGACTGAGATGAAAGCAGGTGTTAATTTATACGGTGTTACAGATTTGTTTGCACTTGGAGAAGAAACCCATTTTCTGGAAGCAAAATATGATCAGATGTTAGTTGGGGACTTACCAGAACATGCCAAGGAGTATTATGAGAGATCACCAATATTTCATGCAGAAAAGATTGATGTTCCTCTACTTGTTCTGCAAGGCGAGGATGACCCAGTAGTTGTTAAATCTCAATCCGACAGACTCGTTGAGAAGTTACACAATCATGTTGAATATAAGGTTTACAGTGGGGAGGGGCATGGATTTTCCAAATGGGAAACCTTACAGGACATGTATCCAAGGATTTCAAGATTTCTGAAAAAATTTGTTCTATATGAAATTCCTGGTTAAACCGAACTGAATTGATATCACCATCTTAATTTGTCAAACAATTAGAGGGAGAAAGAGGCAAATCTTTATTGCTACATCTGTCAGAAAACACAGTAATGAGAACATTGGTTCTTACACTTTTGCTGTCGATTTTTATTTTAGGTTCCTTACCAACAGCAATAAATGGTGGGGGTGTACGTCCCACAGAGGTTCAGCAGCATGCAACAACAAGCATAGACCAATTTCTACAACAGAAGTTTCAGAGTTTGACAAGCAAAGGGGTGACAGCAATGGCTGTTTCAATCACACAAAATGGGACAAACAATATTAGCAGAGTCTATGGTAAAGGTTGGACAAACCAATCCTTATTCAGGTTTGGCCAGATTGGTGATGTATTTACTGGGCTGGGAATACTTTCATTGGTTTCGACGGGGAACCTAAGCTTGGATTTACCAGTCAATGGATATTTCGGAAAGAATCTTCCTATTTCATATGATGGTGAAGCTAAGAACTTTAGCGTCAGGCAATTGCTAACCTACACTGCTGGATTAGATAGTATGATCTTAGGAACTCACGTTCAGGAGAGACAAAATTATCTGAATTTGACAGAGTTTTTCAAACATAGACATCCTCGGTTGATACAAGAGCCAGGTGAACTAATGAGTTACACTTCAGTAAGCCATTCTATCTTGGCTATGCTGATCGAAAACAAAACTGGAAATTATACAAAATTTATGAGAGATAAAATATTTAAGCCACTGGGTCTTAGCAACACATTTCTGCAACCTATTTTAAATTCTACTGCTGCCGCAAGGTTAATACCAGGGCAAAACTATAGAGGTATTTCAATAAAGAATGAACTTTATGAGCTATACCCATCGTTGAATCTGGTTGCAACACCGTCTGATATCTCCCATTTAGCACTGCAGTTGGTTAATCCGCATGGATTCCCGCTTTTGAATGATTCATTTACAAACAAGGTATTGTATTCACCTGCATTCAATGTGAGCAAGGATTTTTTTCTTCGAACATTGCTTTTGGGCCATTTGATTCAAAATGGTACAGATGTTTACAGTCAATTAGGAGATGGGGTTGGATACTCTTCTGGGGTGTTTTTGTATCCTAAGTACAACCTTTCAATTGTCCTTAGCATGAACAGGGAACTCTATGTTTCAAGAGAAAACCTTGTCAAAGAGCTTTTTGCAAAATTCTTTCTTAAGTCAACCCAGACTCTCAAGAGCAGTTATGTCTCAGATACATCGTTTTTCGGGATTAGAAAGTTTACTGGAACCTATATAGTGACAAGCTTTGTGGAGTCTACTTTCGAAAAAGCACTGAAGATTGCCCCTGAAAGGAGTATACACTATAAACCATTAGAGCTTAAAATTTATCAAGAGGGGGTGAATTTAGAGACTTATCTATTGACACCAAATGGTATAATTCACCACAGTTGGATTCAATACAATACAAATGTGTTTTATCAAATAAACAGCACAGAGGTTTTGATTTTTAAACTTTCAGCAACTGGATTTTCAGTACAAATGGTATACATAAGCGTACTTGGAATGCCACTTGGGTTTGAAAAGCGATCATTTCTTGAGGATACCCTATTGACAGAGGCTCTGATGATTACTATGCTGTCTGTAATGGGATTGATCATTTTGTATAACCTGATTCACAAAAGATACAGAAAGCTGTTGCTAAACTCAAATCAAGATTTCTATGATAGAATACCCATTTTATTTACTACCTTCAATTCATTTCTTGCTGTAATGTTCCCATTATTATTTCTATTGTCCATTCTTTATATTAAACCAGATGAGTTCATTCAAGGGATTCCTCTCATGGTAGGAGTTATCCTCACCATCCCACTTTTTACTACAATACTATTAGTGGGGTTGGTTCTATATCTGATCCTTGCGAGAAAAACATTGAAGACCAGTAGAGTTGAAAAACTGTACTTTTTAATATTTTTAGCTGTGAATATCTTGAACCTTTATCTGCTGATCAACTTGAATCTCTTTGGCTATAATTACTAAATCTCTATTCAAAATGGTTTAGATCATGAAAAATTTTACTGGAAAAAATCAATTACATGCCATATTTCCTACAATTTTATATACTTCTATGATAAATTATGATCATGGATGTTAAGGTGCTCTTTGATAAAGAGTATTATTTCCCTGGGGAAACCATTAATGCAGATGTATCCATGCAAGGCAATGTCAATTCTAGTGTCAGAAAGATTCAAATTAAGCTGTTTGGAAGAGAAACTGTGACCTTTAAATATCAATCTGGAGAATATCAAAGTACCGCAAGCGAGGAGGTGTACTTCTACTCGAATAAAGTAGTTATTCAACCTGTTCAAGACCTGGTCAACTATAGGGGAAAAATCTCTATAACCACCCCAATTGATGTTGTAGAGAGTTATCAATCTGATATAGCAAAGGTTTTTCATGGGATTGAGATTGAATTGGACAAGAAATGGAAACTGGATCAGAGGTTTTCTTACCCAACCATAGTAAAAAGAACCTATAACCAAGAAGTCAAACCCATAAAAAAAGAAACCAAATTTGTCACGTTTGACTTGCCACAAAATATTTACTCATCAGGGGCTTTGATTAAATACAGGTATTTTATGAACCTGTATGAGGGATTCAGGGGACTGAGGTTGGAATTACATCAATCAACTCTAGGGAACGCACATGGGCATGCATACAGAAAAAGTAAACGGATATCTACTAAGATAATAAATCAGGAGATTAACGAGCCTTATTTGTTACCACAGGGGGCGAAGAGCATTAAGGGGAAAAATTTCCAAGTTTCCTATTTTCTAAGATTTATTGTTGACCGAGCTTTCAAAAGAGATTACAGACTAGACATTCCTATAGTAATTGAAGAGAAGGATGAAGGATTTTGTCCCTCCTGTGGTGCTCAAATCACAGGTGACTTTTATTGTATAGAGTGTGGAAATAAGCTTTAATAGTAGATATTATATTCAATTAAAAGATTGAGGTTTATCGTACTAATTTATAATTTAAGGTATTTTTTTTAGCCTTTAAGCTCATTCAACCTCATTTTTACCGAGATTTTAACTGGTTTAATTAAGCTCTCTTCATATCTTAAATCAGTCAAAAATTTTCCAGAGAGGGAGACTCTTTCTTCATTAATTCTATCCATTGTGATGACAAGAACAATGAATATTTTTATCAGATGCTTTACCCTTGATATCAAAATTATAATATCAAAATTATATAATGATGTCATCAAAACATCTACAAATAATCAAGCAATAGACCAAGATATTTCCTACAAATTTATATGCGAATACATAAAATTAATTTAGATGAACATACAAGTGACTTTCGATAAGGAGTATTATCTCCCTGGGGAAACGATGAACGCAGAGGTAGCCATCCAAGACAGAAATAATGAAGTACGAAAGGTTCGAATTAACCTGTATGGTAGGGAAACTGTGAGATTTAAGATTAGGTCTGGAAAACACTCATACACTGCAATGGAAGAGATAGACCTTTATGCCAATTCTATTACAATTCAACCAGTTGAAGGCCAAAATATTTACAGAGGAAAAATTTCTGTGATTATCCCTTTAGATGTCGCTGGAAGTTATCATTCGGAGAATGTGAATGTTTTTCATGGTATCGAGGTGGAATTAGACCAAAAATGGAAACCAGATCAACGGTATTACTACCCAACAGATGTCAGGAACCTCTATAACAACAAAATTACCCCCATTAAAACTGAGACTAAGTTTGTCACTTTTGAATTGCCACAAAATGTTTACTCATCAGGAGACCTTGTAAAATACAGATTTATTTTGAACCTCTTCGAAGGGTTCAGAGCGTTAAGGCTGGATTTGTTTAGGTTTATTTTAGGACAAGCGAGGGGAGAAGGTTATATGAACACAGAAAGAATTTCCACTCAAAGTGTTGACCTTGAGTTCCAAAAACCATTTCTTTTACCAAAGAGAATAAAAACTATTAGGGGAATAAACTTTCAGATAGATTATTTTTTCAAGTTCGTGGTTGACAGGGCTTTAAAAAAGGATTACACACTTCAGATTCCCATAATAATTCAAGATAGGGTTGAAAGATTTTGTCCCTCCTGTGGTGCTCAAATCACAGGTGATTTGTATTGTACAGTGTGTGGGAATAAGATATAGAAATAAGATACCACCCAACATAAATGAAAAAAAATCATAAAATTGATAGATTATTTTGGATTATTTTTGTCTTTCAACCCCTTTCAAACCCATTTTTTCTTAAATTTTATCAGTATAATTTAATTATGCAATCTTGGAAGGTTATATCATTGATGAGATTTCCAACTGGAAAGGCACTCTCTTTAGTAGTTCTTTCCATTGTAATAACCAGTACTGTGATTTATGTCGCAGATAATTTCAACCCTAGCTATCAACCTGTGGCCAACACGAACTTCTATCCAGTTTCTAAGGCTATAACGGTCAACGACAAAAATTATTGGGTTGGATTTGAATTCAATTCAAAATCGGGGGTAAACAACACCCAGAAATACTCATATATTCTTATAGAGCATGACACCTTTACTAAGAAGATTACACAACTGCCTTTATTTGATTATTTACAACCTATTATGGGTATAGACAATACCGCATCAGAGGTGAATCACACAATATTCTATGCTTTTTCTCTAATGGGAATCAACAAGTCGCTTATACTTCTTACAATAAAAGAGTCTCAGTACATTACCTTCTCCCAGGGATATAACTCCAGCTTCACTTATCGTGGTTTTCCTGCGGAGTATATTAAGAGAACATTCTATCTCCCCATAAAAGTCGAACCAAGCGTTTCTATTGATCTCAAATCTCTTGTTTACAGGCTTCCAACAGGGAATATGAGTGTTGCCAGCCTAGATTACTATGGAAAACAAAAATTTCTTTTGTTATTTAATGAGATAAATCAAACCGGTCCAATTTCAAACTTTAGAGAACAAAAAACCTATTACACGATTTCATCAAAGATTTATCAGAAGTTGATGAATCCTGACAAATTGTCTCAAGGATCTCCTGTCAAGTTTGGCTTGTTAAACAATACACACCTACAAATAGACTTCAGAGAAATTTTAAGGACTCCCAAAACAGTTGATAATTTTGGGGTGATAAATATGACTAACTCCCAAGTCAATTTGATCGATTCAAAGGGCAGAATACACCTAACTGGATCAGGGACAATTGTAAATAATCTTGAAGGAAATTATTCTGGGTTAAACAGGGCAAATTATGTTATGATTGACCCAACTTTAAACAAAAGCTATTACTGGCAGTTGCTACCATATCCATTTGTCACAGGTGGAGCTCTTGAAACACTGCAAATATTTGAGGTTGGAAGTTTTTTTGGAGTTCTTTTCAACTCAGCAAACTTAAACGGGTTTTATCAAAATGTTTCAAATTGGGACCGAAGTCAGAGTTACAATGACAATATATTTTTGAACAAAATCAGTAAGTCTGGATTACAGCTCTCCTTGTTTGACCCCACTCATCCAACCAACGGAAATTACCTCTCGTTTGCAAACAGTTCAGTCTCCTTCCCAAGACTTAACTCTTCGATTTTGGTTCAGGGGTCGGCGTATTCTCCGAACTATATGAAGAGTGAAAGGACGTTTGTTGATGTGTTAAATACCGATCCCAATCGTATTGAATTAATGGTTTATAGTAAACTTTACAAGGTAAATAACACATATTTACCCTCAATAGGTAATTGTGGTAGTTCAATTGGTGAATTTCTAACCAGAGTTAAAGTTACTGGATCTGTGACCAACAACACGTACAACCTATCAGCAATTTCTCCCGTCCTTGGTCCTGAAAGAGGAACTTCATATTCTTGTGACGATACAGGAATAAAAAGAGATATTACAGGGGTCTCTTTTGCTAAACTTATCACGTTTAATTCGATGGGAGACAAGCTTGAAATCGTGTACATGGGTGTCTTAACCCTGAAGTCTAAAGTATCAACTGGACTTTACATTGAGACTGTGAGGAGGGTTTAAGATGGCTGGTAATCAAAAAAAGAATGATGAGGCTTTTTCATCAGATGGTTTAGCCAAACCTTTAGTAAAAGATTTACTCACAGACAAGGATTTGTACCCAGAGCCAGAGATTGATTACAGTGAAAAGATTCAGGGAAAAACCTTGGAGATCTATCACTTCTTGGCAAGCAGTCCTGGAAAATTACATGGGGTCAGTGAGCTACAAAAAGAGTTGGGATATAGCACACCATCGCTTGTTGCTTACCATCTTTCAAGGCTCTATACTTTCTCATTGGTTGAGAAGACAGCAAATGGGAAATATTTTGTTCAAGACAGTAATCCTGCCCTCCTAGGCGAGCTGGCCGATCATATTTTAGTTGCAGATAGGAATGTCCCTAAGATATTCCTGTATATGATCTACGTGATTCTGACCATGATCGCTGGTTTTATACTTTACATCAATGACGTCAGTGGATTTACGTGGTTGATCTTTACATTTGCTTTCAACCTGGTACTTTTGATCGGTTTGTTGTTAGATTTACGCTATGTAGTTTCTAAAATCCTTTCTAAGTAAACTACTTGATCTAATTAAGAATTTAGTATAACATAAAAAATGTTGATAGAGAAAAAAATTATAAGAAAAAATCCAGAATAAGCAAGCCAGAGGTAATCTTGTATGGTAAATGAAAATAAGACTCCTGCAACACCTAAAATAACAAAGGATAAGAGGACTGCTTTTACTTTATTTATGGTCTTAAGAGTTTGAAAGTCCCAATCAATTGTTTCATTGTTTTCCCTCCCGGACTCAATTCGGATAATTTTTAATCCTATGGAAGAAATGGTTATAACGAATACTCCAACAAACATTAAATGTACATGTCTCAGTCCTACCCAAGCAGGTAAAATTGCTCCCACAAAACTATCAAATAAAAATAAACCATACATTATCATACCAACAATTAAACCAAAAATTGAAACACTTAAACCAGCCTTGTAAATTAAATCTGCAAACCAAAAGAAAAATATTGCAAAAGCCAAAAACCAAAACACCGTGCTTACCAAATCAAGGGCCCATCCAAATTCGATCCCACCCTGTTTTTTGGAATATTCGAAAATAAATCCAAAAATTATTCCCAAGTTTAAGAACCCATTGTGTAATTTAATTGAAGTCAGACTTGGTGATTTTTGAGAGTAGAGTATCGGAACAAAAAAGAATAACCCACCAAATAAAAAGTTTGTAAAGAAACCGTAAACATAGCTGAAAAGAAAAAGCGAATTCATATAGAATAGAGATTCAAAGTTTATAATTCCAATCATTAACCAGAATGTTCCAGCAACAAAATAAAGGTGTAAGCCTTCAGAGGGTTGAATATAAGGGAGTTTTAACAACCTGTAATCTATATAAAGTAACAAAATAGCGACACTAACAAAAAGGATTTTGGGGACTACTGGAGACACGAGGTTAAATATGGTCAGATAGTTAATTAATATAGCTAAAAGCCAAATTGCAAAAATTCCTAACGGGAAATATTTTGGGACACCCACTGTTAAATTAACGAATACAAAAAATTGAAGCAACAATATAAAAGTTACACCGCCTAACAAAGCTGTATTCCAGTGAATGTAATGGATTTCTGGAAAATTGATCAATCCAGACATTCTTAGGGCATTAAATGGGCCTAAAAAAACTCCACCGATAAAAAAAACAAGAGAAATTCCAACAAGTCCAAAAAACCCAGTTACTTCCCTTTGTACAGTATTTATTTTGTGGGTCATAGGATAAAATTCATTTCTCATTAATTTAATTTTCGCAGAAGATGTGGAATATCACAAGATTTTATGAGTCTTTTTTAAGTTTCTATTTTCTGATCAAAGATAAGAAATGTGACAAATTAATTTATTTTGTACAGCAACTTTAAATACTTCTCATTGTATAGCAGTCGGGTAGATACTACCATGACAGTTGAACAAAAATCAAGATTTGCTAGATTTGCCGATAACCTTTGGTTACAGGCAGGGATCGCAACCGGAATCACAGTTGGTTGGTTGATTTGGATTGCGATAGAGATCTTATTCAAAATATAGGAGGAAAAATATGTCAATTACAAATCCAAACAAAAACTGGTGGAAAGTTCCTTTAGGTAAGGATGAAAAAATCTGGAGTGGAGTCATTATTTTAATGATTCTGATGATGGGATCTATGACAGTGGGATGGGTCTTTACAGGGGATCAAAATCCACCAGACAAATTTACCAGTATATCAAATGAAAACTTTCTTTCCACAGCAACCTCTGAAAATGTAGCTTCTAAAGGAGTGTTCCCAGGGAAACTTTCAAATGGGAACACCTCATTAGACCGCTTTACTTCGGGGGACATATACTTAGTTGCACAACGATTCACATGGTTTGCACCATCTTCTGATTTAAATGGATCGACAGCTAATGGTGTAAAATTCAAGGTAGGATTAACATACCGGATGCATTTGGGGTCTATTGATGTGCTACACGGATTCCAAATTGTGGGAGACAATTGGATAATCTCACTTCAAGTTGTTCCAGGATATGATTATTATTTTGATTTTACACCCACCACAACCGGATTGTTCCAGATTATTTGTAATGAATTTTGTGGGATTGGACATCATACAATGCTTGGATTTCTGGAGGTTGTAGCATGAGCTTAATAAATGAAGATGAGTTTAGAGTATGTCCAAAAACTAACTTTAGAGTTTTTCGAAAAGCAGAACCATTAATGATTGCCAACGCTGTTGTTGCAGTTCTGGCTTTGGCCATCGGCGGAGTCGCTGCACTTATTATGGGTATTCACAAGATGCCAATTAGGTTTTCCTTCATTGACAATTCAACATACTATCAAGTGGTTAACATTCATGGCATTAATATGTTGATTCTGTGGATTGTCTGGTTTGAAATAGCTGCGGTCTATTTTGCATCTACAGCTATGTTAAATTCGAAAATGGCTTCAATGAGATTAGGGTGGGGGGCATTTGCATTAATGCTCCTTGGAACATTAATGTTAGAATGGACTATTTTCTTTGATCACCCCAATTCTACTGTAATGTTTACTGCTTATGTTCCATTAAAAGCCAATCCGTTTTTTTATCTAGGGTATATACTTTTCGCAGTGGGGGTTTTGGTTGCAGGGATAAACTTTTTCTTAACAATTTATCAAGCGCAAAAAACCAAAAGTTATCCTCATGAATCACTCCCTTTAGCAGTTTATGGGGTATTCGTTGCTGTAGTGATTGCTGTTCAGGCGATTATAAATGGTGCAATTGTGATGATTCTAGCATATTTATATTCATACGACATAATTGCTGCCCCTAATGCAGATTTTTGGAAACAGGTATTTTGGGGATTCGGTCATACTGCTCAGTACATCAATATTTCTGCAACAGCAGCAGTGTGGTATATTTTAATTAATATAGCAACAGGTGCTAAACCCTTAAATGAGAAGTATTCTAGGTTCGCATTCATGGGATATCTTTTGTTTACTGTACCAGTGGCAACCCATCATTTAATTGTGGATCCGGCTTATTCTATGCCTTTTAAGTTGATTAATGCAACATTAATTGCCTTGGCCTTGGCTGTTCCTTCTTTGATCCATGCATTCGTTATTCCAGGAGCTTTGGAAAGGCAAATCAGAGAAAAGAACCACAGTGAAGGTTTATTTTCATGGCTTAGAGAGCTCCCCTGGAATGAACCTGCGATACCTGCGGTTATATGGGGCATCCTCCTATTTGGGATTGGAGGCATGCTTGGAAGTATTCAAGGTACATATCAACTTAACATGATTACTCACAATACATTGAGGATAAATGCTCATTTCCACCTAACTGTCGTTGCGGGGACAACAATGGCGTTTATGGGGTTAGCTTATTACTTTATTGAATTAATTCCCGCTAGAAAGATAATTGGAGGTAATCTTAAAGTAATTCAACTTCATTTATTTGCATTAGGACTTGCGATCCTTACTTTAGGCATGTTTATAGCAGGAGTCCAAGGTGCACCACGAAGAACAGCGACCTATGATTACTACACTTCCTTAGGGGTAAATACCTTTGCATGGCAAATAGGACTTTGGTTGTTGGGAATTGGTGCGATAATTACGGTGACTGGGGGTGCATTATTCGTTGGTTTGATTGTAATTTCTCTTTTCTTTGGTAAAAAGGTAGATAAAGAGGGATCTTTTGATAGTCCCATTCCAACAAATGTGGAAGAAGAAGAAGCGCATACAAATAAACTAGAAGCACCAGGAAGCATGTCTATTGGATTTGTTTTTATGATTGCCTTCATAGTATTTTACATGTTCACTTTTTTAGTCCTAAGCAGAGGGTGGAAGATTGGAGTACCAATTTAATACCAAGATATCTTACTGATAATTTAAAATAAAACATTGATAAAATTTTATCTTAGTTTAGACAACATATATAACTGTAATTCTCTATTTTACAATCCATGTTTATTGACACACACCTAGATACCCTATGGGCAATGCAAAGAGAAAAAAGAAAGTTCCATGAGGCATCAAAGGTTGGACATGTGGATCTAAAAAGGGCTAGAAAGGCAAATCTACTCTGTGGGTTTTTCACAGGGTATCCAACAGAAAACCAATATGTTACAGAGGATATGGTTCAGAGATGGCTAAAGATGACAGAAGAACCACGAAACAAACTTTTGCGAATCAATAACACAAAAGATTTCGAAGAACTTCTTAATTCTTATTTGTCTAATCAGAGCAGAAATAGAAAAATAGGAGCAGTGTTGCACTTTGAGGGTGCTGCGGGTATAGATTCAGAGTTAAATAGGTTATACATCTATTATGAGTGTGGATTGAGATCGATGAGTCTTACCTGGAATGAGGCAAACAGGTTTGCCACTGGGCAGTTACAGGGAGAAACTAGAGGATTAACCCAGGAGGGAAAGGACCTGTTAGATGCAATGGAGTCACTCGGAATCATAATTGATGTCTCACATCTAAATGATAAATCCTTTTGGGAGGTGATCTCGCACACAAATAAACCGATTATGGCGAGTCACTCCAACCTGAGAGAACTGGCAGACCATAAAAGAAACCTGACTATTGAGATGGTTCAGGCTGTTGCTGATACCAACGGAAGCATAGGGGTAAACCTTTGTAACGTGTTTCTTTCTACAGATCCAAATGAAGCCAGAAGTAGCAGTGCAATTCAGATGTATGGGAAGTTAATTGAGGTTGCTGGGATTGAGCATGTTCACTCTGGTGCAGATCTAGATGGTGCACCCTTCCCTTCTGATATCAAAGACATCACTGACCTCCCAGGTTTGTTTGAGAGAGTTCAATCCGAATATAATCTAAGTGAAGATGAGACAGACGAAATTCGATGGAAGAATGTTGTTAGGCTCATTTACGAGTGTTGGAGAAAATAGGATTTTCTAGTTTGAATATAGGTGGGAGGAAAGGGATAAAACTAGAATGCCTGATAGCTTCAACTGAGCCCTAATTTAAGTCATTTTGAAACAAAGGGCACTAAAATTGACATCCTATCAGAAGCAAATTTTATTATTCAGGAGGTTTTCTGAAGAAAATATTCTAGTTCTTTGAGACTGTATTCATCATTTGAAGCTATATAGGCATTTCTTGCAGATTCCAACTCTTCTGGGTGATCCTCCTTGTGTAAAAGCACCTTAACCCTCCCTATTCCCTCGATGGAGTTGGCATTAACCAGTTTTGAAAATTCATCTGTATTATTTTTCACGAGCTTTATTGACTCCTGAAAATGAGAGATTGCCTCTTTTGAATTCCTCTCAGTGTACAAGTAATGAACAGCGAGTATCCAATTTGCACCAGCTAGTTTTGTATCTGGTGTCTTCTGACTTTGACGAAGTTCCAAAAGCTCTAGAGCTGCATTCATCCCTGTTTCTGCTTCTGTTTGGTTTACTGGTAAACTGTCACTCCACCAGGGACAGGTGAATGATGCCAGGTTATACAGAAATGGATCTTTGCCACCACCCTGTATTGTATTCAGAATTTTTTGTGTGGTTGATACCATCTTAACTAGGTCTTTTTCCTCCCAATAAATTTTTGTTTGAAACTTTGATAAAGTTTCAATATCACCTTGTTCCAATAATTCTTCAAGAGACACAGCTCTATTGTAACGATTTGAATTATATTAGTTTGTTTTGGTGAAATTTAATTTGTCGGTCATTATACGTAGATTTGCATTTATAGCCTAAAAGGACAGAAATTCCTGTGAACAAGAGAGATAGATCGAATCTCCGGCTTTAAGTCTGTAATTATTTATCCTGCGTGTAGGAGATTCATTTTGGGGTTTAACAGCTAAAACCCTGTAATTTTGTTTTTCTATACCTCTAACAGTCAAATCGACAAACCTAGAATTTTCATCGATGACCTCTTCAAAGATGTGTTTGTTTCCAAAAACGATAGATAGAGTCTCTTTTCTTTCTGCTAAAAAGATTAGTGATAATCCCCGGGTCATCAGAAGGTTAGGCATAAGAATTATGTCAGCACCAGATTCCCTAAAGAGTTCTATCTCTACAGTACTTCTGGCAACCTGTAACAACTGCGTGTCTTTGCCTAGCTTTGTAACTGCCTGCGTGATAAGCAGAGAATCTGTAATTTTATCTGAAAAATTTACGATAAACACTTTTTCATCTTTAGTTAGCTCAGCCAGCGTATTACCAATTCCTCCGCGGTTTGACCTGACGACCTGTAAATCGTCTTGTTGTGCCCTCTCATATTCTTCGTCACTAAACGCGACCGCTACGGTTTTGACTCCTTGGAGTAATCGTGGATCTATTTCTTCGAAAATATGTTGTGCTTCTCGACTATATCCAGTTATTATTAAGGTAGAAACCTCTGCTTCTTCCTCTGAAAGTATGAACTTTTCATCTGAAATCCCGTTTCTTTCATAAAACCTTTGAAGCTCTTCTGAGGCAACTGCAATGACTCCATAATTTTGTTCAAGCAACTGCTCAAACCTCTTTTTTGTCGAAAATTCCTCAAACCCAGTTAAATCTCTCATAGCAATGCCAAGTTCTAAAAAATCAGTAAACTCTTTTTTATAATCAAAACTCTTGTGAAACTGAATCACCCTAAATTGAGACCTTGGATTTAGCTGCTGATTAGGGAAGGAAAATGCCTTTATGGTTCTTAGTCCGACCAAAAGGCTTGACGAGACCAGTCTCTCAAGGTGGTAGGTTCTGTTGATCCCTAATGATTTTCCAACATCAATAGACAGATTATGGTCTGTGACTGCATAGACCAAAAGTTTTGGGTTGTGAGCCTTGGCAATAAGACTGGTCTGAACCAACTGGTTTTCATTCTCAATAAATAGGTAAAGACCTGAGGCTTCTTTGATGTTAGCTAACTTGATATTTTTAGGGATGGAAAGAACCTCCATATATGATTCAAAGCCTAAGTCAATAGATTTGAGCACATCTGCCTCGTCTTCATCGAATATTATAACCTTGTACCCTCTTTGGGTATGAATACTTGCCACTCGCTCTGCCACAGCATCAAACCCATAAATTACTATGTGATTTTTATACTCAAGCTTATGGTCAAGTGAGAGATTTGTATTCGCACTTCTTATCAGTTTATCTGCAATAGACTCAGAGAGAAGTGCAATTGTAGATATCCCTGTGACGATTAGCAAGATGTCTAAAATTTTCGTGATAACAAATGTTGGTCGAAAGTCACCATATCCCACAGTGGAAATTGTTACTATTATAAGATACAAAGAATCTATGAAACTCAATTTTTCTATAAACATAAAAGCATACATGTTGGCAAGAAACACAATTATAAATGCAGAAAGAATGAATTTGACCCTTCGTGGGTATCCCATTGATGCCCATTATGATTTGTGTTTATGAGGGTTGGCTACAAACTGACTTGTTTCTGACTTATTTTGTTTGAATTCTTTGAAAAATCTATAATTTGTGACCTGAAAGTCCTAGACCAGTAAATGGATCTAAAAAACAAATGAAATGCTACAATTTTTCAAACAATGCTTAATATAATTATTGGAAATTTAAGCATATGGCTCAGTTTCGGAGACAGACCAAAATTAAAACAAACATAGAAAGAGTGTTTAATTCAACATTTGACCCGGATGTGGCAAAACAAATCATGGACAATCTGGAATCATTTGAAAAAATTGATGAGGGAGAGGTTAGAGAAGGGACTAGATTTAGGGAAACCAGACTTATCCGGGGAAAACCAAGCACCATGGAATTAAAAATCACCAAATTTGAGTTTCCAGATGAGATAACAATATCCAATATCTACTCTGGGATAAAAACAGACTATGCCTACAAGTTTAAAGAAAGAGGTGACGAGGTAGAGGTTGAATTATATGCAACAATAAAGGGAACTGGATTCAAAAGATTGATTGCACCTTTAGTCTCAAAAATCTTGCAGAGGGAGGACGGAAATCCTTTGGAGAGATTAAAACAGACATTAGAGAAAGAGTAATGATGGTAAAAGTAAATTAATTTCATTACCATATGAATTAAACCTGTATTGAAGAATATCATCCGTGGGGGGTAGTCATTAAAAACTTGTTCTATATCTGGTATATCATGGGTTTAATCAGAAGAACCAGAAATTTTAAGCGAAAGATAATCAGAAGAAAAATTGGATATGTGTTTCTTACAATTAAAGGAGAGATCCCGTTCTTCCCTCCCAAGAAATCATTCATTGAAAGACAGATACTTCCACAAGCAGATTTTTCTATTCTGGGATTCTGGCAAGATTCTGAGCAGTTGA
Source organism: Candidatus Heimdallarchaeota archaeon (assembly GCA_030149205.1). Classification (GTDB taxonomy): domain Archaea; phylum Asgardarchaeota; class Heimdallarchaeia; order Heimdallarchaeales; family Kariarchaeaceae; genus WAKA01. The sequence continues at coordinate 409,016 of JASBSB010000007.1, read as the reverse complement.
TCAAGGATCCCAGAGTAAAGGGGATAGTTATTCATCTCAGTGAATTTTCCGTTTCTGGGCTTACCGATCTCGAGTTTTTACGGGACACCCTGATGCTTTGGAAAAATGCAGGGAAGAAGGTTATCTTTTACAGTCATCATTATGGGATAGGAACCTATTACCTTGCCTCTTTAGCTGATAAGATATTCCTTACTGAGGGAGGAATGCTTGATGTCACTGGGATTGGTTTGAGTATAAACTATTATAAACAATTTTTGGCTAAATTTGGTTTAGAGTTTCAGATTTCGCAGATCAGTCCCTACAAATCAGCTGCCAATTTTCTTGGAAGGGAAGAAATGCCAGAAGAAGAGAAGGAAATGTTAAACTGGATGTTAGATTCGCTGTTTGAAACCTTAACAAAAGGAATCGCCAAAGGAAGAGAGAAATCAATTGATGAAATCAAAGAGTTTATTGACCACAATCCTATGACAGACAAAGACGCAGTTGATCAAGGATGGGTTACTAAGCTGATTCCAATTGCTGATCTTTCTGAAGAGCTATCTGATTTTCCTCTGACGACATACAAACATGCACTTTCCAGAGTTAGCATCCCAGGAGGTAAAAAGAGGCTTGCACTTCTTCCAGCAGTAGGTTCGATTGAAGATGGTCAGGGAAATTCTCCTTTTCCAAGATCTCTTATGGAAGGCGAGATATTAGCTGATATCCCATTTGGGCAGAAGGTGAGGAGGATCATCAAGGAGAAGAAGAGATACAAGGCATGCATACTGTTTGTAAACTCACCTGGAGGAAGTGCCACAGCATCAGAGCTCATGTTGAACGAGCTGAACAAGCTTTCAAAGGTGATGCCAATTTACACCTATTTCCATTCTGTTGCAGGATCGGGAGGCTATTATATTGCAATGGCAAGCCATAAGATATTTGCTCAGCAAACCACCATCACAGCATCCATTGGTGTCTTGAACGGTAAATTTGTGAGAAAGGAACTTCTTGAGAAACAACAAATTAAACCATATAGCTTCAAAAGAGGTGAGCACAGTGATATTAACTCAGCTGATAGACCATGGAATGACAAAGAAAAGGAAATTATGAAAACAAGCATCGAAAGAATCTATGAATTGTTTGTCTCACATGTTATGAAAAACCGAAATATGACTTTTGAGGAGGTGGATAGTGTGGGAAGAGGACGGGTGTATATCGCTCCTCAAGCTGAAGAAAGACGGTTAGTTGACGGGGTGTTGCCATTCAACGATTTTTTAAACCTTGTAGCAGAGGAACAGGGAATGAAGGATCCGAAATTTAAGATCATTACTGTGAAGTCTAAGGAAATAAAACCACCCCTCAATGATGTCAATCTCAAAGAATTATACACAGAACTGATGAAACAAGGGATGGTTAGACTTAATGGAAGACCAAAATCAGTGATGTTTCCCAGAATAAGAGTTGAATTCTAAATATTTTTAGATGGGCAACTTTTAAATCGAGCTTTAACCTGAATGATTTAAAGTCTGCTATCAAAGAATTTTAATTACAGTTTAGGATAACAAAATTTAAGGAATACCACTTGCAAACTTTAGTTACATATCTTGCTCGTTTTGATGGGGTTAGTTGTGAGGGATGTGTTACAGCCATTAAAAGGAAAATTGGGGAGATGGAAAGCACTACCCTGTTAGACACCGATATTCAAGGAAGCTCTATTTTATCCTCTGCTTTTGATGCAGAAAGAATATCTGATGAGCTTTCCTCATTCCAAGGTTGTTGTGAATCTTGTCAAATTAAGATCGATACAATCGAAGAAACAAAATTAACCAAATTTGAAAATGTAGACTCTTATGCTTTGATCAAAACTCAATATAAAACCGCATTAGATAGAGCAATAAACGGTATAGAGGTGGCATGCAGCGAACACTGTGTCTGTAAGACAACAGATGTTGACAGATTTAAGGATGAAACACCTTCATTTGCCACATTATACAATCTAGCAGAACTCCTGGAAATCTCAGACGGAATGACTGTTGTGGACTTTGGGTGTGGGACAGGTCACGATCTCTTTGAACTTAACAAGAAACATTCTGGTCTAAACTTAATAGGTGTTGATGTTACTGATTCAATGATAGCTTTTGCTCAGGAGATGAATGATAAGATAGGAGGAAAAAATTTCAGCTTTATCGTGGGAAGGGACTTTAGAGAAGTTGAAGATGAATCTGTTGACTTGGTCTATCTTAACAATGTGTTTAATATCATTCTGGACAAGTCCAAGTTTCTCAAAGATGCATTTCAGGTCTTAAAAGCTGGAGGAAAACTGATTATAGCAGATGAGTTTACCGAGGAAGCCATTCCGGACAAATTAAAGAATGATCCAGAGTTTCAATGTGGTGGTATTGCGGGAGCCCTGTCTGTACACAGCCTTCGTCAAATGTCAAAATCGGCTGGGTTTTCAAATCTCAAAACTAGCAAAGTCAGAGATTATCAGATAAGCTATGAGGGAATAGACTATAATTTTCAAACGGGAGTTGTCTCCATTTATAAAATGAATAAAATCCATTGAGAACGACTTTATGTGCTGGTCTCTATTTTGAAATTGAGGGTTGACAGGTTAGGGAATCCTTTGTTTGAAAATCACCAAAACAGATTTTCGACAATCCAAATGACCTGATTTTCCTCTGGGGTATAAAACGAGTTAGATGAAGGAAAGAGATTAAATGATTCCAAAAAATAGAAAATTCGAAATTAAAATTAACAAATGAAAACATTGAACCCCTACATATATATATGTTTTTTTCACATACGAGGCATGAAGCATAAAAAAATTTACTTGGGACTAAGCATTGTCGTTATTATTATGACCTCAGCGTTTTCCCCAGCTTATGCAGATGATATTCCAGTGACAGATAATGTACACAAATCAACTTGTGATGACGCAAGGACTTGGTTGGAGAATTTAAAAAATGAACTTCTAGCAGTAGGATGGAAAGGATTTGAATTCGGAAGAGCTTCTGGAGACAGTTTTTTTAGGTTTATGTACACCGTAGACAAAGAACAATATGCTGTAGGAGACCCCGGTAGGTATCGAACAGGGGAGGTGAGCTTCGACAAATGTGATAACCCTGCACTGGATCCAGGATTTGCATGGGTTTATAATTTACAAACCAACACATGGGATAGATTAAGCAACGGAATAACTACCACTGTTACAGGAGATTGGTCTACATTAGCAGCTGGAGTAATCATTGCAACTTTGGTCATAGGTGTTCTGTACTTGGTCATTGTAAGTGGCGGTGGTGGTGGTGGTGGGAATCCCACCTGTTCAGTAACGTCTATAATATATTCAGGTGGAAAATTAACACTTTGTTGAGGATAAGTAATGTTTAAATTATTTTTGTACACCTATTTAATTGCGGAAGATGAAACTGTCAACCAATTGCTTACTAAGTACCCGAAAAACTATGATGTTTCTACAGACAAGTATAAAATGCATGTCAAAAGAAAAAATGAAGCTGTTAAAAATGGACTGGGGGTTTACAGCAGGTCATACAGAAATCAAAGTTCGCTTGCTTACGTGCTAATCCATTATCCAGAAAGAATAATTCCAGATATCGAATCCAGTGCAATTAATTCAAATATTTATCTCATATCGCCAACAATGGATCCCTCAGTTGTTGAGGAGGTCAAAAACAAAGTAAAAGAGGCAAAGGGGGATATGTTGGGAGGGTCATACTATCTACAATGTAAAAACTTCGATAGAATTGAGAACATTATGGAAGAGGTAGCAGAGTTTATTCAAAAGAATATCCCAGAAAGACTCCGCAACGAGCTTGTTGAGAAATGAGTTTCCAATCACAACAGCAATAACCACTACAGTTCTATATCCTATAGATATGATTTATAGCTGCGTCTTCTGAGGTTATACAAGATTTGTATTTTATATGAGCTTAATTAGATGGAAGATAAAAGTCAAATAATACCTTGGAATAGCAATCTATGTCTTAACACCATTCTAATTGGAGGCTGTTAATAAGTACTTTAAGACATTTAGTCGAATAATGAGAAGAAAGGATTTTTTATGAGTGATTGAACTTTATAGGTCTGAGAATCTAACAACCCCATAATCATAATTTTTTTATTCTGGTGGAAAATTAACACTCTGTTGAGGGATAAGTAATGTTTTCATGTATAGTTATTACTTATATTATTGCGGAAGACGAAACCGTCAACCAATTGCTTGCTCAATATCCGGTTGATTTTGAATTTTCCACAGATAGGTATAAGATGAAGGACAAAAGAAAAAGCGAAATTAACAATGGGTTGGCAATATACAGCAGATTATACAGGAATCAAAGTGTCCTTGCTTATTTATTTATACACCATCCAGAAAACATAATTCCAGATATCAAATCTAACGCTGTTTATTCACATTTTTATCTCATATCACCAACAATGGAACCCTCAGTTGTTGAGGAGGTCAAAAACAAAGTAAAAGAGGCAAAGGGTGATATGTTGGGAGGGCCATACTATCTACAATGTAAAAACTTCGATAGAATTGAGAACATTATGGAAGAGGTAGCAGAGTTTATTCAAAAGAATATCCCAGAAAGACTCCGCAGTGAGCTTGTTGAGAAATAAAGACATCGGAGAATCTTTCTATCCAGCTTCGTTTTGGAATCTCTTAGTCCAACTCTAATCCCATGTGATAGGTCGTCACAAATTCTCCATCTATCAACATTCTTCGGCTGATGGTTCCTTGAGTCACGAACCCCATCTTTTTGTACAGAGCAATTCCCCCGGTGTTGTACGTCGTCACCTCAAGGTTGATCTTTCGAAGGATTCCCGAACCTTTAGCCCAATCAATCAAGGCATGCATCATTGCCTGACCAATTCCCTTCCTCCAGTACTTCTTGAGAACTGACATTCCCAGGTCTGCTGAATGTCTCATTCTAGGTCTAGCACTGCTGGAAAGGTTACCAAGTGATACGAGCTCTTCATCAATATATCCGACGAGGAATACAGAGTTATCTGATTCTGAGTATTTTCTAATCACCTCTCTCTCCTGCTCCAAAGTCATTTGAAACTCTCCCATGCCGAAACCAATGTTGTTAGATTCTGTGGAGATTATCTGCATATAATCAATCATAGACTGCGCATCATTTATTTGTGCCTCTCTGATTGTGAGGATAAAATTTTGAAGGGGAACCTCTCTATACACAGATTGAATTGGGGCATAAATCTAAAAAACCTTGGTATTGGTTCTGACACACCTGTTTATAGGGATGTAGAGCTTCGGATGGGATCATGGGGTGAATTGCAAACGAGCTAAATCACGAAATTTTAATTCTAATGGTTTACCACAAAAGTATGAGGTTCATCCCCCTATCAGATCAATCCACTATTAACAATTTTAAGGGATGGGTAATGATATATGAGCAGTTCATCGGAGAGGACATTGACAGGGAAGAAATGCTGGAGATATTACGAGCAAGAAGCAATAAGAGCCCACCAGCTCATTATCTGGCAGAGGTAATATCCGATGAAGAACTCGTCCCAGTTGGATTTGGCACTGTCCAGATTAGATGGACTAACAGCCAGATAGAACCAGCAGCCTATGCATTCATTTATGTTGATCCCGCGTACAGAAGGAGAGGGGTTGGATCTGGGCTTCTTGAATTAATGAAAAAATCCTGCAATCAACTCAACCTATTGTTTTTCTTTGTGGAGGATGTGGGTTCTCAGGAATTTTTGGTCAAACAAGGTGGTCAAGTCACAGAGAAGGGATCCGCCTTTAGGGTTTATTTTTCTCAAGAAAATATCATGAAGTGGAAAGGAATACTGAAGAGCAGTCACAAAGAATTAGATATAAAATACTTCAAAAACCCAGAGGATTCAGTTTGGGAGAGCCTCATCAAGGTCTACAGCTCTGCAAGAATGGTAGAACCAGGAAGTGAAAATATTAAGGCGAACAGTTCCATTGACTCATTGAAGGCATTGAAGGACAATCATGCGGGTGTATTTTTGGTAATTGCATACCAAGCAGGTGAGATAGTTGGATTTTCGTATGTGCTGTTATCCAAGAACTACACAGACAGATTGTTTCAGGGATATACTGGTGTTGATCCAAAGTATCAAAAAAGAGGATTTGCAACTTTGATGAAATCTCACCTTCTGACAAGGATTTCAGAGACTGAGCATGAAATCAAATTTCTTGAGACAGAGAACTTACATGAGAATATCCCCATGTTAAGAGTTAACAGTAGGTTGGGATTCAAAAAACACAGGATGCAAAACACTGTTGAAATAAAGGTTAAATAATTCTTCAATAACAAAGAACGAGAGACCACCTTATCCCTTTTTGTGAACCTATCTCTTACCACCGTATACCCTGATTGTCAGTGCAGAAACCACATCTGAAGAAAACACCACCAGTCTGAGTTGATCCCCTCTGTCATTAGGATTCTGCGGTGAATGTCCAGATCTCCACCCGATAAATTCAAACCAATAAGAGGCTTTGGTATCCTGTGTCATAGATGTTATGATAACTTCATTCATTCGCATCTGAGTTTCGTTTTTTGACATTGATCTGTTCGCATAATATGATTTGAAATAATTTGTATAAGAAACGACGCTCTGATAGATTGGAAATGTCTCATCAAGCAACACTACAACTGTAATCTTCCCAAAAATTGGGAAAAACTCTAGGTTCAAAAAACTAAATTGAATATTAGCACCTATTGCAGTTTTTTCTTCATATCCAAATTTGGAGGTGTTTACTGTTATCAAGAGGCTACTTGGTCTTTCCTTCATCGGGAAAAGTGTCACGCTTTTGGTCTCTGGGTCAACATTTCTTCCAATCCGTGAGTCATAGAAGGTGCTCTGAGATTGTGGTACGAAGAATGGAACTGAAATTAGTAATACCATTATGATTGTCACAAGGGTTAACATCAAAGGCGTCAATTGTCTCATATCACGGCACCAAATCCTGGTGTAAGTTAAGTAAAAATTTCAATTGCGACACTTAAAAGTACACCTCAAAAACCTATTAAATTCACAACTGATGACTCAACGTTGATACAGATAGATTTCTACCCAGTCCCACCAGTTTTTCCAAGAGGGTGTCTCTATACAATCCCACGATGAATTATGAATAAAATTTGATCAGCCTTGACTTATAACCTTTATATAGTTGAATTATTAAATTGTCTTGTGAAATTAAGTCAGATATACCTAGCAGGGATCATCGTCTGGTTTGTTGATGCTGCCATAAGATTATTTAGCTGGGTATTTTCTAATTCTGGAATTCGAGGATTTTTTGATGGAACAACCGGGAGCCTCATAAATGTAAGTTTAATAATTTATGCATTCATAGGTTTGTACGGTGTAGGTCAGTTCCTAATTGGATTTGCCCTTATGAGAGAGGGAAAAATTGTTGATAATAGGGGACTTTATCTGGCTGGAACTTTTATCTTTAGTGGATACCTTCTTGTTCTGATATCAACCAAGGTCTTGCGTGCATTGAATCAATTCTTTCCATTTGTGCTTCCTCTATCAAGGGGAGACTATGGCGTTATATCTTCTATTTTAATGGTATTAGCAACCATATCAATATTTGTAGGCTCAATTGTAATCATAAAGGCAGGAGCAAAAAAATCTTATGCTTTTATTGGGTATATAGCTGCCACAGTTATATTATATCTTTTTATGATGATTATTCAACGATCAAACAATAGCACCCCAAATATTTTCTTTAGTATAATGTTATACCAAATATTCTCTTTCGTCATAGAGTCTGTTCTTCTTTACTCACTCTATCTAAATAAGAAAAACTTCTTTGATGTGACAAAGGACAAGAACCAGATCGATCTTTATCCTCAGTCATCTAAAGAAAGAGAATTAGCCAGCACATAGAGAATATTTATGAATGAAGTCAGAGATTAATGAAGTTTGATTTTAGCTAGACAGTTCATAAATTAATCAATTATACGTCCTTGTCGTTTCTTAGTAGATTCACAAGATATGTTTATTAATATATTTAAAGAATAACAAGTGTGGAACCTAGAAAAATTTTTGTTGCAGGTATTTTCTTATGGATAATTGATATAGGTCTACGACTGTTTATGACAGGCCTCTCCTTCATTTTTTTCTTAATAAATTCTAGTTCTGCTATATTACAATTTTTTGGTAATTTAGTTAATCTCTATTATGTAATAGGACTATCAGGGGTGGGGGTTTTAGTCATCAGTTATGCACTGATGATTGAGGGAAGAAAATATGGCAAGAAAAGGCTCTATCAATCCGGTGGAATACTTTTTTTGACTTCGATACTTTCCATAATATCATCTAGGTTGTTTTGGTATATTATGATTTATCAGGGAGGAAACTTGGTTTCCAATATTATGATAAATGGTCTACTTCAGCTATTTTACCTGTTTCTATTTCTCATTGGGTCTACATTACTTGTGTTTGCTGGAGAAAGAAAGTCGTATATCCTGATTGTGTATTTTTTAGGAGCTTGGATCCTTTCCCAAATTTATGGAATGGTTATAGGAAATATGAATCCTGTAAGTATCAATACCATAGTTTATTATTCGATGATTTATTCAACTTTCATTCTTTTCTTCACCCTAATTTTCCCATATTTACTTTTTAAGAACAAAGATAACTATTTCTCAGTTCCAAGGGATATGTCTAAGGTTTCCCTTTATCCTGATGCAGATATAGAGCCAAAGTTAACATAAAATTGTAAATGAAGTTTATTGTATCAAATTTTCATTTATCTTTGGGAATTTGAGCTGTTCAAGGGGTGTTCAACAGCGTTGGTTGAAGTATTTGTGTGAGAATAACTACTTATGAAAGCAGTTCGTGCAATCAAACTAGTGAATTTTCCGACAGGAACAGCTAAAGCGGCTGTTGTTGTTTCATTGTTGTTGGTTTCTGGATTGGTCTATTTTGGTGATATGCTTGATCCAAACTCTAAACCAATTGCTTCTAACCCGACATATCCAGTCTCAAACGTATTAGTTATCGGAAGTTCTAATTATTGGGTTTCTGAGTTTATTAATACCAAAACAACCCTCTTGGAATTAAATAAGACTTCTTCTACAGTTCCAATTGGAAGTTGGAATAATTCAACAATTAGTAACAAAAGTTGGACTCCAATCAGTAGCATAAATCAAAGTCCAATAATTTCTTCAACTCCCACTTATACGACCAGTCCTCAGTCTGATCAAAATTATTTAATAAATACAACGGAACAAAGAACCTATTACATAAACAGCTTTAGTGCAACAAGACAAACCATTGAATCTCACCAGCTATTTTCGACCACTAAGTCTTATGTAGACAGACCTTACTTAATGAGTGACAAATACATTACGAGCAAATACAACAATACAAAGTTCTATAAATTTACCCTAACTAAATTTGGGCAACAAGAACTCTTAATTCTTATTAATGAGGACGTATATCACTTTAATACTGTAAGTGACAGTGGCTGGGTAAGACATACCGTCAATTACAAAAACGTGTTTTTCAATGAGACATTTTACCACTATATTTTACCAGTTAATACCCAAAGCCTAAATAAGATTTCCATGAAAAATGCAATTTATTTAGATGTCCCGCAAAATTTGACCATTACACAGTTTCAAGAGTACGACAGCATTCATCTCTTGCTCATGTATGAACGAAGAGTTTTGAATTACCGTAACCAAAGATATGAGTTTCCTAATGAAACATATTATGTGGTTAGCTCAGCACTCTATAATAAAATCAGAAATTCTGACTTAGTTAACGACACTATGAAGCAACATAGTTTTAGTTCGAACCTAAATATTTCAAAGATAATAAGGTTAAAAGAAGTTATTCAGGGGGAATCTCAGAAAGGATTGTATCAACAGTCATTTATTAGCCTGATTAACACAAATGTTAAGCTCATAGATTCGAAAGGGATGATACATATAACGGGTGAAGGAAGAACTTTCAATCTGAAGGCTAGAAATGGGTCTACTTTAAACACGCCAGATTATGTCTTGATAGACCCTCAAAATGGTACAACTTGGTATTGGCAATTGTTTCCTGTATATGATTATAATATTAAAAGAAGTTTGGAGTATCTAAAAATTATAGAAAGACAGGGTTCTTTTGTATTAGTCTTTATTGGGCCAGATATCAATGGATTTTACAAAAACCTCAGTTATTGGCAAGGATCAATATGGTATAATTATACAAAGTTTAATAACTTCAGAGGAAATCTGATGTTTCAGCTATCAATTTTTAATCCAACTAAATCACACAGAAACAATTTTGCCTCATTTGCGAACACAACAACCTCATTTCCACATTTAGTTGACTCTACAAGTTTATTGAACAACAATTATATATCATCAAATGATTTTTACTTAGTTTATTTCGAATATTCTGTACGTTATGTAGGTGCTGATTTCATTTTGACGGTCTTTACTACATCCTTTATTATAAACAACACCTATCTCTTATCAATACCAAATTTTTATTCTCAAAATGGAAGAAGCCTGGTAAGTTTTGGGGTTAAAGGTAACTTTCTCACCAAAAATGTATCTCTCCTAGGATTTCGATCATGGACTCAATTAGATGGTTTATCCTTACCACCTAAAAATCAAGACTTAAGAGGGTTATCTGTAAATAGGATTGTGACACTGAGTCAATCTCCGAATACGAAATCAATCTTATTCACAGGTGATTACTTCTCGATTCGAGGTGCAGTTAACAGTGGAATTTATGTCAGGACTGTGGAGGGGTTCTGATGGGTGAACGTGATCTATCAAGACCCAAGGTTATTGACATGAACAAGAATATGGAACTGTACCCAGAATCACCAGATGAGAACCTGATAGCAGAGAAAATCAGAGGAAACACGTTAAAGGTGTACTATCTCTTAGCAGATAGCCCAAACGTAAGATTTGGAGTAAGAGAGATTCAGAGAGCCTTGGAGTTTGGGACACCGTCACTGGCTTCTTACCATCTGAACAGATTGTTGAACTTTGAACTAATAGATAAAACAGAAAGTGGGCAGTACTTTGTCAGGGAGAGAAACCCTGTACTTCTCGGGGAACTTGCAGACCACATACGTGTTGCTGATCATCACGTCCCTAAACTGCTGATATACCTCATCTTGAGCTTTTTTCAGTTAATAGGGGCAGTAATGTTGTACCTGGCAGATGTTTCACTCACTGTCTTTTTGATCTATGTAATTGTTTTTAATTCTCTGCTTATTGGTTTGTTCTTTCGAGATATCATCATAACACTAAACAAGATTCTTTAGAAATCACTTCAAATTGACCTTACAAAAATATATATAGAAGGTAAAAAGAACAAGTTAAGTGAAAGAAGAAAATATTGCAAAGATGTTTGACTCAAGCTATTCAACTGAGGCGAAGACTGCCAATTATAGCAATTTTGATCAGGTAGGTAAGCATTTCATAGACAAGATTCTCTCAACAAATGTAAATTCTGTGATGGATGTTGGTATGGGAGCTGGTGGGTTATTACTTCTTCTTCAAAACAGTGGCATTGAAAAAATAATTGGGATAGAAATTTCTCAAAAGGGTATAGAGCTGGCCCGAAAAAGGTTTGAACTCTTTGGTGATTTGACAAGTGCGACGTTTATTAAAGGAGATTTTACCAAACTAAATCCACCCACAGCAGAACTTATTTGTTTCAATAATGTGCTTCACTGCCACCCGGACCTCAAAGGTATGTTAGATAAAGCAATAGCTCTTGAGCCCAAATATTTGATCTTCAATATCCCTAAAAAAACTCGTGTGATTCAAACATTGTTCTTTGTCACCTCCCTATTTACAAGATTGGCAAATGGATTTAGACCATACGTTCATTCATCGGACATTATCAGAGAGCTTTTTGATTCGAGCGGGTATATTTTACAGGATAAGACTAATCAAGGAATTTGGGAAATTTATTTCTATAAAAAGAAGAGTTCAGTTCCCTCTGTTGAATAAGTAATTTAACTTTTCATTCATTGACAGAAGTGAATAGGACCTCCATGTTGATATTTTGAAGAAACCTGTTCAAGATTTTCTAACTGTTTCACTAGAAGACCCCTCATTGTCCTCAATAAATCTACGTCCAATTTTCATAAAATGGCGTGTAGTCTTTACTATATGCAATAATATAGGATATTACCCCCAGTGAATTGGATTTGTTAAGTAACCTAAACTGACAGAATCAATTATTTTGCTTGGTTTTGCTAGAGTAGTAAATTGAAAAGAAGAATTATCATCTCACAACCAAACCTCAACATGATGTAATTCAAATTGAAAATACTAAATCTTAAGATTTCAGGATAATTCTACGCATACTTACATCAAATAGTAACCTTGTTGTGTATAGAATTCAAAGAAGGAAAATATTGGAGAACATGCTTGTATAAAGTTGATAAAATGCAATCTAAAAGGCCTGAGATATCAAGATTAAAATGAATATTCTTGAGTGAAAATTCCTGAGAAATCCTTGATAGACACTTGAGTTGTGTGACGTCATATTGATTTATATTATGAATTTATGATTATACAGATTGTAGTCTTCTTTCAAAGAAATTGCTCAGGGCATATGGAGATTTATAACACTCTAAAATTATCGTCTTTTCCTTTCAATAAGAAATACAGCGACAAGTGCAATTAACACTGAAGATATCTGTATGGGGACAAAGCTGCCACCATTCACCTTTGAAGATGGGGAAATAGACACATTGGTTGTATTGTTGATTCTTAACTCAAACGTTCTCACCCCATACGCTACATTTCCGGATGTATCGATGGACTTAATGAGCAAAGTGTGATTACCTGCCTTTATTGTGTTTTTGTTCAATATTACCGCCCATATTAAAGCTGACTTCTGAATCAATTTCGACCAACCTCCACCATCTATCCTGTAATTTACTGAGGCAACCTTTACATTATCTGCCGAGATAACTGTAATGTTGAGTGGATCATAAACCGTTCCAATAGGAGAAAGAATTGTTATAGTTGGTGGTGTTGTGTCTGGGGATAATGTCATTACACTTATGGCGAACGATTTCATTCCCTCATTTCCTGCTTTGTCAACAGCAGTGATTTGATAAGCATAAGATGTAGTCATATTAAGGTGCGTGTCTATGTAATAAGTGGATTTTGTACGATTTATGAATATCCCTGATCTGTAGATATTATAATGTGAGAAATCTTGCGCTGTGCTTGGATTCCATGAAATTTGGATACTGGTTGTTGAGAGAGGTGATGCTAATAAACCTAAAACCTGTGCTGGTGCCGTCAGATCGATAACTATAAGATGGACAGGTATTGTCAGATTGGATCCATAACCATCTCTGAACACAATTGTAAAATTATAGCTTCCTCCACGATATCCATCAAATGAGACATTAACCATAACACCATTTGTCCAAGCTTTGGTATATAGCATGTTTTTACCGTTGTATAAGGAATAGTTTGTTGCAAAATCATCCATAAAAACAAATGATAGATTATTTCCCGATATCCCTTCGATATAATTCAGGGTATATCTATCCCCAGATATTCCATTTTTAAACAATCTATTTAATCTGTAAGTACTTGATGGATTATGAAATACTTCATAGCGGGTAGATAGAAGACCATTTGGATTTGTGTTAGCTTGGTTAAAAGAAAAATCCAAATTATAATTATAAATTGCCGTAAACTCAGAAAAGGTACTGTTGTATGAAAGGTTGTGAGTTATTTTGCTGGAATTACTAGATAGCACTACGAACCCATCTCCATTAGTTGATGCTGTATTATTTTCCATGGTAAGATGAGGGCTATTGTCTACCAAAAAACCCTCTTTTATGTTTTTAAATGCAAGGTTATTTCTAAAGAAAGAATAATCACTGTTATTTAAATAAAACCCCACAAGTACGGCTGTTGAAACTGACCTCGCTGAGATTGTTAATGTGTTCCGTTTAGAAGTACAGCCAATAAATGATGTATAAGAGCTGTTTAAAGCAACAAAGCCATTTACGGCAAAATCTGCCACGTCAGAAATGAATGTTGTGTTATGTGATAGTTTGATGCGATATGAATCAAGTTGTGTGTTAAAGACGGTGTTGTTAGACAACAAGCTATTTGAACAGTTATAAAGCTTGAACCCCGCAATTTCCGAATACCAAATCACAGTGAAATTGAAGAATAAACTTTTAGAATCTGTTGCATAAACTCCATATTTGGCATAGTGAACAAAGTTTTTGTTCATTATCAAATTAGAAACTGATTTAATCCTAAATCCACCCCCATCGAACATATTATTTGTAAATGTAATATTACTGCTACTTTGAACTTCAATCCCTACAACAGAGGATAAACCATCCGTACCATTAATGGAAATTTCTCTAGAATTTTGCAGGTAAATTGCAGGTGATAATGAAATTTGTCTATAGCTTATATTCAACAATTCACCATGAGAAACATTAACAAGATGTACAGCATACGATAAATGACTAATACTGATATTAAAAACGTGAAAGTAGACAGATGTATTTGCAATAAATATACCAGTTCCAGAGCCAAATCCATCTATGGAGAAACTCTGAATAAGATATGGGTTAGATTTACTACCATCACCTTGCCAACCTCTGGCTGAGGCAACAGTTGCAAACTCACTGTTTCCATTAATGTAAAAAGCCCCCGTGTAAAAAGCACTGGGAGATACAATTCGCTCTGCTGACTTGGATTTTCTAATTGTTTTCGCAACCGTTAGATTCGTGCTATAAGGGAGAGAAAACAAAAGTAGAATTAAAATGAGGTAAAATTTACCTTTGATCATATTTATTGAACATTGTTTATTTAATTTAAAGTTTTCAATTGTTGAGACAAAAATATTAAATAACATCATAAATTTTTTCAGGGCTAAACAATTTGATTAATGATTTTTATTATTAATTGTCACTGATGACTTCTCAAATAATTTTACCCTATAGTTTATTATATATTTGTAAAATGTATAGCTGTTCAATAAACCTGTCAGTGATTAAAATAGCAATGCCTATCTTTTATTTGTAAAGAGAATTCAAGAATGTCTTGCTCCCCATGATCAGGAACACTATGCCAACCAGAAAGAGGAGGGCAAAGTTAAAGATTGCAAGATGGTCATTGAATTGTGCAATGTCAATTATTGCACCATCAGTGTAGATCTTTCCTAAAAGAACAAATCTCAATCCCTCAACACCCATTGAGAGGGGGTTGATCTGTGCAATCCATTGGAGATAGTCTGGTAGGGCCTTTATCGGGTATAAAATTGGAGAGAGAAACATCAATGGCATGCTTATTGGCATGATAATTGCTTGGAAGGTCTCCACATTTGAAGCTCGGGAGGCAAGAGTTATGGCTAGTCCCGAAAGAAAGAAGGAGACCACAACGGGGAACAATATTATAGCTGTGAGTGAACCCACTGTTATAGGAATGTTTGCACCTATGGCAATCGCGATTACAAGTATAAGCAACACCTGAATAAACACCCTGGTGTAGATACCCATTGCATAACCAAATATGATTGCTGTGTTGCTGATGGGAGCAAGCAGATAGTTCTTCAGGTAGCCTGAATCTCTGTCATAAAACAATGAAATGATCCCAAAGAGACTGGAGAACATGGTTATCATCACAAAAATTCCAGGTGTCATATAGGTTATGTAGTTTACATTTCCTGAGAAGAGAGGGTTTGAGCTGCCTAGCAGGTTATTGAAGCTTTGTCCTATGATGACCAACCAGAGTAGAGGCATAATCATAATTGAGATGAGCTGAGACTTGGAATTTATCAACCTGGCATTTTGCCGCTTGTAAACTGTCCAGATGGATCGGATAAAGGTAAAGATCCCAAAGCCATTGTAAGAGTCTTGTGATTTTGAAGTGCTTGCGTACATCTTATCGCCTCCTCATCATACCTCTTCTTCCCTTTTTTCTTCCCACCATCTTCAGTCTGTCTGATAAATCTGCAACATCATCACGAAGCTCTTTTCCAGTGTAATACAGGAAGACATCATTCAACGTGGGTTTTTTGATCTCTACAGAATTAACCTCAACCTTTTCCTTTAAGGTGTTGAGTATCTTCACTACTGCTGTTGACCCACTCTTGGTTCCGATGTGTAAAACTGAACCGGATGATTTTACCTCGTTTACCTCTGGAAGATCATTGAGAAGGTTCATTGCAAGATTCATCTCATCTGGTGAGTTAAAGTTTATAATGACAAAATCATTACCAAGTGAATTCTTTAGCTCATCTACAGTCCCCTGCACAATTATCTTGCCCTGATCAATGATACAGACCTGATCACAGAGACTTTCAGCCTCTTCCATATCATGCGTGGTGATAAAGATCGTTAATCCCTTCTCTTCATTCATCTCTTTGATCTTTTGTAGAATGTTAGCGCGAGACTGGGGATCGAGGCCAATGGTTGGTTCATCAAGAAACAGAATCTCAGGATCAGTCATTAATCCCCGAGCAATTTCTAGACGACGTCTCATTCCACCACTATAATTCATAACCTTATCGCTCAGTCGGTCGTGAATACCGACCATCTTTGTTAAATCTTCAATTCTTTGTTCTGCAACAGGTTTTGGCAGAAAATACATCTCTGCATGAAATTTAAGGTTTTGTAGTCCAGTAAGCTCTTCATCCAGTGTTTGCTCCTGAAACACAGCACCAATATGTTTCTTGATGTTATTTCGATCATGAAGGTCAAAACCCACCACCGTACCACTTCCTGCGGTTGGTTTAGCCAGTGTTATCAGTGCACTAATTGTGGTGGTTTTTCCTGCACCGTTTGGTCCTAAAAATCCAAAGATTGTTCCTCGCGGTATTTGCAAATCTATTCCGTCAACAGCCTTTACATCCCCATAGTACTTTTTCAAACCATGGATGTCGACTATTAGATCCTCTGTGGAAACCTCTGACAGCCTAGTATGAGTCTGATGCTGAACCTCTTGTGCTATTTGATTCATAGTAAAACTCATGTCTGTAAGGATTTAAATATATCGATTATTCGATAAATATATATTAGTTGTCCGTCGATTATTGGATATATCTCTTTAACAAAAGACCGAATGCGTGAGATACCTACCTAATATTCCTTATCTGTGATTATGCGCTCTTTTAAATAAGATTCCATAAATTCTAATCGTGATTTTAAATCCTCAAAAAGTGTTTTGACCTCTCTTAACGATAATGAATCCAAATTTCTTCTGATCAATTTATTCATATCAATCACTGAAGGGGATGATTCGTGAATAGGAGGGCGAAACAACATGGCATTCTCAACCAGGGTGGTGTAAAGGCGGACTCCAAAATCGGTTGCCGCATAATTCTTGTTTTTGTTGTTTTCTGACTCTGTTTGTTGAATAATCCCCTGTTTTTCCATTTCCGCTAGAATGGGATAAATTGAGCCGGGAGACGGAGACCACATTCCTCTTGTTCGAGTTTTAATCTTGTTTTTAATTCCCTGACCGTTAAGCTTTATCGGTTCACCATTTTCAAGATTCATAAAATTCTTTAAAATAATAAATGAGAGGAATCCTCGTTGAAGTCGACGCTCCCAGTTCTGAAGTATATTCATCTCTTTCGAGGTAAATTCATTAGATAAAGTCCCATTATCCATTTCAACCTCAAACTGTTTAAATCTATAAAAGAATTGAGATTACTCAACAGAATATATCGAACAATCGATAAAAATTCCATCAGTTCTTTATCATGTTGCAACTATGGATATAAGTGTACAGAGGTACACAAATAGTGTCAAATAAGTTTATGAGAAAAGATTACTTGTGAAATATACTTACTTTTTGATCGGGATCATTATTAGTGCAGGGGTTATTGCAGCAGTCAATTATAACGCCACAGATTTTGTATTTGAGATCATCAAGGCAGAATTTGATACAAAGACGCATCAAGTGATCATTACATTGATGATTAAGACCAAAAATCAGCTAGTTATCACAACCCCAAGTTCCTCTTTGTTCAGCGCACACATACTGGGGGATGAGGGAAAACTATGGGGTCTCTCAACCATTGATCTTCAAGTTGTCACCAAACACACCATCACTTCCGGATCACACGTCGAGACATATGCCCCAACCCTATATCAAACAGTGCAAAGTTTGAAACCTTTAGCATTACCGGACTCAATTACATTTGAGGTATGGATGGCGAAATCATTTAATACCCCCCCATACACTCTGAATTTGAGATGAATGAGAGTAAATTAAACCTTGCAGAGGTGTATGAGCTGATCATGTTTTTGCAGCAAGTGGGAGAATTTAAGCGATCACTCATTTTGGCACTTGCTCATATTTATCCAAAGAGGGTCACTGCGAGTGAACTCTCTTTAATTGCTGGATATTCTCCAAAATCTAAGTACATCTACAAAAACAGAGCTTTAGAAGAGCTTGAAAATGAAAATATAATTAATATTCAAAGTCTTAGTAAAAAGAATCAGTTGGTTCAACTCAACCAAAATCACTCAAATTGCTTAAAACTCATAGAAGCATGTACTGAGGCGGGAGAGAGAGTCACCGAGGTTCTTTTTAGCATGCTTTCTGGGGGGCGTGAGTGAATGAGAATAAAAGAGAACATTAATACGCCAGCAAATGAATTTGAGAAAAGTTTACAAGTCTTAAAGATAGGTACTATAACCACCTACCTCATCTTTCTAAGCACAATTTTGTTAATAGCTGAAGAGATTAAAAAGGAGATCTTTTTGGGATCGGGAGGGAATCCAACTATATCAACCAATTCAACAGACAAGTTCTGGATTGACTTTTTCACCAGGGTTGGGGTTAATATACAGTCCGTTCAGGGATTGGTGAGTCTGAGTTTAATCATTGTTGTTTTATGCCTCGCTGTTTTAGTCCTACTAATGTTAGCACGATACAAGATTGAAGGACTGATAGCACAGAGATATCTTTTGAATATCAATGTTGATTTTCTGGTTGATAAGAGCCTTGACCTACGATGGGATGCAAGAGCTCATCGATTTGTTGGGAAGACAAGCAATGGAAAAGAGGTTTTCAACTCTACAGCTTCAGATCTATATTGGAAGATTGTGGTAATGAGTTAAAAGAAAAGAGGAAAAATTTACATCGTTCCGACAAAGCGTATAGAAATGAACTGAATTTTTTGTGTTATATCGTTTTTCAAGTTTTAATCAAGTGTTTAAGCTACTCCTGTAAGAACGTAATATAACCATTTACCTCATAATAGAAGATTCTATTTAAGGTATCTTCAAAATTTAGTTTTTTATGGGTTAATTCTTTTAAGAGATCCATTAGATAAAATGATGAACCCTCGGTATAATGGTGCAACAAAACCCTCTCCAACTGTGTTTGAGAGAAGGTATCTGGAAGTTTATCTACAACTTGAACCTGTTTCATATGAATGAATTCAATAGGAAGCTGAAAATCGTGGAAAACGGCCATAATCTCTTTCCTTTTAACTTGAAAGAATCTAGGGTCATCAGAGCTTCCATTAACAATCTCCTCAATCTTGAGATGGCACTCTGCAATTTTTGTGTAATATTCGTTCTTAGGTTCACGATCAAAGATCAAGATGATTGACGTGTTTTCAAGCTTATGTGTCATGATCTCACCTAATTCCCCTTTCATGCTCTCAAAGCCCTTCTCTGAAGATATTTCAAGCTCTCCGAGCATAGTGGAGAAGGCAGTTGTTAATCCAGAAACAAGTGCACCCTCCATCCCTGGGTTTTGAAAAAAGCTCATTATAGGAACACCATAATTTGTCCGAAGAATGAATCCCTGTAGATTGGAGAGAAACAACTCAAGGCCCTTAAATTTCCTTAAATTCCGTTTTGAATATAAATTTATCCCATAAACTGAAAAGGATAAGAATATAACAGATATAAGGACCAGAACCACTGCTAAAATTTCTCGATTTAATGAAAACATGGTGTTTTGAGATAACGTTGGTGTCGAGAGAGGGGGGGATGTCGGTGGCTGGGTTAATCTCGTGGTTCCATTATTCAAGTTTATAACAATAGATGTAAGGAGGATCTGTGGGACTTTGAAATAAGTCTGCCTGTATAAACGACTACCTGGAACCTGAATGCTGACACCTTGGAGCTCTTTTAATCCACGTGTAGTTGTTGCTGAGAGATATCCGTTGAAAATCCCTAAATCAGATGAGGTCAAATTATATTGTATGACTTTCACTGTGCTGTTGAGATACAACAGAGTAAAATTCACACTAACTCTATAGATCTGCTGTAAACCTGTTTCAATAGAGTATTGATATGTTAAACCCAACAGAAAACTGTAATCAAACCTCTCCCCAGCATTTAGAACTTTTTGAGAGGTAAATCGTATTGAAATATTCAGAGGGTAAATTTCCGTCTGGTACACCCTTGTGCGATTTACAGCACCATATTTATTTATTGTAAGGTTTAATGCTGTAGTCCCAAATGGTACCGACCTTAAATCTAAGGAGAATGAAAAGTTCCCTTTCGAATCTGTGGTAGAATTAAGACTAAGGATCACCTCTGATGTGGTTTGGTTAAATAGGGTAAGGTTGACCCTTGCCTTTGGTACACCAGTTCTATTTGAGAAAAGCCAATACCCAGTTATTTGATAAACTTGATTTATGTGGTATTTATTTTGGATATTTTGTTCGGGAGTAAAAGTGGCTTCTGGTTGAATTTGTATGTTTCGAATTGCATTAGAGGCGATTCCCTGTTTATCTGAGACAGTAAGGGTAATGTTGTGATTTCCCACCAACAAATTTGGCAGAGTGTAGGTAATGTTATCCCCAGAAATCCATGTACTATTTCTTACAATCATATTGTCAAGTAAAATCAAATATCTATCAGGCATGGAATCTTGCAATTTCCACCAGAGAATAGTGCCACTTTGATGGTAGTAAAACAGTGAAACGTCTGTTGAATTGTATTCAATCCTTGGTGGCGTATTTTTAACTACTGAAACAGAGATGTTTGACTGTGCTTTATTTCCAAGTTGATCAAAAACGGACAATGAATATACATATGTCTGGTTGACCAACAACCCGTCAACATTTTGCGTGAGATTATACATTGGTGTTCTTGTGAGAAAGGAGTTAGAAGATAGGACACTAGAGCTTGTAGAATTTGACTGAATTAAGGTATAATTTTTTATCCAGAAATCTGTAACTAGCCATGAAAGAATATTCCCTGTTGTCCCCACTTCATAGGTCACTGAATTTGCAGATTTCGAAATTTGGGGTGCCTGATTAGGACATACTGTTACATTCACCTGTGAAGTCCCCAAACCTTGATCATTTGCGGCTAAGATTGTAAAATTATAAAAACCAGGTGTAAGACCATTTAAACTGACTGAACCTTTTTTGCTCTTGGGGAACGTGAGATTTCCGGTAATATCTGTTCCATTTTGAAAGATTCTGTAGCTAGCAGGGGCCATTGATTGTGAAATACTCCAATCAACTGTATATCCGCTCATCCCATATTCAAGTGACACTGTTGATGAAAATGGTGTTGGAGCTGGGGGCGAAACAGCTAAAATGAAAATTGTTGGAGCT
Source organism: Candidatus Heimdallarchaeota archaeon (assembly GCA_030149205.1). Taxonomy (GTDB): domain Archaea; phylum Asgardarchaeota; class Heimdallarchaeia; order Heimdallarchaeales; family Kariarchaeaceae; genus WAKA01. The sequence continues at coordinate 387,455 of JASBSB010000007.1, read as the reverse complement.
GTAGGGAGAACAAAAGACAAGGTAGGACTTATGCTGATAAGGAGGAATAAAAACGTGATTTGTATAGTTTTCCTCAATATCATCCCTACCTTAAATGAGCCACAACTAATTTAATCTTTTTCTAGGTTTTCACGTGGGTGTATTTTCAGACAATGATACTTAAAATTATGAAATTTTGGCATTTGGGTGAAATTGAAATAGTTTTAAGTTCAAAAAAAAATGCAATTTCTTTAATTCAATCTTTTTTTCTCTGAAATTATTACTTTAAGCTAAGATTTACCCTGATTGATCTTGACTGACAGTTTTCCCATGGTATGACCCAATTCATAATATTGATGAGCGGTTGCAACCTCTTCAAGAGGAAAAGTCTTTTCTATAACGGATTTGACTTTCCCCTCATCTGCCAGCTTTGACATATACTCAAGATCCTCAGAGGTGTATTTTGCATCAAAGGTCATGATTTTCCGACTACGAAGGGGGTTGTAGGCAACTCTAAGCATCATCCTCAGGATTCCCATTGAAGGTGCCCCAGCATTGACAAAGACTCCATCATCAACCAAGGAGTTTTTCCATCTGCTCAGAGGAGATTTACCCACCGCATCAAAGATCAGGTCATATTTCTCGCTTTGCTTGGTAAAATCATCTACTGTGTAATCAATAAAATTGTCTGCACCAACCCCTATGACCAACTCTTTATTTTTTCCACTGGCAACCCCTGTGACTTCCGCACCAGATGATTTTGCGATCTGTACGGCAAACGTCCCCAATCCACCAGAAGCCCCATAAATGAGCACCTTGTTCCTTTGTTCAATGTTACCCAACCTAAGACCTTGAAGCGCAGATAACCCTGCAACCGGTACCACCCCTGCCTCAAGCTCACTCATTTTAGAGGATTTTAACGCAACGCTAGTTTCTTTGACAACAGAGAATTCTGCATTAGCACCAGTTTTTGCACCCCCATAGACAAGATCTCCTTCCTTAAATTTTGAAACGGTTTCTCCAACATCAACTACCTTACCACACACATCAAACCCTAATATGTTCCTCTTAGGGGAGCGAATCCCGGTTACTAAGCGACTTAGACCAAACATCACCGCCATACCACTACGATAGAATATGTCAACTGTGTTAACAGATGTCCCAAGAACCCTAACTAAGATTTCTTCATCCTCTATCTGAGGAATAGGGATCTTACGTGGCTGCATCACACTTGGTCCTCCAAACTGTTCCGCATACATGGCTGTCATCAGTTTTTTGTCCATAGCAGTAATAGGAGTTTCCAACTATTAAAGGTATCATACCCTTGGAGGTGTATTATTCCTTCTCAAGGTAAAGATTCTTTCTTAGAGTAGAGGTCTCTTAATTCCTCTCTAACTTTTAGGTACATCTGATACATCTCGGCTACCTCATTGGAATTATACTTCATAATAGATTGATAGTCTTCTTTATCATAAAATGCCCAGACGTCAGTCCCCTTGGTTTTGTCAATAATTGGCATTTTTAAAATTTTAAGGGCGTTCTGGTGACTGACAAGTTTGGGTTGTGAATGAGGAAGCCTCAGGCTTAACACTTGGGAGAGATCATAGATAACATAATTTTTTAGGAATTCAAAAAAAGTGGGATAATCAACAATACCATATCTGTTAAGCTTGATTTTTAATACATCCAGATCTGATCGAATGATTCCCAAGCCGACAAATCGTTTGTCAAATTTGTTTTTCGGTTGATAATTCTTCAAAAACCTCCAGATTGCAATGAGCATTGCCTTTTCTGTGTCGTAATCCCATATCCAGAAGCCAGCATCTTCGAATTCTGTTCCTCGATGTCCCACGGTTCTAAAAGTCCCACCCATTATGAAATGTGAGTCTTTCCCAGGAGCCATTGACAGACCCCTTGTTAAGCGATCCTCCTTAGGAACGTAGTACTCTAAGTCAAAAACAATCATGAGAAATATGATTTTGCGAACTCTAAAAAGTTAAGCTAAGAGTTCCTAAAATTTTAACATTCAGATGATATGGAGCTATCTTTTAATTTTTTTGATGTTTTGTATTTACAACATCTCCATTTAACACTTCTATGGATGCTTTGATTGCTGTCTTTTGGACATAGTTTTGAGTCTTTTTATTCTTTACATTGAATCAAACATTTAATTATGAGTTCTTAAGGTTCAGGACAAGGTTGTGTTGATTCCTGTACTTTGATGAGAAACATTTTTATTAATTAACCCAATATTATTTACCATGGAGATAAATCAATCTAGTCCAATGGAAAATAATCTGGAGATTTATACTCTGATAATTTTGGTTCTCATAATCCACTTAACTCTTTATACTCCAATGGTACAATATGATATATTTTAATTTTAACCCTCGCTTTACTTTCAATATATTTCCTATTAAAATTTGACATACTTCAAGAGAGCTTCAGAGAAATGTCAACTACACAAAAACAAAATATATTTGTCATATTTGGTGAGCTAATATTTTTCACGTTATTTTTCATCTTTATCTTTATCAGACCACAGATATAATCGATATTAATTCATGAGATAGGGGGTTAGATCAGATTTTGAATAACTAATAAAAATTAGGGTGAATTAGGTAATTTTTGATTTATTGAAATAATGTTTTCTTTAGGTAGAACAGAAGCTTTTGCTTTACTAGAGTGTAAATTTTCTTAATAAAATGGTTCAAACCTTTGCCTAGATTCTACCAAAAAATAAATAATACCCCATTTTGTGTTGAATTATCCAATTTGTTTAAAACAAAGAGCCCATAAACTCAAGAACCTGTTATCTTATAATTTACAAATGAGGTGGTTATATTATCTCCCCAGCGCTTGTTTATAAATTTAGTACCTATAATCTCCAATGTACTACTAAACAAAATAACTAATAATAAGATAAAAGAAACTGAAAACGGTTCTTGGACTATTATAATATTAGAAAAATAGTATAACGGAGTAAATGGATTTACAATTAAAAGGTAAAATAACAATGTGAAATATATGATTAATCTATCAGCAAATACATAAATTAAAATTGTTTTAGTGCTATTTTGTTTTGCAAGATTTATTGCTTTATTAAAGAGATAAAAATTTTTAATAATCAATACTAAGTTTAAAATGGATGCAAAAATTATTGATGTCAGAAATATTGATTTTACAGAATTTCCATTAAAAAAATAATTATTCAGTATTGAATAGATGCCAAATAGAATAACAAAGCCCGATATAACTATTATAATTGGTATTCGGTATACTGAAAATATTCTTTCAAATTTAGTTTGCATTAATTTCCCGTTAGAATTTATATTTTTAAACTAAACATATTTACCATGAAAAAATGTGATAAAATTTTTATAACTATTCACAAATTCCAATTTATTAATGTAACTTCTCTTTCACCTGTTTTACTTTTAGCAACGCTATCTGTAAAAATGAATCTATGCAATTCTGGTAACATCAATCCAAATAGACGTGAAATTCCTAAACTAGCAACTAAAGCATAGAATTTTTGTAGACAAAAGACATTTTATTATTTCAATAATCAACAAATGGGTAAAAAATGGCGTAATTGGAATGTGACTCCACCTCTACTACAGACGTTTCTACAAACCTAATTGCTATTCTGTAACCTGGTCTTGTCAATCCATAATGATCCAAATGAGCAATAAAGGCTAAAAAGTCAATCTTCTGTGGACCTTCAATGTTGCTAAAAATTTAGGAGGTGCGATTGTTTCATTTTTTAGAGCTGCGAGAAATAAAACTAATGATGTCATAAATAAATTATATAAATCATCAACTACATTGTCATAGAGGCTATTGTTCAGAGAGGATTTGAATTAATTATGACTTTTCGGTCAGATAGGTGAATTTGGTAAAGAACCATTTCTTAACAAGTTCTACAAGAACAAAATACATTGCAACGATGAGCACAAAAAGGTAATAGATATTTGTGGGTGGTTGCTCAAAATTGAAAAACAAGGCAAATGGTGTATAAGGAAGGACGAAGGCGAATATTAACACCAGGGTTGTTGTGAGAATCAATAATCTGCTGGGGTAGCTTTTGAAGAATGGTACCTTCACAGTTCGTATAGAGAAGATTATGAGAGTCTGAGTGAGCAGTGACTCCAAAAACCAGGAGGTCTGAAACACACTCGGAGTGACATGAAACACGTTTAATAGAAAATAGAAGGTCACAAAGTCAAATACTGAGCTTATTGGGCCGAAAACCAGCATAAAGTTACGAATGTAAGAGATATTCCATTTCTTGGGCTTTCGGACATATTCCTCATCCACATTATCTGAGGGAATTGACGTTTGACTGATATCAGAGAGGAGATTGTTCAGAAGGATCTGAGTCGGTAACATTGGAAAGAAGGGTAGAAAAACAGATGCGCCTGCCATACTGAACATATTTCCGAAGTTTGAGCTGACACCCATAAGAATATATTTCAATGTGTTTCCAAAGGTTTTTCGTCCAACCATTATACCTTTTCTCAGAAAATTAAGGTTGCTCTCTACTAGGATTATATCTGCGGTCTCTTTGGCCACATCAACAGCATTATCAACACTGATTCCTACATCTGAGATTTTCATTGATGGAGCATCATTAATCCCATCACCCATGAAACCCACCACCTGATTGTTATTTCTGAGAGCCTGAATAATTCGACTTTTTTGGGCTGGAGAAACTCTTACAAAGACATTTGCTTGGGTGACTGAACGTGCAAGTGAATCATCATTCATTCCTGCAATGTCAGCACCTGTGATAATTCCGGTGATTGTAAACCCAATTTGATTACATATGTTCTTTGTCACAAGCTCATTATCCCCAGTAACAATCTTGACCTTAACACCCATTGAATTCAGACTTCGTACTGCTTCACCAGCTGTAGGCTTGGGTGGGTCAATAAATGCAATGTACCCAAGAAAAATCATGTCACGTTCATCTGTCTTGGAATAATTATCTCTGGTGTTTTCAACCTGTTTGTAGGCAACTGCTAAAACTCGGTACCCTTCTGATGAAAGAGAAGTATACAACTGTTGAATCTCTTCAGAAATTTCACCCTCTAATGCAACAGTCTCCCCGTTTTTTTGAACCATACTGCAGACAGAAAATACCTCTTCTGGTGCACCTTTACAGGTTAACCTGCGAATCCCTTGAGATTCACTGACTATTGAGACCCGTTTTCTGTTGAAGTCAAAGGGAATTTCATCAATTTTGGTAAATTTTGCTATATCCAGTTTTTCATGTTTCAAGATAGCCTCATTAAGTGGGCTACTTAACCCAGTTTCAAAAGAGCTGCTGACATAAGAGAGTTGGAGAACCAAATCATCCTCATCTCCCTTGTAATCAATGTGTTTTACAAGACTTACCTGATTCATTGTCAATGTTCCTGTTTTGTCAGTACACAACACATCCATACTTCCAAAATTTTGTATGGAACTCAGTTTTTTGACAATGACACCCTCCTTTGCCATTGTTAAGGCCCCTTTGGAGAGATTAATTGAGATGATAACTGGTAGTAGGTCTGGAGTTAGTCCCACAGCTAATGCTACAGAAAATAGAAGTGACTTAAACAGATTTTTGTTGTTTAAAGTGTTCACAAAGAAGACAAACACAACCAATATGAAGGTCATCTGAATTATAAGAATTGAAAATCTACGTAGACCTCTGTCAAACTCAGTTTGGGTGTCTCTTTGCTTAAGCTTCTGTGTGATCTGCCCATACTCAGTCTGGCCACCTGTTCTCACCACAAGGGCTCTTGCTGTGCCAGACACGACAGATGAACCCATAAACAGAAAATTGTTCCAATCAGAAGCAGCCAAAGACCCATCTTTCAATGGCATGGCTGACTTTTCCACCGGGAAAGACTCACCAGTAATCGCAGATTGATTTATAAAGAGGTCCTTGGAAGAGATCAACCTGCAATCTGCAGGAATCATGTCACCTGCTGTCAGTTTAATGACATCCCCAGGAACCAAATCACTTAGAGAAACGGACGTGCTTACTCCAGATCTGATAACAGTAACCTTTGTGGAAATCTTCTTCTTCAATAGCTCCACTGCTTTTCCTGAGTTGTATTCCTGATAAAAGTCCAATGTGGCTGAAATAAATACGATGACCATGATTATTGTTGCATCAACTGGATCACCTAGAAATCCAGAAACAATCGCTGCAAACAGCAAAAGGATCACAACAGGGCTCTTAAAGTGTGAGAGAAAGGCTATTGGAACAAGTGTCTTTTTTGTCCCTGTTAATGTGTTAGGCCCATATATAGCCTGTCTCTCATTAACTAGCTCCTCAGTTAAGCCATTTTCCTCTGTACCTAAAGAAGTGTACAGTGAGGCTATATCAGATGTCAAAATCTCGTTTATTGAAGGCATCTCGGGTTCGGGTGACATAGGGTGGAATTAATGATTCATTAATAAATTAACCCTTCTGAGAACACAAGTTTCACAGCGAATATACATATTTTAAGCTAACTTGGTGCAAAAGTGCTTCGGCTAGCAACATTCACCTAATTAGATTATATCCAGACTTTTAATTAGATGACCATGCATTAGAAAAAGTCACAGTCACATCAATGAAACTTTTATAGTAATAATCAAGTGATAGTTTGTGAATGTCCTGATCGATTTTATAGAACAGGTAAAGATGGCAAAAGGATACGCAGAATATTTATTTGAGAAACGGAACAATGAAGGAGAGGATGTTGAGACCCTACTCACAAAAGTGATTCCTGGTGATGGGCAATCCCCACTTACAATCGGCATTCATGGTGCAGATTCGCTGTACAGGTTCATTCTAGGATCACGTGATCCCACCATAGATGCAATGAAGCTTGAACTAAAGGTAGATCCAAAGCTCAAACCAACAGAACAGCTGTTTCAAGCCTATGATATCGCATTGGACGAGCTGACAAAATACGGAGAGGAGCATATATCCCTTGATGAGATGGTTTATCACCCCTATACCAAGAAGGATAAACCTTTGCGAGAGGTAATCAGATTCTTTGTGTTTCATTTTATTGAGCATTCTGGTCAGGTGGTCAGATTCCAGCATCATCTTAGACTTTGTGATGAGAAGGTTTGAAGAAATCAATCAATTGGAGAAACGTACTAAATTTATTTCAAGCCAACTGTTCCTTGGGATAAATAGTAAAATATCATAGAAATGAATAAATGTTTTTTTGTCTCAAATAAATCTATCCTCCAAGTGAAATACTATGGGGTTTCTTAACAACGTTGTGTAAAAAATTATAAAAAAGAAATCAATTTGATTTACTCATCGCTCTTATAAAATTAACACTTTCAAGAGTTTAGGTGTCATATTGCACCGCTCAGAAATAGTATACCAGCAAAGAGAATAGTACCTAACAATGCAAGAATTGACATTGGAACCCCATACTTGCTGAACTCTAACCAAGATATCTTTACACCCTCCTTTCTTGCTGTCTCAAGTACGATAATATTGCTTGCTGCACCCATGATGGTGGTGGCACCTGCAAAGGTGGAGACGACAGCCGCCCCAACCCAGAAGAGGGGGTGATCTATTGCAGTCCCAGGCATGATACCAGCCAACAATACCGCAACTGGAACATTAGAGAACACCTGAGAGAGCACAAACACCATTGATACAAAGAGAACAAACGATGGAAAGGTGTAGCTCATCGAACCCACCCAAGGGATCAAGGAGGTTCTGAAGACGGTGGTGTGTGTGACTGCATCAATGACCACGAACATCCCTGCAAAGAAAATAAATATCCCCCAGTTCATCCCACCTAAGATCTCATCTCTCTCATTTCTGAAGAACAAAAAGACTGCACTGACAGAGAGAATTACAAAGGCACTATCAAGCCCAAGAAGAGGAGAGAGGAGCAGACCAACGAACACCAATCCAAGAGAGATCAGAGCCCATTTACCAAGCTCTGGATTCTTGACCTCTGGTAGCTGAATACTATTTGGAGCAAAGGAGGTATGATTCCCATTGACAAATTTTCGAATAAAAAAATATGCTGAAGTGAGGGCAATGAGGGTTGGAAAAGCTGCATAAACAGCAAACTCCAGAAAATTGACACCTCCAGCACTGGCAAGAATAAAGTTCTGTGGGTTACCCGTTAAAAAGAGTGCTGACCCAAAGGAGACTGCGTAGGCAACAGCCAGGACATCTGCTTTTTTGTTGCGATTTGTCAAACCGGCAAATTTAATGAGCACAATGGGTCCCAGGATGGCAATGGTATCATTGATCAGCAGAGATGCACTGAGCCCAAACCCAAAGACTATGGCAAACAGAAGCCTGTTCTGGTTTCCCGTCCTTGACAGTAGTTTTACAGATAGGTATTCCAGCAACCCACTCTGCTCAAGTGCATTTACCAAAACAAACATCCCAAAGAGGAAGAAAAAAACATTGATCTGGGAGAGAATGACTCCCTCAGCCTGTTTTATTGAGTAGTTCTCTGTGTTCAACAAAATTATAGCAGCAAACATAAATGCTGCCCAGGCAGGTACCTCCAGTTTACCAATCCTTCTGATGATAAGTGAGAGATTAACCAGAATAAGCAGCACCCAGGGAATAATTACCTCATACACGGCAAATTTTACAGATTTATTCTGAAGATAAACTTTTTCTCAGAGATGCGTAAGAATTAGTGACTCAATAGATCTGGATTTAATTGATCTGGATTTAAATTTTCCATGTTTAAATCAACGCAAGTACCTCTAAATTAAGAGAGACACTAATCTAGGATATTATTTTAGCCTTATATATTTCTCTTTTTCCTGAAATAAATTAAGCCAAAAGTTGTTGGAATCAAAAGAGCGATAAGCAACCTTGCATCAATCAGTAGTTTCGCTGTGTTTATTAAGATCTCGAATGAGCTATTTTTAATGAAGGTGTTGTTAATCAAAATACTGTTTGGACAAAAAGAAAGTCTGACCCCGTAGCTATTACCTAGTATAAGATTATTGCTCAGGGCGGCATATGAGGAGTCGTGGGCGTAGATGCCATATCACCCTAAATTAGGAACAGACCTGCTATTAATACGGAGGATTTGTTCAAAGTTGAATCGAACAAGTTAATCATTAATTGAATCCATCCTCAGATTTCAAAACCATTCTTGTGACCCAGACACCTGTTTTTCTCTCAAATTCATAGGTGGGAAGAAAACCCAGCTTTACATAGAATCCCTCAACACCTCGGCGAGCATTGCACCAGATCTCTTGATACTGGTGATTGGATAAGAATGTGCTGACCAGAGCCCTACCAATATCCTTCCCCTGAAAAAGCTCATCAACTGCCATCCCACGTAGCCTCCAGTGACCGTTTTGTATTTCCTCATCTTGATTCTGTCGAAAAAAACTTGCCACCCCGACAACCTCTCCATCAATGAATGCACCATAATGAATGGCTGTTTCATCACCATCTCTCCATGTTCTATTTGGATCAAGAAGCCTTGTTCTAAGGGAAAAGGTCTCTTCTGGAGAGATTCTTTGAATGTTCATCATCTGTTTATTTTATTAATCACACAAAAGGTTCTAGATTGTTGAATCCTTAGTGAAATTACATCAAAGATTCGGTCTCTTTTACAAAGCTGATAAATTCCTTTAAAACACTATATTTGCTTGCTAGGAGCTCCATTTCATCCTTATCAAGGGTTTTATAGTTTCTTACAAAGACTGATACTGCGTCCTCTAAATCCTGTTCCGTTCCAAGCAAAAGCTTGTTGATTATGATATTCTCTGGTCGATCCACATAAAGCTGAATCCCATTAAATTTCTCAATCCTTGCATGTTCGATAAAATCCAGATGTTTTTCTACCAACAAGCTATGTTGTTAACACCCTAATCAGGCAGAAACCTATCTCTTAGGAAATGCCTCTCAATTATTTGATCACTTCTTACAAGAAATAAGAACAAATGGTTCTGGGAAACTGGTATTACTGCCTTTTTATACGTCTTCGAAAAACCACAAGAATGATCAAAAAGGTGAGGGCAAATACACCCAAAAATCCTGGGGTGGTTACACTTGATGTTGGAAATATTGTGGGAATGGAGGTTGACTTGCTAGCTGTGGTGGTTCTGTTCTCTGGATGAGGATTGAATAGCACATTTAACCAGGTCATGTACTTAATAACATCTCCGTAACCATTTTTAAAGACAACTGTCAGATTGTAGGTGCCCTTTGTGAAATTATCAAGATTTACCGAGTTGAGCCCGGATACCCATGTACCTGATAGGTAAAGGTTGGAGTTGTTGTACACAAAATAGCTCCTTGGTCTGTCATCATAGATTGTCCAGTTTAAGGTGTTCCCAAAGGTCTTTTCCTTCATTGTGAACTGTTTCACCTTGGTCGACTGGGCTACATTCTTTCGAAGCTTCACAAAGGTGCTTCCACTTAAATAATACTGCTGGGAGTTATCAAAGGCTGTGTTGTTGATAAAGGTTGAACTTGTTGAACTTATAACCGAGATCCCTGTTTTACTATTATTTGTAGCTGTGTTGTTGATAAAGGTTGAACTTGTTGAACTTATAACCGAGATCCCTGTTTTACTGTTATTTGTAGCTGTGTTGTTCACAAGAAGTATTTCGCTGGAATCAGTAATGGATATACCGTCTGAGTTCAGTGAAACTTTGTTTCCCGCAAATGTAGAATTTATACTACGGATCAGGGCAATCCCCCCTCTTATATTGCTAAACGCGGTATTATTTACAATTTTGTTGTTGTTGGAATCACTGACCACAATCCCCACTGTGTTACTGTAAATTACGTTATCTTGTAGAGTAGAATTAGAACTGCTGGACAGACTAAGACTATTACCATTATTAAATAGGGTGTTCCTTTTTATGACTGAATTTGGACTGCCACCCATCTGAATTCCGTTTCGACTTCCTGAAACGGTGTTATTCAATAACATAGTGTTTGGTCCACTATTAATTAGAATCCCCACACCGGGGTACCCATAGATCTTATTACCAGATATTTGAAGGTCCCCACTATTCATTACGTAAAAACCCACATTACTTGCATCAATGATCGAGTTATTAGAAAGAGTGATACCATAACTCAGTTCAATTAAAACCCCCGCAATGTTTGATCCTGTAACTGTGTTATTTTTCAGAGTCCCATCATTACTTTTCCAAAGATATACGCCAATTCTAGTATAGCTCACACTATTGGATGATAGCAGGAAATTCTTAGATTTCCAGAGATATATCCCATACTCACAGTTAATTACTGTAATATTCGCCAAAACAAAAGATAGATTAGTGTTTTGAATAATGACACCAAACAGGGATTCATTTCCATTAATCAACAGATTCTCGATAATAAAAGGGTTTGAACCAGAGCCATTGCCTCTCCATCCATTCAGTTTTGCCTGGTTGGTGAAGTCCGTGTTCCCGTTAATGGATATAGGAGCACTCTGTTTGGTCGAAGGTAATATTGATGACGATATGTCAGTGGGTGACACCACAGAGAATGAGGGTACAACTCCCAGCACAAGCAAAAGAAAGACAAGTACAGAAAACAGTTTCTTCACGTGTTTGTGATGTAAAATTCACATTTAAGGGTTATGAGATAAATTTGGTTCCGTGTAAAAAATCTTGAAAAATACAATCAACAAAATTTGTAAAAAGAAGATAATTTCGGAAATAAATTTGGATCCAGAGTGATTTGGTTAGTTTTCTTTTATTGATTGTTGATAAAAAATCAATCAATCACATGGTTTACCCAAGAACCAGCCTATTATAACTGGGTTTCACAACTTTATCGATCTTGCAGGCTTTCTTTTCACCACTGCCAAAATAAGAATTAAAACAATACTTACATACCAAGGTATTCCTGGGGTTGTGACTCTAGAGGTGGGGAGTGTAGGGGTTGTTGTGGATGCTTTGGCAGCAGAAGCAGGAATCACTTTTACCCAAACCAAATATTGAACAACATCACCATACCCATTTTTGAAGACAACTGTTAGATTGTAGGTTCCCGTACTAATATTGCCAGGGTTAACTGAGTTGAAACCGGATACCCAAGTACCGGATGAAAACAGTGTGGAGTTTTTGTAAACTGAATAGGAAGTTGGTTTAGAATCAAGGATCGTCCAGTTGAGGCTGCTTCCGATTGAATTCTCTCTTACTGAAAGTGATCTCACCTTACTTGACTGTGCCAAATTCATCCGTAAGGTGCTAACAGCACTCATAGTCAAATTGAACTGCTCTGCATTGTTAAAAGCAATATTCTTTATCAGACCATTTTCTTTTCCAAAGGAGACAGTTATTCCATATTTACTGTTATTAAAGGCCATGTTGTTCAATAGCAAACAACCACTGGAATCACCCACCCTTATCCCCACTAAATTATCATGTGCAACATTTTTACGCAGGATTGAGTTGATACTGCTTGAAAGTCTGATCCCATCCCCAGTACTTTGAGAAACCCTGTTTCCACTAACAGTAGAGTTAGGGGTATTATAAACTGTTATCCCGTCATAACTGCCGGAAACAGAGTTATCAGAAACATCCACCTTAAACCCCCGATAAAGTTCGATTCCTGTGCTTCGAACGTCATAGACAGAGTTATTTAACACGTTAAGAAGCATACTATCTGTAATGAATATTCCTGTGCTATTTCCACCAGAAACCGTGTTGTTTGAGAGAGTTGAATAATTGCTTTCCTCAACCCTAATCCCTGAATCTGCGGTCTGAGACACAGTATTTCCTGACAGAGTCCCATAATTACTTTTCCAAAGATATAACCCAACCCTACTGTTAGTCACAGTGTTGGAAGAGACTATAAAATTCGATGATTTTCTGATGTAGATGCCATACTGACAATTTGTGATTTTGGTGTTATTAATCACAAAGTAGAGATCCGTGTTCTGAATTACTATCCCAAAAAAGGAGTCATTCCCATCAATCACTAGATTCTCAATATAATAGGGGTTGCTGCTTGAGCCGTTTCCTCTCCATCCATTTTGTTTTGCCTGATTGATAAAGTCCACATTTCCGCTGATGGATATCGGAAGACTGTATTTGTTTGTGGTTAATTGGCTTGTTGGGTTCAGAGAGTGAGAGGTTCCAGAGGAGGTGGGTGCAACACCCAGTAGAAGCAAAAGAAAGACAAACATTGGTATAAGATGCCTCATAGGTTTGTAATGTAAAATAGACATTTAAGGGTTGTTGGATAGGGGAGTTTATACTGTAATTATTTAAACAATTTTAAGCATTTAATTGTCTCAAAAAAGAGGATCCAAAGATATGATGCCAATATCCCGGATAAATCTGTACGCTTATTGCAATGATCTCACCCCCAAAACCATGATATAGATTTCACCATTAGTAAATTAAAATTTAAATGTCTGTTATCGGGTTTTAACACTCATAAATTCAATATCTCAATCGTTTTCTTTTCTTGCTACTAACACCTACAAAGATTAGAACTGCCAGGGTTAATATCAGCAAAAATCCAGGGATTGGCAGGGTTGGGGTGGAAGTAGGAGGAGTGATCGTTGGGGTTGATGAAGGTACTGGAGTCGTGGGAGTGGGGTTAGGAGTCGGAGTAGGGGTGGGTGAAGGCTCAGGAGTTGTGGGAGTGGGACTAGGGGTGGGTAGGTTTGGGTTGTAAAGAACATTCACCCAGATAAGATAACTGACCGAGTCACCATATCCATTTGTGAAAACTATTGTCATGTTGTAAGTTCCATGTGTGAGTCCATCAAAACTCACATTAGTGGCAACACCTGAGGACCAGGTGCCACTCTTGAATATTGTGGAGTTTTTGTATAAAATATATGTCCCTGGTTTGTCATCCAAGATCGTCCAATTTAAGGTGTGTCCAGAAGACTTTTCCAAGAACGTCATATCATTTGTATTGTTTGGTTGCATGAGGTTAAAACGATATGAAATTCTTAGACCAGAATCAACTATAGGAAAACAATTCCTACAGAATATGTTTTGAATTAATTGAGAATCTTGACTACGTAAAAGATAGAGACTTTCATTACAGTTTGTGAATAAATTACCCTTTATAACTAAAGAATTACTTGAGTAAAGGTAGATTCCTTGATTACTACTATTGATCCTATTTCCACTAATTGTTGAATTGTGGCTTGAGTAAAGAAATATCCCCTTTGTGTTGCTATTGCTCACTGTGTTGCCACTCACTGTTGAATTTCCACTAAAGTACAGAAAGACCCCATAATCTCTAGTTTTGTTCACAAAGTTCCCATTTACTGTTGAATTTCCACTAAAGTACAGAAAGATACCCCTAGAAGTATTAGTTATTGTGTTGTTAGAAAGCTTAAAATACACTTTTGTGTTAGAAATTGAGATCCCATTGTTTTTCCCACCCCCGTCAATAATCAAGTCCTTAATAATGTAGGGATTTGATTTGGATCCGTTGCCCAGCCACCCATTTACCATCGCTTGGTTAGCAAAGTCAGTATCTCCGTAGATTGAGATCGGAGGGCTGACCTTCAGTGGACTAAGTGTTTTTGAAGGATGAGGTGCTGGAGACAACGCCAAGACGGGGATGCTTTGATTGTAGGACAGAGAGACCTCCCATAACCCACCTATAATGAGCAGAAGGATCAGTAGCTTTACCTTAACATTTCTCACTGAAATTGTATATAATTTATAGTTATTCAATAAATATTAAAGTGATAAAAATTATTTAAAGATTCACTACACAAGATAAAGTTATGTGTGCCTTCTGATTGCATCACTAAGCACAGGTACAGCCGTACAAAGAATATATGAAACATGGCATTGAATGAGTAAGCGTGAAACCTCTTCTCACCTCAATTTGACATGTCAGCGTTAGGTCTCCAAGCTGCTTAAGCAAGAGAACATTCGTAAACACTTGTCTAATAATGTCCAAAACCATCAGGTCATCGGTTTTTATTACGCATCTAAGTTTTGCTTCTGCTTGCTTTGAGACTCAGACCGCTGTCGAAGCCCCTCCAGCTTTTCAAGGATCTGTTTGAAGGGTTTCTGGCTCGATGCATCATAGACCCAGTTGTTGTCAAACACATCAATCACCTGCTGATTCCCAGAGCTGGCAATGACCAGACTGTGAAATCGCGTGTCTTTCTCCTGCTGATTCTTTATATCTGTCCTGATAGAGTCAGGGAGGCTCCCCATGACAAAATCAGAGATCATCAGCACATCTGCCCGTTCATAGTCTTTCACAGTAAGGGCTCTCAGACTCTCCTGAAGGGCAGGTGTCGCATCTGTACCACCATGAAATGAGAAAGAGAGAAACTTTATCAGACCCGTCAGATCCTTCTCAAGGTTGCTCAGCTCAAGGGTTTTGATACCTGTTGAAAAGGTGATCAGAAAACACTTCCGCTGCTGCAACAGTGCCTCTCTTAATATGGCAAAGCACAGTGTCTTTGCAACCCGTTCTGGTGGGCCAGCCATAGACCCACTCGTGTCAACACAGATGATGATCGGCCCCATCTCCTCCTTTTCATCATCCTCCCTCTGTGTCAGTTCCTCTGTCTCAACCTCTTTTTGGACTGAGGTGAAGCCATGAAAGTCATAGGTCAACAGTTTCCTCTCTGAGAGCTTCAGAAAGAAGAGAAGCTCTGTCTGCTCATTGCCAAGCAGGGCAACCTCTGAGGAGAGGAGGTTGTTGATGTCATTGCTTTCTCTGATACCCACCAGCTCCTCCTTCAGACTTTTGTCTGTGATGAATTCTGGTCGCAGCGAGGTGGACTGAATCTTCTCCTCTATCAGCTCACTTCTTTCTGCCTGCATTCTTCCAAGATACTTTGCCAACTCCAGAAACTCTGGCTGTTCCTTGATCAACTGGGCATGGTGACGCAGGATCTCAAAGTTTACATCCTTCCAAAAACCCTTGGAAAGATCCCAAAGCCGGCCAACCTCATCTGTGAAGGGGGCAAGGATGTCCTTCATCTCAAGAAATTGTTCTGTCTGCTTGTACAGCTCCTCCACAAATTTCTTCCGAAACTTCTCCAGCTCATTGAAGTACCAAACGTCCTTTTTACGGGTCAACTGTGCATCCCAGCGCTCGAGCATCTGCTCTGCAAGGGCAGCCCTCATTGACTCATCCACCTTCTTTGATCGGTTCATCTCCTCAATCTTGTCCTCAAAAAACTTCAGGTTGAACTGTTCATCTGTGTAATAGTTGGAGATGCTGGAGAGCAAAGCAGAATTATCCTGATCCTGGGGGTTCTGCTCTGCCCAGTTATTGTAATCAATCTCTTCCTCCACATAGGGATGGTTTGTCAACCCATATTTCTCAAGCTCATTCAGACCACTGACAAGATCCTGTAAAACCTGCTTCTCAATTCCTGAATGTGATCGGAGAACATCTCCTGTTGATCCAGAAAACACGTCCCCCAGAATGTCAGAATACATGCTCTGCGAACCCTTAGCTGAAGAGGAACCACTCATTCTAGCCTCCCACTCCTGCAGGATAATTTGGGTCTTGGATTCCTGTAGATACAACCCCAGCTTGAGCAGAGACTCAAGGGTAGTTTTTTCGGATTCCTCCTGACTCATTTCTCTAGACACCTATCCTACACCAATCTACGATTTCATCAACCTATCCATCTTTTTAAACAAGTTACCTAGAGCTTCAGGAGTCTCAACATCACCTGAATCTGTTGAACGCTTTATCCCTGCAAATTTCATAAGATCCTCCAGGTTTACCCGCTTTCCATCCTCAATATTGGCATAGGTGTGTTTGACCTCATCGATTAAGATCTTCTCCTTGCTCAGTCGCTTGTACGTGTTCTTTAGATTCACAAGGATGTGCTCTGCCTTTGATGGATCAACAAAAAGGTTCTCTTTCAGAGATTGAAAGTCCCTTGCCTCCTTCTGCTTTAATTCAGCCTCTATTTTTGTAATCTGAGCAATGAGTGCATCTGCCTTGCGATCCCACTCTGTTACCAATATAGGATGAGGTTTCTTTAAAATTGCATATGCCTTCTCCTTACTTGTCATTGCAAGTGTGAAAGTATGATTACTCTGATCTCTAAAGTCGTCCCCATTTTTTTGATTTAACGAATTAGTGTGAATAAGTTTGAGATTGCCATCAAAAAAATCAAGTGGGGAACCCTGCACAACTTTGTTTAAGTTTTTATCTCGAAAACAGACATACTTGAACTGCGGATTGAGCTGAGTTTTATTATAATCATTATAAAAGGCAGATAACTGATAAACATCGATGGTTTTGCCATTATGCTTGGTTTTTTTAGTGATGTAAGTCTGGTATGACTCCTTGTTCAAAATCATGGTTTCTTTCTTTGTCTCAATGTCAAGTTTCTCAATTTCATCCTCTATGGAGCTGAGGTTTACCTCTGAAGAGTACCCATTCTCTGTGATTGCGTCCCTGATCATGAGCCTGATCTGCTCCTGCTGTTCTGGGACACTCCAGATCATGTCTGCTATAAGAAAGCAATCCATCAGATCAACCTTCTTGCGACCGTTGATGAAGGCTGAGGTTCGAAGAATCTTGATGATCTTCTTCCACCGTCTATCAGACACATAGATCTTTTTCTCATTGATCTCCACACTGTTGTACTCCTTGATCTTCAGACGGATGTAATCAATGACTGAGAAGATCTCACCTGGCACAACAACCTTGGCTATCTCTGACTGAAACTTTCTGTGCTCATCAAAGGATACCCTGAGCTTCTCATCCATTTCAACTGTCTCCTCTACATCTGTGTCTGAGATCATCGCTGAGAATCTCCCCTTGTCCTCGATGTTGTCAACAAGCATACGGATTATAAACCGATCCCAGAGTGCCTCCAACCCCTGATTCTCAGCTGGGAGCTCGTTTGAGGCAGCAATCAGGGTGAGAAGGGGAACCCTCTGCACCTGTGTGCCATTCCGAAAGATACGCTCGTTGATAATTGTCAGCAGTGTGTTCTGAATCGATGGACCAGCCTTCCAGATCTCATCCAAAAAGGCGATGTTTGAAGATGGCAGATAGCTCTCAGTCACCCGCTCAAGTTTGTCCTCATCACGCAGCTTGGAGATGGATATCGGTCCAAAAATCTCCTCGGGTGTGGAGAATCGATTCATAAGATACTCAAAGGTCGTGGCATCCTTGAAGGCATACTTCAGCCTCCTTGCAATCAATGACTTGGCAACACCAGGTGGGCCAAGCAAGAAGATGGACTCGCCACTCATGGCAGCCAAAAACACCATCTTAACCTGTTCTTCACGCTCATAGAGCCCGTCATTTAAACTGTCCAGTAGAGATGTAAATCTCTCCCTCATAGAATGTGGATTTTATTGCCTGATAAAATATCTTTCCCCTGAAAGGAGGAGGAATGTGAAAATTGGTGATGGTTTCATATCTAGAGAACATTTGAAAGAAGCTATTTTCCTTTTATTGATTTTGAACAGATATTTAGGTTGAAAGGTCGCTAAATTTATTCAACTTATCTTTCAAGTCTTTATCTATGTCTTCTAATTTCTCAGCTAATTTTTGGGTAAGAGTATAAATTTCTGGATATATCAGTAAAGAATCCAAATATGATTAGGATTTACCTGTTGAGTAATTTATTTTCCGTAGATAATTGTTGAAGTAATCAGTTCATATTAATCTGAATTTTAATTCTGATCATTTCTTTCTTCTCTTTCCATAAACTATCACCAAAAGGGATACAAGGACAATTGCCCCCACAAAACCTGGCGTAGGTAAGGTGGGAGAGAACACGGGGGGTGTTGGGTTTGGTGAATTCGAAGAAGAACCAGAGGGAGGTAAGGATTGCGTCGGTGGACTGGGAGTGGGAGTCGGACTGGGACTAGGGGGTGGAGTAGGTGTGGGAGAAGGCACAGGAGTCGTGGGAGTCGGAGTAGGGCTTGGAGCAGGGGTAGGTGTGGGAGAAGGCACAGGAGTCGTGGGAGTCGGACTAGGGCTTGGGGTGGGGGTTGGTGTAGGGTTGTAAAGAACTGTCACCCAAACAAGATAGCTGACCGAATCACCATAGCCATTTGTATAAACTATAGTCATATTGTATATACCCTTTGATAATCCATCGAAATTAATAATAGATGAAATGTTAGAAACCCAATTTCCAGTTTTAAAAAGAGTATTATTCTTATAAACCACGAACTTAAATGGGGAAGAATCTAAAAATGTCCAGTTTAATATATGCCCAGAGGTTCCCTCTAGATAAGTTAAATTTCTAGCTATTCTGGATTGAAAAGCGTTCATCCGATTCTGGATAAGAGTTGTATTAAGGAGAAAATATTGTATTGAATTGTTGTATCCCTTATTTAATGTCAGATTAATTCTTGAATTAGATTTTAAATAAAAGCTGTAGGGGCCATTTCCAGATACTACATTTTTTGTTATATTAATATCAACACTAAATTGTACCTCAATACCATAAGAATGTTTTGTATTAATTATTGTGTTAGCCAACAATGTCACATTTTGGCATTTATATAATGAAAGAACTGCAGGTGAATTTATATTAAAGATCAGATTTCCTTCAATTAAACTTTTGTTTGAGTTGTCAATGGATATTCCCAACATAATTCCATTAATCACCTTATTTAATCCAATGTTAATCAAACTGCTTTTGAATACCATAATCCCCCAATGTGTGTTAGAAATGGTGTTGTTTTCAATTTTAATTGATGTTGAATTCTGAATTATAATACCTTGTGAAAGTCCATTAAAATTATTATTTTCAATTGTTCCAGCACTGCTTGAATTAATCAATATTCCTGTTGAAAAATCTAAAAATGTGTTGTTGCGGATTATAAAACTGGATTGGACATTTTGTATTACTATGTCATTTTGGATTACTGACTGATTGAAAGTAAGATTCTCAATTGTATATGGATTCGATTTAGATCCATTTCCCAGCCACCCATTTGCCTTTGCTTGATTGGCAAAATCTGCATCTCCGTTGATTGAGATGGGAGAACTGAGCTTTTGGATCAACAGCTGAGTTGAAGGTGTGTTCACCGCACCAGTTACACTAAAGCTGATGCTAAACATCCCTAAGACCAGTAAGATAAGTACAAGTTCCAATTTAGGAAAGCTCATACAACTGTCAAAGATAAATATTTTATTAACATTGCTGATGACTCAGATTTTTTCGGTTAATAGATCTCTTGAGTTAGGGGAGAAAACCAATATAGGAGACATGTACTTATTATATTCGAAGTATTTTTAAATAGTTATTCGATTATTTTTAACCAATTTAATTCTAAGGTTAATATAGTATCTATTGATAAATGATTCATTTTAAATGTTCAATTTATCCCATTGGACACTTTTCGTTTTTATAGGTTAGAGGAAACAATCAAAACAATGAATGTAGAAGAATACAAAAAGAATACAAAAAAAAGGTAGATCTCTATAGTTTAAATCCAATCGTATTGAACGCGGAGTTGATTGAGGTCTGTCGACGGTCGAGGAATAATAGCTATGAAGTTTCAGCTGAGGCAGTTAACAGCCTGAGTTCCTTTTCGCTCATTATAGCATCTATATTCAATCGAGATAAAAATCAAGTTTTGAATTTCTGGTTCGTATCAAAGACTTTGCTTAATTCTCTTGACACTTTAATTTATATTAATTGGCTTAAAAGTACAAATCTTAAAGTGAAATACCAAATTTCTAATCTTTAACCAACCCAACTTGTAAATTGCAGTCTTCTTCCTGAAGTGGTTTATCCCAAACCAAAATAAACCACTTTTCGTATTTTGAAATGTCTGTTCTTTTTTTGAGCCTAGGTTTTAAGCTTTCTAAGGTCAACTTCTGAGAGCGAACTATTGAAATTCGAATATTTTTGCTACTAAATGCAATTAAATGGTCTTTGGTGTCCTTTTGCCAATTTTTTAAGGTATTACTTATCTTCTGTTTTCTCTCCTCTTTTAAATCCAACAATGGAACTGAAACTGAAATGAAATATTCAGGTTTTAGATAGTTCAATTTAGAAATTAATAATTCAAAATAGTGTGGCATTTCTTGCTGTGGGAGCGGAGAAGTGTGATTTTTCCTCCCTAAATAATAATGCAAATCTTTTTCATAAAAATAATTATCAAATTTCTCTGTATAGTCAATCAATAGTATTTCAGATGAATCTTTAATCTTAGTTTGCTGCTCTCTAGAAAATTGTCCATTATTTGCAAAATAAAATCCAAGGAAATCTAACTCATCAAGCTGTCCAAATTTCTCCTTTCCGCTCATACTAGAACGTAAGGTGAGGTAATGAACAAACTGTGAAGGATATTTGATTAATTCCACAAACACATATAGATCAAAAATATTTACTGCCCAAAAGTTATAACCTTTCACAAATTTCAATTTGTTCATTAATCCCAAATTTGTGATTGAATCTCCTATATTCTCTAAAAATACAGAAATTGGAATGATATAATCATAATCAGATAAATTAATTTCTGTTAACAATGTTCTACGGTCTTTTTTATAAAATTTTGCTGGAGAATTAGATTTTATATATTTTAGAGCTCTATCAGATTGTTCAAAGGATTTTCCAATGAGCTGTTTCATTCCTTTCATATATGATTGAACAGACCCTCGAGTTGCACTTGCAGGCAACATTCCCGCCTTTACCTCGATTAGAAGTAAAGCTCGATCCTGAATTATCATTATATCAAGCTCAAAATCACCATAGTAAAGTGAGCTTAACGTGTTCGACTGTGAACTTTGGAGCAATTTTTGAAATAGGTCCTTTGCTTGCTTCTCTGTAAATTTATCCCTTTGACTTAAGAAATTACGATGATATGATTCATTATTCTCCTTTATCAACTTTTCTGAAATGTTTAGAAAATTTCTAACTGGAAGGAAATGATTGAAACAGTAGTAGGTGTTATTATGATTTATTAATGGCTTGTATTTGATTAATGTTGGATTTAAAATGTTATAGGGATTTTTTGGGTCAGCAAAGATGTTTTTATTTTCACCCAATCTCAAAGATATTTCTTTTATGATCTCCTTTTCTTTGGATGACCTTGGTTTAATTATAAACTTAATATTGGGGTCAATCCCACCCCCTAACTCAACCTGTTTTTGTTTAATTTCATTTATTTGCTCATTATATTTTAAATTAAATTCTTGAACCAATCCATCCATCAATTCTTGATCTCCACCAGATAAATGGGGATTCTGTTTAAGGGCTTTATCTATTAATTTTGTATTTTCTACTAAAAATTGATCCGAGAATTCGCTAAATTTAACATTAATATCACTGACTAATTTAAGAGTCTCTATTTCTAAATGATACTTCCTAATTATATTTTTAGTACAACTCTGAAGAAAATCCCATAACTCTTTAATTGAGAATGAAATTGCTGTTCCTAATTCCTTTAGATTGTAACTTGATATAAGGTCTACAAATTCAGACATAAAAGAAACAAAATGAGTCAAATAATAATGCCCCCTTTGGTTTAGACTTTTAAATATAAGACGTGGTCTGATTTCTGGCTCTTCTAGAGTATTCCTAAACTCTACAACAAATTCATTAAAATAATAGTCCTTAGTTTTTCGAAAAATGGCTTCAATTGTCTGATAAATCTCCTTTATTGCCCCTATATCATCTTTTGGAACTTCTTTTGGGTTTTCTGGGTATTCAATTGATAAAGCAAAACTTAAAAGATAATCCATTGATATTTCCCTGTCAGGAAAGCTTGATAAGCTGTTTTCTGACGTTAAAATTTTTATACTATTAGAAAGCAACAAAATACTAGAAAAAGCTGTTAAAACCTGAATTGGATCAAATTTGGATAATAGTTGCTCTAACTTTGAATATTCAATTTTTAGTTGATCCAAGATGTTTTCCCTTTCACGTTTTATTTTTTCAATACCCATCCTTGATTTTTTTTTGATTACCCCCTTTGGATTGCTTTTTGTTTCAATTTTCCTAATCTTTCTGAGGTTTCTGTCAGTTTTTCCCTGTGCCGACTCTGGCTTCTTCTTTTTTCTCAATTATAAACAAATTGTCATTAGTATAATATAAATTCTGTGATTTGCTTTTGCTCAGAATCTACTTGATGTATACTGTCAAACGTGAAGGTGAAAGACCTTCATATTATTTAAACAAAAATAAGTTTAAGACGATAGATCTGCTTTACAAAGAATCATACAAGTTTTGAAATGTTAAGTCTGGTAGCTTGTTGGTTTTGAATACATCAGAGGGTAAAAAGTTAGAGTCAATGATTGATTTAATATAAGCTTGGTAGGTTGGATTTAAGGGCATGTAATCCCGGAATGCGTAAATTACTACTGACAGAGTGTTTAAAGTTAACCAGTATAAATTATCCCAGGTGTTTTCAACTACTGCATCATTAGGTCGAATGTTATAGGATGCTAACCTGCTACTCCCATGAACCAGCTTACTTAATTTAGCATAGGTCTCTCTTATGTTTTCTAACACCTCATTAGAAAAAAGAAATTTCCTTGATTTTGCAAAGCCCCACTTTCTTAATTCTGGGTCATACTCTATTTCATTTTTTGTTGTGATCCAATTATACATATCTTGATACTCTGAACTGTTTATTTCAAACAACGCCAATAATCGCATATCTTTAACTATTGTTTCTATTACTGTACGCATAAGCATGTTGGATTGAAATGGAACGCCAGAGTTGACATTTGCCCCAGCAGTATACAAGTGTTGGATATTGTTGAGGAAATCGACAAGTATTATATCAAGAGGATTATTCTCCTTTGGGGTGATATGAGGGAAATGATACCTAAATAAAGAAACTAAGTCTATAGTGGTTAATGTTCGTTTTTTCTTTGTTTCAAATGAATTTCTAATTTTTTTTGCATTCTCTAATGCTATTTGAGATATTGTGAGCTCTCCGCTTTTGATTTTATAATTCATTTAACTATTCTTATTTATCTCTTGATTTCTATCTTTCCTTTCCAATAAATGATTTTTGAAGAAAAAAACCCTTTAAGATAAGTTAGTTTTCTGAATTTAACACTTATAAGTTCCTTCTTGCCACCTCAATTAGGTCGGTTGTCAGTGATTCCATCTGCTTACGATCCGAGATCACCCCCCGGAGCTTCAGCTTGATTGTCTGCCGCATCTTCCTCAGGATGTCATCCTTTGTTTGCCAGTCTATGATTGCCAGGTCTTCCAGCTCTCGGACAAGCTCCATGGTCAGATCTCTTACAGCTGCATCTAAATCATCATCGTTGTTACCCCCATGAACAGTTGAGTTTAACGTCTTGTAGAACGCATACTCAGATTCATCCAGTCCCAGCTTGTTGGCAGCCCTGCTTAGATTCTCAATCTGTTCAATGATTGTATGCAGTCCATCAATGAATTCTGCCTCTGAGAGACGTCTTGCCTCATATTCCTCTATAATCTTCTGAAGTCTTGCGCTCAGCTCATCATAGAATACTGGGTTCTTCTCTCGCTTCTCCTTGATATGCATCTGGATTGATGATTGGATGATTAATGCCCGTCCCTTGGATGATGGTGAGAGTTTTTCTACCTCCTTATCAAAATCGTCTGAGAGGATTGAGATGGGTTGGACAATAAGTTGAACGCCCTGGGCTCGGACGTGTTCATCTATCAAGTCCTTTATCTTCTGTGATATGTCTGAAAGATCAGTTGGAGTTTCACTTCTCCCCGTGTGCTTCAGATATTCAAGCAGCTTGATTGCAAAGACAAGGTCATGCTTATATTCGTTGGCTATTGGATCTGGGAGCACCATATCCATCGCATTTTCGAACTCTTTTACACGGCTGACGAAAAGCTCAACCTGGTCACTATCTGCAAGATGATCTGCACAGGCATCTATGTTTTCACGTTCTCTGAGGGATTGAAACAGCTCCATAACAGAGTTATGTGCGATCTTCAACTTTTCGTGTGCCTCAGAAAAGGGGATGAGTGCATTCTCAAGATCCACCTCATCAAACACTGCCAGTGCCTTTTTTAGATAATTGGAAATACCAACATAATCAACTATCAGCCCATACTCCTTGTTCTTATAAGTTCTGTTCACACGTGCAATTGCCTGAAGAAGGTTATGCGCTTTTAACACGTTATCCAGATACATGACCTGCTCTATAGGTGCATCAAAGCCTGTTAGCAGCTTATCCACAACAATCAAAAGTGCAAGTGGATCGTTTGGGTCTTTAAATCGTGAGACAACTTTTTCCTCCTGATCATGGGTCAGCTGATATTTCAGCAGATCCCCACTGTCATTCTGAGAGGGAGAGTAAACCACTGCACACTCTATACCAGACCCCCGTAAAAGTTCATCTAGAATCTTTTTGTAACGGACTGATGTAATTCGATTAATCGCCACGATCTGCCCCTTGAACCCATTCGGATGAATAAACTTCCTGAAATGTTTGTAAATATCCACAGCCACAGTTTTGATCCGAGATTCTGCACCAATTACACTTCTTATATTGGCGTATTTCCTTTTTATTTGCTCCTGTTCCTTATCAGAGTAGGATTCCAATTCAATCTCCAGCATAAGATCCATTGCTTGCTTTTCAACATGTAAATTAGGTAGCCTTCCCTCATAAAAAATTGGCACTGTTGCCTTGTCTTGGACTGATTGATTTATGCTGTACTTGTCAATATAGTTGCTGAAGGTTGAGGTGGTGATATTTTCTGCCTTAATCAACGGAGTACCAGTAAAGGCAATAAAGGTCGCATTGGGAAGCGCAGTTCTCATATTCATGGCAAGACCCTTGTACTGGGTTCGATGAGCCTCATCGGCAAGCACAATGACATTTGCTGAGCTTGCAAGCTCAGGATAGGGAACTGCCCGATTCTTCTCCTGAAACTTGTGAATTGTTGTTAGGATAGTTCTCCCTGGAACTTGATCAATCTCTTTAACTAACTTCTGAAGATGAGAAGTGCTTTTAGCAGAAATTGGACTGGGGAAGTTACAACGGCGAAAGGTGTTGGTAATCTGTTTATCAAGGTTTATTCGATCTGTTACCACCAAGACAGTGGGATTCTGCAACAGATTCACCCTTCTCAGCTTGGTTGCCAGAAACAGCATTGTCAATGACTTACCAGATCCCTGTGTGTGCCAGATAACACCACCTCTCTTCTTGATCTGCTCCTTATCATTAGTCCCCCAATTTTGAACAATGCGTTTGATTGCCTTGTTTACCGCTCGGTACTGCTGATACCTTGGAATTTTTTTCTGTGTCTTCCCATCAGCTACCTCATACACCACGAAATTTTGAATAATATCTAACAGATTCTCTGGAGTTAAGACTCCTACAAGTGCTATATCCTGGGTATTAGGTTTACGACTCACAAAGGCTTCAACTTCCTCAAGAAGCTTCGGATAGGGATCCTTCCATTCCAGATAGTGCTGCGGTGGTGTATCATTCGTCCCAACCATAGCCTGCACCCTGTTTATTGGTATCAGCACATGCGTGTAATAAAACAATGCAGGAGCACCTCTTTCACTGGATTGGTAACGTTGCAACTGTTTGACCGCCTCTTCTATGCTCCCCTTTGAACTCGTGGGATTCTTCGCCTCAATGACCACTATTGGAAGCCCATTGATCAGACAGACCACATCACACCGTATCTCTTTCTTGGGTCCAACTACACGATACTGATTTGTAACGATGAACTCATTGTTGTCAACATTCTCAAAGTCAATGATTTTAACAGTTTTAGAAGACCTCTCTCCATCTATCTCTTGAGTCACAGAAAGATAACCAACTAGATGCTCATGAACCTTCTGGTTTATCTCTAACCCACTATTCCCCGGAACCCTTGTAATCTTGTTAAGTACCCTGAGAATATTCTCTTCAGATATCCATGGGTTTATTCGTTTTATTGCTTTTCTTAACCGTGGCTCCACAACAGGGTTTTGTAACCTCTCCCGCTCTGATTCGAGGACTGTTGGAGACACATAGGTGTATCCCAATTTTTCCAACAGCTTTATTGCAGGCCCCTCGCTTAATGTAAATTCATTCCACCCAGACAAATAATTCTCCTTGTCATCTTGAAAATTCCATACCATTTTAGTGTTGCCTCAGCCTGAGATAATTATGCGCCCCTTTAGTATAAAAACACATATTTTTTCCTTAGATGAGGAAGAATGAGTTAAACTTTGGGATCTACCCCTGCTAATTTTTCTTCGAATTCAGCAAAGGTTAATCCATCTTTTGTCTTCCATTCGGTTCTACCATTTGATCTTCTCCCCAAGACAAATAACGCTGCTGTACTCGGAGAAGAAAAGGAAATATCTTTTGTCAACTGATAATAATCACCTTTATCAACTATAATCCCCTTGTTAATTAAATCCTCAATTCGTTTATAATATGTCACAGGAAGTTTTTGTTCACGAATTTGCTTTGTGTCATTCTGAAATTGAGAACCTTTGAGAACAACATATTGCTCCCCTTTTATAATCATCTCTCCTTTTATGTTGGGATCACTGACCTTTCTGGCAAAGAATTTGGGTTTCTTGGAGATTTCCTGGGAAGAAAGATTAGAATAACCCAGAACACCAAGAACAAGGTATAGATTGTCAAGAAACTCACCCATGGTCTCTTCCTCTGCCTCTGGCAATATTCCCTTGTTAGGAACATTTGAATTGGTAAGCGTCACATCACTGCTATCCACTAATTTCTTATAGAGCATTTGTTCCAGATATTGCACGTGAGCCTTTGTGAGATTTGAATCCTTGTTCACAAAAAGTATAACCTTGTTCCAAAATTCTTTGGCGAAATGTCCCTTGATTCGCTCTCTAAAATTTTCTGTCTCTCCAACATAAATATTCAATGTGCCATCTTCTTCCCCTAACAACAGATAGACACCAACACCTTTGGCTTCTTTACGTTTGAGCAGATCAGTCAGATCCCCTCTAGACACCATCAATGCCTGCCCCGTCCAATTTTTAATTTCTGTTATAGTAAGACGGTTTGGGTCATTGTACTTAAGGAATACCTGTATCAGCTTCCCCCTTTGATTCATAACTCAAAGAGTGTCAAGACAATAAAGAACTTTTGCCCCCACAGACAAAGATTTCATTATTTTTCCGGGGATTTGAACACAAAGCCACATCTGATTGATAAGAGTGGATGGTTAAGGATAGTATGAAACTGGGGAAAAGCATCTGCAGAGTCTTCTAATCCGAATTTACAAAAATAACGAGAATTATTCCGCCCAGAAATTTGAATTGTCGAACTTACAAATTTTAGGGGAAGTCACAATCTGAAAGATTCCTCTAATTAACGCCACAGAAAGATTGACAATAGGGGCAGGCATTTAACAGGTGTAGATACTCAGTTCTACGGGCATATCTCTCACCATTGTATGAGCGAGTACTCAAGACCTCTGCCTTCCCCCTCAAAATGTAGAATTCAAGCCCACAATGGGTACAGATCAAGAAGTCGCATATGGTAAAGTGACTCTGATGAACAAAACATCTCGGACAATTAACCAGAAAATCCTGTTTTACCCTGTATTGAAACATTTTCTCATTAGGTTTTTTCTAGTTTGATATAAAAACTTCTACCCTGAGCTTTCCATCCTACACAGATATGCCTGAGACAGATGGATAATTCCATATTCTGATTGATGGAGTGATACACGTATTAATAACCTTAATAAATTATTCTGCTATTTGCTCATGTTTTTCTAAAAACTCAATGTGGCCCCGTTGATCCGTAACCAATCCTTTCTCCGTTTGTGATCCAAAAGAATAGCAGACAGCCGACTCCAGTATCTACGGCTGTGCCCCCTGTGAATGAGATGAACCAGCTCATGAACAACCAGATAATCAACTATCGACATAGGAGCCATAATAATCCTCCAGTTAAAATCAAGTGCCCCATCAACCTGACAGCTACCCCATCTTGATTTGAAATCTCGGACTCGCACATCCTCTGGAACCTTGCCAACCTTGGCTGCATAAAATGTAACCCTCTGGGAAAGCTTCTCAAGTGCCTTTTCTCTGTACCACCTTACAACATGCCTTCTGACACGAGAAGAGTCATACTCAACCTCTCGGGGATACTCCACAATAAATCTCCCATGATAAAATCTGAAGCGAATACGTTTGGATTCTTTCCGGATTACCTCAAGACGATATGACCGACCAAGGTATAAAAGTCGCTCACCGCTTACAAAGAACTTTTTGTTGGCAGGAGGAAGTATCTGATCAACCTTATCGAGACTTTTCTTAATCCAATCCATCTTCTCACTCACAAGCCCCTGAACAACATCAGGAGAGGTCCCAGTTGGTGCAGTCACCACCAACCCATGCTCCTTATCCACAGCTATGCCTATCGTCTTTCGACGTGATGAGAACTTTATCTGATACTCAAGCTGCTGCTTGGGAAAATTTAAGGTTGGCATGTCTCAAATCCCCTTCTGAGATCAGTTTATTAAGTCCTTAGTTTTAAGTCTATAGTTTTAAGACCAGAGCGTTACCCTTTAACATAAGATGAGAAGACATTACAAGGTCAGAAGACATACCAGAAACACAAAAATTTTACAAAGGAGCAGTAAACAACATTTATTCACGATTCACATCAAACGCAAAAGAAAGCTCTTTGATTCAACCTACCTAAGAAAACTTTCTAAACAAGCAGTGAAATGAAACAACGGGTCGGGTGGAAACCTATAAGCAATGGAAAAATCACACAACAAGAGCTGGAAGCACATCTCTGGAAATCTGCTGACATCCTAAGAGGGAGCATTGACTCCTCAGAATACAAGCAATACATCTTCGGGCTCCTCTTTCTGAAGCGAATGAACGATGTCTTCGTCGAGCATGCAAAGGAACTAGAAAAGGAACACGGTGACAGGGAACTCGCATGGAATGACCATGACTTTCATCAGTTCTTCGTCCCAAAGGCTGCCAGATGGTATGCTGATGACTCATTCACTGAGGAAGATAAACAAGAAATAACCCCTATAAGTGCCCTCACCTCAAACATCGGAGAGGGGCTGGACAAGGCCATGGCTGAGCTGGAAGATGCCAACACTAACCTTGAGGGTGTCCTGAAAAACATCGTCTTCAACGACAAGGAGAAGCTGAAGGATGAGACACTCTCTGTTCTGATCCAGCATTACAGCAGGTTAGAACTCAGCAACAGCAGCCTTGGTGACCCAGACATCCTTGGCCGGGCATATGAATACCTTATCAAGCAGTTTGCGGATGATTCTGGAAAAAAGGGAGGGGAGTTCTACACACCTCAGAGGGTTGTCGAGCTAATTGTCAGACTGCTCAAGCCAATCGAGGGAATGAAGATCAATGACCCAACCGTCGGCTCTGGGGGCTTTCTTATCAACACCATCTATTATCTCAGAGAACAGAGAGAAAAGGAGGGAAAAGACCCAAGAACCCCTCCCATAAACGTGACACTCACTGGTCAGGACAAAAACATCAACACCTGGGGTATCTGTAAGATGAACATGCTCCTCCATGGGCTTCCTGACTCTGATATACGGAAGGGAGACACCCTTCGAAACCCACAGTTTGTAGAAAATGGTGAGCTTATGAAATTTGACAGGGTCATGGCAAACCCACCGTTCTCACTGAAAAACTGGGGGTATGAGGAGGCAAAGGCAGATCAAGAGGGAGGATATGGCAGGTTTAGATTCGGCATCCCTCCAAAATCATACGGTGACCTGGCCTTCCTCCAGCACATGTATGCGACCCTGAAGAACAACGGAATACTGGGTGTTGTGATGCCACATGGTGTGCTGTTCAGAGGGAGTGCAGAGGGTAAGATAAGAAAGGGACTGCTTGAGGAGGATGCCATAGAGGCAGTCATAGGACTGCCGCAGAACCTCTTCTATGGCACAGGGATCCCGGGGTGCATCCTGGTGATAAACAAGAAGAAGGCTGAGAGCAGGAGAAACAGGGTAATCTTTATTCACGCAGCAGAGGAATTCGAGGCAGGCAAGGCACAGAACTTCCTGAGAGATGAGGACATCAAAAAGATAGTTGACACCTATGACAGCTTTGAGAGGGTGGAAAAGGATGGAGGGATCGAGCGTTATGCACGGGTTGTTGACATGGATGAGATCAAGGAGAATGATTACGTGCTGAACATCACCAGATATGTGGACACCTCAGAACCAGAGGAGGAGATCGATCTGAAGGAGGCTGTGAAGGAATGGCGAACTGCAATGAAGGAACGAGATGAGGCAACGAAGATTGTAGAGAAATATTTGGAGGAATTGGGGATAAATGATCCTTAAGAAAATTGTACCCTCCAATTGGGATTTGAAATCGATTAAAGATATTGGAGAAGTTGTAACTGGAAAAACTCCTTCAACTAAAATTCAAGATTATTTTGGTGGTGAAATTCCTTTTATTACACCAGCAGACCTTGAGAATACTCAAACCTATATTGAACAGTCACTGAGAACTTTAACTATAAAGGGTTTATCAAAAGCAAATTTACTTCCACCAAACACAGTAATTGTAACGTGTATAGGGACATTAGGAAAAATGGGAATCACTAAGGTGACCTCTGCAACGAACCAACAGATAAATGCTTTAATCGTAAACGGGGAATATTTTGATTTTAGATACATATTTTACGCTATATTAAGAAAATTTCCGTTGGTAATAAATCAACTTGTGGGAAAAAATGTTGTCCCAATCATAAACAAATCTTCATTTCAGACCATAAGTTTACCAGTTCCCCCCCTCCCCGAGCAGCGAAAGATCGCAGACATCCTCTCGGCAGTAGACAACGCAATACAAGCAACAAAAAAGGTCATCCAAAAAACAAAACGACTCAAGAAGGGACTCATGCAGCAGCTGCTAACTAAGGGGATGCCAGGATGGCATAGTGAATTCAAGGACAGCACTATTGGGATGATTCCAAAAGAATGGATGATCATAAGATTAGGGGATGCTAGTAGTCTTATTCGAGGGAATACACCAAGCACTCAAATTAAAGATTTTTGGAATGGTGAGCACCTATGGGCAACTCCTACAGATATCGTTCCAATAAATGGGAAAATCCTAGAAAATACAAATAGAAAACTTAGTCAGATTGGTTGGGAAACAAACAAATCAAAAGTTGTTCCAGCCAATTGTCTACTTGTTTGCACGAGAGCAACTATTGGTGACTTGGTCATCACAAAACAAAAAGTTTCATTTAATCAGGGAATTACAGGTATTATTCCTGAAAAGGTTGAGACCAAATTTTTAGCTTATTTTTTACCTTTATTAAAGCGAAAAATGAAACAAATAGCCTCTGGAACTACTTTTCTTGAATTATCGCTACGAGACATGAAAAAATTAATAATTCCTATTCCACCTCAGAATGAACAACAAAAAATTATTGCAGTTCTATCTTCAATAGATAAAGAGGTCCAACTTGAGCGTAAAATTCTTAAGAAACTTCAGCGACAGAAAAAGGGCTTGATGGAACAACTTCTCACTGGGAAAATAAG
Source organism: Candidatus Heimdallarchaeota archaeon (assembly GCA_030149205.1). Lineage (GTDB taxonomy): Archaea > Asgardarchaeota > Heimdallarchaeia > Heimdallarchaeales > Kariarchaeaceae > WAKA01. The sequence goes on along the minus strand of JASBSB010000007.1, from coordinate 355,068 downwards.
AGTGAAATTTTAAAAAACTAAAGTAAGACATTGAGGAACAAAAAAAAAAAGCAATTTCGGCAAATTTTTGATATTTGATACGAGTAACTTAAACCAAATTAATTTAATTAAACAAATTTTGAAATAATTTTCTGAAAAATATTTAAATTTAGTTTCTGAATAAAAGATATATTTAGATAAAAATATCTTCATCCAAGATTTGCATACATGAACTTTGATTTGTTTAAAAGGTAGTCAGAAGATCTAAAGAAAATCATTTTTTTTAGGTCTTATGAAATTTTTTGAAGAAAAATAAAACATCAAAACAGTAGGAGTGATCAAAATTGCCAGAGATATTTAAAGATCCTAAAATTCTAAATCTAAGATTGAATTAATAACGTTATAAAATTCAAGAGGTATCAGTCAACACTTTAAAAATTGACGAAAGTTTCAAGAAATATTCAATGCATATCCAAAAAGAATTTATTTGACTTCTTAACGCATCAAAAATACCCTTGGAGACCTGCCTTCAAAAAAATTCAATTATTTACTAATTAACCTTAAAGTTTACTAACTAATCTAATAAATATAAAGTATGAAAAATATAGAATTAGAAATAGCCCCTTGGGTTCTTCCATTTGAAGAAATACCAGTAAGCTTCGTGTGGGATAATAAAAACAAAGATGATTTTCTTGAATTAAAGTTTGATAAAGACTTAGATTTAATAGAAATTTTAAACGGAGTTATAGTGGAGAAAACCATCTATGAAAATTTAATTAAGCTTATTCTAAAGCCGAATTTTATTAAAAATGAATTTGCTAAAGGTTATGTTGGTATAATTTTAAAATACTCTAAAATTCCGATTGATGAACAATTAAATTTTAAGATTCTGGCTCAATTAAAATTAGGTACTAGACTAAGTTGTTCTAATAAATGCAACATCCGTATTCTAAGACCAAAAATATTTTTTGATAAAATATCAGTGATAGAAAATAAACTTGGGATTGAATTAATTCATCAAGGGTTTGGTGATATAGAATTTACAATTGAAGGAAGGGTAAAAGGTAGGGTTGTGACTCATTCTAAGAATATTGTTAAGATGGCATTAGAAAATTACATAAATGATTCAAAAAATAGTAAAAACAGTGGGGTTGAATTTCAAAAAAAGAATATATCTAATGAAAAAATTACATTTAAATCAAAACAGCTTATACTCAATGTATTAAAAGAAATTTTCAGTGAAGAAGAGATAAATGAACTCAATGAAGATGAGATAAATAATCTTGAAAACCTATATGTTTCACTTCAACCCTATCTATTGAGCGTTATACAAGAATTATCTAATAATGTGCAACTTACCCCCGAAGCAAGAGTTTCAGAAGAAGCTAGTGTGTCATACGCAGATCTAGTCAAGATTGAAGACTTTATAATAATTATCAAATATAGAGACTTGTTATCAAATGAGTATGAACCTCTGAAAATTCCTATATCTCTTGATATTTTAAATAAAATAGAAAGTACCAATGAGATATATATAAAAATCGAGAAAGTAAAAAGTGACATTTTGAGAAATGTTGCAGAAATAGAGGGTGAATAAAATTAGTGGAAAAGAATTGATAAATGCTTCAAAAATTGCAAGTGACGCTTTGGGTTGGGTCAATCGAATTCATGAAACACTTCAACCCTTTAAACCAACTAAAAAAAGATTTAAAATAAATTACCAAAACCGTTCTGCCGAAATTAAAATACTAGTGAACAATCTATCCGGATTGTCCAAGAAGTGGAGAAAAATAGTGATTCCTGCTTCTCAGGGGTTTACACTTACAGAAGTTCTTAAACCACTATATATGGATATGGAATTTATCGACCCAAGCTCCATATTTGATGGTAAAAACTGGAAAATCAATCCAAGTAAATTAAATACAGATGCATTATTGTTTACGCTCGAAGGAAATATTAGTGAAAAAGCGTTAAATAGTTTGGTTCGGGTTCAACCCTCTATAAACCGTGATAGAACTGACGAGGTTGAAAGATATTGGTTAAGTTCAATGATCAAAGATGCCGAAATTTGGGAGGATTTATGGAACATTCTTGAAATAGAAAATGTTTCCGCTAACGTTGAACTTGCTTTATCCAGCATACTAAAAGGTATTTTCCCTAACGAGGTGAAAAATCTCCTGGAAGCTACAACAAAATTTGTTAAAGCTGGAGAAGGAAAAGACAGAACTGAACTTTTTAATGCATGGAGAGAAAGAAGGTTAGCAAAATTAAATTCAAAATTAACACCTTCACGTGTTGTTGAAATAATTAAAGAAATTAGTCAATCGGAATTTTTAGGTAATTATTTAAGGGTTGACCAGCCATACCGTTTAGGGATAATAAATCCTCATTCAGATATAATTAACATGATACCCAAATTTGTAAATGTTGATACAATTACAAACTTAAGTTTAAAATCTCCCACATCAACAGGATATTTATCGTTTAATAAGTCAAAATTTAGCAAAGAGGTTCTTTCTAAATTGGAGGATTAATTTGATTTTTTATGCACTAATTACGTTGTCTTGAATTGAAAACAAGACTAACCAAAATGCCTTTCAAGTTTAATAAAATAATGTAATGAGGATGGATAGCAAGCATTTCTTAACATAATTCTCTATGAAGCAGGTTTGGTACATCAATTAGGAAAAAGCATCTATACACCGGATTCGACCGACTTTGACGAATTTTCCCAGATTAGCTCAGATACCATGATCTCCCCCTTTCAGCACCCAACTCTCTCGGAAACACCATTTGGAAGAGAAGAAGAGGGGTTCACCAGATGGCAAACACAGAGGGGATGCCTCTACAGATGCTCTTTCTGTGCGTTTCCCAACGGGTACAATAGCATGTATGAGATGGGACTCGACAGGGTCAGAAGTGACCTTGAACTGTTTGTCAAACGGGGGGTGAGGGAGGTTGCTGTTTTTGACCCAATCTTCTCTGTTCATAAGGATCGTGCCAAAGCAATACTTACACTGATTAAAGATATCTGTCCAGATATTAGGTTTGAGATTCAGACCAAACTTGAGCACTTGGATGATGAGTTATTAAATTTGATAGGTGGACTCAACATTGTTTTAGAGTGTGGGATTCAGACTTTAGACCCCGTTGTTCAGGAGCAGATCAAGAGAAGAAATAACCGGGACAGAATTGAGGAGGTGCTTGAGAAGATCAAAAGGTATAATATCTCAATCGAGGCCCATCTGATCTATGGCCTGCCCTATCAGACCTATGAATCCCTGGTCAAAGACTACAAATTTCTCCGGAAATATACTAAGACCATTCTCCTGTTTCCACTCATCAGGCTGAAGGGTACAGGTTTGGATGTGAACCTTACGGATGATATGGAGATGGTTTTTTCACCGATATTTCCAAAGGAGGTAATACAGACCCGGTGGATGAGCCGCTCACAGATTCTTCAGTTGAAGAGGGATGGTTTGAATCTAGAAAACACGTATTCTTAATTTGTAATTCAGCATATCCCCAGTACAACGTGTTCTTAACTTGTTATTCTATTTATAACACCATTTGGAAACCCAACCCTTTTTATACACGTCTTACAATCGTGATTGGAGGTCTTACAATGGGTTTTGAGGATCAGGTTGAGCATCTTCAGGGTGTGCTAAGGATGCTGTATCGGAACGGCTTTGGTTTAGCCATTGATGGTAATAAGAAAAGCCTGGAGCTTAAGATCCCAGAATTTGTGCCGGAGATTTCGCAGGTGACAGATTTGGTGGAATTAAGCTTACGTATAACCAGAGCTAATTCACTCCCCGATGCATTCGGCTGTAAGCTTGCAGAATTGTCGCAGCTGAGGACATTGATGATAAACGCTTCCACATTGGATTCCCTTCCCGAGTCAATTGGAGAACTCCAGCAATTGCAGAGGCTAGAGATCATTGAATTGCTGGGTCCACTTCCAGATACTATAGGGGAACTTCAAAATTTGGAGAGGCTAAGGCTGAGAAGAATGGAAGCAGAGTCATTCCCAGACTCTATCGGGAGACTCCAGAATCTGCGTAAGTTAGAGATAGCATCCTCTCAGCTACTTTCACTTCCTGAGACCATTGGGGGTCTAAAAAACCTGGAGGAGCTGAAATTGTACAGCAATGAATCCTTGGGTTCACTTCCTGATTCAATTGGAATGCTCAAAAAGCTGAAGGAGCTTGTAGTCAGTTACAATAACATAACATCCCTCCCTGAATCAATTGGTCAGCTTCAGAACCTGAGGGTGTTCAAGTTCTATGCCGATAATAACTTCCGCTCACTGCCAGAATCCATGGGTAAGCTTCAGAACCTGTGGCAGTTGAAGTTTTTCGGGGGTGAGGACTTCCATTTCATGCCTGAGATTTTGGGTCAGCTCAAAAATTTACGAGACCTCTCTGTGGGGGCCAGACACCTGAAATCATTCCCAGAGTTTATTTGGCAGCTTGACAACCTGAGAAGGTTAAAATTAAGTGATAACAACTTAGAGTCACTTCCAGAGTCAGTTGGAAGGCTTCAGAATCTACGTATGCTCAACCTTAACAAAAACAAATTACGTTCAGTTCCCCACTCTATTGGAGCTCTCAAGAATCTAAGAGAGCTATATCTGGAGTCGAACCAGTTGAAGACACTTCCAGACAGCATTGGAGGTCTCAAAAACCTAAGAGAATTAAATCTGAAAGATAACAGGTTAGAGACCCTTCCAGATGTCATTAAAATGCTCAGTAACCTTGAGGAATTAAATCTGGAGGAAAACAGACTGATTTTTCTTCCACAGCCTATGAACAGGCTTAAAAATTTGGTAAGGCTGTCTTTGGATATGACTGCCTTTAAATCATTCGCAGGGGGTATAGGGGCTCTCAATAGCCTACGGGTTCTGAAAGTTGGTGCCAGCATATCAGACTCCTTTTCAGAGGTCGCTGATCTGTTTTACGAGCTAAGACAGCAGAGTTTGGCTGACAATGAGAGAGAGGCTCTCCTTGAGTCAATTAAGCAGTTGAAGAACCTGGTTAGCTTAGATTTGTCAGGAAATTCTCTGAAATCAATCCCAGAGACTATAGGTGGGCTGACAGAGCTACAAGTGCTGGACTTAACATACAATGAGCTGAAAACACTTCCTAATTCTATTGGAGAGCTCAAAAATCTGTTTGCTCTGAAGATGGGGTGGAATGAGATAGAATCACTTCCAGAGTCAGTTGGTGAGCTGAGCAATCTGTGTTTATTAGATTTGTCTCACTGCAGACTTAAAAGTCTTCCTCAATCAATTGGTAGGCTCCAGAATCTGATTGCGCTGTTTATCCCGGGAAATCTGCTGGATTCCCTTCCTGACAGCCTGAAGAACTCACTAATCTTACAAATTATAATAGTTTAAAGCCGTGTGACCTCCGTTTGATTGAACGCTGATGCTTTAGTGACTGTTGGGCGATTTCTTAATTCTTAGAAATTGACTTCTGTAAAGCTTACATCCCTCATACCTTATAACTGAAATCCCTTATATCCCTTATATCTTAAATCACTTAAATCCCTTATCACTAAAGTTTCTTAAGGTTGCAATCCACCATCATCAGCCATGTTGTTTAACACAATCTTTCTCTTTCTCAGGTTCAAATATATCCCAATGATAAGGAGAGAGTCTGCTAAAAATATTCCAAAAAACAGGAATGGTGCAAGATAATTATTGAGGAACGGAAAAATCTGTAGACCGGAGTTTTTTGTGCTTTCCCTCGTAATTGTAATTTTTGTGACTGTTTCATGTAAATAGTCCTGTGTGCCCGTGGACTGCCTGGTACCTGATTTAAATATTATATACTCCAAAATGCCCTGAGATGAGTATTTGATCTTAAGTTCAACAAAATGACTTTGAGCACTTAAGCCCGGAGATGACGATGTATAATTGATCTGATAGAAGAAATAGTTCTTCAGATTTCTAATTGCCTGAGGTAGGTCTTGAGTTCTTGTTGCTCCAAAGAGGTTAAAAGATGACGTGGATTTAAGCATATCTCCCAGGGTAAATTTTGTACTGTTAGTACCTGAAACGTAGGAACTGTCTATATTTAATGATGTGTTTATGATCTTTCCTAATCTTGTTGCTAGTTCTTCCCAGTTTGGTGTGAGATACCAAAATATTGGTGGGAGACCTGTTTTTCTGACAAAGGGAGAATCAACACTGTAAATTGTTTTCGTGTTGTTAATCACAGCTTGTGATGAAGATAGAAAATTAGAGCCAAAATACTTAGCAAAATTTGTTACTGAATAACTTGAGGGGGTTTGCAGAATGTTCAGATTATTAACATACATCTGAGTGGTGGTCTGAGCCACGGGATCAATTTTTGTCACATTAAAGGTCAGATGAGAGGTCTCCGAGTTATTAACTTTCTGCAGGATCTGTTGGTCTAGATTACTTCCAGTTGTGTACAGATCCAGAGTGTTCTTCGCTTTGTTAACACTGAAACTATCACCCACGGTGATAGATGATGAACCCTGTCCTGAGACAGGTGACCATCCAACTGAGAACAGAAAATTGATGATTAAAAGCAGACAGAGGGTCTTAGACAGATTCTGCTGATGCATTCCACCAGATGTTTTGTTATCAGTTTGTTTCATGCTTCTCCCTCCTTTGAGGCTTTTGGAATTTTTCTTAAGGTTCGAAAATATGCATAAAATAGGACAATTAACACAAGTGAACCCAAAAAGGTACCAATTTCAAAAAAGCCGAGATTTGAGACAAAGTCCAACAGTCCGTTAGGGTTATTAATTGGAGCAGAAGAGTTCACTGTTACAAAACCCGCTTGATTGTATATATCTCTTTGAACATAAGCAGCAGTCGTCCCTGGTGGAGTCACTGTCTGATTTCCAATTGGAGATGATTGCTTACTAATTTGCCTATAGGATATAGATTTACGCTTAAAGGTGAAATGATCAAGCAGACCCGAAGTTCGATAGGACAACTCAAAGGAAAAGCTATTCTCAGCCAATCTGTTGGATACCTCAGATTTCGTGTAATAACTAAATTTCCAAGCCGAATTGGACGTATTTAACGCATCAGAAATCTTGTTCACATCTTTCACACCATTAAACTCAAATGATGTGTTAGCTCCAGTGAGTAAACCTCTCAAGCTCAAATATCCCAACTCTCTCCCTTGAATAAAGGAAAAGTTAGAAATTTTCTTGCTTAGCTGTTGTCCAACCAATGACCAATCAGGATTTACAAAAATTGGAATATACAAGTTTTGAAAATTGAAGGGAGAAATACTTGCAAAGTTTGTTGTGAGAGATAATTTACTTTGAGGCAAACTATGGCCGTCAAACACCAAGAATTTATCCGCGAAATTATTGACAAATGAAATTACAGAATAAGTGAAGGTGTTCGTGAGATGGCCATTTATTGTATCTGAAAGCTGAATCGTCTCTAAATCTTTACTGACCTTTAAAATTTTTAAGTGGCTGCTTGAGCTAATGGTATTTCCATCACCATGTGAATATCCTTGAACATTTGAAGCTTCATGATGTGAGATTAAGGTGCTGTTATAGATTAACATATCACCTGCTTTCAATTGAACTGTAGCCTGCCCCTCAGATGTCATAAGTGTTGCTAGAATGATTATTGATACAATAAGAAGACTGACCCTCTTCATTCAACCTAATTTTTAAGAATGTAGTTAAAAAAGCTTGTTGTTTTAGAGCACAATTTAGTTGTTTGTAAAAGAATTTTTAAGCTTGTTTGAGAAATGTTCACACCACTCTTAGCATTTAGAACTCATTAGGGTTTTGTGTCCCCACATTTGAAATTGCTGTTTCTGAGGGGGCAATTTCATATCTGCATGGTTGTTCTGTCACAGCATGTTCCACTAGCATCCTCTGAGATCCGTGTTGATTCAGTCCGTGATTATTCTACTGAGAGATAGCCCCTCTATTCACAAGTCACTATCACTCTGTTCAAGTGAATCCAGGGTTCTCTGGAGATGTTCATACACTGTAGGAAGTGTGAAAATCACATAGAAATGAAACAAAATAAGTATGAGTATTGGGACAAATGACAAATAAAACCCGTTAAATAAATGAATTATATTTGAATTATATGAATCGATACCAAATTCTTTGGTGGGTGGCTTCTTGATACTCTCAATAGTGACATTAATATTCGTTTCTCTTCTGCTGGTGTCGAAGTACGACCGTAAAAGAAGGTGGTGAGCCAACAGAGCGCTGATTTTCTTATGATCTGCATTATATGTAGCTGGGTAAAATAAGAGGGGGAAATGCTTATTAGCATGCAAAACAATTTTTCACTAAGCTGTGAACCGATGAAAGTGTTTTGTTTCGTCCTGATTATCGTCCTGATTTCTCAAGTAAGTGTCACAGCAGACCAGTTTGATGAGGGTACCTTTGGAAACACACCTCCCGATCCAGAAGATCCAGTTAGGAAAACTGTTCTTGTGTTCAATTCCTCTGGAGTCTTTGATTACAACTTCTCAATTGGTGCCTCCATTGGGAGTTTTTTTAATACCTACACTAGACTGTATCTGAGCCCCAAAAGATTAAGTGGTATGCTAAACATCTCCTTCATCATCATCCCCAATGAGAACCAGAGATTGAGCTACCCACAGTTACCCACCCCATTCATCTACCCATGGTTGAACCTTGACTCAATTGTCGGACGCACCATCAGATGGGGAGAGGTGTACAATAATAGTAAGTCCCCTTCGGTTGCACCTGATGATAACCCCAACATCTTCAAGATTCAATTTCTCGTCTCAGGGATTGGGGCAACCAATGTGACTGTTGAGAATGAACCGGGTGTGTTTACGTCTCAACAACCACCTCCCAACCGGTTTTTCCCAACCCAAGAAAACCCCTACAATCTGAGTTCATCCCAGTTAGACAATATGCTGATATTCTTTCTCGTTTTGTTTCTTATGGTGCTATTTTATGTGTTGAGTCGACCAAGATTTCACAGACCAAGGGAATGGAAGAAATACAGAATCAAATAGTGGGGTAACCTAGATTCACAGGTTCATATTCGTCCGAGGGTGCAAATGTGTACGGAATGCTCATACTTATGTTCATTCTCATGCCCATGTTCATACCTATGTTCATACCTATGTTCATTCTCATGCTCACACTCATCGGGTGAGAATCCTTATAAGCATCTGAAGGTAAATTGACCTAATCAATGATATCAAATCTGAAAAGAATATCATTGCTCCTGGTTTTTGTCCTTTTGATGCCGATGAACCAGGTGGCCATTGATACAACTGCTGTACCAATAAACGACCCAGTAACCAAAAAGACTTCTCTCTTATTTTCCTCTTCCGGAGAGTTTGAATATTACTTCAGGATCGCAGCCTCATTTAACTTCAGCACACAGAATATCTCAACTAGACTCTATCTGATCCCCAACCAGATAAATGGATCATTGGACATCTCATTCACCGTTGTTGCCAATGAAAGTCAGACGGTGAAGTATCCTGGATTGCCCGACCCATTCTTTCTTGACTGGTTTAATCTCACCTCAGTTTTTGGTAGAACCATCTATTGGTTAAACCTCTACCAAGAGAGTGGAAAGCTCCCCTCAAAGGAAAAAGGTGATGACCCCAACTTCTACAAACTGAGATTTCATATTACAGGGAAAGGAGTCACGAATGTAACAGTTGAGAATGAGGTGCAGTCCCATTTCAGATCCAAGAGCTACAACACTGAGATAACGAATACCAGCAACCCGTATAATTCCATTGGATTCATTCAAAACCTATCGATCCTTGCGGGAATCACTTTTATTGCAGTTCTATTCTATTTATCGAGAACTCCCAGAGGAAGAAGACCTAATGAGTGGGAGGAATACAATTTATAGTACCCCCATCTCAATTCATGAACTTTTAATCCATTATTTTAAGTCCCCTGAGGTTTACATCCCCCATAGGGGGTCAGTTTCCAGAGAGGATCAGTCCCCTAATATTCTCAGTTAAACCTGTTCGTCCTGTCTGCCCCTTAATCATCAGTCAACTCTCATAAGCTGGAAATAGTTCACGTTCTAGGTCTTTTTGGCGTATTTCTGAAGAGCTGAAGAAGCTAAGTGCCTCATGATGCCTTGCAGGGAATGTGAAATAGACCAAAACCATCTCTAGTGTTATAAGAACAAAGATCACAATAATTATGATTGATGAGGGAATAGCAAACAGGAGCTGAAGAAATGCCAGCCCAAGAAACAGCAGGGTTATTGAAACAAACACAAACAGTCCTACAACAACTGGAGAGTACAGTAGATATAGCCTGAATGGTCTGTTTTTTGTGCCGGTTTTACCTTGGTTGATCAGTTTAATGGTAAACACCAGTGAGGCAATTCCCAGGATGGGGACAAGCAGGATCGGTATTCCAACCAGATCGATAAATTGAAAGATTGGAGGAAAAAGGTTGGTGATGAGGAGTCCAACAAACAATGATATGGGGAGGAGAAGGACTGTGTGCAATACCATCAGGTAATAGAGGAGGTTGAAGTCTTTTAGACAGAAGGTTAACTGAGGATTCTGATCTGATGCCAGCATTAATCGTCTAACCCAGAACAGGCTGATCATATAAAGAACCACATAAAAGACCAGAATGAAGAGTATAGTCCCAACAAAAAGGATAAGATACAAGAGGGGTGAAGGTGTCACTGCAAATGACACGTATCGAGACCTTGGCTGATACAGGTAATCATTGAAGGTGACAAAGAAGAGTGCCTCAATAACAATTGTCAGGGTTCCAAAGAGATATGAGATGACCTTGATGAGATCGATTGACCCCATATGAAATAAACAGATTATCGAAAATAAAAATAATTGCACTGACAAGCTGACAACCCCAGGAATTCACAAGCAATTTTGCAAAATCCGAGGGTATTACAATCGATTGTGAAGCAATACAGTTGCTCGGTGGCAGTAATCTTATCAACTTATGGCTCTATCATCCGGAGTTACTTGGATGAGATGCTGATGAACCTGTGGCAATGGATTATTAAATTGTTTATTGAATGGTTTATCACTTTACACAACTGGTTGGGTTACCCTGTTGTGAGTGCTGTGAAACCTTAACATTAAAGTTCAGGGTTGGAAAAATAGTCAGTGTCTGGGTGATAAGAGGAGGAGGAGCGGATACTGAGTGTGTTCTGAACCTTGTCAAAGAAACCTGGGAGGGTGGCAACCACAGCGACAAACAATACTGCCTTGATAACAAGCAGGAAGACCCCAAGGTTTCCAAACAAAATTATGAAGATGATAGAGACACCCAGCAAAAGCAATGACACTGATCCAATGAAAACAGGTGAGATGAGAATGTAGCTTCTAAGCGACTGAATTCTAAGCTTCTTTTCCTCTGAGACGAGGAAATTGATGGAGAATATAAGTGTGAACACTCCAGATAAAAATACAAAGATAAACGATGGCAATATCAACCAGCTAAAATTCGTAAAGCTCAACTGTAGAGAGTGCCAGTTTAGAGAGGGTGTAATTAATGCATAATACACCAATAACAGAGCCATAGTGAGCATGTTGAGATGATAAAATTTCCGGAATTCCTCGGAATCAGAGGGGAACAGAGGTAAGAGCTCAATCAGTGTAAAATTATATATAAAATAGTAAACTAACAAGGCACCAATAAAGAAGTTAAACAGATTATTGGTAAGTGTTAACTCAAATAGCCCTGCACCCGGCGGAGAATCATACAAAGAGTCCAAGTTAGCAAACACTAGCATCATCTCAATAAAGAATGTTCCTGCTGCAAAGATATAAGAAAGCTTCCGAATGAATGAAACGGTGTTCATTACGCAGGACTAGAATACCACTTTTAAAAATCATTCGAATTAAAGAGTTATTTTTGCAAATGAATTAATCTGCTATAACTAAAGGCTCTAAAGACAAACTGGGAGATCCATAATCCAACCTCACATCTTAACCCCCTGCTTGAAACAAATGTGCTATTACCCTGTAAAACACACATAACGGCTTCCCATGACTAACAGCTTCCAATACTATAACCCTAATAGTCTCCAAAAATCAAGTGTCCCAAATTCTTTGTAATCACGGCTCTTCATGACCGCTCAAAAATTTATTCTGGGTGATTTGACTGAGTATTCTCCCACGGACGTCTTCTAACCGATTCTGATCCACCTTATCCCTATCCAGGATGCTTAGCAGTGTTAGCAAGTCATAGTATTTGCTAATTTCCAAATAATTTTCCTCCAATTTCCCGTGAGCCTCATAGCCCCTTCTAAATTTCTCTGTGAACTCATCAGTCATAAATTGGAAACCAAACCTAAAAAAGTTCCCAATGTCAAAAAATTTTGGACCAGCAAAACTAAATTCCCAATCTATGATCCCAGTGAGTTGAACATCTGGATATTGTACAACCAGTAAATTCTCAGGGTTAAAATCTCCATGAAGGAGCACAGGGTCAAATTCAAGGTTCTTAAATGATTCATGGTTTGATTTGGCTAGCTCCCAAACTTGTTCAGACAACTCTTTACCCAGATGAAGACCAGATTTTCCAACAGACAGCAATTGCTTGATATGTGATATGACGTCTTTAGGCTGAAATTTCATTACACTCACTGTATCAGTCGGTGTGTAAAGAATCCCAGATTTGGCATAGCAGTACTGGTGTATTTTTGATAGGTTTTTCCCAATTGCGAATCCCAGCTCTGCAGAAGTTTTTTCAAAATTGGACAGTGGTTTTCCGGGAATCCAAGATTGAATACTATAAGCTATTTCCGGTTGTTTTGCTGGATAATTTCCGACCTCCTCAACAATAGGCACAGGAATCTGTCCTGCGAAAAACCTCAAAAATTCAGTCTCCTTTATTTCAAGCTGCCCATATTCCTTCCAAGGGCGATATATCTTTAAATGATAGTTGTTAGAGCCATTGATTATGACCTTATAATTGGAATTGGACAGCCCATGTTCAATCGGTGTATACCACAGATCAGCTGTTGTACCGTATCTCTTTAAAATGGGTTCAAAGATCTCAGTAACCTCTTTCATGGATAGTTGAACAAATGGGTGAGACCGCTCCCAACTCTCTTTCATAAGATTTACCTGAATCTCTGATTTAAAAGTGTGTGTAAGGTTTTACACAGGACCCACAGGAACCACAGGAATCACCCACAATTTTAAAGCCGTGACTAACTCGAAATGTCAGTTATGGATTGTTGAGATGCGAAGAGATGGGGTTGAAGAGTGGCTAGGATTTTTTGATACAAGGCTGGGAGAGTGATAACCACAGCAAAAAATAGCACAGCTGTAAGACCAAGAAGGAAGATTCCTAATGGAACAAAAAGAATCATTGAAATGACGGTGGCTACCAACAAAATCAGTATTATAGGTCCAATGAAAATTGGTGAGATTAGAACATATCTCCCAAACCCTGGGATTCCAAGCCTTTTGTCCAGTGAGAAGAGAAAATAAATGGAGAATAAGAATGTAGCCACCACAGATAAAAAATTAAACAAAATCAATGGAAAAAATAACCTGTCAAAATTTCCTGTGCCTAACTGTGAAGAGTGCCAAGATTGGGGTGCCAACTGGGTAAATAACGCATAATAAACAAATAACAGAACCAGTGCGAGGAATTTCTTTATTTTAGGTCACCAATTAAATATAATTTAAAAACAACCTCTAAGGCATATCATCCACAAATATACATTATTTGAGTTTAAACGTAGAGGCTTTCTTCACTCAAATCTCCACTCTGTACTAGAAAAAGATTATATAATATTTTTCACATACAACTCCAGTGAAAAATTTCAAGGTAAAGCTACTGATCCTTCTGCTAATTTTAGGAGGGATGTCGCAGCTCGGTGTCATACAAGGGGAAAACTTTTCTGACTTAATTAACCCTGTTAAAAAAACCCCTCGAGCTATTAGCCCACTGAAGGCCAGTCCCCCAATCTCAATCTACTCAGATGGTGACTTTGCTAACAAGGCAACTACAAATGGATGGACTGGAAATGGATCAAAATCAAACCCCTATATCATAAAGGACTTGTTGATTGATGGGGGTGGTACATCCTATGGGCTATCAATTTTTAACACAATGGTGTATTATACCCTCTATAACAACACAATCACTAATTCTATATATGGGATCTATCTTTCCTCCAGTGGAAATTCGACAGTGAGTGGGAACACCCTTATCAACAGCAGTTATGGCATTATTCTTGCCTCCAGCTCTAACTCTATTGTGAGTGGGAACACAGTGAGCAATAGCCGCAATTCTGGCATCTCTGTTTCCTCCAGCACCAATTCTGTTGTGAGTGGGAACACAGTGAGCAACAGTACGTCCACGTATCCTGGTATCTCTGTTTCCTCCAGTAATTTTTCGACAGTGAGTGGGAACACCGTGAACAAAAGTGGTGGTATCTCTGTTTCCTCCAGTAATTTTTCGACGGTGAGTGGGAACACACTGAACAACTGCAATGCTTATTGCATTCTTCTTTCCTCCAGTAACAATGCTGTTGCGAGTGGAAACACTTTGAATAACAACACGTGGAATGGCATCGCTCTTTTCTCAAACAACAAATCAACAGTGAGTGGAAACACATTGGACAAAACTGGAGGTATCTCTGTTTACTACAGTAATTTTTCGACAGTGAGTGGGAATACAGTGAAAAACACCAATTTTTATGGTATCTATCTTGATTCAAGCAACTCTTCCACCGTGATGGGGAACAGAGTGAACAACACTGCATTGTCTGGCATTTCTGTTCTCTCCAGCACCAATTCCGTTGTGAGTGGGAACGGAGTAGTGAGCCATAGCAACAGTTATGGAATCCGTCTTGACTTCAGTAATTTTTCGTCAGTGAGTAGGAACACAGTGAACAACAGCTATTATGGTATTTCTCTTTCCTCCAGTAATCATTCGACAATTAGTGGAAATGTAATCAGAGACTGTAATGGAAGCATTCGTCTTGATATGGCAGATAATATTCTAATGCAACGAAATATTCTGCTCAATGTACCTTCCCCCTTTTTTATATTCTCAGGTAAGAGAGTAATCTCCAGTTTTAACCTTCTGCAATCTAACACCACTCGTTATTTAACCTTCAAAGAAAAGACCACAGGGCATGCACTCAATTGGACAATTCTTGATGACAAACCTGCCTCTTTCACAGTTTACAAGAACTCGACCATTTTTAAGAGTGGCACCTGGAAATCTGGTGTCAGCACGATTGTCAGCTTTGATGGGTTAGCATTGGGTACCTACAATATGACCGTTGTTTTCACAGATCTTTATGGTGACACAGTCAGCTATCTAGTGTGGGTAACAGTTCAGTACAACCCTAACCCTCCACCTACTCCAACTCCCACACCCACTCCAACTCCCACACCTACTCCAACTCCCACACCTACTCCAACTCCCATAACATCTTCCTCGACATCCTCACCACAGCCTAACTCACCTGTGTTCTCCCCCACCCTGCCGACGCCAGGATTTGCACTTCTGCTTTTTCTCCCAAGTTTTCTTGCTCTGGTGATACTTAAGAGAAGAAAAACATAGGGGCCGTTATAGGATCAAAAAATAACCCAGATCATGCTCAATGAGCGAAAACCACAAATTCGTAGTTTCACCATGCCTCTTTAAAATGGTTTCAAATATCTCAGTAACCTCTTTCATGGATAGTTGGATAATGGGTAACTCCTCTCCCAACTCTTTTTCATAACATTCATCCAGACACTCCGATTAAAAAAATGTGTGTGAGATAATGACCTTTACACCAGCTAAAAAAATAAAAGATCCCCATATTGAAAGTATTTTAAATTTTGCTCAAATTAAGTATCTGGTTATATCAAGCTAAGTGTTTGTTTGGATTTACAAATCTCATCATTCACACGATTTACCTCCTTTAGAGATGGAGAGATCCAAATAGAATCACTACTCAATTCATCTTAATTGATTTTGACCAGATCTTTTAGAGTCTTGTAAATTATTTAGGAGACCCTAAAAAGAGTCTTAAATAAGTAATCTATTGAAATTTATGCAAACTTGGATTCTTCAAGCAAATCCAGAACGATATCCATTAAACACTATGATGAGAGCATTAACCCATGAGGAATGGAGTGCTGAAAAAAATATAAAGAATACAAATGTTGATGACACAGTATATTTCTGGCAGTCAGGTGATAAAGCAGGGATATATGGAAAGGGATCGATCATTTCTAACCCTGCGAAAATGGGGGATGAGTATGCAATTTTTGTCAGATATGAAAGAATCTTCCAACAACCAATATTAAAAGAGAGGTTAATAGAAAATTCAATCCTTAAGGAGTTAACGATAATCAAAGGGCCATATGGCACATGTTTTAGTGTTTCTGAAAATCAGGTAGTAGAACTTGAAAACTATACGATTAATATTCCATACTCCAAACCGCTGTATAATGATGCTTATCTTGAGCAATGGAAGAAGAAGTATAAAGAATACACGAAAAATAGAACTGCACACGGATGGGTTTTATTAGATCAATACTTAGTAAAAAGACAAAGCGAGATGCTGAAAAATGAGAATATTGATGTGGATAGTTTTTTATCAAACTTTTGGTATAACAGTGGAAAAGGGACGGTGGGAGATCAATCAATAGAAACAATTGAGAAACAGCTTGTAGAAAATCCATCCTACAATTTTGAAAAACAGGTACTTAATGCCATTAATGAAGATAAAGTTGATATAAGTGGATCTTTAATTTTTGAAACTAGAACAAAAGATTTGGCTGCTCAAACCGACGGACAAACAAGAAAAAGCATTTTAGAACAAATTTTTAAAATTTTAAAGGACAATCAATTATCTTATCAAGATAAAATCAAACAATTAACAAAGATTGAGCATTTGGATCTAGCTTTTGCCAGAGAATTAGTATTCATTCAATCAATGGGTTCAATACCAATAGTTAATGATAAAGTTAAAGGTGCTTTAGATATTATGGAGCTATCTAGTGGGGAAGATCATCTAAGAGTAACGATCTTAGAAAACTTATCTGAGTATTTTGGATCTCTGAGCTTCATTGAATTGCATCGCTTCTTATTAGAGGTTAATGCTGGTAAAATTAGAGTTCCTAAATTATATTGGCATTTTTGTGGGAAAGCATCTCAAGAAGAATTGGATAAAGGCAGCATATTTGCACCCCTTTCTAATTATCCTTTTCACAAAATAATTACCTCAATCAATCCTGGGGATTTTTTGATAAGTTATAGAGATCAATCTATTTATGCCATTAGCCATGTGATTGATAACTATGGAGAATTAAGACCTGATGAGGCAAGTGATCTTGGGCTGTTTGTTCATTCTACTGAAGAATCTGGCAATTACCTAAAAGTGAATCACCTTCTTCTCAAAAATCCAGTAAAGAGGTTGGAGATTGATGAAAATCAAAGAATTTATTCACCTGTTTTTGACAAAAATGGACGGGGGGTACAAGGATTTTTACATCTTTTACCCATTACATTTGTTGAATACTTAAGGGAAAGTTTTGAGGAAGTCGATACATTAATAGGAAAATTGCTTGCAGAGGAATCAATAAAAGAGGGTCAAAACAAAGAGGGTCGATATCTAACACCCTTATCTGAAAAGATGCGAGAAATAAGCCCCGATATCTCTGATGATGAATTTAATGAAATAAAACTAATTTTAGAAGAAAAAAATCAAATAATTCTAACAGGGCCCCCAGGTACAGGAAAAACGTATTTAGCTCAGGAGTTTGCGAAAAGGTTCTCTAAATACAATACAAACTGGGAACTGATACAATTTCATCCCTCTTATGGTTATGAAGATTTTATTGAGGGCATCAGCGTTAATACCAATGAAAACGGCAAACTAGTTTATAGCGTTCAAAACAAGATATTTAGAGAGATTTGTGAGAGAGCCTTACAATTTGAAAATGAGAAATTTCTACTTATCATAGATGAAATTAATCGAGGTGACCTATCAACAATTTTTGGTGAGTTAATTTTCGGCTTAGAATATCGGGATAAATTGTTCAATACTGTTTATTCTGAGAAGAAGTTGAAAATCCCTTCAAATTTGTTTATTATTGGCACAATGAACTCCTCTGATCATTCTATAAAACTCATGGATCAAGCTCTCAAGCGTAGATTTTATTTTTACCCAATGTATCCTTCAGAATCAAAACTAAGTGGCTGGTTAGAGAATAATTTGGATGACAAGACTCTAATTATTAATATTTTAAAATTGTTTACTAAGGTAAATGAACAAATAATGTCAGTAAAGATGGATAAGGATCTGAAGATTGGTCATTCATATTTTATGAATAATAATAATGAAAAAATGATTTTATCTTGGAAGCATGCGATTTATCCTTTATTAGAGAGTTTATTCAATTATAACACCACGCGCATGGAATCCTTTGAAAAGCTATACACAAATTATTTGGGAAACCGGTGATGTTCTTGTCTAAAGTGATAAGAGTTAAAGAATACGAAACTCTGGAAATCCCTTATACTGAGGAAATCAACGAGCTACTTAAATTAGAAGAGTATTCTAAGCTATTCGAAAGTTTAAGCACCAGACTAGTAAAAGATGACCATTTCATTACAATGAAAACAAAATATTGGATTGGATTAGTTAAAATAGGTGAGAATAACATAATCATCGAGCCTGGATTTAGCAATACCAAATTTATCTACATGCTCAAATTTATTGAACCAGATGTAATTACAATCTTAGATGATAGCTTTGAAGGAATTTCATATGATAATTCCTTTTTTGAAGTTTTCTTAAAGAGCTTTTTACAGAGTATTTTGGAAGTATTACTTTTTTCAAGGAAAAAGAAGTACATTACTGAAACCTCTCACCTTATGGTTCCTGATGGGAAACTACTGCTGGCTCGAACCATAAATCATCAAATTAATGGAGGGATAGGATTTTGGAGCAACCAAAGAAGATTTACATTTGATAATATCCATAATCAAATAATAAAATATACATTAACTTTTTTACTTCCTGTGGTATCAATCATACCTGAGACCAACATTTATGAAATTCTATACCTGCTCAATGAAGTTACTCTTCTGCCATATTTGGACAGTGATTACATTGAGAAAGTCACTTACGATAGATCAACATACCATTACAAGAAAATACACTCTGTTTGTAAACTGATTTTAGATCAAAATGAAGTGTCTCTTCTCAAAGGAACAAAAATGTTTCAATCATTCTTCTTTAATGCTTGGGATATCTTTGAAAAATTTGTAAGAACAGTAATCCAAAACACATTAACTGAGGGGTACAGTGTTGAAAAATCTGTGGATAATAAAAAGAAAACATCTAAACTAACTCCAGAGAGCAAAACTCTAGGGAGTAAATTTAGGCCACAACCAGACATCCTGATTTATGATCAGCATAAGCAATTAAGACTCATCCTTGATGCCAAGTATAAACATGATATCAACATGGCAGATTTCAATCAAGCAGGAAATTATATCAGGACTTTAATGATAGATAAGGGTTCACCTTTAGAGTATCGAAACTGTATTTTGATTTATCCGTCAAGCATTAATTTGGAAAATGAAGAGAAGAGACTCACAGTTGGAGAAAGTATCGCAAGAAAACAAAGGGAAGGGGGTTCTGTTTATGCATACACCATTGATCTCAATGACATAGATGATGAAAAATACTTACAAGAATGGGTGAAAACAATTAAGGATAATTTTCTGTGAAGGCAAGTCTTCATCTATTTTTGATTCTTTCACTGTAGATCTATCTTTTCACTGCATAATAAATGGTGCTAGACAAATCATTCGAGATAATTAGAAATCTGCTGAAATCTTGGAGTGCTGGTACCCAGAAAATTTTGAGAACATTTGGAATACCCTTTTGAGAATATTCAGAGTACCTTTTGGGTATACAACTAAAATTCAGAAAATCACAATACCTACACGAGACCATCTCGATTGCCTTATGATTCCCCTGAGAATAACATTTGACCAGAGCGAAATTTACAATACAGAATCAACCACTATGGGGTTTTAACAACAAGAAATTTTTAAATTACACAGCCAATTCAACCTGTGATAGAAGAATGGAGACAGGAGTGTCAGGATAACTTCCATATTCTGACCTCTGCTGATGGAACAGAACTCTTCCTGAGGGACTGGACAACTGCAAAGAACCCAAACACAGCATTTGTGTTATTCCATGGCATCACTGCCCACAGTGAGCCTTACAGAGAACTCATGATAAAAATTGCAGATGTGGGATTCGCTGCATATGGGTTTGATCTAAGGGGACATGGGCTCTCAGGGGGGAAACGGGGTGATTATAAATCTGGGGAGCAGCTTTACCAGGACTTTGCTACCCTGCTGGAATTCCTGCAGAGCCATCATGAGCGCATCATCCCCATCGGTCACAGCATGGGTGTTATCACAGCCTCAATGTTTGCACAAAAATTCCAAGACCAGTTAAGTGGTCTCGCCCTGTTGAGTGCAGCCAGAACCTTTCGAGCGGGTGCTTTTCCGAAAACAAGCCTGCTGACCATGTTAAAGATACTGACATGGGGAGTGATTAGTCCCAGCAGACCTGTGGTTCATTACTATAGGGAGGGCATGAGAGGGTATGATAACCCAAAGTTCAACTTTGATTACACCCCTCGCTTCTTCAGGGTAATCGGTCCCCACCACATCAAGTTTTCCTCTTCCATGCAGTATCCGGTGTTTGTTGCAGTGGGAGACCAAGACGAACTGTTTGCAGAGAGTGATGTACGGAAGTTTTATGAGGAGATCCCAGCAGACCAGAAAAAATTTGCGATATTGAGAGACACAAAACATGCAATATTTAATGAACACAGCTTTGATGAGCTGTATCAATGGATAGAGGAGAACTTCAATAACACTGGATAACCGGTTTGCGTAATGCGGTTTCCAAGCTTTTTAATGGGTTTGGAGTTATATTAGCCAGATAGAATTGGCAATAAAGAGAGATATGGCCTGAAAAGACCCTCAATTTTTAAGATAAAACTACGACAACTCGTAGAAGGAAGCATTCTCTCTTTTTACTGGATTTATGATCGAAGACATACCTTAGTATCCACACCTCCCGGCGATACCAGATAGCTTCAAAGGATGGTGATCATTTGTTTTGAAATTGCAACAGATGTACATTCAAGAGAGGTAATGGAATAGGTGGAAACACAAGAAAATATTATCGATAAATTTTCGCGCCTCTCTCTTCAAGAGATTTCATCCATGCTTTCTGAGGATCATTAAGCCTGAGGTCTGGGTTTTCCCACATGTTTAAGAAGTCTAATTGGAGTTGGGTTATACTCTCGGGGAGGCTGCTCAGCTTATTACTGTCCAAATACAGTCTCTGCAGGTTGCTCAGTTCACCAATGCTCTCGGGGAGACCCCTTAGCTCATTAAAACTCAATTGCAGCACCTCAAGGCGGCTCAGCTCACCAATGCTCTCGGGGAGGATGCTCAGCTGATTACTGTCCAAATACAGTCCCTTCAGCTTGCTCAGCCCACCTATACTCTCGGGGAGGGAATTCAAACCTTTACCAGATAAGCCAATAGCTATGACCCTGTTCTCATTCGCAATAAATCCGAATGGAAGGTAGGGAGAAATATGTCCATGGGGTATAGATTCACCAACAGCGTTCTCCAGTTCCACCAATACAAGGTGATCATGTCTTATAATCTGAGTTCCGTTGTGTTCTAAAATCTTGATAAAGTCAGTGATTTTACCCAGTTCTTTCCCCCACCTTTCCTTCATGATTCCAAGTTTAATTATTTCATTCACCAGGTTAAATTTCTTCTCATAATCCCTGCTTTCAGAAAGAGAGGCATATGTTTTTTCCAAGGTTGTAAATTTATCAACTCTGGCGCGCTTTTTTTCGTAAGTGGCCCTATCATGATCTGAGATACTTTCCAATCTAAGCAGCTCATTTATGACTTCAGTGGCACCTCTGATGTCAGATTTCTGCAGTGCCTCTCTAAAGGTCTTTTCTAGTCTTTCTTGTTTCTCTACTTCTAGCCGGTTTTTTTGCTCCTGCCAGTTTTCAGTCTTATCACCAAGCTGTAGTAGCTCTTTAATAGCAAGAATCCTCTCTTCAATTCCGGAATCTTTGGTAAATGACTTTTTCAACTCTGATATTCTCTCCTGCCTCGCCTCCACATCCCAGCCTCTTTCAAGCATCAGTTGGTCATCAGCTGGGTCTGCTGTCCCTTTCCTGTCAATTTTTGCTCCAAGTTTTCCATTGCTGATAAATTGATTGACTGCCACAGATACATCTGCTACAGAGCGATTCAAGTGTACTGCTAAATCCTGCAGATAGACCTCCTTGTTGTGCTGGTAGATTCGAATTGCTTTGAAAAGCTCTTCTTGGCTGATATTTTCTTTATGGGCTTGAGGTAATGCTTTCAAATCACCTGTATCTGTTGGAATAAGCTGTTCCAAATCTAGACTTTTTCTGTCTGCAAAGACCTTTAGGAAGCCCCAAAACAGAGTTTTGACATCTTCACCTGTATTGAGAATTAACCAATCTAGCTCATGTATCGATTGTTCTGTGGCAGTTCGATCGCTGATGCGGGTGGCTTCCCGCAAATCCAGCAGTGAGGAAAATTGGAGTTTTGCCAGTGAGTACCCAGCAAATTCAGGCACTGTAAAATCAACTTCATTGGTTTCGGGGTAAAGACGAAGAACATAAGCAGATATAAGCCCATCAATTCTATCGCGATATCTATATAGTGGGGCGATACTGACCCTTCTGTTTTCAGTCCCATAATACCTCTCTGCGACTTTGACCAACACAGGTAGGTCACTGTCATCAAGACCCATTCTCTCAAAATACATCGAGTAGAGTCTTGGGTCAGAGATGCTAACTGGAGAGCTCTGAAACCCATCAATGATGAATCGGAGCCAGATGGGATGGTGGGCAAGTTCTTGTATTCTGGGATCCCATTCAGAGTATTGGTCTGCCACACCATATCTGGAGACTGCAGCTTCAAACTCCTCATCTGTGAACTGCTGGAGATAAACCGAGTATTTAGCTGAGGGGGGCCAAAGCATCCTCTGAAGGTGGACTGCTTTACCCCTTGCTGTCTCTCGATTGGTAAACCAATCATAAAACCTTGAGGAGACAACAATTTTTGTTTTTTTGGTTCTGTTATTTATGGTCAGAAGTAATCCATTGATAAAATCTTCTTTTTGACGAAAATATCTGATTTCATCATAGCCATCAAAGAAAAGTAAAAGAGGGGGATCAATTGTGAGATCCTTTTTTTCTAACACACGCTCGAAGACACTTGCACGCATGCCAAAGATGGATTCTAAGGTGTTTTCAAACCCTTCGCGCAGACGGATGAAGAATACGGGGTATCCCTTTTTCACATAAAGAAGGGCCAATGATGCCATAAACCAGGTCTTTCCCATACCTGCCTCCCCCAGGATGAGAAACAGTTGCTGTTCTGACTGCATAAAGCTTTCGAAATTATTAGCAAAATTAGAGCGAGAAACATAACGGGTCTGATCAAAAGAAACATCTCCCCTGCTACGAAACTGTTCTGACCTAGTTACCCACCCTATATGCTTCGCTGAGAGCCTGAAAAGAGCTTCTGAGCTTAGGTCCCCCTCTAGTTGTGACCTGATTGAATCTTTGAGAAAGTCGAGGTCTTGCTGTGAGAGTTTCTGCCCATCTTGTAGCAGGTGAAGTATTTGCTCGGTGTCCTTCTTGATTGCATCTAAGCGTGGAGTGAAAGTTTCAAGTTTCTCACTAAAGATGTTGAGCAGTTTAGTGTTTGTTTCCTCATTCATTGAGAACAGAGATTCTGAAATTTCCGCAAACAGGTTGGAAATGTTTTCAGGTTGCCAGGCTTTTTCTGACAGCTCCTTCATGAAATAGGTTGAAAGGTCTCGCTGACCAGTAAGAATTGATTGAATATCATCTTGGATGCTGACAATGGAGTTTTCAATTCCCCCAAGTTGAACACTCTGCTCATCTATCGACTCAGATATAGTGTTGAGATACTCTTTTCCAATGTCATCCAATAGGTTACTGAATAGCCCCTCAAGCTCCTCAGCAGACATCTCCGAGACATTTTTTTTGAAAATCTCTCTTTTGAGAAATTTTTTGGTCAGTTTATTAATAAACTTCTTTCCCAGTTTCATACCCTGATCCCCACCGATAGATGTTGAGACCTCTTGCCCCAGCTTTATTGATAGTACTGTTCCTAGCCCAGCTAAAACCATTTCTAATTAAACCTGTATTGCAAATTAAAAAATCTTACGAGGGCTTGGTAGCAATTCCCCAAATTAATTCATCCCCTGTGAGTTCCATCAGGCTCAAATTTATAGGTAACTGTACTTGGTTAAAATGATTCGTGTGGAAACTTGGCATGCTTACCTCAATGAAGCAGCTTTGATGAGCTGTATCAATGGATAGAAGAGAACTTCTCCTCGGACAAATGATCCACGTTGATTCAGCAACCTAAGAATCTGTTAATTTTTATAGAAGAGCGATGTTAATCAGAGTTGCAGCGAAGGGTTAATGTCTGTGTTTTTCAAATTGTATGCCCAATTGATTAATTGAGAAAAAGAGAGAATCATCAATAAACCAGCTTCTAAAGCAAACCCGATTGATAGAATAGGAATCCAAAGGAATAAGAATGCTGCTAAAAGTGCATCACTATTAGAATTGGCAATTAACGGATAAAAAATAATATTAACCATCAAGAGTGGAAAAGCTGAGATCAATGCAAGAAGTGTTCCTAGTCTTTTGTGCTTGCTCAATAGGTGAATATCACTCTCAACTATTATTTGACATATATTTTTAACGGAATAGATAAGAGTGATCAAAAAAATTGTTGATATAATTGAAAATGCTATACTCACAAAAATATCAGTAAATGGAATTCCAACAAAATAATCGATTATAGAAAAACTAAGTACAAGTAGTATATTTGAAAGAATAATTTGATAGATGGACCTCCTTATTTTAGGTAAATTTAACATAGCATAACACACCCTAATATCTGGCTATAAAGGGAACTAGAACTAACTTGTTAAGTTTAGTTATTAAATTAATCAAATAGAGCCATTAACCATATATAATAAATTTCTCTATATAAATTCATCTATTTATGAATAAATAGTCAATCACTACATTTTTTAAGATTTCTTAAAACCGAGATTAGTTTACAAGTAAAAATTAAGTTTAATTCAATAGCTTATCTTATTTTCGTCCCAATTTGCTGCTCTTTGATTCATGGACACTTCTAGATACCTAAGTGTGTGAATCACACATTTCTGTAGGAGGAGCCTCTCTACACCTTGTAGACTGCGAAATAACTATCTGTGTAAATTAATGTCCCAGTTGCTGGTTGTGAACCTTGGCCACCAGGAGGCTGTCCTGATGGAGGCTGATTACTTGGGGGTGACCCACCACCTGGTGTCTGTTGAGTGGGGAACAGGAAGTTAAGTGAGTAGGGGAGAATAATTGGAGGGGTTGTTGGATTGTTGGGAGAGAATGGGGATGTGACCTGCGATGTGATGACCAATCGGTACAAGGGTTTGCTGGTGTTGATTGCACTTGATACCACCGTCATGTCAAGCACATACTCAACCCAATATTTTAGGGTCTGTTGTGAACTGATCATCACTCCATTTGGGTCAATGGTTCCAGGAATAAGTGCCTTTATGTGAACCAGCGCATCATACTGTTGCACCGTGATGGAAGGCCCCATGCTGTTACTGAAGACAAGAGCACTTGCGATGCTTGCTATTAGAAATATGGCAAGAATCCCATAGATCAATCGCTTCGCCGAGGAAATTTTAACCTCAACAAAAACCACACTGAAAGCAGTCAGTAAAGTTATAGGGACAAAAGCCATCATAATGAACCGG
Source organism: Candidatus Heimdallarchaeota archaeon (assembly GCA_030149205.1). Classification (GTDB taxonomy): domain Archaea; phylum Asgardarchaeota; class Heimdallarchaeia; order Heimdallarchaeales; family Kariarchaeaceae; genus WAKA01. The sequence goes on along the minus strand of JASBSB010000007.1, from coordinate 329,189 downwards.
CTTGTCCAGCTTGAAGGAAGAATTGGAAGTGAGAGAAAAAATATGACCAGTGATATTGAGATCAACTGCACATCGCCAACAAATCTGGAAACGGATTCTTTCTCATCCTTCACTTCTACAATTGATGCATAGAGACCTACAACAAAGGGCAGTGAGAGAAACACCAAAAAGGAGCTGCTTCTGGAATCTGCCTGGCCAAGAACAGAAAGAAAACTGATGACCTTTGAGAATGTACTGAGTGTTGAAGGAATAATCAACGCTACTAGGAACACAAGCACTGCAACAGCCAGTATGAGAACCCCCATAATCTTCACCTGACCCATCACATCCTCTTTGCTGCCTGTTCGATAGTTGAAAATCAGTCGAGCGACTATTGCAGAGACAAGGAGAACTGCTATCAGAGAAGCGATATAAAGATGCGTAAGAAATGCTAATGCCAATGAAACTGCTGTCAAATAGGCATACCTTCTCTGATTGGTCTCAAACCAGCGTGAGATCGCAATCATAAACAAGAGCAACCAGATTGTCCCAGCATAGTTCTGCATAAAATCTTCTATCATGCGCAGGGTGAACCAGTTGAAGACCATCAACACTGAACTGACCAAGGCAATCTCATCTACATACTGACTTTTGGAACCAATCAAGTCTTTGACTAGATAATAGGTTGGAAAAACAGTTAGTGCACCTATGAGTGACATTCCAATTTTTATCCCTGCAAAAGATCCAAAGATGATGGTAAACGGCAAAAGATAATAATAAACAAATGGTGGGTCATTTGAATTTGGGAATCCAGTTCGCAAAATGTTTCGGATCTGTATATCATAGTAAGGCCCATCAATACCATAAGAGATACTATATCGGAACAATGAATAGAGAAAGAAAATGAAAGCAAACAAAAAGATAGTTACTAATGTGAACAATATCTTGCGATTTCCAAGCATACCCACTGACAAAATCATTTATTCTTAGAAGTTTCTATTACGCATCTATGTTTTATAAAAATACATTATTAATTAAATAGTCAAGTAAGAAAATGAAATTTGTTCTGCTAATTTTTATTGAGAGAAAAAGCTTTTCAAAAATTGGAAAGGTATTGGACCATCATGTGCATGATGAAAATTTCACAAGCACTTAATGAATAAGAAAGTTAGTTAGGAACATATCAATAATTTAACCTAATGATGGATTATTTATTTAATGAAATCTCTAATTTTTATGTTCTTTAACAGAATTAAAATTCTACTAAATAACACCCTAACTTAATACCGACAATAAAATATTTACATGTGAAAATATGAAAATATGACTACTTAAAGAATATACGGATAGAAATTAAAAAATACACTTGTTTATTACAGTAGTAAATAATAATAAAAAAGATGGAAACCTCTCCATGTTGAATAGTTACCCAATTAACTAATACAACTAACAAACATTTAAATTAACACGCACAATATTTCCTTTGAATCAAGATCTATGAATTGGGTAACAATCAAACAAAGCAAAATCAGAGATTTTTATACAAAGCATAACAAAGTAATACTTTATTATTTCCGATTTAACAAAACAAAAACTGAATATATTCATAAAATAATAAACATTAAAAAAAATAAGTTTTCACTGTATGTTAATATTAGTGCAATATTCTCAATTTTTGAGAATTATAAAATATTTATAATTCAGCTATTGTCCAAAAATAATATATTTCAAATAAATTTAAAATTACTTAGAATACCACTATATTTCGAGGGTCACAAGGCTAATAAAAGTAAATCGCAATTATTCTTGATAATTACATAAATTAATCAATTAGTATTAGAATAAACTACTATCTACGATTTTTAAAAACTATATTTTAAAAATTAAAACAAAAGAAAATTTGGGTTACAATTATTTATAACTTAAAACATTAAATTAAAATTAAAGCATAAAAATATAAATTTACTAAGAAATTTAGAAAATTATAATGAATTTTAAGATATACTTAATTAATTTTGAACAGTAATTATTGACAAGTTTAATCATTGGAATAGTGTCTTCTATTCGCAAAATAGAAAAAGTTATTCGATATTTGGGTAATCAAAATTGTCAAATATTTGTTTGGTAATATAAATAAATTTATAAAATAACATACATATTTTATATTTACAAATATTATTTAATTTAAAATCAGAAAGGTATATCATATTTTCAATTATAAATAATGTATTTATTTATATAAAATATTTTTTTGTACTTATAACAGACATCATGTGATATTACATCTTTGTATTTGAGGTTAGATCAAGGAACAAAGAGAAAAAATTACAGAATTTGATTTTTTTCTAAGAAACTGCCGAAAGGATAAATTTTAAGCTATCTTCCAACTGGGAAATGGTAGTTACCTCTTGCACCTGAATCCCAGAGTTTTGAATGTGAGAGACAATGCTGTCACCGGTGTTCCAATTTGAGTGAAACTCTGGATTTAGCACAAAGAACAACCTACTTTGATCTCTAATTTTAACAAACGAGTTGAGACTTAGTGGTTTCCCATTTCTCCAGCCACCAAGCCAATCTCTTAGATCACCCAACATAATCACAATCGTGCTTGGTGTGAGCTTAAGGTGTTCATCCTGCAAAAACTGTTGAAGAGCAAGCTGATAGTTGCTGCTCTGTTTCCCACTGTTTACAAGTGACCATTTAGATAAAGCGTTTTCTATGCTCTCATTTATTGAGCTACCGTCCTTATACTCTGAGGTAACGTTGATGCAACTTCCTATGAACTCAAAGTACTGTACATTTTGGAAAAGTGTTTTGATCTCCTCTATCACTGTCAAAAAGAGCCTTGTGGCATAGACAGTTGAGGGTGACACATCTGTTAGGACAATCAACCTTGGTCGTTCTTTTCTTCGCTTCTTCAGCTTCAGATCTAAGAACACACCACCGTTCTGCAGATTTGCCCGGATGGTTTTTCTCATATCAATGCTATGTTTTCCCTTTACCTGTTTTCTTTTTACCTGTGATGCCAGTTTTTTTCCCAGAAGGTAGAGCCGTTTCCTAACCTCAGCAGTGTCCTGTAGAAGCATAAAATCAAGGTTTTCCAGGCTTTGTATCTTCAGCTTTGGATTCTTACTGATTACCTCTGCAAGCTGTCGATTTACTTCCTCTTCCAGTAGCCCCATGACCTGTCTTTTTACAAGGGGGTTAATCTGATTCAACACCTGAGCAACATGATCGAGGATCTTTTCCTTGGTTTTGAAAATCTCCTGAAAGTTGGTCGCAAATGCGGTGAGATACCTGTTTACGATTGTATCTGCTGCTGCTGAGACTCCCTCTGTCATGAGTTTTTTGAATACCTGCTTATAGTTGGATTGGAATTGGAGCAGAGATTCTGGGTCGACAAGTCCAGTTATGGTAGCCAGTCCTGTCCCAGCCCCGACAGCGATTCCTCCAATGGGTTGGGGGCAGCTTGGATTTGCCTGGAGCAGCTCCATATCAGGATGGGTGAGTTCGTGTGGGATGTACCCTCTGTTTATCTCCACCAGCTCATTGTTTAGCTCTTGGAGCCAGTTCCTCTGTTTTGCAAGTACCTGTTCGAAAATCTCGTCGAACATCACGAACTCCTCCTTGTTTTTTGAGATAATGGTTTTTATGGCTGTCTTGATCTCATCTGGTGTGCTGCACATGGCTGTTGATCTGTAGATCTCGATAGCCTCATCGACTGTGATGGTATATCCGTAGTCTCTGAGAAGTTGCAGTATCACAGATGAGTGTAGATTTTGAGAGATTTAAAGAGCTAGTTCGTAGATTGTTTGGAGAGCAGTTTATTTGCCTCATAATGGTCAGATGCTGTTTTGAGTAGTATTCCAGTCAGCTGTGTAATTTTTTCTGGCTCAATGAACTCCTCACCGAGTATCATGAGAGCTTTTGCAAACTCGATGGTCTCAGCAACGGAGGGTGGATTTGCTATCTTGTCAGAGTTTCTGAGCCTTTGGACGGTTCGTATGATCTTATCGACGAGCATCAGGTCTATCTGTGGAATGTGTGTCTGGATTATCTGTTTCTCCTTGAGTGTGTCAGGATAGTCGAGGTAGAGATACAATGATCTTCTTCTTAGTGCGTGGCTTATCTCCCTTGTTCCATTTGAGGTGAGGACGACGATGGGCTTATGTTTTGCGGGGATGGTTCCCAGCTCAGGCACGGTTATCTGAAACTCTCCGAGTGCCTCGAGAAGAAATGCCTCAAACTCCTCATCCGCCCTGTCAATCTCATCGATGAGAAGGACACTTGGTGTATTCATAGCGATGAGGAGTGGTCTATTGATGAAGTACTCAGCGGTGAAGAGGTCGTTGATATCGGTGTTCTTTCCCATCTGTATTGCGAGGAGCTGTTTTGAGTAGTTAAACTCTCCTATGACCTGTTCTGCAGTGATTCCCTCATAGCACTGGATCCTGATGAGCTGTTTTTGTGTCGCCCCCGCAATTGCCTTGGCGAGGGTTGTTTTTCCGGTGCCGGGTGGTCCCTCGACGAGTATTGGTTTTTCGAGCCTGGTTGCTATATCTGTCACAGTTGTTGTCTGCTGATCTGCGATATAATGCTGCTCTTTGAGCATTTCTTGGTTTATCATCATAGTGTCTTCCTCTGAGTGGTTTTTTATGTTTTGCTTGGATCATAGAATGCACACAGTGTCCCATATAATGAATACAATATATACAATTAACGCATACAATCAATACATCTAATATATACAATGTGTACAGTATAGAACGAACACACTGTTAACAATGCACACACAAATCAGATGAGAAACTAATTCCTTTGTCATACACGAAGATTCTTGAGTACAGCAAATTAACAATATCGAATTATTTAGTAAAAAGCCATTTGTAATTGAATTCAAGAAACACCAGAATAATCTAAATTCATTTGCCTTACATTAGTAAAGCTTAATTAGATTTGGTAAATCTATTAATTACAGCTAAATGAGGGATAAAATATTAAATTATTTGTACTAATTTCAATTTTAAAAATTAAAAATGGTAATAGAGAGTTAATAAATAAAGATTTAAGACAAAGATATAAATCAATTAAAGATCTTTTAATTTATCAGAATAGAAGACTATTAAATAATGATCATATATTATTCAAAAATAAAGGTAAGGAAATTCGTACCACTTTAAAGTTACAAAATGATCTTAAGGAGGATTATAGGAGTTAAATGGAAGAATACAATGAAAATAATGATCTAGAGGAAATGGAAGAGGAAGCTCCCAATTTAGATTATATAAATTCCGATAAAGGAAAATTGGACTATTTGTTAAGAATCATGGAAAGCAATGCAACTACTAATCGCTTATTCAATTTCTTAGGTAAAAATATTGATGGTTTAACACCAACAGATATATTAGATTTAAAAAGAGGTCTTTCTAAAAAAGAAATAGAAAAATTATATAATAATTTTGCAAACACAGGAGGGAAAGGAAAACTTTTTTGGGTAAAAGAAAAACAAAATTTAACGGATATGAGCAGCCTCATAGGTGCTCTCAACAGCTTAAGTAAAACATTTTTCATTAACAAACATGAAAATGATTTTATGTTTAAGTTTATTTTTCTTCAAATAAGTTCATCTACTAACTTTTATTTGAAAAATGGAGTTCCGGAGTATATAACTCCAAGTGAGTATGTTACATTAGTTTTGTATAAAAAATACAGTATACTTGCTGTAAGAGGTAAGCACATTCCACAACAAATAATTTCTACGGTCAAATCACATATAATGATAAAAGAACTTGTGATGGATAATTCTGATCTGATGAAGCTACTTAAAGCTATGTCTGTTTCTTATGCCAACTTTCACTGTGAAGGAGAATTGATCACTGAAAGAGGAATGAGGACATCAAGCCACGTCGATCTTGGTGCGATTGATGAATTCAAAGAAAATATGACGAAGGAGAATTATACCCTACATAAGATAACAGCATCTTTTCAAGTTCAAGGACAAGCCAATGAAAAAATAAATTTTAGGTTTTATCCCTCTTCTGGTGATTATACGTTGACAAGAACTTATCAAGAAAATCTCATTAACGCAATTATAGAAATCTTTGACAAAGTCTATTCTAATAAAATTGACTTTAATAATGAAATAGATTTGAAAAGTATAGGAGGAATTGATGATGTCCAACAGGCTCTTGACGAATTCTTTAATTGAGATGATCCAAGAAGAGATTGACAAAGGTTTCTTCTGGATTAATGGGCTTTCGTTAAAGGAGAGGTCTCAAGACTCAAAAAATTTCTATGATACAATTAAAAAACTAGCTAATGAAGGATATCTAAAATTTTATTGGACAGCAATGTGTGATAAATGTGGGGTATATCAGGAGTTCGGAGAACTCGAATATGCTGACAAGAAATTTAATTGCCCCGATGATGATAACGTTATTCATCTTGATAGCGGTTTATATCAATTTAATATCTATCCCAATCTAAGTAAGTTTGATCTCAAAAAATTTAAAAAAAAAACAAATCAAACCTTGGATTACTTGCAAAAAATATTTGCTTAAAGTATTCAAATAGTCCAACTGACTCTAATCACACAAAAGGGCACAAATTTGAAGATAAGGTTATTGAATTGCTTAATTTAATTAACGATTTCAACTTCAGAAATAAACAAATACGAACCGAAACCTCAGAAGTGGATCTATATTTTAATATTGGTCCAGAGTTTATAAAAGAGCACCCCATTCAAGGAAATCTTGCTATATTTGAATGTAAAAATCAAAAAGAAACAATCAATGTTAAGGATATGTCTCACTTGATATGTGAATTTTTTGAGAGAAAATGCAAATTTGGAGGGTTTGTAACTACGAGTTTTTTTTCCAAAAATGCGAAACGAAGAGCTCAGAATTTCTTTAAAAGCAACGATTTCTTTATAATTCTTTTAGATGGAAATGACCTTAAAAAAATATGCAATGGAAATAAAACTATTTTGGAACTAATGATAGAAAAAATTAACCATACAATATTTTTTTCAGAAAACAAAAATGCATAACAATTATAAAAATATGTGAAAAATGTGCGTGGGTAAAGTCTCTCGGTCACAGCTAGATTTTCAGATTAATATTTACCCTCAAATATGACATAGATTAAATAATTATTCTACTTCTTCATTATATCTCAAATATAGTTTTTACATTAAATTATCCTTTAATCATGTAGAATTTTGAGATATTTAAGTTAACATTAAATAAGCTTATATCCCTAATAGTTCAAGGAAAAATTCCTAGGATAAATTTATGACAGATAAGGTTGAAAAAATCGCAAAAGAGTTAATGAAACATATTGGGGAGTTGGAGGCAATAACTTCAAGAGACATATCTGTAATGTTTGATATTGATGACAATGATACCTTCATAAAGACTCGAGGACTTATTAAAGAAGCAATGGTAAGATATAACCTACCACTAGGGTCACAAACTAGTGGTAAAAATGCGGGTTATTTTTTAATAAAGGATGAAAAAGTCTTACTAGAAAAATATAACTCCTTAATGAGAAGGTCAACGAAAATTCAGAACAGAGCTTTGCAGATGCTTAATAACTATTCACTTTATTGGAATAAAACACCAGCATTTGCAACAGAAATAGCTTTAGATGATGAAGAAATCTAATAATTGAATTCTATATTTGGTACCTTTTGTTTTATAACTTCTTCCCATGATTCTTCTGTTTTTGTATCCCATCCGATTTCGTAACCAATTGAGTTTCTTCCCAGTTCACTTGCTACTTTCAATGTTGTTCCACTACCAGCAAAAGGATCTAAGATGGTTTCACCGGGGAAGGAAAACATTCTAATCAAGCGATATGGGAGCTCTTCGGGAAACATAGCGATATGATTTTTTTGAGAAACTCCAGGAAAATTCCAAGTCCCAGTAAAATATTCGGACCATTCAGCTTTACTCATCTTTGAAACAATTTTTGCTTCATGGGTGGGTTTTAATGATTTATCTTTTCCGAGCTTTTTGAATATTGCAATGTATTCATAGTTATAGGTAACCATCCCATTTCGAGGATAAGGATATGATCCCATAAATACACCCCCACCTGAAGTTTTTGTTGTACTCACTTTTTGCCATATAATACTTCCAAGATAGATAATGTTATTTGAATCTAATTCCATCCCATTTAATAGATTATTGACAAGCATTGCATGTAAAGGAATAATTTGGTAGGGATTTGTTTTACTACCCCTGATGTACTGATCTCCAATGTTAATACACATACGTCCTCCCTTTTTCAAAGCCCTATATGTCTCTAACCATACAGAATTTAAATCGTTGAAGTATTTAGTTAGGTCTTGATTCCACCCTATCTGCTTCTTATTGCCATAATCTTTAATTTGCCAGTATGGTGGAGACGTAATCATTAGTTCTATACTTTCATCTGATAATTCAAACAACTCTCTTGAATCCTTAACATACAACTTTGGTTCAGAGAGAGAAGAAAATTGATTCATAGATTTTTCTTCTAACCTACTCATAATATAATCTATGAAGTTCCATTTATAAACCAGTTTGAAGTCCAACAAACAATTATAAAATAATTTCTAGATAAATAATTTTTTATCTAGGAAAAATTAATATTAAGATAATTGAGTATTGTGATATTGTTTAATATTTTTATCCTAAATTGGGTCAGAGATTTTGGAAACAAATGTAATCACCCCATCATATAGATACTTTTCTATATTCTGTTCTTAGTACTATATTTCAGCACAAATTTCAAGAGTTATCTTTATTAGGTTTTGATAGCAACTTGAGTATGGATTCTAAGTTCCCCACTGATTGGGTGAGCTGGGTGAACCGACAGCTGGGTGCATCTCTTGACATGCTCCAGGTGGCTATTGAGACAGCAACAGCAGACATGTGGGATCACGTAGACGATAACCCACCATTCTGGCGCATCTCAGCTCATGTGGTCTTCTTTGTTGATTACTACTTTGCGACATTCAGACCGGGTGTCAGCAATATTCATGAGACCTACCGTCACCCAGACTTTCTGTTGAAGTATGCTGAGACCTCCCTTGATGACATTATGGAAGACGTTGTCAGCAAGGAGGACATACTCAGGTTTCTTGAGCACTCCCGTCAGAATCTGCGCACATATTTTGCCGGCGATCTGGTATCTCAGCTGGCAGATGAGAGTGGGTTTCCCTGGTTAGACATGTCTAAGGGTGAGCTGCTGCTGTACAACATGCGTCATATCATGGAACACACAGCGATACTGAATCAGGTTTTGAAGAGACACGATCTTCCAGCCAGTGGTTGGAGGGGGATCAGTAAGGTTTAGGGAAGTGGAGCTCCTCCAAAAAAATTCTTTGGCACGGTTTTGTGATATCTTCCAGTAATAAGTATAGAATTGTTGTCGGTGTTGTTGTCATTTCAGGCAATCTGATGGGCATATCATCGGGTTATGTATCTTTATAGCGCAAGATTTCTTTGAGTTTGTCATTGGACATTGCCTTAAGTTCGTTCATGGTTGACACTTGTTCCAGAATCGCATTTTGTTTTAGCTTTGATTCAAGTAATGCATCAATCTGCTCCTCTATGGTTCCTTTGGTTATGAGTTTATAAGCAGTAACTTTTTCTTTCTGTCCTATTCTGTGAATTCTTGCTGTCCCTTGGTTTTCAACAGCGGGGTTCCACCAGCGATCAAAGTGTATTACAACGGTTCCAGCCTGCAGGTTTAACCCAAAGCTTCCCGAGTGGGTTGATATGACCATAACCCAATAATCTGGATTTTCATTAAATAATTGTTGGGTTTCTTGTCTTTTGTTTGCTGTTAATCCTCCAAAATAAAACAAGACCGGACCCCCGAATTCGTCTTTGATTATTTTCTGCAGAATTTTACCGGTATTAACAAACTGTGTGAAGATGATACATTTTTCACCCTGACTTTTATGCTTTTTCAGGAGCTCTATCAGTTTCAGGACTTTCCCCGAGTCTTTTTTATTTACTGTGTTGAGGTCAATCTCCTCTTCAATGCTTGCTGGATGATTAGCAATTTGCTTGAGTCTGATAATTGTTTTGAGAATAAGATTAACTCTCCCAGATTGTTCCATGTTAGTACCAAGACTTTTTTCAAACAGGTTAACCCAGGTTTTGTATTTAACTATCTGTTTTTGTGTCAGTGTGCAGGAGACCTTAATTTCTTCCAATGGTGGGAGGTCTAAGAAATCAGTTCGACGTCGGTATAAAATGAATGGGTAGATTAGGTTTAAGAGTAGCTCAAATTTAGGTGAGGATGTATCCAATTCTTCTGTTCCAAAGCTCTCATGGAATTTTTTCTGAGAGAGTAAATATCCTGGTTCAAGGAATCTAAATACAGCCCAAAGATCCTGAAGTCGATTCTCTATTGGTGTGCCTGTTAATGCCAGGCGAAAGGCTTTGGGATTTGCCTTTACAAACTTAATTATAGCTCTGTGATTTTGAGTTTCTGGATTGCGAATGCATTTAGAAGCTTCATCTATAATAATTCCGTCCCAGGTATACCTATTAAAACTATTGAAATTGATTTTGAAGGTCTGAATAGTGGTTATTACTAAGTCATTTACCTGAATTTTGTTCGTTTGTCTGCTGATTTCGTTATGGCGAGAGCTATGGTAAATCAGGTAATTTAAGGCTGGAGCATAATTTATTATCTGGGTTTCCCACTCATTAAAAATTTGGACGAAGGGGACAATTAATAGCACCGGGTTGTTAAGTTTTCTAGTTAATTTCAGATATGTCAAACTGACCAGAGTTTGTATTGTTTTTCCCATCCCCATATCATCAGCCAACAAAAAAAAGTTATAGCTTTTTCTGCTCATTGCAGCCAGTAATCTTGCGACTCCAGTTTTTTGGTAATCCTTAAGTTTTATTGCAGAAACGGATTTTGCAAGGATTGCAGGATCTACCTGGATCTCGGAAACGCTGATATCATTGTATTCATATGGTATTATTTCAATCTCGTCTTTTTCAAGCTCGGTTTTGAGGGTGGGGGGTAGAACCCCTATATCACCATTTTTCAACCTAATTTTTTCAATATTATCTAACTTTTTCAGAGAGGACTGAATTCGCTCTACAATTTTGATAAATTTGTCAAAGTTGGAAACATGAAAGAATCGGTTTTGAAACTCGACATAAGGTTGTAAAATTTTGCTTTGTTCATCAATTTGAGATAAATTAATTTCTTGATCTCCTATAGCTGCAATTACATCGAATTCTAATGGTGTTATCCCTTGTGATACAAATCGAATCTGCGGCCTCATCTTTGAAACATTTTTAGCAAGGATATTGCGATCAACGTAGATCTGAAAGTTTAGATTTTCTAATATATCCTTTAATTCTAATAATGATTTCAGTTCGCTTTCATTGATGGTTAGGTAGCTTTTTGTTAAGTCATCGTTCGTGAATAATTTATTTGATGTTGGAAAATAACTCGTAAATTCTTTGAGTTTTTGGTAAAAAACATCCTTTGGCATTGTTAAAGAGTCGAAAGTATGATTGTTGTTTAGAATCTGATCCCCTCTGACAAGCATTAGGGGGTCTTTTTTTGATTTGAGAAAGAATATAATTTGGATATCTTTTGAGCTTTGGAACGTTGTCACGATGAACCCAAGGTTCCATTCATCTAACTCAGCCATTAATTTTTCATGTGAGATAACCAGTTCCAATTTTTCATAAACTGCATCAAGATCGTCGTATTTCCTCATGTTTGAAGGTTTAGTTTTTTTAGGTGGTGTTTGATTAGATTCCTCTTCAGTATAAAATTGGTTGGATGAATCTTTATACTCATCAATTATTCTTTGTACCAGTTCAATTTTTGTCCCGCTTACAGCAAGACCCATTTTATCGCAGATTTCCTTTAAGTCATCCTTTAACAAATAGGCTTCCAAGTCATAAAAATCAAGTTTTCCATGCTTTACAATTTTGTCTGTTAATTCTCTTTTTGTTCCTGAGGGGTCTAAATCTATATTTTCTGCTATAAAGATAAGATCATCCTTTCTCAAATATTTTTCAAGGAATTGTCTTGTTACCTTCAAAATAAGTTCATCCCATGGATAGCAAAAGATATGTTTTTTGAAAACTAAACCTATTCATATCTTTAACCTTATTTTATCAGATCATTTTTCAACTAAGTTTATATAAATAAACTCATCATCCTTGAGTTTTTTACCCAAATATAGAGAGGGAACATTAATTTTGTTCATGGGACACTCAGCGATACTGAATCAGGTTTTGAAGAGGTATGATCTTCCAGCCAGCAGCTGGATGGGGATCAGTGAGGTATAGGCAGAGATGATTAATTATGTTTAGTACCTTTTATAATAAAATGATCGTATTTGCCAGCTGAAATATAAGTGTTCTATTGGCTAAATCAGGGAATCTTTCTCTGAGGGTCTCCATCAAGATTTCATCCACATGAACAGTCACTATTGACAGTGAGTCCAGAGCATGCTCCCCGATCTTAGAGATTGGATTTCCAAAGAGTTTCAGTTCCTGTAACCTCTTGATCTCATTAAAAGAATCTGGGAGAACCTCAATACAGTTTTCACTCAGATCAAGGTTTCTGAGACTGGGGAGTTTTGCAATCCATTCGGGTACTTCAGGTAAATTACAGTTTGAGAGTGTGAGGTCGTACAGTGCCGGGAGATCATGAGCGTTTATCTGAGATAGTTTTCCACCATTCCAGCGCAGTGTTTCCAAGTTGGGGAGATTATTAATTCCTCTTGGGGGTGATGTGCTTTTTGGGGAGTTTACAGAGAGTCTTTTAATTGACTGAGGCAGATGAATTTCTTCCACTGCGTTCCTTGTGTCATTTAGAGTCAGCATCTCGAGTGAACTAAATTCACTAAAATCAGGATTTTTTTCGATTTGACCACCAAGAAGCAGGGCTTTCAGTGTTTTTGGCAGCTGCTGGGGGCTGATAGTTCCCAACCTATTTCCCTGCATGCTGAGGGTTTCCAGTTTGATTCCACTGAGGTCAGGAATTTTTTCCAGTTCATTAAAATCAATTCCCAGTCTTCTTAGTGATTTCATGTTTTGAATTTCTTCATCAATTTCTGATATTTTGTTATATGAAACAATCAGCTCTTCAATTGTGGTTGATTTATACACCTCCTTGGGTAATTTGGTGATCTGGGTCTGATTCACACTTAGCTTTTTCAGACGAGGTGATGATGCAATTGAGGCTGGGATTTCAGTCAGATTTTTTGACTGAATTGTTATGGATTCTATGGAATCAATCTCGAAGAGCTTTTTAGGTAGCGTGGAATCAATGTATGATCCACTGATCTTGATTGACCGTGGTTGTGTGCTGATGGAGCTGATCTCAGTTAGCAGGTCATTAAAATTGTCAGACATAGGAATGAAATTCACACACAGAACTTTTATCTCTGGTTAAAAAAGAGTTTTGATGGAGAGGTAAGTGTACCATGATCTAAACCCTTCAGTATCATTTGATTCAATAGCAGACAACCCATCAGCACCTGAGTCAGTATCCTTTAATGTAACATCACTTAACTCGGTATTCTTCAATGTAACAGCGTTTTATTCAGTATATCTTGATTCAGTAATCCTTATATCTGCAAAAATAACATAAGAAGCATGAAGGTCTATCTTCTTTTGTTATTGCTGTTAGCCTTGCCGGTCTCAGCTCAAAATCAGGTCACCATAAAGGAGGGCTATGATTCCTTTCAGATCTTACCTGGAAAGATCCAGGAGTTTGAGTTTCAGCTCCCTGGGGGGTATAACTCCAAGGTTGAGCTCAGGCTGGAGGCAGGGAAATCTGACTTCCGGGTGAATATCACACGGTTTAATCTTATCTGGGACGGTGAGCATGGGTTTGTAAACAGCACCAAAGAGTGGGCCAACAGAAATTTCACAGCCTTTGAGACAGTAACCATCAGGGGGATCTCACCAGGGTACTGTAGTGATTGTATCAAGACAGAGTATTCACAGATACAGAATCTTGGAAATGTCAGTGCTAACTTCAGCATCAGTTTGACGATCCTGAGTCAGGGCAGCACATCAATCATTCCAGTTCCTGTGGTCTGGGTTTTGTTTGGAGTTACAGCAGCAGTTGTTGTTTGGCAGGTCAAAAGAAAGAAATAACCAGGATATCTTAATAGCGACTGTATGATAGGTTAAATGTTCATTTAGAAAATGAAAGTGGGGAAGACAGTTTAATTAGTTTAGATAAAGTAGATAAAATAGATAAAATAGATAAAATAGTTAAAATAGATAAAATTGTATAATAGGATATAGAATGTAAGGTTATTATACCTTATAATATTAACATAGGGGAACTCTATGGTCGTATTGGCAGATCAGTATCCAAATTCACCTTTATTTGAAGTCACTTGGGAGATTCGGTTCCCAGTCCAGTTAAAGATTCTCAGGATTTTGGATAAGTTTCAGGAATTGGTTCAAGACAGGTACCCCGTGGTAAATGTGATCAATGAGGAGCAGTTTCGTCTTCCCCAGCCGGGAACACCCAGGTTTGTTGGTCAATTTTATGAGTTTCGCACTGAGTCTGGAGATATTTCCATCAGAATTGGTTCAGATCGATTTGCTCTATTAAACAAAAAGTACACCAATTTTACGGAATTGTTTGAAGAGATTCAAGGTCAGGTAAAAAACTTTCAACTCTTCTTTGACGGAGCTGAAAAGCTTCCTATCACACGATTAGGTCTGCGCTATGTTAATCTGTGCAAAATCCCGGAGAACAATCTTCAGAACTATGATAACTACTTTGTGACCCCTTTGAATACGATTTTCAAGGGTTTCTCTGAGATAAATGAATGTTCTTTGAAGGTTCAAGAGCGATATATAAATAATATTTCCTTATCAACAAACTATGGGATCGTGGAGACAGCTTCAAGGGAATTATCTATACTTATGGATTTTGATGCCTTCAGAGATAATTCTTCTGGAGACTTGACATTGTCAGAATGTTTAAATCTGACATCACACTTACATTCAACAATCAAAGAAAAGTTCTCCTCACTGATAAAAGAGAGTTTTGTTGAGGAAGTTATGAAAGGGGATAGATGATCTATGGCATTGGCAGAAAGGATGAAGACAGATTTTATAATAATAAGAGAAGAGGATGAAACAGCAACAAGTTTAAATGAACTTAAACTTAAAGAGCCTTTTACTTCTGATTGGTCAAATGAGTACTTAGGTATTGATTCCTTTGCTTCGATTGTAAAGAAAGTTATAGATTCAATGTCATCTTTAAGTTTCCAAATTGGGGCCACATATCTTGAAAACTTTGGGAGATGGAGACTGGTAAATCTCCAAGATACACCTTGGTCAAAGGTTAGCTCAGGGGAAGTCATTAGGGAAGAGATAGTTGAAAAGATATATCCAGAAGGAGAAGAAGCTCCACCGATGACGGAGGAAGAGTTTTGGAGCTTTGATGGGGAGGAGTTTACCCCCTCAGGAGATAGATGGGGCTGGGATCAACTGCCTACAATTCCAGACCTAGATGATGAGGAAGAATAGGGGGTTGTTTAAGCATTAGTTCTGAACCAAATATGGAAAGTCTGTTTCAGGACATCTACGAAAAAAACGAGAATATGTTAACTGAAAGAGTGAGACAGGGGGACATCATAAAGTCAGAACTCATTCGAACTAAGCTGAGTATCAAAAATTCTATTGTTGGCTGGATGGTTATTAATGCGGAATGTGATTTGGAACATTCAGATTCAAAGTTGGACTGGTTTAATTTTGCGGCGGTCAGACCAGTTAGGTATTTTATCTATGCGGCCATGAAAAGTATTACGGGTTCGGACCGTGACAATCAGGTGAAGAATAAGCTAATGGATTTGATTAAAAATAAATACAGAAAATTGTACTTCTTGCCAGAAAAGGATGGTCTTTGGTCGGATGGTGCTTATGTGGATTTAGGGTTGATACAGGTCTTACCAATAAACTGGAAAGATAAGAGAACCAACCAAATAAATCCAACAATGGTTAATTTGTTGGATATGCGATTAGTCTCTCTCAAAGAGACCTGGAGAACCGATATTGCACAACACTATTCAAGTTTTTTTGGTAGACATGGAACACCCGATCATCAAATTGGTCGCATTAAAGATTGGGGCTTAAACAAAGTCAAAACTTTAAATTTTGGCGAGTTAGAAAAAGAGTTTACCAATGGATAATTGAATAAAAGATCACACAGAGAACTTTTTCACCCACAACAGCTATATTTTATTATTATGACGGGTTTAGAAAAGCTATAGATTTTGGGTATTAACGCAATTTGGCTGTCAAGCAAAATTTTCCATTATTTAGCTAGCCCTCAACATCTTCTGGAAAGAAGACCTTTTGTATCTGCGAGTTCTTAGGTGCGGTGAGAAAGAGTGGGGGGAGAATGAGGGTGAGGGCCCCAAAGAGGAAAGACATTATCAATGAGTTAATAGAGATGTTTGCAGCAACAGAGTCCTGGTATGCCACTTCCTGATAGATCATAGAGGCTTTGTTGATGTCATAGTGGATGGTGGTGTATTCAACATTGACTATGTAGGAGAATCCAGTTTTGAGCAGGTATCCAAAGAAGATGATGACAGCCCCATCCGTGTGTACATCCCTGAGCAAGATCTCAAGGTTAACAAAGGGTTCGTTTCCAGTTGATGAGTAGTTTGCATACAGGCTGAGGCGGGAGGCGTTGGCTGGAGGTATCTGCAGGAATTCTCTGACTTTTTGCTTGACCAGTGTAAGATTATTCAGCCAGGACTTTGGCACCTGAATAAGAGTAGGAACCTGAACGGAACCCTGAGTAGGAACCTGAGTAGAACTCCCCTGTTTTTTGTACTCCACGAGGTAGTATGGGTTTGCAGGGAGAATCCGTATGGTTCGTTCGGGGGTGTTAAGTCTTGGGAAGTCTTGGAAGAGGAATCCGAGTGGGTCACGTATCCCAGACTGAATGAGCATCTGATGCAGCTCTGTTGCCCGTGTGAGGTTCAGTCCGTTGTCTACCAGTCCCAGTGATGTGTAGCTGTATGCGAATGGTTTGGAGTAATCCTTTGCTGGTGGAAAGAGAAAGGTATTGGCTGAGAGAGCCGTCATTCCCCCAAATAGCAGAAATATCATAGCAGCAGCCTTTGCTCTTCTGGAGGTTTTCCAAACCTTTGTGCTCAGTTGTCTGACGAGGAACAGGATGACGAAGTCAATGAGTAAGAAGAGCCCCATCCCTAAAAGGATGGACAGATACTGATCTACCATACCTTAGCAGAGGTGTTCGGTAAAAATAAACCTTCTGTTGGAGGAGTTTGTTATTGGTGAGTACACTTGTGATTTCACTGGTGATTTCAGTGGAGATTCCAAAGTGATTTCAGTGGTGATTTTGATATATATATGCTTTAGAAGTGAAATGATGTGGAGCTGTTACATGATATCCCTGTAGAGATGAGGAGATTAGACAGGGGCCTGGTGCTAAATACTCTGAACAACACAGACTTACTTTGATAAGATGAAATTCTGGATCCAGCTAATTTTAGGTGAAACAAAGATGAATGGTGGAATAAAAAAGGCGAAGAATACTGAGAAAGCGGCATAGAAGAATGAGCTCCAAAAGATGCTTTGAACAAGCTCATCAGAGTATGTTGCCTCATAGTAGTATTTGTTTGATTCAGAATTGATGTTTGTTAAATTTGAGGTATAAAGTATAGATACAGTCTCAGAAAACCCATTTGATAATAAGTAACCGAAATCTATCACAACTGCATCTGTGGTATTTAGGCCTTTTACAATTAACTGAAGGTCCACCAATTTTCGGAACAGGGTTGAGTAATGGGACACCTTGATTTTCACACGTGATGTGTTATCAGGTGGAATCTGTAGAAACTGTTCTACCTTGTGCTTTAGAAGTGTCAGATTCTGTATCCAAGCCATGGGCACCTGTATCAAAGTGGGTGATGAGCTGTTCTTATATTTTACCCTGTAATAGGGGGTGGAGGGGAGTATCTGAATGATTCTTGTGTTGTAGTTGTAAAGTGATTGAGAGAACATAAATCCCAGTGGGTCTTGAATGCCTGATTGAATAAGCATAGTCAGAAGCTGGTTTGATCGTGTCTTGTTATAAACGTGTTGTGGTTCATAGGAAAGGACGAAGGGTTGTGTGTGATCTGGAATTGGTGTGTTAAATGCTAGAGGTGAGCTAATCGCAGCCATAGCCATATATAGCGAAAAAATTAGGATCACTGCCTTTAATCGTGGTGAGGTCTTCCAGACATTTCTAGCAAAGTATCTGGTTAGATAGAGTAAGCTGATAGTAGCAATGGCAAAAACAATGACGCCAATAAGAAGTGCCACAGCGACGTTTAACCATTCTAAAATCATACCAAATGCTAGCAGTTTGGTAAAATAAACCTTCTGTTGGTGGAGCTTTTTAGTGACGATTTCACGGGTGATTTTGACACACTTTTTTTGGAGGGAAGAATGGGGTGGGTGGGTTATTGGAGCTGTGCATACAACTGATAGCTGGGGAGATTGGTGTGAATTAGGAGTTTCAGAAGATTCGAAAAATTGAAAAATTTTGGAGAATTAAAAAATTGAAAAATTGGAAATTTTGTGAAGTGGAAATTTTTAGGAATTTTGGGAATTCAATTAAGATGAAAGATAAAAAAGATTGGGAGACCCGTCACCATTCCATTTCATTTTTCACTCCCTCTGGGTTTTTGTATATAGTTAGAAGCATTAGAAGGGCTAAAAAGGTAGTTACACCAAATGCAAAAGTTAGGATCAATGAGCTGGTTTCTATGGTGTTTTGGGGGGAGACAACGTAGGCAGCCTCAGCATAGATTTTTGAGGCATTGTATTGGGAGTAATAGTTTGTTGAATAGACGATGTTAGTTTCAGCAAACCCATCTTGTGTGCTATAAGCAAAGAAAAGGTAGGTTACATCACTGCTGTTGCTGTCACTCACGCGTATCTGCATGTTGACACTGTTTCTGAAGATTGTCATATTGGTGTACACATATACCTTAACTCTTGATGCATTTTCAGGGGGCACCTGCAGGAACTGCTCTGTTTTGACCTTGAGGAGTGTAAAGTTTTGCAACCAGCCCAGGGGCACCTGTATCAGGCTCGGAACGCTTAGATTCTTGTATTTTAACCTATAGTAGGGGGAATCTGGTGTCACCTGAATTGTTCTATCAGCTGAGTAATTACTTGGGAAATCTGAGAATATGTATCCCAGTGGATCCCGCATCCCAGACTGTGTCAGCATGAGATGCAATTGATCTGCACGTTTGAGGTTGTTTACATGGAGTGGTATGTATGAATACGTGAATGGATTGGTATAATTTGGTGGGGAAGTATTGATTAGAAAGTAGCCTGACACAGCAGTTGCCACCAGCAGAAGTGCAACGACCAGACCTGCAGCTTTTGTTGCTGAGTTTTTATTCCACAGCTTGTTGTAGAATAACCGTGCAGTGAGCAAGGTCGCGAGTACCACAGAAAGATAGATCACCGCAACAATAACAGATTGTTCCCAAATACTTACCATGAGGGATGATTGTTGTGGTAAGAAAAAAAGCTTTTGATGCTAGAATTATCAGTGAATCAATGTAAGAAAAAAATATGCGCGGGGATAAATGGGAGTTACCGAAATTGAGGGAATTGTGAAAAGGGGATAAAATACACCGTCCGAATGAGTATAGTGATGAGCAGTTGGAGAGAAATGCGGGTAATTGAACCAAGAAAGGGACTTGGGTGGTAATGCATGAGGGGTGAACTGTTTTTAGGTGGTGGTGACAGTTGAATCCTGAGCTTGGCTGTGAATAGCTCACTAGGTCTCTTTTGTTGCAGGGGTGAATCTATGGGCTAATGGGAAAATCATCAGGGAGAAGACAGCCACACCCCCAAACAGAAAAGTAAACAAAAAAGAAAGACCTCTAATGAAACTCTCTGTGGATAGGGTGTATACAGACCCAGCATAGAGCTTGTCTGTTTTGTTTGGGTTGTATACGTTGCCTGCATAGATTAAGTTTACCATGTCAGCAAATCCGGTTTTCAGGTTGTAAGAGAGGAGAACCAGAGCAATATCATTTGTCTTCACATCGGTAACCCTAATCTTTAGGTTTACCCTGCTGTCAAAGACGCTTCCGTTCTGATAGACATAGAGTTTTATTCTCGATGCATTTTCTGGGGGTATCTGTAAGAATGTCTCTGCTTTGACCTTAAGGAGAGTGAAATTTTGCAACCAATTGATAGGCACCTGTATGAGGGTTGGAATATTGAGATTTTTATTTTTTAGTCGGTAGTACGGTTTTGCTGGATCCACCTGAATATTTCTTTCTTTTGTGTGATTTGAGGGGTAATCGGCGAACATAAGTCCAAGTGGGTCATGGATTCCTGACTGTGTAAGCATTTTATGGAGTTGGTCAGCTCTTGTTAGGTTAGTTGTTGGGTTAGCTGAGTTTAGAGGTTCGTATGTGTAGGTTGTTGGTCTGGTGAAATCCTTTTGTGGTGGTGTGAGAAACACTGAGGCGCTGATTGCTGCCTCTGCACCAAAGAGCAGAAACAGGAGAACTGAGGCTCTTAGTACTGCTGGCTCTTTCCAAATCTTGGTCCAAACCAGACGCAGTATGATCAGGTTTAGAATTGTTACAGAGAAGAGCAGAGCAACAAATATCACTGCCTGAAGATCTGAACTTACCATGTGATTATTATCATCATGATAGGAAAAAAACGTTTTGATGCACGTAACGTAAGTTGCTGAGTGTATGCAAAAAACAACTCTGTCTCGAATTTGTTTTGTTGGTGTTCATTTTTTGATGTCATCTCGATATATCTGTTCCCAAAATTTTGGAACTATTGCCACGCTTATCGGAATCAAAAAAACCCCTAGAGCAATAAATAAGATGATTCCTGTGTTGTTTCCAAGAAGCTGGGGCTTGGTTTCAGGTTTGTGGTAGTTATTTTTGATCGTGTTGTTAATGGAGTTGAGCAGGGCAATATCCTGTGAGTTGTAGCAAAAAAGGTTGAACTGAATAACATTATTTCCTGAATACTCAAGGTAGATCCCATATATTTGGTTCGTGCAGATTGAGTTGTTCAGGATGAGTGTGTGTTGCACTGCATTCAGGAGGATACCCACGTTATTTGTATCGGCAGAATTGTTAAACATGAGGATATTTGTTGATGCTTTTATGAAGAATCCATTTTTCCAGTTAATGTACGCCTGATTGTTTTTGAGTGTGATGTTTTTTGAGTTGAGGATTGAGAACCCAGTCTGGGAATCATGAGCTATGTTATTATTCAGTGTTATCAAGGTGGACCTGTTGATTAGAATTCCCTCACTTTTGGAAGGTGCAATGATGTTTCCATCAATCTGGATCTCTGTTGAGTGGTTGATAGAGATCCCTGTGCTGGAGTTTGTCATCAAATTATTCAGCACGTTTGTTTTTGAAGAATTATTGATCTGTACGGGTGATTTTCTAAATGAGTTATTTCTGATAGTGATATTCTGAGAGGACTGTATTTTGAGCCCAAAATCTGTGGTGTGAATGCCTCCTGATTTGACTGTGATATTTGTTGAGTTTTCTATCAGCATCCCAGCATAGGTTGTGCTGATGAGTGATACAGAAGATACCTCAAGGTGAAGGCTTGTGTTGTTGATGGTAATCAAGGGTGATGACATTTTATTAGAGGTTGATTGGTTGTAGCTCAGTCTCAGCCCGTGAATTTTTATTGGATTAGCTGGTGTTCCAGTTCCCTCCCAACCATTTATTTTGGCGTAGTTGCGTAGTTCAGTATCATTGTTAATGTGGATAGTTGGGGGTTTATTGGTTTGCATGATGTAAGTTAGGGTATTGGTGTGAGTATTTTGCTGATATACTGCTGAATGACTTTCCCGATTGTTTGATTCTTGACTTGTTTGTTGAATTGTTGAATCTCTTGACTGATGTCTTGACTGAAGTCTTGACGGTTGTCTTGTTGATTGATT
Source organism: Candidatus Heimdallarchaeota archaeon (assembly GCA_030149205.1). Taxonomy (GTDB): domain Archaea; phylum Asgardarchaeota; class Heimdallarchaeia; order Heimdallarchaeales; family Kariarchaeaceae; genus WAKA01. The sequence goes on along the minus strand of JASBSB010000007.1, from coordinate 307,217 downwards.
TGACGGGTTACCTTGATGAATTATAGATTGATGTGTGGGGTTTAAAAGAATTAGAAGAATAAAAAGGATCATCAACCTCATATCTAGTGGATATTTTTTGGCAGTAAAAATATTTTGTTGTGAGAGCTGATATTCCCTGAGTTTCTATTGACTCACACACTCCCTAATCTTCCAGAGTTCTCTAATCTAATTAGCTTTGTTCTTCATATTCTTACTTTAGTAGTTTGGCAGAAGGTGTATCTTATCAATGTTAGAATATGTACCTTGGTTGATGACTGTCATAAAGGCATCGACAACCTCCTCCACATCGAGTCTGTCTGTTCGCTTGGTGTTAGGGTCATGGTCTCCAAACCATGGTGTGTCAATCTGTCCAGGGTTTATGGTTGCCAGCTTCACACCGGTTCCTCTGAGCTCCTGCCTGAGAGAACCCACCATACCCTGAACCGCAAATTTAGATGCACAGTAGACGCTTCCTCTGGCAATGGTGTTGATGCCTAGGTTAGAGCTGGTTATGATGATCTGTCCCTTCTTTTGCTCCTTCATGAGTGGAACAAACTCATTGAGGATCATAAACACGTGTCTGACATTTGTGTTAAATACGCTCTCATAATCCTGCAAAGATAGGTCTTCAATCATTCCAAATGCACCCACACCTGCATTGAGAACTAGGAGGTCAACAGTTGATACAAGCTCCCTTATCTTTGCAATAACATGCTGTGCCCCCTCAATGGTGTCAAGCTCTCCTACTATGTAATGACCCTCGGTGTTGTTCTGGTTCAGCTTCTCAGTTACCTTTTTGAGCCTATCTTCGGATCTTCCAGTGATGATTACCCTGTGTGATTGATTTATGAGTCTGTATGCGAGGTGTTCACCGACACCCGATGATGCACCTGTTATGATGATGTTCATGGTTTTGGGTTAATTAATTATTTATGAGTCTAGAGGTTTGGGAAATCTCTCTTGGTATAGATTAGAAGATGATTTTCCTTTTAACCGATGAAGCTTTCAATTTCTTATCAAATGAAACCCATAAAGATTGCTATACAAACTAAAGCTTATATATCAGTAATTGATATGTCAGTGAGAGATATATGATGAAAGGTTCTCAATTGTATAAATTTGGTTCATTAACATTTGTTCTCATGCTGTTGATGATATTTCAACCAGTACAAATCGTAAATGGACATGGTGGTGCGAGTACTTCGACCTACAAGGGTCCGATGTTGCTGGTTCCCTATACGAACAGTTCTCCAGTTATAGATGGTAAAATCAACCTGAAAGATTTTCCAGAGGCTGGTCATTTTAACATCACAGGTTTTTTGGATGAGGTTAGAATTAGCCACAACAAGACAGCTATGTTTGTATCAGTAACCACAGACGGTGCAGAGTTCGCAGGGGTGGGTGTAAAAAACAGAGCGTTGCACAAGAATACAAATCCAGATTCTCTATTTTTTGTGGGTGGGGTTAACAATGGATCTGTAAGCACAGTTAAAAATGGAAGTTACATTCAATCAGTTGTTCTAAGTCACAGTGACTATGATGCACCAGTTGTTGAGACCTCAAATAGGGTTTCCTTTGTCGGTGCGGTTAATGTAGTTAATGACACAAGGAACTATGAGTTTATGATTCCACTCTTGCCAGAAAACTATCATCGCTCATCTGGTGTCGGGTCTGTGACGGATATTTTGCCTGAGTTAGGGGCTCTTCTTGACCTAGTCGTTATTAGAGGTGAGGGTGACAATCTTCTTTCAACGGTTGTAACTAAGACACAACCTATCCCAGTTTACCTGCTTAGAGTGGGAGAAACAGCGGCACAGATTGAGCAAATTATGGCAAATAGCCCCTCTTGGGAGACTATACTGCTATGGCCGTCTATTTTATTCATTTTATCAGTGTACTTTGTGGTGAAGTATGAAGTGGTTCCGATTAGGAGGTCGAATTAAGATGGATAGCATTGAACATGTTAGTGACAACAATGGCAGTTCTAAGTGGTTTGACATTAATGTGCTTAGGTACGCCGTTCCAAACTCAGCTAATTCTTTTGGATATGTTTTGGGAAGCCTGTTATTGTTTTCATTCCTAGTGATGGGTATCACTGGAGCTTTGCTTGGGTTGTTCTACACCCCAAACCCTCAGTTAGCCAATCAAAGTGTCACAGAAATAACCAACAATGTTTTTATGAGATATATTCGTGGGGTTCACATCTGGACTGCAGAAATTATACCAGTATTAATTTTCTTGCATATCATTAGGATAACTTTAACTGGATCATATAAGGGTAAAAGACAGATTAACTGGTTCCTAGGGATAATATTATTGCTTACCACTTTTACACTGATCTTTACTGGCTCAGTCTTAAAGTGGGATCAAGCTGGATTTGAAGCTTTAGCTCATTTTGAGGAGATTGGAAAGATTTTTGCACCTCTGGGTGGAATTTTGTTTACCTCTGAACTCACAGTAACTGCTCCATTGCTTTCAAGAATTTATCTGTTTCATGTTAGCATCTTACCAATGGTATTGATCTTACTAATTGGTGCGCATGTGACGGTGATTAAGCTGGTGGGAATCAGTAGTCTTCCCAAAGAGGAAAAGATTTGGAGACAGGAGTCACAAATATCCTTTTTGGATCATATTAAAGCTGTCACGCTTTATAGCATTTCTTTTTTTGTTGCAATCTCAGTTTTATCTCTTTTCTTCCCAGCGGTTTCCAGACCAGCACCAATAGTGGGAACTGAGGTATCAAGACCAGATTGGATATTTCTACCCTGGTATCCTTTGGAGAACATATGGGGTGTAATGGCAATAGTCATTTTCCCGTCAATTATCACTTTCTTGCTTTTTATTATTCCTTTAATTGACAGAGAAGAAAACAGAAACCCTCGTAAAGGAAGACAAAGAATTGCTGTTGCAATTGTCCTTTTTATTCCTCTGATGATTTTGGTTTTAAATATTCTCTCAGGTGTTTTAAAGCCAGCTCAACATCTTTAATCGAATATGGGTTTATTTATTGAGTTAGAACAAATTTTTTAACAAATCGTTTTGAAGAACTGCATTGGTTTGTTTCAATTAGTTTCTTAAGTTAAAAGAGGTTTAGTCTTTTGTCCTCCAATTCATTAACTATTAATTTTTGTTGATACACCGCAAGGTGTATTAAAGCTTAATAAACGTACTGTCCATATACCTGCATGGAAATCATATCATTTGATCCTGAAAAGGCGGAGGATGAGCTTTGCTTCAAGTTGTTTGAGCATTCTGACCTTATAAAAAAGGAAACAGACCCTGACGATCCTATTCCAGACCGTAACTGGCGTTTGTTAATGTTACGCCAGAAGAATCCAGAGATTGAGGTTCACCGATGGCTTGCAATGGAGGAAGACAAGGTTGTGGGAGATGCCCAGACAGTGATAGTCAGCAAAGAAGCACCAAATTATGAGACTGATAAGCACATTATGTGGATGAGTGTGCGTACGTCCCCAGATTATCGACATCGCGGAATTGGTACGGAACTGTTAAAGCATTGTATTAAAAATGCAGAGGGGTATCCAGAGGTCAAAAAAGTTATGGGTGGTGCCCATCATGAACTTGGCAAGAAATTTGCGGAGAAACTCGGTGGGAAGACTTCAATGTCTGGCAGTGAGAACCGACTGAGGATTGAGGAGATTGATTGGAACCTCATGGACAGCTGGATCGCAGATGGAGAAAAACTTGGAGCAGCAGAGGGTGTCAAGATCAGATACTTTGAAAAGGTTCCTGATGACATTATAGAAGCGTACACCAAGATTTACAGTGAGACAATGAATCAGCAACCATTGGGAGATTATGATGGTGAGATCAAGGTGACCCCAAAATCTCTCCGTGAGGATGAAAAAAGGAGAGAGGAGCAGGGTACACTCAACCAAACGATGATAACCGTTGAGAAAGATGGTACCATCAGTGGACTGACAGAGATATTTTCCAACTCACAAGTCCCTCACAAAGCCTTTCAGGGCCTTACTGGTGTGGATCAGAGGTATCGTGGTCGTGGGTTGGGAAAATGGTTAAAGGCAAGCTTGTTGAAAGACTTTTTTGACCGTTACCCAGATGTGAAGTACATTACCACAGGCAATGCAACCACCAATGCACCAATGCTTTCAATTAACACAAGAATGGGATTCAAACCTTTTTTGACAGGGAATGAATATACTTTTAATTTTCAAAACCTCAAAGATCAAGTTAAATAAAATTGATGTGTCAATCACAGGCATATTGATTAGGCTTGAGGTCTAAGTCGAAAGAGAACAGAGGAGACAAATATAAGTCAAAGTATAGCCAACTTGTAATTTGGTTTGTATGAATTCGAAGATAACTTTGAACGACAAATAAGTGGCCGTTGGCTACATAAATCAATGATGATTAGAGAATATGAGACGACTATTCAACTGAGATACAACAGGTTGCTTATTATCTAATAAATAGTAAATGGAAGTTTCTAACCACAGTTCAAGAATAGATTATTGACTACTCAAAAGCACTTTCGATGTCACCAGTAAAGAAATAAAATCGTTGCCCATCAGGAGCTGTGAGGCTGATATTTCCTGGGCTCAGTTCTTTTGGTTCGAATCCTTTTTCTTTAAATCCTTCGATCCGTTGATTCATATCTTTTGCAAAGTATGTCAAGGTTATGCTGTCAAAGTCCTTGGTCTGATGAACCCCCAGATAAACCAACCCATCACCAAAGATTCCCCATGGATAAGGTTCTTTTTCCTCAAGTGTTGGGGTAAATCCCAGTTTTAGCAATGTAGGTCTTAGCTTATCATAGCTCTCCACAGGTATTGCAAACTCGCCAAACCTCCCCAATTTTTCAGAGATTTTGCGTGGTGGTTTGAGTTTTTGGTCGTAGCTTGACTTAACAAGATTTATGCCAAAGACCTCCGGCATCACCTCAAACATTGCCTGATGGGTCTCTCCATCATTCTCATGCTTCCAGAAGAAGCTAAAACCCTGTTTTTCAAGCTTCTCAACAGTGGGTTTGATATCAGGATCAAAATAGATCAGACCAGTGTAGGTCATGTTATCCTCTGAGAGGACGATGTTCATGGTCTCATCAGTCAGCAGGGTAAACCTGTTGTCATTGAACGGGGACTTTCCCTCTTGTACGACCCTGTATCCCAGATTTTTGTAAAAGGGGAGTGTTTCATCATAGTTCTTCACTCCTCGGACAATATGGACTGCTTTTCCAAGTGCCATAAGATTTGAGAAGTGTGAATTTCATATAAGGATTTGGATGCTTGAGAAGTTGTACAAGTTGATTCCCTCAGATCTAGATGGATAGATATGTTTGAATAGTTTTTTAGTATTCCAAATTCAATTTATTGATAAGGGTGCTGTTGCCCTGTAGAGGAATTATGAGGTAATTATCCAAGTTTGCTTCCATTCTTCAAAAACTGAAAGCTTAATTATAACCAAGGTAAAACATTAATCACCTTTTCAATAGATTATGAACATACAACATTAGCAAAATGATTATTTTTCAGACCCATCCATATTTAATTTAGAATACTCTTACTCATATCAATTTGTTAAGTTAATCTTGATTTTGTTGTAGCTGACTTTACCTTCGGTTTTTCAACTGATTTTACAAGTAATTTTTATTTAATTGTGTAACTGATTTTACATTTAACTTTCATTTAATTGGGGATTAATATGGAGGGTTGTTAACCTTAAAGTACAGTAGTTTGAGCAGCAGGTTGTTGAAGCATAGCGACGATCTGAGATAAATCCTCAATCTCAGGGATACCGTCATCATTGATGTCAACTCCCTTGATCTCACCTTGGTCATTTACCAGGACATTTATGCCCTCAGGAACATCGAATCGGTGGTCATCATCACCCAGTGTCACAGCCACAACCTTTCCATCATCATCAAAGACTGGTTTTAGGGTGTTGGTCAATGGTGCAGGACTTTCTCCTTCAGGGACTTGTTGAACAAGTACTTGTTGGGAGTCATTTGTTCCCTGAATAGGTTTACCTCGGATCTTTGAAAGGAGGTTCTCGATATCAAGTCCGAAGGTTTTTGAGAGTGCCATGATCTCTAACATATTCTTGGGGATTATCCCCAGTGGGCTTTCACCGTTGTTACCTTTTCCACCCATGTTTAGCCAGTTGACTTCACCAACTTTGATAGATGAGGCTATGCTTGGCAATTGTTGAATGAGTTCTTGCATTATCATTGCCTCGTTGACATATCCTTGGGCTTTGACTTTTTCCCTGAGACCCTCTGCCTCTGCCAGCAGAACAGCCTTTTTACCTTCTGCTTCAGCCAGCAATGATTTCTTGGTCGCTTCTGCAATTTTTGTGATACGCATTGCTTCTGCCTCAGCAGCAAGTTCCTTTGACTCTTTGTCTGCCTCTGCTTTCATCTTTATTGCTTCAGCCTCTGCTTCAGCCAATAGCTTTCTCTTTTCAGCCTCGACTTGTATTTCTTCAAGGATGAGCCTCTTTTTCTTTGCCTCTGCTTGAATCTCAATTTGCATAAGGTTAGTTTCGGCCTCAACTTGGAGCTTTTCCTTATCCTTCTTGGATCCAAGGACTTTGTTTTCCAGGTCTTGGATCAGGACAGCACCTTCTTTTTTCTTCTGACTGACCTCTTTTTGCTGTTCACCTTCAACGATTGCCTTATCTCTGGCAATTTCCCTGAGGCTTGCGGCTTCAACTTGTTCAGCAGTAAAAATTCTGACGTCTTGGGTTGACTTTGCTTGACTTTTCTCAATTTCCCTTTCAGTATCAATTTTTACTTTTTCTGCGACAAGCCTTGCTTCTTGCCTGTAGGTCTCTTGCAGGTCAAAGAACAGCTTGTTATCAACAACATCAACGTGTCGTATTTCTGAGGTGTTAATCACAAGCCCAAGTGGTTCTACGACGGGGAGTAGCTCACCCATGATTGCTTCAAGAATGAGGGTTCTTTCTCTGAGTATCTGGTCCAGGGAGAGGCGTGCAACAGTTGTTCTTATTATTGCCTCTACTAGTTTTGAGAGGGTGACATTTATCTCTGTCATTACCTCCAGATTCTGGGAGCTCTTAATTGACTGATAAGCCTTTACTGGATCTTCAATTCTCCAGACGACAAATCCGGTTATTCTCACATCCTGATTTTCACTGGTGATGACCTGTTCAGCCTGTATCTCAAGTGTTTGAATGGTTGTGCTCAGGACGATTATCTCATCAAGTATTGGCCAGACAAAGTATGCTCCACCATAACCTTGTCTTAGCAGTTTTCCTCTTCTGAAGAAGAGCACGAAATCACGGTTTGTATAGATCTTGTATCTCAGTTTAAATATTGCCACGATTGACATTAGGAGCAACAAGATGGTTCCCGCGATTGATAGACTAATAGTAACTACATCGACCATAGTATTTCAACTCTACGTAGGTTAAATAGGAAGCATCACAAATTTAAATATATGCATCACCATACAGACTTTTGAGCTTCTAATTTTCGTATTTTCCCACAACGGTGGTTTGATATATATAAATCCTTGTTTATAGTTATTGGCTGTTGATTGTTAAAACGCATTTAAGATCACTTTCAAGCCATGTCTGCCATGGCCTGTGGATTTGCATCAAAATTGAAGCGATAAAAATTTATTGAGACAAATTGGATTAATAAGTAGCGAGAGTAAAAAATTCAACTTTTTTCCTTCGTAAGATACGAAGAGATATTAATCACATACTACAAATTATGGATTAATACGGTGGTTCTTCTTGAGTCAATACATTGTTAGTCTGTTTACTTCCCAAGTCTGGGCGATTCTCTTTTTGACCAGTTTTTTCTTGGGGTTACTATATCTAGCGCTTGTGATAGTTTTTGGGATGAAAGACTTTGGGTTTGGAGGCATGCATCACTTAAATGTTGGTGGGCATTTGGATCATGGGTTGATTGAGGGTCTCTCACACAATCTTGAGAATATAACTTCCCACAGCACGACCACTGACCTTCCTCAGAGTGATTATGAACCCAGGTTTAAGATGGGTAGTATTGCCGCATTTCTCTTTGTGTTCGGACAGTTTGGAATGCTTTTCATGAATGCATTAGATGATAGTATCATTATAATTGCAGTGGTTTTTGGATTTTTTGTGGCAGCTCTTTATGACAGAATTATCGGATTCTTAGCAAAGGAGAGTTACACTCCAGTTAAGATGATTGAGGATGGTGATACAGGGATTGTCATGTTTAAAGTCACCCCAGAGAAGGCAGGATTGGTTAAGGTCATCAAGAGAGATGGTCGGGAGACTAACATCATGGCAGTGGGAAAGTTTCAACACGACACATTTGAGAAGGATGAGGAGGGTTACATAGTTGGTAAGAGAGGCAAGGTATATTTAATCACAAGGGGGGTTGAAAAACCAGCTAAACCCATTCCAAAGCAAAAGGCATTAGATTTAAACAATTAAACGCTCTGATGTGAATGTAAATTCATTGAAGAATATCTTTGAGAAAATATGAATATGATGTAACAATATCTAAATGTTTTAAGTTGTTTAATAGCTTGTGTATCCATGGAGATTGAGAGTGTCGGTGCTGGTGCCAAGAAGAAAACACCAAAGCCAGATAAAGAGGAGATAAAGAAGCAGAAGGGGTTAATGGCATGGTTGATCCGTAACAGCACACCAATTGGACTTCTTATTGCCAGTATAGGGCTTTTGATGTTATTGAACAGACCAGGACAATAGTAAATTTATTTCCATTGTTCAACCGATGAAGTAATAAATACCAAAAATGTTGTATGGTTGATTACAATGTCATTCATGAGTAAAATTGGACTTCCATTGGACAACAAGTGGACGAAATGGTATATTTTTGGTATTTTATTTGGTGCCATTCCCTTTCTTGTTACAATGATCACAAGTGATAGTTTAGGTGTAACCTTTTATGAGACCTTTTTCATGGGATACAGCCCATTTATCTTTTGGAGAACCTTTTTATTGGATAATTCAACACAGGAGTCAATGGGAGTATATATAAACTTGCTCCTGATGCTTGTATTTGCATTTGTTGGAGTCGTTATGATAAACGGCTACAAAAACCACAAAGAAAACACCTATTAGTATTTCCTCGATTTTGTTCCAGTTTTCATTATATTTTCTTTTAGCTAGTCTACTTACAGAGATTACTCCATCTCTATATCTGCCATTGATTTAATAAGATCATCTCTATTGTCCATTCCATTGATCTTTGCAATCATATCAAGTGCAAGCCCAGCATCATTTTTCATCGCACCTGTTCTTCTTGTTATGAGCATATGAATGAGATCTGGTACTACGACCTTACTTCCTACCTGACCAATCATTGCAATAATTGTGGATTTAATTGCTGAATTTTGTTGTTTTTTCATGGCTTTCCAGAGTTTTTTTGCCACCTCAGCGTCTTTTGTTTCTGCATATCTATGACCTAATGCTCTGAACGAGTTAACACGTACTGGAAGCGAGGGGTCTTTTTGAGCGAGTGTCCAAAGGGACTCTTCTAGTTCATCATCTACCACCCCAGGAGGATACCTGGTGAGTGTCTCAGCTGCAAACCCGCGCACATTCTCGACGACCTCATTATTTAGAAGCAATGATTTAATGAGTGGGATAGCAGGCATATACTGAATAGATCCCAATGCAAGAAGGTAATGCCATATTGGTCTCATGTTGATGTTTGCTGTTGTTTTGGTTTCATCTTTTAGCTCATCAAGTAGCTTGAATAACCTGTCACCAGTAGATATCAGTTTTTCTTTGTTCTCCCACTGTTCCCAGAAAGTCCATAGATTTCTCGCTCCTATGGTGTTGTCTTCCATATCATCGCTATTAATCAGGTCGATGATTTCATCCTCAGTATAGACGGATTGTTGAACCATAATTTAATAATAATTGTGAAAATTTAATTCTTTATTTGTGTGTCATTTTGATAATTGTATTAAAAGCAAGTTATTAAAACTGAATGAGACAAATTATATTGATGGACACACCCAAGGACACCTCAGAGACCAAAAATCAGACCAAAGATACAGGGGTTAAAGTGAACCCACACATCAGCACATATGCCAGTGCACATTTACCATCGAGGTTTGGAGACTTTACCATCTACAGTTTTGAGGAGACTTTTGATGGGAAAGACCATGTTGCCATAACAGCTGGCGAGTTAAAAGAGCCTGTGACTGTTAGAATTCACTCAGAGTGTTTAACTGGTGACGTGTTGGGGAGCTTTCGGTGTGATTGTAGAGCCCAGTTGGAATCTTCTTTAGAGTACATTTCAATTCATGGTGGGATGGTCTTATATCTTAGGCAGGAGGGGAGAGGAATTGGGTTAAGAGAGAAAATTAAGGCATATCAGCTTCAAGATTTGGGGGAAGACACAATCTCAGCTAATTTGAAACTGGGTTATGGAGTTGATCAGCGGGACTACACAATCGCCGCAGAGATGTTAAAACTGTTCAACATTAGAAAGATAAAACTGTTGACCAACAACCCCAAAAAGATTGAGGCAATGAAGAAAAATAATATTGAAGTCGTGGATCGAATCCCACTTGAGGTTGGGATCAACAGATTCAACAAGGATTATTTAGAGGTAAAAAAGAATGGGATGGGACATATTCTACAGTTATGAAGAGCAGACGATAGTTTTTAAGAAAATACTGCTGTAGGAAGTTTAAATTAGATCAAATTGTGAAACTCACTCTTGTTTAAGAGCTAATCCGTTAATAATTTCAAGCAATGTATTCCATAATATTATGAGGATAATAAGCGTTGCAATGCAATCTCTGCACTTTCAGCCACATCAGGGTTTGGGTGTGTTAGGAGTTTTCTAATTGGTTCTTCAGCACGTTTATCGCCTAGCGTGGCAAGGGCTAACGCTGCTTCATGGATAACAAAAATATTTTCGTCTTCCTCCATTGCCTTTATCAGATTGGGGACAGCCTGTGGTGAGGCTGTTTCACCCAATGAGAATGCAATTTCATGTCTTACAATAGGACTGGGTTCTGTAAACAGTGCATTTACCAAGAGGTGGACAGCTTCTTCACTCCCATCGTTCATCAAAGCAAAACTTGCTTGTATCCTGTTTTCTTTGCTTTCGTTAATATCAAAGATAATGTTCTTTGCATTTTTTTGGATATATTCAGACATAACTTCTGATTATAAAAGCTCTAAAAAAAGGTTCAGATTCCGACGATGACCTATCCCTTAACTGAAGAGGTTTATGGAATAAGTTTGATTATTTGACCTATCCCCTTTGTTTTACCCTCTCTAATCAAAAACTTTTGTCCAATAGAAATGAATTCGGGTCTGTACATAAACTCAAAGGTTACCTTTGCGCGATCTCCAGTCCTTAGAACACTTTTGTTCATCTTTACAATCTTTGCAGATTGTTGTATTGATTGGGTGTGAACCACAGGAGCATACCCCTGCTTTATTGTTGTTGAATGGTATAGAATATAAATTTCTCCAACAAATCCATTACTCGCACCTAGATTCATATTCATCCCAAGTAGAACCATTCCTTTTCGCACTTCTTCTCTCTTTACCTGATGTAATGCAAATGTGGCAGTTTGTCCACTGAACACCTCCTTGGTTGGAACCCTTTTGTAGTGGATTGATTTGACCCGTACTTTTTTGAAGATACCACCCTCAAATGGCCCTAGATGAACAAAATCTTGAACCCTAAGACTACCGGAGTAGATCTGGACTGATACAACAGTCCCCACACCAGTGACGAAGAAAATTTCAGTTATGTAAGCTCCAAACTCAAGTGCTTGTTTATCCTTTTGAGTTTTGGTTATTGGTAATAAGTTTAGAAATTTAGTTAAGAGATTTATGTTTGTTCCCTTAACAGAAGATACTGAGATGATGGGGACAATGTCACCTTTTGGAAGGTGATTAATTCCAAGATAGAGATCATTCTCGTTGTAAATTAGAAGTGGGATTCTTGAGACACCTGGTATTCGAAGTATCTTTTTGACGGAATTGAGAGTCTCTTCATATTTTTGGGGTGGTGTCATATCCTCTTTTGTTATGACTATTATTAATGGTATCCTAAGGGATACTGCGAGTCCCAGATGCTCTTTAGTCATGGGTAACACCCCTTGGTTCGCAGCAACAATTAACAATGCAAATTTTGGGTTAATCGTTGACAATCCATAGATTGTGGTCTTAAGGTATTTTTCATGGCCAGCAAGGTCATAGAATGAAATAGTTTTAATTGATTCCTCGAGAATCTCCATATCTGTTGGAACATGTATCTTATCCTGAGAGACAATTTTACCGTCGACTTTAAATCCTATTGTCACCTGACTTATGGAGGATGTCCGTCCTGATTCAAGCTCATGTTTGTATCTAAATATGCTGATTCTTGCACTTCCCCTGCCATCATCTAAATTTCCAGTCTGTAGAACTCCCAACAGGGTGGATTTTCCACTATCCACATTTCCAAGTGTTACAACAGGAATATCCATTGGAAGCTTTTCTGGATCCTTATGCTTCCTGACCAATAATTCGGTAATTTTTAATTTAGTTTCGGAATCTTCGTGGGAACGTAATATCTCAGTGTATGCATTAATTTTTCTTGCTATTGATTGTAGGGTTTCCAATGATATTGTCATTTCCTCTTCGCTGATCCCCTCAGGATAGCCATCATCTCGTATTCCGATGATATAAATTGCTTCTCCTCCTCCTTCAAAGAGTCTAAATTTCATTTGGGTTGCCAATTCATCTAATCTTTCTGGGTTTGTATCTCTAAGCAGTAGCTTGTATTCTATATTTCCCCGATCTTGTTCTGGAATCCCCACAAGAGGAAATTGGAACCCCGTCACAGATAATTGTTCCTCGCATGGTAGATATAAGTATCTACCAAAGAATCACTATTTGATGATGTTAGAAAAAATTCCCATTTTTAATTCTGAGGAACTTTTGATAAAATAATTTGAGTTTCATATAGTTTCAATTCTGAAAACATAACCTATAAATAGAGAGTAACCAAGGATTATTACTGATTTTGTTATTGTGATGATGTACGACCAGAAGCTTATGGGGGTTGACATTTACTCAGGTAATCTACGATCCAGCCAAAAAAGAGCATATTATTCTATTTATCTATGGAACTGTAGTTACGATTCAGAGGTTAGTTTTTCAAGGATATCAAAGCAGAGGCTTTTTTATTTGATACGACATCTCAAGCCAGACTACATAGTAATAGATGACCTGGGGGAGGTTCATTGGACAGGGTTACAAAATCAGAAGTTTATTCTTATTACTCGAGGTGGTAAGAATAGATTTTTGTCGTTGCAACACCTGTTACAACTTGAGGGGATGAAAAAGAATGCTAAGCCAAACTCAACAGAAAGTGCGTCCTTGTTTGTACGCTTTGCCATGCGGGGCTATGGTGCAAAATATAAGTTAGATGGGCTTACGGGTGAGTGGAAGATCCTAGAGACCTCGAATATCAATGTAAATAAGCTTGAATTCAAATCTTTGAAAACAACAAATCAGATTCTTAGTCAGTTGAAATCAGATCGTTTTATCACCAAGTCACAGATTATCGCCAAAGGGAAGGAGGCAGAGATTTTTATAACTGAAACCCACAATCATCAAAATAGAATTTTGAAGATCTATTACCCATATTCAAATGGAGTAAAAAAATATTCCAAAACAAAGAAAAAAAGAACAAGATGGGATATCCCGGAAAAGTTGGCAAGGCATGAGGAAAAATTGCTAAAATTTGTTAATAGTGAGAATATTCCAGCTCCTCAGGTTTATCAACGAAATGGACCTGTGCTATGGCTTGAGCCACTTTTTTATAGAGGGAGACTTGCACCTACGATTAGAGAGACCGATTTACGACTACTGGGAAACCCAATGGACTACCTTTACCGAAGCCTGAATGTATTTTTTGATTTATTCAAAAGGTGTCATATTTTCCACAGGGATTTTTCTGTGGACAATTTACTCCTTACAGATGATGGGGTGAAGGTTATTGATTTTACTTTGGCAACTAACATGAGTACAGTTTCTGGTGAATACAGGTCGGAGTTACTTAAAAACATATTTTCAGAAATTGTTAATTATTTTAAGAGTAAATATCGTTTAAATTTTAATGCTGGTGAGATCTTAATAAGTTACTTATGATCTATTCGTCTACCCAATCAAAGGTTTTTGTTACTGCTTTCTTCCACAATTTGTATTGTTTAGCCCTGTCATCAGAACTCATTTTAGCTGACCAGTCTTTATCTTTTTGCCAGTTGTTAATGATATCATTTGTGTCTTTCCAGAATCCAACAGCCAATCCTGCGGCATAAGCAGCACCAAGGGAAGTTGTCTCTGCGACAACTGGTCTAACAACAGGTATTCCCAGAATATCACTTTGGAATTGCATCAACAGCTCATTCTTTACCATACCACCATCAACCTTTAATGTTGTAATTGGCACTCCTGAATCAGCATTCATTGCATCCAACACCTCTTTAGTCTGAAAGGCAGAGGCTTCCAATGTGGCTCTTGCAAGGTGTCCTTTGTTTACATATCTTGTCATACCAACAATTGCTCCTCTTGCATCAGACCTCCAGTAAGGTGCAAACAATCCTGAGAAAGCAGGTACAAAGTAAACACCACCGTTGTCTTCAACAGTTCTGGCCAGACCCTCAACCTCATCTGAGCTCTTAATTAATCCAATGTTATCTCTTAACCATTGGACAAGGGCACCAGTTATTGCGATCGAACCTTCTAAGGCATATACTGGTTTTTCATCTCCAAACTTGTAACAAAGGGTTGTGAGTAGGCCATTCTTTGAATGAACAAGCTCATGACCTGTATTAAGGATCATAAAACAACCAGTTCCATAGGTGTTCTTCACTTCACCAGGTTTCAAACATGCCTGACCCACTGTGGCTGCCTGTTGATCACCTAGATCACCACTTACTGGTAATCTTGCTTTAAATGGTCCATTTTCAGTTGTGTGTCCATACACCTTTGGATCACTTGATGGTCTAATCTCTGGCAACATCGATTTAGGAACACCCATAATCTTTAGAATTTCATCATCCCATTGAAGGGTTTTTAGATTCATTAACATTGTTCTACTGGCATTGGTGACATCAGTTACATGTGATCCTCCATTTACTCCGCCAGTTAGGTTCCAGATTAACCAAGAGTCAATGTTTCCAAAGAGAAGTTCGTTTTTATCAGCAAGCTCTTTTGCGCCATCTACGTTCTCTAGGACCCATTTAACCTTTGGTCCAGAGAAATATGTTGCGAGTGGTAATCCAACTTTCTCTCTGAATCTATCTTGTCCACCATCTGCAGCCAATGTATTACATATTTTATCAGTTCTTGTGTCCTGCCAAACAATTGCGTTATAGACTGGTTTTCCAGTTTTTTTGTTCCACACCACAGTAGTTTCTCTTTGGTTTGTTATTCCAACCGCAGCTATTTCATCTACACTTACATGTCTGAGAGTTTCCTGAACAACCTCTTTTGCTCTATCCCATATTTCCATAGGGTCATGTTCAACCCATCCGGGTTTAGGGTAGATCTGTTCATGTTCTTTTTGATAAGAAGCGATAATTTTGCCTCCATGATCAAAAATGATACTCCTTGTGCTTGTTGTGCCTTGGTCAATAGCTAAAACATATTTTTTGTCCATGATCAATCAACTGCTTCTTGTATATACCATCTTTATTTAAATATTGTACATAACCTAGAAAGGGTTTGAACAAAAGTATCAAATGAACTTAGCAATTGTATTAGATTTTAGATAGTTTATCTTCTGTTAATAGAATGTTTTATTCAATTCGACAACATAATTGAGTATCAAAGACTGACTAAAAATTTGTTAGAATTACCTTTTAGATTATAGTATGAGCTATTATCGCGAGAGGGTAAAAAAATATCTGTAGATTCAAAATTAATCTCAATAGTGAGGTTCTTCTATTTAAATAAAGGTAGGGTTTATAAATATATAAACTATACAGAGTAACGGAGCTTTAAGTAGTTTTGCTTAAAGTATCAATGAGCGTTGTCAGGATCCGTTCGAACCTAACAAACCACCTTTTCTTGACACGCTTTACAATTATCTTTGCACAATAAATTACTTAATAAAGTGTCACAAGCTATCGTTAATCATTGAACACCAAACCAGATATCATTTTATTTGACTTAGATGGAACATTACTAGATAACACTCATGTAGTAGTTTCTGCTTATAAAACTGGATTAGAAAAGCTAGGGTTAGAACAAAAATCCTCAGAACAAATTTTGTCCTTAAAAGGCTTATCCACAGAAAAAACAGCAGAACACCTCTCTGTACCAGATGAAAAAATCAATCAAATGGTGGAACATTTCATTTCATATTTTAGGAGCTACAGCTCTGATCCAAAGTTTCAACCTATTTTGTTTAAAGGGGTGGATAAGTTTTTGGAATGGGGAAGGTCAAGGGGGATTCCTCTGGCAGTTGTAACAAACAATGACACACAAAGTGCCAAAAACATGTTAAAAAAGGCAGAGATACTTGATTTTTTTTATTGTGTTGTTGGTTCCTCAGATGTGAAAAAGGTTAAACCGTCTCCTGAACCGATTATTAAGGCTTTATCTCTATTAGCAGTAAAATATGAAAATCACAGGGTCCTATTCATTGGAGACAGCCCAACAGATCAAGAGGCAGCAAAAAACGCAGGGATACAATTTACTATGGTGAACAATGAATTTGAAGATTCAATATCTCTTAATGACTGCTATCTTCGCTTGTCAGGTGATTAGCATTTGAATTCACAATCCAATTCAGGAGATTCTGAGTTATTACTTCGGTATTTACATCATCCAGATTGGAGAAGAAGGATGCTGGTAGTTGAACAGGTATATGACGAAGAGATATTATTTAAATTTGCTATTTCAGATCCTCAGCTTTCAGTAAGATATAGAGCACTTGAACGATTAACAAATGAAAAGCAAATTTACCAAATATACGAACATACTAAAAACACAGATATGATCAAACTGTGTATTTCGAAACTTTCCAGCTCAGAAAGTCTATTAAAAATTTATACAATTCAGGATGAATGGTGGTTGAGGTTGTTGATAGTTGATAAATTATCAGATATGAGATCTTTGGAGCAGGTGTTGCTTTATGAAAATAATAAATATGTACTGAAAGAGGCTCTTAAAAAACCTCTCGAGCAAGACACCCTTATGAGCTTCATATTGGCTAGACCTAATTGTATGTTAATAAACTCAGTCTTACACAGATTGACCAATGAGAAGCTGTTAGAACTAAGATTATTAGGATCTATAGATATTCAGGAAGCTGTTCGAACGGAAATTAGGAGACGTTCTTAATCTGCAGATATACCCTCTCCTGTTTGTACATTCCAAAGGGCAAAATATAAGTTTCTCAGATTTAACAGGTCATCATGTGTCCCTGATTCAATGATATGACCCCGTTCAAGAACAAATATTCTATCAGCTTTTCTTATTGTAGATAATCTGTGAGCAATGATAATTGTGGTTCTTCCCACGATTATTTTCTCTAAAGACTTCTGAATAGCTGCTTCTGTTTCATTGTCTACGCTTGAAGTTGCCTCATCTAGAATTAAAATCGGGGGATTCTTAAGGATAGCCCTTGCAATTGAGATTCTTTGCCTCTGACCACCAGAAAGTTTCTGTCCTCTTTCTCCAACAAGTGTATCATACCCTTCTGGTAATGAGGAAACGAACTCATGTATTTCTGCAATTTTTGCTGCTTCTATTATTTCATCCATGGATGCTTTGAGGTCTCCGTACGCAATATTTTCCTTTACTGTTCCATCAACAAGAAAGGTATCCTGACTTACAAATCCCACTGTCTCTCTTAAACACTTGAGGTTGTATGTTTTGATATCTACATCATCTAGTGTTATATTACCACTTGAAGGGTCATAAAACCTTAGCAATAATTTAACGATTGTTGATTTTCCAGCTCCAGTGGTTCCTACAAATGCAATGGTTTCCCCTTCTTTGATAATAAAGTTTAGGTGGGTCAAAATACCTTCTCGAGTTGGATAATTAAAGGAAACATCATTAAAGGCTATAGTTCCTCTAACTTTTTGCTTTTCTATTGAAATTTCTCCATCCTTGAGGATTTTCTCTGTGTTTAGTAGAGAGAATATTCTCTTAACAGATGCCATTGATCTCTGATACAGATCAAAGGTTTCACCTAACCTGGTTAGAGGCCAAAGCAACCTTTGTATTAAGAATATCGCAATACTGTATGCTGCAACAGTAATAGTACCATTAAGTGTTTCAAGTCCTCCAACCAACAACATTCCTAAGAATCCAATTAGAATAATAATTCGAATCAGGGGAGAGAACATAGAGCTTAACGTGATTGCTCTGGAATTGCTCACTTGATAAGCGATGGATGACTCTTCAATTCTTTTTGCCTCATAGTCCTCAGTTGTGAAGCTTTTGATGGTTTTTATACCACTTAAATTATTAGCCAATCGAGAATTAAGAATTCCCACTTTGTCTCTGACGTCGCTGTACCTTTCTTCCAATTTCTTTTGATAATATATAGAAAAGAAGAGAATGATTGGTATGGGAATGGTAGCAATGATTGCGAGTGGAACATTAATGATGAAAAATATTATACTAATTACCAGTGCAGTGGTTGATACCTGAATCAGGTCATTTGCCCCAACATCCAAAAATCTTTCCAATTGATTAACATCATTGTTAATTATAGCCATTAGAGCACCTGTTGGTTGGTTCTCAAAGTATTGAACGTCAAGGTCTTGTACATGTCTATATGTCTCGTTTCTTAGGTCATTTTGAATCTGTTGAGCAAGATTTCTCCATTTAATTTTCAATGCAAATTCAAAAACCGATTCAAAAACCCAAACAAAAAAAGTTAACACTGCCAGTATAAACAGTTGCATCCCTAAATCTTTTACACCAAACTGTGCCACAATTGAATTATTCTGTCTGACAACAACATCCACTGCCACACCGATTAAGAGGGGAGGGGCAATATCAAATACCTTGTTTAGAATAGAGTATAAAACTGCAAGATAGATGTCTTTTTTATATTCATTAGAATAATCAAACAAAACCCTGAGTGGATGGCTTGTTTTCACATGATGAAAATTGATGGTTATTATTAATGTTTTATGAAATCAGCATTTATTGTTGGATTATTTCTATATCTTGAAGTTCGGTATCTGCATTAAGGGATTGAGTGTAATACAACTTTCCGTTAATTTCTACGTTTTTCCCAAGTTTTACACTTCTCCCCCTAACGTCTCCATGTACGTGAACATTGGTTAGGTAGATTTTATCTCCAATTAGGTCTCCTTTTATTGTAAAAGGATCACCAAAATATTTTTCGAAATTTAAATTAATTGACTTCGGAAGGATGTTTTTTAGTAGATTGGTTACAAAATCAGGTATTTCTTCTTCATCATCCAATATATTTAGGTCTAACGTAAAGATGGGATTTTCAGAGCTTTCATTCCCAATTTCTATCTCATCAGCTAGTAAGGATCCGGAAATTACTGATGATGTGGGGATTAACGCCACAAATTTCTTAGCCTCAACATTTCCATTTGTGTAAACCTTTCCGTTAACTTTTATTGTGGATTGACTTTTTATACTGTCAGAGGTCACAGATCCAAGTACAACTATTTTTTGAGTAGACATAACTGTTCCTCCAGCAACAAGTTTTCCGGACACTTTAATTTCATCTTCTGATTGAATGTCCTGATTGATTTTCATAGTTCCAGCGATTGAAATTTTTCCTCCTGAATTTAGAGTGTTGCTTGATAGTTTGCCAGTCACAATAACCTTACTCTTTGAATAAAAGTGTCTTTTGACCTCAGCTTTACCATTCACTGATGCTTTTTTGCATTCGACGCTACCATTTACAATTAATCCACCATACACTGAGAGGTTACCATCAATTAACAGATCTCCAGTTATGGTTTCCTTACCCGTGACAAGTAATGATTTTCTCTTCATTGACCCCTGAACAGGTGAACCTAACAACCCAAGCTCCTGAAATTTGGAAAAAAGCTCCTGAAATTCAGCTTCACTTATCTCACCAGTTTTGACTTTTTCATTTAGACGTTGTTCAAGGGTTTTAGATTCTTCCATTTGTATTCCTTATAATTGAATATAGAATCCCTGTTTAAATAAATTCATTAAACTTCAATGGGGATAGCTTAAACTTTAAGGTTTAATTAAGCTCTTACTTTTAGTTATGCTCTTTCTTTTAATTCAACTCTTGGGGCAATTCCCATTGACATTAATTCTTGCAATAATAGCTTAAAGGCATATGACACAATGATTTTACTGACATTTACCTCATCTCTACAAATAGGGCACTGAAATCTATCCAATTTTCGGTTGTATTGAGCCAAAAATCCACATTGTTCACAGAACAGAGCCTCTGATTTATCTGACTCGTCTAATAATCTCTCCTTAAGAATTAAAGAAGTCCCATGTCCTATCAAACAGTCACGTTCCATCTCACCAAACTTAAGCCCACCTTCTCTGGATCTACCTTCTGTTGGTTGTCTCGTGAGAATCTGTACGGGTCCTCTTGCTCGGGCATGGATCTTATCATTAACGAGGTGATGTAACTTTTGATAGTAGGCTATTCCAATAAAGACATCAGATTCTAGTCGTTCCCCAGTTCTTCCATCATACATAATATCACGACCGTATTTTTGATATCCCAGTTGATGTAATGATCTAACAATATCGTCAATTTCTGCACCTTCAAATGGTGTTGCTGTGACAAACTTACCAGATGCTGCTGCTAGCTTTCCAGAAAGCAACTCTGTTAGTTGACCGATTGTCATACGTGAAGGAATCGCATGTGGGTTTATAATTAAATCTGGAGTAAGCCCTGTCTCAGTGAAAGGAAGGTCTACAGAATTAGCCAAATTCCCTAATATCCCTTTCTGACCATGTCGGCTTGCAAATTTATCACCAAGTTCAGGTATCCTAAGTGAACGAATTCTGACTTTGACCAATTTATGTCCATCTTGGTTTTCTGTAAAAACTACTGAGTCAACTATTCCAGATTCTCCAAATCGCATTGATTGACTGGTTTCTCTTCTTTGTTCTACCTCTAGGTCGAAATCTTGTTGTTCTTCCATGAATCTGGGGGGACTTGTTCTTCCAACTATTACATCCCCTGCTTTTCCATTTACGAAGGTCTCAGGTTCAACTACACCATCCTCGGCAAGATGTCTGTACATTGTGGTTTCTTTTGCCCCTCTGATTGTTTTTCCAGGGATAACAAACTTGTCTTGTTGACCACCAGGATACCTCCTTTCTTCACTCACATAAGCTCTAAAGAACGTAGAACGCCCGAGTCCCCTTTGAACAGAGGATTTATTCATAATAAGACTATCTTCCATGTTATATCCACCATAGGATAGGAGTGCAACTACAAAGTTTTGCCCTGCTGGCCTAAGGTTGAATTTTATTGCATCTATCCCATGTGTTTTTACTATTGGTATCTGTGGATAATGAAGAAGATGTGCCCTTGTATCCATTCTTAATCTAAAGTTTGCTGCATAAATTCCTAAGGATTGTTTTGCCATACTGGCTTCATACACATTTCTATCAGACCTGTTATGTTCTGGGAATGGTATAAGTGAAGCACAGATCCCTAATATTGATGCAGGAGAGATCTCTAGGTGTGTATGATCCTCATTTAACTCGGATGCAGTCATCGCGATGTATGCGTTTTCCTCTTCTTCTGTATCAAGATACTCAATAAGCCCTTGTCTGGTTAGGTCAGCCCACATAAGTTCTCCGTTCTCAACTCTTCTAACATGGTCTTTCGTTAAGAGAGGTTTTGCATCTTTAACAATTATTAGAGGTCTTCTGACTCTTCCACGGTCAGCATTGATCTGAACCTCATTTGTTTCTAAATAATAGGCAACATTCACTTCAGGAGCGATAATTCGATTCCTTCTGTTTTGTCTGATTTTATATGCCAAATGCTCTCCATTGGGATGTACCCCTATTAAAGCACCATTTAGATAGACACGTGTATTTTCTCTCTTTCTAGCCATCTCTGGGTCGTCAGAGACTCCTAACTCTAGGACTTCTTCTTTCACATGGTCTTCATCAACGTCAATTGAGATGTAGGCCTGTAGAGCAAGGTTCTTCACAAGTCCACAGTTTGGCCCCTCTGGTGTTTCTGCAGGACAGATTTTTCCCCAATGGGTTGGGTGAAGATCACGTGCTTCGAAGTGAGGTTGAGATCTCCCCAATGGTGACACTACCCTTCTTAAATGGCTTAGAGATGACATGTAGTTGGTTCTATCGAGAAGTTGTGAGACACCAGCTTTCCCTCCAACCCAGTTACCTGTCGCAAGTGCATGACGCAACCGTTCAGAGATTACATCTGCTCTTACAGCAGTTCTAAGAATTGAACTTCTTGTTCTATTAACATTTCTTTCCAGTTGATATTTTACGTCCCTTATGAGATTTCTAAATGCATATCTAAATAGGAGAAGAAGAAGATCCCCAGCTAAATTTAATCTTTTGTTAGCATAATGATCCTTATCATCTGCCAACCTCTCACCGGTCTCTAGTTCTAGCACCTTTTGAGCCATTTGACAGAGAAAATTCGCTTTTTTAATCCTATCTTTTTCATCGTTTCCGAGGTGGGGGAGAAGATAACGATCTAATACCTGTTGAGTACGGTTCATTCGATATTCCTTGGTCTGACCAACAGCTACTCTTTTCCCAATGAAATCTAATGCTTCATCCTTTTTCCTCACATCCTCTGCCTGGAGTACTGGTAATAATTTTTGGGCAATTTTTGGTGTTGTCGCAATTTTTCTTGCAATCTCACCTTCTTTTTCCATCCCTAGTGCTCTTAACAAAACAATTAATGAGATTTTACGAGCTACACTTGGAAATGATACCTTTAAATTTCCGTCTTTGCTTCTCTCTAACGATACAGGTGCTCTAAATCCTCTCAAGGCAGAAAATACCTTTGCAAGGGAGGTTGCTGGTTTGTTTTCTAATTTTTCGACTAATATTCTGTTCGGAGCAAGGTCTTCTTGGGTAACCAGAACCCTTTCAGAACCATTGATTATAAAGTATCCACCTTCGTCCAGTGGGTCTTCTCCATGTTTTATCTTTGTATTCACGTCTGCTGTAGCCAACCTACATTTCTTTGAATTTAACATAATTGGGAGATAGCCAATAAATTGCTCTTCTTTAACACTTCGTGGTTCACCATGCTGTTCATCTGGATAGCTTGCGATCATTGTGAGAGTCAATGGTGCTGCATATGTGAGATTTCGGATTCTGGCATCCATTGGCCAAATCTCAGATTTGGACCCTGTTGCTTCTTTTATCTCTGGTTCACCAACACGAATTTCATCAAGAATCACAGACATCCCAGAAGCCTCTTCAGGCTTAATCTCTGCCTCTTCTTCAACAATCTGTGCGAGTCCTTTGTCAATAAACGAGTTGTAAGAGTCAAGATGTTGTCTAACCAACCCCAGCTCCTCAAACATAGCGTTTAGTACTGTCCATTTCTCGTCAGTTGTTAAATGAGTCTGTTCATCTGATGAGTTAAATTTTTCAAAATAAGTATATGGAGACCGGTCACTCATCAATCAATGATAAATAGCGAGTTATAATAAATTAATTAAAGGTACAATTCACACTTTGAGTAAAAATATTAATTAAGACTTCATAAGAAAAAGATTGTAGTTACTTTCTGAACAGTTTTTATGTACAAAATGATGTTGATTAATGAATAATTTAGCAACATATTTAATTTCATAATCTTACTACAATACAATGTTCAAAAAAGACCATTCTGGGGTTCGTTCTCTTAAGTTTGTTATCTTTGGACCTGCAGGAGCAGGGAAGACAACTCTTCTAAAATTATATTCTTTTATTCAAAATCATAACAAAGATGGATATGAGGAAGAGATTATTTCTATCAACAATCCATTAGAGGAAACAGCATTGTTTGATCAAAATGTCTTTTCAATTGATACTACAACAAAGGCACCTCTGTTAAACTACCGAATGTTCGCCGTGGCAGGACAACCAAGATACAAAGAGATTAGAAGTATTATTTTGAATGGGGCAGATGGTATAATATTGGTATTAGATTTTCAAAAACAGAACATAAATTTGATTAACCCAATTTTAGATGAAATCAAGTCGTTTCAAGAAAAAGAATATGTACCAGTTATCGTTCTTTTAAACAAGACAGACTTAGAATTTAATCAGAAGGTTGAGATGCAGGAGCTTAGCGAGCTACTCCAAGACTCTGACATTAACTATCTGGAACCGTTGTACCCTATTTCTTGCATCGATGCGAAAGACGATATGGTTGAAATGGTCAAAATTGAGAAATCAATGAATTTTAAGAAATTACAATCAGTTCAAGCAATTTTAAAACCTATAATGGTTTTAACCAACAGGGTTATCAATCAGAAAACCTTAAAGTTTTGAAATAATTTCTGGATTCATATCATCATGATACTTGTACTTGATTTCAATTTTGTTGTCATTCTCATAGGATTTTAAAGCTTCTAAACATGAATAGGGAGTTCTCCCAGCCCTCATGGAAAGCTGCCTCAGGGTGATAGTTTGATTCTCTCTCAATAGCTCCTCTATTGCCTTAATAATCTGTTTGTCTGGTGGGGGATAATCCTTAGGTGATTGTCGTTTTGGAGGATCTTTGGCTTTGGGCAAATTATTTTGGTTCGAAAGAGGGAGAGAGGGAGAAGGAATTGTATTTACATCCTGATCTTTAAAGACATTAATCTGCTCAGAAAGATCAAGGTTTTTGGTTTCTAAGGATGTAATTTTATTCCTTAGTTCATTTCTAATCTCTTGGACATGAGCCAGTTCAAAATTTTGATTATTGATCATATCCTCTCTTTCAGATAATACCTGTGATAACAAGTTAACTCTGTCGTTAAGATTTTGTAGCTTTAAGTTCAGGGCTTCTTTTTCCTTTACCAGATGAGAGGAGCGAGTTTTTTCTTTGGAAAGCTGATCTTGAAGAGTTTTTTGAGTATATTCAAGCTCCTCTAACCTCTTTAAATCCTCCATCGCAAACTGTTGTTGATTAGGTTGATTTTGAGCTTTTTCGAGCTTTTTCTCAAAATACTTTATCTCCTCCTGATGACCCAACTGCACCTCATTAATAATTTCATCATGTAATTTTTTGGCATTCTGAATCTCTGTTTGTAATTTTTCTACTTCTAGCTTCAGTGTTTGCGTCTGATTTCTTTCATTCATCAGATCATTCTCCAATTTTTGCAAGTTCTTGTTAAGAGACCGATTGGTATTACGTTCTTTGTTAAGTAAAGTTTGAAGCTCTTTTTTTTCTTCGTTTAATGTTGTAAAAGTTGTTTTATTTGCTTTTTCTTGTTCAAGCATGACCTGGTTTGAACTCACCAGTTCATTGTTTTTTACTTCTAACTGTTGATTGTTCTTTTTGGTCTGAATCAGATCTATTTCCATTTTCTGAAGATTTGATTCTAACAGAACTACTTTTTTCCGAAGGTCTTCAAGTTCATCTTGATCTGAAGTGATATTAAGTGATTCTCCAGAAAGTATTAAGTTATCCTCACTAGCGTTTCCCAGTAACTTTAAACTCCAGACCTCTTCCTCTAGTTTAATTCGTTCATTGTTCAACTCACTAATTTCTCTATCTTTGCTTTGAATTATCTTAAGTTGGGCGTTGAGCTTTCTCTTTAGCTCTATCTGCTCCTTAAGATCTCGTTTTTTCTGTTCATATAAAAATGATTTTGTTTCATCATTTTGGTATAGTTCAATTAGAGTGTTAAAGACAATATCTAAACCTTCGACATAATTTATAGAGTTAAAGGTTTGTTGGGCCTGAGAAAGAAATTCCTCTGCTAACTCTTTGTTATCAAGTTTTTGATATATCCGTCCCATCTGGAGTTGAGCACTCCCAATTTCTTTTTTTGCATTAGATCTTTCAAACCCAACAAGACATTTCCCGAATTCTTGTAATGCTATGTTATAATTTAGATTGTGGGTTTCGATGATACCACGGATGTAAAAATACAAATTGATATATCTATCATGTTCTTGTTTTTCTCTTTGTTTTAGTGAGTCAACCCAAGTGTTAACCTCTGACTGGAGTGATTCTGCCTGACTAAACTCTCCAATCTGAATGAGATAAAGCATTGTGATGATATTAAAGAGAGATTTTTGGGTTGCTGTCAATGAAACTACCCCAGTCTGGTTAAGTAATTGAGATGCAATGTCAGTTTCCCCGAGTTCAAGTTCAATTTCTATCTCCAAGAGTTTTATCAAGAATTTTTCATTTTCAGCCAAGTCTTTAGCTCTCAGAGAGGGTAATTTAGATAGGGCCAAATCTACATTTCCAAACGAGAGGTAATTTATTAACTCTCTATATGCTGTATCAAAAAGCAATTCGATTCCATGATATATTTGTAGAAAATTAGATAAAAGGTTTCTGAATAAATGGTTTAATTATTGTAAAGGATTCAAGTTATTATCAGTAATTTCATATCTTGGTAATTAATTATTTGTTGTGGATATTTCACAATTTGCACCCGATGAGGCATTAACAAGAGCAAAGGAGTTTCAGGAGAGAAGATTCTTTGATGAGGCGATAGTTTGGTATAAATCTGCTGCAGAAAGGGGAAATATTGAGGCAAATGGGCGGTTAGGGGAGCTGTTGTATAAGTTGAAGAAGGTTAAAGAGGCAAAGAAATATTTAATATTTGCTGCTAAAAATGGGGATGTAATTGGATCAATAGCATACGGTGGCCTTTTATTAGATTCGGGGAAGGTAGACCAAGGAAAAACTATCCTTGAAAACCTCATTAAAAACGAGAATGTTGAAGCAATGATTGAACTTGGAAAATGGTACATGAAAACGAAACAATTTAAAAAGGGAGCCTACTGGTTGCAATTAGCTGTTGAGAATGGGAGTTTTTCTGCGTTCTACTCTCTTGTTGACCTTTATATCGAGACCTCCGAGGTTAATCAATTAAACGAATTACTAAAATTGCTTACAAATTTTGAGGATCCTGTATTAACCCGAGAAATTGCGGATAAACTGTTTGTTGAGGGATTATTTGAGCTGGCAGAACCACTGTATGTGCAAATTAAGAAAAGCAGTCCGGAAGTTTTATGCAATCTTGGTATGATTTATTGGGAAAATAATCAACTTTCAATGGCTAAAGATAGCTTTCAAAGTGCGATTGAACTTGGTGAAAAAAATTCTCTTTATAATTTAGGAATGCTGTTAATTGAATCTGGAGAAGAAGACCAGGGTATAAAATTGCTAGAACGTGCTGCTGAGGGCGAAATCAATGAGGCTGAGTTGACATTAGGTATGTTGTTGGCTGATAATCAACCTTTTACTGCTCTTGATTGGTTAGAGAAGGCAAAAAATCATAATGTAGATGGAGCTGAGGAGTTATACAATAAATTAGATGAAAAATTAAGACAAAAATATTCACGTGGAAATTAGGAAAGTTGAACCGAAATTGAGAGAAGAGTCAAATGAATAATTGTGGTAAATAATCAAATAATTCAAAAAGAGATTGAGAATTTAATACTATGAGTCATGAAAGTTCAATTTTGGGGGAAACTGAGTTTGCAAAGGAACTAGGGCTTGTTGAAGCGGTTTCAATTGCAGTGGGGGCAATGATTGGTGGAGGAATTTTTACAGTTCTTGGAAAATTGGCAAATATTGCCGGTCCTTCTGCTATGGTCAGTTTTTTGATGGGTGGTATAATTGTGTTTCTTACCGCTATTTCCTATTACAAGTTAGTGGCAAAATACCCATCTGCTGGTGGAGAATTTGTTATTCTTAGGAAAGGGTTTGAAAATAAATCAATAGGAAATGTTGTTGGAGTTATGCTTTGGTTAGGGTACTCTGTTACAATTGCCCTGTATGCCTTCACCTTTGGGTTATATACAAGTGAGTTGATATTTCAACTTACAAACATACATTTTTTTGAACTCGGGTTTTCTGGTCTAATTATTGGTGGATTTAACACACATATAACTGGCAGAAAGGTGTTTGCATTTATCTCTATTTTTACATTTATGCTAATAAATTTAAGGGGAGTTAAAGAGACTGGGGTCGTCCAAAACGTTATAGTCCTATTCAAATTATTTGTCCTATTTTTTATAGCTGCTGTAGGTATCTCAGTATTCAATCCTTCTGCTTACACACCCTTTTTCAAGGATGTGAACCCATTACATCCAACTAGTGGTGAAAATTTTGGATTATTTGGCGGAATAGGGAGTATGATCATGGGAGGAGCCATTATATTTGTGAGTTATGAAGGGTTTCAAGTAATTGCTAACACTGTTGAGGAACTAAAAAATCCCACTCGTGATGTAAAACTTGGTATGATTATTTCAGTAATTCTAGTAACTATAACTTATGTTCTGGTTACACTTGCAACCTTCAGTTTACTCGATCCACATAAGACTAAAATTAATGAGGCAGCTCTACTTCAAGCCGTTGAATTTTTGGGGTATTGGGCAGTCATTTTGGTTGCAGCGGGGGCTGCTGCAAGTACCACTTCTGCCATTAATGCAACACTTTTAGGTTCTTCAAGGTTAGCATATGTGCTTGCTGACTACAAGTCATTTCCAACCTCATTAGCAAAACTAAGTAAGAAGAGTAAGGTCCCCTACTTAGCGATTATTGCTACAAGTCTATTTAGTTGGATATTCACCTTTTTTGGGAATGCTGAAGAGATTGCTGAGGTTGGATCAGTTATATTTTTAGGGATCTTTTTTATTGTAAATGTTGCTGCTGTAAAACTCTACCCTAAAGAGAAAAATTATCTTGCAAAAGCAGGTGCAATATTAATTTTAATTAATCTCATCTTGGTATTCGTTTTCATTGGAGCAAATATCGCTCATTCCCAGGTTACTTTGATAACATTAACCATATTTCTTACAGTTTCGTTTGGATTGAATTATTACTATAATCGAAAATCAAAGGAAACAGATGAAGATCATCTCAAGAAATACGATTTAGAACCACTTGGTAAGGAATTGATTCAAGAGTTCAGTGGAACAGACATCACAGTTGATGAATATTTTGTTGAATTAAACAGAATGCTTGTGGCTATTTCTGGAGACCAATTTGAGACTAAAAATTGGGAGATAAGTGCTTTAATTGCAAAGAAATACAATGTTGAAGTTGACATTATCCACGTTGGCCCAGAGAGAGACCTAGAAGACGCATTCAAATTCTTTAGAGATTATGGTGTTAAATATAATCTAATTCGAGTTGACAGCGGTGATATTGCAGAAACAATTATCCAAACAATAAACAACGGAGAATATCAACTTGTTACATTAGCCTCTAAAAGAAAAAAATCACTTATTGATCGGCTTTCTGCTGGAAGTGTTTCAAAAGAGATAGTTGATACAATCTCTACACCAATATTGCAGGTTCATCCTCCCGAATATGGTGTGAAAAGGAAAGATATCAATGATCTATTTGTTCTCTTAGATGGATCTGAGAGGGATTTTTATTTGGCAAGATGGGCAAAATTAATATCCTCGGTTGGTGAAGAGAGTAAAATCTTTGCATATCATATAATCGAGATTCCCCAAACCATCTCTTTAGAAGATGCTGCAAACTTTGATGAATTAATTAGAAGTAAAGAAAGGTTTGAGGAATACTCTAGAGATATATTCAACCGATTGGGAATGAATGTCATTCCAGTCCTTTTATACGGACATAATTTTGTAAAGGCTCTGAAACAGGCTACTGTGGCACGTGAACCAGATGCTGTGTTGATTGGACATACAAAAGATAAAGGACTTTGGAATAGAATCAGAACTAACTTAGCTTATAGAATAATGAAAAATATTGATAGTGCGGTAATTGTCCACCACCAACCCTTGAAAAAAATGAAAAATGATTGAATAGGTTATTAAATGGTGTTCTTCATTCATTTCATAAGGAATGAAAGTTCAAACCTTCATATTTTTTAAGGAAGATCGATTTCTTAAATTACAATTAAATAAAATTCGTTATTGGAAAAAACATGCTAAGTTGAATGATTCAAGTTTAATAATTGGTAAGAGAATAAAAGAGATGTTTAAGACAAAGGATAATATAAATACTAAAAGGATACAACACTATTTTATAGAAGATGAAATATTATTTATAGATAGATCTGTTTCTGTTTCTAATTCGGAATTATCTATATTTAGGGTATTTGGACATGAGTCTGCGAACCTGATTCAAGTTGAGGAATTTTCATCGAAAGTAATGTTAATTGAGTATGAAATTCCAGAAGACTTTATTTCTGTTGATCCAATAGTTAGGTATTTTTACAAGAAGCCTGGTTTTATAGGCTTTCTCACATCAACAACATCAATCAGCAACACAGGGGTTTTTCAAGAGATGAGAGGTGAGAGACGAAGAGGGTTAAGACTTATTGAAAAAGAAATACAAGAGTTAGAGAAGGAAGCAAAATTTGAATCTGTTGTTTCGCTTTATGCTGACACTGTTCACAATACTCATCAACCAACTCAGGAGTTTCTTATGAAAATGCTTGGGTCAAATTTTCTATCTACACCCATAAAATCTAAGCTTGTGGATATCATCTCTGAACCAAAATTATTAAAATTATGTTATACTGTAACAACAAAGGAAGTTCAAAACAAGATAGTGGTTAAAATCCAACAACTTGAAGATTATATTTCTTCACCTCAAGAAAAAAGAGATCAGAAACTAAACTTTATTGAGCTAGAAAGATACAAAAGAGAGGTTTCAAACTTTTTAGACTCAAAATTTGCAAATCTTTCAGAGCTTAGGAGGCAAAAGCTAGGCAAAATATTTGTTCAGATCAGGCGAGGAACTTATTCTGAACGTTGTAAACCTCCACAGAGCTATCAAGGAGTGATTTGCCATTCATTACTTGACGGAAATTCAGTGATTGTTAAGGTTTTACCGTCCCAGTTTCCATTTGAGGAGAAACGAGTACAATGTGATAAGGAGGTGAGATTAATATACCCCTTGGGTTCACTTTTTGTTGCTTGGTTATCACTTGAAAGACTCAGACATGATAATTATGTCTCATTTAATAGCACATTACTCTATCTAAATGTTTCAATGATTACTTCAGATGTTTAAATAAGACACTTATCATGTACATCAGCATCTCAAGATGCAGGAGTAAAACAAAAATGGTAAACAAAATAACCACACGATTTTTGAAACTCAACCTTGGAAGGATCATGCTCGGATTCACCCCCTTATTGATTGCTCTAGGGTTAGTTACAGTCACACAAACCTCAGGAAAGCTTGTTCTATGTGTTGGAAGCTTGCTTGGTCCTAAATATCCTCAATGTGAATAAAGTTATATATTAAAATATCAGACTGTGTGAATTTAAGTTAAAATTATTCTTTAAGATCAGAACCCATTGAATTTAAGTGCTTTCTTGTTGGTGTTTCGCCCTTTACTAAGCCATATTTTTCCCATTCAAGTTCGACCTCCCATAAGGGTATGTGAGGAATTAGCTTGTTTAGGAACCAGTAGAAGAAGATAAAGAAAGCAACTTGGGCTAGAGTAATCCAGATTTCTCCTGCAATTGGTAAATAAACATACAATGGTTCAATGGGAGATACAACAAAGGATCTTAGTGTTGGTACTACAATTGTGTATCTTTCGAACCAAGAACCAATGTTGCTTAATAGACTAGTTATGATTGCAATGAGATAGAACCAGTTCTTGTTTTTCTCTTTCATATTGTATAACCAAATTCCTACAAAGAATGGAATGACAGCACCAACAATTATAACAAACCAGTAAACTGTTGCCATATCCCCGTAGAATTTTTGATACAAAACAGAAAACTCTCTTCCTTCTCTTTTGTAGGCAGGAACTATGATTTCATTGAGTGTAAAGTACATATAAACAAAATCAACTGTGACCCACAGTTTAATTACAAGTTTAATATGAGTCATGGAGATATAGTCTTCAAATCCATAATACCAAGTTACCAATGCAAGTATGGTTACTAAAGCAGAAGTTCCAGAATAGATTGCACCTGAGACAAAATATGGTCCAAAAATAGTGGAATTCCATCCTGCTCTCCACATAACTGCAAAAATCCAACTAACAACTGTGTGAACTGAAACAGCTATTGGAAGAATAAACCATTTTAACCTAGACATGATCTTGTCTTCGATAATTTCATATTGTTCCTGGGTTCCTCTCCAATTTAGAGCAAGAATCTTGTAGATCTTTATTCTCATACCATGAACTTTTGGATTCAGGTTATCTCTGTAATAAGCAAAGTCCGGAATTATTGGGGTGTAGAAAAATATTAAACTACCAGTTAAATAGAAACTGATTGATATGACATCCCAAACTAAGGGGGAAGTCATGTTTGCATACCACGCAATATGTAATGCACGGTCTAACCTTCCCATATCGATCAGAACCGAACCAGCACCCATTAATAATGATACAATGGTGACTTCTTCTGCAAGTCTTGTGATTGGAGTTCTGAACTTAGCATTTAATATCCTCATTACTGCAGATATAAGCATTCCCACATGCGATACACCGATCCAAAAAACAAAGTTTGTGATATACATACCCCAAAATACTTTTTGAGATAAAGCTGTGACTTTTAGACCTACTATCTCCTGTAATGCCACATAATGTCCAAAGCCCACCCACATAACGACTATAAGTGGAAGCATAGCTAGTATTTCTGCTGGACGAATGGTTAAAAATGCCTTTTCAACAATTTTTCTCCTTCTCATTACCTCTTGTTCATCCATTACCTCGCCATTTGGGATATAAAGATGTTCAAGGTTGGTTTTTACTGGATTAAAATCTGTATGTTCGTTTGCTGTTGCCATGATTTCACCTACTTAGTATTTGCAGGGAGATAAAATACCCTGGGTCTTGTTCCTTCTTCTTCTTTCCATCTAAAACCTTTCCTTTCTTGAATGGTTTTGTCGACTAGAATTGTTTCACCCATATTGTTTGTGACTGAGTTCTCCAAGAGATTTCCAAAATATAGAGCACCCTTGTGACAAGAAGCCACACAATGTGGTAATTTTCCTAAGAATTGGTTTCCACAGAAGTCACATTTTGCAATTACTCCTTTTTGTTTGACAATCTCGAAGGGCATTTGCATCTCAAAGTCTTTGACTATTCGTGAATCTGGACCTAAAGGTTTCCCATTACTATCATAAAATTTGTAGTTATCTTCCCAATGGAAAAATCTTACCTCATAGGGACACCCAGCCATACATAGTCGACAACCAATACATCGTTCTTGATCAACCAATGTGAGCCTATCTCCAGTTCTTTGCCAAGCTGCCTGAACTGGACAAACATGAACACAAGGTGGGTCGATACACTGTTGACATGGTCTTGGGAAGAAGTAAGAGTTTGACCATGGATTGTCTTGAACCTTAAATACCTTGATATATTCATGAACTCTTTGATTTAATTGAACTTGAGTCTGATGTTCATTGTCAAAGTATGATTTACTATTTTGTTTGTAATCACTTGGTGCGTGATGCCCTTCTTGACAGGCTGCAGTACATCTAGGAGGGTTCCCCTTAGATGTCAAATCATTACACCCATCACATTTTGCCAGGTCAATCACCATTCCCCATACTGTGTTTGGTATTCTCCATTTATCATAACGTCTGCTATAATCTCGGGAGTGATCAACCGTAATTCCTTGAGGTAATCTGTTTTTAAAGATAAACCCGTCTCGTCTTGGGAGTGGTGCAATTGCATAAGCAGATGCCCCCACAAACGCAAGACCTTTAATAAACGTTCTTCGTTTTACAGTCAGGTTTTCAGACCATTTTACAAATGAACTTGCCTTACTCATTCTTTCTTCAACTCCTCTTCATTTCCTAAAATGTGCAGATAAATTAGTTTCATTACTGCTGCACCATACTCCCAAAGTACTAATGTAACAACTAACACAAAGGTCCAAAGCATTGCTGCACTAATGAGGTGCCCAGAATTTTGAAACATATTAGGGTTAACGACAAATTCTTTTGTGTTATTCCAATTTGGATCCTCCACAATATGATGAACATAAATCTCATAAAAGTGTGGAGTCAATCCAGAAATCTCAACTGTGTTACTTTTAGCTGCGTTGAACCCTACCAGATTGTCAGTCATTGCATATACCTTAACCTGACTATAAGTTGTAAAGTTCATGCTACCTGCAAATTTAATCGTTCCCCCACTTGAATCAATACTCCCTATGAAAAATTCACCATAAAAAGATTTTGCGACAAATGAAACTGTAACATTTTGGGTAAGGGTGTTCATACTAACTTGAAAATCATAGCTACCATTCAGCCCTTTTGTTACAGTTAAACCTGTTAAACTGACGTCAACAGGAGCCGGTTGTGATGCAGGTAATAAAGTAAATCTTAGATTCCTTTGTGAATGATAGGAGTGATATTCCAACACATCACTCGTTTTATGGCCAGCTACAATAAAACCATAAGTTTGATTGATCTTCATATTGTAAAAACCATCTGGTGACTTGAGAGGAATTACAAGTTCGATAGTTGTGTTATTCCCCACCTGAACACCTCTGATTTCTGCGTTTGAAAGGCTCCTAACAAATCCAGGAAACACATTTCCGGTTAAGAGACCTTTGAAGAGTCCTGGGCTGGAAGTATTAGAACCAACAACCCCAGTTTCAAATATTGTTGCATTTATCATTCCATTTTCGCTTAATCCGAAGCCCACCCAACCAGCAAGCTTGGCCACTACAGCGACTTTCAATCTTGTTGCATCATGAACCATATAGACTTGTGCGAACTGATAGCCTCCAACTGCAGAAACATTGAAAACATTAGGATATTCACCAGGGGTAACTTTTCCATCCAAAGTATTGTTTGCAAAGGTTTTTTGGTAAACATAATAGTGTTTTACTGGTGTCCCAGTTTGACTTGTAGACATATTGGGTGTGGTGTGGTTAATTGCACCATATGCACCTGAAACTATCAGAAACGCTAACAAGGAGGTAAGGTAAATAAACTTTCTTTTTTGCATTTTAACACCTAATTTATAGCGATTCTGACCGGAACTAAATTTCATATTTTTTAATTCCATCGGTTGAACAAATTATTTTTGAAGTCTATTTGTTTATTTTAACCTTCTTCTTCGAATTCATTTTCCTTTTTTAAATCATTTTTTGAGTTGAATGATACCTCGGTCTTTCCATCGGGATGAACCATGATATGATTTACATTCATTCCGTGTTCTTCTGACTTATTGAGGGTTTGATGAATAATCCATTGTTCATCTTTCACCCCGAAATACATCTTCTTCCAAATATCATAAATTCCAGGAATCTCACCTTGCTGTCTTAGGTTGGTAATAATAAGTTCAACTTCTTCTTCTTCGCCATCTACAAGTTCAGCAATTTGAGATAGTGAGACCTTGGTCCAAGGGGGGGTGGAGGTTGTTGCTCTTTTTACGGCATTTACCAAGCGGATTCTTTCAATCGTCTCAAGATCAAAACTTTGAGTTTCTATATCTTTCTCAAAAATTGTGTCAACTTTATCTTTTAACTGTTGTCTCTTTTTGCTTAAAACATCGAACTTTCTCGACTCAAGAATCTTCCTTGCTCTTTCTCTTGCCTTTTCTAATTCTGAGGGATCTTCTTCTTCGGGAAGTTCTCCAGCAACAGATTCAGATTCCAAGGAATTCATTTTTCTGTTTACCTGCTTTTGCAACAACCGTCTATATAAAAGAACTAGTTCCTTCCCTAAGGTTAAGCTACTCGTATATTCAAGATACATGATAACTAAACTCCCAAAAATAAGAAACACAATAGTTGTTGGGATATCTAAGGTTGTTGTAGTAGCAGGAACCACAAAAATTGTTTTTGAATTTATTAAACTATACGTTCCCAAATATACAATTAGTAAATTAACAAGTTTTACCACGATTGAAATTGAAGAGCTCACAATAAAAAAAGCATTATCTCCCTCTCCAACTTCAATTTCATAAGAAAGCCTATAGGGTGTAGTTATGGTAAAAGATCCATTTATTTCTTCATCAAAAAGGTTTGGTACTTGAGATTTTTTACCCCTGACCCCCTTCATAACTGCATCTAACACTTCATTGTTAACCTGCTCAACTGGTAAATTGGGAGAATAAGTAATTAAAGTTGAAACAGGATATAACCTCAAGATATAAAGGATTGCAATAATAATTAAAATATCACTTAATCCAGGAACCACTGTGTTCGAGTACAATTTTAATCCAATAATTACCGAATCCAATGCCAATATTAAGAATAATAAAAATAGACTGTGAAAAAACACACTCTTAATTTTTCCCCTTCCCAATAGGGTATGAGCAATAGGGTATAGCAGAAGGAAAAGTATCCCCGCAATATTCCAAGAGATTTGAAATATTAATTCAAGTTGAACCATAAATATTAAAGAATTTATCAGATTAAATCTGTAGTGATTTTAACAGACAATTTATGTGGCAATATTATTCAAATTTCGATTGAGCTCTATACTCACAGACCAAAGAATCACACCCTCAATTATCAGTAACATGGGTATTGAGAGAATAAGTGTGCTAACGGGTGTTGGGTCTGGTGTAAGTATTGCTGCAAGAGTAAAAACAATGAAAATCATTTCTCGTCTTCTAGCAGCTACTTGTTCTGCGGTCAAAATGTTGAGCTGTACCAATGCCACCACTATCATAGGAGACGCATAGAGTAAACCTGCACCTAAAGTCCCCCACAAAAGTATATTGATAAGTGAATCCAAACTAAACCATGGTCTTACATCGACAATAAATGTTGTTGATACAGCAAGTATTCTCATAGTAATCGGTACAATGCTATAAAATGAGATAGCTACACCTGTGACAAACAACAGTAGAGCTACCAAACCGACCTTTTTGATGACTTGGTCTTCCTTTTGAGTTAATCCAGGTCTGATATAAGAATACAGCTCTTTGGCAGTTACAGGAAGGGAAATAATAACTGCTATAAAAACTGCAAAGGAAAGATAAAGAGATACAGGTGCAAGTGGGCTTTGAATGTACACATCAGTATTCCCATTACCTTGTTTTAGAGCTGAAACACCGTAAGATATTACTCCGTTTAATATTTGAAGCACGAGGGGGTGATAAGGATTTATAGTTATCAAACCATTAGAATATCCAGGAACTACCAACACAGCGAGGGTTATTAAAAATACAATTTTAGCAACCCTTCTTAGAAGTGTCCATAGTTCAACTAAATGGTCCATCACTGGAAGTTCATCTCCAGCATATTGTAATCTTACAAGTGGTGATGTGCTAAGTTTCGGTGTAGTTAAACCAAAAAGTGGTTCTTGTTTTTTCTGATCTTCCAAAAACTCATTAACGAATGTTGGAAGGGGTTCACCTGGTTCTCTGATATTAATTAATTCATCAGATAACGCAGCTGCTGTTAATCTTCCCTCTTTCATCCACCCAGGTAGTTTTTCAGGGTCTTTTTTCTCCATTGTTTTCGTTATTCAACCTTTAGTAAATCCTGAGCAATTGCCTCAATTGAACGGTGCTCCGTTGGAATTCCTTTGGATTTTGCAACCTTTATCAGTCTAAGTTCCTCAGGGGTCAATGCTGGATCCATACCATTATTTTGTGATGGAGCAGCTGTGAAAGAGTTTTTCACCTCATTGACTCCTTCTTTATATTTTGCTTGAGCCTGCCCTAAAGCTTGGGCCAATTGTGGGATTTTTTGAGGTCCAAAGAGTAACAACGCAAGTCCAACTAGCAATAAGATTTCTTGAGATCCCAGTCCTGCGACCATTGTTAATTCACCATTTCATCTATTGAGAAAAGGTTTAAAAAAGATTAGGTTAGAGAATAATATAAGCTATAGCTTGTAAGTTATAAATAGAATCAATACTTTAGTATTGAGGAATACACAGGTTTTTATATGAGCAAGATATAGTAGTAATTGTATAATACAAGAGATACAATAGGTGCTTTATATGAAATTTACACCAGACGATATTAATTGGGAAGAATTAGACAAATTGGCAAGACAGTTCTTTGGAATGCCTTTACAAGACCTAATTGAAAAGTTTCAAAAAGATTTTGGGAACATTTTTAACCAGGGAGGTGTTGAATTCACACCTCAGATGATGAAAGATATGATGGACATGATCAATAAGATGGGAATTCAGGGAAGTGGGTTAGATGCAAAATCATTTGGTTTCATTTTTAAAAATGGTGCACCTTCATTCATTCCAGGGTTCGCAAATCAAACTGTTACACCAACACCTCAGGATAAATTAAACCCTGATGGAACAATAGAACCCTATACTGAGCTATCGGTAGTAGATAATAAGACAATAATAATTGCAGAGATCCCTGGGGTTGAAAAATCAGGATTGCAAATAAAACTCAAAAATGATGGGTTACATATTGTGGCTCGAGCTTCAGAACAGGATGTTGTCTACAGTAAACTTGTTACCTTTAATCATGTGAAAGCAATAGACAAGAAGAGGATTGCAGCAAAATTGAATAATGGTATACTCGAAGTCACCCTCTTTCACCTACCTAACACAAATGTTGAAGAAGACTTTATTATTGATGTCGAGGATTAATTTTAATAGGTTAATTGTCTAGAGTATTTTAGATGGGTAGTTCAATTAATTTCATAGTTGACGAAGCTAAAGCTGGTGATCTAAACAAGCAAATTGCAAGAATACCCTCAGATATTGCAGAACGCCTTAAAATTCGTTCAGGTGATGCCATTGCTATAATTGGAAATCGAACAACATATGCAAAAGCTTGGCGTTCTGCAGTGGATAATGGATCAGAAATAATTAGGATTGACCCAACCATTCGTGATAATGCTGGAGTCAAGATAGGTGACTTAGTAAGTGTTGAGGTTGTAGAAAGCCTCCAAAGTGTCCAAGAGTTAAAACTAATTATAAAGGAAAACAGCATTACAACAAATTCTGTTGTTGATGAGTTTGTTAAGAGATTTTGTGTGGGAAAAATATTTGTAGAAAATGAGGTGTATAGGATCAACATCGGGCTGGATAAGCAAATTTTATTTAAAGTTGAGGAGGTAACTCCACCAAAGGTCTCAGTGGTAACTGACAGTACAATCATTTTAATTTCTAAGGGATCATCAGGAACAGATAATCTTGAAAACACAAGATTGGGAGTTAGATATGAAAATATAGGAGGATTGGGGGAAGAGGTAAGCAGAATTAGAGATTTAATCGAATTACCTCTGAAATATCCAGAGGTTTTCGAGAAATTGGGAGTATCACCTCCAAGAGGGATTTTATTGCATGGACCACCTGGTACTGGAAAAACGATGATTGCGAAAGCAGTTGCCAATGAAACAAATGCCAGCTTCTTTAGTATAAACGGTCCAGAACTGGTGTCTAAATACCAAGGAGAGAGTGAGCAAAGACTACGCAATCTTTTTGAAAGAGCAGAGAGAGAATCTCCAGCTATAATTTTCATCGATGAAATTGATGCTTTTGTTCCTAAACGAGAATCAGAAACAAGTGAAACATCAAACAGATTGGTATCTCAACTGTTAACTTTAATGGATGGACTTAACAACCTAGGTCAGGTAGTTGTAATTGGAGCAACTAACCGCATCAATCACTTGGATCAAGCCTTAAGAAGGGGGGGAAGGTTTGATAGAGAAATTGAAATTGGTATCCCAAACAAGCAAGGCCGTTTTGAGATTTTGTCCATATTGGGAGCTTCGTTGCCCCTTAAAAATCCCACAGTCATTGAAAAAATTGCAGAACTTACTCATGGATATGTGGGGGCCGACCTCAGTCTTCTAATCAAGGAAGTGGTCTTGAAAGCAATCAAGGAAAGATCACTTAAGCTGAATGACAATTTTGATCCTCTACTGTTTCTTAAGTCCTTAGAAGTAGATGAAAATAACTTCATTGAAGCAATGAAGACAATTAAGCCTTCTGCTTTAAGGGAAATTTCAACAGATAATCCAGAGATCACTTGGGAAGATATTGGAGGATTGGAAGAAGTACATGAAGAGTTAGAGGAAACAATGATTTGGCCATTAAAATTTGCTGAACTTTATGATGAATTACATCAATCAAGACCAAAAGGAATTCTTCTGTTTGGGCCACCTGGTACTGGGAAAACGATGATCGCAAAAGCTGTTGCAAATGATATGAGAGCCAACTTCATTTCTATAAAAGGTCCAGAAATATTATCAAAATATGTAGGAGAATCAGAAAAAATTATTAGAGAATTATTTGAAAAGGCAAAATTATCTGCACCTACAATCATTTTTTTTGATGAGC
Source organism: Candidatus Heimdallarchaeota archaeon (assembly GCA_030149205.1). Classification (GTDB taxonomy): domain Archaea; phylum Asgardarchaeota; class Heimdallarchaeia; order Heimdallarchaeales; family Kariarchaeaceae; genus WAKA01. The sequence goes on along the minus strand of JASBSB010000007.1, from coordinate 266,872 downwards.
TTGATTCAATCGCAAGCATTAGAAAATCTACTCAAAATGAATTAGGAGTCAGAGTTGTCTCTCAACTCTTAACAGAGATTGATGGGTTGGAGGAACTAAGGGGAGTGATGATTCTTGCTGCGACAAATCGCCCTGATGTGCTAGATCCTGCCCTAGTAAGACCTGGAAGATTTGACAAATTTATCTTTGTAGGTTATCCAGATGTGAGGCAAAGGGAGAAGATATTACAAACCCATCTAAAGGATGTGCATTTAGAGAATGACCTCAACTTATCAAATCTAGCTTTAGAAACAGAGGGATTTACTGGTGCAGAAATAGCCTTATTGGTACGTGAGGCTAAACAAAACCTGATTAGAGAAATAGTCAATGATGATAGAAAATGGAGAAAATCGACCCTGAGGCTTAATAAAGAGCATTTTACTAGAGCAAAGAAAAAAATCAAAGTGGATCATAAAAACTATGTTTTAGAGCCACCAGCAATTAGTGGTTTAGATTTCACTTAAAGTAAAGCTTATAGTACTGTTAGGGTAAATTTTGTATATGAAGAAAAAACCTCAAAAATCTAACTCTTTCATAGTAAAAATGAATAACGAGTTTGGAAAAGAAATGCTGGTAAAGGAGATTGAAAGTGTTTTTCGAGGTGAAAGCTATTCCATTGATCTGAGGGTGAGTACGTTAAAATTGGATATTTTTTCAACCTCAAAACTTGTCGATGAACAATTATTTCACATTCGACAGTATTCATCAAAGCTGAATCAATTGTTATTAACTGATAAGACTGGAAATTATCGTTACTCTCGTGATGCTTTAGATTCCATTGGAAAGGTAAAAGTTGACTTAAAATTTATGAATCTTGTCTTAATTTTTCAAGGGTATGATTCTGAACTGAATAAAGGAGCTTTATTAACAAATTGTGAGCTAAAATTATTATTACCACTTCAATTGAAAGCCACCCAGTTATTGAGCCAAAGCTATTTAAATGAAAACAGAGATGTTAGAAAGGTCTTAACGGCGATTCTTATGAAACATGAGGATCAGTATCATCAGATCCGTGAATTCGGAATAACTAATAGATTACTGAAAATTGTTGAAGGGAAATTGCATTTGAATGTGTCCCTTGATGAAATCATAATGGAGTATAAAAATAACTTTAAACCTCATCTCTTACAGTTTTCTGAAATTGATGAAGAAACAGACAACCTTATTGATTTAAAAGACTTAACAGGTTTTGAGGGTGGGATTATAATTACAAAGAATAAGGATAAAAGCTAACAATTATGCGTTGACGTCGTGGAAGTTGTACCCTGCTTTCCTTGAATCTGGGTGATACTTATCAATTAATTTTTCATCAATTCGTTTTAATTGTCTTTTTGGATTCTCAAAAATCGTTAAAAGGTTCCAGCCAAGATCAAGAGTATCAAAAATACTTCTCTCCTCCTCTACACCCTGAGAAATAAACTGGTTCTCGAAATTCTCGGCGAATTTGAGATATAATCTGTCTTCATCTGAAAGTGATTCTTCTCCTACGACAGCCACAAGATCTCTTAGCTCTCTACCCTTTGCGTAACCTGCATATAACTGTGAGGAGAGTGCAGATTGATCCTCTCGAGTAGATCCCTTACCTATTGCCTCCTTCATCAACCGAGACAGTGAGGGTAATGGGTTTATAGGTGGATATACACCTTTACGATGAAGTGCACGGTCAACAAAGATTTGTCCCTCTGTAATATACCCGGTAAGATCAGGGATTGGATGGGTTAGGTCATCATTAGGCATTGTCAATATGGGAATTTGAGTGATACTCCCCTTCTTTCCAATAATCCTGCCAGCTCTTTCATAGATTGTAGATAGGTCAGAATATAGATATCCTGGAAATCCTCGACGACCTGGAACCTCTTCTCTTGCTGCACCAATTTCTCGTAATGCTTCTGCATAAGCGGTCATATCGGTTAAAATCACTAAGACGTGGTAATCCTTTTCAAATGCAAGATATTCTGCTACTGTAGAAGCGATTCGAGGAGTAATTATTCGTTCAACTGCAGGATCATCTGCTAGGTTCAAGAAAAGACAAACTCTTTCTAGGGCACCAGTTCTCTCGAAATCAGATTGAAAGAATCTAGCTTCTTCTGCAGTTATACCCATCGCTGCGAATACAACAGCAAATGATTCTCCTTCCCCTATAACTGTAGATTGTCTGGCTATTTGAGCACCAATTTGATTATGAGGAAGACCAGACCCTGAGAACAGAGGAAGTTTTTGCCCTCGGACAAGTGTTAATAATGCATCAATTGTAGAAATACCAGTTTGAATGAAAGCTCTTGGATATTCTCTTGCTACAGGGTTTAATGGATTGCCTGTAATATCCCGAGTTTCTTCTGAAATCACCTTAGGACCACCGTCAATTGGTTCACCCCTTCCGTTAAACACTCTTCCTAACATCTCCTCAGAGACACCGATTTCTAATGTTTTTCCAATAAATCTTACAGAAGTTTCCTTAGTATCCAAACTGGAGGTACCTTCAAAGACCTGTACGACTGCCAAATTGTTAGTGATTTCTAAAACCTGACCTCTTCGTCTTTCACCAGACCCTGTTTCAACCTCACAGATTTCTGCATAGCTAACCCCTCCCTTACCTTCTAGATCCACAAATAACAATGGTCCAGAGACTTCATTTACTGTTTTGAATGATCTTAATTCGTTTTTTACTTCCATAGCTTGATCAATCCGTTTACTCTATGTTAATTTTTTTTTCATATATCTTAAAGTTCTTCTATTGAATTCAATATATTTTAAGCTAGTTCAAAACAATACCTCCAATTGTATAAAAAGTCTTTACTCGATCAACCAAGTTATTAAAACTCAAAAAAATATCAATGTATGCTTGAATTAACCGAAGAACAACAACTTATTAAACAAACTGCGAAAGATATAGCCACAGATATTATTGCCCCGTTAGCCTCAGAATATGATGCAAAAGAGACCTTTCCTCAAAAATCTTTTGAGGCATTAAGAGATGCTGGCTTTTTAGCTATGATGGTCTCTCCAGAATATGGGGGGTCTGGATTAGATACTATAAGCTATGTTCTTGCGATGGAAGAAGTAAGTAAAGCGTGTGCATCCACAGGAGTAATGATGAGTGTAAATAACTCTCTGGCAGCTCACCCATTAGAGAAATTTGGTTCAGATTATATAAAAGATAATTTTCTTCGGAGAATTGCCGAAGGAGGAAAACTTGGTGCTTTTGGTCTTTCTGAACCAGATGCAGGTAGTGATCCCGCAGGAGGTAAAACTACCGCAGTTAAAGAGGAAAATGGATATGTTCTAAACGGAAGTAAGATGTGGATTACAAATGGTGGGGTAGCGGAGGTATATGTAATATTTGCAAACACCACCCCAGAGTTAGGTCATAAAGGAATGTCTGCATTTGTTGTTGAGAAAGGTACCAAAGGTTTTGAGATTGGACCAAAAGAACATAAATTGGGAATAAAGGCATCTCCAACAACCCCCTTAAACTTTGATGATTGTATCATCCCCTCTGAAAATTTAATTGGAAGTGAAGGTGAAGGCTTTAAAATTGCAATGAACACTTTAGACGGTGGAAGAATTGGGATTGCTGGGCAGGCGTTAGGAATTGGTCAAGCAGCATTAGAAGCCGCAGTTAACTATGCAAATATCCGTGAAGCATTTGGCAAAAAAATTAGTCAGTTTCAAGGTTTAAGATGGTCAATTGCAGATTCAGCAATGGATATGGAAGCTGCAAGACTGTTGACTTTTAGAGCAGCTAAACTCAAGGATCAAGGGAAAAGATTTACAAAAGAGGCAGCAATGGCAAAACTATATGCTTCTGAGGCTGCTGTAAGATCTGCCGATATGTCGCTTCAAATCCATGGGGGTAGTGGATATTCTAGGGACTTCCCAGTTGAAAGGTATTATAGAGATGCAAAAATTACTGCAATTTACGAAGGAACCTCCGAAATACAAAGAGTAGTAATATCAAGAGAGATAATTGAGAAGAAGAACTACAGTTAGAAATAATTTTCGGTGATTCTTTGAAAACTTTCTATATGTTTAAATTTATTGAGATTTTAGCTGTTTTAAGGATTGTTTATAATGGTTGATTTAGAAAAAAGCATTAGTGTTGCCAGAAAATCAGGTCAAACTAAATTAGGGATGGAAGTAGCAATCAAAGCTGCTAGATTGAAAGAAGCAAAATTAATAGTTGTTGCGTCTAACGCACCAAAGGAACAAAAGGAAGATTTATTGTATTATGCAAACCTCTCTGAAGTTCCGGTGATTGAATACCCAAAAACTTCACTTGATCTTGGGATATTATGTGGAAGGAGTCATTTGACTTCTGCGGTAACAATAATAAATCCTGGAGATTCAGACATTCTAGATGTTGTAAATTAAGTTTTCCAAATTTTCTTAAATTTTGTGTGTCCACATACCTCACAGCTTTCATTGTTTGGATTGACACTATGACAGGCTTTGCAATAATATTGGTATGTTCTGATTCGAAAAGACCGTTTGCTAGTCTTAAACCCTTTAGTATTTACGCCTAATTTTTGAGCTAAATTTCTTAGGGCAAAATCATCTGAAATTAAGATACTTTTTACTCCCAAATCTTCTAGTTCAAAGGCTAAAGATATTAATGATATATCTGCCTGTGATAGTGACGTTTCCCCAAATTGAATTGTTGATTTAGTCACGTGATTAATATGTTTCATCGATGGGTCAAGGATTTCAAGCTTGTTCTTTGCAGTTTGAGAAGCCAATTGCAATTTTGGGAGCAAAGATTTAATTTCCTCATAAACCAAACTTGTGGTGAACATGGAACCTCTTAATACTTCCTTAACTTGAGAAATATTCATAAAAATACCTGAATCAATAATGTAACCAATCATTTTCTATAGATGCGGGAGAGGGGATTTTCATCATACACACAACTGTGCAGGATTTTGAACCCCTGAACTCCTATGAGATTAGGCCCTCAACCTAACGCCGTTGGCCAGACTGGGCGACCCCCGCAGAAACAAACCGAGGTTTGAAGTTATCCTTATTAATCCAGAGAGCATATAACTCCATCGATTTGGTCTCAGTAGCATTCTTTAATCTTCTTTGATGATAGATAAAAAATTGAATATTACGAGTCAAAGAGACAGAGATTTTGAGCATAAACAATCATCAACTTTTAATTAGGGGGGTTGACTTGAGATTAGAAAAAACTCATAGATTTATCTATGGAGGTGTTATCATTAGTACTAACATTGAAGGAACAATTATTAGAATATCTGGACCTGTAGTTCAGGCTAAAAATATGTTAGGTGTGCGTTTGTATGATGTAGCGAGAATTGGAAATCTTGGTTTAATTGGGGAAGTAATCCAAGTGGAGAACGATATAGCTACAATTCAATGCTATGAGACTACAGACGGCATCAAACCTGGAGAAAAGGTAGTGGGAATTGGAGAACCATTATCTGTTATGTTGGGGCCAGGAATAATGTCACAAATTTATGACGGCATCCAAAGACCTCTGAGTTCGATTAAAGAACAAACAGGTGCATTCATTCAAAGAGGGATTGAAACCCCAGCATTAGATTTGAAGAAAGTATGGAAATTTGAAATACAGGCAAAACTGGGTGATGTTGTTGAAGGAGGTGATGTGATTGCAACAGTTCAAGAGACACCTGCATACACTCACAAAATTATGATACCACCCATGTTAAAAGGGAAGATAGTTGAAATCGCTAAGTCAGGTGAATATACAATTGAAGAGGTATTGGCAAAGGTTGAAACTGAAGATGGGGAAACAAAAGAGGTCTTAGGATATCAAAGATGGCCCGTCAGAATTGCCCGTCCTTTCAAGAGAAGAATGGCTTCAAATCAGCCCCTGGTGACTGGTCAAAGGATCTTTGACACATTTTTCCCGATTGCAAAGGGTGGGGTTGCTGCAATTCCAGGCCCTTTTGGAACAGGTAAAACTGTTAGTCAACACTCACTTGCTAAATTCAGTGATGCTCAGATTGTAGTATATGTAGGATGTGGTGAGAGGGGTAATGAAATGACAAACGTGTTGGAAGAATTTCCCCATTTGGATGACCCAAGAACGGGTTTAAAATTAATGGCTAGAACAACAATGATCGCAAACACCTCTAATATGCCTGTGGCTGCAAGAGAAGCATCTGTTTACACTGGAGTCACAATGGCTGAATATTTTAGAGACCAGGGGTATGATGTGGCAATGATGGCTGACTCTACCTCAAGATGGGCAGAGGCAATGAGAGAAATATCAGGAAGGTTAGAGGAAATGCCTGGGGAGGCAGGTTATCCTGCTTATCTTGGATCAAAGATTGCTGCATACTACGAGAGAGGTGGACGGGTTGAAATTTTAGGTAAAGGAGAAGATAAAATTGGTTCAGTATCTATTATAGGTGCTGTTTCTCCACCCGGGGGTGATTTCTCGGAACCTGTTACACAGAATACCCTGAGAATCGTCAAGGCTTTTTGGGCGTTGACCAAAAAACTTGCAGAACAAAGACATTTCCCTGCAATTTCTTATCTTGAAAGTTATACGTTATATTGGGATGTTCTTGAAGACTATTACAAAGAAAATTTCAGTGAGGATTTTCCAGAGCTTAGAACACGAGCTTTTAGACTGTTACAAGAAGACAATGATTTACAAGAGATTGTTCAACTAGTTGGTCCTGATGCATTATCTCCAGTTGAGAGAATCACTTTGGAGGCAGCAACTATGTTAAAAGAGGACTATTTGCAGCAGAATGCCTTCCATGATGTTGATGCATTTTGTGAACCAAAGAAACAAGCCATTATGCTCAGAAACATTTTCGATATTTATGATAAAATGAGAACTCTCTTTAATAATGGTGTTGTTTTAGAAGATATTCTAGCAAATGAGATCTTTGATAAGATACCAAGGATGAAGTATGAGTCTGACCTTAAAGTGTTAGAAAAATTAAATTCAGAAATAAATCTACTTTCGTCTAATAATTTTAATGTCGTTGTGGTTTAATAAGTTCTTAATAAACTAAATTTAATATAAAAAAGTGTGAATACAAATTACCTGAGGTTCTCTGATAGGTCTATTTTAATTGGCAAAAAAAAAAAATATTGATCTTATCTTATAAAATCAGAAAAGTGTGCGGGTCTCCTTTAATTGAGAAGGGATTCTTTAGGTTCCTTGAGGTACTTGAAACCACATTTGATTATATGATGTTTAGGTTTTTCACAGATAAGATCATTTTACTCCTAGGAAATTATTTATCAGAACAAAATATCTCTCAGGCTAAAGAAAAGCTTATCCATGATAGTGAGAGAATATTCACAAATTTCCTTCCCAAAAATTTTGATAGAAGTGATTATAACGTAAAAAATTTGGAATCTTTAATGATTCACGAAATCAAAAATCTCTCTTCAAAGTGGGTTGGTTTTAAGATAAACAATTTAGAGTTTACAGGATATGGATTTGAAACCACTCTTCTTGCATTACACTCAATCGATGGATTCTCATTCCAGCTTAGCTTGTTAAAGGGGTTAAATAACCAATCAAAGGTTTCAGTAATGATTAAGGGGGGATATTGGCAAAGCGAAGATCAGATTGAGGTCACAAATAATGTTAAGAAAATACTAAATAGCGACCCCAGAGTCCATGGTAGATTTAGCATCATTCCATTTAAAGAAATAAGAAAATACCCAATAAAAAGTTGGTTTGGACTTGAAACAGTGTCTGAATATAAAATTTCACAAAGAAAATTAATCTTTGCCTACTTTAATATTCAAAAACAACAGCAACCTGAAAAGAATGGAATAATTATTCCAAAACCATATATAAAAAGAATCAAGAAAATTAATCCAAGAATGGAAAGGATGAATGTTACTTTAGAGGCATTGCCTCCTCCCCCAAAAAAAGTAAATCATTTCAATAATATGCTTTCCGACTCACCTTGGTTACTTTCACCTATTAAATCCATTAAAGGATGTGATGTTTACATCGCTCAAAACAAAGGATATTCATTTTATATTGTTAATGGGGATAAATCCAATTTTGTTGAATTAGTTGAAAAATTAACTCTTAATAGTAAAGATATATTGTGGATAGAAGAATAAAAAATTTGACTTGGTCTCATGGAATGCACAAATGGTTTGGTGCTTTAGATACAACATGTCCTGTTCCAACAAAGCGCCTTGTCCGTAATTAAATGTCGGCTAAACATCTCGTAAATACTCGACGCTAACACCGCATTCATTGCAAACGGGTCTTTTGCCCATGGACTCGCCCAAAATCACCGATCATTGTTGCCAACACTCGGTAAAGAAAATTCTTTATGATTTCAGGGTGGGTAAGTCTTTTTAAGATCAGCTTCGAGCTTAGATGCATTCAGCTCTTATCTGAGATGGCGTAGCTACTCGGCAATGCCTTTTGACAACCGATACACCAGAGGCCACAACACCACGTTCCTCTCGTACTGATGGCACTTTACTTACACTTACCCGACAGCCCAGTTAGATAGAAACCAACCTGTCTCACAACGGTCTGAACCCAGCTCACGTTCCCTTTTAACGGGCGAACAACCCTATTCCTGGTGCCTTATGCAACACCAAACGAGGAAGAGCCGACATCGAGGAAGCAAGCCGTGCGGTCAATGTGTTCATCACTTTGATTCTTACAGCTACTTTTTAAGGAAAGCTAGAGTTCAGGCCAAATCTTAATCATCGAATAGTATATGGGTTATTCTATTAAGATCGTGGACTGAAGAAGACCCTATAAATTACTTTACAACATGTGTGAAGTGTGGTTCAATAAGAATTAATTTAGAATTCCAAAGTGATTGGGAACTCTAACGCACGACAACTCTGTTACCCCTGAGGTAACTTTTCTGTCACCACCCGCGTCTACTAAGGACAATCGGATGGATCGCTAGGCCCTACTTTCGTAACCGCGAACGCTATTGGTACATTCACGGTAAAGCCAGCTTATGCCCTTGCACTCTACGGAGGATTTCTGTCCCTCCTGAGCTGACCTTTGGGCACCTCTGTTTCTTTATCAGAGGTTTGCCGCCCCAGCAAAACTACCCACCACCAGGTGTCCCCGTCGCAACGGGTAAGTTTGCTCAATCACCATAGTCAGTGTTCCATTATCGCATTCCCAGAACCCGGAGATTCTGGTTCGACGCTCCTGACTACGCTCTGTATGGTGACCAAGTAAACAGCTGGAAGCTGTAGTAAAGCTCTCAGGGTCTTCTCTTCCCAACTGGGCTATCCGGTCTGTTCGCCGGATCGCAGGTTCACTGGATTCTAGGCAGGGACAGTGGGATCCTCGTTGGTCCCTTCATGGACGTCGGTAATTATCCGACTAGGCATTTGCCTACCTTAAGAGAGTCATGGTTACTCCCGCTGTTAACCCGAGCTTAGCCCCCTTGAACGGGGATTTGACTTACGAGCACTGAGCAGGATACACAAACTATACACAGGCTTTCGCCCTCGCAGTTTGCTATGTTTTTGTTAAACAGTCGGGATCCCTTTGTTAGTGACACCTTCGGCCGCGTGAACAGCTAAAGGCAATGGTTATCCCTTGGTTACCCATCTATTTTGCCGAATTCCCTTGCCTAGATTACTCCAAAAGGTCTTAGCTTTTTCAGCCTAAGGACACCCGTGTCGGTTTTCGGTACGAACACGTGCTATAATAAATAAGATCATTTTCATGGGCTTTTGGAAATTAACGATAGAACCATGGCGGCTCCTATTTGTGATTTCTTCCGATTCTCAGTGCAACACTACTCGTCGGAGTTATACACTTAACTTAGTAACTAAGATCGCCTATCCACAAGCGTCTGATCTTATTCTATCGTTGCCGTTTTAACACGTGGTACAGGAATATTAACCTGTTTCCCTTTTGAGTTGACCGTATTAAGGTTACTCTTAGGATCGACTAACCCTGAACTGATGTACATTGTTCAGGAACCCTAGCCTTTTCGACCTATGGGATTCTCACCCATAAATCTGCCTACTACTACCAGGATCTACACATTAACGAGGTCCACAGGTTATCACTAACCCACTTCTATCCTCGCCAATCGCATGCATACCGGATCACTATACGAAGATAGTGCCCTTGGGTATCGGGAGTTGATTTTAGCCCCGTCCATTTTCAGAGCCGTACCGCTCGATGAGTAAGTTGTTACACTTTTGTTAGTGGATTGCTACTTCTAAGCCAACCACCTCATTGTCTTTGCGATACGACGTCCTTCGCTTTTTACACTTAATCAACATTTGGGGCCCTTAACCCAAGTCTAGCTTATTCGCTTCTCGGTTGCCACCCTTACGGCGACACACCCAACTGCAGCAGTCTAAGTAGAAACGTCATTCGGAGTTAGATGGTGCGGCGAGGATTTTACTCCCCATTCCAACACTTTCTGTACTCTACCAACGGTTCATACTCGTGCTACGCTGGACTGCGGCTCCACTTCTGCATGAATGTGCTATCAGGCGCCTCGATTGGCCTTTGACCACTATACGCAACTCAGAAGAATGAGTTGTATATCAATACCTCTTCGGTCCTCCATCGCAGTTTCCCACGACTTCAACCTGGTCACGCATAGATCGGCACCTTTCGCATCTTATTCGAGTGATTTCACGCGCTTTCACACGTTGCCCCTTGCAATTGCTGCGGGCTGATTGGTTTCCCTACGGTTACAATATCACCTTAGCCTCACCACTCAAATAAACTCCCTGGCCAGTGTTTCAAGACTGACGCAATAGTACTGGTCTCTCTTCATTCTCGACTATTTGTCGCCAAATTTGGATTCATGAAGCGTAATTCCTTACATACTATTACACTATTTAGACAATTGGTTTCAGGCACTTTTCATAAGCGTTTTACCGCCACTTTTCACCTTTTATTCACATTACTAGTTTGCTATCGGTCTGGTTTAATATTTAGGTTTTCGAGTTAGTTCTCGAGTTTGGACGGAACATCCAATCCGCCCTAGTCAGGATCCCAAACAGATGTAAGGTTTACTCTTACGGGGCTTTCACCCTATCTTGCGAGACGTTCCAGTCTACTTCAGATTAGCCTTTTACACCTTTATTTTGGTCCACAACACCACATGTACCTTTGTTTTCACAAAGGCATTCGGTTTGACCTGTTTCCCTTTTATTCGCCATTACTAAGGAAATAGCTATTGCTTTCTTTTCCTCCACGTACTTGAATGTTTTCGTTCCGTGGGTTCCCTACCCTTTCGGGTTTTGTACACATGTTGAATGTACAAGAGATTCTCATTAGGGGATCGTAGGATCGAAGGTTGCCTGCACCTACCCTACGCATTTCGCAGCTTGCCACGCCCTTCATCGGTTAACCAGCCGAGGCATCCACCAATTGCCGTTTGGCAGACTCTGTCTTTCCAGGATATGTCATAATATCCGCACGTTGTCTTTTTAACCATTTGGTTTTCCCAGCATTCGATGAGAATTTGACCAAGTCAAATTATTTGTGATTCTTCATTCAAATCCGTCGTAATTTTTTTTGATTGAAGTGATGGCTCACATGTCAAACCATGCTCGTTGCACATCAATGTTGCATTATTTCTAATGCATTATTTGTTCATGAAAGTCTTTATTAAAGACTTCACATAGATATCAGAAAATTGCTTATTTTCTGGCTTTGTTTTCCGTAGAAAACTTGTTGATGTTAAAACATCGACAAATCTTATGAGATAATGTTCTTTTATTAATATATACTTAGTCGCGCATTTGTACACCGCGAAACTTGTTTAGTGTATTGAAGATACGTTAGAACGTAAATTAGTTTTTAATTATCACAAATTCTTTCCTTACAAGACACACAAATGCATTTTTTTTAAATCTTATAAATGATGAAGGTTAGACCAACGTTTAGAACGATTCGAGGAAGAGTCAAAAACCCAAATTTTGATACGAAAATCGAAACACCGGTGTGAATTCCAAAAATAATTCTTTTTTATTAACATAATTAGCTAATAGCACCCGTTAGAGCCTATTCTTGATATTTTAATAAATGTTTTAATTTATTTTAAATGTCAAATTTCAATGTTCTGTTTAAACAAATTGAATGCAGGTGGCAAATTTGGCGCCAATTAGTGAAGAAATTTACAGAAAACTAAACTAATCGAAGTCCACAAAGTTAAAGATTGTTCTGAGAGTTTTACAGTCTTATGGATATTAAATTCTTTGATTTCAGTTGTTCCATGCGCATGGCCCCCAAAAATTAACGAATAATCTTTGTCAAAAGAAAAGAGGTCTTTGGCTTTAGTTAATGACTGTTGTCCTGATTTTGTAAAGTAGATTCTTTCACCAATTAACAGTTCATCATATGTTGTAGTAACTTTTCGAATGAATTTTAATTTATAAGTCCCTTGAAGAACTTGTGATATTATATTATAAAATCTTTGTTGGGCCCTCGGAAGTCTAGTTTCTGGAAGAACTTCATAAATATTCCCTTTTACAGAAAAATAAATTTTCACACTTTCATTATTCAATGCAGGAAGGTAACTTAAAATTGTGAGCAACCCAAAATGAAGAATATCTGGCCTATCATATCGAAGTTCTTTGGGTATGTCCTTTACTAAATGTTGATGAATTGATGCATCAAGCAATGGAACTCTATGTTGTTTTCTATTGAAATTCTTCTTGTGGTTGACAAAATCATTTAGTAGTGATACTCGTGCTTCATAAATTAAAATAGTTATCATTAGATTTCAAATAAGAAAGATACACTTGAGTCTTTTGAGAGTGTACGTTTAATTTGAACTGGTTGAACTGTTAATTGAATTAATTTGGATCTTCCATATCTACCCTTGCTGATCACTGATGCTTTAGCCATTCCAAGTAGATCCAATTCATTAATCAAATCTCCCACCCTTCTCTGGGTCAATGGATCTATGTGGAGAGATTTACAAACCTCGTCATACTTCTGATATAATATTGTAGTGTTTATAACATCCCGTGGTGACCTATCAATTTCAAGAAAATACAAGGCGATTACTACAGCCTTAGATTGTATCGGTAAAGAGCTTAATACCTCTGTGACTGCGTCAACCTCAATAATTTTCTCTGCCTGTCTAACATGTTCATCCAATATTTTTGATTCTCCTTCTCTTTCAACAATCTCTCCAGCTACCCTTAGAAGATCAAGAGCCCTTCGAGCATCACCATGTTCTTGGCTTGCTATAGCAGCAACACGATTAATCGCAGAAGGGTCTAGAACTCCAGGATTCATAGCTAGCTCAGCCCTATTTTGAATGATTTTCTTAATTTGTGTTGAATCATATGGAAGGAAAACTATCTCTTGTTCAGTTAAAGTACTTCTAACTCTGGAATCAATTGTCTGTTTGAACATCACATCATTTGTTATCCCAATTAATGACAAACTGGAATTCATTAAGGAGGAATTAATCCTTGTTAATCCATAAAGTGTTTTAGAATCCTTCTTTTGTAGAAAATCTACCTCATCTAATACAACAACCAGATGCATTTTTTTTAGATCAAGATTTTTTGTAAATTTTGATATTACCTCATCTGTTGGCAAACCAGTAATAGGGACTTCAATCCCAATAGCCTCACATAAATGTGCGTATACTCGATAAGTAGTATCTATTAATTGACAATTTATATATGCTATCTCGACCTTACGACCAATTTCCTTTACTTTTTTTTCTAATGCATTCAAGACTTTCTGAGTAATTGCTGTTTTCCCTAGCCCCGTTTTTCCATACAAGAAAGCATTGCTGGGAAATCCTCCTGCAATGACAGGTCCAACAATGCTTGCAAGCTGTTTCATTTCTTTTTCTCGATATGGTAATGAATCTGGGACATAACTTGACCTCAATAGATTCCTATCCTTAAAGATTTGAAACTTTGGTTGGGCAAATCGATCAAATATATCATCAATAGAAAATTGTTCTGAAATTTAAACCACCTAAACCTAACGTTTGATAATTTTCTCAATAAAAAACTTTGACCTTATGACGCACCTATGTGTCGAATATTTCGGATGTTTCTTTTGGAACCTCATTCTTAGTGATTTTTATATGAAACTTTCAAATATATACAATGAAACATAGAAACTCGAAATTTAATTATACACAAGATAAAAACATAAGAAAAGAAATCCGTATGTTATTAAAATTTCTTATCATGTTTTACGCCTTTGTGATATTTATAAATGACATAAAAATTAATGAATTCTTTATTCTTACTCTTAGTCTATTTCAGATGATTATTCCCTATTTAATTTCGATATTTCCCTTGATTCTCTTTTTTTATTTTTTCCAATTTAAGTTACCTTGGTCCAAGATCGGACATAGTATTCAGTTAAATCCGATCACATGGAAATGGAAAATGAATATTTGGGTCAAAGTTGATCAGACCCAAGGATACGAAGATAAAAAAATCACTCGTTGGTTATTAAATACTAAGAATGTTAACCTTACGTATTTTTTTTCAACCTTTCAGGGTAAGAAATCCTTTTTTGTGATGTTCACATTTTCAAGTTGGTTGATTCCTTATAGAACAAGGCACCTGGAATCAACGGTTGGCTATATTTTTAATTTGTGCAATGTTAATTTTACTTATGTCAAACAACCAAAATTTCCGAGGTATTCAAGAGGGGTTGACTTTCATAATTCACCAGTTTCTCTCTGTGAACTAAATTTACATATAGAGAAGGTGATAGAAGCTCAAGAAAATAGTATTTGTTATGAGGTGAATTTTAAGTCGAAAAAGAAACAAATCACATACTCCTTTAAAGTTCTCTATAATTCAAAGCACGACAAAGATATTTCACTCCTTAGCCTTCAAAGCGTTGCTCAAAACGTCAAAATTTCAAAGCGAACTAGATCATTTACCTTACATCCTAATTTGATTTCTCCTTTGGTTGAGATCCCAAAACTCTTTGGTTCTTTAAGTTCTGCAACGCTTAATTTTCAATCAGCAAATCACCAAATACCACTTAACCGTAATTTATTAAAATCAGACGTCTATTTAGGAAACTATCTTAGACAACTCACAGACACACAAAAACGTGAGATTTATTGTCCTTTGGAAGATTTTAATCAAGGGGGTGTTATATCTGGATCTATAGGATCTGGTAAGACTAACCTTAGACTTTCTATTATGAAACAAATGATTATATCCGGTATAAAGATTATTGATTTTGATTTGAAGGGAGATGCTTTTAAAATTCCGTTCTTTCAAAACTCAGGGGTATTATTTACACCTAAAGTAAATCTCTCCATCAATCTATTTGAAATTCCACCCACTACCTCTAAAGAAGAGCATATTGATTTTCTTTTTCAATTATTTATTACAACTCTTTCTGATGGAGATTTAAGTTCTATTCAAAAAGAGATCCTTTTTGATGCTTTGCAATTTACTGTAACAAATGATGGAGACATCTCAGTATTTTTTCAAAACATATTAAAGGTTGGCATTACTAAAGAAAGGTTGGTCACAAACAATCAAAATAACTCTTCGATTTCTTTGATTTCAAAGTTAAAATGGTTACAAACCTCCTTTAAGGATATTTTTTGGTCCTCTAGTTCAAACTTTACTCCAGATTTAATCAGAAATAATAATGTTTTTTTTGACTTTTCTTTGATTGCTCAACGATCCCCATTGAAATACGTAAGGTTTCTAATTGATGTAATTGTTAATCTTTTGGTTCTTTCTTATAGCAGATTTGATTTGAATAAAACAAACAAGTTTAATTTAAATCACGTTCTATTTTTAGATGAGAGTCAACATCTTTTCCCATCTTCCAAGGTCTCTGATGATTTTTCAAAGCTGGAAGAAACAGTTCTAACATTACGGTATAAAGGAATTTCTGTTATAGCTACAGGTACTTCTGTAGAGTCCTTTAGTTCAGTTATGAAAAATGTTGGTTTTTTTGTTCAATTTAGAACTGATGATAAATTCATAGGCTCTATTCTTGGTTTAACCAACGATCAGTCTACAATTCTTCCCACCCTTCCCAATTTCCACGCCGTTGCTAAGTTCAAATCTTTTGGTTTTTCTCCAGTTCTAATGCGAACTAGTGTTACTAAATTCGACAATCGTTATAGTTTAAATTCTCCTTCCATTGAGTTTGATAAAATGGAATTACTTCCTGAATTTAAAGTCTCAAATAAGGTTTTGTCTCATATTTATTTTGAGAGCTTAATTCCTGCTCAGGGAACAGAGCTTTTTAGATCTAATTTAGTTGAAAAATTAGCCTTGCAAAACATTTTTCAAGATTTCATAGACTTTTATTCACCCGCTCCAAACATAATTGATGTTCAAATTTTAAGCAAACTCCCAGAGAAAATTCTAAAGTTTTATTCTGAAAAGAGGTATATTGCTCAATTCAACCTTAAAAGACTGAAGTTTATTTCTCTCTTTATTATTTTTAATTTGTTTGTCATCATTGACTTACAGGGTATTTCAAAATCTTTGGGTGTAAATGAATATAAAATCTTTAATTTCGACAAAGGAAATAAATTCGTTTCAAACATAATCACAATATTTCAAATATTGGATAAGTCTGTGATTTCTGACTTAGTATCCTCACCAGTTGTAGACGTTTAAATAATTAATTCAGGATTAATTTTATCATGGTATTCTTTAATCTACTCATAGATCTTGTTTTTTCATTAATTGTGTTTATTTCTAAATATTCTTTTGTATTAATCTCGGTTGTTTTTCTTTTAATTTCCTTAAATGTTGTTTTTTCACTAAAGAGGAATGAAAAAATTTCCTTAGTTTTAAACAATTTATTTTATTTATCTTTGTTATACCTTGCTCTGAGATTTACAACCAACAAACCTTTACTTTGAAAGAACCCCCTCTTCAATTACTTAAAATATCTCGAGTATAACAGAAACTCACAATGGATAGTCTTGATATTCTTGATGAAGCTCTAAAACATCCCTCGGTAATCATTGATGAAAATAAACTTTCAACAGAATATCTCCCAAAACAGCTTCCATTTAGAGAAGAACAGCTTAAAAAAATGGCAAATTATCTTGGGGGGATATTTACAGGCCAGTTGGGGACAAAACAAATAATTATCACAGGGAATGTTGGGTCAGGTAAAACATCAATTGCAAAAAAATTTGGACAATGGTTGCAACTAAAGTCAGAGGAAAAAAAGGAAAACAAAATTAAGTTTATTCATATAAATTGCAGAAGAACAAAAACACCATTTATGATATTATTAAGTGTTGCTCGAGAGTTAAATTCAAAGGTAGCTAGTAGAGGGTATGCAGCAGACGAGCTTCTTGAGATGATTGTTGAAATATTAGAAAATAAAAGATTAACACTCGTTTTAGTGCTAGATGAAATAGAGCATGTGATCCATAAAGGTGGAAAAGAGCTCTTATACGCATTGAGTAGAACAAGTGATGACAAGCAAAAGACAAAACATCAACTTATTTTACTTGTAATTGCAAGAAGTTCAAGATTTATTAAGTATCTTGATAAAAGCACAACAAGCAGTTTAAGAGCACCAATTATCTCTTGCCCCCCTTACTCCAAAGAAGAATTGATAAGCATAATACAAAATAGGCTTGACGAATGTTTCAGACCAGGAAGTGTGACTGATGAAACAACACAACTCATAGCAGATATTGCAGAAATTAGAGGAGGGGATGCAAGACACGCACTTGAGTTATTATTAATTGCCGGGAAGATTGCAGACAGTGAAAATAGTAAAATTGTTTACCCTGAACATGCTAGAAAAGCAAAAGCCAACGTAGACCCATCTCTTCTAAGAGAAACACTACAAGAACTATCAATACACAAGATTCTTCTGCTATACGGAATAACGCAAAGATTACGAAAAACAAAGGGTGCTTATATAACCACAGGAGATGCAGAAGAAGCATATAAAATAGCCGCAGAAGAGATAGAAATTGAACCACGCCAACACACACAAGTTTGGGAGTATATACAAGAACTTGAATTTTTAGAGATTATAGCTGCAGAAAAATCTGGGTTGGGTCATAGAGGAAATACAAAATTAATCTCTATACAAGATACAAGTGCACTAGAGTTAGAACAGGAGTTGTTGAAGAAATTACAGCAAATATTACAAAAGTACAAAGAATCTTAACTAGTCCTCTACCACCTTTAGAAAAAGTGTTATCTGGAGCAAGTAAGGTCAAGATTTTAGCACTGTTAACCAAAGAAACAGAGTTGAATGTAACAGCCATAGCAAAAAAAGCCAGAATAAATCATTCGCGATTAAAGATTTATTTGGAAGAGTTGAAAGACCAAAATATAGTAACAGAAAAAAATTTTGGGAAAATTAGGATATTTCTAATCAATGAAAATAATGAAGGAGGAAAACTAATTAAAGAACTGTTTAGCAAATGGGAAAAGAGCTATGAGATTAACACATTTTTTGAAAATGAATAGTATAATTCAGAAATGTTCTAGTTCTTTCAAAGCACTTTGAAGATCTGTGAGAAACTCATCCTCTTCTTCGACGTTGTCTGGAAGAGATTGAATATCACTCTCAAGTGCTGCCTCTAGTGAACCTATGTGATCTAATGAAGAACTTTGAGATATTCTTTTATTTAGAATATCTTCAATTGACTTTGCTGCTTTATTTATGGTCATTCTTGCCATGCCTAGAGCAACATCGTTATCAGTAAAAACACAAAGTACCGCACTACCACAAGAGGCTATCATAATTTTCCCTCCTTTAAATTCTGCGACCAACATATTCATTTCTGACAAACCAACGTTAGAACCTTGTTGTTCTGATGCGAGATAAACAGCGGATGAAATTGCACCCATAGCGTCTAAATCTCTAAGGTTAAATTCAAACCGACTCACATTTGCTATTGTAAGACCAGTTTTATCGGCAACAATAACTCGTGAAACACCAGGGGTTTGAACAAGTATTGAATGACAAATATCTAAAATTTCATCCATTTAATTAAGCACCAATGTACATATGGTAATAACTGTTAATCTAATTTTAATATTTTCAAACAAAAATAAGGAATGTTTCAAAAAAAATCAAAAAATTAGTTAGGGAAAATTTAAATTACCACAATAAAAAAGAGGATAACTGATGATGAATCTTGCCTTACTGAAACAATTTAATGTTGATGACGAGCTATTTGAGTTCTGAGGTTATAAAATGCTAAAACAATATAAGTTTGAAAAGATGTCAGAAGAAAAGAAGGATGAAATAGTAGATTTGTTAAAAGAGGGGGAGCTAATGATCTACCCCACAGACACTGTTGCAGGTATAGGAGGAATTTATAAAAAAGAGATATGTTGGAAAATAAATTTACTAAAAAAAAGAGATGGGTCTAAATTTCTAAGTGCGGCATTTGGGACGTTAAAGCAAATTACCGAATATACAAATCTAGATTCGAAAGCATATGAAATATTAAAAAAAAATCTACCGGGACCCTTTACATTTGTAGTTAATCTAACAGAAAAAGGAAAAGAAAAATTAGAAGTGGAACAGAATACTATAGGAATTCGGATAATAGCCGGGGAAATTTCACAAATTATAAGAAAGTTAGGACATCCAATAGTTACTACAAGTGCAAATATTTCAGGTGAAAAGGTGCCAACTGTTGTGGAAAATTTAAACTGGAAATTAATTGAGAAGATTGGTGTGCTCATAAAATGGGATTATGAATTGAGTGGAAAACCATCCACGATTGTTGATTTGAGTGGAAACAAAAATATAATCTTAAGAGATGGGGGACACGTGTTAAAGGTTTAGATAACTGATTGATAACCTTTTGGAATCACAGAGAATTTAATCATGACCCAAGTGGGGGTATATATTGACCAATAAAATAGAACCGCACAGACTATTATCACAGCAAAATCTAAAATAGGGGAAATGAAAAAAATCAAATAGACACTGACAAACTGGTTATTTTGAAAAAACAGTATTAATAGACGAAGAATTAATTGACTTGTCTGTAAGAGGAGAATTAAAGAAAGAAAATTAATCCTCATTAATTCTATTTTACTCGGGTTGTTTTTCCTTTCTAAGGTTAGGGCAACCAAGCTAACTAATAGAAGAAGAAGATACAACATACCAAAAATTTTAAGGACAAAATTCCCAGTAATCAGATATTTGTTTGAGTTATGCAAGTATATTTCTGAAAAAATCATCATAAAACCTAGTATTCCAATTGCTATAACAGAATAAGAAAAAAGAATATATAATTTTCTACCAAATTTTGTGAATGATATAATGTTTAAAGAGACTTTCATAATTCCAAAAAAAAACATAAGGTTTCCAAGTAAATAGAAAAAAGACTTTTCATTGCCAAAGATCATGATTTTACCGTGAGTTAAAAGCAAAGAAAGAGAAGTCAAAAAGAAATTTAAATTAATCAATCCTAATCCAACGAGGGAATTCCAATAGCTGCGAGAAAGCTTTTTCATAAATGGATTTGATACATCTCTTTTTGTTTTAACATAAAATATCAACAAAATTATTGAAATAAAAAATAATGATCCAGAATAGATTAAAATTCTAAAATTTATTAAATTTTCACTAACCGGATAAGGAAATTGCGAAGATATGAAACTAATGAAATCAAACATATTCTCTCATATTAATATTCAATTTTCAATTAAAAAGAACTTAAAATTAAGTCTCATAATAAATTCCTTGTGATTTTTGTAACTTGTCTAATTTGCTATTAAGTTTATTTACACGTGGTCTTTTTGTGTCAGGGTCAGTTCGAAATGTTATTGATTGGTCTTTTAGAAAGGTATTCATACCCTCCTTTATGGAGAGAGGAGAGCTTGCCTTACCCGTTTTACCAGGTTCACCTGAAAAATAAATTATTCGATCTGATATATAAGTTTGAAGTAGCAAATCATGCTCAATAACTATCGCTGTTGATTTTCGATTTAATGTAATTCTCCTTATTGCTTTGGCAACACGGACACGGTCTTCAGCGGAAATAAATGCTGATGGTTCATCAAAAAGGTATAAATCTGCATCATCAATTAAGGTTAACATTATAACTACTTTCTGTAATTCACCCCCACTAAGTGTTTTTAACTCTCTATTCAAAACTGCATCAATATTTAAGGGTGTAAACAGTTCTGTTTTTAGAAATGCACTATTAATTGATGTGGGATCAATTGAATTGATATATTCAAGAACTGTTTTTTCTGATTCTGAATAGTCAACTAGGTATTGTGGTTTTAATTTTATTTTTAAAGGTTGTATATCAGATTCATTCTCTTGTTCCTCTTCTTCTTCTTCTTGAAAAACTCGTTTATGTAATAGCTCTAAATCACCATTTTTTGTTGTGGGATCAAGTACCCCTGCAATCATTTTAACAAATGTTGTTTTACCTATTCCGTTTGGCCCGATTATACCAACAATATCACCACTATAAAGTTCACCACTCTCATTAGAAAACGTAAAAGAATCATATGATTTTGTAAACGCCCCGTATCTAATAAAAGGGTCTTTTTGATGAACGATAGAAGAAGATAATTCTGACCTTTGAAATTTAATTGGAACATCGCGAAATCTCATATTTTCAGACGGTATAAATCCATCAAGGAAAATATTTATTCCCTCACGTACATTAAGAGGTTGGGTGACTACTCCATAAGCACCTGGAGAACCATAATAGATATGAATATAATCACTCAAATAATCTAATAAGGTCAAATCGTGTTCAACAATTATTAACATCTTGTCTTCTTGAGCCAATTCTCTAATTAGAGAGGCCATTTTCATTCGTTCTTTGACATCCAAAAAGCTGCTTGGTTCATCAATAAAATATGCTTCGACATCTTTTACCAAGGTCGCTGCAATTGCCACTTTTTGCAATTCACCCCCGCTTAGTTGTGAAATTGACCTATCCCAAATATTTTCAAGCTGAAATTTTTGAATAATTTCATGTTCTTGAAATCTGGAGGAATTTACATTTAAAATCAGATCCTTTACAATACCAGTTGAAACTTTGGGGATGAGTTCGATATTCTGTGGTTTTACAGCCATTTGAATTTTACCTTTAGAGAGCTTATCGAAATATAATTGAAGTTCACTCCCTTTAAAATGAGAGATGACCTCATCCCAAGATACGTCTTTGTCAACTAACCCTAAATTTGGAATGATTTGACCAGCTAAAATTTTCAATGAGGTTGATTTCCCTGCACCATTTTGACCTACAAGACCAACCACCTTACCTGCCCTCGGTATGGGTAATCGATGTAACTTGAACAGATTTGCCCCATACCTGTGTGTTATTTGACTATCTAGGTCTTCTGGCAGGTTAATGATGGTGATAGCATCGAAAGGACATTTTTTAACACAAATTCCACAACCGTTACAGAGAATTTCTGATATTGAAACAATTTTGTTTTCTCCTAAAACGATACAATCTGACCCTGTGCGATTAACTGGGCAATATTTTATGCATTCAAGTGCACATTCACTTGATTTGCATGAATCTGGATCAACAATGGCGAGACGAGTCACAATCAAGTACAATATTCTAAAATTAAAAGAATATGGTTATAATCTGGTCAATATTATTATGTTCAAACTATAAAGGCTTATATTAAAGTAAGGTAATCCTTAATTATGGAAGAAACAAAGCTTAAAAATGTAGTTAAGGTACTTTTAAGCAAGGGGTATCCAGTTACACCCAAAACACTAAATTCATTAAAATCGTTTCTGGAGACAAATGAGGGGTCATTAGAGTTGTTTCTTGAGAAAAATTTAGACCAAAATCAATTTAATGACATCAAAAATGTTCTGCAAAACCATGGAATATTGAGTTTCACAATTAATAATGAACAAGCCATATATACCCAATCTGCAGTTACCAATATTCCATTAACAGAAATAACTAGAAAATCGACTGCCAGTCATTTCTCTGGGAAAGCAATTATTAAATCAAAGGAAGTTGACTTACAACCATTGTTGAACTTTGAACCTGATATTGAAATATTATGGGAACCAGAATTTAGCAAGAAAAGATTAGGTCATATTGATGATTTTTTGACTTATTTTCGAAGCAGGTTTTCAATATTAAAATCAATATTAATAAATAGAAGAGATTTAGAAAATTTAATTTCACTTAAAAATGTAAAAAATGTAAAAGAAAAAAATGTTTCAATTATTGGTATGATTACAGACAAAAAATTTTCAAGTGGAGGGGGTGCAACGTTAACTTTAGAAGACCCAAATTGTGAAGCTGCTGTGTCAGTTATAGTTCCAAAAAGTAACCCAGGACTTGTCGAGGAGGCGACTCGTTTGATGAATGATATGGTCATTGCCATCAAGGGATTTGTAAAGTCTCAGGATTTAGTCATTGTATCTGAAATCATACTTCCAGATATTCCAAAATTGAACAGAACACATTATTCTAAAATACCAGTACACGTAGCTTATTTGTCTGATATTCACATAGGATCTGATGGATTCATCGAGGATGCATTAGAAAATTTTATTTTGTTTTTAAATGGGAGATGGGGGAACAAAAAAACTCGAAGTTTAGGAGAAAATACTAAATATGTTATTTTTGCAGGGGATGTTGTTGATGGGGTTGGAATTTATCCTGATCAGGAAAAAGAACTTGTAATTTCTGATATAAAAAGCCAATATAATAAGTTCGCAGAGTATCTTGAGAAGTTCCCGGATGACGTTCAAATTATTATAATTCCTGGGAACCATGACCATGTAAGGTCTGCAGAGCCCCAACCTAGAATTAATCCAGTTTATTCACCTGAATTACACAAGAATAAAAATGTTGTCTCTTTACCTAATCCTTCTCAGGTTTCAATACATGGTGTAAGCAATTTATTATATCATTGTACTAGTCTTCCCGATATCATAAACCACATACCAGGATTGAAAATTGAAAAACCAAAAGAAGTGATGATTAAGATGCTACAAGCAAGGCATTTAGCACCTATTTGGGACAGTAAAACCCCAATAGCTCCAGAACCAATAGATAATTTGGTAATTGAAAAAGTACCCGATGTATTTCATGGGGGACATATTCACATAAATGATTTAGGGAGTTACAATGGAGTAAAGATAGTAAACAGTGGAACTATGCAAAATCAAACAAGCTATCAAAAAGCACTAAACATTACGCCCACACCTGGAGAGGTAATAATCATAAATTTGAAATCACACGATATTAACTTAATTAAACTGTTAAATAAATGAAGATTACATCATAATCAAGCTGTATGAAATAAACCTAAACATAATTATAGCTCTTAACCTCTAATTTAATTATGGTTGAGAACACAGTACCAATTTATTGTGAAGTTTGTAAAAGTCTCAATCTTTATGAGAATTTAGCGTTAGAACCTCGTAAACCTTCTGAAAGACAATGTAATTTTTGTGATGGCATGTTTTTAGAAATTGCAAAAATATTAAAGTTAAAACTAACAAAAATTTCTAACTTTGAATTCAAAAGTTATAATATTAGGGTTTCCTTTGCACCGAACCTAACAAAAAAATCAATTTACAAGAAGTTGAATTTAAATTTTGACGACAAGATACTTCGAACTTTAGTAAAAAATCAGATTGGTAATGTTATAGAACAAAAATTCGGAAACATTGAGATTTCAAATTATCCTGACATGCTGATAAAGGTTCATTTTATTTCAATACATGAACTTAATTTATCTGTTCAGTTAAAATCAGTTTATATTTATGGAAGATATAGAAAATTTTCTAGAGAGATTCCACAAACAAAATGGCCATGTAGAAAATGTAAAGGGAAAGGGTGTAGAAATTGCGGTCAAACTGGACTACAGTATAAACTCTCAGTGGAACAGATAATTTCACACCCTTTTGAATCTCAAACAAAATATACAAGTTCAAGTTTTCATGGAGCAGGAAGGGAAGATATTGATGCAAAAATGTTAGGAGAAGGAAGACCTTTTGTTTTAGAATTAAAAAATCCAACAACCAGAAATATGGATTTAGAATTAATAGAAAGACAAATCAACGCATCCAATATTGTTAGTGTCAACTCTCTTGAGTTTTGTGACAGAAAAAAAATAAAGGAATTAAAAGAGCTGTCCCAATTTAATGTAAAAGAATACAGAGCTTTAATCAAATTAACTAATGAGTTGGATTTAACTAAATTAAGTAAAATCAAAGAGATAAAATACCCACTTCAGATAAACCAAGCAACACCTCGAAGAGTTTTACATAGGAGAGTTGACAAAATAAGACATAAAGACATTTTAAAAATTGAGATATTAAAATACGACCCTAAAACACTTGAAGTGTTAATAAAAGCCCAGGGGGGAACTTACATCAAAGAATTCATATCAGGAGATAATTCAAGAACAATCCCAAATTTAAGTGAAATAATAAACAATGAGGCTGTATGCACAGAATTAGATGTTACATATATAGGGTCAACAAGAGAGTTCGCATTAAATTAACCCCCGTCTGCTAAATTGTTTATTATTATATTTAATGATGTGTCTATCCTATCTCTTTAAATAACCAAAGTCTAATTATAATTACCGAGGAATTCGAGGCAGCAATATGAGTACCCAATTATCAACGGAAGAAGTGGTTTCCCTAATAAGCAAAAAAACCGGGAAATCAAAAGAAGAAATTTATAAACTTGTTAAGGAAACTCAAGAAAAGTTAAACAATTTTGTTAATGAACAGGGAGCGGCTTATCTTTTAGCAAACAATCTTGAGGTTCCATTAAATACTGATTCCTCAGGAGGATCAAAAGAGTTATTGATTGAAGATCTAACTCCAGGAATGGGGCCTGTCTCTTTAATAGGTAGAATCAGTAAAATTTATAGAACAAGACATTTTACCAGAAAAGACAACACAGCAGGAAAGTTCAGAAAAATTGAATTAATTGATAAATCTGGGGGTATAGTTTTAACTCTTTGGGATAAAGCTGTTGATTTAGTTGAAGAGTTAGGTCTATCAGTTGGACAATTAGTTCGTGTATCAAATGTAGACCCAAGGTTAGGTCGAAATGAAACTGTAGAAATCTCTATGACCTCAGGATCGATAATAGATCCCAATGTAATTGGAATTAATGAAGATGAATTTCCTGAAGTGACCTTACCTCCAATAATACCTATTAATGAAATTGACCCTGAAAAATTTCAAGATACAAGTGTTAAGGGGTTAATAAAATTTAACAATGGAATTAACACCTTCCAAAGAGCTGACGGTTCAAGTGGGAAAGTGGGAAGTATATTACTTATTGATAAATCTGGTTCTATAAGAATTACTTTCTGGAATGAAAAAAGTCTTTTGTTAGAAAAATTCGAGGTTGGTTCGGTTTTTGAATTTTATAATCTGCAAGTTAAAAAAGATAAAAACAATGAATTGGGTCTAACTTTTGCAGATTACTCATCATTTGAAATTGTTGAAGATGAAGAATTGAGCAAACTAAATCAAAGAATAGATTCAAAAACAATATTAAAGATATCAGATATCACTGAAGAGTTAATAGATACAGGAATTAATTTATCTGCAAACATAGCCAACATTGGGGAAACCAAAACTATTGAAGGGAAAGGTGGTGAATATAAATTAACCCAACTTTATTTGATGGATGATACCGGAGTACTTCCACTAAATATTTGGAATGAGGAGATTGAAAAGTTTGAAAATGCAAAGGTAAATACTAACATAACCTTAGAAAATTTGCTAGTTAGATACAATAATTATCAACAACAATTAGAACTTACTTTTACTAGAAATTCTAAAGTTTCAATAGGTGAAATAAACTCTACAGAAGTTGAAAATCTACCATATAAACTATTTCAAGAAATTAAAGAGAAAACACCAGCTGGATTTTTTAAAGTGAAAATAACTCAAAAAAATGAACTAAAATCAATTACACGGAAAACAGACATGAGTGAAGGAAAAGTCTTAAACTTAAATGTAATAGATGAGAATGGAGAACGGGGACAGTTAGCTGCATGGGATGATGATATAAAATTAATTGAAACTTTAGAAGTTGGAGACACCATAAGATTAAGCTTTGTTAGAGCAAAGAGAAATGAATATGGCCTATCTTTAACAATTGGTAGAAATTCTAGGGTTGAGAAAATTACAGATTTTGATGATACAAATGTTTTATTTAAAACTGCTGATGAATTAATAAACAGTAATTTTTACGAAAAAACAGCAATAATTCATATTAAAGATGAAAATTTAAATGTAGAAGTAGAGGGGTCAATTTCAAGTTTAACTTCAAAGTTATTTTTCTATGATTCATGTCTTAGCTGTAATAGAAAAATTGTAATAGAAGATGGGATTGGTGTTTGTCCTGAGCATGGAGAACAATCAGAATCAAAGAAGGTTATGATACTAACCATAACATTGGATGATCACGAAGATACAATTCGAGCAAAATTTTTCGGGGAAATTGCAGAAAAGCTGCTTGGTTTATCAGGAAAAGAGGCTTATGAAATTATTGAACGCACAGGTGATGAAACCACACCAATAGAGCAGCAAAAAGACAAATTGCTGCAAAGAAAAATTTGGATTAAGGGAGTAAGCAGATTGGATAACTACTCTAATGAATTAACAATAAGTGTCAATCAATTTGGATGGATTGATCCAAAAGAAAAATCCACGGATATATTAAATAGATTTATTTAATTCACTGATACAAAATTTCGTCATGATAAACTTCAACCCCATTATTTGTTAAATTAAATGGTCTTTCAATCATACTATGAGATATACCTCTCATTTTTCTCACTTGTAAACTCCTAGTACCTTTTTTACCAAAATCATATTTCAAGGTTATAACACCCTGAGCCATAAATTCTTCAACTCCGAATCTCGAAATTTCATCTGAATTTTGCATTTCAGAGATCATAAGTGTTGTACAAGTCAAGGATGACATTACAGCAGAAAGTTTTAATATCTCTTTTCTAATTAGAAGCTCATCATCTACACTTAGAGCTAATGCGGTAATTGAATCAATCACAACTCTTTCTGCTCCTACTGAGTCAATAAGAGAAATAAGAAGAGTTAAGAGTTCATCAACTTCTAACTTAGTTTGATATTTTTCATTGGAAGCTACACCAGCCCTCCCACTAAATCCATCAACCATTGCTAATAAGTTTTGGTTTTCCAATGTTTTTAGATCCCATCCATATGATGCTGCATCAGTTCTAACATTAGACAATGTTTCATCAAATGAAACATAAATCCCTGGTTCATCTTCTTGTATTATTCCAGTGTATAAAAATTGTAAACCAAAGGTTGATTTGCCAGCACCTGCTGGTCCTGCAATGAGAATTGTACGTTCTTTTGGAAAGCCCCCCCCTAGCATTATATCTAGCCCTGTAATTCCAGTTGTAACTCGTGGAAGAGAAAATTGAGACATAAGTACCATAATACAAATCAAATATAATCTTACTTAATATTAAGCAAATAATTACAATATTTCTAGTTTTTTCCCCTCTAGGCACGAGTAATCTTGTGAGTCCTCATATAAGCCCCCCTTCCCCTTTAGACTCCATGCAGTTACTCTTGAGCGACGAACACTCCCAGTGGGCTGCTTTCTTCCGAACCTGACCCTTTGTTGGGCAAAGCTTCTAAAGTTTCCCTACGGAAACAATTTCCACAAGTGCACGCCTTCGATAGACCACATTTCACTGTCATCGAGAGGATGGAAACTTTTATTTGGTTTCTCCCGAAATTACTTCATCTGTCTGGTATTGAGCATTCTCCAGTTTCAAGCCAGGCCCAAGCTGGCCACATAGTGTTACCTGGGGTTAATATGAATGAATGTGTTTGTCTTTTTCAATCGATCGGTAGTCTCACATTCTATTAAAATTTCTCAAATAAAAAATCATTTGAACCTTTGTAATTAGCATTTATAACAATTTTTCCATTGTTGAGTTGCTGAATTAACCCTAATTCTAATAATTCGTTTAAATATTTTTTCACTTGAATTATAGAATTCCCGAGTGTAAAAGCCAATTGAATCTCACTCATCTCCTCATGTTTCTTTAAAACACCAATAATCTTATATCTTGGATCAGTCAAAGCTAGTTTTTCCAATAATTCTAATTGATTTTTCCAATTCTCAATGGCTTTGTTCATCTTTTCGATTTCATTGTTTAGTTCAAATTTTTCACTGGATAATCTTTCAATCTTATGATTAAGATTTTCGATGTAAGAATCCTTTTCTTGAACTTCTCCAGCTTTTTCATTAATTAGAGCGGAGAGAGAGCTTAAATCTTGCTTTGATTCGACCAAATCTGGATTTGAATCGTTCAATGAAGTTAGTTCGAAATTTGATGTTCCCTCAAACTTCGTTTTCATTTCGAGTAAAAGAGACCGAATAATTTCAATTTTCTCATCTAAACGACCTATGTTTGTTGTTGCCAAGGTGAATTTGTCAAGTTCTTCAATAATCATTTCTCTTTCCTTGGATTGTTGGTCGAGAAGTATTTTATATTCAACTAATGCGTTTTTAACTTCCCTATCAAGGTTGGATGAAGCTTTTTTCATTAGTAGGTTTTAGATTTACGGAATTCAATAAATATCTTTCTGAACATAAATCAATTATTGATCTGATAAATTCTAATTTGCGATACGAATTATTGGAAATTTAAAAACACATATTTTGAATTCTTGTAAATTAAACTCTGTGTTCTAAAAATTAATTAGCTTAAATAACTAGGTCACAAACTATTTTATGAACAAAAACAGAATTGTTATTCAAAAACTATATAAATTAAAAAGGTCAAAAAGAAGCTCTCCTTTATTAGAAGAGGCGATTCTAATTGGGATGGGAGTATTGATCTTCCTTGGTCTCGGAATCCTCGTATTCAATTTGGTTGACTATGCAAAAACTCTCATTGAGCAACTTACAAATGGAGTGTTTAACCCGAAATGATAAATTTAAATTACTCTACTTTTAAAATTTCCTTTGAGGTAACTTTCTTCACCCTGTATGTTTTTTTCTTAATATATTCTATAAAAATCAAACAGAAAAAGTTGATTTTTTTAAGCACTGTCTATGGGTATCTTTTAGAGCTTGGGACTGTTGTTTTAACTAAACGATATAGTTATGGAAAATTTTACTTCAATGTCTTTGACATTCCAATTATTATTGGACTTTGTTGGGGGATTATTATTTTTTATTCATTTTTGCTTGCAAGCAACAGCTCAAACAGCTCAAATAGCCACATAGTTACTGCAGCTACGGCCTCTTTTTATGGACTGTTGATTGATTTAACAATGGATGTTATATCTATAAGATTGAAATTTTGGGACTGGGGAAATGGTATACATTATCAATATTTTGGAGTTCCGTTTGGAAACTTTATAGCTTGGGTAGTTGTAGTTTTCTCTTTTTCATTTTTCTATTTAAAATATAAAGATTCAAAATTTTCGAATTTAATAATTCCCCTGTTCTCCCTGTTAATTGTATTTCTTTCAAATGGAATTCTATTAATTAACTCCATGTTGAACAGTTTTAGTAATTTAGTTCTATTAATATTGATTACTACTTTGTTTCTCTTGCCAAAAATTAGTATAAGATTAAAAAATCCAAAACAGAATGTTATCTTTTTGATCCCCTTAACCTTCCAAATTTATTTTTTAATTGTAGGTTTTCTTTCAAACATCTTACTTCAAAACTTGGCTTTACTGTTTGTTAATTTACTATTTCTAGTAATTTCTTTAGCAATTCACAGTTATCAATTATCTGATGAAATTGCTATTTTCGTAAGAAAAATTGGATTTTCACGGACTTATGACATTAATCTTCATTAACTTTTCTAGTTAGGGTAACTGTACTTCAATTCTCAGGTCTTTGGGTACTTGTAACTTCAGCAACATTGCCATTACACTAGCTTCTGCATCTAAATCGACTAATCGTTTATGGACTTTTAACTCATAATGTTCCCATGTTTGCGTTCCATTTCCACATGGAGATTTTCTTACTGGAATAATTACTCTTTTTGTGGGGAGATACATAGGCCCCCTTAACCCAGCACCAGTTCTTTCACAAATTTGGGTTAATTCACCACAGATTTTGGTTAGTGATTTTGGATTAGTTGAAACCAAAGTTATTCTTGCAATTTTTGCCATTTTCAATACTCACTCCAGTGATTCTAGGGTTTGTATTTTACCCTCTTTGATTTGACGCATAAGTTTTGTTACATATCCTGCAATTTTATTTCTTTGGTGTTTTCCAGATACGTTGGTTACTCTCTGTACAACACCTTTATTATTTTCAAAATCTAGATTTAGCTGGTCATAGAAATTTACTACCAACGTTTTTGCCATTCTTTTTGTTTGTTTAGATCTTACCTTTCCGATTCTAAATCACCTAGTTCTATAAATCTATCAATAAGTATTTTTTTTTAAATATAATGTTGCATCTCACCCAGAGAAGTCTCATTAATTTGAATCTGTCCGCGATTAAAAAATCATATTATTCAGTTAAAACTGCCAATACAAATGCAAGTTGTATATCTGGCGAAGCACCTTCGGCTAATCTAAAATCTGCTTCTGCAAGATGTTCCATCAATAATATCTTCTTTGAATTTTGAATCTGTTTATTTTCTTGAATAAAAGTATAAATTTCTCTAATCAAATCAGAACCAACTATACCTCTGACATAGATTAAATCTTGTAATAACTTTAAACCAGTTGAAAAATCTTTTGCTGTTTTTTCTATTAAATCCTTTATTTCACCAGAAGCCAGACCTCCAACTGTCTCTAATACCGTATCCTCTGTTACTCCTTTTCCCATTGCGTAACAAGCTTGAAGGATATTTAGAGCCTTCCTCATATCCCCATTTGACTTTTCTAGGACAAGATCCATCCCTTTTTCATCAAATTTTAATTTTTCAATTTTTGTAATTTCAATTATTCTTTTTCGACTTAGTGCCGGATCTATGGGGCTGAATTTAAAGAATGCACATCTTGATTGAATCGGTTCTATTATTTTTCCTGGATAATTACAAAGTAAAACAAATCTAGAAGTATCAACAAATTTTTCCATCGTTCTTCTTAAAGCCTGTTGTGCTTGGGATGTAAGCGCATCTGCTTCATCTAACACAATAATTTTAAAAGGAGCACCCCCAGCGGGAAGAGTCATTGCAAAATCTTTTACGGTTTGCCTAATTGTGTCGATTCCTCTTTCATCAGACGCATTTAGTTCAAGAAGGTTGTTTCGAATATTTTCTGATTCAAATATTTCTGCAGCGAGTGCTAAAACAGCAGAGGTTTTTCCCGTTCCTGGCGGACCAGCAAATAAAAGATGAGGAAGAGACTTTGTTCTTATAAATCCTTTAAGACGTTCTTTGATTTCATCTTGTCCAATTATGTCATCAAGTATTTTAGGTCTATATTTTTCAATCCACATTGCTTCCATACTTAAACAGAGAATTTCAAATTTATCTTAATTTAAGCTTCTACATCTAAGACTAAATTTTAGATGTGGATTCAATCCTAAATCCGCCGTCCCTAGATGGATTTATCTCTAAAATTTCAGATTCTAAAGAGATTCCTGTCATTTTAGATATATAGAATAAATTCTTAAGACTATTTCCTCTAAATTCTGTCTCAAAATCAATTAATCCTGTTGCAAAATTCGTGACTATTCTTTCACTTACTTCATTAATAACACCTTTTGGTAGAATAAAGAAATGAACCCCACCAATGTTGTAAATTAATGCTATTAATTCTTTAATAAATTCAAGAGTTTTTGAAGGGTTTTGATCCAAATTCTCTTCTTTTAGCCAGAGTAAATTATCTACGATAGAAAAACAGGTAAGGTTCTTTGTTTCTTTAATTCGAAGCATTCGTTTGTACTCTTGTTTTAAAAATGTTTTACGTTTTATATCGATTTTCCCAATCTTAGAAGATGAAGCAACGTGTGAAGAAGTTATAGCCCACATATCAATTAATTCAAGTCGGTTTTCTTGTATTAATGGCTTCACCCCCCAATCATACGTATTTAGACCTTTTAACAATGTCGTACTTGGTTTACTTGAATGAAAATAATATCCGATACTATTTTCATAATTTTGAATCAAGTTAATTAATACTTTCTGTGTAAATAGTATTCCAAGATCTGTGTTAGGAGGAACATGAATAATTACTAAGCTTGAATCTGGAAATCCTGAATCTTCTTCGAGCTCAGAGCCTAACCGTTGATCTAAAGCTCGGATACCAGATGAATATAACTTATTTGAATGAAAGATATTTTCCTTAGGAATATTACTCATAATAACAACTATGAGGCTAGAAATTTAACTTTTCCTGATGTAATTGATATATTAGTTAAATAATAATTTAGAGTCAATTTGGGTCTCTAAGAGAAACTCATAAAATAATTAAAATATTGATATTAATCTCAACAAATCAGAATAAGAATGGACAAATGGTTGTTTGATATTTCCTATATTGGAAAAAACTATGATGGCTTTGTATCTCAACCTACTGGAAGAGGAATACTAGATTATGTAGAAAACGCGTTTGTATTATCGGGAACAATTTTGGACATTACTACACAGAAAATTTCATTTGTTTCAAGAACAGATAAGGGGGTAAATGCAATATCAAATTTTCTTGTTGTTGAATGTTCAAACGAACCTAACTTATTTAATTTAAATAAGTTTTTACCCAAGGATAACACAATTTTAATTCATAGAATGGCAAGAGTCAAAGAAGAATTTTTGTTGAATTCAATTACTTCAAAAACTTATACTTACAAATTACAAAAAAGTCAGATCGACTCAAAATTATTCAATAAGCTGGAACGTTGTAATGAATTTGTGGGTACATATGATTTTAAGAATTTTATTAAGAAAGATCGAAGATTAAGACCAACAGTAGGAACAATCGAAACGTTCGATGTTTTTGAAAACCAAGGTGAGTTTAATTTCACAATTTCTGGAAACCGTTTTGGTTGGCAACAAATAAGAAGAATGATTGGTTTTTTGACATCCACAAAATTTGAGACTAAAAATCCCAGGAAATACTTAGTAGATGACAGCCTAAAGCAACTGGATATAGCTCCAGTCTCACCTTATTACCTGACTCTAAAGGAAATCAAACTAAATGAACCTCAAGAATGGGAATCTATTGATATCAAAAAAATTCTTGAAAAAAAAATAAGTAAACTAAGAGAACTAACTCAATTAACAAATTTTCATATTAAATTATTAAACGAACTCAAAAATTAAAATCAGAGTTTTTTATTCTCTTTTTAAAATAAAAACTTCCTAGTCCAAGTGTTAATGGGATTATTGTTATTAAGCTTATTATCTGTAGAAAATTTGACCCTTGGTTAGATGGCAATGTGGAATTAAAACTAGAAGTAAATTGATTTGAAGTCGTTGCATATTTAGAGTTCAAAAGATTTGAGACCATATGATTGTCAATTAATTTAATGCTCTTAAAATAACTATAACCAATAACAATTTGGGAGTTATCCGCTAGATTTGCCTTAAAAATTAAAGAGGTGTTTTCTGAGGTGATACTTGTTTGGGAAATGATCTTATAAGATATAATTATTTCAAGCACAAAACTGGTTTGAAATTTATTAAAATTTTGAATGTATAGATTGATTCTAAATATTTGGTTGTCATTAGAAATTCTGTTTAAGTTAAAACTCCAGCTTAATGGTAGAACTTTTTGTTTAAAGTCTAAACTTATATTCTGTGAGACAAATCCTAATTTTGTTATTTGGAGGAGTACTTGAAATTTTGTTTTATTTGTGATATCATGATTTAATTTCAATTGGTTTTTACTTATTGTAACTTTTGATGTTGAGTTTAGAGTTTTAATTTTGACTTCATTTATTTTTTTGTAAGGAAGATAACTGAAAGTGGAAATATTGTATATATTGTCCTTTGTTGGATTATATTGATAATTCTTTTGAACATTTATTTTGAAAACGTCTAAATTTAATTTTAGATTTAGTTCATACCCAAAACCAGACCCATTTACAGCATAGACCTTAATCAAACCTCTTACCCAAGTTAATGGGATTATGAAAGTTATATTTACACCAAACCAAGCAATTGTGTTCCCCTTAGTCCTATTAAAAATTTTTCCGAATTGCAGCCCATAGATATTGCTTATCATGGTTTTACTGCCTTGAATAACATTATCATTTAAGCTAGAAGTAACAAATTTTAATAATCCTTTTATCCTGATAGAAAAACTACCTACAGAACTAATCGAAACTGTTGAACCACTCCAGGTATAATTAATAGGATCAATAATGTTTTTAGAAGCAATTTTAAGATCAGTGATATTAATTTTATGAATTGGCAAAATTAAACTACTTGTTCTATAACCTCTAGAAGTAAATTCTATATCAAATGTGAGGGTCGAATTTATTCTACCATAATTGATCTGCGATGTTTGATTGTAATTAATTAGTCTGTTGTTTTGTAAATTGAGAATAATCAAACCACTGTATCCTTTTTTGTAATCAATTTTAAATGAATTATTTATGCTTATTTTGTTTATTGACGCCTCCGTTATATTAAACCACGGGGATACATTGACTTGTTTATTTGAAATTTTTGATGGATATTGAAAGAGATTGAATTCTGAAAAATTCGCAATGAAATTTGCAAATGGGTCTCCAATGAATTTTAGTTCAATGGAAACTAATTTTTCTGGGTTTACTAGTGAGGTTAGGCTTACAAGATCAGTAATAGAATAATTCAAAAGATTAGGGTCTTTTTTTAGTAAATAAATATTTGTGGAATCATTTTTTGCAGAAAAAAAACTTGTTCTATAGAGAATTCTAAGCTGCTTTATTGATCCATTATCCAGTAGTCCAAATGAAAGTGAGACATCATTGTTGGTTGAGTTACTAATTTTTAAGGGGTTTAAGTTTATCAAAAATCGATCAGTCTTACTTATAAATTTCAAATCAAAATTTGCCTTAAATCCACCTACTCCCCCAAACTTCTTAAATGAGATATATTGATCTTTTGAATCTATTACGAAATTATTCGAGTAAGAGGTTAAACCCTTCCAATTACTCATGTTTGAAGTTAATGAGGTTTTTATAATATTTTTTGTCTCTAATTTCATAAAATTTTTCCCTTTCTCAATTTTAATCAGACGAGGTGATTCTACCAGCACTTTTTTTGTTGATGTAAAGTTGATTTTCCCAATATTTGTTAACGTTCCATTTAGTGATTTATCTGTAACTAAAGTAGTTTTTTTATTAATATTAGTGGTGGCCGTATAGATACTTTGACTATTGAAAGTCTTGGTTTGAGGATGCAGATTGGCGAATTTTGTTTGTATTCCTGTGTTTTCATAATTATTCAGCACACCAGATTTCTCAGTACTGATTCCGCCCCCTATCAAGACAATTATTATTATGTAGACCCCTAATCTCATACTATTGGTTATTAAATTTGCTTAAAAATTACTGAATTGGGAGGACAGATTACTTTCGCTCTCCTCTCCATGGGCCTGAAGGAAGAACTATTCATATCGTAAACTGAAGATTACGTTATTTTAAGTTTTAACTAATCAAGTTTAAGCTATAAACGAAAAAAATGAAGCAAAGATGGTTTAGATAACATAATCAATATTATCATATGGAAAACCAACCTACAAAAACATGTGATAATTGCAATGGGAGCAATTGCTTTATAGAAAACACAGGATATATCGTTTGCAAAAATTGCGGGGTGACAAATGGAAGAATCTTTAGTGATTCAT
Organism: Candidatus Heimdallarchaeota archaeon; assembly: GCA_030149205.1. Taxonomy (GTDB): domain Archaea; phylum Asgardarchaeota; class Heimdallarchaeia; order Heimdallarchaeales; family Kariarchaeaceae; genus WAKA01. The sequence goes on along the minus strand of JASBSB010000007.1, from coordinate 230,136 downwards.
CTTATGAATATCATCCACTTAAAGAACGAGGAGGGACACAGGGTATTGGACCAGGTAAGAGATTGTATAGGACAGATTCTTTAGGGTCTGAAATCGGTGTTTTCAGATCTAACTTTAAAACACAAAACAAGGGAAAAAAAGTTACACCAGGTGTTAATAAGAAGTATTTTCATTTATCGAAAAAATATCACATCCCAGCAAAAAATATTTCTGATCAGACACATCTAAGAACGTTCATCATATTTGAAAAGGTGTGTTCAAAACTAGAACTATCAGATTCTATTAAAGAACGAACAGGTTATCTTTATTGGAAGCTTGAGAAAAAACATAAAGTAAAAATCACGAACCATGTATTGCTTATAGCTCTGTGTTTGTTATATGCAATTAGAGAGAGTGGTGGAAAAACACCAATAAAGTTTCAAGAGATAATAAAGGGGTTTCAAGAGATGGGTCATAGAGTAACCAACAAAAATATTTTTCAATTGGCACATAAGTTGGATATTAAACTTAATAAAACGCCAATTAGAAGAAGTGAGGACTATTTAGAGAGAATTACATCAATTATAAAAAGGGATGATGATTTGAAAACTAAATTTAAGCAAAAAAGATTTGATTTTCCAATAGAAACTTATCAAATGTTGTTAATCAATATAGGAAGAGAAATTTTAAACAAAATCCCGTTGAATGAAAGAGGGGGTGTTCAACCATTTGCCTTTGCTGTCTCTGTAATATACATGGCTGATAGAATTGTGTGTAGGTTCTACAAAAAATCACCGTTACTAACTCAAAAAATTACCGCAAAAGTGACTGGAGCCAAAGAATTTACTATTAGAGATCATTGTTACAGGATATTAGGTGGAAGAGTGAAAAAAATTAAATTAGAGTTGGTTGATTATATTCTAAGGAATTACGGATTAGGCGAGATTTGAACTCGCGGCCTGCTGCTTCCTCCAAAATTAGGAGGCAGCCGCTCTTCCATGCTGAGCTACTAATCCTTAAATCAATTACTAAAAAGGGATTTAAACCCTTTTGGTGAGTATGAAGATGAATTATCAAATGTGAAAATCAAAAATATAACAAGTAGACTGAAAAGAGTGAAGCTGCCCAAAAGGGAACATGAGCATTAAAAGCTGTTGTGAAGTATGTTGGAGATTCTCTTGTGAAGTCAAATATGAAATATTCAGGCGGTGATTTAATTGTAAAAGTATCAATAATAAAATCAGAAATTTTATCAAATTTTACATAATAGAAATTGTTTAAACTCAGATTAAATGGGAATTTTTTTTGAGCTATTTGTATTCCTGGAGAAGAAGTTATTTTTCCATTACCAACTTTAAGCATCTTTTGAATAGATTTGTCTATTAAGCTTAACAAACTCCCTATATTGGGAGAAACGTATCGCAACTTCGAACCAAAAAGTTCAATTGAATAGTGATAATTTGGGTCTGATTTATTATTAAAAAGAATGATTTGCACATTAACTTCATCATTGAACCCATTACTTTTACAAAACAAGTTTATAATTGACTCCAATGCTGCAAACCATCTATTAGAAAGAGGAATGTTTGTTAGACTTTTAAACTTAGGCGGAAAAGAATCCATAAGATAAATAAATTGGATATTTATCACACTCAGTTCATGGAAAAGTTAAATGGAAGGTTTCCGAATGGTGAATTCTTATTTCCCTTACCTCGTCTTGGTTTAGTCATTTGCCTAACCATTTTTTCTGCCATTTTCTTTTGATTAACTAATTCTTTAATATGATCGATAGAGACCCCACTTCCAATTGCTATTCTTTCAATTCGAGTTTTGCTAAGCTTTACTTCGGCATTTCGTTCTTTTTGTGTCATGGACTGAATTATATTTTTATTACGTTCCATTGTTTCCTTACTCATATTCAACATGTTGTCATCCACTTGATGAGTCATCCCCCCTGGTAACAGATCTAAAATTTTTCGTACCCCACCCATTTTATTCATTGACTCAAACATTCCAATGATATCTGTATATGTAAACTTTCCTTTCATCATCTCTGCAGTTCTGTCTTCATCGACTGAGAGCTGTGCCTTCTTAACTTCTTCAAGTAATGTTTCAATATCGCCCAAACCAAGAATTCTTCCAACAAATTTTTTAGGCTCAAATTTTTCAATATCATTTACCTTTTCTCCAAGTCCAATATATTTTATTGGGGCACCTGTACTAGCTGAAGCAGAAATAGCACCACCACCCTTTGCAGTGCTATCTAGCTTGGTTACAATTATACTACCTATTGGTGTCGCCTCATGAAATTCCATAGCTTGAATTTTTGCTTTTTGACCCAAAGTACCGTCAATTACCAAAATTATCTCTTGTGGTTTTAATTTCTTGTTTAATTCTTTCATCTCTTTAATTAAACTCTTCTCCTCCTTGTGACGGCCAGCTGTATCTACGAGTATTAGATTTTTCCTTTTTTCTTTAAAGTGTTTGATTCCGTTTTTAGCAATTTTTATAGGGTTTTTTTGTGTTGGTTCTCCAAAGACTTCGACACCTATTTGCTCTCCAAGTTGAGTCAATTGTTCATATGCGCCTGGTCTCCATGTATCTGTACAAATTAAACCTACATTCCAATTTTCTTTTGTTAATAAACGTGCAAGCTTTGCTATTGTTGTTGTCTTTCCTGACCCTTGAATTCCTATAGCCATCAAAATATTTGTCTTTTCTTTTTCGAGAGAAAGAGGGTAAAATTTTTCCCCCATTATCTTTGTCAGTTCCTCATAAACAATATTGATTACTGCCTTATTTCTTTCTAGGCCTGGTGGTAGTTCCTCTGAGAGTGATCGTGCTTCGACATTTGTCACGACTTGACTAGCAAGTGAAAGTTCGATATCTGCCTCTAGAAGAGCCCTAAGTATGTCATTTTTTAATTCTTTGATTAGAGCTGCATCTGCAGGACCTTTATTAATAAGTTTGTTTATCGCATTGTTTAATGATTTCCCAAAACTTCTAAGAACCACAAAATAATGTAGTTTCCTTTTTTAATAAATTAATCGATTCAAAATCACTCTTTTATTGTATATTGTAAAGTTCAGCCCTAATCTTTAGCAAATTATACACAGACGACTTTCTCCTAATTTTCGGAGGAATATCAATTTCCTGTTGAAAACCCATTATATTTACTTCTTTTGAAAAGGAATCAAATGGAACCTCTAAATCAATCCAATCGAATTCTGCGTAAGGTATATTATTGAAAAAGGTAGTTAAAAATGAAATCACCAACATAGGCGACCCTATAAAAATTATTTTTCCTTTAAGTGTTAAATCCATATATAATTTATAAATCAGATTCGTATCAAGTTTTTCATAGGCTGAATCTGATAGGGGAAAATTGTGCTTGTCAAGGTTTTTTGAAGAAGACATCTCATATTGATACAGTAAATCGAGAAGTAATTGAAATAGCTTAATTACATTCAAACTCTGTGAAATAGAACTAAGTTTTAGGATACCAGATAGATATCCCTCTTGAGTATTTTTTGTGATGGATAAAATATTATTATCTTTAATTTTGGTTATTTTAAATTTATAGCCTTTAAATCCACCGTTCGGTAGACCAAACAATAGAATGTCATTGAGTTCGTTATTATGTAACCCTACTTGTGATATGAATTGTGGCCCGTGCTGTCTTTCACTCAAAATAATACCATGCGAGTAGCTTTCTAGTTTGTACATTCTAAAATTCTGTGATTTTTATAATATTAAAGTTTCTGAATTAAAATTATTTTGCAAGATTAATTTTTATTACATCACCATTCTTTAATATATACTCAGCCCCTCTTCTCTGACCTGTTCTGGCATCAATTGCGTTTATGAAAAATTTTGCAAAGTCTGTGTGGATTTCACCAGCAAAGTTTTTTACTGTTGTCCCTCTTTTTATAAGAAAACAATCGGGTAACACAAATCCATCTTTGTTCGTTAAATGAGTTTGATCCTCTACTGGAAAAACTACAATTAAGTCTAGAAGCTCAAAAACGGCCTTGTTTAATAATTCAACTACACCAGGTGTTAATCCTTTTTCAAAAAAATCTGTTTTTATTTTTGACAAAGCTAAATTTATTTCCTCAGGGATATTTATGGTTGACCGAGGAGAGAAATGGTCATGTGAGATTGTTAAATCTATATAACCCTCAGATTCCCATTTACGTAATAATAGATCAATTAAGGCAGATATTGGATATATCTGTTCTTCTGGAAATTGGCTTTTTAAGGTTTCAAAGTTATTTATTGCATTTACCTTGTCTAATTTGTTTGCAGCATAGATTACCGGGAATCGAATTCGCTTTAATGATTTAACAAAATCACTTTTTTGATTATCTGTCCAATCAAGAAAATTACTTAAGCCCAACAAATGGCTCTTTTGGAGGGCTAATGTCACATTATTATCGGTTATTGCCATTCCAGAAAGTCTCTTTTGCACATAAGATATAAATTTTTTTTGATCTCCTAACATAGAACGGGTTCCTTTTTCCCAATCAAAAAATATTATTTTTTTAAGCCACTGTTCAATTTCTTCATTCAGCCAAAAAATATCTTTTGAGGGAGGCCAAAATTCGGTTAAATTTCCCTCTGCATCAGTTTTTCCAGATAGATCCAAAACAACTATAAGTGCTTTTGACCTTCTTAATTCATCCAAAAACTGGTTTCCCATTCCTTTTCCTTCTGATGCCCCTGGAACCAACCCAGCAACGTCTAAAATCTCAATGGGAACCGTCCGGACACCATCAACACATTTTCCAAAACGAGGGCTACAGGTTAATTGAAACTCTTTACAGGGACAATTAACTGTTACGTATGAAATTCCTAGGTTTGAATCAATAGTTGTGAAAGGATAATCACCCATTTTCACGTCTGCCATTGTCAACGCATTAAAAAGAGTTGATTTTCCTGAAGAGGGTTTCCCAACTATGCCAATGAGTTCTTTCACAACATTGAGTTTAAAATAAACTTATCTTAAATGTGTTGAATATACCTTTATCTATTTTCAAGATTTCGCGTTTTTTTTAAGTCCTGACAGTGTTCTGCTTTTTGAAACTATAGTGATATTTATGAAAGAAGTTTATTACTAAAACTAAAAGAAAGGTGAATTAAATGACAACAGTTTACGATGTCTTAGCTGAAAAATTAATTGAACAAACAGCAGACGAGCTTAAAACTTATGAGGACATAGTCCCACCAACTTGGGCCCCTTTCGTAAAAACCGGGGTCGCAAAAGAACTCCCACCAGATCGTCCTGATTGGTGGTATGTGAGAGCTGCTTCAATGCTTAGAAAGGTTTACCTAAAGGGACCGTTAGGAACAAGAAGGATAAAAAATGAATACAGTCAAAAGAAAAACAGAGGAGCAAAAGCAGAACATCCCCGACCAGGCAGTGGAAGCATAACGAGAAAAATCTTACAGCAACTCGAAAATGCAAAACTAGTCAAAAATATCCCTGGAAAAGGTAGACAAATAACTTCTTTTGGAATGTCTTTCCTTGATAAACAGGCATATATTGTTGAACAAAATAGATAGGTGATTTAAATGTCTGATGATGAACTAAGAGCTTTAAGAGAAAAATATAAAAATCAATTAAACCAATCACAACCTCAAGAATCAGAGGAAGCAGTGAAAGAAAGAAAAGCTCAAGAAGAATCTATAAGACAAAATGTATTGAGAAAAATCTTATCAGATAAGGCAAGAGAGAGGTTAAACAACATCAAACTAGTAAAACCACAACTTGCTGAGAACATTGAGGTTCAGTTAATCCAATTGGTTCAAAGAGGGAGAATTAGTTCCAAGTTATCAGAGGAACAATTATTACAATTATTAAAACAATTTTCGAATCAAAAACGAGATTCTAAAATTGAATTTAGGAGAGTTTAAAATGACCAGAAATAAAATATACAGTCGTAAAAAGCGGTATGCAAAAGAGATGAATTCAAACCGACCTGTTCCCACATGGGTGACAATGAAAACTAACAAAAAAGTTAGGCAAAGACCAGGTCAAAGACATTGGAGAAGTAGCTCCATTAAAAGGTGAAAAGTATGTCATTAGAAATTGAATTTGAAAGAACTTATACTGTCCCCTTTTATCCAAAATTAAATACCACACCAAGGGGTAAAAGAGCCCCAAGAGCCATGAGAATCATCAAAGAATTTGTTAAGCGACATATGAAAGTTGATGACGAAAATATCTGGATTGATGATCAAGTGAATGAATTTATTTGGAAAAAAGGGATACAAAAACCACCTAGAAAAGTAATGCTAAGGTTAGTTAAAATTGTTGATGGAGTGGTTGAAGTATTTTTGGCAGAAACTCAAGTCAAAGAAACCAAAAAACCTGTTATAAAAGGAATTTCTAAACCTTCAGAAACCGAACTCGAAGAAGATGAAGAAGAAGAAGAAGAAGAGTAAAATATTCAGAAAGGGATTCTTGTGAGCTTCACAGTAGAACAAATTAATTTTCTTGGTAATTCAAGTATTGGTATTTTTGCCTATATGTCAGAAACCTTTATGATAGTACCCTATAACACCAAAAAGAGAGTTTTAGAGGTATTAGAAAATACGTTCCCATTAAAAATCATAAGGGGAACTGTAGTTCAATCTCAATTAATAGGGTTATATTCTGTTGGAAACAAGAATGGTGTACTTTTCCCAGACTTATTAACAAAACCAGAATATGAAATATTACGTTCAGAAATCCCAGATAATGTTGAGATTGGTATTTTAAACTCAAAAATTACGGCACTAGGAAATACGATTACTTGCGATGAAAGAAAAGCTATAATTCACCCAGACTTTACAGCTAAAGAGGCAAAATATATTGAAGATACCCTAGATGTTGAAGTTGTTAAAATGGAGATTATGAGCAACCCATTAGTTGGATCCATTATTGTTCAAAACAGTTGGGGACTGTTAACCCACCCTATGGTTCCCGATGATGATCTTGAATATTTGAGACAGTTCTTCAATAAAAAAATCGGAATAACCACAGTAAACAGAGGAACCCCGTATCCAAAGTCTGGTATTTTGTCAAATTCTAAAGGAATTTTAGTAGGTGGCGATACGACTGGTCCAGAAATTGCACGAATTTTTGAAGTCATGAAGGAATAACAGACAGCTTTTCTCATATCAACTTAAGTAAACTTTTAAGAGATAAATTTCTGACAGCTAATTAAACTAAAGCAGGTTATGATATGGTCACAAATATTCAACTCCAATATGTTGGGGTATTAACTCTATTTATTATGGGTGCTGTGTTTGTTGTGCTTTTTAAAGCCCTAAGTTTCATTTTAGCACCTAGAAGAAAATACGATGAAAACAAGAGTGATAAGCTTAGTGTCTTTGTCGCATATGAATGTGGAGAAGTTCCTATTGGAACAGGTCAAGACAGATTTAACTTTCAGTATTATATTTTTGGGTTAGTATTTGTAATATTTGATGTTGTAACCGGGTTTCTCTTCACTTGGGCACTTATTTTAAGAGAGACTAAGATGTTTGGATTCATTATCGCAGTAATATTCTTAGGTATACTCCTTATTGGATTTGGATATTGGTCAATGAGAGATAAATTAAGGTGGATGTAATCATGTCAGAAGAATTCAGTGAATTACTAAGTAAGTTAAAAGATGCATTTCCAGACTCTTTTGAAAATGAACAAGATTTTGAAGAGGAACACGTTGTAATTGATGTTAAAAAGGAAAAACTTCGGGATTTAGCTACGTTCATGAAACATGACCTCGGCTTTACATTAGATATTATGGCTTTTGGGACCGATTATGAAGATAAAATGGAAATGAGGTGGTATCTTGGGAGACCTGATAAAATGGAAATTATTATATTAAAGGTCACGACAGACAGAGAAAATCCCTCCGTTCCAACATTATCTGATATTTGGTTTGGATTCAATTGGCACGAAAGAGAGACGTATGATTTATTGGGTGTTAATTTTGAGGGACATAATGACCTAAGAAGAATATATCTTCCAGATAACTGGGAAGGCTATCCCTTAAGAGAAGATTATATCTATAAGAAACCAAAATATCACAAACCAGAAGGAGATAGAAAGGATTATGCAAGACAAAACTGAAATGAGCCTGTTTATGGGTCCTCAACACCCTTCAATGCATGGGTTATGGGCTCTTCGATTGACAATTGATGGAGAAACTGTATTAAATTCTGATTGTCAGATTGGATATTTACACAGAAGTTATGAAAAACTACTTGCAAATAGAACATATGAACAAGGTATACCAATTACAGACCGTCTTTGTTATGTTGAGAGCCACACATATTCACAAGCTTATGCATACTCTATTGAAGGTATATATGGAATAGAAGCTCCAGAGAAAGCAAATTGGATTCGGATAATTACCTTAGAAATTCAAAGAATTGCCTCTCATTGCTTGTGGTTAGGTGCCATGAGTGTGGATCTTGGTCAATTATCAATGCTGGTTTATCCTATGACAGCTCGAGAAATATTGATAAATCTTTTGGAGACCATAACTGGAGCAAGAATGACCTACAATTATGCCAGAATCGGGGGTGTATACAAGGATCTTCCACATCAAATTGAGAAAAAAATTGAAGACAGTTTGGTGGAATTTAAGAGGCTTCATGAAGAATTTCTTGATTTACTAGAAGAGGCACAAATTTTTAGAATGAGAACAAAAGGTATTGGAGTTTTAACAAAGGAAGACGCATTGAGCTTTGGAGTAACTGGACCAATGTTAAGAGCCTCAGGAGTTCCTTATGATATTAGAAAGATTCAACCGTATATGGGGTATGATCAACTTAAATTCAGTGTTCCAACAAGGACTGAAGGAGATAGCTTTGCCAGGTACAGAGTAAGATTAGAAGAAATGGAAATATCAATGGCTATTATCCTTCAAGCTCTTGACAAATATATGGAATTAAAGCCAAGTGACCCATACAGATTGGAAAAAATCCCTAGGAGACCTCCAGCAGGCAATACTTACCGTCGTATAGAAGGTGGAAGAGGAGAAACTGGATACTATTTTGAAAGTGACGGATCAACTTCCCCCTATCGAGTAAGAATTAGAGCACCAACATTTAACAACTTACAACCACTCCCACAATTAATAAAAGATGGTAAGCTTGCCGATATTCCTGCAGTCATGGGATCAGTAGATTTATGTGTAGGAGATTTAGATAGATAGAGCATTTCATGAGTTACACAGGAGCAGATCTTCTTAAAGTTCTTGAAGATTGTTTTGGGAAAAGCTCTATAATACTCCCTCTGGGGAGGAAGAGAGCCATTGAATCTTCAAAAAAAATAACTGGGATCGCTATTACTGGAATTTTAAAAAATAAAATTCTAGGAAAGCTAAAATCAAAGGGAGCAAATTGTTTAATTGTAATCCAAGCTTTACCTTTAAAGTATACAATAGAAAAAACGGGTTCAATGTTAGAGTTTCTATACAAGGAAATGATTTTACTAATTCAAATTCAGTTAGATTGGTTTACAAATCCAAAGGCAATAACATATATTAAATCAATTTTACAGGTAGAAGGTTTCAACCATAATTACTTATTAAACAATACTAATTCAGTTATGTTTACCAGTCAGTCTGGAGCTCAATCAGATATATTACTTAAAAGGGTGATTAGGGGGATGTTAAGTAGTTCTTCCCTATCAAACTTTAATGAAGAAATTAACCATTTTTATTTATCGGATGGGAAAAACCTTCAAGATATCCTTTTAAATTCTACAACTAAACCAAAGCTAATTATTACTCTAAATTGGGATTGGAACTTAATAGAATACTGCAGGTCAAAAAAGATTATTCTGTGTTTAATTCAAGAAAGAGTCCTCTTTTCAGAAATTGCACATGAAGTTTATTATGAAATTTACCCCTTGGTTGAGGGAAAGTTTGATTTAGTGTTCAATGATTACATAAAAATATTCATTTCTGAGTAAAAAAATCAATTATCTCTTTTACAATTATTGAAGTGTTTTTTTGAAGTGCTTCTGTTGTACTTGCACCAATATGAGGGGTACAAAAAATTTGTGGATTAGATAATATATCCTCATTCTGAACGGGCTCTTTTTCATAAGTATCTAAAGCAGCACCTTTAATTTTCCCACTTTCTATTGCTTTAATTAAGGAATCTTCATCTATTAATCCACCCCGAGACATGTTAAGAACAAAAGAACCATGTTTCATAATTTTAAATTCTTCATCCGAAAGAATATGATATGTGGATTTTAGGAGTGGAACATGTATTGTAACATAATCAGAATTTCTCAGTAATTCATCTTTATCAACGTATTCAAACCAACCTGACTCCTTTAATTTCTGATTAATAATTATGTCATATCCAATCACTTTCATACCTAAACAATTGGCAAGTTTTGCTACCTCAAATCCAATAGCACCAGTTCCAATGATTCCTAGAATTTTACCTGAAACTTCTGTACCTGCACTTGTTTTTTTTGGCCATTTTTTTTCAACTGTTCCTATGAGGGCTGATCTTAAATTCCTTGAAACAGAAATCAACATAGCAACAGTTAATTCCGCGACACTTTTACTAGGCCCATTTGGGCTGTTCACTACTTTAATACCATTTGATTTACAATACTCTAAATCAACATTATCTAAACCGACTCCAGCTCTTGCAATAATTTTAATCTTATTAAACCTCTTTAAGAAGTCTGAAGTTGCCTTTGTTGCACTTCTTATAATAATTCCATCAGCAGTTTCAAGGTAATCATTTAAGGAGTTCTTGTCATTAGTTAAGTCAATAACTTCGTAATTTTCCTCTCTTAAAGATAATAAGGAGGCAGAGTCAACTGAATCCAAAACCAAAATTTGAACCATAGCTAATTTTTTAATTCCTAATAATTTAAGTTCTCCTTATGTCCATGTATTTTTTGTTGAACGAGTGAAATCAGTAGCTTTTAAATCATTATCTCTATGAATAAAAGATGAACCTGATTGATACTATATTCAGAAGGAATAAAAACAAATTAGCAAAAATTGTTACACTTGGCACTTCAGGGGCTGGAAAGACAACGTTAATTAGATATTTAGAAACGGGTACAACAGTGTCTGAGGTTGATATGACACTAGGGATGGATATTAGAAATAAGGGCATAAGTATTGGAAAATGGAAGCTTTCTACAATTGATGTGGGTGGGCAAGATTTATATAAGAATGCCCTCTGGGGGTTGGCTGTAACTCAAGCTGACGCGATTATTTATGTTATAGATGGAACAATAAAAAGGGATAAAAACTTGAAAGCATTTGAAAAGTCAAAATTAAGTTTTGAGTATATGTTAAATATACTAAATAATAACAAACCCGTTTTAGTGTTAATAAATAAGCAAGACTTAATTCCACTTAAACCTTATACTGTTACAGAAGCTATGTTGGAATATCAAATTAATAAAAGACAAAGAGGAAGAGATTTTTTAATTATTCCAGGATCTGCAAAATTTGGAACGGGTGTCTTTGAAGGAATAAATTGGTTAATTGAAAAAATTAATCAATTAAGCTAGGTGATTTTTATAACACTCATCAGTGAAATTCAAGCATATTGTCCAGAATGTAGAAAAACCTACTGGATAGAATTTTCATATGACTTATATCAAAACAAGAAAGAAGAGAATGGTATGAGAATAGGACTGCCGTCTGTCCCTCAAATTAACGAAAAGGCCGATTCAGGACTAATAAAAAGGAGCCTCTCTCACGGTGATCATATTTTAATGATTGAAATTGACAAATTAGGAAGTGTCAGAAAAGCAAATGTTGTATATTTAATATCTTCAATAGTTGAGAGAATTATTGCATCAGCTGTTGAAAAAACTTTTTCTGTGAATCTAAATTTTCCTCTTAGGTATACAAACATCCTATTAATATCAAATTCACCTGCATTTCGAAAATTTTTCAAATCATATTTATCTGTTATATCATTAAACACCAGAGACGATAAAAATTTACGAGCAGAGATTTGTAAATTAACCATAGATATTTTCTATGACAGAATTAGAGTTACACAAACTTCAGAAGATGGTTATTCTATTTTTCTCAAGGAAAAAAATTTATCGAGCCTTGTTATTGATACTGAATCTATTGCAAATTTAGACCTAATATTAAAGAATCTCCCTAAAGAGAAAAGAGAAAGGATAAACCTTATTTTGGCATACAACTCTAAAAAGATAAAAAACGAAGACCCTAAAACCGTATTATCACAAGTTTTTGAAAATGGAATATTGAAAGTGTCATTTTTAGATTATTCAACCGGAAAAGGATTGGGTCAGGTTATAGAAAATGGAATTTTAAATTTAGCTGAGTAACACCCTATAATAAAATCTTCTGAAACCCATAGTAATCAATTAGTTCAGAAAATAAGGGTCTTTCAGGGTCAAAAGCGGTAGATCGAAGGAATATCAACACATCTATTTTTAACGATTTTAATTTCGAAAGTACATAGGCCATCTGCCTTCTGTTTGCTATAACAGGATGGTCTAGAGGATCATAATCTCTAAAATAATATGCTAAGTTTGAGATTATAATTTTATTAATGTTTATAATGAGCTTATCAGAAAGAATAATAAGTAATTTTAGTAGCTCTTCTCGATTATTTGGACGTATAGTTAAATCATGGCTTTTTTGTTTTAAACTTAGTTTTCTATCTATATCTATAAACAGAGTCTTTTGATAATTGTTTTTGATAAAAGTTTCATCAATATATTTTTGAATCTCAAATGAAGATGCAGAAAAAACACACAAATGTTGAAAAATTTCGTTTTCTCTCATTGCTTCTTAATATAATCGACCACTTGTCTTTGCCATATACATTGAATAGATAAAAATAATTGATAATAGCAATGTTAAAACGCCCAAAATGAATAATCTATTGGCATTCTCTGTGTCATGTGGGTTAGAAGATGCTTGTCGAATTAGATAAAGCCCGAATGAACCTAAAAACATCACTAATCCACCAACTATTCCTTCCAATAAAAATTGAGAGCCTACCCCTTGATTACTTATCAAAAGTGGAGTGTTACCCACAACTCCAATTGCGATTGGATTATTAACTAAATCATATACCCCACCAATAAAAACATAGAAAACACCAACATAAACTAAAAAGAAAATAAGATTAGTAGGAACTGTTGTGGGGATCGTAAATTTCAACCTTGGTAAGACAAACTTTGGTTGGGGTGCAGGAAAAACCCAAGGAACCTTATTCATATCTTTACTTTATTAATTGTCTTTAAATTCTTTGTTCTCTTTTCATTATACTTTTACTTAGATTTGTTTAAACTTTGTCTCAATACTTTAAGGCACACAAAATTTTTTAACCTTTTTTGCTTCAAGTTATATGATGCCCATTCATTTAGGGATTCTTTCTGACCCTGCTAAGTATGACCTTTATTCAAATGAATTCTATGAAATATTCGCAGTTTTTCAAAACACAACCTTTTCATTAATCGGTGCTTCTGAAAAATACCTCAAAAAGCAAGATATCGTCAACATGTACAATAGAGTCGAGGAATCAATGCAAAAAAGAAAGCATTTTTCTCCAATAAATAATATAACAAACTCAAAGCCCACACCAACATCATATATTGGACTATTTCCAAGTTCAACAAACCATCTAATTAAAGGACCAAAATTTGTGTTTGCCCCTATTCCAATAAACTCAAAGAGTGGATACCTTAAAATGAAAGCAAAGGTTGCTACATGGGTTGTCTCGAAAACAAACAAGGCAAAGATAATTCCAGTTGCTTATCATCCAATGGGAGGTAAGGCTGCAGATCGTACCCTTGCAGACAAAAATCATGATGAGGTTTTGATTTCAAAACGGTTTGAAGCGGCAGTCTCGAATAACTTCTTCAAATTATATTATTTGGAAGCTGGATCTGGTCAGCAGAAACTTAATTCTAAAATAATTTCAAGATATTTGACCACAGTAAATAAACGCTCAAAATCAGGAACTGTGGTTGACAGAGCAATTTATGGGGGAGGTATAAAATCAAAGAAAGACATTGAAGAAATATTGTATGCTAAAACTAGCGATAAGAAATTAGTGCCTCAGATAATTATTGTGGGGAATATATCTGAAATTAATATATCAGAAACTTATAAAATTGCAGAAGTGGTAGCAGATTTCAACAAAGATTTAGAATAATTTCAACTCTATACTTTGAAGCGGTTCAAAAAGCTTCACACCTACCTTTTCATAAACCCAGTCAATCATTTTATTATAAATTTCGAGAAAATTAGTTGTTGTTCTACCATTTTCCTTAGACACCAAGCCAAACTGATCTATAAGTTCTTTAGATTTTTTATAACCTGAAACATTATGCCTAATTACAGCAGATAATGGATCCCATAATAAAACTCTAAAGAGTCTTTCTTGACTAAGTTGTGTTCCATCAGCTATAATTACCTGACCAGCATGAATTGAATAACCAACACCAACCCCTCCACCACCATGTAGACTCACCCACGTTGCTCCCCCCAGTGCATTTCCAAGCAAGTTTAAGACTGGAAAATCACTGATAGCATCACTTCCATCCCTCATACCCTCAGTTTCTCTAAAAGGTGATGCCACCGACCCACCATCCAAATGATCTCTCCCTATAATTATTGGAGCTTTAATTTTTTTCTCCTGCACAAGCTTGTTTATTAGCATCCCAAATGCAGCCCTCCCCCAAAAACCTGCCCAGAAGACTCGTGCAGGAAGTCCTTTTTCAAAGGGGATAAACTTTTGTGCAAGGTTTAACCAATTTACAAGTTGCTCATCTTCATCAAAAAGCATTTTTGCATATTTGTCTGTAGTTAGAATGTCTGTCGGGTCGTTGCTTAATGCAACCCACCTAAATGGCCCTTTCCCTATAGAAAACAAATCACGGATATAGCGAACTACAAAACCTTCAAAATTGTATGCATCTTCCACACCTAAATTGAAAGCTTGTGTTCTTATGTTGTTTCCGTAATCAAACGTCTCTGAACCCCTTATTTGAAGGGTCAACATTAAGTTTACATGTTTTATTATAGTTGTTTCTGAGAGCTTTTTATATTCATCAGGTTTAGACTCTCGCATAATTAAGGCCTCTTCATACGTTAAAGATTCAGGAAAATACCCATAAATCAAATCATGAGCTGAGGTTTGATCAGTCAATACAATTGGTGTGAAGTTAATTGAAACAAGGTAGCTCAAAAGATCAGTTGCATTACAATGCACCCCAACCGAGATGGTTCCTCCCTCGTCAACGGTTCTTTTAATGATCTTTAAGGCATCTTCAGGGGATTTCGCAATTTCATCTAAGTAGGGGGTTCCCCTTTCTCGCCCCTCTTTATATAACCTCTCTAGGGCGTGAATATTTACCTCCGCAATTATAGATGATTTTCCTGCCATTTTTATGGCTAAGGGTTGTGCTCCACTCATTAAACCAAGTCCAGATGAAACAACAACCTGTTTTTCATATATGTTTAAATCTGACCTAGAAGTGGTTGTTTCCGCCTTTTTTATTGCAGCAACCATTGTTTCATAAGTTCCTTGAATTATACCTTGTAGACCAATAAAAATAAAAGAACCTGCTGTCATTTGTCCATAAACAGTCAGTCCAGCATTAACAAATTCAGTAAAATTGTTATACCACTTTGGAACTACCAAAGAATTTGTGATAACTACTCTTGGAGCAAGCCTGTGGGTAAGAGTTTTTGTATATGAAACACCAGATTGTAAAAATAAAGTTTCATTCGGTTCCAGATTTTCAATTAATTCTATTGTTCTGAAAAAGGCTTCCCAATCTCTGGCTACTCTCCCTGATCCCCCATAGATATAAAGTTCCTCCCAATTGCTACCATTGTGGAGATTATTTATCATCGCTCTTTTAATTGCTTCTGTTTCCCATCCGGCCTTAGTAGAAGGTTTCAAAGCTTCTTCACCACTAGGAAGTGGAGGAATAATTTCAGGTTTAAGATCCATTCTAAGCCTTTTTTCAAAGGGGAGAGCATGAGACCCCTCAAGTATTTCTTGGAATTTCGTTTTCATAATTTGTATTAACAAATAAGGTTTTTACAATTTCCGTAAGCGGAATGGACATTAAAGCAAATTTAAAGCCCTATTTCATTAATTGATTTTAAAACTTAACAAATTTATTTGTGATTGCAATTAGCTTAAAAATAATAGGGAAATATGATACATTGAAGTATTGGGGTAGACCACAGTGAGCAGTGAAGAAAAATATAAACCCTTAGAGAGATTAAAGAAAAAACTAAGAGTTGATATATTATATATATGGATTCTAGTGATTCTCAAAGAAGAAAAAAAATATGCATATGAATTAAGAAAAGAAATAAAGGAAAGATTTGGATTTGCCCCTGCCACTGTAACTTCATACTCAGTTCTTTACAAATTAAACAACGAAGGATTCGTTTCCTCGTTAGTTCATTCACCATTCCCAAACAGAAAATATTATGAAATCACAGTAAAAGGTGAAAAATTAATTGAAGAAACAAAAAAAGAATTTGAACAAATTTACAATGAGCTTTTTTCTCAACTTTAAGTTAGCTTTGATTTAAAATTTTCTTTATTTCAGATACTAGAAATTTATTTGCCTTTTTGCCATCAACATTCCCCTTTGTGAATTTCATAATATCTCCCATTAATCCACCAACTGATCTCATTTCTTTATCTATAATTAATTTCTTGTTTTTTAAGACAAGGTCATTAATAAAATCAACAAGGTCTTCTTCAGAGATCGTTCCTTTAGAATATTCTATAATATAGTTTTGAATTGGATTCTTTGGATTCAAACAATACGCTCGAAGAACCTCAGGCACTTTAGATTTATTTAAAGTTGAGTCTGAAACAGCTTTGAAAAGTTCACCAAGCACAGTTTCGTTTATTTTACTAATATCTAAATCTTCTCTACGTAGTTCTACCATTGTATTCAATAGGGTTGAGGCAACCAAAACTGGTTCGACTGAATTTTCATTAACCAACTTTTCGAATAGCTCGTTTTCTGGACTTGAAGACATTCTCTCAGCTAATTCCATAGAAAGAGAAAAATCTTTGTGGTATCGATCAATTCGATCTTCTGGTAACTCAAAAACGATGTTGTTTAATTTATCAAATATTTCAGAACCAATGTCTATGGGGAGTATATCGGTTTCAGGATACATTCTGGCTTGCCCAGGTAAAGGTCTAAGGAATCCAGTGGTACCATCAGATCTCGGAGCTCTAACTTCAGGGAGGAGTGTTTCGGATTCAATCCAGAGCTTAAATATTTCTTTGATACTTGTAAAACCTCTTTCCACAACAGTCTTTTTCCCAAACGAAATAGCAAATGCATCATTTGAATCTGCCTTAAGTGCATCCCTAATAAGGTCAACTTCCTCTTCATTAATCCCAAATTTGGGTAATTCATCACTATGAATTATTCCACCACCACCTCCTAAGACTTTTACAACTTCTGAAAGTTCAGTTCCAAGACGATATCCCTCTTGTAATTCATAACCTAACATTCCACTTAACTTAGGGAGCTTTAATCCAATAACTTTATGTTTTTGTTTTATAGCCTTTTTAACAAGGTTTGAATCCGACTTAGAAAGAATTTTAGTTAAATCTACTGATTTAATTTTCAAAAATTTGTTTAAATCAAAGTTACGATTCTCTAATTCAGAAAGGAATTCCAACATCCTATATTGCCTAATTGCCTCATTCTTCACAAATTCAGGAAGTAAAGCTAATTCCTGAACACCTTTTATCTCTACTCGAGTTCCCTTAGTTATTGATACATTAATGTCTTGACGAATTGTACCTAGGCCTCGTTTAACGAATTTTGTTGTTCGGAGAAGCTCTCCTATTCGAGATGCAACCGAAAGTACTTCTTCTGGTGAATTCATGTCAGGATCTGTGGCTATCTCAATTAATGGGATACCTAACCTATCCAAACTGAATTTCTTATAACCTGAAAACTTTCCCATATTTTTTGCTGAATCTTCTTCCAAATTAACTTGATATATCTTAATTTTTTTCCCATTTACTGTTATAAAAGAATCCTCATTTCCATAGGCTACCTGAATTGTCCTTTGAAATCCACTTGTGTTACTCCCATCTATAATTGTTTTTCTGCACACTAACAATTCATCAAAAATTTGTAAGTTAAATAGATTCTTTGAAATTGCAATTACTCGAAGCAATGCATTTGGATTAACCGGGTGAATTGGTTCTTCATCTAACTCAACAAGACAATTTGTGTCCTTATAATACTCATAATGTATCATTTGGTTTTTAGATTTTTCAAATTTTGCTGTAATATCTACCTCACCAGTTTCACCACTAACAGCCCTTAACTGCCTAATGATTTCTAAATCTGGTTCTTTTTCTTGGATAACAGCTGGGCAGGGGCAAAATAGCTTTGACCCCTCAGTAATTTCTAACTCTGAATGACTATCTAAATGATAAGGAGCGTAAATTTGCTGATGAAATTCCAAGCCTATCATTAATCCTTCTTTTTCATAATCAAGGTTTTCTGGGGCTTTGATATTGACCATCTCAATTACCTCCCAATAGTGTCCTATCAGAAAGTTCACCTGCTATATTTGTGTTCATTATGTTAGAGACATTATCAAAAGAAAAGTTCCCAATGGCCCAGCCCAGCTTAATTAAGGCAGTTTCTGAGATCATGTCTCCTAGGTACTCAACTCCAACCTTAGAGAGTTTTCTTAATCCCCTATAGACATAAGGATGGGTTCTACCATACACACATTGAGAAGTCATTCCAACATATAATCCAGACTCCAAAGAACGCTCAATGGCTGGTAACCAAGATCGATGCTCTTCACCATCAGGTGTAAATGCAGGAACATGTCCAAGCCCAGTTCCTTCAATAATTAATCCTTTGTAACCTCGATCAACATACCAATCGATAATTTCAGGATTTGAATTTGGGTATATCTTCAAAAGACCAACTTTTGGTTCATACCCGGATAACAACTTCACATTTCCTTCACTTCTTCTATGGACATCCTTAACATCTAATTCCTCAATTTTTCCGCTTTTATAGGTTCTAGCATAAGGAAATCCATTGATCACCTTAAATGCATCCCTTCTTGATGTATGCATCTTTTTGACCTTGGTTCCAGGTAATGCTAAACATGTTGTGTCATTTGATGTTTCGTGCATACACACCATTACCTCAGCAATATTAGAATTTGCAGCTAACCTTGCTGAAGATATAAGATTAAGAGCTCCATCAAAAGATCCCCTGTCAGATGACCTTTGCCCTCCTGTAAAAACAACAGGGGCCGTTAAATTTTCTAACATGAAAGATAATGCTGCAGATGAATATCCCATCATATCCGTCCCATGCATAATAACTATTCCTCTTGAACCCCCATCTAACTCTTTCTTGATCTCTGTAGCTATTTTTTGCCATTGAATGTATCCCATATCTTCACTTGCCAGCTGAAATAGGGGATTGATTGTTTTAAAGCTCACCTCATCCAATAGTTCTGGTAAGCTGGCAAAAACCTCTTCTGGTTTACTTGCCATGTACACACCACCAGTTAAATAATCAATCCTGGATGCGATTGTGCCTCCTGTTGCTATCAGAGATATTTCAGGTAATTTGGGTTTTTGTTTGATAGAGGCTACGGGAAAATTTTCAAGTTTTATTCCCTCACCGACTTTCACAATTTTTGTTTTTGGCTCAAATTTTATTCCAACATTATATCCATTCTTCTGTTTTAAGATAATGGTATTCACATCACCAAATTCTGACTGTGGTAACAAAATGCCAGAGATTTTATTTTTGACTCTTTTTACCTCGATAAAATCTCCAATAGATATATTTTTGGAATTGAATTCTTTTATTATATTTTTGGAATAATTCCCAAAAGAAGAGGAAGTTATCATTCTTATTTCAAGAGTGGTTTTGATTGTTTAATACTTATTTGTTTGGTCAGAATTTAATGAGAACTTCTATTACACTTTCATTGGAAGTTGATAAAAGGTTTCAATTATATAGTCAAACTAAAGAAATTTATAAGAAAGGGATAATCAACAGGTAAATATGAGTCAAGCAAATAGAGCTTATTTAGCTGAATTACACAAACTGGTAAACAAAAAAGTAGAGGTACGTACCACAGAACAGAAGACATACTATGGAGTATTGAAAGGCATAAATGAAGAGTTAAACCTTGTTATGACAGATGTGAAAGTTAGTGATGGTGAAAAGTTTTTTTCTCTGCTAATTTCCGGTAAAATGGTTTCATACATTTCACTTGGCGACATACCATTTGATATTAATGGATTAGCTGAAGAACTAGCAAAGGTCTTTAAATCTGAAAACGTCAAAGTCTTTGAAGATACCAACAATATTCGAGTAATGGACAGATTTGTTGTAAACGAACAGGGAGTTTCTGGTGGTGAGGGTATTGTTGCTGACAGAATTAAGAGTATCTGGGAAGCATATAAGACCCATAAATAATGTTTCTGTAATTCAAAGACAGATTTTTGAAGCTAAGAGTTAAAATTCCAATGTGGAGTTTGAAGTTCAGAAATGGGATGGTTTAGCCAGAATCGGAAAGATTAATGTCAATGGTAAAACAATTGAAACACCTGCGTTGTTTCCTGTTGTACATCCTGAGTATCACCAGATCCCACCTCATGACTTATTCCAAAAATTCAAGTTTAAACAAATTATTACATCAGCATATTTACTTTATAAAAGAATCAATCAAAATAAAATTGAAATACAGGATATCCATAAAATTTTAAACTTTCCAGGGGTGATCATGATGGATAGTGGGGCTTATCAAATACTTGTGTATGGAGATATCGAAATTTCACAAGAAGATAGTATGGGACTTCAAACTCAAGTTAACGCGGACATAGGTGTGATTTTAGATCATCCAATAGCTTACAAAGATTCATTTAAAATTGCCTCAGATAAAAATTCAAAAACACTAGAGAAGGTAAGAGACGCAAGAAAATTAATCTTAAACTCTGAAAATCTTAAAGCTTCCTGGACTTTACCAATTCAAGGGGGGAAGTATACAGACCTCATTAATAATTACACCGATAAAGTTAAAGAATGGAATTTGTTTGAGAATTTTAAATTTGCCGCAATAGGTAGCGTTGTACAAATCATGATTAATCAAGATTATGAAAATCTTGTAAAGATTATTATTACAGCTAAATCTAAAATCCCAAGCTCAGTCCCAATCCATTTGTTTGGTGCCGGACATCCAGCAATGTTTGCTTTAGCTGTTTTCCTCGGTTGTGATACGTTTGATTCTGCAGCATATAGCCTTATGGCGAAAGATAATCGATATTTAACAAATAAGGGGACATTTGAACTAAGTAAACTGAATACGTTACCTTGTATCTGTCCTATTTGCATAGACACAACACCTGGTGAATTAATGAATTTAGAAAAAAAGGAGAGAGAGCGAAAGCTTGCTGAACATAATTTATGGGTTTCTGTTCAAGAAATTAGAATGATTAGAAATGCCATAGAGAGAGGGGAATTATGGGATTTAGTTATGATTAGAGCTAGATCAGCACCGAATCTCACTCGAGCCACAAATTTAGCAGTAAAATTAATATATCAAAATGATTTAACAATGAACCTCTTAATTAGCGGTACACAGATATCAAATGTTAATGCCATAAGAATTAGAGATACAATGGATTTGAAAAAGCCAGAAATTCAAATAATTAGAAAGTTTTGCAGTGATTGGCTAAAGGAGAGACCTGTGAGAATAATTATTGCACCATCTTGGAAAGAAGCGATTTACAATAAATTTCTGGTTGAAAATACTATTGTCTACAATGATGAAGTGCTGGAAGAGCTCAAAAATGTATATTTATTATCACCAATTTTTGGTTTGGTACCAATTGGACTTTCTGATTTATATCCAATATCTCAGAATGTAAGTGAATTATCCCCAGATGATTTTATTGATGATATGAAAGATATTATTTTGAAATCAGAGGTTAATACAGAGTGCGAATGGATTCTTCATTTTGATTGGAAATTTGATAAATTCAGAAATTCTGTTAAAGTCCTTAACAAGGAGACAAACGACTTTGAAAGTCTGCAGAACCTTACATTCACAGATAAACTCACGAAACAGATATTGGATAAATTAGAGATTAACACAAAAAAAAATTAAATTTTATAAGTGTCTAATCTAACTCTTATAAATCGAATCCGGATAACTCTAAATATGGATAAAGTTCAAAAGATTTTAAAAAATTATGGACACACAAGTCCGGGTGTTCGTCGAAGTTTAAAGCAAATGTTAGACCAAGGATCTCTTGGAGGTACTGGAAAAATGTTAATTTTACCAGTCGATCAAGGGTTTGAGCATGGACCTGCCAGATCATTTCAGCCTAACCCAAGGGGTTACGACCCGCTTTATCATGTTGAGCTTGCAATAGAAGCAAAATTGAATGCATATGCTGCACCATTGGGATTTATTCAAATGGCAGCCAATGAATATCCTGGAGAGATCCCCTTAATTTTGAAAGTTAACAACAACAACTCTCTTTACAAAACAAAAAACCCGAAATCGGCATTAACTTCTTCTGTTCAAGATGCACTTGAATTAGGATGTAGTGCAGTCGGTTTTACAATTTATCCCGGAACTTCAGATATCAATGAATTGTTGTTTGAACTTAAAGAAGTTATACGTGAAGCTCATGATGTTGGTTTAGCAGCTGTTGTTTGGTCTTATCCAAGGGGAGAGAATCTGTCAAAAGCAGGTGAGACCTCGCTTGATGTAGTTGCATATGCAGCACAGATAGCAGCTCAAATGGGAGCAGATATCATAAAGGTAAAACCTCCATCTGAACTTATAGAATTGGAAGCAGCAAAAGCATATTATGAAGGTATACCAAAAGAAAAACTATCTGATCGAATTCATCATGTAATTCAATCTGCCTTTGATGGTAAAAGAATCGTTATATTTTCTGGAGGGGCTGCGAAAGACAAAGAAGACATTCTCAAGGAAATTAAAGAAATTCATCAAGGAGGGGGCTTTGGATCAATAATTGGAAGAAATAGCTTCCAAAGAAAGAAAGAAGATGCAATTGAACTACTCACTGAAATAATTCAAATTTATTCTTCTTAACACTCAATATATCAAAAATATTATGTTATTCAAAAAAACAAAAAGCTAATGAGAAAATTCCTTCAAGAGGAAGTTAATAGAATTTGTGATGAACTCCAGGGTACAGTTGTACTAGAAGAGGTAATTTCAGATTATAGAGAACAAGGAGAGTTTGGGTTCGTCATAAATAAATATTCAAAAAAAGAAGAACCTGTAATATTTGCAAAAAAAGTTGGGGAAAAATTGGTAGAAAATTCAAGATACATCGAAAGTTATGGGATTGCAACAATAGAAACTAAGAATCGACCAATAGTATTTCTAAATTTAAAGCTGAATGAAAAAGAAAAACAGTTGTTTTATACTAAGAAATTTGAGGAAATTGCTAAATTTGTCATGAGAAATGATTATGGATTTTCAGAAATAAATAAGGGTAAAATTGCTGTTGTAGAACACACTTCTGCTAATCCCATTGCACCAATCCATGTCGGAAACCTGAGGAATACTATTCAAGGTGATACCTACGCAAGAATTCTTGAGGCAACTGGGTACCAGGTGTATAGGTTATTTTACATAAATGACATTGGCTTGCAAATTGGATTCACTGTAGTGGGATACAAGATTCTAAAGGAGAAAAGAGTTTTTCCTGATGTAAAATTCGATCATTGGATAGGTCGAGTTTACGCGATTATGAATTGTTTATTTACAATAATAACGTTAAAGAGAAAATATGCCACAAATTTTGAACTATCAAAGTTTAATTATAAGTTTACAAAAAAAGATATAGATAATGCAAAAAATTACTTTTCAAGTAATATCAAGAGACTTGAGAAAGAAATCTCATTATTGGACGATAAAAATTTAAAAGTGTATAAAAAGGCTAAACGAGAGCTTTCAAGAGAAATTAAAAACTTTAACGGTTATAAAAATGATTTTATTAGTTATTTTGAAATTTCAAAAGATCTTGAAAGTAGATTTCCTAGGTTGTTTAACACCTTATACAATGCAGTTCAAGATTTAGACCTTTTAGGTGTAACTTCTGAGTATTTAAAAAATTATGAAAATGACCTAAACCAAGAAATAAAAAATATATTTAGAGAGGTAACAGACTGGACGATTGAAGCTTTTAAGGCAACAGTAAACAATTTTAATGTGAGATTTGATGGGTTTGATTATGAATCAGATGTAACATGGGAAGGTAGACTGGAAGAGATATTAGCAAGAATAAAAAAACTGGATAATGCAGAAATTCAATCTGATGGGACTGTCAAGCTAAAATATCCAAAAGAAATAGTAAATAAAATGTGTAAAGAGTTAGACCTGGATAAAAATAACTTTTTACCTAAATCCGGTATTCCTGATCTTCAGCTAATTAGAAATGATGGAACAGCGCTTTATGCAATGAAGGATATGGCCTACTCCATTAAAAAGTTTGAAAAATATAAAGCAGATGTCGTATACAATGTTATAAGCTCTGAGCAAAGTTTACCACAACTTCAATTGATATTACCAATTTACCAATTAGGGTACTTGAAGGTTGCTAAAAACTTGAACCATTACAAATATGAGCTGGTAGAATTACTAGGTAAAACAATGAGCGGTCGTCGAGCACAATATATAACAGCTGATGATTATTTCTTTGAGACTGTGGTCAGATCAAAAATCGCCAAACAAGAGTCAGACAAAACAAGTAAGGTGGTTAAAGAGGAAAAGGATGAAGATATAATTAATGCAGTGGCCTTGGCAAGTACAAGATTTCCATTAATTGAAAGTAGTCCTAATAAAAAAATAACACTTGATTTAGAGAGAGAATTAGATTTCAGGAGAAATTCTGGACCATTGATTCTTTATGCCTATGCTAGAACTTCTGGGGTTCTTAGAAAAACAAACAAGAAAGAGGACCTTGATCCTTCTCGGGTTAAATTTGAATATTTATCAAACATTGAAATTGTTGTGAAAATAATGAATACTCTTGAAGTATTAACTGAACAAGTCTTAGAAAGTCAAATCTCTCTTGACCCCTCAAAGTTATCTACATGGTGTAGAACATTGGCACTTGATTTTATGAAATTTTATGAAACAGAAAAAATATTAGGATTATCGGATGAAGAAGAAGAATTAGCAAAAATAATGCTAGTAATCTTGATAAGAAAAGGGCTGAAAACAGGGTTAAATATTCTGGGACTTAACACTGTTGAATGGTTATAAAAATCTCTAGTTTTTATATTTAAGGAAGAATTAGTTTTGATAACATGCTAGCAAATATAAAAAGTTACACACTGTTTGGTAAAGGAGGAATTCCAAAAAAAAGTGAAGAATCTCCTAAGATAAATAAATTTCTTGAACAGAGTAAATCAAAATTAGAGTACTTGATCATTGTTGATGAAAGTGGAAAAAACTTCATGAATGTTAATTTCTCCCACAAAGATTTAGTCTTGGATGAAAGTCTCATTGCAATGTTTCTTTCAGCAATATCATCATTTTCTCATGAAATATTTCAAGAAAAGGCATCCAGTATTTTGGTCAATCATAAAGATAAGGGAATTGCTATTAGGAGTAATGAATCATTCTGTATAGGAATAATAGGCTCAAAAATTACAACCTCAATTGACCCACATCTTAATGAAATTTTAAAATTTGTATCTAATTTCATACATGTCAAGAATGGAGAAATAAACAAAAGTGACGAAAATCATTTGTTAATAAAAATAAAATCTGAATTAAAAGGTTATCTCACTGTTTAATTTGATTACATGCCAGGCATCATGCCAGGCATTCCACCCATACCACCAGGAGGCATTCCACCAGGGGGCATACCACCTGCACCTGCATCTCCATCACTTTTTGTTGCGATGACATCATCGATTCTTAGGATCATTTCGGCTGCTTCAGAAGCAGATTTTATGGCCTGTAGTTTGACACGGATTGGTTCTAAAACACCTAATTTTTTCATATCATCAACTTTTCCTTCTGTTAAATTAACTCCCCAAGTTTTCTTAGTTTTATGCTTGTTGTATGCTGATATGAGTTCTGCTTCTATGGTTAATGGGTCTAGTCCAGCGTTTTCAGCTAAAGTTGATGGTATTATAAGTAGGGAATCCGCAAAGGCTTGTATTGCGAGTCTTTCCTTACCTGTAGTTTCTTTTGCTAAGTTTTCAATAGATTGGTTTAGATGAATTTCTACGGCTCCACCACCTGGAACAACTTTTCTGTCTTCAACAGCATTTCTTACAACTGATAGTGCATCTGTGATTGCCCTTTCTGCTTCATCGGTAACATACTTTGAAGCCCCACGTAAGAGAATGGTAACAGCTAATGGTGATGCACAATCTTCAATAAAGACATAATCGTCATCTCCTAGTTTTGTTTTATACACCTTTCCTGCCTCGCCCAATGAACCTGCAGTTAAGTCGTCAAGACTTGTGACAACAGACCCACCAGTTGCTTTAGCAATTTTTTCCATATCACTTTTCTTCACTCTACGAATTGCAGAAATTCCTTCTTTAGCCATGAAATATTGAGCCATATCGTCAATTCCTTTTTGACAAATCACAACATTTGCACCTGAAGCCTTAATTTTGTCCACCATTTCCTTTATCATATCTTGTTCATTATCTAAGAAACTTTGAACCATCGAAGGATCTGAGATTTTGATTTCTGCATCGAATTCAGTCTTGTTAACCTCGATATTCTGATTTACCAACGCAATTTTTGCATCGGTAATTGACTTTGGCATGGCAGGGTGTAGAATTTCTTTATCGACAGCTATTCCTTTAATAAGGGAGCTATCTTCAAGTGATTTACCTTGTTTTTGTAAAATTTTCACATTGTCCAAATCAGCAATAAACTTTCCATTACGTTCTTCCTTTATGTGTAAAATAGCCTCTATAGCCAAATTAGCGATCTTATCTTTTGCTGTTGTAACACTTTTACTGTTTAATGAAGTTAAAGCTATGGCTTTGAGAGACTCTTTGTCAGGATTTATTTCAAATGCGATTTCATCAAGAGCACGAATAGCCTCTGCTGCAGCCTTTTTATAACCATCTACAATTGTAGTCCCATGAACTTTCTTCTCTAAGAGCTCATCTCCTCGCTTTAGAAGCTCACCAGCAATGACAACGGCAGATGTAGTACCATCTCCTACCTCCTTATCCTGTGACTTTGCAACCTGAATAATAAGTTTTGCTGCAGGGTGTTCAACATCAAGCTCCTCTAGAATCGTAGCTCCATCATTAGTTATAATTACATCGCCTAAACTATCAACCAACATTTTATCCATTCCTAGTGGTCCAAGTGTTGATCTTACTGCCTCAGCAATCGCTGAAGCAGCTGCAATGTTGTTCTTTTGAGCCTCTCGACCTGTATTTCTTTCTGAGTTATCCTTTAATATAATAACTGGTTGTCCATTCATTACCATTCGTTTTCACTCCAGTGAATTGTATCTAATTTTGAGGGGGAGTTATTCTTTTAATATTACGCGATAGTTACTATTTTTTTGACGCGTAAAAATTTAAAAATAAAAGACAATAGTCCAATTAATTTTAATTGAATGTAGGTAATATTTGATAGGATGCTCAAAGATGCAAAATTGAAAATAAATCCGCTATGTTAGCTACACTAAGATAATATAAATTCAATAGACTCTTCCAATTAAAAAGTTAAATACATTTGAAATTTCCTGTTTTAATGTCATAAAATTTGATGATGAAAAATTCTGATTGGTCGTGAAGGACTTAAGTAGCCCTAAGAGCTCTTTCTCATAATTTATGGTCGATGGAAGGAGTTTAAGGATTGGTATTGGTAGAAAGATCGCTAATTGGAAATATCCCAATCGTAAACGTGGATCTTTTGCTGTGAGATTTTGTAACTTAAATGAAACCAAAACAGACTTGATGTTTAATTTTCCAGCTGGAATCTCAAAAACACCTTCGGGATACACGTGACCTTGACCGATTAAAACAATGGTGTGAATTGCAATTTTCTCAAGAATATCACCAAGTGGTTCATCAGATAGACTTGATGCTAAAAATGAATGTAATTCTAAGTCTGTATATAGGACTTTAGGACCCTCATCCTCCATTGAAAATAAAGCAATACCAAAGGATTCTTCTGAGACCAATGTTTGAACCAAAGTCTCTTCTGTGAAAACACTCATTATATATTATTACTAATTTTGTTTTATAAATTCGGAACATGAGAGTGGGTTCAATGAAAATGAAAAAAGAACGTTAATTCCTCAAACTTTACGCGCTCACCATCTTAATTCTTTTAATAGACTGTTATATATCTGGTTCAAAGCAAATAAAGAGGAATGATGCTTACTGCCACCAATAGTAAAAAAGATAACTGAAGGAAAGGTAAAGGAAATCCTGCTCAAAGAGTATTTAAAAAATGAATTAGAGCAGGCTGAATTCGGAGACATGGATTACCAACAAGCTCCCACTGGTACAAGAATAACGTTGAAAGTGGGTAGGGTAGGATATGCCATAGGAAAGAAAGGAAAAACAATAAAGAAAATTTCTGAGGATGTAAAAAACATTCTTAATTCTGAGGATGTGCAAATAGAGGTGGATCAGCTTGATGATCCAGACTTAAATCCTGATGTAATGGCAGTTAGATTAGCATCCTCATTACAAAGAGGCAGACACTTCCGAAGAACTGCTTATGGAACAGTCAGAAGAATAATGGCAAAGGGTGCCCTTGGGGTTGAAATTATAGTTGCAGGAAAAATAACTTCTCAAAGAGCAAGAGTAGAAAAATTTAGAGATGGATTCATTGCAAAAACTGGTGATCCAAAGAGAAAATTCGTTAGAAAGGGTTATGCTGTTGCAAAAATTAAAAGAGGAATCCTCGGAATCTCAGTTTTAATTATGATGCCAAATTCCGTCCTTCCTGATCATGTTGATATAATCGAAGAACCAACGCACAAATCAAAAGAGATTATAACTGATGAAACAAATGATCATTTTGAAGAAGAAGATGATGAATTCACAAAAGATCTCTCTGATAGCTTTGATGAACTAGAAACATTGGAAGAAATCCCTGAAGAAGCATTAGAGATTGAGGATGAAGAGCTTGGTGAAACAATCAATTTAGGTGATGAAGATGAAAGTTAGCAAAAAGAAGGATTTCAGAGAAAATCCAGATAAATTAGAGTCCAGATTAATCGCAGCTAGAAAAGAGTTAATGGATGTCAGAGCACAATTGTCCTCTGGAGGATCTATTGGTGATCCTACCAAACCAAGAGAATTAAAGAAAGAAATTGCAGCTTTACTTACCATAAAACATGAACTTGAAAATAATTAAAAAGCTTATTTCAAAAGATTTGAGTGGAAAAAACCTTACAGTCATTGAATCAAAATCACTTAGTACTCAACAAATTGGACAAAAATTTAAAATTATTTTAGATTTGAAAAACGTCTTTGTATTAAAAACTCAAAATGGAAAATTAATAATTGCTCAAAAAGAAAAAGAGGGTAAATACAGGATAGAAAACTATCAATTTGTAATAAGTGGAACGTATCTAAAAGGAAAGGCAAAGGATAGAAGAAATAGAAAAATTAAAACCTGGTAACACGCGTTTAGAATCAGACATCCATATTGTAATTACCTGATATGCAACAGGACTTTTTTAAATAAATAAGAAACTTTGATATTAGATTAAGGTAAAAGTCTAGCTCTCACCTGAAATCTCATTGATAGCCTGTACAGATATCAGGATCTGATCAATTTGCCTCTATTGAAAGTGATAGGGTTATCAATTTTATAAAAATAGACTAGACTTTGAGGCTTAAATTCAACGTAGGTCTGTAATATGACGGGAAGAATTAGAAACATTGGAATAGATGTACCTGCCCCTGAAAAAACCTGTGATGATAGACATTGTCCGTTTCATGGTACAATCAGGTTAAGAGGAAGAATTTTCGAAGGAAAAGTAGTCTCCGATAAAATGAATAACACTGTTGTCATTCAAAGAGATTTCTTGAATCTAGTGAAAAAGTATGATAGGTATGAAAGAAGAAAAGGAGTTATCTCTGCACATGCACCAAGCTGTTTGGAACTAAAAATTGGTGATACTGTTAGAGCTATGGAATCAAGACCTATCTCAAAGAGTAAGTCTTTTGTTGTTATTGAGAAGAGGTGAAATGAATGGCAAAGAGAAAAACTGCTGGAACACCAAGAGTAAGAACAAGCAACGGGATACAAGTTGGAACTAAAATTAAAGTTGCAGATAATTCTGGAGCAAAAATTGTTCAGGTTATTGCTGTCCATGGATACAAAGGAAGACTGAACAGATATCCAAGAGCCACAGTTGGTGATATGGTTATTGCCTCTGTAAAGAAAGGATCTCAAAGTATGAGGAGGTCTATATTCCCATGTATTGTGGTTAGACAAAAGAGACCTTATACTAGGGAGAATGGAGAGGTAATCAGATTTGAAGATAACGCTGTGATAGTTGTAAATCCACAGGGTGACCCAAAGGGTACAGAAGCAAAAGGACCAATCGCAAGGGAGGCTGTCGGAAGATGGCCAAGAATTGGAAGTATTGCAAGTATGGTGGTGTAAATTAAGTGAGACCAAAGAGTAAAAAACCAAAAAAACAAAGAAAGTATGAATTCAACATCCCTTTGAATGAATCTCATAAGCTCGTATCAGTTCATCTTTCCAAGGAATTAAAAGAGGAGAGAGGATTTCGATCTCTTCCTGTCAGACCAAAGGACGAAGTGCTAATTGTCAGAGGAGAACATAAGGGTAAAAAAGCTAAGGTGGTTCGAGTCGAACCTCAAGACAGATATGTCGTAATTGAAAAGCTTACAAGAAACAAGACCAATAAAGATCCTGTCCCAATTTTCTTTCATCCTTCAAACCTTATAATTACAAAAATTCATAAATCAAGGGACAGATTTAGAGTAGGATTGATTAACAGAAGAACCAAAGATGAAGAAGCAAAAATTGATTTTGATTCTATTGTTGAAGAAGAAGATGTTATTGATTTTGATGAAGCAGAATTAGATGAAGAAAACGCAGAAGAAGATGAGTTTGTTGAAGATGAAGAAACTGATGACGAAGAGGTTGTTGAAGATGATGACGATGAGGTCGTTGAATCAGAACACAGCTCAGAAAATGAGGAGGTAGAAAAAGAATGACAAAGACTGGTGGAAAAAGACATCTAAAAAGACCTGCATCACCCAAGGTTTGGCCAATTAGCAGAAAAGGTTCAAAATTTGTAACTAAAATCAGACCTGGACCGCACTCAAAGAGCCAGGGTATGCCACTCATAGTTCTTTTAAGAGATGTTTTAGGTGTAGCTGAGTCGAAAAGAGAGGTAAAATACATTCTTACTAATGAGAGAGTAGAAGTGGATGGAAGAATAAGAAAAGATCTAGCATTTCCTGTTGGACATATGGATGTTGTTCATCTAAAAGGAACTGATAAATATTACAGAATTCAGTACCATAAATCTGGAAAGCTAAGAGCATTTGAAATCCCATTGGATGAAGCTTCTACAAAGCTATGTAAAGTTGTCGGAAAACGCAACCTTCGAAACAATAAAACTCAGATTTCGTTACATGATGGAAGAAATGTTTTATTAGAAAATGGTGATAAAAGGCTAAAAGACATAAAAGTTAATGGATCCCTTCTAATTGAAATACCATCTCAGGAGATTAAAGAAATTTACAAATTTGAAGAATCTTCCTTAGCAATGGTTACAGAGGGGCATCATCAAGGCAAAATGGGAAGCATTATTGAGATTAACAAAAGATTTGGTCCAAATGCATCTGAAGTCACTTTCTCAACAAAAGAGGAGGAAAGCTTTTCAACATCACTTCATTATGTTTTCATAATTGGTGAAGATACTCCTGCGATAACGTTGGTGGCATAAAAATGAATGAAGAAGAACTAAATAAAATATACAAAAATTGGGAAGAACAGCCCATGTTCAGACCAAAAATTAATTCAATTAAGTTAAATCTAAGTTTAGGAATGGCTGGAGAACCACTCAACAGAGGTAAAGCTGTGTTGAGTGAGCTTTGTGGTCAAACACCTGTAGATACATATTCAAAACAAACATGGAAAAAATGGAACATTAGGAGAGGGCAAGCAGTAGGAGCTAAAATTACTGTAAGAGGAGAAAAAGCTTATGAGCTGCTTATGAAACTTTTCCATGCAAATGAATACAAATTAAAATCGAGTTCTATTGATGATCAGGGAAACTTTGCGTTCGGAGTTAGT
This sequence comes from Candidatus Heimdallarchaeota archaeon, assembly GCA_030149205.1. Taxonomy (GTDB): domain Archaea; phylum Asgardarchaeota; class Heimdallarchaeia; order Heimdallarchaeales; family Kariarchaeaceae; genus WAKA01. Next base: position 197,788 of record JASBSB010000007.1, on the reverse strand, counting down.
GAACATATCGATATACCAGGTATGAACTATGATCCGAATGTGGGTATCTATGGATTTGACGTAATAGTACAAATGAAAAGAGCTGGATACAGAGTTAAAGATAGATCAATTAAAAGAAATAAAATTCCCAAAAAGCAGTTCTTATCTAAGGATGAGACTATGGCCTTCCTTATTAAAAATTATAATTTAACCTTAATTTAAAGGGATTCACCTGATTCATCAAAGGGAGTTGTAAATAATAACTCAATATCATTAGCAAGCTTTTTACCAATTCCTCTGACCTTTCTCAGTTCATCCTGATTTTGATTGGCAATGTTCCTCAATGTTAAAAATTCATTTAACAGATTTTCTGCAGTTTTGAGATTAATGTGAGAAATACTGGAAATCATTTTCAGCTGTTCCTCTTTCATTGAGTTTGAACCTTTGGTGGATTTTATTCTGGGGGTACGGTTTTCCCTCTTCTGCTCTCTTTTAGCGATTCTTTCTAAATATAATGCAGTTTCTTCCTCATTTTCTGTGAACAGAATCGGAATCCCTAAATCTACAAGTATAGATGAAATTGTCCCTCTGATTGAGTTCTGAGAGAGAGTACTTGAGTATAGATTAGAACCTTCAATCACTAAAATTGGCTTAGAAAATGACTGTTTAAGTTTTAAAAGTTGTGGAAACAAATCTTCACGAATCAAAGTTGAAGTAAAGTCCTCCACTGTTTTTCTCTCAACAGCAACCCTCTTAGAAAGAATATAATCTGCAACATCTAACTGTTGTACATTTAGGTTGATCTCTTGATTCAACAAATGTCTCACAACTGAAGAACCTTTCTCTCTTAAATCCATAATAATCATAGGTGAACTATTAGATTCTTTTGAAGAAGAATCACCATCTTGGATTACCTCATTTTTACTGGGGAAATCTTTGTTTTCCCCTTGGTTTTCAAAAAAATTGGTTAAACCGGTCTGCTTTGAAGAATTAAGTTCTGATTTAACTTCTTCTATTTCGTTTTTCAACCTTTCTCTGTTATTTTGTGATGCGTAATAATAACCTTCATCTCTGGTTCCTTTTGCGATCAAAAATATGACCCTTCCTTTTCTTGCTCTTCCAGTTCTACCTGTTCTTTGTATTAATCGAGTTGCAGAAGGAACTATATCATAAAAAATGACCAAATCACATTGTGAAACATCTAGACCCTCCTCTCCAACAGAAGTACTTACAAGGACATTGATATCACCTGTTTTAAATCTATTTAGAATTTCAACTTGTTCCCTTTGTTTTAAACCTTGGTCCAATGATGATGATTTTTGTCCTACGAACCACTGTGAATTAACAATTTCTATTTTATTCAAATAATCAGATAGTAATTTCGCTGTATCTCTATAATTTGTGAAAACTAAAACTTTGCTTGAAACTTCCTTAGCAAATTCTTTCTCAACCAACTGAATTAAAACATCTAACTTTGGGTGAACAACTCCTGATTCAAAAAGTTGTCGAGTATGATCTATGACTTCTGGCATATGAGGAAGATTCATAAATTTTCTGAGAGAGTTCTTTTTGCTTGTTTGATACTCCCTTTTCTGTTTCTCGAAATATTTATAGAGGTTTGGTACTCCCTGAGTTTCCAACACTTCAAGCGCATGTGAGATCCGAAGAGCATGCCCGACTGCGCTCATTGCAGCAAAGAATTCATCATCTTCCAATCTTCCTCTCTCTTTATTGAGCTCCTTAGTAAGTGCGATTAGCTTAGTTTTTGTTATAGAATTCTTTGATTTGATGACATCAGTTTCGATTAACACCTTCATCATTTCATTAAACAACGCTTTTAGATTTTTAAAGATAAATTCAAAATCTTCTGGAAGGTGAACAATTACCTTGTCTTCCTTTGTCTCATGAACATAGGGCTTAACTGTATGATCATCCTCATTCATAAACTCAACATTTGTAGCACCCAAATGTTTGATTATTTCTAGGATCTTTTCCTTCGATCCTGGAGAGGCAGTAATACCTACTAATTTACCCCCAGGGTTTAAATTTCGATATTGCTCTGCAATCAACACTGTGCTATCCTCACCAACTAATCGATGAGCTTCATCAATGCAGAGAAAGCTAATTGATTTTAAATCGCATGTGTTTGAGATAATATCATTTCTTAATGTTTGGGGAGTTGTAATTAAGATCTTCCCCTTCTTCCACAGTCCTTTTCTTTGAGGAGGAGGAATAGTCCCTGAAAGGGAGATGATAAACTCAGGATCAACTTGCAGCATTGACTCCATTGTTTGTACATGTTGTTCAATTAATGGACGTGTTGGAGCAGTCATAACCAACTTCATATCAGGGTATTTATCCAAAAAATAAGCAAACAACATAACTACAATTACAGTTTTCCCTAATCCAGTTGGAAGAACTAACAAAATGTTCTCTTTCACTGCTGCACCAAACAATAACTGTTGATATAATCTTGCCTCAACCTTGTCAGGTTTTATCCGAGGATGGTTTAAGAAGTTCTTACTCATTGACTTTCCTCTTCTAAATCTTAATGGTCATGTGACTATATAAGTATCTTTCATAAAATTTACAGTTAAAGTAGTTCCTGTAAAGTTTTTATTAAGTTGGCATACTCAATTATTTTTTGTGGGTCTTGTTCTTTCCGCAGCTGTTCAGAAAGTGAGTTAATCTTTTCTTGAATAGGATTGGAAGAAGGTTCTACCTCTTGAGATGGTTCTTTATTTTCTCTTACTAATTCTCGATTACAGGTCGTACAATATAAGACGTGATCTTTTCTTTCAAAGATTGGCATTCTACAAATTGGGCAGCTATCACGCAGTAGTTTTCCTCCGTCCAATAAAATTTCAGCTGCCATTTCAACACTTTTATCTTTGGAATTCATAGTTAAATTGGCTCAGAATCGTATATGAAGCTTTAGAATATGTACTTATTTCAATGAGTGAAATTATCTAATGATATTTAATTCATTTAATAATTAGACATATGTTGAAGATTCCACAATGTACATTCTGTACAAGAGAAGCTGGATGGGTTAGACCTTGGGATAAAGTTAAGCTCTGTAAACAACATTTCAACTCCCAGTTCACCAAGAAGGTTCAAAGAACTATCAATAAATACAAACTCCTCAAGAGAAATGATAAAATAGTTGTAGGATTATCAGGAGGAAAAGATTCTGTTGTATTGTTAGAAACTTTAAAAAAATTACAAAGAGGACATCAAACAGAACTTATTGCTGTAACTGTTGATGAGGGTATAACAGGATACAGAAAAGATGGATTAAAATTTGCAAAAAATGCAGCAAAAAAGGCTGAAGTTGAACATGTAATAGTTTCATTTGAAGAAAAAATTGGGGTTACACTAGATAACCTGTTAACGAAATTTGATATGAGCAATACAAAACGATTAGGAGCTTGTTCATACTGTGGTGTATTTAGAAGAAAATTACTGAATGAGACTTCTCGAGATTTGGGGGCAGATAAACTGGCCACAGGTCATAACGCAGATGATGAAGCTCAAACAATTCTTATGAATGTGCTTTCTGGAAATGTATTAAAAACGCTTAGAAGTTTACCTGAACCTCAATTAAAGGATAATGCTTTCGTTCCTAGAGTTAAACCTTTCAGATGGACATCAGAAGAAGAGATTGTATTATACGCCCATTTTAATAATCTGAAGTATCAAGAAACACCATGCCCCAATTCTTTGGAAGCTCACCGAGGAGTAATTCGAGACATTTTAACAAACTACAAAGAAAAATCACCAGGAGTTATTTTTTCTATACTAAAATCTGGAGATGATATAATTAATCTTAATCCTACCCAAGAGAGTTCTGGGATACTAAACAGATGTATAAATTGTAATGAACCCTCAACAAAATTAATTTGTAAAGCATGTGAAATACAGAATCAATTACAAGAAATTTAAGTTTCTTATTCTAACTTTTTATGGTGAATATTATGATATATTCTCTTAAGTTCATTAAATACTGGTAATGTCTTTTGTTCATTAAAATATAGTTCTCTTATTAGTTGCCTTACAGCTTTATCTTGGATATCATTTGAATAATAAAGATCTATTCTATTTGTTATTTCTATGGAGGAATTCAGAATTTTTATTAGCTTTGAAATTACAGCTGAAAGATCTTTATGTTGATTCTGTTCTGCTAATTTTTCCCAATAAGTAATACTTGTTAATCTTCTATCTCTAATAAGAGATGGGAGGTTTCTTATGTTTTGGTGGAATATAGATTTTCCTCTGTCAGGTAAGATATAATGATTCATCCAACGTGCATATGCTTTCCACCCACTTACCGATGTGTAACCAAATTTATCCACAGATTCTGTTCTCTCTTCTCCTCTTTCAAAGGTCCATGATAAGTATCGTATTGAATTCCATGGAAAATCTACTACACCGACTGATTTTGTGTTTAAAGGAACAAAAATAATAGGACCAAATGGGAGTTCATAATATTCGGTAACATTTTGTATAACATCACTGTATGAAACTGAACCCGAATCTCGTGAATTTGTCAAAAAATAATATTTTCCATCATTTTTTCCAATTACTGCTTCTTCTGACAGATTTGCCATTTTTTCAATAACAGAGATAAACTCATCTTTTGATGATACATATTTGACATACTTATCTGAAAATTCCCTTTCTCCCTTGGCTATGGTATTTTTAGCCAAATTATTTCTTTCAACCCCAGAAATAAACTTAACAGATAAATTAAGATCACCAAAAGTATTTCTTATTAATCCTAAAAAATCCCAGGATAACTCACCATAAGGGTGACCCAAATTTACTTGTCTTTTAAGAAGGTATGCTAAAGAGACTCTTAACCATTGACCAGAAAATACTAGAAACTCAGATCGGGAAATTGGAATTTGATGTTGTTTAAAATATAGTTCAAATGCTCTGGAAAATGTATCTAACTCATTCATTTACCTTTTTGAGTAGTCTTTTAATTTTCTCCATCCAGATGCCTTTCTTTTAGCTGTTCTACCAAATCCACAACTTGCACAAATTTTTTTCTGCATGTGAAGACTATGCTTTCCACATCTTCTACATATGATATGAGAGCCTCTTTTGTTGTGTTTACCATAAGATGGTGTTCCTTTTGTCATTTTGATTCTCCAGTTATAATTCAAATTTGATATGTGACCTTTATTACCTTCTAGTTAGATTCACAAAAATTTGAAAAAACTAAGTTTAAGAAAAAAATTTATTCTTTTATATTGAATAAGTAAAATAACCAAATGGATGCTATAATAAATGGTTAGAGAAGAAAAAGACCTATTACTCATAGATTTAACAATTCAGTTTTACTTAGTTTCAATAAATATTACGTAAAGATATACTGATGATATTGAATTTACTTAACTAGAACTAAGAATAATTGGTTAAGGAAATAGAAAGAGAATCAATTTTATATCAATAAATAAATAAATTTTGTTTGCTTTTATCTTTCTTTTGGAATTGCTAAAAACATAATATACCGTTTGAAGGGTGAAGGAAATTTAATTAACCTGAAGTAAAATTTCCTAGACAAAGATATGACCAATAATTAATTTGTATTACTACGCAATTTAAAGCCCTAATAGTAATAAAATCATCATAAATAATGATATAGTAAATTTTAATGTGGTTAATTATAATATTTCATGTCACAATTTGTAGGATTTGTTCACCTGAAAGCGCGCTTCTACAGCGGAAATTTATCAGAAATCTCTCTTCAATTAGGGATTACACATCATTTAACAAGTAACTGGTAAGAAAAAGAATTAGATCAGGATAATGTGTCCATACCCCTACCATTTCAAATGGACCTTAGAATTTACATGTATAAAATAATTTTACTTGATAAAAATAATATTAATATTATTTTCATAAGAAATAACACCCCATACTCTATTTTTATTTAATTTTATTTTATTTATTCATTAGGATTTTATTCTGGAATTTTGAATATCTTTCATTATTTGTAAAATTCAAAATACCTGTTTTAATTATTGTTCTACGTGAAATAAAGGGGTTCTAGGGTATAATATTACTTTGTTTTATATTGTAATACCAAAGATTGACCTTTTTTGGATAATATGACTTTTTTCTTTTGTAATTATGTTAACCAGTCTATAATATTTTAAATTCTGTTTCTTATGAATTCTTGTTGCTAAAAAAATGAAAATCTCTGAAATTTTTTATTCAATTCAGGGTGAAGGAAAGTATATAGGTGTTCCATCTATTTTTGTTCGGACCTCATACTGTAACTTAAGATGTAAATGGTGTGATACACCATACACCAGCTGGAATCCGGAGAAAAACTCCAAAACCATCGAAGAGATATTGAAAGAAATAAATAATCTAAGTTATAATTCACCAACTAAGCCTCATATCGTCATAACAGGAGGTGAACCTTTCTTGCAATCTGACCTTCCAACCTTAATTGATTCTTTAAAAAATCTGGATTATTTTGTAACTATAGAAACAAATGGAACAAGATTTGTCTCTACATCAGCTGATTTCATTTCACTAAGTCCGAAATTATCTAATTCTACCCCAAAAGGAAGATTTGAAAAAGTACACGAGCAGCAAAGAGTTAAGATCCCAGAACTAAAGAAATTTGTTGATGACAAAGGGAAAGATTTTCAACTTAAATTTGTTGTTGAGGGAAATTATGAAGAAATTAAGGAAATTGAATTTTTGTTAGAAGCTCTTTCAGAAGATTCATTAGCTAAGAAGATATATCTCATGCCTCAATCTAGAAATCATTCTGAAATGGTACAAAAGCTTCCAAATTTAATTGAGATATGTAAGTCCACAGGATATAATTTAACAACAAGACTACATCTCACTGTGTGGGGACCTAAAAGAGGGGTTTAATAGTTATTTCTTCTCCTTCTAAATGATGGCCGCTTATTATACTCTCTTTTATCCTTTTGTTGTCTGGTGAAAAGCTTATGTTTTTCGTTTGGATCCATTATCTCTTCTAATATTCTCTGTTTTATTAAATTCTGAATGTTACTAATCCCGACTCTTTCTTGGATATCTTCAAAACTTGTAAAAGGTTGTTTTTCTCGTTCCTTTAGTATGGATTGCATTAATTTAGGACCAATTCCTTTAATTAGCTGCAATGAGTGTAGTCTGATACTTATTGGAGGTGTTTTATTGAACCATTTTACAAAATAATCCTCTCTCTCCTTAATTATCTTGTTTATAATTATCTCAAGCTGAGAGGTCCCGATATTTGTAAGTTTGTCATAGCCTATTCTTCCAATTATAGTTTCAACTTCCTCTCTTGAATCCTTGTTTAGATTAACTTCGTCTTGCAAAATTATCGAGTATCCTTCTTTTATAACCAGTTCAAACAAAGTAAACCACGTTTTTCCAACTGCCTGAGCAATCAACTTACCTTTATATTTCTCATATCTTCTGTTTATATCAGGTGAAAATGTGTCCAGAATGATTGCTTTTTCTTCATATTTTTTATCAGTCTGACCTCGTTTTTCTGTCTCACTCATTTTGTGTATCTCCACGGAAATTTTATCTATTTTTAAAATGTAACTACTAGATTTTTCCTTAAAATTGTCTTATATTCCTCAAATAATAAAAGTTCCTCATTATGAAATACAAACTAGACAAAATTTATTTATTTTTTATAAAAGATCCTCAGGAATTACATCTGGTAGTTCTTTTTCTTCACTTGGTTCATCAAGTGGTTCTTCTACTAATTCCTTTTCTTCTTCTTCTTTTTTCTCTATCTCACGTGCGTTAATTCTTTTGACTCCATTAAGAACTTCTAAAATCTGTTCTAATTCTGATGTTTCCTTATTTTTTCCCTCGGTATCAAGCAACACTCTGACAGAATGGACAGATCCTGGTAAATAATTTACGAGAGCAATAGCACCCATTTCACTTATCTTGAACTCTTTGACTAATTTCTTGACTGTTTTTATTGCTTCATCTGAAGAAGTTCTTGAAACTATGACAGCGTGATCCAAAGCAACAGATTGGATATAACTAAGTTCTTCCCCTAACTCCTCAGCATCTTTTTTCCTCGATTTTAATATCTCTCTTACTTCAGGAATAGAAATTGGTTTGTAAGAATGGATCTCTTTTGGCATACTATAGAATCCTTACTCCTCTTCACTAAAAACATGAGAAGGTCTTAAGTGTTCAGGTCTTGAGATAATCTGTGTTTCACTGTTCCCAGTTTTAACCATAATTACATATGATTGTCCCTGAATCTTAGAAACAACACCTTTTTTCCCATGATATCTCTTATGTGGTCTACCTCGTTGTTCTTGGGAGTTCAAAATAATATCTACATTTTGTCCAACCTCAAAGGGTTCAAGAAGATATCTTAAAGATTTTAATCCCTTTTCTCTGGCTTTTCTTTTAAATAATTTTCTTGTTCGATTATCGAATCCTTTTGATTTTCTCATGGAGTATTCCTTCTTAATATTTATTTTTTCCTTGCTTTTAATAGAATTCGATTGAGCGCGAGAAATTCAAATTTAGAAATCTAAATTTTAATGTGTTTTAATAAACTTATAAGCAGTTATATTATGTCTTCAAAAACCAAGTTTTTATTATCAGGTTCAAAAGATATTGAAGCAAACTTATTCTTTTTCCCAAGTCTATATGCAAAATTAGCTGATAGAAAAGTAAGAGAAAAGGCTATTCAAACTCCCCTCTTAACCAACTTACCTGGTGTTTCTAAAGATGTAATTCACAAATTTGAACGTCTTGGGATTAACGATGTCCATGATTTTTCAGAATTTATCAGTGATCAGTCTTTGGTTAATGAAGCCTTAAGAAGTATACCTATGGATGAGTTAATTGATGTTAAGCATCAAGTTTCACAATACTTTAGCAATGTAAAAGAACCCATTATTAAGTCAAATTTTCAGTTCATAAAAAATGATACGAAGTCAATAATAATGACGATTCTTAAAAATGGACCTTCTTATTCACTTAATTTTTGCTTTGATAAACTATTATTCACTTTTCAATCTCCTGAATTTTCAAATTTACTGATTGAATTTCTTAAAATTTATCAAAAGCTAGAAAAACCAACGCTGTATTTCTATTCAAACTTAGATATTGATCAAAATGTACTCCCTCCTAACAGTTTGATCTTTTTAAACCATGATAAAATATCATCAGTTATTTCAGAGATAAAGAATTCTACCTTCCCTAAATCGGTTTCTGATGATATTGAGAATTTTCCAATAACCTTTATTTCTTACATTTCTTACCTTCTTAACATTGAAACATCTCCAAAGGAACCATCGGAAATCAAGGTATTGGTGTAAGTATAATCACACTTAAACCTAATATACACTCTATTTATGTGTAAATTTTGTGATTTCACGTAATTTTCTGTGATTACCCCCTTACTTCTTTTGGAAATATAATTAAAACCACAATTTTGTTATTTAGAGAGGTTGAGGGTTGATAATTTCAACTTTTAATACCAATTCTATAAGCAGTTAATGGAAATTGGAGAAACAAATAGGAATTTAATAGAAATATATGTTTTGTGATTCTGTGTGATGAACATAGGTATATTTAAATGTCCTAATCTTGATGAATTCTAAATTATCCTTCCATTAAATCGATATTTTATTATATGTCTTAATCAATTTTAACTTACATTGAAGTATGCCAAATCTTTGCTACTTTTTATAATTATTTTATTTTCAACTCATTCAAACACACAGATAAATGGACTGACAGAAGTTAAAATTCCTGACCCTGATATATCTGTCTGGAATTTTGATGATACACAGTTTCCAATTACAAGTGCACAAACTCATCCTTATACTGTCGATGGAAACATTGGAAGAGCACAAATTGTTTTGCTTTCCAAAATAAATGGCTATAACTTACCTATAATAGTAAATTTTGTTAATGGATTTATGACAATTGATATTCTAAATAATGTGTATTTCCAGGTTAACTCATTTTCATTCAATACAGAGTTACTAGTTATTGGATCTAACGTTAACTCTACTTCATTAATTTGGAAATCACCCTTACATAAAGAGTATAAAATTACTCTCAGCTCCACTTTGATTAATACAAAGGCTTATTTCGACATTTCAAATAGGAGTTGGATTATTCAAGGGTATGATGGATTAAATAATGTAGAAATAAAATGGAATGGGCTTACCTATGAAAAAAAGACGTCGAAGTTATTTATTATTGATACATGGCAAAATTATGCACTTGTACATACAAATAATTCAATTTGGTTGTACGGGGATTTAAACCCAATTCGAGTTAATGTGTCCAATAACACAGTTATAGGTCATTCTGGATTTAAATTTAATAATTTTTTTAATTTCAATCTGACACTGTTTGATCTGAATAACCATCTAGCCACAATCCTTAAGAGTAACAAGTCTTATCAAATTCCTACTCAAACTGAGAAAATTTTTCGATTTGGAAGCAACTCTTCTTTCATTCAAACCTCCAATGGCTCTCTTTATTCTTATTTTCAAAATCAATCAACTTTGATTCAAACCAAAGGAAAATTTCTGGATATATCCTTTATTGATAAATCACTTCTTCTCTCAATAACTATGTTTAGAGGGTTGGCAATTAGATACTATGGAATTGACTCAGATAATGATGGTTTGCCAGATGTGAGTGAAACTTATTATCAAACTCAAAAGGATAATCCAGATTCAGATGGAGATTCGATTAATGATTTATCTGAGGTTGCTTTTGGAACCAATCCGAATTTGAGGGACACTGAGTTGGATCTGGATAATGACGGTTTAACCAATCTGAATGAATTTATTATTGGTACATCACCTAGGTTGGCAGATACAGATTTTGGGGGTGCCCCTGATGGTTGGGAAATAAAATATAAATTAGACCCGTTATTGAAAGCTGATGATTTACAAGATTTAGATAATGATGGGTTAATAAACAGTATTGAGGGCCAAATAAATACAAACCCCCTAAAGGCAGATTCTGATAATGATGGTATTCCTGACGGATGGGAATATACTTACAATTTAAATCCCTTAAATTCAAGTGACTCTAAGATTGATATTGATCTTGATGGTTATAGCAATCTAAACGAGTTCTTGTTCAATCAAAATCCAAGAATCAAAGATAACAGATTTCCATTTGCACCTGAAATTTTCATCCCATTATTAGTGATCTTATTACCATCTGCTCTCTTTGCAATCTTTATACTTAGACGAAAAATTATAAAGATACTGTGAATTTTTAAACTATGGATATGATTCAGTTTGGAATTGAATGTAATTCGTGTGCGATTAGGTGGAAATTAAAGATACCTGTAACAAAAGCAAATATTGGTGCGTTTTGTGGAATCTGTACCTGTGGAAATATCATTGTTGGTAATATAAATTTTCAAAGTTTAAGAAATAAAACATCCCTCGAGGAATTTTTCAATGATCTTGAGAGGTTTAAGACTGTAGTTCTAGGAAATGGGAGTTATTCATTTGTGTCTTTTGATTCAATAGATGACCTACCTGAACTAAATTTAGAAGACTAAATTAACAAATTCAAAGTATGTAAAATGACTAATTTAAAAATAAATTGGGGATGAATATTTATGGATGAAGAAATATTACCAAGTTTCAAAATTATTGAACTGGTCGGAACTTCGAAAACCAGTTGGGAAGATGCAACAAAGAATGCAGTGAAGGAAGCTGCAAAGACACTAAGAGACCTTAGAGTTGTTAAGGTTGAAGAAATGGATGCCAAAGTCGAAAATGGAAAAATCAAATTATATAGAATTAGAGTGAAGATTTCATTTAAATTCGAAAAATAGTTACAATTGTTTAGCTATTAAATTGGTCCAAGACTTTATCTGATTAATGGTTACTGAGTTTCCAACGGTTCCATCCCATTTACAAAAAACTATAAGCAAAGAACCACTCTTTAATTCTTTGAATCCAAGACAATATTTTCTTGATTCAACTATTTGGGGAAGTAAAGAGATATTGTTTTTATCCCTGAATATTTGTGAATACAAGGAGACTAAATCCTGTATATCTGATTTCATATCTGAATCATCATAAAGAATATTTGAGAAGGTTTTTTCGTTTTTTAATAATATTATTCCGAGGTTGATTTTCTTTTTGTTTAAGTTTAACGCGCTCAACTTTGATGTGACTTCAAACAAATTAGCCTCTATTAACTCCGATGGTTTTGAATTTGAAATTGAATTATTCATCCAATTTTCCATCATAAAAATTTGGTTTGAAAGGTAAAATCTTAGATTCTCCTCGTCCAAGAGACTCTGATCAATTTCAGAGGTTGATTTTAATAGGTCGATAGCCTCCTGGATACTATCAATTATCTTATACAACAAAGGAGAATCAATTTTATTGGAATTACCAAAAATTGCCAGAGTTATTAACCCTCCAAATGTAAAAACAAAGAATTTTGAATTTCCCATTTCTATAGATTTGATCTTCTCTCCACTTATCTCTGATGAAAAGAGAGTCAAGGCACTGATTAATGTCCCTAACAGGTTTTCATCGTAGTGGATTGGCTTCATGCTGTAATGCCAAATAGGGAATCCCTCTTTTGTAAATAGCCATGCTTCCTGTATCAATATACTTACCTATATCATCATGATAAAAGAATTATTTTGTTTTAGTATAGATAATTAACCTTTCAATAAGATTTAAAACATCAGCTTGAGGCATTCGATCAGTGTTAATTATTACATCATATACTGAGGTATCATTAATATCAATGTTATAAAGCTTCAAAAATCTTTCTTGTTCAACTTTTTCACGTAATAATGTCTCATTTTTTGAATCTTCCAAAGAACAATTTTCTCGAGAAGCTATTCTTTTCCATCTCAGGTTTTCAGAAGCAGTGATTGAAATCTTTAAATCTGCCTCGGGAGCCATGAACGCAGCTAGTTGAGCATCAATTATTGTATTATCAATTTTCCCCAAAGATTTAGTACGTTTATCAATTTCTATATCGATAGATTCATCATTAATGGCTTTCACAGAAAGTTCTTTTAATGTCATTCTTGATTCTTTTGCTAGTTCTCGAAATACCTGTCCTGCTGAAACATATTTCATTCTAAGCTTCTTTGCTAGCTGGTGTGCCACTGATGATTTTCCAGATCCATGTGGACCACCAATTGCGATAATAACCAAAAAACCACCAAATATTTTTTTAGCTTCTAGCACTCAATTTGAACTTGTTTCTTGTGCAACTTGAACAAAGCTGTCCACCAAAAGGCCTTTGAGGGCTTCTTTGGCTTTTTGAAAGCCTACGGATCTCAACTCTAGATCCTGTTGGTGTGCCATGTAACTTTGCTTTACAAATCGCACATATGTGATAATTTGGTTGTTTTCGTACACTTCTCCAGCTGAAATCGCCGGATATGGACTTGTGTAACTTTCTCTTTCCAGATCTGATAGATGGTCTTACCATTATTATTACTCCTTATTGAAATTGATAGTTTAGCGTTTAAATACGATTAGTTAGGATTCAGAAATTCGATTAAAATCTTTTAAATTATCTCTGTGCTGGTTGCATTCCACCTTGAATATTAATTCCTAGAACACGTTGTGTGATTACTGAACCAAAGATTGCACTGAAGAAATACCAGAAACCAAATCCAACAGCAGTAAGTCTTGAATCTAAAACATAAAAGCTAAACCATGAGCCAATAAATGGTAAATTTGTCCAATCAAATGGTAAAATTGCAACAACAGCCCCTCTATCCGGAATTAAGTTTAGTGTATAGTCACCCATTACCACTCTTAAAGTTGTAAAGATTGCAATAAATGGTAAAATTAAGACAAATTGGGGAAGCATTCTTTTGAACATTATTTTTTGTTGGATAGACTGAATTCTCTTTTCCTCAGATTGTACTTTATGCCAGAGCTTCTTATCGGCTGTGTCTTTAGCTTTCTTTTTCAATTTGTTAAACTTGTTCACTCTCTCTTGAGATTTATTTAAATCATCAAGATCTAAGAATTTCGCCGAGACTCCATATGAAAGCAGAGCACTTCCTATTGACACAATCACAAGGAAAATACCTGCCCAAGGTGCATTTGCAGCTGGATTATGTTTCAGGAGTGGGATAATCCACCCATTGTACCAATCCTCTCTTAAATCATGATCCAACAGGACATTTGAATACAAAACAAATCGATATTCTTTGTTTGGCTGATTATCTGGATTTAAGAACACATAAAATTTTAGCTTCATATCCGATTGATTTGGATTTTGAATGTTAATTACCAATGTGTTGTTATTTGAGGGGACAGTCATTATTACGCTAGATACATTTGTCAAATTCAATTTATTCAAATTAAGATAAAAATTATCAGCTGAAAAAACATTATCATCCTTTGTTACCACGAATGTCATATTTGCTCCAAATGTCTTTAGATAAAAGCTCATGTTGTTTCCAGATTTTAATGTGATAGAATAGGATCTATAGGCACTTTCCTTTTTAGCTGAAGTGTTCTGGGGTATCTTCAATAAATTTCCATGAAACGAGTCAAAATTTGATTCTGAGTAAAAGTAATTTTTGAAATTAGTTAATTTTATACTTACATTTGACTGTATCTTGATTAAGTCTGATTTGAAACCATTTGTGCCATAAACCACCAAATACAGCATAGAGTATGAATTGTTATCAACTGATAATTTTGTGTAGTTGGTTCCGAACAGCTCTGTAGTTTTAACTATCATGGGATTCAATGACCTGTTGAATGTTCCTGTTAAAATTGGCAATACTTCCTCGTAGATATTGGTTTTAACTATAGTTAGATTATATTTTTGTGCTGATAAAAATGATACATTTATTGAAAAGGTGGTTTGCAAGTTCGTTAATTCATAAACCCCAATGTTGCTTTGTTTAAAAGATGAAGAAGAGGCAGTTGAATTTAAAGGGATCAAAAAAATAATTAACACAGATAAGAGAAAATATATTTTAAATTTCATAACTATATAAGTTAAATTCTATTTTAATTTTATATACGCTTTCTTGTGTATCACTCTTTCTTGAAAACTATCAGAAAATTGTCATTGTTAAATTTTCCCCCCATCAAGACCCTCTTCTCAATTTTAAAATTCGATTCCTTAACTTCTTCCAAGACCTCTCTAAAGGTGTAATAATGATAGAATCTATTTGCAAGTATATTACCCTTCGAATCTTTCCAAGGTCTTGAATGATTTACCAAGTCGTCGATCGGTTTATGTTCTCGAATCCTTTTCAGAAGTTTTTTCTTAAGACCTGGTCTCCATTTTCTCCATAATGTTACAGTTAATCTTCCCCTTGGAAGCATTACTGCATCTATATTTTTGAATGAGTTCTTTCTGGCTTCTTGTGTTGGCAAATGATGTATGACAGCAATGGTGAAAACCTCATCTAGAGCATTTTTTCTAAATGGAAGTAAAGGGAGAACTCCTACTACTCTATTTGAAATATCTAAATTCCCAACAAATCCACGTAACAAACTCTCCGAACTATCTACAGCAATAACTAATGTTCGATTTAATTTCTTTAAGTTTCTTCCATTTCCTGAACCCACATCCAAAAGAATTCCAGGCTTTGAATGTGATAATTCTTCCACAGAATCTATTAATTCGGTCCAAGAATCCTGTTTCTTCCTATTGTAACTCTCATGAATCTTGTTGTAAGATAAAATTAACTTATGGATTTCAGAGAATCTGCTCAACCTATCTTTAATTATTTAATTCACTTATAATTTAATTTCCATCAGCACAAGTTTAATTTATTCTCCTTAAGCAAAGCAGATAAATATTTATTCACAGGTTGTTTTTAGTGTCGATACCAAGTATTGAGAAAGATAACTCAAATGAGAAAAGATTGGTGAAAAAACATTCTTTTCAAGATCTTTCAAACAAATTTCCCTATCACCAAAAATTGGAAAGCTTGGTAGATGAGGCTCATAAAGTGGCTGAGTTAGCCAGAGCAAAGAGATTGGATCCCACAGATGACGTAGAGATTTATAGAGCTGAAGATGTTGCTTCAAGGACAGAGGGTTTAGTAGGGCCTAAAAATGTAGCGAAAAGACTCCGGGAGATGGAATTTGTTGAGCGGTTACCTAAAGACAAAATTGTTTTGAAAATAGCTGAAGAGATAGCTCAGGGGAAATTTGAAAATGGTTCTCCTCAGATTCTTGCTGAGCAAGCGATTCGTACAGCCTTATCAGTTCAAACTGAGGGAATAACTGCAGCTCCCATTGAAGGGATCTCAAGAGTTAGTATTAAATCCAACCCAGATGGGTCAAACTATCTTGTTATTTATTTTTCTGGTCCAATTAGATCCGCTGGGGGGACTGCCCAGGGTGTATCAATTTTAATTGCAGATCATGTGAGAAAAACGTTAGGGCTTGAGAGATATAAATCCAGTGATTCAGAAGCTCAAAGAATGCTAGAAGAGGTAAGAGCATATAATTCAAAAGTTCATCTTCAGTTACCTACGAGTGATAAAGAAATACTATTCACCTGGAAAAATCTACCAGTTATGATTTCAGGTGACCCCACTGAGAAAGAAGAAGTTAGTGGATATAGAAATATTGAATCAATGGAAACAAACAGACTGAGGGGAGGAGCCTGCCTTGTACTAAATGATGGTGTTGTTGGAAGGGCAAAAAAATTACTCAAGAGAATCAGAAAGCTTAATTTAGAGGGTTGGGAGTGGATAGAAGAGATCGCAGCTGGGAAATACAGCACTTTTAAAAATTCCAAAAAGAAAAATGTCAATAAAGGAGAATATGTTGTTAACCCAGATTTTTCATTCCTATCGGATGCTATTTCGGGAAGACCAATCTTTTCAGGTGCAACTCAACCCGGAGGATTTCGTGTTAGGTATGGTCATTCAAGAAATACTGGAATTGCAGCTATAGGAATTCACCCAGCAACTTTTGGAGTTTTAAATGATTTTTTAGCCCCAGGAACTCATGTAAGAACAGAAAGACCGGGAAAAGGTTCTATTGTCACACCTGTTGATACTATTAGACCACCAATTGTCAAACTGTCCTCAGGTGATGTAATTGAGGTTACAAGTTATGAAAAAGCAGTTCAAATTTTCCCAAAAATTGAAAAGATATTATTTGTTGGTGATTTATTAATTGGATTTGGAGAATTTGTTCAGAATAACTATCGATTAGTTCCATCAGGATTTACTGAAGAATGGTGGTATCAGATTTTAAGATCAAAAAACAATGATTATTTTAAACTTAATTACAAAAAATCAACTTTTATGAAAGAGCTGCTGGATCATTCCCCAGATGAAGAAGAAGCAATTAAAATTTCAAATGAATTAAATATACCTTTACATCCTAAATATCTTGTCGCTTGGAAATATTTGTCACAAGAAGAGGTTCAAAAGCTGCATTATTATTTTAATGAAGAGAACCCTCCAGTAAATGATGAAATTCTAAGTATTCTTGATAAATCATTAACTTTGTATAAAATTACTAACAACAGAATTTTTGTTGAGTATCAGTTGACCTTTTTAGCACAACTAAGGCCAGATACAAAGATTCAAAACATAGAATTTAAAGATGGGCTTGATCTTATCCAACAGCATTCTGAGTTAATAGTCTTAGATGTTATGGGAACAACTATGGGTGCAAGGATGGGAAGACCTGAAAAGGCCAAAAGTAGAAGAATTAGACCAGCACGTCATGGATTGTTCCCTCTTAGTCAAGCGAGAGGAATCAGAAATGAATTAAGAAAGGCAGAACTATTGGATGAAGTTATAATTGCACTATCACATCGTCGATGTGAAAAATGTAAGTTAGATCAATATCAAAGAGTTTGTATTCAATGTGGAGAGGAGACAAGATTGGTAGGCAGGTGTACTAACAGACTTTGTGGAATGGAAATGGATGAAGAACCTTGTGATAATTGTGGAAGCAGTGTAAGCTTCAGGAAAACCTACAAGGTTAAAATTCATGAACTAATATCGGAAATTCAAACCAAAATTGGTGAAATCCCAAAATCAGTTAAGCTAATTGATAAATTGAATAATCCTAATTTTGTTCCTGAAATGTTAGAAAAAGGTATTTTGAGAGGAAAGTACGATCTTCATGTTTTTCGAGATGGGACAATCAGGTATGATGCAACAGATGCTCCCTTAACCCATTTCACACCTGCTGAAATTGGAACCAGTGTTAAGAAGTTAAATGATCTGGGATATATCAAGGATGTTGAAGGTAATCTCCTAGAAAAGGAAAACCAAATTGTTGCGTTATTTCCCCAAGATATAATTGTTAACAAAAGCTTTCAAGACCATGCCTTAAAGGTGTCAAATTTTATAGATGAATTATTATCTAATGTATATGATCTTCCTCCTTATTATAAGTTTCAAACTGGAAAAGATGTCATTGGTCATTTGGTTATAGGTTTAGCCCCACATACCAGTGCAGGTGTTATAGGGAGAATTATTGGTTTTACACGTGCAAGTGTCTGTTGGGCCCACCCTTATTGGCACTCGGCAAAGAGAAGAAACTGTTTAGCTTATAATGAAGAACTGATTTTAGTAGATATGGACTGTGGGGAGATTGTAAAAACTCCTATTGGTTCAATCGTAGAGTATAATGAAGCAAGAACTAATGTTTCTAGAATTGTAGATGAATTTGGTTCTAAAACAATTAAAAATTCTCTCACGAACTACCGGGTAATTAGTGTTGATGAAGAATCTGGGAATGTAATATTCCAAAGAATAAAACATTGGGTCAAAGGGTCTGATTATAATTGGGTTATAGTTACAACTCAAGGGGGGAAAGTAATTAAAATGACTCAGGGGCACAAACAGTTACTTTCTATTGGCAACAAAACATCATATGTCTCAGCCAGAGACCTTAAAGTTGGGGATAAAATATTATCAACAAACTTAAATTCTTCAAAAAGCAGCTTAAAGGACCTAGTAACAGAGGAATTAAAAATAATGAAGATAGAATTTCAATCTGTTCTCGATTATAGCTATTGTCTTGAAGTTGAGGAGGAAGTCAAAGGGAAATCTCCTTACCATAACATATTGTTATCCAACGGATTGTTTACTGGACAGTGTGATGGAGATGAAGATGGAATTGTATTGCTTTTAGATGGATTTCTCAATTTTTCAAAGCAATATTTACCAACCACCCGAGGGTCTAAAATGGATGCACCTCTTGTTCTAGTTTCTAAATTAAATCCTCAAGAAGTTGATGATGAAGCATTTAATCTAGATGCAACATATGAATATCCAATGGAACTCTATATTGATTCAGAAACTGGAAGAGCTCCAACTGCTATTAGTAATAAAATTCCAAGAGTGGAAAACTTTCTTGGAACATTCAAACAGTTTCTAAGTATACCATACACGCATTCTACCTCACAAATAGATATTGGTCCACTTGTTACAAAATATAAGACAATACCTTCAATGCAAGATAAATTACTCGCTCAGATGGAATTGGCAACTTTAATTTCAAGTGTAGATGAAAGGTTTGTGGCATCTCAGGTATTGAAAAAGCATTTTGTACCAGATCTCATGGGGAATCTTAGATCATTTGCTGGCCAGGGGGTTTATTGTCCAATTTGCAAGAAAAAGTATAGAAGAGTCCCTTTAAGTGGTTTTTGCACGAATCAAAAGTGTACAGATAAAACCAAATTAAGGCTAAATATTCATGCAGCAAGTGTTTCAAAATATCTCAGCATTTCTCAAATGTTAATAGAAAAGTACAATTTATCTCAGTATATGATTGATCGGATTGATAGGATTAGGTTAGGTATTGAAGGTCTTTTTCCTGAGGAAGAAGATAAACAATTAGATTTGAGTGAATTTTTCTGAAATGTACTTTATGAAATTCACATTCAGTCCCTGTAAATGCATCTGAAAACTATTTTCTATTGAGGAGCATTTATGAAGTGAAGATTAATGAGATATTATGTTAAATGGTGAGGTTGAAGATGAAACAATTCAGGAGGAAATCTCTCTTGGTGAAAAATATGCATCTTTTGTTGGCTCATCAATCATCAAAGTGCTTATTGTAAGATCTGTCTCCTTGGTTTATATTGCTATTTTTTATAGGTTAATAAGCACAAATAAAGCAGAACTTGGATATTTAACAACCCTTTCAATCTTTTTAACATTAATTGGGAACTTTTCTGACCTAGGATTGTATTATGCATTTACACAATGGACAATAAAGAAAAAAATATCACAGAAAAAGCTTCTGAAAAACATTTATGGTACTTCTATTGTTATAATTCTCCCAGTTTCCTTAATTCTCAATTTTTTGATGGCTTTAAAGGTCACCAATTTTGATTGGTATGTCATTAATGTTTTTCTTATAGTAGTGGTACTGAATTCATTATACACATTGTTAATAAATTTGTTTATTGCGTATCTTGAAGTAAATCGGATTAACTTACTTACCGGGTCTTATTCAGTATTAACTTCAATAACAGTACCATTGTTTTATTATTTTGGTCAATCTGTAACAAGTGTGCTTTGGGCATGGATGGTTTCGTTTATTGCATCTATCACAATTACGTTGGTAACATGGAAACCAAAATATATAATCCAAAGGCCAAGCTTCGAATTATCTCTAATTAAATCCATGCTGATATTTGGGATTCCAATTTACTTTATTACTGGATTTAGATTATTTGAATTGCATTATGATCGATATGTCATATCTTTATTTTACCCAAGTGAAACTTTAGGACTTTATACTGCAATTAAACGTGTTATTGAAGTGGTGGGAGAGGCGGTGACTGTATTTATTGCTGGATTGTATCCTATTTTTACAAAGCTATCTACCAGAGATAATGACAGAGCTAATATTGTAATTGTTTCAATTTCAAAAATTGTATTTCTAATTTCAATATTGGCTTTTAGCTTATTTTTTATAAATAGGGTTCTGATTACTCATATTCTGATAGGTGAAAATTATGATTCAGGACTCTATCTTCAACCCTATATTATAATCGGTCAAATTTTTATCATAATTAACAGTATTTTACAGATGTATGTGATTGCATTTGAAAAATTCAAACAAATTATTCTTGGTATTTTTCTATCACTATTTATTGAAATATTAATTTCAGTATCATTTACTCCTCTTATAGGTGTATCTGCAATAATTATTGCATTTATTTTTGGAAAGTTGGGATTCATTATTTACATATCGTTAAAAACAGAATATGGTGGGTATTTGAAGAAACTTGTGAATTTGAGATATTATCTGTTTATTTTGACAGTAGTTTCTTCCAGCTTTATCTTGGATCTCTTTTCTGTTAACAGCTTGCTTACAAATTTTATTTTGTCGATACTTATTATTTTGACTTTAATAATGTTTAAACCATTGAACATTGAAGACTATAATTTAATTTCTACAAAGCTACCGACTAAACTTTCAAGATTTAATCGAGTTATCAAGTCTGTTACGAAGCAATAGATATAAATGTTTAATCTAACTAAAACCTGAATGAATCTGATTACTTTACAACTTCAAATTAATAACACAACCTATTTGTTAGGTGACCCTTTAACGGTTGGTCGAAAAACCAGTAGAACCAATCAAAGCAATTGCTTTAATTTACCATTATTTGATTCTACCTCCTTTTCAAATGATGAATTTACAGGTGATATTTCCCTTGGAGGGTCTTGCAATGTTAATGTGTTAACCTTTAGCCCCCACAATATAACACATATAGAAACAGAGAATCATATAGCTGACAAAGAATCCGTTGATGTCTCAGATCTACCAACATCTAATTTACATGGGATTTGTTACTTGATTGATCTATCAAACTCATATTATGAAAAACTTACGGGAGATCATATCAGACAAGTTCTTAACAGAATAAATTTACCCATCTCTTTTATTGCAGTTAAAACACAATCAAGTACTCTCTCTGAAGATACAGACTTTACTGGAAAAAAATTTACTTTTATTTCAACAGATTTTATTGAAGTAATTAATGAATTCTCTACTACGTATAATAAGGTTGTAGGCTTGATTACTGATTTACCCTCAATTGATAGTGAAGAGGACTCAAATTTATCGTCACATAAACTATTTTTTGAAAATCAAGTAAAACATAGATTCGTAATGGAACTTTGTTACTTTGATAAACTTAATGCTGGGTATTATTACGTTATAACCACCCCTTCTAAGATTAGAACTGATGCTATAAACTCAAATGCAATGTTTTTTCCCATTATAACTAAAAATTCTTGAAATTACGTTCAGAATAATTTTGTGTACAAGGTAAGATTAATTAAGTTACTGTAAACTTATATTTCTCCTGATGGGTGTAAATTAAATGAAATTTAAAATTATTGAAGAATTAGATTACGACGAAAAATTAGTTATTATTCATCCTAGTAATCCTGATCCAAGAGACCCAGTCTCTAATCTAGCTAAGATATCGGTAAATCAAAAACAAGATCTAGTGAAAGTAATATTTTCTGAATCGTTAGTTACAAAGAAGGAAATTGGTGTTTCTAAATCATACTTTGAGAAATTAAACTGTACTATTAAAACCCCAGTAAGCATTTCCACAAGGGTTAAACCTAAAGGGTATCCAATCATTAAAAAGAAATATGAAAAGCAGAAATGGTCAAAAGATGACATTCAGATTATTTTAGATGATATTTATAACGAAAACCTATCAGATCTTGAAATGGCTGCATTTACTCTGTCTATGCAATATGAAAATTTAAGTATGGAAGAAACAGAACATTTAACCAAAGGATTTGCATATCATGGGACAAAAATTGAATTTAATGAACCGGTGTATGACAAACATTCAATTGGTGGAATACCAGGAAATAAGGTTTCTTTGTTAATTGTGCCTATTGTTGCAGCAGCAGGGCTATTGATACCTAAAACCAGCAGCAGGGCTATAACATCACCTTCAGGGACAGCAGACACATTTGAGGTACTAGCAGAAGTAGATTTTCGCGCAGAAGAAATTCAAGAAATTGCTCCGAAAACCCGAGGAATGTTAGTATGGGGTGGTCAGTTAAATTTGGCACCGGTAGATTCTAAAATTATAGAACGTGTTGAGAGACCATTAAATTTGGATCCTGAATCAGTAATAATAGCTTCAATTCTATCCAAAAAACTCTCAACTGGAGTTGAACATTTGGTGTTGGATATGCCAATGGGACCGGGTACAAAACTAGAGTCAAAGGAAGAGGGAGTGAACTTTGCTCATTCGTTCATTGAAATAGGACGGAGGGTTGGAATTGAGATTGATTGCGCAATAACCTACGCTGATCAACCCGTGGGACATGCTATTGGACCAGCACTTGAGGCGAAGGAAGCATTAGAAAGCTTGACAGGTAAAGGGCCACGAAGCGTCCATGAAAAGTCAATAGAGTTAGCAGGAATTTTAATTGAAATGGCAAAACTAGCTCCCAAAGGAAATGGTGCAGCTTATGCAGATGAAATTTTAAGGTCAGGTAAAGCTCTTCAAAAGTTTCGAGAAATAATAGATGCACAAGGCGGAGACTCGTCAATAAAACCTGAAGAAATTGAATTAGGTCAATATGTGTACGAGGTTAAGTCAAAAAAAGATGGATATATTGCACATATATCAAACTCTACAATTAAGTCAATTGCTAGGGCTTTAGGTTGTCCTAACGATAAAAAGGCCGGTCTATATCTTATCCATAAAGCAGGTGAGTTCATTAAGAAAGGAACCCCCATACTTAAGTTGTATGCAACAAAAGAAAATGATTTAGAAAACGCAATAAATATTGCAGAAAGTTCTCAACTGATCAATCTTGAAGGAATGGTATTAGAAAGAGTAAGTTCTTTTCCTTATTCAAAAAATTAGATTACATATTGATAATTTATCTAGGTCAGCGTCCCTCAAGATTTAAATGACGAGTTTAATTTTCTAATGTATGGATAATTTAATCAGGGTAGCGAATGAAATAAAGAAGCTACATATTCAAGGAGCCACTAACGTTGCAATTGAAGGGGTAAATGCGATTGTAGAATATTCAGAAACTCTATTGTCTACTCTTCCTTCAGATGATTTTATCACTAAAATCAATGAAGCAAGTAATACAATCAGAAACACCAGACCTACTGAACCAGCCCTTCAAAATGGGTTAAAAAAAATTCACTACGACCTTAGCTTTAACAAATCAGAGGGAACAGAAAAACTCAAAGAAGTTCTACATATATCTGCCCATGATTATATAGGGTTACTTAAATCAACCAAGAAGAAAATTATAGAGTTTGGTTCGAGTTTGATACAAGACGGTTATACAGTAATGACACATTGCCATTCATCTTTATCTTCAGGAACAATTATAAAAGCCTTTGAAGATGGGAAAGAGATAAAAGCAATAGCAACAGAAACTAGACCAAGGTATCAGGGGCGAAAGACAGCATTAGAACTCACAAACGCAGGTATTCCAACTACACTTGTCGTAGATTCTGCAATGAGGTGGGTAATGAGACACTATAATGTCGATATAATTATTATTGGAATGGATGCTGTTACTTCTTTAGGGACAGTTATAAATAAAATAGGATCTAGGCTATTAGCACTAGCAGCTAAGGAAAGTGACGTCCCTCTTTTTGTCTCAGGCTCACTGTTAAAATTTGACAGTGACACCCTTTTTGGCAAAAGAACTGAAATTGAACAGAGAGACATCATAGAAATAGCAAAAGACTGGGAGTTGAAGCCAGAGAATCTAAAAATTATGAATCCAGCATTCGAATCAGTATCTCGTGATTATATAGATGGATTGATCACAGAACAAGGTATATTTGCACCTGAACTTGTATACAAACAAGTTAAAGAGACTTATCCGTTTATGATTTAAGGATTGACTATATATTATCTCTCAAAACAAATTTTATTTGCTAACAACCGCTAGCATTAAATAAAGATGCTTAAAATTTAGATTGTAAGTAGGAGAATCATAAATGAAGTCTCAAAATGGGTTCTATGTAATGTTTATCTTCGTGGTAATTATTGTTTCAATGTCCACCCCCTCGATCGCGTTTGCCCCAATTGAAAAAAAAGTTGTTGTAACTGCAGTTTCAGATGGCTACAGACTTGGAACAAAACTTTATGTGGGAATACAAACCAACATTACTATAATCGTGAAAAATTTTTCAAATGAAACCATGAGACAGGTAAATATATCACAGTCTATGCCTGTTGATTTAACTATAGTTGATTCCAGCTTTGGGAACTTGACAACTCTAAAAGAAATAAATTCAACTAAGCCTTTTAATTATACAACATTTTCTGGGTCACAAATTACTTTTGGTAAATTATTTATAAATTCAACATATTACAACTTTACAATAAACTCAATATTTAATGGTACAGGTTTTAGTTTTGCTTATGCAGTAAATTCATCCCTTCCCAAATCCTATGATATTTCTCCAGTACAGGTTAAATATTTGGATCATTGGGGAGATACATTATCACTAACTAGCAATACATTAAAAGTAGCCTATAAACAATTACCTGCCAGTAATGGAAATGATCTCTATATCCCTAAGTTCAGTGAAGGAGTTATAGATTGGAACACTTATATTCTTGTTAGTTTTATAACTGCCTTTGTTGCCGTAGTTTCAGTAATTCTATATGGTAGAAAACCTTTGTCACTATAATTGTTCTTGGTCCCATCCAGCATAGTTAATAATCCATTCTTTCACCCTTGTTTTGAAAGTTTCAATATCTTCCTTCATTAACCTTGCAGCACCAGAATTTAATGGGTCATCAGGGTTTGGATTCGAGAGCAGAAATCTGAGACTTTCTACCACATCAACCAAATTATTTGCTGGTGTCCAATCCTTTCCCAAAATACCAACACATATTCTCTCATTGAAAAAGTTTGGGTGATAAATTTTGGTTAAAGTTTTAACAATTGGTGGTTTAAAGGGATATTCCCTTGGAATGGTAATGTTAAACACAAAGACTCCATCAACATAAAGTCCAGTTCCAAGAATGAATCCTTTCCAGAACCTGATATCATTATTGATGGTCTCAAAGCTGTGTTCCTCTCGCTTCATTTCTTCTGCCTCTATTGTTAACCTAGCCCAATAATTATCTTCAGGAAGAATTTTTCACACCAAGTTTCAATTATTTTCTGATTTAATATACTTTTCTAAAGAACGTAGGCTTTGTCTGTCAATCTGTTAGGGATTAATTAATAAAAATAACATAAAAAAATTTATAGAATTGATTCGAAAGTAAATAGGTAATTTTGTTGAAAGTTGTAAGCAAAATTAAAAAAACACTTTGACCTAAGTATTTTGAAAGATGGCAAGATTCCAAAATTTAGTTTCACGTTTTTTAAATAAAAACAAACCCCCAAAAGTCCCCAGAAAAAAACTTGAAATTGAATTAGCAAAAGAATCTGAAAAGTTAGTGGAGCTTCAATCTAAAATTGATGAATTTATTCATCTTGAGCAGAGAGGCGGATTAGAGGAATCTCAAGTATTGCGTTTCCAACAGGAGATAGCCTTCATTGATGAAATTCAATACTTGAACGCTGTTAAAGCAAAAATAGATTCTCAGGTAGAGTTAATGGTTGATCATAATGATATAAGGGTCATTACTTTAAGATATGTTAATGATTTGAGTCAGGAGATTTCACAGCTCTTAACATTCTTTTCAAATGGGGGGATGAATATTTGAGTTTTTATGGAACATTAACTAAAGTTGATAGTCAAATAACAATAAATTGGTTAGCTTCACCCTCTGATAATCTTGTTAATGTTTGTAATAATTTAACGAATAATATTGATAAATCTCAGACTGGGATAACTTTTTTTTCTTCTGGTAATTACTACATCAGTATATTTTGGGAGAGTGCATTAGAAATTGGATTTCTTCAAACTCTTTTTGCATTGCCCCCTGAAAATGAAGATCTAATGCTTTTTATTTACAAGAATTGGTTGTTCTACACAACCCCCATATCTCAAATTGATTCAATCCTAGAAATAGCAAATAATTCTTACGTACCAAACAACCTGTGGGAATATAATGAAATAGATGAGTCTATATTAAGTTTACAAAACATTAAAATCAAAATTAATGGTATAGATTTATTCATTTCTGGTTTTTGGAATCTTATTTTAAAAAATCTACAGCTGAAACCATTCATAAAACGACTCTCATTTACTTTAAGTAATGATTACGCATTACTTGAAATTTTTCCTTCTAACTCACCTGAAATAAACAACATTCTAAAAACACTTCGAGACGGTTTATCACATGAAGAAGATATAATTAGATTATGGTTTATTAATTTTCTTTCAAAATTATTATCTACTCCAAGATCTGAATTGGATCAACTCTCTGAGAATCTTCTCCCTCTGATGGATCAAACCTTATTATTAACAGCTAAAAACTCAAATCTACTCTTTTATATAGAAAATTCAAAACTATTGGAACAAATAAATTTGAACTACTTTAAGTTGCAACTCAAAGATTCAATAGAGAGTTCCATTAATGTGCCAATTAATATACTTAATTACAAGAAGGAATTATTAAATCTCCTATATTTATTATATAACGAAGAAGATAAGAGCCACTGCTATGCGTTGTTTGGGAAAACATTGGATTTAGCCCTACGGCTTGATGATTTTACAGAAAAGATTATTTTATTAAAAGATCTTGTTTTACTAATTCAACCATGGTCAATATCTCAACAGGTAAACTTTGTTCAAGCAGTATTATACGCCCTTAAATTTGAATCAGATGAAGAATTAAAGCTATTTATTTTTATAAAGGAAAGCTTTGAAAAACATTTGTTACGTGATTATGATGGAATACTTACTTTAACTGAAATGTACCTGAAGTTGGGAGAAATTCAAAATGCGGTCGAAACCAGATTTTTAACATCAAACTTTTCAAGCGATGAAGAGGCTGTGATTGATATAACTGAATCATTTACCTGGGCTTTAAATATTATTGAGGATAACAAACGGGATTATATTGAGTTGTTTCACAACAATTTGTTGAAATTAATTGAAAATTCTCCTGCTGGGGGTCACCTAGTTTCTCAATTAAATTTGATTTATCAGGTACTTATATCAAATAAAGAAAAATTACTTATCTTAGACTTTTCCACCTTCATTGCAAAGAATATTGGGAAAGCTCCAATGTTAGATCAATTTGATACCTTAAAGCTAATACAGAAATATGTTTCTGAATTTGGTGAATTTTATGAGTTAACAATTTATATAGATGGTAAACTCTATGAGTTGGCAGTAGAAGAGGAAAATTACCAAGATGCAACCACCTTTTTAGATTCTGTTCTTAATTATCTTCTCTCCACTGAATCACCTGACAAAATAAAGCCCCTTGTGCTGAGATTAATAACAGTCTCCTTTGAGTTTCGACAATCAGCTTTCCTTAAAAAAATATTAAGAGTCCTGATTTTTGACAATCTGCAAAACCAATCAGTTAACAAAATTGCTCTTAGTATTTTACTAGAGTTAATTAACATCACAATTGAGAATAATGAACTGCATAAATTAGAGTTTACAGCCGATATTATATCAGACATTATCGAAATACCAGTTGACGAACGCTTAATTGACACATACCCCAATTTGTATGAAATTGGTTTAATCATTGCACAAAACAGAGGAGATCAACGATTATTAAAAGATTTGACGATAAAAAAAGTAAATTTATACAAGGATCATTTTGACGATTGGGAGAATGAGCTTAATAGGTTAATAGAGAGACTTATCGATTCAGGATTTAATAAGATCGCATTTGAGGTATTAAAAGAGCAAATTGTGCATTCCCAATCTTCTAAACAGACTTATGATTTGTTAACATCAATGATAAAAATATCTGCCCATGACCCTAGTATTGTACCTGACACAGAGATACTGAACCTAAAAAAACAAGCTTTAGAGATTTCAAAAGAGGTGGCAAAACCAAAAAATGTTTTATTAAATTATAGATCCCTGGTTAATTCTTTAATTGAAGATTCTCAATTAGAAAATGCATTTGAATTGCTTTCCGAATCCATATCATTTAGTGTTAACTCTGAATTAAAAAGGCAGATAAGGGGATTAGTAGAGGAGCAAAATCACATCTATTTTGAGATTTTGAATCTAAGGATTAAATCTAAAATTACCATCAATAAATTCAATGAAAAATTTGAGATAATTCTAAGAAATAATTATAAATACACACCTGATAACATTGAAAAGATCCTTGAAAATACCTTAGATTTTTTTGAGAACTTACAAAATTTAGAATCTGAGAATGATAGGTTTGGCCAACAATTTTTAATATTAACTGAAACAATTTTAAGGGGTAAGCATTCCTTTCCTGACGCGTATAATTCAAATATTTCCGTTTTTCACAGATTCTTTCGTGAAATTCAAATTAAAAAATTGAGGAGTTCCCCTGAATATGAAAGCTTTAAAAAATCAATTGATGAAATAAGGTTTTATAGTTTAATAGAGGATGAAATAACCTTTATCCGAAATTTTGAACAACAGCTCTTAAAGTATAAAAAAGAGATGATAAAAGCAAGATCTGTTAATCCACAGCTATTTTTAGTAATTTATTTAGTTGGACAGGCAATCAATTTCTTTAGAATTGATGAGGGTTTTCTAAATCAGATTAGGACAATGTTATTAGAATTTTTAAGTACCCCTCTCGCAATTTTAAACGAATCCTCCTTACTTCATAAAAAGATTCACGAGATGTTCGATCTAATTAGTACATACCCTCATCACATAACGACCCTTGCCTTTTCTTTTGATGAATTAATCCAATTACTGTAATCTCCTATTTGACTTTAGGAGTAGACTAACATATTTATTCATAAAATGAGAAACAAGTTAGATGAACATAACCCTGACATCAGATAATTTACTTGAAATTGCTTCTGATGCAACTTTACTTGCTGTAACAGAGGAAGAAACTAATACTGTTCTTAACACACTAGTTTCCAGTGACTTTCTAACAAAAACTAGCTTTACTGGGAAAAGAGGTGAGTTGTTATTATTAACATCACCTTTATCTGTCAGGTCCCCCTTTGCGATTTTAGTTGGCTTGGGAAAAGCATCTGAGCTTAATCATGAAGCATTTAGAGTTGCGTTTGCTAAAGGAATTCGTAAAGTGAGGTCATTAAAACTGGATTCTGTTGCCATTTCCCTTAATCAATACCCTATGAATGTTGCAGAAGGTGTTTTTTTAGGGTTGTACAGATTTGACACTTTACTGACCCAAAACAAAGAGAGTAGACATGATATAAAATCAATAATTCTTTCAGGAAATGAAACTAGTTTTTCAGAGTGGAACAAAGGGGTAATTTTCGCTGAAGCACAGAATAATGCAAGATTTCTAGGAGAGATGCCCTCTAATATAGCAACACCAAGTTATTTTGTTCAAAAAACCAAGGAACTTTTTGAAGGAATAGGTCAAGTTACAATTGAAGACCATGATGAAAATTGGGCTAAAGAACAAAAGATGGGTGCCTTTCTTTCTGTAGCAAAAGGATCTGATGAACCTGCAAAATTCTTGATTGTTAATTACAAAGGGAATCCCTCAAGTCAGAATACTGATGTCGCCTATGTAGGAAAGGGTATAACCTTTGACACAGGTGGTATCTCAATAAAACCAAGCTCTGGAATGGGTGCAATGAGAGGTGATTGCACAGGGGCCGCAGTTGCCATCTCAACAGTGTATGGAATTGCTAAACTTGGCTTGAATGTTAACGTGGTAAGTGTAACACCCTTGACAGAGAACATGCCTGGGGGACACGCTACAAAACCATCTGATGTTGTCTTTGCATCAAATGGCAAATCAATTGAAGTAGATAATACTGACGCAGAAGGCAGAATGATCTTATCTGACGCACTCGTGTTTACAGAACAGAAATTTGCACCTAACACCGTCATTGATATAGCAACTTTAACAGGTGCAATGATGATTGCATTAGGTGAACACTACGTGGGGGCATTCACAAATAGTGATTCTGTTTGGGAACAGTTAAAACATGCTGGAGAACTTTCAGGAGAAATGTTTTGGAGAATGCCACTGGACACAAAATATTCCAAGCAATTAGAATCAACAGTTGCTGATTTGAAGAATACTGGTGGGAGACCCGCTGGATCTATCACAGCAGCAATGTTTCTTTCGGAATTTGTAGAAAATGAAAATTGGGTTCATCTTGATATCGCAGGAGTAACGTGGCCATCTAATCCAGTTGATTACAAACCTAAAAAAGGAAATGTAGGAATGCCAGTCCGAGCCCTGATAACGTTTTCGGAAAAATTAACTAGTTAAATTGAAAAATAATCACTTTATTCAAGTATTGGTTCAATAGATAGTTTTGCTTCATCATCTAACTCGATCACAACTTCAGAACCACGATTTGCAACATTGTAGATTTGACCATCAGTTGATACCTTTAATTTGCTAGTGAAGAATGAGGTCTGGGGTTGTACCTCTTCTTTATAAGTTTCATCTTTTTCAAGCCAAAAAATTTTAGTTCCAGCTCCATCTCTTTCTGTTGTAATTAAATTTGCAGCTCGTAAGATTGCAATAACATCGTAGACTCTTCTTTTTGGCGTTCCAACAATTTCTGCAAGCTCTGCATTGTTAATCCCTTCGGTTCCTCTTGTTTTGATGACATTAATCGCCTGATCAGCTATTTCTTTTAATTTCATAATCCCACCTATGCACTTAATCGATATTCATCGTTATAAGCACTAAGTAACAGCTCTCTTTCTACTCTATAAACATTTTGACTCAAAATATTGCTATTTGCTCTCTAACCACAAATTCTTGATATTCCTTTTCTAGAGTGTTAACCCGCCTTTTTTATAGGTTTGGCTCGAAATATTCTAGGAAAAAATAGTGAAAAAATAAAGGAAATCCTTAAATTTAACAAAAAATGTCATTTTATTAATGATGAAAGTATGCAAACATTTTCGCGATATGACGCGCGACAATGTCGCGCGTCTATTAGTAAATTTATCTCATGACAAATTTTCCAATTTGTGTGATTCCATCTTCTAAAGTTTCTTGATCTACAGCAAAACAAATTCTAAAGAACCCTTCTCCTGCAGGACCAAATCCAATGCCAGGCGTTACTGCAACCCTTTCATTTGATAACAGATTTGAAGCCCAAGCAGCAGAATCTGATTCTCCTTCAATTCTATACCATCCATAGATCGCACCATGAGGTGGGAACAGTACTAATCCATCAATCTCTTTACTTAATTTTATCATTAGTTCTCGATTTTTCTTAACTATTGGTTTAAAGTATGCTCTTGTTTCATCTATTGTTTCTAATGCCTTAACCCCTCCAATTTGAGAAGGTAGTGGGGCACAACTTGCGGTTAGTTGCATAACTTTATTGATTTCTTTAGAAATCTTTTCATTTGTCAAAGTATAGCCCAATCGAAGCCCTGTCATTGAAAAGGTCTTTGAAAACCCATTAATTATAACTCCATTTTCTTTCCAATTTTTAATTGAAGTCAACGATGTGAATTTATTGCTATCGTAGGTATACTCGTTATAAATTTCATCACTGATTAATAATAGATCAAATTCCAAACAAATTCTGTATAAATCTGAAAGATTTTTTTCACTTATAATTGCACCTGTTGGGTTACAGGGGGAATTTACAACAATCGCCTTGGTTTTACCATCAATTACCTTTCTTAATCTTTCCTCATCAAACCTAAAATCATCATCAACTTGGATAAACCTAGGTTCGCATCCTAAACTACCTACTATATCTTTGTAACTGACCCATGAAGGATTTAAAATTACGACATTGTCACCTGGGTTACAAACTGCCCACAAGGAAGCAAAAATACCAATTTTTCCACCAGCAGTAACAATAATTTCTTTCTCTGGATCATTATTTCGTCCATAGTAATTATTGATTGCCTCTCTTAGTTCAATTATTCCCTTACTTTCTGAATATTGTACTTTACCTTCTAACACAGCTGAACTAATACTCTCTAAGACTGGATTAATTGGAGGGTATTTTGGTTGTCCGATTGATAAGTTTAGAATCTTCTGACCAAGACGTTGAAGTCTCTTTGTTTCTGCAAAAATCTGAGCAGTAACAGACCCAGACACGTTGCTCAAATTATTTGAAATCTTCATAAATAAACCAACTGATGATTTAGAGTTTATTAAAATCTCTATTTAACTAGGGTAGTTTAATTCGATATTTTTTTATGAACAACTGTAATTATTTTCTTTTTTATGGCAAAAATTGATTAAGAACAATTTTATTAACAAATTATGATCATTGATAATTACGGTCTTTTCAAAGTTAGCTGGACTGTATTGGGGTACGCAACAGCAGTTGCAATTCTCCTGTATATTGTGGTTCTCGTTGTTTCAATGAGAACACATGGAAGAAACTCTCTTGGCTACAGTCTTATCTCAAGGATCGCAGTTTCGATCTTTCCTTTAATCTTCTTAGGATTAATATTAGAGGCAAACCTAGGGTCAAACTTTCAGATTCAATCTACTACTGGTAGTTTGACTGAGGAAATGATTAACATCATTATAGGATTGCTCTTAAATGGAATTCTAGTCTATTGGATATTTGTAAGGATAAAAGAGGTTTTAGTCCTCTATTTCCTGCAATTAAATCAAGTTTCAAAAGAGGTTGCCCAAGGAAATTTAAACTTGCCTGATAATATAATAAATTTAAGCAACGAAGATGTATTAAATCAATTCTATGCAGGTTTTAAACTGATGGTTCAAGAAATTAAAAGTTTGATTGAAGAAATTCAATCAGCAGCTATCAGGGTAGCTTCAACAGCAGAAGAGATAGCTTCCTCTAGTTCTGAAGTGAGTTCAAGCAGTGAGACAATCTCATCAATTATGGAAAACATTTCTCAAGGAACACAGGCACAAGTACAACGAGCAAGCGATGCGAAGTCTTCCAATGAAAACCTTGGAAATATAATTAAATCATCATTTGAAAGAATTCAAGAGGTTTTGGGATTGACACAAGGAATCTCAGAAGAAACCAACCTTCTAGCACTAAATGCAGCAATAGAAGCCCAAAGGGCAGGAGATGCTGGTAGAGGTTTTGGGATAGTTGCGAAAAATGTAAGAAGGCTAGCAGATGATTCAAGGAACTATACAGAAGAAATTGAAAAGGTAATCCAAGAGATACAAGATCAAATTGTTATGGGGCAAGAAGATATTTCTAATGCAATTGCTTCAATATCGGACGTGAGTCAAGATGTAGCATCTGCATCAGAAGAGGTTGCAGCCTCTGCAGAAGAACAAACCGCTACGATGGAAGAACTTGTGGCTTCAACTTCAGAGCTATCAAATTTAGCTTCTATACTTGAAGCAAGAGTTAGAAAATTCAAATTTGCCAAGAGTGAATAAATTCATTGCTTGATTAGAAAAATGTGTTAAATTGCTAAATATTCTTAAGGTTATTTTCTATATTTGAATTAGATGGAGTCAACTTCTGTGAGTCCAATTCAATCTGCTGATATTGATACAACAAAAAAATATAATTCAGTAAAATTTTGGCTAACATTTCTCATCATGATACTAATTGCCTATTGGTTGATTGTTAGTATAGGCTTTAATAAATTGGTCAACGGACTTGAAAAATCTTGGCCTTTTGGACTTCTTGCAGTTTTTTTCATTTATTCAATTGTCATGCTAATTAGAGTGGTTCGCTGGAAATTACTGTTGCAAACACTTGATGTCAATCATAAGTATTCATTACTAACAAAAGTTTCGTTAATTGCCTGGGCACAAAATGGGATACTCCCTGCAAGGCTAGGTGAACTTTCACGTTTGATTATTCTTAAAGAACACGGGACAGCATATTCACATTCAACCTCATCTATAATTATGGAGAAATTTTTTGATTTACTCGGTTTGATGACTGTCTTGGCCATCACCGCGTTGGTCTTTATACTGACTGCGACACAATTTTTGGGGATTGAAAAATACAGATTCAGTATTATAATATTCATGGTTTTGGTGTTAGTCGGCTTTGTGATGATCGGTCTGCTTTTTAAATTTCCCATATTCTTTGAAAATTTATTAAGTAAACTACCAATATTAAACAAAGGAGTTCCTTTGTTAAGAGGTGTAGTTCACTCTGTCTCTGTAATAATTCGAGATAAAAAGTTATTTTCTTTTATATTTCTTCTTTCAGCATTGCAATGGTTTATTGAATCTACTACAATTGTAATTATTGCGATCACATTAGGTGCACCATCTAATTTTACAGTAATTACCTTTGCAGCAATCATAGGCTATTCTACGTATATCTTACCTTTTACTCCGGGATCGTTTGGACCATTTGAATTTTTTGTTGCTCAAATTTTGTTGCTTTTCCTTCCAATCACCGATTCGCTTGCTTTAAACATACCAACCATCACTCATATATTGGTAGTATTTTATCTTGCAATTGCGTCAGTTATTGCTACCTTTTTGCTTAAGTTTGAGTTAAAAATAGAAAATTGACAGATATTTCATGATATAAAATCATTATTTATTTAGAAGAAATTTAACTATAGTGTATGAGTGAAGACCTCAGATTTGATAACTATCTCATCAAGACAGATAGATCTTATATGGAAACACACGAATGGGTCAAAGAAATAGAGCCAGGTATATTTCTGATGGGAATTTCAGATTATGCCCAAAAGATGCTACATGAGATTAGCTATGTTCAGTTTGAAGACCCTGATGAAGAATTTGAAGAAAAAGATACAATCGTGGTCGTGGAAGCAATAAAAGCATCTGGAGATATTTATTCACCATTCAAAGCAAAACTTCTTGAAAATAACGAAAATCTTGAAGATTCGCCTGAGCTTATTAACGAGAGTCCATTTGAAAAGGGATGGCTATGTAAAATTAAAGCTCTCAGTGACTCTAGAACAAATTTAATTTCTCCTCAACAGTATTTAGAAATTATTAAAGCGGAATCTGAAGAATAATTTGTAATTTAGCACAAAAGGAAAAGATATTTTCATAAAACAATGATAGATGTTATCTTGTGTCACCTAATTCAAAAAATTATTTCCAGTCTTATTTGGGGATCGGGCCCGAAGAGGAAGCAGAAATGTTGAATTCTATTGGATACAACAGTACAATTGACCTATTTTCGGATGTCCCCCAAAATCTGATTGAACGCACGCCTATCAATATTGATGGACCATACAGTGAATTTGAGCTAAATTCGATTTTCAAAAAAATATCTCAAAAAAATTTTAATGATCATCTTTCATTCTTAGGTGGAGGTGTTCGTGATCTGTATATCCCTGCCTTTCTTGAAGAATTGATGAGAAGAGGTGAAATATACACTGCATACACATCATACCAACCAGAAATTGCTCAAGGAATGCTTCAACTAATTTATGAATATGAAAGTCAGGTTGCAGAATTAACTGGAATGGATGTGATAAGTGCCTCGCTTTATGATTGGGCAACAGCATTAGGAGAATCTGCTAGAATGATGATGAGAATTATGAAAAGAAGATCAATTCTTGTTGCCAATCCAATCAGTCCCGAGAGATTAGAGGTATTACGAACTTATACTGAACATTCTGGTTTTAATATTGTTCTTGTTGATGGAGAGGGAACAATAAATCAAAATGATATTCTAATAATAATAGAAGAAGACTCGAGGAAAGATAAAAAAGAACGAGAAATAGCAGGAGTTTATTTTGAAATCCCAACCTTTCATGGAGTGTTGCCATCACAGGTTGACGAATTTATTGATGAAATACATAAGTATGATGTATTGGTTACCGTGGGCATTGATCTAATATCTCTCGGAATCTTAAGAACACCGGCTGAATACAATGCAGATTTTATGATAGGGGAGGGGCAAATATTGGGCTCTGGGGTAAGTAATGGTGGTCCACTGTTAGGGATATTGGGAACAAAATATAACAGAAAATGGATACAAAACTTCCCTGGTCGATTGGTTGGTAAGACTACTGAGCTTGGTTCAGACCTACCGGGATACTGTATTACACTTTCAACGAGAGAACAACATATTAGGAGAGAAAAAGCTACAAGCAATATTTGCTCCAATCAAACTCTAATGGCTGTAAATGCGGGGATATTTCTTGCAGGACTTGGGCCAAAGGGAATCCGTGATCTTGCAAGTGGACTAGTTGATAGGGCACATTACTTAGCTAAGGAATTAAACAAATTAGAGGGGATCCGCTCTCCTGTGTTTGAACCCTTTCTGTTTGATTTTGTTGTGGATTTCGGTTCAATCTCTCATGAGAAACTTGAAGAACAGTGTATATCTCAAGGAATACTACCTGGTTTAAAAATCGAGGGGACGAGTTGTCTGAGGTTGATTTCCGTGTCAGACAAACATAGAAAGGAAGAGCTTGATTATTTTGTTAATGTGATAAGTGAGGTATCAAAATTATGATCCATAAGCGTACACAGGCAAAATGGGAGGAACCTTTAATTCTAAACAAAGGTGGAGCTGGAAGAAGGGCGTATATTCCTGAATCAGTTAATTTGCCAAAGGAAACAATACCAGATGAATGGATTCGAAAATCACCCCTGGAATTGCCGCAAGTGTCAGAACTTGAATTAGTAAGACATGTGGTCAGGTTATCACAGATGATTCATGGGGTAGATGTTGGACCCTATCCGTTGGGCTCTTGCACAATGAAATACAATCCTAAAATAAATGAGAGAATCGCCAGATTCCCTGGATTTGCAGATATGCATCCTCAAGCTCCAGAACAATCCATTCAGGGAACTCTAGAGGTGTTCTTCTGGTTACAGGAAACATTAAAAAAATTGACCGGATTTGATGCAGTAACAATTCAACCTCCAGGTGGTGCATCTGGAGAATTTACTGGTGTATTAGTGATAAAAGCATATCATGAAGCAAGAAATGATACTAAAAGAGATACCATCATTATCCCAGATTCAGCACATGGGACTAATCCAGCCAGTGCTGCTATGGCTGGATTCAAGGTAATCGAGATTCCTTCAACAGAAGATGGATATGTTGATTTAGAAGCATTAAAATCAGTTTTAACAGAAAATATCGCAGGATTCATGATTACTAACCCAAACACACTTGGTCTTTTCGAGCCCAACATTCAAGAGATCTGCAAAATGGTTCATGATGTAGGGGGATTGAATTACCTTGATGGAGCTAATTTTAATGGAATTGTTGGCGTCATTAAACCCGCAAAAATGGGATTTGATGTGATGCACATGAATCTTCATAAAACTTTCACTGGACCACACGGTGGTGGTGGACCTGGATCGGGACCAGTTGCAGTTTCTGAAAAACTACGCAAATATTTACCGGTACCAATTGCAGCTAAAAAGGATCAAACATTTTACTGGGACTTCTCAAACAAAAAGACTTCTATTGGAAAAGTTCATGGTTACAACGGTAATTTTGGAATTGCTTTACGTGCTTTATTATATATTTTAAGAAATGGTGGGCCTGGGTTGCGAAAGACCTGTGAAACAGCTGTTTTAAATGCGAATTATTTATTGCACCATGTCAGACAAATTAATGGGTTAACAATTCCTAAAGGCAAGAATGTTCCATGTAAACACGAATTTGTCGCATCAGCGTCAAAATTGTTAAAGGAAACGGGAGTCAGTACAAATGATATCGCAAAGGCAATGCTTGATTACGGTGTACATTCTCCAACAGTTTATTTTCCACTGATTATTAAAGAGGCTTTAATGATTGAACCCACAGAGTCAGAGTCAAAGCAATCACTCGACTTGATTGCAGATGTTTTTAAAGAAATCACAAAATTGGCATATTCTGATCCAGATTCGGTTAAAAATTCTCCTCACCTTACATCAACAGGTAGGCTTGATGAAGTTACATTGGCCAAAAAACCAGTATTAAGTCAACTAATTGAAAAGAAAGATATATTTTCTTAGAGCTAAACCTAAAATTAAATCAAAACATTTGAAATTAACAGTTTTGTGAAGGTTGGTTTGATTTGCAATCCAATAGCAGGAGTTGGAATATTTCTAGGTACCAAGGGTACTGATAATGTTCAGCTTGCTTGGGAAAAAATTTCAGAAGGCTTAGATCCACCGGTTTATAAAATTATTAACCGAACTTTATGTCAATTGAAATCATTAAAAAGGCCTATTCAATTCTTTACGACATTCAACATAAACAAGGTGCTTCAGAGCTGCAATTTTAGTTTGCCTTTTGAGGTTTGTTATTCTATGCCTAACCATAGTACATCTCAGAATACCATAGAAGCAGTACAAATTTTTGTTGAGAAGAAAGTTGACCTGATAATATTTTTCGGTGGTGATGGAACTGCCTCTGATGTTGCAAAAACGGCTCCTTACATCCCAATCATTGGGATACCATCAGGTGTGAAAATTTTTTCAGCTGGCTTTCTCCACACTCCTGATGATCTTTTACAAATTTTACAGAATTGGCCCCTTCCAGTAAAAAAAGAACTTCTTGTCGATTTAGATGAAAAATTATATGAAAAAGGTAAAATTGTCCCTAAATACACCGTTGAAGCAACTCTACCTGTAAACCCCAGAATCCAACTTGGAAAAATTAGTTATGGAGAATCTGATGAACTTGTATATGAGAGGATTGCAGAAAGGATTAACGAGGATAAGATGCTTTCTAACAAATCAATCTTGGTTGGTGCAGGCTCTACATTTTATAAAATATTTGAGTTTTTAAACCTCGAAAAGACCTTGTTAGGTATTGACTATTACGTCAACGGTGAGTTAAGAATCAAAGACCTTGATCCTTCAAAATTCGATAACTTAGAAATCGATGAGCTATGGGTCACCCCCATAGGTAGACAAGGTCATTTGATAGGGAGGGGGAACCGTCAGATTTCACCAGAGATTCTCAAAAAAATTGGGTTAAAAAATTTAAAGGTTTTTTCTACACCAGAGAAATCAAAAGATCTTGAAAAATTATATATTGATACTCAAGATTCTGAAGTAGACCTCCTCTTTAAGGGTTTTGTACAGGTAATCATTGGGTACTATGAATCAGTTTTGAAAAAGGTTGAATAATAATGTTATATAGAGAGGGTGACAAACTATTAATACTTAATATACTATTTATTTTTAACCAAATGTTTACGCAGAAATTTTATGAATTTTTTTTGGAGTTAGAAGAAAGCAACACAAAATCCTGGTTTGACCAGAACAAAACAAAATATGAAAAGAATGTTAAATCTCCATTTTTGAACCTCTTAGCAGATTTGATCTCTCAGATACAAGAATTTGACCCACTAATTAATACCAGTCCAAAGAATGTAATGTTTAGAATAAATAGGGATGTTAGATTTAGCAAAGATAAGTCTCCATATAAATTAAATGTTGGAGCTTCCATAAACACAACTAAAAGAAGTGCAAAGGATGATCCGGGC
The DNA here is from genome assembly GCA_030149205.1 of Candidatus Heimdallarchaeota archaeon. Taxonomy (GTDB): domain Archaea; phylum Asgardarchaeota; class Heimdallarchaeia; order Heimdallarchaeales; family Kariarchaeaceae; genus WAKA01. The sequence goes on along the minus strand of JASBSB010000007.1, from coordinate 157,388 downwards.
TATTTCATCAATATTTCCAATAAATCAATTCAAATCGGTGGTGGCTGTTACTTTGTCTCTCCTTCTGGAATTTCTAAGATTAGAAATCATATTCTGAATAACCAAGAAGAATTTTTAAAACTACAATCCTCCAATGAATTCCAATCACATTTTGGAGAGATCAGAGGAGACAAAAATAAACGCCTTCCTGAGATATACACCTCTCTCTCCTCAAAGATTCCTGAAATTATGAACAAAAAATTTTATTTTGAACATAATTTTCCCACCTCTGAACTATTTAATGAAGACCTTTCTCATATAATTGTTTCATATTATAAAATAGGTTATCCTCTCATCTCATTTTTGAGGACAGCATTGATCGAATCTTAATCTATTTTCTCTAATTCTAGTATTCTTATGAACTGACAAATATTGATAAAACTTCTATCCTCTATCTGAACAGTCTTATCATATCCAAATAATGCTTTTGCAGAACTTTGAAAAGATTGGGCATACCATTTCATTATTTCAACCCGATCTTCAACATCTTGAATTTCATTAACTATAAATTGATGCCATTTAAATCCAATTTTTCCAAGTAAAGGCTGATCTGTATAAGCAATTATATTTCTGTACCAATTACTCCTCTCACCACGAGAAGCAAATATGAGGAACTTATCACCTCTCTTTCTGTATTCGAGAGGAACATACCTAATTTTACCCGTTTTTCTCCCCTTTGTTTTTACAAGAATGAAAATTTTTCCAAGAAGGAATAGAGGCAAAATATTCAGTCGATAAAGTGGAACCACGAATTTGTTGGCAAAGTTGAATTTTCTTGTTGTCCTATCCTCATGTTTTTTTTCTTCATCCATTAGTTTGTACAAGGTTGAGTTTCTGAGAGGATAAATTGGAATTTCCATCAAATAATGTACAGATTCAAGCTAATTAATATTTTCATTGTTTTATGAATCAAGGATCTCTTTTAACACATTTCCCACGTGTGTGCGTTCTTCCTCAGTTAGACTTGGAACCACAGGAATTTCTAAATGGTTTTTAGATATTTTTTCTGAATAGTCCAGATAGAGGTTTGAATAATCTGGGTATTTAACAAACTTAGCCCATCTCCAATTATTAATATGCTTGAAATTTTCTTGTTCATAACTTAATGTACTATAGATAGGCCTTGATAAAACCCTTTGTTTCTTTAATTCTGTAACAAACTCTGAGGGCTTTAACATCGAATTTCTGGTATCAAGTCCAAAAATATAATTTCCATGGGTAAACCCCTTTGGAACCCTTTGATAATCTAAGTTGGGTAACTCATCAATTACTCTCCTGTAATGTTCTGCATTAGTTTTCCTCTGTTCTAACATCTTTGGTAATTTTTCAAGCTGAACATTTGCAATCGCAGCTTGCATATCAGTCATTCTGTAATTAAAACCTACTCTAACATGCTTGTACCCACCTTGTTTAGTCCGACCATGATTCTTTAACGATTCAACCTTTTCTGCCAGTTCCTCGTTATTTGTAGTTACAACACCTCCTTCACCAGATATCAAGTTTTTTGTTGCATATAACGAAAATGTTGCGATATCCCCCCATGTTCCAGCATGATGCCCATCAATTTTGGTGCCATGGGCCTGCGCTGCATCTTCTATTAACAAGAGGTCTTTATCCTCAGCTAAATCTCGAAAAGCTTTCATATCTGCTCCTAGACCAAATATATGGACTGGCATGAGTGCTTTAGTTTTTTCTGTGATTGCTTTTTCTGCCATCTCTGGATCCATGTTCCAAGTTTTTGGGTTGATATCCACAAATTTTGGGATACCACCGACAAATAATATAGAATTCGAAGTTGCAATAAAAGTGAATGCCGGAGTTAATACCTCATCTCCGGGGTTGATCCCTATCGCTTCCAGTGCCAGATGTAATGCGGCTGTCCCATTTGCGCAGGTTAAACTGTATTTCGCACCAGTGAACCTACTAAAATCTTTCTCAAACCGTCTTGCTTGGTCACTCTCAAGCAATTTTTTTGATCTAATGACCTCTGCAACAGCTTCTACATCTCTCTCTGTTAAGGGTAAATCAACAAAGGGAATATCTCTATTAATCACAATAATTAGATTTTTTCAGGATATATAATTCTAAGGAAATAATCAAATGTCTTCCGTAATTATTTTACATTTACCTCGACTTCAAAATTACCACTTCTCCCTAAAACAATTATTTTCCACTTTCCCTCTTTGTTCAGTGTTAATGGTACCTCAAAGCTTACAGGTTGTAGTACCATCAATGCGAACCCTGCACCTCTTACACCACGATAATTTATTTCTACTCTGTTCTCAAGATAAGAAATATCTGTCTTTATATGTTTCCATGATGGGTTAGGCCAATCTCCAACAACCTGAACAATGAATTCCTCACCAACCTTTAAATCTGAGGGGACTTGAACATCTTTAATATAGGGTGGAACAGAGGATTCGTTAGATTTATTATCCATACAGTTAAGTTTAGTAGGTATTTTTGTACCTTATCCTCTATACCAATAAAATTTCACAAGGAACAACGGGTGTTTTTTCGCTACATGATGCTGAGATGTTTAACTCACTTTTCCAAATACTGCTTTAAGTAAAGATACCTAAACGAATCCTTTTTTTTTAATAAATTATTAGGTGATTTATGAAAATTAACATCCAACAACAAGGTGATGACTATCTTAGGTTGCAAATACTTGATGATCCCCATACATTATACAACATGTTAAAAGAGAAGTGTCTCGAGAGAGATGATGTGTTACTCTGTGGTTATGCCAGGGATCAAACCTTCGAAAATTCATTGATTTTTCAAATTAAAACTGAGAAAGGTACCAACCCTGTGGATGTGTTAATTGATAGTTCACGTGAGCTGATAAAAACTACCCAAGAGTTCAGAAGGGCATTTGATGAAGCATACCCAGAATGAATTACCTGAATTAATTGGAATTTTAAAAACCAAAAAAATACGAAAGGTTCTAACCTCAGATAATTTAGCCCATTTAGGTGATTTTTTGGTTAACTTCATTTATACTTCAATGAGGATTGGTTATAAATCCAAAAAAGGATCGATTCATGTATGGGATAAGTCATTAAGAGCAGCGGCTGAATCAGCGGGGATACTCTCTTATTATCCCAATAGGTCTAAAACTGGGGATGTTGCAAATGGTGTGGAAGCACTAGTTGCTTTTGCATATTTCAAAGAAGTAATGTCCTTATCTGAAATGATAGATCTATTGGCCCTCTGGGTTTCAGGTGATGATTTTATTTCAACTAAAATCGAAAAGTTAGCCTGTGCAAGTGCAATGGAACAGTTAATCCATGCAATTCTAAGACGATTTAAAGAAATTTCATATTTTGAAGATCTAAATGGTTCGTAATGTAGTCTTTAAATTTTTTAAAATTTATAGAATGTTTATGGATAAGATAAGCCAGTCACAAAGAATGGAACTAGCGGATTTGACAGAACTTGTAAGACTAGTAACCGCAAACTCACAGAATCGAGGTGGTCACATTTATACAACCAAATTAGAAAATGGAAAGTGGATGTATTTTCTAACTCACATTGTTCCTAGTTGGTATGACCTGGAAGGATTACCAATTACAGTTTATGTTGAAACAGAAATTGAACCCACGGGTTCCTTCATAAACTACCTCTACTCCGGTGATAATTCGAAAGAATCTTGGGAATTTGTTACGATAGTAGGACAAAATAGCCAATCTGCCTATATCCCAGTAGTCAAATTAAAATCACTCCCGAATTTCATTTAATATTTGTGTCTTAAAGACCGGTACTATTTCTAATTCATAGAGAAAATCTTTTTTTGTTATCTTGATTAGCTTGAATGTGGAAATCATAAAGTTGACCTTTTCTGCATATGGGGTTTCCTCAGAATTCATATCCTCTTTTTTTAATTTACTGAGTAAATATGAGAACATACTCCATTATTTTAGAAAATCTGGTTCAACAAATACCTTTTTTGGGGATGAGATAACTCTGGCTGGAACTTTTGATTATAGATTTATTCAGTCCTTTTCGAAATTGAAGCCTGAAATTTCTTCAATAACTTTTCGAATTGACAATAGTGATTACTTCAAAAATGAACTCCTAAGATATAGTTGCTTCACATGGGAACTTGAAAAAAATCTATATTTGGGAAATACAGTCTTAACATTTGATTTCTTAAACCAAATCTTAGGTATTAAAAATGATAATTTGCTTTTCCTAAAACTTCTTTTAAGTACTCCAGCAGTATCTGAGCTTAAACATTTACTGTTGACTAAGCCAAAAGGTGTTCTTTCTATTAAGGATGATATAATTACTTTCTTTTTACCAAATCAAACAATTGATTTTCTGTTTCATTGGATGAAAAAGGTAGAACAGGGTCAAACCTGTGACCTTAATTGGATATCTGGATCATCTGGGGAATTACCCCCTGAACTACAACAATCTGAAGGTATCCCTTCAAGCATAGTAGAAAGTCTCGAAAGCTGGCTGAGCCTTGCGAAGCTCAATGTATTGAATGATTATGAATTAATTTTTCACAAAGCAATTAAACTCACAGGAGCACGATTAAATTGAGTTTGGATGAATTTTTTGATGAAGAAGACCCTGATTTGGAATTGGAAGATAAGGAAGAATTGATTTCTGAAGAAGAACTTGAGATTTCTGTTGCAGAGACAAAACAATTTTCACATAAACTCAGTGAGGACATTAACAACGTATTTTTAATTGATGCAAAATATGACGGCAAGTTAAACAAAGCAATTTTAGTGTTTTACGATTTGAAAACAGAAAGTTTGTATTATTGGGTTGATAATACAAATCACCACCCATATCTCATAACACCCATAACCAAAGAAGGAATAGAAGAGATTCCAGGAGTAGCACAATCACAAAACTATTTGGGAACTGAACCAGTTGAAAAAGAAGTATTGTTAGAATGGGGAAAATCAACATTCTCTAAAGTCTTAGGTTCAACTCCCCTCGATATAGGGGGTGATGCAGAGAAATCATTCAGAAACTTCATAAAACCATCTTATGAGGCAGATATACGCTACCATTTTAACTATATTGCCGATTTTCTGATAACGCCGGGTACATTTTATGATGTTAAAGATTCTAAATTGCTTCATTCCGAAAAGGTACTCCCTGAAGATATTGTTAACCAGCTAAATCACTCATTTGAAGGTGAATCTGATCAAGAAATAGAAATGTTAAATGATTATATGCCTAATCTGTTCCAAGAGATTCCAGACATATTTAGAGCAGCTTATGACATCGAAGTGGGTTCTGAATTTGGGAGGCTGCCCAACCCTAAAAATCCAACTTATCCAATAATATCAATAGCATTGGCTGATAACAAAGGAAGACAGGTGTTCTGGATATTAAATAGGGATGAGACAAAGGATAACATAAACTCAAAAACAGTAGAAATTTATAGATTTGACTCTGAAAGGGCCTTATTGGAAAGCTTTTTCGAAATTATAGAGCTTTATCCACTTTTAATATCATTTAACGGGGATAATTTTGATAATCCATATTTGTATAATAGAGCCCTAGCACTTGAGATGACAAACAAGGAGATCCCAATCAATATTAGAAGAAATGAAACTGGGTTTAAATCGAGCCTACATTTGGATTTACATATCTTCTTTAGACAGGCAGCAATAAGGATTTATGCATTTAGTGGGGCCTATGAATCCGCCTCCCTTGATGAAGTTTCAAGAGGTCTTCTAAATGAACACAAAGTTGAGCATGAGGAAGTATGGATTAATGAGATGAATGGTCAAACTCTAATGAAATATAACCTAAAGGATGTTGACTTAACCCTACGGCTTACAACATATAACAACAACCTAGTTTTAAATCTGATATTTACACTTATGAGAATTACCAAATCACCTTTTTCAGACTTTACTCGGTTAACAGTTTCAACTTGGATTAAATTTTGGCTGATTTGGGAACACAGAAAACGGCAATATCTAGTCCCGCTTAAGGAAGAAATCGCAGCAAAAGCAGGTGAAGGTCACTCACAATCCATAATAGAAGGAAAAAGATATCAAGGTGCAATAGTTATTGATCCACAACCTGGCGTATGGTGGAACGTGCAAGTCTTTGACTTTGCCTCACTATATCCATCTTTAATAAAGACTCGAAACCTTTCATATGAAACCATAAATTGTATTCATGAAGAATGTAAATCCAACCGTGTTCCTGACGTGAATCATTGGGTTTGTACTAAGCGAATTGGAATCATGTCGCTAATGATTGGGTTTGTAAGAGATATTAGAGTGAAATACTTTAAACCGAGGAAAAAGGAGAGAAATCTGTTCCGAGTTACAGAACAGGCCCTTAAAGTTCTAATAAATGCAGGGTATGGAGTTATCGGCTCCCCAGCATTTGATTTTTATTGTTTACCAGTTGCAGAATCAACAACAGCTTATGCCAGAGATGCAATTACAAGAACTCAAAATTTTGTCACAACTCACCTAAAACTAAGGGTTCTATATGGAGATACAGATTCTGTATTTATACATGAACCAAGTGATAATGATGTAAAGAAACTCAAAAAATGGAGCATAGATAATTTAGGAGTGGAACTTGGATTAGATTATGATTTTCGCTACGCTATTTTCTCAGAACGTAAAAAGAATTATCTCGGGGTCACAAAATCTGGACAAGTTGTCGTAAAAGGATTAGTTGGAAAGAAAAGAAACACCCCTAATATTATTCGAGATTATTTTGATGAAACTCTTGAAATCCTTTCCAAGGTTCATAACATTGCAGAACTAAATGAAGCTAAATCCAAAATTAAAAACACAATTCGTGAGTTGATCAAAAAAGTCGAAGATAATGACCTTAAAATTCCTGATGTGGTAATTAGAACTACATTTACAAACCGTGTAAAAGATTATCAGACTTGGACACAACCTATACAGGCACTTGCTCAATTATTAGAAAACAACTATCCAGGAGCTGAAAGTATTGATATCGGAGATAGCATAGAGTATGTACCTGTCAGAGATCCAGTTAAGGTGAGAATAACGTCATCAAGACTCTCATTTCCCACAGACAAAGAAAGCATTAAGACGGCAAATGTTAAACCTGTGCAGTTGGTCGATTTAAAAACTGATAGACTGGGTAGAAATCTTCTAAAGCTTGCTCAATCTGCCTTTGAACAAATTCTGAATCCTATGGGAATCTCTTGGGAAAAAGATATCATGGGACAACAATCTATAGATGACTTTTTTGGATAATTAAGAGCTGTGTCTTTCCAAAAATCTCTCGAAACGATTCAATCCCTCTTCTAGAATATTCTCGGGAGACAGGAAAACCATTCTGAAATGATCTGGAACACCAAACCCAGAACCATGAACGAATAGTACCCCCTCCTCTTTGAGTAAACCCATGACCAATTCAAAATCATTAGAGAAATTTAGATTAATCATCTCAATTTTTGGGAATATGTAAAATGCAGCTTGTGGTTTAGTTGTAGAAATATTATCCATATCTTGGAATCGTTTAGTAACATAATTTCTCCTTGATTTTAATTTACCAATTAAATTTGGTAGATGAGGGGGATTCATTGATAATGTGTCTACCGCTGCATACGAAATAGGCGTGGAAGGTGATAATCTCATTCTACATAATTTTTTGACACCTTCGTAAGGTTCGGAAATCTTATTCTCCAAATCAAGCGTGTACATGTACCCTGCTCTAAATCCTGGAGCTAAATAGTTTTTAGAAAATCCATTAAATATAATTGCAGGAACATCCTTCGTTATCTGTGAAAAAGATTTGTAAGACGTTTCTTGATCTAATATCATACGATCGTAAATTTCATCAGAAATAATTACTAGGTCATGCTCACCTGCAAGGTCTCTTATTTTCCTTAGTCTTTGTTCATGATACACCGAACCAGTTGGATTATTAGGGTTGATCAGTACTAAAATCTTCGTTTTACTATCGATTTTGCTTCTAATGTCCTCCACATCAGGAATCCAGCCTTCTTCTTCAATGCACTTATAGACGGTCAGTTCTGCTTGAGTAACTGTACCTGCACTTTGGTAAGCAGGGTAAGTAGGAGCAGGAACCAAAATTTTATCACCTGGATTCAAAAACGAGAGGAAGACAAATAAGATACCCTCACTAACCCCATCAGTAAATATTACGTCATTAGAAGAAACACCATTTCTGTATTTGGAGTCTTCATAATCGGCAATCTTTTGTCTGACATAGAGATCACCCTCTGATTGAGAATAAAATCCCTTATTTGTGTGATGTCTCAATGCATCCTGCATAGCTTCTGGTACATTGAAGTCAAATTTATTTGGGTCTCCTATATTGAAATACATAATCTCTTTCCCTTGCTTTTGAAGATCATTCGCTATTTTTTGGACATCCCTAATAGCATACTTCATTGTCCCAACTCTATCTGAAATTCTCATAACGGTTGATTCAACAAATTTTATTTAAATTAGAAGCTCATGCCGATTTATAATCGAGTGAAAATCAATAACATTAATGCATCTACATTGTCTATGTCCTTAAACCCAAGTAAAATTTATATGATGCATTAAGCTATTATGGTTTTGAGTAGAAATTGATAGATATGAAATCAAAACTGATTTTTTTTTAATCTCAAGCTTATTTTATCCAAATTTATGTCAAATCTATCGAAAATCTTTTTTTATACCAATTTTATTTCACCTTGTCAATGATTACTACGTGTGATCTACGACAAACAATGCCTCTGTAGTGTAGTTAGGCTATCATGGAAGACTGTCATATTCTGCAGAACTCTTTCGACCCGGGTTCAAATCTTAGTAATTGAGCTTTACTGGTGAAATTCCCGGCGGAGGCGTAAATTAATTTCTGTAACCAATATTTACCTTTTAAAATAAAGAAATATCATCTCAATTAATCCTGCTTTAAGGTTACTAGACCTGATTGAAATAAGGAGTGATACTATGAGAACAATAGAAAAGAAAGGGCGTTCCGTAGGTGAAGGAACCCGCAAATGTAGAAGATGCGGGACACATCACGGAATTATACGTCGTGCAAATTTGCTGATATGTCGAAGATGTTTTAGAGAAATTGCGGAAGATTTAGGATTCCGAACTTCAGGAACAAGAGGTGGATGATACAATGTTACTAGACCCTTTAGCAAATGCGCTAAATAAAATTAATACCTTTGATAGACTTGGAAGAAAGGTCGTTCACTTACGCCCTATTAGTAACCTGTTAGAGAATGTACTTGCAACATTACAAAAATCTGGATATGTAGGTGAGTTTGAAAGGATAGAAGATGCACAAGGTGGTCAGTTTAAGGTGCAGTTGTTGGGAAGAATCAACAAATGTGCAGTAATTAAGCCTAGAAGACCTGCAAAAGTGTCAGAATTTGACAGATTTGAAAAGCAATACCTTCCTGCAGTGAATTTTGGAATTCTCGTGTTAAGTACACCAAATGGTGTGATGACACAAAGGGATGCAGTTGATCAACACGTTGGTGGTAGACTGCTTGCCTATGTTTACTGAGTGTGATTGCTATGTATGGTAGAATACAAAAAGAAATAGAGATCCCAGAAGCAGTTACTTGCACATTAAAAGGATCTGAGGTTACAATTAAAGGTGAATTGGGAAGTCTTACAAAAGACTTTACACACACAGGAATTAAAATTACATTCAATGATAATATTCTAACTATGACAACTTTGTTCCCGAAGAAAAAGGAAAAAGCCCTATTAGGAACAGTGGTAGCTCATATCAACAACATGATCAATGGTGTTACATTAGGATATAAATATAGCATGAAAATCGTATTTTCTCACTTTCCAATTAAGGTTTCAACCTCTGGAACAACAGTAAAAGTAGAGAACCTTTATGGTGGGAGAAAACCCAAATTTGCAAAGGCATTACCAGATGTAAAGATTAAATTAGATGGTGAAAATTTATTTGTTTCTGGAATTGATAAGGAACATGTAGGTCAAACCTGTGCAAATATTCAGGAACTAACAAGACTGCGTGGATCACGAAGAAAATCACCTAAAACCTTTATGGATGGAATATTTACATACGACAAATCGGGCACTATGGTTTAAACTAAATAACAATACTGAGTTTTAAATAACTATAATTTCTACTTAAATTACTGCTGAGGTCGCCCAGCTTGGTCAACGGCGTAAGGTTCAGATCCTTATCCTATAGAGGTTCGGGGGTTCAAAATTATAATCAATAATGAAATTCCCCCCCTCAGCATTTTAATTGCAAATTTATTCAGCTTGTAGCCAAATCCTTAAAGAATTATATATTCAATGAGATTTGATGTATCACGATTGGTTTTTGAATTCATTGGATAATTCTGACAAAGAAATTTATGATGTTCTGATCAATGAGCTAAACAGAGGTCGAAGAGGGTTAGAAATGATTGCCTCGGAGAATTATGTCTCAAAGGCTGTCTTAGAGGCAATGGGGTCTGTATTAACGAATAAATATTCTGAAGGATATCCAGGAAAAAGATACTACGGAGGAAACGAATATATCGATGTGGCAGAGCAATTGGCAATTTCAAGGGCAAAAAAACTATTCGGTGCAGATTTTGTCAATGTCCAATCACATTCTGGAAGTTCTGCAAACATGGAAACATACTTCGCCCTGATAGAAATAGGAGACCCTATTTTAAGTATGTCACTTGATCATGGGGGTCATCTAACTCATGGTCATAAGGTTAACTTTTCAGGTCATTTTTATAAGATCAACTCGTACGGAGTTGAAAAAGAGACAGGTAGAATTGACATGAATAAGGTTGAAATGATTGCTAAAGAAACAAATCCGAAGTTGATAATGGCTGGCTTTTCAGCATATTCAAGAGAGCTTGATTTTAAACATTTTAAAGAAATTGCTGATTCAGTTGATGCATTTTTGGTTTCAGATATTGCACACATTGCTGGGCTTGTTGCAGCAAAGGTTCATCCTGACCCTGTCCCATATTCTGACGTAGTGACTACAACCACCCATAAAACCTTAAGGGGACCAAGAGGAGCGATTATCATGGGAAAGGAAGAATATGAGGCATCAATAAATAAGGCAGTTTTTCCTGGAATGCAGGGTGGGCCTCTGGATCACATTATTGCAGCTAAGGCTGTTTCATTTAAAGAGGCACTTCAACCAGATTTTATAGAATATGCTAAATCTATAAAGGTTAATGCAAAGGCTTTAGCAGAGAGTTTGATTGAAAATGGTGCAACATTGGTTTCAGGAGGAACAGACAATCATCTAATATTATTAGATATATCAAAATATAATATGGGTGGAAAAATCGCAGAAAGAACATTGGATGAGGTTGGAATTTTCACCAACAAAAATATGATTCCCTTTGATACACGAACACCTTTCGATCCATCAGGTATTCGAATTGGGACTCCTGCTCTCACCACCCGAGGTCTCGGAAAGTCTGAAATGAAAACAATTGGAGAGTTTATAGTGAAGACATTAGATAATTATCAAGACAAAAACGTTCTTCAAGAAATTAAACAAGGTGTCAATGAACTTTGTGACCAGTTCCCCCTGTATCCAGGGTTTACAGCTTTACATTAAAAAATTCTTTAACTACGTCTCTCACGATTGCAATTCCCTTTACATCATGAACTCTTAATACGCTCGTCCCTTTTAACATTAGTAACAGATTAAAAGCTAAAGTGGCTTCATATAACCTGGGGTCTTTCTGACTACGGTTAAAATTAGGAAGATATTCCCCCAAAAATGCTTTTTTAGATGCAGATACCAATATTGGATACCCCAAAAATTTTAGTTCCTCTAAATGTCTTAAAATTTCCATATTTGAGTGACCATCCCGTCCAAAACCAAATCCTGGATCTAAATAAATTTTTTTCTTCGGGATTCCCTTTGAAATTAGGTACTCTCCAACATTATTGAGGTCTTTCACAATTCTCTCAATCAAATGTGGGAAATTTTGATTAACAGAGTAATGCATTTTGGGTTTGGTTATTTGATGCATAACACAGTATTTTGGTTTATACGTTTCTATTAAATTTAGTATTTCGGGGTTAGAACCTCCTGAAATATCATTAACTACTGAAATCCCTAAATCAAGAGCCTTTTTTAGGATTGATGGAGTCCAACTATCAACAGAAACTTGGAACCCACTGTCACAAAGGATTTTCACAGCTTCTAATATTCTTTTCTCCTCCTCTAATGGAGATATCTCGATTGCTAATGAGGAAGATGAATTACCCCCTATATCAATATAAGAGGCCCCTTCTTCTACCATCCTCTCTGCTCGATCCACTAAATCTCTCTCAATATCCCCTTTAAATATTGAACTAACCACTGGGCTATCTGGAGAGAGATTTAATATACCCATTATTTCTGGGTTCATAATTCCCAATAATTCATTAAAGTTTAAATTCTAACGTCTAAAATACCTTCTGTAAAGATAAAAAATTACACCAATTCCTCCAATTATAGTTAAACCTATGAGGATGTTTTGTAACACCCTTCCTGTATTTGTTTGTCCAATTACATACACAGTTTGGTTTCTTAATGAATAATATTGGCTATAGACAGACCCCGTCCCTTCAGCGATATCGAATGATATTGAAACATTATAGGCTGATGGAGGAAGGTCTATCTTCGTTCTTAGAGTGCCAGTAAAAGTTTGATTTTTAACGAAGGATTGTTGATCTGCTGTGACGTATGTCTTTGTGAAATTATGTCTTGAAATCAACACATTTGCAGAATAAATTATAAAACTCACGTTCATAGATTTTACTTTGGCTGTTGTCTGAGTTGAGTTATAATCGACAGATCCAGTAAAGACCACTGTTGAGCCCTGAGTAATCTGTTGACTAGAAATATAACCACCATACCCTATAAAGACATCTCCATTTATTGCAGTCTGACCTTGAGATAATAAGAGAAGGAATAAAAATAAAAACAGTAGTCTATTAAGTTTCACAAAATTTCACCTAACTCAGAAGCTTTTCAACTACAGTGTTTCTAATTACATCGATTTTTCGATTAATTCGAGCTTCAAAGGTGTCATCAACCAAAATTTTCCCGTCTTTTCTAAAAGTCTTGAGCCCTCCAATAGTGTTAGTTAATGGCTTCCCGAAACTAAATTTCGTCACAACTCCAATTTCTGTGTTAACTTCTTTACTAATTTTGCTCAAAAGAGCGTCACTTAGATGGGTCTGATCTTCCTTTTTCATCAGAATCTCCAAGTCACCTCCTCCAATAGCTAATGCACTCTCTAACAAAAATCTTTCCAAAACCTTTGGATACTCTTTTGTCTTAGTAAACTTTTGAAGATCTGTTTGTAGGTCGACCAAAATATTATCTATAACCTCTTCTCTAAATTTAAGAAAGTTCATCTGTGATTCTAACTTGATCTTGGAAATTCTCTGTTGTTTATGCTGATTTGCTTGATTTTTGGCATCGCTGAATAATTTATTTTTAGTTTTTTCAGCCTCTGATTTCGCTTCTTTGATAATCTTCTCAGCTTCTTTTTTGCCCTCAGAGAGTATAATGTCATGTCTCAACTTGGCTTCATTTTCAATGCTTTTCTTTATAGACTGAAGACCTAACTCTTCTGAATATTGTCCCTGATTTGCTGACATAATCTATTTCAAATTAAGTTCTTTATATTAGCTTTTAATAGTTGTGAAATAAACTTCTTTTGGAATCTATTTCTAAAGGGATTTTTAACCAATGGAAATGTTTAGTAGAGTGTCAAAAGAAATCAGTATCAACGTAATCTTTCGTTAAGATTTTAAGAATAGGAATTGTTGCTGATTCGGATTGCTGTAAACACAGCTCCATGCCTCCATAGCTTAGCTGGCAGAGCATCCGGCTGTTAACCGGAAGGTCACAGGTTCAAAATCACCAAAAAGATGAAATTCCTGTTGGGGGCGTAAACAACTTTATTTGACTGATTGCGATTAAACCCAAAACTACAAAACCATAATAATATTTTTGATAACTCTTTGAATTTCTATACACCATCATTAATGAAATTAGCATGATTAGGAAAATTAAAGCCACTGGTAGAGTATCAATGTTTAAAATTATTTGAACTAACATTCCAATTATTACAATGAATACTGAGTTTCTCTCACCAAGTTGTACAACAAAATTAAAGTTCCTCGTAATTTTATCAGTATCAATATCAATTATGGAATTAAGTATATGCCCTTGAAAAATTAAGATGAAACCAGAAATCATAAAAACTGGTGATGCACTAAAAATCAACTCAGGTTTAACAAAAGTAAAAGGAAGCAAAAAAAGCATTCCAAAGGCGAGAAAGTATGATCCAGGACTATAGATTGTGCGTTTAAATCCAAGGTTATAGCTAAGACCACTCAGAATTCCAATTGTCAAAACAACAGCTCCAATAGCTGTCGTATAAAGGAAACCAAGAGTTATAAATCCCCCTCCCAAAATTCCCAATGCTATTTTTATTTGAGTTGAAGATATTGTGGTATTAACTAATGGTTTGTCTGGTTGGTATAGTCTATCAGTTTCTAAATCTAAAAAATCATTTGAAATCCCAACTATGAGCTGAGAAAGCAAGATTAAGGACCCAACGATCACAATAACTTCAAAGTTCTTTGTCACTTTCGATGTAATAATAATCGAAAATAAGGTGGTCATAATCCCGGAAAATGGATGGCTTGCTTTAAACAAATTATAGAGATAGATGGCTTACTTAAAATTAAACATATTAAAGTATTTTGAGTATAGATTATGTCTGAGGCGGGAATTTCGAAAGAAAAACTTTTCTCGAACCCGCGACCTCAAGATTTCACAGTGTTGTGTCTTGCCTTTATTTTACTTATGAGTCTTGCGCTCTAACCAGCTGAGCTACTCAGACACAGAAACATGGATAGATGTATAAATCAAACCCATTGTTTCATAGACTAAATTACAAGAATCCTTTTTTTTAAGCTTTCGTAAGAGGCTTCACCTCCCGAACTGATTCCTCGATTACTTATCCATTCTTAAAAGAGCTAAAATTACAGCCATAACGGTGTACATTCTGTTTTCTGCCTCATCAAACACAATAGATCTCTTTGAGTAAAACACCTCATCATTAACCTCATGTTGTTTTCTAGGTAAACAATGCATAAACTTCCAATTTGGATTTGCAAATTTCCCAAGCTCCTCCGTCACCTGATAACCGTTAAAAGCTTTGATTCTTGCCTCATATTCTTCATCTTGTCCCATTGAAACCCACGTGTCAGTTACAATTATGTCTGCACCCTTGACTCCCTCTTTCGGATCATCTGTTAATAAAAACTCAGTGTTATGCTCATTTGAGGAAGTTTTAGCATAATCAATTATTTCTGAATTAGGGCGAAAATTATGTGGTGTGGTCACCCTAAGATTAATACCGAGTTTTGCAGCAGAAACCATAAATGAATGAAGAACATTATTACCATCCCCTACCCATGCAATAGTTAAACCCTCTAGTTTTCCAAAATGCTCTCTGATAGTCAAGTAATCTGCAAGTATCTGAAGAGGGTGGTAGGTGTCAGAAAGTGCATTTATAACAGGCACTTTGGAATGGGTTGCTAGCTCTTCAACGTCACTATGTGCGAAGACCCTTGCAAGTATTAGGTCATTAAACCGAGAGAGTACTAAAGCAGTATCCTTTAAGGATTCGTTCTTTCCAAGCTGAATATCATCCTTTCCTAAAAATAGTGAATGTCCTCCTAAATAGGCCATCCCCGTCTCAGTACTTACTCTAGTTCTAGTTGATCTTTTTTGAAAAATCATTGACATCGAATATCCCTTCAGAGGTTGATACAGCTCTTTCTTTTTCATTTTCTGTTTAACGTTACTTGAAAGTTCAAGCAGGTGCTGAATCTGTTCCTTTGAATATGATTTTAGTGTAATTAAATCCTTTTCAAACTCCATGAGTACAAGGAGAGAAGAACTTATTAAAATAATTTCTCTATCTTTAGAATATTTTGTACATTAATTTTCTTAACTTATTTAATTCGATTTTTGCTAACTATTGTCTGCTTTTAACTCAGACAAGTTTGAAACTAGGGTTAATCTCATAAGGGTATACCATATTATTAACCAAAACCCTAACACTAAGAAGGATACCATCACCTTCATAGCACCAATCCCCAAATTTTCAATGTAGGATCTTGCAAGATCTATTGTTACCACAAATCCTCCAATTATCCCACATAATCCCAATAGCATAAACCACACGTTAGTTAATAGTAAAATAAGCTCGCTGTTTTCTTTAAGTGACATTAAAATGAAACCTCCAAGATCAAATATGCACTAAACAAGGCTAAGATACAGGAGTATAAGACTAGAAAGAGAATTGCATTAACAACCTCTTTTTCAGTTTTTGGTCTTTTTGAGACTATTAATCTAACCAATGTTATGGGGGCTTTCTTATCTAAGGATGGATATATAATACCATTTTCCACTTTAACAGGTCTGCTTTGTATCTCTCTCCTTTCCTTTAACCCTCCAATTGAAGAAAGAATTGAGAAGCTGTTCATAATATGAACTAGTAATGCAACAATTAAAACAAACTCTAACTTCCCATAGATGGCGATTAGCCCTATTGCAGCACCGGTTCCAAGGCTGCCTGTATCACCTGCAAACACTTTCGCTGGGTATCGATTATACCAGAAGAACCCAAGTAATGCTCCTGCGAGTGCAAGTGATGAATACCTTGCGATAAACTGTTGAGAAGATGAAAGTGGGACAATGAAACTTGCAGCAAATGCAGTGAAAGCGATCAATATTCCAGAACCACTCATAGTTCCATTTAGAACATCGATCATGTTTGATGCGTTACTGGTTATGGCAACAACCAAAGCAGCCAATCCCCAATAAACCAATGTCAAACGCACAGGTCCAACAAAAGGTATCACAGGTCTTGGATCAGCAACTTGGAATATCACAATCGGAAGAGACACAAGAATCAATAATCCCGGTTTAAGTATTGCAGATAATGTTTTAAAATCATCATAAAGCCCAATAGCTATTACAAGAACCATCACAACAACCATGATAGTTAACCGTTGTCGGGTTAATTCATCATTTGTTATTAAAATGCCACCCAGTAGCGTAAGTGTAAAGATTATTACGTATCCTAACCCAACCGATTCTGGGGTTTCTGGAAGATCCACCTTGTGAACATCTTTTCCAACTTTTCCAATTTTCTTCATATATTTTGCAACTAGAGGTGTTATGAGTAATGAAGCTATTAATGAAATTATGAATGCTAAAATGTAAATTAGCTCAAGATTCATCCTATATCAATTTTAAATTGTTGAGGGCTTTATTAAGGCTCTTAATAGGAGTTTCAATTTCTTTAATTTTTTCAATTCTTTTGGATTCTTCCATTCGAGGATAATTTAGTAACTCAATAATTTTTTCAGGGACATTTGTATGATCTGGAAAATGGATAAGGGGAAATCCCATCTTAGTAACATACCTTGACACATCCAACTCTTTTGGAAATGAATATATTGTGGGAGTGCCTAAAAGAGCACCCTCTCTTCCCATAGTCCCACCACCGGTCATAGCTACTTTCGCATAATACAGTAAGGTTAATGTATCAACTGATTCATCAGGAATAATTACTTGATCGTTAAATTTAGAAAGGATGTCTCTTTGTTCCTCATACCTTGGAAATGCAACAATTTTCATTTTTACACCCCTATTTTCTAACTCTTCAATAATCTTTACGACGATTGTACTCCCTGGATCTACTTCAGGATACATCTCTTGAAAGTACGCAGCTTTACTCTCTTCACATCTAACGACTATGAAATTATATTCAGTTAAGTTCAAGATTTCGAGAGTTGAGTGATCAGGAATAAAATCTTTTATCCAAAGAATCTCATCAACACCAGAATATGTTAAAATATTTTGAGCCCCTAGCCTTCGAAAAATTTCAGAATTTATAACCGCTGGATGAATTAGATATTCCGAAATTGCGAGAGTTAGCCTCCCTACAGCTCTAGCATGAGGTGTGTCATTTATTTGAATGATTGGAATCCCCAACCCAAATGCTGTTCGTGATGCATCAGGAGAGGCTAGAGTTATAAGAACATCAGGTCTCTCTGCATCCATTATCTCTGCTAATTCTAACACTCTTTTGGTTCCGGCTATTAGCTTGGATTTGAGAGAGGTTCCCCCGTATTTACCTATGGAGAAGTAGTTCGTTCGATTTAACCTCCTCAAATTCCCCTCAACATAATCATAATTTCTGGTTGTGAAAACTGTTGTGTGTCCCTTCTCTTCAAAATATTTCGCAATATAATGGAAAAACAACGCTTGTTTTCCAGTTAGGGCTTCAAACCAAATTTTCATTCAATTTAGCTGTGGATGTGTGCCTATTTAAACTAACTATTCAGTTTCATTTAAGATTTCTAAAATTTTTGCTACTCCAGACCCCAATTTTATATTTGCACCGGCTTTTTTTAGAGCTAATTCTACCACTGAGGTGATGGTTAAAATCTCACGAGGTCCAACTAGATTCATGTGCCCAACTCTCCAGATTTTCCCTTTTAATGAGCCTTGTCCCCCTGTAACTAATATCCCATATTGTTTCATGTAGGTCATGAACTTTGAGGGGTCAACACCATTTGGGAATATCGCTGCAGTGACTGTATTGCTTCTGTATCCCTCCTCTGCCAATAGTTCAACGCCAAGTTCTTCCAACGCAGACCTGTAGACCGTCCCCATTAATCTATGTCTGTTTATCCTATTTTCCATGCCTTCCTCGTGTATAAGGTCTAAAGAAGCTTGTAAACCATACATCAACGAAACAGCTGGTGTGAAAGGAGTGTCTGGTGCTTTACTCATTTTTTCTCTATACATTAGTAGATCAGAGTAAAAATCTTGGTTTCTTGGGACTTCTTCCATTCTTTTTGCTGCTTCATCACTAAAGGAAACAAACGATAGACCTGGGGGTAATCCATAACATTTTTGAGAACCAGAAACAAAGAAATCAATTTTCCAGTCGTCCATTTTCACAAGATCTCCACCGGCTGAAGTTATACAGTCAGCCATTAGAAGAGCACCATGATCATGAACAATTTTAGATATTTCTGGTAAGGGATTCAATACAGCTGTTGATGTTTCGTTATGTGTAATTGTTACTAGTTTTGTATCCGGATTTTTTTCCAAGAGCTCTTGTACTTTTTCAGGTTTGATTGCTCTACCATATTCTTCTCTTAATACAAGAGAGTAATTACTAAACCTCTGACTAATTTTTTCCACCCTTTCACCAAACTTTCCGTTAACTAGGTTGATGACCTTATCCTCCTTGGCTACCATGTTAGTGATGGCTGCGTGTAAACCTAGAGAACCAGATCCTGCTAGAAAGTAAATTGGCTGATTGGTCTGGATTGTTGGTTGAAATTTTTTCTCACAATCGACATATATTTTTCTGAATTGATCTGTTCTATGACCATAAAGATGTCTGTTCATTGCCTCATAGACCTTTGGATGAATTTCCACAGGGCCTGGAATAGCTAAAAACTGCGTTAACTCTGAATAAAATGAATTCATTTAAGTAAACATTTGATTCTTCATAATAAATAGATTTCTTCTAAGCAATCTTTCCTCATAATTTTTATGGAATTTTTGACATTATCACTATGTTTCACAGATTAACCCAACAAAAGAAATTGAATATTACACAAATTTAGAATTTTTGCCCCATCTAATTCAAAATTAATATAATTGATTCAAACTATTTAACTCAAAGATGATAAACATTTCTGATAAACCAGTACAAATCCGAACTGCCACAGCAACTGGGACTATTACTCTATCTTCTGAATCCATTTCTCAGATACTTAATAATTCCAATCCAAAAGGAGATGTCCTTGAAAATGCTAAACTAGCAGCAATAAACGCAGTGAAAAAAACGCCAGAAATTGTTTTTATGTGCCATCCTCTCAAAATTACCCAAACAAAGGTATTGTTTAACATAGAAAAAAACTTTGTCACTGCCACAGTTAAAGTAACTGTTATAGATAAAACAGGATGTGAAATAGAGTCTGTAATGGGGGTACAAGCCGCTTTGTTGGCTATATTCGATCTTTCAAAAAGATATGAGAAAGATTCATCTGGTCAGTATCCAAACACTTTGATTACAGATATCAAAGTGACTAAGAAAACTAAGGTGGATGTGTCGGATTAATGGATTTTGAAAGTTTCATTAACTCCAAAAAACTGTATTTAGGGGGCTTTATTCCTCACAGCGAACTTATAAATACAGATTTAATTTATCAAAGGTTAATTGAACTAACCGAGGGTAAAATTGGTTCTATTTTTAGTTTTATAGGGGTTGTAAGGGAATCTTCACTGCTCTCAGAAAAAAGAGTTAAGAGTTTGGTAATAGAATATTGGGAAAAAAAGGGTGACATTATTCTCACAGACTTATTAACAAAGGTTGGTGTTAAATACGATCTCAATTCTATACGTGTCTTACATTTATTTGGAAACTTGCCAGTCAATAGTCCAATTGTGTATGTTTATGTATCATCTGGGCATAGAGATAATGGTTATGTTGCACTTGAAAAGGTAATAGATGTCTATAAACACCAAATTCCAGTGTGGAAAAAAGAAATATATGCAGATGATTCTGGACAGTGGATTGGGGATTCTCACCCCCCAGAAAAAGGTGGAAAGATATGAATTTCATCACCTTCACTGATTGAACACTCATCAAAATTTGATTTTTGTTCTTCATTAAGGAGAATTATTAGTCTAATTTTTTCATTTAAAACCAGATCTTTGAAGTTAGGAAACCTCTCAAAAAGAAAATTTTCAAGATCACGGCCAGTAGAAACTTTATCTGAATTAATTATAAGCTCTTCATTCCCAAAAATTTCTTTTATAATGCCAAAAGAAATGACTTTCACAATACCCCAAATTAACTTTTAGTGATAAACCATTGGTTTGTTGAAATTAATTTCTAAAATTCTTCTTCAGGGAAAAGATTTATGAAGAATTAAAAGGAGGAAACATGTGTCTGATACCTGTACTCATATCTTAAGGAAACCACTTACTGATTCATTTGAGAGAGAAATCAGATCACTAAGAATTTCTATAACTGAAAAATGTAATCTTCGTTGTAGATATTGTATGCCAGAGGATTCTTACGAACATCATTCAAAAGATGTGATAACTCTTGAAGAGATAAAGTTACTCGTAGAGGTTTTTCACTCTTTCGGAATCAATAAAATAAGACTCACAGGTGGTGAACCCACATTAAGACCAGATTTAACTGAAATTGTGAGGTTCATATCAAATTATTGTCCGAATATTGAACTAAATATGACAACAAATGGTGTTTTACTTGAAAAATTTGGTATTGACTTGTTAAATGCTGGTCTCAAACGAATCAATATTTCCATTGATGCAATTGATCCGGTAGAATTTCAATATATAACTCAAAGAAATCAATATCAAAAAATGATGAATGGAATATTGTTTGCGTTGCAGTTGGGATTTGAATCTATTAAGCTCAACGTTGTGGCAATAAAAGACTTCACAGAAAGACAAATTCCTAAGTTTATCAAATTTATAGAAGGCACAAATTTAGAGGTTAGATTTATTGAACTCATGCCTTTCTCTGGAAATTTAAACTTTCAAGATAAATTTTTATCAAAAAATGAAATACTCCAAGTCATAGAACAAACCCATGCTCTTACTCCAATTCAAAAAGATAACCTCTCTCAAACTTTCACAATGTATTATGTTGATGGAAAAGTAAAGATTGGTTTTATTCCTAGTGTTACGGATTCCTTCTGCAAAAATTGTGACAGAGTGAGAATAACAGCTGATGGAAATTTAAGGCCATGTTTGCACTCCTCAAATGAAATTAACTTAACCAACCTGTTAAACCCATTGGATCCAGAATTAGAGGGTCATATTCGCGAGGCCTTAAGGAAGAAATGGAAGGAGCATCCAGATTTTCGAATTGCGAATTATCGCCCACCATTATCAGATCGTGCAATGATACTAATTGGTGGTTAATGAAGATATTTAGATTTTTTATTCAAGATTCTATTGTTAGTAAACTTGACTTTTTTAAAAAAGAGATTCTAGCATTATAAAAGACCATATCGTTGAAGAAACGAGGGAAAATTATGAATGCCACAGAAACAACTAACATTGATGAAATGATTAAGGAAATTCAGGATCAGTTCAATATTGTGGGTAGGGAAATTGAGCTAAGGAAATCCTTGGCTGCGAAATTAGCAGGTCGACATCTTCTTCTTGAAGGGGATGTGGGTGTGGGGAAGACAACATTGGCTCATGCCATTGCAAAATACTTTTCACAAAATATTGAAAGGGTTGATGGAGATGAGAGATACAGTGCAGCAAGACTTGTGGGGCATTTTGACCCACCCATGGTTATGCAAAAAGGATATAGTTGGGAATCTTTTGTGGTAGGACCGTTGGTAAGTGCAATGCAAAACGGCTCAATTCTCTTCCTCAATGAATTAAACAGAATGCCAGAAGGAACACAAAATGTTCTACTTTCCGCTATGGATGAAAAAAGTATTATTATCCCTAAGCTTGGCTCTGTGATATCTAAAGATGGTTTTTATGTCATAAGTGCAATGAATCCTCAAGAATTTGTTGCTACCACTCCATTGAGTGAAGCCTTAAAAGACAGATTTGCTTGGGTTAGATTAGAATACCAAGATGAGGATGAAGAAAAACAAATTACCAGAGTAAGATCTGGAGTCGATGATGAGGATATTGTGAGGGTGACTGTGAAAATCACACGTTTGACCAGAGAGTGGCCAGACCTACGAAGAGGATCATCAATAAGGGGTGCTATCGATTATGCCAGCATTCTTCAATTTATGGATAAAGAGAAAAAAGAATCTTGGATTGAAGCAGGTGTAATGGCCTTGGCAACGAAGGTTGAGGTTGAAGATGGGATTGAGAGACGCGTTGAAGATGTCCTAAAAGAGGTCATCTTAGAAATCCTCAACGATGAGGATTTTATATAAGTGAAGGAATTAATGAAGAAATTCCTGATGAGCTTCTACGGCGCATTCCCTCATTTCGAGGTAAAATGAGCAAAGAAAAGGTACTTGAAGCTGAAATAGTACGAGGAAGGAGAAATCCAATGAAATTTCATCAACTCTCAAAGGGTATGGATTTCATGACAATTAAAGAGAAGACAGACACAGCTATAGAGGTTGATAACATCCCTGCAATCAAAGGCTTGGCTTTGTCGAATCCAAACTCTGTGGCAGACGCTCTTTCTAATTCACAGGGATTACAGTTACTAACTAGAAGAGCAGCTTCTGGTGATAACACAGCACCAAACCTTTTTTTCATGCTCAGAGGCTATCTGAGTGAAAGAACTAAACCAATTTTTAGAAGACTTGCAAGGCGAAGCATTATTAAGGTATCCCAAGGAATACTAGGGAGAGGTTTAAGAGGAAATGTTTGGGTACAAACAGAATATTCCCCAGACGTAGATGAGTTCGATGATGAGTTAACACTAGAGAATTTTATGGAAACTGGATATCTTACCTATGAAACAATAGTAGCCATGGAGAGGAAGGAAAAAACTAAATCTGGGGTGCTAATTTTTGATACTTCTGGCTCTCTATATGGTGAAAAATTCACGACTGCTGCTTTGGCTGTTGCTGTGATGGCTTATCACCTTGCCCATGATAGATATGCAGTAATCCTCTTTAATACCAAACCTTATCTGATTAAAAGAGTTGATGAAAAAATTGATATCAACTCATTGGTAGATCGTATATTAGATGCAGAAAGTGCAGGGTATACTAACATTGCAGAAGCCCTAGAGCTTGGGGGTATTGAGTTGGCGAAAATGACTGATCGAAACAAATTTGCGATCTTGGTCACCGATGGAGTGTTCAACAAAGGTGGAGACCCAAGGAAGCAACTTCATAGATTTTCAAAGCTTCACATATTAGGATTACCCTCAAAGTATGAGTGGGGACAAAGATTATGTAAAGACATGGCTAGGAAAACCGGTGGTCGGTACGCTCCAGTAAGCAGCCATGAAGATGTTCCACGGGTATTAATGAATATATTAAGTAAAACAAGGTAGGTACAAAAATAAATAGCGAGAGGGGGAATTTCGTACATTTTGTAATTCGAACCCCCGAACCCCTTCGGGAATGGATGCCTAAACTTGTGAGAAGCGTATTCTCACCTTCTTGAGTCCATCTCGTTTGGCCACTTCGATATCTCGCTAATTTGGGATAAGTTAAATTCAAAAGAAGTAAATTAAATCTTTTCATTTTTTCGTGGTAGGAGCGACATTAAAAATGTAAATTCTCTTAATCTCAAATTTTCATGTATTTTTACCAAACCTATTAAATAAATTTTATTGGTTAAGGTTGTGAGCCTCGCAACTGAGAATGCAAATCAATACCTATCCCTTCTACATAACTTTGCTCATGAATTTAAAGAAAGTTTTCTTATTTCCAACAAAAATCCTCAATCTCTACTTAATCAAATTATGGTTGCAGGGATGGGCGGATCTGGCATATCTGGAGACTATTTTAAGTCGGTAGTAGAATACTATACTGATAAGATAGTTATGGTGTCCAAGGATTATCATCCACCCAAATTTGTATCTAAAACCTGGAGTACTGTTGTCATTAGTTATTCTGGTAATACAGAAGAAACAATTAATACAACAAAAACTCTGCTTTCACGCGGTTTAATACCAATAATCATTACGTCCGGTGGGAAATTAAAGGAAATTGCAACTGAGAATCAACTCCCCCTTTTTTTGGTACCCAGTGGATTACAACCAAGAGCAGCATTTCCAATCCTTTTTGGAACATTATTGGGACTATCATTTAACTCTCTTAATCTTCCAATAAATATTGATTTATTGTTTAAAGAGTTTAAAACTCGTAACAAAAACCTATTAGACACAGAGTTCGTGGATTCTCTTTCCAAACTTGCTGAGAAAATTATAGACAAGCCAACTTGGATCTTATCCTCTCACCATTTGAGTTCGGTTGGATATAGATTTAAATGTCAGTTGAATGAAAACGCAAAACTTCATGTAACAAACTTTTACAGCCCTGAATTCAGCCATAATGGGATTGTTGGGTTTGATGGAAACCTCAATGAAAAAATCACCTTACTTTTAATAGAATCAAATTTTGATTATGATAGAACAGTTGAACACCTTCAATTTCTATCAACGTTGCATCAAACAGAACATTTCCAAGTTAAGTCCGATGAGTACCTGCTAGAACTCCTGACTCTTACACTTTACTTAGATTATGTTTCTGTTACTGCAGCAAAGTTACAAAATATAGACCCTTATGCCATAATTTCAATTAATAAATTGAAGAAAAAGCTCTCTACTCTAAAAAGTAAGTGAGGACAATTTCATTTAGTACATCTGAGAGGATATTTTTTGCTTGATCTTGTGTTGCATTCTTTCTTTGTAATTCTTCAAGTGATTGTACAAACTTTATAATTGGGGTAAATGTGGTGATTGCCTTTTTTGTAACCTGTTCTCCATCATCATCAATATACGCGATTTGGAATTCTTGAATCATTGGCCCCTTCTTGCTCTCGTCAAGATCTCCCCTAGGTAAAACAGAGGAGGAAGACTTGTTTATTTTTGAACTCACCTTTGGGATATCTCTTGAAATCATTTCTTTAATAGTATTTGGCAGTTGTTCCTTCTGGTTATTTTTATTCATCTCCTTAGATTTTTTCTTCGAAGGTTGAATAAACTCTATTTTTGGAGGTTCCAAGGCACTTTTCTCTAAAAGCTCTTCAATTAACTTGTTTTTCTTTTTCTTATCAACTTCGTTTATCTGGAATTGAAAAGCCAATTCTGCATTCAATTCTTTTGCTCTAAGTCTAGCTTGCTCCTTTACAGCTTTACTTGAGCTGGTTCCATCTACAACCCAAATTGTTTTGTCAAAGGGATCTTGCACTACTATAGTTCTACGTGCATTGAACGCACTTTTTTTATGATCTACAGGTTCAAACTCACCATCCTTTTTAACATTATAAAATATAAATGAAGACATTGCATAAATAATTATATTAATCAGGTATATAATTTTTTTAGTTCTTGCGTGGTATCAACATTTTAATTAATTTATTAATTAATGCTCTCTCATCCCTTGAAATATTGAAATCTTTAGAGGAGACCTCGTATATGTTTTTTAGAACCCTTTTTTTAAAATCTGAGTCAGTTTCTTCCTGATTTAAGTTAAGGTTCAATTCTGTGTTTTTATTTTCGTAGTTCTTTAGCTCTTTTTGAAGCTCGGCTAATATAGCTTTCTCCTCCTCAGTAATGACCCCATCTTGGTATGCAGTTAGAACCATTTCTGTTAGGATATTCTGCCATTGTTCTTCTTCTGAAGTAAAACTCATTAAGGTAATTAAAATTCGGGGATTTTAAATTTATTGCTCATAGCAATCTTATTCGTAAAATCAATCAAATGGGTGCAGGCGGACTCGAACCGCCGACCTCTGCCATTTTGAGACAACTCGTCAAGGCAGCGTTATAGCCACTAAACTATGCACCCTTGTAACTCCGTGAAGAGCAAATTTAATAAAATATAACTAAACTTAAAGATTTTGGAGCGGAACTAAGGTAATTTAAAATTATAATTCTATTTAGAGTCAATCTACTCCGTTAGAACGCCTCTTCCATAGTCAATTGCTGTCTTTCTGGTGAATTTATGTTCACAACCAGTACAAATCAGAGTGTCTCTTTTAATCTTCTTACCAGGTTCTCCACACAGATTACATAGGGAATAAATCGAACCAGTCGATTTACTTTTTGTCATTAATTGCAATGGAATTGTCTTACTATCAATAACCTTAGCTCGAACAATATCTCCCACAGCAAAATATTCATTCATGTCTTCCATAAAATCTTGTGAAGCATTACTAATGTGCATTACAGCGGTATATGGTGGAAAAGACTCCTTCTCTCCAATAAAATGGATTTCAATACTAAGAGAGATCTTTCCAACTCGTTTGACAATTCCAATAACCAAGTCTCCTTTAACAGGTCTTACTATCTTATGAGACTTTGGAAACACCTTTGCTTTATATCTTTGTCTATCCAAAAATGGTTCTCCAAATATTGCTGCTTTGACTGTGTGACCTTCCAGATATGTACCCTCACTTGGTAAATACTCCTCCTCAACACACATGGGATCTGCAGGAAACACATATCTCTTGCTCCTGAAATTTTCTGTCATTCTAAATTGATAAAGAGCAATCTTATAATAAACCATTCCTATATGTTCTATAAATTTTCGCGTTTTGGAGGGGATGTCAGGTACGCGTAGATTTCATCGTCTGATTTTACAACTTGTTTCAGGGATTCTTCATCAACCAATGTAGTGGCGAGTATGTGATAACAAATTATTCCAGGTTGTTGCAAGCACCTTGTCAGAAAATGCTCACAAGTACAAAAGTTTCTGTTTACAACAAGGTACTCTGAAGTTTTACCTCTGACTAGATAATGTGATTCATGAAAGCGAATTTTAACTACCCTATTTTCTTTTACTAAATTTAATGCTCTATCTATATCTGATACCATTAAAATCTACTTTCGAATAATTAAATCCTCTGAGGATTGAAAGGTCTTTATTATATCCTCAATAGTCTCTCCCAGTTTCATATCTAAATTACTCGAAATTATTTCTTTTTCTAAAAGATCTTCACCTGCATCATCATCTGTTAAAAGATCAATTTCTTTGGTTTTAGCATCCTTATAAATATTAATTCCGAGACTTACTGTTGAAAACTTACCTCTAAAACTTAGCTCAATGGGGGTGACTAACTGAATACGTTCACCGATTAAACTTTTGTCCTCACCCGAGAAATACCTGTAGTGAATTGTCCAGCTTCCCTCATCCAAATGGGTTTCAATATAATCACCTGGGTAAAGTATGAAATTTGTTTCTGTGGACTCTGCACTTTTTTGATCCAAGCTCTTTTGGATCATAAAATGATCAGAAACGTCTTTAAGATTTCCAAGATAAACCTCATTATTTGTCCCGTCTAAACCTAAGACATTTAATTTAATAACATGATTCTCTCGATAGTCTGATTGAAGGATCATTTTCTTCATCACATCCGAAAAATTAGATGCAGAAACCTTGTCTAAGAACTTATTCGCTAAATTTGCTGAAAATCCTGTAGCATATGAATAAGATCGGTACACATGGTAATTATCTATAATTGGTTCAATTACCTTTCTAATTTTATCTAATTTTACTTTGGTGTTATAATTAAAATGGAAGGTAACCAATTTTTCTCCAGTATGAACTTTTCCCAATCTGTCCTTTTCCTTAGCCTTCTCGACCCTCTGCCATAATTTCTTTAAATCCATTATCTCCTCTTCAATCTTCTCTTTAGAGACATCGACAGCAGAAGTTCGCATAATAATACCAAATCCATCCGGAACTAACTCTTTCCCAAGACTGTGAATTCTATCACGAAGCTCTCCTTGTATCTTTTTGCTAACTCTTACAAATGGTGCCTCCTCACTTTTTTCAAGAATCACAAATTTCCCTGTCAAATTTATGTTCTGAGAACATACAGGATATCTCCCCTCTTCAATAGGTAGCTCCTTAATTTGTACGATTAAATCCTCACCATCCATGAGATTACTTTCAAAGATGATTCCTGTCTTCCCCTCACCTAGATCTAAAAACCCTGTGTTTTTTCTCTTTAGCACATTCTTCACACGGGAAATATAAATTGCATCTTGCTGCTCCTCATGGGAAAATTTAATTGTATCATACAATTCATCTCTAATAATTGACGAAACTAGATCAACACTTTCTGAGTTGCCCTTTAAATTAATTCCTCTCCTATCTTCCGTATCATTAATATGGACATCAAGTATCCCTACTTTGTTTTCTATATTCAACGAGCTTTGAATCTCTTCATTTGGTGAAGAAAGAACTATGTCTTCCTTACTATCAAGTAGAATTTTAGAAAGTGCAACTCCGTATATCGATTCCACTCTTACTGTAATCATTTATACCCTGTTTCAAATGCACTCCTCTAAAATCCTTATGTTAAACTACTAAACTTTGATGTAAATTAATTACACAAAGATATGATAATTAAATTAAATTCTTCTAAATTTCAATTAATCTCCGAATCGATAAATTAAAATGATGAGATCATAAGTTATTATTGTTGAACCGAAAAAACTTAGACTCTCAACCAGATTCTAGTGAGGTTGGAGTGACACTAGAAAACTTGAAAGTTAATTACCCTGAACTTTACCGTGAATATCTTAACACAGATGAAGCAAACACGAGATTAAACTCGTCTGAAAGTTCTTCTCTCAGAGGTTTTACACCTGGAGTGGAAGATTACCTTTCAAGAGCAAAAACTGTAGCAGAAGCAGATGAGATTATAGAGTTTCTATTATCAAAGAATGAATTCTCAAAAGAAGATGCACAAAAATATAAAAAGTTGGTTAGAGATGGAAAATTCCTTGGAACACGTGAACCAGGTTATTATGAAAAATTCTTTAGATCATAAATTCTATATTTTCGCGATACCCATCTTAACTCTTTTTAATTCTTACATGCCATTGAGGTTATACTTCTAATTGAGGTGGAAAAAATGGAAGATTTTAGTAATGCTAATTTTCGACACCTGGTCAGAATCCATAGTAACGACCTTCCGGGCGATCAAACAATTCAGTTCGCCTTGACAAATATTCGTGGAGTATCTATGAGGTTGTCTGGTGCTATTCTTAGAGCAGTAGGTATCTCAGAGAATGTCAGAGTTGGATTCTTAAAACAGGAAATGGTAGAAAAGATTGAAGAAGCTTTAGCAGATCCAATAGCTGCAGGGATACCTGAATGGATGTTAAACAGACAAAGAGACCCAGAAACAGGGGAAAACGCGTTAATTCTTGAATCAGACTTATTGTTGCAAATAAAAACAGATATTGATCGAATGATCCGAAAAAGATCATGGAGAGGTATAAGACACTCTAGAGGTCTAAGGGTTCGTGGACAAAGAACCAAATCAACAGGCAGAAATCAGGGCTCATTAGGTGTGTCCAGAAAGAAGGAGCGTTAAGTTTATGGGAGATCCAAAACGTAGAAGAAAGAAATATACTACTCCAGGTCACCCTTATCAAAAACAAAGGTTAGAATCTGAATTAGTTTTAGTGGGAAAATATGGGTTGCGTAACAAAAGAGAACTCTGGATGATGAGAACCAAATTGGGGACATACAGAAAAGAGGCTAGAAACCTTCTTGCTCTGGATCCTGAGGAACGAAAAGAGAGAGGTAAAGTAATTTTAGCTAAGCTGATCAGATACGGGATCTTAGGAGAAGATGCAACAACAGATGATATACTTGCACTAGATGTTGAAGCTTTCCTAAAAAGGAGACTTCAAACATTGGTATTTGAATTAGGATACGCAAGAACAATTCATCAAGCTCGTCAACTTATTGCACACAGACATATTGAGTATAATGGACATATTATCAATGTCCCTAGCTTCTTAGTTCCAAAGACAAAGGAAAATGAGATTAAGATGTACAAGTTCTCCCCGTTCACCAATCCATCACACCCAATGGCACCTCTAGCAAAGCCTTCCAACGAAGAACCCTCTGCAGAGACAAATGGTGAGATTGAAGAACCAGTAACCGAAGAAAAACCAAAATCAAGAGGTAGGAGAGGTCGAAGTTAAAATGAGTGATGAAAAACCAGAAACCGACAATGTAGTAGAAGACGATGTTGTAGAAGAAACCATCGATGATGTTGTTGAAGATAAGAAACCTGCAGAAGAATCTACTGATCCCAGTTCAACTCAAAGACCAACTTCAAAAAGGGCACCCTTAAGGTTTGGTGTTGCACATGTTTTTGCATCATATAATGACACTTTCGTTCATATCACTGATATCACTGGAGCAGAAACCATTTCATTAAAATCTGGTGGCCAGTTTGTCAAAGCTGACAGGTTAGAACCCTCACCGTTTGCAGCGATGAGAGCAGCCTACGCAGCAGCAGAAGAAGCCAGAAACAAAGGATACAATGCACTTCATGTCAGGATTAGAGCACCTGGTGGAAACAAAAGCAGAACTCCTGGTCCAGGTGTTCAAGCAGTACTTAGGGCCTTGACCCGTGCTAACATGAGGATTGGCAGAATCGATGAAGTTACTCCCCTACCACACGACAGTATGAGAAGAAAAGGTGGTAGAAGAGGAAGGAGAATGTAACATTCTCAGCTTATATTACCACAAACAACTAATAACGTACAAATAAACTTACAACATTAATAATAACATTACCTCAATCACAAATTTTCTTGAATCGAATTCTAAATATATTGATGCTTGGATAATTTATTCTCTTTCTAAAGTTATTTCAAAAAATGAAGATTTTAGACTTTTCAAATATTATGTTGGACAGTCCATCAGACTTAATTATTCATTAAAATATTCAATTAGTAGTGATCAGTTTGGAAAGTTTATAGTTGAGTTTGGAGACCAACTAAAAAATTTTCTTCCTCAGATTCATGATAATTATTTGGAATTGATAACAAACCTAACAAAGTTCAAGGTTGAAGAGATTGATAAATTATCCTTGGATCCAACTTGGATAAAAGAAATCAAATCCTCCGTAGTTAAAGTTTTATTATCACATTCATCAGAAAGAATAACCACAAACTTCCATTTGTTGAGCTCTCAAGACCTCAAAGCTCAATCTGAATTAATGAATAACAAGAGGGTTAATTCTATAGCGAGTTATAGACAGACCTTTTCAACAGAAAAATCAAATCTTATAGATTGGACTGTTGATTTTCCAGAACCATCCTTCCATCAATGGAAATTTGCAGATAAACTCATCGAATTAGGTGTGGGCTATTGGATTCCTAGAATAAATGGATCACTGGAAGATGTTGGTCTCGTCCTATTTCAGACCAGTACATTAGAACGAATTCTTTTTGGAGGGTAGAAGATAACTACAACAACAAACCAGGCGACGCCAAATAATAACGCATTGGAAAGACTGATCAATCCCTTATGATAAAACAATGAAAAACCACCAATCCCCACTCCCAAAATAACCAAGTCATAAATAATCCACATAAACTGCTTACTATTAAGTAAATCATCGTATACAGAACTCATAAACTTACGAAAGGTTGACACAATTTGAAATAAATTACTCTGTAAATAAATCTAGGGAATTGATGTTGCTTTATATCCTAATCTATTGAATTATTCTTGAAATGGACTGAGCGAGATTTGAACTCGCGGCCTCTTCGGTTCTTTCTATAAAATAGATGCAAGCGAAGCGATCTACCGGCCTGATCTATCAGCCCTATATACTTTCATAAAATGCATCTCTTTAATGTTTTCGATAGATAAGTAATCTCCAATCTGAATCTTACTTAATTATTATAAGTAATATTATAATTATTTATACTAGTTTATCCTTGTTAGAATATGTCATTTAATGGGTTGTTAATAAATAGACTTCTCGTCTTATTTCAAATAATTTTCATTCCCACGTACTTTATAATTTATACAATACTTTGGAACGAGCTATTAATTAAGAACTTGGAGTCTTTTCTAAACCTCATTCCTTTTTTTCACCTAAATCACCTATATATACAGCTTACTGTTATATTGGGAATACCCATATTTTTTGCTCTTCCAGGTGTAATTTTTAGCATATTACGAGCAAATAAACTTGCAAATACTTATGAATTAATGGGCAGGGCACTTGGAAAGGTTAGAATTGATCAAAAATTGTTTTATGGTGTGAACGCACTGTTTGTTCTGATTTTCATAATTCTGCCTTTTGGGAGCCCCCTGATAACAATACTCGTAATTTTTCTTGTAATAAGAATCATGTCTCATAAAATGAAAATTGGGAAGTTCTCATGGCTTATTTGGTTTATTCCTGCATTAGCTTTATCAATTATACCCATCCTGATTGCTGGGGCATTTTATGTTCATTATTTAGATTATTGGAATATTGTTTTTCAGATTTGGTTGAATAATATTGATTTGCTTTTTGGATTTGGACTGAGTCTTGCCATTGCAATTGTAATTGGTGATTTTATCTTGTTTCTAATGATTGGTAGCTATGAATATGGAAATCGTTCAAATATTAATTATGGCTTTATCTATCTTCTCAAACTTGGTCTATTTTTATTGTTGCTCTTAATTTATCTTCAGGATTCGAAAAGTATAATTTTTACAATAGCAAATGGACTTGCACTGGTTTTAGGAATTCTAGAATTTATACTCTCTAGGGTAAAAAAGGTGTCACGTGGAAGTTCTTCTGGAGTTGGATTTATAATGATACCTGTATTTACCATAGTGAATTTTGTTAGTCAGTCTCTGGCTATCAAAGGTGCTGTAATAGTTATAGCTGCTGTAGTTTTCTTTACTCTCTTTATAATTAGTTATACTTCTGCTGAGGATGAAGAACTATTTTCGAACTAACGATCGCATTACCTTAAAATCTCAAGTTTATAGGGTTTTCAATTGAACCGAACAAAGAAATTTGAATTAATTTGAATTTTGCTATTTTAAATTAAGATAATTTAAGAAGATTTAACATACCATCAATTAATGAAGAAAAAACCTCAAGAGTTGTATGAGGAATTAATTGACGATTTGGTTACAAAAGCCCTAGAAGATGGGATACTCACTGATGATGAAGCAGCCATAATTGATGAAGTTGAAATAAAATTAAAGGAATTTTACCAATATCTAGAAGAAGCACTTGCTGATAATATAATGGATAAAGATGAAACAAAGAAACTTAAAATAATGAGATCAAAGATCCTAGAAGACACCTGGAACGTTTCAAATCGAGATACCATAATAAATAAAGATGAGGCTGAATTGTTAAAGATTATAGTTAAGTTGTTAAAGAATATCTCAGAGATCGATGAGGAATAATTTTAATCAAATTATTGAATTTACCATAAAGGACTTAATAATTTTCGCTTAGATAAAATTATGAAAATTTACTACCGAGCTGAAATTTCAAGTGCTCATCAATTAGATCTCCCATATCAAAGTAAATGCGTCAGGATGCATGGTCATAATTATCTTGTTGAAGTAGAGTTAGAGGGCCAGATTAATCAAGAAGGGATGATTATTGACTTCACGAAAATCAAAGAGATAATCTACAAATATGATCACATTACTTTAAATGATATCATAACACAACCCACTGCGGAAAATATAGTTTTACATTTGTTAAATGACTTCCGTTTACTACCTGATACAGATAACCTGCAATTAATTACCATTCGTGTCTGGGAAGACCAAGATTCCTATGCTGAGGAAACAATTAACCTACAGTAGTTTGTTCGTTTCTATTAGAGAAGGTTTCATAAAGTCTTGGTCTAAGTAATGATTGTGGACAACACTAATGTGAGAATTATAATTCTCACAAATGATTTTAGATTGGCGTATAAGCTACGTACTCTTCTAACAGATAAATTTTCTACAATTAGGCACTTTACAGATGAATCAAAAATTAAAGTGGGGGATGTTGTCATTACAAAAGTTGGGGAGTATTCTAACATTTTAGAAACAGCACGTGTTATTCAATTTCGAGATGCAAAATTTGTTAATCTAACAACATTAATGGCGAAAATCAATAATATTTTTCATCTCCAATCAAACTTTGCTTGTATCATCGGAGTAGACCCTGGTAAAACCACTGGAGTTAGTATATTGATTGGACGTAGCATCATCACAACTTCTAAATTTAAAGATTTCAAGAAAATGCTACACTGGATAAAAGAACAATTAAAATTAGTTGACTTTGATCAACTTATCTTTAAAATTGGTGATGGTGGAGGCAAATTTAATGAAGATGTAGTAGATTTACTCTTCAAAGAGTTTTCACGTTTTTCTCGCTTGGAGATTGTTAATGAGACCAAAACCTCCCTAAAGTCTTCAAATGGAAGAAGTTTACATGAGGAGGCCGCTATTAGAATTGCTCTAAGGTATGGAAAAACAATAAATTCATAAATCATTTGAGGAAATTTCATGCCAATACAGTTCATCTGCTGATATGATTAACCGTTGAATTGGAAATTCTTGAGATAACAATTTAAAAAGCTCACAGCCGATTTGAAAAGTGTCTGTTGTAGCCGGTATAGCTAAAACATCTTCATTTGGAAATGAAAATAGTTCACCTCCCTTTTCAACAATTGAATTTCCATTGCTTGTTTTTAGCTCATCATCGTTGAGAATAACCTTATGATCAAATCTGTTAACAATACCCTTGATATCCTCATATAACTCAACTCCACACCTTCTATACTTCAGATCCAAGTGAACTTCGACCTCGAAATTATGACCGTGTAATCGCCAATCTCCATCTTCAAGAGTAATGTGAGCTGATGAAAACCCCAGCCTCTTATTTTTGACAATAAGCATAATTTTGATTTCCCTGATAGAATAAAACCTTGTCTTTTCTCAAATATTTCAAATATTGAACTGATTTACAAAAATTAAACATAATAACAGACTTACTGGTCTACATAGGGAAGTTCGACATGGTTTTTAATTTCTGCTTAAATCATAAAAAATTCAATTTTGTAAGAAGAATCTCATTACAATTAATAAATATACTAAAATCACACTCTTTCATAGAAAAATACGAAAATCTTTTTTTTTATTTAAAATAAAATTATGTGTGGATAAACATAGATTGAATTTAATAGGAGAGACTCAACTGTTCCTTAAACATTGTTTCTTGGTTGATTATTCACTTCTCTAATTTTTTGGTGTGGATGTTGGTGAATGTTGTGAATAGGAAGAAAACTGTGTTCATTACCGGTGCAACTGGCACAATGGGGATGGCAACCCTTAAGGAATTTATGAAACGACAAGACCGTTTTAGACTTAGACTTCTGGTACTCGACTCGAAAAAAGATAGAAAGTTAATATCACCATTCACACGGAATAAAAATATTGAAATTTTTTATGGAAATTTAAAAGATGCAGATTTAATTGAACAATGTGTCCAAGGTGTCGATTATGTGTTACATATCGGGGCAATGGTTTCCCCAATGGCAGATCAATATCCTGAAGAGACTCTCATGGTAAACTATGGTTCTACCTTAAGTATTATAGATGCTATTCGAAAAAATTCAAATTCTAATGAAATTGCATTGGTTTATATTGGAACTGTGGGTGAGACAGGGTGTAGACGAGCTCCAATACACTGGGGTAGAGTGGGAGACCCGATCCACAGCTCTGTTTTTGATTATTATGGTACCTCTAAAATTGCAGCTGAAAGAGCTGTATTTGAATCTGGACTTAAAAAATGGGTAAGTATCAGACAGACTGGAATGTTTCCGGTAACAACTGAGTCAAATGTGGCTATTTTTCATCAGAATTTAAATAATGTCCTAGAATGGATCACAGCTGAAGAATCCGGGGTACTTATGGCAAATATATGTGAAGATTGGATTCCTGAAACATTTTGGAGAAAAGCATATAACGTGGGTGGTGGGGACCAGTGGAGGTTTACATACTGGGAACTATTAAAATTAAACTTAGATCCATTAGGGCTTGATATTCGTAAAATATTTTCTCCAAAAGACTTCGCTCTTTATAATTTTCATGGGCAGTGGTTCACAGATTCTGATAATTTAAATAACATCGTGAATTTTCGATTTCTAAATCCCGATGTATATTTTAATTCAAAAAGGAGTTGGACAAGGATTTTTGGAGTTTTTCCCTTTTTACCAAAATTATTTTCAATTGAAAATAAGTTGAAAAAGAGATATGAAGAAATGAACAAAATGCATGGAGGGGTTAAATGGATGCTTGATAATAATGCCGAAGATTGGGTTAACACTTTCTTTGGGTCACTTAACGACTACAATAATATTAAATCTTGGAAGGAGGGTTATAAACTATATCTGCCCAGTAAAGATATGACCTTCCTTGATCATGGGTATGATGAATCTAAACCAATAAACGAACTAACACTTGGCGATGTACAAGCAGCAGCAAAATTTCGAGGAGGTTACTGTGTTTCTGAAAAAATGAGAATTGGAGACCTCTTTACTCCCCTCATTTGGAAATGTCATAAAGGACATGAATTTACAGCGACTCCAAATCTTATACTCAAAGGAGGACACTGGTGTGACGAATGTGAAAGAACAATGTGGGATTTTGCGGATTATGCCAAACACAGTCCCTTCTTTGCACAGGTTTGGTCGCCAGTCCATGAGGATAAACATGTATTTACCGTTGAAAAGAAATATTCTGATAAAACCATAGTTATATGAGTCACTTATGCCAGTTATCTCCTCTTTCAAATTAAACAATTTATTATTTTCAAAAAATATTTACTGATATAAATTAACGTTTCCTTTGCAAAATCCATGTTTTCCTATTTGTCATAAATATTAGTAATATATCACAAATTAATCCGATGTTTTCAGTACTATGTCGTAATCTCTAAAAATCAATCATCAACGTAGACTTAGATACTTAATGTCCAACCTAGCTACAACTAGTGTAAATAAGGCTGAATCCATGGATAAGGGGGTAGTTACCCAAAGAGCAAAAAAAGATTGGGGATTTCCTGATTATCCTGGACTCGTGAAAATTATTGCACCAATGGAATACAAGCGAAATATCGTTAGAGAGATTGAAAAGGTCGGTTACATTGAACCAATCGAAATCGATCCAAGACCCGGTGTGGATCAACTTGAACTTGAAAACAGAAGAAATACATTTGAATCATTAAAAAGTGACTTTCAAGTAATTGTTACAAAGCTACGAACGTATTTAAAAGATGACCCACCACGTCAAAAATTAACCGTTCCTAGCATAGAGCTTGAGGTTCAAAAATTCGCAAATAAAGTTAAGGATGAGAAAGGCACCGAGGTTGAATCACTGTTTAAACAAGAGACTGAAATTCAAAAGGAGTTAAGCGATTTAAGGACAGTTCTAAGCCTACTACAAAAGATTGAAGCAGTTGGTTTGGAAAGTGATTCTGAGACAGTTTCAACCCTAACCTCAAAGGTTCAATCAAATTATACAAAGGTCTTCATAGGCTCAGTATTTGGTGAACAGATAAAAACTTTGAATTCAATTATGATTGACCTAACTGATGGAGCTTTTGTGTTAAGGTATTCTGATGAAGACAAAAAAACAGGAGAAGTTTTCTTCATATTAATTTGTTTAGCATCTGATGAAGAGGTAGTAGAATTAAAGTTAAAGGAGTTTAATTATCAACCTTTCAAAATTCCTGAAAATATTGAATTAACTCAAACATTGGATGCAAAAAGTTTTGAATCTGAAATTTCTATATTAGAGAACAAGCTTGAAGTTATTTTAGACGAAATTAAAAGCTTCGGGGATTCAAACCTGAACTTGTTCTTATCTGCACTAGAAGCCTGTGATATCGAAACTCAACGAATTGCCTTAGAAAACAAGATGAAGAGAACAAAGACAAATATCGTTGTTTGGGGTTGGATCCCTCCAGAAAATGTAAATTCGTTTACCACCAAGGTTGATGAAGTAAGCAAAGGTTCCGCAATAGTGGAATATAAAGAGGCAGCTTTTGATAAGAAATATGTCCCAAGCTTAACAAGAGATAAAAAATATTTACCTCCAGTCAGAGGACTTGTTAGCTCCTTTGGCCACCCAAGTCATGAGGAAATTGACCCCTTCCCATTGGTTGCCATTCTATTCCCAGTATTTTTTGGGATAATGTTCGCTGATGTCGTTGATGGTTTAGTTCTTGCTCTAATCGGTTACATTTTTGTAAGAAAGAAGAGGAAGAAAGACGTTATACCAACAGAAGGATTTTCAGCTTATCTTTACGGTGGTGCTGAGCTGTTGGTTTGGATGGGTCTGGTTTCCGCCTTTATGGGGCTTGTCTTCGGTTCGTTTGGTGGAGATGAAACTATATTATGGAGTGTACCTGTTTTACCTCAGATATTTGGTGGTGGCTGGAGATGGTTGTATTCTATAGTCCCCGCACATGGAGCAGAAGAGGTCTCTCGAAACTATGTTAATATTCTCATTTTATCAATAGTTATGGCTGCGATTACAATTCTGCTAGGTTTGGTCATCAAAGTTTATCAGAAAAGGAAGTATGGTCATTCAAAATATGAGTATTATGCACCGATTGCACAGATCACTCTGTTCTTAGGGGCAGGTTTAATCTTCTTTACCAGTTCTTTTGTTCAATATTTCTTCATGGCCGTTGTAGGACTCGCACTGTTCTTCTTAATCTATTTTGAAGCGAAAGCTCACGGTTTTGATGGAGCAATGCAAGGGGTTGAGCATTTTATAGGCTTACTGAGTAACACACTTAGTTTTAGCCGGTTGCTTGCAATGAATACAGTTCACTTTGTTTTAAGGATTCTTCCATACATATTTTTAGATCTGTTTCTTCAAAGTCACACAGTAAATCACTATGTTGGGGAATGGGGACAAAATGTGGTTGGAAGTGGTAGTCTAACATGGTGGATTGTAGGTTTGATTATTGGTACAATCATCGTTGTCCCTGTAGAAACAGTGTTTAGCAGTTTACAAGCTCTTAGGTTAACATGGGTTGAGTTCTACGGGAAATTTTACAGTGGAAACGGTGTTCCTTTTTCACCTTACTCTGTAAAGCGACTTTACACAGTTGAGGAGTGAATTCTATGACAGCAACCCTCCCCTACCTAATAGCTCGGGCAAAATCTGATATGGGAAAATCTCCCAAGCTTGGGTTAATTAAAAGCTTAACGAGTGTTTCGGACATCTTTGAGTTGGAAAATTACTTAAGCAACACGAGCTATGCGGAAGTTGTAAGTCAGGCTCGTCCTTCTGTTGATATTCTCAAATTTGAGAGGGAACTTAGAAAAACTTTCGCTGATAGGTTGTTGAGCTTTAGAACAGGTGCCTCACAAAGAATCGGAGAAATTCTTGATGCGGTTATATTAAAAGTAGAGAGCGAAAACCTGAAATTGATATTTAGATCTATTATTTCCAACGAAGTGGATAGTGATATTCTAAATTACATTGTTCCAGTGAGCAAATATGGGGTGAAACATTATGAAAGGATGTTGTTTACCCCCAATCCTCTCCTAGCAGCTGATTTAATAACCCAAAGGCAGCTTAGAAAGGCAATAAAATCTGCACTTTCATACAAGGGTGAGTTTGAGGAAGAACTCTTCCAATTAACCACAAGTCTTGAACATGCAGTTTATGAATATTCTGTCAAGATAATCCCCACAGTAAAAACTATGATAGATTATCAAAACATGTTAACCATTATTAGAGCAAAGTCTCTAAATATCGATCCAGAAAAGTGGATTATTTCAAAATATGGTGTCATAGCAAAAAACGTAGACAGAATAAAGCAGATGAATTCTGCAAGAGACATAATTATATGGTCATTAAGTAGGCTTGCCTTCGCAAAGGAATTGAGACCTGCTTTGGATGCACCAGATGAGACACTAGTTCCAACACTAGAACATATGTTAGAAGTTGCTTATAACAAACGTAACAGAGTAATTTTCAACATAAAGAGCAACACACCTGACGCAATTTGGAGTTATTTTGTTCTGAAAGAGGCTCAGGTGAAAGACATCGCTAGATTGGTTCTTGGAGTGGTCACTAAATCTGACCCAGAGTTAATCCAAGGATCATTTGGCTATTATATTTAAACTTAGGTCACTAAGTTTATCGGTTCTTTAATGAACCAACCAATTTAATCGGTATCAACCGATTAAAATATAAAAACACAAGAGGTAAATCAACTATGAAAAAAATCACAAAGATGACGATGATTGCTGCTTCTCTGGCTATAAGTGCCTTCATAATAACTGTTAGCGCACTTGGCTTGGATGCAACAACTTACGCAAATGTAACCCAAATTGGGATGACTCCTGAGGCAGGTAAATTTATTGGAGCTGGACTCGCAGTAGGACTAGCAGGAATTGGTGCCGGTATGGGTATGGGTCCTGCTTCTAGCGCAGCTATTGGTGCAATTGCTGAAGACAGAGCAATGTTTGGAAATTCAATCCTATTTGTCGTGCTTATTGAAGCTATTGCAATTTATGGGCTACTTATTTCTTTCTTACTGTTATTCGTATCATAAGCATGTCAAAATCTAATTTGAGCTTTGGGCTCAAAGTTCTTGATCCTTTATTTTCAATTATCTCAGTTATGTTTATAGGAATACTAATCATAGTTTTTGTCCCAATGCCTAACTACACAAAACTTCTAGTTATTTTAGGGAGTCTAGTGGTAGGTGTAATTCTAACTGTAATTTCTCTGCGACGGTTGAACAATAAACTCATTGAAAAAGAGGTCGATGACGATAATTTTAAAGAGACTCAGAGAAAATTGATTAAAGATACATTTAGAGAGGATTTTGAAAATGACGATTATTAAATTTCAACAAGATGATTCAGTTATTCTAGTTCTTGATAAAAAAAACCGTTGGTTAACAAAAATTTCAGAGAATGATTTTCACTGTTCTGCAGGGAAGCTAGAATTAAGGAGAATAATAGGAAAAGAACCTGGAGACTATGTAAAAACTAATCGAGGTAAAAAACTTCTGGTGTTGAAACCCACCATGAAAGATTGGATATATACTGTAAAACACAAAAGCCAAATAATTTACGACAAGGATGCAGCAATGATTGCATTTCTAGCAGATATTCGACCTGGGATGCTTGTTTATGAGGCTGGTACCGGAAGTGGGGCCCTCACCAGTGTCCTGGCAACTTTAGTGGGCTCAACAGGAAAAATAATCACTCACGAGGTTAGAGAGGAGGCCTTCAATATAGCAAAGGAAAATTTTGCAATTTTAGGTATAACAAACGTGGAACAACATTTAACTGATGTAAAAATGGGGTTTGCTGAAGGAAAAGCAGAAGCATTCATTCTGGATTTGTTGGATCCTTGGGATATTATTCCAATAACTACTCAACATATTCAAAAAGGATCCATGATTGTAATATTTCTTGCAACATTTGATCAATTAGAAAGAACTAAACAATCCCTCAGAAAAAGTGGATACTATGATATTAGTTGTATTGAATTGATTCAACGTGAAATAGAGATCAAAGAGCAAGCTACAAGACCAGCGACCCGAATGATTGGACATACTGGCTTCTTAATGTCTGCAAGGTATACTGGTAATTAAATTGGTGAATTCTGTTTAGTATTAAAAAACATCCATAACTATAAAATATTGACTTAATTAACAATTTTCAACATCAATCACAAAACATTTTTAACATACTATATTTATACAAAGTTGCATGGCTTCATATGAATTCTCTGAGGAAGACGCAGAAGTTCTTTGGAGATTTGGAAATCAATTGATGATTCTGAGTATCCTAGTACTTCTTACTGGCTTTTTAGGACTACTCACCAGTCTAATCACTTTTACCAAGAGTTCTTTTAACCTCGAAAGAAATTGGTTTGCATCGATTTCTTTTGTTCTCTTATTTCCAATTGCTTACCTTCTATTTTTACCATCAAACCATTTCAAACAGATTGCAATTTCTGAAGGTTCTGATCTGAAAGAATTAATGGCTGGATTATCACTCTTTACTAAATCCTTTCTAATCATCTCAGCTGTGATTACAGTGATTGGAGTGTTCTTTTTTATCTTGATTTTTTGAGGTGATCTAATGTCTGAATACGAATTTACACAAGAGGAAAACAGGATTTTTCTGAATTTTATGTTAGGACTACTTATTCTCTCATTTTCACTGGTTGTGACTGGAGTGGTTTTGTTAATTGAAGGGTTAAAAACTGGTTTCATATTTTCTGATTTTGCTTTATCAATCGGTCTATTTTTATTGGCTGCAAGCTTTATTACTCCCCTCGTCTATTTCAAAAATATAATCACAACCTCAGGTGATGATATTAATGAATTAATCACAGGAATCAGCAAAATGAATCTAATCTTATTTATTGCAATTGGAGTTTTTGTTATTATTTCATTAACTGTAATAATAATGTTTATTGTGTCTTATTTCTCGCAATTTATTTAAATGCCTTTAAATCCATTTAGATCATGAATAGAGCCCTTTCGATCATCATTCCAAATAGCAGACACTTTCATACCAATTTTAGGGTTCTCAGTATCTATCAATTTGTGATAAAACATTGTGTCTGTCTCATCAACTTTAATGAGTGCCAAAAAGTATGGTGTTTCCAACTTGTCTCCTCTGAAATCATAATAGATCTCTGTATAGCTTTCCAAGATACCAGTTTGTGGAACCTCTTTATACGTATCATTTCCCAATTCTGCGAAACAATCCTCACAAAATATTTTTGGGGGTAGGTATGTGAAATTGCAGGTTGCACAAGTGTTTCCTAAGATCTTCTTTTCCTTTAAGCCAAGGAAGAACTTTTCAGTTGAAATTCCTGCTGTGTAATGAAAATGAATCGGAAAGCTTCCTTCTACCTCTCTTACACTGTTGTGTTTTGCATTTCTCTTTGTTGGTAACATGTTTAGTCCTCCATAATATCAAAATACTTGATATCTGTGATATCTCCCTTACGTTCCTCTGGAGATTTCCAGACGGCTTTCACCTTTGCATTGACCTTTACCTTGTCATGAGGTGTATCTTCATTAATGAGATGTAAGAAACCAGATGGACTGATTGTGGTTCCATCAATGTCAATTACTGCTGGAATTTCTGCTTTGTCTCTTCTGGTTGCATCTGTTCTGATGTATGCTAAAGAGAAGGTATTGATAATTCCTGTTTGGGGAAGTTCCACATACTCATTCATAGGGGTATGACATTCCTCACAAAACATACGGGGTGGACAAACAACTCGAGAACATTCATTGCATTTGGTGCCATAGATGACACCCTCTTTGAGACCATTCAGAAACTTTGTGATTGCAACTCCTGTGGCCCAAGCATAATCCAATTCAGGGTAGTATGTCACACTAAGAACCTTATTCAGAAATTC
This sequence comes from Candidatus Heimdallarchaeota archaeon, assembly GCA_030149205.1. Classification (GTDB taxonomy): domain Archaea; phylum Asgardarchaeota; class Heimdallarchaeia; order Heimdallarchaeales; family Kariarchaeaceae; genus WAKA01. The sequence continues at coordinate 113,376 of JASBSB010000007.1, read as the reverse complement.
ATCATTGCTGAGTTTTGTACCTCTAAGTTCCATTATTGCACCTGACCTCCTTTCATAACAAGAACAGTACCAACTTGCATAAGATCTCCCCAAGCCTGTGCTAATCCACGAGTTACATCTTTTGGAATCTGTCTCTTTCCTGCCTGTCCGGTAAGCTGTAAATACACTTCTGCAGCCTTCATTCCAGCAGCAGCAGCAATGGGGTTTCCAACACCAAGTAAACCTCCAGAAGGTGTTACAGGAAAATCGCTATCTCTTGCAGTGACACCCTCAAAAGCCGCTCGGGGTGCTTCTCCCTTTCCGAACAATTGTAACCCCTCCAAGTGATGGAGCTCCTTATAATTGAACGGATCATAAGGTTCAGCAAAGGATAACCATTTTCTTAAAGTCTCTGGAGAATGGTCTTTTTGACCTGCCATGTTATATGCCTGCTTTGCAGCCTTTTCCACATACTTTGGATAGTATAGGTCACGATTGGTCCAGATGGTTGTATCAACATTCCAACCAACACCGTCAACCCAGGCTACCTGATCAAGTGGAATTCCAAATTCTTTAATTTTATCCTCTGACATCATAACAAATGAGACTGCTCCATCTGCCACTGGGGAGATGTCTAACAAATGAACTGGATCAGCCAGAACTTCTGAGTTCATAACCTGTTCAATTGTTAGCTTTTGCCCAAGCATAGCACTGGGATGATCCAAAGCATTTCCTTTGTTTTTGACAGAAACTGATGCTATATGTTCTTTTGGAATTCCGTGCTTCTCCATATACCTTTTCATCTCAAGAGCAAAAATCCAAACCAGGTTCGGACCTAAGTTTCTCTCGATCATATTATCAAAAATTGTTAGAAAACCTGCCTGAGCAGAGGGTTGAATAGTCGACATTTTCTCCTCAGTTGTTATAAGAACAACATCGTTCATACCTGAAGCAACTGAGTACCACCCCTGAATTGGTGAGAAAACCCCGGTTCCACCTCCAACATAACCTCTCATGGTTGGCAGATTGAACCCACCAGACCCATCGGTCAAATATTCATGCTTTTGATGAACACCATCAAAGGCGTCAGGCGCAGACCCTATGATTACTCCATCTACATCTTTTCTTGTGATTCCGGCATTATCCAAAGCCATTTTCGCAGAATAATATGCTAATTCTTTAGGAGTTTCCTTTGCCCGTCTCATAAATTTTGTAAGTCCTACACTTACCATTCCTACTTTCTTTCCTTTCATTTTATTCACTCCTTTGACAAAATTGCCACAGCTCCTGCTGTAGTCGGAACTCCTCTCCAAGAGAATGCGAGACCAGTCTTAGCTCCTTTGACCTGCCTTCTACCGGCATGTCCTCTGAGTTGTTCTACAATTTCTGATATTCTTTGTAAACCATTTGCATCATGTGCATTTCCCATACCAAGAACTCCTCCAGAAACATTTACGGGGGTACTTCCTTTATTGCTAAATTCTCCATTCATTAAAGCTTCCGCAGCCTTTCCATATTCAAAAAGACCTAGGCCCTCCAGATGTTGTAATTCCTTAAATGCATAGGTATCATCCACCTCAAAAACATCTATTTCATCATGTGGGTTTTTGATCCCAGCCATCTGATACGCCTTTTTTGCGCTCAATTCTGCGTACTTTGCCTTCTTCCATTCTCTGGTATCAAAGTTTGGTGAGTTTGTTGCATAATTAATTCCCTTAATCCATACTGGATTTGAATCTTTCTCTTTTACAACCTTTTCATTAGCTAAGACCACAACTATAGAGCCATCTACAGATGAAGAAATCTCTGTATCTCTCAGTGGGCTTGCCACCATCTCAGCTTCCAATACATCAAATTCTTTTAATCTCATACCATATGCTGCGTTTGGGTTCCTAAGGGCATTTTCATGATTTTTTATAACAACGTTCGCAATTGCCTCTTCAGATACACCGAACTCAGAGGTATACATCCTCTTTTCCAATGCACCAGCTGAGTGGTAAATTGCATCAAACTGCCTTGCATATAATGGATCAAATGCTAAATGCTGAATTTGATTATGGGTTTTTATATCAGAAGATCGACTCTGGGCTTCAACCACAGCTACATCAAACATACCTGTTTTAATTTGCATATAAGCTGCTACAATGCCTTGAATACCATCACCAGTAATTGTATGAACAGTTCTCTGAGCTGCACCTAACTGATCAGGAGCGTACTCGTCAGTTATAGATGTACCCATAGAAAAGTCCTCTTCACAAGAGATAAAGGTGTCAACCTCTTCTCTTGGATTTATATCTGCATCGGAGTAGGCCTTAACAGCTGCCTGATAAACCATCTCTTTGTAAGATAAGTCTCGAATTTCAGGTCTAAAGCCTTCAACTCCAACTCCAATTATAGCTACTTTTTCCATACTTTCACCTGTTAATTGCATCTGCAATTATTTAGAAATAATAACTGAGAAACAGTGTCTCTCAATTATCAAGTGTAAATTCAAGAGAAGTTATTTAAGGATTAATCTATAACATACTTCATTTGCTCGGTTTGAAATTTCTCCATAAATCAAAAGTTTCCAATTAAAAATACTTCATTTGTCTCTTGTGCTTCATCTCACGAAAGGGTTATATCCACCTTGGTCATGAAAATGTATGAATAGTTACGCTTCTGCACTCAGTATCTTACAAAACACCCCAAAAACAATCAAAGAATTAATCTCACAACTTCCCGACTCATTGTTAAGTGGAGGAGATAATAACAGTTGGGATACAAAAATTGTTCTTGGACATTTGATTCATGGTGAGAATACTGACTGGGTTCCAAGGATAAATATTATATTGTCAGATGATGCTAACAAATCCTTTGAGCCTTTTGTCAGAATTCCCAAGCTTAATGACAAAACAACAGTTCAAGCTCTGTTAAAAGAGTTTATTGAGCTTAGAGAGAAGAATTTAGGATTTATAAAATCACTTCCTATCAAAGAAAATCTCAATAAAACTGGGATTCATCCCTCTTTGGGTAAGGTTACCTTAAGCGAGTTAATATCGACATGGGCAATGCATGATTTGAACCATCTAATCCAAATTACAAGGTCTATTGCTAACCACTTCAAAGAAGAAGTTGGTCCATGGAAACAATATCTCACAAATATATACCATTAAAATTATTGCGTTTAGTGATTGCTATCTGCAAAAACTAAAATAAGTCTGTCTTTTCCCAAGGAAGATCTAAGTCATTCCTCCCGAAATGTCCATAGTTTGAAACCTGTCTAAAAATTGGTCTCCTCAGATCAAACCTCTCTATAATGGGACCAGGGCGAAGGTCAATGTTTCTCAAAACTTTCTCTCTGATTTCTTCATCAGACAAGTCAGTAGATGTTCCAAAAGTTTTGACGTCAAATGAAATGGGTTCTGCTACTCCTATTGAGTAAGAAATCTGAACAGAACATTCTTTAGCTAAACCAGCAGCCACCACATTTTTAGCAATATAACGGCTCACATATGACCCAGACCTGTCCACTTTTGAAGGATCCTTGCCTGAAAAGGCACCACCCCCATGGTAACCTGCTCCTCCATAGGTGTCTACAATAATCTTTCTTCCAGTTAATCCAGCATCACCATGTGGACCACCGATTACAAATTTACCAGTACCATTTACAATCACATCAGTCTTATCAGTGAAATATTCCCCCAATTGTGGTTTGATGAGAAGTTCAGTAAGATCTTGCTTAATCTTTGTCTGATCCACTGATTCGGTGTGTTGGGTAGCAATCACAACTTTTGTGGCTTCCTGTGGAACATTGTCCTTATATCTTATAGCAATCTGGGCTTTTCCATCAGGTCTTAAATAATCCAACTCTCCGGATTTTCTAAGCCTTGCAAGATTTCTTGTTAAATCATGTGAAAGCTTGATTGGAAGTGGCATTAACTCATCTGTATGATCGACAGCATATCCAAACATTAATCCCTGATCTCCAGCTCCCTGTTCTTCTGATGAATTCTTGATAACACCCTGTGCGATATCTGGACTTTGTTCATGTATAACATTTAACACAGCCACATCCTTGTAGAAGAATCCGATGTCTGGGTGTACATAACCAATTTCTTTAACAGTATCCCTTACAACCTGATGTAGATTCACATAACTCTCTGTTGCGATTTCTCCTCCAATAACAACAAGTCCTGTGGTTACAAAGGTTTCACAAGCAACTCTGGCTGCCTTGTCCTCTTTTAATATCTCATCAAGAATAGCGTCACTGATCTGATCAGCGACCTTATCTGGGTGACCCTCAGTAACGCTTTCTGACGTTAAATAGCTAGTTTTTGTCATTTATTTCTCTCCGGTTTCCTCAGCTTTTGCCAAGGTCTTTTGATTTGTCATAAAGTTTGATCTTAGGAAGACCAACTTTAAGACCAGTGATCTCTTCAAAATTTTTTAAAGACCCCAAAGAATAGACGTGAACTGCTTCACACCCTTTTTCTTTGAGATCGTTGAACACATCCCTTGAGATCTTATTTCCCTCCCTTTGTTCATCCTCTGTGCTAAATTGTGCTCTTAATCTAGACTTTAACAGAGTATTTATTGGAATACCAAATGCATTTATTAGCCGTAACCTGGCTGGTAGGACACCAGGGATGATTGGTATCTTTAAGCCTGATTCTTCTAAAAATGAAAAATAATGTTCCGTGTCAAAGATTCCCTGTGAAATTAGATAATCCGCCCCTAATTCTTGTTTTCTAAGGGCAAATTTGATCTGTTTTTCCCTGATCTCTATTTGCTTTCCTTTTATTTCCTTGTATGGATTCAGATCCACCACAGAGCCTACCCGAAACTTAGTATCATCAAGAGGTTCAATGAATTCTCCTCTCTCAATCATTTCAGTGAATCTGTCTGATAGGTATTCTGCATTCCCATTACGTAGATAGTTTACAAAACCTAAAATCTCAAATCCATCTACAAAGTATGTTTTATCATTTTTAGGACCTCTAGGATCCCCTAAGATTGGAAGTAGATCTGTTAACCCTATCCGATGAGAATCCAACACCTCCCTGTATATGTCAAAATGTGAATACCTTGTTGTTAAATGTAGGTTAATTCTAATTTCTCTGTTGGCATCCATCGATAATCTCTGCACACGTTTTGCCATAGTTATGGAAGACAATCCAAATACTGGACGGTTGGTGATTGAAATCATAGAGACATGATTCTTATAGGCATTGACTTCCTCTTCAAATGAGTGTTTCTCCTCCTTTTGAGTTGTATAGGCTCCTTTTGGTGGTTCTATCTCAACTCCTATTTTCATTGTCTTACTCCAGTTCTTTCTTTGCCAACTCTGCACCTTTAGACATGTTTTTTAGCACTTTATGGGAGACCTCAAGGCTCCTTTGTCTTAACCCACAATCTGGAGCAGCTAACACAAGCTTTGGATCATCTATGAATGATTGTATATACAATAACCTATCTCTGATCAACTCTGGCGAGGTCTCATGGTCTGTGTGAACAGGCAGTACACCTAATGCAGCTTTTGCTTTAAATCCAGTATCGTATAGGTTTTTTAACACCTGTTTGTGTTCCGCAAATGCAACACGACTCTCATCATCAGTTCCCAGTTTCCATGTGTCTCTGTTTGCAAATTCTAATGTAATGGCACCTAAGTTCTTCATGTCTGGTAATATAGGCCAAAGAAGGTTATAATCAGAAAAACAGTTATGTAAACCTAGAACTGTATCGGGTTTTAAATGCCCTGAAATTTTATCAACCCAATAATTCCACCCATCAACAAAGGTGTCAACGTGCTTAGGGTGGGTAGTCAAGGCAGGTTCATCCATCTGGATCCAATTTACTCCTGCATCCAACAACTTAATTGTTTCTGGGACAAAAACTTCATCAATGAAATCAAACATTAAGTCATCGAAGTTGTTCTTTCCCTTCAATGACCACTCAGCAACTGTGTTGAAAGATGTCACACAGACCTTGAGTGGTTTGGTAGCCACTTCTGATGCCCATTTAAACTCCTGTACATGAATTGACTTTGATCTATCATACTGAATTGGAGAGGTGTTAACACCAACTTTGTAAAAATTGTAATCAAAGGATCTCACATGTTGTAACATTTTGATCCCACTAACAACATCATTATCTACAATGTGCTGATACATCTCTCTTCTTATCCATTCACCAGCATCAATTAAGTCTATTCCTGAACTTTCCTTGTATTTTACATTATACCAAACCCTCCACTTTGCAAGCTCATTGTGAAGGTCTTTGTCGTTTGCTGTTTCAGGTCCGACCCTTGTAAATAGGTTCTTTAGCTCCTCAGAGACCTCAGTTTCCCCAACAAGGCTTAAAAATCCCTTAAATTCATCGAAATCAGCATCTGTAAGCTTCTGGTTTCTTCCAGCTTTAATGAATGCATTTGGCTTTCTAAGTGAACCCACCTCATGTGTTAAGAAATCTATATCTAAATTTGACATCTCACTCTTCACTCTCCTTTATTATCTCTCCTAATTGTCTTAACTTTGCATCTGCAATCTCTCTGGGTAAATAGTCCAAACCTGTGTTACTGCTTAGGATCAACTCTTTTGGTTCAAGTTCAACTAATGCTTGAGTTAACCTGCTGTATAGCTTGGTATCTGAGGTATCCAAGCTACCGTCCACATTGGGTTTATAATTTTGAGAGTCCAAGATTCCCGCCTGTAAAATCTTCTTGTCAAAAGAGTAATCTGTGATTGACAGAAGGTTTGTGTTAACCAAATCAACTCCAACTCCATCAACTGGCAAATCCAAAAGAAAGGGAACAACATTTTCCGAGGATTCAAAATAGGTGTTAATTATCAGGTCCCTTGACTTAGCGGCAGATTTTAATGTTGTATAGGCATCTCTGATTGACTCACGATACGATCTCGAAATATTTTTCCAGGCTAAAACAGGTTCATCAAACTGAATTTCTTTAAAGTTCTCTGGAAGACTTGAGATCTCTTTTGAAAGATATTTGGCAGTTTCCAATATCTGCTCTTGCTCTGACGGATAGACATTCTCAGAATTATCTATCAATTTTGTAAATGTCACTGGACCCGGAACAACAATTCTTGATTCTCTGTTTTTTAGATGATTCAATGCCAACACATTGTCATCAGATAGTCCATTTTTATCTGATTTATAGACTGATGCATCATCAGGAAACTTAGAAACCAATTTTGGCTGTCGATAAAAGGTATTGGTATAATGATACCTATTAATTGGAAGATCCCCGATGACCTCATATGATTTTAATGAACCCAGTGTCCTTGTAAAAGGACGTAATACATCCTCAATCCCTAAAGCACCAGTTGATACCCTAGCAAAGCCTAATTGCTCCTGAAGTTGAATGAGTTCAGATAATTCTTTTTGGAATAGCTCTTTTACCCTATCCTTGGAATTTCTTCCATATTTAAAGTCTAAAATTGCTTGAATTAGTTGTTCACTTAAGGGATGATTCCCACTAATTGCACCGCGAACTTTCACCATATTTGACAAGAGAACCCCAGTCTAATATAGGTAGATATGTTTATAGTAATTGTATATTCCAATAGGAATATTTTAACTTCTTCGAATTTTGCCTTGAAAATACTTATATTCCAGCTTTCAGTTAGTTATTGTGTCAATTTTCCCAGATATTTCAGATATCAAACTCTTACGTGAAAAGTTGGGATTATCTCAGTCTGAGCTTTCAAAAGCTGTGGGGATAACTCAATCAGCAATCGCAAAATATGAGGGTGGGCTACAAATACCCTCATACACAGTTGCAGTAAACATCTTTAACTATCTACTTGAACAGGTAAAATCAGATGAACACGAAGTTAAGATGCTAATGGAACCTAGTGTTATATCGGTAAGAATGCATTCTAAGTTTGGGTCTGCACTTAAGTTAATGAAGAAATATGGGATATCTCAGATCCCTGTCATAGAAAATGGAAGAGTCTATGGAACAGTAACAGATGACCTTTCAATTGACCTCCTTGATAGAATTCAAACAACCACAGATTTTAAAGATACTGAAGTAGAGGAGTGTATGCGAGAAATTTTACCAATAGTCCCTCCTAATGCATCTCTGAGAGATATCAATCCTCTGCTAAGAAAGTATAATGCGGTTCTTATTCAAGAAAGAGAAAAAGTAATAGGGATATTGACAAAAATGGATCTGCTTGATATCAGAATGTAATGAATACACAAACTCTTCAAAGCTAACTCTCGCCTCACAAGAAATGAAACTTGTCGAATTTTTTTAAAGCTCGACGTCGTTCTACAGATTTAGAAAGTTCTGTAATATGAATTTTTTTAATATAAAGATTCTACCCCAATCTATGAATCATATTGAAGTTTCTCCAGGCTACATTAATGAGCTGGTGCTATCAAATCAGGCAATACGTGCACCAAATTACAGAGTTGATAAAAAAGGAAACCTTCGACTCGGTTTAAGAGAATGGGGCGCAGATCTTATCCCTGCATTGATGTCAATATTTTGGTTAAAAAAGGATCCTAGGGCTGATAAAACTGATGGATGGGTTGGATACTCATTTCATTATGGGGGTGAAGCCCTACGACTTGAATTTGACCTAAAAGATGACCCAAAGAACAACAGCTATGTTCTAGTGTTTACAGCAGTCGAAGGAAAGGAGGTGGACCCAAAATCGCAAAAGATTGAGGATAGAGACTTTGGAACTATCAAGATAACGAAGGGCAAACCCACTGAAAAAGAATGGAAAAAATTGATAAGACAATATCAAAAATCTCGAAAAAACTATGAATCAGATGGTGAAGCTGCTGTTAAAGCTTTCATCGATTGCCTTCCAAGTTGGCAGAGAGCAGTTGTTGGTACTTTTGATCAGTTGGTTGAAAAAGAGGTTCCTGATGTCAGAAGAGCAATAAAATGGCATGCTCCATTTTATGGTGTACCTGATAACGGATGGTTTGCACAAATTAACCTGCTAAGTAAATATGTTAAGATTACTTTCCTACGTGGTTCTGAGTTAAAGCCAGAACCTCCTATACCTATAAACAACAAAGAGGCAAGATGTGTCCATATCTTTGAAGATGAAAATCTGAATCTAGATCAACTTAAAAATTGGATAAAACAGGCATCCTCTATTTCGGGATGGTTGGCTTAAAACATCCTGCAGGCTAATCCTTTCGATTAAACCTTATTATGCTTTGACAAATATTTACTAGGGGGAAGATAACCTGTGTTTTACTAAAGAAAAAGTAGCAGTAATTTGAATTTGCCAATGGTTAGAGTGATTCTTTATTTTTACTCAGGTTTCCAAAATATCATTTATACCATAATATCAAATCAAAAGGTATGATTATAACGATCATAGCAAATGACCCACCATACGGGACAGAAAGAACTTACAACGCATTTAGAACAGCTATTTACCTAAATAAAAGAGATAATATAACAGTCAATCTCTTTTTGATGGCAGATGCAGTGACCACAGCTGTTCCCAATCAAAAGACACCGAATGGTTATTACAATCTGGAGAAAATGTTAATTCTGATATCAAAGAAATCAAAAATTGGTGCTTGTGGAAGCTGTATGGATGCAAGAGGGTTGGGTGGTATCACACCAGTTACTGGAGTTCACAGAAGCTCTATGGACGAGCTAACTGACTGGATCATTGAAAGTGATAAAGTCATTACGTATTAGATCAATTAATTTGTTCAAGTGCTAATCACAAATTGCTGTGGGATCCTGACAATCAGATTCAACCTGAAATGTCATATGATTAAATCCATGTGATGAGGCTATAGTGGAAGCTTGAGATTTAATGCTCTCTTTTTCCTTGTCTTCATTTACAATAATATGTGCTGTAATAACATCCATGCCATCAGTCACCCTCCAGGCATGTAGATCGTGGACGTTCTGAACACCAGGGATCCCTGAAATTTCTGATCGAACCAGATTTAAATCAATTCCTTCTGGGGTTGCCTGAATAAGAATTTTTAACGATTTTAGTGTTAATACAACCCCACTTCGGACAATTAAAATTGAAACTAACACACTAACCACAAGATCCAACCAGAAAGCTTTGAAAAGAATAATGCCCACACCTGCCACTATTGCAGCCACTGAACCCAGGGCATCTGCCATAACATGATGATAAACTCCCTCTATGTTTATGCTTCCCTCCTTTTCCTTGGTTAAAAGTAGGACCCCACCAATGTTTACAAGTAGACCTAATACACCTACAACCAATACCAAAGGTCCCTCCACAGTCAACGTTTCCAAATTTCCAAATCTCACAATCGCTTCATAGATTATAAAATATGAAATGCCCAAGAGAGACAACCCGTTAATCAGTCCAGATAAGACCTCGACCCTTTTGTATCCAAAAGTCAACTGGGGTGGACCCTCGACCTTCCCTAAGGATATTGCAACCAACCCAAGAAGAATTGAAAAAACATCATTAAGCATGTGACCAGCATCTGCTATCAGTGCCAGTGAGTTGGCAAGAAAACCAACCACAAACTCTACGACCATAAATATGAGAGTAAAAACAAACACAATCCAAAGTCTTGTTTTAACAATAAGGCTGCGATTATGCCCATCCTCAGCAACTGACGTTTTTGACCCTAAGTTCGACCCCAAATCAATACAACTCTAAATAAATATGGGTTTAATCTTTTAATAAAATTGTGCTAATTTCCAAGAAATTTTTATTACACCATTAATAATATTTATGTAGATTTTTAATAATATTGGATTATGCCAGTTATAAGTCTCTCTGTTGAAAGTAAGCTTCTGAGCAAGTTTAACAGGATAATAGAGAAAGAGGGATTCAAAAGCAAATCTGAGGCATTTAGAGTTGCCATGTACGACTTTGTCTTGAAATATCTGAATGTGGATGATGATGAGAACCACCATGTAGAGATGATCATTGGATTCTCTTATGTAGACACAGTAAGCATCCGAAACGTGATCAGTAATCTTCAACACGAATATTCAACAGAGATAAAAGAAACACTTCATAGACATTTACACAAAAATATGTGCTTCGAACTTGTAATTCTTCATGGAAAGAAATATGAGCTGAACCCATTGGTTAACAAAATAAGGGGCACACGTGGGATAGAATCTATGTATGTCTCCTCTGTTGCTATTGATCAGGAGTAAACCTATCAATCTCTTTTTTGATAGAATTTGCACTTGTTCCTTAGTGCACATTCTAAACACAAAGGACTTTGCGGTCTACAGGTTGCAGCGGAAAAATCAAGCACTGTGAGAATGAACTCCTTAGAATTTCTACTTGGAATAATTCGGGAAGAGATATCCTCTATCGTTTCTATACCCGCCTTGTTTGTGTTTAGAGAGACACCAAAAAAACGAGAGTACACACGAATAAAATTGGAATCCCAAACAAGCCTTCTCTTTGTTGATGTCATCTGAAGATACATTCTTGATATGTACGTACCCACACCATGAAGATTTGCAAGATCTTTCTCTGTCTTTGGAAGGTCTTCACCTTCAAACTCAGTAACTAGTTTCTTAAGGGATCTAGCACGTATCTTACTTAGACCCAACGGTACTAACACCTTTTCCAACTCCTCTTCTTTGACTTCCCTAATAGAATCAAAATTCGGGAATCTTCCGAAAAACTCATCCCAAAAGTTTGCAACCATAATGGATTGAGTTCTTCGCAAAAGAAACTCGGCAATGAAAATCTCATATTTATTATCGGTGTTTCGCCATGGAAAGTTTCTCAAACCAAATTGCTTCTTCCACTTATATATCCCCCTTCTGAAATAGTTAACCAGGGATGAAGAGATTTGAGACTCCAACTAAGCTTCGATGAAATGCTACCTATTTATAGTATCTATTTCTGCTCTATACCACTTTTACAGCATAACTTTCTCTCTAATTTTTTCCTATAAATTCTATCTCTAAATTTTATTTCTAAAATATATCTCTAAATTTTTTCTCCTCATGTTCTTCTTATCTATTTAAATCAATCCTATTCCGCAGAATAATGTCATCTACAAGGTATTTAAACAGAGAAAACAAGTTGAACTTTCCTTCCTTTACTCTGTTTAACTCTAAAAATATGACCTTATTTTTTTCTTGATTGAAATCAAAACAGGGATAGATAAGAACAAACCTAGGGGCGAAAAGAAGCTATTGTTACTGCTACTTTTAGTGGGTATTCCCGAATTTGATGGTGTCGTGGGTTGAACAGATATGTTGGTAACCGTGTTTGGGAAGTGATGAATAAGCAGGTCAGCTAGTGTATGCCTCCATAATCCCCAAGAGTGCCCCTCATGGTAGTAACTGACATTATACACCCACCCCTTCTGTTTGATAGAATCTACAACAGTCTTGGTGTCCTGATATATGGTTTGCTCATAGGTTCCCGCAGTCAACCACACGTTTAGATCAAGGCTCTTAGGTGCAATAGAAAGCTGTTGTTTGATATTACACCCAATCAATCCAGATGAAGATGCCCCATCCCAGAAGGCACCACTCTGAATCCCCAGACGTTTGAACAGATTAGATAACTTAATCCCCACAAAGGCTGAGATTTGACCACCCAAGGAATCTCCAACATGCAATCGAGAGGTGGAGCTTTGGTTGGTTGCAAAGTTCGCATCAATCACGGGTACCAACTTCTCCAGGTAATGTATGTATGACGTATCACTGCAATTGTACCACGAGGTCCTTGAACCACTGGGGTCAACAAACACACCAATAATAGGCTGTATATTCCTGTGAGCAATAAGATAGTCAAGTGTGTTTTGTGCATATCCCAGACTTAGATACTCTGATCCATCTGTGAAATAGGCTGTGTCATATCTCTTAGATGTGTTGTATGCAGGAGGTAAATAAATTTGCACACTTGGATTTGGGCTTAACTTTGGATCGAAGGACTCAACTGTACCATGAGGAATATCTGCATAATACTTTATCTCCTTGGGTTGAACAAAATCTGGCATTGCCAGCTCTGAATTTGGACCAAACCCACCTGGAACCTTTGCTGGATTTCGTGGATCAAGCACCCAGTTACTTCCCAACACAAACTTGTAGTCAAGGCGTGCATCTGCCTCAAAATGTTTTACCAGGTAGAAGAAACTAAAGTTGCTCTGTAACTGATTCATTGCCTCTGGGTTCCATGAGTTAAAATCCCCAGCAATCTTTGCCTCCTTCAACTGATTCGCACTTGAGTAAAAAATGAAGACTGCTGTGGTTTTGTTAACTATGGTTGGGAAACCCTTTGTAGATTGCCACACCAAGTACTCATCAATTAGTCCAGACTGATTCTTCGAACCTGAAAACTGATTCAAAAAATCAAAAAAATCTTTGAAGGTGATAGTAGAAGGTGTCTGCTGACCTGATATAACATTTACTGATGAAGTCAATACCAGAGCACTAAGGAGGGAAATTACTATGATAAACTTTCCTCTTTTCACAGAGTGTAGAAATATTCTCAACTTATTAATATTAAAGTTTCAGCCAGTTACAATGACAAAATAAAAGTCTCATCAATTACCTATATAGCTCTAGGTACTACCCAAATATGATACCCCACTATTTCCTATGGAACTTAGCAATTACGATTCTCATACCCAGCGAATCTAACTAGCGCCAGAGAGATTCACATTACTCTTAAGAATTAACGGCGCTAGAATGCTCACGCGACTCACCTCGCGTATAGCAGAAAATTATGTGTATTTCCATCGGACATTTTTCATAGTTATTCATGTGGGTCTTCCGATTATCGCGACGATCTGATACCTAAGCGGTCAAGGATTTATTTGTCTGTTCCAAGCATCAATAGTTTTAAACTTAACTCAAAAATAAGTGATACCGAACCTCGAAAGGTAGTTTGGGAATCAAAACCCTCGATTGTGAGTAAAATTTCACTTCGAGACCCCCCTCTCTACACTTAAAGAAAGGAATGAGGAAGAATAATACAATGACTGAAATGGGACTACGATACAAATCTTCATCGGCTGACGAAAACGGCCTGATCTTTCACAGAATATTTACAACCCCAGGTGCCCACCCCTACGAATTAGTGGAATGGGAAAAACGTGATGCAATCATCGCAAATGAAAAGGGAGAGACAGTGTTTAAACAGGAAAATGTTGAATTCCCAAAAGACTGGTCATTAAACGCCAGCCAAATCGTGGCAAGCAAATACTTTCACGGAAAATACAACTCTCCAGAAAGAGAGAGCAGCCTAAAACATCTCATAGACAGAGTTGTCAACACAATCACAGACTGGGGAATAAAGGACAGTTACTTCACTGATAAGGAAAGTGCAGAGATATTTGGACTGGAACTGACACATATCCTCCTCAACCAGTATGCAGCATTTAACTCACCAGTTTGGTTCAATCTCGGAACAACCCCCAAACCACAAAGCTCCGCATGCTTCATCAACTCCATCGAAGACAGCATGGAATCTATCCTTGAACTGGTAAAGACCGAGGGAATGCTCTTCAAATATGGCTCTGGATCTGGCGTAAACCTATCCAAGCTACGATCAAAGAAAGAGGAGCTTAGCACGGGTGGATTTGCATCTGGACCGGTGTCATTCATGAGGGGATATGATGCCTTCGCAGGAACCATAAAATCTGGTGGTAAGACCAGAAGAGCAGCAAAGATGGTGATTCTGGATGCAGATCACCCCGATATTGTTGACTTCATAGACAGTAAGGCTCACGAAGAACAGAAAGCATGGGCACTTATTGATGCAGGATATGATGGCTCATTCACAGGAGAGGCATATAACAGTGTCTTCTTTCAAAACGCAAACCACTCTGTAAGGGTGTCTGATGCATTTATGGAAGCAGCCACACGAAACAAAGAATGGCAGACACATTATGTCACCTCAGGAAAGGTAGCAGACACCTACAAGGCGAGAGAGCTGTTGGACATGATAAGTCAGGCTACTTACGTCTGTGGGGATCCAGGTTTGCAGTTCAAGGACACACTTAACAAGTGGCACACCTGTAAGGTCAGCGGTCCAATCAATGCCAGTAACCCATGCAGTGAGTATGTCTTTCTAGATGACACAGCATGTAACCTAGCCTCAATTAATCTCCTGAAATACAGAGATCAAGATGGCAACTTTAAGCTCGAAGAATACATTCATACAATCAACATCCTCATCACAGCACAGGAGATACTGGTCGGAAACTCCAGCTATCCCACATCTCAGATAGAGAAGAACAGTCACATCTACAGAACCCTTGGTCTTGGATACACCAATCTAGGTGCTCTACTCATGTCACTCGGACTTCCATATGACAGTGATGAGGGTAGGAACTATACTGCTGGGCTAACATCCATTCTCACCGGTCAAGGATACCTACAGAGTGGTCTGATTGCAGCTGTAAAACAGCCATTTGAGGGATTCAAAGCAAACAGAGAACCTATGTTAGAAGTCATCAAAATGCACAGAGATGCCTCTAAACAGATAAAAAACAAGGGGGTGGACTCTCAGGTCTATGAGTATGCAACCACAGTGTGGGATACCACCCTCACTGTTGGTGAGAACTATGGCTACAGAAACGCACAGGTGACTGTTCTTGCTCCCACCGGAACCATCTCTTTCATGATGGATGCTGATACAACCGGTATAGAACCTGATATAGCACTCGTAAAATACAAGAAACTCGTCGGTGGTGGGTACATGACCATTATAAACCAAACTGTACCTCTTGCATTAAAGCGTCTGAAATATACCAAGGAGGAGATAGCCCAGATCATGGATTACGTCTTGGAAAATGGCACTGTTGAAGGTGCCCCCGGATTCAAGGAGAAAGACCTTCCTGTATTTGACTGCGCATTTAAGAGCCCTCATGGCACAAGAACAATTCATCATATGGGACATGTCAAGATGATGGCTGCCGCACAACCATTCCTCTCTGGTGCAATTTCTAAGACTGTGAACATGCCTGAGCACAGCACAGTTGAGGAGATCTCAGAGACCTACATACAGGCGTGGAAAATGGGATTGAAGGCTATTGCCATCTACAGAGACAACTCAAAGAGACTGCAACCCCTGAACACTGGTAAATCCACTGAAAAGTCAGAAGACAAATCTAGTGATAAATCCAGTACGAAGTCGGGTGATAAATCCGGAACAATGACATCTGATACCTCCTCTGCCTTAAAGACTGAGAAGAAGGTTGTAACGATCAGAGAACCTGTCAGAAGAAGGCTTCCTGAGACAAGACAATCCAAGGTGCACAAGTTTGACATTGACGGACATGAGGGGTATATAATCGCAGGCCTTTATGAGGATGGAACTGTAGGTGAGGTGTTCATCAAGATGAGCAAACAGGGGTCTACCCTCGGTGGTGTGATGGACTCACTGGCTGTATTGATCTCTATGTCATTACAATATGGTGTGCCTCTGTCTGTGTTAGTAAACAAGTTTATTCACACAAAGTTTGAACCCTCAGGCTACACAGCTAACAAGGATATACCAACAACCTCAAGTATTGTGGACTACATATTCAGGTGGCTTGCCATGGAATTTCTCCCTGAGGAGGAGAGACCTATAAGCATGCACACCGTTGAGCATGACACGTCTGATGTCTCACCCAGCATCAACCCAATTCCTGAGAACGCAAGCCTTGAGGATAACACGATCTGTATCTACTGTGGTGCAATTGCCTTTAGAACAGGATCATGCTACACCTGCCCAGAATGTGGTAATACATCCGGATGCAGTTAGGAAAAATTAATAGGTAAAAAACTTTGAATCTCATGAGTTGTAATGTACAGAATAATTAGGAGTGTGTACAAATAATGGAAGTGAATACATAATAAAGGAGAGTAAAGTAAATGATTAAAAAATGCAATCAATCTAGCATAACGAATAAGTACTTATTAATTCTAACTCTTTGATGACAAATAAGAGCTATGAATACGAGTTTAGATCAATGGTTTAATGAGCCATCGAAAACTGAAAAAAATCATCTGAACAAACAATGTATATCTAATATAGAAGCATTTGAAATTGTTAAAAATGAAATTCTGTGGGACTTTACAGATGCCAAAACACAATATTTATCTCACAAAATTCATTCATATCCAGCAAGGTTTATACCTCAAATTCCTAAAACATTCATTAAACTGTTTACAAAAAAAGGAGACACTGTATTAGATCCGTTTATGGGAGGAGGTACTACCTTAGTAGAAGCGCTTTTGAATAAAAGAAATGGAATTGGTATTGATTTCAATCCATTAGCTCACCTAATTGCTAATCTAAAAACTGATTTATTAGATTCGTTTAATTTTGAAAATATTAAATATAATATTGAAACACAAGAAGTCTCTATGAATGAAATTAATCAACTCAAAGATAAATTACCAAAAAGAAAAGAAAAAGAATATTTTCATGATGACCTTTTAAAAAGAATAGTACAAATTAGAAAATCTTCTAAATTATTTTCTAATCCAATTATTTGTCGTTTATTAGATGTTTCATTATCATCTGCTATTTTTTCGTTAATTGATCAAAATGGTAGAAAAAAAGAAATTGTTAAATGGTCTGCTGATAGATTTTACAAATTATTTTTAAAGAATATTAGACTTTTTGCAAAAGAATTGATCCATTTAAAAAATAAGGTTGGCAATGACAAGTCTAAAATCGAGGTAATCAAGGGTGATTCTCGAAAATTAAATTATATTGAGAATAAATCTGTAGATTTAATTGTTACTTCTCCACCTTATGTAAATGCTCTCGATTATTATCGTATTCATCAATACAATATGGCAGTTCTTGATTTAGATATTAAATTGTTTAAAGATAATGAAATAGGAGGACATTCACACTTTATAAACAATAGATTCCGGTTACTTTCAGAATATTTAGGAGACATGGGACGTACAATTATTGAAATGAACCGTGTGTTAAAACGAAACAAAATATGTGTTATTGTTGTCGGTAATTCAAGCTTAGAATATGAATTGATAGAATCCCACAAATTTTTTTCTCAATTAGGTGAGAAAATGGGATTTAAGATCATCACATCGATAAATCGAAATATTGACAAGACTAAAAAACACCATAGTAACATTGGAAAAATAGATGATGAATATATTCTTGTTATGGAAAAAATTTCTGATTGTGAATTTGAAAGCAACAACACATATGAATTAGTGAAAGTTGTTAAAGATCTAATGGTAAAATTCCTTGAAAAATTAAAACAAGATGGTACAGGTTCATCAATTACTACAATCAAAAAACCATCAGTAGAACGCCTTGAAGATAATTACAGGAAAATTAATGAGGCAATTTCAACAATTGAGGAAGATATTGAAATAATAAATGATATAAAACCTATAATCACAACAAAATATTCGTGAATTTTTACCAAACCTCATCACTTTAAATTGTCTAATTTCAATAAATAACCATGAACACACATTTTGAATTAGATGAATTAGAAGATAACCACAAATATAAAATCTCTGTATCTATTAAACTTACTGGAACAGGAAAAGAGATTCAGGAAATCTTGTTTGGTTCATTATTTGAGTATGATATTGAAAGCGTAAATATCATGGAAATAAATGAATCAGGTACAAAAACTATTCTTTCTAACGAAGTTATTAGTGAAAGTAATACATCATTCACAACAATTTCCAACAATAATTGATGATAAATTTTTGGTAACATTATTTATTGGAATTAACTTAACGTTTATTTCTAGATTTAATAACCTTTGATTAATGGTCGAATATATCATTTCAATTGGCTTTGTTTCTATATCATCTTGGAAAATGATTATTTTTGCTTTCTTAATATCTTTCCTAATATTCGATTTTGATAAATCAAAAGCTGTGAAAATTGTACTATTTGGTAGAATAAAATCAAAACTTTCTATACTTTTTGCTTTGTTTACAGAAGCACTAGGATTTCCTCTACCTCCAATTGTGAATTCTATCGCACACAGAGGGAAAAAACGTTTTTTACTAACATCAAAAAAGAACACTAATAAATCGATCTCCCTACCAGCTTCACCTTTTGTTGTTACTCGTGATAATTGATTCTGCTCTACTTTCCATTTTGCACCGTGTATAGCACCTAATCCAGTTTTATCAATCACGGGATGTCCTTCTTCATTATAATCCAGATCCTTATCTTCATGCCATATTATACTTTCAAAGGCTTGAATGAGCATTTTTAAATAGTATTTTTCAACTAATTTTCCATATTTACTTCTGATCGATCCGCTAATGGTCGCATAGGCACTATTTAACAATAAAATGATCTGGAATACTAACGATTTTTCAATGGATTTACCCATAATTTTTAATTCTAATTTATTAGAAATTTCGGTCTCATTAACTTCATTTTCAACATAATCAATTACTTCTTTGACAATCTCTTTAACTTTATCTATCGTTTTCTTCTCATCACCGATTATATTCGTAAGAGTTTTATCCCCCATTTGAGATAATGAAATAACTTCTTTTATACTTTTTTGTTTATCTATCCTCTCTAATAAATTTGACTTATTTGTAGGAAAATCTCTCTCCAAATATTTTAGAAGTTGAATTACTCTTTGTTTCTCAATTACATAATAAAATTTCCGTAAATTCCCATAATAAAGATTGCAGATCAGCTCCTTTATGTATAGCTCGTCTTCTTTCCAAATTAAATCTTTCATAGATGAATTTTTATTTCTCTATTTATCTTGTTACATAATACCAATGTGTTACTAAAATATTACAATAGTCATAATTGATAAAAAATATTATTTGTCGGATGTAATTACATCATTTGCTTTTTTTTTTTTTGAAGTAGAAGTTAGCACTTAAAATTTCAATGTCTATCTCTAACATCAACCTGGAGAGATAGATGATCTATTTTTGATAAAATGGTCATATGAATTATCTGGAGTTACAGTTTTTCTTATATTAAACACTGTATGTATCCAATTTTGAATTATGGGGAGTATTTTGACCAATTGTGTGTGTTATAAAAAGTTGTTTGGTTTTTTGTTTACTTAAATTAAAATTTTATCCACTAACGCTTGTAATCTTTCTTTTGATAATGCTGTATCATGGTCTTCATTTATCTCTGAAAGCAGTTTCAAAAGATGCTTAACAACTCTTTCAGTTTCATCGGCAGTGGCTACAAGATACCTGTTCTTTGGTGTAGAAGAGCTTAAAGCCTTAAAAATAGCCTCTCCAACCACGCTTGGATCAGGAAGTGCATTCTGTCTAGCAATAATTTGTTCACTATTTTCTAAGACAAAGGATGTTTCCTGTGCGTATCTTGAATCCTTTATTTGTTCAAGTCGAGACTCTATCCATGGGATATTATTCTTGAACATGGATGAATTAAAGCTTCCAGGTTCTATAACACAAACCTTGATTCCAAATTTTTCAAGCTCTAGCCTTAAAACATCAGAGTAGGTTTCTAAGGCATGCTTGGACATGGAATATGCACCAGTAAACCTTTGTGTGAGAATTCCATCAATTGAGCTGATATTTATAATTCTTCCCTGAGAGGCGATTAGAAGGTCAATAAAAACTGATGTGACTCTGTGTACACCATACAAATTTACATTGATTAATCTTTCGAGACTTTCTGTAGTCATTTCAAGGAGTGGTCCATAGTCAGAAAGACCCGTATTGTTGACTATCCCCTTCAGCGTTCTTCCAGATTGTGTTATTGTGTTTAATGCTTCTCTGATGGAATCTACGCTGGTTACATCTATTTTAACCGGAGTAACATTATTTAAGCCTTCAAAGGAATTTACAGTATCAGCACCTCTGTATCCTGCGAATACGTGAATTCCCCTTCCAGACAGTAGCTTTGTTGTCACTAGACCAATTCCCCCATTTGCACCAGTTATGAGAACTGATTGGTCTGATTTGTCGTCTGTTTGCATATATCTTCTAGGAATTCTTTATTGATTATTCTTTGTGTAATCTCTTAGCAATAAGTAATCGAATTAGCCACTTTCATCCTCCTTAAACATCATCATAAGATTGACATGTTGGGATATATTGGGGGAGATGTGTATCAGATATGTTTATGTAATGTAAGGAAACACACTTTTATGGAAGCTGTAAAGGGTTCCGCTCACCTCAGGAATTCAGCGATAGCCCATAAAGCTTAAGATTTGTTAATTCTGTAAAATTGCATGGATTTTGATGTTATTGTTATTGGTGCTGGTGCAATGGGTTCCTCAGCAGCTTACCAGCTATCCAAAAATATGAGGGTTCTTCTCCTCGAGCAATTTGCATTTGGTCATACCAATGGTTCAAGCCATGGAGAAAGTCGAATAATTCGTCTGACTTATGAACAGGATTACTTTGTCTCTATGATGTACAAAGCTTATGCTGCATGGGATAGGATCAGAGAAAGCACTGAAAGAAATTTTATTCATAAAAAAGGTGGCTTAGATTTTGGCCCCCCAGATTCACCAAGGTTGTTACAAACAATCAAATCCATAGAAAAAATAGGGATCAAGTTTGAGAGATTAAACGCTAAGGAAATGAGAGGCAGGTTTCCCAATTTCAATATCCCTGGCGGTTATATAGGAATCTACCAACCAGATGCAGGGATACTTAATCCTGATGAGGTCCTCCCCTTTCTCCAAAATCAGGCTAAAGCACAGGGATGCACAATGAAGGACGAAGAAGAGGTGTTATCAATTCAAAGATTGAGGGAAGGAATAAAGGTAATAACTTCTAAAGGAGAATATACCTCAAAAAAGGTTGTAATTACAGCTGGTGCCTGGCTAAAAAACATCGCAGAGGATTTGGGGATCAAATTGGGTTATTTACAAATTTGGCAGGTTGCCTTCATGTATTTTAAGCAACGAGAATCAGTTGATAGCCCTATTTTCATCTGTTGGGAAGAGCCTGTGTTTTATGGGTTTCCAGAATTTGAAAAGGATGGGTATGTCAAAATCGCACCTCATTTCTCAAACAAGATCATTGATGATATCTCAAAACGCGATCCGGAAGTGAATTCTGAATTGGTCAAACTGACGACAAAATTTGCAGAGAGAATGTTCCCTGGACTAAATCCCACTCCAGAGTTCTCTGAGAGATGTCTTTATACAATTACACCAGACGATAATTTTATAATTGATTATCACCCAAAAAATAAAAATATCCTGTTTTGTGGGGGGTTTTCTGGTCATGGATTTAAATTTACAGCATTAATTGGTGAGGTAGTGAGAGATTTAATTCTGACTGGTGAATCAGATGTTAACCTTGAACATTTCAAGATTAAAATTTGATCTTAAGAAAAATACAACTCTTTTAAATTGGGTTGTACCCTAAAAATCATTTAAGAGTAATCACTGCATTCTATTTATTTTTCTATTATATGATAAATTAAACGTTTGAATAAACAGCCCTAAAAAAATGAGAATGAATATATTTTGTACATATTATAATAATAAAAAAAGCTTACAATTTGATTTATTCAATGGCCAAAAGTTAATTTACCTGAATTTTAATATTTCTTATGGTAGCTCCAAATGTGATTTCGTTATTTAGCGGTATAGGAGGACTTGATCTTGGATTTACAAAAGAAGGGTTTAAAATTGTGTTTGCAAATGAGAAAGTACCTGAAATTTACAAAATATATCAAGCTATTCATAATTATCGTGATAATGAAAGCATTGGAATAATCCCTATTGAAGACTTAAATTTATCTTTATTACCAAGGGCCAATATTGTAATTGGTGGATTTCCTTGTCAAGGTTTTAGTATGATTGGCTCGAGAGAAAAAAATGATCCAAGGAATAAGTTATTTTTATTTTTTAAACAAGTTGTTAAAACAGTTGAACCACTTTTTTTTGTTGCAGAAAATGTATTGGGATTAAAATCAAATTATGATGGTTATTTTTTTGATTATATTCTAGATGAATTTAATTCTATTAACAACGGGTCTTATCATGTTTTTCCACTAATTTTAAATGCCTCTGATTTTGGGGTATCGCAGGCAAGAAGAAGATTATTTTATTTTGGAATACATCGAAAAGTTCGAGAAAAAGACCCTAATTGGAAAAATCTGTCAATTGAAATAATTTTTCACAAATTAATGAAGTATGCTAACAATGGAGTCAAAATAGGTGACAAATTAAAACAGTTTGAAGGGAGATTGTTTCGTTCAGGATCCGATTATTTTCCATTTTTAGAATTCCCGCAACCATGGCACTTTCGTTCTAGAAATCGGAAGAGAGGATATGAAGACGTTTCATATACAATACTTGCAAGCATGCGCTCTATATCACTACATCCAACTGGAATCAAAATGAAGAAAGATAACCTGATTAATGACAGATTTACTTATGAATGGTTTCTTTCGTATAAATATCCATTATTAGATGAAAATAGACCTCTATCATGGCAAGAAGCTGCAGCAATTCAAGGTTTCGATCGTGAAATTATAGATAAGCTTGAGACTCTTTATTCAGAAAATGGGTTCACTCTTAAGATTCTTTATAAGATTATTGGAAATGCTGTTCCTCCACCACTTGCAAACAGTTTGGCAAAACTAATCAAAGAATTTATTGGGTGGGAAAAATTAACTTCAAGCTGTGATAATCTTGGATCTTTAAATTTGGGTAAAGATATTAAAAATGATAGAACAAAAGGCGAAAGATTAGAAGATTTATCTAAAAGTTTCTTAATTCAAACTTTTGATGAATTATTTTCAGAAATTGAAGAATTTAATGATGATAACTTTCTTCAATTCTTAATATTACCTTTTGATATTGAAGGAAGATTCTATTTTAACTGTAAGGGTTGTAACAATAATTATGATCTGGATAAAGTAATCACCAAGGATGAATATAAAAATTTATTAGGTGATGAATTATTTAAGAAAAATGGATTTTGTTCTAAAAAATGTATTGAATGGTTTAAGCTAGAAGAAATTGAAAAAACTATTAAATCTATTTTTGGGAAAAAGGTTAAAGTTTCTTCTAAAAAGAAGGACTATCTAACACTAAAATCTATTGAATTAAAATCTACAACCAAAAAAATACCTAATCCAAAACTAACAGTTAGAAATGAAAAAAACAAAATTCTGTTAGAAATTCATTTACTATTATGTAAAGACAATGATTCACACAATTATATTTCATCTGAAATTAACAAAATATCAAATAAATCTATATTAATTTGTCAATGTAGCACTAAGGAAGAAGTAGATCGAAAAATTTTCAAAATTATAAATTATAACCTACAAGATTATTCTGGAAACCAATCTAAATTCTCAGAAAAAATATTTTGATAACACCACGTTGGTCTTCTGCTCAGATCAAACGAATTGATAAAGATTAATTCATGTTCTTGAACTCGAGCTATTGCTTTAGCTAGGATTCCATAAGGGTTTTTGTTATCCCAAAACGGATGAGTTATTAAAATTATCTTATTTTTAGTTTCATGTTTCAAAGATAGGGCCGGAATGGATTCTATTTGAGTTATTTTAAAGTTTTTGTGCTTAAATCTTTTTACAAAATTTTTCAATGATGATTGAACGAACTCAAACCAATTTTTTAATTCAACAGATGTGAAATCTCCATCTAAACCGCAGTTGTAACTTTTTTCCATTAGTAGTTTTAAATAGGTCAATCCCAGACGCCAATCAAAAATGGAATGAAAACTCATATTCCTATAAGATTTTAAACACCTGTAACATGCATTCATACATGCTTGGTGGGCATCTGATCTAATAAACCCCCCAAATCCTTCGTCTGAGTTAAGTAGATTATCAATCAACTCAACCCATCTTGACTTTAGATATTCTGTAAACCCTGATCCATTCTCAAGCGCATCACTAAGTGCAGCTTCAGTGACAAAATTGTTATTTAACTTAACTCTTCGAATTTTTGGGACATTAATTTCATTTGGATCAATGTCTAAATGATTCGATAGAAAACGCTTTAATAAATATGCAGATGAATAAACCGCAGCAACAATCCCCATTTCTAAATCTTCAGAATTCCATATATCATATTTAATCCCTTCAATTATTTGACTAGGTTTGAATCTAAGAACTCCTGTAACCTGTTGTGCATATAAACCTATATTTTCAAATTCGACTGATTTTTTATCATCATTTCTTACGATCCCTTGCATGTAATCTTCTAAAATCCATTGATTGTCTAAGTTAAATCCTCTTATTTTTCCAAATGTTGAAATTATGCCCCCTTTAAACCCTAAATTATTATTTGAATTCACTTTCCATACTGGATCCATGTTATTAAAAGTAATGTTACAACGTACAAATTTTTCTCCTGGATTCTCTGTGTCCTGTACTTGTAATTGAGAAGAGCTAGATCTTACAATATAATCGTTAGCTGCATCATCCGGATTTTGAAAATTTGTTCTATAGGCAATGGGACTTCCTACCTGAAGTATGAAGTAACCATTTTCCCTAGATTCAAAACATCTCGGACAGTTTAATTCAGTGGCTTCATTTAAAAGTTTCATGTTAAAATATCCACATTTTGTACAAGAGACCATCTGCCTTTTATTAGCAATTGGATTTCCCGAATTTCTTGGTTTAACCCCTGAATAATCATAATATAAATCATTTGTGAATCCAATTGCAGTTAAAATTCCTTTATCCTTTGTCTTTTGAGAATTAGGTGCAAATTCAGAAATTGCTATAGATTGATCTCTTTGAATAGATTTTACAATCCTTTTATCATCATCTTTTCCATGAAACAAATCTCTTAAACGAGATGGCATTCCAAACATTGGTAAAATACCAGCTTCAGCTAATTTTTCAGCCAGTCCCGATCCAGAGTAGGTTTCATCAGATATTATATTGTCTATTTTTTCAGGTAAATTATTTTGAATATATGATAGGTAATCTTCAACAATTTTGTTTTCTAATTTTCCATTTTTAACAATAACATCTATAATCTTTTTAATTTCATTATTTTGATTTTGGAGCCATGAAACTACTAACTCTTTTGAGTGTTCCCAATCTTTAATCTCTCCAAATTGACCATGAGTATCATTATTCGGAGAGTCATGAGTAGTGACACCTGCATTCTTAAATGCGCGTCTTAGTACTTCTTTTGTAATAAGTCTTATTTGAATTTGTTCGTTCTCTGCAGTAAGAAATGGGGTTGGAGGAATATCATTTGTTAAGCTATGAGGGTTTGTAAAATAATATTCATCGTGAGGACGGTCTCTTGCGATAGTTAGTGCATAGGAAAATGGTTGACCTCTTCTACCAGCCCTTCCTACTCTCTGTTGATAATTAAATCTCATTGGTGGCATATTTGCCATAATGACTGTCTGTAAGTCACCAATATCAACTCCCACCTCCATAGTTGTTGTGACAGATAATAAATCTATAGTTTCAACTTGCCTTATTTCATCTGAATTAACGAAAACATCTCTAAACTTTCTTTGACGTTCCAATTGATTATCAGTTTGTCCTGTTAACTCTTCACTATGTAACCTGAATATATTTGAATTACCTATTCCACTTCGAATAAGATAGTTTTTGGATCTTATATCTAATACAGTTTGATCAGATTCTTTGATTGACTCAAAACAAAAGGTACAACAAAAATTTGAGTCATGAAGGTGAATTGTTCTACAATTTTCACATATGTATACTTTTTCATGTTCTTCTGCAATACGAAGATCCAAATATTCTATGTTTAATATCCCTTGTTTGTGACCAATTTTATTTAATCCGGATAAAATGAACTGTAAGAGTAAATTTAAATTAATATTCCAATTTTTTGCAATTTTTTTGAGGTATGGACGGAACCAACTTTGCGTAATTTCTGTATACTTCACCCAACCTACAGTATTATTTTCCCAATCGTTTGGTTCATATCTGTAATGTGATCCAATAATTCGAATAATTGAGGAAAAGAGATTAATTATTTGGTTTTTCCCTACCCCCTTCAGTTTATAAAATTCTAACTTTTCAATTAGGATTTTATTTGTAAAGTCAAATGTGACATAACCTAATCCAGTACTTTCAAAACCAAAATATAACCTTCTAAATAATATTGAAAGAATATTTGATTGTAATTTTTTAGTTATTTTATCCTTTAATTGATTTAGTTCAACATTTAGAACTTTTTTTGTGGTTAAATTTTCAAAATCATAAATTTTTGTCCAGATTTGACCATCAATTGTATATTTTAGCGAGATATCAGGTCCACCAGGGTTGATCCCCAACTCAAGTAATTTTTTAATCAAATATCCGTTATTATTCTCAAATGACAAAAAATCAACAATTGATAATATCCTGTTTTCAATCTTTAATTTAATCATATCATAAATTTCTTGTGTTTCATTGATTTTCTTCTTTCTTAATTTTCTTTTTGCTTCTGAGGTAATTTCAGTCAAATCTGTATTAATCTCCTCTTGTAAATTGAAAATCGTCTCTAAGATTTTTGGATATGCCTCGTTAATTTTTTTGATTCGCTCAACTTTATTTCCTTCATATTTTTCTAGAAAAATTTTTAGTCCTTTTTGAAACTCATATTGTGCAATTAATAAAATTAAGTCTTCTAATTTTTCACCTTCTAAATCATTATAAAATTCAATAAAAGCTAATTGCCCGTCTAAAATTATTTCGGACAGAGAAAGTAATAAATCTCTTATTAATTCTTGATAGTGAGAACGTTCAATACCATTAGAAATAGTCGCAGCATCCTCTCTACTATCAGAAAAAATAACTGTTTTTTTAACTTGATTCTCCGGTAATTGCATAAAAAGTTCTTTTATAAATAGTTGAGAAAGTTTAGAAAGACCAGTCCTAAATGCTCTAATAGGAGAATCTAATTTTCTCTTCCGGTAGTCCACACCACATGAAATACAAATATTTGGTGCAGCCCTATACCTGTGTAGTTCTGGTGAAATAGAATATTTATTATCTGAACTTAAAGAGTATATGAATCCATTTATCCAGTCTATTTCATCTTCATTTCCAATTTTAATTTCTCCAGTAAATCTATTTATTTTGGCCTTTTTCCAATGTCCAGTACGCTTATCAGTAAGGTTTTCGATATTTTGACCTGTTTTTAACTTGGGAGATACACTCCAATTTTCTTCTTGTATATTTTCATTATTGAAATTTGGGTAAAATACAATATATTCGTAAAAACTTCTACGGTAAAATTCAAAATTTGGAGTTCTATCGGGTAATCTACTAAAATTATAATCTGTCAATATTAACTCAGTGGAACTTTTTGTTTGAAATCTAAAGCCACCATAAAAAATTGCCCCACATTGCTCACAATATAATAATTCAGCTACTTTATTTAGATTTGAATCAAAAACCTGTGGTTCTAGAAAAACCGAATTTTTGGGATTAGCTAGAAGATCTGGTTTTACACTACCCCAAAATCCTTTAATTGTTCTATAGAGTAGGTGTATTCTAAAACTAGGAAGTAGTTTATTGTTTGAGAAAGCACCCCTTAACCTTAATAACTTTCCTATCTCATTAAGTAAAGTATTTTTGTCTTCAACATTTGGATATATCCTTTTTGCAAGTTCTAAAATGGAAATAGTTATATATCGCTTCTCATTAGTATCCAAAAAGTTTGACTTTAATAAATTTGAAAATTGAAGCAAAGAATTTCTTGTAAAACGATTTTGAAAATGTTCAACCAAACTATTCCCGGACAAGCTCGATAAATTGTCAACTATTAGGTCAAGATCACCTTTGTTTAACTTCAAGATGTTTTTAGAATCAGGGATTTTTAAATCCCCAGAAATTAAGCTAAAATTCCCTCTTTTCATTCCAAAGAAAGCTTCTATAAATTCAAAACTTTTTTCATCTTCAGCTGAAAGGGAAGCACTAGAAGCTAAAACTCTCAACTGATTATGACCTGGATGAAGACCAATCCTTGATAAAAATAATTTAAGAAGATATGATACCTCAGCCCCTTGAGTCCCTCTAAAAAGGTGCAGTTCATCAATTATAAGGTGAAATATGTTATTTTGGTCTTCTTCCAACCATTCTTTTGTTAATGAAAAAATTTGATCTTCTTCCTCTCTCATCATCATTATTCCTAACATTGAATAATTTGTTATAAGGATGTCTGGGGGGTTTGACTGCATATCCCACCTAGAGCGCATTTCTGAACCAAACGGATTTTGAAAAAAATATCTAATTTCCCCTTCTTTATTATTCAATTGCTCTTCTCTTATTGCAGCCTCAAAGGTTGATTCCATTTCTCTCATTTTACTCTCAAGATCTGTTATTTTTGAACGATTTGGATTTCCTTTTTGATTTAATTCTGTTCCCGATACTGGAGTACTACCGTTGTATCTACCAAAGTAAATAAAGTTATTTTCACAATTTTCAGTAAACCATTGTCTAATGCTTTCTGTATCAAGTGACCTTCTTAATCTTGTTAATTGATCTTCAATTAGTGCATTCATTGGGTAAAGTAGCAAAGCTCTAATACCCGATTTCCTAGTTTCATGCCCTCTCTGTTTTACGAAATAACTCTCTTTAATTCGAGGTTGCTTTCCTTTTGTAAAATGTTCTGATTTCCATGTAGAATTTGACCACCAATCATTGTTTCTTTTATTTATTGGAGTTGGTGAAGTCCAATTTTTAAACTCTTTCACCAAACTTGCAAACAAAGGCAAAAGAAAAGCTTCTGTTTTTCCAGACCCTGTACCAGAGGTTATTATACAATTTTGACCATTGAGGCTTCTTTTAAGCATTTCTAATTGATGGTTATAAAGCTCATAATCACCAATAAGTCCCATTTTAACTAGTTCTATGAATTGCTCTACTTCCTTTACAGATAATTGGGGTAAGTCTTGACTTGTTAAATCCGTAATCTTTTTGCCCGACGTCAAGTATTCCGGTAAAATTTCGATATAAGGAATTTGACTAAATAAATTTGAGTTCTTTAATAAAAATTCTCTTTCATCTTCAATGTTTTTATGATCTGTTCCAAAAGCAGTTCTAATGTAGCGGATTATGTTATTATTTATGTCATTAAATACTTGGATAGGGTCATCCACGAAAAATCAGTAATCTTTTCAATTTTTTTAACATTAATAACAATTTAGGACAACAGATGTTAATAGTATAAAATAAAAAAATAATATGAATAAATTGAGGGAAATCTCTACTACTATACTTTTTACTTTTTTTGAATGTCGCCTAAAATTCATTTTTTACTACCTAAATATTTCGAGAGATATTCCCTATTCTCCCAACATATTATTAGGTCAAATTCAACATAAAATTAGAAATAGATTAATTGATAATAATGATTTTGATAATAATTGGTGTGAAATTGAAACAGAGTTAATGAATAATTATATAAAAAGGGGTTTGCCAGAAAAAAATTTTTTCCCCTTAAATAAATTCATACCAAATTATTATGTGGAAAAGGAAAAGTTAAGGTTCATATTATCAGAAAATAAAAAATCCTTTAAAAGTACAGAGAGCATTCAGACTTATTTTGAGATCAAACTTAAATCTAAAATATTTAATGTTGTTGGCATTCCTGATTTAATTATTGAAAAAAAATCGGGTACAACCATAATTGATTTTAAAAAGAAAATACCGTCAGAAATAAGATATTTGAAGAAATATAACCTTCAACTCCATATTTATGCTTATTTATACTCAGAAATAAATAAGAAATGGCCACAAAATCTAATTCTAGTCGATAATAAGAATAGAAGAATTCCTATAAAATTAGAAAAACTTAAAGTAATTCGATATTTAACTTATTTCAAAAATCAATTTATTCCAATTTCTGAAAAAATTAAAAATTTCGGGAAAGATACCAAGAATTTACCAAAGAAATTACAGCTTGAATTAGCTTCTCCTGATGTTGAAATTTGCAGGAGATGTATATATAGGTCAATATGTTTTCCATATAGAGACAATATTTTAGCATTTGTTGGGGAAAATAAACGAGAAACTTTTGATCAAGTTGGTATTTTAGAAAAAATTTTTTGTGCACAAGATGGAACGATTTCTCTTGTCTTTACACAGAATAATTTTAATTTTTCAATTCGGGGAATTCGAAAATTCTCATACAATATTGATTTAGAAAAACATGTTCGGAAAAAATTTTATATTTACAACATTAGGAAGACCAAAATTCAACGACAGTATATTGCAAGTTTCTATACTGTAATTTTACTTGCGACTTAACCTTTGTCCAAGTCTTATACATATTTCGTATGCCATAGGTTCGAGAACATTATAGTAAACTTCATATCGAATGTTATTAATCAAACTAATTTTTGGAATTTCTGCAGATAACATAGTCAATCCAATTTTAATTGAAGGTGGTAATTTTAATGATTGAGGAATTTTGAGTTCCTTTTTATAGGTGTTATAATATATAACTGAACTGGTAACACCAATTTTATTTAAATATAAGTATTTTCCCCAATAATAATCCACTTCTATCATCTGATTGTTTTCAACAAGAAAAAAATAATTTTGAAAATTTATTGGATTTTGATATTTTACAAGCATTGTTCTTGCAACTTGCTTTTTTATTAGATATTTGAAATTGTTTTTATCAAAATAATATTTACTATACCCTTTCAAATCTTTAAATGGTTGCCAACTTACTCCCTTTTTATTTAGATATTTTAAATAGATATCTAACCTTGGAGAGTTTTGGATCATGTTTGAGCCAGTTTGAAAAGAAAAATTAAATCTTTCATCCGACTTACAAAAATCAATAATTTTGTCAAAGTCATGAGTCAAAAGATAGATAGAATCTGGAATTAAAACTAAATTATCATTTCTGTTATTTATTCTTTTTTCATATTTGATATCTCTATTTTCTTGTACAAAAATATCTAATTCATTTTTCAGTTCATCATCTATTGATCCACTAATGTAAAATGTGTGCAAACGAGCAACCTTTTTTATTTCATGAAGTGTTGGTTTTAATATTACAATTTTATTTTCTGGAATACTGAAATCTATATGACATAATGCTCTAAGATATTCTAGAGTTTGATTGCGATGAAATTTAAAATAATTTTCATCTAAAAGGTCAAAATTATTAATTTCTTCAGCTCTTTTTTTTAATAATGAATAATATATATCATAAAATTTATTAGATATACTTAGTTCTCCATGATGACTAATAAGTTTTAAAAGCATGTTGTTCATTCTTACCACCTATTGGAATAAAGTTAAAACCTGATTTGAGAATTTATCCCATAACATTTTTTCAGAAATTGATTTTGGTTTCATTCCTTTAAAATTGATTATTATTTTTTTCCATTCCTCTCCATTCAAACCCAGTGGAACATTTCCATTTAATTGATTTATATTTCGTATGATTTGATTTCGATTTTTTTTCGTATTTAGGGGAATAAACTCCAATTTTTCATTAATTTGATGAATAATAGCCCAAATTGGATTCCATGAAGTTAATTCTAATTTAGCCTTTTCCTCTTGGTATAATTGGATATCTGAGGTTCTTTTATAATTTTTATATTTTTGATATTTATTAAATTTATATTTCGTTTTTTGTTTTTTGTGCGTGTTAATCACAGGTTTC
This sequence comes from Candidatus Heimdallarchaeota archaeon, assembly GCA_030149205.1. Classification (GTDB taxonomy): domain Archaea; phylum Asgardarchaeota; class Heimdallarchaeia; order Heimdallarchaeales; family Kariarchaeaceae; genus WAKA01. The sequence goes on along the minus strand of JASBSB010000007.1, from coordinate 80,880 downwards.
TTCAAATTAAATCTACAAATTTCTCCTGGTTGAAGACCAATAAAAGTTACATTTATCCCAAATTCTAAAGGAAATTTAGAACGTAGTCTATAAATGAAAAAATCCACAAATTTATCTTCATTTTCAATTTGATTGAAAAATAAATCTCTTTTAAATCTGATGTGTGGTATTTTCATTATGGTTTTAATAAATTTAATCTGTTTGCGAGCCAAAATTTGATCTTCTTTTTTAACAATAATTTCTAACTGCGACTCATAATAATGATTAATATGTTTATTAATTCGTACAGAGTATTCATTTAGACTATTATTTTTCAATTTTAAAATTTTATGCTCACATAAATTCTCAACATCAATCGAACATATTGTACCACCTAAAAAAACTTTGTAATTATCTTTTGGTTTAATCAATATTGTAGGAGGGACATCAAAAAAATAGATACTTTTTTTTGTATTTGGTTTTTTTATTCCATCAATAAATTCTATTAAAACATCGTCTATATTCACGATTGGTTCTAAACTTATAATATCAACTTTTGGATCCTGAATAACAAATAAATCAAATTTCCCACTTTGTGGGTGTTGTAATTTTTTTTGATTTTTGTAATTTTCTGGATTTTCACTCCAAGATAAGTATTGTTTATTATTCTTAGTTGTAATTACCATGTTAATTTCATCAACAGAAAGTTGAGAATTTTGTATAAATTCATCATTATTTAATCCATTATGGAATCCACCTTGCTGAAAGTATAATATATCTTTACTATGAAATACAGATTTTAACTTTTCAGAATCTATATATACATTTTCAAATAATATTTTTGTTGCATCAAATATTTCTGCTTCCATCTCATCTTGATTAACTGTGTAGGCTGGAGAACTCCAATCATCATTTCTAACCTTTATCAATAATTTATTTCTTTCTATATTGAATGTTATTTTTCCTTTTAAATTCTCACTGTATATTTGAAACCTTAATCTCACAGAAATTAATTTTGTCTCCTGAAACTTCAAAGAGATATGACCACGGGCATCTAGATTTAATTCTCTTTTATCAATATATGAAATAAATTTCTCATCGATTTTTCCATCCCAATCTGAGTATTCATTTTGTATTATTTGTAGAAGTGCTTTTTTTGTTTTATTATTTGGATTGTCATCTTTTAAGATATCCTTAATTTTTTTTCTAAGTAGATGAAAAGGTTTTGAGTTAATAATCAGATATCTTAATTCTTGTTTAGAAATATTTCTTCCTTTTATACCTTGGTATCCATAAAAAATGATTTTGAGAATTTCTTTGTCAGAAGGTCGTAAAAGACTTTGAGTCCAAATTGTTCCAACATTAATGTATCTTTCATGTATGAAATTAGAATTAGCTAAGAATAACCCTAATTTCCCTTCATTTTGCAGTGACCAATCTTCTAAAGTTACGAATACATTTGGTATCTCTTCAAATCCTTTTGGCATACCTTCGTTGTTTAAATTTAATAACTGATTTAAGGGTTTATAATAATTTTTCTCATCATGAAGCATTGGAACGATAAAAAAACATAAAAAGGCAAAAAAAGGTGGGGTTTTGGTTTTAATTAGGTCTTTATCATGTTTGAGATAAAACTTGTGTAGTGCTATAGTGTTGTTAATTGGATTTTGAACCTTGCCGGTAAAATCAGAGAGCTTATATTTGCACTTGTGGTCATAATAACAAGATTCCTGAAATTTTGGTTCTTTTATAGCTTTAAGAAAATCTTCAAAATTTTGTTTAATTTCTTTTCCAAGTTCATTAAATAATTCTTCCTCCAAAGATAAAAGAACCCATGAACCCTCTTTATTGGGGTTAAAAAAATAATTACCCAATATACTATTCCACGTAAAATATGAAATTATAAAATCCCCTTAACCTACATTTTATTTTTTTCATTTATACCCTTCGATTTTTGGTTAATCCTTTGAATATTTTCTTTAAAAAAATACATAAAAATTATTTAATGTTAAGTCAATATTTCACATTAAGCAGGATGAAAATTCGCATAACAATAACTGTCTTATTTCTTATGTATATTAGATTGTAGAGGTTGAAAATAAACTTTATGCGATCATGATTCTCTTTGTAATGAGGGTTTAACCGGTTGTAATTTCCGTTGGTCTATATTGGTTTGGTTGTCTTTAACAATGATGGTGATCTTCCAACTTTATCATGAGCTTCCTATCTCGGTTCTTGACCTTTCTTCTTATAGGCACCATAACAATGTTCACAGCAGAGGTTTTTGCTGGCTCTTCACTTGTCTGGTTTCTTGATGGATGGGGGTTGCTCGTCACGTTACCACTATACCTTGTTCACCTTCTGTTCTATTACAATGTGGCGTATCGTACACAAAGGGATTCATTGGCACACATGTACTTCTGGGGGATGTTGTTGGCCTTATACGAGGCACCAATTACGAAGGTACTTTGGGCAGGATATCCAGGAAATGGTCTACCAAACGGTACAATCTTGGGTGTGGGCTGGTTTGAATTTTTGACACTCGTGTTCTTTTGGCACCCTATCTTTGCATTTATTGTACCAATTTCAATCTTTAAAGTTCTTACCTACCAAAATGGGTCTGTGCTTCCTAATTACGTGGAAGAATTTGTACACCTTTCCCGGTGGATCAAAGTTGTATCTGCTGTCTTTGTTTTAACCCAGAGCAGCTTCTCAACTCTCAGTAGTGGGTTTAATATCGCAACTCAGCTACTGGCTGCTGGAGGAAGTTTTGTACTTATAGTTTTGATCTACAGAATCGGTAGAAACAGAATCTCAGAGGAAAATCTGGTGCTTGGAAGGATTGGAATGACAGTCCTTGTCTTCTATCTAATTGCCTTATATCTGTTTGGCTTTACACAGATTAGAAAGGACGCGATACCAAGTACTCTACTCCCCTATTTATCAATTTTAATAATTGCGATTGTGATTCTTTTCTTGATTTTTAAATTTGTAGAGTGGCCAATAGATGAGGAAGTTGATGAAATTGTTATGGAGGAGATGAAGAGGAGACTTCGTCTTATGGGTATATTGTTTATACTTATGGGTATTATTTTTGGAATACTTGTCGTACTTACTCAGGTGGTTTTTGTGCTTGATATTATCCTATTGCCAGTTTTTGGGGTAATCATTTTGATTGTTGTTTTGTTCAAAAGCAGAGAAAAGTGACGGGGTTCTATATCTTAGAACGGGCTGAAAATCGGTTTGACTGTGTTGTCTGGGATAATCAAACACTCCGAGCTCAGGGAGTGATTCTAATGTGATCTAGTTTTAGGACAAGCCTTAGGGCAATAAAACAATAATTCTTTGTTCTTTAGCCAAATTATTATTTGTTTATAACAAAACTAAAAAAAAGTTATAAATTATAATTTTATAAATGGAAAATTTGATCTTATACAGAAAAACCAAAATAATTTTCAATCAAAATAAAACTATAATTAAACCAATATTAATCAGAACTAAAATTTTATTGGTTCTAGTCCCTATACTTTTTGTATTTTTTGGAGTAATGTTTGTTTTATTTCTAAACTACCTTAAACCAATTAATTTACTAGTTACAGATTATGTTTTCATTATCTCATTATCTACAACCGCATACCTGTTTGGTGTCCTGTTAATTAAAAGCAACAAAAAAATGTGGGATATTATTTATACTTTTCCCACTTTGTATTATGGAGTATCAATCACTTTAGCCATAATAGTCACAACTTTATTCCCAATATTTTTTTCCTTAGATTTCTTCGGTTATTATAACCAAAATGTTCAAAATATTTTTTTGATCTTAATCTCTTATTCAGGTCTGATATATCTGTCTTTGTTTATATATGTTATATCATGGAAACGCCAAATTATTATTTATCACAATGAATTACTTTATGCATCATATTTTGATTCGTATGTAATATTCCCTTTTAAACTAAATATTAAGTTTTCATTCAAAAAAGAAGAAAATCAACCTGCTAAAATTCAAATTAAAGGTATTGAGAACAAAAAGGGACATCTTTCAGACCTATCACATTCAGCGGACGTATATAGTTATAATGAGTTAGAATTTAACGAATTGGGAACAAATATCCAAAGACAATATGTGGTCGGATTGATGTATCCTCAAGAAACCAATAAATTGGAAGCAGTTTCCTTATTTGAGACTAAAGTCAAAGATGAGGTAAATTCTTTCTTGGAAGTATTGAAAGGCATACTTGAATTTGAGATTGTTAAGGTGGAAAATAGAGAAATTTATGTAAGTGATACTCGAATAAAATCTACTAAAATGAAAGACCCATCTAATATCTGAGATTTATTAATGATTAAGAGATTACATAACCAAAATCAAGTAGTAACCTTACACTGTTTTAACTTTAAATCAATCTTTTTTAGTAGCTGTGTTATACTTTAAGTGTTCCTCTAAAGCCGCGTCCAGCATAAAATGAGGGTGCGCTGTTATGAAAGACAAAAACACGGTTGTATCTTCTGTCTCCAAATATGCCTCCTCCAAGTTTTCTTACCTCTTCAGGTGTTTTTAACCAACTCTCAGATTTTGTGTCAAATTCACCAAGTTCCTGCAACTTTCGATACTCCTCCTCAGTTAGGAGTTCTATACCCATTGTCTCCGCTAAACCAACAGCACTTCCAGCAGGAAATACCCCCTTCTTCTCTCTCTCAGCCAATCCCTTTTGATCGTAGCAGATGCTTCTTCTACCACTTGGACTTTGAGGTGAACAGTCGTAGAATATGTATTCATCGGTAGTTTTTTCATATCCCACTACATCTGGTTCACCGCCAGTTTGCTCCATCAGGTAAAGCGAAAGAAGCTTTTCTGGATGTTTTTCAAGCCTTGATTGAATTTTGTCCCACTCCAGACCCTTGTGTCTCTGATTGTTCTTCTCAAACCTCTGTTTAAACATCTTTAGTAGATCTTCTTCTTTTTGTTCCTTGAACTCTTTTTTAAGCTGTTCAATAGGGGGTTTAGGTATTGTCTTTCCTGAACCTTTGCCTGGCATTAGAAAAACTTCATTCTTAGAATTAAAAATCTATCCACTCTAAAGCATAGAGGTATTAAATTTTCTTTAATTTGTGCACCTTATTCAAGAGACTTATTTGTCCCAAATGCATCGCTTCATGATTGATTAGGTGAAACAGGATCCATTCAATGGTAAACGTATCACTAGTGTAAGTTACTACTTCCTTTAACTCTTCATCTGTAAATCTTCTGAAGCGATTTACGGTTTTTTCTCTGGTTTCATTGAGCTTATCCAAATAAAATTGCAACCCCTTTTCCTTCAATTGCTTAAGGTCGTCAAATCGTGTTGCAATGGCATATTTCCAAATTCCATTGTCTGGTTCTTGATTGTCAATTACCACAGATATCCAGTCTTTCTCTGTTGCTGCAATATGGAGAAGGAGTGTTCCAATAGTCTCAACAGTCTTGTCATTGGGTGTATAATCAAGCATTTGATCTGTGACATCCTTCAATTGATGGAATAACCTCTCTCTGTTGTTTTCAAACATTGCTAGATAAGATGAAACTTTAGGTGAATAACCAATATTGTAGGTCAGCTCTTTGTGTACCATTGAAATATACCTTTTTCTTATCACTTTTCCCTCAATCTGTAAAGTCTCTTTAACAGACTAATTTGACCAATATGTACTGCCTCGTGGTTCAACAGGTGAAACAGTATCCATTCTATTGTAAAGGTTTTTCCTTCTGATTCAATGCTCCTCTTCAAATCATTATCCGAAAATTTTTTGAATCGATTAAATATTTTATCTCTGACCTCTTGAAGTGCGTCCAGATAAAACTGTAACCCTTTCCCCTTTAGTTGGTCTATATCATCGGATCTGGTGGCAAATGCATATTTCCATCGTTCTTCATCAATCTCCTGTTTGTCTATGTCATAAAATATCCAGTCATGCTCTACTGCAGCAATATGATACAATAGAGTTCCAATTGTTTCTACAGTCTTTTCATCAGGCGTGAAATCTAGAATCTCATCTGTCACATCTTTCAATTTGTAGAGCAATCTTTCCCTGTTATTATCAAACATAGCCACAAATCTTGCGATCTGAGGAGAATATCCATCTCTGTAGGTTAGTTCGTTATTTTCCATAAGAGAGATGCTGAAGCTTTGTTAATAAGCTTATTCTATTTTGAATTGGTTGTTAGTTATTCAATTTTGTATTTGTAATTTTACATTAATATTATTAAATTATAACCTGTTGAGCTTTCTTTCATTTTACGTACTCTGTCGGATTCTTGTCAAAAGTCATCTTACAATGTTTGGAACAGAAGTAGTAATTGTTCCCCTTGTATTCAGAACTGAATGAAGCTGTTTTAGGATTTACATCCATATTGCAAATTAGATCTTTTACCATGTGATCACCTCTTTTAAGTGATTTGAGGTATTCGATTTGATTATTAAAACTTTGGATCAGCCAATATTCATATATCAATGATTGATATGTTTGTTATCATTAGTTCAGTATTTACATAAAATTAATTTAATGAACTCTTGTCGATTTAACAAATAACAACAAATTCTGATGAATCAGCGATGAGTTTGTGACTTCCTGAATCCTTGTAAGCCACATCAGCTTTTGTTCTATTTCATAGAGTGAACAAGATCTGTTAACTTACCAAATGCATCAGTCCAGCCGATTCTTGCGTTATCTCTATCACCAGCAGATGGGAATCTACTGTGATGAAACACCATCTGTGTCGTTCCCTTATTCTCCTCTAGCAGAATTTCTATTTCTGTCTCAGGACTTTTCTTACCATCAGGCATCTCCATAAACTGAGTGTATACAACTCTTTCAGGTCTGTTGATCTCCTTGTATGACCCAGTCAACACCATCTCAGGACCTTTACCAGAGGCAGACTGCATTCCAAACCTGTATGTTCCACCAACTTTTACATCTCCCTCGCTAAAAGTGATCTTCATGCTTGTTGGACAGCTCCATTTTTTCACATGGTCTGGGTTGGTTAATACCTCAAACACCTTTTCCCTTGGTGCTGAAAATTCGCGTACGATGACAAGATGGTCATCTGTGGTTCCGTTTAGTTTTTCTAACTCATGTTTCATTCTTTGTATCTCCTACAGTCGTTAAATAAGTGTTAAGTTGATCAAAGGACTCATTCCAGTACTGCTTATAAAATTCAATCCAAGAATCAATCTTAATCAGGGTTTTTGGCTCTGCATGAATAATGTGATTTTTGCCATCTCTCCTTCTTCCTATCAGCTTTGCTTTCTCAAGAACCTTGAGATGTTTTGACACAGCAGCCAAAGAGATTTTGTAAGGTTTAGCTATCTGACTCACAGTCAGCTCTTTCAAGGTTAACCTTCTCAAAATATCCCTTCTGGTCTGGTCTGAAAGTGAATAGAACAAAAGATCGAGTTGTTGACTCATTTAACCAATTGGTAAACTATTCTCAGTATTTAAACCTTTCATTCAACCGATTGGTTAAATGTTGTGTGTTCCTGCCTAAACTATACAATTGCAACATCTGGAGGTGTAATATAATTTTGCAAAAACTTCTGTGATCATAATTTTCAATTTAAACAAGAAGTCCTATTGATCTAATTTGTCACATAATCAATCTTCTTTCAACCTAATTTTTGTGAACAACTTGGAACGACTTTCTTACTAAGTTAGTTCTATAAGACAGATTAATAAAAATTTATTAGCATGTTCCCTTATTTAAAATATTGACTGTTGAGGTTTCTTATGTCAAAACAGAATCTGTTCCCAAGATTCAACTTTCTGCCCCCGTTGAATCATGGATCAAAGAGAATCTGTCCTCACTTAACGAGATGCAACTTCACAGTCTAGAACAGATTCAACAGGAAAATGACACCTTAATCATCTCACCAACAGGTTCAGGAAAGACCTTTGCAGCATTTATGGGGATATTAAATGAACTGATTGAACTGTCTTTAGAGTTAAGGCTTGAAAATCGCATTTATGCTATTTATGTCTCTCCCCTTAAGGCACTAAACAATGATATAGAAAAAAACCTCAATTATCCAGTGGGTGAAATTTACAAAACCTTGGAAGAAAAATTTGGTGTTAAGATCAGACAAAACTCCAGAGATAAGGATAAAAATTCAATTGAAAAGCTTCGAATTGCGGTGAGAACGGGAGACACAACAACCTATGCTAAACAAAAGATGTTGAGGGAACCCCCACACATTCTAATAACAACCCCTGAATCACTTGGTGTTGCTCTTGCAACAAAGAAGTTTAAGCATCACTTATTTAACATAAAATGGCTGATAATCGATGAGATTCATGCATTAGCAGACAACAAACGGGGGACGTTCCTCTCACTAATGATTGAATGGTTGAGGTATTACTCCAAAAACGAATTCTGCCAGATAGGAATCTCTGCAACAGTCGAACCAGTTGAAAAGATAGCTGAGTTTCTTGCAGGTCCAAGATCCATGGTTTCTGTTATAAAGGGGGTTATTCATCGATCTTTTGATCTCAAGGTTGTAACACCAGATTCAGACCTGATAACTCAGAGATTTGACCAGCTTGAGCATCAGTTGATAAAATTCATTTCTCAGTCAATTGTGACCCATAAAACGACAATTGTTTTTGCTAACACAAGAAATTGGGCAGAGCGACTTTCCACAAAGATACAAGAGATGCTCCCTGAAAAGTATAAGTCAATGATTGGGGTACATCATGGGTCACTGCATCGTGATGTGAGGTTGGATGTAGAGGACAAACTAAAAAATGGTGAACTAAAAGCTGTTGTAACCTCCACAAGTTTGGAGCTGGGGATAGATGTCGGGACAATTAGTCTGGCAATCCAGTGGGGATCACCAAAATCCGTTGCCAAGGCATTACAAAGGTTTGGAAGGGCAGGTCACTCATTAGAGGCCACCTCTAAGGGCAGGTTTGTTATAACTCACATTTCGGATTTGATAGAAGCCGTCTGTATCAATAAATTGGCACTACAGGGGAAAATAGATCCTATAGATATCCCAGAGGCACCATTTGATGTTCTGGCTCAGGTGATTGTTGGATTAACAATAGAAAAAAACTGGGATGTGGATGAGCTCTACAACCTTATCACCAAAGCCTTTCCATACAAAGGTCTTAGATTTGAGGAATTCTACAAAGTCATCACTGCCTTGGACAATCCAACAGAAGAATCAGAGCAATGGAAATATGGGAGAATCTGGTTGGATAAGGAGACAAACCAACTTGGGAAGAGAAGGTACGCGAGAACCACCTTTATGCTAAACATTGGAACAATTCCAGATGTTACGTCTGTGGAAGTGGTGCTTGAGGAGCAACGGACACATCTTGGGGTGCTCTCAGAGAGGTTTGTAGAGAAACTTAATCCGAATGATGTATTTATTCTTGGAGGGTCTCCCTATAAGTTTCTAAGAACAGTCGGAAACAAGATCATAGTCAGAAAAGCAGTAGGAATTCCCCCCACCATTCCTTCTTGGGTGGGTGAGGCAATAAGCCGGACAGATCTGGTTGCAAATGAGGTGGGTTACATCTTCTCACATGCAATAGAATTTCTGAAGAATGGATCTAAGGAGGAACTACGGAGCTGGCTGGCTGATCAGTATCAGATAAATAAAGCAACAACCAGCTCTTTGTCATCATTTCTTGAGAGACAGCATAAGATATCGGATATACCTACCCTCCAGAGACTGATCGTTGAAAAGTACGTTGATAGGAATGATGTGACACACTGGATCGTCTTATCACTCTTTGGTAGGGCTGTTAACACCCCTCTTTCTCAAGCTATCGCATTTGGTCTGTCCAAAAGATTCAGTGTTAATGTTGGTTTTACTGCAATAGATAATGGTTTCAGTGTGATTCTCCCCCCAGGAATAAATATTTCTGGAGAAACCATATTTTCTCTCTTTGAAACAGAGGAAGACCTTATTGATGAACTTAAACATGCAATTAGAAACTCTGAATTGTTTAAATTGAGGTTTAGACATGTTGCAGTACGAGGTCTACTGGTTTTGAAGAAATCAACAAGACATGAATTAAGCTCAGAACAGCAATCAAGATCAGCACAGAGACTTCTTAAATTCTTACCTGACAATTTTCCACTCATTGAAGAGACTGAGCGAGAGATTTTGAGTTCCACCTACAATGCACCCAAAGCATCTGAAATATATTTTAAAGCTAAATCAGGAGATATTTCTGTTGTTGATAAGTCTGGAAACAACACCCCATCCCCATTGACCCATGAGATAATACTAGCCTCTAACTCAGATGTGGTCTTGATGCAAGACAGGAGAGAGCTTCTTCTATCACTACATAAACAGGTCATAAAGCAGTTGCTACCAAAAAGGGTTACGAGTGGTGTATTTGATAAGCAACTCTTAAGAGATTATTTCAGTTCTAAGATCAATGACTCAAAGTTAACACTTTATCAAAGGATTGAAAGAATGATTTTGGCAAATGGGTTGACATGTACAAAGAAAAATTTTCAGATTGATTTAGAGAATTTTGCTAATATTTTGTTCAGTGAATTGCCAGATGAAATTAAGAGTAAAATTTACACCAACGGAGATCTGATTTTTGTTGAGCCTCAGTTAAGGCTGGGGTACTCCTTAAAATCAAGGGAGTTAAAAAAGCTAAGAAACCTCCTGGATGAACCTATTGAGCCTGCTCTCTTAAAGGAAATCTACACATTCAATTCAAAACTAAGCGCAAATCAGACTATTGAATCACTTATTATTCAAATTCTGACTTTTAGCGGTCCAATAACAAGAGATGAACTTTTCAAAAGGTTACAAGTCGAATCAACTCTCTTTTCCAGGTCTCTTAACTATTTAAAGAGAAATTTCGTTATCTACTCAGGAGCTTTCATTTCTGAGGAAAATCAATTGCTGTTAAGATCAGATAGAGACAATCTAGTTCAAAAATCAGAGCGAACCAGTACCATTATATCGGATGTTGATATTTATAACTATAAGATACAAAAATACTTTAAATCATATGACGGAGATGTAAATGAATATGTATTGGAACGAAGTCCAATTCGAGACATTTTTCAGTTAATTAGTCGAATTACGAACTTTAATGTGGAGGATTTGATAGCAGAAATTCATAATAATGAAATTTATCTGGTTCCCTTCCTTCAGGGTAAACCTTGGTTTGTTCATGAAAAAGACTGTGTGTTGGGAATCTACACATTTAGAGAATTTGACCTTAAATTGACAGATACAGAGGAATTTGTACTAGAGACAATACAAAGGTTTCCTGGGGCAAATCTGAAGAAACTCGTCTCAGAGACAAGGATAGAAAGAACAAAGCTGAAGGAGACCCTCTCACTTCTTGAAAGTCAGTTATACATCGGAAAAAGTGGATTAAATCGTCTGCTTCACAGTTTGAATGAGGAATTCTATTATCCATTGCCACAAATTACAGATACTGACGAAGAGACGATCAAATTAAACCAAAAAATGTTTTTAGAAAAAATCGTCCAGTGGTTCTCTCCCCTCACATTAGATAGCCTTATCCAACTTTCTAGATTGCAGTATAGTGTGATAGAGTCTTATCTATCCGAACTCCTCTCTGAACGGAGGATTTTTGAGATAAGTATCCTTGATGGTTCTATTACCTATTATATAAATGATTTAGATGAATTCAATAATTATCTTAAGCTTGAGACTCTTCCATCACTCCAATTAAAGATAATCAATGAATCTGATCAATTTTTTACAACTGTTTCCAGCCTGTTTCATCAGAAGATACATCCTGCGCAAAAATTTCTCTCCATTTTTTATGATGGCACTATAATAGGTCAGATAGACCTGATTCCCCAGTCAATTAATCATGTACAGATTATTAACATCCAGTTAAAACAGGATTTTCTCTATGATCAACCCTTTATAACCGCATTAGCAAAAGAACTAAAAAGAATCACATATCTTGCATTTCAGACAAATATTCTATCGATTGAAGAGATTAACAAGCAGGCCCCCAATCTGGAGAAAATTCAGCTCTTGACTCAGATATTTATCAGAAACGGATTTCAATTGTTTGTTGATTATCTAGTCACGAAGCACTTCAGAAAAGAGGTGATTAACCTACAAGATATTATAGAATTAAAGCTTCTTGGGCGATATCAAGGGCATCAAACTTTAAATGATTTTGTGAATGCTTCCACCTCATTCATAACAGCAGATATACTGAGAGAATTTGAAACCACTCCTGCTACAACTATTCACACATTGAACAGGTTTGTAGAGGAGGAAGAACTTTACTTTCTTCAGGATACATACTACAACCCGTTTTATTGGGATTGGAATTTCAAACCAAAGGAAGAGAATCTAGGAATAGAGGAGAAAAGGGTTCTCAATCTGTTAAGAGAACAGGGAGGGTTAACAAAATCATCCTTGGTAACTCAAGCTAAAATTTCTGATGAACTGCTTAGTGAAATTCTTAGAACTCTGTCGAAAAGACGGTTGATCTATTCATATATCCCAGATGGAAAATTTCGTAGCTACCATTCAATACGCCAGCATAAAATAACTTCAGAATTGATAAAAGAGAGGATTTTAGCTTTTATATCTATGAATTCATTGGTCACAATGTCAGAGATAGTTGGGATATTCTATGGTTCTGTTCCAAGACCATTGATATTGTTACAGATAAGTAAAATGCTGGAAAGTAAGGAACTTTCATTGCTACTGTTACAAGAACCTATCAAAGAGGTTTTTTATCTTAAAAATGATCTCATTTCACTTCTGGAGAACTCATCAAGAGCTGCACTTTTACCAGAAATTCTTTTCGTTGATAATTTATCTCCTTCGTTTATCGAGCTATTAAAGCATACCAAGGTATATTTCGAAAGAATGTCTCATTTAGTAGTTTATCGAGGGGAAATAATGTTAGGGTTAAAAATTTCTGAAACCAATGATGTGATTGAATTAGAAAATCTCCAATCTGGAACGATTCAAAGTGCAAAGCAACTGAATGCTGTATTTGAGTATATAGAGCAACACTATTTCAAACAGGGATTTCGTGTCCTTTCAATCAATCAAATTAATCAGTTTCAGCCAAGATTCTGGGAAGGTGTAAAGACTTGACCAAATTGGAATTTAATTCATTAAACAAGCAACGGTTACAGCATCATTTGACATTTATCTCAAATATGTCCAGACACAACCGGGATGACCTGTTAAGTGGAATCTGGTGGACAAACAATTTATTGAGCATTACAACCCGTGTTGAGATAAAGGAATATTTTGCAAAAAAGATTTTCAATAACAACTGTGCCGAAATTTTAGTTAAGAATAATCCCAAGAGGTTATCTCTATCTATTCTTCATCTGCTGCTGAAATTACATATTTCGGATGCCAACAAACCCGAAGGGGGGGAAATTCTTAAACTCTTGAAAAGAGAATCAAATCTTACTAACACAGAAATAGCCGCGAAAATCGGTAAAACTTCAACAAAAACAAGACAAGAGCTTACTAACCTTCAAAAATCTTTTTTGGTGATTCCCATGTTTTCACGTGGTAAAAAGCATTATTGGGAGTCTCATTCACTTCTAAAACATCTAGACACAAGTAAAAAGAGTATTTTACCAGATCTGAAGGAAGATTTAATCAAATTTGCTATTGTTGAGCTCCTTAAACGGTATAGAATCTTGTCAATTGGGCAGTTAGCTGACTTTTTGTTGCTTTCAAAGTTTGCTCTTGCCAACCCAATCAAACAACTTACTGATGAGGAGATAATCGAGAGAGGGATGTATCTAACAAGAGGTGTATCTGAATATTTCAGACTCTCTGATGATGAGGAGACTAATGAATCAACTTTCTCTAGGATTATTGTTGATCCTTCAGATGCCTTACATTCCATCCTTATGGAAGAAATCCAACCAGCCCCTAGGAAGAATCTTAGCTTTTATATCTTAAATTTCAAAATTGTTGCTCAATTCAAAATTAAACTCTTATCAAGCAAGAGAACATTGATTTTGACCAATTTTCAGGGATTAAAGAATGAGCAAACTCCTATTCAACAGATTCTTCAGAATATATCGAACTGGGCTGAGGGTTTAGGGTATAAAATGGATATTGATTTCACCTCAGGTCAGTTAGCAAAGGAGTCCGCGTTGATTTTTTCAACTATAATCTCTCGAGGATATATTCACTCAAATGAGAAGTTGGTACTAAGCAAATATGAAAAACCAAAGAAGTCCTCTAAAATGATCTATACCACGACATATTATTCTAAACTTCTAAAACTTCAGACAGGACATTTTGAGGATATTATGGATCTTCTTTCTAACGTTGGGCCCTTACATTCAAAACTTTCATTCTCAAACAGGGGGATTAATGTAACTGACGAAAAGATCTCAGCTTGTAACCTTGTTTACGCCTTCAACAATAGACTTTCTTTTGTTACCCCTCAGCAGGCTGCAGAGATAAAATTATTATTCCCACAAAAACCAAATCTCCATTTTTTGGATCAAAAAATCATCAGAGAGCTTAGTAGAATTGAGCAGAATGGAGGAACAAGTCCAAGTTCTTATGAATTAGAAGCAATGTTGAATATACCATTCAAATCATTCGTTCAACGATTAAAATTCCTAGAGAAGTATCATCTCATTAAGAGAGTACCAACATTATTATCCAACTTTGAACTGTTGAAATGGAGAACCTATGAATCTGGGCTGGAACACCTAGGTCTGACCAAAAGTAAATCTATGGAAAGACAGCTGTTAATGTTGTTAAATCGTAATCTTCCCCTTTCGACAATTCAACTGTCGAGATATTTTGGATGGACATTCCAAGAGCTAGATAATCTATTAAGTAAATTGCTACGCGTTGACAAGATTGCTTTATTCGAGGTAGAAGATTCTGATGACAAATACTACACAACTCCCCAAACACTGAATTTTCTTAATTCTACAACTGAGGATCCAAATAACCCCTTGGTTCAAATTTATCCTGATAATGACCCTCTAACAATCCTCTATCTTCCTGATCTGATCATTGAAAATCCAAGTCTTCAACTACCAGCACAAAAAATGAGTGGTGAGGTATTTTCAATCTATTACAACTCAAACTTAATTGGGTATCTTATCAAATATATAAAAAATAATGTTCAATTGTATTCTCAACAATCTGAGAGAGATGATCAGATTTATGATTACAATTTTGATTTGACACTTCTTTCACAATTTCTTTCACCTGAGGTTGTGTTAAATGTCACAGAAAAGTTCATTCAGGTTAACAATGAGATGGGAGATGAAGCTCAGCTTTCTTTAATCAACAACAAAGAACCATCAGAGTATTTTGATAATATAGATTTTCTTCTTAAGAATGTCAATAGGGTTAAAGTTGATAAATTTGAATAGTTTTATCTTTAGAACTAACGTGCGGACTTTCGTTTTCTTCTTTTCTTGGTTCTCTCTTTTTTAGTTGGAGTCGATTCATCTGAACCCTCAGATGTTTTGCCTCTTGATCTGCTCTTACCGTAGCCTACTTTTTCAACTCTTACCTTAAAAACATCTGCAAAGCTCATCTTTTTACTGAAGACAAGAACAGAAACAACCAACAAAACAAAGAGTAACGCTGCAATAATACTTACCATCAGATTGAACTCGATAAAGAACTGAAATGATTGGTTAATTATGGGTGCATTGTTTTGTTGTGGAATAATTTTCAATAACCAGGTAACAGTGTTTATGAAAAAGCCAAGATTATCTCCTTGGTTAATCCATTTTCCAAGTGTTTTGTTGTTGTTCACAAACATGTCACTGAACATAATAGTACTACCAATTGATAAGCTTCTTGAATTTGCATAGCTCTTACCGACAAACCAATGGAAAAGCTCTGCTGTGGCAGTTAATGTGTAGTTTCCAGTCACCAAATAGGCAGTTGATGAAGTGTTTCCATATACAACCTGCTTAATGTTTGAAGCAATTGAATTCTTATCTAAAACTCCAGTTCCATAAAAAACAACCTGAGAAATATTTTTTACACCAGAGACCAAAGATTCGGGAGTTATGGTGTCTCTCTTGAATGTCAGGTATGAAATGTTCCCCTTGTTATTAAAATCATCAATCATAACTGTGCCTACGTTAGGTTTGGTAGCATCCCGAGTCACAAAATCTGCTCTTGACTGGAGGTTCAGGTTCATCATCTCATTAATAATCCTTGGATGTGAGCTGATTTTATTATTAAATGAATAGGGATTACCTAAGTATAGTGTGCTACCTCCATTCGAGGCATAATTTGCCAACGCAGATTTTTCAGTTGCACTAAGCGTAGCATTTTCAGAAGGATTACTCACAATTAATAGATCAACTCCCTGTAGATTTGTAAAATTGAATGATGTGTTTAGTGTTCTAAGTTCTATTTTGATGTTGAATTTCGTCTCAATTTGTTTGAAGTTATTAAAGACGGTTGTCATATTATCTTTTGTGAAATACTGACCATGAGACTGGTCGTAAAGAATAACAAAGGTTTTCTGTGTTACCTGACCTGAAGCCGCTGGTAGCATAAACACAGATAAAACCAACAATCCTAAGAGTAATGCATGCTTAAATTTCATCGATCTACAAAGCATTCTCAAATTTTCATCTTTTTTAATTATCGGTAGCTCTGTCATAAATTGTTTGTAATAAATTGTGTCTTGGATTTTATGCTTTTGTAAATTTATAGACAATTCTGTCTTTTGAAATTTTTTGTGGCACGAGTTTCATTTTCATTCCAACATCTGGCATGGAAGTAACACCAACCAAGTGTGCAAGAACGCTTAATCCGTTCTCCAATTCTCCAACAGCCACAATGTATGGTGCCTTATCAGAAAATGATTCTGGGGCAAAATGAATAACAGTGAATCCTCTAAGGGTAGCTTCAGGTTTTACCTCAAAATATTCCATGTCAGTGCTAAAGCATTTATTACAACCAGATCTTGGAGGAAGGAATTTTGTATCGCATTTTTTACAGCGATTTCCCATGATTTTACCCTCTTCCAAATACTTTGCAAATTCTGAGGCAATAGGAACAACCTCTTCATAAGTTACATAACCAAATTTCATAGTTTCTTGTGATGACATCTTCATTTCACTCCTTACACCCTGTCATAAATCATGACATTTACGAACTGTCCAGATTGTCCAACATTGTGTGACAAGCCAATTTTTGCTCCTTCTACCTGTCTGTTATAAGATTTACCCAACAACTGGTTTCTAATCTCATTTGCCTGAGACACACCGGTAGCACCTAGGGGATGTCCCTTTGATTTTAGTCCACCATCTACATTAATTGGAATTTTGCCTCCAATGTAGGTTTGCCCATCAAGTGCTGCTGGACCTCCCTGTCCTGGTTCGAAAAATCCAAGGTCCTCCGTTGCAATGATTTCTGCAATCGTGAAGCAATCATGCACCTCAGCTACATCGATGTCTTTCGCAGTAACTCCTGCCATTTTATATGCTCTTCTAGCAGCTTCTTTTGCCCCACTCAGGCTTGTTAATGATTTTCTGTGCGCAATTTCCATTGTGTCAGAACCAGATCCCACACCTTTTATTCTAACGGGGGAGTCTGTATATTTCTTTGCCAGGCTGGCTTTGGTAAGCACAACCGCTGCTGCACCATCTGAAATTAAAGAACAGTCATAAAGATTTAGCGGATAAGCAATTGGAATTGAATTAACTGCTTCTTCCAAGCTAACCTCTTTTTGGATATGTGCTTTAGGATTTAATGAACCATAATGATGGGCCTTAACTCCAACGCTTGAAAGCATCTCTTTTGTTGTTCCGTACTCCTTCATGTGGGCAGATGCCATTATTGCATAATATCCCGGAAATGAGCAACCATAAGGTGATTCCCATCTCACATCTCCTGCTCTTGCCATAAGTTCTGTCGCTCTTGCAGAACTTACTGAAGTCATTTTTTCAACACCTACAACCATCACGGTGTCATAAAAACCTGCCTTAATCCATCCATAGGCTGTTTTTATTCCGGCTGATCCAGTGGCACAAGCTGATTCTACCCGAATGGTTGGCTTCCCCACCATCCCAATTTCATCAACCACAACAGCTGCCGGTGCACCTTGCCCGGAGAATTCCTCTCCAGCTATACCAATAACTGAGGCGTCTATATCCTCAATTCCCATGTTGAAATCATTCATCAAATCTGAGACAGCTTCAAAGGCAAGCTCTCGAATACCGAGCCCCTTTCGCTTCCCAAACTTTGATTGACCTCCTCCAACTATTACAATATCATCATCCATATCTATTTTTCACCTAGTAACTAACTATTGCACTTACTCGCCTTTAAACACTGGCTTTCTTTTTTCCAAGACTGCGGTGATACCCTCTCTAAGATCAGAGGTTTTTGCCAATTTGTCTGCGATCTCAAGCTCAAAGGCGTTTCCTTCTTCAATTGTTGCAGTTCTGCTCTTATTCATTGACTCTTTAGCATATTTAACTGCCAAAGGTGCATTATCTCCAACCTTAGCTGCGAGAAATCCTGCTGTTGCTGCCAGTTCATCAGCTGGTACAACTTTACTTACAAGACCCATTTCTAATGCCTCTTCTGATGAAATAAAGGTTCCAGTCAAAATCATTTCTCGTGCTTTTGACATACCAACCAGTCTGGGTAGTCTTTGAGAACCACCCCATGCTGGGATCAATCCCAAAGAAACCTCTGGTAACCCGATCTTTATCTCTGCTGCTGCAACGCGGATATCACATGACATTGCCATCTCTAATCCTCCTCCTAGACAGATTCCATTTATTGCTGCAATTACTGCTTTTGATGAATTTTCAATTCTTCTGAAAAATGCCTGGCCTCTCTTAGAATATTCATGTGCCTCCTGTTCATTCAACTGTCCAAGAGCTTTGAGATCTGCTCCAGCACAGAATGCCTTTCCTTCACCAGTAATAATAATTGTTCTTACCTCTGGGTCTTCTTCTGCCTTCGTAAATGCATCCTCCAAATCACCTAATAGATCTGGACCAAGTGCATTTAATGATCCCGGTTTGTTCAATGTAATTTTAGCAATGTTTTTAACTGTGCTCAGAAAGGTTCCTTCTTTGTTATAAATGACTGTACTCATTTTTGATCTCCTTTTCCAACTATACAATCACTATTATATCTAAATATAATATTTTACTTCTTACTTAATTATAATCGCAACTATTTTTTAGAAATTTACTCCACTATTCTCTTTTAACCTGTGTTTTTTAGACCTGCTGCAATTCCATTGACAGTTTGTAAAAGAGACCTTAACAATCCCGTGGATGAAAGATCATCGGGTTTACCTTTACTACGCCATTCTTTTACAAGCTCCACCTGAATAAGATTTAATGGATCTGTGTAGGGATTTCTTCTGAGAACTGAGTTTCTAATGTCTGGTGCACTCTCTAAAAGTTCCTTTTCACCCACCAATTCGAGTATACTAGCCTTGGTTTTATCATACTCCTCAGAGATTTGATCGAATATTTTCACATCCGCAGTCAGACAAAGCTCCAGATATTGTTTTGCAATATCAATATCAACCTTTGTACAGATCATTTGAAGGTTATCAATTAATGATTGAAAAAAAGGCCATTCAGTATAAATTTCCTTTAAAGTACTTATTCCCTTTTGACTGATGAATGTACGAAGTGCTGTACCAGCTCCATAATAGGCTGTAAAAATTAATCTCGTTTGCATCCAAGAAAAGACCCAAGGAATGGCACGAAGGTCCTCGATTCCCTTAACTTCTCCAATACCTCTTCTACTCGGACGTGATCCAATTGTAGCTCGTTCAATCACATCCAAAGGTGTAAATTCTTGGTAAAACTTCAAAAATTCTGGATCGTGTTTCACCAACTTCTCATATGTGATATAGGAGGTAGAGGCTAGTTCTTTCAATACACTAAAATATCTTTCATAGTTGTAAGCCTTGTTTTGCTCTCTCGGAAGCTTTATGTCACTGACACAGCGATACACACCTGCACTTACAATTTGCTCTAAATGTCTGTAAGCAATGAGTTTATTTGCATAATTGAATCCTATTACCTCTCCTTGCTCTGTAATTTTGATGTTAAAAACGGTCTCAGGGAGTTGCCCTAAAATTGACTTGTGTGTGGGACCTCCGCCTCTTGAAATAGAACCTCCTCTCCCATGAAATATTCTAAGTTTTACCCCATGCTTATCTGCAACTTCTTTCAACCTCAATTGTGCCTGAATAAGCATGAAATTAGATTGAAGAAATCCTGCATCCTTCATGCTATCACTATACCCAATCATAATCTCCTGTGTGTTTTGCTTTAAATTGATGTAGGATCTATAAAGTGGGTCTGAGTAGAGTCTATCCATAACTTCTGGTGCATTTTCTAAATCCAGCTTGGTCTCAAAAAGTGGAACTATATCTATAAGACCAAAAATTGCCTTTCCATCCTTGATTTTGATCAATCCAATCTCCTTCATCAACAACATCAGATTATAAACATCTGTTTCATCCTTACTCATTGAAATGATGTAAGAATCAATCACACGAGGTGATATGGTTTCAATTGATTGTTTAGCCACTAATAAAGTTCTAATAATCTCTTTAACATTATCTGAAAAATTATTGAGATTAAACAGAGCACCCAGTGGTCTAAGATTGTTCAGCTCTTTAAGCAATATGTCTCTTTTATCCTCAAATCCCAGCTTATCAAAATCTTGCACACCGATGAAATGAAAAATCTCTGAAACTGTTTCAAGGTGACGTTTAGAGTGCTGTCTCAAATCAAGTGGTGCAAGATGAAACCCAAAGATATTTACCTGTTTGATGATAAACTCTAACTCACCATGGGCGATAATTGAAGCTTTATTCTCAGTCAAAGATTTTCTTAAAATATTCAAATCCTCCAAAAACTCAGTAGAACGTTTGTAATAAATAAAATAATCTGGGTTAATTTGTGTCATCAGGTGAGAACCAACCAATGTTCTCCCTAATCCCACCTGTTCCGCTAATTCTTCAACCCTTTCTAACGTATTTTCAAGCTTCAATCTCATAAAATCAAGCTTTCTACGATAGGGTTCTGTCTTGTTTAGACTTGAGGTGTATTTTGCAAAATCTGTGAATTTCTCAGTTTCATTCTCTAGATTAACACGTAATTCTTCTGAAATAGGGACCAGACTTGTGGATATTGATAAATCTTGGATAAGTGTATTAACCCCATCAATATATTTTCTCAAACAAAGTCTCTTATGTAACAAGAGGGTCTGAATTGTAATTTCAGAGGTTACCCCTGGGTGGCCATCTCGATCTCCCCCAACCCAGGATCCAAAATTCAAAAATGTTGGTAAGTTACTCCAATCAAAATTTGGATATGCTTCTGCTAACAACACCTCTAAATCCATATACAGTTTTGGTAAGGTTTCAAAAATTGTACTCTCAAAATAGAAAAGACCAGTTCTGACCTCATCAAGTACCTTCACTTTTTGTTCCCGTAAATCATCAGATTGCCAAAGGAGAGTCACCAATTCCTTAATCCTTTTTCTGTTAAAATGATAATCCAAACTCTTAGAATCATAAGATTCCACCTTTTCAATCAATTGAAATATTTGCCTTAATTTTGTCATAATTGACATTCGTCTTGCCTCAGTGGGGTGAGCTGTCCAGACTAACCTTATATGAATCTGCTGAAACAGTAAGATTAACTCTTCAGGGCTCAAATTATAAGCCCTGATATCCTGAATCATGTGTGTCAATGTGTCATTTTCAGTATCTTTGTAGGTATTATTTACATGTATCCTATAGTCTTCTTCTGCCAAGTTAGCAAGTTGAAAGAAGATGCTAAATGCCCGTATTAATAAATTTTTGTTCCCTAAATTAAGCTGTTCTATTATTCTTTTTGATTGAATAAGTGCCTCTGAATTACCTATCTCTCTAAATTCCTTTGTAAGCTTTCTTACATCTTCCTCCAATTCCAATGATTCTACACCATTTTGTTCAACGATAACTTCACCTAAAATATCACCAAAAAGCTTAATGTTAGGAGATAAAATTTCTTTAGAGAGCTGTAAACGAGGATCGTCCATTTTGAAGTAATTCTTTCAGGGTTTAAAGCTATTAATATCTAAGTCCAAACTATTCACATTGTATAATGCTTTAATTTTCGGTCTTACTAAAGTCTTCTTTCTTTAAACGTAGACCTCAGAAGATAGGTCATGGTCTGTATAAGCAATCCTACAAAGATAATTAGGAAGATCGGTCCAGTAAATCTGACACCTAAAGGAAGTTTATCATTTGAAATATCAATTAGTAGGGTTGGGTCAAACAAAAATGTTAAACCAATGAGCATAGAGTAAATAAAAACTGAAAAAAACAGCGTCATAATAAATAACCTGCCTTTTGGAATTTCAAGTATGAGTGTATCACCGCTGGAGGCATCTACAATTGCTTTCTTAGTTTTTGCCCCCTTCTTATAGGCAAAATCAACAATCCAGAAGGGAACGTAGATTAGTTCATTGTTCAGAAGTCTATATTTTTCTTCTTTATCTTGAACTTTTTGTATCTCTTGATTCAACAAATTAAGCTGCTTATTCCTCAGAAAACCTACTGATCGTTCACCAGCCTGGGAAAAATCAAAGGCTTCCTTTTCTATTTCACCACCTCTTGAGGAAACTGTGCTCTCTGCAAAAAATTCTTTTCCCTCTGTTGAAAGGAGGTAGTTTTGAAAAACATCCTCTCTTCGATTTCCTGCATATTGAACAAATATCTGAAAATCGTCAAATACACCTGCCTCTGGTTTAAGATAAAATGAAATGTTTCGATATCCCCCCTCGTAGGAAAAAGAGTAGTTTGCAGATCTTCCCTCACCCCTCCACTTCATGTTTCCATGTACAGTTGAAACAAAGTATGGTTCGTAAACCAGCTTTGCATTTATGATCTGAATTGAATTTCTTATTGAAGAAGGTACTGTAGGAACCTTGAGTAAGTCACCAACAAGTAGTTTTTCTAGATCCTCAATCTGATGGTTTACTGTCAGCAGATATCTCTCTTCAGTCTCCTTTACCTCTTTTAGTTGTGTAAAGTAATTACAATATGGACACTTTGCAATCGTTGCATTTTCTGATACACGAAGGTCTGCTCCACACTGTTCACATTTCACATCTATAAGTGTCGTCATGCTAAGACCTCCCGTGATTCTGTTTGCCACAGTTTATAATTGACGAAAAATGCTATTACTCCTCCCACTACTGTTATGAAAAGAAGGACATCAGAAATTGTTCGCCCAGTCTGCTCCAAATAAGCATAAACAATGAATGGAACAAGCACCAAAATACTAAGTATTGAAACAGCCAGTGATTTATATCTCAGAGTAATAGGATATTCTGCACTAAGTATCTGTGATGTGGTCCCATCCAAAACAACTCGAAAAGTCTTATGATTGACAGTATACTCGGCATTTATAATTGGATAATGTAATAAAATTGTTTCTAACACATTTACAGAAGTTCTACAATCAAAAAGTTCTGTGGTATCTTTTGATGCCCTGCTTCGGTGTTCATCCTGTATAACAGTTTCACCAGTTTCTTTTCCCTCATACTGGTTCAGCTCAGCTTTCAAGAATTTGATTCTCTCAACCTCATCAAGGAGTAAGTCTTTTGAAAATTTCATGGGTTGTTCTGTGTTTATCTTTTGAATGAGTCTATTAGAAATACCCTTAACACCGAATAATGCCTTGGATCTTCTAGACAGAACCGGAATAATTCTGGTCTCATTGATGTTTCTTGATACAGGAACATACACCGTGATATGCTCTGTCTCAGTCTCGGTTTTACCATTTCTTGTGACAGTTCTTGTCTTGGTTCTGGACTCTCGTCTATACCCTTCGTAATGTGTATCTGCCTTAAGCTTCACAAGCCAGAAAGGGACGAATACCTTCTCTAAAGTGATGCTTTGATTCACCTTCACACCACGAAATTTCAGCTTTTTATTGATTTTGTCGATTAGCTCAGTTTGAATTGTTTGTAAATCGGCTTTTGGAGGGAATATAAAGTGATTCTCAATCTTCTTAAAAGATGTTGAAAACGCTGTTCCACAAAACTCACAGATTATAATGATATCCTCTGGATTAACATTTGTCGGTGCAGAACACGTGGGACAATTTCCCTCCACTAAACCTATCTGAGACATAAATGCCGATTTCAAGAAAGCATAAAAATATTACTCGGATTGGGTAATAAATTCACTGTGGAATATGAAATTGTGTGAAAAAGTTCATGATAGTTGGCATAATTGCTTATATTCCCTGATTAAACTTTTATGTTAATATTTAAAGATGAGATTATGCCAGAAATTATTGAATGGTTAGATCAATCTGGACAACAGATTGTTTGGAGACACCCAAGAGACCGTCTTCAGTGGGGAGATAATTTAACTGTCAAACCTAATCAAGTTGCAGTTTTTATGCAAGAAGGGAAGGTATATGATGTATTTACCCCCGGTAATTACGTTCTAAAAACCGACAACATCCCCTATCTTTCAAGAGTGTTATCAGCAATCAAAGGATATGACAAAAATCCCTTCCATGCAGAGGTAATATTTGTTTCTACAGCTGATTTCCGAGCAAAGTTCGGTGGTAGAAGTCAGACCAAAGAATTAGCTCCTCTACAATTTTATGGCGATTATATTTATCATGTCACAGATCC
Source organism: Candidatus Heimdallarchaeota archaeon (assembly GCA_030149205.1). Taxonomy (GTDB): domain Archaea; phylum Asgardarchaeota; class Heimdallarchaeia; order Heimdallarchaeales; family Kariarchaeaceae; genus WAKA01. The sequence continues at coordinate 56,227 of JASBSB010000007.1, read as the reverse complement.
TGTAAAATTTGCAATGGAAATTGTTGGAAACAGAAACCTCTTCTCACAAAACAGCTTTGAAGAATTTTTCAAATCATTTTTCCAGGAACAGCTTATTTCGTCACTCTCAGATTTTAGCATTGTCGATGTGATGAAAGAATCTACCAAAACATCAAAGGACGTTGAGAAGCTTGTTGACAAAGATCTTAAGAATTTTGGAATCGGTGTGAAGAACGTAAACTTCGCAGGATTAGATACGACTCCTGAATATCGTGATAGACTTTTCTGGATGAGATCTGGTGTTGATGTAAATCAGATTCAAACATTTTCTGCAATGAAAGATGTAGCAGGTGCACTCCCCAGTGATTCTGCAGCTGGGCTTGGGGCTACAGCATTCTTGATGCCTGAAATGATGAGAAAAGCAGATCAAATCAAATCCGGTGCTGCAAAACCAGAAGAAGTTATGATAAAATGCAATCAATGCTCAGCAATGTTCTCTCCAGCTGCAAAATTCTGCCCCTCCTGTGGTGACCCAACTGATGATGAACTTAAAGGGAAAGAAAAATTTTGTGTGAACTGTGGAAATCATGTATCAGCTGAAGCAAAATTCTGTGGATCTTGTGGAGCAAAGTTATAAAATTATAAAATGACGGGAGGGGGAATTTCATCCAAGGTGTTCAATTCTTGGATTTTGAACCCCCGCGTGCAGAGCACAGTAGTTTTCGAGACTACCCTTCTACCAGGCTAAAGCATCCCGCCTAATTTTCATCCATTGGCAGCTCTAACTTCGTTATAGCCTGCCAAAGAAGAGTTCTTGCATGATAAGGACAGTTGGGATCAGAGGTTGTATCCTCTAAAAATTCAATTGCATTCAGAGCTCTGACTGCAAGTTCCATTGAATCATCCTGTAATGTTTCTACGCTTTTACTGGCTGCTCTACGAATATTTCTTGGAACGCTTGAGTCATCAGCTATGTAAGTTAGGATTCTGATGGCTTCTGCAATTTGTTGATCTGTTTCTGACAAATAAAACACCTCTCAAATCACCTAGTGATTCATAATCTTCTGAACTTTCCCTAAATTTTAACCTAATCGATTGATAACTATAACTATCCCAATAAATTGAATATTCGTTTTCCCTTTTATCAATCTTTTAGCTCTAAAAATCTCCAGTCATAATCCTCTGGTGCCATTAATACTGCACATGAGCTCTTCGACTGATCAATAATCTCTAGGTGCCTAGAAGAGTTTTGTAAAATCTCTTTCGAAAATGTGAGAATATCTTCAAGGTTTGGCATTCTATCATAGCCGTAATTGTTACGTGCATCTCCAACTGAGACAAATCCTTTTGCCTCGAGAAAATTTGCCTTTGCTCTGAAAAACATCTCTGCATAATTCTCCGGATTACTCATATTCTTGCCTTTGACAAGTGTCATTCGTATAACTTTACGTGTGTCTAATTCTGCCATAACGTCAAGTGTCCTGTTTAGATTTTCCCAGGCTTGTTTTGGGTTAAATGGTCTGGTAATTGCAGAATGCATCTCTGGGGTATTCCCTGCAACTGTTAGATAAAGCTGTGTTGGAAGGTTTTTCAGGTTTGCCAAGACTTCGGGTTGAGTTCCATTTGTTACTAAGAATGTGGTCATTCCAAGGTCATGACATACCTCCAAAAAATCATCAAGATGCTTGTAAAGCGTGGGTTCTCCACTTAATGAGATAGCTACATGTTTGGGGTGTAAAGCTTTCTCCCAGTAATCACGATCAACCTTTGGGTTGCCACCATACCCAGAAAGTAATTTCTGTTGACCTTTAATCATCTCTCTAACCAGCCAATCAGGAGCATCATGCTCAATCTCATCCATGTTGTCTCCCAAAGCATAACTTTCACTTCTCCAACAGAAAAGGCACCTTTCTGTACACCATGTAAGCGCAGGTGACACCTGCATACACTGGGAACTTGTAATCCCATAAAATTTATGCTTGTAACACTGTCCTTCACCCACCATATCCTTTTTTGTCCAGTGACAAAGTTTTACCCCGCTGTGTTTACCAGCTAAATAATACTGCTGGCTCTCTAATGTTGACCGTAAGTCGAATGGCATGCCTACGGATAAATCAACAATCTGTTCTTCCACACAAACCTATTATTAATGTTATACATTAATTTGTCGACGCGAGACAAACAGAATTTTCATACAAAATATCTCTAATTTTTTTGTGGAAAACATACTATAAATAAAAGGAATAGATTCATCTTATGAAACAGAATGTCACAAGAAAATTCAATAAACATTGAAGGAGCTGCAAAGATGGAGACTCAATGTCCATCATGTAAGTCTGCAAGGGCAGCTCTCTATCAAAAATTGATACAGATCCCTTATTATGACGATTTTCACATGATCTACCTTTATTGCCCTGATTGTGGATACAGAATGACAGATTTTGCCAATATGAGCTCACACGGTTTCAAACATTTCGAATACGTAGTCGAAGACTTAGATGATTTTGACACAAAAGTAGTTCGAAGTTCAGATGGTGTGTTTCAAATTCCTGAGCTTGGTATAACCATTGAACCCTCGATTTCTCCTAACACCTGGATCAGAAATGTAGAAGGTATATTACTTGATATTCTTGAAAAAGTAGAATTTGCGAAATCTCAGCTTTCAGAACCAGAAAAAATAGCAGAGGCTGAACTAAGATTACAACAGATCAATAAAGCTCTAAAAGGTGAATTACAGTTTACTTTAATTATCGAGGATCCAAATGGAAACAGTTTGATCATTCCACATAACAAGGCTAAGTTAATTGAGAGAGGAGAAGACTGAAGATGAAAATTGTGGTAGGAATGACAGGAGGATCTGGGGCTCAGTATGGGCTGAGAATAATTGAACATCTAAAAGAATTAAACCATGAGGTAGAGTTAGTTATGTCTGATGCAGCACATAAAGTCTTAGATATTGAGGTAGGGCCTTCATACAAGAAAATTATAGCAACTGTTGATCGTCAGTATGACATTAAGGATATATCCGCAAGAATCGCTTCTGGAACTTACAAAACAGATGGGATGATTATAGCACCCTGTTCAATGAAAACCATAGCTGCTATTGCAACAGGATACACAGATAATCTTATTCAGAGAGCAGCTGATTGTATGCTGAAGGAATCGAGAAAACTTGTCCTTCTATTTAGAGAAACTCCTCTCAATCTCATTCATCTAAGAAACCTCGTCACCTTAAAGGAAGCTGGTGCGACTATTATGCCTGCTGCTCCCGGCTTCTACTATCACCCAAAATCAGTTCAAGATTTGGTTGATTTTATTGTTGGAAAGGTCCTAAACCAGTTTAATATCGACCAGAAAAAAATTAAACAATGGGATCCTGAAAAAGCTTAATTCATGATTTGACGTCTTTGTTTAATTCTTAAATTTCTTTTGACTTTAACAGAATATTATTTTGTCACTTAATAATTTAAACAGAAGGTTCTCTCTCTAACTAAGTGCTTTTTCCATCAAATAGCTTCTTGAAAATGTTACCAATTTCAAATGGATAGGGGAAGAGGATCGTTGAGTTTTTCTCAACACTAATCTCTTGCATCGCTTGAATCATACGGATCTGTAATGCACCGGGGTCATCTGTCATCTTCTTACCTGCGAGAGCTAACTTTTCAGAGGCTTCTAACTCACCTGTTGCCAGAATAATTCTTGCTCTTCTTTCCCTCTCTGCCTCTGCTTGTTTAGCCATCGCCCTCTTTAGGTTCTGGGGTAACTCAACATCTTTTATTTCGACCAGATTTACCTTAATTCCCCAGGCATCAGTCTCCTTATCAATGATTTCTTGCAAGGTTGCATTAAGTTGATCTCTGTGAATTAAGACCTGATCCATCTCATGCTGACCGACAACAGATCTTAATGTGGTCTGTGCAATTTGAAAAGTTGCGGCTCGAAAGTTCTCAACATCCAATATTGCTTTAATTGGATCCTCAACTTTGTAATACGCAACTGCATTTATGTTAATTGGAACATTATCTCTGCTTATAATTTCCTGTGGTGGGACATCAGCAACCTGAATTCTGGTTGAAACCTTCTGCAATGTCTCAACAATAGGTAAAAGTAAATTTAAACCAGGTTCTGCCAAACTTGCAAATTTTCCCACTCTAAAGACAATTCCCCTTTCATATTCAAACACCACCTTGACCGAAGCCAACAGGTAGAAAAGTGCAAGACCTAACCCGATTCCAACCCAGACGATCGGATTACCTGGTGCAACAGCTACACCAATCAAAGCTCCTATAAAAAAGCTCAAGACAAGACCAATAATTCCAAGTACTGTCATGGTTCAATTGAGAGTACTTAATTATTTAAAGCTAGCCATGTGGGAAAAGACAGAGTATATATTCACAACCTATAAAATTTATCGAAATTCCGAAGTGTTTCTCACATCTACCATTTCTATAGAATCTCTGTGTAACTCCGAACTTCTCAGAGAAACAAGAAAACATACTAAAATTAATTAACTGAAAATCATCTATACACACCTTGAAAACCACAAGGAGAAAACTTCAATTTGCTGGAAACAGCAGTTATGTGTTAACTCTACCAAAACAATGGATAACTCAGGTCAATTTGAACGTGCCAAAATCTGAGGTTATAATAGAGGAACTTGATGATTCCAGTCTTAGAATCTTTCCTGCTACACTATCAACCCCTGAAAGAACCTCGCAAACCTTGATTCAGGTGGATAAAAACAGTAAACCTGAGGAAATTATTAGGCTAATTTTAGCAGGGTACCTTGCCTCTAAGTCACAAATCACAATACAAACTATAGACGAAACCCCACTTCCGCCAGATTTTGTTATACAGATAAACGACATTTGCGATAAGCTTTGGGGGTCTGAAATTATTGAGGAAAGCATAGACAAGATAATCATCCATGATGCTTTGAATCCAGCTCAGATGAAGATTGTCGAAATAGTAAGAAAAGCTTGGTTCACTGCTAAAAACATGCTAGGCAGGGCGTTAATTATGATGTTTGAAGATTACCAAGAATCTTCGAAACTAGTTATCGGGAAATCTGAGAGAACACTTGATAAACTCTATTATCTCGCATTAAGGCAGTTGTATCATGCAGCCTCAAGTGTTGTTTTTGCAACAGAAATAGGGATTTACCCCTCCGAGATCATAGATTATCATTTCTTAATAAAAAACATTGAGAGAATTGGTGATCATTCTGAACAGTTGGTGAAGCTGGGCCCAAAAAAAATTAGCAATAAAAAAGCCTTTCAGACGGTTGCTGACCTAACCAAGAAAGCCTGTGAGGATGCTATAATCTCTTTTCTTCAGTTTGATGAAAATTTAGCTCAGGATGCAATAAATCAGAAGACAATAATCAATAAACATCTTGACAAGATCGAAGTCACCTTGGATGAATTTCTCCTTTATAAATCTCTCTCTAGACTGGCTGACTACGCATCTGATATTGGAGAACTGGTGTTAAACAGAATCTTTACTCAGAACAAAAATTCTAAAAACGTAAATTTATGAAGCCAACAACACATACTTTAATTAAAATTCTATAATTCCCTAATTGTGACCAAATCACCAACAGTCGGTGAAATTGTTGATCTTATATCAAACAAAAACAAAAAATGGCTGGCAAAGGGACTATCCATTGTTGAAGACGATCCAGTCAAAAGTCGCGAGATGATCGCCCTTTGTTTGCCAAAAATCAAACAATCTCAGATTGTGGGAATCACAGGATCCCCTGGTACGGGGAAATCCAGTTTAGTAAACAAATTAATTGATGAGTTTGTTTCAAAGGGAATGCAGGTGGGGGTTATAGCTGTGGATCCATCAAGCCCATTTACAGGGGGTGCGATTTTAGGTGATAGAATTAGAGTTATGGATAACAAACACCTGTATTCTGTATTTTTTAGAAGTATGGCATCACGAGGTCATTTAGGTGGCTTAAGTGCTGTGACTTACAATGCAGTCCGATTATACCAATTGTTTGGTTTTGATATCATCATTGTAGAAACTGTTGGGGCTGGTCAAAGCGAAGTCGAGGTTATGGAACTCTGTGATACCACCTTGGTCGTTTCTGTACCTGGGTTAGGAGACGGGATACAGGCTCTGAAAGCAGGCATCATGGAAATAGCGGATATATTTGTGGTTAATAAATCAGATAAAAGTGGTGCTGAACAGCTTAAAAACCAGATTGAAAATTTGATTCATATGTCAGAACAAACTAGCCAACCAAAAGTTTTAATGACAAATGCCTTAAGTGGAGAGGGAGTTAAGGAGCTATCAGAAACCATCTTAAATCATTTTGAAATGCTAAAAGAAACAAACCTCCTTAACCTGAAAGAACAGATTCGTAAAAAAAGAGATATTCAAAACTTTCTTTCAGATATTGCATCCAGAAAAATCTTATCTATATTAAATGATTCTAAGCTGATAGATATCTATCCAGATTACAAAAAAATTGCAGCTCAATTCAAAAATGACTTTTGCGAGGGTAATGAACTTGATCAATAGAGTATTAGAAGAACAAATTTCTGAAAACTGGAACAGTTTGATCGATGAGATCGATAGTATAACCCCACAATCAGATAGACCAAAGGTAATCGCTGTATCTAAGACGAGACCAATAGAATACATTGAAATTGCAGCCAAGCTTGGAATTAAAGACTTTGGAGAGAACTATGCACAGGAACTTTCAAGCAAACACAAAGCACTTTCAACTTTAAACCTAAACTGGCATTTTATTGGAAATTTACAAAGGAGGCACGTTAAAGAAGTAGTCTCTACAGCAGCCCTGATTCATGCGGTTAGTTCCATAAAGGTAATTGAGAAATTTGGATCTCTGTCTTCTCAGATACCATTTCTCATCCAGTATAATTTAAGCAAAGAAGAAAGCAAATCTGGGGTAAATTCATATGAGGAGATTATTGCCCTTAAAGAAAAAAGTGATGACTTAAAATTAAAGTGTGTTGGATTAATGGTGATGTCAAATCCTAATTGGACCAGTGAAGTCAAATTGAAGAAGTTCAGAGAGGGTTATGAAGTAGCTGAAGAAGTTTTTGGTTCTTCTGTGATATATTCTGCAGGAATGAGTGATGATTGGAAAGAAGCACTCACAGCAGGTGCAACGCATCTTAGAATTGGAACCCGAATTTTTGGCAAAAGAGAATAATGAACATATCTGATGAAGTGTATTATTAGTTTCACTTATATAGAAGAAATTTAACCTAAATCAAGATACATGTATTCAGTTGAGGTTCCAAAAACGGTTATTAAACAGAGGGTCATCTTGGGATTAGCTGAAAAACCAACAGCTGCAAAACGGATCGCAGAATCCCTCACTGATGAAAAACCCCGCAAAAATCTAATCAAAATACGAAATAATGAACTAGGCATAAAATTTCCAGATGTTGAAATATACAGCCTAAAACTACAAAATGATGAAACTTTAGTAATAACATCTGCATTGGGTCACCTTTTTACACTTATTCAAAACGGAGGAGGATGGACATACCCAACCTATGATTATAAATGGGTTCCTGTGCAAATGGCTCGAAGCATCAGAAAAAAACCAACAAAGCATGAATTAAGAATGGAAGGCACTGTAGAAGCAATTCGAGAACTGATTAAACATTCCAAGGAACTTATAATCATGACTGATTATGATCAGGAAGGTGAGGTGATTGGAGGTGTTATATTCAATGAATTGAGTGACAACATCGATTTAAGGCAGATTAAACGTATGAAGTTTTCTTCTCTGACAAAATCTGAGTTAAGAAGCTCATTTCAAAGAGTTCTGAAAGAATCTCTTCCAACTTCAGGTATAAACTGGGGGATGTATCATAGAGGACTCATGCGTCATTATTTAGATTGGCTGTGGGGAATAAACCTTTCAAGAGCACTTATGCTTTCATTGAAAAACTATTCAGGGAAATATCAGACATTATCAACAGGTAGAGTACAAGGACCCACACTGAAATTTGTTGCAACTAGACAGAAAGAAATTGATGAATTTAACCCTGAGGCTTACTATCAGATTAATTTGTCCTTGACAATAAAAAGAAAGCTCTGGGAGCTTACACTTTCTAAATCATATTCTGATAAAAATGAGGCAATGGGTCTAGTCCAAAAAAACAAAACAGATCACGCATTAGTAGAATCTATAAAATCCAGTCAACGAACCATTAAGCCTCCCGTACCCTATAATCTATCCTCCCTTCAAAGAGACGCTTACAGATACTTCAAAATCAGTCCCCGAAGGGCATTACAAGCAGCTGAACAATTGTACTTGGCAGCATTGATATCTTACCCTCGAACGTCAAGCGAAAAGTATCCAGATGGATTTAACCATGTTGAGACATTAAAGAGCCTAATAAATCAATCAAGGTTTAAAAATCAACAATCAATTATTTCTAAAATCCTTCAAGGTAACCTTAAGCCAACAACAGGAAAAAAGACAGATCCTGCTCATCCAGCTATTCATCCAACAGGTCAAAAACCAGAAAGATTAGGCAGAGATGCAGAGAAGATTTATGATTTGATTGTCAAAAGATATTTTTCTACATTCGGTGAATCTGTTAAAATCGAAGGTACACGTATTAAATTCGCAGTAAATGCCTTAAAATTTTCATTGAATGGAAACAAAGTAAAATACAACGGCTGGTGGGATCTGTTCTCACCATATGCCACGCCAAACTTTACGGTAGTTCCAGAGCTTAAGGAAGGGGAAAAGGTGGATGTAAAAGAACTTAAAGTAATAGAAAAATTCACAATTCCCCCTCCATATTACAATGAGGCAAGCCTACTCAAAGAGATGGAAGATAGTGGAATAGGAACCAAAGCCACACGTGCAGAAATTATCCAAGCTCTATTCAACCGAAAATATGTGGAAGGAAGTCAGATAAATCTTACAAGACTAGGAAAGGTCATTTTCGAAGTCTTAGCTGACTATTCCCCAAAAGTTCTTTCAATTGAACTTTCCAGGCAGGTAGAGGAACTCGGTGAGATGATCGAGAACACAATGAATGGTGAATCCACAAATGGAAAATCAATGACACTCCCTGCTGCAGTGTTAGAAGGGGTTGAAATTCTTCATGATATGTTGGAAGAGCTACAGATGAATGAGGAAGAAGTTGGAGAGACGATTGACAGAGAGTTAACAACCCACAGAAGGGAAAGTATTGAGATTGATGACTGCCCCGTTTGTGGAAATAAATTGCAACTAATAACTAACAAACTTACAGGTAAACGATTTATCGGTTGTTCAAGCTATTTCACAGATAAGAATTGTGGGACTTCCTACCCACTTCCTCAAAATGGAAAACTGGTCATAACAGATCAAAAGTGTAAAGTTTGTAATAAAACCTTGCTCAGAATAATTTATAAGAGAAAGAAACCTTGGACCTTCTGTTTTGACCCTTCCTGTCCAGAAAATACCTTAAACTCTGAAAATTCTGAGAAGAGCTAAGTCGTCTCTAACCATTCAATCACAATCCTCCAAATATCCTCAGAACCATTTCTAAAGAATCCAAGATGACCAATCTCTTTTCTATTAAATTCACTTGGGTTGTAAAAATTGTATTGAACTTCTGCTGAAGTGTAATGTTCATACAATGATTTGATCGCAGGTAAGGTTGCCCATGAATCATCAGAAAAGCCTATGGTAAGTATTTTCCCAGAATAGCTGGGATAATTTTCTGTTTCTGGGAGATTTGGATCACTAAAAAAATAATCTTTGGAAGTACACCATTTTTTCCAATTTAATGCTATATTTGGAGGCAAGTCCTCACCCAACCCAACCTTTGAACTTGGGAAATAGCCATAAACTCGTGTCAGAACAGGAAACAAGACATACCACACAATTAGATACCTCCACTTGTTTTGATAATATCTCCAATATCCATTCTGTGAGGTTATTGCAACCATCTTCTTGAAATTTTGAGCCTTTTTTGTTAGACCAAAAAGTTGACCACCTAGACTATGACAAATATAGTAATAAGTGGTGGAAGGATAATTCTTCATTACCAAATCCATGGCATCTTCGACATTCTGTAACCAATCCTTTATTGTTATTTGAGTAATATCTGCTGTCAAAGACTCTCCAATCCCCAAATAATCAAAGCTGATCACAGCATATCCACTGGTATTTAGAAAATCTGCAAAATGTCTATAATACCTCTGTGGAGCACCCATAGCCGGAGCTAAGAGGATCGCAGCTTTCGGTTGATCCTGCCTGTAATGGTGAAATGTGACCGAACCAAGACTCATAGTCTCATATCCATCGGACATAATCAAACTTGTACAAATAAAATGTTAAGTAAGTTTGTATGTAATTCCTTGAAATCTTGAAATAATTAACTAATGTTCAGCTTAATAATATCTTATATGTTTTTATTCAGTTTTCAAAATACTATTTTCCTTCAAGTTCTTTCTTTAATGATTCAAGTTCATTCTCCAGGTCTCCCTTTCCTTTTTCCTCTTTCTTCTCCTCACCAGCTTCCCAATCGACTGTCTTGGTACCGGCTTCTGGAAGCTCCCCATGTTTCTTGGATTCCACTTCCATCTCTAAAGCTTCTAACTGGCTTTCAATGTTGTCTGCATAATCATCCTCAAGTTCCATATCAATGCCTGAGATGTCTGATAAAGCCTCATTTACAACATTTAGTCTGTCTCTTTGCTCTTCCAACTCGATCATTACTCTGTCTGCATCAATCTTGTTGATCTCACCAATTGAGGTTTCTACAATCTCTGAGCCGGATTTTAATGCTTTAACAGTCTCAACAGTATCCTTAGCGGAGGATATAGTCTCTACCTGTGTATGCAGATTTAACATCAGATTCTGAGTCTTATTGTACTTCTGTTGATAGAGGTTTGCCCTCTTTAACGCCTGCCGTGCCCCACTCTTATTACCCTCTGCGACCATCCTTCTAGCTAGATTTTTCTCCTCTTCAGATTTGGTCAAAAGGTTTCTTGACTCGATTTCATATTTATTTAACCGTTTCTTGAGTTGAGCAATAGCCTCTGACTCCTTGTCTTGATCTGCACTTTTCCCAAATAACCAATTTTTTAACCTTTTTGCCACTTTACTCGTCCTTCCTTAGTTGTTCGATCTCATTTTCTAAGTCTGAGACCTTAGAGTTCGTTACTGGGGCTGTTGGAAGTCCAGTGGAGGCAGTGACTCCAACTTCTGCACCATATTCGCCCAGTAGGTTATCAACCTCTGATTCATCAATATCTGCTGAAAACAGACCATCAACTGAGTCTTCCATCATGTCACTTGCAATATCTACATTTTCCATTGTGCTTTCCAAATCTTTGACGGTATCATCAAGCCCTTCCATATTTAAGGCAGCACTAGCTTCTCGAAGGCTGTTTGCAACACTTCGCATCTCTCCAGCAAGTGATTGAACTGCATCTGTTCTCTCTAATTTAAAAATAAGGCCATCGATCTTAGAAACTAGACTTTGATACCCCCTTGCCCATTTTCTTGATCTTACTACATCATTGGCATAGAGTCTGGCTGCCTCCATATCTCCCTTCTGAAGTGCTGTTCTGATCTTTCTCTCGTTCTGTCTTTCCTTGTTCTCAAGCTTCTTTTTCGATCTCTCCAACCTTCTTTCGACAACTTTGAGATTAGTTATGTGTGATCTGTTGGATTTGTCTGACTTTCCAGACACAAGCCAGCTTAATAAATCTCTGACCAAGTTAATTTACCTCTGTAATTAATAATATACTCTCAACTTAAATAAGGTTTCTTTTTATTAGAGATAGTTGACCATTTATATTACTATATTCATGACTCAAAATATGAACTGAATAGTATCTCTTTCTTTTGTCACGTACTTTGCCTTTTTTGCCTCTACAAATAGTTTAAATATCTCTTGAAAGTCAGCATCTGGAAGGTTACTCCATTCTTTGTTCATCAGCTTAAATTCTTGCAAAGTTAATACCTCCACAAGTTTTCCACTCTCAAACAAATCATTGTATATCTCTTCTGCCCACTGCTCAATAGTTTTGTAATAGATTCGGGCCCGAATTTTTTTTGAGGATAACCATTTGGCCAAACCTTCTTCCTGCATTTTATCAATTATAAATACGAGCTGATCATCTTTCAGGGAACGTTTAGTGTCCTTATGAGTAAACGGGTGTTTCTTCCTTACCTCATAGATGTTAATGATGTGTTGCGTGTAAAATTTGCTAAAATCCAATATCACAAGTTTCCAAGAATCAACCCATGAGTCCTTTTGAGCCTCTTTTTTTGGAGTCACAAACATCCAAGGCTTGTTTACCCATGCGGGGAGCGTATCCTCAAAAGAGAGTTCTTTGATTTCTTGATTCTCAGTCTTTGATTCTTTCTTCTCCACTTTCTCTGGTTTGGTTTTTGTACCCTCTGTAGATGTCTTCTCCTCTATTTTCTCCTCAACGATACTGGGTGCCGAATCCTCTTTTAGCTCCTCTTGCTTCTTCCTCACCTTTTCTCTTATGGACATAGTTAACCAGCCCCATATTCCTCATTCCAGTCAACAAACCGTTTCAGCTCTCGTTGACTAACTGAGGCTTTAACGTTGTTTAAAGCACTAAGAAAGTCTTGTTGAGTGACATCCCTGGCCTTAATGGATTTATCCTTGAATGCTCCACTGGTATCTAATTCTCTAATTGGGATAAAAATGGCCTCTCGACAGATGTTGGCAATATCAGAACCAGAATATTCCTCTGTGAGAGCACTTAATTGATCAAAATCAACAGAGGAATCTAATTTGATGCCCTCAGTGTTCAACTCAAAAATCTTTCTTCGAGCTGCCAAATCAGGAACTGGAACAAATATCCTCCTTTCAAACCTTCTTCTGAACGCTGTGTCAATTTCCCAAGGTATGTTTGTAGCTCCAATTGTTACAACCCTCTGGTCTGAAGAACTTGTTAACCCCTCCATACTTGTCAAAAGCTGAGTCTTGATACGTCTCATAGCATCATTCTCTCCTGTACCACCTCTGGATTGGGTAAGAGAATCTATCTCGTCAATAAAAATAATACTTGGTTGTTTCTCAACAGCCATATCGTAAAGTTTTTTCACAAGTTTCTCAGACTCCCCTAACCACTTGCTCACCAAATTTGCAGCTGATACATTAAAAAATGTTGCTTCTATATCTCCAGCGGTTGCCTTTGCAATTAATGTCTTTCCACACCCAGGTGGTCCAAATAACAAGATCCCCTTCCATGGTCTTCTTGCTCCTGTGAATAGATCTGGTCTCATAAGAGGTAACACTATTGCCTCTCGTAAGGCTGTTTTGACATCTGCTAAACCAGCAACATCAGTTAACGTGACATCCGGTTTGGTAGATAGGATGGCTTCCTCTATCGTTGAATTTATCTCGTCGTCATCCTCATCAGATTGAGATTTAGCCTTCCGAGGTTTTTCGGTTTTCAGCTTCTTTAACATCTTCGCCCTGTCAATATATGACTGTGCTCTCCCCTCATATGTCTGAACCAATCGGGGGTTGTTTGTGTATTTAGCCATCTCTAACAGTATTTCCGCTGCCTGTAAGTACTTTGAGAGGGCTGTTCCATGGTCTCCGGCATTATCTGCCTGAACGGCAGACTGTGCCAGTAATTGGGCTCTTGCATAAAGATTGGTGCTCACAGAAAACTCCTAATATCAATATGAACAAAGTCTAATTTAATTCTTTCTTAATTTAATGGATGTGAATGAGTAAAAATCGTTTTTTATCCTAATGATGGGAACCAATATTTTGTTCCCTCGGAATAGGTTTCATCTATCAAAGCTATCCCATCTTCAACCAGGTCATCTAATACCCTTTTTGCTCTTTCCAGAGGCCATTTAGATTTGAGAATGAGTTGTTCCATGGTGATAAATCCGGTTCGAGAAGCGAGACTAAAGACTTTCTCCTGATCTGGTGAAAGACTTACACTAACAAACTCCACTAATTTTACACCAGACTCAAGCTCTCTGATCCCTGATATCAAGCCATTCTTATCCAGACTTTCAACTGCTCTGACTACATCTTGCGGAGAAACCAACTTTCCAGGTCTGACTTTATTTACCCTTAAAACCAACTCTGCCAGTGATACTAACCCACCAGAGTCTCTTACACTTGATTTACCAACTTCTAATATCTCTTGAGCAAGCTGGTTAAAATACCCCTTGCCAGTGATCTTGTCCATGAAACTGGGTGATTCCTTCCAGTCATACACACCAATCTCTTCAGGTAATCCAAGCTCACGTCTTAACTCACTTATTTTTTGGTAGTATTCCTTGTTCTCCTTAATATCCTTTTTATGTTTCTTCTCAAATGATTTAAGCTGCTTTTCCAAAATTTTATAGTTCTTAATCAGTTGATCAAGCTCCTCTAAAAGAAGCTCTCCTTCTTTTTGTTGAAATGCACTCTTGATGCGTATCTTACGTTCAATGTCTCTTAAACCCATGGGACTTCACACTTCAAGATTTTTAATATTGGTTCTGAATTCATTGAGCCATCTTGATACCTCAAATTCAAGTCTCTCAACATCTTCTTCTGAGAGTACCTTACTTGGTGGTTCATCAACCAAAACATCTCTCCATCCTCTAATTTCAACTGCTGTCCAATGTTCAGACCCCATAGTAGGGAATTTCAAGACCACATTGTAAAGTTCATCCAACAGGGGTACTATCAACTCTACCCTGGCAAGTGATTTTAATCTTAATAGATCAATCAACTCTATTGAATGAGCAACAAAATCCGCAGTCTTCTCAGGGAGCTTTTTCAAGGTATCAAGCGATAAAGTTGTCTCTTCGTCTGATTCCAATCCCTCCATCAGATTCAATCTCTTCATCCCGTTAGGGAATTTGCTTTCTAAGGAGTTTTCTTCAATGAATTGATTTATATCAAAACCATCCTGTTCTAACTCATGTTGCGCCTTAAATACTGTAGATATCGCAGATTTCAACTGTCTTCTATAAAGGGTCTCCTCAACCATTCCCTTGTCAAAATGTGAACTTAATTTGTCCATTGTGGCAATTGCAGAGTATAAATCCGCTCTAAGATCTAATGAGTCTTTTTTCTTTCTTGTTTGATACGACATATTCTTCGTTCTCCTGTTTTTCGGAATTTAAGCTTTTCAACTGTTCAGAAAGCTTATAGTGTTCCTTTGTGTAGTGCTTATACAACCTGAAATAATCTGTCTGATCAATTTCAGCGTCCTCAAATTTATAATCTAAGAGTTCCAACAGGTCATTCAAAGCATGAAATTCACAATCCAACTCATCCTTTAATGAGACCTTAATTGCAGACTGTACGGATACTCCTTGTTTATTCATTACAGTAATTTTCTTCTCCTGAATCTGCTTATCAAGTTCTGTAATTTGTCTCTGTAGGGTCTCAATTTCCCCTACCAACTGAATCGTTTGTGGATTTACCGAAACCGGCTCTACACTTTTTTGTGGCTTGATTTTTATGACCTTTTTACTCCTGATAAACAGTCTCCTTACATCCCCAAGAACATTCTTTATCCTGAAGTCTGGTTCCCAGTAGTCAAGTATTGCAAGATCTAAGGATGAATTAGTATTCACATTTGGATGCTCCATATCAGTTAATACCTTAATAATTGGCTTTTCAATCGGATAAAAATCAGGAAAGGTAATTTGAACTTGTATATCTTCTCCAGATTGAAGCCTGCCTACCTTTCCAGTGAATACTCTCCCTGTGGCATCTGACTGATTAAAGGTAGGTTCATTATTTTGAAGGTATGTCTTCTCTTCTTCTAGAATTTTGAGGGGATCCACCATTCTCTAAACCTAATCTCAATATAGTAGACCAGATTAATAAACTTGTACAATTACAAAAGAATATCCGCGAGCTAAAACTAGCAAAAGCACGCTAATTTATCACACATACAAACTTACCGAATCTCCATGAAAATGAGGCTCAGATTTAATAATTAAGAACTATAGAATAAATTGCTGTGAGTAATGATACTGGCACATTAGTTAATCAAGAGCTAATACAAGAGGAGATATTTGATTTGCTAATATCTTTCTCCTTTTTTACAAGGGTTGAAGCTAAGATTCTCTCACAACTCTTTTTAACTCCTAAAATTACAGGAAAAGAACTATCCTTTATTTTACAGGTACCCGATTCAAAAATCTATCCAGCTTTAAAGAAATTTGTCAGTCTGGAATTGTTGGTATCTGAAGGAGGTAGACCTAATAAATATAGCATACGCTCTCTAAGAGCAATTTCTGATTTTATATCAGAAAAGCTCAAAGAGATACAGAATGCAAACAACGAAAAATTGGAGAAAATTAAAGGATTAGAAACCAAGTTTTGGAGGGACTCATCTGTAGAACTTCAAGAATTTGACTATTTCATCAAATCAGAAAATCTTAGATCCCATATTTTTTCATTTACAAACCAATGTCAACAGATTCTTTATCTCTTTGTTACTGAACCACTTCTGTCATATTTCTCCCTTTCAAACGTGCTTCGTGTTGCTTTGGAAACTTTGGAACGTAGAGTTAGGGTTCTGCTTATTCTTCCTCCTCGATATGTCATTCATCTGAAAAAACTTGGAAGTAACATAAATCTCGATAATTTAGTCTTTACAGATTATGAACTGAGACAACAATCTGACTATTGGGAAAGAATAAAATCCTTCAATGAGATCAATCTATTCAAAATCTATTCAAATGTCCTCCCAAACACAATCACTTACATGATCAGAGACACATCTCAGGTGATGGAAATTTATCATCGATCCCTAGAGAAATTTGCCATAGTCTCTGAAAAGCCTCTGTTGATCGAATCTCTGGTTTCTAAACTTAAGGTACTACCTGAGTCTAAAATTGACGAGTGAAAGCTATCCTTTAATTTAATAGATTAGCAGAAAACCTATAATTATGATAAATTCTTTCGATAACCCCTTTGCCAAAATATTCCCTGTTGAATCTCCGCAAGAACTCCTAGATATTGCCTTTAACAGGGCAATGAATATAGCTCCACCTCAAATGAGGGGGAGTGATCCATTTACCAAGAAAAAGGAGCATGACCGAAACAGGGTCAACACTGCTGCCAACGTGCTTGCAGACAGACTAAATCGAATAGTTGATCAATTCCCTTCAATTGATATGGTTCATCCTTTTTACATAGAACTTGTTAAGGTTCTTCTGGCCGATGATCAAATGGGGAATGGTTCAGATAGATTGAAAAAAGCTCTTGGGGGGTTATACGGGACGATTGCCACAATACGAGAGGTAGAAAGGGATATAAACGATAGATTTAATTCTGCAAAGAAAAAGGCTCAGGTCATTGACCTCAGAGGAGAAGCTTTCGGAAGATTCTCTAGCATAATCTATAGGGCCGAACCTCATCTCCTGGTTATACAAGAGGCACGTGAGCTTTTAGTACCACTGCCTGGCTTTAATCCCACCCTACCCACCGTAGTTGTTGCGGGTGTTCCAAATGTGGGAAAGTCATCATTTGTCAGATCTGCAACCTCAGGAAAACCCCAAATTGGAGCATACCCATTTACTACCAAAAGGCTTATCTTTGGTCATAAAAAGCTTTCTTTCTTACAGGTTCAATTCTGTGATACCCCCGGTTTACTGGATAGGTCACTTGAGAACAGGAATGAGATTGAACTGTTAGCAATTGCTGCTTTAAAACACATCAGTGACATCTTATTAATCATTGTTGATCCCAGCGATACTGCCACTGTGCCTGTTGAAGGTCAACTAAACCTGATTGCAGAGTTTTATGAGTACTATCCAACGGCTGAATTACTGATCGTAGTAAACAAAGTTGATAAACTAAACCCATCAGAAATAGACCCCTTGAGGAAGAAAATACTCACCTTTACTGAGAGTAATGAACTAGATATCGAACCAGAATCACTCCTTTTCATCTCAAGTTTAAAGGAAGATGATATTAAAGAAGTTCTTACTCGAATTGATCAACTCATCAAAGACAAGATATTGCAAAAGTCTAAATTCAAGAAATTAAGCGATCCTGTCATCCCCAATGACCAGCTTCCACTGAGTGAGACTTTGGAAGATTTTAATGATTTTTATTGATTCTTTAGATAAATTAAAAAGAATCAAGAAGAATAATAATTATTGAACGACCGAAAATCAGATTCAATGTTTTCGATACTCATCCCTAAATCACGAATAGGTGTAATCATCGGCCCAAAAGGTAAAGTAAAAAAGGAGTTAGAAAAGAAAGGACAAATTAAACTGGACATTGATTCTGAAACAGGTGAGGTTCAATTGATCCCATTATCCGAAAATTATGACCCTCTCCTCTTTTTAAAGGCTCAATATGTTATCAAGGCAATTAGCAGAGGGTACACCCCACAAAAGGCTATGTTCCTTTATAATGATAATTACCATCTAGAGGTTATTAGCTTAAAAGAGATGGCTCAGGCTTCTCCCAAAAAATTGCAACGGTACAAATCCAGACTTATTGGTACAAATGGAAAAGCAAGAAGATTTATTGAGACGGCAACCAAAACATCAATTGTAATTATGGGTTCCACAGTCTCAATTATCGGTAAATATGAAAACTTGCTCCTAGCTAAAGAAGCAATCATAATGCTGATTAATGGGGCTAAACATGGACATGTCTATGCTATGTTGACTGACAAAGGAAAGGAGATTAAGAAAGCAGAGGAGAAAATATGGCTCGATCCTAAAGAATCAGAAGAACAAGAGTTCTTATTTGAAGAACAGGATTTGGAAGAGGAAAAACTCATCGATAAGGCATTTGAAAAACTGATCGAAAAATATGATGAATGAACCAAGGGGGATTCGAACCCCCGATCAGTGCGTTTTTCAAAAACCCGAACGCACCATGTTACCTCTACACTATTGGTTCAAATGAACCAGAAATTTGTAATTTATTTTATTTTCCCTAGAGATTTAAACCAAATCTCTTTTGCTAAATCTAATCAATGAAACAATAAAAATTATCAAACCGATAAGAGCAATAACTGATACAGAAAGAAGGGCAGAACCAAAGCTCACGGCTCCATTTGCCACTCCAATTGGGTCATAATACCCCAGCACAGAAAAGTACTGAAAATTCTTCCACTCACTCTTAGAATTTGCAATAAGATCAATTAATAAGCTGAGCACATAAAATGCAATACCCCAGGTCTTTCCTGATCTGATATGAGGTATCATTGAAATACCTGAAATTAACAGCCCTAAGCCAACAAAAAGAATGATTGTAATAATCAATAACTCTGGAATATTAAGATCTAATTGATATCCAGTTAAAGTGGGAAGAAATTCTGCTATCCCCAATGATGCTAGTAACATCAAGCTAACCTCTATGACCATAACCGTGACACGTGTGGACATGACTTTGTAAACTGAGACATTGTTAGCCCAGATACTGTCTGCATATCCGCCCAGAGCATCTCTTGAGGGGATGTTCGCACTTATAATTGCGACTGGGATCCCATAAAAGATTGAAACCAAGGCAAAAATCTGTAATTCAACATACCCTGTGTAATTATAGGTTATGACATTCCCTTTAAGCAGTGCACCTAAGGCTGGATTGTTGAGGAATATACCCATTGCGTCCTTCAAACCAGCCTCTCCTGGATAAGAAACCAACTTTGACAAATTTGTTAAAAGAACAATGGATGTCCAAATAGATAAAAACTTCCAATCAGCATTAAATTGATCCTGTGCCAATGGAAATCGCTTTTTAATAAAATTGGGATACCCAAAATTAATGCTAGGAAGATTCAAAAATCTAAATTTAGCTGATAAAAATTTCCTAAACTTTGTTATTGGGGAACTACCTTCCTTAATTTCAATCGAATGAATCTTATACAGACCAAGAGTGAATATAGCTAAAACCAAGGAGGTGGAAATCAGTAGTTTGCTTACATCAAAATTTCCCCGGATAAGTAGTTCAGGGAAGGTTAGATAAACTTTCAGAGAAAGATCTTTCAATCCCGAAAATTGTTGACTAGCTGGAGCAACAGATTGCCAGGTAAAAGAAAAGATCAGATAGATAAACCCAACCAACACACCTGTGCTTTTTGAAAATGAAAAGACTGATGAAACCAGAGCTAAAGAAAAGTAAAAGGAAGCTATAATTAAAAATATTAGATTGAGTATCAAGAATCTACCATATAGATCAGCTGAGACATTATTTGACACAAGGAAAGTTAAAACAATCCCTGCACCAAATAAGGCACCTATTAGAAAATTAACCAAACCAACGAGGGAACTCTCAAGATAATACCTTCGCATTGAGATGGAGTTAGCTCCTAAAATATACTCAGAACCTGCCTGATCTCCTGTAGGAATAACTTTTGAACCAATAAAAATTGCAAATATTGCAGTCAAAAGGTAGAAGTAGATGTCATAGCTCAATCCCGTCCAAAACAGAAGAGCACTGGCCTTTAACTCAGCTTGATTAATGACCTCCTTGAGAAATGTTGACTGTAATAGCTTAACAAAGGGATCCAAACCTTTCTCACCCGGATAAAATCCAATGATTAAACTCATGAACAATGTATTCAGAAGGATTGAAAGCCCCAATTCCAATCTAAATCGTTTTCCATGTAGATAAAACCTTTGTAGCGTTTTATTCATCTCTCTCACCTTAATTATACTCTGAAAGGAAGTATTCTTCCAGAGATACAGGGGGATATGAGATGTCCTCCACATCAAATTCAATTAATTGTTTCAATATAGTTTGCAAATTCTCAGACTTCGATATTTTTAACTTGATCTGTTTGTTTTCTTTATCAAGTTCAGAAATATTTGGTAATGATTTTAGCTGTTCCTCATTGAACTGATTGACTTTTGCAATAAGGGTTCTTGGGATCTTTCCAGATAAACCTTCAACACTCTCAGTAGTTATGATTTTACCCTTTCTAATGATAGTGACCCTGTCACAGATTCTTTGCACCTCATCCAAATTATGAGAACTGAAAAATATGGTCTTTCCCCTCTTTTTCTCCTTAAAAATCAAATCATATAATTTCTGCTGATAGATCGGATCAAGTCCAGAGCTAGGTTCGTCAAGTATTAGAATCTCTGGGTCTGCCATAAAAGCAAGAACAATTCCAATTTTCTGTTTGTTTCCTTTGCTTAGCTCTGAAACTTTCTTTGCATCTTCAACATCAAATAACTTAATTATCTCCTCTTTTCTCGTGGAAGGAACTTTTTTTAATGAGGCAATATAATCAATGAATTCTCTGACTCTGTAATGCCCTGGAATAAATAACTCACCCGGAAGATAACCTACCTTGTCTCTGATTGATGTGTGATCCCGGTCTACTGGTGTTTCATCTATTGTTATGTTTCCATTGTCAGGAATTAGAATATTCAACACACATCTCATTGCAGTAGTCTTTCCTGCTCCATTCTGCCCTAAAAATCCGAATATCTCGCCTCTTTTGATCTGCATAGACACGTTATCCAATGCAACTACTGACCCAAATGTCTTGGTAACCCCGTTCATATTAATAACTGTATTATCACTCATTTGACCACAATGGAATATACAATTAGAATTATAAAAACTGTTTTGTGAATTCAGTAATTACTGAACAAACAGAATTTTATTCTCAATCTACCTCAATAGTATTTAGACAAACAAATAAGATTAAGAAATATGACTGAATCATAAAGTGAATGAATGCAAAAACTTTCAGCGAAGAGATGGGTCTTTTTTATGAAAGTCAGGGTCTCACACGAATGACTGGCAGGATTATTGGATGGTTACTAATAAGTGACCCTCCCGAACAGACAATGGATGAAATTGTTAAGGGTCTAAAGGTAAGCAAAAGTTCGGTAAGCTCTGCAACGTCACTGTTGACAAAGCTTGACATGATAGAAAGGAAAAGTATACCTGGTAAGAGAAAAGACGTATATCTGATAAAGTATAATCAAGCAGAAAGCATTCTCACCAGAAATATTCAGGTAACAAAAGAATACAAGAATTTAGTAGAAAATGGACTGAAATCTTTGGATAGAAAACAATTCAGATTAACGAGATTAGAGGAGCTGGATGAACTCCTTGAATTTATTGAGATTGGTCTAATTGACTTGCTTAATAAGTGGCATTCCAAAAAGAATATGGTCAACATTGTAGAAAACAGCGGTTAATTCATTCTTATAATGTTGAAAGCTAAATTTGAATTGAAATCTAAAATTGAATTGGAATGTAAAATTGAATTGGGATGTAAATCTGTTTTTTACTATTACTAATAAGATTGATGGATCAGTTTTTCTGAAGTTGTTTGCTTCTACCCCTTGCGTAATCAGAAATCACAATATTACCCAAAATTTGTACAAAATAGGCTGAGCTTGAGATTATAGCCACAAAATCATTGTTTCCTTCATCAATAGTTCCTAGCAGTATCTCTTCACCCTCTCTCTCAGCACCTACAAAGTCTGGAACTGTACCTCCTAAACCTCCCTTTTGAAGGGTACGTAATGTCACATTCACAGTTAAATTATGCATTCTATCTATCCATTCACGGTCTGTCTCTTCATCAATATATGATACAAGTGTAATCTGTTTGGTGCTAGGCAACTGAGAAAGCTGATTTTCATTGATCATGTTGATGTCTGGAACAAGGATGGTCATTTTACTCTTGACTCTTCCAATCATGTCACTGATGTGTTCTATTATCGCCTCTTTACCAATCAAATGTGAAGTTTTTATAGTCGGTGTCTCAGTCATCTGAATAAGGGATCCCACACCCTCTAACGCCATTGAGAGCTGGGTAGATGCCTGAGTTATTCGGTGGCTACTCTGATCAAATGCCTGCTGAAATGAGTTTAACTGCCCCTTAAGTTTGTCAACCTGCTCATTCCCTGCCTGACTCAACACCTGTTTTATGAGATCCAGATTCGAAACTGATAACGTTTTCAGTTCATTGCTTTGCAGGGTCAAGAACGAGATACTGTTTTCAACAAGCTTATTCTGTACACCAAGAGAATTCAGAAAGAGTTGTTCCATGTCTTCATTCATCTTTTGCATCATTTCGGTCATTTTGCTTTTCTGTGTTTCCAAGGTGAGCTTAGATTCTGATCCTATTGATGTTACCAAATTAGAGTATTGTTCCATTGCTTTTTGTACTGATCCACGAAAGCTCTGCAACAAGGAGTTCATGGCAGTTTTGTATTCCTGATTAAACTTTTCAGAACTCGATAATACCTCTGATTTCAATCCCTGTGTTTTTTCTGTTATGTTAGAAAGAATACGAGATGTAAGCTCATTAACCTGGGTGATGTTTGTTGCTGTTAATGATGTGTGTGATTCGCCCAGTGATGAAATTAGCTGGCTTATTGTCTGTTTATCTTCAGCCAACTGTGTCTTCGCTTCTGCAACTAGCCTCTTTTGTTCCTCTACGACCTGATTCAGGCTCGAATCAAAATTGCTCTTAAGTACATCCCATGATTCACCCTGTTTACTAAGCTGTGTGTTTACCCTCTCAAACACAGCAGTGTTAGAACTTAGTAATTCCTCTGACTTTGATCCCAATTGATCCTTCATAGTGTTTAAAACATTCTTCAATTGCTCGTTAGCAGCATACAAATCCGAAATTTGTTGGTTTTGTACTGCTTTAAACTGTTCTTCCACCTGATTCAATCTACCATTGGATCTTTCCAAGCTTGCTTTAAGTGTGGCTTCTCTAAAGGCTTTTAAGGTCTGTAACTCTTCAGTCATTTGCGCTGAGAATGCAGTGTGGACATCAGAAACCTTAGATTGTAGCTGTGAAAGAATCTGCTGAAAATGGGTCTGCAAGGACTCCTTTATCTCTGCTTCCTGTCTTTGTAATTGACCAACAAAAAATTCTGAGAGTTTGTTCTCAGTCTGATTCAGTTCAGTTGAGGTGGAAGTGACAGATTGTTGAGTCTCAGACCTAAGCCCAGTGACCTCCTCATTCAACTTTAAATATTCTGCATTGACATTTGCCTGAAGGTCTTGAGTCCCTTTATCAATTAAATCACTAAATTTTTGACCGATCTCTTCTGTGAAACTTTTTTGAGAATCTATTACTCCCTCTGAAGCACCCTTTTGTAAGGATAATGCCTCTTTTTGACTGACAATACTTGATTTAATCTCTGCTACCTGCTCTCCGACTCTGTTTCCAAACCCAGTTGATGCATTAATAAAAGACGCAGAGGTTGTATCCATTGATTTCTCCAGATCCGCAATTCCTGCCTCATAAGAGGCAAAGGTTTGATTTATGAGTTCTGCTGATTTGTCTTGTTGTGAGCTTAATGATCCTTCAATATCGGTTCTGTAGGCATTCATCTCAGTTGTCACAGTAGTTGGAAAGCTGTCTAATGGTGTGGTGTTGACCTCAAACTCTCGATCAGGTAAAATAGTGGTATCAACAAGCTCTGTGGCTGTACGATTCACCGCTTCCTTGGCAGTGGTTGTTTGATCTTCTGCCTTTTCAACTGTGGAGTCAATGAGAGAGTTAACCTGACCCTGAGTCTCACCTAAATATTGCTTGACAACCTGTTGTCTGCTTTCAGAAGTCTGTGTTATTTGGCTCTCCGTCTTAGTCTTCTCATCTGTGAGCTCTTTTGTTGCATTCTCATACATCTCAGAAATTACACCACGGCTTGATTCAAGGCTAGCATCCAGTTTCTGAAGCGATTCCTGGTTGATCTGATCTAGAGCAGAAGATGTTGATTTAGAGCTCTCATCTAGCTCTCTAGTAACTGTGGATAGTTCCATAATAGATTGATCTAACCCCTCTTTTACCTTTTTTACAGGAAGCAATGCTGCATAACGCTCAGACATTCCGGGGACACTTCTTACGAGACCCTGTTCCACCAGTTTTCCAAGCGTAGAATCAACCATTGAAGATGTAAGTTTGGTTATTGCTCTTATCTCTCCAGCTGTTAGCTGACCACTTACCAAAAGCGTTTTGTAGATTTTTTGTTCATCTGAACCTAAACCCAGAGAAGCTAAGATTTCACTCATGAGCTAGATTATTTTTTAGAGAATTTAAGTTAATACCACAAAATGTACTCTTTCGCTGAAAATTTTGAGTGGAATATCTCAGCATACAATTACTTGATGATTCTGTTAAACCACCAGAAAGGTTATTATTCAACCCCGGTATTCTCTTAAACAAAAATCGTTCCCGAAAAATGACAATTGATTAATGAAATCAATCATACATTCACAATATAATTAATTAAATATCTTCTTTTGTTTGTTCTTTAAATACTACAATACATTAATTAGGGTACACGTACATTTTATTTCATGCTAAACTTGGAGTACATTATTGTTTTTAAAACTGATGGGATCCCTATTTACAGCAGATGTTTTGGACATTTCTGCTCGACACTAATGAAGGATGATGTCATTTTTAGTGCTTTTCTATCAGCACTCACCTCTGCAATTCAGGCAGGAGGTCTGGGTGGAAAAATCGATTATGAGGGAACTGAATTAATAATAAAAGACGTTGGAGAAGGGGGTGTGATAACCATAAAAATTGGGGATACAAATCTTGTCTTCTATTATGTTGCTCACAACATGTATTTCATCACCCTCGGATTTCCCTATGAAAAATTCGACACCGAAAAAGACAAGGTCGATGTTAACATGTTGGTAGATTCTATAAAAATGGTTCTGGATGAGGATTACAAGAGCACAGACTGGGCAGATGTCACCTCAGATGAGAGAGAGATGTTTGAGGAGAGACTCTTGAAAAAAGCGGTGTATCCATGGATGATAGAACACAAGTCAAGTCATACCTGTCCCCTTGGAAAGAACTGTCCACTCAGAATCGCAATGTTTGAGGCAGAGAAAAATGTGGCAAATGCAATAGAGGTCACAATCAAAGATTACAGGAAAAAATCTATGTTTAGTAAAATGATGATGATGATGAGTGGTATAAAAGAAAAAATGTTTCGCCCAAAAGCCACATCATAATCTCATTCCAAACACTCTGGTTAGGATTCCTAATATTTCTTAAAAGCTCATTAATATAATTAAACAATCTCTTTAATTTTAACTGCTCTTTTGCCCATGAGATTTAACTTGAACTCTCGTAAGGTATCTGGTTCCATTCGATCACCATTTAGGTTTTCAAGATATAGTGCATCAAAAGGACACTGCACCACACAAGCTCCACATTGCACACAGGACTCTGGACGGGGAATACTCACCTTCTTCTTCTCATCAAGATACACAAAGCAATCCTTAGGGCACACCGTCACACAATCTCCAGCTCCTCTGCACTTATCATAATCAAGTTTGATGTCAAAGATCCTCTCATCATTCATGTCACTCTTGAAAATTGGCGTAGACCCCTTTAAATCAATCTCCACAGCATAGATAATTACCACCCCAATTATTGGTTCAATTATTCTGAATATAGAATCTAATTGAAACACTGATAGTAACCAGTAGTAGATCGGAACAGTAAGAAGAGCAATGACAGAGGGATGAAGGATTTTTGTCTTCCAAACCTCGTTACTTTGATGACTCTGAAACCAGGATTGAAACAGAGGAAATGAGAGAAAGATAAGAGAGGAAACATACCAACAGAGGAGAACACTGATCACAGCTGCATTCAGAGAGAAGCCAACAGTAAATAAAGTAACCACAACACTCATTATTGTGGCCCATGCAATTGCCATGTCTATTCTGTCCTTGGCTGGAAACTCCACCGTTCTCATATCTCTTGATATCTTTCCAGAGTTCTCAAGGAAATACGGAATATCTGATGCTCTTACTGGTCCCCATTCACCCCACCACTCTGTTTTTTTGCGAATAACCTTTCTCTCTATCCCAGTGGCAGAAAGTTGCGGAAGAATGTATCTTCTGTGGTTGACCAAATCCTCTATACCACTGGTCTTCAATACAGAAATCACATCATGATTACTGAAATGACCCCCTGTTGCAGCACACCACACATTTATTCCCCTGCTGTTTGCTACCAAAAGATATAGATTCAACCCCTTAAGCTCCTTTTTTAACAGCTCAACAGAAAGGATATAGTTCCCGGAAATCAAGACAGGAGAATCTGGTGTTGGATTGCCAATTCTATAGATACCTGTCTTCGCTGGAAAGGGAAAGAATCTTGTGAGTACTGATATCACATAAATGAGAGTATACCTAAGATTCATCTGTCTACCTCCGGTACACATATGAAATATGCCAGCGAACTCAACAAGTAAGTCTTAGATTCAATAATCTTAAATCTTGATGTCTTGAGCATCTGAGGAAGTCTCTTTACTGATCGTGTGCTGGTTTGAGTCAGAATATACGTGACAAGAACCACTGGCAACCGAACTATTTGTTGAATAATTCGCTTGAAAACGCTTGATGGAGATACCTCA
Organism: Candidatus Heimdallarchaeota archaeon; assembly: GCA_030149205.1. Classification (GTDB taxonomy): domain Archaea; phylum Asgardarchaeota; class Heimdallarchaeia; order Heimdallarchaeales; family Kariarchaeaceae; genus WAKA01. Next base: position 28,893 of record JASBSB010000007.1, on the reverse strand, counting down.
TCAATCAAAATAAATTTTCCATTCGGCTTTAAGATCCTTTTAATCTGTTTTAAGGTGAAATTTTGTTCATAACCCTCAAGTTCAGAAAATACCAATCCAGCAAATATAAGGTCATAAGTTCCTTCTGGCTCTGAGTCAAGCTCTGCAACACCCTTCTCCTCAAAGGTAACATCAAGCCCCTTTCCCCCCTCTCGACCTTTTGCAATCGATAACATCTCTGGATTAATGTCTATTCCTTTAACGACTGCCCCCCTTTTTGCTGCAAGCAAAGAAAACAAACCCGTCCCACATCCTATATCAAGTACCATCATATCCGTACTGACATTTTCTGCAAGTTCCACATAAACACCGGGAACCTTTCCAAGAGTTATATATTTGATTCCCCTGTCATAACGACTCGGAGATGATTCTAATATTTTCATAAACGCAAGGGTTGACATTTTGACCAGAGAAAGATTAAATCCGAAAGATAAAAGGATTCTCAAGCCTGAGCTGAATTTCGACAAGTTCTATCAATTTACTTAGGGAGATAGAGATAATATACATAAAATTTAATTTGTCAAAGACTTAAATCCTGAAAGTTACCAAAGTATGATTTATGAGATTAAACAATCCACATATGTAGGCAGGTCTGTTCTACTCTAAATGAACTTTAACATTACTTGTCACTGACAATGAATTTTTCTACTTTCAGATAACCAATATGTCAACTCTGGAATGAAAATCAATTTTTACATCATAGAGGTTAAAATGAAGATTATTCCCTTAATTTATCTATTAATTCGTCCAGACAGAGAAATTCTAAAGTGCTTCAGATTCTCTAGACCCTCATGTTGGACATAGAATCATTAAGGGTAGATACCCCCGGAACAGATAAAAAGATACATTTTAACAATGCAGGTGCATCACTTCCACCTCAACCAGTATTAAATACAGTTCTTTCTTATTTGAGGGATGAGGCGGTTATTGGTGGGTATGAACTTGCAGCAGCAAGACATGAACAGGTCTTGGATGTGTACAAATCCATAGGGAATCTCGTGGGTGCAGATCCTCTCCACATATCAAGGGCTGAAAATGCAACAAGAGCCTGGGATATGGCTTTCTACTCAATTGACTTCAAGAGGGGAGACCGAATCTTAACGACCACCACAGAATATTGTGCAAACTACGTGGCATATCTTCACATGAAGAAGATTAAAGGTGTAACTATCTCACTCATTGATGACGATAAAGATGGTCAGCTTGATCTCGGTTCTCTTGAAAAATTAATGCAAACTGATTTAGGTTCAAACAAGACCGTTGTAAGTATCAATCACATACCCACAAACTCTGGCCTTGTAAATCCAGCTGAAGAGGTTGGAAAAATAACAAAGGAGAATGGTGCACTCTATCTCTTGGATGCATGTCAGTCACTTGGACAGATGCCAGTTGATGTCACGAAGACACAATGTGACTTTCTTTCTGCAACTGGTAGAAAGTTTCTCAGAGGACCGCGTGGAACTGGATTTCTCTATGTTAATCCTGAGATTATCCAAGATTTACATCCACCTGTAATTGACGCTTGGGCAGCTAGCTATGACAATGAAACCTACTCCCCATACCCTGACAGAAGAAGGTTTGAGACATTTGAATTTAACTACGCAAACTTTCTCGGTCTCGGTAAGGCAGTTGATTATGCAGCAAACTTAGATGTTGGAGTTACTTGGAAACGAATAAGTCAACTTGCTGATTACCTAAGGAATGAGCTTGAAAAAATAGATGGAGTTAAGGTGAGAGACCTTGGTAAACAGAAGTGTGGTATTGTGACCTTTGATTATGACAATCATGATAACTTTGAGCTGAGGGACAAGCTTATCGCTAATGACATGAACGTCAGCGTGACAACTGAAATGAATGCGTATGTAGACATGAGCAAAAGAGGCATCAAATCTCTGGTACGTGCATCTGTTCATTACTACAACACCAAAGAAGAGGTTGACCGATTCTGTGAATTTTTAAAAAATATTTGAAGCATTGGTTCTCTGCGCGCTTGAGGCAACACTTTAATTGTACTTATATTTATGAAGTGTTCTCTCTATTTTCTAACTATCCAATTAATAATTAGAATTATTTACATCAGGTTCACTGAAAGTATTCTCAAGTTTATGTATCTGATCAATAACTGTTTCTAAACTCTTTAATTTTATTTCCAAAGTTTCAATTGCTTCAAAATCTGTGATTCTTTCTTCAGATAACGCATTAATAATGGTATATGTAAAGGTGTAACCCTTTGAGGAAATGACCCGAGATGAAACCGTTTGACGACCTCCACTTGATTTCTCTTCATTTGAAAGTTGATCTCTTATTGGGTCATAGCTGTTTCTAAATTGCATGTAGTCTCTATCCGAAATGAGATCATACTTTTTTAAGTTGTAAGCAACCCCACCCTTACTGCCTTTGGCTAGTTTACTGATTTTTTTAATATTTTGAATAAATGAAAGCTTATTATCAAAGGTATTTTCTATCAAAATTCTTGGATAGAGGATTTCTGCTGAAAATTTATCACACCACGATTCTATTGGATTTACTGATGTAAAATAATAATTAGGATCACTAATCCCTGGCTTATTCAACAATATATGTCCTAATTCATGAAATAAGGTAAATAATCTACTGGAAATTGATTCTTTATCTGTTAAAATAATAATTTTTGGGTAACCATTTGCTATAGAGATACCTCTTGTCTCTGATGTAGAAATTGATTGCGTAAATGTCAAAATCCCATGTTCTTCTATCCTCTTCCTCACAGTTGTTAATAGCTTGCTTGGATTCTTTGCATTCTTTCTTAAAGATTCAAATGATAAATATTCTGAAATTTTTTTCGCTGATTCGATTGAAGATTTCTTATTTATATCTGGAAATTTTTTGTATTTCTTTGACGAATTAAGTTCACTAAATAAGTCTCTAAGGTAATAAACCTTTAAAATTTGCTTAATTGTCTTATATGACAATTTTTCTGATTTTTGGGATCGAAAGGTCGGAAGTTTTAATTTTGTCAATAATGATTCAAGTGGTACCTTCTCACTGAGTAATAAAGATGTACTTAATCCAAAAAATTCACCTAATTTCCGTAACTGGGCTGAGCTTATAACAAAATGGCTTTTATTATCCTTTAATTTAAATCGAGTAACAATTTCATCTAAACTCTCATTATAGTAATTTGATAAGATTCCAATGTTTTCTCTTGGAATGAGTACCTTAACACTCAAAGTCATAATAAATATCTCCTAAGCTTATGTAAACATTTCTTTTTTCTTGCATTAAGGTGAAACCTCCTCTAGAAATTTTATGAACTTTAGGGATTCAATCCCATGTCTTTTTGCCACCCAGGGAATTTTACCCTCATTTGAAGAATTTTCTTCGGTCACAATTTTTGATTGTATTCCATAAACTTCAAAATAGTATTTTGCTAAACCTATAATATAAGGGTCTGCATGATAAGTTTTTGTAGAAGAACCTATTTGCCAATAATCATCAATAACCAGTTTTGCAAAGGAATATAACTCACTAAAATCCTTAAAAAAATTTTTATATTTTTTAATCCAGTTATATAGCTCATCATCTCCTCGCTCTAATTCAAATTTTACATGAACTGGTGAAACCAGGGTTTGATTAGCAATTAAATTTTCAATATGGTTCCAAATTTGGCTATATAGAATAATTTTGATGGGATTATGTCTTTGAAGATAAATTAAGGCACTTGTGTCAATTACATAGATAATTTGATTATTTTCAGCAATCAAATCAACCATAGATTTCAAAGGATAACGCCATTATTAAAGTCTTCAACTAACATTTATATTTATAAATGGAAACTATATGTAATTATACAATGGATATCAGGGGAATCAAAATCTTATCTTTAATGTAGGATCATTCTAATCTTTAATATTAAATAAACGATCTTAATTTGTTTATTTTTAGAAGGAGAATATAAGAAAAATTATACCACCTAAAATTACAAACATTGAATAAAAGGGTAGAATTGGAAATAAATCAATTCCTAATAAAACAACAACCAGCATAAGAATAACTATGGCGACTCTCTTAATCGTATCATGTTTTTCAAAAGGTTGTATTAAAAATACATAAATCATCAAGAAGAGTGGAATAAAAGTAAAAATCAAAAAATCTGGATAAAACATTAAATTGTATGACCCAAGAACACCCAAAAACATCAGAGTAAATAACTTTGCCCTCTTAACTGGAGCAGGTACTGAGAACAAGGAATATAGTCCAATGGATTTTACCAAAGTGAGACATTCAAAGACTGCAGTCATCCAATATAGTGAATTATTATTAAAACTTAATACAACTCCCTGATTTAAACTGTCTGGTCTTGAATAATCACTAAACAGGAAGAAGACGGAATAAATAAAAATCTGATCTAAAACAATAACCAGAGTTAACCATTTTGAGCTTGCAACTCCTTGCATTACAGTCCTCACCGAATCCACCCTTTCAACAATTAGTTTTATCAATAGCACCTCAATCGAGAACAGTATTAAAGGGAGTAAAACACTTGATACAACCAATACTTGCTCTGAAAATTTATTATCAACTCTAATAATTTGGGAAAAGATAAAAATAAAGGTAAGCACATTTATCATCAGGATGGACAGGCTTATGATCAATGTGCCTACGACGTCTGAACGTCTGCTTTTCGACCTCATGACACTGATGTTCTCATCTCCCTCTTTGATCCTTAGATTTGACAAAGGGGGAGCTTCTCCAAATAAATAATAAGAATAGAAGATTCCAATCGAAATTCCCAGAATAATTGCTAAATTAAATTCAAAGATCCTACTCTTTACAGCAAGGTAGAAGAGGTCGTTCAAAGACAATTGGATATTATTGCCCTGGTATAAAGGGAAGGTTGAGGTTAATATTGAGTATGGGTTTTGTGACTGAAACAACTGTAAAACGGTGAGGTAAAAGTAGATATAAAATCCCACAGTAACCGAGTTAAAAAACAACCAAACAGCAAACATAGAGAAAACAGATAACAATGCAACAGAACCATGGTTATCCTCAAGATAGATCTTCTGCAAAACAAACCTCGTAAAAACATAAAAAGTCAACACTAAAGCTGCGTCTATAATTAACACCTGATTTGTAAAGAATGCAAGGAATGGGATTAACAACAAAAGAATTCCCAATGGGAACAAATACTTGTAATCAATGTTGAGATAATCCTGCCAAAGGTCTTTTTTTGGGGTCTCATTGATCACGTTTTGTACTTTAACCTCTGAGTAACTGTTCATCATCTCTGCCATCTGCTCTCCCACAGGTGTTAACTTATACACATCCTTGTCCTTTACTATCAGATCCTGCATTTTGGATAGATGAAAATTCAGTGTTCCTGTAGCAGGATTATTCAATCTTGCCAGCAAGGTGGTATAACTCATTGATCCCGTCTGTAGCAAACGAATTATGCTCACCCGAATGGGATTAGACATGGACTTGAACAACTTTGTAAGTTCTTCTGTCGATAGGTTTCCTTTATCAACCATAAGTACAATATGGCTGGGTTATATTAAACACTTCTTGACGAGAAAGATCAAATTCTTGACGAGAACGTTTAAAACCTAATGAGATCAACTATTAACACAAATAAAGTAAATATAACCCTGATATCCATGGTAAATTAGTCCTCTTTTAGTTGGATCGAGAATATGAAGAGCTGATGCTTAATTTACAGGGACAAGCAATTATGAGAATTGTATATATGGTAATAATTCAAATATATTAGGGCAATAAATTTAGTTTACAATTAACTTTCTCTTCAAAATTTAACACACCAAGTCAAAGAATTAATTCAATTGTTCCTAATGACATCAATACTTTACCAAATCTAGGTCCAAATACTTTAACTTCCATCTCAAATCTGTTCAGAAATCTGGTGGTAATTGTGCTTGGAATTATTCTGATTAAAAATTAATCAATTAACTCTGCTTTAAATAAAAATTTTCAAAACCTTAGTCTAAAAGTTTAACTAATTCAATAGGTGACAAAATCTCAAAAATGTCCGTCACATTCTTTCTTAACATGCGTTTGTCAGTTGTGCAGAAAAAGAGGCGGATATCTAATACTGTCTCTGAATAATAAAAACACGACAATAAATGAAGTTTATCATACTTATTATCACCACCTCGATTATGTGAACCCTGTGTGAGTGATTTTACCTCATTGAAATACTTAAATTCCTTTTCTTTTATCGTATCGCTAACAGTGTCCAAGGATTCAAAAACCTCTACCTCCTCTTCTAAATACAATTCTAAAGACTGAAATTCTGTCGCCTTTAATAAATAAACCTTGGTTTTGGAATATAACATAACTCTAAACTCATCGTCTAATAATTTCCTATATTCATCCTTTTCTCTGTTAATCTTCCAAATTTTTTCTTTAACAAATCTGTACTGATCCTTTTGTTTCTCAGATAAGATTTGAAAAATATTGGTTTCTAGAAAATCTTCTAACTCTGTAAATTTTTTGAACCCTATGGCTTTTTCTCTACCTCTTATCTCCAAAATTTTCTCTTCGATTATCTTTGATAGTATTCCCCAATTCCTAGAGACAGTTACCCTTAATTCATTTAAAACAGTGTCAAAAATTACATGGTGTGAAATATTTTTCTTACTTTTTAAAAATGAACTTATACCCTCAAACCAATCATGTTCTTCATGAATAAGAATTAACCAAATTACAGTGTCCAGCGATAATGCCTTATTTAATTTTGAGGACATTTTATGTAAAAATTGCTAAAATCTCTCTAAATTCCACTTTATCCTCTTCAGAGAGCATATTCTTCCCTTCCTTTAGAATTGTGCTTGAAAGGTCCTCTAATCTCTTGCGAGAAAGCTTTAACACATTTATATCCCACTCTAATAATTCTTGAGCCTGTTCTAAAGGACTCCCGCTTTCTTTTTTCATAATTAGTTCAACGTTTCTTAAAATTACCAGTAATACAGAAAGGAAAATACTGTGAATTAATTTCTCTAGACGGTCTTGTTTATTCGAAGTAACCCTTCTTGAATTAACATCGATCTTTTTTAATATTGATGCTATTTCACTTAGTTCTTTCTTCATAACTTCATTAATATAAGTCAAATCTGAAACGAACAAAACATCGAATTCAGGTGGAAACTCATTTAGATTGCTTTTATCTTCCTCCTCCTTTATCAATTTAATAATTAATTTAACTCTGTTGTTGATAAACTTAGAAAATAGTTCCCTGTCATTGATTCTTCTGTTTCCTGTTTTTCTATTCTTTTTCGGCTTAGAATCAACATACTTCTTTAACTGGTCGATAAAATCAGGCATCATTGAAATAGTTCTATAGGGGTGTTCAGTCAACCAGTCAACAATAAATTTCCTAACCTCATCATCACGATAATTCGTTTCAACAGGGGATAGGTTTTCATGATTTTGTAAAGCATTTTCTGAAACATCAACAATTTTTTCAATTTGGCTTGATTGATAACTCATAAAATCTATACCCTTTGGTTTAATTACATAAATACAGTATTTATATTTAGATAACCTCACATAAATATTTTATGCAAATTTTGATTAATTTCATCCAATTGCTAATTGAAATTAAAATAATCGTCTGAATTTTAAAATTTTAACTTTCAATGTAAATTAAAAACCATAAACCTTGTAAGCAACTGACTGTCAATCTATTTAAATTTACTTGTGATCCTGTATAATTTAATTGTTTCAAATATTATTATTTGAAATCATCTCAAACTATAGCCAAAATGGTCAGAAGTTACCTTACTTGTATATTAAATGAACATTCAACCTATTCTAAAGCTTTCTTCACCCAAAACATTTATCTTTTACAATACCTATTGATTATATGTGAATGATGATACAGTTCTTAAGATTTACGAATCACTAAGAACCTCATTTGAGGAAATTATCTTGAAGCATCCAGACCTTCAAGAACTTAGTATAGCTAACAATTTCTTGACACACATTCCAAAGACAATTGAGAGCCTTAAACACCTACGAATACTTAATTTGATTAATAACCAAATTGATTCAATCCCTGATGAAGTAGCCAGTCTCACACAACTTATAGAGCTTGACCTCTCTCATAACAATCTCACAGAATTTCCTAAAGCTGTGACCAAAATACCCCATCTGCGATCCCTATCATTAACCGATAATCCATTTGAAGAGATATCTGAAGAAATACAAAATCTAACAAAGCTTGAAAAGCTTACAGTATCACCCACACAATTCAGGAACATGCCAAAAAAAATAGCAGGAAAGACAGTCAGTCTTAGCTCTGGCTCAGAGAGGCGAGACGACTTAGTCTATGTTCAGATCATAACTTCTGAAAACATACCAATAGAATCTAAATTACAGAATTTCAATGGACATACACTTCATTTCTCAAATTATGCTCTTTCCAATATACCTCCTGAGGTATTTCAGTTTAATAACCTAAGTATGCTTAATCTAATGGCAAATAATTTATCTGAAATTGATAATCGTATTGGTAATCTGATGAATCTGGAGATTCTTGTTCTTACGGCAAATCAGCTCGAGGATTTACCAGATTCTTTTAAGAAGCTAAAGAAGCTAAAACTCCTAAGTTTGGGGCTCAATCCATTCACAGAGCTGCCTCATATTATCTCAGAGTTAGACAACCTGGAATTTTTGGATATATCTTTTAGTCTACTAAAGAACCCTGAGAATGTTATTGAGAACGTAAAGAACCTTAAAAAGATATCATACCTGAATGTCAGCAATAACCCATTTGACTCTAAATTTTCTAAATCACACCTCGATCTACTTCCATCTCTCGAAATTTTAAGTATCAATCCGGAACACATAACAGAAGAAGCAAAATTATCATTACAGGCCAAAGGAGTGCAAATACAGCACCCAGTGAAGACGCATTCTCCAGATAGCCTAAAGCGCAGACTTTTAGCAAGGTAACAATTTTTAACTCCTAGAAATACAGAAGTCTTGCCTTGACCCTAAGATATATTGCTTTAAATTTGTTCCACAACCAAACGAATCTAGGTGATAAGGTTTATTCAGTCCAATGAATCATCAGATACAATGGAGGTCAAGTTTTATAGGCTCTCTTTTAAAACGACATCTCCTGGTACAATACCACGATTCTCTGGGGGATTGGTACGAGGGATGTTCTTCAAGGCACTGAAAGAGACAGACAAACACCTGGCAACTGAGATTCATGATAGTGACATGATCAAGCGATTCGCTCTCTCACAGTTCACCATAGATGGGCCCAGTGATGAAACCAAGATTCAAGATAAAAAAGATAATACTTCAGCTGAATCCACTGAGAATGGGGAAACTTCTCACCCTACACCCCCCGATGATAAAACATCAATTAACAGTATCCTCTCAACCATGGGACGCACATTTGGAGAGGCTGAACCCACCCAACCTACTGCCAGTTCAACTCTAAATACAGGGGATAACCCTCAGAATCAAAGGAACCGCAGACTTACAAATCGTAGAAATACAGGAACCAGAAATAACCGACGAACGCCAAGAGACACAATGCTCAATGTGGGAGACAGTGTTCACTTTGATATCGCAACCACCGATGACAAAATACTCAATGCAGTCAACCAGATAATGAGCATTGATTGGGAGGCAGATAAGGATGCACTGAGATTGGAACCACATGGTATTCACCCGCTGGATACCTCTCCAATCACCCACCTCACCCTTGAAAACCCATTGAAGATTCGCTTTCAGACACCTCTCTCCTTCTCAAATGGGGATGGCTACTTCTTCTGGCCCGAACCCAGCTACATCATGAAGAACCTGCTCACCATCTGGAACAACTGGCTGCCAAACTCCCAGCTGGATCCAGAGACCATTGAACCCCATGTCAACAATGTGAGTGTTGAGTATGCAAAGGGAAACATCATCAGGGTACAGACTGGGAAAAAAATGATACACAGGGGGTGGATAGGGGATGTGTCATTCTACAGCAGGGATGAATCATCCCACCAGATGCTAAGTTATCTCATCAAACTTGGATTCTTTACTGGAGTAGGAAGGGCGAGAACCTCTGGACTGGGCAGATTCTACTTCCCTAGAATTATCCATCAAAATTTACTTGTGCCAATAAAATCCTGATTTGCAAAAATAAATATCCGTAAAAACAACATAAAATGAGTAAATGTTTTATTGAAAAAATCTAATAAGTTCGCAAAATCTTTTTAAATTAAGAATAAACCCAAAATAATATGGATAAGGAGGGTTATTTTCTATAAAAAATCTTCTTCTTTTAGACACCCGAGGAATCAAAAAATTCGTAGATGACAGAAGATATTTAGGTGAAATGCGTGAAGTCTCCTTAAGACTATCACAAGCAGTCTACAAAGCAAGTCAGTTTACAAAACAAAAATTTGATGGAGAAATTGTTTACAATGGTGGAGGAAATGCAATTCTAGAAATTGATGGAGATCTTAATAAAGATACTGAAGATGAGGTTAAGGAAGTATTCTTCAAAGCTTTATATGGATCAAAAACAACTATGGGGAAGCTCAGCAATCCAGATCTTTTGGTACACTCAATACCTATTCAAGACGATACACAGTTCCAAAAAAATAGATCAAAGCTTCTCACTGAAGCTGGAAGGATAAAACGTAGAATTCATACTTTAGAACTTAAAGAATTGATTACCCCTACGGTTCCATGTGTTTCGTGTTATGTTAGAGAAGGAACCGTTGATCCCTATGAGGATGAAGACTCAGAGGAGTCTTCTGATCTGATTTATACGAACAAAAAACTGTGTGAAATCTGTCATTCATTTAAGAATCAAGGTTCAAAGAGATTAAACGATATCATTTCTAACAATAAGATCCAATGCAACCTGAAAGAGCTTAAAGTAAATTTACTTCAATTTATTGCAGGTATACCATCAGATCAGATCAAAGGTAAAACTAGCGAGGGAAGTTTTGAAAATAGTGAATCAAAAAATAAAATTGGAATTATTTTATTGGATGGAAACCTGTTTGGGAAGTTCTTCTCAAAGTTGTCTACCAAGGATGAACTAAAATCATTTAGTGATAAAATTGACAAAACTGTAAATGATATATACACCACAATCATTGCAAACCTTCAGGATCAAGAAGACAAACTTAGACTAGAATTAGGGAAGGTCTACATTGGAGGTGATGATGTGAGAATAATTACACCTGCGACCTTGGCATTTCCTATAGCTTATAATTTCATAAATGAATTTAGCAAAACCTTTTCAAAAGAAAATCTAACATTATCTGCTGGAATAGTTTTTACCAAGACAAAAGTTCCTTTTATGAAAAATATAGAATTGGCAGACTCACTTCTGAAATCAGCTAAAGTTTTGGCTAAACCAGAAAATAAAGGTGGTATTGATTTTGAAGTTGTATTCAACACAACCACCCCGAATTCAATTAAGACAAGAAGAAAGGAAACCACTGAAAACCAACTAGAGTATAGTGGAGGATATGGCATAGGGGATAACTCATTTCTTGAAACTATAATTAATACAATTCCTGAACTTGCAGAAATCAAAAACGTTTCAAAGACACAACAGGAGGAAATAAAAGAGAAATACCTCATCCCATTGAAGACAACTCTCAACATAGCCGATGCCTTTGATCAAAATTTAAAGCATCAAGAAATGATGCTATTTACTCTGAGAATGCAAGCTCGTCATACAAACAACGGAGTTTTAGGTAACAAAGGACTTGGATACAGATTGGCATATGATTTAATCGATTTGGAGAATAACACCAACCACATTAAACGTGGAATTGATTTAATTAGCTCGAGGTTTGGATTATGAGCAGATTTGAGACAATAGATCTAAAAATAGAATTTAAATCTAGCTGGGGAACAATGGATGCAGAATCTCCTGGTTCATCAATTGCTGACCTAAAAGTTAGAAAAATAAATAGAATCAGCTTTACGAAAGATGGAAAATCTTCAATAAATCGAGAATATTGGATACCTGGCACCATAATCAAAGGGACATTGAGGGCTGTAGCAATACGATTAGATGAAAACAGCTGTAAAACAAGCTTGACGAAAAAAATGTGTGATAAATGCATAGTTTGCTCAATATTTGGTGGATCAAAAAAATCTGGAAAAATAAAGGCTTATTCAACTTACATTGATACAAATCAACAAAAGAGTTTTGTTCAACCTAGGATAGCCCTCAATAGAAAGAAAAGGTCTGCTGCAACTGGGTCACTCTTTTTCATAGAAAAGTTACCAAAGCTAACCACGAAGATACATCTTGAACTTAATGACCTAAATGAGGAAGAAAAAAAATTCTTTAACACATTACTAGTATTTTGGTCAAATTATGGGTTTGGAGCTAAAAAAGTACCTTTTACAATTCTCGAACAAAATTCAAAATTACTAAAGGAGGAAGGAAAATAATGATACTAAAGGTTACAGTAGAACAAATTGAGCCCATCAAAATAAAATCTGGGGTAGATAGGTCAATCTCTAAGACCATCTCTGGATCTACAATCAGAGGAGCATTAATTAACGCCTTTCTTGGATATGAATGCAAGCATAGCAGTGATTGGTGTATAGAAGATAAATGTCCTGAATATAATACCTGTATCGTTCCAAATAATTTGTTGTATTCAGCAAAACCATTAGCAAAGGTATCCTTCCTCTATAGGACCTGTCCTAAATGTCAGGACATTCTTATCCAAATCCCTCGAAATTATTTGCTATGTAAGAGTTGCATGAGAAAAGAAGAAGCTTCAGACATTAATAATCAATTATACCAGAAGTATGGCTTTATTATTCCAATGGATAATCCTGAAGTTGTACCTTCATGCCCTACTTGCAAAGAATCTGCTACATTAAAATACAGGGAAGGACTAAAATGTAAAGAATGTGACTTCTTTACTGAGGCTGCAATTTATACAACAAACTTTACAGGAATAGGAATTCAGGCAACTACTAACTCCACCGAAAAAGGGATACTATATTTTGACGAGGCTATAATCCCAGGGTATCAATTCACATTCTATCTAGAAACAGAAAATACACAAACTCTGGAATTTATAAATTCTATGAAGGATAAGTATATCCAAATCGGAGGTGGACGAAGTAAAGGATTTGGAACCCTGAAAATAAACTCTGTGGACGAACTGAAGAAACTAAACACAGTATCATCAAATCAGGTGAGCTTAATATCAAAGACTATTATCGAAACTAATCAATCAAAATTAACAAAGATAGGAGACATACAAGTTGATTCTATATTAGAATCAAATGGATCAGTCTCCAAAGAAAATGGATGGGAATCCAATAACCCTGGTGGTGGAACACAAACTGAGTTGACGTATGTCGCCGAAGAAGGTTCTCTCCTCCTCCTCGACAAAACTATTGAATTACATCCAACACAACAACTCATCGGATCCGGTACAAAGGATTATGATGGATACGGGGCAATGAACCCGGAGGTAGAAAAATGAGTAAAAACGTAAACTACATAGATCTAGGAACAAAATTGGCAGGGTTTAAGATTACAGACAAAGGTTCGGGATCATCCCAAATCTCTAATCTATATAATCTTTTACAATCTGAGCCAACAAAAGAAGGTGTGCAGAAACTAATGCTGTTCACAGCAAGACAGGCAGCAGGAGGAAAACTAACCCATTCATTCAGTAAAGAGTTAGTCAAGGAACTGGAAAAATTAAAGGATCAACCACAGATCGCACTCAGACTGTTAACATATATCAACTGGGCAAATGAAATTATAGAGAAAAACAGATTAAGCACAGATAAAATAAAAGATCTAAAATCTCTAAATGCAGAATTTGTCAGCCAATCTGGAAACAGAACACAATCAAAGAGACAAGGGTACAGTAGATAAAATGAACGACTATCAAGACTTTAACTCTTTCAAATCTCTTCTCAAACTACAGGGAATCATAAAAAACTTAACACAAACACACGTGGGAGGTTCCTCTCTGGAAATGGGGATAGGTGAAAACAGTGTTTTCAAACAAAATATTGGGGGAATAGATTTACCTGTTATTCCAGGAACATCACTCAAGGGGGTTCTTAGAACGGAAGCAGAAAAATTAGTGGGTAACGGTAACTCATGCGAACCCCCAAATACATCAAATATGTGCAAGGAAGACAATTACTGCCCCGTTTGCGGGATATTCGGTGGTAACAGCTTGGCATCGCACGTAAAAGTACTTGATCTAATCCCAACAGAGGATGATGTACCAACATCTCAGAAACCAGGTGTCGCAATTCATCGTGTGCTTGGTGTGGCTTATCCGGGGGCAAAATATGAAATAGAGGTAATAGAACCAGAAAATGAGTACTTCTTTGATATGTTCGTTGAAAACATCAAATTTAATTTTGAAGAGAAACTTTCAGCTGACAAGAATGACATCAGAAGCAAAATTATCCTTTATCTGCTTAAAAAAATGGCACTTAACCAAATATCTGTCGGTGGTAAAACAAGCGGGGGATTGGGGGTGCTAAAACTCTCTGAACTGACTGCAACATATTACACAAAAGTTGAAGGTGAATTTGAACCAAAAGAAGAAAAATACACAGTAACCTTCAACGATGACATTAATGAATTTGAGGTGAAGAAAAATTCTAGCTAATCACTTTGACAACAATGAAATGGTCACCCTCAAACTCAAAATAACAGCTGATTCAATGCTACATGTAGGAAGTGGAAAAAAAGACCTTGCTGATACCAAAGCAAGCCAGGTTATGAAAATCCAAAATATTGAGGGGGATTATCCATTCATACCAGGGACAACAATGAAAGGAATAATTCGCGCAAATATTGAAAGAGTTTTGAGAAGCTCGAACTCATACTACGCATGTGATCCCCTTGATAGGAACAGCTGTGGACGTAAAATAAACAAAAATGACAGAGATTTTACAAAAGCAGACTACCCAACTTTAAAAAAGAAACTCGTGCTCAGAAAAACCGAAAAAGATCAGGGAATATGTCTAACTTGCTGGATGTTTGGATCAACAGTATTCAGAGCTGCAACAAGAATTAGCGATTTTGTATCTCAAAAACCTGTAGTACTTCAAACCAAAACATCAATTGCTATCTCAAGAAAATACGGGGCTGTCATGAATAACATGCTTACACAGGTCGAATTTGTCCCCAAAGGAACTGAATTTGAAGGATTCATAACTGTTGTAAATGAAAAGCTGAGTCTAGGATATCTTGCATACACCTTAAAACTCCTTAACAATGGAATAATAACAATTGGTGCACACTCAACAAAAGGATTCGGTAGTGTCAAAGTTGAGGTTCTCTCAACCGTTAACACAAAATTTACCGATACCATGACAACTGATGGTGCAGAGATTAAAACAACAAAGATAGGTGCAGAAAAAACAGAAGACTATCTGAATAAATTAATCAAACAAATGGAGTGAGCTAAAATGCACAACACCATGAACAATTTTGTGAAATTTACCTTTGAAGTCATAACCAACAAATTTACATTTGTCGGAAGTGGAGGAGAAAGAATCCACACCAAATCAAAGCATATTGATAATATAACCGCAGCTAATGTTGATCAAAGAAGCGCAGCTGAAAGACCAGAAGCAGTGAAATCAATGATATATAACAAAGACAGATATGTCATCCCAGGGTCAACCCTGAAGGGATTAATTCGATCTAGACTTGAGATTGGCTCATCTCAGCACTGTTCACCGCTTAGAGAGAATCAAAAACCATCTAAACCTTCTAAAAAACACATGACTATCTTCAAAACGAAAGAAATGAGATTTAACAAGGATGTTACATGTGATGTCTGCAAGCTCTTTGGATACATTGAGACAGGTCGCCAAAATTATCAGAACAAAGATAAACCAAATGCAGTCAAAGGAAGAGTCATGGTTTCTGATGCAGTTCTTCTTGACGAAACACAAATTTCTGTGAAAAATGTGAAAGGATTTGGAAATGATCAAAAAGAATTAATCAACATCAATGGAGTACTAAGATTTAGTGTGTCAATCTCAAACCCCACCCAAAAGGAAGAGGCAATGATACTTAAATCATTGGGAATCCTCGATGGACACACAAGACTTCTAGGCTCACATAAATACGCAGACCGTGAAGTCGACGGAATCAAAGACAATTTTGGATCTGTGTCCTTCAAGCTCATTGACCGTACTGAATGGAAATCAACTCCACCTTTCGCCATGCTTAATCAAACAACCAGAGCTAAAATCACTGATGCAGAACTAGATAGATATGAAAAACTAGTAAAATCTATTTTAAGCTATGATGAGGATGCAGAATTACTAAAAACAAAATAATGTCTTTACAGAACTTCAAGCAGGTTATAACTCACACCATTTTGTCTCTTCTCTTAGACTCAAAAATCAGAAGCAGGTCTAATTCAATTGTACGTCGTTATTTAAACTGAAAATCCCCATTGATGAGTTTCAATTCCTAAAAGGGTTTTAGCTCAATTGCAACGCTGAACGACAGATGGGACTTGTCTGACCGTAC
The DNA here is from genome assembly GCA_030149205.1 of Candidatus Heimdallarchaeota archaeon. Classification (GTDB taxonomy): domain Archaea; phylum Asgardarchaeota; class Heimdallarchaeia; order Heimdallarchaeales; family Kariarchaeaceae; genus WAKA01. The sequence continues at coordinate 12,329 of JASBSB010000007.1, read as the reverse complement.
CTCTTCGTTTCAATCCCTACAAGGGTTTTAGCTCAATTGCAACGCTGAACGACAGATGGGACTTGTCTGACCGTACCTCTTCGTTTCAATCCCTACAAGGGTTTTAACTCAATTGCAACCGTCTACAGTGACGGGGAAACACACTACGGAAGATATGGTTTCAATCCCTACAAGGGTTTTAACTCAATTGCAACGTTCGTTCCATCTCTCTTTTATCAAAGCCCATATATATGTTTCAATCCCTACAAGGGTTTTAACTCAATTGCAACACAATAACAGGATTAGAATATATCAAGAGGGAATATATCTGTTTCAATCCCTACAAGGGTTTTAACTCAATTGCAACGATGGAGTATAAGGGATTGTGTTTCAGAATATCCGTTTGTTTCAATCCCTACAAGGGTTTTAACTCAATTGCAACAATAAAGCTTCTCCCTGCAGGGTCCTACTCAAAGAATAGTTTCAATCCCTACAAGGGTTTTAACTCAATTGCAACTCTATGATTTCATTCATCATTTTCTCGAAATCATCTTGGTTTCAATCCCTACAAGGGTTTTAACTCAATTGCAACGAACCAATTCCCACACCAGACGAGGATGAAGCAGAAAAGTTTCAATCCCTACAAGGGTTTTAACTCAATTGCAACCTCTTATATGCTATCTGTTTAAGCATAATTTTAAGTATAGTTTCAATCCCTACAAGGGTTTTAACTCAATTGCAACTTTTATGGTGATACAGCTCCTCAAACATGCAATTGTGTTTCAATCCCTACAAGGGTTTTAACTCAATTGCAACCCAAGTGAGAAGATACGTACTAATTATATAACGCACAAGTTTCAATCCCTACAAGGGTTTTAACTCAATTGCAACGTGGAGCATTACAAAAAATACAAACTCGCCCGTCTTAAGTTTCAATCCCTACAAGGGTTTTAACTCAATTGCAACGTCACATTATCATTATCAGTTACAGTATCTTGTAATGGTTTCAATCCCTACAAGGGTTTTAACTCAATTGCAACCACAAAACGCATCAATTTCAAAAGTATCTCTCAGAGCTGTTTCAATCCCTACAAGGGTTTTAACTCAATTGCAACAGAGAAATTTTGATAAGAGTATATAGCAACACCACCTAGTTTCAATCCCTACAAGGGTTTTAACTCAATTGCAACACAGAAAGATTTCTAACAGTCCATTTCATGTTTCTCAGTTTCAATCCCTACAAGGGTTTTAACTCAATTGCAACTTCTGTATATGGCTTCTAAGTTTGACACACTCCAAGAGTTTCAATCCCTACAAGGGTTTTAACTCAATTGCAACAAAAAAAAAAAAAAAGAATGAGAAGGGAGGGTGAGATTGTTTCAATCCCTACAAGGGTTTTAACTCAATTGCAACAGAATGAGGATAAGATACAAATAAAGAGGGAACTTATGTTTCAATCCCTACAAGGGTTTTAACTCAATTGCAACGTAGGGGTTATGTGCGGGCAACAACAAAGGGTTGTTGCGTTTCAATCCCTACAAGGGTTTTAACTCAATTGCAACCAAAGATGAAGAAGAATATAAGATGAGAGTTGACGCTTAGTTTCAATCCCTACAAGGGTTTTAACTCAATTGCAACATGGGTAAGAATATTACTACTGACAAAAAACCTAAGATGTTTCAATCCCTACAAGGGTTTTAACTCAATTGCAACAATTTTAAGATTAATACATTAATTCGCTGAAACTCACGTTTCAATCCCTACAAGGGTTTTAACTCAATTGCAACGAGTCGGTGTAAACGTGTCTGAACGACTCTGCCTTGGAGTTTCAATCCCTACAAGGGTTTTAACTCAATTGCAACGCAAGTCAAAGATTGGTCTTTCAATAGGTGGAAACCTGTTTCAATCCCTACAAGGGTTTTAACTCAATTGCAACACTTGAGAAAACCACAATAAATGAGTGTACAACCTCCGTTTCAATCCCTACAAGGGTTTTAACTCAATTGCAACTGTGGCAACATTGCTGCAGTATGAAGTCCCCAGCACGTTTCAATCCCTACAAGGGTTTTAACTCAATTGCAACTGTGTTTCAAAATTCTAAAAAAACAAAAGTCCAAATGTTTCAATCCCTACAAGGGTTTTAACTCAATTGCAACAAGGGAACAGCATCAGAAGATATAGTTTTTTCATGGAACGTTTCAATCCCTACAAGGGTTTTAACTCAATTGCAACTAAAAATCGGGGATAAACTTTCTTAATGCAGTGTACTGTTTCAATCCCTACAAGGGTTTTAACTCAATTGCAACTCACCAACGGGATAACCATAACGAGCGACGCAAACGGTTTCAATCCCTACAAGGGTTTTAACTCAATTGCAACGTAAGAGATCTCTGTCCTTATCATGACCTTCAATTTGGTTTCAATCCCTACAAGGGTTTTAACTCAATTGCAACGAGGAGAAATCATTTAGGGTTTCCGTTATTAATCAAACGTTTCAATCCCTACAAGGGTTTTAACTCAATTGCAACTGTTTCTGGCAGTCATTCCCTTCATATATGATATGGATGTTTCAATCCCTACAAGGGTTTTAACTCAATTGCAACAAATTGATTCTTTTCTTTCAAAGTATGAAAAATATTTGTTTCAATCCCTACAAGGGTTTTAACTCAATTGCAACATGGCTGTACTTGTAATTATTTTGAAGCCAGTTTGCAAGTTTCAATCCCTACAAGGGTTTTAACTCAATTGCAACTTTTCGTAGGATGAGCTTCAGCGTTGATAAGCCAACATGTTTCAATCCCTACAAGGGTTTTAACTCAATTGCAACCACGTCAAACCCATTTCTGTAGGTGCTGTGGTGTGTTTGTTTCAATCCCTACAAGGGTTTTAACTCAATTGCAACAGCTCATTTCAGATGAAAATAGATTATGTTTATATTCGTTTCAATCCCTACAAGGGTTTTAACTCAATTGCAACACCATTATACGTGAGTATGTTGGGATTGATGACGATACGTTTCAATCCCTACAAGGGTTTTAACTCAATTGCAACTTAAACTTTATGGTGATACATTCAATTGTGCATTTACTGTTTCAATCCCTACAAGGGTTTTAACTCAATTGCAACCGAGGCTATTTCTCCATAGGGAAGCCTTGTATTTATGCATTTCGATTTTCAAAATCGCGGAACCAGCACGGTGGAATTTCCGATTTTTTGGTGTCCTCAGACCCAGAGAGCACAAAAGGAATTGCACACTATCTGACTGATTCTCACACATTTGTTCAACAGAGAATTCTTCTGACCAGAAATAAATTCTAAAATTCTGATCTTCACATAGTAAATGCGGTGAGGATACATTTGAGTATGGTATCTCTCTACAATTGGAAATTCTGAAATTATTCATCCGTTGCATTCCCCCTGTCAGTATAGCTAATGACTGCCATCAGTAGTTCTCGGATAGTTTCAATCATTGGGAGGATCAGAGATTCCTCTTCATTGTAATTGGTTCGAAGCTTAATCAGCATCTGCAATGTCTCTTTGGCATCATCAGAAAGTCTGACCTCATCTTTTCTTAGTTCAAAGTCCTTCTCTGAAAGGAGTTTTGAGTGAATAATCTCAATGACACTTGTATCAACCATGAGTTGTCTAAAGGGTTCCATCAGATCAAGAGAGAGTGACTCTCTCCCTGGTCTAAGGGTATGTAGCATACCAACAAATGGGTCCAGACCCGAGCCAGTGACCAGTCGATCTACCTTTCCCTTTAGAATCGCGTATCCATAGTTTAAGAGTGCATTGACTGGGTTTTGGGCTGGTCTTCGGGATCGTTTGGTAAATTCCCAGCCATGTAGCTCACAATATTTGTTAAAGATGTTGAAGTAGACTGCTGCAAAGTTTGCTTCTTCACTAAAGAGGAATGTCCTCCATCTCTGATCAGGGTTCTCAATAAGATTATTTTGAGTTATCAAAGAGTTTTCAAGACTCTTAAGCTCTTCCTCTGCTCCTAGATCCTCAGAGAGATACATCATGAGTCTGATGGTCTGAAGCTTTCCCTCCTGACTTCGGCGAAGAATCTTGGTGCTTAATGAGTGACAGAAGTTCTCTGAGCTCATTGCTTTGTATTGCTGAGTTTTGATAAGATCAAGCTCTTCTTGAATTTGGTTGCTGTACAATTTAACTCCTGCATTTCTATCTGAAAGCGTGATATTTGTCCCATTTTCTAGTGCAAGGTTCAAAGATTCTTTGCTGAATCCAGACTTAAGCGGAAGAATGAGGGTGTGATCAGCTGAGATGAATCTCGAGGATTGAATTGGAAAGGTCTCAAAGATCTTAAGAAGTTTTCCTCTTCTGGTTATAGAAAGGATCTTTCCCTCCTCAAAAAGGAATTTTTCGTTTTTGTATTTGTTGATCCTCTCAGACTTACCTGTGTTAATTTCGTGTGTTAATGACGATTCAGCTGATTTTACATCTTCTCCCCCAGGATTATTTTTTGTTTGGTTTTGTATGGAACCCATCCCCTTGTATATAAGGGTAGTTTGGTGCTTAATAAAGGATAGCGCAACAAAATAGAAAGTTGATGAAGAAAGTAGAAAGTTGATGAAGAAAGGACTTATGTTTAAGATAAAGGTGTTCGAGCTACTTAAGCTTATCATATTTTCAATTTTCTAAACACTTATCCTATATCTATGCTAATTCGAATCAACCCTTGACCATATCATCCCTTTCCTCTTCAGTGGATCAGTAAAATTTTACAGAGTGGGATTGATTTACTTCACAAATGATATGAAGGTTACACCATGGGGAGATCTGAGGTAATCTTTTTATCTATAATACTAGAAATGAGCTGCTGGCAGAGTATCTGAACAGCAAATATCTGAAACCGAAAGTATTTCATGTTTTTTAAAGCAAAGTAGATTTCGCAGAGAGAAACATATATAAGGTTCCTTGAGTAGATTGTTAAAAAAAGGGGGACGGGAACTTTGATAATTTTTGACACTTCATACACAGTAGAAAAAGAGAAAGAGAATTATTTTTCTCCGTTCTTTCCATTTCGTTCAACTTTAACCTGTTATCTAGAGGAAACAAAGAGCACATTTCATGTTATTCTTGTAATTGGAAGCAGGATCTCCTTAAAGGCCAAAATGCATGTCTGTGAGATCTGTTTAGGTCCATCAGAGGAGGACGTCTGTTCAAATTGCCAATCCATTGAGCTGGATGATGATGAGAGATACCTAGAGATCAAGAAATGCAATTATTTAGAGCCTGACTCCCAACTTGTAAAAGTGGGATGGTGTACTCATGATTTTTATCCCTGTGGATATTATGAGAACAGAGAGACCTGTCATCAATCTTATCTCCTGTATGTTGGGAGATTTAACTCCCGATTCAAGGTGGGTATAAGCCGACGAAGCAGGGGAGAAACCGTAAGATTGGTAGAACAGGGGTTGAATGAGGCATTGGTACTTCAAAAGATTGATGGGCTACCATTTGCATTGGCTTTGGAGCATCATCTCTCTAATGAGTTAAATGTTCCAGATAGGCTAACAACAGATGAAAAGGGAGAGTCCTTTGCTCAGAGTACTTCAAATTCTGAGGTGGCAGAGAAGTTTGAGAGGATAGGTGAAATATTTTTATCGATCGCTCATCGGTATAACCTGGAGATTTCACATCAAAACCTTATCCCAGATTTAGACCTAAAGGATGCAAAGGTTTTGACAGTCACAGCCTCTCAGAACCTGACATTAAAAGGCACAATAGTTTGGCTTCAGGGAGACTGGATGGTACTACACATTCAACAGAATGAATTTGCTGCAGTATCCCTAAAATCATTCAGGTACTGGAGCTCAGAGATAAAAATCGAGGATACTAAAGATGAGGAACCCCAGAAAAGGTTTCCACATAAGATTAAAGAACTGTCCTCAAAACCTTTGCACCCATCCATGATTCAAACTAAATCTGATCATTCAAATGAGGTGAATCTAAAATGACGTCACTTGTCATCCTTCAAGACTCTCAGATGGGAACCAGTAGAGGGGTTCTATACATCAAGCCAAAAATACGCAGAAAGCATCTTCGCGAGAGATTCAGTTCAATCTCCACAGTCCAAAAAACAGTATCAGTAAATCATAGTGGAGAAGATAAGAATATTAAAGATAATTTTATTGAAGACAGTTTTCTTGAAGAAAAGAATATACAAGATAATTTAATTGAAAATAGCATAATTGAAAATAACATTATAGACGCTTCAACGGATCTTAATTCAAATTCTGAAGAAGAAACCAAGGAAAACACAGTTGAGAACAACAATGGAAGGAATCAGAACAGTGATGATCCACTTATATCACAAAGAAGTTCCGGTATGGTATCATCTGATACAGTAGTTAACCCGTCGGCTAACTCACCAGTTGATACAGTCAAATCATCAGCTAACTCATTTGTTAACTCATCAGAAGAGCTCATACATGTTCGCAGGGAGATATTAAAAGCCATTATCAACAAGAAGACAAATTTAGAGAAGAATACAGATGTAATCAATCAAAAAGATGTGGATTCAAAACAGATAAATCATGATTCTTCTAAAAAAGTGCACATAATTAAGTATACTGAAATTCTGAAGCTTTTTGCAAGAAATGAATCCCACGAGAAAATTATGAATAGAATTAAACTATTCGCCAATGAAAACTTTTCTTGGATAAGCTTAGATCTCTTCATAATTCATAAAAAAGGTGATGAGAAAAATGAAGCTGCAAGTCTAATTGATAAAGAAAAAAACAGGAAACACAGGGGAGAGTTCCATAGTGATGACACTAAGTTGTCTGAAAATGAGAACCAACGCTTCTATAGCGATGAGGAACTTAAGAACATGTCTCAATACCAGAGATTCTTTAAGCTGGCAGAATTATCAATTGAAAGAATGCTCCGTGAAAGAGATGGACAAGAAAACCCCAGGGAATCAGAGGAAAAAGAAGAACTGAATTTGGAAAAGAGCAACAATAAGGGGTATGCTCCTGAGGAACTAAGGGATTCACCAGAACTCTGTGTTGAGGAAGATAATAAAAATATAAATCAATCAATTTCAGATAAAACTTCAAATAACGTGTCTGATGCATCATCAGAGACTAATGATATCCACCAAATTGAGAAGAATCAGGATCTCCCTGACCAAGATAAGCGAAAATTTCCCACAACACACATTGACTCACAAATTAAAGAATCTGATAATCAATACAGAGAATTTTCTTCAGATAAGGAACTCCAATTAAGAAGTTATATCTCATCGGTATCAACAAATGAAAGCTCTAGTTTCCCTGGGGGGCAGACAGAACTTATCTCACTCCAAAAGGAATTCCCACCCTTTTCTATCATGCTTTCAGAGGCTGCAAAGTTTATTATTGGAGAAAATTCTAACTACACTGAACTCGCTCAAGAACACTTTTCTGAACCAGTACCTCCTCCAATAGATATACACCATGTCTCACTAAAATACCTTGATGATGTCTTTTTCATCGACTCGCTTTCTGACCTGTCATCCTCTGCTGTCAAACTGCTCGCCTATGAGGGACTACCGATACATCTCATCAGGAAAGGAAGAAGATTTGGATCAATAGTTCCGATACTTGGACATGGCTCACCTCAGGCCAGGATTAACCAGGTCTTGTATAAACCGCTGATTCATGAGAAGAAAATCAAGAGAATGTTTAGAGGAATTTGGAAGAACATTGGTAAACTGTTTTCTGACCGCCCTGAGATAGAAAAGATAGGTGAAGACTTCATTTCACTTCTTCTTACCAATATTTCTCAATTTGATACCAAACTTGCTGTATATGCTGAATTAATCAATATCCAAAATGATGAAAGCTCTTCATCTGATTTAGCATTGGTTCTACATAGATTTTTAAAACTAACCGATTTCTTTAAGTCGACTCTACTGGGGCTAGAACTTCTTAGTTTAACATGTCAGGAGGTAGATATCAGGGCTTTTACTAAATGGTACCAACAAAACCTTCATACGCTCCTCCTAACCATTGATTCATTTCCTAAGCCGCATAAGAACTCGCACTCATCTGAACCTATTCTCAATGATGAAAATCTCCAATTTTATTACTCTGTGTACTCGAGTTTCAAGAATCTCGAACTAATCAATCTTTGTGACTCAATTCTCCAGTCTATCACAGATAGTGAGATCATGCTGTCTGGACTGCTGATCAATGGAAATGGGTATATCAACACTCTTGCAAAGGACATTCAGCAAGAGCTTGAGATCCCATTTAGAGACCTCGGATTTTATTACCTCTTAAATAAAATCAAAAAACTGTTAAACAATGAAAAACAGGCGAGGAAGACTCAGAGCTCAAAAGCAAACAAAAGGACAATTCCATCCAAAAAATCACAGATTCAAAAATTCCTTAAGAACCTGGAGGTCACAAAGAGGACATCTGAGCAGATCTCATCTGAAGAGTTCTCATCCGAACAGTTCTCAGTTGAACAGTTCTCAGATGACACATATTCTCTCAGAGACCTTCCGCCACTCATTGCCTGCTTTACACGAGCATCCTCCAAAATTTATGCTGAGGCAACCCTAAAAATACCAGTCACAAATAACATAATGTATAGTAACAAGATGTTTAGTCACACTAAAAGAGAGAAAAAATCATTCCTCACCTTTTTCTTCAAAAGCATAAATGAAGATGATACCAAGCTTAGAAGAACCATCTTCGCTGGAGCCAGCCGGTTTTCAAAGGTCTGCAAATCAAAGAAGAGACTTAAATCCGTGTCAATCCTAAGAATTCCACCTAACATTTACAACACAGGGAGGTTTAACTGAAAGTGCTCTGGGTCATCGCCTATGACATACCTGATAATTCTGCAAGAACACAGATCGCTGATTTTCTCATCGCTAAAGGTATGCAACGGGTTCAAAAAAGTGTCTTCAAGGGAAATCTGAAGGCTGCGGATCTTAAGGAAATACGCCTGAAATTCTCTGAGACTGTGAAAGGAGGGGAGAATCTAATGAACCTCTATCGCCAGTGTAAAACCTGCGCTTCGAAAGAACGAGAGTTTCAAATCTCAGAACTCATTGAAGGTCAGACCATAGATGCCAACCAAACCAGTGATGAAGACCAAGCAACACAGGAGGGTCATACAGCGATTTCAGATAAACATTCAACAGATGTAGGATTAGAGAATTCAGAAAATGAAGCTGGGGATGATTCACAATCTAAGAAAGGATCAGGGGACAGGTTAATCGAAGAACAAGGATTAGAACCTCAGTCAGGGCTCATCCCAGACAATGCAAACGATGATGTTACCAATAAGCATTCAGAAAAGAGGGACTCAAATCTCACTGATAACACCGGACAAATGGAAGAAACAGCTCATGGAAACAAAAAAAGTCAATCTGAAGGGCAGACCCTGCCCAGCACCGCTAAATTAAAAGTACTAAAGAAACTGGCCGAATGTGTTGAAACTGCGATTACTGTGACTCCTGAGGTCTTACCTGAACTGCTTATTGACAGGGAGTTCTCTCCAAGTTCAACTGTACTCTTTCAACCGAAGACAAAACGTTACAATCGTTCAGCCAAGACCCATAAGGTTGTTCTCGACCTTGAAGACAAAAAGGTGGTCCTCATCTGATATCAGCAGAGATGCTTAGGCAGTACCTATACTGCCCTCGGAAAATTTACTGGAGAGATGTTGCAAAGATCCCCAGACCTCCAACATATCTCATGGACAAAGGAACCGAGTTTCACAAGAGGAAGAGCGACAAACAATACATCTACAAAAACTCACTGGCAACATACAGAGAATTTTACATTGAAATACAATCCCTGCGACTTAAAGCAGTGGTTGATCTAGTTGTTGAATATACCGACCACCTAAGAGTTGTGGAATACAAGCACAGCATTCCCATTCCGACACCTAAGGGTTATCTTGTCCAACTGGCATCTCATGTAATACTCTCTGAGGCTCATTTTAACAAACCAGTTACAACAGTTGAGGTAAGAAGAGAAGGGGGATTTCACGTTGAACTTATTATAACTGAGGAAAACAAACAAGAGGTCTTACAGACACGAGATCTGATTGAGCAGCTTATGGACGATGGAAGTCTCCCAAAACCCTGTGAAAACAAGAGACGATGTTACCCATGTGAGTACCGGAGGGTCTGTAAGATTGCTTGAGCCAAACCATCCACCTGGTTTGAGCATATTTCAAGCTTTGTGTTTGCACAATTTCCCCCAAAATACCATGCAATTACTTTTATTATCTCTGGGTCTGAGAATGCAAAAAAATCGAAAATTCCACCGCGCTGATTCCACGATTTTGAAAATCGAAATACATAAATACAAGGCTTCCCTATGGAAAAATAGCCTCGGTTGCAATCGTGCTAGAACCCTTTTAGGGATTGAAACATTGTACAACACTGGAAAACCAACCTCAGCACTGTCATGTTGCAATCGTGCTAGAACCCTTTTAGGGATTGAAACCAGCCGCACTCACTGCATTCCATCCTTCCACACCAACGTTGCAATCGTGCTAGAACCCTTTTAGGGATTGAAACGTATGAGCAGGAAAAGCATGAGCAGTGGATGAGGGAACGTTGCAATCGTGCTAGAACCCTTTTAGGGATTGAAACCTGCCACACCTTCGGCGGGGGGTGATGAAGTTAAATAGTTGCAATCGTGCTAGAACCCTTTTAGGGATTGAAACGATTACTTCCCAGAGGGGAAGGAAATTCAGGTGGTTGGTTGCAATCGTGCTAGAACCCTTTTAGGGATTGAAACCAACAGACGAAATTCAAAGAATGAAATCAAATACTAAAGTTGCAATCGTGCTAGAACCCTTTTAGGGATTGAAACGTTAAAACCTCATCTTCACACTTTGGGCAGATGTTGTGGTTGCAATCGTGCTAGAACCCTTTTAGGGATTGAAACTAGAACCAATTGCCCTCACCCACTGTTTCCCCACAAAGTTGCAATCGTGCTAGAACCCTTTTAGGGATTGAAACTTCGATTTTCCATTTTGATTTCTCCTGCCCTTTTAGGGTTGCAATCGTGCTAGAACCCTTTTAGGGATTGAAACGTTGGTACATTTTGTCGTATAAGTCCGCTTACTGTGTTGTTGCAATCGTGCTAGAACCCTTTTAGGGATTGAAACGTTTGTCAAATTCTTGAAACACAGCGGTTTTCAGGGTGGTTGCAATCGTGCTAGAACCCTTTTAGGGATTGAAACAGTGGATAGAGAAAGGGAGGAAACCAGAATGACATCTGTTGCAATCGTGCTAGAACCCTTTTAGGGATTGAAACTTCCAGGTCTTTTTAAGATCCTGCTTGTACTTGGAGCGTTGCAATCGTGCTAGAACCCTTTTAGGGATTGAAACACAACACCCTGCTCATTTTGTTCAGGGGTGGAAGGATGCTGTTGCAATCGTGCTAGAACCCTTTTAGGGATTGAAACACATGGTTCACCTTTGATAAGTTCGGAAACTTCAACGGTTGCAATCGTGCTAGAACCCTTTTAGGGATTGAAACTACCTCTGGTTTCCCGTTCTGTTTCTTTCGTGCTTTTGGTTGCAATCGTGCTAGAACCCTTTTAGGGATTGAAACATATGCACAAGATCCTGAAAGAAACAGAGGGCCGACAGTTGCAATCGTGCTAGAACCCTTTTAGGGATTGAAACTGTTGTTTCAATCCACAGGCAACGGGTGCTTTGCCATGTTGCAATCGTGCTAGAACCCTTTTAGGGATTGAAACTCTTGTAATGCCATATTTTTGTTTTTTTTTTAATTTATGTTGCAATCGTGCTAGAACCCTTTTAGGGATTGAAACGATTTCCCAAACTTCAAGGCATCATCCCTGCCCTGAAGTTGCAATCGTGCTAGAACCCTTTTAGGGATTGAAACTACTGCCAGTCTCCGACTGTCTTTATTGTCAGCTTATGTTGCAATCGTGCTAGAACCCTTTTAGGGATTGAAACACTAATCACACAACAACGCCAAATTTATTATAAATTGTTGCAATCGTGCTAGAACCCTTTTAGGGATTGAAACGATCTTCAGGGTCCTGAGTCAAGAAGCTATGAGAGAGTTGCAATCGTGCTAGAACCCTTTTAGGGATTGAAACTGGACTTGTGAAATTATCTGCTTGAGGTCTCCGCCCAGTTGCAATCGTGCTAGAACCCTTTTAGGGATTGAAACATGAACTTATTTAATATTTGTACATATAAGTCATATTTTGTTGCAATCGTGCTAGAACCCTTTTAGGGATTGAAACACCTTATCTCAGATGGCAAAAAGATCTATCTTGGCAATGTTGCAATCGTGCTAGAACCCTTTTAGGGATTGAAACATCCCCCC
>JASBSB010000003.1 GCA_030149205.1 Candidatus Heimdallarchaeota archaeon | reverse complement strand
ATGGCGGCCAGCACCCATCTCAGACCAATTCTTGGTCTGCCCAGTTTTGAGGTTCTTTTTGCGTCTGGGAACTTGGGACGAAGGAAATCTTGATTTAAGATGAGAAATTCGGACAGTACATGGGGGTCAATGACCTGTGTTGTTCGCACTAGTCAGTTCTGACCCTCTACTATATATCTAGTTCGATTCTAGCCGAATCTCAAGCGAGGTTCTCTCTCATCTGAAAATCTTTCATCCATTGAGCCTGAGGGCTCAATGCTTGTCCCAGGAGTTTTGGGACAAGCTTCAAGTTAATTTTTTCTTTCTGTTATCACCTTTTGAACCACTAGGGACCTCTCTTAACTCACCGGATTTATAATAAAAGAGGTGGAAATTCTAGAACATCAAACACCAGCGATCTCTTCTCACATTTTAAGAAGTTTCGTTTGGGACATGGAGCATTTTCTGTGTAAGATCAAAGAGTCAAAAATCTTAATTGGAAGAAGCAGATTAAGGGATTGGTTGTTGATAAATCAGTATAGACTTCCGGTCTGGAAGCATCTGCAAACTGAAGAGGTGGTAGAGAACTGACCTGTTCAAGATAGCATCTCTTTTTCAAGAAGGTGCATCTGGGAGGTGTTCTGCCTAGCAGAGTATGTATTCACCTGTCAGTTGCCAGACTCTTTGTTTCCAGGGTTTTTGGCTCCCTGTAGATGGATACCTTCACATGGCTTTAGTGGGGGGTTTGCATCATCGGCATGCAGTCAAGTTTTATTGGGATTACAAGATCCTTCTATGGTGTGATCAAGAGGAAATCACCGCGGTAATACACAGCGAGAGGAACATAGTCTTATCTGATTTTTATCCCCATCTGTATCAATTCACTTGCTATCAGAGGTAGCAAGTTGGGATCAATAGGAAAAACAACAGAAGTCACTTCAGGACGAAAGTTGAAAATATGTTTAGTGAGTTAGAGTTCATGTATTCTATTATGAAGGACATCACTGAGAATAACAACCTCAGAAGCTTGTTGTGTCATTTTGTTTGGTTTATAACTCAGCCCATCTAAAGTGGATGAGAAAATTATATTTCAAAACAAATTTATTTACACATATTGGAAAATACAGCTAAATTAAATTTCTTTAAAGAAAATTATATTGAATTAAATTTTCAAGTTTTTATACATCTTTATTGTGGGAAAAGTGAATTTATGAGGTCGATTAAACTTAAAGGTTTTAACTTATTGTCCAACCTTGTTAGTTTTCCGAAAATGAACCTATTTTCGCTTGAAGTTACAAATGTCAAAGTTTCAATTTTTATTAATTCAATATCAGTGAAAAATAATTGAACAAAAATAAAGTCCTAGTACACCTCTAACAGAATACAGTATCGAACGTTTTAAATTTTAATTTTGGATCTACAATTATGAAAATTTCTCTAAGTTATAATTCTTTAATTACGACATTATTGGTGGTGGCCTTTATTTTTTACCCAACTTGGCTTTTATCAAGTAATTTGATTGTAACCGAAGTTAGAATATTCCTATTTATTAGTCTAATCATATTTATTTTTTTAGCTAACTTACACTTTTCTAAGAGAACCCAAGAAAAAACACATTTTGAGTTTGATTCAAATGAATCATGGAGGAAACCGTGTATACAACTTAGTATCATTGCTTTATTAACTACCATTTTTTATCAAGTGTTCGTATTCACTCCAATATCTTCAGGAGCTGATGAACCATCACATATTTATGCAGTTTACTATATTAATCAAATAATTTCTTTAAAGCAAGTTGGAACAATTACTGGGAGAATTTCAACCCTATTAATTTTAGGAGCTTTGATTATAGGTTCAATTTATCTAGTTGTAAAACTTGAGAAGTATATTGATGCACAAAGTATAAATAAATTTAAATTGATTTCATTTATTATTGGTCTGGTAATTGGATCATTATCTTTTACTGGCATTTTACATTATTTTATTCAAAACTATACTCATTTGCTTGTTCCGCAAACATTTTTTAGTTTTGTAAGATTTCCTCCTATCCATGTTCTTCTAGGCAATTTGTTTATTGGAATATTTGGATTTAGTGGCTTAAGCTTAAGAATTTTATCAATTTTCTTATTCATATTAATGATTTATTTTTCATTTAAATTAGTCGAGGACTTAACTGATTTGGATTCAGACAATTATTCGTATATCCTTCTGTCCATATTTACATTATTCATACTTAGTAATCCTGTGTATGTGGCGTTTTCTAGTGTATTTTATCAAACCACTGGAGAGGGATTATTTTTTGTAATTAGTGTTAGATATATACTTAAATATTTAAAAACGGATAATTTACACGATTTAGAAGGTTATAGTTTCTATGTTCTTTTTGGCCTGTTATATAGAAGAACATTAATTATTCTTATGGCAACTTTTGTAATGTTATATTTTGTTAAGAAAAAGAATTTATACTATAATGTTATCAAAATGCGAAGCAAAGTCTACACAAGAGAAATCTTATACGAATTATGGTTGGTTTTTGTGCCAATCTTTGTTGGTTTGGTCTGGATAATTAATGCAACTCTGATACCAAACGGTTCTACCAATGGAAGAAAATTACAATTAAGTAAGTTATCACTTAATCCATTCGATAAGTTCACAATTTATGATTATTTTATATTATCTCCTCAGTTAATAGGATGGACGGTGGTCTCTGTGGTTGTCATATCCGTCCTTTTATATTTGTTTAAATATAGATCTAATAAACAAAAAATATCTTTAATTTTAAGCATTCTTACAATAATTTCTCTATGGTATATAAGTTTGGAGACTGATGGAAGTTGGGCTGGGAGAGTTGATCGCTTTATTGCTCCTGCTATTCTTTTGTGGTTTGTTCTTTTATTTGTTTTTATTATTGACTTTAAGCAAAAAATACCTTATAAAAGTCAAAGAATAACCAGATTCAGATTAAACAAACATCAATTATTGACTATTTTTTTGTTGATAATTCTTTTGAACCTAAATTTTCTGAATACTCAACAAGAAAGGAATAACGATGCGAATATTTATTATAATCAGTTGGTCTACCCCTTCGAACCACTGGCCCAGTACTTCAAAACAAACTTTATCGGGTCTAGGGTTGCATTACCATTTCATGGAGTAAACTCATTGTTTGTTTATCAAATCCAATTAGATTTATCGCAAACATTTAGAAATATAGCTAATTGGGCAAATTCTTCAAACTCAAATTACTCAGAATTTGTTCAATACTTAAAAGTAAATAATTTTACAATTTTAATTATACCTCAAGAAACATCACCTTTTATTACTCAATCGTATAAAAATTTCCCGATTATTTCCAATAAATTGTGGAACTCTATTGTTCTTGATCAAAAAGAATTTTCATTAAAAGCAACCTTCGTTTACAATCAAAATTCATTATTTGTTTATCAAGTTATGAATCTTTAATTCAAAGAGAGGGATAAGAATAGATTGAGATTAATTCCTAGTTTAAGCTTCCCCATCTTCATCTCTCAAAAAATCAACCATTTTAAGAATAATAGTAATCAGGTATAAGGTTTTTTATATAAGGCAAATTGTGATATATAAATATAGATAATTTTAGATTTATGATTGTCATGACACAAATGAATAATTTGAAGTCAAATCATATTCCTTGGAATTTTAGTCCAATTTAAGCCAAGTCTTTCCATAATTTTAACCCCTTCTCCGATTGGTTCTAAACCATTTTCAAGGAAATCAAAATCAGTCATAATTTTTGCTAAATCCTTGATATTAACTTTTGGTGACCATCCTATTGTGTTTTTTGCCTTAGATATGTCACCTAATAATGATTCAACCTCTGAAGGTCTAAAATACCTTGGGTCAATTTTTATATGCTTATCTGGATCGAGGTCAGCGTATTCGAACACGTATTCTAAAAATTCATAAACAGAAGCAGATTTACCTGTGGCTAAAACTAGATCTACTGGTTTATCTAATTGGAGTATATCATACATACCCTTTACGTATTCTGGAGTAAATCCCCAATCTCTTTTTGAATTTAAGTTACCAAGATAAAGGAACTTTTGAATACCTTTTTTGATTTTTGCTGCTGCAGAGGTTATTTTTTTAGTTACAAAGGTTTCTCCCCTTCTAGGTGATTCATGATTAAATAGTATACCGTTTGAAGCATGCATTCCATAGGCTTCTCTGTAATTTACAGTCATCCAAAATGAATAAACTTTAGCGACAGCATAAGGACTTCTCGGATGAAATCTTGTAACTTCTGATTGTGGTGGTAAGGCGCTTCCAAACATTTCAGATGAGGAAGCCTGATAAAATTTCGTGTCCCCATTGTTTTTTCTAAGTGCTTCTAATATACAAGTCGTCCCAAGTGCAGTAGCTTGTCCAGTATATTCTGGCATATCAAAACTTACTCTTACGTGACTTTGTGCAGCAAGATTATAGACCTCATCTGGCTGTATCTCTCTAATCAATCCTGAAAGTCTACCATAATCTGTTATATCTCCATAGTGCAAAAACAAATTCACATTTTCCGCATGACTATCCTTATATAAATGATCAATTCTCCTCGTATTGAAGGAAGAAGACCTTCGAATGATTCCATGAACTTCATAATTCAAAGATAGGAGGTATTCTACCAAATATGAGCCATCTTGACCAGTTATGCCAGTAATTAACGCAATTTTAGTCACAGCCTTAAGTACAAAAAAAACTTTTTAAATCTTTTATTCATTTACTATCGGATCCATTCATTAATACAATTCGATAAAGCAATTATGTCATCTTCTGTCAGACTTGAACTAGAGGGTAACCAAAGTCCTCTATTTGAATATTTTTCAGTTACAGGAAATTTCTCATTTAAATTTAATATTGGTTGGGAACTTATAGGTGGATAAATCGGCCTAGATCCATAATTGTTAGTTTTTAAAATCTTCATCAACTTAGATCGTTCAGAGATATAAATATCGATAAACCATGGGGATGTCCTCTTAAGATCAGTATGTATAAACTCTACAAATTTATGGTTCAATAATTCCTCATAAAGTTCATACATTTCTTTTTTCCATTTGATTCTATTTGGTAATTTTTTCATTTGTTCTATACCAATAACTGCTTGGAAATCTGTAAATTTAAAATTATAACCTACTGAGTCATGATAATCATTTCCACCTTCAATCCTACCGAAATTTTTTAATTTTCTCACTTTGTGAGCTAAATCTTCATCATTTGTTAATATCATTCCTCCTTGCCCAGTACTGATTATTTTGGGTGTGCTAAATGAGAGAGATCCAAAATCTCCGAATGATCCCAAATGTTTCTTATCAAAATTATAAGAGCCTAATGATTGTGCTGCATCTTCAATAAGAAAGAGATTATTATCAATGCAAAAGTCTTTGACCATATTCATATCATGAGATCTCCCATTAAGAGATACATATACCAATGCTTTTGTTTTTTTTCCTATTTTTCGTCTAGCTTCTTCAATATTTATGCATAAATTGGTAGGGTCAATATCAACCAATATTGGTTTTAGACCTATCATTAAAGCAGATGTATACGTTGCTATCATCGTAAGGTTTGGAATTAAAACTTCATCTCCTGGCTTCAATCCTAAAGACAGCATACTTAAGGTCAATGATATAGTGCCATTATTAGTTGCGATCGCATATTTTACATTGGTAAATTTGGCCACTTTATTTTCAAACTCTAAAGTTTTGTTAAATTCAGTGCCCCAACCTCCTTCATTCAGATATTGTATAAGTGCAAGTTTTTCCTCTTCTCCGTAAACCGGTTCCATTTGAGGAATAAAGGTTTGAGTCATATTTTTATTCATTTTAAGGATCTATAAATTTTTTTCTGATCATTTAAAGAAAATTGAGGATTAATCATAAAGTCTATTTATTAGTACAATCGTTTCTGATTGTGAATGCATCAATTGATAAAGGTGTATCTGTGGTGATTCCTACATACAATGAAGAAGGATGTATTGGATCTGTACTAAAAGAAATGCCGAAAGAAAAAATTACCGAAATTTTGATTATCGATGGGAACTCAACAGATAATACTGTTAAAGAAGTAGAAGAGGCTGGATACTCTGTCTTAAGACAAAATGGGAAGGGGTATGGTTCTGCATTTAAAGAGGGAATTGAAAAATCTAAAGGGGAAATAATTGTTTTAATGGATGGGGACGGTTCTCATAATCCTCAAGATCTCCCTAAACTTGTAGATATTGTAAATCAAAACCCAAATACAATTGCAATTGCATCTAGGTATACTCATAATTCTGGAACTGATGATGACACCTTTATACGGGGTTTAGGGAATAAATTTTTTACTTGGTTCACTAATTTTCGCCATAACCTTGGAGTTTCTGATGCACTTTTTCTCTATGCTGCCTTCCCAAAGGACGCCTTCGAAAAAATTCAGGTAAATTCTGAAGATTTTGCATATTGTATAGAAGTATTGATAAAAGCTAAAAAAGCGGGATATCAATTTATAGAGATTCCTTCAATTGAAAGAGCAAGATTTGCAGGAGAATCTAAAGTGAGTGCAATAAAACACGGATGGAGAATATTTGTGACAATTCTCAGGGGATGATTCATTGAAAAAAATTCTTGTAACAGGTGGCTTAGGCTATATTGGTTCAATTTTAATAAGAGATCTCCTCACCCAAGGATTCGAAGTTGTGATATATGATAATTTTATGATGGGTGCTCAACACATTCTTGACCTGATGGATAACGATAAGTTTTCACTTATTAAAGGGGATATCCGTGATACAGAGAAGTTGAACAATATCATTGATGGATCGTTTTATGCAATTGTACATTTAGCAGCTTATGTCAGCCATCAACTCTGTGAAAATTTTCAAGCAAATACTATGGAAGTAAATCAAAATGCATCCATAAAATTGTATAAATTTGCTTCTATTCGATCTATACCTAAATTTATTTTTATTTCTACTTGTAGCAATTATGGAGTTACGGAAGGTGAAAAATATGCAACAGAAGATGATCAACTACACCCGCTTTCCTTATATGCACAAACTAAGGTTAATACTGAATTAGAATTAATTAAGCTAGCTAAAACCTCTAAACCTCGTTTAACAATTCTGAGATTTGGGACAATTTTTGGATTATCACCTAGGATGAGATTTGATTTGTTGATAAATGAAATCTCAATGAAAGCAACAATGGGAACGAAAATTCAAATCTATTCTCCTAATTCTTGGAGACCCTATTTACATGTAAAAGATGCTTCGGAAAGTATTATTCAAATAATTAACTTTGAAACAAATGATATCTCATCTCAAATATTCAACGTATTATCGTTTAATATCAACAAGAATCAATTAATCACTGAAATTAGTAAATTAATTAAGGTAAATTTTGAGATTGTGGAGGATGGTAATGACAATAGGAATTATAAAGTTTCAAATGAAAAGATTAAAAACAAAATTGGCTTTGAACCAAAATACAATTTAATACAGGGAGTTGTTCAAATTATTGAAGCAATAAAACTTGGTATAATAGAAGATCCTTTAGATTTGAAATATACAAATGATCACATTAGGTGGACAAATCTTGACTTTGTTTTGGAATAGTCGATTTTATATTTTTGTTAGTTGATATTAGAATGATCCCAAAAATTATGGAAACAAATCCTAAAATTTGCATAAAAGTTACAGTTTCTTTAAATATAAATGTTCCAATAACCCCGCTTAGTATTATGATTGTTGAAAGGGTTATAGCAGTTGTGATGCCTATAGGATATTTAGATAATATGAGAGCAGACAAAATCTTGTTTGAAAAAGTAAACATTAACCCAATTATAAGTAAAAATATCAACCAATAGCTTTCAGGATTTGAATTTACTGTTAGTTTAATCAAAGTAGAAATCTGTGACAATTTTAAAAATAAGTCTGATATTGTATAGCTAAGCGCTGCTGCAAATATCAACAAGAAGAAACTACGATTTCTCATATTACTGTACCACCAATCAGAAATATCCCTATAGTCACTGAAATAAATCCCACAAATTGTGTTTTTGTAATTTCTTCACTAAAAAAGAAGTATCCTCCAACTTGACTAAGCAGAATATTAAATGCTAAATAAATTGCAGGTGCTACACTAAAATTTGCATTTTGTATTGCAAAACCAAACATTATCCTTGAAATTAAAGATAAACTTAAGCTTATCACGACCAACTTCTGGAAAAAAAAGCCAATCATAGATCTGAAACTCAATTTATTTGAAGATAAAAAATAATTTTTAGACCCAATTTTATATATGATTTCTCCAATTGTGTGTATTAATGCAATTAGTAAGACGAAAATAATTAACTCAAACATATTTTTTTTCTAAAAATCCTTTCTTTTAAAAATTTCTTGTATAAGCATCTTTGATAAAGTTTTTCCAAGGGTAAAAGTCCCAGCAGTATATTTTCTCTCTCCACCCACCCTTTCTAATTCTTTAGTTGGAAATTCTTTAATTCTTAAATTGAGTTTTGCTGCTCTTATTGTTGATTGTAGTTCTATTTCATGTTTTTGAGCATCTAGTTTCATTTTATACATTGCTCTTCTTGTAATTCCACGATAACCATTTATAGAATCGTAAACCCCTGTCTTCCAAATCAATCTCGCAATTATGCTAAAAAATATGTTCCCCAACCATCTTAATCTGAAAAAGTCGTCTGAATTATCACTCTTTGAGCCCTTTAGTATGAAACGTCCTCCAATAACTAAATCATAACCCTCGTTGAGAAATTTAACAAACGTTTCCAAATCTTCCGGATTTTCGTTGCCATCCCCTGAAAAAAATACTATAGCATCATTTTCTGTTCTCTCAAAAGCTTCAATAAATGCATTCCCTCTTCCAGGTTTGTTTTGAACAAAAAAGGGTATATTATGATTCTTATAATAATCTAGAGTCCCATCTTCTGAACCCCTGTCCATTGCGAAAATATTAGAAAATAATTTTTTGTTAATTTTAGGAAAAAGTTCAGAAATTCCATCAATTTCATTCCATGTCAAAATACATAAATCTATTTTCATATTAATTAGATTAATCCTCATCATAAATAATATTTTATATAAATCATATTCAAGGTTTTTCAGGATAACCTAAAACCAACATTAAATATTTAATTAATTAATAAATTATCAATTATTTAAACTCAAATGTTAAATTTTGTGATTTTCATGATATTATAATTGTATCAATAGAATATTGAATTTACACAAGGTTACATGTAAATTCCTCCATTTAAGTGAATAACCTGACCGGTAAGGTAACTTGAATCATTTGAGGTTAAAAATTGCAGGAACTTCACTACCTCCTCAATCTCCCCAAATCTCCCCATTGGTATTTTGGCTAATGTTGAGTTTTGAATTTCATTCGGTAGTCTCAAGTTCATACCTTCTTTGAAATACCCTAATGCAAGACAATTTACGGTGATGTCTCTATTGGCAACTTCCTTTGCAACAGCTTTAGTTAATCCAAAAAGTCCTGATTTTGCCGCAGAATAGTTTGAGGTTCCAAAAACTCCAATTTGTCCAACAACCGATGAAATATTTACAATCCTTCCCCATCTTTTATTTCTCATTTCATTTACAACGGCACGAATACAATTAAAACTACCTTTTAGTATGGTGTCAACTACGTTATCCCAAATATTGTCTTCCATCTTCCAAATTACGTTATCTTGGTAAACCGCAGCATTATTTATCAAAATATCCACATTTCCATATTGTTCGTTAATTTCATCGACCATCCTATTGACTTGGTTAGAACTTCTTACATCAGACTGATAAATTGAAATTTCGGTTCCATATAAATTTTGTAAATGAGACTTAAACTCAATAATTTTATCTCTAGAGTTATTTGAAACATAATTTATCATCACTTTCGCTCCAAGTCTAGCATAGTTCTCCGCATAATGTGCGCCTAAACCCTGAGAAGAACCAGTAATTAAAACCACCCTTTCTTTAAATTCTCCTTCATTTAAATTATTCATAATCAAATTAATTTTATACACGCAAATAAAATTTGTCGTAAATTTATTACCTTGTTTTTTAGTCACCACAAAATATTTAAGCGAAATTATTTGTTTTAATTATGGTTCTAAACCTAAAGAATAAAAAATTTAGACTGTATGAAGTCCGAGATACTGACGAAACAGCAATTTTATACAAGGAAGCTATGCCTGATGATTTTGTGTCCCAATTTGGAAGTAAATTATTAAAATTAATAAACATAGAGTTGGCTACTTCGGATTATTCATCAGGGATTGTTTTTGAAGAATATGGTAAGTTAGGTGGCTACATTGCCTATACATTAAATTCTTCAAAATTGTATTCAAATGTAGTTAGGAAACACTTTTTCAAAATACTCTTGATATTTGGAACAAAACTTTTAACCTCCCCTAAATTTTTATTTGAATATTTTAAAGTAAGATCAGTAATGAAAAAATTAAATTCTCAAAGTACACAAGTTGAATTAATTATTGCAGGGTTAAAACCAGAATTTAGAGGAAGAAAAATCGGAAAAGTAATTTATATAAAAGCAATGGAAGATTGTCTATTAAGAGGGGCTACAGAAATTAAAGCGATTATTCATGAAGAAGACCCTGTTATAAACAATTTATATAAAAAACTTGGTTTTAAAGAAAGAGAAAGAATGAAATTTAGAAATACAATTAGAAAAATAATGGTCTTTTCAATAAATGATCAAGAATCAATGGAAATTTACAAAAATGCACTTGATCTAGTTAATAAAATCGAATCTACAATTTAAAATCTTCTACTGCTTTGTTGAGTTCTTGTAATATAAAGAAATTTTAATCTTACTTAATCTGAAAAATTATAAGGAGGTTTAACAATTTAAATTATATGATTTCATCCTTTAAAAATTCAAAAGTATTATTAACTGGAGCTCATGGCTTTCTCGGAAAACATGTTGTCGAAAAATTTAAACAATATGGTTATTCAAATTTAATAACACCATCTTCTAAGGAATTTGATTTGAGAATCCAATCTGAAGCAATTGAACTCTTTGATAAAACTAAACCTGAAATTGTAATTCATATGGCAGCAAAAATGGGTGGTATTGGATCTAATCGAAATTATCCTGGTGAGTTTTTTTATGATAACGCAATGATTAATTTAAATCTTGTTCATACATCGTATATAAATAACGTTAAAAAATTTGTCGGAATTGGTACAGTTTGTTCATACCCCAAATTTTGTCCTATACCTTTTAAGGAAGAAGATTTATGGAATGGATATCCTGAAGAGACCAATGCACCTTATGGATTAGCAAAAAAGATGATGTTGGTTCAAACTCAAGCTTACGCTAATCAGTATAAATTTCAAGGAATTCATCTCTTAATGGTTAATCTTTATGGTCCGGGGGATAACTTTGACTTAAATTCTTCCCACGTAATTCCAGCTTTGATTAGAAAATGTATCCTTGCTAAGGAGCTCGGAAAAAAATACATAAATGTTTGGGGTACCGGTACGGCTTCTAGAGAATTTATTTACGTAAAAGATGCTGCTGAAGCCATTTTAGAAGCTACTGAACTATACAACGAAATAGACCCTATAAACATTGGATCAAGTGAACAAATTAAAATTAAAGAACTAGTTGAATTGATAAAAAACCTCACAGGGTTTGATGGAGTCATAAATTGGGATAAATCAAAACCTGATGGTCAACCTATTAGGATGTTAGATACTACTAAAGCTTATGAAAAATTTGGATTTCGAGCAAAAACAAAATTAAATGATGGATTAAAAAGTACAATAAAATACTATGAAAAGATGTATTTAGAAAATGATTTAAAGGATGAAAAAATTGAGGAATTCTTAGTTTAAGGTTAACTAAGTTTAACTTCCCAAGAGTTCACCCATTTTAAATCAGTTATATAAATGGTGTATTAATATGAACGGATTATTTATAGGATAATTTATTGTGAATTTAGATGGTTATTATGTAATAATTTTTGTGAAGTAGGTAAGGAACTTCTATCATTGAAAAGGTAAATGAATAAAATGTATTTTAACTTGTTATAATTCTTAACAAATAATAGAAACTAACTATTGTGAAGATCAAGGCTAACCAAGCATTTTTTGTAACAATAAATGTTTTTTGTTTTGATATCTTAATCTCCGATTCATTAATGAAATCAAGAGCTTCAATCACAATAAAAATTAAAGATAATGAAGCATAAGGTATCAAATGACGCATATACCCACTGAATCCCCACAAATATGCAAATATTCCTATGAAAAATAAGGGGTACACCGAGAACCAGACTAATTCATGATAATTTTTGTTAAGTACACGTAGAAAACCCATACCCCAAAATGAAAATAAAATAAATGAATAAATGAAAAAATAAAATGTGATTAATTCTGTCAAACCTCCAAAATATGCTTTAAATAGTGTAGGAATTGTATGGAAGTTTAAAAGATAGGTAAATGGGGTTAAACTAGTAGAAGGTGGTTGTCCGAATTCATGCTTATAGAACCCATTAGCTTGCCAAGTGGTGGTAGCATTAAAATTCCCGAAAATAATCATATAAATAATTCCACTGATTAAATAGCCGAGCAAAGTCCCAATAATTATAAAGAAAGCTGGAGTCTGTCTTATAAATAGGTTCTTGTTTAGAATAATTTTTTCAATATAAATCCAAATAATTGCAAAACCTATTAAAACAACTAATGCCTCTAGTTTTAAAGTGGTTATTAATATTGATGTTATTAGAATTAATATTTTTTTTCGTGAAGTAAAGACTTTGCTGTAAGATATAAGGAGAATTACAATCAGCATGAAGAGATAAATTTGTTCTCTGATACCATAGGTAGCCTGAGCAACAATTCGATTGTTAAAGGTATAAATTATTGAAACAAAAATTGCTGCTTTGCTAGAGTTAACTGAAAGTTTTCTTGAGCTAATAAAAGTTTTCGTCAGAATCCAGAGCATCCAAATATTTATTACATCAAACACTGCAGTTACCCATCTCATAACAATAAAGTCGAATCCAAAAATATATAGAAATGGGGCCATAATGATTGAAATCAATGGCTCTCTAGGGATGAGGGTGACTTTTTCTATGTTCCCTGCACCTAAAAAATATTTTGAAAGTGCTATATAATCTAAAGCATCAACTGGAATAAGTTTAAGGTGATATATTTCAAAGACACGCGCTGAAAGTCCTATAATTGTTAATCCAATAAGGTATAATAACTCTTTCTTCTCTATTTCGACGCCAACAAACTTTTTCATATTGATAGAATTTCTAATTCTTTATATAAAATTGCATTTCTCCTTGTTTAAATTTACTAAATCAAAATCTATAAGTTAATTTTCAAACAGCAAATTTAGTTCAATTAAGTTAAATTGCTCTGTTAAAAAATATTCTTTGTTTGTCTCTAGTCAGTTTCAAAACATTTGGATATACGATTGAGTCGGCAAGCTCAATGGATGAATGAAATTTAGAAGAGACCGAGCCTTTCTTGAAATTGGGTTATAATTGAACTATGTATGAGATATCTTAATTTTGGAGATCTAAAGAAATAGTAAAATTAAACCAATAATTATAATTGCTGACCCTATGATTTGGTTAGTTTTTAGGGTATCCCCTAAAATTTTAGAATTAACTACAACGACAAAAATTAAACTGCTCAAAGAAACAATATATGTTAGGCTTGTAGCACTATTTTGAAGCTGATTTAAATTTGATGCTTGACTAATAGCAACAGTAAATAACATTCGTGCACCGAATGAAACCCCTAATCCCAAGATGAAATATAAATTAAAGAATAGATTAGTGAGAGACCTGATTGAAAAACCAGTTAAGTTAATAGAGGCTAACCCGAGAAATAGAACTGCGATAGCAACAAGGACGTTATATATTAAAATAGTAACTATGAAGGATACTAGTTGATTCATCTTTATCTTCTTAAGTTTTATAAAATACTTTTCTTTTAAATTCATTTGTACAAATATGCATATTTTATTGAGTTTTCAAGTCAGTGTTTTTATTATATTATTTGTATGAATGCCTTTATTTTTTTCAATAAAATATCTTTTGTCAAATTTAGTAACTTAAAAATGAGTTGAAATAAGGTAAACAACAAGTTTAGGGCCAAAAAGGTCTACTATTTAAAGTATTTTCTTTTTTTTCATCATAGGAATAACTAAAAATTCACGATGTTAATTGAATTAGTTTTCTTTAAAGTCCACATTTAAATTATATTTTTCAAATTGATCTGATTTTTCATTTCTATTTTTACATAGTTTCACAAACTGAAATTCCTTAATATTCTCAAACAAAACTACAAATTAGTGAGTTAAAGTATGTAAATAAATATATCACAATTTGGAGAACAAATTTTCTTAGAATAAATATTCAAATACAATTTATATCCAGCTCGAATTGAAAAATGTATGCTATAACAAATTTTTATGATTGAATTAATATATTTATCAATTCCTCTTTCAATAATGAGTATTTTAATCACGGGAGTAGCTGGGTTTATTGGTATTAATTTTCTAGAGTATTACTTTAACACATATCCCGAAGAACAAATAATCGGCCTGGATAAGTTCACATATGCAGCTGATAAGAAGGGACTTAAGAAAATAATGATTGAAAACAAAGATAGACTCGAATTCATAAAAGGTGATTTACAAAATTTTGAACTCCTAGATTATATATTTACCAAGTATGACATCAAGTCAGTTGTTAATTTTGCTGCAGAAACTCACGTTGATAACTCAATAGAAGAACCCAAGATTTTTGCTGAAACTAATATCCTAGGAGTTCTCAATTTGCTAACAGTAGCGAAAAAATACTGGTTAATCAATCAAAAGTGGCTTGAAGGTGCGCGGTTTGTACAAATTTCTACAGATGAGGTATATGGATCATTAGAAAGGGTTGGTCTGTTTACAGAAGATTCTCCTCTTGATCCTCACAGTCCATACTCAGCAAGCAAGGCCTCTGGAGACCTTATGGTAAAAGCGTTTGTTGACACTTATGAATTTCCGGGGATGATTACAAGATGTTCAAACAATTATGGTTCACACCAACATTTAGAGAAACTGATACCGAAAATAATCTCTCGTGCAATAAATCATCAACCTATCCCAATTTATGGTGATGGGAAACAGATAAGAGACTGGTTGTATGTTCAGGATCATTGTAAAGCGATAGACATGGTTCATAAAAATGGAACTTTGGGTGATATCTACAACATAGGTGGGAATAATGAGTGGAATAACATATCCTTGACTAAGAAATTACTTCAAATTCTGAGTCAAAAACTAGATGACCCGATGATAAATGAGACGTTAATTGAGCATGTTTCTGACAGATTAGGACATGATAGAAGATATGGAATTGATTCAACAAAAATTCGGAATAAATTAGGTTGGCAAGCTGAGACTAGTTTTGATGTTGGATTAAATCAGACAGTTGATTGGTATCTCAAGAAATTTGATGATAAACCTCCTCATTAAAATTTAGAATCAATTTGGTTTCAAGAGAAAAATCATACTCATTTATGAGGATAAAAGGAAAATACATATCAATAAGCTATAATAACGAGAGAACAAGAACCTCTGATGATGATAATTATTAAATTCTAACAATGTATGTTAAGTTCTAATGAGACTTTAATCCCTATGTTACGCTTCGATATTTGCTTAGTGTAAATTTTTTGTGTGGATATTTAGGATCTTTATTCAATATCCGTTAATGAATTTTATCTGTCAGGTTGTCTAGCGGACTGTAATTTCATATTAATTTGTCCAAATTTGTGTTGAAAGTGTTAAAACTTGAAACCGTAAGATAAAGTATGCCATTTGAATTTAAGCCTCAAGCAATTGAAGATTTAATTCTCATAGAACCAAAATTTTTCAAGGATGAGAGGGGATATTTTCTTGAAAATTTCAAATTTTCTGATTTTTCCAATCACAACATAAAATTAAATGTTTTCCAATCAAATATTTCTCTTTCTAAAAAGTATGTATTACGTGGAATCCATTATCAGATACCTCCGAAAGCTCAGGGAAAGCTCATTTCAGTTCTGAGAGGAAAGATTTATGATGTGGCAGTAGATTTAAGACAAAGTTCACCCACCTTTGGAAAATCAGTGGGAGTTTATTTGGATGATAAAAGTAGAGAGTTGTATTGGATACCAGAAGGTTTTGGTCATGGGTTCTTGAGTTTGGTTGATCAGACAGTGGTTCAGTACTTCACTACCTCTGAATATTCATCACGTCATGAGAGGTCAATTCATTGGGCTGATCCAGTCTTAAAAATTAACTGGAGCATTTCTTCTCCTATTGTATCATCAAAGGATAAGAGAGCACCAATGCTGGCAGAACAGAAAGACCTTTTTGAATAAATAATTTTGAGATTCTCTTCACACATTTTAACCATAAGCTTCGATTTGAGGATTTTTAATGCCCTACGTAACAAATTATCTAAAGGGAATTTTTATTTTCGTAGGGACATAAGTTTCAAAATGTAGAGTTTATGAGTTTCAACATTTAGACTTCATGATACTCAGGAATTTTACTTCAAATTTAAGACTCAAATAATCTGATTTTGATTTATTCTTTTTACAGCTATAGTAGTCGCATCTTCCCATGATTTTAGGTTAGAATGAATTTCTTTAGGAAGCTCTGAAATGTCAAGTATTGCTCTATGTGGTCTTTTAGCTTTTAATCCAAAGTTACTTAAGTTTGTAGGTTTGAGTTCACCGGTCCATTTAATCTCGTTTAATATCAGCTCTGCCCACTTAAACCTAGAGCAATTCCCTCGATTGGTGATGTGATATAACCCTGATAATCCTGAACTGTAAAGTTCAAAAGTTGCCTTAGCTAAGTCAGATGTAGATGTTGGAGCTGCGATTTCATCGTCAACTATTTTTAAGGTGGAGTTGTCTTTTGCCCAATTTAATAATTTGTATATAAAATTCTGTGGTCCAAGACCAAAAACCCAGCTTGTTCTAACAATCAAAAAATTCTTGTCCATGTTTTGTAAAATAGCTTTTTCTCCCATATATTTGGATTTTCCATATACTGACAGAGGATTAGGGGGATCATTGATTTTATAAGGTTCAAGGCTGGTGCCATCAAATACATAGTTTGTTGAAAAATGGATGAGAAACACACTATTTTTGGAACATAACAATGCCAAATTCTCAACTGCCTTGTGATTTACCTCCACTGCTAGATATGGGTTGTCTTCTGCTCTGTCTACTAAATTATAAGCAGCTGTGTTAATGATAAGTTTTAACTTGTTATTCTTAAAGAGTTCTCTCACACTTTCATGATTTGTTATATCCAGATCATTATGGCTGTATGTTTGAAATTTCAGGTTGTTTGAATTTAGAAGTGATTTAAATTCTCTTCCAAGTTGACCTTCAGCACCTAACAGGAGTATATCCACAAATTGTGAAATTATAGTATTTTAATAAAGTTCTAGTCCTTAGAATAATTATTGACTAATCTTAGATTTGATGCAAATCATTAATATTTTTAAAGATTATTCGGGATTATGAAAGGAATTGTCCTTGCTGGGGGTAAAGGAACCAGACTTTACCCATTAACTACAGTATTAAGTAAACAGCTCTTGCCAGTTTTTGATAAGCCTATGGTTTATTACCCTCTTTCCGTGTTGATGTTGGCAGGGATCAAACAGATTCTTGTAATATCCAGTACAGACCATCTAGACTTGTATAAAAACCAGTTGGGTGATGGCTCTGCCTATGGTGTTCAGATTTCGTATAAGAACCAAGACACACCTCGGGGCTTAGCAGATGCTTTCATTGTGGGAAAGGAGTTTATCGGGGAAGATGATGTTATGATGATACTGGGGGATAACATATTTTATGGTGCAAATTTTGGCGAACTGGTAAACAAAACTGTTAAGGATTTTTCAACGGGAGCAACAATTTTTGGGTATTATGTAAAGAATCCAAAACCCTTTGGGGTTGTGGAATTTGATAAATCTGGAAAGGTTTTATCAGTTGAGGAGAAACCCGCCAATCCCAGGTCTAACTATATCATTCCAGGTCTGTACATCTATGACAATCGTGTATCTGAGATAGCAATGAATGTCGAACCAAGCGATAGAGGTGAAATTGAGATCACCAGTGTGAACGATCAATATCTCAAAATTGGGGAGTTACACGCTATTAAGCTTGGAAGGGGAATCGCATGGTTCGATGCAGGAACCCCCACAGGTCTGTTACAAGCAAGCAATTTTATTGAGGCGATTCAGAATCAGCAGGGTTTCTATGTGTCAGCCATTGAGGAGATAGCATTCAGAAAGGGTTTCATCAGCAAGGAGCAGTATCTGAAGCTGGCTGAGGGACAAAAAAATTCCCCCTATGGTCAGTATCTCCTTGATATAGTAGATGAAATAGAGGATGAGAAGAGGAGCCAAGGTAAATTTTGACCAAAAAATCTTCTAATGCAGAGACATTTAGCCCTCTCCCCCTACTTTATCCATAAACTTTCATCTTTTGAATTTTAATAGATCAAAAATATTTACTTAATTTAGAGTTTTTCTATAATCACATGATATTCTTTTGTCATGTTCAGAAAGAGATTATCCACATAGTTGTCGAACCTTCTCTTTCCGATCAATCTTATGATGGGAGAGAAATATCTGTAGAGTTGATTGTAATAGCTTGTTCTTCTTCTTTTTAATAAAACAACCTTAGCCCTCTGTCCCACGTTCCCAAAGTAGTAGTCGAAATACTCTCCACTAAGGTACTTGAATGTCTCATCAGTGAAGAATCTCACATGGGTTGGGTCTTGGAATGCCCCATTTGAAGAAAAGGCGGGGACGATTATGTATAGCTTTCCACCAGGTTTTAGCACCCGAAATATCTCATTGAGCAGATGCCTGATGTTGTCAACATGCTCGATCACATGTGAAAGGAGTATAAGGCTGATTGAACCGTCATCGAGGGGGAGTTCTTCAGATTCGATGTCTATGACAAAATCCAGTCCGTCTATTTTGGCGATATCTGCATTGATCCAGTTTTGACGGATATCCGTCCCACTTCCGAGGTTCAGCATGACCTTGGATTTTACCTCAGATTCTGGTTTGAGAAATTCAACCATAGTTTTCAATTTATGATTGTATTAAAAAGCTGATTGATTACCAATCGGGCTGAGAAAGATTATTTTTTGTTTGGATACCAAATTTGCTCTGAGAGCAGTTAATCTTCGGGTAAAAAAAAAAATCAATAAATTGCGGTCTTGCTTAGCTTTCCTAGCAATTTGTAGAATCTGAACCTCTGTTTTTTGTAAAACTTCATAATTTTTCTTGTTTGGGAGGGGCTTTCAGAATACCTTGATCTTGCTATCTCCATCTGTAGATAACTGATTCTTTGCTGTATCAGAAGCCATTTTTGGTGTTCCTTGAATGAATCTGATTTTAAGGCCTCCAGAATTTCACTAAGGATTATCTCTAACCTTTGACTTGACTGAACATCCTTTGTAAGGTTTGATTCATGTTGTCTCCAGTAAGCTATAGGTTCTTTGATAAAACAAATTTTGTATCCTGAGGATAAGTATCTCAGGATAAATTCATAATCCTCTATTCCTCTGTATGATTGATCTTCCTTGTAAAATCCAATGGTATTGTAGATGTCTCTTGATATTAATACTGAGGAATTCATGATGAAGTTTCCCAGGATTAAATACATCGGGGGGATGATAACACAACCCCCTAAATCTTGAGCCTTCTTTACAGCAAGATCGAAGACTGTATTTTTTCCACCTTGAATCACGGTACCCTCAGAATTAATTATTGAACTGGCTCCAGAAACGAATTTGATGTTAGACTTACCTGTGTCCTTCATTATACTTACCTGTAACTCTAACTTGTTCTCAGCCCACAGGTCATCCTGATCGCATAGTGCTATGTATTTACCCTTGGCAAGCTCTATTCCCTTGTTACGGAGAACTGCAGGATTCCCATAATGCTCAAACCTATGAAGGTGTATCTGCTCATGATTATTGGCATACTCCTGAACTATCTCAACAGTGTTATCTGTAGATTTATCGTCGCACACGATAAGCTCCCAGTCCCGATAAGTCTGTCGGAGTATGGAGTCAAGTGTCTCACGTAAGAATCGCTGTCCATTGTAGGTGGGCATGATGATAGAAACTGTCATTTCTATTGTTAAGTTCATTGTTGGACTTTTGAAGGTATTTAAATTCTGGTTAGAATATATTAAATTTTCATCTAAATTCATAATTTAAGTTTATCAAATGCAATCAGGTATTGGCAAATTAGGGTTAGATTGTACTGTTCTCAATTAAATCAATACTTCTATTACTCAGTTTTGAAAAACAGCTCTAAGAGGAGGATTTCCGTAAATTTGTGTTATTATGTTCAAATCTGAAAAAATATAATACCTACAATTTGGCAAATTGAGACACACATCAAGATGCAACAGAAGTCTCATCAGATGATTTTGATTTAAACTTAGTTAGGATACAATTCCAATGGTGTTGATCATTGAGAAATTAATATTTTATTATTACCCTATTCTCTCATGAATGTCTATGGGGCTAACTGTGATAAGTGACATCCTCTGGTTCAATCAGCTAATTTGTTCAGGTGAATTTTTACCATGGGCAAATTTCCCATTGAATTTAATTCTCTGATTTACTAGGCTGTCTGAAAAGCAAATTTCAACAGTTTTTGTTAGAAAATCTCTGAGATGTATATAATTATGCTATTTTCAATCATGGGGGAACTCTCTTCAGTTCTCTAAGATATTACTCTTGTTTAGCTTTCAGCTTTCTTAACACTAATATTCTAAAAAGAGAGTGTTTAAATAAAGCCAGAATATCTTATTCCATGCATCAACTAAAATGTAGTTCAGTAGCAGAAACAGGGTGTAACTTTGTTGCATCCGGAGAGACCAAAGAAAAGGTCGTGGAAATCATGATGAAACATGGCGGAGAAAAACATGCAGATCTGATGAAAGCGACAACACCACAGGCAATGCAGGAAGCCAAACAACAAATGGAAAAGAAAATGTATAGCCTGCTAAAATAAATCTCAAGATATAGAGCCAATAATATGAGGAATCCGATGTAAGGGACCTTTGAACTCTAGTTAACTTAGCTTATAAAAAAATTAATTAAAATTCGCAGTGCAATCTCCCCTCTCAATGGAGTTAATGAAATATCGCAGACGTTGAGGATTACAGTAATTCTAAAGCCAGTGAAAGTAGACTTGTACTAAGTGAATTTAAGGAGTTATTCGTTTCCCAGTCCTAGAAATTAAAACAATCCAAACTTTCAAAATTCCCTTTACACTACTTATTTTTGGGATAGCTTGATAGGATTGGTTAAATTGATTTACTCTAAGCGGTGATCTGTATCTGGAAGTAGTTGACACTCTGCTTCTGCAGTACCATTTATATTAGTTTTTTCAGAGATTTAAATATATATCTTAATTCTTTAAGACTCTAAGATGTTCTTTATCCATTGATTATATAATATTTCTTTCCAATTTATGATTTAATTTAAGATATTAGTCAACTAATGTATTTGACAGACAGATCATTTTTGCATATTATTACAACCCTTAAAAATTTATACAAAATTATAATTTATAGGGTTTGAATTTTGAGTAAAAGAAATAAAAATTGGATAAAACTATTTAATGAAGGTCCTAGCTCAAAAAAGCTGCAAAATTGGCTTAATGATGACGAAGAGGTAATATATCAACTATTCTCAACTGATTTCAAATATCTAGGTGTAAAACCAGTAAAGATGATACCCACTTATAGATATTCAGAGCTTCCAGATGTTTTAAAAGAAAATGGGGTCGAATTGTTTAGAAACCAATTAGGGGGATGTGTTCTGATTAAAACTAAGAAATTTTCATTAAAAACGCTTTTCCCAAGTCTTAAAAACCCAAAGGTTTCAAAAGTAACATTGAACATAAGTCGAATAGATAAAATTTCTGTATTAAAACATTTTACTCTTCACAATGAAGAAACTGGTATAATTTTAGCTAATGAATTAAATCTGTTTTCGAAATTCGTTCAAGAATATTTAGGATTGACTGAGAATTTTACAATTGGTGGAAGGTTAAACACTACTGTTGAAGGAAAATTAGGATTATTGTACAGAGATGGCAAAGACAACAAAATAAGAGAAATCCCCGTCAAGGCCCAAATTGAAGTAGATAATTTTATAGAATCCGAAAATCTAGTGATAGCCCTAGAGGCAAAATTTGCTTCTCATGGTAACAAAAGGTCCTCTTTTAGTCTTCATCAATTTATCTTACCAACGTTGTTGCTTAAAGGAAAAACAAACAAACGGATTTTGAATCTACTTATTGAATATGGCATTACAGACAATTTCAATATTTTCTTCAGGTTTTTTCTTTATGAGATAGATGTAATTCAAGATCAAATCATTTTAAATGAATATTCCCTTCTTGCAGAAAAGACCTATGAGATTCATTTTGTAGAATAATCTAATTAACGGAATTCAATTCAAGACAAAACTACAAATATGAATCTTATGACTAAATAAACTGCTAACTTACACTAATGATAGAACTATATTCTAATAATCTCCTAATTTGGATTGTAAAGAATGAAATTAATTTAAATAATAATTAATTTTGTTTTGTTTTAATATAATCAATAGTTAATAAATGAACTGAATGAATATTTTATATCAAAACTTATCATATTACTTAATTTGAATTTTCCGTTTACAAATGGGACAGACACCTCTGATTTTCAGCCATTCAAGGAGATGAGTTCTGTGGTTTTTAGAACCACAATCCGGGCATTCAATTATATCTTCTCCCTTTCCAATAAGTAGCTTGCAAGTACCACACTGTATCCCTCCTCCACAGTTTTCACAGGGAAATGATCTTGAGGGAGAACCGCAATCAGAACAGAGAGGGGGTCCCTTTGTGGGGATGTTTCCTAATAGTGCAGATGTTGTCTGTCTTCCTTTAATGAACATCTGTTCAAGCTCGAGGTATTCTCCTGTTAGGGTTCCATCCTCAGTTAATTCTATAAGATATCTTTCCAATGAGTACGGGGTTGTGTTAGACAGTTCTGCAAGCCTGTAGATGCTGACAGGGATATTTGGCTCGAGATCCAACAGAATCAATTTGATTTTTGCCTTTGCTTCTGCAATCTGATCCTCAAGTTTCCCTACATGTTTTTGTGTCGCACTGTTATCCACAAAGAAGTCCACAATTTCATCCTGATCCTGGGGTAATGGTAAGCTTATTTTTAGGGGATCAGGCTTTTCCTTCATCTCAATTCTCGATTGGGTTGCATTCTGTAGACTTGAGATCCTTTCGATTGGTAATACTTCGAGTAACTGTTCAAGCTCTTCAATTTTCAGGTCATTAATCTCAGCAAACAGGATGAAGCTTTCGATCATTGACATTAGTGTCTCTTCATCGGATTCAAGCGAGATTGCATCTAAGAGGTCAGTTGCATTACTTCTGTTCCCCAATTTTGCAACTGCCATGATAGCCATGGCTCGAATGGATTTCTCCTCATCCACAACCCCAACATTGATTAGATCATCCAGGAACTCTGTGAGATTGTTTCTTAAAATAAATCCAATTAACTCAGCCTTACTTTCTGTGTT
Source organism: Candidatus Heimdallarchaeota archaeon (assembly GCA_030149205.1). Taxonomy (GTDB): domain Archaea; phylum Asgardarchaeota; class Heimdallarchaeia; order Heimdallarchaeales; family Kariarchaeaceae; genus WAKA01. Next base: position 450,034 of record JASBSB010000003.1, on the reverse strand, counting down.
ATCAGACAGGAGGAGTGCAATAGCCTCAGGCACTCCATTTGGATCATGTCTGAGTAACCTCTCCTTTAAATCATCTTCTAACACATTTTCACCTTCTTCAATTGAAACTCTCTTGAAATTGAATTAATATTTTGTGATAGTCTATACACGCATTAGTTACTCCAAATTATTCTGGTAGTGTTTCCTCATTTAGTGTTTTCTCATTTTGACCAGATCTCTCACTGACCTTTGGAATGAACATTGAGATGAAGATGTTCCTTTTGTTTTTCTTAGCTGCATCCTGTAGATACACATTGTAAAGAAAGCCCAAACCACCGATGATGAAAGTAAGAGCAGCAAGAAGAGGATCTACTGGCTGTCCACTGCTGTAACTTGTCAATAGGAATACACCACCTATAAAGAGTCCTGCAAAAATGATTGCAGTCCCAAGCATTTTCATAGGAGAGATTTCATATTTGACTCCATATCCCATGGTTGTCACACTCAATAAGACATAGGCAGAGAGAGACACAAATCTTTCAAAAGGTGTTGAGAAGTCATTTAGAAGAAGTATCGCAAGAAAGCTTATCACTATTCTGAAATATGCCAAGAAGGTAAAGTTGATGTTTTCCTTTACATTCTCACCAACTACAAGGAGGTAGGCATAAGCAACCAAGGCATTAGCAATTAGGCTTAGGGATGCAATTGAGAACAGGGACACACCGTGACTGTAGTTTACAGTAACATACTGCACTGGAAATGCATAAATGAAGAAATAAGAGGCGACAAATGAACCAAACAGCTGTACAACCTGCTTGATCTTAACGTTATTTCCTCCCTGCACGCTTCCAGTTATAAACAGCATCCAAAATAGTACCGTTACAGCTAATAATGGTTGGAAATTACCTGTCAGTATCGGGACAAATAATGAGGCCAAGGAGATGAAAGTTCCAATATCAAGTAAGATATTTGTTGAGGTGTGCTCAAAGTCTTCTGATCTGTTTCTTAAAAAGAAGAAAACAACAGCCAAAACTGCTAATGAGCTGATTCCTAGATATGCATACTGAAGAACCAAGGATATAATGGACTGAATTATTTGATTTCCACTGTATATCTGTTGTTGAATATTCATGAAAAACACTGAAAAGATAAACCCTGAAAGCGCAGGTGTAATTGTGATCATATCAATGTATAGATTGACATTTTCTTCTCCCTTTCTCTTGATTAATGATGAAAGAAAGATCAGAGTAAAGACTATAACATTTCCAAGCAAAAATACTGTGTTTTCAAGTGAGTTTAATCTCCAGAAGAGAAAAACAGGAATATAGTTTAGGAAGATTATTGATAAAACAATTGTAAACCTACTGAGACCCTCTTGAATTGGGATGTTCAGTCTATTTCCTATTGACTCAAGAAAATTATCGTCAAAGAGATTACCAACAAAGTTCGCAATTAACAGGTCAACTATCCACATCCAAAAGAGAATGATCCAAGTATAATTAAACAATCCAGCATAAGTCACCAGTTCTGGGATCTGTGCTATGATTTGTTCTCCACTTTGACTACCAAACAAAATCCCTCCAACAACAACTGAAAATCCTGTGATTATCCCTATCATGTTTCCTTTGATGTTGATCTCAGTGAACTGATTTAGCATGAAGAGTACTAGGTTAATCAAAAAGACAGAAAGTGAGATTATGGCAAATGGATTAACGAAAAGCTGAATAAAGACGTTCAGGGAGATGCCGATAGAAGTTATCATTGAAATTTCGTACTTGTTAATCGCCCAGTTAACATAGGTCAACACAAATAAGCTGACCAGTTGAAGGATGGCAAATTCTAATGTTGACCCGAAGAAAGCAGACAGAGATAAAACTGAGATCAGTGAGATAAATCCTCCAATCTCAAAGTGACTTGTCGATAGCTCCAGCTCCTCAAATCTCGAACGGAAGATCAGGACCAAAACAGATATTCCAGTTATAAGGCCAACTAAACTACCTGGGAGAGTTTTGAAAATGTGGTCTGATGGAATAATGAACATTCCAGATAATAAAACTATTAATCCAAACAAACCAGAACCAATTCCAATGTATCTACTGTTTTGTCTTAAGTCTACGACACTTAGGAGGATGATAGTTGTGAACACATAAACCGCAGAAAACCATGATGAAAACGATCCAAGAAACAGGATATACCCATCAAGCACTGCAAATACTATTGATAGTGGTATTTTCGTTAGGTTTATCTCAAACAGAGATTTCAGCTCGGCATGTTTCCAGATGATAAGATTTATCAATAAGAGCCCAGTTGCAGCAATCATCCTGTTGGACAATAAGATTTGATCCGCTCCAAATTGACCTAATAATATATCACTTCCGCCTACGAATGTTACTCCTAGTATGAAGATAAGAGAACTGAGTATATGCTCCTCTATAAATTCAGTTTGTAGGGCGAGAATAAGTAAAGAAGCGTAAAGTGAAACCAAGAATACAAATCCTAATTCACCATTAACTGTGAATAACCCAGATACAAAAAGTATACCAACAGAAATCGAAACTGGTATAGATACATATTTTGAATCCCTGATTGATCTTAGATACACAAGTGATACGTATATCAAAATTGGGAGTGTCCTGACTGCTTCAAGTGTGTAACTTTTGTTCTGTATCATCAAATATCCAAAATTCAAGATGTTAGTATTCAGGACATAAAGAGGATTTATGTAACTAAACAGGAACATCAATGCAACAGGTAGAGAGTGCAGTCGGATTGATTTGGTGTGCAACCCAAGGATGGTTGCCAACACAACTAATACCAAACCTCGTAATTCTGGGACAGCTGATAGAAACTGAAATGCTCCTATAAAAGTTAAGCTTAGAATTACGTTGTTAACTAAGGTCACAACATCTCTCTCGGTTGAATTTTCCTCACTGTTATTTCTAAGGCTCAAATATCCTACCAGGAGCAAATACCCAAGAATAGAGACCAAACCGTTGACCAACCCTGTGGGTTGAAATGTTAGATATAGGAACAGACTGTACAATATAAGAATTGGACCAACTAACCTACTGTCAAAATCTGAACTTTCAATTGAGAAAATTAGCGTTATGCTTAAGATTAGTATCCAGATAGCCTGAAAAGTTACATTGAGATCAGGTGTATAGCTGAACATTAGCAACCCTATTAAAGGAAAGGTTATACGGATGGATCTGAAGAATTTAGTGTCAAGAGCAGGATATTGGTTTGTCATCCTAGATATAAACTCATATTGTGTCACATTCAACCCCTCACCTCTTATTTGACTGTACAGGTATATCCCAAAGGTAAGCACCAATGTTATCGAGGCCAACACGTAGAATAATTGAGGGTAGGGAAGACTAGTAGTAAATTGGGTGTTAACTTTAGTGAACAACACTGAGTAAACTATTAACCCTAACCCAGATAAGAAAGAATTGTGGTACTTCAATGACAGTATCATGGAGTAAACCACCAATGTAGCCACAAGAATCAGCGTTGGATCCAAATAAGCAGAACCAGTTACTATAACTGAGCTTAACAGTGTGCTTCCCAGGATAAATTCTCTGGTTAGTGCTCTTTCTGCTTTTTGAACTATATTTCGACGAGATTCAAAGTTCATAATAAGAAAGCTTAGCAAGAAGAGAAGTACAATGTTACCCTGAATAACCAGGTATGAATCTGCATTAACTATATACATGGAGCTAAAGACAATTGCTGTACCAGTGAAGATGTATGACAACCAGCTTCTTCCTCTTGAGAGATATATAATTATGCCGTTTGAAAGGGTCAGAAGTGTTGTTATAAAAGCAACCACTGTTGAGGTAGTAGACTGTGAATTGAAACCACCAGTCAATAATATTGCAATAAATGAAAAGTTCAGGGCTGCAGAAAACAGCTGTTCAAGATGATTTAAGATGAAGCGTTCAAAATAATAATATAGCTTTAAAAACGGATTTGAAGAATTTATGATCGCCTCTCTGCTAATCTGACCCCTTTCTACCAGCCTGACGAGTCTGAACAGGCTTAGCCCAGCTATGACACCAAAAGAAGCCAGCACTGTAAGTGGACCAAATGTCTCTAGTTTTAAGAAGGTGTTTGTCTTTAGATACCAGATAAATCCAGGGTTCTCAAATTGATCAAATCTGTGATACAGTTGACCTAATAAAACCAAAACTGAGGAACCAAGAAGTGAAATTGCATAAATTCTCTTTCTGTAAAGATCTGATATTCCTGGTAAATATAAAGCAAGAAGGAAAGTTAAGAATACTGCCAATGATGCAAGAACTGCATCACCCCCGATTAGGACGTAAGAATTCAACCAAATGGTATTTATCATTGTCATCACCTGGGTTGCAAACATTATTCTGTCTGTAACCTTGAGGTATTTGGCAAAGATACCCCCTAGGATCCCAATGGTCAGTGGAACAAACACAAGGATAAGATAGAAGCTCGTTGCTAAGTAACCAAGAGATTGGTTACCCACAAATCTTGATAAGCCTAAGCTAAGGCTGAAAAAAATGCTTTCAGTTATGAGAATTGGAATGTAATTCAACAACTGAACTTCAGTTCTCACTTCTTCAGAAGTACTGGCTACTGAGAACAAGAGGTTTAAGCTGAAAAATAATACTATAGGTGTTATAACGAAGAAAATAAAATCGATTCTAGCTATTTGAGTTGATGATTGATTGACAGTTTCAATTATATGATTAAGAAAAATTATTGAAACAAATGGGACAAATATTTTTGAGTATTTGTTCAAGGATAAGTTAAGCAAGCTATAGAGTCTGTTTTCCTCTTTCTTCAATAGATTTGGATTTGCAAATAAAATGCTTAAAACTGCGATAATTGAGAAAAGGATGACATCATCATATAGATTGAGTTTACCTGTAGCTGCACCAATAAGGAAGGCAACAAAGGGAACACCTAATAGAATCGCATATAGAGCTCTCATCATATTTGGCAGCAAATCTAACCTCTGATTTAAGATAATTAGTGCCAATGGAATAGTTGAAATGAGTATAGGCAGGGAAATCATTCCAGTCGCAGGTGTATTGGACAACAATGAGAGACTAATTATTGCCCCTCCAAAGTAGGCTAAAATGCTAGGTTGAATCATTTTGTCTTTCAAATAAAATAATGTTGCAATTAGAACAGTCATAATTATCCAGGTTGACCCAAAGTTCCAGCTTAATTCTATGAATGTCTGAGATGCGATCCAACCAGCAAAAAGTGTTCCCAGAACAGAAATATCTGCCAGACTCTCTGAATTTAGTAACAATGCAGAGAATAAGATCAAAAGTGTAGGAAGAATTGGTAAAATTGTTGCGTTTAACTGATTAGCAGTCCCAAAAGAACTGTACAGTGCCAAAAAATAACCCAGTGAAATTAAGGTATTACCAAGTAAATTATCCTGATCCTTCCAAAATAATTTAGCAAAAAGTAGTCCACCAATTATTGTAAGTAAACCAGTACTATATAGAATGGTGTTCTGAACAAATTTATCAGAGCTTATAATGAATGAACTAAATATTAACCCTGCTAAGAGTAGAGAAACAGCAATCCCAACTTGAATCTGTTGACCAAAGTCACTAAGCAACTTTTTAGGTGAGCTTAAGTCAAACCTGCGTTGAGTCCTTCCTGATTTGATAGGAGTAATAGGGATCTTCAGATCAAACTTAGGTTTGACAAAAGAAGGAACAATTCTTTTTAATCCTCCAACTTCCCTATTAATCGATAATGTCGGATTTGTGATAATTCGGGATTCAGCTGAAATTCTTTCTGTTGTCTCAACACTGGGTTTAGATTCAAGAGGGACATCACCAACAGATGAAGTTTGAAGGTCAGCTTGTATCTCAGACTTTTGTTTCTGTTCAAAAATTTTGGACGGTGAGACAGGTGTTGTCTCACCAATGGTTGATTCCTTAGGTCGCTTTAAATTGCCCTCAGATGCAGTTAACTCTGACTTTGTTGAATTGTCCCCAATTTTTGCATAGCTTGGAATTGCGTCAGATTTAGTTTGTTGATAGATACTTCCTCTATCTTCTGCCTTAGTACCTTCTGCTTTGACTTCTTGAGGGACTGCCGTTTGGGATGTTTCTGCATGGTGTGGATCTTCACCTTTTATATCTTCAATTGCAGAAGATGTAACATTTGTTGTAGATTTACTAGATCCAGTTTGTGGAAACTGAGCTTCCTCACCTTGACGTTTTCCAAGTGCATAGAGATCAACTCTATCGGTACTAAGCTTCCCTAATTTAGCAGCTTCAATTAATAGATTTAATCTTTTATCTATTGAATTTGTCTTAATCGAGAGGTCCAAGATTCTAGAGGTTAGAGATTCAAGTCTTGCTTGATTCATTTTATACCCCTTCTCAATATTTGCAGCACAGTTAGAACAGAAAGTTCTGGAAAGAAGGTTTTTAGCTCCACACTTTTCACAAATAATCTCTAAGTTCTCATCAATGATTGAAAAACCACAGACTGAACAAAAATTTATTGGTTTAGAACTTTTATGTCCACAATTTAAACAGACTTTCAATATAAGACACCTCCATTTGTCCTTTCCATCCATAAATCAATTGAACGTAACAGGTCTGGAGCATCACCTCTGTATTCCTCCATCTTCTCTATAGTCTCTAAAATTTGTGAACTGGGGCTTTTTGACTCAATCAGTGTTTGAAGATACCCATAATACAGCTCTGGATCATCTATTTGATGCATTAACTTTTGTAATGCAACCTTCCGTTCTTCCATATTTTGGTTTGTTATTGCAACAGCAATTTTGATTTTATTAAGAAAGGTAGGTTCATCAAGCTTTGCTTTTTCATAGATAGCTAAGGCTAATCGAAAATATTTGTTTGCCTTTGTAGTTGAAGATTCATCTCTGATATTAGCAAATATAACACCAAGTGTGTAGTATGAAATTAATCGAGATTCGATTTGATGGGCAATTCTTATTGAACTCAATGGTCGATTGTGATTAAATTCATACATTGCCAACAGATCCTTCATTAAGATTCTCTCCTTCTGTTTGTCTGTAAGTTCATCAGGTTCTGAGGTGAGAAGGTTCAAGGTTGCAATAAGGTTCGTGAGATATTCATCATTCTCATTAATTTTACTCAAGAGCTCCTCTGCCTCTCTATACTTATGGAGCATTATTTTGGAGAATGCCAAAAACTGCTCGTTCTCCTTATCTGAACCAAGTTTCATTGACTCAGAAAAATAATACTCAGCCTGAGTATAATCAGAAGAGTTGTAATACAGCTCTCCAATGACCTTATAATATTCTGATTTGTTAGGTTCTGACTCAGTGATTTCTAGATAGGTTTCGATTGCATCCCTATACTTTTTAGCTCTAACAAAAAGTTGAGCAACTCTAAGTTTTTTCTCTAATACAGGATCTAAATCAATTGACATCCTAAACCAAATAGGCAAGATTCTTTATAAGGATACCGTGTATTAATCTTCTAATCAATATAACAACATCTTGAAAAGATAGCAATTTCACAGAAATTTCTGCAAAGAAATTCTCCTCAATTTTGAATTATCAATATTCCAAAACCTATGGACAAATTGTCCACACCAGTCACCACAATTTTGTTCAAAAATTGAGCTGGAGTAGGTAAAATATATAAGGTGACAAATTTACTGTTATTCAATGGTAAGTGACACATTCGTTGTATTTATTCTCTCCATAGTATTCGTTTTGGGATTACTCCAATATGAGTACAATATTTATGAGGGGCTACGACATTATCTTACCAAAGAAAGTAATCTTAAAGTAACAATTCCTAATTTTGTTCAGAAAAGAAGGGGTGTTTTTGCAAATATGAACGATACCATTACGCTAAATCTCTTCGTCTTATCTGAGCAATCATCTTCAAACTCAGATCAAATGAAGAAGAGAAAAGTTGGAGCAAACCAATCCACCAAACAGAATTTTAGTTTAGTGTCTAATTTTGAAAGATCTGACAAAACTGCTATGACCAAGGCTCCAGGTATTACTCAGGTCACAGAAAACCTTCAAGGAACCTCAAATAAGCTTATACAACCGACAAAGCAACCCGAAATAGTTCAAGAAGTTGAGCCCAGTCCAAAAACAGCTAGCAAAGGAAAGATAACCAACAAAGAGGAAGTTATTCACTTTTTTCTATTGGAATTATCAATCAAAGGGGTATTTCCAGGTGATTGTACTCTTAAAGGTCCAGGAGATATCACAGATTACTTTGATGTTCCTGAGATTAAAAAAATGTACAAAGATGATGAATTGAGGGCTTTTGCAAAAACGCTAATCAAGTTCATAGAGCAGATTCAAGGCTCTTTTGGCATCTTAGATGATACAAATATTAAACTCAAATCAAGTGAGATAACCATTAGTGGACTTTTTCATTGCAAAAATGAAGATGTAAAGAACTTTGTGTTGCCGTTTCTCTCTTTTAAAAGTTATAATTTTGATGTTTTCGAACTGATTTTTTGTAACCAAAATAGTCAAATTTTGGTATGTGATGAATGTAATTTTCCCATTGCAATGAATCTGAATCAATGTGAAAACTGCGGTGAGGAGATTCAGACATGTGTTATCTGTTACGAGAAACCAACTTTAGACAGAGAGTTATTGATAACAAGCTGCTGTAGGCACCTAATTCACAAGGATGAATTTCTAAGTTGGAAAAAAAATACTGGGCAATGTATAGTCTGCAAACAGGGATTAATCACCACACCCTCAGTAAAACTGTCTACGCCTTACATCCATTAATTACAATTTGCTAATTCTCATATTTCAATTGTATCTAAATTTAAGACAGCCATTTGATGTTTTTGAAGTTAGGCTTTCTTTTCTCAAGAAATGCATTTCTTCCCTCCTTTGCTTCCTCTGTCATATAAGCCAATCGTGTAGCCTCTCCTGCAAAGACCTGCTGACCAACCATCCCATCATCAGTTAGGTTAAAGGCAAATTTCAACATTTTAATTGAGGTAGGTGATTTAGCTAAAATCTCTTGTGCCCATTGGTAAGCAGTGTTTTCGAGCTCATTATGAGGTATTACTGCATTTACCATCCCCATGTCAAATGCTTCTTGGGCAGAATAGTTTCTACCAAGGAAAAATATTTCACGTGCTTTTTTTTGTCCTACCATCTTTGCAAGGTAGGCTGAGCCATATCCCCCGTCAAAACTGGTCACATCTGCATCTGTCTGTTTAAAGATTGCATGTTCCTTACATGCCAATGATAGGTCACACACCACATGTAAGCTGTGACCCCCACCAACAGCCCAACCTGGTACAACAGCTATTACCACCTTTGGCATGAATCTGATAAGCCTCTGAACCTCTAGTATATTTAACCTGGGGATTCCTTCCTCATCGACATAACCTTGATGTCCTCTCGCATTCTGATCTCCACCACTACAAAAGGCGTACCCTCCATCCTTGGGAGATGGGCCCTCACCAGAGAGTAAGATCACTCCAATTGAGGTGTCCTCCCTGGCATCAAGAAATGCCTCAAAGAGCTCCGCCACTGTTTTTGGGCGAAAGGCGTTTCTTACCTCAGGACGATTGAAAGCTATTCTGGCAACTCCATCTGATTTTTTGTATGTTATATCCTCATATTCTTTCACAGTTTTCCAATCTGGTTGTTTCATCTGAATTGTAGTTTGATTAAATCTCTTTAAACCTCTCGATTCAAATTTAACCTATTTCTATTAGCTTTTCCTGAACTATCTACTTTTGATATTTAAGATGTATTTGGTTTAAGATTAACCTTTTAGCTGAATGAATATAACGTCTTATGTTAGGTTTATCCTATTTATTTTTAGATGTTGGTACCATGTTTTCTAACTTTTCTTTCAGCTTTTCAAAGTCTGCTGCCACTTTGGTCTCTAACCCGGTAAAATCTCTATTTCTGCTGTTACGTAAGAACCACTCAAACACCAGACTTCCGAGTATTGCAAAAACTGTGGCGATAAACCCATTAATTTGGCTTGCCAACTGAAAATACAACAGACTAAAGAAAACCACAAGGATGATCACAAAATTTAATCCAAGAAGCTTTCTATTCGACTTAAATTCGTCTGCCATCTTGTAATGGGCTGCAATGACACCAAGATAGATCAATGTAAATATTGTACTTGTGATCATAGCAACATCTCCTAAATTAAGCACTAAAGAGAAAAAGAGTGCAAGTCCTGAGGTAATATAAAGGCCCTCAGTTGATTTGAACCAGATTTTACGTTCAAAGAACTCTGGTAGTTCACCATCCTTTGCCAATGAGTATGCAATATTTGCGCTTCCGTATAAAGTGGCATTCAAAGCTGAGGCGATTGAAAAGAGAGCACCAATAGATATAAGAACAAATCCAAAATCACCTAGAAATGGTTTTGCTGCAATCGCAAGGGCGTTATCTTTAGCCGCCTCTATCTGTGCCAAAGGTAAATTTCCTATTGCGGAAAGCGAAACGGATATGTACAAAATACTGACAAAAATCACACTGATGTAAATGGCTCGAGGAACATTTCTTTGAGGGTTTTCCATGTTCTCTGAGACGTTGGTCACGATCCCAAATCCCATGTAGGATAGAAAAAATACGACTGCCGCTTTCATAGTACCTCTTAATCCGGACATGGCTGTAGAAGGAATTATAAAATCTGGTTTGATTGTGAACAAACCTAAAACTATAAACAACCCTAAAACAGATAATTTGAATACAACAATATAGAATTCCAGCTTTCCAACCGCTTTGCTGCCAAAAAAGTTCAAGGCAGTGAAAAATGATATTAACAGCACAATTACAACTGCTTGAACAAATGAGTTAGATGGTAAATTTAAAAGTGGAATAAAATATCCTGTGAACCCCAAAGCAAACAATGCTATAGACACAACATTTACCAGCCACATAAGGAAGCTTATTGCCCCTACAACAGTGCTATCTCCAAAGGCTTTTAGGATGAACGCAATTGGTCCGGCGTCCGAAACTATCTTTGGCCCCAAAGTCGCATAGGAATATGCAACAATGATTGCAAAAACCGCTGATAACAAAAATGCCTCAGGTAGATTTCTACCAGCTATTTGGACACCTAATCCAAAAATTGAGAATATACTTGCTCCAACCATGGTTCCAACTGCCATTGAAATTACTTCCAACAGTCCAAGCTTTTTTTCCTCTTTTGTCATGGAGTTCAAAACAAATAGAATTATAAAATATTATTGGTAGTCATAAATTAACATTAATCAATAAGAACTTCAGAGTACCCGTAAAAGAATATAATATTTGAATCTGTGTTCTATACTCCATTTTTCGACTAAGAATGATTCGTGCAATTATCTCAAAAATCATTTTAAACTATATTTTATATTAAAAAAAAACATTTTCCAGATTTCATTCAAAAGACATACTCATAACGGTTCAAACTTTAAAAGGTTAATTTTCTGAGGGTAAATTTTGGAGCAGTCAAAGCAATCCAATACTTTAAAATAAAAATGTTTAAATAAATAATATATCAACAACTGACATGTCAAAAACAAACACATCTCGAAAAAATTCTGGTGACAAGTTATCCAAGACTGACCGAATGAGAGAGGCTGGGAGAAAAAAATTATTGGAAAGGGAGAAAAGTGGATATAAACCAACTAAAAAAATCTCAAGTAGAAAAAAATTCAAAGGTGGGAAAAAGAGTTGTCATTAACGGTTCAAGAAGTTAAAGAGAGGACCTTTGATGTTGTGGTAGTAGGTGCAGGTCCAGCTGGAGCCGCAGCTGCTTTTTATCTTAAGAAAAAATTTGATTCTGTTATTTTATTAGATAAACGTGTGTTCCCTAGAGAAAAATTATGTGGTGGAGCAATTTCGAAAAAGACAAGAGAGTTACTCTTGAGAGATTGGGGAATTAAGGAGGATCTAGAGGAAATATCAACCAAAGCGCAAACTGGTGAATTATATATAAAAAATCAGCTTATAACCAATATCAGCTTAAAACCTGATCTGATGTATTTTGTTTCCAGAGCTGACTTTGATCATCTATTGGTACAAAAGGCAGTCAATAGCGGAGTTGTATTTGAGGACTCTAAAAAAGTTATACAGATAGACCATATAAATGGGTCTCTTGTAACTTCTGATAATCAACGAATGAAGGCAGATTTAATAGTGGCTGCTGATGGTTTTCCAAGTTTTGTATCAAAGCAAATAGGATTACGTACAACAGCTAACTCAAATCTTAGATTCAATGCTCTCGCTTATGAGGTTGATGTTGTTAAGGATAGCTTTACGAAGGGAGGCTCTGACGTTTCAAAACTATACCTTGGATTTGCAAACACAGGATATGGTTGGGTATTTCCTAAAAAGACTACTGATACACTTGGACTTGGAGGTTTATATGAACGAAATCTAAATTTGAAAGACGATTTTATAGAAATGTTAAATGATCTCAAAATCGATAAGTCAAATTTTAAGGGTATCAAAGGCCATTGGATACCATCAAACCAAAAGCTTGGAAAATTATCCAAAGATAGAATTTTTTTAGTTGGAGACGCAGCAGGGTTAGCTGACCCTCTTGTAGGGGAAGGAATATATTACGCTCTCAGAAGTGGTAAACTATTGGCAGATAGTATTACGAAATTGGATTTATCCTCAATTGAGATATCAGCTAGAACCTATAAAACCAAATGTGAAAAGTCATTTGAAAATGAATTTAGATACGCTTACAAGTTGAGAGAGTTTCTTAGTAAAGAAAGGAACCTCAATTTTTGCATAAAAATTTTAAAATCTTCAAAAACGATGAACAAAGACCTGTTAAGGCTAGTAAATGGAGATATTACTTTTAAGAAATTTTGGTGGAAGCTTATTTTAAGATCTCCCATATTGTTTTATCATTTTATTACACCCTAATTTTTCATTCAAATTCCACGATACTAAATTTCAAACTTTATAAAATTTAAGTGAATATAGTAATTCCGAACGTAAAAGATTTTATATCAATGATTGATACGTTATTTGCATCTAAATCAAAGGTGAAATTATGATTGATCAAATAATAGTTGCAATTACCGGAATTATACTAATTGTGTTAGCTACGTATTACTTTTTTGGACCAAAAGAAGAGGGAAAAGCCACTTTAAAATCTGGTGTTCAAGAGATTGATGTAGTTGTAAAAGGAGGATATAATCCCCCAATAATTAACTTAATTTCAGGTGTACCCATAAAAATAAATTTTGACAGACAAGAGGCATCCGATTGCTCTTCAAGAGTCATCTTTTCAGGACTTGGAATATCTAAATCCTTGCCTTCTTTTGACTCAACTACTATAGATATCCCTCCGCTTGAAGAAGGAAGCTATGACTTTGCCTGTGGGATGGGAATGTTAAAAGGAAAGCTTGTTGTAAGCAAGGAAGGTGAAGTTTCTAAAGAGGAATTAATAGATGAAGGACATGAAGGTCACTTATCAGAAACTCATAAACATGCTTTAGAAGGGCATGTTGACATGTTAAACTCAAATAAACTAGATAAATCTGCAACAGCTCATATAGAAGGGGATAAACAATCTATAGATATTCTTGTAAAAGGAGGTTATGAACCTGCATTTATTACAGCCGAACCCAATATCCCCATAGTCCTTAATTTTTATAGAGATGAAGAAGGCGGTTGTTCCAAAACTGTTAAATTTACAGGGCTGAACATCTCAAAAGAGTTGCCATCCTATGAAACTACAACACTGGAGCTCCCTGCATTAGAGGAAGGGGACTATGAAATGACTTGTGGAATGGGGATGTTAAAAGGAAAATTAACCGTAAAACCAAAAAATGGCTCATTGGAAAAATCGATCCAAACAATTGACCCCAACATCCCACCAGCTGAAGAGACCTTCTTTATTGAGGGAATTCACTGTCCATCCTGTATTGTTCCTATAGAAACAGCTGTTAATAATCTACAAGGTGTTGAATCAGCAGCAGTAAATATGAATACGGGTAGATTAAGTGTTAAGTATGTACCAGACCTACTCCAACCCGGATCGGTGGAAGATGCAGTCCACTCTGCAGGCTTTTCAATTGCTTCAACGACGGGCGAAGGTGCAGTAACTGAAGAAGAGATAAGAACCAAAGAGCTTAACCATATCAAGAAAATTACCACAATTTCCCTAATACTCTCTATTCCCTTGGCAATTGATATGTTTGAAAAGTTAATTGGGTTTTCCTATCCCTCTTGGTATGCGAATTCATTAGGTCATCCAATCTCCTTTTGGATAATTGCATCGATAATCTATTTTTGGCCAGGTAAAGACTTTCATGTGACTGGATTGTATGCTCTAAAAAACAGGTCTGCAAACATGGATAGCTTAGTGTCACTGGGAACTACCTTTGCATACTGGTATTCTGCTGTCGTGGTAGGAGCAGAGGAGTTTTTTCCGAATCTAGGAATAACAGGTGAATATTATTTTGATGTGACAGCCATTGTCATAGCCTTGATCTTACTTGGAAGATATTTTGAAGCTAAGGCTAAAGCTGAGACAGGAAGTGCGATTGAGGCATTGTTAAAGCTTCAAGCTAAAACTGCCAGAGTGGAGCGAAATGGTGAAGAACTTGAAATTGGAATTGAAGACCTAGTTTTGAATGACATTATTATTGTTAGACCTGGAGAGAAGATTCCAACTGATGGAATAATTATAGAGGGCATTTCAACAATTGACGAATCTATGGTGACTGGAGAAAGCATACCAGTTTCTAAGACCATTGACGATGATGTCATTGGAGCGACTGTTAATCAAACAGGAACATTCAAATTCAGAGCTACAAAATTGGGAAACGATACACTCCTTTCACAAATTGTCAAAATGGTTCAGGATGCTCAAACATCAAAAGCACCAATCCAAAAAATTGTTGATAAGGTAACCTCATGGTTTGTTCCCATAGTTATTGATATTGCCATCCTGACTTTTGTCATCTGGTATTCAGTTTTAGGAAATCCTCAGCTTGCTCTTTTAAACAGTATTGGAGTGCTTATCATTGCATGTCCATGTGCATTGGGACTAGCAACACCTACTTCAATTATGGTTGCAAGTGGTAAAGGTGCAGAAAATGGGATTCTGATTAAAGGGGCTGAATCACTTGAAGTAACCAAAAGAATGAAAAATCTAGCATTGGATAAAACTGGGACAATTACAGTTGGTAAGCCTTCGGTGACAGACTTTCAGCTATTAACTGAGAGCATTTCTGAAAATGACCTTTTACAAATTGTTGCTAGCGTTGAAAATAAATCTGAACATCCTTTGGCTTTGGCAATTGTGCAAGAGGCAAAATCACGAGATCTTGAGATCATTGACCCTGAAGATTTTGATGCAATAAAAGGTAAAGGGGTAATCTCAACAATAAAAGGTAAGGTTCTTCTTATCGGCAATGAAAAACTGATGAAAGAGAATAACATCGAAACCACCACAGCTAAGTCATCTATGGATAAACTGGCAACAGAGGGAAAAACTCCAATGCTAATTGCCTATGATGGAACTTTAGCTGCTATAATTGCAGTAACAGATACAATTAAGGATAACGCAGTATGGTTTGTTCAAAAGGTCAAGAAAATGGGGGTGACTCCAGTTATGATCACTGGTGATAACAACCTTACTGCTAAAGCAATTGCATCTCAAGTTGGCATAGAAAAATATTATGCAGAGGTTTTACCTGGGGACAAAGCAAACATTGTCATGGAACTCCAAAAGGATGGAGTGGTAACTGGTATGGTTGGTGACGGAATAAACGATGCACCTGCCTTAGCCCAAGCAGATGTTGGATTAGCTATAGGAACAGGAACAGATGTGGCCATAGAATCAGCAGATATTGTATTAATTGGAGGTGACCTTAAAGGTATAATTACCGCTATTGAACTCTCCAAGGGAACCATATCTAACATCAAACAAAATCTCTTTTGGGCGTATATTTACAACATTATTGGAATTCCTATTGCAGCGGGAGTTCTTTATCCCTTTGGGTTGTTGTTAAATCCAGTTTTTGCAGGCGCAGCTATGGCATTTAGCTCAATTTCAGTTGTTTTATCTGCTTTGAGGCTCAAATTTTGGAAACCTAAATTTTAGAGAAAAAAATTAAATCTAATTCCACATCCAAATGACTTTGTATCTATTAAGATTTTTTTAGTTAAAATCAATTATCAAATGAATTTCCACAACATCTCAGGGGAATAAATTTTCTTAAAATAATTTTCTCAAATAAATTGTTACCAACACGAAATAGTTGGAATCAGGATTCAGTTGCAAAACATCTCATGGAAAAGCTTCTGGCCTGAAATCCTTCAAATATTTGTTTATACTCTTCATTATCTTTAGTTGCCCCTAGAACAAAATACAAGGGGTCATAATGCTCAGAGGTAGGTGCAGCCATTTTATAGTGGGGGAGCTTGTGAGGTGAATCTAGAAGTTCTGTTACCTTTCTGCTCTCCAATTTTTCCTTGATCCATCTGTCGCTCTCAACAGCCCACTCCTCATTCTTACTTGTAAAATCTAGCGATGTTTTCCCCATTTGTATCTGAGTTAGAGCATGAGGAATATTGTGTACTAGATTGCCACTTCCAACAAGCATCACATCGTCATATCGAAATTTACTTAGTAACTCACCTATCTTAAACAACTCGTTTGGTGTATTGGGGAGTGGAATTGAAAGTTGAATGATGGGGACATCCGCCTCCGGATACATCTTCATCAATGGAACCCAAACACCATGATCAATACCTCTTGTTGAGTTAAGGTGGGTCTCAAAACCATTCGTTGTTAATTCTTGAGCTACCAGCTTTGCCAGTCGTGGGTCTCCTCTATACTCATATTTGATATTGTATAATACATCTGGAAAACCATAAAAATCATAGATGATTCCTGGGTCATACCCACTGGTAACGAACATTGGAATGTGCCTTTCCCAATGTGCAGATAATGCAATGATGGCTTGGGGTACCTCAGTGGACTTTCCAAAGCTGAGAAGCTGTTTGCTGTATTTTCCCTTATCTAGGGCATTAGTCGGGCTACCATGGCCCAGATACAGAGCAGGACTTACCATACCAATAATACAACATTCTTGTATAAACACTTTGTGACAAGGGGTATGAAATCTAAATTTTAAATATTAGCAGTAAGGTCTCCAAAACTCTGATTGCATCTGAATGATGCAGAATCAATTTTAACAAAGGAGATAAAAATGTTCGATAGTTATGTTTTAATTATTCCTCCTACTGAAATTGATTTTTGTAATTCGAAATGTATCTCCCTCAATAATTATTTATAATTTAGTGATGGTCAAAACTATGAAATGGATAAATTTGAAGAGTTTAAAAACCTAATAGAAATACCTAATATTTCAAAATATAAGATCAACGAAACTGGTGGTTTGATAGCCTACACACTTGAAGAGGCTAATTGGAAGGATAATAAATATGATTCAGACTGTTACCTTTACGAAAAGAATTCAGGTAATACCTACAAACTCACACATTCTGGAGATATTATAGATTTTAACTGGATTGATATTAACGATTTACTCCTGTTAAAACCAGATGCTAACAAGAACAATCAGTTGTGGGTCATTCAAGCTCTTCGAGGGGAACCAGTACAACTCACTAATGAAGAAAATGGGATTCAAAGTTTTTGGGTTTCAAACAACCATTTATTCTACAAAACAAGTGATCTAACAAAATTTAATAAAAAATCCAGAACTGAAAAATTTGGAGAATTCACTCATGTTGAGGAAGAAAGGCCATCCGACACACTATTTTATTCTGATGTCACTCAACTGATTGAATACAAGAGTCTTTCTGACAAATCCCCAGTGAAAGAGCTGAAAAACAAACCTACCCCAAAATTGAGTCTTACAGCAAAATTAGAGGATCCACTCTCTATATCAAATTTAGCTTATTCACCTGCAAATAATTTGCTTATATTTACTGGAACACCAAAAGGTGACTTGGTTTTTATGAAACAAAAACAATCCTATTCAATGTCTGTTAACCCCAAAAAGGAGTTGAAAGAGTTTATTGACACTTTTCAGCGAGAACCAGTTGACGACTCTTCAGAGACTAATCACAAAGATAAAAACGACAATAAATTTGGGTTGGTAAGCTCAAAACCTAACATATTAGATACACCCCCGGGAGCAGCAATCATGGATTTTGATTTTTCTGAAAATTTCGTGTTGTTTAGATTAAAACTTCGAGATCAAAAGTTTTATACTCTCGAGGACATTGTGAAAACTTCTGTCGAAAGTATTGTCAAGAATCGAGGTTTTGGGAATACTGAACTTGAAATTGTCTCGAATGGTTTGAATAGATCAATTATGGGATTTGTCAACTCAGAGTCAGGGGACTATTTTGGGTGTTTTGAGGGTACTCGAGGTAAAATCAAAAAACTGAATAGCTCCGGGGTATTCTCAAAAGTTATTCTCCCAGAAGAATTTCATGGTGCTTTCATTTCTGGAAACAAGCAGGGAGATCTGGTAATACTTGGCATGCACAGAGAGAGGCCCAATCAACTGGTACTTCGGTCTCAGGATGGAAGCACATCTATCATCACAAGTATTAAAGGAGAAATTGAGAAAATCTCATCTCATTCGATTGAAACAATTAGTTGGGAAAGTAGAGATGGTACAAAAATTGAAGGGGTGCTTCATTCGCCAGCCAATCTTAATGACACCCCTAATAATTCTAAGCTACCACTAGTTTTTGTTGTCCATGGTGGGCCTTCTTGGGTCTCCTATGAGTCCCCTTTTTCCAGAGTGGCAACGAAGTACTACCCAATCTCTGCATTAGTATCACAAGGGATGATTGTTGTTGAACCCAATTACAGAGGAAGCATAGGCAGAGGTCAGGAATTTCTTGAACTAAATGTAAATAACCTAGGTATAGGGGATCTATGGGATATTGAAGGTTGTATTGATCATTTAAATAATCTGGGAATCATTGATGAGAACAATGTAAGTTGTGTGGGGTGGTCTCAGGGTGGATATATTTCAGCAATGGCAGCAACCCATTCAAACCGTTTTAGAGCTGTCAGTGTTGGTGCTGGTATCAGTGATTGGTACAGTTATTACATTACAACAGACATCAGGGAGTTTACTAGAGATTATCTTTCTTCGAACCCGTTTAAAAATCGGGATATATATAACAAAACTTCACCGATGAGTAAGATTAATCAGGCAAACACACCAGCACTTATTCAAATCGGAGAATTCGACAAACGAGTACCACCTGTGAACGCAACAGAGTTGTACAGGGGTTTAAAGGATAAAGGTGTTCCAACCCATCTTTTTGTGTTTAATGGATTCCCTCATGGAATTAACAAACCGAAGGAAAATCTTGCAATTCTCGCACAAAATTTCGAATGGATAAGTCACTATCAGTTGGGCGGTGGTCTATTAGAATCTTCGTTTTTTGGCACATAAGTATTTAATTACCCTTAACAATCTTTATTTGTGGCATTTGATGGAAACTTCAAAAATATTCTTCAATACCTCTTAAGAAATATGGGATTATCTATAATCACAGAAACAGACACACCAACTGCAAATCAAAGGATTGACTTTGTAATTCCCAACAACTCTAAATTGCAGAAAACTCCATTTCAGTATGCTAAAAAATTAGTCATAGGAGAATTCAAAAGTGAACGAGATAAATTTTCAAAGGGAGACCTCTTGATGCTATATAGCAAAGCTCTTAGCTATATATCTGGAATCCATGGCTATGGAGGAAAAAGTAATAAAGAAAAGGCCCCCCTCTTAAATGAAGTTAGCTGTGTGTTGATTCTAGGAACAAAACGCTCTGTAAAAGTTCTTAACTCACTTCAGATAAAATTTAAAAAACTAGAGCAAGGAGTGTATGAAGCTAATATCCCCTTACATTTGGTTATCATTGAACTTTCGTCTGTCAAAGACATGGGCAAACTAAATTCGCTGCTGTTGTTCGGAGGAAAAAAACAGCGTAAAATAGTAATGGAAAAGGCAATTCGAGAAAACGATAGATTTATTATTCCGATGAGTTATATGTTATTTAATAAGGAATGGTTGAAGTTGGCTAAATCAATAAA
This sequence comes from Candidatus Heimdallarchaeota archaeon, assembly GCA_030149205.1. Taxonomy (GTDB): domain Archaea; phylum Asgardarchaeota; class Heimdallarchaeia; order Heimdallarchaeales; family Kariarchaeaceae; genus WAKA01. The sequence goes on along the minus strand of JASBSB010000003.1, from coordinate 429,983 downwards.
TCCAGAATCAATAAGTATAAAGGAGGCGGTTAACATCCTGGGTATCAACCGTGTCATCACTGAATTAGGGCTTGATAGAGTTATTCAGGAGGTCGGGCTTGATAAGGTTATTCAGGAGATCGGGCTTGATAAGGTTATTCAGGAGGTCGGGCTTGATAGCTTTCTTGAGATTCTTGCATCAAACAACCTAATTGAAGATCTTGATCCAGATAAGCTGAGCCCAAAGGCAAAGGAAGCATTAAAAAAACTATACAAAAAACTAAGTCAATAGTATACGACCTGTCCCTTTACCAAATTAAACATTACTCAGTAATTCTATCCTATGCAAGTGTTCTGATCTCATAGACAATGACCCAGGTGTTTTCATAAAAGCATACATTCTTTGCGTATAGTGCGAGCTATATGCATATGGAATTTTAACTCTAAATTATTTAATATGATATATATTGTGATTTTAGGTAATTTGGACAAAATTGATATCAAATTAAATTTTCTGTTATCGATAACACACTATACAATTTTTATTGGAATCTCACTTAAATATTGTTGTAAGGAAAATTTATATTTTTAAATATCCATATTCCAATTTTACTTAGAGATGTATTTTATTTACATTGATGAGTCAGGTAAACCAAATTACAAGGAAAAAAGTGATTTTATCCTATCTGCACTAATTATTAGGGAAAATAGTTGGTATAAGGTATCTTCCGAGATTAATAACCTTAAGATTCATTATTTTGGGAATACTGAAGTAGAATTTCACGCTTATGATATTTTTAATGGATCTAAGGAATTTCGCCCTAAGGAAATCATAGACAGAGGAAAGATATTAACTGATTTAGTAAACATAATTATAGAAAATAGCGTAGAATTAATTTCTATAGTTTTTCAAAAATATAAAAGTTTCAAGAAACCAGATATAAATGAATGGAGCTTTCGGCTTCTTTTGGAACGTTTATGTAAATATTTAGATCGAGAAAATTATAAAAATTATCAAAATAACCTTCCAATGGATTATGGACTTCTCATGATTGATTCGGTTGAAAGGAAATTTGATTCAAAAATTAGAAGGCATATCCTAAACTTTTATGAGGATGGTAGTTACTATCAAAATAATAAATATTTAATTGAGGACCCAATTTTCGTAAAGTCACATTTTAGAAATCTCTCTCAATTGAGTGATACTGTTGCTTTTATAACAAAAAGATATTATGATATGCAAAAACCAGAAAATGTTTCACATAGGGCAAGTAAACCAGGACATCAATTAGAAGAGGTAATTAAGACATTGTTTGAAGAATTAATGAAAGAGTCATTCGTGAAATGTAAATATGGTTCTGTAAAGGGTTGTGGGATGAAATTTTTTCCAGAATAAATTTTTAGGTGAGTGCCAACACCAAAAGGGTATTAGATTCCTCACCTTTATACACCATTAGGGTGTATGCTGATTATAACTTTAACTTTAGGTATAAAAAAGCATTATATTTAAACATCGGAAAAAGTTAATTTTTGACAAAATATCTGAGCGAGATATAGACAAATTTTGTTTCTATAATTTTCAAAAAAAACTTAGTTCTACATTTTCGAAAGAAGGAACTTTGGTCTTCTTATTACGAAAATCTAAAAATCTCTTCTCCATATAATTGAAGAAACTTCAATAACTAGTGGTAACTTATAACATTTATGACCCGATTTGAGGGGGACGAACATCTAATGACATATTATGGTCGATAAAGTAAATGTGCTCCCCAAACTGATTTTTGTTCTTTGCTCGCTTTATCTGATTCGCTACAAATCTTATTCTTAAAACAGTACCATCGGAGAGAGAAAACACATTCCAAGGTTCTGCAATCTCTTTGAAATCAATTGGAGAAAGCTTCATCTGTTCTGGGGGGACAGGTTGTTCTGGCTGGGTTCTTGCATCATTGTCTACCACAGCAGAAACAACAGAGTTTGTGTTTACAAGATAGACTGGGTTCCCTGATGGGTCCTTTTGTTTGGTTCTAAATATTTTAATTGGCATGCCAAAGAACCTTAAGATCGTTCCATCATCAAGCTCGTATCTGTTGAATTTGAAAGTTTCAGCATCAAAATCAACATCTTCTTCAATGTTGCCTAAAAAGTCATTAAAGTTTTGCATCTTAAATTCACATAGATATCTAAGATAAAAACCCTAATGATTAATCGGGGGAATTTCAACAAACTTTCATCCTCAATTATGATTGAGGTTATAACAGGAGTATATCTTTTTGCTATTTATTTAACAAGCTTAGATCCATTTCTCTCCTAATTTTCAAAGTGGTTTATATTAATTTGACAGGGTACGGATTTACAATTTTGACGTATTTTGGGTTCTAGTTATGTTTACATTAAAATACTACAAATTCTGTACAAATCAAAATTTCACTCTCATAACCTTTAAAATTCCTCTCTAACTACAGTTCATTGTGGCTGTAGACAATATAGAGCAGAACAACGTTGAAAAATCACTTCCAAAGATTTATAGAATTGCTGTTGGAGCTGTAGGTGGTCAGGGAGGGGGAGCGATAAGTGAAATCCTGTTCTATGCTATTAGGTCTGAACGTCATCGATTTGCACCTGATAAAGCTAAGTTGCATACATATGAGACTCGAGGAATGATACCTGGGCTTGCTCAGAGAAGTGGGTCCACAATAACTTCAGTAACTTTTTTGGATCCACATCTGAAAGAATCAGAGTTACCCGATGACATCATACTAACTGAGATGCCACATCGTTCCTCGTGTGATCTTGTAATAGGTCAAGAGCTAAATGAACTGATGAAATTTTTACCGCTTCTAAGGCCTGATGGAGTGATAATAGCAAACGAGGAAAAACAGATTACCCCACCTGAGAAATTACCTAGCTTCAAGGAGAATTTTAGTTCTGAAGATCAAATTAAGGCAGCCAAACAATATGTGAAAGATGGAAATTACTATGGATTTTCTAGTGAAAGATTGATAGAAGAATATAACTTAGACCCAAGAACTGTTAACACTTTTATTCTGGGAATGGTTAGTCAACTCGGGATATTAAATATCTCCAGAGATTCACTAATTGAGGCCTTAAATCGAAGATTTAAAGGAAATATCTTCGAGGTTAACAAAACCAGCTTTGAACTGGGTGAAATGTACATTGAGCAAGGATTACATAAACAGATCAAATCAGAAGAGGACTGGAAGGATCTAACTTTAGATGAAATAAGTGCCAGATCCTTAAACCATTCACTAAAATTTGTTTCCTCGAGAAAAAGAGTTTCATGGGAGAAGCAAGTTTTAGAATCATTTACGATGATCAAGCATACCTTTCCAGAAAATGTTTCTAGGTATGTAATAGAGGGTTATAGTCAATTGGTTAATTTTCAAAATCCCAAATATGGTAATCTATATTTAGAAAAAACTCAAAGTGTTTTCAATGCAGATGTCTCCCCTTATACAGTTACTGAAAATTATGCTAGACATATGGCAGGAAGATTCTATCAGTGGGATGGACCGATACGGGTTGCAGAGTATGTAAAGAAGGATGCTCAAAAGGAGTCAACTGATGGCACTTTAAGAATTGAAACAAAGAAGCTTCAACCAACCATTGAGGAGATAATAGGAATGGTTCCAGTTCCCTATTTGGTTTATAATCACATTCCGAGAAGAATCTATAACTGGTACGACAGAAACAAATTTCGGGGAAGGTCTACTGATTTAAATATTAATTCAATAATCGGTTTTGGTCTTTTCTGGTTTTTAGATAAACTCAAACCAATTAGACCTTGGACTGTGAGATACAAGAGAGAAATGAATTATATTAAGAGGATTACGGAGACCTTAATCTATTGGGAGTCCAAGGATTCCAACGTTGCACAAGAGTTATCTATCTATCTAAGTAAAGTTCGTGGGTACTCTTTTGTTAGACATGATCACCTAACACACATGTTTAAAATTATGGATCATCTTGATTTAATCTATGAACAACAGGGTAAGGAGCTTACATGTCAATTTATACGGGAGTGCTACCTGAACATATCTTATTCAGGTAAAGAAACAGAGGATTTAGATGGGTTGATCAAAAGATTTGAAGAGGGTGAACCAAAGTTCACATTGAAAACTGTGTAGAGTTCATCATAGGGTCACTCTATCTATTCAATTTCCAAGAAAATTAAATTTCATCATCAACCTGTATATTTAGCGATTTTGAAGGTTTTGTTAAGAAATATTCTATCTCCGAATCAACCTTTGCTCTTCCAATATATCCTAATTTTCTTAATTTTTCTAGAGAGGACCCTAGTTCTTCCTCAGAAATTTCTAAATGCTTGGATAAATCCTTCACTTTACAATGTCCAATTTCAAGAAAGACAAACGCAATCTTTTGGAGGTCCTCCGAGAGTTTTAAAAGAGATATTGAGTCCAAGGTTCTCCAAGGGTCTTCTCTCTCAGTGAGGTTTGCTGAAACCAAAACTTGGTCGAGACGCTCCGTGAACGAGTCAAATATACTCACATCACCGTTCCAATTCAAAAGTACTTCTGAGAATATTTTAACAAATTCAATCCCAATTAATTCTAATATTGGATCAATATCATTCTGTGATTTTGAGTCTAATGAAGCCACCACAATAATATTTTGGAAATTTTTGATCTTTACTGTGAATCTGTTGGTGCTAAATGCAGTTAATTCTTCTCCGGTCAATTCCTGTAAAATATCATTTGAAGCTCCTAAAAATCCTGTAATCAATTGTACAGGAGGGGGTTTTTTAATATAACTGGTGGAGAAGAGGCATCTTCCATCTGGGAGCATAACATAAATTGTGTCCAATATCCATTTCATACAGGTTTCATTCCTTGGAGATAACCGATTTTACTATTGACTTCAAATTGGTGACAAAGTCTGACTGCCTGTATTTTTGACTAAAAACTACTCTTGAATTATTCGAGGTAGAGTCTCCAGTAGATTGCAATGCATAGTTAATTTCTTCATCTATCAGTTTTTCATCATAATACACTATCCCACGAAATTCTATGTTTTTCTTTTTTAATTGTTTAATTATCTTATTGTCAATCAAGCTAAGAATCTGAGAAAGAAGGCTTTCTTCTTGGAATTTGGCTGGTATCATGTTTAAAATAATAGAAGTATCTGGCTTTAATGATTTATGAACAAATTTCAATAGTTCAACAGTCCCCTGTAAATCTGCGTTAAACAATCTCTGAACCATAACCAACTGATCGCAGATTGCAATACTATTCACAGAAAAAGTTGAAATACCTGGTGATGTATCTACGATCACATAATCAACATTCCAAGGGTCTCCCTTAAGTTTCTTTTTGATTAGTCCAATCAATTTATATAGATCATTTAAGTGTGCGTTCACCTTTCGGTTTTCTAATTTTGTAAGCAACTCACTATCTATACTTGCGAGCCCGACATAAAGTTCTCCTTTTAAATTTAAGTTCATATTGAAAATGAACTCCTCAGGTTCAACGTTTTGCCCTATTAAGAATTCAGTCATGGTTGACTTTACAGAATCTGGAGGATGAAAAAAAGTTTGTAAAGATGGTGCACTTAAATCTAAATCTAGCAATACCACCCTGTATCCCATCTCAGCGAGGAGGTAGGCAAAATTTACGGACAATAAGGTTTTCCCAGTTCCCCCTTTATGTGAGTGAATTGCTATAGTCTGACACATATTTCATAACTCAATGAAATTCTCACTTAATTAATATACCTAAGATAGTCTTGATGAGTGAATGCTATTAAAAAAAATTGTTGACTTTTAAGATGAATTTGAAAGGATATGTGTATTTGAGTTTTCTTGCTTAAAATAAAATGAACTTAGGCTACACTTTCAATATGCCATTATAAACTAAAAATAAGGGGAGTAAAGTTAACGCAATTGTATTTATCAACTTTATCAAAACATGGATAGCTGGTCCAGAAGTATCTTTTGATGGATCTCCTACAGTATCTCCCACAACTGCCGCATGGTGTGCTGGACTCCCTTTTCCTCCGTGGAGTCCTGATTCTATAAGCTTCTTAGCATTATCCCATGCACCTCCACCATTGTTTAATGTTAAGCCCAACAATATCCCTGTTGATGTGGCTCCAATTAAGTAAGCAGCAAGGGGGATGGGACCTAATAAGAAACCAACAACTATTGTTAGAAGTACAACCAGTAGTGATGGATTTCTCATCTCTCTTAGGGCAGCACCTGTGGATACGTCAATACAAGCTGCATAATCTGGCTTGTTTTTATGTTCCATGATTCCCGGGATTTCCTTAAACTGACGACGGATCTCCTTAACCATTTCATTTGCAGCTCTTCCGACTGACCCCATTGACATAGAGGTGAAGACAAACGGTAACAGTGCCCCTACAAACAGGCCCGCTAAAATATTTGGATCTGCTAAATTTACGGTGGTAAGTTGGAAGTTCCCTGTGTGAACTCTTTTACCAAAATCCTCTAAGTATGCCTGGAATAGTAATAATGCTGCTAATCCTGCAGAAGTCATACCATATCCCTTGGCTAAAGCCTTGGTAGTATTTCCAACAGCATCTAAAGCGTCAATTCTCTCTCTTACCTCGGGTTCAGCATCTGACATCTCTGCTATACCACCAGATTGGTCTGCAATTGGGCCATATCCGTCCATTGCGAGGATAATTGGAGTAACTGATAACATTGACATTGTACCAATAGTTATAGCGAACACACCAAACAGTGTATATGCAACTTGATTGATGTTACCATTGGTATAAAGGTTATAATGATCAGCAAAGGCGACTACTAAAGGTCCCTTTTCTTTTGCAAAGCTTACACCCAGCCAAAAAGTGCTCATAACAGCCGTTACGATTCCAAGCATAGGTGCCCAAGTGGAGCTCATCCCAACTGAAAGTCCAGCAATTATATTTGTAGCTGGTCCGGTTGTAGATGCATCCGCGATACTCCTGACAGGTTTCTTCTTATCTGAAGTATAATATTCTGTAGCCCAAAGAGTTACAACCGCTAAAAGGATACCTATAAACACAGCGGCAATAAACTGCCAGTAGGAACCAAATAAGAGAACAACCAAACCAGTGAGCAGAACAAAATTAATGATTGCGGTAATGTAGAATGCCACCTTCATTGCATCCATTGAAGTTTTCTTCCCTTCCTCATCAACGTTAACGAAGAAAGATGAAGCCATTGTCCCTAGAATTGTGACTGAATTTGCTATTAGGGGAAAAATGACAAAAGCCAATGCGACACTTCTTACCTGAGGGTTTGCGGAGTCTTTGAAAGCCAAGTAAAAGGTTAAGCCTACAATCATTCCACCGATAGTCTCACCTGACACAGATTCGAACAAGTCTGCTCCTCTTCCTGCACAATCACCGACTGCATCTCCAACATTATCAGCAATAACACCGGGGTTTCTGATGTCATCCTCTGGAATACCTGCTTCAAGCTTTCCAGCAAGATCTGCACCAACATCTGCTGCCTTTGTAAATATCCCCCCACCTAATTGTGCAAATAAAGCTGCAAATGAGGCACCAAAACCAAAGGCAATCACTGAGATAGGATTAACCTCACCATTTCCAAGAGCTGTATAAAACAAGTACAGCAATGTAATTCCTAAAATGCTCATGGAAACCACGAGGAGCCCCATTACAAGACCTCCTCTATATGCTGTGTTTAAGGCCTTATTTGTGCTTTCAGTGGCTGCGAAAGTCGTTCTTGAGTTGCTTTCAGCAGCCATTAACATGGCAACTGCACCCGAGATCAATGAAAATGTTACACCAATAAGAAAGGCAAAGGCATTCAAAGGAGCTGCAAGTTTAAACCCAGATCCTAAATTCCAATCCAAAAATAAAAGTATTAACACACCAAGAAGTGTCCCTATAATAAAGATCGTACTATATTGCTTCTTTAGGAAAGCAATTGAACCCTCTTTAATAGCATCTGAGACTTCAATCATGCTTGGAGTCCCCCTGCTCTGTTCCATGATCTTACTTCGAAGCCAAAAGGCATAGATTATAGCAATAATTGTAATCACTATTGGTAACCAGATAAATAATCCTACATCAACCATAAGTATCACTTAATATTTCACCCATTAAAATATCAAATTTAACTATTAGGTATTAATACAATATGTAAGCTAGTAATAAATTCTTATGAAATTCCCTTTTAAGTTTGAAAAATATTATTACTATAATATCAAGAATTTTTCCCAAAAGAAAATTACTAATATTACTACATAAATTGAACTTTTTTTAAATCTAACAAATACTGAATAATTAACAATTTATACTCTAAACAAGTAAATTTCTCAAAATAATTGGTAATTAGTTTTCTGGAGATATTTCGCAAAAATATTGGAATTATTGTGATATTTGATTAAATCAAAAAATAATCAATCCATATTAAAATAATTCTAAATAATGGAATTTATCATAAATCATTTATATTTTCATTATTTTATTCAATATATTAAGTTTTATATGGATATTTTTTTTTTATATTGTGAATTAGTTCTTTCCAAAAAACTTTAAATACTTCATTTAGTATATTATTTCGATTAGTTACAATACGTAACTAAGGACGTGAAACAATGACACATCCATTATTAATACTAACACACGCTTTGTTAGGTGTTTTGTCTCTGATTTTTGCCTTTGGGCAGCGATTGAAATCAGAGATGCTTCACCAGAGAATTTGCATAGAATTAAATGGGCAACAATTCTCACCGTCACCTTAATGGTGTTGACTTACTTCTTTGCGGGCTGGTTCTATATCTATTACTATGGCCCAGACAAGAATGTTATTAAGGGAAGTTCCTATTTCTGGGGACATTCAATATTCACTGAGGTGAAAGAACACTGGTTTTTCTTTTATGTTTTGGCTTCATTACTACTGCCATTTATTGTATTTACTGAAGATCTAGTAAACAACAGAACCGCTCGAAAATTTGCTCTGACATCTGCTTTAATGATATTCGTAGTTGGTTTACTTATGGAAGGTATGGGTGCTATCATAACAATGACACTCAGACTGGCGCATGGATATTGAGGTGAAAATTATGGAAAAATCTACATTAAGTTCTTGGACTGTTGGTGCTGAAATAGCGTATATAGTTGCTGTTTGGTTAAATGGAATTCTTGTCCCAATAAAGGAGTTGGTGCACCCATTTTTTGATTTTATGAAAGCTTGGCCCCCATTATATCATCATTGGGCAACACAGGGATTATGGTTGCTGATCGTGTTTTTCGCAATTACACTTTATTATGGGTACAAACCTGAATTAGCGAACAAACCATGGGTCAGTAAATTAAATGGTTGGATGATTTGGTCAACAGTACTTTCTGGACTTATCATATTTATTTACAACTATGGACATGCCATTCTAAAGTTATGGGGTAATTAGCTCCTTTATTTGTTTCTTATTAAATCTACTAAAAAAAAATCAAGATTTTAAATTAAATTGCTGATACTTTGACAAATTTTGTACTGTTTCGATTCTTTTAAATGTAAACAACATCTAAATAGCTTGTAGATAATCATGGTACAATATCGAGGACCAAGCAAAAGGAAAATCAGTGGAGGACTAAGGCACAAGAGCATGGGGAAACGTTTAAGATTCAGAGGAAGAGATCCTGTAGCAACTCACATTCGATCTAAAAAGAAAAAGGTTGTGAGAACGTTTGGTGGAAATATCAAACATAAACTCCTCTCAATTGAATATATCAACGTGTTTGATCCTAAGACTCAAAAAACCAGTAAGGTGAAAGTCTCTGGACTTGAGACGAATCCAGCTTCGAGAGATTTTACAAGGCGAAAAATAGTTACAAAAGGTGCAATCTTATCGACAGAGTTAGGGGAAGTAAGGGTTACAAGTCGACCAGGTCAAGTATCTGTCCTCAATGGTGTACTATTAGAAACCTCTGAATAAGTGAACTGATAAAATGTTACGTCGGAGAAAATTTCAAGTTATTTATCCAGAATACTTTGATAAAAATAGATCTAGACGTGATGGAAGGAGGGTGAACAAATCACTTGCTATGGAAAACATTGCACTGGCCAGGTTTTCTAAAGCTTGTCAATCATTGGGACTAGAAATTCAGGTGGAGAAAGAAAAATCTTACCCCGGAAACTGGGTTCAACACAATGGTAGAATTCTCATTGCTATAGATAAAAATAACAAATTACCAAAGGAGAAACTACTCAAAGATATTGCAAAAAAGGCAAAGCGGTTTGTCCCTAAGAAAAAGATAATCCCGGATCATAAGTCTGAGGAAGGCACTAAAAGGCAGCGAACCAAATCTGCTAAAAAGAGAAAGAAAGTGAAGAGCAAAACATGATAGATGGTAAAGAGACTGAGTACAAGACTTTAGGCAATGTTTCACATACTGTTAACAATCAAGCCATAATTCACAAACCCGAGTTTATCCCTCCAATGAGAAGTAAGGTATACGTTAAGAATCATGGAAAATATGCCAAAATTGGAGAAGTTGACCTTCCATTTGGTTCTGTTGAAAGTCCTTACTTAGCTGTTAATTTTAAAAAAGCAATAGTAGGAAATTTACCAATCAAGGTTTATGTTGTCCCTAGACCTAAAAAACAGAGAAGAGATAGAAGGTCAATGAGATCATCTTTCAGACCTAAAGGTCAACGAAGGAAGAATCGATAAACCTTGAATTTATTCTGAGATTTATTTAGAAATTTTATTAGAAATTTTACTCATAACTAATCCTCGTAAACCAAAAATATGCTAAAGTTATTCAAATTCGACAAAATTACTCTGGATTTATGCTTATCAAAATTTTTCCCATTTGTTTTCCGGATTCAAGATACTCTTCTGCCTCTTTAATTTTATCCAAGGGATATTCCTTATCAATGTATGCAGTTAGTTTCCCTGAAAATATTAAAGCTAATACCTCCTGAAACTCTTTCATATTTCCCATAGTTGAACCTAGTATGCTTTGTTGAAACCAAAAAATTGCTCCAATATTTGTTTTACCTGAAAATCCAGTTGTAGCACCTGCTGTGACCAATCTTCCGCCTTTTTTCAGTGATTTTAAGCTCTCTGTCCATGTTGCTTCTCCAACAGATTCAAAGATCACATCAGCTCCAGATCCATTCGTAAGCTCTCTGATTTTTTTTGACCAATTGGGGAGGGATTTGTAATTCAGTGTGATGTCTGCCCCAACTGATTTTACAAATTTTTCTTTCTCGACAGTACTTGTCAATGCAATGACTTTAGCACCAAACAACTTTGCAATTTGAATCCCTGCAACAGATAAGCCACCTGCTGCCCCTGGAATAACCACAATCTCCCCAGGTCTTAGTTTTGCTCTTGTTGATAACATTCTCCATGCAGTTAGCCCGGTTAATCCTAATGCAGTAACTGATTTTAAATCAATACCTCTTGGGATGGTAATAACATTCCTTGAAGGTACTTTAACAAACTCTGCTAAACCTCCCCATTTATGTTCTCCTATCATTGAAAAATTTTCACAGAGACTGTGTTCTCCTCGTAAACACTGATCACAGGAATTACAGAAGTTTACTGCGTTTGTTGCTACTACATCTCCTAAGATAACATTTTTGACAGTCTCCCCTAATTCAACAACTTCCCCAACAAAGTCTGAACCACTGATATGAGGAAGAGGTATTTTAAGATTTGGAGACCCATTTCTGACAAATAGATCTAATCGATTTAAGGCACTGTAATAAACCTTTATCAATACCTCATCAGGTTCGATTGTGGGCTTATCAACTTCCTTTACCTCAAGAACTTCTGATCCTCCATGTTTTGTAATTAAAGCTGCTTTCATATTGAAAGAATACTCTATCTGTTATTTTATTCTTCGCCTCAGCCAAAGACAAGTATTCTTAATTTGTTGATATTTCAAATCATCTTTACCCTAAGGTCAAGTTCCACCTATCTGCGGGGAAGGTACTTTTTGTTTTGGATAGAACAAATTCGATTTGAGAATCCTTCATTGTTAGGCTCATTTAAATTTCCTTTGAATAGTAGGACAGAACAGGTTTATCAGGTAATGTTAATCCAATTTTGTCGAGTGATTCATAATCCTGAATTGCCCCCCACATTCCAATATGAACACGTACTCTATCATAACCACGTTTAAGTGAGCTTTCAACCGAGAACCTGAGTAAGTCTCTTGTGATCTTAGTGCTGTTGTCTTTAGCATAAAGCCCACCAATTATCTGTGACTCATTCTTAGGGAAGGTTTCTGTACGTAAGACGGTCACCCTTCCTATAATCTCGCCTTTGTCCAGTTTTATTCCTCTTGCTACCAATTTATATTTTATATTCCAGGGGTTTAACCCCTCATCACCAACGTTTAATTGATTCACTCGGTTTAACGCTGCGTCCACTTGGTCAACGGGAACTTTTAATTTGTCCATAAAATGTGCCTTCAAAATATCAGAATGTTGTATAGGGTCATATTCTACAACATCTGAGGCTAAATTGAATTGATTTAGATCCAAGAAAAGAGCATAAACTATTGGATCTTCCTGTATAAAACCATATTTTTGACATTGCAACAATTGTGGCTCCCAGTAGGGACCCGCTCGAGTAACTAATTTCTTCACACCTCTTGACTTAAGTGATTTTATTGCATGTTCAATCAGGAATTCATTGATTTCATCTCTAAATGCTTCCTCAATATACGGAAACTCGAACCATGCGCTATTTCCATCCTCTTTAATCTCAGCAGTCAAAAATCCATGAACCTTACCATCTTGGTCTAAAGCATAAAATCTGGTGGTTGGGTCAAAATTTGGGGAAGCATATGTCTTTAATAATTGCTCTTCTGTGGTTTGTCCTCCAAATTTCCATTTGTTGAATATATCTGCTCCAATTCTTACCTGATCCTTGATGTAGTCCTTTTGGAAAGTATCAATCTTGTAATTCATTTATATCTTATTCATTTATACACTTATAAACTCACATCCAAAACTCAAATTGTGAAAATATAGGATGGACAGCTTTTGAAACTTCACAATTACTAATTCAAATCAAAATCAGTTTGAGTATGACAAAGAGTGATAACAAATGAACAGTGAAGAAGACGAAATTTTTGATCTTGGTCTTGATGACATGGGATTATCAGATGATTTTGTAACAATTACCGTAGAAGAGCTCGTTCTCATAGTATATGATGCATCAGGTAGTATGAATGAAGAAGGCTCATCCGGAGAACCCAAATATAAAGAGGCAGAAGAAGCTACAAATGGCTTTATTCAAAGATTACAAAGTTCTAGGGCTGCATCCAGTTTTAATATTGCAATTGCTCTTTTTAGTAATGATGTTACAGAGATTCTTGACACAACCAGTGTGATTGCATTACCAAAAGAAAATCCAGTAGAGTTACCAAGACCTCATGGAAACACAAACCTAGATGCAGGATTGCAATGGGCAGAACAGAAAGCTGATGAGTTCATGAACAGAAGCTCAGAACTTGATTCAGATGCAAGAAAGGTAGCTATCATTCTCTTATCTGATGGATGGGTGAACCGTGGAGATGACCCAAAACAACGAGGTATGAAGCTTGCAAACCTGTACACAGTAGGAGCAGGAGCATTTGGAAATGCTGCAGAAGAACTGTTAAAGGATCTTGTCTCAACACCTGATCTATTCAAAAAAGACCCAAGTCCAGATGACTTACGTGGGTTGTTAGAAAGGTCATCATTAATCGCAATGAGAAAATAAAGGTGAGACTATCATTCATTTAAAACTTGCGAAGAATGGAAAGACGAGGGTTAAGATGATCCAAAGTTTGGGTCAGGGTGCTCAAGGCACAGTTTATGAAGTGAGAGCACTAGGGGATACATATGCCTTAAAAGTGTATAATCAGTTAGACTCAAACTCTGTGCAAGCTCAACGAAGGGCGAGAAAAATAGGGAATATTATCTCCAAACCCAAGACCGGTGCACTTTCCAGGGCTTGGATGGTTGATAATGGGTCAGATAATGAAGGTAATCCAATTATGCTTTACAGACTCTTTAAACATCGCACATTTGAGGATTATTACCAGGGGTACAGCCCACCCAAAAGATTAAAGAATCGGGAGAGAATAGCTATAGGATTATCCGCTGGGCTTGTGGAAATTCATTCCAACAGTATCATTCATTCAGATCTTGCCCCTTTAAATATTCTTTATTCCAATGTTGGGAGGGTCGCAATCATTGACTTTGATGGATCAGGATACTCTCCAGAGAGGAAGAAGAAACTTCAACCAATTGTGCAAGGGCACATTCAATTTCCTGATTGGCCTATTCCTCCTGAGGTAGTAAACAATGAGATTACATTCAGCTCAGACATCTGGTGGTTAGCTTCACTTATTATGAAGGCACTAACTGGGTATTCTCCCTTCTTTTTTTTGAGTGTTGCAGACCATAAAAGCATCCTAGAGCTCCTTGAAATTCAAGAGAATGGGTTAGGAATCTGGCCACCAGAATTTGAGGTTGTATCTAAACACTCAAAGGTTCAACCAAACTTAAATAAGTCCATACTTGATAAAGTGCGCCAAGTAATGAACCATACCATAGCTACCGCAACCATAGGGCAGGTATTTATGAACTATGAGGATCAGGAGAAGAGACCAACAGCGAAACAGGTTTGGTCATCTTTCAGATCTAGATGTTTCAGGTGAATTCATGAAATCCAAAGAACAAAAATTACTCGAAAAATTCCTCCATGAATTTGAAATTCGAACTGACATCATGGTGACTAAATTTGGGACTCATCCTGATGTTAAAGAACTTTTAAAAGTGGCTGTGGAAACACAGGTGCAAAAATATAACAGAGAAATTGAAGCCATGTACCTGAAAAGAAAACCACCTCTGTTGAAGCGATTTTGGAAATATTTATGGGCAGGGGATGAAAGCGATGAATTGAAGACATCTGAAAGCTCTCTCACAGGATTTAATCAATCTCAAGCAACTTTTGATCAAACTAATAATCCACAACAACGTAGAACTGGAACTTCTAATAAACAGATAGATTCTACTTTGTCTATTGCTGATTCAAGTACCAAAAATACACCTGTTTCTCAAAAAAGATATTCTAACGATGAACACGTTAGCGTACCTCGACCTATGAGGAGCACTAACGTAATCAAATCAAAAGACCCTAAACTTGACCTCCAAGAAGGATATCAAACAAATTCTTCAGGAATTAGCACCAATCAAGGTTCTGTCAACCTTGGGAACCCCAAACATTCAGTATCAGATTCAGATGGAGATCACATATCAAATGATACTTACAAGTCTGAAAATGAATATAACCATGAAGAAAGGATAAAAGAAAGCTCAGAGTTGCAACCATCCCATCTACATAAAAAAGAAATTAATAATTTAGGAAGAGAATCTTCTTATTCTGACTCCAATGAACACTTAAACGAGCAAGTGCAGAATGAGGAAAATAAAGTACCAGATTATGGATCAAACCATACAAAAAACAAGCCATTTGGTCAAGGCTCTGAACAAACAAACTCAAACGTGCATTTGACCAATAAGAAGAAGGGTTATGAGAATGGAAGTCTAAACAACATCATTGATCCTAAAGTAATGGAAATTGGTAATTCGTCTGATCCAAATCAGCTAACTGTAGATCGACTAGCAGAGATTCAACGGGAAATTAATTCGATAAGGATCTCACAAAGTGCAGAAATTGAATCCATGATATCAAACTACCAAAGTTCCTCCAATTTTGAAAAACCATCCAATGATCAAATCAACACCAAAATTACTGATACAAAACAATCAACAATCAATAATGAACCTAAATTTTTAGTTGCTTCAGCTTTAAATCCTTATTTAAACAAGGATCAGGATTATGTAGAATCGTTTGAAATTGGGAACCTCATAAGAGGAATCATTCTCTGTGATGGGGTGAGCAACGAAGGAAAGGCTTCAAGAGAACTTGCCAGAAGATTACCCTCAGAATTCATCAAAGTTTTTAAGGAGGAATTTGATCCCAAGAATGATTCTCTTAGTCAATGGGAGTCGTTATTAGTTTCCTCGATAAACAGAGCCTGCTTAAACACAGAATTATCAGGAGGTGCAACTACCTTCCTTGTCAGTGTTGTTGCAAATAATCGTCTTTTCTTCGGTTGGGTTGGAGATGGACACGCGATTTATTTCAATAAAGAATTTACGGGATTCTCAAAGTTGTTATTCCCTCAACAAGATAGGAAAAAGAACTTGAAAAGTGCAGTTACCAGCTTTGGCATACTGGGAAAACCTGTGGTAACTATTCAGAATCTAAACGGAGGGACAATTTTAATGTCCTCTGATGGAATATCATTCGGTTCTGGAAAAGTGCTTAACCACCTCTATAAGAAGGTGTTAGTACCGGGTTCAAATTCTTCAGAGGAAGAATATAATGTCCTCCTCAAGAAATGGATCACTGCAAATTGCTGTGTCGACAATAACTCCAGACAAGATTTTCATCCAACACCTACTGATGATCAAAGTATCATTATCTTACATTGGGCTGAGTTAGAGGTTTAGAATTCTTGAAAGTAATAGAGTGTGGTTCAGATCAACTATTTCCCCTTCGTGAAGATCTCCATGAGGAGGTCTGTCCATGTTGTGGTGAGGTTGACCCGATTATTACACACAGAAGATTTGAATTTAAGGGTGCATTCTGTCCAAGTCATAAACAAATTCATTATCGGTGGATTCCAAAAGACTGGGAAATTGATACTCCACAATTATTTGTTGAAAGCAAGCCAGACACCTTTGTTATCAAAGCTGAAGAAACAGAGACCGGTCACCATAGGTTCTATACCTCCAAAGTAGTTTGGAATATTCAGTGTGCAGCAGAAAAATTTTTGGAAGTACAGTGGTCAGGGTTCGATGATGATATCGATCAACTTTTGAGACCGTTAAACACAGGGTATCGACAGATGAACGTTGATGGTGCTTATCTTCCCTTTCTCTCAGCAATTTTTGAATGGTTGCAATGTGAGGATCAATGGGATGAATTTAAAAGATTAGTAGACATTTCAAACCTTTCTCCTAAAGAAAAAGAAAAAGTGCATATCGCGATTTCTCATCCAACTGCCTCAAATGTATTCAAAATGCTATGGACATTTCATCGCCTTATCCCAGATTGGAACCCAAAAAGAAAGCTAGGTCGACGGTCACCATCTGCTTTACTAATTGATGAACTCCTATGGACAGTATATGATTCTGACGAGCTCAGCACAGAAAGAAAGAAGCAATTTTTAAAATATGGACCAGAAGAGGCTTATTGGGGGGCTTGGAAAGATATTGTACCTGTTCCTGAAAAACTTAACGGAGGATTTACTCAATTCAAGTCTTATCTTCCCTATATTGGATTAGTTGCAGGAGAGCATCTTACACTAGTTACTAAGAGTACAAAAAATCATAGAAGTTGGACTGAGGTTGCCCAAAGACTTTTTCAATGGGAAAGTTCTTATGATAGGCTGGGGAAGTTGTCTCCAGATTCAGGTAAAGAACCTTCATTTGTAGGTAATTTTATAAAGAAACTATCTCTGACAAAAGTCAAGCCTTCAAAATCCCCAAAATCCCCACTAAGACTGTTGACAAGACTACCCATTTGCTGGATGAAAACAAAAGGAGGGTTTGAACTGAACAGAGAATTGTTAACCCAAAACAACCTTGAGAAAACCTTGATCTCACTAGAGCCTTGGATTGAGGAAGAAGATCATACATCTCTAAATCTAAGGATTAAACTCTCCACAAAATCAGAACCAGAAAAATTTCTTGTCGAATCATTCAAAATGCGGTTAAGTCACACATCAATTAAGATTGAATTAATCTGGGTCTAGTTTAAACGAAACGAAAACTCATCAACAATAACAATTACTCTAACTAAAAATACTACCTTATGATAACAATTACAATTATGCTAATTAAAGACAACACCTTAGGATTATTCATCAAGGGGATACACAGATGGGTATAATTCTGGAGGTT
Organism: Candidatus Heimdallarchaeota archaeon; assembly: GCA_030149205.1. Lineage (GTDB taxonomy): Archaea > Asgardarchaeota > Heimdallarchaeia > Heimdallarchaeales > Kariarchaeaceae > WAKA01. The sequence goes on along the minus strand of JASBSB010000003.1, from coordinate 412,009 downwards.
GAGTTTTGTTCGCATTAGAGTCTGGTAGAAAGAAGATCATGATGAAATTCGAAAAGAATCGCAACATTGCAACTATCAACAATGCATATGTCAATGCCAATGGAAGAGTTCCCACAGTATCTTTTAACCATAACAGCATCCAACCACCAAAGTATGAGCCCACAAATGTTACTATTCCCCAAAGAAGATTGTACGTCCCCTGATAGTTCCCAGCCTTTTCAGACCCTGCTATATTTAGAATATATGTCTGAAGCGCGGTAAATCCAAAGCCAATCCCAATTCCTGAAATTATCTGTGCAGGTAAAAGATGCCACCACTCGGTTGCAAAAGCAAAATTTATTGGAACAATTGTAAAGGTAAGAAAACCCAGGATTATAGATTTTCTTTCTCCTATCCTCTGGATCAATGATCCCATCTTGTATGAAGAAATTGCCTGTACGACTGTACCTGCTATTGCCATCCATGCAACCTCAGACACCGAGGCGTTGATTACACCTGCTATTACTGTTGGAAAGTAACTCCATGCTAAACTCATCCAAAACCACCAAAAGAGTATTACAATAAGGAATCTCCTGTAGGTCTTATCCTTAAAAGGTTCAAATAGACTATACTGCTTTCTAGTTTCCCCATTCTTTCTTACATCAAGCACCAACCAAGACAGAAAGATCATTATCCCAAAATTGCTTGCTGAAACTATCATTAGAATTCGATACTGTTCTATCTCTGTGATAGGTAAAGATGGCGCAAAAAAGGAATAAAGGATCAAGGCAAGTGTCACATAGGCATAAGAAGAACCAACTATCTTTCCAATAAAACTCCCCCTATCCTGACCCTCAGTATAATCTGCTATCGCACCTTGCCAAGCTGGAATTAACATGGATAAACCAATGGAATTAATGGCGATAGAGATCAACACATCATTCGGATTTCTTGCAAACACAAGTGTAAAGGCACTAACAGTTGCAGTAAATGAGCCAATCAACAAGAATAATCGACGACCTTTCTGATCAGAAATTTTTCCCCAAATGGGACTTAAGCCTGTCGAAAACACATTTTGAACTGCTGTCATCAATCCCATCTCCACCTCATCTGCACCTAGTTTCTGATTGTACAAAGGAATGTATTGATATGCAAGGTTCTGTGAGAAACTGAGCATCATTTGAAATACATAATAAATCCATGCTGAACGTTTAGACCTTTGAATCAAACCATTTGATCCAGATGTCCTAGTTTCAATACCCACATCTCAAGATTATTGATTCCAAAATAAATTAGACGTTATCATACAAATAAATTCATTCAATTATATTCAGTTTGACGGAATATTGAAGCATCCTTTATCTTATTTAATCAGTGTAAATATTGCAGTGAATGCAGTACTTTTATCCAATCAAAAATCTACAGACATTATTCCCAGCTACAACCCTGTGAGTGGTTTTTACAGGAACACCAAGCAAGTCTTCAAAGAGCTCTTGCTCCTTAACACAGGCATCCCAGTATTCATTTGCCACATCAAAGATTGGGCAGTTAAATTCCAACATCTCAAATTTATCACTGTTAATGACCTTAAGCTCCACCATGTATCCTTCCTGATCCCTTTTTTGGGCTAACCATGATACTTTTTTAGTAAGGAATGAAGTGTCACTTTTATCATTAGTAGATAATTCACTCTGTGATAAATAATCTTCTTGTGATTTTGAATTTTTAATTTTCTTCTTCTGCAAAAATTGGGTTGGCTTCTCTCCAGAATCACTTTTTAAGCTATCTTCCAGTTCATTTTTGTAACCTGAGAGAACCTCTACTTTTCTCTCCTGCAACAGCTCTCTAATTGCACCAATACCGAGTTTACTCTTGATGAACTTTAGTGTGGAGATGGTTAATGAAGCATACGCTCTTGGGAATATGTTTTTGGATGATTCTCCTAACTGGAAACTTACTGCTGGTCTCCCCCTACCTCTCTTAAGGTAAGTACGTTCTACAACCCCTATTGATTCAAGCTGGCCCAACTGTTTACTTACCCCCATCTTACTTAGATTAAGTCTTGATGCAAGCTCTGTCAAAGTCAGGTTACCCTCTCTCTTCAAAAGCAGTAGTAGGTCTCTCTTGGTTTTACTATACTGAGAAATATCGGGAGAGTACTCATCAATCTGAATTGACTCGATTTCCTTATGACTCACAAAGAAAATTAGTACTGCAACCTTAAGAAAATTTTGATTCCTGAGATGAAAACCAATTAAAATTTCTGAAAAAAATCAACCCTCAGAAATTTTATAGATTTTATAAACCAATAGGTATATTTTATCTCATCTCTATAATATTACTCAGAACACATATGACAGATACATATTGGAAAAACAAAAATGTGGTGATAACTGGAGGGACATCTGGTTTGGGAAAAGAGCTTGTGATGCAACTGATCAACAAGGGGGCAAATATATTAACTGTGGCAAGGGATCAAGTAAAACTGGATAAATTAAAAACTGAGATTCCTACAGTCATAATCGTGAAAGGTGACATCTCTGATAAAGACTTAATTTACAGGCTTTCTGGATTGATATTTGGGACACTTGGTGGGGTGGATGTCTTGATCAATAATGCCTCATATCTTGGGATTACCCCTCTTAAGAGTCTGAATGACACTGAGTGTGAGGATTTAGAACAGGTACTTCAAACGAATTTGCTTGGACCCTTTAGACTTACCAAAGCGTTGATGTCAAAGCTAATTTTACAGAATTCGGGTTTGGTGATCAATATATCTTCAGATGCTGCTGTGCAGGCTTATCCAAACTGGGGTTCATACAGTGTCTCAAAAGCAGCATTGGATCAATTAACCAGAATCTGGAGTGAGGAACTAAAAGATACAGAGGTGAGGTTTGTTTCACTGGATCCAGGAGACATGGCAACACCAATGCATTTCGATGCAATTCCAGATGCAAACAGAGATGAGCTTTATGATCCAAAAGATGTGGCAGTAGATTTAATTCAGTTCATTGAAACATTAATCTCGAAATCAGCAAGAAAATCAGATGATTCAGATAATCAGGTAAATTCTAAATCCGATGAACCAAACCAATCAAACTATTTAACTGGAAGTCGAAAGGTACGATACGCATCTGATGAATGGAGGAGTTTTCTTTGATTAACGGTCACCCCAAGGTAAATCTCGGTAAGAAAGACAAGCCTAAGCAAACGCAATTGAATACCCAAAAACTATTAATTAGCGATGAGGTTCCAATTGCACACAAAAGTAGAATCAGGGATGAGAACACAAATCTAATGGTCTTCAAATCTGAGGGACAAAGCTTCAGAAAGCTGTTTCATCTTCCAGAAATATTGTCTTCAAATGACCTCGTAATCGTTAACGAGAGTGCAACCCTTCCAGCATCTCTCATTGGAAGAAACTCAAGAACACTAGAGGCAGTTGAGATACGATTGGCAGCTAATATTGATCAGAAATTAAGGAGTTTTAAGAGATGGAAAGCCATAATCTTTAAGCAAACAGGAAACGAAAATACGTCATCCAAATCCCTAGAACTACCAACTGAGGAACGAGAGGAACCCTCCGACCTGAAGGAATCAGATATCGTTCTGCTCAGCTCCACTGTTGGACTTAAGGTCTTAGAAATACATGATACCTTTAAACGATTCATAACGGTGGAATTTGTAAAGGTGTTAAAAAATGGTAAATGGAGTTCTCAACCTATTACTGCTGATGAGGTTCTTGGAGAAATATACAGGTCTGGGAAATTGATAAGGTATTCATACATAGAAGAGGAGCTTTCCCTCTGGGATCACCAAACAATCTTCTCAACAATCCCTATCTCTGTTGAACCACCTTCCGCTGCCTTGCAGTTATCTTGGAATCTTGTTAAGAGACTCAAAGATAGGAATATTTCTGTCGTGTCCTTACTTCATTCTGCTGGTCTTTCAAGTACTGGATCTGAGGAGCTGGATGCCTTTTTCCCATTACCCGAAAAATATTTTATCTCATTCAGCACAATCAAAAATATCCTTGAAACCAAAAGAAGAGGTGGTAAAGTAGTTGCAGTTGGAACTACTGTTTTAAGAGCCTTAGAATCTTTATTTAAAGAACTTCTGCTAAAAAGAGCTGAAAATAACGTTGATGAACCAATGAGAAAAGATGACATCATAATTTTGCTATCTGATTTTTTGGAACAGGTTGATGGTTCATCTAGTTCAACCCAGGTTAGGGTTAAATTAACAGATTCTAAACTCCAAGGCATTCAAATAGATTCAAATGGTGTTTTTGGTACTACCAGAATTAAATTTCAAGAAAATTCATCATTTTATCTCTGCGATGCACTTCTTACAGGGATGCATTTACCAAATAGCTCACACTTCTCACTTATTGCAGGATTTTCTCAAGATAAGGATAATCTTTTGAAAGCCTACAATAAAGCAATGAGTCTAGGTTATACTTGGCATGAATTTGGTGATCTAACCCTATTTTTACCAAAATAATCTATTACACCTATACCTATTCTTTTTACATGACTGATTCTCAAACTGGACAAATTCAAAATACTGATGTTAAAACCTACGCCTATATAACCAAGGTTTTCTTGCAAAAAAGTTCTTTACCATGACCCCAGGAATCTTCCACGTGTCCATAAACAGTGAGAATTTAGAGATTCGGTCATCAAAGTAAAGTGATTGTATGTGTATCGTTCCATGCTTTAACCCATGAATACGTGCATCAATCAATATCTCTGTCTCTGCCTCAAAGCCATACCTTTCCTTTGGAAATTGAGGTTTAAAGTCAAGTATTTTAAGTGCCTTTCTGTCAAACGCACGGAATCCGTTCTGGGGATCCTCAACAACATACCCAAAATACAGAACCCATAGCCCAAACCTGGAGAGAAGATTGGATATCTTACGCAAAAATGGCATGTTGTAGACCCAGTCATCAGTCCCAAATCTTGAGGCTAGCACAAAATCAATCTCTGGATCTGAGTTGAATTTGTTGATGAACAGCGGAATATATTTGGGTTGATGTTGTCCATCCCCATCCATGATGAGCATGATCTCAAATTCTGTCTCTTCCAAGAAGAACCTTCTTCCTGCCTGTAATGCCATCCCCTTCCCCTGATTGGGTTGATAAGATATTACTTTTACCCCAGTTCCTCTTGCCAGACTTGCAGTCTTATCAGTGGAACCATCGTCAACCACCACTATGTTGTTCGTATACCGCTTGATCTTTTCTACTGTGGGAACTATGGTCTCCTCTTCATTGTAGGCTGGAATCACAACAAGTATGTCTGAGATGGTATAGCGTGGCACCAATTTTAGCTCCTATGGGGTATTCAAAAACTTCTTTTTATCATACCCTGATGAAGAACAAAATCTCCATATTTCTTGAATTTCTCCAAGATATATTCTTTATTACCTGAATTATACAGTACAACACTAAATTTGTACCATGCTATCAAATTTTGCGGAGAAATCTCTACTGTGTTCCCTCATGGCAATTTCTCGAAGTTGATTCAAATAACTTCCAAAAATTCATTCACCTTTATGTTATACCGAAGTTCACAGATGTGTTCATGATTGTGTTCGTATATGAGTTAACAGTTATACTCACTCTTGTGCTTACAGTAGTGTTTACTTCTGTATTCAATGTTCAGCCCACATCTTTGTTCAGCTTAATTGATCACCTTATCAATATCATTATCTCCCTCAACCTCCAAAAGATTGACATCTCTTGTTTAGCCAACTCAATAAGTATAAAAAGCCAATAACCATCTCAGCATAATGTCAGAGAATTCTAAGAATAATACACAAAAAAATTCCAAAGACAGCTCCAAGGATAATTTCAAGGAAGATTCTACAGGAAATTCCAAAAGCGATGCCAATGGAAAGGATTCAAAACCAGAGGTTAAAGATGAGGTTGTCATCCGAGAGCATTCTATCACACTCAATGGCAAAGAACTCAGATACAGGACTGAAACTGGCTACGCAGTGCTTCGAGAGGAAGACAACAAGGAAGAGGTTAAACCAAAAGCGAGGATCTTCTACATAGCGTACACTAAGCTCGGTACAGAAGATTACTCAAAACGTCCTCTCACGTTCTCATTCAATGGTGGACCAGGTTCATCATCTGTGTGGTTGCATTTAGGGTTGTTGGGGCCGAAGCGAGTCATAGCTGAGGAGGATGAACAACCCGCAAAACCCCCATACCGGTTGGTAGACAATGAGTATTCACTTTTAAAGTCATCGGATCTGGTCTTCATAGATCCAGTAAGCACAGGATTCAGTCGATCTGTTGAGGGTGAAGACCCAACAGAATTTCATCAGTTCAAAAAAGACCTAGAATCTGTGGGTGATTTTATCAGGTTGTACACCTCTCGAAACTCTAGATGGAAATCTCCCAAATATCTAATAGGAGAGAGCTATGGAACAACCAGAGCTGCTGGATTGTCTGGATACCTTCAGAACAACCTAGGTTTTTATCTCAATGGTATCATGCTCATTTCTTCAGTACTCAACTTTCAGACCATCAGATTTGGAACTGGGAATGATGAGCCTCACCTTTTATATCTCCCAACATATGCAGCAACTGCTCGATATCACGGCAAGGTAAAATCGGAGAGTTTAAGTGGACTCTTAAAAGAGGTCGAGGAGTTTTGCAGAAACGAGTATCTTGGTGCCCTATTTGATGGAGATGATATTGATAATGAGCTAAAGGAAAGTGTACTTGAAAAGCTAAACAGATTTACCAGTCTTTCTAAGACCTACCTAAGTAGAACGCACCTTCGAATTGATATCCACAGATTTGCAAAAGAGCTTCTCAGAGATGAGAACAGGACGGTAGGTAGGTTAGACAGCAGGTTTAAAGGTATAGACAGAGATGGCGTTGATGATATGTACAGCTATGATCCAAGCTATCCAGTAATTCAGGGAGCATACACTGCAACATTCAATGATTACATCCGAGAGGAGCTTGGATTTGAGTCGGATCTTGACTATAAGATACTTGCTTCACTTTATCAGACATGGAAGTTTAATGAGCATAATAATCAGTTTGTAGATGTTGCTGAGACATTGAGGGACTCAATGAGTAAGAATCAGAACCTTCGCGTTTTTGTGGGATCTGGGTACTATGATATGGCGACTCCATACTTTGCAACCAACTACACGTTTAATCATATGAAGCTTGATGAGAGTCTGAGAAAGAATATCACAATGAGGTTCTATGAGGCAGGACATATGATGTATATGCATCTTCCTTCACTCAAACAGCTCTCTAAGGACTTAGATAATTTTGTTTCGTGACATTCAATTTTCAAATCTTAATCTTGTCTACTAAGTTTAGTTAATTTCACAGATTAATTATTGTTATCAAGTTTCATAGATTTGAATAAACCGATTTAGCGAATCTTATTTGAAAAAAGTATTTTTCTTGGAGAATTGGAAGATTAGGATTGACCAAGATAACTTACAAATCCAGATTTATGCATCTCAAATGTGTTTATTCTTTGGAGAAACCTATATTTCAGCTCATCATTGATTGCAAGCATGTGTGAGTTGGAAAACGCATTGTTTGTCACCCAAAATTTTACCTCAGAGGATCGAGGATCTGTAAGTAATTTTTCAAGCATGAGGTACTTGAGCGTCAGACCGAGCCGGTTCCCACGAAATTCCCTTATCACACCAGTGTCATCCTGTTCTGCTATTTCTGGTTGGAATTTGTCCAACCATGTTTCTGTTATACCTGCAACATTCCCAGTCTTTACATGCAGGGCAACAAAAGTCCATGGAAATGTACCAATTAAGGATCCAAGTTTAAAGAATTCCTGATGTTTCTCCTTGGTTAGGGTCTCATCCTCCCAGCTTGCCTCATCCCTGGGCATGTCATTCCAGATTGATTCAAGTGCCTTCAGGTAATCTTGATAATCAATTTCAGGTTGTTCCTCAAATCTGTAATTTTCTACAAATACAAACTTGAACCCCTTTTGCTCAGCCAATCCCTTCAATTCTGTCACTTTTTGCTTGATATCTTGAATTCTAAATTCTGTCAGGTCTGCCCCACTGGACCTGTCTGTGATGGTCATTTTGTATCCTTGACTCAATAGGTACCTTTCAAAATCAGTGTAGTAAACATAAGCGGTCTCTGTTGAGTTCTCTGTTAAGTTCTTCTTAGAATTTTCATCAGAATTTTTTGTGGAAAAGGTTCTTACCATCAGCGTCTTTGCGTATTCAGGGATCTTTGGTACTGTTTCTTTCAGGAGCTCTTTAAAGTGACCTTTTCTTCTGTGTTCAGGATGAGTATAAGCTTTGATCCAAAATAATTTCATGTTGTCACCTTTGAGCATGTGTAACAAATGACAATAGGCTACCGGCGTGCCATTATTTAACTTAAACCAATAATAACTCTTTTCTTCAACATATCCAGGGCTTGAAAGCATCTTTCTGATTTTTTCCTTTGGATAGGGGGGTAAGGGCTTAAAGATCTCCTGATAGCGGAGATACATAAGGTTAACAATTTTCTCAAATAAGGTAATTTCAAGTGTTTTGAATTCTTCTACCTGTAATATTTCATTCATAATGTCAGGTTTAGAGAAAGTTAATGAATGTATCTTATGATTGCGTTGAATTTCAAAATTACTACAGTGGGTATGTAGAATTCTGTGAAAACATCAATTTTTAAATCATTCGAGAACAGGTGGACATTTTGTATCTGGTGATAATATCAATCAAAAATATTAGGAGTTTTTTTATTTCTTTTCTTCTGTTTTAACCTCAGGTTTTGCAAGTTCTTTCAGACCTTGATGTGAGTAATACATCTCATAGAACTCATAATACTTGTCTGTTTTAGCGCAAAGTTCTTCATGTGATCCTGTCTCAATTATCTTACCATCATCAATTACAACAATTTGATCAACATCTCGTACTGTGGAAAGTCTATGAGCAATAACCAGGGTTGTTTTAGCTTCGAACAGAATATTCTGTGACTGCTGAACCAGACTCTCAGAGTAAGCATCAAGTCTGCTCGTTGCCTCATCCAAAATTAGTATCGCGGGGTCTCGTAACATAGTTCTGACGATTGTGATCATTTGTCTCTGTCCAGCAGACAGGGATTTCCCACTCTCAGTCAGCATGGTTTGATATTTTTGGGGAAGTGCATCGATGAACTCCTCTGCACCTACCAATCTGGAGATTGTGTAGACCTCTTCGTCAGTTGCATCCACCTTTCCATACTTTATGTAGTGCAACCAGCTTCAATTGAACTAAATTGAACCATTTTTAGCTTCCCATCTAACTTCATCACACCCCAATGAAAATTATAAAGAGATGCAATTCCTTCTAGTACTTTACATGTAACTTTTTTTCTGTTTCCAAATAAATATTCATCAGATTCTAGGATATTCTCAAGAGTTCCATCTGCATTCTTTTTCATCAGGTAAAGATAAATGTAAAAGGATTTAGAGGTTGCTGGACTTTTTCCAGGACCAGTGACAAGTATCATATCAAAATCACTGAATTTTATCTTAAAATTGATTGGTCCCTTCCCAATCCTTGACTTTCTAATAAGATAAATATATTTAGATTCATTCTCAATTCTTAATTCAACGTAGGAAGTTGCAGACCCATAGCCTATGAATCCTATAAGCATAAGACCTACCCAGTGAAAAAACCAAGGAAAAACTAAATCTTGAAAAATAGCAACTGATGAACTCTCTGTTTTATATTGGATATAGAAATTAATTACAAAACCGAAGAATAAGCTAAAAATGATAATTACTGCACCTTTGATTAAATTTCTAGTCTCTACTTTTTGCTCAATGAAACCAATTAATTTTCCAAGTTCATTGCTTACAATCACAACCCCCACAACTAAAACACAAAAATTTAGAATTATAACTAATGTTAGAATATAAATTTCGGTGGCACCCTTCCCCACAGTTTTTATAATTTTAAAAATATTCAACAAAATGTATAAGGCATATAAAGCCGATATTAAACCAACTATCACTAATCCAGTTAATTTGCTGAATTTTGTTAAATTTTCTCCGTAGTATAATTTTTCATCTGTTATCTCAATCTTTGGTATAATCCCAGCTTTCTTCATTAAACTCAGGTATCTGTATACAATCTTAAGCTCAAATATGTTGACAATCAATGACGAACTGAAGTACAGATTTCACCGCAGAATAAACGCTTTTTAGATTTAAAGGGCTGTTTTTGTTGTTTATATACATTTTCAAGTGATTTATAATACTTTCTTATATTATAATCTCAAAATTTCATGATGTTTGTAACTTTAGTTTAGCGATGTGATTTAAAGTTATAATAATTTTGTTTACATTGGGAAATCGAGGATTTTATTAGGAAGTTAATTTTTGTATACTTTTAAAAATAATTCATTATCAGGTAATTGACAAATTATAGCAATTTTTTATTAGCTCAGTATCACACCAATTTAAAAACCTTTCAACCGAAATCTCATGACTGATTTAGGAATTTTTTAAACCCAGATTTATCCATCTCAAATGTGTTTCTTCTCTTAAGAAATTCATATTTCAGTTCATCATTGATTGCAAGCATGTGAGAGTTTGAGAATGCGTTGTTGGTTACCCAGTAGACAGCCTTAGAACTTCATGGGTCAGTTAGCAGTTTTTCCAGTATGAGATACTTGAGTGTCAATCCCAGCCTGTTTCCGCGGAACTCATTTATGACCCCAGTGTCACCCTGATCGGCTATCTCTGGCTGTAGTGTATCTAACCATGTCTCAGTCATGCCAGCCACCCTTCCTGTTTCTCTGTGAACAGCAACGTATGTCCAGGGATATGTTCCAACAACAGACCCAAGTTTGTAAAACTCCTGATGATACTCCTTGGTTAGGGTCTCATCCTCCCAGCTTGCCTCATCACGTGGCATATCGTTCCAGATGGATTCAAGCGCTTGCACATAGTCTTGATAGTCTATCTCAGTGTTCTCTTTGAACCTGTAATCCTCTACAAACACAAATTTAAAGCCTCTCAGGTCACCTCTTTCTTTTAGCTCTACTGCCCTTGTCTTCACATCAGCTTTTGAAAATTCCCGTAGGTCTGCCCCGCTGGTTCGGTTGGAAATCGTTCGTGTGAACCCTTCCCCTATGAGGTACTTTTCAAACTCAGTTGGGGCGTTGTTTCCTATAAAAAATAGGTGAATTAACAGCTAATTATTCTTGATGCTCAATTCACGATTACTCCAGTTTAATCCTTTAATTATATCATTATTCCACCGATTGCCAATGTAATCAGCTCCATAAATATCAATAATTATGAAAAACGATAGGATTAGAGTTGTGACAGCAAAAATAGAAAATGGACGCGACCATAATATAATGAGCCCAATGAAGGAAAGCGGAGAAGGTGGTAAAATTATACAAACAAAGGCAATACATAAAAGGTTGATTACCTTCACACATGTTTTAAAAATCAAAATTGCCTTAACTGACCTATCAAATAATGATCCAATATTTCTCTTGGTGTAAATTATTAAACTGAGACTCCAATATAATGAAGAAATGATTATTAAAGCAAGAAATATCAAATAAAATGGAATTAGTGGAAACCTCTCCTCTAAATGCAGATTTTGTCGTGTTGACAACATATAAGTCAAAGAAATAATTGTACAAAATATTACTGAAAGGAAACCAATAAGTTTAAAATGCTTGTGAAATATTTTAACTGCCTTAGGGATCATTATTAAATTTAATTAAATCAGATTATAAAAATATGTTTGCTTTAAAGTTGTTTCAATTGTTTTTTATCTTCAACTATGACATTTTTACACACACATGGTATAAGACAATATTCAACTTGTGTCTGCAATTTTAGAGCAAAAAAAAACCAAATTATTTATTCAACATGTTATTTTAAATGTGTTTTCACCTTTGATAATGTACAGTAACTCATAGAATGTAGTTGTATATTCGTCCCCTATCAAAAACCAGTGGAAAGCTTTCTCTTCTTTGTGACCTTGATTTTTATGCGTCTTAGCAATCATTTCCCTTGGGACGGTGTTATGGGTTTGAAGAGCTCTTTTGACTGTAAGAACGTTGAATCCTTTATCATTTCAAAGATTGATGACTTTAATATGTTAAAGTCTTCTACCTAAAAGATTTTTCCCATAGTCTTTAATGAATGAGATGCCATCGAGTCTATCTCTAGAACATGTCCCTATGCTGTTGTGCTCATTTACTTGTCATCTCTATCATGCAAAGCTCCTTTAGCCCCAAAATTGTGTGCCTAGATTTTGCAGAGTGGATCCAATACCAGATAATCACAGGAAAATCAGGTGAACAGATTAAAGCTGTAAAACTATCTAGTCGCTTGTTTGACTTTTCTCTTCTGATATCATCTCTGGCTTGGCAAGCTCCTTCAGGCCTTGGTGTGAGTAATACATCTCATAGAGCTCATAATACATGTCTTTTTTAGCGTAAAGTTCTTCATGTGACCCTGACTCAATTATCTTACCATCATCAATTACAACAATTTGATCAACATCTCGTACTGTGGAAAGTCTATGAGCAATAACCAGGGTTGTTCTGCCCTCGAACAGAATATTCTGTGCCTGCTGAACCAAACTCTCAGAGTAAGCGTCAAGTCTGCTTGTTGCTTCATCCAAAATTAGTATCGCAGGGTCTCGTAACATTGTTCTGACGATTGTGATCATCTGTCTCTGTCCAGCAGACAAGGATTTCCCACTCTCAGTTAGCGTGGTTTGATATTTTTGGGGAAGCGCATCGATGAACTCCTCTGCACCTACCAATCTGGAGATTGTGTAGACCTCTTCGTCAGTTGCATCCATCTTTCCATACTTTATGTTTTCCATGACTGTACCTACAAATAGGTAGGGCTCCTGCGTCACAAGGCTCACAGAGTTATAAATGGATTCTAAAGTCACCTCACGCAAGTCCTGATTGTCAATCTTGATAGATCCAGAGGTTGGGTCATAAAATCGAAGAATAAGCTTGGTGATTGTTGATTTCCCTGCACCTGTATGTCCAATGAGTGCGGTTTTTGAACCACCTGGAACAACAAATGAAACATCAGTTAGCACCTTTTTGTTTACTGGTTCTACTCCTTTTTTAAAGTCAACATTTGTGGGTTTGTTTGCAATCTGATCATTTTCATCATTTTGGGTTTCAGTTTTGATTGTAGTATGCCCATCGGTCTGCCTCTCCGCTTGGGAGGTTAATTTACCATCTGCTTGGATACTTCTTTCAGAGACAGTTTTAGAGGGGTTCAGTATCTTTTCTTCTTCTTTGTTAGATTTTACAGTTTTTCCTTCCATTTGTGATGATGGTCTTTTTCCATTCTTTGATGCATTCTTTCGTGACTCCCTTTGCACGTATTCAAATGAAACGTGTTCAAACTCAATCGTACCTCCAGTAAGAACTAGTGGTTTGGCATTAGGTTTGTCACCAACAGCAGGTTCAGTGTTTAGGATATCAACAATTCTGTCCATTGCAGCAAGTGCAGTCTGCAGGCTGGTTATATTGTTTGAAAGCTGTAGTATTGGGCTTAGAAATCTCCTGACCATCACTGTACCTAGGTAAATGGCACCAATAGTAATTATGGGGATTGTGTAGAGATACCCACCGACGAATAGCACACTGGCAATCATGATCAGACTTACTAGAGTTATTGATGGGAAGATTGATACCATCATTGCACCTAGTTGTCTGAAGTACTCGAATGTCTCGTCATTTAACTTTCGAATCTCATTGCTGGTTCTCTTCTCTTGGTTGAACGATTTTGCCACTGCAACTCCTGCGAGATTTTCAGCGAGCTTACCACTCACTCTTCCAAGAGATGCTCTGACTTTTAGCATACGTTCTTTACCCTTGCTCGAGATAACCTTGGTAATGATGTAGGCTGTAGGGATGGCTAACAGTGAAATTAGACCAAACCAGATGGAGATTGAGAACAGAACAGAAAGTGTGGCAACAGCAACCAGCAGGTTTGTGGCACTGGTTGTGAAGACAGTGATTCCAGCGGTTATCTCTTGAGTATCGTTTACAACTCTTGATGTCACATTTCCTGACTGAGTCTGTGAATGGTAGCTTAGGTCTGCATCTACAAGTTTCTCAAAGGTATCTGTCCTCAATCGATGTACCAAGTCATTTTGTACTATTGCTAAGAACCAGTTGATGGTTGATTGTGTTATCCATGCAACCGCTGATAGCAGAACATACAACAGCAGTAGGTTGACTACTGACGCAAACGTCCCCACACTAAGTAGGTTGTTGATTGCATATTGAACCAGAATTGGTTGAATTGTAACTGCGCCAGTATAAAACAGTGTTAGGAAGGCGACAAGACCCAAGTACTTCTTCATTGGGAGGAGATAGTCCCATAGCTTTACAAGCAACACTTTGGAACTTCTGGATCTGCTCTTATCAGCCAAGATATTTGCTCTTCTCGACATAATTAATCTCCCTCCTGAGCTAGTAACTGTTCAGATTCCGGTAGCAACTTGAAAATGTTCTGATATTCTTCACAGTCCTTTAACAGTTCTTTATGTGTGCCTGAGGCGAGAACTTTTCCCTTTTTCAATAAGATTATGAGATCTGCTCTAACCAAAGTGTTTAATCGTTGGGTCACTGTAATAGTGGTTCTGTCCTTTGAAAGGTTATCTAGGGCGATTCTTAACAGCTCCTCAGTTTTACTGTCTAAGGCAGATGCACTGTCATCTAGCAATAGAATCTTGGGGTCTGCAAGTATCGCTCTTGCAATAGCTAACCTTTGTTTTTGACCCCCTGAGATATCAACACCTCTTTCACCAATCTTGGTATAGATTCCATCAGGAAGCTGCTTGATAAATTCAAGCGCTTGAGCAGCCTGAGCAGCAGCAATGACATCCTCGTCAGATGCATCAGGTTTTGCGAATGCAATATTATCTCGAATTGTCCCTGAAAAGAGAAATACTTCCTGTTCAACCCTACTAACGTTTCTTCTTACCTCATCCACTTTGATGTCTTGAAAATCAACTCCAGAGATCGTGATTCTTCCCTTCTGAGGTAGGTACAGCTGTAAGAGCAGTTTTAGAAATGTTGACTTCCCTGATCCAGGACCTCCGATCAAAGCCACTTTGCTATGAGGGGGTATTGAAATATTTATTTCTTCTAAGGCAGGTCTTTCTGACTGAGTGTAAGTAAATGTCACATCCTCAAATTTCAGGTCTCCATCCCAGTTGACCTCTAAATCTTTAGTGATCATCTTGTCAGGTTGTGGATCCTGCCAGTTCATTTTTTTCCATATTCTGTTTGAGTTTGTAAGAGCCGCATTAATGGACAAAAATATCTGAGGCATAAAAGAACTAGATAACTGAAGGGTTAACAACAGACCGAGCACCTGAACCATATCTCCGACAGAAATAACTTTGTTTGTGACATCGAGAAGGGTTAGCCAGAATAACACGGCTGTCAATGATAGCAAAATGAGATCAGGCCAGTAGAATGATGCCATTTGTCCCTCTTGTATTCCTAGCTTTGAGTACCTTTTACTTGTGGTTCTAAATCTTTGGATTTCTCGCAGTCTTGACCCTAAGGATCTGACAACCTCGATTCCTTTGAATATCTCCTGCGATTCCTCCGTTAACTCCCCTACAGTGTTTGCGAGTTGAGTTCTTACTGGTATGATCTTCTTAGATTGGTAAATTGCTACAATGTAATACAATGCAAATCCCCCAAAGGTGATATAGAGTTTGGAAATGTCAGTTACCCTGTAAATTGAATAAGTGATAAAGATTATTGAAAATATATTTTGGATAATGAATCTCGTCCCAGGCATTATTCCTTGTCTCATTTGAGTTATCTCTGTGACTCCCAATGAGAGCAACTTAGAGGAGTTATTTTCATCATGGAAGGTTAAGCTATGCTGTTGTATTCTGTCAAAGTACTCCTGTCGGATATCTCTCTCATAGCTGAAGGCCAGTGTTATATAAGTATACAGTGAGAAGTATGACACAACATAATAAAAAACACCTGATAAGACAATTAGACCTGAGTAAAGCCAAACAGTTGAGTCAAAACCGAAATTGGTGAGCTCGTCAATTGCCATTCCTACAAGTATAGCTGGTATTAAAGCAGAAATTGAGGTGAGTGCAAATGCAAAAATAGCTAGACTCAATTTTCCGGGTTGTCTTTTAAAGAATGACAGAAATAAGGTAGTCCCATTTCTGTAATAGGGTTTTCTTGTGTAAGAGTGTGCAATTGAATCTGATGATTCTGTAATGTTCAATGTTCTGAATTTAATAAGAAAGAATAAAACAATTACTTTGTAGATAAATATTGAATAACATGGTGAAAAGTTAAAAATAAATGGCAAGAACAAAAAATACGTAATACTTGAAGTTTTGAAAACTGTTAGATTTGGTTACTTTAAGTTAAGTTTATCTTTAGAAAGGTAGGTATTCTCTGAGACTAATTACAACCAGGAGAATTTGGTAAGTCAGATAAAGGGCATCTTTAAGGTATTTAATATAGTTACAAATTAAGACTGTATTGTGTTTCGTGATAAGTTGTATTTGGTAGACTATGATGAAAGTTGGCCTTCCAAATTTGAAGAAGGAAGAAACATTCTTTTGAAAACTATTGGTCATTATATTTACAGTGTAGAACATGTTGGGGGCACCTCTGTTCCTGGACTAGGTGCTAAACCTATTATTGATATAGGAGTTGAATTACATTCTCTTGCAGAGGAATCTGAGTTTATTCCACTACTTCAGAAGGCAGGTTACCGTTACGTCGAGAAATGGAATATAATTTTACCCTTTCGTCGGTATTTTGTTCGTCATCTGAATAATGACCACGAGAATATTTCGATTGAGCACCTTCATATGGTAGAGAGAGGGCATAAGTTTCATTTTCGTCATCTTTTATTCAGAGATTACTTGCGATCCCACCCAAAGGCGAGAGAGGAATATTATCAGTTAAAGCTTAAACTTGTGGCAAGCAGCATACCAAGAGAAAATTACAGTGATGCAAAATCTGATTTTATTCGTTCGATCGAAAAGTTAGCATATAATGAGAAATTTAAACGAGATCCTCCAGTTGACTATTTCACGTACAGTTAAAAATAATTTTAAAGCATTAAGATCTGAAGACCAATAGTAAGAAAGAATATCTTGATCACAAATTAATCTTTGATTTTGAAGGCTTCAGGTAACAAACTCTAGCCTTCTACCTGTCCTAAAACGTGTCAAATTCCCTGTCAGGTTTGAGATTTAGCAATAAACACTTAATACTTTAATCCAAATTTGAAGCTTAAATTTTCCCAACAACATTGATGCTCATTTAGTCTATTTCTAAACATTTCTCTCCACAATAAGTTACAATTTGCGTAAAAGGATTAAAATTACTGGATGTGATTACTGGATGTGATTACAGACTCAGATTTCTTGATGGAATTAAAGGCTGAGATAATTACTATGAAGAAATTACATTGAAAAAAAATTCTCTCAAAAACTTCCATTAAGAATTGATGTTTGCTCTATATTTTGATTGAGTCCTAATTTATTATTTTATTAAATTTAATTTTTAGTTGAGCACAAACTAAGTTCTGCTTCCACATTCGTAGCAATATCTTGCAGATTCTGGTAACCCTGTTCCACATTCCACACAGAATTTGGTTTTTGGCTTTGTTTCATCTGATGTTACTGGTGCGGGTTTGGAAACTTCAGGGTTGGGTCTTAGCACAGACCCTCCAATCTCTGTTCCTGATACACCTTTGTCAGTTG
Organism: Candidatus Heimdallarchaeota archaeon; assembly: GCA_030149205.1. Classification (GTDB taxonomy): domain Archaea; phylum Asgardarchaeota; class Heimdallarchaeia; order Heimdallarchaeales; family Kariarchaeaceae; genus WAKA01. The sequence goes on along the minus strand of JASBSB010000003.1, from coordinate 394,258 downwards.
GTGCAGTTGAAGTCTGAGATTCCCTGCGCAAAATTGAGGTATTGCTTGATTCAGTTCGTTCAGCCGAACTGGGTGAAGAAACAGTTTGAACAGGCTGAGCTGGTACTGAAGGTCTAGAGCTTGAATAGTTCTCAATGTACTTTCCTCTTCTAACTGGATCATTTGCAGGTAAGAACTTAGATAGATCATCCTCTATTATTACAGATCCAGAGGTGGTATCCAACTTGATAGGATATCCATAGTCTAATTCCATTGATGTCAGATCCTTAACCACCTGCGATTCAGTTCTGCGTAACAGTGTTCTTAAATCAGAGACTCTCACAGTGTAAGGTGTGGGTCTATTCTTGTACATAGCCCTAAGTAACCTAACCCTTCTTTTCTCTTTTTTATTAATAGAAATAAGTGTTAATGAACCCAAAATTATAGAGAATAATAATAATCTCGGTTCAGAGGAAAAGACACCAATCAGGAGGAATAGTCCAGCTATACCTAAGAGTATATAGTCACCTGTTGAGAGATCATTCTGTTTAAATCCTGATGCATTTGCTCTCCTGTTTTCTGTGTATTGCTTTGCCTCTCGAACCTTAGCTTGGACAGTTTCGGAGACACCTGTTATCCTTGAGCTGATTGCTTCTCTTCTAGTGGGTTGTGGTTCTGAGCTTACAGCTGTTGTCGAGGCAGTTCCACTTTCTAAGGGCAGCGCGTTTGATCCACTTGTAGAACTTGAACTTACTGATCTCTTCTTATTGGAAGTCATATCCACCAACAGCAAGATGAAATAAAAGGGGAAAAAGATTATTCCAAGTCCAAAATATAAGTTTGTAATCATTATGAACAAAAATGCGACAGCAATGTATAATGGGCTGAAGGTTGCCGCAACCACATTACCTGTGGCAATAACTGGGGAGATATTTGTTACAATGACCCTATATTCACCTGGCCCCAGATCATAAAATTTCATCTGACCATAGGTGTTATAATCTAAACCTGGTACAATGGTTAATACATTCCCTGTAACCTTAAATACCTGAACTCTTAAAAGTGCTGTTTGTTGTGGTAAATGATCATTATTTTGGTGATTATTGTCAGTGAAGACTCCAATTTGTGACTGACCAAAGTTATTTCGATAAAAGGTTAAACTAACAGTCTGGTTTTGTTTTAGCGTAAATGATGTTGCAGTTGGAGGTCCAGAATTGTATACAAATGCGACCACCAAAAAGGTCACCACGAACAAAACAATGCCATACTTTGTGAATGATCGAGCGTGATTAAAGAATCTGCTCAATGCAGGTGTTGTTTCACTCATGATTACATTAGCCACATTCGACAATATAAAGGTATTCTTTTTGTTTACCCCTTGGGGGTAACAAAACCTCATCATTCTGGGTAGCACTCAGGTTGATAGTTTCTCGTAATCACAATGTATTGGACAAATTCATGAAATTACACAAAAAGCGGTCGAAATAAATTGGGCTAAGTTGGTAACTTTAATATGTAAATTGAAAACTATGACCTATGTCTAGCAATATTTCAACACGATTGGCAAAAAAAGAGGATTATAATGCAATCCTTGAGCTTAGTAAACAACTCTATCAAGTTAAGAAAACAGAACACTATGTTCCTTTAACCTTAGAAAATCTTGAAAAAATGCTGGAGAATGATTTCAATCATCTTCATGTAGCCACCGTCGGTGAGACAATTGTCGCCATTCTTCACTCAGTTCTCAGGCACACTGTGGGTCAGGGATTGACCTTAAGAATTGATGAGATGGTAGTTGATCGTGCATTTCAAGGTCAGAATATTGGAAAGATGCTTTTGGACGAGCTGAATTCATTTGCTGAGGAAAGAAAAATTAATGTGCTCGAGGTGACAGTTGGGTATGAAAACCGACCTGCAAGAGAATTTTATCTTAAGAATGGGTTTAAACAGGATGGGGTACAATTAACCATGCATGTCTAGTTATTAACCAATATACTCGTTTTAATACAGTTTTATCCTAACAAGTGATTTGAACGATAACAGCAATCAGAGCTACATTTTACATGAATCACTTATCTAAGAATGCAATAATTATGATTTTTAACTTATCTATCGGTATTCAAGTAATGTACCACTAACAGATATTTTTAAAAGGTTAAGTTTGAAAAATCTTTGTGAAAAAATTCGAAACTGGACTTAAGATCTATGATGTACAGACTCACAAAACCAGGGAATTTATCCCAATTGAAGGTAATCTGGTAAAAATGTACGTGTGTGGACCAACAGTTTATGCAAAGGCACATCATGGACATGGAAGGTCAATGGTGGTTTTCGATTTCATACGACGGGTGCTAATGTTTTTAGGGTATCGTGTAAAATTTGTCTCAAATTACACAGATATTGATGATAAGATGATTGTTCAGGCAGAGAAGGATGGAATCTCTGTAGCTGAATTAGCTCAGAAAATAATCCCAGCAATTGAGCACGATTATTTAGCTCTTAACATTCTGGAGCCCAATCTCAGACCTCTTGCAACGGAATATATTCCTAAGATGGAGGAAATTACCAGAGTTCTAATTCAAAAAGGGTTTGCTTATTCTAGAGAGTCAGGTGTTTATTTTAGAGTTAAGAAATTCAAGAACTATGGAAAACTTGTAAACTTTAAATTGGAGGAATCCCAATCTGCTGAGGCAGATGAAAATATATATGACAAGGAAAGTAGGGAGGATTTTGCTCTGATGAAACTTTCTAAACCTAAAGAACCATTTTGGGAAACACCTTGGGGAAAAATGAGGCCCGGTTGGCATATTGAATGTTCTGCAATGATTCACTCTCTTTTAGGAGAGACCATTGATATCCATGGTGGCGGTAGAGATTTGGCCTTTCCTCATCACACAAATGAGATTGCTCAATCAGAATCGTTCACTGGTAAAAAATTTTCCAATTTCTTCGTTCATAATGGGTTCCTTACCATAAACAAGGATAAGATGAGTAAGAGCACAGGCAATTTCAAGAACCTAGAGGAAGTGTTTGAAACCTATGACGGAGATACACTAAGATGGTTTTATTTGCAAGCTCAATACAGAAAGCCACTAGAGTATTCTGAAGAATATTTAAGAGATTCGAAGACCCAGATTGAGAAGTTTCGATCAACTTATACAGCATTCAAAGCATTGACTAGGCAAAATGGAGAGTTCAAATCACCACCAGAGGTGGTTGAATTTTCATTGAAAATATCAGCCTTACTTACTGAGTTGCAGAGTAAGCTATTGAATGATTTTAATTCACCCGATGCCATTGTTGTATTTCAAAAGGTGATAAAAGAAATTAACTCGTTTATTCGAGTAGCTCCAAAGGTTAGTGGACATCTATTTCTCAACCCTCTGCATGAGTTTCAACAAATGTTATTTGTATTTGGAATCTTGCAATCCGAAGACAACACAGTTGATAAGGAAGTTGAGTGGATAGAAGAGCAGATAGCGATTCGTAATCAGGCCCGTTCAGAAAAAGATTGGTCACTATCAGATAAGATTCGGGATGAGTTAAAAGAGCGGGGGATTATACTTGAAGACAATAAGAGTGGTACAATCTGGAGGAGAGAGTAGGAAGATATTTAAATTTTTTAGTGTTGGAGAGAATTTCAAAGCTTGTATGTTATAGTTTCAAGGGCTATCTTCAGTATTTCTTAGATTTTCGCTTTCCACTCTTACGATGTTTTCGCTTAGATTTCAGTTTAGTAAATCTCTCTTCAGTTTCTGCTTCTTTTTCCTTATCTCCAATTTCACGATAAAGGCTAATTAATTCGTAATAGTCTTTATACTTTGCTCTTGATTTCTTTTCTGTTATTTCTAAAATCCTTTCCAACGCAAATATCAATTCCTTTGTATGTTTTCCTCTTCTAAAGAATGCTGACGCTTTGACCAGGTCAATAAATTTAGATTTTTCGCTGTGAGTCTTTTTCTCCCAATAATTGATAAGCCTCTCATCGATCCCTCTTCGTTCGAATTCTTGAAGTAGTTCATCTTCTCTTTTCATCTCCGTCATTATTTTTGTTAAAATGTTGAAGTCTTCTCTGTTTAAACTAGCTAAATCAAGGATAGAGAAATTATAGATTACTAAATTCATAGCTGCTTTTTCCTTTTCATCTTTAGATTCAGATAGAAGGAGGAAATATATGTTAAGAAATGAACCCGGAAATTGATCCAAGAAGGTGGTTGGCAATAATTTTAAATATTCATATTTCTTCTCTTCAGAACTTCTATGCACACAGAAAAGAAGATGATATACACAACTCAATATTTGTGTTTTACGAATCTCCGTATTTTTCTCGTTCTCATTATTCATCAATTCAGAATATGACTTTTGAAAATACTCTGATGCTATTTTGAAAAGTGATTCACTTGATTGCTCTTTATCATTTTTCATTGATTCAGAATTGCTTATGTTATGTTTTTCCTCATCTACTGTTAACGCTAAATTTTCGTAATACTCTCCTAATCTAAAGTTGTCTTCCAGTTTCAAAAGTGATCGTAGGACAATTTCATTTTGATTACCAGCAAGTTCAGCAAAAATACAACTTTCTTCATATTTCTGATCGTTGATTCTAGATGTAATGACAATATCAAGTCGATTAGCTTTTATGTAATTTACATCCGATTTAAGGTTGTTTCCCGCTAGCTTCCAATTTTTAGCTGCTTTCTCGAATTCCTCTAATTTTTCATAAGCTATCGCTGCCTCTTCATTCCAGTTTCTTTTTTCAGCGAGTCTGACAACTCTTTCATAATTTTCAGCTAATTTGAACATCTCAAGAGCTTTTTCGAATTTACCAGATCGTTCATAATTATATCCCGCATCCAGAAAATTCTCAGCCTTTTCATAGTATTCAGCTGCCTTTCTGAGATTTTTCTTAAATTTGAAGCTTTTTGCAACTGATTCCCAGTCCTCCAACTTTTTGTAATATTTTATAGCTTCATCGTATAATTTGATCTTAAATGCTAAGTCGGCTGCAGACTTATAATTTTTCAATTTTGATCCATATACCATGATTAACTGATTTATAATCTCATCTCTGACCTTAGGGTCATATTTGATTGAATCGAGTGCAATCTCGTAGTATTTTGTTGCTCTCTCATATTTTTTCAATTGTACGTAAAGATCTGCCAGTTCTTTATGCATTCCTTGCTTATTGTAAATCTCCTCTAAGGTCTTATTATCATCTATTTCTTTGGCATACTCTATAACTGTAGTATAGTCATTGATCAATCTGCTAAGTTCAATAACCTTCTCAAAATTTAAGGCTAACTTATATTGAATAATAGCCTCTTTTATGAAGTCATTTTCTTCAAATGTCAATGCAGATTCCGCGTGTTTACCAATAACCGCCTGATTTTCAGCCACTTTTAACCAGTTCTCTGTTCTTTCAAAGTACGGTATAGCTTCTTCATTTCTCCCAACAAGTTCCAGTACTTCTCCAAGCTCGTTCCAACTCTTTGCAAGTTCAAAGTTATTAATTGCTCGTTCAAATTCTTGCAATTGGATCCATAACGAACCTGCTTTGTTGTATAATCTGTTTTCCTCTGCAAGCTCCGCAGCTTCAAATAATTTTCCTAACCTTTCTAAAACTGGAATCTTTGTTTGATTATCAATAATGAATTCGATTATTTCTTCAACCTGTTCAATATTATTTTGTTCAAAGTAGAGGTCTATTGCTCGTATAAGATCTCTATCCCTCTTTTCTTTTTTTCCCCTCTCTTTGTAAATTTCTGCGGTTTTAATCCTATCCTTCTTCCATAATTTTAAGCGGTCATCCCAGAGGTCATATTTTCTTAACAAATTTTCAGCATCAGAGTATTGACTCTCCTTCCATAATTGATATGCTTGTGCTCTGGATGTATTTTTATTATCCCCATGTTTTTTCCAGAATTCAATTGCGTCATTCCAATTCTCCTTATTTTCTGCGATCTTAGCAGCTTGATCAAATTCTTCTCTCTCTACATGGTATCTGGTTAGGCATCTATATTCTTCATTTTTATCTCCATACTTGTTCCATTCCTTAGCAGCAAGGTTAAATTCCTTGTAAAATTCATAGTTAAGGGCTTTTAATCTGTAACTTTCCCTTTTGTTTCCCAATTCCTCAAATAATTGTGCTGCTTTACTATATTGTTGGTTCTTTTCAAAAAGTCTTGCTCCTTTTTCTAAATTACCCAAGGAGACTTCATATAGCGCCTGACACCTTACTTTATGCTTTGTTTCCCCCGCGATCTTGTAATGCTTCTGAGCCTCTTGGAAAACTTCAAGCTTTTCATAACATTCTGCAGCTAATTTGTCCTCGCTTTGGTCAAGAAAGATTTTTAAAGCTTTTTTATATTTTTTGTTCTGCATATAATCCATTGCTAGTGCCTTCTCGGCCAGAAGGTGTGCCCCTACATTTTTGTAAAAATCAGCGGCAATTCTAAATCTCCTTTCGCGATAAAAGTATTCAGCTTCTCTTAGGGCTTCATCCTTTGAAATTTTCACTTTCCAGAGCTTAAGCATCTCGCTAAACTCAATTTCTTTGAAACCATCCGACATTAACCCTCTCCAGAATTGAACCGCATATGGATCCTCCTCAAAGATAAAAATGCTCCTTCTGGCTCTAGTTAAAGCGACATAGATCCTGCTCAGACTGTAGGTAACATCAAGCTCATGCTCCTTGATATATTTTTCTCGTAAATCCTTATTAAGAATGTTTCTCCATTCCAGTTCTGTATCTGTAACAACATTATAGAGAAGAGTAGAGATAAATTCAAGACCTTTAACTTCCATTACCTTCATTATATAGCCTTCAGCAAAAAACTGCTTGTACTGAGAATGTCTGTGCTCATTGTATGAGATAATTAATCTCCCAGTATTTTCCACTAATTCCTCTTTATGTGTCATAAAATCTTCTAATGATCCCTTAATTAGTAAAACAGGGTAGTAGTGTTGGTCAAATTTTTCTATTCCCTCCTGTAATTTGTCTTCTGCCTTTGCTAATCCCAGGGTTTTCTTAAATTCCAGAAACTTATTCGCTGTTTGTACGATGACCGAGGTACTTCTAAAATTACGGGTCATATAGATCAACTTAGGAACCTTAATTTCAAAATCCTTGTATTCCTGATAGATAAACGACCTGAGATCATCCCATCTAAAATTGCTGGAGTTTATAGTCTGCTGTGTGTCTCCACCAAAATATAAGTTTGGGATGGTCATTTTAGAACTTAAAATGATGTTTAACACTCTGTATTGTATCATTACCAGGTCTTGAATTTCATCACAAACTATGGCTTCTATTTTTAAATTATCAACTTCTTTCTCATCTAAATTCAGAAGTTTATCATAGGTAGTTTGTGCAAGATCTAATGTGTCCCATTTATTTTTGAATTTTTGTTCTTTATAGTATTCACTTAAGAGTTCATAAATTCTCTCTCTTTTCTCCTCATTAAACAGCGAAACACCTCGTGGTTTTTTAAGGTATTCCTTTTTTGAAATAATACCTAATTCGGGGTCTGAACACTGGCCTTTAATTACACCAAAATATTCCTGCCAAAGCTTTAAAGTGTCAAAATCTCTTTTTATACTTTGTCTCATCCCTATCCATTTGATGAAATTGTCTAGAGTTACCTCATCATCTTCATCGAACTTTTCAGAATCATTTCTGAGTATCAATTTGCAAAGTTGGTTAAAAGTTATCACTCTTTTTTGAGTTTCTGTTCGGAGGGGTCCCTCCTCAAACATCTCATTTAATATTTCCCTTATAAAATCTCTTAACTGAGGAGTTAAGGTCACATAAATTGTCTGTCGCTTTTTGTTTTCCCAATTTTCCTTGTATATATGGGCGAGTACTGTTGTTTTACCTGTACCTGCTCCACCATTTATGAAAACTGGTGGATCTTTATACACTATAATCTGCTGATTTTGGCTTAAAGCAAGAGTTTTTTGTAGGAAATTATCCTTTACCCATATTTCACGAATCTTTTTATCAAATCTGTAAAATTTAATTCCGTTGGGGAGTCCGGTTTCATCGTAAGATTCAATTGGTTGTAATTCATTTTCTTGGTTAAATATCTCATCAAGGATTGGGTAGTATTTATAAGGAATCTCATCGAGGGATTTGATTTCGATTTCAACAATTGACTTATCAGTTAGGTACGTGTTATACTTCTGTAGGTTCAATCTTTCAATGGTTTGTTTTGACGATGCTGAATTTACCTTCTTATGTCTCACAATGTCCATCAGAAGAATTGTGGCAACCCTTTTTCGTTGTCCTTCTAGTGGAACTGATCTGAATTGAAATAAAATTCGTTTTGATCTGTCTAACCTTGCTTCAAATACGGTCTCCTTATGTCCCTTAAGCTTTTTGACTCGAATGCCTAGTTCCCAATATCCGCTTGATAAATCACTGATCGCTTTATTTAGTCTCTTTCTATCAATTTTAGAGAAATTTTTTATTCTTGAATCCAACCCTTCTTCAATTAGTATTGGATATTTCTCTTTTTTTCTAGGGAGTATAAGATTATCAGTCGTATCGGGTAGGTCCTCTTGCTCTATAGAAGAATCATCACCTACAAAGCTATCGACTTGAACTACTTCAACCAAATCATTGTCTTGTAAAGAATCTTGAATTTTTCTGTCTTCCTCGCTTATCCCCATTTGGATTTCCTCTTAGTTAAATTGTTATAGTGTATCAAAATTAAAAACCTTTTCTAGGGAATGAAATGTATAACAATACCCACAAAAAAATTAAATAATTCGAAAAATTCAATGATGATAAATTAAGTAAAAACTGATTGGAGATCAACTAAAAAAGTTCAGATATCTTCGGACTATAGTCAAAATTATCTAATAAATTTTTAATATATGCGAGTATAGTAATAATGTGTCATTGGGTACAAAACTTGATGAATTCAAAATCAAATACACAGAAATTGATATTTTTATTAGTTCACTGATGAAAAAATACAGTCTTCCCGCTTTGAGAGCGTCAATGGGGATTATCTTTATCTGGTTTGGAGCGCTAAAGCCCCTTGGGTTGAGCTCTGCAAACAGTCTATTAGAAAAAACAGTCTATTTTATTCCAGCAGATGTTTTTATACCAATTCTTGGTATATGGGAAGTCATTATAGGTATTGGCCTAATTTACAAACCTCTCAATAGGATTGCAATATTCTTACTGTTTTTACAAATGGGTGGTACCTTCCTTCCACTTGTATTGCTACCAACAGTCACTTTTTCAGTATATCCTCTAGTACCTACTTTAGAAGGACAGTACATAATCAAGAACTTGGTCTTGATCAGTGCTGCATTAGTAATAGGTGGAAACGTTCGCGAGTGAAGGAATAGCGTCTACATCTTAGTAATTTAATTAATTTACCTTTGACTGGATTTGAATTTGTTCTTCATCCATAAGTTCCTTAAGAAGTGTCACCCTTTTCATGGTGAATCCATTTAGTGTTCCAATAATTGGGACGACCCTCCTAGAATCAATGGATGTCTGGGGATCAAGTCTAGCAGGCAGATCTGTGGGGAGTTTATAGAAGAACTTTCTTCTTGCTTTTAAATCATCTTTCTCGTTATCTAATAAAGTGGGGTTTTTTATGATTTGTGTGAAATCGAAATCTGAAAACCAAACATGAATAGATCTATTCCCACTAAAAACCAGGTATAATTTATGGTTAGAATAAATTTGAGAAATTTTGGCAGCCACTTCAATCGAAGTCTTAAGATTTTTATCAGATTCTAAAACAAAAAGTCCTGAATTTAGTAGTCGGCCATTTTGGCTCTTTGTGTATCTTATCTCGTTTGGTGCCAGCCAATTAGAAACAGAATGAAAGATTCGGATTGGGGTAAAGCCTAAGTCAATTGCTTTGATAATGTCTTCTCTTAACTTATTCTCATTAAATCTCCTTTTGTTTAGTAATGTGTGAAGTGATCTCCAAATAAAAAGTCCTGAATTTTCATCAAACATGAAGGATTTGATGAAACGGAATTTCAAAGGAATAGTGGCATCAGGCCTATATTCATTTTTATAGAACTCCTTGATTCGATCAATTCTTTCTTGATCAATGATTTTTTTGGCTTTAATTATATATTGGCTAGGCATCTAAATCACTGGTATTTTAGGAGTTCAGCGAGCCTATTGAGTGAATCTTGTTCTTCCTCTAGTTCAGTTATTTCAAGCTCAGGGTTAAAGAATTTAGATTTTTCACAATTTTCCAGGATTCCCTTTAATTTTTCCTTGTATTGTGCTTTTTCTATCTTTCCAGTAAGTAATCTTTCATCTTCAGTTCGATCAAATGTTAATATTTCATAAAGTATTTCGAACATTAACTTTCCTGCTGGTCTCAATATTTTATCAAGCTCAAAACTGTCCTCCGCTCTTAACCTTGTGTTAAACTCTGAAATAAGGGTGTCTAACCTCATTAAGAGGAGATTAGGCTCATATATCCATTTTATCACGAATAACAAAACATTGATAGTGAATTGTCTAAAATCTGATGAATAATCTTCCTTGATAAAATTTTTTGAGACCATCTCAAGGTCTGGGTTCCAGTTAAGTGGGATATAAGGGACATATTCTATTGAATTAAGATATTCCTCTTCCGCCTCCAATGCAACTCTACCAGACTTAAACTTCTGTATCTTATGGAATTCTCCTGGTTCTATCTCCTCAGATCCCTCTAAACCTAGACTTTTCCCTTTGAAGTAGAAGAACTGATCCATAATTATTTCTACTTTCATGAACTGCATGTTCTGAATCTTCTCTGTAGTTGATTCCATTTGTATCTCAGTAGCATCATCACTTTTTGGATCCTCTTTAAACAGAAGTACTGTCTTTTTATTTGATATATCTGAAAGGTACTCAATTCTGATGACTGTACCTTTAGGGGAAAACTTCAATACCTTCAGAGAGGCAAGGAACGGTGCACTCATTCTTCGTAATACCCTAGATATAATTTAATAAAAAGTCACCCCATGAGAGATGTTTTGCATCTAATTTTTCTCTAAGTTTTTTGTGGGTGAATAATATCCATACCAGGTGCAAGATTGGACCAGCTATTGCCACACTAATTGCGAATAACGAGAGAAAATTGTTGTCATAAATACTGTAATAAAATCCTGATAGTGTTATCCATGATACCGGCCATATAAGTCCATATATTAAGAAAAAGGAAATTATCCTCTCAAATATATGCGTTGTAAACCCATTAAACAATCCAAAAAACCCATTTGTTGAAAGTATGAGTATGGGTATCATAAACATCCATAGGACGTAAAAGGGGATATAAAACTTTCTTATCTCATTTGATGGGTATACCATACTCTAGTTACTTAGCTTTGCTTCAAAAAACTTTGTTTTCTATCAACCTTGAGTTGATTTAGAAATAAAAAGAATTATTCCGTCTGGTATATTGAGAAATCTAGCGATCCAAATATCGGATATTTTAGTTCCATAAAATTGCCTTTGATGGTGTAAAAGTCTAAAGTTGCTAAAATTTTGAATGGGTCAAAAAATTGAAGTTGAGAATTTAATACCTCCAGTTCCAGTTCTAACCTAGGTTTTTGAAGATTATCCTTAATAGCTGAGTTAAACTGAGAGAAGTAAGCAAGGTAAGTTCTAAACTGTTCAATCAGGTCGTGGTTGGGGATGAAGATTGTTTCTGAGAGGAGGGTCATCTGAAGGTTACCCTCTACTTCATCACCAGATTTATGGTTCAGGACAAATGATAGTATATCGGTTAAGAAACTCATTGTAACATTAGGATAAGGGGCAAGATTTTTGTGAGACTGTAACAACCTCTCTAAATCCTTTAATTGTTCTTTTAATAGTTCAATATTTCCTTTATCAGTTGCAAATTTAATCAAACCAAGTTGTGTACCAAACAATGATAAAATCGCATGATTTGTAGAGGCTTCATTTTCAAATATTGTACTTGCCCATTGCATCTGGTTGACGAATCGTTCAACTGGGTGATCTAATTCGACAACAAGTATAATGTATATTGACCGGTAATACCTAATCAGAGCTTCATTTATCTTATTAAGAAAGATGGATTTACATGAAAATTCTCTAAAATAGAGTTCAATGTTTGTTGCAATCTGGAGTAGTTCGTCACTAATGAGCTGACTACCATATGGCAGTAGTTTGAGCTTGTCAGACTGCTCATAGAAGGTAGAAATAATCTTTGCAGAGTTTAGAAAACCTTTAACCTGGTCAGGTCCACCAAACTTTTGAGATGAGAATTCAGAAATAAATTCGCTAGGAAATTTAGCTAGGAATTCATTTGTAATTGAAAGCATGTGTTTAATGAATTCTCGATTTTCAAGATTATCTGTGATGAAGGACAACATATTCTCAAATAATTCAAAGTTAACCCTCTCAGAAATAATTAATATATGTTTTAAGAAAGTGAGTATTGCTTCAATCAGCAGAAAATTACGTTCTTTAGTAGTTTCTTGAAGTTTATCACTATCGTCAAAATCTATTTCTTCAATTAACGTAAGAGTAGTTTTGAGTGCTAAAATCACATTTCCAAATATTGCAACAAAATTATCAAATTCAATAAATGGAGTTTGTTCTAGCGTTGTTGTTAAAAATTTTATGTTATTTAATTTGGTTTGAAATTCTTTTATCCATTCCTGAGGGTTTGTTGTATACTTGGATATTTCAAGGTTATGGAGGTCAAATTCAAGATAATAAGATTCTGTAAACACCTCATCAAGAAATCGAGAACGAGTTCCATGTTCCAAAATATCATTGTCTGTCAGCAACTCTTGTACTTGTTTAAGGAAGAGACTAAAGACAGCCTCCTTTTTAACTCCTACCTTTGAAATGTTGTTTGTTGCATTGGCAATTGATTTGTAGTAAGTGATCAATGCCTCCATCTTTGATGGTTTGTCTACGTCTGGATCTTCAAACTGTTCTTTAAGTTCCTGATTTACCTCATTCATCCTGTTTTTCAAAACTGTAGTTGCAGATAGTGCAGGGAATCCCTCGTTTAATTTAGGTATAAAATTATTTATTGACCTTAACAATTCTTCAAGGGCTTGGTTCACATTTATATTTTGACCTTGTACCTTATAAATTATATTGAAACATCTCTCAATCAATCATAACAATTTTTTTATGTGGATGATTTTCTCCAGAACTTTATAAGTAAGGTATAACTCAACCCATGAAATTAAAAATGATAAATTAGGTTCTAGGTCAATGGGCAATTTAGAAGTCCCGAATTGGTTAACCAACCGTGGTCACACCTTTACAAAAACACTCAGTGTCGTTAACAAGACTGTAAAGAATTCACAGATCGCCACTGTTTGTGAGGAGGCAAAATGTCCAAACAGAACTGAATGTTGGTCTGGAGGAACAGCAACCTTTATGTTAATGGGTGATACATGTACCAGGGGTTGTAGATTTTGTGCTGTTAAAACCTCAGAGAATCCTAAACCATTAAACCCATTTGAACCCAGAAATCTAGCAGTTGCTTTGGATGATTGGGATCTTGATTATATCGTTCTTACATCTGTGGATAGAGATGATCTAAAAGATGGTGGTGCTGGTCACCTAGCCCAAAGCATTAAGGAAGTTCATACTAGGCATCCAGAAATAATGATTGAAATTTTAATTCCAGATTTTGAGGGGGATATTGCAGCTTTAAGAACTATAGTTGACTCACAACCTGCAGTGTTAGCACATAATATAGAGACAGTACAACGATTGCAGTTGAAGGTAAGAGACAAGAGAGCTGGTTATAAACAGTCCTTGTTTGTATTGGAGAGTATCAAAAAGCTTAATCCAAAAATCTACACCAAAAGCAGTATCATGGTGGGTTTAGGAGAGAGTGATGCTGAAATTTATGAGACAATGAGGGATTTACGAAATGTAGATGTCGATTTTTTAACTATAGGGCAATATATGAGACCATCCCTTAGAAATTTGAGTGTGAAAGCATATGTGGCTCCAGAGAAATTTCTAGAATATGAGAAATTTGGGCTTGAAATGGGCTTCAAATATGTTGCATCCGGACCTCTAGTCCGGTCATCTTATAAGGCTGGTGAATATTATATCAAGAATATCATACAATCGAGTCTATAAATCATAAGTGCGACCACAATCTTTCATGTTTTATAAGTTTTCAATTTCAACTTTTCTTAGTATTTTACGGAGTGTCTTGCTTGCCTCGCTAACATCATCCTCATAAACAATGAAATGCATTTCTGAGAATGTAGAAATTAGCTCAACTATGTTTATCCCATCCATCGTCAGGGCTTTTGTAAAATAATAAAACAATCCAGGGTTATCTAATGAATCCTCTGGAATCGTAATTGAGACTGCTGCCAAATTTTTCACTTTAGATTTTATTTTTGCTCCCCTAAGTATATTCGAAATCTCCTTTTCATATTTAGATCTAGAAATTACTGTGATCTCGTTTGTTCCCATTGTAATCGAAAGGTAGGAACCCTTTTCAATCGGAACAAGAGAGTAAATCTGACCAATTTTATTGCCAAATTCTGAAGATTTTTTATCTATTTCAAATGTTGTCTCGGATAGGTCATATCTTAGAGTTGTTTGACTATCTACAAATTCTTGGAGTTTTTTTTCTATTGTAAGTATATTTCTTTGTTGTAAATTTTCTGAGAGCCTTCTCAATGCCATAGCAATTGTTGTCAGTTTGACATCTGAATTTCTAGTTTTCTCTTTAACTTCAGGAAAAATTTCTTCTGCAAGTGAATTAAAGTTAATTATCCCTCTGACCAATGCATCTTCCAAAAATGGTTTTCTCTCAATAATGTCTCTGGTAATCTCAGCAACCGATCGCACAATTTAATTTAAAGCACAATATATAATAATTTATGGATGATATCATGATTTTAACAATCTGTCATAAGAAAAACAATCTCGAAATTTAAAAATTTTAAGGACAACTCTCATAGACTTCCTTGTTCTCGTTATAATTGAAAAGTTATATTGAAGGTGATTATTTCCACTACAATTTATAATATATCTGTGATGAAATATAGTTTTTTGGTCTGTTATTTTTGATTGTGATAATTTAATAGCATGATGATAAATTAGGTAAGATTTAATTAGAAGGAAATTAACTTATTATCACTAGGTGAATCAATGAATAATCGTAAAATAAACATGGTTTTATTTGCAATTGGCTTACTACTAATCTCTAGCTTTGCGACACAGCAATTAGTAGTTCAAGCCGATGCAACAACAACACTCGCCACAGGTGATCACATGAGTTTCAATTCATGGGGGAATTATTCCTCAAGTGATTACAATCACGTATTAGCAAAAGAAAAAAATGCTACAACTGGAGTTTTTGATCGAGTGCATGAACAGTTCAACAACTTTAACTCTTTGCAGTATATGACTGGTGATACCGGTGTAGGTGTGATTAGGCATTGGAGAGGTATCGATACCTTGTTGTTGGTACACTCAAACATGATGTCTTCGGCTAACAGTTCCAGCTCAGATAGCAGTAAGGAGTTCAATTTAGGAAGAACACCTCAATGGAACAACTACACTAATACTTACCCAATGGGAAACCAGGGTACGGGGAGTTCATCAGTTGAACATTATGCTTCAAATGCTTCGTATGCAGTTATCTTTCCAGAATTGATCCAAAAGACCTTTAACAGATCAATACCCACATCAGATGTCTTTCCTCTCCCTCCATTCATAATTGGAAATATTAGCACATCTATTTCTACTGGTTCACAAAACTTCGTTATTAATGGTGCATCTCAGAACATCAACTATAAGCTTATCACCTCCCATTTGAGCATCAACTTAACACAAACTGGGTATACAAATGTGAAATATGGCGATAAATACGATCCAAACGCACCTTTTGTAAACGCAAGCTATTCCTACACAATTGGCATGAGCTCCTACAGATATGTTTACGTTGACGTTGCAACAGGTCTCCCAGTGAAAATTATGTCAACTGAAAATGTCATATTCTCTGGACAAGCAACAGTGGCACCTCAAGTAGTAAAGTTGTATGATCAGTATTCAAACACATGGATCACTAAGAATGTTACAGCAACATGGGTGTCTAATCATACAGAAAGTAACTATGATCAACAAACTTTATCTTTCATCAACAGTCAATATGGGAACACAAGGCCCCCAACTTCTGTAGGTACTGCACCTCTCACAGCTGGCGACAAGCTTGAATATTCGATTAGCTCATCAAACAATGGGAACTACTCTTACACTGAGATGAGGAATAGTCCTCCTGGCTCACCTGCAGGATTAGAGATGAATGTACAGCAGGGAACTAGCAAATTTTCAGGCTCAGGTACTTTCAGTTTAGAATTGTTCAGAAACAACAATCAATTTCTTGAGGGAATTGCATATACTCAAGTTATAGGTCAGAACTCAGATAAGTCCTCAGATTCTTACAGAGATCCAAGTGGCATCTGGCATAATAACACTCAACCTCTAATGTCTCATCCTGTAAATGATTCACAGGTAAGTCTATTTCGTGCAATTTCAAGCACAGGTCAAGAAGTTACTCCACCCTACGATAACAAAATGCAGATGACCTTACCTTTTATGGACCATCAAAACTCACCATCTAGTGGTCCGATGCCGTCTAATAATCCTGCTCAAATGATATTTGGGTCATTACCATTTAACATCCCCGCAGATAGTAATTCAACATCTTCTCGCTTTGTAAAAGTAAAGGTAAATGGTTTTGATTATATCATTGATGCTAAGGTTGTAAGAAACAGTTACAAACTGATATTTTCAACCTCAATCCCTGGTCCAGATGGAAAGATCAAAATTGACGCAACTCTTAGTGGGTATATTGAAACCCTTTATGACAAAGCAACAGGTGCCTTGGTAATGAGGATTGAGCATCAACAAGTTACAGCCACTGCAAATCTTGCTTTACCTGGTTCAACTAGTCCAGGTGCAGTAAATGATTTAAAAGCTAGCTACAATGCAGAATCTAATATGGTGGCCTCATTAAGTGTTCATCCAAAGCTCTTTAAATCAAGTCAAACCAGTGTCCCAGCAGGTTACAATGCTACAACAACAACTCCAACAACACCAACAAACGGGACATCCTCCGCAGCTCCAACCTTTAGCAACCCATTACCAGGTTTTGAAATTACTTTCAGTCTTGGTATTGCTATAACAGTTTTTGTCTATATAAGAAAGAAGAAGTATTAAGAGGTCACGAGCTCAAGATTTCTAAAATTAAATTAATTAATCTAAAATTCTAATAATCCCATTAGAACCATTTACCTCAACTTTCATGCCATCCTTTAGTTTTATTGTTGCGTTTGGAACTCCAACAACGGCTGGAATTCCAGTTTCTCTTGCAACTACTGACCCATGAGTCATCATTCCGCCAACCTCCATAATCAGTCCCTTCGCAACCTGAAACAAAGGAGTCCAAGCTGGGTCTGTTGCTGGACAAACAAGAATTTGACCATTTTTTAATCCTCCGTCATTTGGTTTTAGCATTACTTTAACTTCTCCTGTATATTTTCCTGCTGCTGCTGGGGAGCCAATTAAAGTTTTAGAATCGCTAGTTACATTTTGTTTTGCAAATTGTAAAGCTTCTCCATTTCCCATGAGAATACGAGGAATTACTGTTCTATGTTTTTCTATCTCATAATCAATTTTATTTTTCTTAATACGTTCCATGATGTTTTCAAGATCACCAGCAAAATGTTTCAGCTCTTTCTTTGAAAGGAAAAACAGGTCGTTCTTTGTCTCTAGTAGCTTCTGTTTTACTAAGTCTTCACCAATCCTCAGAACTGTTTGACGCACTATTGTAAGGATTCCCACGATTCTAAATTTAGGGTACTCCCTCAATCCAGCCAAGAACCTAAATCTCTTCACTAATGCAAGAGAAAGGGAAGCTAACACACTTCCACCTTTCCTTTTTTGAAGCATTTGTATATCATTCTTTATGTTATTTTGAACCTTAAGCCTATCAGAATTAAATTTATCTTGGGGATCCATATCTCTATCAATGGTAAGGTATGTTTTTAAGATATGAAAGATAATTTCTGGGTTCTCTGACCAACGTTCCTGTCCAATATCAATTTCAAAATTTCCTCTGAAACCATAACCATCAAGAAAATTCTCAAGAACGGATTGAAATACGGGTGGAAGGGCTTTTGTTTCATATAATTCTTTTAGTTTTGAAACAGATTTATTTTCCAAGTAGTTTTGAGAATCTCTATCGCTAACAATTTCCAGGTGTACATACCACAACCTTAGGTTCATCTGAGTTGTTGGGTTGTTAGGAAGTGCCACCAATAATTTTGAAGGCTCTATTTCTGGGTTTACTCTTTTAACTAGTTTTGAATATATTGTCACATCCATAAATCCTGTTGCAACGACTGGTATGAGAGATAGAAATAACCCTTGTGCAGTTTTTTTCTCAGCATTCGTAAGAAATTCATGTAATGATGAAAGATCAGTAACTTGTTGTGAGGATTCTCTTATATCTACTTCTAGGAGGTCAATTTTTTTCATTATTCGGATCATTTCTTTTCGAGGATTTCTTTGCAGTCGAATAATTTTATGTAATATGTTAAGAAATGTTCTAAAAGTAATTAGAAAACTATTGATACTGACTTTGTTTTTCTGTTTAAGGTCGGGATCTTCAATTTCTATTTCATTTATGATTTTTAGGGTTTCAGGTTCGGCAACAGTTGCAAATTTTTTGATTAAACTATCAAAAGGTTTAGTTTTTATTGCAGGAAATACATTTGCCCAAATTCTATATCCTATTGATACTATGACGGTTTGTTTTTCGGAAATTTTTCTATGCATAATTGCCTCACCAATATGCAAGATAAACCCAGAAAATACATCTGCACCTAAGTTCGTGAAGGGATCAAGAACTCCCTGTACCGCGTTTATTGAGATGTACATTAGACCTTGTTTGTTCAGTAAATGATTAGGGAGTGGATATAAACTGGTTATAGCTCTAGACTGAACAATATAGATCTTTGGATTAGAGTTCAGGTTGATTACAACCCATTCAACATCTTGCGGATCATTGTCGTACAATTTAGATATGTTATTTCCAAACTCGATCAATCTAATCGCAGTCTTATCTGAGACTTTTTGTTCACTTGCGTTTATTTTCTCGGTTTTTGTTCCAGTTTCATCACCTGATATCTTTAATTTCTGTGTTCTAATTTTCTTTTCTACAATTTCGCCAGAATGGGTAAATGTATATGTATCTGGTTCTACAATTCCTGAAACTAAAGCTTCTCCAAAACCTAAAACTGCCTCAATAATTGTTTGGTTTCTATTCCCTGTGATTGGGTTTGCTGTGAACATTACTCCAGAAGCTTCAGAGAGGATCATCTTTTGAACTACAGTAGCAAGTTTTATGTTGTTGTTATTCACCTTATTTTTCACTCTATAACTGATAGCTCTTTCAGTCCATAGAGAACTAAAACATTTGACAATTGAGACAAAGAGCTCCTCAATATTTGTTACGTTCAGAAAAGTGTCATGCTGTCCAGCAAAGGAGAGATTTGGTAGATCTTCTACAGTGGCTGATGATCTAACTGAAAGAGGAGAGTTAATTTCTTCATAAGCCTCTTGAATTAAGTTTTTCAATTCTTCTGGGAGTTCATATTTTTCAAATTCAGATCTAATTCGCTTAGAAGTCTGACTAATATCAATTTGTGAGCTATTGAAATTAATCTCATCAAGAAACTTATCTAATTGATATGTTTTAGTGAATAAGTCATAGGAATCTGTAGTTAAAATGAAAAAATCTGGAACTGGAATATCTGCATTGATAAGTTTTAAGAGATTGTAACCCTTTCCACCAACCAAACTTAGAGGACTTACTTTATCAGATGAACGAACTAGAAGTTGCAACAAAAACAGTATTTTATAAGCTTTAAATCTCTTATTGTTTCCCTTGGTTAGATTAGTTCAATTTTGATTATTAATTTCTATTATTTATTGATGTAGGCTGAAATGATAGCGAACAGCTTTAATTTGCTATTACAATATGTTTCTTATGTCTGAAAATTACACTAGAGTCGACGTGATATCACATATTATCAGACTTCTTAAACAACATCACGATGTAATGGTTGAGTCTACCCTAAAAAACTCATTAAAACGAAGTTATAACGAATTTTCTCAAAGGGAGTTAAATAAAATATTGATGAGTATGGAGACTCAGGGGTTGATCCATGTAAGTGGGGATGAAGTTAATCGTCGAACTATTAAGCTTCTTATAACTAATGGTGGTTAATAGACACTGAAACTATTCAATTTATCATCGACGTAGAAGAATATCGATAAGTCTTTAATAGCTAGAAAAATTAACAGTTTGGAGAATTTTAGTGCAGGTAAATGCTCGTATATATCTATACTCTGTAATCGCCATCGGTATTGGGTTTATGTTACTTGGCTTTGCACTCAATGAACAGGACTTGATTAAAGCAGTGGATCTGACCAGACAAACCAACCTTAAAGCTTGGAAGGAGTTTCTTCAAACTTGGTTGATAAACATGGCACCACCAAAATAAGGAGTTTATCATATGGCAACAGTTACTAACCCAGAATCATCACAGATCGCAGATTTTTTTAAATCACTAACCAAAAAACGAATCAGATTTATTAGACTACTGTCTCAGATATTTTTCTTTGTCGTCATAAATGGCACGTTCATTGGCTTTTCCAGAATCCCCTTTCCAGCTCCTATTGTAGCTCCACCAGGCGCACCATTTACAACTGTCTGGGGTGGGTTTAGTGAGATTCAATATTTGCTTGCTCAGGGACATTTTCCATTTTTAGCACTTGGTGTTTTCTTCTTAACTGGTGCTCTTCTTGGCAGGATGTTTTGTGGATGGGTTTGTCCAGTTGGATTTTGGCAGGATATCCTTGCTTGGATCCCAGCTAACCCTCGATGGATAATCAATAAGGCGGACGATCAATTCTTGAGAAATATCGCAAAATTTATTCTATTTGGAACAATTGTTTTTGCTGCATTTATCGGATTTTCCAGATTAAGTGGAGTGTTGACAATAGATAATCCCTTCTCAAGAATTTTTTGGGATGCGTTTGATCCAGCGGGAACACTTTTTGTCACATGGTTTTATATGATTCATTGGGAGGTTATTCCTGGAACTTCAGGCTTTTTCAGTAATGTAGGCGGAGATCTTAATTTTATTTTGGTAAAATCATTACTTTTGGTTGCAGTTTCCCTCCTCTCAGTAAAAATTCCCCGGTTTTATTGTAGATACATTTGTCCAACAGGTGCTTTACTTGGATATTGTTCAAAACAAAGTATCCTTCATGTAAGAAGAAATCCTCTAAAATGTGAGGATGGTTGTACGTCATGTGAAAGAGCATGTCCAATGAATGTTAAAATTACCGAGTTTGGTGTTGAAGGTATTTCGGATATGAACTGTATAAGCTGTGGTGCCTGTATTGATGAATGCCCAGAAGCAATGTCATTTGGAATAAGATTATAATCAATTTATTGCAAACATCATGAATATTTCGTTCTAAATCATACTCATTAAAAGATATATGGGCTAGTTCAACAAAATGAGTATCCAAGGTGGTCCTGTAGACGATGTATTACCCCCAATAGTTAAGCCACAAACGAGTCTTAAGCCAGTACATGTAAACTTTGTAAAATTAAGATTATTTGACTTAATCCTTTTGATAACAATACTTTCCTTTGCTCTAAAACTAATATTCGATTTTGTTTCAATGAAGGATCAGTTATTTATCCCCATCTCTTTATTAGTGATTTTAACTATTTTTACAATTTTACGTGATAAAGCCTATCATCGCTATGAAATTATTGACAAGGGACTCCTAGTGTCTGATTTCTGGTTTTCACAGAGGTTAATCAGTTGGGGGGAATTTGTGGATTTATACATTGATTCAGAGGTAACAGATGAACGTGGTGAGATCGAAGGAATTCGTATAATTCTTGATACCCCTTGGTTATTGATAAACAAAACTGGTCTTCAAGCGCCAAATCTATTTATATCCAGAACAGAATATGATAAGGAAGAATTTGACCGCTTTTTTGATGAACTACAACGCATAATGAACAAGAGAAAAGAGGTACCTGCAACCTTAAATCAACGACTCATAAATCAAGTAGACAGGGCTTGGGATGGAAGATTCAAGCGAATCTTTACTATTTGGGTTGACAACTTCAGCGAGGTCACCTATTATTTTCTTGCATTGTACTTAGTTATGGGGTTGTTCTTCGGATATACTAATCTCATTTGGGTTTTCTCTATATTGTGGCTTGGTTATGGGTTATTTGCATTTGTGTTAATTTACTTGATACACAACCCGTATTCAATTGTTGGAATACGCCCAAATGAGTTGGGAGCAGTCCAGTATTTACCTGATGATGGTATTTCCAATATTAGATTTGTAGTGTACACAAAACCTTACTCAATACAATTAGAAGGATGTTCTCTAACTTATTCAGAAGACTCAATCAAACAATTCTCAAATTTAGTACAAATTCACCCCAAATCCATTAATCCAGGTGAATTAGCTCATGGAGTAGCACAAATAACTGGAAATCAATCAAAAGCTGTAGGCGCTACAATTCAGTTCACGCAAAATGAATCAGAACTAGTTTTCAAGGTTCCTATTTCATGGGATTAATGTTAATAACTTGAGTTAACTTATTGTTCTCTGAGATATTCTCTAATGTGAAGGGCTGCTGCTGCACCCTCACCCATAGCAGACACCGCTTGCTTGGTTGAAGTATAACGCACATCACCAGCAGCGAACAAGCCTGATGTTTTTGATTCAAGGTTTGACTCAGTATAAATGAACCCACCTTCCTTAGTTTCAACTATGTCTTTGACAATTTCAGAGTTGGGAGATAACCCAATAAAAAGAAAGACACCATCAGGGTTCAGAACTGCTTCCTCATTTGTGTCGACAGTCTTTATTTTAACACCGCTTAACTCTTTTTTCTCCCCAACAAGAAATTCAGTTGCTACTGTGTTAGTGAGCACTTCAATATTTGATGTTTTTTTAACTTTGTCTTGGAGTATAGGAGAAGCTTTTGGGGTCTCACCTCTTACCAGAATTGTGACTTTCTTGAGGTGTCTTGAGAGAAAAAGTGATTCTTCGAAAGCAGAATTTCCCCCTCCAATCACGATGACTTCCTTGCCTTTGTACCAGATGAAATCACATGTTGCACAAAAATGGATCTTGTAGCCAATTAATTCTGATTCACCTGGAATACCTAATTTTTTATACTTGGATCCAGTGGCAATGAGAACCACAGTGGAAGATATTTCAGTTCCAGAGTTTGTCGTCAATATGAAATAATTGTTTTCCTTTTTAACGTTTTTAATCTCAGTGGCTCTAAGAAACTCAACATTGTATCTTTCAACTTGACTTATGATTCTTGAGACAAGATCACTTCCTGAGATCCCATCTGGAAAACCAGGGTAATTGTCTAATCGCTCGGTAAATCCAGCCTGCCCTCCTAATGCCCCTTTTTCAATTATTACAACATCATACCCATCTCTTGCTGCATATAAACCAGCTGTTAATCCTGCAGGGCCGCCTCCCACAATAATGATATCATGAAAATCATGACCTAAATCAGAGGAAATCCCTAGTTTTTCAGCCAACTCTGCATTTGAAGGCTCAACTAATACTGAACCATCAGAAAATACAATTGTAGGGATTTTTTTCTTTCCATCATTTACTTTCATAACAAACTGTGCAGCTTCTTCGTCTTCTTCGATATTAACCCAATTATATGGGATTCTTTGCTCTCCTAGGAATGTTTTAGCTCTTTTACAATCTGAACACCAGTTAGTCCCATAAAATTTCGTTATTTTAATTTCTTCCATGAAATAGTATCTGATTCCAGTTTTTAAAGAGATTGAGAAACAAAAATCTAAATGACATTTTTATAAGATGTTTCAGTTTTTCTTGTGAAATTTAATTTTCACCTTAATCAAATCCAAAAAAGTATTATCTAATAAGCTTTTTAGAAGAGATTATGGACAGGGCAGATGCAATCGTAGTCGGTGGGGGCCCATCGGGTGTGATTAGTGCAATAACAATTGCTGATGCTGGTTACAGGGTAGTAATCCTAGACAAAAAATCAAGAGAAAAAATTGGAAACAAGAGTTGTGGCGATGCTTTAGACCATATCGCTCCAGACCTACTGAAGGAGAAATTTGGTATTGAATATCCCTCAGGTTCAGAGCTCCCATCTCCTATCGAATATATCACGTTTGCTTCACAGTCCCTACAGAATAAAATGACAGCAAACGCTCCAGGATACATTGTACACCGATTAAATTATGGTCAACGCCTTCTAAAAGTTGCTGAATCTAAAGGAACAGAGATTATTGGAGGTGCCAAAGTAAGAGACCTCATATGGGAGGGTGATCAGATTGTTGGTGTCAAATTTCATAAAGATGGAGAACTACAGGAACTTAAATCTAATGTGGTTATAGATGCATCTGGGTATGTTGGCACTGTAAGGAAATTGATCAGAGGTGAATTGAAACAGGGAGTTGACTATTCGGTCTCAAATGATAATACAGTTGCAACTTATAGAGAGATTGTAAGGTTAGATCAAGAGCATAGCTATAAAAATGAGATTCTTCTTTTGTACCATGATTCTATTCCAATTCCAGGATACGCTTGGATATTCACAGATGGTTCAAAACAACTGAACATTGGGGTTACCTGGCCTAAAAACATTCCTTACCCTGACAACAAAAGTCTAAAACAAATATATCACGAGGTTCTTGATCCTTTGGTAGACCCAAAGACGTATGAGGTATTAGACTCAGGTGGAGGGCAGATCCCTATTCGACCACCGTTTGACTCTCTCGTATTTAATGGGGCATTACTGGTTGGGGAGGCGGGTTGTATGGTTGATCCAACAACTGCTGAAGGTCATGGCCCGTCTTTAATTTCTGGATATCTTGCTGGTAAGGCGGTTTTAGACGCGATGAAAAAACAAAGTTTCAGAAAGGCAGACCTATGGAGTTACAATAAAGAAGTGATGAAATATCCAGGAAGTACCCATGCAATGAGTTATCAGGCACTTCAATTTATTAAATGGTTAGGGCCATCGGGATTTAGCTTTCTTTTTAGGAGGAAGATTATTTCAGAAGAAGAACTAATTGAAATTTTTCAAACCAGAGATTTTACTCTAACCTTTTGGAACAAAATTTTAAAAGTCCTAAAAACCCTTCCACGAGTTTCGATCCTGCTAAACCTTAGAAAAACAATTGCCTTAATTGAGGAAACGGACAAACATTATAGAGAGTATCCAGATTCCCCTGATAATTTCATTGGATGGTTAAATAAGCGTAAACGACTTGTTCCATTTGATTAACCCTGTGCAAAACTTACGCACAAAATTAAGTTAAGTATGTAATTCGAAACCTAGTATTAATAAAGAATGTTTGTCAATTAAAGGATAACGATAATTCGTTGAGGAGTCGAAAATCATGTTAGAAGAGACAAGCAAACCAGTGGTTTTATCAGACGAAAATTTTGATCAGGTACTCAAAGATGCTCCTATCTTATTAGTTGATTTCTGGGCAGTATGGTGTCGTCCATGTCAAATGGTTGCCCCAATCTTGGAAGAACTTGCGGAAAAATACAAAGGACAGATCTGGGTTGGAAAATTAAATGTTGATGAAAACCCGCAAATCGCCGCAAAATATGGCGCAACAAGTATCCCAACTTTTTGGGCATTTAAGGAAGGTAAACCTGTCGGAAGGTTTGTCGGAGCATACCCTAAACCTGCATTTGTAGATGTTTTTGAAAAATTACTTAAAATAGACCCAAATGAAGTTGAAAATCAATAATTAAGATTGTCACCACATGTAACTCAGATTGAAATTTCAAACTAAGTTCTTATATTCTATTGTGCTTATACTAATTTATGGCTAGTGACAAACTACTAATTTTGAATGATGAAAATTTTGAAGATGAATTAAAAAATCATAAGTTGGTATTAATTGACACCTGGGCTGAATGGTGTTCTCCTTGCAAGGCAATTGAACCATTGTTTCTACAACTCGCAGGAAAATACGGAGATAAAATAACCTTTGCAAAACTCAACACAGATGAAAATTTATCTGCTGCTCAAAGCCTTAGGGTGATGTCAATTCCAACCTTTTTGGTTTTCCAAGATGGTAAGCTACTTACAAGATGGACTGGAGCTAAATCGGATAAATTAATCAGTGAGGTTGAAAAATTAGTCAAGGGTTAGTCCAGATTTGAATAGGTTAATATTTCATTTTGAGTAAATTTAAATTGTGTCTTCAAAAACTAAAAAGAAAAGTCTGCTTGAAAAGCTTTCCACGAAATTCGGTAAAAACGAGCCAAATGATGCTTTGCTAAAAGAGGCTGTGTCAGAGTTAAAAGACCTTGTCTCAGGAATGAAGGACATGTTCGATGAATTTGACGACAAATATGACGAGAAGTTAGAGCAAGATAGGTCAATCCTTGAAAAAGTTCAATCCAAGTTACCCAAGTTTCTACAAGCTCCAGATGTCCAAAATCAAGAAAGACAACGGAAGAAAATAGAGTCTAACAAGTTTGCTTTGACAAAATTAGAAGATTCATTATCTAAAATTGAACTTGCAACATCTGGGAATAATGTAGATTTGCTTTCAATGGAAGAGGCTTATATCGACCTTCTGAAGCAGGAACAACCCGGATTAAGTGATGAAAAGGCCATCTCCACGTTTGAAGAGAGGTTGAAACGGATGGAGGAAAATTTTGCCAACTCTATCAGTGATATGTCAGCATCTATAAGTTTAATCAAGAGCTCCTTAGATAATATGGCTGGACAACTTGAGGAACAGGGAGTTGTCTTAACCAACATTGATCAAAAGGTTGATGTATTGGATACTAAGCTTGACAAAGCCCAGGAATTAATCGAAAAGGTGAGTAAACAGATAACTGGAAATAGGGTAATAATTCTAATCACAGCCACAGCAATTTCTGCAATTTTGTTATCAAGATTTGTTAAATAACCCTAAGTTTTGAATGAAGTGAGAACTAAATAAGAAGAAAATGAAATTAGAAACTGAGATTTGAAACTGAAGGAATAGTTTTAAGCATCAGTCTACGAGTGAAGATAAGAGAATGAATGCAGATCACTTTGATTTTGATGTTATTGTTGTTGGAGGCGGTCCAGCAGGAGCTATTACTGCGTATACGGTGGCTAAATCCGGGTATAAGGTTGCAATTTTAGACAAGAAAAAAAGAAATCAAATCGGTGATAAAACTTGTGGAGATGCTCTTGATAAAGCTTCAGTACTTGAAATTAAAAGAGAGCTAGGGATAAATGAACCTGAAGGAGACGAAGTTTCAGATATTATTAAAAAAATGAGTATTGCGTCTCAGGGTCTGGAAACTAAGGCAACCCTTACTGCACCTGGATATGTGGTAGATAGATTAATTTATGGTCAAAGATTATTGGATGAATGTGAAGAATTGGGGGTGCAAATTTTTCCGCAACATCCAGTAAGAAAATTGATTATTGAAGAGTCCACAGTTTCAGGAGTAACGGCTTTTGTAAAGGGTCAGGAAGTAATGTTTAGAGCAAAATTTGTTGTAGATGCATCTGGGGCATATGCAACTATAAAAAAATTGCTTCCCACCGACTTCCTTTTTGGGCAAAAAGAATGGTACAAATTGGAGAACGATATGATCTGGCCAACTTACCGAGAAATTATAAAATTGAACGATGGAGAGGATCATGATTTTCATAACGAAATAGTTCTAATTTATGATGATGAGATTCCAATTCCTGGGTATTTTTGGATTTTCTCAAAAGGTCAAGGAGAGTTAAATGTCGGAATTGGGTGGCTTAAATCAGAACAAAATATGCCTTCGCTTAAAGAGGCTTATAAAGAAACACTTTCAAAATATGTGTCTCCAGGTTCATATGAAGTACTCAAATCAGGAGGAGGGCAGATACCTATTCGACTTCCCTTCAACAACTTGGTTTTTAATGGAGGTTTACTTGTCGGTGATGCAGCATGCCTTGTTCACCCCTCTTCAGCTGAGGGTCATGGACCAGCACTTTACGGTGGATTGTATGCAGGAAGAACTTTATCTAACGCTTTAAAGGAGGGAGGTCGAACCTCTGATAAGCTCTGGAGATATAATGAACTAATCCATAAAGGAATTGGAGAAAAACATGCAACCGCATACATTCTTAGAAAATTTTTAGAAGATGTGCATGCATCTGGTGTTGAATTTCTCTTTAAGAGGGAAGTTCTTACTAATGAGGATCTAGACACATTGATTAGAGGAGATCCTCTAAATTTCGGTCTTTTAGACCTACTATCTAAGGGAATCAAGCTTTTCCCAAGGTATGACCTCATACTTCCAATCCGGTCTGCAATTCAGACTGCAAATAAACTGCGTACACAATATAGTTCTTATCCAGGTTCCACAACAGACTTGATGGATTGGGTGAAGGAAAGGAACAAAATCATTGGTTATGATTTTTAAACAGTTTCAGTTAACCCAAAAAAATTTTGAGGTGTAGGGATTAAAGGGAATTTAAAATAATAGCTCATTTTTTGGAGAAACAATGGATATGTTTCTGTGTCAGATAAGAAAACATCATCAGCAAAATTATGGAAAATTTCGTGAAGTATGGGTGAATTTTTTTGACAGATCAATATCAGGGTTTTTGACCCAGAATATTCAAAAAAGATGTCTTCTTTCATTGTGGCAATGTGAGTCAAATTACTGTCTGTAGCCACCATCTCTCGCATTAACTTTGTTATATCCATAATCACAGCCCCAAAATCAAATTTTGCAATATCATGGTCTTGGCTAAAGACGTGGTATAAGATCAATTCTCTACTATTAAATAGTGCAATGAAGTTTAATGGGTTTTTAATTGGAGTGGCTGTTAATGGATCGATATAGGTTAGATATGATAAGACAACGAGTACACTTGGAATTAAAAGATAAAATGGGGTTATAAAGAATTCTCTACCAAAGGGGATTAGTAGCAGGCTTAATAGAAGAAAAAGTATTGTCCCAATTTTTAGTTGAAACAGAAGTTTTGGGGTTATTTTACTTGAAAATTTCAACTCCTTCGCTAATTGGTATCTGGAACTTAAGTATTGATTTAAAGAAATGAAAAATATAATTGCCTGGGGAAGCAATGTAAGGTCATAATAGAAAATGGTAGTCAGAGTCCCATTGTCAACCCTATAAATAATATTTGTTAAGGCTCCTCCCACATTTATCCCCAGAATTAAACTACTGAGCAAGTTGAGATTTGATATTGAATCTTCAGAATTAATTGTAGTATAAAAGATGGTTATAAAAAAAAGTGCAAATGCTAAGAAAATTAGACGAGACCTTAACAGAAACAACTGTACATTCATGTTATAAGAAAAATTTGAGTGTAAATATTGCATTAAAACCCAAATTAGAAAAAACAAGTTGCTAATTAATATAAGGTATTTTAATTTAGATTGCATCTTGTAATAAGTGAGGTACGCTAATCCCAAACTAACTATCATTAACAGGAAGGGAAATAATAATACTGCCTGAATGAATAGATTAGTTGTCACATTTCTTTGTTCTATTTCGGCTGACTTAAATTTTATCACCGGTGAATGAATTCTGCATCTAAAGACTGTAAGATTATCAATTTAAGTCCACTCTAAAGGAATGCTTTTATTAAAAAAAACTAATTTTAAATTGGTAAATAAACAGGTTGGTGCAATAAATTCCCTTAGATGTCGAACAATCAAAAGAATATCAAGAAGCCGAGAAAACTAAGAAGCTTCTTGAGTTATTACTTGTTTATTACAACTCTACAGAAAGATTTGATGAAATGGAGTTGGGAGAATTCAAAATAAGAGATCTACTTATGTTTATGAGTGACCATGAATTCCCCAAAAGACAATTTGTACAAGATAAGGAAAAGTTACTTGAACAGATCCATATGGAGATAAAGAATATTACTTCTGATTTGAAAAAGGTCAGGCTTGCAGAAATAGAAAAAAAGAATTTGAACTCATTGTTAATCATCCCATCATGGTCTAAAATCTTAGAGAAGCAGACAATGGGATTTTACTTAAATCGGCCAGTTATTGATATTTCAAGAGATACTATTGTTATGTTGAATAATGATATAGAAATTGTCTCTGATAAGCTAGGAAAAGAGTTCGCCTTGATATCTGGACCAGGGGTTCTTTTCACTGAATTCAGCTTGGATCCAGGAAAATATATCACAAATCAAAGAAGTATAAATCTTATTCTCTTACCACTGGATCACCTTGAACGGCTCTTAAATGCACCTCCCATAACTCGGGGGGAGCTTCATGGAAGTACAATCAACGAATTAATTACAATCATCCCCTTCTCACTGATAGAAGAGGCCTATACAATTCAAGCGTTAATTCGTGGAATTATCTCACGAAACGTATTCCATCCAAACAAAGCTGCAATTGATGCGTTTACAAAATTAATTAAAGCCCCAGAGAGTTTCAACGTTCGTGAAGGCTTCCAAATTTTGTCTGCTCATGACGAAAATTATAATCGGTTAATGATTGTCAATCCTCTTAAAAGCTTTGATACAAAGGATCTGTATAATTTATCAAGTGCTGGTGTTGCATCAATAGTTGATGGTACAAAGCTATTGAATGAACTTCTTACTCCAGAGCAACAAAATTTGATTTTAATAAAAATAAGAGATGTTATTAAAGAGTATAAGTCAACAGGTGAAAAACTGATTTATGACTGGTTACCTTAAGAATTTGGTTCTATAGGTAACTGATGATCTTCAATGAAGGTATCAATAAACCTACGAATCATTGAAGCGGTTAACCCCCATACAGTTTCCCCGGATTTATATTCAGATAGGTCAAAATATCGAATATAACCAATTCTTCCTCCTTCGAGCTTATATTGGCTATTTGAGTAGTGTTCAGGGTTTAGAAAATAACTTATTGGTAAAGCTAATGTAAAAATATTTTCATTTGATTTTGGTTGATAATTTTTTTCCAAAAAATCTCTCAAATTATCTTTAGGGACGTCAACCATCATTTTTGCCAAGCAAACCTTTACAATATATTTGTTCAATGAATTAAATTCATCTAAGTATCCAAGTAATGAGTATTTCTCTGACTCTATTCCTACCTCTTCCATAGTCTCCCTTTGAGCTGTCTCATAAATTGATTTATCATGATCTTCTCTTGACCCGCCAGGAAATGCCATATCTCCTGGGTTATGTTTCATTTCAAGAGATCTTTTGGTCAGGATGGTATACATATTATCTAACCAATACTGAACTTGTTGAGAGCTATCATCAAAGTGATCCCTTGAAGTTATTAATAGAAATAACACAGAACTCTCCCTGATATGGTTAGTAATGGTGGTAGCGTTTACCAATCTTTGGTCACGTTCACTAAGGACATTTTGGAAGAGTGTATAGAGTTCAGATAATTTAAGATGCTCAGTTAATTTTACCTTTGTTTTCATTACTTAGAACAGCATATAAGTTCCAACTATTCTCAATATATCTCTTTCTGTGAACATCCCCATTAGTTCTCCAGTATCTGAGACTACAGGGACACCACCAAGATTATGTTTCATTAATAAATCTGCGATTTCCTTCACAGAGCTATTTTCGTTAACAGAGATCACTTTAGTTGAAGCGATTTCACTTGCTTTAATTGATCTTATAGATTTATCGTCTTCAACCCCTCTTAGAAATTTATCGGAATAGAGCCTAAGAATATCTGTAGAACTTATAATACCTTTTATTTGGCTTTTTTTATTTGTTAGAATGATTCTACTTGTGTTTTTCTTGTAGAGTGTTTCTACAACATTTCCTATTTTAACTGTTGAGTAAGGTAGAGTTATAGGTTCTGCAATAAATTCGTGAAGGGATGCGTCAACTAAGGATTCCGCAAATTCTTTTACTAGGTCTCTTTCGGTTATGATACCAGATAAGGTTCCAAACTCATCAGAGACTATAGGTAACCCTCCAAACCCTCTTTCTGCCATTATTCTTGTTGCTTCTCCCAACTCTGTGTCTTGAGAAACGAAAAAGGGGTTAGAGGTCATTACATCACCTAATTTTTTATTAAAGGTTTTAATCCCCTCTTGATCAAGTAATTTTAATACATCGGAAGCTGTAATGATTCCGATAAGTTGCTCTTCCATAGTGATTGGGATTCTTCGAAATTTCCTTTCTACCATCAAATTAACAGCGTGCCCAAGGGTCTCAGTTGGTTTACAGGTAACTGGCCTTTGTGTCGCTATTGCAAATACATCTACCATTAAATTTCCTCTTTCCTACGAACTTTCTCTATGAACTATATTTAAAGTTATTTGGTTAGATACAGCGGAAATAAGAGGATTTAAGCCTAAGCGTATCTTCCTCACAGTATTACTTTGAGACCTATCTATTCTCAACACTCTTTTCAAAAGAAATGGTTTATTAATGAGATTTACTAATATTATATTACATTATTCTTTCACCATAGAATAATATGGTTAAAGATCAATGGAATCTGGTGACAAAAATTGCTGATAAATAGTTTAGTTCCAATTCTCAAGTCCTCAAATGATTTACAGGAGTATGATACTGGAAATTATTTTTTACTGAACCTTTCGAGAACTGAGATAGACCTAAAGAAAGAAAACATCGTTTTTTTACATGGGTGGCTGGGATCAACTGAAGAGTATGTTGATGCATTTAAGAGGTTTTCTGATGCTTATAATGTATTTGCAATCAATTTAAGAGGTCATGGAAGTTCCGACGCACCGTTAGACACAAATTGGAATAGTAGCAACTTTGCAAACGATATTCATCAAATATTTTTAAATTATTTTGGGTCAGCATACAAAATAATCTTGGTAACTAGCTCACTTTCATCTGCAATTGGGTTGAAATTTCTTGAAATTTATAAAAACCATGTGGACTGTGCTGTATTAGTCTCACCAACTTCTAGATTTAATCTACCGCTTTGGTTTAAAGGCATGTCTAAGATATCAAATGATACCTTACTAAGAGGTGTTCTTAACTTGTTAAACCATTCAAGTCGTTTTATTTTTGATTATAATCTCTCTAGACTTATTCAAAGATTTGTAGATACAATAAACTCAAGCCCCATTGAAATACAAAGAAAAATAGTTGAGGAGACACTATCAACCTTTTCTGTAGATCCAAAATCAATTTCAACTCCTGTTTTAATAATTTCTGCGGATCAAGATAAAGTTATTCCCATTGAAGATTCAATCGAATTATTTGAACATCTCCCCAATTCTGGTTTAATAATTTTGAAAGACACAAGACATACTATTGTATCCGAAAGACCAGATTTAATTTTTGATATAGTAGAATTTTACTTATTAAATTCCTCAGAGAGTTTTCAAGATCAAATTATGGATGAAAAATCTATAATGCACCTAATGGGAAAAGATTGAAGAAAAATTCTCATATACCCAATTTGCCACTATCTCATAACTAGGGTTAACAGGAGATTCTATCTGTAATGATGTGACTGGAAGAGTCAATCCACATGGAACAATATATTGGAAAGGTATCAAAGAGTTATCAATGTTTAAAGCAATGCCATGTAATGAGACCCCCCCTTTTATTTGAAACCCAATTGCACCCAATTTTCTTGGATTCTCATCTGTCGTCCATAATCCAGGCATCTCAGTGTTTACTACTGTATCCACAGAATAGTTTGATGCTATTTTCTGCATTAATCCGATACTCTTTTCTACAAATTTTCTTGTCCCTCCATATCTTGAAACTTTTGCTATAATATATATTACAAGCTGACCTGGACCATGGTAAGTCACTGATCCCCCTCTTTGAACTTTAACCAAATCTATTCCTTTCTTTTTCAATTCATCTTTAGTTAATAGTATATGAGAGGGATCGGTTCTTCTACCGAGAGTGATTGTTGGTTTATGGGTATTGATAATCACTGAGGTATCTGAAGTTCTCTTAACTCTTTCCCAAATCAATAACTGCTTTTCTAACATTGCACTATAGTCAGTAGGTTGTATATAACGCTCTACTTTAAATTCTGGGTGTATTTCACTTTGATTCATTTACTCTCTAACTAAGTTAAACTCTCGAAATATTAGTTAAATTTAATTATAGTTGAGAAATTATATTAAATGTTTTCTGAGCTTATTCTTAAGTTGTTAAATAACCTTTATTAGAGATTGTAAGATATATGTTTTGCTAGAGGGTACACAGTTGGATATTGAGAAGGAAAAATTGACTGTCTTAAGTGCTAAATCTACAGATAGTCCAAGCATACCATATCAAAGTTTAACAACTGAGACTCTGAAAGAATGGGGTTATGAGGTTTCATTTCATTCTCTAACGAATTTGGATCAAAAAGAGATTGAACGAAATTTTGCGATTTACAATCCTGACTTGTTCATAATTGACAAAGGAACAGGACACCTAAATTTCAAAGAGCTGGGACCGTATATAAGAAGTAACTATCCATATACACAGATCATTCTAATTGTTGGAGATGAAAATATCAGAGAGATTCTTAGATGGTTGGATTATGGTGTAGATTTAATGGTTTACAGAGGTAAATTTTTCATCAAAGACTTTACAACTGTACTTGGTAGAGCAATTTTAGGGGTAAAAGCAAGCCGAAAGAAACTCAACAAACTAGCAAAAGTCTTCTATCCTGGGAAATATCCCTCTGCAGTATTTCAACTTTCAACAAATGGACCTACAGCATTAATTTGGGACTTTGAAAATTTGGAGGATGATACTTTAGATATACCCGTAGACCATCTGTTAAGTAAGCTTGCGATAGAATATCTAATATTAACAGGCCAAGGACACATTTATCATGAATCTTGCTTCATTTTACCAGCGGGGCCTTCTAAGAGATACAATGTCATTGTGTTTAGTTTTAAACTTGATGACCCCGATGCAGTTGATGAAAGATTAAAAGAAGGTTATTTTCA
This sequence comes from Candidatus Heimdallarchaeota archaeon, assembly GCA_030149205.1. GTDB lineage: Archaea > Asgardarchaeota > Heimdallarchaeia > Heimdallarchaeales > Kariarchaeaceae > WAKA01. The sequence continues at coordinate 359,259 of JASBSB010000003.1, read as the reverse complement.
ACTTTGCATTTTTGTTTCAAATGATGATTTCATTATGTTTCCTCCGGTCTCTAAACTCACTTCCATCACTCCATTAATAAAAGAAGTCATTCCAGATGCTCAAAGTATAAACCTTGAAACACTCGAGGGAGTGAAATTTGCGGTCCTAAACCAAATCAAAAATATTGCCTCTGAAGATCAAAAGGTAGATAGGAATTGAATCTAGGTTCTTTTAAATTATTCTTTCACCTGGATTCTTAAGCATTAATTTTCTTAATGCAACAATTGGTGGGCTACCATAGCTCAGTAAGGTATCATGGAAGCTCTTTAAGTTAAAGTTTTCCCCCTGTTCAGTTTTGTAATCAGATCTTAAACGCTTTATCAGTAACTTGCCCAAAGTGTAATTTAGATACATGGGATTTACGGTCCCTCTATTCGCTTCGATTTCTGCACTCTGCTCATTTAGAAAGGCTTTAGTAGTGAACAGGGTTTTTGCTTCAGAAACACTCATCTGGCCTGAATGCATCTTTAAAGCTGCAATGTATCTACAGTTCCTCAATAGTGCTGCTAAAAGTTGACCTACTTTGAGCTTAATTCTGTCAAAGGGTTCATAACCCTCTTCTAATATCATTTCTTCACAGTAATGAGCATAACCTTCAATCATTGTTATTGACCTTGAAAAAATTTTAATAATATCTGAATCCGTATTATTACTTTTCAGTAGCTGTAAGTAGTGTCCAGGCCAAACCTCATGGATCGTAATAACTTCTAATGAAGATTTTGCGAATATACTGAGAAACTCTCTCTGTTTTTCTTCCGGTAGATTTAGGTCAGCTGGAGTAATCCAATAATATGATTGAGATGCCTCTTTTGGTTCAAATGGACCAGGGACTGACATAGCAGCAAAGGCAAATTTACGTGCGAAGTTAGGCGTTTCGATAATCTCACATTGTTTTTTAGTAGGCAAACTGACTATCTTTTCATCCAAAAGGAACTCCCTTGTCCTGGAAAGAGCATCTCTTGCCCACTCTATCAATTCTTGAGAATTCGGAGTCTCTGAAAGTACTTGCCTTAGAAACTCTGTGCCACCATTTGAATCAAGGATTTCCTGAAGTTCACTAAAATTAGTCTGTAAATCCTGCTGTCCAACTTTGAGTAAAGTATCAAAATCTAGGTCGATAAACTCAGTATATTTGAGTAGTGACAAGAATTTATCAACTCCCAGAGCGAAGTCTTCTTTAGAGTGAGGAAGAAATTCAGACCTTAACGTCTCTTCAAATGTCTTGAGAGCATTAACTGCTTTAACATTGGCTGTTGACCATTCTTGAATAAGGGTCTCGTTTTCTGATTGAACCATAAACCCGATTAATTTATCCTCCAGAAATGAAATAATACCACCCAAAAAGTTTATTGCCATCAAGATTTTAGGTTTAGCTAAGATATCGTTTAAGTTGCTTACAGCAGTTTGTAGATAGTTTGGGATCTCATTTTCAATTTGAATGATTGATTGAATTCTAATGTCTCTACTGGCAAAATTTCTAGGAACATATGAAGTTTCAATCAATGTCAACGGAAACAGGTAACTGAGAGGTTCTTCCTTGAATGACTCTAATTCTTTTAATTGATATTGTTCAGAAGTGAGTCTCATCATTAATACTGAATGTTCCAGCTCTTCAGCTTTATTCTCAAAACCTCTTTTCTCGAATTGAATTAGGTAAGTAATATCTTCTTGAATTTCTTCAAGCATTGTTTGTATCGACATTGGATCATATTTTGGCAGTTTACCATCAAATTGATGAATTCCCAAAGAATGAGCCTCTGTTGGATTCCTTTTCAAATAACGATTTACTAATGTATTATACTTGGCGGGGATGTTCATAGCAGTCCTACCATTCATTTATTAATAAGTAGAATCAGATAATAATAATAAATAACCATAAATCAGTGTAAATTATTCATCTGCTACTTCAGGGAGATCAAAACTAACCACAAAAGCAATCAGGATCCTCATTTCATCTTGGGAGATTTTTCTGTCTAAATTTGCTATTTCATAATTCTTTTTTATTTGTAGATCACGAAACTGTTTGAGGCATTCATATTTCTCTTTCGAAACTCTCCCTTCTTTTAATATCTTTTGGAGTTGTTGATTATATTCATCATAGGAAATTTTCATTTGTCTCAGAAGTTTTTCTTCATCATTTGAGATAATACCGTCCTTTTTCGCTATATCAGTTAAAAGATTTAACTTTTCAGCAAAATTATCAGAGCTATCATTCATTGTTACACTTAAATTGTGTGGTTCCTTATAAACTTTGAGAGAAAAAACTATGGGTTATTTTGTACTTACCCATTGTATTGGTTGAATTTAAGGTTTTAACTGGCATATTTCTTGAGCTCTTCGTAAAATTCCTCATCCACTTGTTTCATCTTTCGTTGAATCTGAGGAAAACTTCTCAAATTTCTTAGCTTGAAATATTCATCAATCAACCCACTGATTTTTTGGTATGGAGCTACCAAATCCTTATCTAATCCTTGTATATGCTCATTCATAGCAAAATTTATAGTCTCTAGGTTATTAAATATTAGACATACTGGGATAATATAAATTTCTGATAGGTCAGAAAATCGTAAATTTTTTCTCTAATTGCTTTGGTACGCAAAGGAGAACACGATAAAGTCTGATGGGAAAGTTCGTTCTTATCGTCTATATAATAAATCTGAATGGGCATGTTTGTTCCTTATAGTCTAATAAGAATTGAAGGTTATAATATATTAAGAACTTACAAAGTTCGCGAGGTTTAAAGAAATGAAAACAATCAACAGGTCAAAATCCCTGCTTATGGTGTTTGTAATTATCTCACTACTTATGTTCTCAATATATGCTTCCAAGGCAGTCGCTGATGGAACAGAGACCCAAACAACTAAGTCAGGTGATAAAACATCAACTTCAACAGTCACTCACAAAGATGGTGAAAAGACTGCAGAGCAAGAAAAAGAACAACATGATGCATTTGGAAGACAGGTCGAAGTACAAAACTCGACAAATAACTTTCAAATAGAATCAGTGTCAAAAGTTGCAAATCGTAAGGATAAAATTGAGGTAGAGTTTCAGGTTCATAAAGGAGACTCTCCAGAGTTCAAGTTTTCCTATAAAACTGAAGCAAATTCAACCCAAACAAAATTCAAATTTAGGGTTGACTTCAACAAAATAGTTGAATACAAAAACCTTAATGGATCAGCATACAATGGTACTGGTGCAGTCTCAACATATGACTTATCTAATGCAACTTGGAGTCCTCTCTCAACAGTTGTAGATCAATATGGAACTTACACAATTACTGCTTCAACCAGTGACAATGTGTTCACATTGGTCATTCATGTTGCCTCTCAAATTGTAAAGAAAGATAATGTAACAATTACACCAAATGCATTAAAAATTGATGTGAAAATCAACAATTACGCATATAAAGGTACACAGACTTCACTTGCTTTAGGTACAAAGATAAAGACAACTGCAACTCAGAGAGTTGAAAATTCATCGTATGATGAGGAAAACCACTTTGCTTCAAATGAAAAAGAATTAAACATGACTCAAGCAGGAGTTTCTGGGTTCTTTTCCTGGGCAAATTGGGTTTATGCAGATGGTAAAAATGCTTCTGTCTTAACATCAAAATTCCAAAACATTAGCTCTGAAGAACATGACCTTTCAGTTGGAGAACATGCAAGTCGAGTATTCTTCTCCTTTAATGCTATCCAACCTAAGAAAGTGTTCTGGGATCCAAAGATAGGTGTAGTTTCACAATCAACCAGTGCTGCTTTGCAATCTATTGCACAAAAATATCTTGGCACTACCTCACTTCCAAGCGGAGTTCCAGGGTTTGAGTTCATCGCAGTCTTTGCTATGATCTTTGTTGCAGCAGGACTATATCGTAGAAAGATTGATTAGGAGAAACTCATAAAATAGTATGCAGTAGAATAAGGATTAGATATGAAATTTAAAGTTCCAAAATCGTCAATTGTTTTAATTCTCTTAGTCTTAACTTTGAGTGGCTTTACTCATTCTTATTCTGCTACAAGTTCAAATCTTACAAATATCAATTTATTACAAAAGAAAGTCAATGTTTTGGTACTTTCAAGTGGAGCTTCAGAAAACTCATTCATTCAAAGTTCATTAAGTGGGTTAAATACCTCGTTAGTTAACGTGACGTTTAATCTACTGTCGAGTAAACCACTTTACAATCTTTCGAATTTTCAGGTTGTAATTGTAAGTGAGATGAACAAAGGTTCTATCTATAGTGAATTGGAAAAATCTCTTTTAAATTACATTAGAACTTCAGGAAACAAAAGTGTAATGATCTTTTCTCCATATCTGGATGAACTCAAAGATGATTTATTGTTAGGTTTAGGGATTAAATCCTTATATGAGGTATCTCATGATGACCACACCTTTAATTCTTCTAATTGGTCAATCAACATTACAGATACAGGTTTCAGGTCAAAGGGATTCACTAACTCTTCTTACCGTGGGCCTATTTCTTTAATTGAACCGTTGCCGACAGCACAGGTGGTAGCAACTGGTCGAGAAATGGGAAACACGGGGTCAAATATGTCCAAAGCCATAACTTATACACCTGTTTCAGTTATGCAGAATGGCTCAACAGGGCAATTCATAACTTCTGGTTTCAATTTAATCTCCAGCTCAGGAAAAAAAGCATCTCATTCAAGTGAGTTAGCCGTACAACAATATACTCCTCAATCTTTTATTGATTTTGGAAAATTCATCTCTCTAATTGTCAAATCTCAGGTTGAAAATATTCAAGTTAAAATCATCGGTGGAGGGACATCTTCTGTGACCTCAAATTCCAACACCAACAATAGTGGAATTTTAATTCCAAATATTCACATTAATCTTGACCCAATTCAGCAAATAACCCTATCTATTATTGGTTTACTTGTTTTAATTGGTTTATTTTTCAGAAAAGTTTCTTCGGTCTTAAATTTCCTTGTTGAAAAATCGTGGATACTCAGCATATTTTTTGTTGGATCCCTATATAACCTCTCGAACAGACAACTCAATAACAATGAGGTTCTGATGAACCGTGTAAGAGAGTTGATTATGCAGTATCTAGAACACGTTGGGAAATATGGAGCTCATCTAAGAGAGGTAAAGGCAGCATTAGATCTAGGTATGGGGAACTTACTCTGGCATCTTCAGATTTTAGAGGAGTATGGTTGGGTGGAACAATTCAAAATTGGTAGATTTAATGTATACGTTGCTACAGAGTTCATAAATCAATTTGACATAGACCTAAAAGAAACAGAATTGGAACTGAAATCTAAACACACTATTAATATATTACAGACACTGCTTAATGAAGACCTGGATTCATTTAACATTACATATATAGCAGGACAATCGGATTCAAACAGGAAGACAGTAAGAAATCAAATCAACGTACTTAAGAGACATAAGATCGTAGTCGTGGATGAGGAAGGTATAACGATAGATTTTCGGAAAATTGAATTAATATTAGAATCTCTCACCTTACGAAATAATTTCGTTTTAGACAAAAATGACGTTCAAATAGAAAGGATTTAGTTCGTTTGTCACAGTAAATACTTGAAGAATAAATAACTGAATAATAAAATTGTAAAAATTAACAGAATAGGTTTTTATTCATTGAGATAATCCAAGGCAGTCTGTACTAAAATTGTTGTTCCGATAGGTAATGCTTTTTCATCATAGTCAAAATAATTGCTGTGGTTAGGAGAAGTGAACCCTTTCTCTTTATTTTCCCCAAATAACCAAAACATAGAACTTGGAATTTTTCCTTCTAAACTGAATTCAAAGAAATCTTCTGCACCCATAATCCCTTTCAAATCCTCGTATCCATATTCTGGATACAATTTCTTGTGAGCTTCCCTTATTAAGTCATTGAGGTGTTTATCATTGATACCTACATCATAACCTGTAATAATTTCTGTTTCTGCACTGCCTCCAAAGGATTTAGCAAGCTGATTGAAAAACTTGGGTAGCTCATCCTTTAATTTCTTTCTAACTTCTCGATCGTGTGTTCGTAGTGTTGCTTCCATTCGTGCGGTTTCACTAATCACATTCTGTCGTTCTCCACCTACTAATTTACCGACAGTAAATACAACATGTTGTGTAGGGTCTATTGTTCTTGTCAGGTACCCTTGAACAGAAACTGTAAGCTGAGCTGCAATATACACTGGGTCAATAGCTTCATGAGGGGCGCTCCCATGTCCACCCTTTCCCTTTACAGTCACATAGAATTCATCAGCTGATGCGGTTAGCAGACCATCCGTCACTCCAATCATCCCAACTGGGGCTCCATTGGTAACATGAAGAGCAAGAGCTGCATCAACGTCTGGGTGATTTGGGTCCCCTAATGCGCCTTCCTTTATCATCGGGACTGCACCCCCAGGTCCTTCTTCGGCAGGTTGAAAAAGAAGCCTGATTCTTCCCTTAAAATCTGATTTATGTTTCACCAAGAGCTCCGCAGCACTCAACAAGCAGGTGATATGGGAATCATGACCACAGGCATGTGACACCCCCTCATTTTTCGACTTATATTCAGTTTGATTTGCCTCAGTAACTGGTAGTGCGTCTATATCTGCTCGAATCATTAATGTTTTTCCAGATCCTTTTTCTCCTAAGATATCTGCGATTATTCCGGTTTTTGCAATAACTTTAGGTTCCAAACCTAGTTCTTTGAGCTTTTCTTGTATAAATTTTGAAGTTTCAAATTCTTGAAAACCTAATTCAGGGTACATATGAAAATGCCTTCTATAAGTAACCAATTTATCATTTAATCCTTCAGCTTCTGTTCTGATAGACATAGGTTATAATTGCTCATAGGTTTATTAAGCTTCTATTAACACTTAATTTATCTTGCAAACTATATTTTAACTCTTTTCAGATTTGAATTTGATGTGTAAATACTTTGAATTGTCCTCTGAACCCTAATTGCATCTTCCAAATTTGGAGACGGTGAGCTTCCTGTGTTAATACCCTTAGAAAACAGATCTAAAACCTTTAAAAACGGGCCAACTAAGTTATGCTCATTTTTGAACTTCTGAACCTTCAAATGGTCTGGAATGGTTATTTCTTGCAGGTCAGAGTCCCGTTGTGTTTTCCCTGCCATCAACCTTCCATCTGCCTTTAATACCAAGGCCCCCTCTTCCCCATAAAACTCCATCTTTGTCCCTCTTCCAAATGGTGACACAGAACTTGCTTGGAGAGTTCCCGAAACATTCTCTGAAATATGAATCATTGCAGAAACAGCATCATCAGCAGAAACCTTCCTCATCTTTCCGGTTGATTTGTTCAGTCTCTTTTCAAAGATGGTTAGAGGTACTCCATAGACACTGTCAATTTCACCAAAAATTTGGAGGATTATGTCTAGATAATGTGCACCAATCGAGTTTAATACTCCGCCTCCCTCAGCCCTCTCTGACCACCAATTATATCCCTTCTTACGGGGGTTTAATCGGCTGGCGGTTCTCACTGCTATAGAAAAGTCATGGATCTTACCAATATAACCTGATTTTAACAATTCAATCAAATAGGCTCTATTTTCTATAAACCTAAATTCAAAATTAACCATGGCTGTTAACCCACTTTCTTCAACTTGCTCTAGTACTTCTTGAGACTCCTTAAGTGAAACAGAAATTGGCTTTTCTATCATAACATGTTTTTCTGATCGTATTGAATCTAATATCAACATTTTGTGAGTTTTAGGTGGTGTAACAATGCTTACTGCCTTTATTTCTTCATTTTCAAGGACATCTTTCATATTGGTCGACCATGCAATGTTTAACCTCTTTGCTATCGCTTTGGTTTTTGCCTCATTTCTTCCAATCATTATCACAGGTTCAAAATCAGGGTGGTGGAGGAATCCAGGGTAATGCACTATCGACCCAAACCCTGTACCCACTATTCCAACCTTGATTTTGGACATAATTTAAGTTGAATAAACTGATTAATAAGCATATAGGACACTGATTTGTTTAAAATCATCAAGAATGAGACAATATGGGAAAAGGTCTTGCTACCTTATACTCATAAGAGGATTTATTATACTCACATCGTAACTTCAGTTATACAAAACTATGAGTAATCAGCATGCTCATTGGAAAGATTATTTTCCCTATGAGATTCGACCAGCCCAAGAAAAAATAGTAATTCCACTATTTGAAAATATTCACACACGTTCTCATTTCATATATGAGGCTGCAAATGGGACTGGAAAAACAATAGCAGTCTTATCAGCTTTACTCCCATATGCAAAGGAGAGACATAAAAAAATAATTTATATGGCAAGAACCCACTCTCAGATGGACCGGGTTATTGAGGAGTTGAGAGAGATATCTAAAAAGTCTCAAGTCTCGGGGATTACTCTTAGGGGAAGAGGATCTATGTGCCTTCATGAATTGGTAAATAAATACGCCAAATCTTCAAGTGCTGTAAATGAAATGTGTATGCAACTTAAAGTCAACAAAAAATGTCAGTATTTCAAAAACATGGGAAGTGATGCAAGACTTTTACCAGTTCTTAATGCATTAAGTAGTTCACCAAGTGATTCTCAAAGAATCTTCGAATTGAGTCAGTCAGCAGACATTTGCCCAGCAGAAACTGCAAGGAAGCTCCTGTCAAAAGTAGATGTTATAGCCTGTAGTTATCTATACATGTTTGATCCAATTAATAGAAGTAGTCTTCTGAACCAATTGAAAGTTGATCCACAAGATCTAATTCTTGTGATTGATGAGTGTCACAATCTTCCCGATGTCGGGATAAAAATCAACTCTGATGAATTATCAACGTTCTCGATTCCAAGAGCAATAAATGAGTCTCGAAGGATTAAGAGGTCTGACTTGATTCCATTTTTTGAATCTTTGATCAATTTTTTTAATGATCTAGCAAAAAGGCATAAAGTTGGCTTAGAAACAAAAGTTGATGGTGCAAACATCCTTGAAGAGATTGAATTAGATTGTGATATTGAATTGGATGAATTCTTCTTTGAAGATCTGATAGAAATTGGATTCGAGATTCGTAAAAATTTGATAAAACAGGGTAAAGAACCAAGATCATCAATTGGTAGAATAGGTGAATTTTTCCTTAGGTGGTACAATGCAATTGGTGAAGCCGCATACATTCAATCTGTGGAAACAAGAACTTTTGTAAACAACCCAAAAGACAGATACGCAGTTCTTCGAATAACATCTTTAGATGCTAGTAAACTACTTTTACCCGTCTTTGAAGACGTATTTGCTTCAGTTCATATTTCTGGTAGTATAGGTGATGCAGATGCTTATAAACACACAATAGGATTAGATAGAGTTGAAACTCAGACCTCAATTCTCCCCTCTCCATATCTCAAATCTAACATTTCGGTTTATTACACTGACAGGTTAAGTACCTTATATAACCATCGAGGACCTCAAACCTACAAAAAAATGGTTGATTTAATAGAAGCTGTAGTTGAGAACACACCCGCAAATGTTGGTTTATTCACACCTTCCTACCAGATTTTGCGAGAACTCTTTAAAAATGGCTTAAATCAATTTCGATTAAAACCAATTTATGAAGTTAAAGAGGGGTTAAGCTCAACAGAAAATGATGAGTTGATACAAAAATTCAAAGGTGAGGCCGAGAGAGGAGGAGCTTTACTTTGTGCTGTTTTAGGTGGGCGGTCTTCAGAAGGAACGGACTTTCCTGGTGATTTGATGAATGCTGTCATTGTAGTTGGGATTCCATACGCACCACCTAATCCTAGGGTAAACTCTCAGATAGAATATTTGGAAGCTAAATTTCCCTCAGAGGGAAGAAAGTTGGGGTATATTATCCCTGCAGTTAATAAAGCAAGTCAGGCAGCTGGTCGAGCAGTTAGGTCTATAGATGATAAAGCGTTTATCTTACTTCTTGATTTTCGATATGGAAGTCCAAAGGTTCAGGAACATCTTCCAAGTTGGCTAAAAGAAAGCCTTGAAAAAATAAACCCTGAACCTAGACTTTTAAGATCAAAAATAAAAAGGTTTTTTGAGGACTAAATATTATTGGTTTATCAAATGTTGTAGAAAGAGATTTTGGTATAACGGTATTTTAGAAGTGAAAATTCATCCAAAATTAACAAAGAAATTGGGAATTAACGAGGTTTGGTAAATTTATCTAGCCTGTTAAAAATACTTACAACTAAGACACCTATGGATACTGAACCCTATAAAATTACAATTGCAGAATCAAATCATGACGTCGCAAAAATTATGGGAAATATGATCCAAGATGTCTTCAGAAATCAATTGTTGGTTGGAGACTTGCATTCACCCATGAATGAGGTTAGTGCAATTTACAAAATTTCTGGAGTGAACGGTGAAATTTTATCTGGATTTACAATCTATAAGGGAAATGATGTACCTGTACTAATTTTTCCAGCGAGGCAGATTTCTTATTGGAGTTCTATTAAAGACTACGTGGACATGAATTTGAAGTTTGATAAAATCATGGTGATTTATCCTGTTGGGTTATCTAATGATGAGGAAAACCTTCGTCATGACCCTCCACCTATCTTAGGGTGGGAATCCTATCTCTGGATTGAGCAAAATTTAGATGTTGCGATGCGTCTAGAATCAAAGGATATTGAAGTTCCAGATATTAACGACCTACCTACAATTAGAGCTGCAACAATTGAAGATACTGACCTTATCGAATTATTTCTACCAGAGAGTGAAACTTGGTTTAATCCTTTACAGTTAAAGTCTGAACTTTCTGTGATTTGTGAGAGTGATGATGATATTCTAGGATTTGCAGGAACACACTTTGAGACTCCCTACACCGTACAGCTTGGAAATGTGTACGTTAAGGAAGGTGTGAGAAATCAAGGAATTGGAAGGGCATTGACTGTGGCTGTTACCTTAGGGATCATAAAAACAAAACGAGTCCCAACTCTCTTTGTAAATGAGAAAAACACAGTAGCAAGAGGACTTTATAAAAAAATTGGGTTTAAAGAGTATGACCGATTTGTCTTTTATCTTGGTGTTAAGAAATAAGCGAATTACGTCAACAATCTTTTACCTTATGTATAAGGTTAAATTAGATTTGAGAAAATTAAATTATCTTTGCACTTATGGTGTAGTGGAAACACATTGGCCTTCGGTAAATGTAAGAAAGCCAACGTCCCGGGTTCAAATCCCGGTAAGTGCTTATTTTTTGAAATTTCTCATAAAATAAGAATCTTTCATACTGTCCGTGGTTTTCAACATCAACTTATTCATAAATTGTTTTCTTGTAATCAAGTACCTAGGCTTTGGCTTGGGCATGGTTAACACCTTATGAACCAACTTGGCAATTTTAATTGGTTCTAATCCATTCTTCTTTCCATCCGAAACCATAAATCTACCCATTTGTCTTGCTTCTTTTTTAAAAATCGAATTCTCAAATTTTGAGTCTTCTACATTGGTTTTGTCCCAAATTGGTGTTTTAACAGAGCCTGGTTCTATGCTGATAGTCTTGACCCCACGTAGGCCTAACTCTCTTCGTAATCCATCCGAAAAAGCCTCAAGTGCGAATTTCGACATAGAATAAGGAGTTAAAAATGGAAGGGTGATTCTACCAGCAATAGAACTGATGTTTACAATTCTCCCCTTTGTTTCAAGCAAATGATGACTGTAGGTCTTAACCATACGAAATGCTCCATAAACATTCACCTCGAATTGATTTCTTAAGTCCTCTACCTGAAGGTCAATTAATGGCCCTGAAACTGCAATTCCCGCATTGTTAACCAATCCGAATAACTTGCGGCCTTCACTTTCAATAGTCTCTAATGATGCTTTAACGTCTTCGTCACTAGTTACATCGATCTTCAAACCCTGCACGTTTTGTAAACTGGAAAGAGCATCAATATCTGCCTGTTTTCTAGCCCCCGCATAGACGTGAAAATCTTTCGTAGCTAGAAATTCAACGATCTCCCGCCCAATTCCTGTACTCGCTCCTGTAACTAAAACTGAATCTTGTGAGCTCATACCATTCTATCTTTACACAAAATATAATCTTTTCTTATTCTGTTTATTATTAATCAAAGCATTACAAAAACCCATATTACAGATACAAATATTGTTAAAGCTTTTCGCTGAATATATTATGCTAAGGTAAAATCACGGGAGAATCGTGAGATTCGATGAGCAATTAATCGGGGAAAAATTTGAGGGTTGATTTTACCTTAGTTATCATTTAAATGTAAAAGATAATATACTTCGGAGAGAAAGAAGTATTATAAATGGTTAATGAGACTTTAATGTATCAATCACTTTTATTACTAGGAATGATTGCATTTGGCGCATTTTCTGTAACCTTTACAAATTTTGATAACAGAGCTCAGTCTCAGGTAATGCAATCAAATTTAACCAAAACTCTGAATGATGTGGGACGGACAATAAATCAGCTGGTTGCACAAGGGGAGAAGCTTAAAGGAGATTCGTTAAATGGTGGGTCTATTGTTTTAACTGTTTACCTAGAGCTTGCGAAGGAATTTGGTAAAAATCAGTATGTCCTTAATTCCACTGTAGATTCTACTGATGGGAGTGCTGTGTTAGTTGGTACACAAGCAGGATCCACTCAAATAGTTTCTTCTTACGATTTAGGTTTTAGTGCTTCAACTATACAGCTAAATGGATTTCTTTACAGCTCAGCTAACGCACCCTATGTGAAATATGTATGGAATGGCATTACAACCCAGGTTGTATTGGGTTACAACAAATAATACCTCTTCAAAAATCCCATTTATACTCTAAATAAAATTCTTAAATTATCATTATATCATTGTTTCTTTGAGATTACTCTATTGAGTCTATGCTAAATATTATAATCAAAGAAGAACTGTATTTGAACATGGTATCCCTAACGGATGAGAACATAGCAAAAACCAAGAAAACTGGGGATTTTAACGGAGAATCATACGTTTATTATGATATTAACAGTTTAAAAGACTTAGGTGTTAAGGTTGACACTCTCCCCTTTTCTATTCGAGTTTTATTAGAAAACGCTCTACGTAACCATGACGGGTTTCTGGTAACTACTGAACATGTGAATCGAATTGCGAATTGGCCAAACCAGACTGGTGTTGAGGAAATTCCTTACATGCCTTCTAGAGTTGTGCTTCAAGACTTTACTGGGGTACCTCTTATAGTTGATTTAGCTGCAATGAGAGATGCTATGAAAAAAGAGGGTGGAGACCCAAATAAAATCAATCCACTAATTCCAACAGATTTAGTTATTGATCACTCGGTCCAAGTTGACTCTTACGGATCTGCAAACTCTTTACAGATAAATTTAACCAGAGAATATGAGAGAAATGGAGAGAGGTACAAAGTTATAAAATGGGCTCAAAAAGCATTTGAGAATTTTTCGGCCGTACCACCTGGCTCAGGGATCATACATCAGGTCAATTTGGAATTTCTTGCCAGGGTTGCTGAGGTAAGAAAAATTAAGGATGAAAATACCATCATTATTGACACATTAGTTGGGACAGATAGCCATACAACTATGGTCAATGGCCTTGGTGTTATGGGATGGGGTGTTGGAGGCATTGAAGCAGAGGCAGTAATGTTAGGCCAACCTTATTTCATGTTACTACCTGAAGTAATAGGATTTAAACTAACTGGAAAGCTACCTGAAGGTGCAACTGCGACGGATCTTGTCTTAACAGTAACTGAGATGCTCAGGAAAAAAGGTGTAGTTGGAAAATTTGTGGAGTTTTATGGTTCAGGACTTTCAACTCTTACCTTGCCAGACAAAGCAACCATTTCCAATATGTCCCCAGAATATGGGGCTACTATGGGATTCTTCCCTGTTGATGACGCAGCTCTATCTTATTTAAGACTGAGTGGCAGATCTGAGGATCATATTACCTTAGTAGAAGAGTATATGAAATCACAAGGTCTGTTTCGTACTGACCAAACCAAGGATCCAACATTCTCAGATACCTTGGAATTAAACATGGGTGATGTTAAACCTTCAATTTCTGGACCTTTGAACCCTGAAGAAAGAGTATCACTTACAGATGCGAAGGAAAGGGCGATTGAATTTCAAGAGGCTCATATCAGTACAAGGAGCAAAGATGCTTCAATACACAGCAAAAAACTGACAATTAACGGAGAAGAGGTTACTCTTACAGATGGAAGCTTGGTTATCGCTGCTATAACATCTTGTACTAACACCTCCAATCCATCTGTGATGATTGGGTCTGGATTAGTGGCGAAGAAAGCAGTGGAACTTGGTTTGAAGACTCCGGCGTATGTCAAGACCTCTTTTGCCCCAGGTTCTTTGGTGGTAACAGAATATATGAGAAACCTCGGGTTGGAGAAATACCTTGATGATTTAGGGTTTTATACTGTAGGATACGGTTGTACAACATGCATCGGTAACTCTGGTCCTCTTCTTCCTGAGATCGAGGATGCGATTCGTGAACAGGACCTTTACGTGACATCTGTTTTAAGTGGAAACAGGAATTTTGCAGGAAGAGTTCATCAGTTAACCAGAGGAAACTTTCTTGCATCACCTATGTTGGTGGTGGCTTATGCCTTGGCTGGTCGAACTGATATTAATTTAACAACTGATCCAATAGGGAAGGGTAAGGATGGTAAAGAGGTTTACCTGAAAGATATATGGCCGAGTCAAAAAGAGATCAAGGATGCAATCGAAAAAGGACTTGACTCTCAAATGTTTACCAGACATTATTCTAGGATTATGCTTGGAGACATAAATTGGCAGAGTTTAGATGCACCCAAATCAGTCCTGTATAACTGGGATCCTAAATCAACTTACCTTAGATTACCTCCCTTTTTTGATGAATTTAAGTTAAATCCTGACCCACCAGCAGATATATTGGAAACAAATGCATTACTACTCCTTGATGACAAAATATCAACTGACCATATTTCACCAGCTGGGGCAATCGCTCCAGAAAGTCCCGCAGCAAAGTATCTTAAAGAAAATAACGTGGAAGTTAGAGATTTCAACACATACGGATCAAGAAGGGGAAATCATGAAGTTATGATGAGAGGAACATTTGCAAACATTCGTATCAAGAATCAATTAGTTGCACCAAAAGAGGGATGGTGGACTAAATTCATTCCAACTGGTGAGACCATCCCAATTTATGATGCATCTGTGAGATATAAAGAATTAAATCGACCTGTAGTTGTTTTAGGTGCCAAACAATATGGTGTTGGATCTTCAAGAGACTGGGCTGCTAAAGGACCAGCATTGTTAGGAGTAAAAGCAGCTTTCTTTAAATCAATTGAAAGAATCCATAGAAGCAATTTAATTGGTATGGGAGTCCTTCCACTTCAATTTATGGATGGTGAAGGATGGAGAGAACTGGGTCTTGATGGTTCTGAATTGTATTCAATTACAGGTATCAAAGAAGGTTTAAGTCCTAAGAAAACATTAAATGTTAAAGCAGTTAGATCAGATGGATCAGAAATCAAATTTAAGGTGATAACAAGGCTAGACACCGATGTAGAAATTGAATACTACCGTTATGGTGGAATTCTCAATTATGTTTTAGCTAAGTTGTTAAAAGAATAAAAGTACTAATAAATTTAAACCTAAGTCTTTTATTAACAAATCATATTCATGTAACTTATGGTAATGTCTGACTATCTTCAGGATTTAAGCAAATACTATGATTATATCGAACCGATCTGTGTATTAATTGCTCAAAAAGTCATGGATTGGGTTGATCTTGATAATCAATTTAGTGGTGAGTCTGTGTATTTGATCCAGACATCTCAAAGAATATTGGAGGGATTACCTCAGAGTCGTACAAATATTAACCTCTCTTCATCTCAAATTAGGAAAATTCAACCAACAATTGAATATTTGAAATTCTTAGACAAAAATTTAACACCCTTTCTCAAAGGTGAGATATCTGGGGCTGAAATTATAAAGCAAGGGGGACCCAAACTTTGGGAACAATGGAATACAGAAAACGAACTTATGGGGTTTTTTAACAGAATTGTTGCAGAGGAGATCAGGAATTACGTGAATGGGGCTGACATCCTAGAAATTGGGGGTGGTGTAGGAGGCACTACTCTCATTATTGAAGAAGAACTTAAAAATGCTAAATCATTTTGTTTTTCGGACATCAAACCTTACTTTCTGGAAGGGATTAAACAGAAACTTCCAGATCTAAATATTGCTACTCAAATTCTGGATTTACACAATCCTCCTGAAACAGATGTTTTATTTGATCTAATTTATGCGACAAATGCTATCCATGTCTCGAATAATGTTATCAAGTCAATGAGGTGGATGAAGAACCATCTAAGTGAGAATGGAATAATTGTACTAGGAGAAGGTTCACCCTACTCAAGTAAAAGACCTTGGCCCCTTGAAATCATGTTTTCAATGTTTGACGGATGGTGGAGTGTTCCAACATTTGATTATCGTCCATTTCCAGGTTGGTTAACCCCTGAAATGTGGTATAGTGTTTTCGCCAGAGCTGGATTTTCAAATGTAAATTCAAAAATATATATGGATAAGTCTAGACTCTTTGGTGGAGTATACATTCTTAAAAAATAAATGATTTAAAAATAATTTATTGGTTTAGAATAACTTTTCCACCTTCTTTCTTGTAAAATACTGGTGGCTTAGCTCGCAAAATGCAATCCTTCAAATATTCTTTAAGTGATGGTTCTCTTTCCTTCTTCTGATAAGCGGTGTTAAGTGTTTTTCTGATCCTTTCAGAAACCTTTGATTTCGGTAGATTCTCTGCAATGATAGCGAGAGAGTCATATGAATCTAGTCTCACGCTTACAAAATTATTATTTGCTCCTCTCATTAAGGTTGACACTAATTTATCTAGTTTTTTCGGGGTGTCCCCAGGTAAATGATGACGAGAACTTAAGTATTCAACTATTTTCTGTAGAATTCGTTTACTTATCTGTCGGAGATTAGTCTCTTCTGAGTACAATGAATCAAATATCTGATCAATTGCCTCTATTCCAACCTTTGGATCTCTTTCTATTGCGATTTCCAATATTTCCAGCCCAGTTTCTTTTATATCACGTGAGTTCGATTTGTTTTGCTTCTTGGCTATGTTTAGAATGTTAGCTGTGTCGTAAGAACTATCAATCAATGTTCCAATAAATTCAAGCCCCACCTCCCGGACATGATAATCGACGTCAGAAAGTGCGTTTATCAAAGGTTTCTTAATGTCTTTGAACTCAAAACTGTTAGAAACATAATAATTTAAAACTGCAGTATAAGTTTCGGTTCTTACAGCCCAATCATTGTCATTTAACAATGGGATTAAGATAGGAACAATCTCTTTAGCTAAATTGTTATTTGATTCTGCGATTGTAGTCAAACAGTTTACAACCCTTTGTTGTATTATTTGGTCTTGACTATTTCTTAATCGTTGAATTTTCTTATAAGTTGCCAGGGATAGATCTGAATTACCTTGAACTACCGCTCTGAAAAATTCTAACCCAATTATAATTTTTTCTGTATTTTCAGATTTCACTAGCTCATCTGATATAAAGAATATGTTTTGAGCAACAGAGGGATCTATTTTTGCCATTTGAATAAGAATATTTCTTAATGTCTGGTTGTCCAAAGAGGAAGTAATTTCTAGTTCAGAATTGATAAACTCGAATAAATCTTGAGTATATTCACTATTTGTATTCAAAATCTCTGAAAATAAGTTCAACATTGCAATTAAATACTGTTCATTTGATATTTCTTTACTTCTCAGAGTTAGTTGGACTAGTTGAGGAATAATGGCACGGTTTATTGAAAGTGTTTTAGTCAGAGCTATCAAACTTTCTGTTTTAACTTCTATGTTTTCATTTGTAATTTTTGTAAGCAAAGTTTTTTGTATTCTATCTATTTGATATTTTGAGTTTTTCCCAATAATACCATAAACTCTGATAGCCTGTAATTGAAATTTGAGTTCAGGCCGGTCAATTTCAGTTTCAATTGTGTTCAATAAATACTCTGAAAGGTGTGGTTTTGCTCTAATAATCTGCCTGATAGATTCTGAGATGTCCTCTAATTGCCTCTCATTCAACTCTTCATCATGAAGGGAAGTTGTTAATGTGGAAAGTGTTAACTGAGCTGTATTTTCATCATCTAAGCTTGTAAAATTAAAGAATTGATAGATACGTTCTTTGTTTTCAATATTTCGGCTCAGCACTGCACGAATAATAAATGACATCACATAAGCTGAATATTCAGGGTGTGATATTAAAAGTGATCTTAAGGCTTGAGTAGCCTCCCAGTTCACTGAACTATCAGTATCAAAAAACTTTGAAAGTAATAATTGAATTATTTGTTCTTTATTAGTTTCAGAACCTCCCCGGTTAATTTCTTCTCTTAATATTTTGATTGAATAAAACCTTACACCTGATTTAGGGTTTTCGAGAGCCTTTAGAACCAAATCTTGGTAAAATATGTATTTATGGTTCTTTGATTTTAGAAGAGAATGTAATGTTTTCGCAGCTTCTAAACTTAGAGTTTTGTCAGTTGATTCAATTCCTCTTTCTATAATTGTGACAAATCCATTCGAACTGTCTGGCTCATTTAGAAAATACCTGTAATAGGCACGAATGAATAATATTTGAGCAGTAGATGATTCAATTTTGTTGTAAAAATCGATCCATCCATTGCTATCTTTCTTGTATACCACAGGGAGTTTTGTTACAAGTCTACGTTCCATCGCACCAGGGGGAGCAGTCCAGATAACCAGTATGCTTAAAATAAGAATTGCATTTTGTATAATTAGAAAAATTAATACCATCTTGGGATGTCTATTTATCCCAAAAGAGCCAAGCACACTACTCTGTTGCAACGTGGGACTTAGCGTGACGTACACTTCCAATATACTTGCTAAAATAACTCCTAAGAGCACAAAGATTGGTAAGAACAAGGGTTTTAATGTGACTTTAAACCCGGTTTCATTCCAAACTGCAAGCATCTCGTTCATCGCCCCTCTTCCCTTGTTTAAGAGAGAAAGAATAAATACAACACCTATTGTGGCAAAATTTAACAGGGTGAATCCTAAGAGTAAGACAAGAACCTGTTGAATACTGGTTATAGTAAAGTATGAAGTAGTTATTACTGCTTGAATTGCAAATAATACAATGAATACTTCACCTATCTCAATTGAAGGAATAAGGGAAAATTTATTATCCTTGGTCTTGAAACTTATTTTTGGGAATCCTAGTGATTTGAAGTCTCTCCATTTCTTTCCATTCCTCAACAGCTTCAATTTAAGTAGATCTTCACCCAACCCACTTCCCGCAAGTGCACCAATGTTTACCAGAGGGAGTATGAGGGCCCAAAGTACAAAAGCTGTTATCAGAGTTGTATTTAAAAAATTTATTAACAAAATTATTGGAATAATATATGTAATCGTATAAGTGAAAACAACAGCAAGAGTTCGGGAGTGCAGAATCCTTGCTGTTTTGCTGATGAATTGTTCTAAGATGATTTCAGCAGGTAAGTTTGCCTCATCTTCTTCATTTGATAATGCGTAAAATTCAAACAATGGAAATACTAAAAGGTATCCGATTATAAGAAATAGTAGTGTTTGAGAGGTTTGTGTTGCCCCTCTATTAAGAAGAGAGTCAATTATAACAACAAAAAATGCAACAAAACCAACCCCTGAAAACAAACTAAACAAGTAAAGAGAGAATATTTTGACCCCACTTAAGTCCTGAACTTTAGATACACCCGATGCTATTATCACCTCTCGAGAGGCAAATTTAAAAGAACTATAAAAAATTAACAAAAAGAGTAACATTGCTACTAAATTTAAGACCAATGGAGCTGCTATCTGCTGTGAAGGAGAAACAAGAATTGCAATAAAATAAGCAAAAACCAAAAATATAGTGACTAATGTTATTTTTTTAGGGGTCATTAACTGATCTAAATTGAAATTTATTTATATTGTTTTAATATCAAATCGATTTTTGTTACAATTTATCTAAAAATCCCTATAGAAATTAACTAAGTATACGAATACAGAGATTTAGTAATTATTTTGGGTTCATCAGTTATGTGAAAATTGTGATTGGGTTAACATGTCGTCAACCTTCATTTTTAAGATACTACCTGAAAATATTGTGTAGATCCTTTCGACTTGATTTGTGTGAATATGGAACTTCGTAAATCCATTATCTTTAATTTCTAAATAACTATCTCCAAGCTTAGAAATTCTCGATGACAACTCTTCATTAAATCCAGTGCTACTCACTGTAACTTCCAAACAGAATCTTTGCTTTGAGAGCTCATTTATGCTCTTTTCATCAATTTCATTGTGAAACTCCTCAAGGTTAAAGCTTAATGAGCGGTGTTTATACCCATTTAGGGTGTTCAACCATGATTGGAAAACATAAACCAGACCTAAAGATCCGGAGTCAACAACTTTAGCTTTTTTAAGTAAATCCAGTTCATCCATGGTTTCTAAGGTATATTTTTGAGAATTAGTAAAGACTGCCTCCACCAAATCAGGGATGGTCTCTTCTTTAGATTCTTGCACCAAGTCCCTACATTTTCTCATTACGGTAACCATGGTACCCTCAACTGGGTTTAAAATTGATTTTTCTGCCTTTTCAAATCCATTTATCAGTGATGATCGAAAAGATTCAGTAGTCATTGGTTCCACTAGATGATCAACAAATCCAATAATGAATTGACTCAAGATTACTCCAGAATTACCTTTAGCCCCTGAGAATGCCCCTTTCTTTATTGCAGATTTAACACTGATAAGATCCTGAGGTTTCTTATTTTCTAATTCAATGCTTATTGAACGAAGGGATAATAATAAATTTAATCCTGTGTCAGAATCAGGTACTGGAAATACATTAATAGAATCAAGATAATCTCTTTTAGTTTCAATTAGATGAACCGCTGCATTAAACATCTGAATTAGATCATAAAATTGAATGCTTGATTCTAGATGCTCCATATTATATTAAAAATAGTTTGTTTTTTAACCCCTAGCTTTATAACCCTCAAACTTGTTTCTCCTGTATTCTCTTTCTCTAGGACGAGTAAGATGTCTTTGAGCTGATTTTACTGGTAAATAATGACCAAGGGGTACATTCTCTCTAGGTTCATTAAGAACATTTGGGTTTCTCGTGGCAAAGCTACAGGTTTTACATTTATATCCCTTTTTCCAGCCAGCTTTTGTTGTTCTGTGTTTACAATTTGGACAATAAGGTGCCGATAAGATCATTTTATCAACCAACTTAATGATACAAACTTCATCCACTGAAATGGTATTTTCTGAGGTAGAAGGTTTGACACTCCCATGAATCATGATTAGATCACCTGGTATTAGATTTGAAAATAGCTTGGGAAAAGTTTTTGTTGGCTCAAAAGCTATAAATTTCAGAGAGTTATTTGAATATTGATCCCACCCTCTAAAGGTAACATATCCCCCTTTGTGACTCAAGGGCTCCGTTCGGATCATAATAAGAGATGAAAAAACAGAAAATTCTTGAAGATCGTTGTTTACATGCTCAAGATGAATTCCAGTTCCTTGATTTGATTGGAAAATCATAGAGGATTGTATTTTTTCATTCAATTTAAGTTGAGACATAATTTTTTTCAAAAGATCAGGGTTTTCACCTCTTAAACCAAAATATATGGGATCAGAACCCGAAGGTGCAATTAATTCTCTTTCTTCAATTGGATCGTAGTTTGAAAATAAACTGTCCTTAAATTCACTTTGAAGGGATTTTAACTGCTTTTGGTCTATGATCCTTGTTTTTCCGTATTGGGCAGGTGTACGATACACCAGTAATTCGTAGCTGCAGTCATCAGAAAAATTCGCATGAAGAGCAGCTAAAGTTCCAACTAATGAACGATTTTTTTTATTTGGCCAAATTAAATAATTTTTCTGAATCAAACTGTCATCTACATTGAGGAGAAACTTGGTTAAGCTATCGTTATAATATCTTTCATTTGGTTGAATCTCCCCCGAAGCAATAATCAGTGTGGGTTGAGACTGTGATTTTTCCCCGTAATTCTTAATATCCTCTTCTATAACGTTTTTGGCTATAGATAGGATGATATCCTGAGTTAATAAACTTTCAAACTTTACATAAAGTGCCCCATTACCTCTGGTTTTATAAGGGACATTAGGGTTTAATCTGACAAGCCTGGGGAATCCAAGAATCTTAAATCTACTATCATTTCGCTTTAGACTTGCAATGATTTTTACCAAAGTATAGGTCGTACAACCCCCTCGATCACTATCTATATCATCAATAGAAATTTGATAGAGGTTCATAAAATTACATTATCTGCCGGATTTTAGCTTTTCGCTTATAAGTCTAAGTTAGATGCTTTTCAGTAAACCTAACGATACTTTTAGAGATATTTTTAGGTGCGTCAAATCATAACCTTAATAATGGTCTAAAAGAGCAATTAAGTGTTCATTTTTGTCTCTTTTAAAGCCTAACAAGTTTGATATGCGAAATTCAATACAGTTAGCAGCTATTTTGTTTTTTATTATAGTATTTTTAATTAGTTTATCAAAATCAGGTGGAAAATCGCTTATTGACCTCACAGGAATAAACGCATTAATTTTTTCAGCGGGAATTTTCATTTTTGTTCTACTTGTTGCAGCATTGACCTTTTTTGGGTTTGAATATTCTAAAAGCGATCTGATATTTCTTCCAATAGTTTTAGGTATTGGATTAATGATAGCTCTGTTCCTAGTTAATACCTTTCAAATTTCTTCTCCCCCCCCAACACCCACTCCACCTACCCAATCACAACCTACAGATGTTCTTAGCAACGGAGGAACACTAACACCAACTCCAACATCACTCTTTCCAATTATCACTAGGGTTACTACTACTGTATACCAACGAAACACACTCCCTTTTTGGGACATTTTGTTACAGGGGATGTATGTAGCAGTATTTTTGGTTGCAATTTTATTACTAGTGATAATAATTCATTCAATTTTAAAGTCAACGACTGAAGTCAATGAAGTCAATATTTTGGAACAATTGAAATATACAGAGTCTTCTGACCCCAAACAAAGATCGATTTTTAGAATTTACAGAGATACCTGTTACAGGATCGAGGGAAAAATTGGTCAAGCACCAAAATGGTATACCCCAACAAGTTTTCTCTTTGAGGTTATTGAAATTGTTGGGTCTCCAATGTCTGACTATTTTGATGTATTAACTAATATCTATGAGAAAGCCAGATTTTCCTCTCATATGATTACTGATACTGATGTTAATGAAGCAGCGGATGTTTCAGAACAAATTAAACTTGTAATGAAGAAACTTAAAATCGACCTCTCTTCAGAACTTGATGGTGAAAAGCAGGAGGCAGGTGAAAAGTAATGGTTGACCCAACCCCACAATCAACAAACATTTTAACACAAATTCCTTGGGAGGTTTACCTTCTTTTTACCTGGGGAATCACTTTCTTATTATTGTTGTACCTTTTTAATCACTACATTAATCTACGGAAAGGAGATGAATGGGATCCCGATGTTTATTTTCGATCCCCAGTATATAGAGAGATTCAAATTCAATCCTCTTATATTTCTGAGATTGTAAGACAACTGAGTAGGACAAACACAGTTTTGAACAAAGTGAAAACAGTTCGAAGTCTTCTCTCAGAACTTTTGTCTGCAAGGCTTGGTATTCCACTTGATACCTTCATTTTGATAAGGAGTGATTACAATCGACTATTGACGATAATTCAAGAAAAAAATTTAGCAATTTTTCTTAATGCTCCTGAGCTTTGGTTAAATGCTTTTCCACATAAAAGAAAATTTTTAGGGATATTTCCAGGTGAAGAATATATTTCTAAAGAATTAATTGAGGGGTTGACCTCTCAAATAAACACAGTGAGTAATCTCACAATTACATATGGTGAATACGATGACATCAGATCAAACTAAAGTAATAATAAATGATATACGTAAAGAGGTAGCAAAAGCTATCAAAGGAAAACCCAAGGTTATCGATTTTGTCTTAACGGGGATAATCTCTAATGGTCATATCTTGTTTGAAGATCTACCAGGTTTAGGGAAAACTCTGATGATTTCTTCATTTGCACAAGCATTAGGCTTAACCTTTAAACGAATTCAATTTACGCCAGATCTTCTCCCAGCTGACGTAAATGGAGTTTCACTTTTTAATATGAGATCTCAAGAATTTGAATTAAGGAAAGGTCCAATATTCACTAACCTCTTGTTGGCTGATGAGATAAATCGAGCAACACCTAAAACGCAATCTGCTTTGCTAGAGGCAATGCAAGAAGGAACTGTATCTATTGATGGAGTCAGTCATGTACTTGACAAACCATTTATAGTGTTAGCAACACAAAACCCTCTCGAATACGAGGGCACCTTTGCATTACCAGAAGCCCAACTTGATAGATTTTTATTAAAATTAAATATGGGGTATCCAGATAGAAATGCTGAAATCGAAGTTATAAACAGTAGATTAGAACGTAAACAAGAAGAGATAACCTTAGAACAAGTGGCAAATAACGAAGATATTATCAGACTCCAAAAAGAGTATGAAGATGTCCATGTTAGCGAACCAATAATTCAGTATGTTATTAATCTCGTTACTGAGACCAGGAATCATCCAAAGATCGCTGTAGGGGCAAGTCCGAGAGGATCTTTAGGGTTGATCAAGGCTGCGAAAGCATGGGCCTTAGTTCATGGACGAGACTTTGTTAACCCACAAGATATTCAAGATGTTTTGATTCCTGTTCTATCACACAGAATCATAATTCGTTCTGGAGAGTTTGTTAGTGGGAACAATGCGATTTCCATCCTTGAACAAATTTCTCACAATGTTGTGGCACCAAGAGTTGAATGAGGAAACCCAATGAAATTTTCACATGATTATTTTAATCTAAATTGGCTTATATTTACATCGATTATCTTAGGTTTAGTTTATCTTGATTTCCTTTTCCTTTTAAGTATCCCTGTTTTAGTTGCAGTTCAAATCTATAGAATATTAATTCAAGACGAATTACCTGAATTATCTATAAAAAAAGTGATACCTAAAGAATCTTATCACACACGAGATAAGATTGATATTTCAGTGGAAATATTTAATCCAACAGATAAGATTTTCCGTGGTGAAATAATAGACTTATTTCCAAAATTTGGTCAGATTACCGAAGGTATAAACTTTATACAGTGTATATTATTTCCTCAAGAGAGGGTTATACTGAGTTATAGTCTGGTTCTTCCAATTTCCAAAATTTATGAAATTCCCGAAACTATCATTTACTCTCATGATGCAGGTGAGTTACACGAAAACATTCAATCACAAAGGGTAACTAATAAAATTATACTTCTACCGTATCCTATTAACTTTACGACCTCACCATTTGTTGCAAAATATCTTCGGTCTATAGGGTCACCCTTTACATCTCGTTTGACTGGTGAAGGTTGGAATTTTACGTCAATTCGTGAATATGACAGTTCTGATTCTCTTAGACGTATTAATTGGAAAGCAACAGCTAAGTATCAAAAACTTCATACCAACGAATTTCAAATCGACCGACCATCAAAAATAATAATCGTTCTCGATCTCACCGGAACAGAGGTGGGGTTGTTAGATTTGATGAAGAAAACTCTAATGGGGTTGATCACCTTTTTTATGAACACATCTTCTCGAACTGGTTTGCTTGTGATCAATGATGTGATGGTTTACCACAAGCCAACTGTAAATAGAGAAGTGCTCCGCTATATAAGTCAGGATTTTGCAAAGCTGAATAAAACCACTATTACAAATTTCAATATTTTTAAGCAAAGGCTTGATGTGGTTCGCTCCAAGGTTGAAAGTGATCATGAAGTGCTTCTATTCTCATCCCTTACAGATCTTTGGACGGCTGACATAGTACTAGACACACTACAACGATTTGGGAGAGTAAACCTGTTTCTCCCCATCTATGATAACTTTGGATACACTACTGACATAAACAAGCCTGACGAGTATTTAGCAAGTGTTTTTCAGAAGGCAAAATCTAGTATTGAGACAAAGAAGGTGATTGAGAAAGGAATTAAGGTAATCCCATGGGATCCTACAATAGGATTAGAGAGATCAATAATATTAATGAATAAAAGGGTGGATACATAAATGGAAACACAGTCAACATATGCACATTATAACTCCCTAATAAATTCGGTTCACAGTCAATTTCAGTTCCTGACAAAATTGGGAAACACTACAAAATTCTTTGCGTTTGTTTTTGCCTATGAAATTTTTATTGTTTCTTTCATACCGCTTGGAGGCTTTTCAACAGTTGTATATCTCGCTATCTCTTTAATTATCGCATACCCAGTTTCCTTGATGAAGACACCACTTTATCTGTTCTCAAAATCTAGAAGTGGGCTAGGTAGAATATTTGAGATTCGAACTTGGATTATAATTATATTGATTGCAGGCTTAGTACTGTCATATGATAAATCCAAGAACATACTGCTCCCCTATAATCTCTTCGTATTTAGTATAGTTGTCAGTTCACTTACTGATATGGAACTTAAAAAATTTAATAGCGTACAGTACCCAGAAACGTTTATGCAAAATGAGGATGACGAAAAGATAATCCTAGTAATTCAACATTTCAAGAGGTATATGAATGATAGGATCAGATTTTTGAATTCTTCAATATTGATTGTGTTTTTAGTTCTTATTATAGAAGGATTAATCTATCTGATATTAACCCCCTCAATATTCGTTGGCTACGTTGCAATACTTTCTGTTTTGGTGTTGTTGGTTCTCGTCTCAATCTTATCTTATAGGAATCTGGACACATTAAAGTCAAAGGGTAAGCTGTGGATTAAAGAGCAGAGATATTAATGTGATTTGTATCTCACTCGATTTTCGATTTCTTTAAACCTCTTAAGTATTGACTTCGCTCTTTTGTTAGAGCTTTTATAGGTCTTTTCAAAAACAGTCCAAATTTCATTCCAATTTTCTGGGTGAGTACTTTCTAAAGCTCTATATAGGACATTCAAATCAACTGCTTTATCCTCAATTTTTTTCGAAACCTTTCCAAGACCAAAATCAATTAAATAAGGTATGTCAGAAGTGGTTACATATATGTTGGAAGTTGTTAAATCCCCGTGGATAATATTGTTACCATGTAATTTTGAAATCAAGATACCAAATGATTTAATTAACTCTTCAGTCCAGTTTTCATCATCTATTCTCTCCTTTAATTGTTGACCTTCAATTCGGTCTTCAACTAATGTTGAGTTAACTTTATCAACAAAATAAACTCTTGGTACATTTATACCTCCGGAGTAGCAAATTTGCAACAATCTCGCTTCATAGACGGTTCTTTTTTCTCTAATGATTTTGTCAAGTATTGAGTTTCTATACAGCTTTGGTTTTCTAACCTTGATAATCACAGGTATTCCCAGATATGTACCGTTATAGATTTCTGCTTCTGCTCTTACGGTTATTAACTTCTCTCTGAAAGGCTTGATTTGGGAAGTTAAAACTCTCATGGATTCCACCTTTAATATGGATTAATAAGAGGTGTTATTCATTCAGGTAGTATCTTTATCTGGTTTTTGATCAGCTTTAGGTTCATTTACTTTTTGAATTGGTTTGTTGATATCGTCCCAATATTTTTCCAATTTTGGATCTATCTCAATTCCAAAAACTCTTCTTCTAAATTTTTTCCCTATACGGATCACCTGTCCAGTACCCGCAAATGGGTCTAAGACAATGTCTTTTTGGCAGCTCCAGAGACTTAAAACCCTCTTAATCAGGTGTTCAGAAAATATGCCGTATGAATAATCTGCGTAATTTTCCATTTCTCTCTTATTTGGTGTAATCGTCCAGATTGAGTTTAAATAATGTCCTTTGGCTTTCCGACATTGGTTTTTCTTCCCAGGTTTTCTGAAAACCAATAATTGTTTATGAATCATTTTGTTTTGCGCCGTAGGAGGAGAGTGTTTAGGAATGGAAACTATATTATTTGGCATTCCAACTATTATAACCTCATCCCAAAACTCCCATTGTTTTTCCAAAGCTGATAGGGTAATACGAGCGGGTATTGGGAATAGCTTCTTTATTTGCTTCTTATGTTCATTTGGACCAGACATTGTTTCTACTACTAGCATGCCTCCTGGTTTAGTAACACGGAACAGCTCTTCCAACAGCGTTGAAAGGTGTGCAAGATATTGATCAAATGTTTTCCACCCGAATTCTCCTTCTCCACCAGTATTAGTGTACAGATTTTCATCATAAATCGGTGGACTTGTGAGGGTAAGGTCAACGAAATCATTTGGTATTTTCTCTCTCAAAAAGGCTATGTTATCGTTGTTGTGAACTCTTCCAAATAGCTTTGTTTCTCTGGGTCTAGCGGACTTGTTCTGTTCCACAGGAGTATTAATTTTGTTGTCCTCACTCATCTTCAATTGTTCTTTGAGTTAAGCCTTTATTAATTCGATTCTTTTTGCACATTATGATGATTACTGTGTAGGGATTCCTTTAAACGGGTTGAACACATCGTTCTCTTCTTTTTCTGTTTCTAGAACCAAAAAAGTTTCAATTTCAATAATCCCCTTAATGGAGTTAATTTGATCCAAAATTAATTTGCTTAATTCCTCGGGGGAGTTAGTTCTAAATTTAGCCATAATATTGTACTGTCCTGTAATTATATGAACCTCATACACAGAGTCGAGTTTTTGTAATTCTGATGCCACATCTCGGATCCGCTTCTCGTGATCCAAATTTACCTTGAAGAGTAAGAAGCTAACATAAGCTAGTTCAATTTTTTTGTAATCCAAATGTACAGTGAAATTTTTTATAATTCCTCTTTCTTCTAACCTTTTTCTTCTGTTGTAAATAGTACTTGGTGATTCTCCCAGCCCCTTAGCTAAATCTCGAACACTTTTCCGAGAATCTTTTCTCAGTTCACTAATGATTCTTTTATCTAATTCATCAGGTACATCCATTTTGTTTAGTTTTTCTCAAGCTTTTATAAATTCATTTTATGAGCTAATTTATTAATGAAAATGCTTTATTTTTTTTTTATTTTTTAGACTATTTTTCAATTATTTGAAATTTAATTTGCATATTTTTAATTTTTTTAATTCGAATCTTCTTTTTTTTCAAAAATGGATGAAATTTATAATAGTTACGATATCAAGTCAACAAAGAAACCCTATAATAAACCTTAATTTAGATTCTATTATGAGCAAGGAAGCTAATTCTAGCGATGAAAAGCTTACTTATGGTATTAATGAGACCTTGTCAAGACACCCACTGTTAATTTCTACATTGGACACAATTTCATACTCAGGAACACAAAAAGGATTTTTTATAATATTAGCACTTTTAATCCTTTTTTTTGGATTTAATTTTTTATTCCTTCTTGAATTGATTTTGGGGTTAATCAGTCTGACCCTTTTACTTATGGTGATTAAGTCGCGAGTTAAAAGAGAGCGTCCAATCCCAAAACCTAAGCTTGAACACTATTTTGATCGTTATTCTTTCCCATCTGGTCACAGCACACGGGCTGCTTTTATCTTTATGTTCTCAATTCTTTATTTTCCATATAATTTACTGTGGATTGTTATACTTTTATGGAGCATAACTATCGCATTACAAAGACTCACAAAACTTAGGCATTATTTTACCGATGTCTTTTTTGGATATATTATTGGTTTATTGTACGGATTGGGATTCTTTTATTTGACGGTTCTTTATAATAGTTGGTTTATCTAATCTTCAAAGGGTTTCTTGAAATACACAGGGGTTGCGGCAGCCCCTCTTTTGACTTCAACATCTATGGTAAGTGCTTCAGATATCTCCCTGTACCTGTTTCTTAGGGTTACAGGTGTGGTTTTTGCTATTTTAGCTACCATCTGTTGAGTTCTTCTTTCTCCAGTTCTCAGACATGCTAAGTATATCGCAGCAGCAGCAATCGACATTGGTGATTTTCCAACATCAAGCCTATTGTTCCTTGTTTCTCTCAAGATCTTCAATGCTTCATTTTTAGTTTCTGGTGTGATATCGAGCTCACTTGCAAGTCTGGGGATCATTGATTCAGGGGTACTCCTCTCTGGTTTTATATTTAACTCTTGCATGTATACCCTCATACATCTTGCAATAACCTTCTTATCCACCTGACTGTTTTCTTCAAGGTCTTTGATTACAACTGGAAAATTATGTTGTCTTGCCGCAAGATATATTGCTGCTGCAACCATTGAGTTAATTGATCTACCTCTGATTAGTTTTGCCTTGAGTGCCTTCCTGTAATACATAGATGCAGTTGATGAGGTGTTTTGTGATAATTCCAATGTTGAACTCATCCTTTTCAACTCCCTCAGTGCTACCCTTAAGTTTCTTACTTCTGATTTAGATGTTCTAGAATTTAACCATCTCAATCTTCTCAATCTGTCTCTGGTTAAGACGCTAATTTTTCCACCATTTGCATCACGATTATGGTATCCGATCTCAGTTGACAACCCCATATCAGCCCTTAATACAGTTACTGGCGCACCAGTTCTTGCTATTTTTTCTCCATTATTTGTGATGTGAGTTGTGACCTCTGACCTCGAATCTATTATTTGATCAATAACTAACCCACAGTCTGAACATACGATGGTACCTTCACGATACCTCTCGATGATCCTTGTGCTTCCGCAATCCGTACATTTTTCATTCATATTAAACCCTCAAATTCACCACCGACGGTGGTACTTTTTTTTGAAGTTAATGTATATTTATCACGTTTCAATATTTATATCTTGCGCAGAAAAATCAAAACATGTTGATTTTTTGTGCATTTCGATATTGTTTGTGATTTGCTATAATTTCTCTTTCACCTATATATATCTATTCATTTTCTTTGTCGCACTTTGCTTTTTCCTACTCATGCTTTTCTATTAGTGCTCAAGTATAAGATTTAGTGTGTCTGCTAGCTTATTTGTTTTAATTGAAGTTCCTAACTGATTAGTTACTTCTATATCTTGTGTTTGTAAGCGCAAAAAGATCCTAATAGAGGTGTTAAGTTCCCTTTCATTCTCCTTAAGAAAATAATTTTCAATTGCAAATTTTATAATATCTTCATTCGTAACCTGTAGTTTTTCAGAAAGATGCTCTAGGATTCCCACAAGATCTGGATTTAAATCAAATGTCTTTGTGAGATTCATAAAGTCGTTGGTTTTTTTTGGTATTTAAACTAGTTATTCTTTTATTGGGTTATCTAGGTTTCCAAAAAATGCGATTTCTGAAAGATTCTTTCTTTGACGAGGAGCATTTTCTCTTTCAGCGATCGAGGGATCTACATGATTTTTATCCCCTGGATACCCAACGGCTATCATAACCAAAGGATATAGAGAGTTTGGAAGTTCAAGAAATTGCTTTGTCTTTGCCTTATCAAAACCCCCCATTGGCCTTGTCACCAACCCAGCCTCTGTTGCTCTGATAAGTATGTTCTCATTTGCTAAGCCAAGATCATGTAAACTGATGGGGATAAATTTACCTTCTTCATCTTCAGCCTCTGCTACTGCTAAAATAAGTAGTGATGCATTTTTTGCCCACTTTTTATTCCCATCATACAGTAGCTCTAATCCCTTCTTAAACTGCTCAGGGTCGCTTTTATCAAAGATGATATATCTCCAAGGTTGTTTATTACTGGATGATGGAGCCCACTGGGCTGCTTTTAGTAATTCAAGAATCAGAGACTTTGGAATAATTTTTTCTGGGTGATGTAATCTTGATGACTTTCTTTGGAATATGGATGATTCCTGATAAGTTACACTGTTCATGAAATAAATTAAGGATTAACTTTTATAATTACTAGGTAATGAGAATAAAATAAATTAGATGCAAATTTTATGATTCAAGAAGTTTAGGGATCTCAGATAACCTTTCAGCAACTTTGACTCCAACCGATTGAAGAGCTTCAATTTTCCCCTTTGCTGTCCCCACATTTCCTTGGATAATAGCACCTGCATGACCCATTGTTTTCCCCTTTTTTGCTGTTTTACCAGCAATAAAACCAACGACAGGTTTGGTAACATGTTCCTTAATATATTGAGCTGCTTTTTCCTCGGCGCTTCCACCAATCTCACCGATCATTACAATTTTCTCAGTCTCTGGATCTTTTTCGAACATCTCTAAAACTTCGATAAAATTAGTTGCTTTGTAGGGATCTCCTCCAATGCCAACACATGTTGATTGACCAACACCAGCTTTTGTTAGTTGCTCTAAAACCTCATATGTAAGTGTTCCAGATCTTGAGACAACTCCCACCTTTCCAGGTGATACGATGTTCCCAGGTGTAATTCCAATCTTTGCTTGACCTGGAGTTATTATTCCGGGACAATTAGGTCCAATCATGTTAATTTTATGTTTTTTGGCCTTTTCCACTATGGTTATGACATCAACCTTAGGCACATGCTCAGTTATTACAACTAACAACTCAATTCCAGCATCTATTGCTTCAAAGGCTGCTTCCTTGACTCCTGATGCAGGAATAAAAATTACTGAAGCTGTAGCTCCTGTCTCCTGCATAGCCTCCTTTACGGTATCAAAAACCTTGAAACCCTCAATTTCAGTACCACCTTTACCAGGTCTCGTTCCACCAACAACCTGAGTTCCATACTCTCTCATTTTCTTTGCATGAAATAATCCTTGATATCCGGTAATACCTTGAACAATAACTTTTGTATCTTTGGTTAATAATACTGCCATCTTAATTTTGACCTCCTCTTGACTCTTTGACCACATCTTCAATGGACTCTTCCATGTCTAAATATGCCTTTAGCCCATGCTCCTTCAAAATCCTAACACCTTCCTCCTGGTTTGTCCCAGTTAATCTGATGACAAGAGGTATATTAATGTTATATTTTTCTTTGGCATCAATTATTCCTTTCGCAACATCATCAAGTCTGGTTATACCTCCAAATGCATTGATCAGAATCGCTTTAAGGCCACCTTCTTCCATCATGATCCTTAATGCTTCTGAAACTTTTTCAGGAGATGCCCCACCACCAACATCTAAAAAGTTCCTAGGTTCACCTCCAAAATATTCAATGAGGTCTGCTGTTGCCATTCCCATTCCAGCACCACACGAGAGCATTCCTATGTCTCCATCAAGGTCAACAAATGAGAGACCCGCTTCTTCAGCCTCTTTTTCAGCTTTTGTGTGTCGTAGTGTTTCTGAAAGATAGTTTTTTCTCTCAGGATGCTTGAACAAGGCATCATCGTCAGTTACCACTCTTGAATCTAAGGCAATAACTTCTCCCTTGTCATTAATTACCAGAGGGTTTATCTCCGCTAACTGTAGGTCTTCATCATAAAGCATTTTGACCAGAGTTGAAATTATTCTTGCAAGAGGCACAACCTGTTTGCTTTGTATCCCTCTTTCTTTTAACTTATACATGAAGTAATAAGGATATGATCGATCACCAAATGGAATAATAAACGTTTCAATTGCCTCTGGTTCTTCCTTAGCCAGTGTTTCGATGTCAATCCCTCCTTTTGGGCTAAAAAGCACTTTCACATCATAGGTTTCTGGATCAAAAAGCATTGACACAAAGAGTTCTTGTTTTATTGTCTCTGCTTCCTCTATTAATAAATGAGTCACTGGCCTTCCATCAGATTCCATATTAAGAATCTCTTTTGCTTTCTCAACCACTTCTTCAGGGGTCTTAGCAATTTTAATTAATCCTCGCTTCCCTCTCCCACCAGATAGTACCTGTGCTTTGACTGCAACTGGTAGCCCCAACTTTTGAGAAGCTTCAATAGCTTCTTGTTCGTTGGTGACAAGCATGGAGTTTACAAGAGGGATGTTATACTTACGAAAAAGATTTTTCCCTTCAAATTCAAGAATTAGTCCTATTTTAATCACATCCTGTTTTTAATAGATAGCTGTAATGTGTCTAATTTTAAAAAAGTTGTATAACTTCCAAATTTATTGCATTAAATTCAAAGGAGTAACTGAAATTGTATCACATCATGAAAAATTACTTACAAAAAGGTAACACAATTTCATAAAATCGGATACCCGAATTTTCTGTTTTCATACTAATTCTTTAAAAAATTCCTTAATTACGCAATTGTGAAGCGTGATGATAAATGTTCTAATCTTATGCTTTATATATTGTATTTCATTGAGTATAATTAGAAAACCAATTTAGTTTCGGGTACCCGAAAAGGTTGTGACAAAAAATATGGAAATATTTTCAATTACTGCATTTGTTTTGATGCTTAGAGAGACCCTAGAAGCTGCTCTGATAATTAGTATTCTTCTAGCTTACCTAAAAAAAACTGAGGCTCCTTCATCCCTCAAAAATCAGGTTTGGTTTGGTGCCCTCTCTGCTGCTGTTATATCTGGAATTTTAGCTTATTTATTTAGTGTGTTCTTAGGAGGTTTCACTGGTGTTCAAGCATTATATTTTGAAGGTGGTGCCCTTATATTGGCTTCTTTGGTCCTTGGTTGGATGATTGTTTGGATGATGAAGCATGGAAGGGTCATGAAATCAGAATTAATTGAAAAAATGGATCTTGCAATGTCAGGGAAAAACAAATACGCCATAATTTCTCTTGCGTTCGTGGCTGTTTTCAGAGAAGGTGTTGAGAGTGCTCTTTTCATTGCAGGTATCTCAACAAAGGAAAATCCAACTGCTGTTTGGACATCAACTTTCATAGGTATTATTACTGCAACGTTGATTTCAGTTTTCTTCTTCAAGGGGGTCTTAAAACTTAATCTCAAGCAATTTTTCAATGTTACTAGCATTATTTTAGTAATCTTCGCAGCTGGAATGTTTTCAGTTGGGATCCATGAGTTTCAAGAAGCATTCTTGTTTGGGAGTGGAAGTCTGTTTTGGAATGTTCCATTATTTGTCTTACCCTTATCGCATAAAACTGGAATTATTGGACCTATCTTAAGAACACTGTTTGGATACAAATCGAATCCTTCGTTACTCGAAATTGGAGCATACCTTTTTTATTGGGTGGTCGTTTTCCTATTGTACAAAAGGATCCAAATGTCTGCCGCTCTATCTGGGATAACCTCAAAACCAATCAGGGCATAGTAAAAATTTAAGTATAAATAAACATTAAATTATACAAATTAATTCTAATAGAATAATCAATGTCTTATATCTAACAATTCCAATTCTTCAAGACGCAAGGAATAAATAATTTACAAGAATCAGATCCTATGCAAACGACACTCGACGTTTTGGAATTGTTAGAAAAAGAAGACGATAAACAAAGATCGAATAACCTTAAAGGGAAGTTAAACAGGTCTATTTCAAGGGATATAGGTGAATTTTTAAGTGTCCTAGTTAGGGGGTTGGGCTCAACTAAGATACTTGAACTTGGTACTTCAGTTGGTTATTCTACTGTTTGGTTAGCATTAGTAGCCCAATCAAATTCGGGTCATGTTCATACCTTTGAAAAAGATACTGAATTAATTGAAAAAGCTAAGATGAATATTGAGAAAGCAGGCCTAAGCAAATTTGTAACATTCCATAATGAATCGATTGAAAGTGCTGAAATCCCTGAATCTGATTTTGTATTTCTTGATACTGAAACGAGGGATTTTGTTTCTCACCTAAATCGATTCTTCCCAAAGCTAATACCAGGAGGAACTATAGTTGCCCATGGAACACTAGTTAATTTTGAAGAAGCTAGAGATTATATCGAAAAGGTTAGAGACAACCCGAAGACTAACTCTGTATTGATTCCTCTGGGAAGAGGTATGGAACTTACTTACAAATTTAAGAATGACGAACCCGAAATTTTTACAAACTCAACTATGGTTAGATAATAGATACACGTCTAGATTGTACCTCCTATAGTATTGTTTAAATAACTCCCCAACAATAAATATACAAAGGACATCAAAATGCCGCTCTATGGACAATATTTATGTGAAGGTTGCTTGAGACCTATTGCAAGACCAGGGAAATGTGATAGCTGCACAACTAGGGAAGTTGCGACAATTCGAGCAGGAAATTACTGTGATCATTGCTTCAAAAATGGAACTGAGGCCAGGCTATGGTTGAATATCAAAACAAGAACACGTTATTGTGATGAATGTAAAATACAATTTCGAGCAGGTTTGATTTGGAAAGGTGCATTTTCTGCTGAGCTAGCAGATAGGATACTTCAAACCGATTTCATTCCAATTAATGATCCAACAAAGAAAATACATATGCACAGAAGAGAAAGAAAGAAACCAGACCCTATTGAATGATACAATTTTAATCTAAACTTTAATTTGAATCTAAGTTCTTCTAATTAATTCCTTAGGTTATCATTCTAGAAATTTAAGAAGATACTCTAATTCTGAGATTGTTGAAATCTTCTTATTCAATCGTGTTTGATCAAGTAAGAAAATCTTTGAATTCGAAATTCATTTTAAACAGTCTAAGCTTTCACTTCTACTCTGGTCAAGTTAACGTTCTTCTTGGTCCAAACGGTGCGGGAAAAACGACAGCAGTCAGATGTTTACTCGGTCTACTTAAGCTAGATCATGGGGATATACTAGTCGATAATCTCTCAGTGACTTCGTCAGCAGCAAAAATCCGGGATAAAGTGGCATTCGTTCCTCAGGAGGATGCAGGTTATAAATCGCTCACAGTTAAGGATAATATCTTATTGATAACTAAATTAAACAAATTAAATGATAAGGATGTGCTGCCTCTTATAATAAGCTACACTGATCAGTTGAAGATGACTGAATTGCTTCCTCAAGATTGGGGAAAACTTTCAGGTGGAGAGAAACGGGCTTTCAGTCTTATTAGGGCACTAATTCTTAACAAACCAATATTGGTTTTGGATGAGCCTACTGCAGGTCTTGATCTTCAGAGGGCTTCAAGAGTCAGGAGGCTTATTAAATCAGAAGTTGAAATGGGAAAGACCGTGGTGATGTCATCACACATCTTATCTGATATTGAGAATCTTGCAAATCATATGGTTATTATTAGAAATGGTCAAACCATTATGGAAGGAACGAAAGAAGATATCAAAAACCATTTTGCTCCTGACTCTAGTTTAGATGAGGCGTTAATTGTAGCATTTGAGGGTGAGAGCTGATGGAACTTTCCACTCTCCTATTCTATGAGTTCAAAAGCTTGTTAAAGCAACGGGCGATAATTTTAACAATTTTGATCCCAATGTTATTCATCACATTTTTGGCAATTTCTCCAACATTAATAACGCAACAAGCACCAATAACAGTTGTAGTCTATAATCAGGATATTGGGATTAATTCAAGTTTAAAACTTGGAAAATTTATGACAGGTCAGCTCCAAACTAATTTTAACAGTTCAACAGTCAAATTTGAAGAAGTAAACAGCTTTGGAAAGTTTTCAAATTCAACAAACGGGATATGGTTCCCCCAGAACTTTTCTACCGTTGCAATAAAGGATCATAAGTTACAGTATTTTTTTCGAGAATCTTCTAGTGACATTAGAGTTTCATCTATCTTTGGTAAGGAAATACAGCCCTTTATCTACCAACAATTCTTAAAAATTTTAAACATAACCGATTTACCTAAGATTGACGTATCTGTTTATAAGAACTCAATTGAGCAACTGAAGCAGAAAGAAATTTCAATCAAAGGAAATTTAGCTTTTCCTCTAGTTTATATGATTTTTTTGGTTCTGATGATGGGGTCATCCTTCGTAAGGTTTGTTTCATTTGCAA
The DNA here is from genome assembly GCA_030149205.1 of Candidatus Heimdallarchaeota archaeon. GTDB lineage: Archaea > Asgardarchaeota > Heimdallarchaeia > Heimdallarchaeales > Kariarchaeaceae > WAKA01. The sequence continues at coordinate 321,570 of JASBSB010000003.1, read as the reverse complement.
AGGAAAAACAGTCTAATATGATGGAATTACTTCTGTATTCAGTAAAGAACAGGAACAACCTAATTATGTCAAAGCTATTGATAGGGACTTTATTTGGTGTAAGTATCCCGCTAAGTTACCTGTTTGGATTATTATTTGCTGGATCGGTCAACCAAGCATCTGGAACATCGTTTTCTAATCCTTTTGTTATCCAATCGTCTATATTATATGATCCACTAGTTTTAACCCTTCTTATAATCTTATTCCTGATACTTAGCTTTATGAATATGAATTTCACTCTCTTTTTTCAATTATTTTTTGGGAGGGAATCAGGTGACAGAATTTCCGGATACTTAAATATAGGTCTAACTTTTCTTTTTTACATCTCCCTGCTGGTGGATCCGTTATCCACGGGTATTGCTCAATATGTGAACCCATACTTTTGGCCGTATCGTGCAGTGATTAATATAATATTTAAGGAAAATTTGCTAAACACCATATTATACATTTTGGCAATACTTCTTTTCAATTTGCTATTGCTCCGTGGATCAGTTAAGGCGATGTCTAGAGAGAAGGTTCTTTTTGAATAGATAGTAGAAAGTTTGAGTTTCAAAAAGAAAAGAACCAATACATTGTTAACTTCACCTAGAATTAAAAACACCATTTAAAAACGAGATTAAGAACATCAACTTACTAAGAGTGAAATTATAATGAAAGTTAAGATGAAAGCAAGAGGAGTTATGCTTGTAACACTGGTTGTTGCATTGTTAGTAACTTCAGCAGTTCAAAATGTTTACATAGTTTCAAGTAATCCCTCACAGATATTACCTGTTACTGCTCCACCCACATTAGATGGGAATGTTACCACATCAGAGTGGCAAAATAGCGCTAGCTTTAACGGAACACTTGGGAACTTTCCAGCCAGTGTCTATGTGACTTCAACAAACACCTCGAATCTTTACTTTGCATTAAATTTCACAAATCCTAAATTTATTCCTGTTAATGCCTCAAACCCAGTTAACCAAACTCATGACTTCATGGCATTGCAGATCGATAATAATCTGGATACCGCTAATCTTGGGACAAAAGCCTCACCAGATGATGTGATGGTCATCGATCAGTACAATACATCAGCGATTGATGCCTTTACGTCTACAAATACTTCTAAACCATTTACTTATGATGTGTCTGCAAATGGGACTCAAAATGGCAGTGGTAAACGTCTCAAAATCAATTCAACAGGTCAAGTTGGTTATGAATTTACCAAACCATTATATGGATCTGACCTAAAAGGACATGATTTCAACATCAATAATACTGGTGTTTTACAGTTTAGATTCGTTAGTTGGTTTAACCAATCTGCCACTGCTAATTTCAGCACTGCTGTAACAACTAAATGGTTTCAGGTTAGATTAAATTCAACAGGAACAGGGTTTGCAAAAGCACCTCGAGAGGCCAATACTAAAGTTTACTTTGAAAACATTGGTGGGAGTGCTAATCCATCTTTAGTCAATCTATTCAATGCATATGGGTTCAATCTAACAGTAAACACCGTAGACAGTATCTTTAACAAGACTTTTGATAAGAATGCTCTTGTTATAGTCTCCATCTCTAAAAATGGATACTCTCAGAATTACATTGATGGGTTGATTAACTTTGTTAAGAACGGTGGGCATGCTATGGTTTTTCTTTCAACAGACTCATCCTCCTCACTTAGTTCATCCCAATCAATCACCTCAAAACTTAATATCCAGCTTCTAAACAATGTAGTTCTTCAAAAGAACCAAACCTCACTAAACCTGACAGGATTTAACCAGAAACTACCATTTTTAAAAGGAAATTCGACATTTACAAATGCTGTACCATCAAATGTCAGCTTTGATTCCAGTTTTGCATTAAACCTCACAACGGTACATTCAGGTGGTTATGTTTTGGATCAACGAGGGATGACTTACCCAATGTTCACCCAGAGCAATTTAATTTACGATTCAAATGGTAACAAAAAAGCGGACGATAAAACCGTTTTAAATGACAACCTGACTTTAGCCTCCACCACAGATCTTGAATTTGGTGGGAGAATAAGCTTACTTCCAGCTAACTTAATCTCAAATAATTTCATATCGAAGGATGGAAACTTTAAATATCTCCTTAGGATGATGCCCTGGAGTGCTGGGCAGATTTATAGGTTAAACCTAAATTCATTTGTGATGTCAACTCATAATACATCATTAGGAACGACTATTAGATTAACAGCGAATGTCACAAATAACTTCTTCACCCCACTCAACCAGGCAGTTTCAGTCCAGATAACTGTGCGACGTGCTGGTTCACCAATCACTCACGTGACCTTATTACCTGAACAAAATGGATCATTTGTCGGTGAATTGAAAATGCAAACATTTGGATGGTTTACGGTTGATATTTTATCATCAAGCTATGGCTATGGGTTTGCGACTACAAAATCTCAGGCCATGTTTATCTCAAAACCTTTACCCACTTACAACTCTTTAAGCGATTTAAATATGGTGTTGGTAGTTCTTGGATTAGTAATTCCAGTTGCAGTGATAATTTATTTCTATACAAAATATAACAAAATTTAATTGTACTTTTTAAGTAGACCTTGTATTTCAGCAACCTCTTTTGAGCTTTTAGTCCTTTTAAAAATTTCAAGTGACTTATTTAACCAAGACAAACCCATTTCTTTGCTAAATTCATTTTGATCATTTAACAACTCAGTTCCTTTCTCTTTAAAAAGGGTAGCAAGTGCTTTTTCATAATTTGATTTTTCTCCCTTATCAATTTCGTCAGATAATTCAATAATTTTTCTAAGAAACTCAATTTTTTCATCTATTGAAATATCGTGTTCATCAATGAGTGATTGTAATACGTCATACATTAATTGGGTTGTTGTTTTGTTTAATTCATCTAACTGTGTAGATTGAGAATTTAATTTCGAGATAAATTTTCTTGTAGCATTCAAATTTTGTAATTTGGATCTTAGTATTGGTGTTGATTCAACATTTTGCATGGACAATTGTATTCCTTGTTGAATTCCAATCATACCGAGTTTAAAATATGTGTCTGCTATCTCTTCTCTTTCTTTAATTGCATCCCAGGCTATCAGTTGCTTGTACAAGTAATACACAGCATCGATGTAGTTTTTCTCCTTGATGAGTCTATCAACTATGTGCTTTAGTGTCTTTGCAGCATCCTTGTATCTTCCAGTCTCAAAATGCGCATTAGCCTCATCTATAACCTCGTTAAGAGAGGGTTCCATGCTATACAACAATATTTGTATTATTTAACTGAGTTATTACCTTCTCGAATTAAAGAAACTTAAAAGATTTAAAATCGGAACAACAAACTAGCAAACAGTAAACAAATTTTATAAAAGTTTATTAAATTGCCCTATTATCGATTGTTGTTTTCAATCTAACAACGGAGTTTTTGAGTTAAAGTGTTATCAAATATATCGGTGTGGGATGCTGCGACAAAATATGATGTTGCAGAAGGTGCCCCAAACAGAACCTTGCTTTCAGTATTCCTGATTATGGGTCAAAGTAAATTTAGACGACTACCAATAACAAAACTAGGGAAAATTTATGGTATTATTACTGTCACTGACCTAATGAGGGCTGTCGTGAGATTAGGACTACCAGAAGCATATAAAGCGAAAATTACTGAGTTTATGACTCCTGATCCAATAAGAATTGTCCTTGACCGTAATTTAAAGGATGCGATAAAACTGATGCATTCGAAGAATATTGGATCTCTTTTGGTTGTTGGTAAGGAAGAAGACCGTCTTCAGGGTATATTAACAGAAAGGGATATATTGAAAAACCTGAATGAAGAAAAGGAACTAAGTAATGTTAAACTGTCATCAATTAAAGAGTATCTGAAAGTTGATTTTCTAACCTGTAATGAAGGGGCTTTAATTTTAAATTTAATGAAAGAGATTAGCGAAAAACATGTAACTCGTGTGATAACTTTAAACGAAGAGGGCAATGTAAGTGGGTTGATCTCTGCAAACGATATCACAAGTCTGGTTGCAAAAGAGAGAGAGGAGATAAAAAATAATCCAAATTTTCTAACAACTATCCCAGCAAAATTCTTATCCACTAAAAATGTATTATCAGTTGAGGCCTCATCTAATCTTTTGGAAGCTATAAGTTACTTAAATTCCAACTCAATTGGTGGAGCTCCAGTTTTGGAAAATGGAAAGTTATTAGGGGTCATCTCAGAAAGAACAGTTGTCAAGTATTTAGGTGACCAATTGTAAGTTATTCTTCAGTTGATTGTTTTTCATTAACTTTTTCTTGAACTTTATTTCTAATCTGTGATGCCCCACTTTTTAATTTCCCGGAAAGCACACTAGCTTTATCTTTTAAGATCTCTCCAGCCTCACCCATCTTTAGCCTTAGTTTAACACTGTCTTGAGCAATGTATTTTTGTAATCCTGCACAAATTATGCAGACTCCAACATGAGAAATATCCTCGTGAATGACCAGTTTTGGGTAGAGGCTTGTAAATACCTCCTCAACTTCTTTCTCATCCAAAAACAGATTGTTCTCATTGAGCTTGCTTTTACAAAACCAACAAGTTAGGTTTGAATCATTACGATTTAACATAAATTTAACATCAACCCCAACTAAATTAATGATTGCAAATAGATACGAAGAAATGTATAGAAACTTAGAAATAGTTAAGGAATAAGCTATAATAGGGTCTGTAGTTCAGCTTGGAAGAACGTCCGCCTGCGGAGCGGAAGGTCTAGGGTTCAAATCCCTATAGATCCGTTCAAAAGGATATTTTAAATAAATGATAAGAAACCTCAACATCTAAATAGAACCCAGTCCCGGAAAACGTAAACGGTATTTCCCTATAAATGGGGCTTCCATCAGTTATTTTGGTTTGTAGTATAACACTTAGAGATCCTGTCTTGGGAAAGAATTGAGTGCCATCCATAAGTTTTGATGTGTTTGCCACTTTTCCTGCATAGATAATCTTTATTAGAGGGTCAGAAGAACTCTTTTTATTAATTTTTTCAAATACAAATTTGACAAAACTAATTTGTAATTTTAACACCTGATTTTGGTATGAGGATAAGAAAAGCATCCTGTATCCTAAGCTATTATTAATTCCTGTAGATTGAAATGGGGAACGTGTGCTATTAAGAATAGCCCAATTTGTTGATTGGGCAGTAGATACATTAAGAGCAAAGGTTTTTTGATTTTGGCTTCCAGAAAAGTAATCTGTCTGTCCCACACTCATAATAGAGCTTGCCACAGGTGTTTGCACCATGACTCTTGAATAAGGTAGTGAAACAGTTTTAGCAAAGGAAAGGAGGGGATAGCTTAGGGTTAAATTATAAAATGAGCTGTTGTCTCCAATGAGCAACCCATTCTTGTAGTAAAATTGATAGTTTAATTGACTATCTTTCCCAGAACTTATCATTTGTTGAAGAGCTTTATCCAGATTAGTTAAGGCAGTTTGAGCCTGTCCTAGAACATTTCCATCTTCTACTTTTTGTAGGTTAGGAACAATTATTGCAAAACTTGCTGCAATTGCTGCCACCATTATACCAATGAGGAAAATAGCAGATACAATGGGTGACAATCCTCTGTTTGAATGGCCAAACCTTTTCATTATTTTTAGGGAGTACTTCAACACCTTAACAATTTATTATCAGACAAATATATAACTCATCTCATTATAAAGCTGGTAATAATCTAATTAATTTATGCGTATAGCTAAAAGTTAAAACTTATAGGTTTTATCAATCTGATATGAGTATTTTAAATAGAATTAGCAAAGTCCCATTCCTTGTAGAAATAAGCTCGGGAATTTTATTTCAATTGATTTATTCTTTTCTTTTGGTGGGTTCATTAAGTATCTCAAATTATTCATTTGAACGTGCAGTCTCGATCTATGAAATTAACAGGTCCTTACAGCCAATTAGTATGATATTGATTTTAGGTTATACTATTATTATTTTAATATCTCTAAGCTTCACATTAAAGAAACGAAGGATTAAAGATGGATTTTACATCGATCTTTTATTAAAAATCTTGATAGGAGTTATTAGTATAGAGTATTTTCTTTATACACAGATTAACGCACTGCTTTTTCGTGATGGTGTTCTTTTATATCCCTCTTTACTGGGATTAAGTCTACTGTTTGTTGTCGGATTGAAGCTTTTCCTATTGACTGATTATAGGGAAGATTATAATACATTTATCTCAAGAAATAGGGTTTCTGCTTTTGGAATCAATAAATCATCAATCCATTTTGCATTGAGATACTTATATTTCATCTTATTGTTCTATTTGATTGTTTCAATCTTATCTCCAGTGATAGTCCCTTCTTTAGGGTTATCCCCGCACCCAGTGACTTCATTGAATTATGGGATTACAGGGACACCAAACAGATACCAGGTGGAAATGACACAGATCAAACAAACCGTTTCCAAAGAGTACTCTAACTACATAGTCCCTGACAATCATGATGGGAACTGGTACACTTATGTTTTTTCCCCTACAGTGAATTCAACTACAAAACAAACAAAGTTTCCTGTGGTTCTATTTCTACACGGATATTCAGGAACATCTCTCAAATTTTATAGAGAATTATTAACTAACCTGGCTTCCTCTGGTGCAGTGGTGATATTTTCTCAATATATGACATATACAACCTCTAATATCTCATATTTTAACCCAAAGGGAATTAACGCAAGTACAATACTCGAAAAACAGTTGTACATAAGGTACAATATGGAATGGAAAGGGATAACTTCAGCACTAGATCAAATTCAGAATCAAACCTTAACCTCCGCTTCCTTCTTCAAGGAACTTAGCTCTTCAAAAGTTTCATTGGATTTATCTAGAGTATTGGTAATGGGTCATTCAATGGGTGGAGGAATGACACCTTTCATTGCTTATCAAACTATAAAGAGAGGATGGGCAAACAATCAACTCCTCCTAGACATGGAAGCGCCATGGTTATCATCAAATGTCACCTCATTAAAAGCCAATTTTTCACAATTTCCATCAACTATGAAAATTAACATTGTAGGATATCAAGATGACCATACTGTAAGTCCTTGTATGGGGATGAATCACTATTATAATTTAATAGGAGGAAAGGTAAATGTTCCAGATAACAACAGTTACTATCTTTTTCTAAGATCGGATAGATCCGGATATCCAAGGCAGATCACTTCACATTACCTTCCTGTTGATATTGTTCAAAACACGATTACAAAAATGAATATTTACAGACGCACAATGTCTATGGTTAATTATTTGGCAGCAGAAGGAAATAATTTGAATTCAACTCAATTTTTATCTCAGTTTTTGTCACTACGAGCTGGCTTTACAGGTAAATGGTCGAATGGAAGAGATATAACCCAAGGAGTGTTAAGCAGGGATCCTTTTGGGTTATCTAATCCACAAAACAACTTAATTCCCCTTCTCAACCCAGCTCAAAAATATGCTTGTCCTTAATATATACTCTATGTAAATTACAGATGTGACAATTAAGAGGCACAGTCAAAAATTGACAATTTATCAAAATCTATATTACATAAAAGCCTAATTAATTTTGTAAGTTTCCCTCAATCTTTTCAACTTCTCAGTTTTCTGATTTACTCTCTGTAGTTTCATTTTTCTTTTCAAAGTCTGTGAATACCTTTAAGTAGATTAAGGGGTGGTTGATTCTTATTCTCTGAAAATTTATCAAACCACTAAGGTACATTGAACAGGCGGTTGAATAATAACCGTCAATTGTTTGTTGCATAATTTTGTTCATGAACTGTAATATTTTCTCGGGGAGCTGGTCTCCAAATTTCTTTTTGTATGCTGCCTCCAACAATTCTTGATTGGTTTCAATTGAGGCATGTCTAAACCTACAATACATCTTATCTTGAATTGTTTTACAAGAGGGCATCTGGTAATCTATATGCCCACCTTCGAGGCCATAAATATGTCTGATAATGTATCCTGCTTTTTTATTAAACTCTTCAAAAGAAATCCCCAGGTTATCTACTGCCTTTGAATACCAAAATTGGAGTTGTTCATCGACTGGCATTCCTGCGTGTTTTAAGAACAATCCAAGTTGGAATCTCTCAGAATGTCCTAAGTACCCTGTTTGATTCACCCTCATCATTAAGTCAGAAATACAAGGAGGAAACTTATCTAAATTATCCTCTATTTCACCTTCTAGCTCAATGCCACTAATATTGAAAGATTCACGTGTTGGTTTGATGAGTTTATCGAAAATATCTTGTTGAATAAATTCATAGTATTGAATTGCAATATTTTTCAGATGTCTGTCCTTCTCTACTCTGGCTGATAATTGATCAATTTTTTCTCTAAGTTTTCTTTCAAATCTTTTCTTAATTGAAGACATTGCTCTCTCTAAATTTATGAGCACCCACCCTTTGTACATATCACCTTTGCGGTTGGAGAGCAAATAAGGAGCTTCAGAGAATTTGATTGCTAGAATTATCTCTTTAGGGTTAATACGTTTTATGCTTCTTTTTAATTTATAACGAAGGTAACTGTCAAAACTATCTTGAAGACCAAACTTATCTATAATTTCGGGGATCATTTCTTGGATTTCGTCGAAGAGAAGGAGAGAATTCTTAGGGTAAAGATCGTAAAGTACAGCTTTTTGTTCTTCAAAATCAGATGCCTTGAGCTTTTCAATAAAGTAGTCTCCCTCAGTTTCTATTAACCATGATTTCAATCTTAAATCAACTGAAGCTGTGATCCTTAGCAAAAGGTGACCTTTGAGTTGTTCATTAAATGTATCTTCCTCAATTAATCTTTCAGTGAAAGAGTTTTGATTTGATCCTAATTTTGATTGAGAAAATGAAAGAAAGTTTATTCTTGCAACTATTAAGCGGTACCCTTCATCATCTACATTTACTTTGTTTAATTCAACCTGTCGAAAAATGTACCACGATGGAGAAATCAATCTTTCTCCCATATGGTAGTAGTTGCTATAAAATAAATAAGGTTATGGCTTAGACATCGATGATTCTCATTTGTTTAAGAAAGTTAATTAAGAAGCTATTTGAATGAAATACGTGAAATTTTATTCTCCCGTCGTACTTCTACTAAATATTCTGTATATTTTGTTATCAGATACAATTACATTTCATAATTTGCCTATACCTACTATTCAAATTTGGACGATTCTTATCCTGATCCCTCTTGCATTTGATTACTATAATTTGAACTTTAGAGGCTCAGATAGAAAAATCACATACTATGAAGTAATTTTATTAACTTTGTCCCTTTTATCTTCTCTTTTTGTTCTGTTTGATTTTAATGTATCAAGTCCGTTTGTAACAATTTTTGGGTTAATAATAGCAGTACTCTTTTTGATCTATTTGTCTGTTGTAATCTACAAATATATGCAAGAGAACAATAAATTACCAAGATTCATAATTTTTCTATCCTTATATTTAGGGGTTTTTGCAATTCACATGATTAACAAATTCTTTCTTGCATTTACTTTTGTTCTCCCCAATTATTTAGAACTATTCTCAGAGCTAATTTTGTTTGTTATATATGTTTATTTGTTGAAAATTTATTTTGTAAAATCTAGGGTTCTGTCAGTTGTTAGTATTATTGTATCAATTGCTTTTACAATATTGTTTTATGCGTTAATAGAGGTTTTGAAGCTTAGTTTTGTTAGCCTTGTTCTAAAGATTATTTTTCTACAAGTTTTTGACCTAGGAGGTTTCTCCACAGCAATTTTTGGGTTACAGTCAATTCTATATCTAAATATTTACCTGGCAATATCATTTGGAATTCTTTTGCTTGCCACAAAGAAATATCAAGAGTTCTATATTGGACTTACCGGGCTTAATTTGTTTTATCCTCCCCTCTTTTTCATTCGAATAGTACTTTGGCTAAATTTATTAAGAACAAGGAAGATGGAAGCACTTTAAAAGCTTAGTTTATATAGAATAATAAGTAGGGTTTTTGGTTGAAAAGGGATGAAGAAGGTGGACTGGAAGAATCATCGAGGAAGGGAAATTTCAGTGATGATTTAAAGCGGTACTATTCCAAAAGTTTTGATATCAACCTTCTTCTAAAGTTAATTGACTCTAATAAATTTAAATTTAGAGAGTTTGGATTTGAAATTGAGGACAAAGGGTTCACTAGGAACAGGTCTTTTGAACAACCAAATTATTTGGTTGAGTACTTATCAAGCTTTACAGTAACAGGGGCTTACATCGGTGCAGAATACGATGAACCTGTTCATACTAAGGTTTTAAATCGTCCGGGGCTTTCAATCCATCAGACAAACTGGGTTGGTAGGGAATTAATTTTTGATTTAGATGGAAATGAATATGACCCAGTGAGAGACTGCGAATGCAAGGGCAAGAAATCAGTTTGCCCTGCCTGTTGGCCATTGTTGCAAGATGCAGCAGCGATTATAGATGAGACACTCAAGGATGATTTTGGGTTCAAAAACATTCATTGGTTGTTTTCTGGTGGTCGTGGCTATCATTGTTGGATTCTTGACCCCGATGCATTCATTATGGATACGGAACAGAGAACCGCCTTGATTAATTACATGTTATTAATTCACGATCCATTAGGAGAACAACGTGTTGAAAGTTTGAAAAATTCAGCAGAGCAACTTAAAAGTCGAATTTTCAGGTTGCTAGGACAAAATTTTCTCTTTTCAACCCCCAATGAAGTTTTTTTTGAAATGGGTATTAAAAAACAGGCATTGAAAACACTTAGAGAGAAATATGCTTCAATTACTCATCCAAATCTGGTAGATATTGTACCACGGAAAATAAATTTTGATGATACTTTTCTACCTACACTCATCAAATATAGATACCCTCGGATAGATCACAAAGTCACAATTGACATTAAAAGGTTAATTAGACTTCCAGGGTCAGTTCACAGTCGAACAAAGTTGTTGTGTTATCCAGTTGATGATCCAGTTACATTCACTTTAGATAATGCTAAGTCATTGTATGATTTCATTTAAAATTAGGTTTAATGGACTCTCTGAAGAGTAGAGTTAAAAGCTCATTTTTATCATAAAAAAGTATGGCAAATCGAACCTGGCATATTAATTTCTCTCTAATTGCCTTTGGAGCGACCATGGCATTATTAGTTTACATCAAATCTTACACATTTGTTTACCCAAGGGATTACTCGTGGTTAACATTGGCATTCCTGCTCTCAGTCTTTGGTGCACAATTTCCTGACCTTGATCTCATCTGGGGAAAGTTGTTTGCTCACAGAGATTGGTTTTTCCACTCAGCTTTTCCTTCATTACTAATGATGGGGCTAGTTTATTTGAGCAGGACAGTGGCACAAACTCATATCGTTTATCCCTTATTGGCATTTTTCAATATCGGAATGTTTACCCATCTCATCTTAGATTACTTTCCAACTTGGAAGGAAAAGTCGGGTAATGATTTAGACCAAATTATGTATGCAGCTGACTGGGTAGCTACTGGTATTACAGGAGAAGAAATTACTCAAAAGATGAGTGGGACCTATTTAATTCATCTTCCTAGGTTTTTCTGGAAGGATAAGACAATCTCAAAATTCTGGACCAGGATTTACCTGTTCTCAAATGGCTTTGTTCTTTTGGGGCTAGCTATACTTCAGTTGTATCTTTTTAATTCATTTTAATTATAATTCCCATGTAAAGAATGCAATAAAGTTCTTATTTACGAAAAATACATATACTTTGTAATAATGAAGAAGCTAGGTACATACCTCATCCCTATACTGCTGATTGTAATCCTCATGAACGGAGGCAGCAATGTGACACCAGTTCTGAGTGATATTCACTCTGTAAATGGTTCTACAGCTATCAAAACTAGCAATAATTTATACCCAACTTACAATAAGTCTGCTACATACATTTTCAAAGAAATTACTCAAAAAATACAAAATAAATTTCAAAAATTAGGTTCAGGATTATTTCCAAGTTCTCCTGGTTCCCCTTTGAATTTTTATGGACTTGCTGGAGAAGCAGGTGTCGGATTAAATCTGCTTAAAAATGTAAATGCATTTTCTTCGGTGATTGACACAAAAAGTAGACAGGACGCAATTCAGCTTGCGGAATCAATAGGAAATGATTTGTTGAAACATACTTCCTTTGTTAACTCAACGCATGTATATTGGACAATCTCGAACAACGACACTAATATTGATTTAAGTTTAGATTTTGGATTATCAGGAATAGCAGCATTTTATGGCTTGTTATATAACATGACAAATAATGTTCTTTTCAAAAATACTACTTTAAAATTAATTCATACTATAGCATCTGAGGTGTACAAATCAGGAAAAATTCATTGGAATTCCACCTTGGCAAACACCCTTCAAAGGATAAATTGGTATCCAAATGTTGATTTTAAATTTAGTAGCTCCAAAAATCTGACATTAAATGGAATTGGACTAGGTGTGGCAGGTGTGACAGATTTAACCTTAAAGCTACAAACCTTCAATATCAGCAATTCTGAGGTAAAATCACTATTTAATGACAGCTTAACTTATCTTCTAAAACAATTACAATTCAATGGAACTGAAAATTTTATTCCAGTAAGTTCCCAAACACCAAACCTTGTTGCAACTGGATATGCGGACGGTCAAACCGGATTTTTTGATCTATTTTCAAGAATACAAAATTATAATTCCACCTTGAATTTGACAAATGTTCGAATAGGACTTTTAAACTGGTTGAATGGCACAACAAGCGGTAATTATAGGGTTGATACGACCTGGTGGAACGTTTCTGAACCCTATTTAGTACAAAAAGAGTTTGGAATGAGATACGGGATAATTGGGACCCTCTCAATCTTAGACACTTACTCTAATTTTCTTAATATAACTGGATTTTCAGGCTTTGATTTTGCCAGCCTTTTTAATCTGCAAAATGTCGGTTTTTATTCTGGAAATAAATTTCTTTACCCTGAGAGAGAGGTTAATGGAGAGTACTTGAATCTTTCCAACTACTCTTATGAGTTTGGAGCTGGCGGTGCTTTATCAATTTTCAATCAACTTGCAAACAAGTATTCCTTTCTACAGGGTTTTGCTCAGTCAATTAAATTAGACCTTATGTCCAAGGTAATAAACAACGGTTCTCTTTACTTTTTAACAGGGGCTACTTTAACAGAAAATTACAATCCCTTCGTTGGTTTCGTCTCCATTCCCCAATATATTTACACAAGTTTTAATTCGAAATTTACAATTCAATCCAATACTTTGAATTTTGGGAATCAGAAAATTAATGATACGACATCTAGGGGTTTATTAATTTCAACACAAGGTGACAAGAACATTTCCCTCTCCTATAACTTAACAGGCTCACCCTCATTCAAGTTGACAAATGCACCTGCTACTTTGATAGGTTGGGAAACTGCCCAAACTGTGATCCAATTTACCCCCTCACATGAAAAAATTGAAATAGCTAAATTAGTCTTAACTATTCAGTTTAACTCAAGTTATCTTCAAAAGTACTCAATTGATTTATCTGGTGTTGGATTTGATAATCCAATAATTCATTCACTTACACTCCAAAATGATTCCATTGTCAAAGGTACAGTTGAGTTTAACTTTAGTATAACCGATCCATCTGGAATCTTAGTTTCAGAATATCAAATCTTTAACAATAAAGGTCCAAAACAAATTATTTTAAGTGGTCAGATGAATTCAAAGGGTTCAGATCTTTATAAAATCCAATTTGATAGTACAAAAGTATTAAATGGAACCTATACGTTAATAGTCTACGCTAAGGATAACTTAAATCATTTTAGTTCTCAGATTTTTCAGTTTAAAGTTGATAATCCTGTTCAGTCAAGCTCCCGTCCATTTACAAATGAAATAGCAATTATTATAGGTGCAAGCTTAGGATTAGCCCTGGCAGTGGCAATTATTCTCACCAAAAAGTACATGAGTTAATCACAAATTTAAATACATTACTTACAAATTATCTAAATGGGAATATCTTTATTTTATTGCATAACATTTATTAGGCTGGAAGAAGACTTTTTATATAAGATGAGAGAAATTTCTGTGTTAAAGAGAAATAGGTCTGTCAGTCCTGTAATTGCTATGATTCTAGTAATTGCAATTGCTGTTGCTGGTGGAGCTTCTGTTTCTGTTGTTATGAATAATGCGATTTCTACAAATACAAGTCTGAATCCTGCCTCACAGCTTAATAAATCAGCAAACTCAATCTCTGAGGTTGTTGGAACGATCATTCAGGTATTTTCCGACCCAAACCCACAAAGATCCAAAGATGTAGTAGGGTTAAGGGTTCAGGTAGACAATAAGTTAACCTCTCCGGTTTATGTGCATGGAATCGATGTATATATTGGAAACACAAGGCTAGATGATTTTGCTCCTTGGGTTATTCAAGGAGCGATTAATGCTTATAAAGTCAACTCCCAGGGGTCTTTGTTTAGACTTGGAGATACCTTTGGAGGATATAAACAATCAAGTGGGAATGCTTCCTATGATATAGGTTTATCTGTGGCTGATTATGGTGTCACTTTTGCAAGAATTCCATTTAACACCTCTCTCTTCTATGCAAAAATCAAAATCAGTTCTGCCCCTGGTACAATTGACAGGACGGTTCTCACTAAGGTAGTCTCATTAAAAGATTTCTTTGCCCCTGTCACGTACAGAATAGCCATCCTTACCTTTAACGATATCACGGACAATGCATTCGAGCGCCTTGAAAAATCTATTACCGATAAGAGATTTCGATACATCACACAGACTAAAGGTATTACTTTTCAATTCGATCCCAATAAAGATGTGTATGATTTAGGAAAGATTACATTGAACACCACATACATGGCAGAAACATATAATTTGGTTCTTGTTAGCACCTGGGCAGTTCCGAAAGTAGCAACATCTGCTCTAACAGCTTTATTTGATCGAGGTGTCCCATTGGTTTTCTTTGGAACAGTGAGTGCCTTTGGAAACTACAACGATATTCAGAAGCAAATTGATTGGATGACAACTGAAAGAATCACTGGATTAGTTCCCCTATCATGTGGTACAACTTGTGACGGGCTTCTTACCACTGGAAACAATGGAGGTGGTGGTGGTGGAGTAACAGCAACCGCGAATAACACCTATTCCTTTTACAGTGGCACACCTGCTATTACTGCTGACATTCAAACAAATGTAATGTTCAATGAAAGAGTAAAAAATGGTGCTCAAGACGTTGGTGGTAGAGATGTTGCAACTCTCAGTGCAAACAAGTCTATAGATGTTACGGCCTACGGAAATCACACTTATAGAATTTATAAAAATGGTGTCCTTGCATTTAACCAAACTGGTGTTTCCTATGCAATAAGAATATCACCACAAGGGTCTCGCGTGGTAAGTTTTGCTTTCAATGATTTGTATCTTGATAAGAGTTTACCAAAGGAACTCAGACATGAAAAAGTCGTCCCCAGGGATATGGTTATTACTTCATTGAAAGAAGAAGCAAAGCTGATGACAAATGCGAGGGTCAAGGTAAACTCATTCCAAGTTATAAAAAACCCCAAGAATCCTTCTGAATTTAGATTACAACTTACATCTCAAGTTGTAGATGGTGATATTAACATATATTGGGGATCGATGAATTACACATTTAATCTCCCCAAAGATCTTACCATCTCATATGCTAATAAGAAAGCCTCTTACTTAATGGCTCAGCTTCAGACATATTCTAACCCTACCAAGTTAAAAACTGGAATATTTAATATGGCTATTTCAAGCTCAAATGCATACAGTTCTGATGTTGGAGGGTTAACAAGGGACAACAACAGGCTCGCCGATTATATTTATAGGTTGGATAATTTGACGATAACTCTCCCAGTTAAGAAAGATGGTTCTTTAGGCTGGTTTGTTGCGAGTGGAAATCTAGCTCTTAAACACTCTTGGGGAGTTTCTGCTAACTGGACAAACAAAATCGGAACGATCGGTTCAACAGTCCTATCCTTTAGCTATTCACTTAACCAAGGAACCATCAATTTCATGAGTGTTGCAGCTACAAACATAGTTTCTTATAAATCAACAAAATTAAAACTTTAATTAATCTCAATTTAATTTACTTCTAAATACCCATCAGAGATAAATTCCTTTCTTTTTGTTAGAGTTATAGTTGGAATCCCCCTTTCTTTACATCTTTTTCTCAAGTTGGAATCAAATGTCATTACTGCACCTTCTTCATGTTCTGCAGCCAACAATAAACTAACATCAGTACCTTCTCCCTCGATGGATTTGTTGTAAATCATAAAATTAGACAATATTAATTCTCTTGCTAACTTAATTTTTGAGAGAAGCTTGGTTGAATTCGAAGACTGTGATTCGAGCAAATCAAGTTCTTCTATAACTAGAGGGTGAATCATGATTTGATATGGTTTGGTGATATTTCTTTCTAATATATGAGTAAAATTTAAGTTCCAGTCTATCGCATGTAATATAAAATTTGTATCTATAAATATTTTCAGTGTGTTATCCTTCATCTTCAACTATATCTGCAAAACCAATTAGTCTCCATCTTTTATGGATCAGGCGACTTATAGCCACTTTAACTGAGGGGTCCATTGCTATGACTGAGGTTAACTTTACATCAGCTATACTCTTTTTCAATTGTGTTATTGTTCCTGTGACCGTTGCTGTTCCTACAGTTAATAAAAGAGGTTCTTTTTTAGCAAGAGGTTTCACAGCCTCATTTGTGTCTGAACCCACCACAGAATCGAAGAGTGTGTATTTCAAATGGAGTTCATCGACAACCTCAACTGGGGTTTCTGGAGTGGTAAGGATACTTCCACTAAGATTATCTGACCTTGTCATACTAGGATCTATCTCAGTCTGTATTGCAACTAATCCTCCAGGGGTGGCATCTTTACTGTCTCCAGATTCCCCAACTCGGATACTTAAGACCTTCGTGTCTACAGGTATTCTTAATGTTGTTTTACCCTCTTTTTTCTTTAGTCCAGGTAGTATCCTTACAGTTTCTCCTACTTTAACCTTACCTGTAGTAATTGATCCACCAAATACTCCACCTTTTAGATTCTTAGCTGTAGTACCAGGTGTGTTAATATCAAATGACCTTGCTGCAAACATCCGTAAAGGTGCTTTGGCATCATGTTTCGGTGTAGGAATGAAATTTTGAATTGCAGATAGCAATAAATCTTTATTTATACCATGAATTGCACTCATTGGAATGATAGGTGCATTTTCAGCTAAGGTTCCTTTGAGGAAATTTTTGATCTGTTTGTAGTTCTCTCTTGCTTGTTCTACTGAGACAAGCTCAACCTTGTTTTGAACAACAATAACATTTTTTATCCCTAAGGCTGTAATAGCTGCAAGGTGTTCTCTGGTTTGTGGTTGTGGCACTTTTTTATTTGCACCAACAACCAAGATTACTCCATCCATAATAGCGGCACCTGATAACATAACTTGCATAAGGATTTCGTGTCCTGGTGCGTCAACAAATGAGATTCGTCTATTTAGTTTGGTTTTTGATCCGCAGTGTGGGCATACATCTTCAACAGTCCATTTATCTGGTTCTGAACATTTAGGACATTCTTTGATGTCACAATCTGCATAACCCAACCTGATAGTGATACCTCTTTTAATCTCCTCAGAGTGGTTGTCTGGGAATTTCCCAGTCAATGATTGTATAAGGGTAGATTTGCCCTCGTCGACATGCCCTGCGGTACCGATATTTACTTCAGGGTGAATGACTTTTGTTGATTTTTTGGTTGTTTTAGGCTTTGATTTGCTGGTTTTAGTAGAGGTTGATTTTGGCGCTTTTGTGCCAGTTGTTTTTTTTGTCTTAGTTTTTTTTGATTTAATTGGCTTTTTTTCCTCTTTAACGGTTACCGATTCTTCTTTTTTCTTTGCTCTACTTTTTCTCTTAACTGACACGATTTATCCTCCAATAATTTTATTCTTTGATTTTTTTCTTGCCTTCTTTTACCACTTTAAGATTTAATTGTGATATGTCATCTGCAATAATGTTCCCTCTTAACCTTCTTCGTTTTCTCTCTCCTTTCCTTTTGGTTCTTAATCCAACACTTTTTGAGATAAGTAGCCTTCTATAACCCTCAGACTCAAATTCAGGTCTCATTGCAACTCCATCTTCATCAGAACCACCAGTAATTTTGAATACATACCCCTCATATTCAGATCCAATAGTGACACCATCTATCTCATCACCGATTTTATGTCCAAAGAGTTCTACTCTGGCTTCTTTTTCAAGAATCACCTTCTTGGAATACCCAGATTGAGTTCCAATATTGATAACCATTTTTTCAATCATTATCTTTCATCATATTATATTTTATTAAGCCTATAGTTTGATTCCTAAATGACTAATGCTAAACTTCTTATTCATTTTCAAACTGGGTAAACTTTCCATCGAAACATATCAAAATCATTTTAATTATAAACAATTTAGAAAGGATGTTTAATTAATTTAAGTGGAGTTTTATTTAAATGTATTATATCAGCCAAATCACAGATACCCTTCGTGTTCCACCAAATCGTTTCGATGAGGAACTTAAATCCATCTTATTAGAACTTGCAAGAGATAATCTTGAAGAAAGGGTTTTCCCTGAACTTGGATCGATAGTTGCAGTCTTAGAGGCTGAAGAGGTAGGGAAGGGGAAATTAATACCACAGGATGGCGGTGCATTCTATCCATGTAAATTTAAGGTACTCTGTTATAAACCTGAAAGGAACGAGATAGTTGAGGGTCGTGTGGTTGATGTAGTTGATTTTGGTATCTTTATCCAGGTCAGTACAATTGAATGTCTTTGTCATCGATCCCAGATGGGTGATGACTTTTTCCAGTACAAACAATCCGATCAGGCAATGATCGGTCGAGATAGTGGGAAACGAGTAAGTATCGGTGATACATATCGAGGAAAAGTGGCTGTAGTAGGTATGCAAAAGGCAAATATCAGGGTTGGAATTACCTCTCGACAAGCAGGATTAGGAAAGCTAGAATGGATTGAGGAATGGGAAAAACAATTTGAAGAAGAACAACTCGAAAATTAAATTTTAAAAGTTAATATTTCTTGCTTTCCCTTTGTATTTTTCTGAACTAATCATAAATCTAGTAACCGAAGTGTTTACAATCAAGATCTTGGTTAACTTTAGTTTTCTCACATAGCTTATTTGGAAATAGTGTGACCACATTTTCCACAGGTGTATCTATCTTTGTGTTCGGCCATGAAATACCCCTTTCCACATTTTGGACACTCTTTTTTGGTTCTTTTTAGTTTTTCACCTTCAACCTTATAATATTTTGACTCACTCATTTTTTACCTCACCTGTCAAGTTATTTCTCTTTAAAACATAATCAGGCTCTACTCTTCTTGCTATCTCTTCACTTTTATACACACGAAGTTTTGCAATTGCTTTTGTTTCACCAAATTTTGTTTGAATCTCCTTTAAAATCGTTCTTTTCTGGTCAGAATTTAGCAAAGCCGAAACTCTACTTGTTATTGCGTCCCTTGAAGGTGTGCTTTCTTTTTCAAAAATTAGCTCTGCAAGCACCTCTGTCCTATCAAGTAATGGATTTTCTTTTTGTTCTATGATATTAACATCCATGTTTAGATTATCTCCATCTCGTCTATGATTTTTCTTATTAAAAATTTCTTTGATTGTGTTACTCGAATAACGACAGCTCCTTCATTTGGTTGCCCATAAATAACGAGGGAATTCTCAGGGGCTTCTAATATTACAGGTAAAACCAATAGATCTTCTTCCCCCTTTACCTCTATATGAACGTTGATCTTTTCAAAAACATCAAGGAATGCCTCCTGAATAGCTATCCATGATTCTCTGCTAATTTCTGCTGCTTTGGATTCTGTTCTACTGATTTTATAACCCTTTACGTTTAATTTATTCTCTAATTTGCTTCTTTTTGTCTGTCCATCTGTTATTATAAGGTTTGGGTTTAGATTTGCCTCTAAAAAAGTGCGTGACACGACATCCCCAACTGTTATCAAGTACTTGTAACTTGTGAACTTCTCCTTAAATGATTGAATCACCTCATTAGGTTCTCCAACAAGCAGATCTCCAATTGGGTTGGATAATTTTTCCCTAAGTTTTACTGGGAGCTTTAGATGTAAAGGCTGCATATGTTCACCGAATTTTTAGTGCATATTCCCCTGGTTCTTCTATCTGTAACTTTTTGGCGATTTCAGATGTTTCTGGATCAATGATATAGACAACACCTGAAAAATCTACGGTTAAATCTGTAGAGTTGCATCGTTCACAGCGAGGATTGTTTTTGTCATGATTGATTGTCCTGCATCTTCTACAAGCTTTCATACTTAAATGACAATTAAATTGACCTTATTAAACCTCTTTAAAGTTTCTTAATAACTTGTTTAATCATAAAAATGCTAAATCAAAAATTTAGCGAGTAAATCTAACGGAAATTTAAAATGTTACCAATAGATAATTGTCAAAATGGCTCAATTAAATGAATCCAAAACACAAGAATTTATCAAATTGGAGAATACATGGGCTAGCCCAAATTATACTCCAATTCCTGTTGTATTATCTAAAGGTGAAGGAATCTATGTATGGGATGTTGATGGCAAGAAATACATTGATTGCTTATCAGCGTATTCTGCAGTAAACCAGGGGCATCTCCATCCAAACATAATAAAAGCAGCTGAGAACCAACTTAATAGGATTACACTTACTTCAAGAGCTTTTTATAATGACAAGTTAGGTGGATTTCTTCAAAAGTTATGCGAGTACTCCGGATATGAAATGGCTTGCCCCATGAATACTGGTGCTGAAGCAGTTGAAACCGGAATCAAGGTGGCAAGAAGGTGGGGATATTGGAAGAAGAAAGTTCCAAAGGATAAGGCTGAGATCATAGTTTGTGAAAACAATTTTCATGGACGTACAACCACCATTGTTGGGTTCTCCTCAGATCCAGACACTTACGGTGATTTTGGTCCTGCAACACCTGGCTTTGTAAAAATCCCTTTTGGTGACGTTGATGCGTTAAAAGCAGCTATTACACCAAACACAGTTGCATTTTTGGTTGAACCTATACAAGGAGAAGCGGGGGTAATCACCCCTCCTCAGGGTTATTTAAAAAATGTGTATGAAGTTTGTCAGGAAAATAATATCCTCCTCATTGCAGATGAAATTCAAACAGGTTTCTGTAGGACTGGAAAACCTTTCTGCTTTATGTATGATGATGTACAACCAGATATTTTGCTGGTTGGAAAGGCTTTAGGAGGTGGAATCATGCCTATCTCTGCAACTTTAGGGTCTAAAGAGGTGATGTCTGTGTTAAGCAGTGGGTCACATGGGTCTACATTTGGTGGAAACCCATTGGCATGTGCTGTAGGGAGCGCAGCAATTGATGTGCTAGTTGAAGAAAACTTAGCTCAAAAATCTCAAGAAAATGGTAAATACTTCTTAGATAAATTAAAGACTCTGCCTTCACAAGTTGTGAAGGAGGTAAGAGGAAGAGGTTTGTTACTTGCCATAGAGTTTACAAGCGCAGCAGGAAAAGCAAAACCCTATGTTCTTGCAATGAAAGAAAGAGGGTTGTTAGCAAAGCAAACACATGAAACAACAATCAGGTTTGCACCTCCTTTAATTATTTCTAAAGATGAAATTGACACTGCTTTTAACATAATTCAAGATTCTATTAAAATGACTGCTCCTAACTTGTAAAATAGGACGGGAAATTAATTCTAATAAAAATTTAATTACAAACTAATTTCTATCCATTGACCTAATGCCCCAATTGTCATATTTGTGTGAATTGAAGGGTTGAAAAATTCTGAAATTTCAAATTGATCCTTATCAACTTTATTATCAATTAAAACCAACTTTTCAACCAACCCATTAAAGTCTTGAATGTCAGATATACTCGGTTGGGTCTTTATCACAACTTTTGGAAGGTAATGTCTCGCGGAGCTAAGCATATGTTTGTTACCATGTGAAGTTAACGGGATAAAGTACACGTCCGTTTTGAATTCAATTTTAAGAGTCATTGGGTAGTATGAAAGCAGATCACTCTCAGGTTCATCAACAATTAATGGAAGCTTTGGTCGAATCCTTTTTATGGGTCTGAAAATATTTTTGAACCCTTGAGGAATGCGGGCAAACACTGAATTTATTGGTCTTATGGTGGTTGTGTTGATAACCTTCATAATGAAATCTTGGGTCTGTTGAATCTCAGATTTTTCGTTTTTAAACTTGATTCTTTCAGATTCAGCATTATGGATCTTTGGTTCATACTTAATCAGTCCTAATTTGAACTTGGGGTATACCTCATTGAAAGCTGTTAATGTTCTAATCTGCCTACGGTTGATATGATGTTCCGTAGCTCTATGTAATGCGCTATCTTCAAGTATTATGGGGATATTCAAGGTCTCAGACAAGTCTCTCATAAATTCAAATTGATGCCCTGAATCAGGGGTTGTTCTGATGAAAAACAAATGAGTTAATTTTGGTAGGTCTATTTCATATTTGTTGTTTGGCGTTTTATCTAAATCCCTTTCCGGGTTTATTAGAAGGTGAATTTTTTTTGTTTTGACCCTTCCCATGATAGCTATAATCTCAACCATGTAGTTTGGATGAAACTTAACATAAAGAGTCATTACAAACAATTATTGTTCTAGGGTTATAAAATCATAATCATGGACAATAACCGATTAAATAAATTTTTATTCAGGATTGAAGATTTCTTCAATTGCGGTTAAAAATAATTGAATTTCATTTTTAGTATTATAGAACTGTAATGATAGCAAAATCAAATCAGAGACCCCCAACTTGTTAACACCCAAGTGTGAGCATAATAAGCCAGATCTGACCTTGATATTGTAGTTTTCATCTAGGAGGATTGCAACATCATGAGATGAAAAAGGTGATACATTAATTGGGATAAATAAATTCAAAGGTGCATTTTTTAGAGTTAGGTGGGGAATTCGGGAACTTAGAATTCTGTTGGAGAGCAAATCTGATTTAATATCTAAGAGATAAGTTTCTATAGATTTCACAGAATATTGCTGGAGGATATTCATCGACTCAATTAAGGATGTTACAACAACTGGATTAATTTTTTCAAATTCCAAAGCTTCAATGTTTTGTTCAGTACTGACCTCAAATGATGACTTCTGAGCATTTATCTGAGTGATGTTTTTACTTGAGTACAACAAAGGTTCGAGCTGATAATTTGTTTTAAAGAACACCTGGCAATATCCAGGGAGAGTATAAAGATTATACCGGGTATCAATGATAAGTATATCGATTTGAAGATCATGAAGCGTTTGCAAGGCTTGGAAATCGGAAAATGATGCATCTAAGATGTTAATATTGCCCATAGCTTTTGAAATCATAAGTAATTTCTCTAGTGGATATCTTTTGGTGCTTATTAATGATTCTGAGTTTAAGATCATGACACCATTACTTGGTAATTTATGCTTATAGCTTTCAACATCTTCTATTTCCCAAATATCAAATAAATGTAAAGTTGATTTCGTTAATTTCTCATGAGCAATCAAGATAGAATGGATGGTGTTATCATCCCAAATTGACCCAATTAGTTGGTTCCTATGAGAAATAGAAATAATTGAATATAAAACCTGATTTAAAGCGGTTTCTCTACTCGTAAATAGAATGGTTGAGAATTCGTCCAGCTGTAGAAATTTTTGAAATTTAAATTTGCATCCATTTATTAATGCTTGATTGTCGATCGATTCTTTATGAATTGAAGGACTGGTTGTCAATGGGTTATGCTTCAAAAACTCTGATATCTCTCTAATTGTTCGATTGGGTATCAAAGTTTGTGATATGCTATCCAAATAAATTCTATTTTGTATTTGGTCTTGAAATAGGTCTCTAAAATTCATTCTTACACACAGGTCAGTTGTTTGCAAATGGCCAGTATGTTAAACCAGCTCTCTTTTTAATTAACTCCAGATCCTTGAGGGTTTGCTTTTCATCTTCAGTTAGTTTATGAGAACTCTCTGAAATATATTTTAATGCGATTCTTTGTCTCAAATCTACATATAAAATTTCATCTGCCTGAATCTGCCTTCCAATGGTTGGACCTCTTACACTGATTGCTACCTGCATTCCTTTAGTTGCCTTTTTCACCGGATCATTATTGTGTCGGATTTGTTGAATTGAACCTACCCTTTTGTTTTGTTCATTGAGCAACAAATCATGGGGCTCTAGCTCCCCACTCAAAACTTCAACTCCAACCACAGCGGGTTTATTTTTACGAAATACATATTCCGGTATTAATTTAATCTTTGTCGGTTTTTTAAGAATCCCTTCTTCCTCTTTTCTTTGCTTGGTGAGTTTTTCTTCTAACCATTCTAGGTAAGAATCAAGCAAATTATAGACAACATTATTCTTGAAAACCTCTACACCTTCAATATTTGCGTATTCTTCAGCGTCATCACTTATTTTAACATTAAAACAAAGAATCACTCCATGTTCTGGATTGCTCCTAGAGGTAATTACAGCATCAATCACATCTTTCTTAGATACATCTCCCACATCTGCTGATTTTATTGGGATACCTTTTTCTTTAATCATCCCCACAAGAGCTTCCAAAGATCCTAATGTGTCAGCTCTAACCACTATCCCTTCTTTATCTGTTTTAATTTGAAATTCAGCAAGTTCCTCATTTATAAGTTGTTTGTATTTGTCTTCATCATCTTTGGTAACAGAAACGTATAATGGAGCTCCTGCCATGGCATCGGTTAAACCACTCCCCGTGATTTTTATCCCTGAGGCAGCATGAACAATTTTAACTTTTTGAAATTTATCCTTAGGATCTCGCATTTCATCCAAGGGTTTGGGGAGAAACATTGCTCGCATTTTTGTTGATATTGCCCCATTTCTAGTTCCGATTACTATTGTGTCCTTCTCCTTTAGTGTTCCATCATAAAGGATCACATCAATCGTTGTTCCCATCCCCTGCTCCTCCTTAACTTCTAAAATTACTCCTTTCCCCGGTTTTTGTGTGGTTTCTAACTTTGCCATCAGGAACTGTTGAGTTAATCCAGATATAACAAGGAACAAATCAGATATCCCTTCTCCGGAAGAAGCTGAGGTAGGTATGATACCAACTTTCTTTGTAAAATTCTTCACTTTATCATATCTGTCTGATTCGTACCCCAAGGTGCCAAGCTCTCCCATTATTTCATAAATTTTGGAATCCAACGCTGCTTTTGCAGTAACATTTTGTGATTCATAACTTTTTACAAAAGGTGTATCTTTATTGCTCTTCCAACCGGGTAGTCTGTCAACCTTATTTGCAGCAATCACAAATGGAACTTTACGTCGTTTTAAAGTTTGAATACTTTCATATGTTTGGGCTTGAAACCCAGAGGTTAGGTCAACGACTACTATTGCTATGTCTGCTACTGAAGCTCCTCTAGAGCGAAGATTCATAAATGCTGCGTGACCTGGGGTGTCTACCATTAACACTCCAGGAATCTTAAGGCTTAGTTTTCCCTGATGTATCGCTCTCCCTACCTCCTCAATTGTCTCTCTTGGGAAGAAACTCGCACCTATATGTTGAGTTATACCTTTGGCCTCTCTGGCCTGAACCGCAGTTTTCCTTACTTTATCTAAAAGAGATGTCTTCCCGCTATCCACATGCCCCATAATAACTCCAATAGGTGCTCTTATGCGAGAGCCAATTTCAGTTTCTTCCATAATTACACATCTCACATCTTACATAAATATATAAAGATATTTTCTCATTAATTCCTCTCATTGTTTTTATTCAAAAGCTGTTCACTCAGTAAGTGTTTCAAAGGAGTCAAATAAAAAGTCAAAATAAATATTCACTTAGTATGGAACACGAATTTGTCATGCTTAAACCTGATGCTGTCCAGAGAGGATTAATTGGGCAGCTTATCACTAGATTAGAAAGAACCGGATTAAAAATCGTAGCAATGAAATTTCTTAAGGTAAGTCAAGATCAGGCTGAGAAACACTATGAAGTTCATAAAGAAAGACCATTCTATTCTGGACTTGTAAAATACATTACCTCTAGTCCAACTGTAGCTTTAGTTATTGAAGGAGAGAATGCAGTTGCTTTAACCAGAAAAATAGTTGGAGCTACAAACCCATTAGACGCAAGCCCAGGGACAATTCGGGGAGACTTTGGTATTCAGATAGGTCGAAATTTAATTCATGCTTCAGATAGTGTGGAGAATGCACTGGCAGAATTAAAAATTTACTTTGACGAATCTGAATTAGTAAATTGGAAACCAGTAACTAATAATTGGGTGTATGAATAGTTAAGGTAATCCTAAGGTTTATTAGCGAGCTACTTTCCTGATCGAATAAAATATTGGTACAGTTTAAACTTGCACAGGATGAAATCATATTCTATCTTTAATTCAGTCGTTACTTTCTTTCGGTTGTACGAAATGATTAGTTTTTCACAGACTAATTAATACAGTATGATTCTTGAATTTTGTAAAGCTTTTTGGGCTTACTTTTGAAAATATAATTTAGTCTGTAGAATCCTTTATTTATGAGGATGAATAAATTTAGATTGTAATCGCGTGGTAAACCCACTAGATTCATAAAAAAAGTGATTGAAATGGCAATAGATGAAGACTTTAAGGAAAAACTCACTGTTGTAGCAAAACACCCAGAATATGGTTATGATATTTGGGGTGACTACGAACCACCAAAGAAATTAGGTATCCATGGATCAAGGGTTGCCGTTGATTTCGACATCTGTATAGGAGACGGAGCATGTGTTGATGTGTGTCCTGAAGATGTTTTT
Organism: Candidatus Heimdallarchaeota archaeon; assembly: GCA_030149205.1. Classification (GTDB taxonomy): domain Archaea; phylum Asgardarchaeota; class Heimdallarchaeia; order Heimdallarchaeales; family Kariarchaeaceae; genus WAKA01. The sequence goes on along the minus strand of JASBSB010000003.1, from coordinate 294,780 downwards.
GAATGGGTTGAGTATGAAGGACATGAAGCGTCAACTAAGAAAGCAGCCCCCGCAAGGGAGCCTGACTGTATTGAATGTCTTGCTTGTGAAGATGACTGTCCTGTTGTTGCAATAAAAATTTATCCTGAATAAATAAAAATACCAGTAGTTAATTTTAATTTAAAGACCCTATCTTAACGTTCAAGTTGAATATACAATCTAAGGAAATCTAAAAAATTTTTTATTATTATGAAAAGGATTTGTCAGTTATTGATAATACAAATTCAGTCGAAATAGATGATTTTAATGTTGTTGGTCTCAGTTTTCTGATCTTACTTACAGCTTCTTTAGGTTTCAAATTATAAAATTTTATTAAGTAGACCGCTAAGAATATACCAGTTCTTTCCTGTCCAAACTGACAATGGATTAAAACCTTTTTGTGGTTGTTCTTTAAGTTTTCAACTAACTCTAAAAACTCTTTTAGCTGATTTCTATTAGGTAGTTGTGAAATTGGAATCTGATGAACTTTGACCATGGGGTTGTTTATTTCTATAAAGGGTATTGTTGGTAATAGACAGATGATGTCTGTTATCCCCTCATTGTTTAAAAATTTTATATCTTCAACTGATTGTGGAGCGGGAGCGCCAGAAATGAAGCTATCGATCCAAGTGAAATTTTTCGAAAAATACTCATTCATTTTGGCTAAAACTTGAAAGCTTCTCTCGAATTACTTTCAGCATTTCCTCTTCCTCTTCTGTAATATTTCCATCCTTTAAGGCTGTCTGTGTCGCGTTCTTCAAAATTTGAGAGAATGCATCTGATTGAATTAATTTGATATTTTTCTCCTCAGAATATTGTTTTTTAAGTTCAATTATCTTATTTTCAAATTCTCTGACATCAATTTGTACTCTATTAATAAGTTCTGCCTCATCAGCTGAGATGTACCCATCTTTTTGAGCCTGTTTGACAAGGCTGAGCTCCAGTGACCTAAGTTCATATGGTATTTTATCTCGGGGCAATACTTGTATTAAAACCTTAAATAAAAAAAGGATTTGCATTAAGCTTTGAAGAATTCTTTCTAGAAAGTGGAATATAGTATGATTTTGAGATTACTTTTCCTTTACAACAATTATTTTTAGGTCATGGATTTATAGTAACATGTGGAAACCAATTACTGGGAAATAAAGAGGTGGTTCACCGAAAATTTAGATGAACCAAAGTTTGACCCGGGTTATCAAGCCGCTGTGATAATTCCAATTATAAAGCTACAAAACAATAATGCAGGGTTAATTCTTACAAAAAGGTCTCCCAATCTTACGAAACATGGTGGTCAGGTCTCTTTCCCTGGTGGAACTAAAGAAGAACCTGATAAAGATGATAAATTTACAGCATTAAGAGAAACGGAAGAGGAACTTTCAGTAAGTTCCTTCAATTACTTAAAACGCTGGGAGTTTTTTTGGACTCCATTCTATTCTACAGTGTCGTCTTTCCTCGGTTTTATTGATGAAGCACCATCTTTGGTCAATTATAATCGATCTGAAATTAGCTCTGTTCTCCAGATTGATTTTGCTGACTTTGAAAACAAGGATATTCACGAAACAAGAAATAAGGAGTACCAACAAATTACCTATAAAATTCACTACTACCACCTTAAAAATGAAACCATCTGGGGTGCAACTGGTGGATTAATCAATAAGCTTGTCGAGTTAGTTCGACAGATTTAGTCCTGTATTTTACAATTATTCCTGAAAGACTCATCAAACAAGTTATTAACCACTATGGTTACTAAAATTAGAATAAGGTTTAATTTGCATGGATAAAGCATCTTTAAAGAAAATATTCACACCTGAACAATATCAGGTTGAGCTATTCAAAGAGAAAGGATTTGTTCGAAATCAGTGTCAGAATTGCAAAAAGTATTTTTGGACACTGGATAGGGATAGAAAGGTTTGTGGTGATACAATGTGTCAGGGAGGTTACCAGTTTATTGGAACCAAAGGAAAGAATTGGGATTTTCATCAGACAATTTCTGAGTTGTCAAAATTCTTTAAAAAAAATGGGCATGAAATCATTGACGCCTATCCTGTGGTAGCAAGATGGCGACCAGATATTGAATTCACGATCGCTAGCATCGCTACATTTCAACCATGGGTAACTAATGGGACAATTGATCCTCCAGCTAACCCGTTAGGGATTCCTCAACCTTGTCTGAGATTTGGGGGAGAATTTAACGATATGGATAATATTGGTCGTACAGGTCGACACCTCTCATCTTTTGTTATGTTTGGGCAACATTCGTTTAACAGTCAATCACTAAAGGGGGGCTATTGGATGGATAAATGCATTGACTTAAATTTTAATTTCTTAAATACTGTTTTGGGGATACCTCAGGATGAGATAAGCTATGTTGAGGATATTTGGATGGGAGGCGGTAATTTTGGCCCTAACTTAGAAAGTATGGCTTATGGAATGGAGATAGTGAATTCTGTGTTTATGCAATATGCTAATACCTCAGAAGGCTATCGAGAGATGGATTTGAAAGTAATTGATGTAGGTTGGGGTGTAGAGAGAGTCAGTTGGTTTTCTCAGGGAGTACCAACAATTTATGATGCAACATTTCCAAAGGAACTAAACTACCTAAAAGATGTTACGGGGGTTGAAGTAGATAAAGAGTTTTTGGAACAGTATACTATTAAATCTGGTTTATTAAATGTTGAAGATGTAACAGACGTAAAATTGGCTCGTTCAGGGATTGCTAAATCAATGGGTCTGACACTTACAGAGCTTAACAAGAAATTGGAAAAAATAGAAGCACTGTACGCAATCGGAGACCACACAAGGACTTTAGTTTATGCCTTTGCAGATGGAGCAGTTCCAAGCAATGTGGGTGGCGGATACAACCTAAGAACCACCTTAAGAAGGGTTTTTACATTAAATGATATGTATGATTTTAAAATTGATATCTCTGAGTTAATGATAAGGCATGCAAAATACCTTTCAAAGAGTTATCCAAGGGTGATGGAGATTGAGGACTATGTCTCAGAATTATTGGATCTTGAATATGGAAGACTAAAAAATACAATATCAAAGGGAACAAACCAAGTTAGGAGAATGCTTAAATCAAAAGATGAATTATCAGAGAATGAGTTAATAGACTTGTACCAAAGTCAAGGAATCTCACCAGAAATAGTAGCACAGATAGGAAAGGAACTAGGAAAATCAGTTGATGTTCCAAGCGATTTTTATACGAAAGTTGGAGAATTGCAAACAGAGGTTGCTAAAAGTCTTAAAGAAGAAAAAAGGCTTAAGGAACTTGATGGTATTGAAACCTATCCTGAATATTATGAAATTCCCTATAAATATGAATCGGAGGGCAAAATTATCAAAATTTTATCTGATACAGAATTCATCCTAGATAAAACCATTATCTATCCAAAGGGAGGAGGACAACATGAGGACAATGCAGATATCAAAATAGGGGCAAAATCTGGGAGGGTAATCAATTCTGAAAAAATCGGAAAGGCCATAGTCCATACATTAAGCGAACCGATTTCAACCTTAAAACTAGGTAAAAAGGTGAAAATTCACCTTGATATTGATAGAAGAGAAATATTAATGCGTCATCATTCAGCAGTTCATATAGTCGGCGGTGCTGCAAGAGAGGTTTTAGGCTCTCACATATGGCAAACTGGTACAGATAAATCAATTCAGAAAGCCAGGCTTGACATCACTCATTGGGACAACATCACTGAATCTGAATTAAAAGAAATTGAAAGAGTTGCCAATAGAATCGTGATGGAAAACGTATACGTTAACAAATATGTTATGGAAAGAACTGAAGCGGAAAAAAAATTTGGGTTCACAATTTATCAAGGGCCCGTAATTCCAGGGAAATATCTTAGAATTATTGAAATCCCCGAATTTGATGTTGAGGCTTGTGGAGGTACTCACGTAATTCAAACGGGTGAAATAGGTTTCATAAAGCTATTAGCGACTGAAAAAATTCAGGATGGTGTAATAAGGATAACGTTAACAGCAGGAACAACCGCAATTCGAAGTTCGCAAGAAATAGATGACATATTGAATTCTGCATCAAAGGTGTTTAAGGTTCCTTCAAATATACTCCCAAAAACTGCTGAACGGTTTTGGAATGAATGGAAAGAACAAAGAAAAGAAATTGATAAACTCACAAAAGAGTTAATCATAGCTCAGATCCCAAATATTGTAGAAAAGGCAAAAATTGTCTCTTTTAATGGTGTTACTTTTAAATTTTCAAAACAGTTGCTCAACTCTGATCAATCAACTTTAGCTTCTCTCGTTGAAGAAGTGTTAAAACAGTCTAAAGAACCATTAATATCTGTTGTTCTTGGAGAATTTGCTGAAAAGGCTGTTTTTTGCATTGGGAAGTCACCAGAAATCGATGTTGACTTAAATCAATTTGTTAGGTCAATAGGTAAGAATATTGGAGGTGGTGGTGGAGGAAAAGGTTCAGTTATTAGCGGAGGAGGAAAACTAGCTTCCAAGGTTATAGAGACCTTCAAAAATTTGGAGAATATCCTGGGGTTAAAAGCATAAAAATCATCCAATCAACTTGAAATTTATTTATAATTTTAAAAAGTATTATCTTAAAAAAAAACTATGGATATTGAAGATAGAGATATTAATTCTTTACACAACGATTTAGTTACCACGGGAAATAAGTTACATGAGCTGTATTTTGGTCGTAAACGTTCAGATTTACTACATAAGATGGATGGAATTCCCTATAACTCTCTTGAATACCTAATTCTGCTTAAAGAAATTTCATTACGATTAACAAATCGAGTTGACCGTATGTTAAAGGATGAGTCTGTCCCCTTCACTCATGATTTCGACCTCGAAAAAATTTTATCAAGTGTTGACCTGGAAGATGAAAGTGTTAAAGGTAATATTACTGAATTCATGAATGCAAGGGCAAAACTCTTAATACAATTAAACACCTTGGAATCCGAAGAAGATTGGGTTAAATACAAAATAAACCATGAGAAATACGGGGAGTTAAATCTAAAACAGTTACTTACAATAATGGTTAACCTCGAAAAGGAATTTACAACTAATGCAAAGAAAAATCTTGAAGAGTTAGATAATTAAAAGTTATATTCTATTTATTACATCAATTCTGATAGGTCTGAAATTCTTTAATTGCGTTTGCCATAGTAACCAAGTCTTGAGGTAACCAATTATTAATTTGTAACCATGATGTCCCAGCCGAGATGTCACTGACCACTTGTTCTGGAGTACTACTTTTCGTCATTATAGATGGAGGATCCTGTCCAGTGTATCGATCAGGTGCATTAAACATGTGGCTAATCTCGTGTTGAAAGAGGTTGTCAGCCCAATCCTGAGCAAGTCTAAATCCTCTTGCGTTTAAACTTCCTCCTACATTGGATGCCATATTATACCCCGCATTCCTATCTCCAAGAACCATGCCATAATTAGACATTGTTTTGTTTGAAATGATTAACAAAAAATCCAGCCCCAAGTTTCCTTTCCGTTTTCCAGGTCCTATGTCCCAGGTGTTATTCATTAACCCTAATGCCTCACCGAACTGCTTAGCAGCAGATAACATCATAGTTGGAAGGTTTGTTGTACTCGGAGAGACAAAATTTATTTTTATTGAGAATACAAATTTGATATTGAACCATTCTTTAAAGTATTTGTTAACTAAATTCATTGTGATTAATGGATTCTCAAAGTTTGTTTCCCAATGGTCATCTGCAATACCATAGTAAAGGACAATCAACTGTTTTGGAACGAGAATTGAAATGGTTAAAGATTCGCCTTTCTCAAGATTAAATACCACCTCAAATTTAGTGGTGTTACTAAATTGAGCAACATTGGCTGAAGAAGAAGAATTTAACGTAACAACTGCTGAAGACCCATTTATGAAAAAATTCGTGGGGGATTTTCCAGAACTTGACAATTTTACAAAGTTAACGGAAGTGAGGTTGATTTGACTTCTCAATATAAAGGTACTATTAAAATCAGCGTTAATTTTAATTGAACTCTCTTTCATTGTCAGAAAGAAGTTCGAGATACGCTTCCCCGTACTGAGATCAATTTGTTCAGCAGTCCATAGAGACCCCCTTTGCATTTGCGAAATTGGTTCTCCTATTATGTTAAATGATGAGCCGATTAGAAAGGCTTTTGAAGTGTAAACTGAGGTACTGTTGTACCTAAGAGCAATAGAATTGAGAGTGTAATTTCCCTTATCAATCAACATGAACTTATGGTTTGATGCATCTGAAAATCCTCTCGGAATGTTATACTGAACTGTTGTATTTTTGTCTTTTTGAAGGTGAAAATTAATTGAAAAATTAGATACCAAAGATTTCCCATTTTTTGTCAAGTTCAGTTCTATTGCTCTAAGTGATAGAGAGTAGTAAGTTGAGTACAAAGTTAGAGATAAAATAATGTTATTTCCTTCTAATTGGGTATTTTGTATTGATGTGTTACGGATAAATAGAGACTTATCTAACAATTTTATATCTGTTTTGGAGGATTGCGGAGAGACAATTATGATGAAGGCACCCCATGAAACCGTGATAAGCAGGAGAGAAATAATTGTAGCAAAAAGTACTCGTATAACTGGGGATTGAAACACAATTTCTATTATGTTTAGAGAGTAAAAAGTATTTGTTTTTTGAAACCTTGGTATTTTTCAAATTGCTAGATTTTGAATTAAATATGTACTATTTGTCCATAATTTTTGTAACCATGTTTGCAAAACTCCCATACTTGCTGAAATTTCAATCTACAAAAAGAAGGTAAAGTTAATTTAATTGTAAGTCAAAATCTAAAGAGGTTAAAATGCAATTTCTTGGGATTTAAGCTGATTAGAACTATGATGTTCAACATTATTCAATTAGATAGTTTTATATATGCTCATGGGAATTTTCCTACAGGATAGTGTTCCTATCCTTTTATTAAGATGGTGAAATAGTGAAAATAAATAATAAATCTCGAATTATTAAATTCGGGGTTATTGTGTTTGTACTTTTGTTTTTAGTGACACCTACTTTAGGTTACACAAAAAGTATAAACTCGATGACGCCAGAGATAAAATCTATATCTACTGATGGCATTCAAGCTAACACGGTAGCTGGAAATTCCCAGAAAGATTTTATGAAAACGGCAAAAGCCGAACAATCTTCAACGAATTTTGTCCCTGATTTTGAGACACCGAGGATGATTGCATTAAAAGACAAATTGAAAGCTCATGATATTTCTGTCCCTAATGATCTTGTGTCTCCTGCATTACAGGATTTAGTTGTTAATCCAAATCTCTTTGAGAATGGTAGGACTTTAGATCTAAATCTTAAATTCTCAAATGTGGCAGAATTAATTCAATTTACCCAAGGACTTGACCTTACAAAGGTAACACTGAAGAATACAATTCCTGAATTGAATAGAATTCAGATAAGTGGTGATATTATATCAATTAACACTGAATTACTTAAGTCTGGGAACAATCAAATTTTGTCAATTGCGGAAGTTGCTCAGATGAAAATTGATGAATTACAATCGGTTACAGATGTTGAATTAAATTCGATCCCCAATGATCCCGATTGGTACAGGCAGTGGGGTCCTCAAAAAATCGGTGCAGACAAAGCCTGGGATTTAATTACTGGAACCCCAATAAAACCAATTGTAGTTGCAGTAATCGACACAGGTATCGACTATACACATCCCGATATTTCTCCCATATATAAAACAGGGGGCTATGATTTTTATCACAATACCAATGATCCAATGGATGACCATGGACATGGAACACATGTTGCAGGTATTATAGCAGCAAAAATAAATAACAATTTAGGTATTGCTGGAGTTGCTGGTCAGGGGAGCACATATGTTCAGGTTATGGCTGAAAAATTCCTCTCTTCAGGAGGTTTTGGTTCAGATACTGACGGTGCCAAAGCAATTATACATGCAGTGGACAATGGTGCTGATATTCTAAGTAATTCTTGGGGTGGTCCTCCTTCTGACATTATTAAAGATGCAGTGGACTATGCATTATCAAAAGGAGTGATAGTTGTTGCAGCAGCAGGCAATGGGTTTGGGCCAGATGCAGATTCACATTATCCAGGTGCTATTCCTGGGGTGATTACCGTATCTTCCACGGATCAAAGTGATGGTCTTTCATATTTTAGTTCATATGGGAAATCTGTTGATGTTGCAGCCCCTGGTTCAGATATTTATTCAACACTTCTTCATAATACATATGGATCAAAATCTGGAACCTCTATGGCGACACCCCATGTTAGTGGATTGATAGCATTGATGTTAGTAAAACAAAACGACCTTAACAAGGAAGAAATCAATTATCTCTTGAGAACTACCTCAAAAGACCTTGGAACTAAAGGATTTGATGAGAAATTTGGATATGGTCGTATAGATGCACTTAATTCAGTTTCTTCGGCAAAAAGACCAACTAATGACCTAATAGCTTTGATGGATCCGGTCATTGATGCGAGTGCATTGTCCCCGATAATAATTAGAGGATCTGTGTTAAATTTTGGAACAACAACAGAATCTAACTTAATAGTCAGACTATTTGAAAATGGTAAAGTCGTTAAACAAAAAACTATTCCCTCGTTGTCTACAGGTTCAATTTATTCTGTAAATTATACTCTGATTTCAACTGGAGGTGGAACCTTTAACTATACACTTACTGTTGACCCCGTTACTGGTGAGATCAACACTAACAATAACAATAACTCCATGATCTTTGATCTACCCACATCTACTTATGAGTATAGTGCTACATCAACTACATGGAGTGATGCCTCAAGTGGGGCAACTAATTTCACTCTAGGATCCGGTGGCTTTGGTCCTATAAAACTTCCTTTTGTATTTGATCTCTATGGGTATAAGAGTGACATTATGTTTATGTCACCATCAGGTGCTTTATCTCCAGTTTATGACCCTGTTTTTGTTTCTTCTTATGAGTCTGTTAAGTTTCCTACGAATCGGTATCCTTACATAATTGCACCTTTTTTTGATCCGACATTTTATATTTCGTACAGAGACATAAATACTACTCATTTCTCCTTTAAATCCTACAAAGACCATGTAATATTCCAATGGAAAGATCTTCGAAGCTTTAACGTTGCAGGATTGGTTTCCTTCCAAGTAGTTCTTAACAATAAAAATGAAATAGTTTTTAATTATTTAAGTGCAACTCAAAGTAGATCAACCTCTATTGGATTAAATAAAGGTGCGGGTTCGAATGATGCATTAGAAATAAGCAAAGATAGTTTCAATTTCTTAAGCAACACAAGTATAAAGTTTACAAAAATTTCAACAAAGATTGCTGAAAATGAAATTGGAGTTCATCCCGTTAAGACACCTTCAGCCTACAAACTTGTTAATTCTAATTCAACTTTTAAATTTATGATTTTAAATTTTGGATTGAAAAATGCAACATCTGTTAGTTACTCACTCTCTATAAATAAAACAATAGTCCTAACAGGTACAACCGATGTTCAGGCTGGAAGAGGAGTTATAGTTCAATACCAATGGAATGCATCTGTTAAAGGCATTCATAACTTTAATTTTTCAACTACGAAATACCTTAATGAGACTAATCTAGCCAATAATTTCTATGAATTTTCAATAAAGGCACTCCAGTCAAGGTTAAACGTACCTCTTAACAAAAAGATATGGTTCTCACTTAACGGTGTAATTGGTAGGCAAGGTGGCATATTTGCAAACTATAGTTTTGAATTCAAATCAACTATTGACCCAATTTATGTAGAATTTAGATTGATAGGTAACATTTTGAACTCTTCATTTTCATTTACAAATACTTACCTTTTCAATATTTTGACATTTAAAACAGATTTTGGTTCCATTTTTCCTTTTGCAATACCTGATGGAGAGGGCATAGGATGGACAAATGATTATACTACTATTGACAAAGCTGGTTCATATAATTATCAAGGAAGTATTCGGTCAACCTGGGAAGGGATATCACCATATGGTGGAGTTTATTCAATCTACGACCAATTAACTGGATTGCTTTTAGAGCAAGGAGTATCTACGAACTATACATACGGTGGCTCTCCAAATAAGGTGTACGCAATTTATGGACCTGGGGTATTACCTGTACCAACTGATAATCTACACATGAACCTATGGGGATCAAATGCTGGAATAAACACAACCACAAACTATTATTTCATTGTAACGAACACTGGAAGCAGATCCTCTCCTATAACAACATTAGACGTTAAAGTAAATTCAGAACTTACTACAATTCAAGTACCCTCTATCAAAGCTGGAGGAACACTGATTATGGTATTCAAATACAGAGCCACAACTTTAAGCTCATTCTTGCTAACAGGTAATCTCGCAAAAGTTGGGAGTGAGACTTTTCTTGATGATAACTTTGTCAGTGGGTTTGTTAGGGTTGTTAAGCGAATTCTATTAATTTCAAGTTCCTATTCATATAACTTTGAATCAGCTTTACGAAGAGATTCGAATGTAGAGATAGTTCGTATAAATCCTTTTGACCCTACCTCTTCAGTGGACATTACTGAATTCTCGGAAATTTATCTGTTGAGACCAAACTTCTATTATGGGACACCCAATTTAAATTTTTCAAAATATAACTCTGATTTGCTCAAGGTTGCTGAAAATGGTGGTTCCATTAAATATGTAATAAACGAGGGGTCGGGGTATTATAACTCTACAAAACCCAATCTTATTACATTGGTGGGTGGTCTAGTTTACAATCAATATGTGACCCCTCATCCAGTAAGAATTCTGGAACCAAATGCAAAGCTATTCTTCACACCAAATCGAGTGAGTGTAACACCTTTTGATAATCCAACTGGCTATTTTTCAGGATATGGAACTAATGATTATTTACTTGTAGGAGACCAAAATCAATTCTCTGAAATTTCTGTACTAGCAAAGAAAATTGGTTCAGGGTATATAATGTACTTATCCACCTCATTGCTATATTCAAGTTCCTATGAAAGCCAACAGGTAATTGAAAATTTGGTCGATTATACTCCAGAATTCACCCCCCAGGACTTCTTCAAAGGACCAAAGGTAATCGGACCAACTCACATTGCTGTACTTAATGGTTCAACTCAAACAATTGTCCTCTCATTAAGTAGCTTTGCACCAAAATCAATTCAAATTTCAGGAAATCTTACTTCCCCCAAGAAAATGAGTTGGGATAATACAGAGTTCACCTATTTAACGCAAATTTCTCCCAAAAAAGTAGGTATCTTTGTTCTTAAACTTATTGCAACTGATGATTTTGGAAAATCGACAGTTCATGAGACGATAGTTGAAGTTTTACCGAACTTTCCAAAACCAACAAGTCCATCTGCAGGTGGAGGATTTATCCCCATTTCTCCTCTACCTGTTTTCCTTGCCTTTGTTGCTGTTGCATGGATTGTGAGAAAGAAGTTAAGAAAGTAATTTGAAATCTCTATAGTTCATATAAACAATTTTAATTATTTTTAGTGACACGATAGTTTATTTTTAATAACAATTAATCTGATGTAAATTAACTGTGTATGATCAATGTGTGACACAGAGGTGAAGTAAAAAATGAACCTATACAAAAATGTTAGAGATTTTTGGCGAAATAGAAATTCAAATGAATTCAAAGAGATCCAAAGACCACGTTTGATTCAATGGAGAAGAGAACCTACGATCCTTAGGGTAAACCGCCCTTTAAGAATCGACAGAGCCAGATCGTTGGGATATAAGGCCAAACCTGGATATGTGATAGTTCGAGCAAAAGTTAGACGTGGTGCGAGAAGGATGTCTAGACCTACAAGAGGTAGGAGTCGTGGAGTAAATCTTGCGGTGGATAAGACATCAGGAAGGAACCTACGATGGATTGCTGAAACCAGAGCATCTAGAAAATACACAAACTTAGAGGTTTTAGGTTCCTATTGGGTGGGACAAGATGGAAGGAGCAAATGGTTTGAAATAATTCTCGTTGATCCCGTACATCCTGCAATTGTCAATGACCATAGAATTTCTTGGATCTTCAAGAAGAATAATACCAGAAGGGTATTTAGAGGCTTAACTAGTGCTGGAAAGAGATCAAGAGGATTGAACAGGAAAGGATTTGGTGCAGAGAAAGCCAGACCAAGTCTAAGAAGACATGGAAGAAGACTTAAATAGATATACACAACAAATAATGAGTTGATATTATCCAAATCAGTTATGCAAAATTAATTTTTTTCACATACGTGACTGAAGATGCTACTATTTTACTAGAGAAAATCGATGAGTTGCTTGAAAATGAATTCGGTATACAATCTATCGCTAGCAAGGAGACTGTTTTTGGTCAGTTTGGAGACTCAATCCAGATCTGGACAGTTCATTTTCATAAGAACAAAGCAAAGAAATTATTCGAAAAAGTCTTGAATAGATTATCAATAACCGATAAATCCAACATTTTCGAAAACTTTGGCAAGTTCTTCATCGAATCGGACAGGAAGCTAATTTTAAAATTAGATAAATTCGCTTTCTTTGAGGTAGAAAATCCAATACGCTTAAGTGAAACATCAGATATTATAAGAATGGAAATAAAATTCACAACATATAATAAGAATGAAATAGATGATATCAAGACAGAGCTCAGTAAGTTTTTGAGATGAACAATGAAGAATCTAACACTCCTTCCTGCAACCATTCAAAAAATGGATTCCAATATTCTAAAGATTCTTTCTAAGACCGATTCTTTTATTTATGAATTATCAAAATTTGAGAAATCCTCCAATATAACCTCCTTAATGACTATTAGTTCTGATACACAGTCGATGAAGCAGTTGACAAATAAAATAATGAAAGTTAGAAAACGAGTAGATCTTATAAATTTACTAATAAATAAAAATTCTATCAAATTGGGACAATTTGATTTTAGTTTGATCGATATAGTTACCTTTGAACTTGGCATCAACAAATCTTACTTCAAGCAAGAATTTTTAAAAAAACTCAAAAGGCAAGGGATACAAATTGGTATAGATTTGTCACCCTTTTACACAGAGGTCAATCAATGGAAAGCAAAGGAATTTTTTAGACTGATCCGCGAGGTAAATTTCTGTAAGGTTCCATGTTTTCTTTACTTAAATGTTGTTGATTTAAATTTAATCAGAAGCTACAAAGATTTACAATCAGTTGCAAAGACATTTGGACTTCCTCCCACATTAACGTCTTCTGCTAAAGTTCAACAAAGAGTCTTAAATAATCAAACTAAGAGGAAATCTGAATATGTTGGGATAGATGAGGTGAAATTATGATAAAGCATTCCAAAAAAAGGTACTTGTTGGGGTTTATTTACCCTGGAAATTTTTCAAAAAAGAACCTTCTTGAACTGATTCGACTGAAAATTCAAAATTTGTACGGGGATATTACCCTAGCAAAGTCTAATCTAACTCTTATAAGCTTAGAAGATACAATAAAAGGGCAACTCATCATATTACAATCAAATCTTGAACAGATTTCAGAGGTTGAAAGTGGGTTTATCTTGGCTTTCCAAGATCAGTTTGTAAAAATTATTTCGAAATCTGGAACTCTTCATAGTTTGAAGAAAGAGATCGAAGGGATAGAACAGTTATTTGGGTAAAGTATAATGGCTCAGAATTGTCGTGTGGATTTCATCGTCTATTGACTCCTTCTGGGGTTTTTTCATCATTGCCTAAGGTCAAAGTCACTTCTTGTTATTTAGCTATTCGGTTAGTAAATCAAATTTTATGATAAATCTGAAAATTTCAAGAAAGTTTTTAAATCCTAAATAAAGGAACTTTCAAAGAGGTTTGTTGCCTTGGAATTTTAATGATCAATATTAAGAAGGATTGTACATCTAAAATTCATGATAGACAGGTGAAATTATGAATAAAGTAGTCATTAAACCAATTACATACAGGATACTAGAGCAAATACTTCAATCTGGAAAAATTCAACTTGATGAACTAACGGTTAAAAGTGAGTTTGATCCTAACTTGGTTGCGTCTGAGGTTGAGTCACTTTATAAAAACAACCTTATTGATAAAATTGTTAAAACTGTTATTGCATATGAATTGACTTCACGTGGGAAAGAAGCTTTAGAGAAGGGATTGATAGAGAACAGGTTATTTCAACTCTTGACAGATAAAGAAAGAGTTTCCATGCAGTCGGTTTTTCAGGAGGTTAAAGGTGATAAACAAGAAATTTCAGCTGGTATTGGATTGTTAAAAAGGAAGAAATTTATCAACATCAAAAATGGTGAGATTTCTCTAAATGATAAGGCTTCATTTGAGAGTTTTGTAAAAGAGAACACAAAAATGTTAGCTATGATAACTTCAATAAAACCTCCTATTTCTCAGGAGATTGAAGAGCTTATTGGAAGAGGTTTAATTCAAACCTCAGAAGTACAAATCACAAAAATCATTCCTAAAATTGATGAAATTCAACTAAAAGAGATCAAGGTTCAAGAGGAATTAACTAAACTAACTCCCGAGCTCATTGCCTCTGGCAGGTGGAAAAATTATGTTATAAAACCCTATAACATAAAAACCAAACCAAGGCGACTCAACATTGGAAAATATCACATCTACCGCCACTTTCATGACTTTGTTCGTCAAAACCTTATGGCTCTGGGATTTCAAGAGATGAAAGGTAGTCTAGTTGAAATGGAATTCTGGAATTTTGATTCACTCTACTCACCACAAGACCACCCCTCAAGAGAAGATCAGGATATTTTTCTGATTAATCCGCATGATCACGGGATACTCCCTAAGGAGGAATTCGTAGAAAATGTAAGAGAGACACATGAAACTGGATGGAAAACTGGATCTAAAGGACATAGATATTCATGGGACTATAAAAAGGCGTCAAGGTTCCTATTGAGACCTCAGGGGACAACTTTGTCTGCAAGAACCTTAAGGAACGTAAAACCACCAGCTAAGTATTTTTCAATTGCAAAATGCTTTCGACCAGATGATATCGATGCAACTCATGGTGCTGAATTTTATCAGGTTGAAGGAATCGTTTGTGATCCAAGTCTGACCTTTAGAGATTTATTAGGAATCTTAACAATTTTTGCAGAGGATATAGCAGGGGCTGAGAACATAAGTTTTCGACCAGATTATTACCCATTCACCTCACCTTCTGTTGAACTAAGCGCTGAACATCCAACTATAGGGAGGATAGAATTTGGTGGTGCAGGTATATTTAGACCTGAGGTGGTTCAACCATTTGGAATCGACTATCCTGTAATTGCTTGGGGATTAGGTATAGATAGGTTGTTTATGGTTAAACACAACATCAGTGATATTCGTGAGTTATTTTCACAAGACTTAGAGTGGCTAAGACAATCACCAGTTAGTTCTGGAATAAATATGGAGTGATAAAATGGTTACTATAGATATTTCAATAGAAGATTTTTCAGAGCTTTTGGGTAAAAAAGAAGCACTAACTGTTGTTGAATTAGACAAATACTTGGCATTTGCCAAGGCAGAGGTAGATTCAGACCCAGAGGGACCAGATGAAAATGGTCATACTAAAATTTCAGTAGACGTTAAGACTGCAAACCGACCTGATTTGTGGTCTGCAGAAGGCCTTGCAAGAGAGATTCGGGGGATGTTAGACAAACCTGGTCTTCCAAATTTTAAGTTCCCAAGCTCTACATATGAAATCATTGTTGATGAAAGTGTAAAAGAGATTCGACCATACATTGGGGCTGTTATTGCAAAGGGTCTAAAATTAGATAATTTCTTAATAAAACAATTTATACAGGCTCAGGACAAACTAGATTTTTCTTTTGGTCGAAAGCGAAAGAGAACCTCCATAGGACTTTACAATTTACATTTGATTTCAAGTCCAATACAATACACCACAGTAGGGAGGGATTTCAAATTTGTACCTCTTCAGTTTGACAAAGAGCTTACAGTTGATGAGATTTTTAAGCAGCATCCAAAGGGTATAGAATATGAAAACATTCTAAAGCCATTTACAATGGTTCCAATGCTTATAGATTCAAACAACAGGGTTCTTTCCATGCCTCCTATTATAAATTCTAATGATGTCGGAAGAATTACAGAATCCACAGAAAATGTTCTGTTGGAGGTAACAGGAACAAATGAAATAGCTGTAAATCAAGTTACAGATCTTTTCGCCCAAATACTACAAGATAGAGGGGCTAAAGTTGAGTCAGTGTTAATAAATTACCATTCGAAAACAATCATAACTCCCACCCAATCAACTTTGAAAATGAATTTGACAAAGAAGGAGGTAAATCGATATCTTGGTACAAGATTCTCTGAAGCCAGACTTTTGAAATTATTGCGAAAACGAAGGCTAGATGCAAAAGATCATGGAGATCAATTACAGGTAGAACTTCCCCCTTACAGGCAAGATGTTATTCACTGGGTTGATTTGAGTGAAGAAATTGCCATCGCATCAGATTATAACTTGTTTAATGTCAGAATTCCAAACCTCTTTACCCAAGGTGCCTTAGATCTATCTACTGAAAAAGAAAATATGATAAGAGAAATAATGGTTGGGGCCTCCCTTCAGGAAATATTGAATTACAATCTTACAGATTTAGATTCAGTGGTCACAAAGATGTCAAGAGGGTTAGATTTTAAAAACAAAGTCGTGTATCTTAAGAACCCAGTCTCACAAAGTTATTCCATATTAAGACCTGACCTTTTAAGTGGATTAATCAGGTTTACCTCAAAAAATATCGAAGCACCCTTTCCTCATCATATTTTTGAAACTGGTGAAATTACGATCTATAAGAACAATATACCTGTGACTAAAACTCATCTTGCAGTGCTTTTGGCTGGTGCAAATGAGACGTTCGAAACATCGCACCGTATTTTAGATGCTTTCTTCAATTCAATTAAAGTAAAATACAAATTAGAAGTTTCAGAGATGTCTGAACTGATAGATGGTCGAAGTGCAACAGTATTCAGCGAGGATTCAACAAAATTGGGAGCTATTGGTGAGGTAAAAATAGAGGTTCTTGAAAACTTTGGGATCAAAGTCCCAGTCTCCTGCTTTGAGTTGGATCTTACTAAAATTAAAAAATTAAAATTGAAAAAATATTCCCCAAATAATTATTAATATATAAGTAATTTTCTTTTTGTTTTTCTAAAATTTTACAAAAGTTAGAATATACCGAGATATTTTATGATACTCCTTTAATAAGAGGAGTTCGTATATTGTTTGTGTTCGATGAACCACTCACAGTTCAATTAAAAGTAATTCTTTTAGGAGATGCAAGAGTTGGTAAAACCAGTATCAGAAAGAGTTATTTTGGGGATAATTTTGCACAGAGTTATTCTCTGACTGTGGGAGCAGATTTTGCAGTAAAACGAATCAACCGTGGGGTGAGCAATATAGTTTTACAAATCTGGGACATTGCAGGTCAAAAGGATTTTCAGGCAGTTAGGAGATTATATTATGATGATTTAAATGCCATAGTTCTGATCTTTAGTCTGGTAGACCCAGATTCCTTTGATCATCTAGATAATTGGATAGAGGAAGTTACAAATGAGGTTGGTTATGAAACAGTAGAATCTATTCCAATTGTTTTGGTAGGAAACAAGCTAGATCTTATTAAATCAAACTCTGATGATATTCAAATTGTTAATGAAAAAAGGGTTTTAAAGAAGTTTGAAGAGTATAAAAGCAAATTTGATGATCGAATTACCTTAGTTAGAACTTCAGCAAAAAGTGGGGAGAATGTTGAAGATATTTTCAAATTTATAATAGAGAAACTAGAGGAAAATGGATTGTTTTAGTTTATTCTTCCCCACAGGAATTCATGTCTCTAATTTATCTATAAGTTTTAAAGATCAGATTATGAGGGTAATCTGAGTAGTTTTGAATATGTCAAAAGAGAAAAAGAGATTGTCAAAAAAGAAGTATAATTTCAAAATACAAGAAGAGGAAATATTCAATTTGTGGCAAGATGAGAGGTTATATCAGTTCAACCCTGATACCATAACGGATCAATCCTCTCTTTTTACAATTGACACTCCTCCTCCTTATACAAATGCTCCATGGCACATGGGTGGTGCAATTCATTATTCTCAAATAGATATGATTGCTCGAATCATGCGAATGAAGGGTCATTCGGTTCATTTCCCGATGGGGTTGGATAGAAACGGTCTTCCTATAGAAATTGCCGCAGAAAAAGAATTCAAAGTTAACATGCACAATGTACCGAGAGCTGACTTTTTGGATCTCTGTCAAAAAATTCTGAACAAATATGGGAAAGCAGTTCTAGATGTGGCTTACAAGCTAGGATTAAGTGCAAACTCCTTTGAATGGGATTCTGTTTACAGAACAGATGACCCTCAATATCGTGCGTTAACTCAGGAGACGTTCATAGAGGTTTGGAAGAAGGGATTGGTATATGAAGATGATCGGCCTAATAATTGGGACTATAGACTTCAAACAACAGTTGCAGATGCTGAGATTGAATATGAAGAGGGAGAGCACCCACTCTATGATATCCAATTCAGAATAAAAGAGACAAATGAAAAATTCCATTTTTCTACAACTCGACCCGAGTTAATCCCTGCGATTAGAACAATTGTGTTCAATCCAGAGGACAATAGATACTCACAGCTCGAAGGTAAGACTGCGATTATTCCCCTTTGGAATATATCTGTAAAAATTAGAAAGCATCCAATGGCTGATCCAGAATTTGGAAGCGGTATTGTTCAAATTTGCTCATACGGTGATATTCAGGATGTTAGAGTGATACGAGAATTTGATTTAGACCCAGTATATGCAATTGATACCAATGGACGATTGACAGAACAGACTGGAGAGTTTGCTGGGATGAAAATAAAGGAGGGTAGGGAGAAAATTGTTAAAAGGTTAAGAGAAATTGGAGCCATTGTAGGTGAAAAAGTAGTACCCTATAGATTTCCTGTATCGGAACGTTCAGGTGCTCCGATTGAGTTTATTGGAATGAAAGAATACTATCTCAAACAGAATGAATTTGTGCCAACACTTAGAGAATACAGTGAGAAGGTCGAATTTCACCCAGATTTCATGAAGCAAATTTGGATGAATTGGTTAGATAGGGTCTCAATAGACTGGCCAATTTCTAGAAGAAGGTTTTATGGGACTGAGGTCCCCGTTTGGTACTGTACAAAATGTGAACATCCTATGGTTCCTCCTCCAGGCCCTTACTATCAACCATGGAAAGACGATCCTCCATTTGAAAAATGTGAAAAATGTGGAAACAAGAAATTCAGAGGGGATGAAAGAACATTTGATACTTGGGTAGATTCAAGCATATCAGCTTATTATGTAACAAAATATCCCAACAACATCGAGACTGATAAGCTAATCAATATTGCTTCAACTAGACCTTATCTGGCAAACATGCGTCCTCAAGGTAAGGATATAGTAAGAACTTGGTTCCACTATACCATGCTTCGAATTCACCAGCTCTTTGATAAACCAGCTTTTCAACATGCATGGATTTCAGGACATGTTGTAACAGAATCAGGGGAAAAAATGAGCAAAAGAAAGGGAAATTCTGTTAACCCTGAAATAATGCTTGAAAGATATGGAGGAGATGCCCTTAGATTCTTTGGGTGTATGGAAGCTTCAGTAGGGTCCGACATAAGATTTTCAGAAGAAAGGTTGAAGGGTGGTTCTAAATTTCTTAATAAATTATATAACATTTCTCGCTTTATTGCCAGCTTTGACCGTCCTGAATCCGGTGAACTTCAAAACACGGATAAATGGATTTTAAGTGAATTAAATAACACTATTACGGAATCTCTTGCAGGATATACCTCCTTTGACTTCCATCCTGCGACAAGGAGTATTAGAAAATTTACAACAGACTTATTCGCTTCCCAATATATGGAGCTAGTCAAATCAAGAGCATACAATCGTAATGGTCAGTTTAGTGAACTTGAGTCAAAAGGAGCAAAACTGACTCTGTATACGTGTTTAGATGCAATAATTAGGTTAATTGCACCAATTACTCCCTTTATCACAGATTACATCTATAGAGAACTCTTTGATAAAAGTGTACACAAATCGTTGTTCCCAGAGTTAGTTGAAATTGATTTTGATAACAATGTAACAGATTTACTTGTTGAATATAACAGTGCTATCTGGAAATTAAAACAAGAGAATGGTATATCTCTACGCTCATCACTTAGGTTTGCAAACATCCCCACCCCACTTATCAAACTAGAAGCAGATATAAAAGCCATGCATGGGATATTTGAGTTTTCTACAACTTTTCAGGAGGATGCAAAGTTAGATATCACAGATTTTACAGTAAAAGTTAAATTTGAATCAGATGAATGAAGCAAACTAGGTTGTAACAAAAATACCCTTAAGTCAATTAAATTATGTCGCTTATATGGACATTGAATCAAGAGTTTCTGAGAGTGACACACTCAATTCTAAACTTTCAATTCAATTTATAAAAAATAATCCTTTCTTTTCCTTGTATGTTTTTGGATTTGTAATTGGCTCTTTGGTTAGAATATTGGTCTCTATAGTATACACTGGGATGACTCACCCTGATGAAGTCTTTCAAAGTATAGAGATGGGCCATTATCTTGCATTTGGATACGGGTATGTTCCTGCTGAATTTCAGCAGACAAATCCAGGTATACCAGAGTATGCAAGATCTCGTTCTTGGGTCTTACCATTTCTGATTAGTATAATGTTCCGTATTGGGACTTTCTTACATCTGGATTATTATGATGGAACTCTTACATTGATTCATTTAACAGCAGCATTTAATTCGATCCTATTAATTCCAGCAGTTTACAAATTAACCACAGAAGTGACAGAAAATAAGAAAATTGGATACCTCGCCGGATTTATGGTGGCAATAAATTGGAGGCTTTTGTATTTTAGCACTAGGTTGCTGTATAACACTGTGTTTCTACCAGAGTATTTCTTCGGGTTATATGTAGTTCTAAAATACTTAAAATCTGATCATGAAATTAAGGCTCGGGATTCTTTAATTGTAATTTTTTGTCTTGGGGTTGTCACCTATACCCGTCTTGACCTTCTAATTCTACTGGCTAGCTTTTTCTTGATGATTTACCTATTTAGATATCAAAGACAAGTCAAGGTGTATATGACAAAATGGGTTAAAATTGGGTTGTTAATGCTACTAGGTTGGATCTTAGGAATGTCATTGGATTTTATCCTTTATCATTCCACCAGTATTGTTGACTTTGGGACGGTTCCACTCCAATGGTTTAGATTTAACATCATTAAGTCATACTCAGACATCTTTGGTTTGGTTCCCTTTGGAGCTTATGCATACTACCTGGTGTATAAGCCTGGGTTGTTATTATGGGTTAGTTCAATTCTGATTTACTATTTAATCCGTTTATTCAAGCCTAGTATGTTTGATTTTAATGAAGTCATTAGAACTCAAAGAAAAAATTTGGACATGACGTTCTTAATGCTTGTCCTTGCCTGGCTGATTTATGAGTCACCTTGGAGATCATTACCGTTTTTTTGGGAATCTATGAGTCACAAAGAGGAGAGATTTGTTTCAAACCTATCGGTTCTTCTCCTGATTATTTTGGCTCAGTTTATCTTTATGATTACATATATTGTGAAAGAAAAGGGAAACAATTCTTCATCAGTACCCAAATCTCGATTAAAGAGACCGAGTTTTGATTTACAAACTTATCTCGTCTTTTTTCTCATGGTATTGTTTGCGTTGACGAGTATAGGTTCATTTTATAACCCCTCTACAGCTCCAGTGACATTTAATGAGGGGACAAACGCAGCATTAGAACATATTAACAGGGTTGCTGTCAATCTAAAAGGTGTCATTATTGTTGAAAAGTGGTTTTGGACAGGTGCCTTTACTTACCTTCACAGGAATGTGAGCGTCTTTTGGGTTAATTTTAACGAGCAATTCCCACTTACTGCAAAATCAGTCTTCGATTCTCAATTCTCTAGTGGTTATAACTATGCAGTGATCCCTAAGTATAAACTTGATCTCTACCCCTTTTATGTTAAATACTTAGCAGAAGGTGGCTGGGTTGTTGACGCATTGGTTCACTCTGATACCTATGTATTTAGACATCCCTAATTCTACGTATAGTGTCAATTATATGCAATATTTTCCAGTAATTATCTATTAAATTAGCTAATCAATTTCTTCTTCGGTGATAGTTGTAAATTAGAATAATTAGTAACCCGCTAAAAATCAATGGTAAAACTCCAATCTCAAGGAACCCAGCGTTGGCTGAGGATGAAATCTTGTTTAGCTTAAAGGAAATTAATTTTTGAACAAGATTTCCACCCAGGTCATCTGCAAATATGTTTATTGTATATGATCCTGGCTGTAAATTCTTAACGTTTATGGTGTAGGTATCATTAATTTTAGGTGTGGGATTTGAGAAAACTAATTTGTCATTGAAGCTGGCATTTACATTTGCCAAAAACTTATCATAAACTCTAAACTTGTACGTTAACTCATTGTTCGATATCAACACATTTGTAATGTTTTCAATAAGAGGTTTGGTTAAATCTCTCCATTCAATAGGGAGTAAGGAAGTACCTGTATTTCCTGAACTATCGGTGATTTTTATAACATAATTCTCTGTAATCCCAATTTTTGAACTTGAAAGTTTGATTGGCAAGAAATTTAGATTTCCATCCCAGGGGCTTATACTAACCAATGTCTGACTATCCTTGAGAACACTCACTGATGAGGGGAAAGGTTCTTTATATGTGAAGGTTAAATCATAAGAATTGCTTGCGTCATATATCCCAGGATTAAGATTTGCACTAATCTGAGGTGGAAGTGTGTCTCTTATAGTTAAAGCAGTAAATATCTTCTGTGTAATTCCTGTGGTTGTTGTTACTGTGAGGTTTAACACAAAGTTTCCTAGCTTGGTAAAGTTATGAGTAAATGAGATTGGTTTTCCATCCCATGTTACTTTATTGATAATATTAGTTCCATCAATAGATATACTATAACTTTTAGGTTTATTTGAGTAGACCTCCCAAGTAATTGTTTGTGGTGAACTCCTCCATTCTAATATGTCACTTGGTTTGGGAACAAAGTAAATTTCATGTGTTAATACTAAAGTTGCAGTTATTGATTTTGTATTTCCTGCTTTATCTATCGCGACCAAGTTCATTGTGTATGTACCTGGAGGAAAGCTGGCTACATTCACAGTCAAACTACCAGAGGGAGTATTTGAGCTGGCTGCTAAAGTGCCTCCTAAATACAGTGAGACATTTGCCATGGCAAAATTATCAGTTGACGAGTATGTCACTATAAAATTCTTATCTGTGTTTAGATTCGTTAGATTTCCAGTAAGGGTGGGTTTTGTAATATCGATGGTGAACAATGATGTATTCCCTGCAGATTTACCGGTTCTAGGGTTAGATGTCCAAACAGTCAAATTATGACCGCCTTCTGTGAGAGTTGGTAGTTGATAGGGTGAACCAGAGGAACCAAGGAAAACATTATCTAAATAAATCTGACCAAGGTTTTCAGGGGTGCTAAAAATAGCCTGAAGGCTGGAAGAGTTATAATAATGATTATTTAAAGGTTGAATGAAATCTACAATTGGGGTATAAGTAGGATCAAAAACGTATAATGCAAAATTATCCACACTGTTTGCTGAGTTAACTAACTTTACCACCACGTGATACTCTCCTGATTGTGCTGGTGTAAATACCAGTGATTCATTTACACTTCCAGTTTTTGTGCTTGAAGCTAAAATTTGAGGTTCACCATTCGAGTTTCCAGCTGAATTAACAACCCATAAATCTGCATCTGCACCACTGGGCACAGTTACTGTAAAATTGTAACTAGTTCCTCCAATCAAATTGATGGTTGCGGAATATGATTTCGGTTGGAATGGATTTAATAGACTCAATTTAAATGAAGTGGCAGAGTTCACCTTTAGTGAATTTTTAAGGAATTGAAGTGCTGCCATAGCATTAGCTGCTCCCCATCCCTCATAATAATCTTTTCCTGTCCTATCGATTGTAGGTGAAGCTGCCAGTCCACCATTTAAGTTTTCAGCTCCACCATAAATATTTGCTACTTCAAAACTTGTAGCTAAAATAGCATTTTTGATTAACTTTACAGTTGCAAGACTTTTGACATACGTGCCATTATTAATCAAGTAACCTATTAGGTCCTGTGCCAATCCTGCAATATGTGGTGAGGCCATACTGGTACCCTGTTCGTCTAGTAGGTTGTTCTTCGATAACCCCAGACTTGAATGCAGATTAGACTGAACTGAAGTTATCTCACCAAGTCCTGGTAAGTATGCTGAATTGTCCGCTAACCCTGGTATCGCTGCTGAGCCTCCTGGTGCAAGTACATCTGGCTTCATAACTTGAGAGTTAAATGAACTTGTACCTCTGCTGCTATAATAGGTAATTTGATTCATAGGGTTTACAGCGCCAACAGTGATTGCTAATGCAGCAGACCCAGGAGATCCCACCCCTAGTGCATTTGGGCCATCGTTACCCGCAGCTACTACAGGTATCACCCCTGCGTTTGCTAAATCATTTATTGCAGTATCCAAGTTAACAGAAACAGTACCAAGTCCTAAACTAAGATTTACTACTGTGATATTATATGTATTATGATTTGCCAATACCCAGTTCACCCCGGCTAACACAGATGAGAGAGTACCATTTCCTGAATCGTCTAATACCTTTAATCCAACTAAGTTGGAAGTATAGGCAATACCTTTATAATCCTGAATTGAGGTCGTTGGGATTGAGGTATCTTTCTCTAAACTAATTTTTAGGTTAAACTTTTGCCCCGTCGCGTTGATTGGACTAAATGATGAAGAATAACCCACTGAAGCAATATAACTTCCACTTGGGAGTGTGAAAGTTGTTGAATAGAACCCAGATGTATCTGTTTTAATTAGTTTGGTTTGTGTAGTTGGTGTTGAGCTTTGTGCAATGAATAAAAATATTGATGATCCTGGGTTGTCTTTACCTGGGAGACCCCAATCAAGAGTTACATTTACTACCGATGATGCAACTATGTTTGGGATTGCCGTTTGTAGTGAGATACGACCTGTTTGAGGTATTACCCCCTCAGTCACCTTGAAAAAATGTCCATTGTCTTGGACGGGCTGTCCAGCAACAATCCCAGCAACATGGGATCCATGACCATTTACATCAGTGGGTGTACTGTATTCATCACCTGAAATATCTTTCGAAGCCCCAATAAAATCCTTCCAAGCGATTATCCTGCTCCCAAAAGCAGTATTTGTCCCATCAATTCCAGTGTCGAGAACTGCAACTGATGTCGATGGTGCCCCTGTCAATCCTTGATTTCTAAAGAAGGGGTTCGTTCCAATCTGAGAGGAAGAATAAGCAAGGTATGAATGGGCTTTTAAATTTGGTTCGATTATTTTAACCCCAGGAATTTTGTTGATCTGATTTAACATCTGCCAATTTCCAAAAATCACTCCTGCACCAGCGTTCATGAATATCTTGTTTTGAACTTTTAATGCTTGTAGGCTGGATTTAACAACCTGATAGTAACCTTTGTCGAAACCTATAACATATTGATTAGGTAGGGAGTTAGGTTTAATTGAATCTGCTATTTTGTCATGGTTTTTGTCTAAAATTTGTATCTTTGCGTCAATCTTGCTAGAAATAGAAGAGACTGTAGCTTTATCTACCTGTACTGGTACAGTAGCTCCAGTGGTCGGTGAAATTGAGATAATAAGAACAAAAATTATCAGAACTGTGCCCAATTTAAAATTTCTCATTATGATTACTTAGACATCGAGTATAATAATAATTTTGGAAACCATTACTGTAATTTTCTTTTCTTTAAAATGATCAAAATCGAGGTGAATGCTAAAAATATTGGAATTAAAAGCAATGGACCTGGATTAACACTTGTTTTAGTTGGTAAAGAAACCTTAACATTTAAAGTTATGTTAAATGAATTTCCTGCTCGATCTATTACAGTTAATAAAATTGTGTAATCACCAGCTCTGGTATATTGATGTGTCACAGAAGATAATTTGGTCACATCTTGAACAATCCCATCACCCCAACTAACTTTCATTATTGAAATATTACTTGGAACTAGACCCTTATCACTTGCGGTCACATCAATTGTGACTTTACCATTGTTTAAATTTGATTTATTTGTATCCAAGGTGAGGTTTCCTGTTGGTGCTGTCTTATCAACAATGAAATAAACTGTAACATTTCTTGTCCTGTTAAAGGAATTTTTAGCAAAAAGTGTTAAAGTATAGTTTCCCTCTTTGGTTACAAGAAAACTGTCGGTTGCGTTTGTCTTCAAATTTTTTAAACCAGCAACATTAATTGTTGTCACGTTCGCACCCAACTTGATGATTAACGACGTATTTGTTACTGTCCCCTTAAGGTTGGTTACTTTAAACACAACTGTTTGATTGAATTTATTTGTTAACCATCCATTCTTAGTTATGAAAGTTGTTGTCGGCCGAGAATCAGCAATTGTAAAGGTCTTAGATTGACTGTATTGGGTGTAATTTCTGTTTTTTAGATAAGGCTGAAACTCAATTCTTTGGGACAAATTAAGTGTAAAATTTAGATTAAATCCATAGACAGTTACTAATGAAGTAGCAACAAGTTTTCCTAAAAATGATGTGTTAACAAATTTAGGTGTTGTCAAATTATTTAGCTTTACATTTGTCCAATTAGATGGTGTTGTTGTTGTTAAATTAGTATAAGTTCTGTATCTTACATAAAGGCTGTCGTCTGAAGTTGTATTGAAAGCTGTTACATTGAACTTCGGAATATCAATATCAGTAAACGCATTAGAATTCAATGTTGATAAAGTTGAATTAAATCCTAAGTAGTCAGAAAGAGTATGAACTAATCCTGTGTTGGAGTTTGTTAGACTTCTTTCCCAACCTCTGTTGTTGTAAGCACTAAAGAACACAATTGATCTTGTAAGTGTATAATTATATCCAAAATACGTAAAATTAGTTAGACTGTCAAATCTTAAAAAGGTCATATTGACAGACATAAAGGAAGTAGATGTATTATAGACATTAGTTTTATTATCAGCTAATTGAAGAACTGCGAAGGTCTTATTATTTGGATCGTATACTCTATAAATTATCGATACAACAGACCCAAGTTTTGCCTGATAATCGAGTGTGGAACCAGGTACTCTTGTAGCATTTGCGTTATTGAATTCAGGGAATCTATAAGAATCACTTATCCAAAGAGAGTGGTACCCCATATTTCCTGTTATAGAACTGTCAAAATTTGTAATAGCTTCCCTTGTTCCATTATTAATATTTTGAGACCATGCCCAGACATAAAATTGTGTAAAGCCTGTGACATTTAATTTATAGGAAAAATACCTAAGTGCCTTCAAGGCACTGTCAATTGCGAAGGTATGATTCATCTGTTTTGCAAGTGTTTTGTTTAGAGTTAGACCACTACCCGTTCCCAATATTAGTAAGCCATCAACTGCAAATCTGTCTGCTGAATATTGTATTGAAATTTCTGTTCCATTTGTGAATACATAATTATTTACAACATTGTTTCCAACTTTAATGGATAAGAAATTCGGTGATGGAACCGTTGATGTTGCCTTTGTTTGCACTGAAAACGCAGGAAGTAAACTCATAAAAAAGAGTAATATGAGGATGAATGATACCAATTTTCGCTTCATAAAATGACCTATTCCTTTCTTCTACATGGTTTTTGAAAACAGAATATTAAAAAGTAATTCTATATTTTTATTTTATTATGGAGAGATTTTCAGAGATATTATATTTTAACAAATTGGTTGAGTTTGAGCTTAACTTTACAAATTGGACACTCAGATTTAATTCGCAACCAATCAATCAAATGTTCTTCGTGAGCAATGTTATTACAACTTGGACATTTCAGTTTGCTTTCCTCACCACTGATCACACTCCTACAAACTGAACAATGGATTACCCTGTTCCCACAAGATTTACAAAACTCTTGGTTTCTTTTGATCTCAATTCCACAGAAGAAACAAGTAAATTTACTATGATACTTAATTAAGGACTTTGTGAGTTTGAGCTTGTTTCCACTTAACGTACCAATTATAAACCCTTCAGATGTGAGCACAAACAGGTTACGTAAAACCTCATTTTTGTCTTCCTTAAGGCTTTTCGCTATAGATTTAATAGAAATCTTATTTCTATTCTTAACTGTAAGGAGTTGTTCAGCAATTTTTTGCATAAGAAATGACTTGGACTCAATTGAGGCGTTAGGTGGTTCTATCCTTACTTTTGTGGGGAGGATTTGATTTTTTGAAATTATACCAACTATAATTCCAGACCCAATAAGGAAGTAAATTTCATCTTTGAGGGAGTTTTTATCAACCTTATATATTGAACTTAATTCTTTAAAATTTGGGTTACGGGCCAGGCTAACATAACCCAAGATTTCCTTTTGAAACCCAGATAGCTCATCTATTGAGGTCATAAGAGGAATCTCAATTTTTTGAATAAGCATAATCTCTTTTTTGTTCTTAACCCCAATTTTTCCGATTCCCAAAGAAATAAACGAATATATTAGTTTATTGAGCTCTTCATTACTTTTGTTTAAAGTTAACCGAAGCATTGACCAGGAAACTTTCTGATGAGCGATGAGCATGCCTAAGAGTTTTTTTTCATCAGGATTTAAGAGTTCATCCATGGTTTGGTTATCACGTTGAATACCTGTTAATCTAAAGATTCCCCCATTAAGAAACTCACCGTTTATAATTTTGTTCCCATAGAGAACCACAAGGGCCTTGATTATTTGGTCAATATTTGTGTTCATATGTTTTGCGAGATCTACTAATTTAATTGTTGGAGTGGTTTGGATTCTCCCCACTAATTCTCGGTAATTAAACAGCCTATTTTCTTCCAATGCAGTCAAAGTTTCCTGTTGATCCAGTACAGGTGGTAAACTTAGCGAGATCACATTTTCATTATTTATTTTAAATTTATACTGTGTTGTTGCAGTTAACTTACTAATTGTATCCAGTATTTGATGCTTAGGCAATTTTGTAAGTTTCATCAATTCTTGGAGCTTTAGATTTGGGTACATTGATGTGATGCCCACAAGCAGTCTTTCTTTTTCATTCAATTGATGGAAGGGTAGCTCTACAAATGGAAAATTAGTCTGTATGACTTGAAATGAATATCGACTTCCCTTAAACCTCTGTTTTTGATAAATAAAATTCACTGAGATAGTTTCACTTAAAATGAGATCAATTAACACTGTTTGAACATTATACAGAGTAATATCCAATTCTGATGACAAATCGTTAAATGTAATCTGTTCCTTAAGCATTGCATACCCTAGTATTTGTATATCAAGGGGTTCAAGGCTTTCAAGTGTTTTTTTTGGGATTTTTATTTTTGTGATCATTGAATAAGTGTTACCTGTAACTCCAACTACTTCTACAAACCCTTTAGCTATAAAATTTCCTAGAAATAGGAATACCTGATGTTCGTTTAATTCAAAAAGGCTTTCCATTTCTTTTAAATCAAATTGAATTCTCCCTTTAATATAGGCAAGATATGTTTTTTCTAATATAGTTAATTTCTCATCTGAAGGTGCAAATATCACTTTTCCTGGACCTAACTTTACAGAGCTTTTTTGAATTTCCATAGAAAGAATATTCATCTGTAATATTCTTCCAATCCATTCTTGAAGAGTTAACTGATTGATTTTAAGTATTTGTGAGAGTTCTTTAAAACTCCATACTGGTCTTAATGACAGAATTCCGATTAATGCATGTACGAGCTCCAAGTTTTGATTATCCGAAAAATATTTTGCTATTAGTTCCTTGTTTATTACTAATGCTTTGGTTGACATAGAGCTCTCCGATTGTTTTCTTCTAAATTAAAAGGGCTTCTTTCATTAATAAAACCTTATGAATGACTACTTACTAGAATCGTTATATATCTGTGCTAGAGTTAAAAAGTACACATGTATCTCTGGTGACCCTGAAAGTTCTGGGTGAAAAGTTGTGGCAATTATATTTCCTTGTTGAACAAACACAGGGTTTCCCCTGGTTTTGGACAAAACCTTTACATTATTTCCTATCTCTGAAATTACGGGTGCTCTGATGAACACTCCTTCAATTTCCTTATTACCCAGATCAGGGATAACTAATTTCGTAGTAAAAGAATCTTTTTGTCTTCCATATCCATTTCGGAGGGTTAACACATCTAAAACAGAGAATATACCTTTTGTCTCTTCTGAGCCTTCTGTTCGTTTAACTCTCTTTGATAGTAAGATTAATCCTGCACACGTACCAAAGGCGGGTAATCCATCATTAATTAATTCTCTTAATCTATTGAATAACCCTGAAGCTTCGCCCTGTTTTATCATGGCTGTGCTTTCACCACCTGGAAATACAATGCCTGAAAGATTTTTTGTATCAGAAATCTGCTGCACAGAGACTAAATTGATTTCAAATGGTAATCCTAATTGTGCATTATTCAAGGCCTTTCTATGTTCTTCAATTGCTCCTTGTAACCCTAAGATCCCAATATTTATCATAAATCTAAATGTTAGCTCCACGTATTTGAAGCTTATCCTCCTCATCCATTGTTGAGATATCAATTCCTGGCATTGAGTTTTTTTCATTGACCATTGCTTGGGCTTCCAGAACTTTTTCTGGGTTATCCCAATAAGTAGTTGCCAATACTATTGCGCTGGCTCTAACTTCTGGATCCTGTGACTTGTAGATTCCAGAACCAACAAATACACCATCACATTTCATCCTCATCATCATGGCGGCATCTGCGGGTGTGGCAATTCCACCTGCTGCAAAATTGACTACCGGCAACCTTCCCTGATCAATAACTTGAAGCACGGTCCCGTATGAAACCTTCATTTCTCGTGCTTTGATCATTAACTCTTGAGGGTCATCTTTTGTCGATAACAGTTCAGATATCCCTTTGTTGACCAATCTCATGTGTCTAATTGCCTCAGCGACATTTCCGGTTCCTGCTTCACCTTTTGTTCGAATCA
This sequence comes from Candidatus Heimdallarchaeota archaeon, assembly GCA_030149205.1. Taxonomy (GTDB): domain Archaea; phylum Asgardarchaeota; class Heimdallarchaeia; order Heimdallarchaeales; family Kariarchaeaceae; genus WAKA01. The sequence continues at coordinate 263,769 of JASBSB010000003.1, read as the reverse complement.
TGGCACTTCCCTCTTCAATACGTCTTAGTGCTTCTCCAAGGTCTCTGCACCCGTTAACGAATGGTACTGTAAATGGCCATTTCCAAACATGGGATGCTTCATTTGCTGGAGTTAAGACTTCTGATTCATCAATCATGTCAACTCCGATCTCTTGAAGTAGGAGTGCCTCTTGTGTATGTCCAATCCTACATTTAGCCATTATGGGTATACTCACAGTCTCCATTGTCTCTTTGATTGCTTGAATAGTTGCCATTCTTGCAACACCACCTTTTGCCCTAATGTCTGCAGGTAGCTTGTCAAGAACCATTACTGCAACAGCTCCTGCATCTTCTGCAATACCCGCCTGTGTCGGATTTGTTACATCCATCACGACCCCATGTTTAACCATTTGAGCAAAACCACGTTTAAGTTCTGTCGAGCCTAAGGTGATCTCAACATCTCCATATTCTTTTAGAACTTTCTTCTCTTGCATATGTTATGCAATACTGACTAATATACATATCTTTTGACATAGGAAGTTAAAATATGCATTATAGAATTAGAAATTATGTTTTGAAGGTTCATGAATATTTTGGAGTTGTGTCTGTTGTGGAGCACTTTGGAATCTGAATGATTCATGAATACTAATTATCCCTTTATCTAATAACTTTCTTGATGCTTTTAAGGCTTCATCCTCATCAAGCTTTAATATTTGTACAATTTTGGAGAGGTTTTGACGCCCCCTCAATCGAAGATAGGAATATATTTTTGATTCGGTTGTATTGTGTATTGAACTTCGATTTCCAGAAATCTCAAATTCAGAATTTAGACTTACAACCTTTGTGTTTGAATTAAAATACTCGTCTATAAAGTCACTTAGTATTTGAAAATGAGTCACATTTCCATCAAATTTATAGTCTGGTGGAAGGATCTTATTCATCTTCAGACTAATAAATTTCAAAGTGTTGTAAGCTATGTTGTTTTCAACTGATTTTGGTGTTCTACAGATATATATCAGTGAATTAGAACGATAATAGATAAATCGGAAATTTTTAGTTACCAGCATTCTCATACCCTTGTCGACGCTTTGCGAAAAAGTTTCAATTGCTGATAGGAATCCACTGATGATCACACCATCCACTTCGAAGGTGCTTTTTCCAAAATTTTTATGGAAAAGGCAGAGACCTTCACCATTTATGACAAAAAGGTCATAAATATACTCGTCAATATTTGACATCTCATCTAAACTGAGAATTAGTGACATATATGTGTGGTAATTACTGGGGAAACATTTCAGTAATTACATAAGAAGTTAAGAATCATATTGTAATTTTTCACTAACTTTTATTAGATTGCAATCACTCCAATCCTATGAAATCACTTATTTTTGTTAGTTCGAACGATCACAAATATAATGAATTCAGGGATGGATTCAAAACACATAACATTAGTATTATTCACATGAAAAGAGAATACCCTGAGATCCAGGGGAGAAACCATAACGAAGTTATAATAAATTCTATTGGAGGATTGATTTCAGTAATTGAACCACCATTTTTTGTTGAAGATTCAGGTATTGAAGTACAGTACTTGGAAAATTTCCCTTCCATTTATTCGTCCTATGTGTTCAAAACTATTGGACTCAAAGGTATTTTAAATTTGTTGAAAGATGTTGAAAATCGATCTGCAACCTTCAAGTCAATTGTTGGATATGTTGATGAAAATTATACTATTAAAATTTTTGAGGGTAAGACTGAAGGAGAAATTACCCTTTCTCCAAGAGGCACAGGGGGATTCGGATATGACCCAATTTTTGTACCAAAAGATTCAACTCATACCTATGCTGAAATGACAATTGAACAGAAAAATCGAATATCTCATAGAGCTAAATCTATTAAACAGTTTCTTAGTTATCTGACCGGAACAGAATAAAATAGTGAAGAAAACTATTTCTATACTATTTGAATTGATAACCCTTTTTAACCTGAATACTCATTATTAAAATTAGATAGTAGATGGGTGCATTTGGTACAATATTAGGAACTATATTGGGGATAGGTGGATTAATACTCACAATTTATACAACCTGGGTTTTTACAAATTCACTGTTGATTTTGTTGCTATATCCTTTATTTGGACTCACTGGTGGGTTTGCCTTAGGAGCGTTGAATACCCGAAAGGCTAGAACCTACTCCAAGTACAAAAATGAATACATTTTTTATGTAACAGCATCACTGATGATAATTATTGGATTGACAGTTTTTTACATGTTTTTTGATCCTGCAACTGTCAAAAATGCACTTGTAGGGACTCAGTTTGGTACTGATGTTGTAATTGGGTTAAGTGCATTAGGTGCTATTATGATGGTTTTTGGGCTTGGATTGGTTGTTGCCAACTCAGTTGAGCAATAGAATAAAAATCATGCAGGTATATCCTACCTGAATATCTCAAAGTATTTAACCCAATTTAGTATATCGAAAATAAGGATGTTAGATCCAAAGCTAATTCGAAACAACCCTGACATAGTGAAGTCAAATTTACAAAAGAGAAAAGACCCAGAGGCAATAAAAAGAGTAGATCTTTTCCTAGAGCTGGATAAGGCATGGCGTGAACTGAGTAAAGAGGTGGAGGAACTGCGCAAGGAAAGAAATATCTCTGCTAAACAGATCTCAACAATGAAAGGAGAAGAGCAAAAGAATAAAATCCAAGAGGTTGCAAAGCTTAAATTAAAGTTAACTGATTTAGAAACACAATTAACTGACATTATAAACAAAAGGCAACACACATTAGATTTAATCCCAAATCTTCTTCACGACTCAGTACCATATGGAGAGGATGATGGGGATAATGTTCAGATGAGAACTTGGGGAAAGGTACCAAAATTTAGTTTCCCAGTAAAAGATCAACACGATCTTCTTCATGATTTAGACCTCGTAGAACTAGATAGAGCCCGGAAGGTCTCTGGTGCTAGGTTTTATTATCTTAAAAATGAAGCCACATTATTAGAGTTAGCCTTGTTAAACTATACCCTCTCAATAATTACAAAGGAAGGATTCAAAATGTTTACCACACCAAGTATGGTGAGAAGAGAGGTTCTTTATGGAACAGGCTTCTTCCCAGGAAGTGAGGAAGACATTTATAAAATTGAAAATGAAGACCTTTACCTAACAGGCACAAGTGAAGTTACATTAGGGGGGTTACATATGAATGAAACATTATTAGAACCAGAGCTACCCTTATGGTACACTGGATTATCTTCGTGCTATAGAACAGAAGCCTCTTCAACAACTCGAGATGATAAAGGAATATTTCGTGTCCATGAGTTCAAAAAAGTTGAAATGTTTAAATTTGTGGAACCTTCAACCTCATGGGATGAACAAGAACACTTAATCAGTGTAGCTGAAAAAATCTTCCAAGGTTTGGAGTTACCTTATCGTGTAGTAAATATTTGCACAGGAGACATAGGTACAGTCGCAGCAAGAAAATATGATATAGAGGCTTGGTTTCCAGGACAGAATCGTTACAGAGAGGTAGTATCTTGTTCTAATTGTACAGATTACCAGGCGAGACGCATGAATATTAAATACAGAGAACAGGAGGGTGTTCCCCCAAAAGGTTTTGTTCATACCCTAAACTCAACTGCCATAGCAACAACTCGGGCAATGATTGCTTTAATAGAAAACAATCAACAAAAAGATGGTTCCGTTAAAATTCCAAAGGTCCTACATCCATATTTACCCTTCACAGAAATCACCAATAAATGAATAAAGTTAAACCAAGAGAAGAACATAAAAATTTGGATAATATTTAATTTAAGTAGAAAGTGTTAATAAATTCAATACAAAACTATGTCTAATGTCAGCTTCACAGATACATTCAAAGAAGGAATTTTTTGACATTTTATCTTCCTTCACTGATAGGTGGAATTTAACTGTAACACTTCTTGGAATGGTTTTAGCTTTTTCATTAAGCTATTTTAATGTCAGCTACTTCAAATTGGAGAATTTTGGCCTGTTCCCCAACATGATAATCATTATCACTTTTTCCCTTAGTATGGTGATCTTTGTTAGTATATTTACAGGTAACATAGCTTCAACGTTGTTAGTAACGCTGGCTTATATACTTGGATTAAGAAAGTTCTCCACGAATGTAGAATTCTCTTTCTGGATTCCTTATTTTCTGACGTTGTTGATTGTCATTCTTCTAGTTTCATGGATAAGCACGTTGTTAAAACCTGTGACCTTTTGGAATAAATTTATTTTCATTTTTATTACATTTTATTTTGCTTTCAGCTTTTGGTTAGGAACAATAATTAGAGATCCACAAACCGTCGGTAGATTTTGGTCTCACGGACTTAAAGTAGGTATAGGAGGACCTCTTAAAGAGGTACCTCTAAAGATATCTGGATATGAGTTTCCATTCATTGATTTACTCTTTCTCGCTATACCTTGGTTGTTTTCAGTATTATTGCTAATCTATTTCAGAAAGGAGAGAACTTTTACAAACTCACAAACACGTAACTTTAGAATATTGGGAAATTTTTTAATCACACTTGGATTTATACTTCTTGGCACAATGTTTCTTCTCTGGGTTAAACCCTTGCCTAATAATATTTTAGACCATACTTCAATATCGATTATGCGTGACATATTAATATTTAATTCGAGTCAAATTTTTATTGAGTCACCTGGAAATATCGTATTGTTTTCAGCACTGATCACATGGTTGTTTTTGGTTGGAGTTCAATTTAAATTGCTTGGAAAAAGTAGAGACACATTGTCTTGGTTAACTATATCCGAAAACGCAACCCTTTTTGTCACGCCTTTTTTCACTGTTGGTATCCTATTTGCGGGTCTTAAACCAATACAGGAAAGCTTCTATAAAGGTGGAGATTTTATTAGTTTCCAATCTTACTTGATTATATTAACATCAATATGGTTAATTTTTGGGATTAACCAACTTATTTCTTGGATTCTTTTGCTTCTTAGTAACTTAATCAAAGGGAGAAATAATCACATTGATTAGATGGATTGAATCGAAACAGATTGAATTTAACAACTTCTTGAAGGTGTTCTGGTTAATAGAGGCACTACTTATCTTAGCTTTATATATCTGGTTGTTCGGATGGTATTCCGTAAATAGGTTCTCACATTCTTTCTTAGGAAATCTAATAATTACAGTGACTTTATGGTTGGGTTTGGGGATTGGAGTTGGGGTTCTTTTTGGAAGTCTGGTTCTTCTTTATCCATATCTACGCAAAGAATGGGACCTACATGTGGTGTTTCCATATTTTTTTAAGATTTTAGTCGTATTTACTATCTTAGTTTCGTTTATTACACTATTTTATCAAAATTTAGAAACTCAGGTTTTTGGACTTGGGTTTATGTTTGGAAGTTTGTTCCCAATGTTAGCTTATTCTGCTGAAGTAGAGAAAGAACATAAATAAATTTGATATAAATTACAGAGTATGGATTTACATACCATTCAGAAAAAACAAGAGGAGTTCATCAGAGAAAGAAAATGGGAGAATTTTAATGCAACTCAAGTATTTTCTCATTTGATTGAGGAGTTGGGTGAGGTTGTAAGGCATTTTCTATATGAAGAAAAATATAAAATCAAAGGAGCAGGTCATCAAGGAGTAGATCGAGACAACCTTTCCACTGAAATTGCTCAATCCTTTAGTCTGTTTCTTCAACTCTGTATTCATGCAAATGTTGACCTCGAAGAGGCATGGAAGAGTGAGTTCCAAAAAATGGTCACTCGATTTAATCCAGAACTATGGCGGTCACTGATCGACTAAGTTTTGATTTCTAATCCTTAAATACTCCAAGGCATCTGGATAATTTGAAAATTTTTTAATTTCACATTTTTCAATTTTGTTTGTATATCTACAGTATGGACATTTCCTAGTTTTAGTTCCTTCTTGTGCCATCAAAAACCTTTGACATTCTCTTCTGAGACATTGTATTACAATCATTATTCAGTATTTTCCATTCATTTGCTTAAACCTATCTCGAATTGCTATCCTAATTGCTTCTGAACGATTAGGATACTCATTTTTTCTGATTAACTCATCAATCTTTTCAACAATATGACGCGGCATTTTGACAGAAAGTGGTTGTAAGTCATTCTCAATTTCAGGTTCAGATACTATATCTTTCATTGTAGATAGTTTAATTTGATAGTTTATATTTGATTCTGTGAGAAGATGAACTAATTAAGAATCTTTCCGCTTAATATGTGATTGTTCTAAATTTTGTTCTATCATCAGACAAGTTTTCAAATCCATAAAATTCCTTATAAACTAAAATAATTTAATAATATTATGAGTTCAAGAAGAGGGACATCCCGAAGAAAGAAGAAGAGTATAAGCTCGACCGACAAATGGAAGGGTAAAGTCTGGACAGAGATTAAAGCTCCTTTATACATAGATGATAAGGTGATTGGAGAAACACCTGCAACTTCCGAAGAATTTATCATTGGGAGAACTGTAATAACAGATTTAATGTTTTTTTCAAATAAGTTTGAGCATGCAACTAAATTACTGAAATTCAAGATTAAAGAAATCAAAGGAAATGTTGCTCACACTGATCTATTTCAATATGAGTTATCCAGAGACTTCATGAGATCTCAGGTGAGAAACCATAGGTCACGTATAGACGGGATTTACAATATAAATTTCAAAGATGGTTCAAAAGTTAGAATCACTATTTTTTGCATTACTCCACAGAGGATTAGAACTTCAGAGAAAAAGGATTTAAGAAAAATTATGTCTGAACTTCTTTTAAAATCCTTGAATGACCTGACTTTTTCAGCATTTACGACAAAGTTACTTAATGATGAATTTATTTCTGAAGTACTTGAAGAACTTCAAAATCATTATGATATTAAAATGCTTGAAGTTTCCAAAGTTAAAGTGCTTAGAACACCAGATATTGGTTCAACTGAAATTGAAGTTTCTGCAAGTTAATTAACCTATCAGAAATATAATTTATCAGTTATGAGAAGAGATTTGCAATAGTTTATAACTGTTAAAAATTAATAATTTATTAAGGTGCCTCCCTTTAATGAACAAATTACTTTAGAGGAAGTATCATTTGGGTATAAAAGGGGAGGAAAGCTCAAACCGATACTTCGGAACGTCAACCTCAAAATAGATGAGGGTGAATTTGTAAGTATAATTGGTGAATCTGGATCAGGTAAAACGAGTCTTTTATCATTACTGTCTGCTTCAATTAAACCTCAATCGGGAGAGGTTAAAATTTATGATAAAAAAATATCCTCAATATCAGAGAAACATTTGTCGGAATACAGACGTGATATTGTATCAACTATTTATCAAGGACATAACCTGCTTGAAGTGCTAACAGCCTATCAAAACGTTGAACTCCCTTTGCTATTAAAGAAAATTCCAAGTCAAAATCGTGGAACGATTATTCTAAGGATCTTGAAAGACCTAGGGTTGGCTGATAAGGCATTTCAAAAACCGGAAGAATTATCTGGTGGTGAAAAGCAAAGAGTGGCTATTGCAAGAGCGATTGCTGCAAACTCAAAAATTATATTGGCAGATGAACCTACTGCAAGTTTAGACCCTGAAACAGGGCGTTCAATTATGGAGATATTAGAGTCAATAAACAGAACCAATAACACAACATTAATTGTGGTCACCCACGATATGAGTGTGGCACAGAGAGCAGATAGGATTTATAGATTGGTTGAAGGCAACATAGAAGAGATTGACCCAATAAAATTATCCCAATCCCTTCAAAATCAAACGAATATTTCTGATAAAATTTACCTAGAAGGCTAACAAGAACTTGTTAGTAAGAATACAATTATATTTGTGGTATATAGATTTATCTTGTGCCATAGTAGCTCAGCTGGTAGAGCGTCAGATTCGTAATCTGAATGTCGCGAGTTCGAGTCTCGCCTATGGCTTACAACAGATCAAGCAATGATAAAATAGCTTCAATAACACCTATAAAGAACTCTAAAGATAATAGATCTATTCTGGAGGGATTATTCGAAATCTCCTGGAGTTCAATTCCAAATTTATATACATGTTCTCTGATTTGAGAAAATTCAATTGGTTGATTTTCTAATTCCTGGCTGAGTTGAAATACATTATTTTCAACGACTTTAAGCTTAGATTTCAAGTTTTGTCTTGGAACTTCGAGTTTTGTAATTATTAAAAACTGGGTAGCTAAATCATATATCCTCATGATAATATTTGGAATTTCCTCCTTTTTTGGTTCATTTAATTCCTCTTGATTAATCATCTGTAACAAGTTAAAAAACTCAACTTGAGATTTTTTCAGGTTATCTATAAATGTTAATTTACTCAGCTCTATGTTAGATAGGAGGTTGCAAACAGAGTTCCACTCACGTATTGTTTGATGTTGAAACTTGTAAATCGCTAAGTCCCTGATTAAAATTATTTCACTTAGTTTGGTTTTAGTAATAATAGCTGTGTTTATTTGTGTTATATCTTCAAGATGTGTTAGTGAGTTTTCTTGAATTTGATTCAATAATCCAGTTGCTTTGAGCTGATATAAGAAAGAATCTAAATATGAGGTCTGATTTAAAGCTCGAGAATATTCAACCAACGAATTAATGACATGGAGTAACCCCTTTGCCGAGGTTATTAGTACATTTCTTTTATCAAGTTCAGATGGTAAGAAGCAAATTACCTCATCTAATTCTATTAGCTCCTTTTGAATTTGAAATAATATTTTAACAGAAGCAATGTCATCAAAACTGATTGTTCTCATGATTTCTATATATTGGTGAAGTTTTTCATATATAGAATTAGATAACCCATTTATTGGAAAAGTAATCTCATTAAACCTAATCCTCACTTTTTGATTCTTTTCAATTCTAACTTCAAGTAATTTAGCGGTGCTAATAAAGGAGTTTTCAATCACCATTCCAAGATATGAATATACAGAATGTTCGTTTTCTAATGCCTTAAGTTCTTGTAAAAGTTCTTTAATTTTCATTCTATCATCTAATGAATGGAAAATTTTTGAGAGGATTACAGATGAATTCCCAAGATAGATAAGAAATTTTATCCTATTAAATAATAATTTATAGCTTAACAAATCCTCGATTTTATGGGGTGGTTGCTCGACAATATTATGAAGAATAATTCTACAAAAGTCTTCAGAGTCTTGGAGTAATCTCAACCCTTTTTCAAATTTACCCTTTGTAATGAATTTGATGGATGTGTTTAATGTGTGGAGACTTAACGAATAATACATCCGTGTGTTTAAGAGTGGGTACACCTCAGACTTAAATTGAATTTTGTTCTTAGTCCCTTCAAGGTCTCCTGGTTGCTGATGAAGTTCAAATACACTAAGCAATTTCCGATTGGCTAATGAGTACAAGTGGTATTTCGCTAAATGGTCATCCCACCACCACAGATTAGAAATTCTCTCAATTGAAGGTATAAGTATGTTGGTGAAAAAGTTACTTAGTTCTGCAGTTTGATTTCGAGTTATCGTTTCGGGTTGTACTTTAGTGTTATTTGAAAAAAATTGCAGATTTATCAAGTTTACGATTTTATTTAAAGCCCCGATTTGCTCGTACGTTTCAGAAAAGACTTCCTGTGGGATTATTGGGTTAAAATAATTTTGAGAAATTTGATTTAGTTTATCGACCAACAAATACCTAGTAAGTTGCTCTTTTGAATCAAGTGTCTCTGGATCTTCGTCTAATAGGTTGCTATAAACCAATGCTAAAACTAATAGGTCTGTAATCGTTCTGTTGATATATTTTAAAGGAAGTTCACTTTTTTTCCCTTGGTCTTTAATCTCAGTAAATAACGCTAGTTCTTTTTCCCAAATTTGGAGAGAGAAATTGAGAAGACCAATAATTCCCTCAAAAACTTGACTTTTATAATTGTCCCAATACTCAAGATCGATAATTGATCCTTCATCTCTTTGCTGCAAATATTTCCCAGTGTGGATTGAGATCAAATTTGTGAAAACTTGAATTGGAGACTCAATCCTATTCATAAAAGTTCAAGCTTTCATTATTCTTTAAGCCTTTATGTTACACCTCGCGTCAATTCTTATTGCTCATTATTTTTTTACAAAGTAAAATCCACATAAATTTCTCAAATTCTGAGTTATTAAATATGTAGGCATAACTTAAGATGCATCAACTGACTCTTCTGCATCAATCAATTCATCGGCTAGGACGTGAGTTCCCGCCTTAATTTCACTTGCAAAATGGCAAGCTACTAATTTGTGGTTGTCATACTCTTTCAGTTCAGGTTCTTCAAGATAACATTTTTGCCTTACATATCTGCATCTTGTACAAAATCTACAACCTACTGGAGGATCAATTGGGGTAGGAACTTCACCTTTCAGGAAAATTCTTTCTTTTTTCACAGTTGGATCTGCAACGGGTATGGCTGACATTAAAGCCTGAGTATATGGGTGCATTGGATCATCATAAACATCATCTACAGTACCAAACTCCATTAATTTACCAAGATACATCACAGCTACTCTATGTGAGATTTTTCGTACTACTGAAAGGTCATGGGCAATAAAAATATATGCGAAACCTAACTCATCTTGTAATTTTATTAATAGATTGATGATAGATGCTCTAACGGAGACATCAAGGGCACTTACAGGTTCATCAAGAATGATCAGCCTCGGTTGTAAAGTTAATGCTCTTGCTATTCCAACTCTTTGTTGTTGACCCCCTGAAAGTTCATGGGGATATCTGTAAGCATGATGTGGAGATAAACCAACTTGAAGGAGAATTGACCTCACAACAGCATATTTGTCAGAATCATCCACTTGGTTATGAATTTCTAGGGGTTCCAAGACCGACTGCATTACAGTATACCTTGGGTCAAGGGAAGCAGCTGGGTCTTGAAAAACCATTGTCAAATCTTTTGCAACTCCCCTGAGCGCCTTAGGTGAAAGTACCCTCAGGTCTATCATTTCTTCATCTCTACCTGTTCTAAACCAAACCTCACCAGAAGTGGGTTTGTGTAAAAAGGTAAGTGTTTTCGCAATGGTTGATTTACCACATCCAGATTCTCCCACTAATCCTAATGTTTCTCCATTTTTAACTTCGAAGGTTACACCATCCACAGCTTTGATATCTGCAATTTTCTTTTTCCATAAAAATCCACCCTCAATTGGGAAGTATTTTCTAAGGTTTACAACCTTTAGTTGAACGTCAGGAGCAATATCTTTTGGATCTGTTGTTGGTTTTTCTATTTTCTCAACATCTGTTTGAGACATTACTTTTATGCTTTCGAATGAAGACAATTTATGGAACCTCTGTTCCAATTTTAGTTTAAACATATTTAATAATGTTGTTTGTTATAACCCTATACATATATAATATCAAAGAAATTTACAAGAGTTAACTTCGATCTTTTCAAAATAAATTTAGTATACTTGTTCAACAGTTGGGATATTGCTTTCAGAGGCTTCGATAGACCAAACTTCAATCAATTCATCGGTAATCCCTTCTGATGAATTTTTAATGGTGTTTTTTGCAAGTTCAATGAGCTCTTCAAGAGTTAAATCCTCTTTATAATTGCTTTTGAGGTACTCCATCGCAGCAGAATCATTTGAGCCAATTGCTTTTGCATTAGTTTCTGTTAATCCACCACCAGGATATACGTAATAGATGGTAGGTTGACCATTATAATCAAGTCCACCTAGTAGTAGTCCAATTCCAAGAGGCCTTAAACCACCTTGCTGTGTGTACATATGAGCATAATCTGCTAATTTTGTCGCAATATAACCAATATCAGCTGGAGTCCCATAAGTCATTTTATGGATCTGAGCCTCAACTCTAGCCCTGTTTATAAGCAATCTACCATCTGCGGCAAATCCTGCGAAAATTGCAGAGAAATGTTCATCAACTTTTGATATCTTATGATTTGGAATGTCGAAATCAGTCACCCTCATTTCTCCAGCTAGTACAACTCCAGCTTTTGATTTGAGAGCAATGCTAATTGATCCTCTTCGCATGGCATTTCTTGCATATTCAGTTTGAATGATTCTCCCGTCTGGGGAGTACATAGTGGAACTTCTATCGTATCCCATTGATGCGCCTGTAGGTAACATATAACTTTTTCAACTCCTATTGTGGGAATGGGTATTTATCCCCTAAGATGGTCTTGATTTCATCAAGGTTTACTTTCTTAATACCATCTAATGTTATGACTAATAAGTCAATTCCATCACCAGTTGCGATGTCTTTCTTAATTGCAGACCTTAGAGCGAGCAAAATCACTTTCTTTGCCTGTTTTTCAGTCATGTTTTCCTCGAACATGGCTTCTAATACACCAAGAGCAAATGGAGAGCCAGATCCAGTTGAGGTAAATGGTTCATTCGTAATTGAACCTGATGGGTCCATACTAAATACATATTTACCCTCTTCATCAACACCAGCTAAAATAGGTCCCACGTAATATGGCATAAAACTTCTGTATTGACCATACATCACTGATGCAAGCAGGTTACCAATCATTTTTGTTGGCATAGGTCTGTTTCTGTTTAACTCAAACAGATTAATTTCAGCTCTCAATAATTGAACTAAGTATTGGGCATCTGATACCATTCCTGCAATTGACATAGCTGTACTCTTTGCTAATACATGAAGTTTCTTAGCACGAGGTGAAGCAACCATGTATCCTGCAGAAGCACGGTTATCCGCTGCAATGAGGACACCATCCTTGTATCGTAAGGAAACAGTAGTAGTTCCATGGATTGGTTCAGAGGGATTGAGATAATCCGGGAACTTGTTAGTAGGTTTAACGTTATTCATCTTTGACCTAATTTATCTTTGTATCTTACTTAAAAATGACTGAGTACTAGGGATAGGATAAAGTCTTTTCAGTCATTTCGCTTCATTGACAACTTATGTTCTCTTAAAAACAGTTTAATATGTTCAGGGGTTATAGAATAGGAATTAATGGAGTCAAGTAGTTCAACACTCCCCAAAGGCCAAAAAGGTAGAACATCAACCAAAAGATGAAAATCTTGATTCTCACTGTATGATTCTCGAAAAACTATTGATCTGTCTTTCAAGCGAAATCCTAATTTCATGCCAAAATTATGAATTGTTAAATCACTCTCCTCAATTAGCAAACCTAATTCTAGAAACATTTCATTTGATATCTCTGTCACATTTTTTAAGTGATGTTTTGGGATTATTCTTATCTGTCCCAGTCTTAATGGGCAGTATGCAAAATATGAGATAAAGTTAGACGTCTCATTCAAAATTAACGTTTCGTAATTAACAGATTCTCCATAAATAGTTTCAATTTTCCTCTGATCAACAATTGTACAAGCAACACATTTTGGATTTTGATTGAAGGCCTGATAAAAGGCATTTCTGAAATGTCCCCTTGTTCTGGGTTTCTGTTGAAAGATATAGGTCTGAGAATGTAAAAATTTAACACTTGAACCACTTTTTGGTCCGACATTTAAAAAATTAAGCACATCAAATTTGTCTTTAGAATCTTCTAAGATTCCTATTATAGCATTTTTCATTGAAAGAAGCAACCATTTAAGGTTACCCGATGCCTCTCTAGGATAAATAACTGGTTGAAATTGAACAGAAACTAACATCACACCTTTGTTTTCATTGTTCGAAAGTGGATCAAAGACGGAATACTTGTTTAGAAAAGTCAAAGCTTTTCTGTTTTTATGCGAAATGATTGTTGGCGCTTTGTTCTTGAACGGGTTTCCAAAAAACTCTTGATCATCACTTACAAAAACCCCCTTTTCCTCTCCAATAAAAACCTTATATAAGACACTCTCAACAGCCATTTCTGAAGATGAGGGTGGAGGGCTTTTGGGTGAGTACTGATTTTTTGATTGAGTGAATTCCCTTGGCCTCTTATCTCGATTAGATGAAAAATAGGTCTCTATCCCAACTAGGATATTCTCATTATTCAGATAGGTCTGAAAAGGATCTAATCTTCTAATGATTCTCATCAATATTAATCAAATTTACAGTTCATTAAATGTTTTTTATAGGTAGAATTATTTTAGTTGGTAGGTTTTAATATTAATTTTCTAATTTATCAAATACTTTGGAGTTTCTCAGAGCGAATTTGATAATCATCTAATTGCATTACAAATGAACCAATAAGTGTTGTCAGGTTACCTATTGATGTCAATATCTCATCCATTCTTTCAAAAAACACGTTAATCTTCTTCACCTTGTCAAATATTTCTTTCTGATCAATTAAAAGTTCTGAAGTTAGGTCTTTCACCCGAGAGTTGAGGTCTTCAGATGAATCTCTGGACCTCACAGATAAGTCTCGAATATTTTCCGCAACTAAGTTGAACCCCTCTCCCAGTTCTCCTACCTTTGCTGATTCAATCGATGCGTTGATCGAAACCAAACTTATTTGGTCTGTTAAGGTATTTACTAATGAGCTCGCATTTTCCATTTGGTTTAAAGAGGACAAAATTACTCCCTGTTGATGTTTTAAGGTTTCATTAATTTGTTCCCAAAAGGTTCGATTTGAACTTCGGATAGTTTCTAACTCAATTATAGACTCTGAAATATAATTGTACTCGTTTAACAATTCTTTTAGCTCGTTAGAAAAAGTTCCTACCAACTGAGTAAACCTTTCAATAAAAAAACTTTCATCGACACGTGATTCCCTTATTTTATTTGAAATAAGACTAAGATTTTCTTTGATTAACTTTAACTCACCCTGGTAGAGGATGTTCTTCCAATTCGATGCTCCATAGTTATTATTTAGAATCGCATCTTGAGTTTCTATAATATTCACAAGACTTTCATTAAAAATTTTTAAATCTGAGAAAATTAAGAGTTTTAAAGTAATCAGAACAAATATTGTAATCGGTTCTATAAAATAGACGATATTTCCAGTTAGAATATTTGAAACTTCAAGAAACGCAATAGTCCCATGAGATATAAAAATTATAATGAGAACCCAAATCAAATTATTCCTGATCATTTTAGTTAGAAATGTACGTCTAATCATGAGTGATAAAAAGAAAATTAGAATAACGGCTAACAAAAGTGCTACTGACCCAAACAGAAGGAGACTTAACAACTCGTTTAAACTCGACACCATTTCATAATATAAATAAATTAAATCCCTATAAACTCATCGATTTTCAAATCTATTATTGAATTTCCGTCAGAACAGAATTATCCTTAATCAAAAGTTAATCTAATATTTAGTTAATTTAAAAATTTATTAAAAATTTTCAATTTATATTTAGTTTACAGAATATTATGAAACCTTAAAAAGAATTAGGTGTAATTTTATTTAGAAACTCTTGTTTCTTTTATTTAGGAGAATAGTCTGATGGGAAAAGAAAAGCGTGCTGTATTGTTGATGCATCCTCTGAGAAGGAAAATTTATCAGATTATCTCAGAATCACCAGGTTCATATTTTTTTGAGATTGCATCTGAGTTAGAGCTTCCTCACGGAACAGTTTCATGGCATTTAAAGAAATTAGCTGATGCGGGATTAGTTAAAACTATGAGATTTGCTGGAAAACGTGTTTTTTTTTCAACTGCGTTAAGAAATTCAGAAATTGAAAAAGCATTTGTTGTATTACGAAATGACCTAACACAAAAAATCTTTGAATACGTCATAAACAATCCGGGATGTTATCAAACACAAATATCAGAAGATCTTGAATTCCATCATGATACTATAAGGCATCACATTTCTCGACTCGAAAAAACTGGACTAGTTCAGGCAACCAAAGTAGGTAGAAAGGTTCATTACGAACTTGGATCTATTGGGAAACAGATTTTAAGCAGTAACACAGAAATTATTTCCAGGGCTTATGTGGAATTTCTATTTGAAAAATTGAAAGAAGAATGTCTACATCCAGAGATAATTGATCATAATGAAAACCAATTGACAATTCGTGTGAGTTGCCCAGGGAAGGATGATGTATATTTTTCAATGGAACTCAAAGGTTGGAAGTTTACAACTGAGGAAGATATGGAAGAAGCAGAAAAAGAATTTAAAGAGGCTTCATCCTTAAATGATGAATTGGTCAAACCAGTGGTCACTCCGATAAAAGAGTCATACAGTAAGCCAAAGGTATCAAAAGTCAAGTTCCCAGATGAAAATTAATTGTGCCTAGTATCATAAATCTAACCTAAATTATTTTAAAGATTGAACATAGATTTAATGTATGTCAGAACAAGAGAACTCAAAAGTTCGAAATGTAATTGTAATTGGTGGAGGCCCCTCTGGATATACCGCAGGGATTTATTTAGGGAGAGCAGAATTAAAACCCCTTGTCCTTGCAGGTTATCAGGCAGGTGGCCAACTTATGCTAACAACCGAAGTTGAAAATTTTCCTGGGTTTCAAGAGGGAATTCAAGGTCCAGATTTAATGGAATCAATGCGAAGACAAGCTGAAAGATTCGGTGCTGAAATAATTAACACAGATGTGGTAGAGGTTGATTTCAAACATAGACCATTTACGGTAAAGACCTATGATGAAGAGTACAAAACAAACTCTGTTGTAATTACAACCGGTGCCAGTGCGAAGTGGTTAGGTTTAGAATCTGAACAAAAGTTGATTGGTTCTGGAGTATCCTCCTGTGCAACTTGTGATGGTGCTTTCTACAAGGGTATGGAGGTTGCTATTGTTGGTGGAGGTGACACAGCAATGGAAGAGGCTTTGTTTCTGACTAAATATGCATCCAAGGTTTATGTCATCCATAGAAGAAATGAGTTTCGTGCATCTAAGATCATGCAGGACAGAGTTCTTGAACATTCTAAAATCGAAGTAATCTGGGATAGCGTTGTAAAAGATGTTTTAAGTCTTAAAGAGGGTTTTATCGAAAAAGTTAATGCTGTTGTCCTTGAAAATGTAAATACACATAGTACTAGAAACCTATCAGTTGCAGGGTTGTTTATTGCCATAGGTCATACCCCAAATACAAAAATCTTCCAAGATCAGATAGAAATGGACAAAGTTGGATATATTAAACATTTTGATCATACAATGACTAATGTTCCAGGAGTGTTTGCTGCAGGGGATGTTGTTGACATTCGTTATCGACAAGCTATAACCGCTGCAGGGGAAGGTTGCAAGGCTGCTATAGATGCTGGAAGATACCTTGAGGATGAAAAGTTAATTGGGGAATGAACTAGTCCTTAATAAAAAGCATATCTAACTTGAAGTTCTGTAACCTTTATTATATTGTTCAGTCAAACTTAAATATAGATGAAATGCCCATCCTGTGAACAAGAAATTGCCTCAAACTGGAAGTATTGTAGGTTTTGTGGTTCTAAATTAGAATACACCACTCCTGCAGCTCGAGTCAATGTTGATACAGAAAAGGTTTCCTTGGAAGATGACTCTGAATTCGAATCAGCTCTTCCCAAGAAACAGGTTGAGTTTGATAAGGACTTGTACATGAAAATTCTGACCTCAAGAAGCGAAAGAAAAGAAATTGTAAAACAAAAGTCTGAACTCATTGAGGAGATAGATTCATTGCTTGAACAATTAAAGTCTGGAATTGTAAGTCGTGAATATATAGCACCTAAAATTAAAAAATTAAAAGAAGAGGTAAGGCAATTAAATGAGAGAGAATCAAAATTTGGAAATCTCCCTGATGTCCTTCCTGTTGAAGTTCTTGTTGATGAGCTAGATTCAGCACGTGAAAGATATCATAAACTGAGTCAAATGAAGAATGATAAATCAGTATCAAAGCAAACTCTTACAGAAGCAAAAAAACAATATTTAGATAATATAAAATTACTTGAAGATCAAAAAAGCACTGTTGATGGATATCTTAGGTCTTGGCAGAAAGAACTTCATGATCAATTGGAAGAATCAAGAAGACAGATAGAGTTGTTATACATTAAATCACAAACCGGGGAGATTATCGATGAAGTTTACGAAAAAAGGAAAGCTGACGCACGTGACAATATATCTAAGATTGAAAAGATAATTGCATTAATAGAGCAAATCTTACAAAATTAACTAGGACCAATATACATCTGAGAGTTCTTTTTCTAAATTGAAAAATTTTGGATCCGCGTTTGATTTTATAGTGAATTCATACGTGGACTTTCCAATTTCTGTGAGCATAAGAAATAACGTGGGTTTATTTTCTGTAATCTTTTGGAACTGAATCAAACCTCTCTTTTCAAGCTTGTAGAGAAACTTGATGTAATTTTCTTTTGTTAGATTGAAATTAGGAATTACAGTTTTCAAATTTGCAATCAGGTATTTGAATGTAAAAAACCCTTCTTCGATTGTAACCGGAACATCAGGAATACCTACTGAAAACAGAACGAAATCGAAATATGAGAATTTTAATTGTGTAGTTTTCGTGTTGATACTTGAGAGCGCCACAAGATAGAGTATCATTTAAGCTTATTAAAAAAAGAGACTCCTAATTAAAAGTGAAAAATCTAAATAGTTTGATAGAATATTCTATTTATGGGAATATTAAGGATCCTCTACACGCTGATTTGGATTAAAGTTTATACCGTGTCTGGCTCGAGTATGGAGCCCACATTAAAGGAGGGTGACCTTATACTTTTGCGAAAACCTAAGGAAATACAAACTGGAGATGTGATAGTATTTAAACATCAAAACAATGACTTATACATCAAGCGTGTTTCAAAAATAGAAAATAATGAGTATTATGTATTAGGAGATAATCCCACAAAAAGCACAGACAGTAGAAAATTTGGATTTATTAAATCGAGTAAGGTTGTTGGGAGGATGTGGCGGAAAATTTAGCTTGAATTCACTATTTAGTAACTGAATCTAAGTATTTTTTCTCAATATTTATTCCTATTTCATTAAACTTTAATGCAGTAAATGAATTTGTAGTTACTCAATGGAGTTGAATATTATGAACATGACTAATAAACCATTAAAAAAGCTTCTTAAGAGATTTTCCTCTGGGAGAGTTTACGCCCATTGTGATGTCCCCTGTGGAATCTATGATCCACACCAAGCTCAGGTGGATGCTCACACAATAATTAGAATGGTTATGCTGATGCAAAATTTGGATAAGAACAGTGCTGAGTATCTTCAAACCTATACTAGATATGTTGACGTCAAAGAAAAACATGGAGAATCTTTAAAACATGAAGTTCGAGTAATTTGGGGTGATTATTTTAAACCTAAACATTTAGAACAATTTCCAGAGTTAAATGATCTAGTTTGGGAGATTATGAGAGACGCCTCTAATGCAAGACAACATGTTGATCTTGAAGCTTCAAAAGCCCTATTAAAAAAGGTACAACGCTTTGCAGAAATATTCTTTGAATCCAAGGGGAGAAAACATAAGAAAGTTACTGCTCCATATCCAACTGGGGAATCTATCGTTATACTGGCAGATTAATTTTTACTTACAACACACACGATTAATAAAGAAACATCTATTAAGGATTTTAAGCTAATTAAATTATGTTTAATATAACAAAACTCGTAATAAATTATAATTTTGAGATTAATTCTACAATCGATAAACCATTTAGGTCTGTGGATTTTCTTGAAATCTACTCTCAGACTGTGACAACTTCAGATTTCCACATTGTGCCCATTAATTCAAATTTTCAGGCTACAGATGAGAATAATAAATCCAATTTTGAGTCTCAGAATTTTTGTAAGTCTGTCATAATGGCTCTAGCATAAACATAGGATGAGATTGTATGATAGAAGCCACAAATGTGATTCCTTTCCCAACAGTGCTAGAAAGCAGATGGAAGGAATTAAAATCTCAAATGTACAAGCTAGCTAAATCACAGCCAAAAGACAAACTGATACTTCAACTTCTACGAGAAAGAGAAAATTACACAAATGATCCTAATTTAAGTGAAATCACTCATCTAACAGGATTTGATGTTGCAATCCACACAATTTATCGTTGGTCTTGGACACCTGAAAAATCTCTAATGTCAATCGAAGAAGTATCTTCTCGAATTGGTATCATTGGTTCTGAGTTAATGGTGATCCACGCTGTGAGAGAATCAATAAGATATGGTTTGTTAAAGTTTAATGAAGAATCTAACTCAATTGAAGAGACAGAAATTGGTATCCACCATTTTGAAACTGTTAATTCCTTCAATGTTGATATTACTGGAAACAGGTTAGAGGTAGCAAAAAAGAATTCTATGCATTCGAGGTTAAATAAACAACAACGGCATCTGGATCCACTCTATCAATCATTGTCTCTTAGAAAATTGTATTGGGAAAATAGTATTCTAATGTTATTACGAACTCCATTAACTTTTTATCGTTCTTTGAATAAGTTATCTCAATTCTCTGTCAGACTAATTATTGAATTTCACGGGAATATTCTTCTAAATGATAAAAAGCATCGGAGAAATGGGTCACTGAAAATTAGACTTCCAACAAAGTCTAAGGTGTTCAAAGCCCTCAATCAGTTGGATGTCTCCAAATCGACAGATTCACGTCCACATTTTGTCCCACACATTAAATTAGGTGAGGATGGTGGAAAGGCTGAACTTGAAATTGGATTAGGAGCTTTAACCATGTTTGTTATGTTTCTCAAAGGATTCCAAAAGGAAAAGTTGGATGAAAAATCAGCGCGTGCAGAAAAAGCTGTTAAGGAAGTGATAGAATCAACTGGATTTTGGAAAGTTATCGAGACTAACAAAGAAGTTTTTGACACAGAAGGGGAGACTGTTACTGAAATTGACATCATTGCACAATCTCTCAAAGATCAAGACACTTGGATCCATTGCGAGGTAAAGGATTTTAGCTACTGGAGGGGATGGATATTTGGGAAAAATATTCCTGTTCGTAAGAAATATTACCAACAGGCAATAGAGAAGATCCCTATAAAAGAAAATTTTATTCGAGAGAAACACCAGTGTAAAAGGATTGAATCACTAATTGTTACCAGTGTTCCAGAATCATTTACAGAAATAAACGGGACATCTATAATTTATGTTGGTGACTTGAAAGAACGTTTAGCTTTTCTGAATAATCGAAATATTGGAACCCGTAAAAAGTCCTCATCCTCCAATTTCTTAATAAGATATTTTAACCGCCTTAATTCTGACATTCAACAGGTAACGGAGGTTAAGGCCAAAATTAGAAGGATAGATGCAAAATTAAAGGAAGAGAGAAGAAAGATGAAGCAAATTTCAGATACTATCCTTTCATATGAACAGAAACTCTCTTCTTTAAACTCTGATAGAAAGACAATTGTTCTTGCCATTAAATTACAAACTAAGAGATTAGTAAAAGATGATGGATCAAAACATTTTCAAATTGAGAACGATATAAAACAAAAAAGAATTGAGAAACAGAAATTCGACAAACGATGGCAATCATTGAACAACGAATTAAGGGCTCTTAAAAGTAAACAACGTGTGTACTCCTCAAACATTGACAAACTAACTAACGAAATTAAAAGAAAAGAGCTAGCGGTCCAAAAACTTCTAACTCCGAGGTCGATTTAAATTTGACCAAACCTAAACCCATAGAAATGATTATTAGATTGTTGGAGGAAGAATACCCTGAGGCTAAGATTTCTTTAGATTTTACAAATGTATATGAGTTATTGGTTGGAACAATGCTTTCTGCACAAACTACTGATAATGCAGTAAACAAAGTAACTAAGGTTTTGTTCAATAAATATCCTAATATCAATTCCCTTGCCGAAGCAGACTTGGGTCAATTAAAGAAAGTGATAAAATCAATTGGTTTGTATAACACCAAGGCGACTAACCTTAAAAATATGGCAAATATCGTGGTTCGTGAATTTAATGGGAAGATCCCAAATTCAATGAGTGAATTAATTCAACTTCCAGGTGTGGGACGTAAGACTGCAAATGTTGTACTTGGAAACGGGTTTGGGATAAAGGATTCTGGTATAACAGTAGACACTCATATGATACGTGTGTTCAATAGGTTAGGCATGGTAACTGGCAAAAATGCTCTAAAGATTGAGGAACAGCTTTTGAAAATTGTACCTAAAGACCATTGGGTTGAAATCACTCATTTAATCATTTCTCATGGACGGGCGATTTGTCAAGCAAGAAATCCTGATTGTCAAAATTGTGTTTTGACAAACTTCTGTCCAAAAATTGGGGTCTCTGAAAAAAAGCTATCAAGCTGAAATTCTTAGCTCATACTTCCTAAATGCAAATATTTAGAATTAAAGAATGCCACATTAAATATGTGTCAAACTAAGCACATTTAAAACAGTCCAAAGGATTAAGCATGTAACGGAGTACTAACTTTATGTCAAAAGAAGAGACCTTTGATGAAAATATTATTTTAAAAGTTGATGACCTTCATACCTATTTTTTTACTGAAGATGGTGTGGTAAAAGCTGTGGATGGAGTTACATTCGATGTTCAAAGAGGTGAAGTTCTTGGATTAGTTGGAGAGTCAGGCTCTGGAAAATCTGTAACAGCAATGTCCATTCTTCGACTAATTCCACAACCTCCAGGAAAAATCATTAGTGGTGATGTTCTCTGGAAAGGGAAATCAATTTTAGAGGTTCCAGAATCTGGTATGAGATCAATCCGAGGGAATCAAATTGCAGTTGTATTTCAAGATCCTCTAACTTCACTCAACCCTGTTTTGACGATAGAGGATCAGATTAATGAGGCTATAATGCTTCATCAACAGGTAACCAAAGATGAAGCAACTGAAAAAACCCGAACTTTACTTGATTTAGTTGGGATCCCTGACGCAGGAAAAAGATTGAAAGATTATCCTTGGCAGTTTTCAGGAGGAATGAGGCAGAGAGTCATGATTGCTCTAGCCTTATCATGTAATCCTGACTTATTAATAGCAGATGAACCAACTACAGCACTTGATGTTACAATTCAAGCCCAAGTATTAGACCTAATGAGAGACCTAAAAAATAGGTTTCAGACTTCTATCATTTTAATTACCCATGATATAGGAGTCATAGCTGAAATGTGTGACCGAGTTGCTGTGATGTATGCAGGAAATATAGTTGAGATCGGAGATGTTGTAACAATTTTCAAAGAGCCTAAACATCCATATACTAAAGCTTTACTGAAATCAATACCTGATGCAAACGCTAGAAGGGATGATGAGTTATATTCAATTCCAGGAACAATTCCGAATTTAATTAATCCCCCCACGGGTTGTAGATTCCATCCAAGATGTTCTGAAGCTATGCCAGAATGTTCAGAAATAATTCCTGATACCATTGAACTTGTCCCGGGACATTTTGTTAAGTGTCTCCTGTTTACAAACCAAATAAAGAAAAAATAAAACAACGCAGAATTGTATCCCTAACTAAATAGATTATATTCTTACTAATGTTTCAAAAAGGTTTAATGTAGGACTACTCAATACAAATTATAATTTGGTGATATATTGAAAATTCTCTTGCTCCATTCAGATGAATTTGCATACGAAGTTAAGAAAAAAGCAATTAGTTCAGCAGAAGAGGTTGACAAAAAGCCAGTTAAGATTGATAACGCACTTGTTGTCATGATGGCGGTTGAAAAGTCAGATGAAGAAAACCCAGAAGCCACTGTGAAGCGAACAATAGAGGAAGTGAATAAGGTCGCAAACGAACTGAAGGTTCAAAATGTGGTATGCTACCCTTGGGTTCATCTCACTTCATCTCCAGGTAGACCTGATTATGCGCTTAAAGTACTAAGGGAGGTTGAGGATGGGCTAAACAAAACTAATAAATATAAAAATGTAATTCGAGCTCCATTTGGATGGTATAAGGGTTTTATGATAAAAGTAAAGGGACATCCTCTATCTGAACTCAGCAGGGAATTTACTTCTTCCGATGATAAGCCAGCCGCCCTCGAGATAGAGAGTGCTGCAATAAAAGCTGAGGATGAAAGTTCCCATGAATTTTTTGTTTATACCTCAGATGGAAAAAGAGTTCCATACAAGGAGTTTAACTTTGATAAAAAATCTGATCTGTACACTTTTTTCAAGTACGAAACTGAGAAAAGGCGATCAAGTGATAAACCACCTGAACACGTAGAATTAATGCAACGACTTGAATTGGTTGATTATGAACCCGCAAGTGATGCTGGAAACATGAGGTGGTATCCTAAGGGATGGTTAATGAAAAGATTAATTGAAACCCATGTTACAAACACATTGGTAGAGAAAGGAGCTTATTGTGTTGAGACTCCAATAATGTATGATTTTAAGCATCCAGCCCTTGCAAGTTATATGAATAGGTTTCCAGCAAGGCAATATACAGTTAAAAGTGGAACTGATCAATACTTTCTTAGATTCGCTGCATGTTTTGGTCAATTTATGATAGCATCCGATGCAACCATCTCTTACCGCCAATTACCCTTAAAATTATTTGAAATGACCCATTATAGTTTCAGAAGAGAACAGCGTGGAGAATTAGCCGCTTTAAGGCGTTTAAGGACATTTTCAATGCCTGATCAACACACCGTGGTAGCAGATATGGATATGGCAAAATCAGAGTTTCGTGAACAATATGAGACCTGTGTTCAGATGATGAATGATTTTGAATTGGAATATGAGGCAGTTTTCAGGTTCCAAACAGATTTTTACGAAACCAATAAGACTTGGATTCATGAGATGATCACTCTCATCAAAAAACCTGTGATGCTGGAACTTTTTGATAAGAGATATGCATATTTTGTTTCAAAATTTGAATTCAATATAGTAGATAGTCAAGGGAAGGCAGCTGCACTATCAACTGTTCAAATAGATGTAGAAAATGCGGAGCGTTTTGATATAACCTATTTTGGTGAAGATGGGCAGAAGCATCAACCATTGATTTTACATGCCTCAATGAGTGGTGCGGTTGAAAGAGTGATCTATGGAATATTAGAAAGGAACGCAATTCGAATTAAAAAAGGGGAAAAATCTAAATTTCCATTTTGGTTAGCTCCATGTCAAATACGAATTCTTCCTGTCACAGAAAAGCAATTAGAATACGCAGTTAAATTAACAGATGAGATTCTAACTTCTGGAATACGAGCAGAGATTGATGATAGAGGAGATAGAGTTGGTAAGATGATCCGTGATGCTGAGCGAAATTGGTCTTCATATACCCTCGTTATCGGTGATAAAGAAGTGGAATCGGGTGAAATTCAGCTCAAAGCTAGAGATGGAACTATTTTGAATATGAACGTTTCTGAACTTGTTCCATTCCTGTTGGACAAAAATGGTAAATATATAAAGCAAAAATTGCCAATGTCTAAATTTCTTTCCAAGCGTCCAATTTTCTTCTCTTCAAGTTAAATTGAGTCATAAATTAGTTGGCTTAATTTGACCTTCTCATCTAAAGTATTCATTCTTATATTTCCAATTAAGACCTCTATACCTAAATCCTCTAATTCTGATTTATATTTTATGTCCAGAGGGTCTATGACAAGTTTTGATATGAATTTTTGATAATGCTCAGCCAATCCCAGAAGAGATGGTTTAATTCCAACACTTGCCATCAATTTTGTTGTTGGACCTGAAAAGGCCTGGTCTCCTTGAATGGGAGAGACTGCTGTTACCTTGGATCTATATTTAATCAGCATTTCACGATTTTCCTTTATAGCAGTGATGGGTCCAATGCTGGTAACTGGGTTGCTTGGCCCAATGATTATCTGTTTGGCCAGATCAAGGCTGGATTTTATTTCAGGTGTAGTTTTTGCAGAATATGAATCCTCGTAAATTACTTCTTCTATACTTACTTGAGTTCTCAACTTTACAAAATATTCCTGGAATCCAAGTTTTGTTCCATCTTTAGTCACTAGTTTAGTGGGAACAAGATTATTGCTCATCGGGAATACTTTTTCGGAAATACCCCAATTTTGGGATATCAGTCCACATATTTCTGTCAATGATTTTTCTCCTAGCTGTTTACTTCTAAAAATATGGAGTCCTAGGTCTTTATCACCAATATTAAACCAAGTCTCCAAACCTAAGGATTTTATTGTGTCTAAAGCCTCAAAAGTCTCATTTTTTCTCCCCCAGAACTTTAAAGTGTCAAGTTTCCCAGAAAAGAGATAGAGGAGTGTATCAACATCAGGACTGATAAATAGACCATTCCAATAAAAATCATCTCCTGTGTTACTAATGACGTGAATTGATGATCTTTCTACAATTTCTCGAAATCCTTGAAGGAGTTTAGGTGTTCCAGTCCCTCCTGACAAAAAACTATAAACCATACTTCTGTTTAATTTTACGACTTTATGGTTTTGTTTATCTAAATCGGCCTAATTTGACTAGATTAATATAAATGGAATTAAAAACACGCTTTTACTTTAATCTAAATTGATCTCCATTGCTCTCGATCATATTTTGAATATCTAATTCTGTCAGGAGTTTCATAACCTTTGTCTCGGTAAAGCTCAATGAGTTATAAGGGAACACGTTCACTTCTCCTCTTTCAAGTACATAGGCATCTACGATTTCATTAAATCTCATAAATTTAGAGCTTAGGATTTTTTTGATGAGTTCCTTGTCTTCTGAGATTGAACTTTTAATATAAGCTGTAGAAATATAATTATCTCTGGGAAACTCTGCTTGATCATAGGCTGGAAAATTCAAATCAACATTTGCTTGAGCTAAAAATTTAAAACCTTCATCATATTTTGGGATACTTCCTGTTAAATCTAAATAATACAGGTTTCTGTCAGCAGGGGAAATTCCATTAAAAATCCCCGTAAATATTGCCTTGTGAGAGACAGAGAAGATGAAACAATTCCCTCTTTGAGGTCCTTCCATAAAGACAGGTAGCAATTTATTATCTTCCATCTCCCATTTCCAAGACTTATCAATGTATTCTACGTTCTTAATCTTGTTTGGAAGCTTTTTTTCGGCCTTTTTAGGATTGTTCTTGTCAATTCTCAAAAAATGGTCTGTGAACAAATTTTCGGTTGGATTCTCTATTAAATTTTGTAAACCCTCAGAAACTAGAATTGTTGAGTTTGGAAAAGTCTTATTAAAATTATCGAGATTAACTAGCTCATGATAAGTTACAAAAGGAAGAATCAGGTTAAAATTTTTAATTCCTTCATTTTGCACTTTTTGTTTCAGATGTCCTATAACTTTGTCTCCTGAAAGTCCAAGCACAATAGAGTTAACACTTTGTAGTAATACTGCTCCGAAATTCTCACCTAATTCCCCGTAACCTCCATTAATATGATCTAAGTTATCTATAACTTGTGAATATCCCATGGAAATAATTGGTAAAATATAGTTATAACCTTTCTGAAATATCGGTATTATAAATCATAATCTGATATTTTTTGGTTCGACCGTGTAACAGAATAATTTCCCGCCTTTCTTAAAAGGAACTTGAGGTCATTTGGATAACATACTAAAATTAGTGATACACCTTTAGCTTCTGATAACTTCTTCGGAGGTTGTATAAGTTTCACTTTACCTGAAATAATTTTTATACTTGTTCCTACTGTAGAGTTCATTGGAATTGACAAGCTAGGATCAATTAATCCAACAATATTCATTGATTCCCATTCTATTACCTTTACAAAATGACAGCTTCCAATTTGTTTGAAGGAGGAAAGTTCAACACTTAATACATCTAGATATCCTTGAAAATTGGAAGGAAGGGCTGAAATATCCTTTTGGCGTTTAATAAGCTGTGAGGGTTCTATATTCTGAATAAGCGCCAATCTCTTTTCATAAACATCTAAGGGAAGTTCAGGAGACTTTTTCTGAACAAGCCTTATCAACTCATCGATGGTGGGACTAAATCCTCCAGTGGCATAATTTAATGGAAGTAAAACCTCAAAAGTAGCATAGATTAATCCATGCATCTTTGAATTTAGGCTCATATAAAGGGCTTGCTCTAATAAAAGCCAAGATTTTTTTGCTTTCTTAATTGCAGCGAACTGAAAACCCAATTGAATTATAAATTCAATTTCACTGAAATCCTTGGCGGTTGCAGTTTCCTCAGCTTTATTGTTTGACAAAACCGCAGATACTATTCCAAAGGTGCGAATTAAATCAACGATATCTTCCCTGTTTGATTTTCTGCACCTCTCCATAAAAGTTGTTGTAAAATAAATGTTTAACCTCTTGAATTGTTCTGTCAAGATAAAAACAACAATTCTGAAGAGATGTAAATCGATTTCTAATCTTTGACCAATTTCCTCAATTTCCATTGCTAATAGATTTAACAAATTCAAATTAGATTCCATCGAATCAATGTCCTGCAAGGCTAAATCATTCGAGACCTCTAATAGCAAAATATGACCTAGTGTGATCATTGCTTCCTGATATACTTTATCTTTCTCTGAGACGTCAAGAAGATGAACCTCCGTTGCCCTGTCTAAGAGAGTGAAATGTTTTTCCTTTAATATTTCTTGCAAAGAAATATAGTCTCCTATTTCTAACAAATCCAAGTAATCACTTAGGTCGGTTCTAATCTCCTTTGTAATTTGCTTCAATTCCAAATACTCTGGATAATTATAATTGACTGGGGTTTCAGCAGATTGATGTAATGATTCATTTTTTCTAACCACATCCAAAGCAGAATCCATGATTTTTTTAATTCGTATGACCGGATCATACACATGTTGACCCTTGACAGAATAACCTACTTCATCAGCGAAGAGTTTATCATGTAATTCTTCTAGTTTTCTTTGAGTTTGTTCATCGATATCTTTCTGGAGTAGGTAAACCAGAAATGAACTATTCATGTAGGATCTTAAATTGATTGCTTCAGCAGTTTCTATCAGTTTTAAGTCTGAGGACACAATGCCAATTCCGAGTTTCTGAGCAACATAAATAACAGAAACATCTGGTGTCTGAGGTAGTGACTTTAATCGTTTTTTTAGTGCATTTTCGTATTTTGATAGTTCATTCTCTTTGACATTAACAACTTTAACTTCTTTTTCAATAATTCTTCTCATGTACCAACGCATCTCACGTTGAACATATGATGATATAACAAACTCTATCCCGAGCTTTAAGAAAAGTTTTTGGTCCTCTATGAACTTGCTAGGGTCAGCAGAGTATAAGGTAATAAAAAAATTTGTATCAACACAAAACTTTTGAGTTTTGTTCATGAACTTTCTAATTCTGTCACACATTTAAGTTAATATTATGTCATCATGTTTCTTTTGTTGGTTGATTTATAAAAAAATTCGTCAATTGTATCAGGCTCTGAATATTGAGAAAATTTATAAAGGGTGGTGTAAGTAAAAATAACCTATACAATAATTTAGGAGAATCAAGCTTTCAACCCTTAAGATTTCGATGTTTTAATTGTGTAAAAAAACTAAGCCTTCATCTCAAAGGAAAAGGAAATATCTTTAAAACAATCCATACTTATATATTTGAATCACTTTAGGAGTTTTTAAATGACTGAAGAAGAAACAAACAAACCAGCTGAAGTAACTATCGCACATATGACAATTATAGACCAAAATGAGCCAATAAGACTCCCTGATAAGTTTATCGAAGCTTTACAAAAAGATCAGGGTCGATACGCTGTGATTATTTTGGCCCCCAATACACGAATAATTAGAATTATCCCCACAAATTCTGACACAGTAACTAAAATAAATATCAATATTGGTAAACTCTCTCCGGATTTTCTACGTCAGATGGGATCGATATTTATCAGACTTGGTATAAAAACCTTGTATTCTACAGGTTTGTGTTTCACCCAAGACGCATGTGTTTATGAGGGATATTTCGATAGTACAGAATTAGAAAACGTATCAATTGAAACAGTAAAGAATGAATTCAAGGCAATTCCTGGTGTTGCAACTGTCACGGTCGACATGATGTCAGCTGGAAAATAAAGTTTTGTAAACAGTCTGCGAAAACAACTCACTAGTCTTCAACTGATTCCAGTCATTTTCAGTATCTAAATCATTTAAAACGAAACTTTCATCTAAATTTACTTCAGTAATTTGTTGAAACTGTAAAGAAGAATTTTGACCAAATTTAACTAATCTTAAATTCTCTCTGCTTAACTTTAAAAATGCGATTCCTTTATCTGTCGTCGGAACGAGAAAGTTATCAAAATGCTTTGAATTTTGTATCAATTTTGTCAATATTTTACTTGTTAACTCTGGGATATCAGGCATAATCAGATAAAAGTTGTTGATATGTTTAAGCTCAGGAGCTGAAAGCACTTGTTGGACTGCTGAAGTTAAGGAGTCACCTGAATCAACAATTTGAATTAATCTTTCCGACCTGTATCTTTTTGACAGATTCTTGTCTGGAGACAATAGGATTATATTGCAATCCATTTGGTTTAGAAGTGAAATTGTGTGATCCAACATAATGCTAACTAAATTATTCACCATAGTATTGTTCAATTTCATTCTTAATCTTGATTTTGAATATTTGACTCCACGAGATGGAACTATGATGTACACAACGAGAAGTTTACATGGTGTTTATTGCATTTTCTATTAGTGCATAAAGCTCTAATCAAAAGATTGAAAGTTCCAGAGGATTTTCTAGTTTTCAATCTACGTAGATTTAAATAACTATTGGGATATAATGAAATGTTGAGTAATGGATAAAGAATTTGCAGTCTGTGGAAATTGTGGCGTAGATATCTCAGATGTAGCAGTTGCCTTGTTTGAGGGATGTAAAAGCTGTAAAAGTAAGAAAATAAAGTTTATTGGCAAATCCAGAGAATTGGAGATTGAACCTGAAATTGATAAGTTAAAACCAGGGGATGAATCTAATATAGGAATAAAAATCAAAGGTCATGGTGCATACCAATTGAATTTAAATCATCTCATGAATAGGAACGAAAATGACCCAATACCAATTGAAGATAAAGATGGTGTTGTCAGAATGATATTCAACCCAGATGATGAATGAATTATAAGATATTTGTTATTAATGGCACACCTGGTACAGGTAAATCAACGATTGGAAAATTATTGAATGAAAAGGGGTACTATGTTATCGAAGAAAAAGACCTGTATCGTCAATTAGACCTGTTAAATGATTATGATGATGAAAAAGAGACTTATGTGCTAGATGAGCAGATAGTACACCGTGTATTAAATACGAAATTGGAAGAAACTTTACCTTCAACTGAGAATATTGTTATTGTAGGTCATCTCACCGATTTAATCCCACCTAGATTTGTAAAGAAATGCATAGTCCTTACTTCAGATCTAAAAATACTCCAAGATCGATTGATTCGTCGAGGTTACAAGGAATCCAAGGTAAAGGAAAACATTGAGGCAGAAATATTCAAGGAATGTTATCTACGATCAATTGAGGCCTTTGGAAAAGATAAAGTGATAGAAATATTGAATATTGACATAGATGAAACTATTAATATTGTCCTAAATCTAATAAATGAATAGGAGTGATAACTAGGTTATGATTGATATGGATGATAATGAGGTGAAGGTTAAATGTGGCTTTAGGGATTGCCATAAATGCTGTTTAAACACTGAGATGTTACTTTCAAGTGAGGATCTGGAAAGAATAGAAGCTAAAGGATTTAACCGAGAAGAATTTTGTTTGGATCCAAAACAAGCTGATGGGTTTTGGCAGTTAAGAAATGTTGATGGTAGGTGTTTCTTTCTGAATAAAGAGGGTCAATGTACAATATATTACGATAGACCCATGGGTTGTAGGTTGTATCCATTGATATTAACTCTAGATACTAACGAAGTCATCATCGATGATGATTGCAGAGAGATGGAATGGTTTGGAAAACAAACCTATCAGAGAGATCAAGTCATATCCGTTCAAAGTTTAGTTTCTCGACTCCTTCTCGAAAATCCAGATTACTAAAAATGAATCTGAGTTCAGACTTCCCTCAATCTTTGTCCCAGAATAGGTTTGCAATATATTTTTAATTTTTTTAATAATTTTTGAATTTTTGTCATCCATTTGAAATTACATATCCATATAACATATGAGTATTCTTAGAAAATAAATAAAAATTGCATGTAGCTCAATTGATGAATAAATTTTTAACGAAGCTATTGAATCGGAAAAAAGAAGCTTCGGTCTGTTTGATTGGTGAGGTAAACACTGGTAAGTCTACCCTCGCTAATCGATTTTCAAATGATTTTATAGGCTCAGATATGTCGGCAGTCTCCCAAATCGCACATGAAACCCGAGATCTAGTAACATTAGAACATGTAGATTTCAACCATAACGGCTCTAAGCTAGATCTTACGTTGGTTGATACACCTGGTATAGCCAGTGCGATTGATTACAAAGATTTTGTTAAACAAGGTATAACAGAAGAAAATGCAATTGAACGTGCAAAAGAAGCCACTTCTGGAGTGATTAAAGCTATAAAATATCTACAAGAAGTTGACGTTGCATTAGTTTTAATGGATTCTACTAAGACACCTTTTGACCAGGTAAGTTTAACATTATTGGGGACACTTGAAATGCAGAAAAAGAAGACCATAATTGTAGCAAACAAATCTGATTTACCTGAAGCAAAACCTGAGGTTATAAGTTCCACATTCCCTAATCATAAGGTCGTACCAATTTCAGCACTTTACGGAAAGGGGATCGATGAGCTTTATTCAAAACTTTTAGAGGTGGTCTAATATACAGTCGATCGAATTTATTACTGCCAGTCGATTAGAGCTCCTCTCAAGAAAACAGAGGATCAAATTTATCATTAATCTAATTGAAAACTCAAAAATTTTAATTCTTGAATCTAAACTTAATCCTGAGGAGCAGTTGGAGTTAATTCAAGAGGGTCTAAAACGTTTCAATTCTGAATTTATTGGGATCAAGCTATTAGAGATTTCAATCAAATCAAAGTCAGGAGGATTTGGATTTGGAAAATTGTTACAGAACAATCTTTTGGTTATAGCCCCTGGAAATGCCGAAATACAACACAAAGAGCAGGGTCAAATCGCAATTAACATTGAAAATTTTGCAATTAATTAGAATTTATACTGTAGAAATAAAATTCCCTGGGAATTTGTGTATTCGGCTGAAAAGTTACATTTCACACCCGTAATCGATATGTTTACTACGAATTCTACTTTTTTTGTACGAACTGATAGCAACAAGGTTAATAAGCACAAATAGAATCTTGCAATACCTTAACAGGTGAAAATATGAAAAAGATTAGTTTACTATCTATCTCATTGATCGTCTTGATGGCTTTTTCAATGCCTCAACTCGTTCAAGTCACCCATGCAGCAACTCCAGTCAAGATTGGATTGCTTGCTCCTAAGACAGGATCTCTGGGTTCGCTTGGTCTCTCATTTGAAAATGGTGCCAAGCTTGCTGTTAGCGATTTAAACAAGAAGCAGAGTACATACACTTTCTCTTTGGTTACTCAAGATACAAAAACCACCCCTACAGGAGCAAAAGATGCTATAGCCGCTCTCGCAACAGCAGGAGTATCTGGGATCGTAGGCGCTGCAGCATCTTCATCTACTCTATCAGCATTGCCGGTTGCAGTAGCGAATAAAATACCGATGATTTCTTATGCTTCAACATCTCCTTCACTTACAACTGCTGCTGATAGTGGATATCTTTGGAGAGTTGTTCCTTCAGATACTTATCAAGGACAAGCTGACGCTTCATTAGCAAAACACTTCAATTTACATAATGTTGCTGTTATTGGTTTAAATGATGCTTATGGTCAAGGTTTAATCAATGCCTTTACAACGGCTTTCAAGGCTCAAAACTCTACTAACAATATTACCACTACACAAGCTTATGATCAAGCCACTCAAAAGGATTTCTCCTCTCAGGTTACAAATATAAAAAATTCTAAACCTGATGGGATTTTTATGGTTAGTTTTGTGACCGATGGATCTGCAATATTAAATGAATTAAAGAAACAGGGAGTTTATGTTCCTATAATGGGTACAGATGGAATTGGGACTAGTTCAATGTTCAAGAATCCTGGAGTGAATGATAGCATGAATGGTGTGGTTGGTTCTGCTCCCGGAGTAACAGGTACTCCTACATTTAATGCAGAATACAAAAAAGCATACAATGTGGATCCAACTATTTTCGTTGCTGAAGCTTATGATGCAGCAACTATTATTGGTGATGCTGTAATTAAAGCTCAATCAACCGTAGGCGCTGATGTCAATGCTCAAATCAAGACAGTGGGAACCAATTTCCAGGGTGCATCTGGAACTATCACTTTCGATACCAATGGTGATGTATCTAAAGCAAGTTATGACATTTGGCAAGTACAAACAACAGGTGGAAAGGCAAGTCTTGTTACAATAGGGTCATGGAAAAGTGATACTTTAACTTTGAACTCTACTAAGTTGGCTACAACCGCTCCAATATTTGTTGGTAAAGCACCTTCACCATTTAACTTTTTATTCTTTTTAGTTGGTTTTGGTGTTCTTGTTGTCTTATATAAGAAAAGGAAATTACTTAATTTATAGATTAGTTAAATCGTATACTTAAAACAAGAAACATTAAGTCTAAAGAATCATAGTTAATAATTTTCAACAAAACTGACAAGGATAAATTTTCGAATAATGTGTACTAAACTGTCATATAATTTGAACTTTTTCCAATAATTTAGTAAATATTCATCTGATAAATTGTTGAACCCGATATGTTTAAGACTATGTATTAATCTTTGTTTTTATGGATGAAGCTAATGAAGACAATCAGAATGAATCATTATCAATGACAATGGAAGGTGTTAAATTTGATAGTACATCAAAATTAAGAAAATTCGGTAAATTGATAGGATACATATCTTTAGTTTGGATATTTTTCCAAGTAATTTTTGTTTTTATAGGGAAACAAGCAGACGTTATCATACCAGTTTTTGCTACAACAAGAAGTGCTTTGTTCTGGGGAGCCTTATATCTAACAATTGGGTTCGGATTAACTCTTACTTACAAGGTCTTCAAATTTGCAAACTTTGCCCAAGCAGAATTCGTTACTTTAGGAGCTTATACCGCACTTTATCTTCAAAGCATGAATATATTTTCAAGAGGAAATTCATTTTCTATTCTTTTGTTGCCTACTGCGTTAGTGTTTTCATTTATTGTTGGGGGACTAATTGCAGTTCTTTCTGATATAATAATCTTCAAACCATTGAGAGATAGGAATTCATCCATCCAAACCTTAATGATTGCTTCATTAGGTTTGGCATTAGTTATTAGATCTGCAATTTATTTAAGGTTTTCGGGGTCAGATTTTCATTTCAACCCAATATTCTCTCAATCTCAAATTACAATACCTGATCCTAGACTCGTCATGGGTTTTGGTAATACAAGCTTTTTAACTGTAACTTCCTTGTCAACTTATACTATTTCAGCAATTGATATATTGATAATTTCTTCATTAATTTTAGTTGTGATTGGTATTATAATATTCATTCAATATTCAAAATTCGGAAAATCACTTCGAGCAACCTCCTCAAATCCGAGTCTTGCGGCAAGTTCTGGTGTTGATGTCGAGAAAGTGTATAAATTGAGCTGGTTTATCTCAGGAGGTACATCTGCGTTTGCTGGAGCTTTAGTTGCCATGGCAATTCCTATAAAACCAGAAGTTGCGGCTGATTTTCTGTTACCAGCGTTTGCCTGTATTGTGCTCGGCAGTGTTGGTTCACTACCAGGAGTATTAATTGCTTCATTTATTGTTGGCGGATTTCGGTCTGTTAGTTCTCCTTTTCTAAGTTCTTTTGCTGACCCATTAGGGAGAAACACCCTGACTTCATACGAAGAAATTGTACCATTTATTTTATTAATTTTTGTTTTGTTTTTTTATACAGAAGGTATCGGTTATTCCATTGAAAATTGGTTGAAAGATGTCCAACCGAAAATAGCAAATTGGGTTGATAATTTTAAAAATAAGGACCACACAAGAAAGGAACAGAACAAGTTTTCTTTGGTTACCGTCGATGAATATAAAGCTGTTTCAACTCCTCACAGGATAAGTTTTGTGAGTAAAGCATTTTCACGAAATAAATTTACAAATAAAATAATTTCAAATTTTAGGATGTTGATACATCAATACTTTCGAATATCTGATAACATTAAAAAAAGGGTCAGATGGTTTAAAAGTAAATTTGGGGATTTAGAAACTCCCAAGAATCAAAACATTTTCTTTGTCTTCTCTTTCACTCTATTGACACTTCTATTGTTGATTCAACCTGCAAGTGGTTATAATGAATACTTAAATTTCATTTTTATTGTGTTCATTTTTTTTTGCAATATTCGGGATTATGGCATTATCATTGAATATTCACACAGGATATACAGGTTTAGTTAATTTTGGTGTCATATTTTTTGTTGCAATAGGGGCAATTGTTCCTACTCTTCTAAATAGGGTGTATGGATTAAATTCAATAGTTGGAATGTTTTTAGGTGTATTAATCTCTGCATTTATTGGGTATCTATTAGCCTTTCCATCTTTAAAGCTGAGAACAGATTATTTTGCTATCGTTACAATATCTCTTGGTGCAGTTTTACAAAAAATGATGGTTGTTGAACCTTGGTTAAGAACTAGCAATCAGGGTAGTGGTATAAGTGTTCCTGGAATCGCAGATTATCAAATACCATTTTCTGATTGGTGGAAGCAGAACTTTCCAACAATACCGTTTTTTGGGTTCCAAGCTCTATTTGGTTTAAGCCTATTTTTAATTTTGTTCATTTTGCTTGAATATCTTGGAAATAGTCCTTATGGAAGGGTTCTTAGAACAATTAGAGAGGATGAAGATGTCACAAAATCATATGGTTATAACATTTTTCAGTATAAAGCTGTCGCATTAGCTATAGGCGCTGGAGTGGCAGCATTTGCTGGCTCTCTATGGGCTTGGGAACTAAGTGGATTTTCTTCTCAATTTCTTGACCCTGTAACTACCACATTTGTTGTATGGGCTGCTTTCGTAATGGGAGGAAGAGGAAACAACAAAGGGATGGTAATCGGAAGCTTCATTATTGTTTTGACAAACAATCTAGTTACAACAGTTTCTGCCCAATTTCAAGCTAATTCTACTTCATTTTATACAGTGATCATAGATTTTTTCAATTCAATATACAGGTTTTGGTTGATTAACATTGAGGGTACTGTATTTGGGAATGGAGTTTGGTTAAACTTTTTCAATGCAAAAAATTCTGTTAGCCTTGATTTGAATTATTTACAATTAAGTTTTGTTGGGATTGTGATATTGGTCTTCACAAGATATTTTGAAAAAGGTGTAATTCCTGAATTACCATATAGACCTAAAAGAAAGTTAAATGCTAAAATACCTTTAAAAGATATTATCGATACAAGTTTAACTATCCCATCATCTGAAATGAATGGTATTAATAATCAACAAAGAGAACAAAAGGAGCTTGATAAGGATGAATGATGAATATGCTTTGGAAATAAGCAACTTATTTAAGAGCTATGATGGTCTAGTTGCAGTTAATAATATTGATTTCAAAGTCAAATCTGGATCAATCACAGGTCTAATTGGTCCAAATGGATGTGGTAAATCTACAACCTTTAATGCTATAACAGGGTTAATTCCATACCAAAGAGGAAATGTGTTGATTTACGGTCAGGAAGCCTCACATCTACCATCTGACAAAATAAACTTATTGGGTCTCTCTCGAACATTTCAAAACACTAGGCTTTGGAGAAACTTAACTGTTATGGAAAATATCCTGCTTCCTCCTAAAAACCAATTAGGGACAAGAATAAGAGGCTTAGTTTTTCCCAAAAGTGTAAAGGAAGTAGAAGACATTTTGATAGAAAAAGCCTATAACGTTCTTGAAATTTTAGAAATCGATCATATGGCGTTTAATAAGGCATCAGAACTCTCTGGTGGGCAATCGAAACTTGTTGATATTGCTCGTGTGATGATGAGTAATCCTCGGGTTCTACTTCTAGATGAACCTGTTGCAGGTGTCGCTGGACCGCTGGTCGAAAAGATATTTCAACAGCTTGACAACTTAAGAAAAATTACAGGAGTTACTATTTTTATAATTGAACATAACTTAGAGTTTATTTTAGGCACAGGAATTGACTTTGTATATGTTATGAATCTTGGTAAAATTTTGACAAGTGGAACACCAGAAGAAATTCTAAAGCATAAAGGTGTTGCCGAAATATATTTGGGGTACTAAATATGACAGAAGATCGGAATATTGGTAAGAAAGCAATTTTGAAGGTTAATTCCTTAGATGGTGGATATGGCAAAATTCAGATTCTTTATGAAATTTCCCTCTCTGTTGCTAAGGAAGAAATAGTTACAATAATAGGTCCTAACGGTTGTGGAAAATCTACCTTTCTAAAGGTTTTAACTGGGATAGCAAATTATTTTACAGGAGAAATTTCCTACTTCGGATATCCTATCATGGATTCAAAAACTAGCGATCTGATAAAAATGGGGATGTCATATGTTCCTCAGGTCGATAATGTCTTTCCAGATTTAACTATCCGTGAAAATCTTGAGTTAGGTGCATTCCTACAGGAAGATAACGTTGATGATCATATCGAAGAAATATTTTCATTATTTCCTGATTTGTATCCTCGAAGACATGATTTTGCATCTAAGCTTTCTGGTGGTCAGAGACAGATGTTAGCATTGGGGAGGGCTTTAATGACCAGACCTCGATTTTTGATCTTGGACGAACCAACCGCAGCCTTAAGCCCCTCATATGTTGACATGATTTTAGAGAAAATAACTGAACTTAGGGAGTTAGGTTTAACCTTGCTCCTTGTTGAACAAAATGCCAAATCAGCGCTTTCGAGGTCAGATTATGCCTACGTGTTTTCAAGTGGTAAGGTCGTATTTCATGGTGAAGCCCAAAACATTCTGAAAGATCCTGAGTTGGGTCGAAAGTTCTTAGGTTTTGTGAAGGCTGAATAAAGGAATTGTATGTAAACAATTAAAAATTATAAAAAACGAAGTTTGAATATGGATCAAGGAGAAACATTCAAAGTTAAGGATCTTTCACTCTCCGATGAGGGTAGACTTAGAATTGACTGGGCAGAATCACGAATGCCTGTTTTAATGAAACTTAGGGACGAGTTTTCAAAAACAAAACCATTAAAAGGTCAAAGAGTTGCTGGTTGTTTGCATGTAACCAAGGAGACAGCAGTACTTGTAGAAACTTTAGTTGCAGCTGGTGCAGAAGTAGCTTGGTCAGGATGTAATCCTCTATCAACTAATGATACCATAGCGGCAGCCTTGGCAAAAAATGGAATCAAAATCTGGGCATGGCATGGTATGGACACAGAGAATTACTACTGGGCGATAGATAAAACACTTGAGTTTAAACCAACATTGACATTAGACGATGGAGCAGATTTAATTTTTAGAGTGCATAATAACCATTCTGAACTCGCAAAAGGAATTTTAGGTGGTACAGAAGAGACAACTACGGGTGTACATCGATTGAGGGCAATGGATGCAGATTCTAAATTAAAATACCCCGTTATCGCGGTGAACGATACTCCAACTAAATGGGAGTTTGACAATGTCTATGGGACTGGGCAGTCCACCCTAGATGGTATTTTACGAGCAACTTCGATATTGTTAGCAGGTAAGACCATTGTGGTTGCAGGATATGGTCATTGTGGTAGAGGCGTTGCAAACAGAGCAAAAGGTATGGGAGCAAACGTAATTGTAACCGAGATAGACCCAATTGCAGCGTTAAAAGCTACATTGGAGGGATTTGTTGTGCAAAAAATGGAGACAGCAGCCAAAGTTGGTGATGTCTTTGTTACAACCACTGGAATGAAGGATGTTATCACATTGGATCATATCAAGACTATGAAGGATGGTGCAATTCTCTCCAATACAGGTCATTATGACGTTGAAATTCAGGTTGATGCTTTGTTAGAGTATGCTACTTCCGTTAAGGAAATTAGACCTAACAATGAGGAAATTGTCTTACCAGAGGGTCATAAAGTGTATTTACTTGCAAGAGGTAGACTAGTTAACTTAGCAGCTGCTGAAGGGCATCCATCTGAAGTCATGGATATGTCCTTTTCCGGTCAGTTAATGTCTTTGGTTTCATTAGCACAAAAGAAAATCGATGTGACAGGTAACCATGTATATACTTTACCTGATGAGATTGATAAAGATATTGCAGAATATAAGCTAGTCTCAATGGGAATTGAGCTTGACAGATTATCTGATGAGCAAACAGCCTATCTTACTGCGTATGATGAAGGAACATAGATACAATCACTGAGATTTGGATAATTCAATAAGTTCTTATAGGTTCAAATTATATTTAATATGTTATATGAGCGTTCTTGACACAATTCTACAAGAAATATTAACCAAATTATATTGGTACATTCCTGTCTTAATTTTACCATTTGTAGTAATTTTGATTTGGATGGTTTTGTTTTACAATGGAAGTCCAATTCTCACTCAGGCAATAGTACAACTTATTTATATATTTGTAGCTATTCCTCTCCTGGTTTTAATTTTCCTTTCAGTAGCGTTAATAACCTTTGGGCTTGCGTTGTCGAGTTTAAACCTTGGGGGGGTATTCGGAACAGGGTTATTTATCCTCTTTATTGTAGGTACTCTAACCTCTCAATTTTTCTATGTGATGAGATTAATCCGAACTATTGAAAGAAAGGAAAAGTTGCCCATTTTACAGGTTATCTCGAGAGAATTTAATTCAGAATATAGAAAAGAAAGGGAAGAAAAAAGAAAAAATCGTGTACATGAGACACGTGATTTCTTTGATCAGATAACTGTTTTGACCTCAGAAAAGAAGGCTAAGGATAGAGCAGAAAGGGATAGATTGAGAAGAGTGTTGACTGGTGATTTTGATAACACCGAAAATAAAAAGGATTAAAACCATAAAGGATTAAAATGGATTTCAAAAAATACCAGCAAGGGATTTTCATAGGGTCTGGTATATCTTTGCTAATTTGGATGGTAGAGTATATAATCTATTTTCTTATCACTAAACACACAAATGCACCATTTACTATTTTTGTCTTAAGCACATCAGGGTTACTGTTTATCGTTGGAGGGTTGATAGGTCCGGGAAGGTATACACCATTGAGGCCTTTAGTTATTGTATCTCCTAGAGATGGAGGAACCTTTTATAATAAAGTACCATTCAAAGTCTTTCGAACTGATGATAAAATTGATAAAATTATCTTGTTAAGCAATGAGAAAGAGTTAAGACAATTTGATCTTGAGAACGGAATTTTAGATATAGAACTTACTTTAAATGATTTTAATGGTTCCACTACTAACACTGTTAAAATTAAAGATATGAACTCAGAACTAAAAAGTCAAGAGGTGTTGTTCACTTTCTACGATATCAATGAGTTTACTGATGAGGAGCTCGAAGAAATTGAAAATGAAGAGCAAAAATATCTCCAAAAACCCTTAAAGGATATTAGAACAGAGTATATTTCAGAGAGGAGTAAAAATTATATGTCAATGACCTTCGGTTTGTTTACAGTGGGAATAATAAGCTTAGCTATTCCATATTTAATTTCACTATAATAGATTAAATCCCAATAGGTTATTAAACTCTTCAAAATTCAGGTAATAGCCTTAATGCTTATTTAGCCTTAATACAAAATTTTTTGTTGAACTGTAATAATTGTGGTGCAAACTTACGAGATTCCTCTCAATATTGCCATAAATGTGGTGCATCAGTAAATACGGATCAAAAACTGTGTGAGTCCTGCAAAAAACCTTTATCTCCCACATCAAAGTTTTGTCCCCATTGTGGACACAGAGTAGATAGTAGCTCATTTATTAAAATGAAGCAAATATATGCGCCAAATGGTGAGAAACATAGTTGTGACATTTGTAGGGAGAAGGTTGATAAAGACCTCATTATTTGTCCCTCTTGTTTGAGTACTTTTCATTACAATCATTTATTCAGTTGGTTACTGAGCAATTCCACTTGTCCTGTATGTCGGACCAAACTAGAAATTATCGAATCAGATAAAACTCAATAGTTCTAGAAATAAAAGGTACACATTTAATAAAACGGTTGGAAACTATGTGTATGGAAAAGTTTGACTTTATTTCAATAGGGAGTGGTTCTTCAGGAAGAGGTCTTGCAGCAGGTTTACAAAGATCTGGTTGGAAGGTAGCAATTGTAGAAAAAGATGTAGATCATCATTTCGGGGGAACATGCATCAACACTGGGTGTATCCCCACTAAAGCTATTGTTGAATCAGCCCTCCACAATTCAAGTTTGGACTCGGCTAAAGCGCTCGAAGATAAAATTGTCGAACGTATCCGATCTGGCACTCTTAGGAATGTTGAAGAAAAGGTTGGAGTTAAAGTAATTCATGGTGAAGCAAGTTTCATAGACCAATTCACAATTGAAGTTGGAGGGGAAAAATATAGTTCAGATATGTATGCTATAGCGACCGGTAGTGAACCCTCAATTCCACCTATTAAAGGGTTAAACAGCGTAGACTATTCTACTTCAAGTGATCTTCTTCATATTGATCATGTACCAAAGTCTATTCTTGTGATCGGTGGTGGAAGAATAGGCTTGGAACTGTCTCAAGCTTTTCATAATTTAGGTTCAGAAGTTACCATTTTTGAAGGACTTCCACATTTACTCCCAGGAGAGGATGAAGAAATAGCTGATGCAATAAAAGAGCATTTGATGTCCCTAGGTATCAAAATATATAATGGTAGGTTTGTTGATGCCGTTGACCAAGGAATGTTTGAGGGTGGAAAATATAAATTATCAATATACGAAGGAGAAAACAAAGGTGATTACTACGGGGATTTCTTGCTTGTTGCTACTGGTCGTAAACCTAGAATATCTGGTTTAAACTTGGAAAAGATTGGAGTAGAAACCGAGCGAGGAGTGATTAAGGTTGATGAATACCTAAGAACAACACAAAAACATATTTTTGCAGTTGGTGATGTGATAGGAAATCCAATGTTTACCAACTGGGCAGCCTTCCAAGGAAGACTGGTTCTCAATAACCTACGACAAAGCAGAGAAGAAACAGCTAATTGGGAAAAGTTACGCACCCCAAACATGCCTAGAATGACTTTTGTTTATCCTGAGTTAGCAGCAGTGGGATTAACTGAAAAAGAAGCGAGAGATAAGTATGGTGATGATGTAATAGTTTCAAAATTTTATAACAAATGGCTCGGAAAATCAATGATTGTTGGTGATTACACAGGTTTTCTTAAAGCTATAGGAAGGAAAGGCTCTAATGAGATTCTTGGAGTTCATCTCTGGGGTGTGAGAACTGGTAGCATCATACAGATGATAGTTTTAGCAATGGAAAACAATCTTGGCTGGTCTCAATTAGCAGACATGGTATATGGTCATCCGGTTCTTGTTGAGGGTGTTGAAGGACTATCTAGGATGATGTCTGGGAAGGTTAACGCAGATTCATAAATTTTTAGCCTCAATTACAAATTAATTTTTTCAAACTCAGACATATTTTAATCTCTCAACACATTCTGTCAAATAAGTAATTGCGATCTATCCACTTAAGTATCGAAGGTGTGATATAGACACTCTAAAGTGATGATTTATGAGTTTAACCAGTGTTGATGTGAGGGTCTTAGTTCATGAGGCTGAAAATTTAATTGTAGGAGCTTGGATAACTAATATTTACCAGATGTCCTCAAATATTTTTATCTTTAAACTTAGAAAACCTGAGTTAGGTCAAATATTTCTACTTGTAGAACC
Organism: Candidatus Heimdallarchaeota archaeon; assembly: GCA_030149205.1. Taxonomy (GTDB): domain Archaea; phylum Asgardarchaeota; class Heimdallarchaeia; order Heimdallarchaeales; family Kariarchaeaceae; genus WAKA01. Next base: position 220,226 of record JASBSB010000003.1, on the reverse strand, counting down.
AGGTAAGAGATTTCATATTACGAAATTTAATAGAAAAATGCCCACAGAACCACCACAGTTAACTAAACAGTTACGAAGTCATCTAAGAGATAGGAGAATTAATGAACTTAAACAAGTTGAAGCAGATAGAGTAATTGAGTTGAATATAGGACCAGATAAGGGATATAGGGTAGTAATTGAACTATTTGGTGAGGGTAATTTAATTTTGATTTCTCCAAATGATAAAATAGTCGTAGCTCTTAGATACCGTAAAATGAGAGACAGAGATATTCATCCAGGTAGAATATTTCAACATATGCCTACACAAGGTAGAAACATCCTAACAAATGGGATAGATGAAATAAGTCATCTTTATTCTACAACTGGAAAGGTAGTTATTGCACTTAATAACTGGGTTGGTCTTGGGCCATTCTATTCAAAATATCTTCTTAAAGAAGCAAAAATTACTAAAAAAAAGATTGAAGAATTGACAAGTCAAGAGCAAGAATACCTAACAAGAGCAGTTTATGACCTCTATGCAAGGTTAACACAAAATCAATACAACCCAGTTGTTTATTTAGATACTGGAGTTGAAAGTGATGAGACCAATGATGTTGAATTGGATAATGAAAGTACGAGTGAACAAATCGAAGATACAGAGGTTGATTTTGATGATCAATGGTCTGATGACGAACTTCCCTTTGACCCAGAACAAGTAATTAAGATTCTACCTTGGCCACAAGGAGAAATTGAAAATACAAATTTGGTTTTTGTTGAAACCCTAAACTTAGCTTATGATGTATTCTACTCATCCCAAGAGGATCACACAGAGTTAATCGGAGATGCAGAACAATTAGAAACTGAAGCTGATAGACTTAAAAATAGATTAAAACAACAGTTGAACCATCAAAAAGAAATGGAAAAATCAGCAATAGAAGTGAAAGAATCAGCTAACGAGATATACGAAAATTTTACAGAGATAGATGAGCTTCTAACAACAGTATATAACGCCAGAAAAAATAATGTTTCATGGGAAGATATAACTGATAAACTACAAATTGCTAAAGATCGAAACATTCCATCCGTGAAATTGTATGAGAGAATCGAACCATCAGTTGGTTTGATTTATGTAAAGCTTCCAAAATCAAAAAAGGTTATAGGATTAGATTTCAGGAAGCAGATAAGTAAAATTGCAAATGAGTTGTATGAGAAGTCCAAAAAACAAGAACATAAAGCTGTTGGAGCAAATAAGGCAATTCGGTTGACTGAGGAGAAAATAAAAGAGGCTGAAACTACAGCTGAATCTAAAAGAAATGATGTTCAAGTTGAAGTAACTCTTCTCAAGAGGAGAAAGAGATGGTATGAGAAATGGAGATGGACAATTAGTGAAGATAACACAATAATTATCGCAGGTTTAGATGCAAAAACGAATGAGCAGTTAGTTCGTAAATATCTTGATGTGGACGATTTTTTTATTCACCCTGATCTTGTAGGTGCACCCTTCGTTATCATCAAATCGAACGGGAAGACTCCTTCTGAAAATACGGTAAATCTAGCAGCTTTATTAGGTGTGTGTTTTTCATCAGCTTGGAAATCTAAAAGGGTAGTGGCTGATGCTTACATGGTAGAACCTGAACAAGTCTCATTAAATGCACCAAGTGGTGAATTTATGCCACAAGGTTCAATAATGGTATACGGTGAAAAGCATTATATCCGAAATATTTCATTGGAGCTATATCTTGGTATAATTATAGAACCTAACTGGGCTCGGTTGATGGTGGGTTCATTAAGCACACTTCAGAACCATAAGTGTAACCATATTGTCAAGCTCATTCCAGGGGACACACCTAGAGGAAAAGTAGCAAAGCGGGTAAAAGAACATTTTGGGCGGTTAGTTGATAAACAAGATCTTAGAAAGATATATACTCTAGATTTATCAGAGTTTGCACATTACATACCCGGAGATTCTAATATAATATTTCTCGAGCAAAAATAAATTTGATTTTTGTCTAGAAGAATTTGAACCTTTGCTGAATTGACGTTAGTTACGAGAAAATAATATTGAGAATTTCAACACATGGTCGATTTATTTATTAACTTTAGTGCTTAATTTTAATTCAATGGAACAGGCTGAAATATCAAATTATTTTGATAAACTCAAAATAGAACTTAAATCATATAAATCATTTCATGATGAGTTTGTAAGCAGTTTTCACACTAAACTTGAAACCGATACAGCAGAGTTAAATTCCTTCTGGGAGTCACTAAATGAGTTAAGTCAAAAAAAGACCCAATTAGAAGAACAAATAACAGGTAATGAACAAAAGAAAAAAAATCTTGAGACAAAGAAAGAAAGTCAACTAAAACAACAAATGGAAATACAAGAGAACATTAACACCTTAAAACAACATTCTGAATCTTTGAACAAAGAAAAGGGTGAATTGTCCCACGAGGTTGAAAAACTCAAAGACCATTATGGAACGACGAAAGTGAAATACGACAATCTTGAAAAAAACCTTCAAGCAGCTGATGAGGCCTTAATCCAAGCTGAAAATGAACACAAAAACAGGGTAAAGGACATTGTAAAGGAGCGAGATCAATTGAAGTCTGAAATTTCCAAAAAACAGATGCAATTTAAAGTTCTCCAAAAGCTTCTGAAGGACTCATACATCAAAGATTCAACCTATGATGTTCTAAAAGCACTAAGTGAATCTAATATGTCAAACTTGGGTCAACTTGCACTCTCAAGTGGAGTCTCAAAAGATAATGTAAACAAAATTCTAATGTCACTACATGAAAAAGGTATTATATCTTATGAAAAGCCTTCAGGCAACTTTGAAATTAAAAAGGAGATACGATTATAATGAAATTCGATGATACACTTCAGATGTTGGATCAACATATAAACCGTTTAAAGACCAGTCAAAATGAAATGAATGGCTTGTTGACAAATATTAGAGATTCTTTTAAGAAAGCAGAAGAGAATCAAAAAGAATTGCGAGCCACTATCCAACAATTAGAATCCCAAAGCTCTAGCCTAATTATGCATGTTCAAAAACTTGAAACCGAGACCTCTGTCACTGAAAAAAACATTTCTGATCAGCAGGGTATCCAAAATCAGTTGAATGAAACAATTAATCGTATTAACACAGAAATATCCACCCTAAAAGAAACAAAAGAGACATTACAAAAGGATATTAACCTTTTGGAGTCGAAAATCATTCAGTCAGAAGCTGATTTAAAAGAAAAACAGGAGACAAAGAATAACTTACTTAAGAATTTAGACTCAGAAGTTGATCAACTCAAATCAGAAGTTTCACAGTTAAAGACTGATCATAATAATCTTATGAACAATTTCTCAGGATTATCTTTTCTACTTTCAAGTGGGTTATTGGAAATACCTGAGGTTGAGATTCTCTCAATAATTGCTGAGAACCGACCAGTTGAACAAGAACAACTTAAGTCTATGGTAAAAAGTGTCTCACCCGTATTGGTTTCTCGAACAATAACAAAACTAGAGGCTGACGGTAAGATATTAAACAACAATGGGAAATTGGACATTACTCCAAGTTTAATCGAAATATTAAACTAAATTCAAATATTTCTTCCTTCTAAAAAATAAGCTTTGAATATCAACATAATCAACTCCATAATCTTAAAATACAATGATTAAGAATATTAGTTAATGTCTGGCTCGTTTGTGGCTAAAGTAGTGATTTTGGGAGAGGGAGCAGTTGGTAAAACTAGTTTACGAAAAAGATACATTGGAAAAGGGTTTACTAACTCACATTTGATGACATTAGGATCTGATTTTGCAAATGCTGATATAAGGGTTGGAGAAGGGAAAATTTTGAAAGCTCAAATTTGGGATCTCGCTGGACAACCTCACTTTAAAGCGATAAGACAAAGATTCCTTCTTAAGGCTAAAGGTGCAATTGTTGTATTTGACTTAACTAGACCTGAGACATTCTATAACTTACCTGGCTGGTTAAATGAGCTTTGGACATCAAACAAAACATTCAGAATCCCTCTGATTATTGTTGGAAATAAAATTGATCTTAAAAAGTCTAAAGATTTGAAGTTGGATACAATACAAAATTTTATTGCTCAACTTCAATCCAGAAAGGAACTAGAGGGAGTTAGTATTCAATATATTGAGACTTCTGCTAAGACTGGTGAAAATGTTGAGACTGCCTTTAAAGAATTAGGAAAGATAATTGTAGAGTTACTCGAAAATAAGGAAAAACAATAAAACAACATGTAAATCGGGAGAACGGGATTTGAACCCGCGACATTCCGGTATCTGGCTAACAAGAAATCATTACCTTTCGGTTCATTTTGAGTATATATTATACTACAGCCGGATGCTCTGCCAGTCTGAGCTACCTCCCGGATAACAAATGCTCCGTGAAGCTTTTTGTCAAATTACGCAGGATACCCATATTTTTAACTGATACGATAGTTTCACCTAAAATGGAATAGAATATCTACAACCTTTAGGTTTTAGATGCTGTGGAACAGGAGTAATCCTCAAATCTGAATAACAAATAAGAATAGGATTAAATGTGTATGAAATTAAAGTAAGATATTCATGGGAAACAAAGGATTTCCAAAATTCCTATTTGTCTTACTAATATTACTTAGCTCTGGACTCACATCCAGTTTATTTACTATAAACTCTCAAAACGGAGCAGCTTCTCATATTCCAACAAACTCAAGTTTGAATAAAGTTAAATCAGATCTTCACAAACTTGGGTCGATTACAAATCAGTTCACACCTCCTCCTTCGAACTCAAATGGGAAACTAATGATCTTAAGTGATTCAAGTGTTAAATTTCAAAGTGAATTCCTGCCTCCTTTCAAACTTGGGAATAACTATCTACATTTTATTCAGAGATACACAAATCAATCACTTTTTGCAATTCAAAGAAATCCATCAGTAAAGGGGATCATCTATGATAAAAATATAGATTTTTCGAATCCATTTAATAGTCTTAATCAATCATTGCCAGCAAGTCCAATTAAAAACGCATCTTTGGCTTCACATTTACTTAGAACAATTGATGTATGGTCTAATTACAATATCTCAGGACAAGGAATCATACTAGGGATTACTGATTCGGGGGTCGATTTTGGTGTGACTGACCTTTCTGGATCATTATATAGGACTTCAAGTGGGCTTCCATCAACATTTGATGCAACTGGGTCTGGGGTTACAGCAACTTCCTTGTCTGTTTCGCCCATTCAACAGAGTGGAAAAACCTTTTTACCAACTTTTAATAAAACTTTATCATTTACTCGTGGGGAGCAAGGGGGATCTTCTTCCTCCCAACAAATTGGGATTACTGTTCAAAATATTGATATAACTGGTATTCCAGTTACTTCCAAAAGCAATGTCTATAAAGTTGGAATGATGTATGAACCAACTAGCTTTACACAAGTTTTTGTATATGTTTTAGTTGACTCAAAAACGAGTGGGGTGTATGATACTGTTTATGTTGATCTTTCCACCAGTTTGGGATTGAGTCTCTCTTTAAATGGAGATATATTCTCTGGAGGTAGTCTCTACCGTAGGCTTGTTGATTGGTCTCTAACTGACGAAACTCCTCATGACTCAAGCAATCCAATCATTGCTAGGGACTTAAATGGGGATGGAGTCAATGATATTTCGATGGGCTCATTAACAGTCTCTATTGATTTTAATGGAAAAGTTAATGGGGGGTTAGTCCGTGGAATTGACAAGTCTGGAAGGGGTATGGCTATAATGTATGATGCTATTGGACATGGAACCCAAGTAGCCTCAGCTGCAGGATCCAGAGGAAAGACTTATTATCAAATTTATGATAATTTTACAACTCCTAAAGTAGAATCTCACTTAAACTACACACTTCCAGGTTCAGCTCCAAATGTTAGTATAATTGCAACAAAAGGGCTAACCCTTAATGATTTTGTACTGGGATGGCTCTGGAGTGCTGGATTGGAACCAAAAATAGGAGGAGGATGGGTAGTGAACAGAGAACATGTTGTAAATGTTTCATCAAATTCTTGGGGGTCTGGTGCAATTGGTTCAACGTTAAAAGGATTAGATTTATTCTCTCTGTTGTTGGACGCCTTAAGTACACCAGATATATTTTCATCAGTATCATTTGGTGTTTCATACCCAAACTACAAGGGCATTATTTTTACTGTTGCTTCAGGGAATGGTGGGCCAGGTTTTGGGACAGTTGCCAGTCCTGGTACCGCTAGTCTTGCAATAACTGTAGGTGCTTCTACAAGTTTTCACAGTTTCAACAACTCTGGAAAAAATGACGTTGCGTTATTTAGCAGCAATGGTCCGACACCATCTGGAATTATTAAACCTGACTTGGTAGCCCTGGGTTCCTTTGGATATACACTGAAAACTGTATCATTTGGTAGAGGAAATGGAACGAGGGCTGCAGGTGTGTTTGGTGGGACAAGTGAAGCCACGCCTAGGACTGCTGGTATTGCAGTCTTGGTTTTTCAAGCTTTGAAAGAAAAAGGATATCCCTCCTCATTAGCTGAGGTTAGAACGAGGCTAAAAAGTACTGCAAAAAACCTTGGCTATCCTAGTATAATGCAAGGGGCCGGATTAGTAGATGCTTATCGTGCTGTAAGCTCTGTAATGAAAAATAATGAACTAATAATCTGGGACACCCAAGGGGCAAAATACATAGCTCAAAAGCTCTCTCCTGCATTTCAAGCAGTATTTAATACACCAAATCCAGGAGTGCTTAATCCTGTGGCGGATAGCTTCATTTATACCTATCCCCAAAACCTTACCAAAAAAGAGGTAACAGTTCAGATTCGTTTTGGAAACGGATCCTTAGTTGATCCAAACCTTTTGAACAAACAAATCCAAATTTTCAACAGGACCAAATCAACAAGTTTCACATTTAAAACTAGATTAAGCACGAATGATCTATATGTGTTTAACGAATTGAAGGGGGTATTCAACAACCAAGAGTTACTTGTAATTTCAAGCTCAATATCTAATGGAACTTACACTCAGCTTTCTCGGTACGGTTTGAGTCCTCCTGAAATTAATTTAGTTGATACAGGAATAAATAAGACTTTGGTAGATCAATCGTTTACAACAGCCTACGCAACACAATTTTATTCTGGATTCCCAAACCATGATTTTTCTGGAGTACCCGCATTCCAGTTGAAGGACCCAGGATATGTAAATTTAATCCCCAATTGGAATGGGTTGGTCTATCAAATTCATGCTCAAACATTCAATCATACGACATGGGGAGATTTGTCATTAGGGGTCACTAATAAACAGCTCAACATTAGTTCTTCAGTCCAAATCAATTCATATGAGTTAGGTAGACTTATGATACAGAATGGAAGCACGACAAATTATGGGCACATAGCTATATTAGCCCAGCATGAGGTCGGATTTGGGAAGTCAGTAAAACAAATGAAAGCTGACCTTAACCTAAACTCTCTATTTGAACAAGGACAAACTTATGCAGCCTTCAATTGGCTTAGTCAAACAGCTCGTCCAGAGGCAGGAGATTATAGGTATTATGACTTCAAATTACCTTCCAACGCAACTCAATTCGCTCTTCAGGTTAATTGGACACAGACAGGATTATTACCCGCCTTATACCTCTATAACAAAGAAGGTGTTCTTGTTTCAAGTTCAAATGTTGCTTATAAGGGAGGTGGATTTTACGTGGTTACTCTTTCTGATGTAAAAACTCAGACCTTATTTATTAATGTAAAATCTCGAGAGTACACTCTTATGATCCATTTTGTGGCAACCCCATTTGTTGCAGGACCTTATACTTTTGCTGTTACAGCTAGGTATTTAGTTCCTGGGGTATTAAAAGCCCCAAATATTAGCTTTAATCAAAACCTAACGAATAATGTATCTGGTGAATTAAAACTCAGTAGCAATTCATATCACCTTGCAAACTTCCCAGAACTAAAAATTAAAAATACCAGTCTAATGGTTTATACCGGGTCTCAGAGAAAAATAACAAGCTCTCTTTCTAAATTAGATTTCATAAAGGGCAGTGGATCACCAGAAAAAAATTTTATTCTTAATTTTCAAAAAGGTACACATGGAAAAATTTCTCTAGATTATTTCTCTTCAAAAGTCGATCTGGACATGTATCTGATATCAATCAATGACCCTGCCATCCCCAATTTTGATCTATTTAATCAACATGGTTCTAGGATTGGTGCTTTCAACGAGACAGGATATTTTTCAATTCCTCAGAGCGGTGAATACATTCTATATATTGATTATGTGAATGGAGCCTACAACAATGCTATTCTTCCTTTCAATATTACAATTAATACGATTAGTGGCCCTCAATTTACCAATGTAGGTACAGCTTTAGGGTTTAACACAAGCCTTTTCCCCAATGGCAACTTTGGACTAGAGGTTACTCAAGGGATGAATTTCCCAATTTTATTCACACAATCCTTTAATGCAACGTTCAATAACCATTTAGATTTTTCATCCCAAATGTTATCTCCAAAGAATCAGGATGTAATATCTGGAAACTACAATGTATCATGGAGTGCTGATACCAGGGTATCCGGGACAGTATTATTGAACAATGGGTCATTATCAGTTATTGTAGGCTTTAGTTCAACAAATAACTTTATTTTGTTTGATTCAACTCTTTATTCAAATGGTCAGTATACCCTGAAACTTATACTTACAGATGGTGTCTTTCAACATTCTTATAGTGTTCAAATTAGTATCCAAAACAATAACCCATCCACTCTCCCTCCTATTCAATCAACTTCCACTCAATCGATACCCTTTGCAGGATTTATAATTTTAATAACGTTTGTTGTCCTGGTGTTTAATCGCAAGATAAGATATTTAAGGAATCATAATTAACAGCTTTGAAAGTTTATTTAGATCAATTTCTAGGTATGATAAGATGTACTTCTGATAAGAAATACTATTCTTCATTGATTTCTGATAACCTACTCTCGTAATCCTCCTTGAGCTTTTTGTATTCTTCTTTTGAAATATGTCCATAAACAAAAGACTGATCTAATCTGGATAATTCCTCCTCCCAGATGGTTACCATATTCTCGATATAAGAATCTGTAGCTGTAGAAATATTAGAAACCAGTAACTCTGCTTCGTATGTAATTGAATAGATATACCGTAGTCGAGGAACTGTTTGAGCCCTCCTCTCAATTAATCCCCATTTAAGTAACAACTTCAAGTGTTTCTCAATTGCAGTTCTTGAAATTTTTGTCTCCTTAACTAGAATTTCAGGATGTTGTGGATTATCAGAAAGAAGTTCGAGAATTCTCATCCTTGTCTTGTCCTGAAGGACCTGAAGAAGGAGTTGTTGATTCTGAGAAAGCACGTTTCTTTATGTATCAGCTAAATATAAAATAATATGGCTCTTATTCATGTGTTTTTGAAATAATCTTCATATATCGAAAGAGGTGTTCCTTTATGACTAATTATAAATTCCTGTAAAATCTGTTCACATCAGTGCTAACCTTAGAATACTGGGTAAAGACTTGGCTTCCTTTGATTTTTCAAAAATTAGATATTTTTGATGATTTAGCATACTTGGCTGATTATAAGAATCTTACTACGTTCCAAATGGGGGTACAAGATCGACTTTCCGTATTCTTACCAAAAAACAAAAAGGTAATAGTATTTGGTGGAGCAAATATTTTAAAAGAACAAGTTATAGAACTAAAGGAACAACTTAAGACTGTTCCATCTTCTAAAACTCCTTTGTTTATTGCAGCAGATGGGTCTTATTCGTATCTTTTTGAAAGTGGTTTAATTCCTGAGTTTCTTTTCACAGATTTAGATGGCGGTCTTGAAATGGTACTCAATGCACTAAACTCAGGGACAACAATATTCGTGTTAATTCACTCTGATAATCTTTCCTTAGTCGAATCCTTTATTCCTTTAATTTCTTTAAATCAATTCAGAAAAAATATATATTGGTGTACACAGGGAATACCACATTTTGGTTTTATCAATACCTTAGGATTTACCGATGGAGACAGGGCTGCTTGCTTTGCTATCCAGAATCAAATATCAACTTTATTACTAGGGTTTGAGCTACAAGGAGAGGTTGGCATATATTCAACACAATCCAAAATTCTTTCTGAACAATATTTAGATAAGAAACGAATTAAACTTTCTATTGCAAGAGACATTCTCTCTGAGTTAAATTTAACAAAGAAACTCTTTACTGTAGCAGATAAATTCGCACCAGGGATAGAGATTTCATTGCCAAATTTTTTGAAACTCGAAAATTAGAATATAAAATATTGGAAAAAAATTTTAATTCTTGACTCAATTCGAATAATTAAAATTACCTTGAATTAAAGTCGGTCAGAAATGAGTGGAAAAGAATCACGGAAAAATTATTTTTTAAAAATTAGCCTTCTGGGAGATGGGGCTGTAGGTAAGACGAGTTTGAGAGAAAGATTCATGGGTAGAGGGTTTAGAAGTGAACATATGATGACCATAGGTGCAGATTTTGCTTCCTATGAAAAACAAATCTCAGGATATAAAACTACCTTTCAGATCTGGGATATGGCTGGCCAAGAGTCATTTCAATCAATTAGAGCAAGATTCTTTAGAGGAAGTATGGGTGCTTTATGTGTGTTTGATGTGACCCGACCAGAGAGTTTTATCAATATTACCAACTGGATTAATGAACTCTGGAGAAACAACGGAAGGGGTGTGATTCCTATTACCCTACTCGGAAACAAATCAGACTTAAGAAACCAACATTGTGTGTCTACAGCACAAGCAGAGGATTATGCACAGCAACTTTCAGATAAAACAATGAAGTATGGATTTGAGGTGCAGTATCTTGATACAAGTGCAAAAGAGGGGTTAAATGTTGAGGAAGCCTTTGACACACTCGGTTTGACTATAATAAATATGCTTCAGAGTGGACACTTGAAAATAGGATGAAAATGAGTAAAAGTTTAGAATATTTCAGAGAAGACCTTCAGTTAAATTGTGGTCATTTTGTAGTATCAGATCATTTGGTGGAACCGATTCATGGTCACAGCTACAAAATTTCTGTTGAAATTTATGGTGATCCTTTGGAGGGGTATGATGTCCTTGTGGACTTTCTTGATCTCAAACCAATTTTCAAAGCTTGGGAATTAGAATTTAATCTGAAGACATTCATCCCAACAAAGAACCCAAGATTGAACCTAAAGATTTCTGACCAGTCTATAAAATGTACCCATTCCACCAAGTTTTATGAGTTCCCTTCTTCTAGTGTTATATTACTTCCTATTGAAAATACCACTGTAGAATATATATCTGGTTACCTTCTCGATAGATTGGTTAAAGCCTTACCTCAGAACTACAACAACCTTTCTAAGTTAAAGCTTAAGGTGGGTGAATATTTCTGGTCATCAGCAGCTTCTGAGAGGTCATATTTAGGTAAATAATTGAAAGTTATTGGTTTTTCTAAAATTATATAATGTGCGAACACAACTAAACTCATTAAAATAAGAAAATTTCATGAACGAATAGAAATACTATGTCAACAGACCAAGACTTATTCGAAGGTGAAATTGACGAGGCAGATTTGTTAGTTCCTTTGGATGATTATTTAACTTCAGGAGTCCATATAGGGACTACTGTGGCTACTTCACTTATGGAACCATTCGTTTACAGGGTCAGAAATGATGGACTGTACGTGTTAGATATTAAGCAAACAGATGAACGGATTAGGCTCGCTGCTAAACTTCTGTCCTCTTATGACCCTGATGAAGTGGTCGTGGTCTCTCAGAGACAATATGGGACAGTACCAGCAAGCAAACTTGCAAGATTGTGCAATTTTAAATCTTTACCAGGTAGGTTTATTCCAGGAAGTTTTACCAATCCCGAGAGTAAATATTTTCATGAGCCAAAGATTGTGTTCTTGAACGATCCAAGATCTGATAGTCAAGCTTTAGATGAAGCTACAAGAATGAACATTCCAGTTGTCGCACTCTGTGATTCAGATAACTCAACCTCAAACGTTGATCTAGTAATCCCTGCAAACAATAAAGGTCGACGAGCTTTGGCAAGAATATATCTCTTGTTAGCTCAACAGATCCTTAGAGAAAGAGGAGATATAGCGGAAAACGAGGATCTAGGTTTAACCATTGATGATTTTGCATTTAAATTGATGCGAAATCTAAATTAGTAAATTACTTTTAAAAAGAATAAACGTAAGAATCCTGAGATTTTTATAAACCAACATAGAGGTCAAACTGTGAGATTACAGGGTAAAGCTTCAGCTCCAGCAAAAGTTATAATCTCTGGGGAACATAGTGTTGTTTATCACAAACCTGCCATCGCCGCGACAATAAATTTAAGAGCTTATGTAGAGATCACAGCTTTAGAATCAGCCAGTTTTGGAATTTCTGTTATCGCACCTCAACTGAATGAGAAATCAAATTATAATTATAATGAGCTTGAGGCTTTGACTATAACCCCTAAAAATAAAAAATTAGATAATATTGCTTACTCTGCTTATGTTGCTCTGAGATATATTAATTCTGTATTACCTAAAAACCTCTTTGAGATATCAGTAAGAAGTGAAATACCAATCTCATCAGGTTTGGGGAGTAGTGCCGCAGTAAGCGTGGCAACTGTTGGTGCGTGTTTTGACCTCTATGAAGTTCAACTAAATAAGGATACTATATCCAAAATTGCCTTTGAAGGCGAACTAATTGCTCATGGAACACCCTCTGGAATAGATAATTCAACCTCAACAGTTGGAGGATATATATTATTTAAAGAAGGTCGACCACAACCAATTGATAGGAGTTTTGAAGTACCTCTTTTAATTTGTAACACGTTGGTTGAAAGAGATACAAAATCTTTAGTCACTGCGGTCAGAGAACGAATAGATGCTTTTCCTGATCTAATGAATAAATTGTTGAATTGGATGGAAGAAATCACTGAAGAGATAGGTGAAAATATCCGGTTGAAAAACCTCATTAAACTTGGCAACCTTTTTGAGATAAACCAAGGAGCTCTAGAATCTTTGGGTGTTGGTCATCCAAAAATTAATTTAATTCTTAGTGAAGCTAAGAAACTTGGTTCTCTTGGAGGAAAGCTTACTGGAGCAGGTGGAGGAGGCTCATTACTAATTTTGGGGAAGGATACTAATCAACTGGATTCCATAGCCTCTAGTCTACAAAGGCATAATGTTGAATGCTTTATCACAGAAGTTACCACTGTAGGTGTGAAATTTGAAAAATGAGATTGTAATAATTAAATTGGGGGGATCCGTTATTACACATAAAAATGATGATTCTGGAAGGCTAAACTCACAAGCAATTGATAGAATACTTAATGAACTCTCTTCAGTAAAAAGTAAGAAACAATTTGTAATTGTTCATGGAGCAGGTTCCTTTGGACATCCAATTGCAAAAAAGTATGATATGGTTAATGGTATGCCTAGTACATCGCCAGAACTTAAACCTCATATTGTAACTAAATTACGCCTTAAATTATTAGAGCTCCATAATTTTATAATTAAAACAGGTGAAAATAATAATCTAGAATTAGTTTCTTTTCCTCCATTTTCATCAATCTATCAAAAAGATGATTTATCATTCCATTTTGATCCTATCAATCTTATCAAATCCTTGAATAGAAGGTTAATTCCAGTGTTTTATGGAGATATTATAATGTCTGATAAGTTAGGGTTCACAATTTTATCGGGAGATACGATTATCAAATTATTATGTGAATATCTATCTGAGTCAGGTTATGATATATCAGAAGTTATATTTGGAACAGATGTTGGGGGCATATATACCTCTGATCCTAAAACAACCACCAATGCTCAACATATCCCAAATATAAAATTAGGAGAAATTAAGATGAATTTTGATCTAGCAAATATCACAGTAAGTGATGTAACAGGTGGTATGAAGGGTAAATTTGAGAATATTCGCGAGATTCTTAATTTCTCAAAACATGTAAAAATTATAGACTTGACTATTCCAGACACTCTGCTAAAGACACTTAATTCAGAATCAATTCCTCAAGAAACGATCATTGAAATTTAAAATCATAGGATAATTCAAAACTAGGCTAAAATTAGATTTAGTTTAAGATTAAAATAGTATTAAGTATTTAGATGACTTTAGAAGCATCTACAACCTTGAATGTATCAACTGAACTAACAACCAAATTGAAGATCTGTGTGTTTGTAAACGTTGGGTGTGCTGCGATTGCTAATGCAACAACCCCAGAAACATGTGGAGTTGCCATTGAGGTTCCCGACCAACTATCATAGGTATTTCCTGGGAGAGTGGATAAAACACTCACACCCGGTGCAAATACATCCTCTCCTCGATTTGAGAATGATGCTATATTGTTGTTCGAATCAATTGCTCCAACTTTCATAACTCCTGGGTAGGCTGCAGGGTAGCTTGGTGTTGATGCTCCATCATTTCCGGTTGCTGCTACTATAACTACTCCATTGTTTAATGCATAATTAACTGCATTTTCTAGTTCAACTGTACCTGATGGGCCACCTAATGACATTGAGATGACATCTGCATCATCGGCTGTTCCAGGAATTCCATCTGGTCCGTTAGTAGCTGAAATAATTCCGTTTGCAATTGCAGAGTATGAACCTGATCCTCTATCTGAAAGCACTTTAAACACATAAAGTGAAACCTGTGGAGCAATTCCAAGTACACCTACTGCGTTGTCCTGAGCTGCAACTGTTCCGGCAACATGTGTTCCATGTCCATGTCCATCTTTACATGCTGAAAAGGATGTTGTTGTACATTCTGTTGCTGAAATCTGTCTATTTCCTTTGTAAAAGCTCATTCCCCATGCAAATAATCCCTGAAGGTCTTCATGAGCAAAATCTAAACCGGTGTCAAGTATTGCAACTTTAACTCCTGATTCATCAACAAGTCCTTGAGCTGTATCTCCATTTACACGAGAGATACCCCATGGGATGGTTTGGGGTGGGGAAGATCCACCACTACCCGGTTTGCCTTTCATAATCTCAGCCTGAGGGCCATTATAGAAGGCGAAAGCACCACCCAAGGAGCTCACCATGAACATGAAAATGACAAAAAACGCTGTAATTCTTAAAATTTTCATTTTTAGTTCCTCATTCCACAAATCTCGTACCTAAGTCGTTTGCAGAATATGAAACTATTTTAGGTTACTTTATAAATATTTCCTAAAAAAATTTCAATATCTCTGAAAATCAGATTATTTATTGCTCATTTATCAACTTATCGTACATAAAATTCATAATAACGTCACAGAATTGTTTTAGGAAGAATTATAATTCAAGGGAAAACTTGCAAAACTAACTTATCCTGAAAAGAACTGACTAAAACGGATGTTTGATTGCTCTTGTATTCAATTCAGTTTTGAAAATTCTCAACCAAAATAAAAGATTTATTACGTAGAAAATTCTGCAAGAGGTTCTTCAATAAAGTATGACCTACTAGTTTTCCATTTTCCTTTAGTTCTTAAATTCTCAGGGTAAAAGAAATATAAGAATGTGTCTGGCTGGTGGATTTGAAGGGAATGAATGGCAGTTATTCGTTCTGAGTTATCCCATAATTTTTTATATAGTGTACTATTCATCAGAGGTGAACTCAAAGTCTCAATTACAAAGTTTTTTTCTGAAATAGAGAGAGAAATTTCTGCTGGTAATTTGCTTTGTTCTAACAACCACCTTAACCAGTAAGAGTCTTCAGTTTTCTTAAATGATCCATGAATCAGATTAATTGAATTTAGCTTGAAAAACTTTGTATTATAAAGGAGCTTGTAGTTAGAAATAATTTTGTTCCTGATAAGTTTTAAGTTTCTAGAAATAACTGAGGTGGATTTTTTATAAATGTTGGAAAGTGTTTGATTGCTTACTCTGCCATTAATTGTAAGTTCTCTTAACAAATTTGCCTGTAAATATGACAATTGAATCAGATCATCTTCTTTTCTTTTTTCATCCAAAGTATGGGAAAAGCTTTCAGGCTCATTTGGAAAAACTGTTAATTCCCAAGTGTGATTATCAAGAGACCAGTTTTCAAACTCAGGTGTAAATCTGGACATACTTTGTTGGTTTAATAAAATTTCATTTTTAGTTCCAATTTTCAGGTGAACTTCATTGAGTAATTCATTAAATAAAGACCCAGTCCCATTAGGGATATCGAACTGTGCATATATGACAGGATCTTTTCCAAACCCAAAAGCTCGATAATGAGTGTACGGATGAATGTTAAGAAATCTGTTTAATTCATCTAAATGGTTCTTAGTTGGAATACCTTTGAATAGAACGTGCTTTCTTTCTAATCCTATGCTCTTAGGATCATAGATTGATGCAACTTCTGAAGTTGTTCTAACTCCGAATAATGGGTCTGTGATACTGCTGTCTCTCTGAATAATTCCATTTCGCTTGAGATTCTTAATTCTTTCACGAACAGACACATGTGATAACCTTATAATCTTACTCAAACTGAGTATTGAATCTACAGGGTTTTTGTTTAGTTCCTGGAGAATAATTTGATCAGTGTATTCTAAATCTGTTCTTTTTGAAATTTAATTCCCCTCATTAATATGTAACTGAAGTAATTGATGAGGTTCCAGTTCCCGAATGACCACCTGGTGGGTCAAAGGTTAAAGAATCTGTGTGATAGAACTGTCCTCCTGTGTTTAAGAGTGCTTCCGCCTTTACTGTATAAAAGCCTGATTCAATTGCAGAATTGAAGAATATTGTGGAAAATATGAGGTGATTTAATCTCGTATTTATTCCCAGACTGTCTGAAAAGCTAATCCCAGATGGTAAGGTTAATGTCACTTTATAAATAAAGTTGTAGCGTTTTGCACAGGATAAGTTTGCGTCGACACTGCTAAATACATCATCCGCAAATCCATCACCATCTAAATCTCCATAATAACCCTGAGTTACTTTCAATGTAATAGTCGGTGTTGTACATTCGAAAGTGGTAAATGAAGAAACTGTCTGAAGACCGAAAAAAGTACTTCCAAATAAAGTTAACAAAAGAATTCCAGAAAGAATGTTCCGATGTTTTCTCATATTGGATAAATTTAATATGGGCTTATAAGTATTTCTTGAAAATATTGTAATAAGTAGTAATCAGATCAATTACATATTGCATGATTGTTCGGATGAATTTTTGTGTTTCTATCTAATTCCTTTTAATTACAGTCATAATTTCTAATTTACCTGATGAAGGTAATATACCTCAACAGAAACTAATAGAGGAATGAAAATGGTAGATTATCCTGAAGACCTTGTTAATGAAGCGCTCTCTGTGTTACACAGAGTAAGTGAAGTTGGAAAAGTAAGAAAAGGAACCAATGAGGTTACTAAATGTGTTGAAAGAGGAAAGGCAAAACTCATATTAATTGCAGAAGACGTCTCACCTCCAGAAATTGTTCGTCATCTCCCCATTTTGGCTAAGGAGAAAAGAACCCCTTACATCGTTGTACCGAATGCAAAATCTCTCGGTGAATCCTGCGGTTTGGAAGTACCAACTGCCTCTGCAGCAATTGAAAACGCAGAGTCACTAGCAAGCTCACTCAGTGGTTTGGTCAGCAAAATTAATGAGTTGAACAAATAGGTTGATCGAATATGAGTGAAGAAGAAGTAAAAATGTCTGAATCTGATGATGGAATCCCTGCTGAAGTTATTCAGATTGTTGGACGTGCCTCAACCATAGGAGAGGTGATTCAAGTGAGAACTAAAATACTTGAAGGCAGAGATAAGAGCAGGATCATCACTCGTAATATAAAGGGACCTGTGAAGCTCGGAGATATCTTAATGCTTAAAGATACTGAGCGTGAAGCCAGAACTATGAGGAGAAGATAATTATGATTCGTAACTATAAATGCTCATTTTGTGGGAAAGATATTGAGAGGGGAACTGGGTCAACTTATGTGAAAATCGATGGCTCAATTCTACGTTTCTGTTCAAGAAAATGTAGAGTGTCATTAGTTGAAATGAAAAGAAACCCTCGAAGATTAAAGTGGACCACCAGATACGAGAAAAAATTTTAAGTTGAACTTGATCAGAATAGTTTTAAAATCGAACACAATTACACAATTATGTTAATTCCTGTTAGATGTTTCAGCTGTGGGACGGTTGTTGGGGACAAATTTGAAGAGTTTGAGAGACAGATCAAGGAAAACCCAGAGAAAGATCCAAAGATCATACTTGATGAGCTCAACCTAAGAAAGGTTTGTTGTAGACGAATGATCATTAGTCAGGTCAATCTAATTGATACAGTATTACCTTACAATCAATGAACTTTTAAAATTTATCAAGCTTGGATTATTCCGCAACCAAAAAGGAGCTCATAAGGATGAACTTATTAAGGTACAAAAGAACAATTATTCAATGTATAAGGTGAATCTCGCCTTTTTTGTTGTCTTAGTATTATTGACCAACCCATCAGTCTACTCAGTGGATAGTCAAACACAGAATTTTTCAGTAACGATATTATATAACTCGGACAATCAAAACTTAAAATCTGTGGTTTCAAATCTTCAATATTATTGGGAACCATTAAATGTCAAGGTAAATATTGTTGGGCTACCATATATCACCTTCTTGTCTGAACTAAACTCACAAACGAAAACTTGGGATTTTGCACTTACCAGTTTTGATAATGGTCAACTGAATTATCCTATCCCATACACGCTTTATAATTCTCAAAACTCAGTTATCGCAAATATTGTTTTTGGATTAAACGATTCAAGAAGACTTCAAAACACTGGAATTAACATGTCTCAGGTAAATGAGTTGACAAAACTTGCTTATGAAACTACTGACAAAGCCAATCGTCAAACAGTATTAGCTGAGTTTCAGAAAAAATATATGCAAGAATGGTTGATTGATTTACCACTATTAACTAAGCTAGGTGTTCAGTTTACCTGGAATGGGTTGACAAATTACGACCCTATTTCTGGTTTGATGAATTCTATTTATTCTGGGTTAAAATGGAACACAATAGAACAGACTCAGAAAAATGGAGGAGGAGCAAATGACACACTAAGACTTGTTATTCAAGATGGGTCATCCGGCTTTAATCCAATGTTTTCACTTACGAGTGGGGAAAGACAACTTGAGAGGTTAATTTTTCCTAAGCTATTTTTGTTCGATAAGCAATATAACCCTCATCCTGATATGGGTATCTATTATAAAACAACAAACAATAATGATGGCTCTTATACATGGAATATTGGAATTCGAAAGAACGCTAGCTGGGTTGATTTAAATGGAAATCCCATTCATAAAATTACCAGTAAAGATGTGAAATTTACATTTGATATTCTGAGATTCCCTTGGATAGCATCTCTTAAAAATGATTTTACAAAAAGAATAGAATCTATTTCAATTCAAAACGATACAAACCTTTCATTTAAGGTCAATGGATTTCGCCAGTCAGATTTGTTTTATCTTGGAAATCAAATGTTAATTCCTGAATTTAAGTTAAATACAACGCTCACCTTTAATGGAAAGGTTCTAGGAAAAATTTATGATGATAAAATTTCTCCTGTATCAAGTCAGGAGTGGCAAGATTTTGCTCTTCTACCGACTTCAGGGTCCATGTATTATTTATCATATGCTGCTGGATTGGTCGCTGATTTAAAAGCTAATCCCAATTTTTGGTGGCCTGTAGATAGTGATGTTCTATCATATAACGGGAGCAAACCGATTGGTAGCAGCTTTTTAAATTGGAATGATAACCCTCAAACACCTCAGATTGAAAGACCTACCAAACCCCTCATTTCTAAAATCTCGTATACCTACATAGAAGACAAGATCAATTTGTTTCTTCAGTTTAGTAATGGAAGGTTGGATTTGGTTGATAGTCGTTCATCAGATTCTCTTTCATTATTCAAAAATAAACCAGAAATTAAGAGAATAAACTATTTGCCAAAAGATCGAGGGACCACCATAATAGTAAATTATCAAAATCCAATATTAAGGCCCTATGAAATTAGAAGAGCTTTACTTGCAGCGATAAATCTTACTCAATTAACTATCTCCCTCGGAAATGGACAGTTAGCACAATATTCCCCTGTTTCTCGAGGTTTCCCAGACTACTACACTGGTGCTTATGGAATACCATATAATTTTACAGTTGCTAGAGACCTCTTCCGATCTTTAGGATATAGCGTGAAAGACTCGGTTTCACCAACAAATAACGGAGGAAACAACATAATTCCTTCACTACCTATAAATTTTTCAAATGTTGTGACAATCTTAACCGGTATACTAGTGGGTGTTTATATCGCCTACCATAAAAGAAAAAGAATGTGAGTTTCATGGTTTCTGAGAGTTTAATAGGTAAATGGAAGAACGCTTCTTCTGAAACTGAGCTTAGAGAATGTCTACAAATTTTACAAAGAAATGCAATCGAGTTTTATGATGACCAACTAAACTTGTTTTTAGAGATAGTAAACTTTGGAATGAAAAATTTTAATTTTGGTTTTACAGAGGAAGAATTAAAGTTTCTAGGTAAATCATTTTGTGTAATATTCAAAAATTTTAAGTCTAATGATTTTGAACTTCTTCCTCAAAATGATTTATCTGAGTTTGTAGGTCTTTTTACAAATTTGTTGATTGGAACTACCGCCTATGACATACAAAATATGACCGATATGTCCAGAACCACTTTAGATATCTTGAACTTCAGCTTTAAAAAAACTGAAGCTCCAAGAGGAAAATTTTCATTAAGAGTTTTAATTCATCCAATTAGTGATATTTTGAATTCATTACCGCCAAATTCAAAATCGATTGGTTTACTAAATCAGTATTTAACTCTAATAACTTTTGAGAACGAATTACATCAAGAAAATGACAAACTAGTTGATATTCCAACAATCCCAGAATATGTATCAAATTTAAAAAATTCCAACGTTTTATATACCCAATGGTTAAATGACTTGAAGGCCGAAAATGAAAAATTTAGGTTTACTTTTCTATTGCTAACTGAAAGCAGTCCAAATGAAAACATTTGGTATGAAACTGCGTTGAATTTAATTGAGGGGAGGACATTATAATGTCAGAAAAGCAATTTGAAAATTCACTCGCGAAATTTGCAATAAAACATTTTTTGACTGTGGGGCTAAGTTTTTCTATGATACTTTTTGGTATTTTGTTTCTATTTACAAGTCTGATATATGCTGCGTCTAGGTCTGTAACACTTCGTCCGTTAAGGGAGACTGCAATTTGGTGGTTCATCGCTGGGATAGTTAGCATTGTTGTTGGTTCTTTCATATTATTTAAAGAACTCAAAACGGATTGACCGTTCCAATGAACTCGAAATATAGCGTAAATTTCATTGTTGGCCTTTAAAACACCATAAACTTAATGATTTGAATATAAGGTGTCTTTAAATATACCTGTGCGGAAGAAGGGGTAGGAAAGAGCTAAAGCTCTCATTGGTGTAAAACTATGTCATTATTTGCATATTTTCTTAGAAGATCTCTTGCTTTTATTCCACTGACATTTGGAGTGTCAATCCTCATATTTGCTATGTTTGCATTGACACCCATTGACCCAATAAACTATATTGTTGGGCTAGATGAGAACAAACAAAGTCAGAGGGATCAATTAGCAAAAAAATTTGGTCTAAACGACCCAATTTATAAACGATATTGGGACTGGATTTATCCAATAGTAACAAGGTTAGATTTTGGAACGTCTTGGTTTGGAGATAAACCAGTTGAAACCCTATTTGCCCCTTACATTGGTAATACCATTTTACTATTCGGAACATCGTTTGTTCTTTCAATAGTTACATCTACAATTATAGGTATTGTTGCTGCTCAGCATCATAATTCAATATTTGATCAAACTGCATTGTTTGGAAGTTTGGTAGGCTTCTCAATTCCTAACTTCATTTTAGGAATCGTAGCAATCATTACAATAACAAATGCAACAAACGGACGTATACTTCCGATTTATCTGTCCAAAGCCGGAGAGACTGTGTTTGATCAAATTCCCGCGATGACTACAGCCTTATTGGTAATGTTGATTAGTGGTATTGCCTTCGCAACCCGATTAGTTAGATCACAAATGCTTAATGTATTAAGACAGAATTATATTCGAACAGCTCGAGCGAAAGGGCTCTCTGAAAGGACTGTGATATATAAGCATGCTTTAAGAAATGCACTTCTGCCATTTGTTACGATTATAGCTTTGTCATTACCTGGTGTTCTAAGTGGGTCTGCAATTATTGAAAGAGTCTTTAATTATCCTGGAGTGGGAAGGCAACTTATTATTGAAGGTCTCAGATTTAATTTACCTGTAGTGACAGCAGTTTCATTCTTTTTTGCTGTATTATCAATTTTCATGCTGATTATTGCAGATGTTGTTTATGGTCTGGTAGACCCGAGGATAAAATATTAACGGAGAGAAAACTATGGCAACTTCAACTAATTTTGTAAAAGATACAACACTGTATATCCCCCCGAATAAACAATACAATACAAGAATGTCTTCAGTCATTCTGACTGTAACTGCATTAATTCCTTATATCATTACTGCATTGGCCGCTCTATTCTTTCTTATATTTCTTATTGAAGGGATAAATGACTTCATCTCATCTCAGGTTCAATATCAACAATATGCTGCCAATTACGCGAGTGATAAACAACTATTCATTTTGAAAGAAACTGAGAAAGGGATCTCAGTAGATAAAGCCTTAGCTAGCTGGAACTCTAACCACCCCTTTGTTCCAAGTTACACAAAAATCATCAATGGTAATGCAGTTCCCTTTGACCCTACTCAGGCCTTAAGATATTCACTCCTCTGGTTTTCAATTACCATATTACTATTCTGGTTAACCAGAAAGATACTACGTACATATGGAATGAAAAGAGTAACTCTCTCAGATGAAGGTATTCGTGGTGAAGAGTTTCGAATATTAAAATTCATTAAAACCTTAGGTAGAGACCCTTATTTACAAAAATACTTCGTTCCTTGGGTTGGTGTCCTTGATATTGTCGTCAAGAAATCTGAGAGTATGCTGACAGTCTTTTCTTCAAAAGCTAAGAAAATTGTTATTTATACAATGGATGCATCAATAGACCTTGAATCTTATATTTATAAGGATGGTTTAGGACTAGCGAATGAGCTTGATGAATTTTCACACAGTCTTGAAGAGAAAGTTCTTGATTTTGGTTATGGTGCCTTTCTAGCTGTTGTGTGGAGAAGAATGAAAAGATCTAGAGTAGGTGTACTTGGGATTATTCTGGTGTTGTTCTTCTCTTTTGTTGGCCTCGTGGCTGCTATATTATTGATCGTTTATCCTTTGACTAATCTTCAAATCAGAACTCAAGAGGTAATTCAAGATTTCTTTACCTTAAACATTCAGGGTATAATAAAAATCGACTTCAAGATTTGGAATCCAAATTATCCAAACACTCCAATCAAAAATAAAGCTCCTAGTGGGGCTCATTGGTTTGGTACTGATTATCTTGGAAGAGATATTTTTGCAAGAATATTCTTTGGTACATTCTTCTCAATATTGATTGGATTCTTTGGAACTGTCCTCTCAGTAGTTATTGGAGGAATTGTGGGAGCCGCCAGTGGTTATTTGGGTGGTATGTTTGATAACATTTCTATGAGGATCGCTGACGTCTTGATGGTTTTACCAGGTATCCCTATTCTGATTATGATCTCCGCATCCTTCGGTCCTATTTTTAGTCTTATTCCTATAGAGGGGGCGTACTATTTAGTGGTATTTGGAATCTTCTCTCTGATTGGGTGGTCAAGTGTTGCAAGATACACGAGGTCTGAAGTCCTTGCATTAAAAGAAGCAGAATTTATTCAAGCTGAAAGAGTCCTTGGAGCTTCACACATGAGAATAATTATGAAGCATATCTTACCTAACACCATGTCAACATTGATAATCATATTCACTCTGGGAGTAGCTGGAACAATTCAATCAGTTGCATCTTTAGCCTACCTAGGTTTCGGTTCTCAATCTACATTAGTTTGGGGAAATGATCTTTCAGATTATACAAATGATCCCGCTGTTATCTATGGTGGAGTTTGGTGGGGTGTAACCTTTGTTTCTCTAGTGCTTTTCTTATTGACCTTAGGTTATAATTTGATGGGAGATGCTCTTAGAGATGCACTTGATCCTAGATTAAAAGAATAGACCTAACAATAAAATTGATTATCATCTAAACCTTTAATCATTTCAATTTATTTTGATTAACAGAAATTTATTTTACTGCTTTAAACCTAATGCGCCAGATCAATTTTCAGCAGACTTGATTGAAATTAATTCATATTGCTCTGGTAATAAAATTGCTTGACCACTCATAATTTACGATTATCGTATCGACTAAACATAAAACAAAAGATACAATAATTGTCCAATCAAAATTTCCAGGTAGGTATCTTATATTACGCTATTACTTACTCTATATTTAGACTTACGGAACTTAACATCATAGAAGCGAAAAAATTCATGCACTTAATAATAAGAGTCTCAATTTGTAAAATATCAAGACTTAAGCTCTCCACTCACTTCACCTTTAATTTATTAATGTTCAAATACAACGTTAAATTACACTGCTCTAATTCGAAGAATGTCAAAGTTTTAATACTAAAGGTTTGAGCTTCGAATTAAGCTTTCAGGTATAAAAGTCCTGAAATCTTCTCTCATCAGAGAGAAATATTCTTATGGGTCTGATTATCGGACTCAACAGAAATGATAGAAACGGTGAAAAAATGAAACACAAAAAATTGACGTTATTAAGTGCACTAATAATTGGTACGTTTGTACTAAGCACTTTTGGAAACGCCGCACTTTTTGCTGAGACATCTGGTGCTATCGTTACTAACTTTACAATCAAAGTTGAAACTAATGTTGGTAATCGAAGAAGACAGAGCTTTGCCTATTATTTGGTAAAAGCATTAGCACCCTTGGGTATCAATGTAGAAGTTGTCGGCAAACAGTGGGGTTCCTTCGTTGGAGACCTACTCGGTGATGTTGGTAGCAAAAAATATGATATAGCTATCGTCGGATTCAGCGGTGGTTCAGTGATAGCCCCTGATTTTGTATCCTTATATACCAGTGGTGGATTCTTTGGAGCAAACACTTACCAATTAGGAACAAAGGCATGGCAGGACTGGTTACCTCAAGATCCTGGTAATACAGCCAATCTTACACAAGCCAAGGTTGACAAGTTACTCAATGACATGAAAAAGAACCTCGATCTACCAAGCAGAAAGGATCAAACCTTACTGTTCACAAAATGGTTCATGCAAAACCTTCTGTATGATTATCCATTACTTGCACCAACTGGTGTTGTATCAATTTGGAAAGGATTAAACGGTTATGACCCATTATTAGGAACACATAGTTCTGTTTACAAGGGAGCATACTGGGATTCAACCACACCAGCTGGAAGAAAGAACAACAAATCAACAATTGCTGTCAGATTGGCAACAATGCCTGGTGTCTGGGATCCATTGAGGATTAGTGACACCGAGACTGGTTTTGTATTGAACGGTTTATTCCCCACATTATTAATGGATGGTGCAGCATATGAACCTCACCCATGGCTTGCAAAGCAATTCAATGTAAGTACCTGGTTTAATGCACCTGTAGGACCGAACAATACAGCAGTTGATGTGCCCTATGGTAAGATAGACTTTTGGATCAACCAAAACCAAAAATGGATCAATTCAACAACTGGTGCTGTTTATGGTAATGTCACCTTAGACGATGTTGCATTCACTTTAGACATGTACACTAAGGCTCATCCATACATTATTATTAATGGACAAGACTTGTATCAGTATTTGGATCATTATACAATGAACAAGACAACTGGACGAATTACCCTATATATAAGCAGTCCAACACTTGAAGATGTAAGGAACTTTGGTGGAATTCAAATAGTCCCCTCAAAATTACTAGGTGGAGATCTTGTATTCGCGAACAAAACCAAAATAAGGGTATTCGAAAACACCACTGGATATTGGGGTAACTATGATCCTTTTGCAACAGAAACCTGGAAGAATTTTGCTGCAAATCCAATTCAATCCGGTCCTTATTATATAGACTTTACTAATACTAATTTCTTTAAGGCTGGTCAATACATCTACAAGAGAGCAAACTCAATGTTCACCTTCCCTAATGAGTGGGACGCACCAAACGGTCAGTTTGATCTAAGAAAGGGTGTTAATCAGACGGCATACTACTTTGCATACAATGCAACAAGCGCATTACCTCATCAAAAGCCAACTGAATTGAAGATCAAAACCTTCTATTCACCAATTGTAGATGATGCAAATGTTGAACTTGTACTCTTTAAGTCAGGAGAAGTTGACCTTACCTCACCAACAGCTTTCGGTGCAGAAGAGGTACTCTCACAGAAGAACGATCCCAGATTTTTGGTATTTCAGATCCCAACATTATCAACAGCTGATCTGTTAATGTTCAATCTGTTAAATCCAAATCTTAAAAACTACTATGTCAGAAGAGCACTCGCTTCAGCAATAGATAAGAAAGCACTTCAAGCAATTGTTGATAATCTCAGAGCTCCACAAGACTCACCAGTAAAGATCTTCTTTGAGCCCTCTGGATATTATACAAATCAGTATAAGATTCCATTTGACTTGAATGAGGCTAAAGTTTTAATGCAAAAAGCTGGATACAAAATTGCAACCACAACTAATGGTGGTGGTGGTGGTGTAATCCCATCCCAAATCTTACCTGGTTCATTTGTTGGTAACCCAGTTTTAGCATTAATAGCTTCATTTGCTGTCATCACAACAGCAGTTGTCATGAAAAAGAAAAGAAGAGTATAAAGTATTAAAATCAATTTCAAATATTTAGTAACATAAATTAAAATCAATTTATTTTTAGTATCTAAATCACATCAAGATTATAATTAAATTAATAAACTAACGACCCTCCTCTATTTTGTGGTAGAATTAAATAGATACAGTTCAAATATTTGGGAAATTCTCTCAAAGGGAGATATAAATGCCCCCGCTCATTTGAAATTCACTGCTTCAACTCTTTCAGATTTGAGCTTCGAATTAAGCTTTCAGGTATAAAAGTCCTGAAATCTTCTCTCATCCGAGAGAATATTCTTATGAGTCTGATTATTGGACTCAACAGAATTGATAGAAACGGTGAAAAAATGAAACACAAAAAATTGACGTTATTAAGTGCACTAATAATTGGTACATTTGTACTAAGCACTTTCGGAAACGCCGCACTTTTTGCTGAGACATCTGGTGCTATCGTTACTAACTTTACAATCAAAGTTGAAACTTATGTTGGTAATCGAAGAAGACAGAGCTTTGCCTATTATTTGGTAAAAGCCTTAGCACCTTTGGGTATCAATGTAGAAGTTGTCGGCAAACAGTGGGGTTCCTTCGTTGGTGACCTACTCGGTGACGTTGGTAGCAAAAAATATGATATAACTATCGTCGGATTCGGTGGTGGTTCAGTGATAGCCCCTGATTTTGTATCCTTATATACCAGCGGTGGTTTCTTTGGAGCAAACACTTACCAACTAGGAACAAAGGCATGGCAGAACTGGTTACCTCAAGATCCTGGTAACACAGCTAACCTTACACAAGCCAAGGTTGACAAGTTACTGAATGACATGAAAAAGAACCTCGATCTACCAAGCAGAAAGGATCAAACCTTATTGTTCACAAAATGGTTCATGCAAAACCTTCTGTATGATTATCCATTACTCGCACCAACTGGTGTTGTATCAATTTGGAAAGGATTAAACGGTTATGACCCATTATTAGGAACACATGGTTCTGCTTACAAGGGAGCATACTGGGATTCAACCACACCAGCTGGAAGACAGAACAATAAATCAACAATTGCTGTCAGATTGGCAACAATGCCAGGTGTCTGGGATCCATTAAGATCTGATGACTCCGAGACAAATTTTGTGCTTAACGGTTTATTCCCTTCATTATTAATGGATGGTGCAGCATATGAGCCTCACCCATGGCTTGCAAAGCAATTCAATGTAAGTACCTGGTTTAATGCACCTGTTGGATCGAACAACACAGCGGTTGATGTACCCTATGGTAAGATAGACTTTTGGATCAACCAAAACCAAAAATGGATCAATTCAACAACTGGTGCTGTTTATGGTAATGTCACAGTAAACGATGTTGCTTTCACCTTAGACATGTACACTAAGTTTGATTTATATCTCAGTTTAAATTGGCAAGACATGTATCAGTATTTGGATCATTATACAATAAACAAGACAACTGGACGAATTACCCTCTATATCAGCAATCCAAGACTTGAAGATGTAAGAAACTTTGGTGGAATTCAAATACTCCCCTCAAAACTGCTTGGTGGAGATCTTGTATTCAAGAACGGTACCAAAATAAGGGTATTCCAAAACACGACTGCTGGATATTATGGTAACTTTGATCCCTTCGCAACAGAAACCTGGAAGAATTTTGCTGCAAATCCAGTTCAATCCGGTCCTTACTATGTGGACTTCGCCAGCTCTAATTTCTTTAAGGCTGGTCAATATATCTACAAGAGAGCAAACTCAATGTTTACCTTCCCTAATGAATGGGATGCACCAAACGGTCAGTTTGATCTAAGAAAGGGTGTTAATCAGACGGCATACTACTTTGCATACAATGCAACAACCGCATTACCTCATCAAAAACCAACTGAATTGAAGATCAAAACCTTCTATTCACCAATTGTAGATGATGCAAATGTTGAACTCGTACTCTTTAAGTCAGGAGAAGTTGACCTTACCTCACCAACAGCGTTCGGTGCAGAAGAGGTACTCTCACAGAAGAACGATCCCAGATTTTTGGTATTTCAGATCCCAACATTATCAACAGCTGATCTGTTAATGTTCAATCTGCTAAATCCAAATCTTAAAAACTACTATGTCAGAAGAGCCATCGCATCAGCGGTTGACAAGAAAGCACTTCAAGCAATTGTTGATAACCTCAGAGCTCCTCAAGACTCACCAGTAAAGATCTTCTTTGAGCCTTCTGGATTTTATACAAATCAGTATAAGATTCCATTTGACTTGAATGAGGCTAAAGTTTTAATGCAAAAAGCTGGATACAAAATTGCAATCACAAATAATGGTGGTGGTGTGTTATCAACTCAGTTTAAGAACCTTTCTTCTTTTGTTGGTGACCCAATTTTAGCGTTGATCGCCTCATTCGCTGTCATCACAACAGCAGTTATCATGAAAAAGAAAAGAAGAGTATAAAGTATTAAAATCAATTTCAAATATTTAGTAACATAAATCAAAATCAATTCATTTTTAGTATCAAAATTACATCAAGATCATAATTAAGTTAACGGAAATCAATAAATCAGTTAATAAATTAACGACCCTCCTCTATTTTGTGGTAGAATTAAATAGATACAGTTCAAATATTTGGGAAATTTCCCCAAATGGTGATATGAATGTCCCTGTCCATATATATTCAAATACAAAACTAATTGAAGACCTAGATCAAGGTGTAATCAATCAGGCAATGAACGTGGCAACTCTTCCTGGATTGGTTAAAAAGGTAAGTGTGATGCCTGATGGCCATTGGGGATATGGATTTCCCATAGGTGGTGTTGCAGCTATGGATGTTGAAGAAGGTGTAATCTCACCAGGTGGTATTGGTTTTGATATCAATTGTGGTATGCGCCTCATTAGGACTAATCTGGTATATGAAGAGGTAAAACCTAAATTAAGGGAACTTGTAGATGAATTGTTTAGGGCGGTTCCAACAGGGGTTGGAACAAAGGGGACCCATCCTCTAAATGACTCACAATTTGATGAGGTGATGACAGGTGGAGTGGATTGGGTAATTGATAATAACTTAGGGTGGAAAGCTGATAAAGCATTTATGGAGGAACAGGGGAAGATCGAGGGAGCAAACCCGGATTTGATATCAAAAAAAGCAAGATCAAGAGGAAGAAACCAGCTTGGAACTTTAGGTAGTGGTAATCATTTCTTGGAGGTTCAGGTTGCTCATAAATCAAACGTACATGACATTGAGGCTGCAAATGCTTTTGGAGTGGATAAAGATCAACAGGTTGTAGTTATGATTCATTGCGGTTCACGAGGATTTGGACATCAAATTGCATCTGAGCATTTGAGAAAATTTTTGGATGTTATGCCACATTATGGGATAAAAGTCCGAGATAAGGAGTTAGCTGCAGCACCAATCAAGTCACGAGAGGGTGAGGATTATTTTGCTGCTATGGCATGTGCAGCCAATATGGCATTTGCGAACAGGGCTATAATTATGAACCAGACCAGAAAAGTATTTTCAAAGATATTCAAAATGGATCAGGATGAGCTTGGGATGTCATTAACCTACGATGTGTGCCATAATATAGCCAAATTTGAGGATCACTTGGTTGATGGCGAGAAAAGAAATGTGTTAGTCCACCGAAAAGGAGCTACTCGTGCCTTTGGTCCCAACCAAAAAGATTTAGCACCACAATACAAAAAATATGGTCAACCAGTAATAATTGGTGGGAGCATGGAGACTGGTTCATACATCCTTGCTGGTACTGACAAATCTATGACAGAAGCCTTTGGAAGTTCAGCCCATGGCTCAGGAAGGACTATGAGCAGATCAAAAGCTAAGAAGCAGATAACAGGGGAAGAACTTTACAAACAAATGTTGGACAAGGGAATCTATGTCAAGGGAGCTTCTTGGAAAGGCCTTGCTGAAGAAGCTGGGTTTGCATACAAAGAACTTGCAGAGGTAGTGAAAGCATGCGAAGATGGAAATCTTGCAAGACCTATAGTGCAACTTCGTCCAATTGGAAATATCAAAGGTTGAAATATCTCACTAAACTTAGATTTTTAACCTCAAATACTGAATAAAATTATATATGAAATTCAATGATTTAACTCTTTCAGGTTGGAGCTTCGAAAGGGGAGACAAGAGGGTGGAAATCTCCTCATTGGGCCTCCCTGAATTTGTTAAATCAAGAAATCCAGTTAATAGCACTTGGGTATATTCTGATGAATCTGAATGGGAAAATAGATTGGTGAAACAGGTGATTCTTGCACAACAAAAGGCAAAAATAGACCCAGACAAGCTTAGTGTGTTTTTAGGGATTCATAATGGCTACAAGTCACATCCTGAAGGTGCCAGCCCTGTGGTTATGAGTGCTTTTCCCTCAGCAGAAGGGTTTGGTTTTGACTTTTCGCTGGGTTGTGCTTCTGTCATTGTTGCTGCGAAATTGGCTGGCCTTCACTTCTCTCAGAATGATATTGACCATGTGGCGGTTGGAGCTGTTCAGATGACAACACAATATACTGATAACTGTTCTGACGGAAATTGTATCTTCGCAGATTCCATCGGAGCTTTTATGTTCTCCAAAAACACAGACGGTAATTTGATCAGATATGTAAAGGTTAATACCAATCCAGAGTTTCGAGATATGTTTATTTTGGGTGATGATGCAAAATATCATCTGGCCAACTTACACAAGGGGAAGGAATTGAGCAAATATATGGTTAAGACTTTTGGGACTCACCTCAGAGAATCATGTCTTGCCATGAAAACCTATCCAAAGGATATTGACTTTATTGCGATTAGTTGTTCTAATTATGCAAGTTCAAAAATGGTTCTTGATCAAATGAATTTTCCAATTGAGAAATCCGGAATCTCATGTTTGAAAGAGGTTCCTCATATGGGAACCAATGATTTATTATATCAACTCGACTATGGCTTAGAGACAGGACTAATTCAGCCGGGGTCTAAAGTCATAGTAAGTGGGACAAGTTTGGGCTTTTCAATGGGTACAATGGCTATAGAATGGGGAAAAGAAGATTAAATCAGTTTGATTGACAAAGAGAAGCCTTTTTTAGGGTACTCTGTTATAACAATTGTGTTCGATAAACTTCTGATCGCAAATCGAGGAGAAATAGCTGTTCGAGTTATTAGAGCAGCAAAATCACTTGGGATTGAAACTGTGGCAATCTACTCAGACCAGGATAAATCTAGCAAGCATATTCAATTGGCTGATGAATCTGTATCACTGGGGGGTGGACCTGCATCGAAGAATTATCTAAATATAGAAAAAATAATTGAGGTTGCACAGGTACTTAACATTGATTCTCTACACCCTGGGTA
Source organism: Candidatus Heimdallarchaeota archaeon (assembly GCA_030149205.1). Lineage (GTDB taxonomy): Archaea > Asgardarchaeota > Heimdallarchaeia > Heimdallarchaeales > Kariarchaeaceae > WAKA01. Next base: position 188,097 of record JASBSB010000003.1, on the reverse strand, counting down.
TGGTTTTTTGTCGGAATCATCAGAATTTGCTCATGCTATTACAGAACAAGGTATAACTTGGGTCGGCCCAAATTCTAAAAGTATTAAACTTCTTGGTGATAAAATCACTGCGAGAGACCTTGCAGAAAAAGTCGGTATCCCAACTACGAAAGGAAGTGATAAACCCGTCCAAGCTACAGAAGAGGCATATGAGGTGGCAGAAAAAATTGGGTATCCTGTGATAGTTAAGGCTCGAGCCGGAGGAGGAGGAATGGGTATGCAAGTTGCTTATGCTAAGGAAGAATTGCTTCCAGCAATTGAAAAATCTACCAAACAATCACTTGCAGCATTTGGCAACCCAGAGGTATTTATTGAGAAATATATTGAAAATCCAAGACATATTGAAATTCAGTTCATTGCTGATTCTAAAGGTAATATAGTTCATCTGGGAGAAAGAGAATGTTCGATACAAAGAAGACATCAAAAACTAGTTGAAGAGGCTACATCAGTGGCAATAACTGATGAAGAACGTAAGCAAATCGGGGGACTTGTCAAAAAGCTTGCGAAAGAAGTCCAGTATGTAAACGCTGGGACTGCTGAATTTCTCTATAAGGATGGACAGTTCTACTTTAATGAGGTTAACACAAGAATTCAAGTTGAACATCCTGTAACGGAAATGATTACTGGTGTAGACCTAGTTCAGGAACAACTTAAAGTTGCGATGGGTAATAAATTGTCATTCAGGCAAAATGAAATCAAATTCAATGGGCATGCAATTGAAATGCGAATCAATGCAGAAGACCCACTCACTAATTTTACCCCAACTTTTGGAACTGTCAGGCAACTATCAATACCAGGTGGTCCAGGTGTAAGGTTCGATACTCATCTCTACTCTGGATATACAATCCCTAGAGATTATGATTCGTTGCTTGGGAAATTGATCGTCTGGGGGAGAACTCGTAAGGAATCAATTGTTAGGGCATTTCATGCAGTTTCAGAGTTAGCAATTGTGGGTATTCCAACGAATCATGCATTCCATAGAGTGACCTTAGCAAATAAAAGGTTTCATTCTGGTGATATAAACACTAATTTTATCACAGAAGAAAATATCATCCCTTATATCAGGGAAGCGTTTAACCGAAGAGTTGCAGCTTTATTTGCAAACCAGTTTATGACGAGAAAGGTCTTTCTACCCATAAGAGAGCAATCAAACTGGAAGACAACAGCACTGGCAGAATCAGTAAAGAGGTGGTCATGATGTCAAAAGGTACAATTGAAAGGTCTATGGAGGCCCAAGAGAAGAAGAAGTCTGAGAAGATCAAACCACCAACACTTTCTAAGGATTTTCTTCCTTATGATATAAATCTTAACGGGCGAAACATGAGCCTACTGTTCAACAAAAACACTGGAGAAATTTCAATGGATGATAAAGTGTATAGACCTGTGATAGAGTCGATCGGTAAAGATAATATTGTGATTATTGGTGACCATAGTTACAAAATATCCAAATCAGAGGGAACCATTTATCTGGATGGCAGACCTATAGAATTTACTTTTATCCCAAGTCTCCCCAAATTGAAGAGGAAAACATCCGGTGGTTCTAGTGTTGAGCAAGTGAATGCTCCATTACCAGGGATCGTTGTGGAAATTCTGGTAAAAATCGGTGATAAAATTGAGGAAGGTCAGAAGCTTCTTACTCTTGAAGCGATGAAAATGCAAAATGAAATAATCAGCCAAAGTTCGGGGTATATTGATAGAATTCTTGTAAAATCTTCTGATCAAGTTAACACTGATGACCCTTTGATTGTAATCAAAAAACACAAAACTGTTTAAATTTCAATCCATCTAACTCACAGTTAATACTCTTAAATACACCCGAAATATTCAATATCATATGGAATCTCAGCAAAAAAAATCTCAGGAGGAGACAACAAAAGCTAAGATAGAAGAATACAAGGAAAAATATCAGGAAGCCTTGATTGGAGGTGGTCAAAGAAGAATTGATGCACAACATGATAAGGGAAAATACACTGCCAGAGAGAGAATCCAACTTTTATTAGACCCAGAGACCTTTGTTGAAACTGGGACCTTTGTAACCCATCACAAAAATCAATTTGGTCTCGAAAACAAAAAGTACCTGGGGGATGGTGTGGTCACAGGATATGGGAGGGTTGATGAGAGATTAGTATATGTGTATGCCCAAGATTTTACAATTATGGGAGGATCATTAGGGAACTCTCATGCCAAAAAGATTGCTCATATAATAGACCAAGCCATGAAAAATGGTGCACCGGTAATCGGTTTTAACGATTCTGGGGGAGCCAGAATTCAAGAGGGTGTAGACTCACTCGCAGGGTATGGAGAAATCTTCTTTAGAAATGTAAATGCCTCAGGTGTAATCCCCCAAATATCTGTAATTGTTGGTCCATCTGCTGGAGGTGCCGTATACTCCCCTGCATTAACTGATTTTATAATAATGACTAAGGAAACATCCCATATGTTTGTGACTGGTCCATCAGTTGTTAAAACTGTGACCGGAGAAGACATTTCATTTGAAGAGCTTGGGGGTGCTTCTATACACACCTTAAAATCTGGAGTTGCACACTTCAACGGGAATGATGAAAGAGACTCAATTCAGATTATTCGAAGGTTGCTTAGTTTTCTTCCTTCAAACAACTTGGAACTTCCACCGGTATTAGAACCTACAGATGACAAATCCAGAATGGATGAAGGTCTTAATTCACTGATTCCAGATGACAACAAATTACCCTATGATATGAAAAAAGTAATTTGTTCAGTAGTTGATCATGGAGACTTCTTCGAAATCCATGAAAAATGGGCAAAGAATGTTGTCATTGGATTTGCACGATTAAATGGTTACCCCATTGGAATAGTTGCAAATCAACCACCTGTATTGGCTGGAGCTTTAGATTCAGAGGGTTCTATAAAGGCATCCAAATTCGTGAGGCTTTGTGATTCCTTTAACATTCCCATTATTACATTTGTGGATGTCCCTGGTTTCTTACCGGGTGTAGATCAAGAATGGAAAGGAATCATTCGAAATGGTGCAAAGTTACTATATGCATATTGTGAGGCGACAGTACCAAAAATTGCCGTAGTAACCAGAAAGGCTTTCGGTGGGGCTTATATTGTTATGGCCTCCAAGCATCTAGGTACTGATGTTAATTTTGCCTGGCCTACCGCTGAGATTGCAGTTATGGGATCAGAGGCTGCAGTTAATATAATTTTTAGCAAACAATTATCTAAAGCAAAAGACCCCATAAAAGAACAACAAAAAATTGAAGCAGAATATCGGGAGAAGTTTTACACACCTTATGAAGCAGCCTCTTATGGGTATATTGATGAAATTATATCTCCAGAAGAAACGCGACCAAAATTAATTGAAGCACTGTGGCCACTTCTTACCAAACGAGAACTAAGAATCGGTAAAAAGCACGGTAATATCCCACTTTAATTCTAACAAATTTTATTATATGGGAATACAATTATATGCCTATATAATGAATTATTAGGAGATTTTATTAATCGTTATTCATTTTTAAAATTGAATAAAATGGTGTCAAACAACTCTACAAAATCAGAAAACATTCAATTTCAAGAACCTAGAATCAATGTTCTCGAACCTGTAGCGATAATTGGTGTAGGGGCTATAATGCCAGACGCATTAAATTCAAAAGAATTTTGGGAAAACATAACATCAGGAAAAAATTCTATCACTGAAGTAGATTCTGAACGTTGGGATCCTAAACTGTATTACAACACTGACAAAGGTGCACCAGATAAAACCTACACCAAAATCGGAGGATTTGTGAAAAATTTTGAATTTAATGGGTTGAATTTTCGAATACCTCCAAATATGGCCAAACAAATTGATCCTCTGCAACAGCTTGCTTTAACAGCGGCAAAAGAGGCATTAGAGGACGCAAATTACGAGAATAAAAATTTTAACAGAGAAAACACCGCTGTTATTTTGGGAAATTCAATGGGAGGTGAAGTTGTTCGAGAATATACAAGAAGAGTTTATTTTCCTGAGGTTGTAGAGACCCTAAGAGAGACACCAGAATTCTCAAAACTAGAATCAGAACAACAGGTACTGTTGTTAGAAAACCTCGAAAAGCAATATAAATCTCGATTTAGAGAAATAAATGAAGATTCAATGCCTGGAGAGCTAGCAAATGTTATTGCTGGAAGAATTGCTAATGTATTTAATCTGCGTGGCAAGAATTTAACTACAGATGCAGCTTGCGCCTCATCCATGGCTGCGATAGACGAGGCATATAAAAGTTTGATCAGCAAAGAGGTTGATGTGGTTCTTTGTGGGGGAGCAGACAGGTCAATGGATGTCAGCACTTATGTTAAATTCTGTAAGATCGGTGCTCTTTCCCCAGACGGTTCCTATCCATTTGATGAGAGAGCCAATGGATTTGTAATGGGTGAAGGAGTTGGTTTTTTTGTCTTAAAAAGACTTTCTGATGCCATTTCTCATGGTGACAAAATTTATGCACTGGTACGTGGAGTTGGCTCATCCTCTGATGGAAGGGGTAAGGGGATCACAGCACCAAACCCAATTGGTCAAGAATTAGCAATCAGGAGGGCTTTGAAAGCGGGAAAAGTAAGCCCACATGAAATTTCACTTATAGAAGCTCATGGAACCTCCACAAAGGTGGGAGATGTGGTAGAAGTAGATACAATATCAAAGGTGTTTATGGAGGACAATGTTAAACTTTCATCAATCCCCATAGGTTCTATCAAAAGTCAGATAGGTCACTTGAAGAGTGCAGCTGGAGCAGCCGCCATTATTAAAGTTGCCCTGGCAATTTACAACAAAGTATTACCACCTTCAATCAATTTTGAGAATCCAAATCCAAACATTGACTGGGAAAAAAGTCCTTTTTATGTAAACACCAAAACAAAAAAATGGGAGTGCGAAGGGTTAAGAACAGCTGGCGTTTCTTCATTTGGATTTGGAGGAACAAACTTTCACGTGGTAATGCAAGAATACAATCCAAATTATTCATATGATTTTGAAAATACCAAAGACTATGAAGACCAAGTCATTGAATTTTTTGTTGACTCAGAATTTGCTTCAGAACCTATTTTTTTAAGTGCAGAAACTAAATCTGAACTAATTAACCAAGTCAACAAAATAAGGGAGTCAATACCTGATGAGCGAGACTCTAGATACTCTTTGCTGAATTTGCCTGATAGTTTTAACCCCATGTTCAAAGAAAGAGTTGCACTAGCTCCCAAAAATATAGAAGAATTGCAGAAAGAATTAGATATGGTTCAAACTCTGTTAGATGATAGTTCAAATTTCAGTTTCTATCAAAAGCGAGGAATATTTTATTCAGATACGTTACCTGAAGGAAAAACCGTGTTTATGTTTCCAGGACAAGGTTCACAATATGTTAACATGTTAAAAGAGCTATCTACAAAATTTCCAATTGTTAAGAAGACGATCTCAGAGGCAGATGAAGTTTTATTTGAGTTTTTAGGTGAACCTCTCTCAGGAATAATTTATTCTAAAAGTGGGAAAGAAAAAGAATTGGAAGAGAAGTTAAAACAAACTCAGTTTACACAACCTGCAATGCTATTGGCAGATATTGCTGTCTTTAGGTTGCTTCAAACTCTCGGTGTTGAGCCTGACATGGTTGCTGGACATTCTTTAGGAGAGTACGCAGCTTTAGTTGCAGCTAATGTACTGAGTTTTTCTGATGCGTTAAAGGCAGTGGCAGTAAGAGGTAAAGCTATGGCTAACGTGGATGCCTCTGATAAGGGAAGCATGGCCTCTGTTAATGCTCCGTATGAGAAAATCGAGGAAATTTTAAAGACCATTGATGATTACGTAATTCCAGCAAACAAAAATTCTACTACTAGTACAGTAATCTCTGGTTCAACGGTTGGAATTGAAAAGGCTATAAAAGTGTTCTCTGAAAATGGTATTTCATGTGTAAAATTGAATGTTTCTGCTGCATTTCATTCTGAGATTGTAGCACCAGCAGCACAAGAACTGGCAGAATTCTTAAGACAAATTACCTTTAATAAACCAACAATTCCTGTCTCTTCAAATGTGTTAGGAGAATTATTTCCAGAGGATCCTGAGAAGATAAGATCTCTACTGGAGAAACAAGTTGAATCTGCGGTAGAATGGGTTCAACAAATTAATAATTTATATAAAAATGGTGGGAGAATCTTTGTTGAAGTCGGACCAAAAAGAGCTTTATCTAGCTTTGTGGAAACAATACTTTCAGATGAGAACTCACTAACTTTAATAACAGTTCATCCCAAGAAGGGAGAAACCAAGCAACTCAATGAGGCATTAGCCGGATTGTTTGCTGCTGGGAAAATGGTGATCAAGCCATCCATTGAAGGAAATTTGATTGACAAGAGTATTTATGATGTTAAGGTAGCCACACCAACATTATCCCACTTTTCATACTCCAACAAATTTACAAAAACTCCTCAAGTAAAGGAGATTTCACCTCAAATTCGTACTGCCTTAACCAAAGATGAGTTTCAAGGTGAAATTCAACACAGTTTTAATTCAGATAATTATATCACAGCAGATGCAAAATATGACCCTATGTTTAAGTCTTACTTGCAGTTCCAAGGTGACTTACTTAACAAGTTTGTAGAAGAGAGTTTTAACAGGTTTAAGCAAGAATCCTCCCTTAAGCTTTCAGATAAAATTAGTCGAATGGGTATAAACCTTGATAATATTGTAGTTACAGGTACAGGGGTAGGTCTTCCGGGTAAATACAAAGAAATCTTTGATTCAAAAAATATCCAAAGAATATTTAGGGGAGAAAACCTCATTGATCAATTATCAGAGGTCGCTTTAGATGAACAAACTGACAAAAACATAGTCAAATTAGTAAAAAGAGACAAGGGGAGCCCAACCCTAGACAAAATCAACAAGCGGTCTGATGTCATTAAATTAGCTGCACAACCCGGAAAATTTGATTTAGTGGCAGAATTTCAGTTAGCAGAAAAATTAATTGAAACCTATGATTCATCAACAAAACTTGCGATTGCAGCAGGCCTTGAAGCCCTTAAGGATGCTTACATCCCACTTCAGAGAGAATACGTCAAAACTACAACTGGAAGTTACCTCCCAGGTGATTGGGTATTACCCAAAGAGTTACAAGATGATACAGGCGTAATTTTTGCTTCGGCATTTCCTGGGTTTGATAGTCTGGTAGATGAACTCACACGGTATTACAAGTGGAAAAAATCTGATGATGAAAAAACATTAACACGTATAATATACTCTGAAATTCATCGAAAACTAAAAGATTCTGAGGACAAGGAGAGAATAATAGAATTCATTGAAAATATATTAGAAGAGCTTGAATCTAATACACCTGAGTATATATTCAATCGAAAGTTTCTCTTCAGAATTTTATCAATGGGTCATTCTCAATTTGCACAACTCATCAAAGCCAGAGGTCCAAACACTCAGGTGAATGCTGCGTGTGCATCCACAACTCAGGCTGTTGGAATCGCTCAAGACTGGATACGAAACGGGAGATGTAAACGAGTAATAATTATTGGTTCTGACAATGTCACGAGTGATCATCTGTTCCCCTGGATAGGTTCAGGATTTTTATCCTCTGGAGCAGCTACAACCGAGGGAGACGTTACAAAAGCAGCACTGCCTTTTGATGAGAGAAGGCATGGCATGATCGTGGGAATGGGTGCTGTTGGTTTGGTAATTGAAACCGAGGAAGAAGCTAAAAGAAGAGGCATTGCCCCTATAGCTCAAATCCTAAGCTCTCACTATGCAAACTCAGCATTTCATGGAACTAGGCTTGATGTGACTCATATCTCTTCTGAATTTGAGTACTTTTTTAAGAAAGTAACAGCAGAACACGCATTAACTCCTGAAGAGATTTCTGAGTCTTGTATTTTTATGAGTCATGAGACCTACACCCCCGCAAGAGGTGGTAGTGCAGCTGCAGAGATCGAATCCTTAAGACACGTTTTTGGGGATCATGCTCAAAATATTTTTATAACTAACACAAAAGGATTTACCGGACATCCTATGGGTGCTGGGATTGAAGATGCAATTGCATTAAAAACTTTAGAATTTGGAGTTGTCCCACCAATTGCAAATCTAAAACAACCTGATCCAGCTCTTGGAAATTTAAAGTTTGGTGATGGACAAAAGCATGATATAACTTATGCGATTCGGTTAGCCGCTGGTTTCGGTTCACAACTGGCATTTGTCTTATACAAAAAAGCAAGCTATGGATCTCGAAAGACAATGCTATATGGAAAATGGCTTAAATCCATAGGGTCATCCGAAGAAGACCTCATTGAGGTTGGAAAGACACTCAGAGTAAAAGAAAACCCATCAATTGGCTCTTTTCAAGAAACAGTCATAAGCACAAGGGAAACTCCAGTTGATCCTAAAGTATCCAAACTTCCGAAAAGTTTGACAGTTTCAAATACAATCAAACATGAAGTAAATGAGCCAAAAACTCCACTAGGTATTCTTTCAATGGTCACTGGATATCCTCCGGAATTGTTAACCAACTCACTAAATTTAATAACTGAAATTGGAATGAGAAAAGAAGACTTTATTGCGTACATTGATGAAAGTACATTAAAAAATTTATCTGATGAAGAATTCACGGTTCAAAAAATCCTCGAATTGTTAAAGCCTCTATCCACCTCTCCTAATCGACAATTAAGCAAAATGGATCTTTCTAAGAACTCATCTTCCACTAAGACTACTTCTATTAAAACTCAAGGTCAAGCAAATAAACAAAATTCTTCATCTCCTGAAGTGTTAATGAGAGTTTTAGAAATTGTTGCTGAGAAAACAGGCTATCCTAAAGAAATGTTAGATCCCGAACTTGATATGGAGGCAGACTTAGGCATTGATACAGTTAAACAGGCTGAATTATTTGGAATAATCAGAGAGAGTTTTGAAATTCCCCTATTAGAAGACCTCGACCTTTCTGAATATAATACAATTAAAAAAATTTCAGAATTTGTGATTGAACAAATAAGTAAAGATCAATCAATGATAAATCCCACTGCCTCAAGTTCTAAACCAATTGATCAACACCAAGCAAGTTTAACAGATTCAAAAATACTTAATCGAATAATAGAAAGGGTTTCAGAACAAACTGGTTATCCAGTCGAGATGCTAGAGCCAGATCTTGATATGGAAGCTGATCTTGGTATAGATACAGTGAAACAAGCTGAACTCATTGGCATAATTAGAGAGGAGTTCGGAATTCCCTTAATTGATGACCTTGATATCTCACAATACAACACGATACAAAAAATATCTGAGTTTGTAAAATCAAACACAGAACGTCCTACTGAGGAGACCGTAAATGTCATTGTAGAAGGGCCAGGTGCTAAAACCAAGAAAAAGAATCTCAGAAGTTCTGTAAATGAAGACATATTGAGTCAAGTTATTCAGATTGTTGCTGAGAAAACTGGTTATCCAGTTGAAATGCTTGAACCAGACCTGGATATGGAAGCTGACCTAGGCATAGATACAGTGAAACAAGCTGAACTTATTGGAGTAATCCGAGACAATTTTGGGATACCATTGATCGAAGACCTTGATATAAGTCAATATAATACTATTAACAGGGTCGCTGAATTTGTTATCGAAAACACCACAGAAGCCTCAAAAATTACTGAACACAATCAAATTGAACAAGATAAAAATATGAGTAAAAGCCCTGAGGTGAAGAGTGATATAAGTACACCTATCTCAGCAGATGAAGTGCTAAGCACCGTGACCAATATAGTGTCTGAGAAAACAGGGTATCCTGAAACCATGTTAGAGCCAGATTTAGATATGGAGGCAGACCTTGGAATAGATACAGTCAAACAAGCAGAATTAATTGGTGTAATCCGAGAAAAATTTGGAATTCCGTTGATTGAGGACTTAGATATAAGTCAATACAGTACAATTAGAAAGGTAACTCAATTTGTTAAGGACAATTTACAGGGTTCGAAAGTTATTGAAAAACAAAATCAAACCATTGTACATTCTCAAAATACCAAAAAGGACACTAGCTTAGATTTCGCAGAGGAAATTAAATCCAAAACCTTAGGGTTAATTATAGAGATAACTGGTTACCCACCTGAACTTCTTGATTTAAAGCTTAACCTAAGAACTGATTTAGGACTGACAGAGCCAGATATTGAAACTCTGTTCAATCGTCTATCAACCTTATTTGACTTAAAGTTAACCAAAATAGAAACTGGCTTAACTGTAGGCAACCTGTTAGATAATATTAGAGATGCTTACAGTTCAAAGTCTGAAAGTATTCCTAAGAGTAAGAGATTTACTCTAGACACTGTTGATATTACCCCCACAAATCTGGATCTTTCAGTATTCACGTTTTTAGCACATAACGGAGAAGGAATATCAGAATTAAATTTGATCAACAGTATTCCAAATTCACTTCCAAAAAATCTGGTTTTGTTAAATATTGATGAAAATCTCATAACAGATATCCCCTCATTTTTTGATAGAATTAAGAATGATATAGATGATATTTTGTCTCTTAATCTTATTTCAATAAATTCAGAGACAGATTCTATAAATAAAATCTCTCCCTTAGAAGGGGCAATTGGTGGAATGCTTAAAGCATTAAAGGCTGAATTTTCAAAACTTAAGGGAAGCATAATTGTCTCAGATGATATAAAGACGGCTTTACAGTACCTTAACCATGATTTAACAGAGATACTTGTCTCAACACAATCTGCTAAAGCAACCGCACTGTTAGAAAATGGGGATCTCTCTCCAGAGAGTATAAAACTACCTGAATCTCCAACACTCTTAGTGACTGGTGGTGCCCAAGGGATCACGTTTGAAACAACCTCTAACCTAATTAAACGCTTCAAAAATCCAAAGATCATTGTTATTGGAAGAACTAAAGTCCTCTCAAACGCAGAAGACCTTTCAACCTATGATTCAGAACAGCTTAAAAAATTTAAATCTGATCTTCTTCAAAAACTTAAATCTAAAAATGATAAAGTTACGCCTGTATTACTTGAAAACGAATATTCAAAATTCATAAAATCAGCAAATGTGTATAAATCAATGAAAAAATACCAAGAGAGCGGAGCAAGTGTATTGTACATCTCTTGTGACATTACAAATCAAGACGAAGTCAGAGAAGCAATTAAGGTAAATATGAATGAACTTGATATAGATCATTTTAACATCGTGATCCATGGTGCAGGAATTGAAATCTCTCGTCCCACCAAACAAAAATCAAAGGATGAGTTCTCCTTAGTCTACAACACCAAGGTTTTAGGGTATCAATCAATAGAACCTTTTATCACAGAAGATACCGATAGAGTTATTCTGTTTACCTCAGTTGCTGGACGGTTTGGAAATGCCACACAGGTTGATTACTCTGCCGCAAACGAGTATCTAACAAAAACCAGTGATAAACTAAGGTCAAGAGGTATTGAATCCACCGCCATCGATTGGTCAGCGTGGAGCGAGGTTGGAATGGCTACTAGAGGTTCAACCATGACAGTACTTTCGATGGCTGGTGTAACTCCAATCTCTCCACAAGAAGGTGTCAAGAGATTTCTTGATGAATTTTTTTATGGAAATGAGACTGAGGTGGTTATAAGTGGTGAATTAGGAAAATTACTAGAAAACACTCCAATTAAGAAAGGTCATTTGGCCAAACATGATAGACAGGATTCAATAGAAGGAGTTGAAGTAAACGAGGAAATTTCCAGTAAAAGAGGTTCAGTAGGCAATAACAAAAATGAACAATCAGCAAAGTTTGAAATTCCGTCAACTATCTCCTCAAAATCTGAGGTTGACTCAGAATATCCAATGATAGATTTCTATTCAATTGAAGGTGGAATTCCATATGCGGGTCGACTCCTTTCCCTCAGCCGAGATTTGTATTTGGATCATCATCGTATTGATGATAAAGCGGTTCTCCCTGGTGTGATGGGTTTAGAAACCATAATTGAATTTGTTCAAAGGTTTGATGGGATACCCCGATCATTAGTTGATGTTTCATTTGAGTCCCCAATTAAACTACCTAGGGATCAACCACTTGAGGTATTTGTGATACCAGAAGAAAGCAATGAATTGATGGGAGTGACTCATCTCCACCTTAAGTCAAAATTCATTGGCCCAGATGGAAAACAGCTTGGAGATCTTAGAGATCATTTTCGTGTAGGTGTAATTGAGGGGAAAAGTCTACCTGCAATGAGGTATTTTCCCGAAGAAATGAACTCCCTGATCTCACAAGAGGGTATTCTGATGCAGAAAGCCCAAATCTATGATCTATTTTTTCATGGACCAAAATATCAAGTGATTGATTTTGTTGCATCTCTCTCTGAGAATTCAATTCTTACCAAAATTGACACTGATACAGGAACCCTCTTTAATAATCAAGATGCAAAGGTTTCGTTTCAACCTCTGCTTATTGAAGCCTGCTTTCAGACAGCTGGTCTTTATGGGTTATTGCAAAAGGGGGTAATGTCACTTCCTTCCAAAGTCCGAAAAGTTCAACATTACACTTCAGATCTTCCTGCGACCTATGTGTTTGCAATATTTTTAGCAGAAAACTCAATGACTAGTTTATATAATGTTTATGCCTTTAATGAAAAGTTAGAACTCGTTTGTGAATTAAGAGAATTTGAAATGATTCACACTGGGAAAAGTCCAGTTACTCATTCACTTAAAATATCAGAAGATGAAATTGAGGTGGCTCTGTTAGAACATCAGTTATACAAACTAAGTGAAAATGGTGTGGTGCTCTCAACAAAGGTTCTTGAGGATATCAATGAAGATGTTCTTGATAGCTATTTTACGAAGGCTGGGAAAGTTCTATACAGCAGGTTAAAAGTCAAAAAAAGAAGAATGGAATGGAGCGCAGGTCAGATTGCAGCTAAGAGAGCAATATCTATCAAATTTAACCTTCCAGAGGATGAAATAGAAATAGTCAAGGATGAGATGGGTAAACCTAAGGGGGTTTATCAAGGTGTTGATTTTCCTGTGACAATCTCTCATTCTAATGGATATGCAATTGCTGTTTCTGATGAGTATCTTAACTTAGGATTCGACCTTGAGAAAGTAGAAGAGAGGGATAAAAGTTTCATTAAAACAGCATTTACAAAAAATGAAATTGAGGAATTTTCTATCGAACCTGAAAAAATTCAAATTATAACTCAGCTTTGGAGTATAAAGGAAAGTGCAATGAAGGCTAAAGGTACAGGATTAAAAGCTAAATTAAAAAGTACCAAAGTCCAAAATGGACATTCAACACATAAATATAGTGTTTTAATTGGAGATAGCAAAATACTTGTGAAATCTTCAGTAAATGATAAATGGGCCATGTCATTGGCAATTATGGAGGAAACAAAAAATGATTGATTTAACAGGAAAAAGAGCCATTGTTTTTGGAGTGGCATCAGAAGATAGTATCGCGTGGGCGATCTGTAAATGGCTTGCAAAAGCTGGGGCTAAAATTACCCTCTCATATCAAACACGATTTAGATCAAGGTTGTACGGTTTAACAAAAGATGTTGATTTCGTTGAAAACATGTCTGAATGTGATGTTGCCTATGAAGAGCAAGTTCGGGACTTTTTTAATTCCTTAGAGGGAAAATTCGATATGATTGTTCACGCCATAGGCTACGCACCCGCTTCAGCTCTTGAAAAACCTTTAATATATACCTCAGAAGCGGATTTTAATACAGCGTTAACAATATCTGCATATTCTTTGCAGCGAATTGTTAGACATAGCCTTCGCAAATTAAATCCTAACAGCAGTATAATTACCCTTACATATCTGGGATCGACACGTGTTGTACCAGGATATCGGTTAATGGGTGTTGCAAAGGCAGCATTAGAATCTTTTGTGAGAGAACTTTCAAACGATATAGGGACTGCGGGTCACAGAATTAATGCTATTTCATCTGGACCGATAAAAACATTAGCTGCAAGTCATGTTCCCGGATTTGATAATATTCTAGGGTTCATGAAACATACGGCCCCCCTCAGAAGAAATGTTTATCAGGATGATGTTGGGAAGGCCGCAGTGTTCCTATTAAGTGATTTAAGCTCTGGAATTTCTGGTCAAACTATTTTCGTTGATGGTGGATTCAACTCTGTCGCACTTCCTAGTGATATTGAAAAAGTTACATTCCAAGACTAGATATCAATAATAAAATGTGCCTCAAATCCATCTTTAGTGTTCTTTACATAAAAATCATGTAATGTAATTGCCTTGATATCGTTTCCAATTTCATGTATCGAGGGATCAAATCTTCCACCTACAAATGTAACAGTCGCGATGAAGTGGTCGTTGTCTGGGGAGACTCTAACTTTGTTAGATTTTACAAAAAACAGCTCAGCGTCCTTTAAATACACCACTTCTTCTAATACCTGATACAACAGCATTTCAACAGATTTATCCTCAAAATTTTCAGTTTTCTCAAGATCCGCATTGAATGTCTTAAGGTCTGTCATCAGGTTACAAATAGACAATACTGAGTCTTCAAAAAGGGTGTTTAGCTCAGTTGAAGTTACTTTTATACCGATATCGGCTATGGCTTCTTCTTCTAAATATTCCCAAGGCATGGTTTTCAATAGATTAACAGATATTAACTCTATGAATACTAACAAAGCCAACTGATAAGTTTACTGTTTTATGGTATACCTGAAGGGAACTGTTGATGTGTCTTTAACCACAATTCCATCATTCACTAACTTAGCAATTTGTCTTCTGATGGACTCAGGTCTTTTTAATCCTCTAAATGTTGCAATTTGATCTGAAGTCGCACTTCCATTGAAATTTAAAATTGCTAATAATGTCTCCTTCACAGGGTTCTTTTGTGAAGGTTGCAGATTAGCGTTCCTAAGATATGAGTTTAGCCTTTCAGGGAATTCAATGTTCTCATGAGACTCTTCTGAGATGAAGGTTTTTGGTGGTATAAGCGCCTTTTTTGAGCTAATCAATCCCTCAATCATCAGCTTTATTTCAGTCATTTCTTTGATCAACCCAGGTGACTTAATGTCTGATCCCGGTTTTAGATATTCCTCAATGGCGGCAATGATAAACCCTGATCTGGTCATATGGTTCTCAGAGATAAACTCCTGAATTTTCTCTTCTAAATCTAGATCTATCCAAAATGAAACCTGTTTTTGTCCCTCCCTTTTCCAATGATTATTCACTTGTGTATATTTGTGTATTGTTTTTTAAGGTTTTCTCTATAGGGTCATCTCTGCTTAATCTTGATGCAAGTTCGTTGGATTTTTATGTGTATTTTTGTGTATTTTCCTTGTATCTTTCGTGTGTATTGTGTATTTTTTTGTATTCATTTGTTTGCTATTGTGTATATTTGTATATTTTTTGAGGTCGTATTAGACCTGTTTAGGTGTGAGTGGATCAGACTACAAGGAAATCTGTTACGCAAGTTTGTGTAGGGTTGTGTATATACTAAATATTCCAAATCAGACACCACGTAGTGTAAATTATGTCTGTGGGTTGTATCTCATTAAATTTATAGAGATGTGTTTGAAGGTTAAAATTATTGCTATTTTTGCGCAGAATCACCTTTGGTTGTGGATATATTGTGTAAAATGAAAATTTGATTTTAGTTGAACTAAATTCTGGTTTTTTGAAAGTGTATTAATACTAGTTTGCATATATAAATTCAGAAGAAATGAAAACAATAAAGCAACAAATCGATGGTATTGTGTATGAGATCGAGCTACTTTCATCGATCGGGGAGATAATAACAGTCCAAGTAGATCTATTAGGGGTTGATGAAGATTTCACTGGAAAGTTGACTGAAACTTTTAATGATTCCAGGGTAACTGGAAAATACATTAATTCTATGATTATCATCGAGGTAAGCGACTCTCACAATGTGAATTTTCACTCTTTATTTGATAATATCGTAGAAATTCTTGGAGATATTTCTGTGATAGATGGAATAACAGCTCTAGTACGAGTACCTTTTGGAAATAAAAAGATAGATGTCACTCTAGAATTAACCTTATCCAAATTTTCTCCACCACAAATTTTGGGAATTGCTGATTCATCTATGTATTTTGATATGGTCAATCTTATACAAATGAAATGGCAACTAGCTCTGAAAAGACTTCTCCCCAACTCTCAAAATTCTAAATTGTCAGTTTATTAAATTACAACTACAATTTTCTCAAGAATTATAAATGAATGATTAATGAATTTTGTGACACTATCGAACAGTTTTGACTTATCGGGCTTTCCTTCAACAATTTGCAAATAATATTCCACCTGATCAACAAAGGCTCTGAGTAATGCCTCTATTCGTGAGATTTCAAGTAGAATTCTTGTAAGATGTAATTCTGGATCTTCAAAATTTGTTTCTAAAATTTGAGCACATGAATCAAATGATAAGATTGTTTCGTGCATCAACGCAGAAAGTGTGTCATCTTTATCAAATGTACTCATGAAAATTGTTGTATTAGTTTCACTCTTGAGTTTCTCCAATATATGAAGCTCATCAAAAATATTCATTCTCTATACTATTGGGTGTGATTTGCAATATAAACTTATTTAATATTTAGCGGTGTATGAAAATTTTATAACTTTTTACTTATTCTTAAAAGAACAAGGTCTTAACTCTTTCAATATTGTCTTTGACCTTCGCGACCACTCTATTGGTTTCTCTTGGCTCATTTATTGTTCCATCTAATTGAACTGGAGATGCTGTGGAGAACAGAGGAATATAAAACTTCTTTAGCTCGGTTACAGTGTCATGAAGGAGTGGTGACCAAGTACCAACCCATTTACTGTCGGTGTTTAGTTTAGTACGGAGATATGAACCGAAAAACGGTCTGTTCTTTCGTATTGTCACACTCATTGTCATGTGTATATTGTCTCTCATAATGTGGCCAGTAAGAATATTAGGGTTTTCCCCTAGTTGGGCAAGCTCTTTGTTTTTCTTTCCTTTTTTGAAGTTTGTTAACAGAAAAATAGTTGTTCCTGATTCGACTAAGTTCTTCAAAGTCGGAATATTGAATTTATCCGGTGTTTCACGGATCAGCATAACGAAGCTCTTCGTATCTTCTCGGAGTTGACTCTGTTTGAGAAGCAAGTTTGATGCTATGTTGAGTCTCAAAGTTCCTTCTTCTCCATCTAATGAGAGACTGGTAATCTTTTGATCCTCTGATTCAATTGCTAACACTTGAGAAATTAAGGCTTGTAAGAAATATTCATTTAATTGTCCACTGATTTTAACCTGATTGAATACTAATGCAGGCACTTCATCAATATCAATTTTAAGCGCAAGATCACGAGATTTCTCATCATTGATGTCATAAAGTTCATATGTGAAATCTTTAGAGTTTACTGTCTCTTTTAATTCCTTAAACACTTCCTCAAATGATTCATGTGTTTCATTGTTCTTATCGATAAAAATTCGGAACTTTAACATACTCTAATTGTTTAAAAACGGGTATTTATATGTAGTTGCATAATATTTATAAACCCTAAATTATTGACCGATATCATTTTTTATTTTTTCTTTTGTTTATCAAAGATTTGAGGGTGCTATTGATTCTCTGTTCATGTTTGGTATCTCTTCCAAGTAATTTTTTACCTAGCTGGTCTTTGATCATTCCACCTGTCATCTTCAATAAATTTGTTTTATAATCAACTTCTCCTCGTTTAATGCCATAGATTAAGTCCTTCATATCTTCGTAGGGTGGTAACCATTCAGCTCTGTAAATACTGGGATTAGCATAGTCCCTAAAGCTTTTAGAAAAAAAGAATAATCCTATCATAAATAAATAAATGGTCATTCCTGTGTATAGATATATCTGATTACTCCAGACATTTGGGTTGATTTGTTCTGTTAAAATAAAGGTTGAGAAAAAGGTTCCAGTTCTTAGCCGAATTTGTAGTTGTGTTGTATGAAATCCAAGGACAAATCCTAAGATGAGCAGGACGATTCCTCTGTCTTTAAAGAGTCTTGAGAGCAGATAAATTAACCCAAGCTCAGGTCGCTTTTCACGACCAGCATCATCATTCAATAAGAGTTGATCTTTCAGACTCACCTTTTTACCAAGCTTAACGCTGTATTGTGCCGCTTTATGTACTGCAAACAGGACAAGAAACAGTGTGAAAGCTGTACTAATAAGTGAAGAGGAAGTGGCGTTGTTAGAGAAAAAAAGTAAGGTGGCGATGAGGCTTATAGCTCTAATAACATTTAAAGAGTAATACCATCCTAATGAAGTGAAGAATACATCACCCGATCTTTGTAAATTTAATAAAGGAATCAAATTAATTACCCCAACTAGCATAATTAAAAATCCTAAAATGCTTAGACCTACTGAATTATTGTACCTGGTGACTAAAAAGAAGCCAATACCAATATTGATAATTGTGATAACAGCAACAATCCCTCCAAAAAGAAGTTTACCATCATCTTTGGGTTTACCAAGGAAGAGAACCCCTCCAAACACGTAATTTCCCAGTAGATCTCTCATGAATGAAAACTCAGAAAATGATGATACTATCAACCAGGCAATAAAATAGAATGCAACTATGTAATTCAATATATTTTCTGACACAAAGGGGATTGAGAATATCCAGGTAAATATTGGAGTAGAGATGAATATTATGATTAATTGCATAAGGTTGCTTAATCTTGAAAAGAATAGCCCCACAATAATAAACGCAGTGGCAAGGGCAATCTCTACTGTAATGAGCAGGTTTGTAATTTGAGGTGTGATCAAATTTAATTTTATAAGTTCTGAGAAGGTGAGCAAGGAGTTGAATACAATAATGACTAGAGCAGTTAGAGTATAAGGGAGATATTTTTTGGTTAACAGGGTTTTAAACCCATCAGTTAGAACAGATTTAGTAAAATCGAATACTGCACGTTCGAGATAGCTCATATTTAGAATTCTTATTCTTTTATTGATAAAGATAACTTAAATTAGACTGGTGAATTTAATCTGTTCCTAAAAAATATTAATCAATTACAACTCAGATTTAAATTGAATTTTTTCTAAATGTATCAAGCAATACGGATAACTTAAATTATAATTATTGAATAATAATTAATATGTCAATCGGGTCAAAGCTCGAAGGAATATTGAAAAAATTTGAAGAAAGAACAGAAGGAGTCTTAGGTTTAAGTGTAATTGACTCTAAACAGGCATTAGTTATGGCTGAAGTGTCAAGTAGCTTTCCCACCGGGGTGGTACAAGGTACTTCCGCAAAAATAATGGATTTCACAAACACAATTCTCAAGAGTTTATTACGAGATAACTTTAAACTCAAGTCTGTCCTTATTGAGGAGGAAAATATTCTTATTTATGTTCGACAGATCAATGAAAGTTACAATTTGGTAGTTATCACAAACCGAGAGGAAGTAAGTGGTCTACGTGAAATGAACATAAAATCATTAACTGAGGAAGCGAGAAAAGTACTCAGTTAAACCTTGTTTAAATTATGGATGGAACAAAACAAAAATTTTCTTGATACACAGTAGGCTTTTATTTTTTACGATGATTTAAACATTGTGAGCAAAAACAAGGTCTGTCCCAACTGTGGAAATACAATCACAACTAATGATACTCAATGTTCTAATTGTGGTTTTCAAATTCAAGACAGGTCTATTGATGATCTAAAAGGAAAGATTAATCCAGAGAAATTGAAAAATCTTGATCTAAGTTCTCTAAAGGAATTGGGGGATAAAGATTTTAAAGTTAACAAGGAGATACAAAAAGAACCAGGACAGCTACCTGAATTACCAGACTTCGAACCAAATAATCTCAATACAAGCGATGATATAACCGACATTTCAGGAAAAGAATCAACACAAAGAGATCCGATAAGTAGGGATGACAATTCAGAACCTCCAGAGGGACACAAATTGACAAATAGATCTTTACCTAAGATTCCTGATTTCGAATTTAGTGATCCACCTAATGATATCGATAAGAAAATTGAGGATAGAACTGAATCTATGGATGGTAGATCTTTACCAATGGAACCTGAAGCAGAAATTTCTGTTAATAAAGAAAAGAAAACGATGCCTAGCCTTCCTGGTTTACCACAATTTGAGGTTAAGAAAAGAGAAATTGAAACAGTACAAATCGAATCTAAGCGATTGGAAGTTCAACCAACATCAAAGGGTAAACTTGTCTCAATTTTTATTACGCAATATGTGTACTGGGGTGTAATCTCGATTTTGTTAGGTCCTTTGAGTATTCGACTCTATAATCCAAATATTCTTCTTCAGGATATGGTTGCTAACATATCAAATCCAAATGTTTTTACTGTAAGTGTAGTTGGAATTTTCATATCATGGATCTTCTATTTAGTAATGGGATGGTTTTTTGGATATAGGCTAGAGTCTCTTGGCTTTAACCGAAGTTTAAAACTTATGATAATTTTTGTTTTGGGCTACTTTATATTTTCCATTATTTTAGATATTGGAATACTCTTGCTTTTAAGAAACAATATTGTTTTATCAATGTATGTTTTTGCATCGTATTACGTATCGGTTTTAGGGTTTATCACCTTAGGCTTTTTTACATTTTACCTAGGATTTAGACCTGGGTTCAATTCAATACTCAATCGAATTCCTATGGTAATTGAATCGAAGAGCGGATAGCACTTTCTCATGGTTGATTACAAAAATTCCTTAAATCTCCATTTTAATGGTGGATCGGCTGCTAAATGTCATGGTTCTCTCCGAGCGATAGCTATGAACTAGAGTTTCCTAGCAGCCGTTATATCTTTCATATCAATTGTCTAGATTTTGATTTGAAAAATCATGACCACTAGACAATCTACAAATAATCATATTCTAATGAAACTGTATGTGGTCTGAGGGGTATACAAGATACCGTACACCAATTGCTGATCTATTCTCAGCAGAAAACAAGCTTGCACTTCAATTACAAACAGAACTGAAGCTTACTGAAGCTCTTGAAGAATTAGGGAAGATTCCCAATGGAATTAGTACCATCGTTTCAGAAAAAATACCTAAAGTTAAACTGAGCAGAGTGGAAGAAATCGATAAAGAGATTAACCACGATCTAATGGCAGTAGTTAGAGCATTAGCAGAACAGTGTGGTGATGCGGGAGAATGGATACATTATACAGCTACGTCTATGGATATTCAGGATACTGTGTTAGCTCAACAAATGAGAGATGCTAAAACAATTATTCTTGAGGAATTAAAGAAAACCTTAGGTCTTTTACGTGAAAAAATTCAGAAATACAAATCTGTTCCTACAATTGGAAGAACCCATGGGCAATTTGCCGTTCCTACAACAGTCGGTTTCAAGTTCTCAAACTACTATTATGAGTTTTATCGAAGTTATCAGGAGTTATTAAAGTGTGATGTTGCAATTAGTAAATTTTCTGGTGCAGTCGGAAATTATGCGTCATCACATAGTAGGGAATTGGAGGCTTTGGTTCTACAAAAGCTAGGATTGTCCCCAGTTCCCATATCTACACAGGTTGTAACTCGGTTGGTGCATTCGAGTTTTCTGTACCACCTTGCTCAGGTAGCTTCAGTCATTGAAAGATTGTCCAAGGAAATAAGGCATCTCCAGAGAAGTGAAATACAAGAATGGTTTGAACCTCGGAGCTCCAAACAGGTGGGAAGCTCTGCTATGCCTCACAAAAGAAACCCTCATAAAACTGAGCGATTAAACGGTTTAGCAAGGGTTGTTAGGTCAAATGTATCTGTGGGATTAGAAAACATCGCTTTAGAGCATGAACGAGAAATTTCAAACTCTGCACCAGAAAGATTGGTTATACCAGAGAGTGTAATTGTATCTCATTACATGATTTTGCAAATTAATGCAATCCTAGATGGTCTGGAAATCAATGATGAAAATTTAAAGAAGAATTTAGAAAAAGCAGCAGTGGGACATTCTGAACAAATTCTAAGAGAACTAGTTCCAAAAGTTGGGAGACAGACTGGGCATGAGTTACTTCGAAAATATGTGGGTTCGAAGAATTTTAAGCAAGATGTCCTCAATGACTCACAGATAAAAGATTTAGTTACCGAAAAAAAATTGAGAGAGATCTTTGACACATTCGATGTAGGATTAGCTATAGAAAAATCAGAAGAAGTTTTGTCAAAATTCAAGGTTTAAAATTCATCATCAAATTCTTCGAATTCTTCATATTCGTCATAGTATTCATCTTCAGAGTCCATTTCATTTTCAAATTCAAAATCGTCATCTAGATCATCCTTTTCTTCGGTTATTTCTACAAGGTCAGCGATCTGGTCTGCCATTAAGTCACTATCCATAAGCTTATCCAACTCATCAGGATCATAGGCTTCAACTCTGACTAACCAGCTTGAAAAGGGTTTTTCATTAAGCAATTCGGGGTTCTCCACAACATCTTCGTTTACTTCAAGAACTACACATGAAACTGGAGATTTTAGGACGTATTCTCTGGATATAGATTCAATTGTGGCTAATGGTTTTCCTGTGGCAATCCGTTGTGATGTGGAGGCAACATCGATATTAATTATATCCTTTAATTGTTGCTGTCCAAAATCTGTCAATCCTATGAGGACCTCATTTTCATCTTCAACAGATAACCAAACGTACTCATTATAATAGAGGTATGATGGGTCAATTTTTATGTTTCCAATTGTTATCATTCACATCACATCTTTAATTTGATACAGGTTTTGACCGTTTTTTACGTATTTATAAATTATGGTCGTAAACCTGACAGACTTTGTCAGACACTCCCCTTTAAATTTGTCATTTTGATAATGCTAAATTATGATTTTGAATATTACTTCAGGGATTATAGAAACTACATAGAGCTGTAAAAATATATGTTATGATATAGGTACTTCTTTAAACTAAGTTGTGATTTTAAGAATATGATTAATGAAACTATTGCATGGCTATCTGCAAATGGTTTAAGGGGAATCTCTTTGATTATTGCTCTTTTTGCTCTAGTACTAATATTCTCTGAATTACGGGTTTATCTAAAGCATAATTCATCCATTGAATATTTAGTGCTCTGGAGTTCAATATTCATAGGATCTGCGTTGACGTTTGCCTTCAATGATGTGGCCTTTGGCTTTTTTATGGGTTTAACAGTGTTGATGGTGTGGCAGACATATGAATTAAGAGATGTCCCTGTTTGGAACAAACTTATGTTATCTGCAACAATTTCGTATGTTGTTGTTCTAATCGGAAAGATAGTACAGATGGTCTACAACTTTCTCAATGGAACACCAAAAAATGAACAGTTCTTTTCTGCCTCATTTACCTTTAGTTTTATAGTGTTCATAATATTCGCATATATCTTTTTTGGAAAGAAATTTATTCTAGTTTCTAGATTCTCATCTCCTCAAATTGTGTATCTGTTACTGTTCGGGTTAGTTTATGTAGTATTTGCTTATTTTTTCAAAGATACTATCATTCACTTCATGGGAAATAGTCCCTTGAATAACAGAGTTATATTCCTTAGTTTTGGAATCTATGAGATCCTTGCTCTAGTGATGATTTTTATGTATTTCATATCTGGTTGGTTGCTAGATGTCTTATATGGTGTGAAATCTGTAACTGACCCAGAAATTATTGCAAAGGTACAAACCGTTGCTCATAAACTTGGGATTAAGGAAGATGTGAAAGTAGGTTTTGTACGAGCTCCTATTCTCAATGCCTTTGCATACGGACCTTTCTTCGACAAAAGAATTGCTTTTATAAGTAACGACCTTAATAGTTTCACTGATTCAGATATCAAAGGGATTGTGGGACACGAACTTGCGCATGCATCTAAGCATCATGTTTTCATATTGTTGCTACTTTCAATCTTTGAACTCGCTATTAAGAAGGCACTTTTAATTCCAGCTACAACTTATGATTATATCTTTAGTTCAAGCGGAAAATTCAACATAGACTTTGTGCCTTATCTTATATTTAGTTATGTTCTAGTTATTTTCCTTTACGTGTTTGTTAGAGCTCTTGAAGGCCATGCTGATAAAGTTACCAAAGATGCTGGATATGGTGAAGAGTTAAGTGAGGCATTGATAAGGTTAGAAGGGTTTTACCAGGGTGTAGCCGCTGATTTCGGTGTATCAGTTAACTTACTTACAGACAAAACCCAAACCAGAGAAGAAAAAGTGAGATTCTCTGCAGAAGCCTCAGTAAGAATTTATAAAGAAATTATCTCACCAACTCGAGGACAAGCCTTTTCTAATATATTCGTATCTCACCCAAGAACAAGTTATAGGATTAGTGCGTTAATCACTGATAAGCTTCCTCCATTAAAAGCAGCTTTTCTTCCATATAATATTATAGGCTTGTACAAACGAAAGAATCGAATAAAATTACTTCAAAGCAACCGTGAAAGAGTTGCAGAAATAATAAATCAAACTTATTTCGCAGATTTCACAAAGGAAGACCTAGAAAAAGTATATGAAATAATGCCCTGGGAAGAGATGTATAAAAATTATCTCAACAAGAATTTGGTTTTATTCGACCCAATTAATTCTGAGATAATTGAGGGAAAACTTGAAACTATTGAACGATCCTATCAAGTTTACTCTCCAATTTCTTTAACTGTGGATGGAAAATCAGCGCTTTCTGCAAATTATCTGATAAAATGGATAGAGTGGAATGAACCCCATTATACTAAGAAAGGTGTGATCGTTGTACCCACCTCCTATGAATTTGATAAAAAGAAAGGATTGTTAGTTAAGTTAAAGGATGGTAGTAGCCTCAAGTTTCAAGATATAGGTATACCATTAAAGTATCTTGATGAATTTAATAACAAGACTACAATACTTTACACCAAGGGAAAATCAGTCTTATCAAAGTTTAACATTGATTCAGAAGTAGCAGATTGGGATAAGATTAAGTTAAACATTGATGATCAAATCAGAGAGGGTTCAAAATTTATTGTAGGATTTTCTCCTATAGGTATTGAGCTCAGAAAAGATAAAAGCGAAGAAGAAATTGAATTATTCCGATATTTTGTTTCTAGTAAAGTAGGATTGTACTCGAAGGATAATTATGATATCCAAATCAATGGTACACTTGAATCAGTTGACTCTGAACAACAAAAAATACGTGTAAAAGAACAATCTGGTATAAACGAATACGACCTGAAGAGAATTGATTATGCAATATTTTACTCAAATATCATCGAACTAATTCCAAAGGAAGAGATTTCAATATTCACAAAATTTGGAATTTGGTGGGAAAATCGTAAAGGATTTAGTTACTTAGTTAGCGCAAACTAAACCCGTTTAATTATTTGATTTTCGAATATGTAATTTGGGAAATAACATCTAAACATAGATCTAAGTTTTGGTCATTTACTCCATATTTTTTCAAAGTGTCATGTTCAGGTGTAAATTCAGGGAAGCCTGAAATAACATTGTCAGGTAATTCTGAAGTGGAAATTAAAAAAGCTTGAATGGTAGACTCATTAACATCAAATAAGTTAAGAGCCTCCTCTATTCTACTTGAAGCAGACAAATTTAAAATAAACTCTATGCCCCATTCTTTTGAACTGTTTAGATTCTGTTCAAAATTAAATGATGTTTGATGAATTGCATGCAAAATTTGCTCTTTACAAATTATATTCTTTGTGTCTATAATTGTAAGGAATTTTTCATCGCTTAAAATCTGTTCTTTAAATTTCATGATCTCTTTGCTAGATACATCTCTATAACCTAGATACAATTCTTCCACATAACTAATGTTAAGAAAACACTCTTAATACTTATTTATAAGTCCGTGATCGATAAAATCTGTTCAAAGTAACCATTCTGGAGGAAATCTATCAGTCAAATATATGACAAATCTTAAATCAAAGGGCTTAATGTATATTATTTAATGAAGGATTCAACTGGAAATAGTATAAAAAACTATGTCCCTGAATTTGGCTCTGACATCATAGAGTATGATATCTTCAAATTTAGTGAATCCCATCGAAAATTTGATGCTTTCATCAGACGATTTTGGGGGGATTACCATCCTCTAACAAGGGATATTATTAACAGTTTTATCTCAGAGCTAAAAACAACCTCAGCAAAAATTATAGAATTAGAAGAACTCATAGACGAATTACATTATTCTATCCAGGAACTAAAAAATGAAAATGATTCAAAAAAGGAAAATTTAAACAAGCTATTGGTTCAATTAGAAGGAGAACTCGAGGATAAACTGACAGCTACTGAGTCTCAGATGGCTAAGATCATTGAAGAAAACAGAGATCTATCTGCGGTTAATCAGGAATTGAAAGAAGAAAATAAAGAATATTCGGTTAAATTAAAGCAAGTTATTAATCAGGTACACACCCTTGAAGACAAGCTTGAAACTCAAGAAAAAATAAGAGTAAATCAAAAAAACCAGTTAAAGGAGTTATTAACCCAAAAATCAGACTTCGAAAAACAAGATTTTAATGAAATGGAGCTCCAAAAACAACTTGATGACAAAAACGACATAATTAATGATTTAACTTTAAAAATAGAGGAACTGAAGTCAGAGAATGCAGAACTTAACGAAAAAACAAACTATCTTGAAAATCTCCTAGAACTTAAACCAAAGAGACCAAAATCTCTTAGAAAAAATGTTCCTGATTTTAACAAAGGACATCTTAGGTTTGAGGAAGCTCAAAAGATCAAAGCTCAGCTTAAAACTTTACAAGAGGTTCAAGATGATATTTCAAATTCAGTTTCGGACACCGAAGAACTTGAATCAATTGATAAACTGGAACAGATGATGTCCCAGAATCAGTCAGCTGAAAAAGAACTAAAACCAGATACTATAGCATCATTAATGGGTGATGGTACTGATAACAGCCCGATTGAGTTCTTCTCAAATTATATTGTAAAGGAGAAAAGCTCTGATGTAAATGACCATGATTTGAGAATGTTTTTCGAAAAGGCAAGCAAATCCCAAAGTGAAGTTTTAAAAAACATTGGTCTTTGGGGATTAAATCAATTGAATTATGACTTTATTGAGGCTTTAGCCTTTAGGGAACAAGAAATTAAGCAATTAAAGGAAGATTTGGAAAAAGTCAAGCGTGAAAATATCCTTGATAAAATAAATTTACAATCTGAAATTGCACAACTAAGAAGAAGAACTCTAATCAAATAAGTATCTGAATTTATTCTAAATACCTTTGTGAGTCCGTAAAGGTTTTTTAGGAATAAAGTAAATTAATATTGATGAGTATACCTTTACCTAATGTAAACTCTGAAAAGAAAGAATTTAAGTCAGAGTGTGATCTGTATGATGGAACCCCTGAAACTGGTGGTTTATGTAAAGGATGGATCACAAAATCTGGGAAATGTTTACGAAGAGATGATGAAATCGGAAAGAACTGTGATGGATTCGGTAATATCTCAAAATCTTGAGATCTTAATATGGTTGCCGAGGTAAATTGCAACTGAAGACAAACTAGTTGGACTGATGAATTCGATCGGGAATTTATATCTCTCAATTGTATCCTCTAGTGTTGCACTAAGGTTTTCAGAGAGTACAAAAACCTTTGTCAATTTGAGGGTTTCTATAACCTCAATTAATTTATGCAAATATGCTACTGTAAGCGGTCTTTTCCATTTTGGATCAATAATTGCAAGTTTAATTCCAGATAGAAAGTAGTCTATGAGCACACCCTGGTAGCTGAAGTCTGATTCATACTCCAAATTAAAATAATTTAACCAATCCTTAATAAAGTGTGTCTGTGTTTCAGAATTTTGAGGATAAAGTTCCATTGATTATTTTGTATTTTATTTTAAGTTAAGGGCAGGTAATATTCTGATGTTACTCACGAATCTCAAAATAATCATCATGGTTTTATGAGTTAACCTATAAATTTACAAAACACAATTATGTGTAGACCTCATGATAATTGATGAAGATCTAATGATGATTAAAAACACGATCCGGGATATTGTCACTGACAAAATTAAACCCTTAGCACGTGTGTATGATGATGAAGAACGTTTTCCAGAAGATTCAATCCAAGCATTAAGGGAATCAGAGTTTCTTTATATGACAATACCAGAGAAGTATGGGGGAATTGGGGCAGATACCCTGACTTATGCAACAGTTTGTGAGGAAATCGCAAGAGGTTGTGCATCCACAGCAACAATTTTTGCCGGGAATAACTCCTTGGGGATTGGACCAATACTGAAATATGGAACTGAAGAACAAAAGGCTAAATTTTTACCAAGGTTCACCAAAGAAAAAGGGTTAGGGGCATTCTGTCTCTCAGAACCTCATGCAGGATCAGACCCCGGTGCCTTATCAACACGAGCTGTAAGAGATGGGGATGAATGGGTAATTAATGGCTCTAAGTTTTATATCACAAATGCGAAAGAAGCAACAGTTTTCATCGTTTTTGCGAAATCTAACCCAGAATTGGGGAGCAAAGGAATCTCAGCATTTATTGTTCCTGCAGATACTCCGGGGATAACAGTAATGCCTCCTGAAAAAAAATTAGGAATAAAGGCCAGTGTAACCAGTGCTATGTCTTTTGAAAATGTTAGGATTCCTTCAGAATATTTGCTAGCTAAAGAAGGTGATGGTTTGAGAATGGCATTATCTATACTCGACAAGGGTAGAATTGCAGTTGCAGCTCAAGCTGTTGGAATTGCTCAAGCAGCCTTTGAAGACTCAATAAAGTATGCTCAAGAGAGAATTCAATTTGGTAAACCATTGTCTTATTTCCAAGCAATACAATTCAAATTGGCTGATATGGCAACACAAATACATGCAGCACGTCTCCTGTACCAAGAAGCCGCAAAGCTTGCGGATATGGGAAAACCCTTTATTAAAGAAGCAGCCATCGCAAAACTCTTTGCATCTGAAATATCCACAAAAGTTACACACCAAGCAATCCAAATTCATGGTGGCGGTGGGTTCTTAAAGGATTTTGAAGTTGAGAGGTATTACAGAGATGCTAGAATAACAGAGATATATGAAGGGACCTCTGAAGTTATGAGAATGGTTATTGCAAGGGAAGTAATCAAAGGATAACTCCTCCTATCATGAAAATTATCAAAACGCCCAAGAATTGTTGTTATTATAACACTTTAAATCAATATTATCCTTATCAAATCAGTACTTCAATCCTTTGGATTAATTAAATTTTAATTATTCTAATCCAAATATTTAACATCTCACAAAGATATTGTAATAATATGGACACAATTGAATTCAACTACCTTGAGATTCTTAAGCAACATATTCTAGCTGGGGGTTACCCACTTTTGTTGGACCTAGAGAGAAGTAAAGGTACCACCTTATTTGACAAGGCAACTGGTGAAAAATACTTAGATATGATGTCATTTTATGCTTCAATGCCTCTAGGTATGAATCCTGATTTTATGTTGACCTCAGAAGTGAAAAATGACTTACTCATCGCTTCTACAAATAAAATATCGAATAGTGATTTCTATACTGATCAATTTGTCAGGTTTGTTGACGTTTTTACCTCAAAAATGGTTCCTAAGAACTTTCCCTATCTATTTCTTATCTCTGGTGGAACGCTTGCAGTTGAAAATGCTTTAAAAGCAGCCTTTGATTGGAAGGCAAGAAAGACTGGTGGCAATGAAAATACAAAAGTGATCCATTTTAAAGAGGCATTTCACGGACGTTCAGGATACACACTCTCCTTAACAAACACTGCTGATCCTAGAAAATATTTGTACTTTCCAAAATTTGACTGGCCAAGGGTGACAAACCCAAAAATCAGTTTTCCCTTGAATGAACAAAATCAGGAGCTGGTCGAAAATTTAGAGAAGAAATCTCTTCAGGAAATCCATTCAGCAATCGAAACTAGTCAGGATCCTATTAGTTCAATAATTATTGAACCAATCCAAGGAGAAGGTGGTGACAACCATTTCAGACCAGAGTTCCTCAGAAAGTTAAGAGAGGTAGCTGATCAAAATGAGATCATGCTCATCTATGATGAAGTACAAACTGGAATGGGATTAACCGGGAAAAGATGGGCATTTGAATATGATGAAAAATCTACACCTGATTTAGTTGCTTTTGGTAAAAAAGCACAGGTCTGTGGCATCTTTAGCACTAAAAGAATTGATGAAGTAGATAAGAACGTATTTCATGAAGAGTCCAGAATAAATTCAACCTGGGGTGGAAATTTGGTTGATATGGTAAGGTCAACACATTACATCGAACACATTATGGCAAACAAAATCATTGAAAATGTAAACAAAAAGGGTGAAGTTCTCAAAAAAGCACTACTTGATATGGAAAATGATCACTCAACCCAGGTCAGCAATGTCCGAAATAAAGGTTTAATGGCAGCTTTCGACCTTGGTTCCACAGAACTTCGAAATAAGGTTGTCAATCAAGCCCTAAAAGAAAAATTATTAATATTAAAGTCAGGTGTAAACTCCATCAGGTTTAGACCGATATTAAATGTTGAAAATGATGATCTTTTGAAAGCTGTCTCCATCTTGGACTCTATTCTTCACAAGATCTAGTAGAACAAATTTAAGATTATCAGATCAGTCTTTCCAAATTCCCATAAAAAATTTTATCAATTTCTTCCTGTTTCAGCCCCAATTGATTACAAACACTTAATTGATTCTGAAAGATCGCTTGTCGCCACCCTCTTGGGAAATGGGTAGAATCAGTTCCAAAGATAAGTTTTTCAACTCCTTTAACATCTATTACCCTCTTGAACACATCAATTAGGTTTATTTGGTAAGGAAGGTATTCCATCCACTTATTACTGCTGCTTGTTTCTGCATAAATGTTATCAAGATGGTACATTAGAAATAAAAGCTCCTTCAGATAACCAGTTGCAAAATGTGCAAACAAAAAATTTGTATGTGGATTCTCTCGAGCAACAGGGGAGACATCTGATGGGTTCATGTATCTTAAATCAGCTTGACTTCCAATTGATATCCCCATGTGATAAGTAATAATCAATCTGTGATCATTTATAAATTCATAAATTTGATCCAACATTGGGTCAAAAGCATGGTAGTAGTGAATAGGGGGGTATAACTTAATTCCTTTAAGATTGAAGTCAGAATACGCAGTCTCAAGTAGATCAACAACCCCTTTTTCTCTTGGGTCTATCATCAGAAATGGAATAAACCTGTCTGGATACTCACTCATCCCTAATCTCACAAATTCATCCATATTCCAGTCTGGGAGTGTCACAACCTTATCAACATTGTTTCTATCTAATTCATCAATCCATATTTGTAAAAATTCTTTATCATCCTTCGGAGGAAGTGTAATAGGGGTATTAATTCTTTCACTGAACTTTTTGATTAACTCCTCAGGTTTTTCTTCAGATTGTTTTGATGCCCTTTGTAATAGTCCGGAATATGTAAAAAAATGACAATGTGCATCATATATCTTCTTAGGTTGAAACCACTGATCAATTCGCTTACCAATCATAATGTAACTTCTGCTAATTTGTTTTTAGATTTATCTTAAGAGTAATTATAATCTATAAAATTTCTTTAAACTAATAATACTTTGAATTGGAACTTATTCTGATCTATTTAATGTAATGTGACTCTACTCAAAACCCTCATCATCATCTGAGTCCTCAGGTTCTTCTTCTTCAAGGTCTTCATCATCATCTTCTGAATCATCAAGTTCTTCATCCTCAGAGTCTTCATCATCATCTAACACTTCATCATCTAACTCATCAGCGGTTTCATCATCCACCTCTTCTTCAAGTAGTTCAGGACTATCCTCGGATTCATCAACTCCAGACTCATCAACAATTTGTGATGCTAATTCTAGTGTTGCCCCACGTGGTAATCTCATAACGCGAACTCCTTGTGTCGATCTACCCATGATACGAATTCCATCAACACTAACTTTGATAAGTTTTCCAGATGAGTTAAGTAACGATATGGTTGTGTCGTCACCAGAAATCGGTACTGGCAATGCAGAAACCGCATAGCTATTTTTCTTGGTGATTTTTATATTTCTCACACCAAAAACTCCACGATTTGTCACTCTATACTTGGTTGCTTCAGTTCTTTTTCCATATCCTTTGACCGTGACAGTCAAAATTGATATATTCTCAAATTCTTCTTTTGAAATTGGAAAAGCAGAAATAACCTCATCACCCTCACGAAGTTTTAATCCAATCACACCTTGAGCCACTCTACCAGTTAGACTGGCATTTTTTTCCTCAAAGAGACCTGCACTACCCATTTTTGTAGCAATGAAAATATATGAGTCTCCATCAGTAACAAATGCATCAGCGACTTTATCATCTTCTGACTTGAATTTAAGACATTTAATCCCTGTTTTTCGAATTCCACCAAACTTGTCTAAAGTGGTTCGTTTGATAATTCCTTTTTTGGTTACCGTAACTAAAATTCTATCACTCGTAAAACCATCGTGTTGTACTGGAACAATTTTAACAACCTCAGATGTAACAGGAATTATTGATTGAAGCTTTCTACCCTTTTGAGTTCTTTTTTGGACTTCAATTAACTCAAATGCAGGTAATTTGTGAACCAACCCTTCTCTGGTGATAAGTAAAAGTTCATCTTTGTTGGAGGCTATTACAAGATCTAGTAGTTTTTCTCCTTCACTCAGCGGTAAACCTATCACTCCTACTCCTCCTCTTCCCTGAACTTTAAATTTGTCAAAATCTATGGTTCGTACATATCCAAGACTTGTACTGCTAATAAGCAGAGACCTTTCATGGAGCAGAGACCTTTCACCTTTATGTCCTATTTCATCAAATTCAAGAATTTCAGTTCTTCTCTTGTCCCCATATTTATTTTTTACATCCTCCAACTCCTCTTTCATTATTTTTAGCCGTTCTTCTCGGTTTGTAATAACTAATTCGAGATACTCAGCCCTTGATCTTCTGTCCTCTGCCTCATTAAAGAGTTCACTTTGTTCGACCTTTGCAAGTCTGGCAAGAGTCATATCCAAGACTGCCTTTGCTTGAATATCTGAAAGTCCATAATTTTTCTTAAGGTTGTCATGGGCATCTCTTCTACTTTCAGATTCTCTAATCATCTTTATTATTGCATCGATATTATTGGAGGCAATAATTAACCCCTCAAGAACATGTAATCTAGCTAAAACCTTTTCTAGCTCCTCTTCCGCTCTCCTTTTTATGATTTGATCTCTAAAATCTAAGAACACAGCTAATGCCTGTTTTAAATTTAATATTCTAGGTTTCCCGTATACAAAAGCTAATGTCCTTGCATGAAAATAAGTTTGAAGCTGTGTTTTCTTATATAGTTGGGCTTTGATCGTCTTAATTGATCCTTCATCTTCATAACCTGGTTCTAAAATAACTTCTATTCTAATTTCCTTTTTAGATAAGTCTCTGACATTTGAAACACCTCGTAATCTATCCGAGTTGATTAGTTCTGCAATTTCTTCCACTAATGAGGCCTTGTTTACAAAATATGGGATCTCATCGACCACTAACATTGTGTGTCTAACTTTATGGGTGTCAGGAGATTCAACATGGACTTTTGATCTGACAGTTAAACTTCCCTTACCTTTGCTATATAGCTCTTCAATTCCTTTCGTCCCAATGATTTTACCTCCTGTAGGAAAGTCTGGGCCTTTTACAATATCCGTCAACTCAGAGATAGTAATACTTGGTCTGTCAATTATTGCCATACAAGCATCTAACAATTCTGTAAGATTATGTGGGGGAATATTCGAAGACATTGCAACTGCTATCCCCTTTGTCCCGTTCAACAAAAGGTGAGGGACACGAACAGGTAAAACAACTGGTTCTGTCTCTTCTCCATCAAAATTATCAATATATTTTACAACTTTTGGTGATAAATCTGTAAGTAATGTATCTGCAATACGGGAGAGTCTTGCTTCTGTATATCTCATTGCTGCAGGTGGAAAACCATCGATACTTCCAAAATTTCCTTGAGCATCGACTAGAGGGTATCTTAGTGACCAGGTCTGTCCCAATCTAACGAGAGTTTCATAAGTACCTCCAGCATGGGGATGGTATTTTCCTGTTACCTCACCAACAATTCTTGCA
Organism: Candidatus Heimdallarchaeota archaeon; assembly: GCA_030149205.1. Classification (GTDB taxonomy): domain Archaea; phylum Asgardarchaeota; class Heimdallarchaeia; order Heimdallarchaeales; family Kariarchaeaceae; genus WAKA01. Next base: position 154,090 of record JASBSB010000003.1, on the reverse strand, counting down.
CATTTTTTATGCTTAGACCTGTATGTTACACCAAGCTCATTCATTGCATAAATTATTCTTCGATGAACAGGTTTTAATCCATCTCTAGCATCTGGGAGTGCTCGGTCTTCTATCACGTACCTTGCATATTCTCCAAACCCATTCCTTAACTCATCGGTAATTGATATTTCTTTTATAAATTCTTCACTTACTGCCATCTAAATCCCTCTAAAAGTGTGGTTCTTGGGCCCAGTCCTCAAGAAGTGCAACCAGTTCTTCATCCTTTGAAAGTTCACGATTTTCAATCTCATCAATCTCATCATTGTACAATTCCAGGGTTTCCTCTTCTTCGACCTTATTAAAAACCGAATTAAAAAATTCACCTTCAATGTTTTCGGTTTCATTTGCAAAAACTTCTTGATTGATAAATTTCTTCCGTCCTTGTATATCGTCACCCATTAATCTTGTTATCCAAGTTTCTGCATCCTGAAAATTTGGAACAATCACTCGTTCCAATTTTCTTGTGAGTACATCCATAACAGTTTCTTCCAGTTGTTCTGCATTCATTTCACCCAAACCCTTGAACCTAGATATTGAGACATCTTTCATTTCAATATCCATATCCTTAGCACTTGTTAACATGGTATCGAGGTCTTTTTCAGAGACAAGGTAAGTATATGGCTTGCCGTAAACTTTGGAGCTTTTACCAAGAAATGTTAATCTAAAGAGAGGGGGTCTTGAAACATAGATGTATCCATCTTCTATGAGGCCAGGCATATGCCTATAGAATAAAGTTAAAAGTAATGTTGCAATGTGTAAACCATCAACATCTGCATCTGTGAGAATGATAATTTTACCATACCTTAAATTTGAAATGTCAAATCGTTCATCTATATCAGTCCCAATAGCAGTGATAATATTTCTAATTTCCTGATTATCTAAAACTTTTGATAATCGAGCCTTTTCGACATTAAGAACTTTACCTCTGAGAAATAAAATTTCCTGATTTTCCGCGTTTCTGGCCTCTACAGCAGTACCTCCTGCAGATTGACCTTCTACTAAAAACAATTCTCTTTTCATCGGATCTTTTTCTCGAGATGCAATTAACTTACCGGGAAGAGAGACTTTCTTTGAGTTATTCTTCCGAATTAGATCTCTTGCCTTTTGTGCAGCCATTCTGGCTCTTCTTGATAGGACTGCCTTCTGTACTATAGCTTTTCCATAATTTACATTTTCGCTTAAGAAATTTTTAAACGCTTTCCCAAATACTCCCTGAACAATCCCATCAACTTCTGAATTGCCAAGTTTTGTTTTAGTCTGACCCTCAAACTGTGGTTCAGGAACTTTTACAGAAATTACTGCAACGATTCCCTCTCTAGAGTCATCTCCCCTCAGGTTATCCTCTCCATCCTTTAGTAATTTGTTTTCTCTCGCAAAATCATTGATTGTTCTGGTTAAGGCGGTTTTAAATCCAGAGATATGAGTTCCACCTTCAGTGGTGTTAATATTATTTACATACCCCCTTAATAATTCTTGAAATGTGTCCGTATAAGTCAGAGCAATATCAACCATCACTCCGTTTTGAGAACCATTTACCACAAAAATGTCAGCTTCAACTTCAATTTTCTTTCTATTTACAATTGTATCCTGTATAAAGCTTCTGAGTCCACCATCAAACCTATATGTAACTTTTTTAAATTTAGGTTCACCATTTTCACCAGTTTCAATAACTCGTCTGTCCTCAAGGGTTATAGTAAAACCAGGAGTAAGATAAGCCAATTCCTTTAATCTTCCAGCTAAAATGTCAAAGGAAAATTCAGTAATCGAAAAAATCGTCTGATCTGGTTTGAATTTGATCATGGTACCATGAATGTCTTCAGGTGTTTGCTCCCTAACTTTAACATCCCATAGTTTTTTCCCTTTTGAGTATTCTTGTAAATATACCTTATTATCTCTTGTAACTAAAACCTCGAACTTTTCACTTAGTGCGCTTACAACAGAGAGTCCAACACCATGTAGACCTCCAGACACAGTATATGCCTTCTTACCAAATTTTCCACCAGAATGGAGTTTTGTTAGAATTACTTCCAAGGTTGAGATTTTATATTCTGGATGAATATCTGAGGGTATTCCTGCCCCATCATCTCGGACTGATATCGAGTTATCCTCGTAAATTATTATCTCTGCCTCGCTACACCTGTTTGCCATTGCCTCATCAACACTGTTGTCGACAACCTCAAACACCAGATGGTGAAGACCCCTGGAACCTACATCACCAATGTACATAGAAGGTCTTCTTCTAACCCCCTCAATACCTTCTAAGACTTTAATTGAGGTTTCATCATAAACATTTTCTGTCATTGTTTTCACCAAAATAAACTAAGTTCTCCACTCTCGAGAAGCCAATAATTCATTATACATTAATAGAATAAAAGCTCTAGCACAAGAAACTAATCTATCTATTTTAACAACATACATATTTTAGAAGTGCACCATTAATTGAGATATGGTTGAACATTTTTACGATTTTATAGCACATTTGTAAAACAAAAGCTAATATTGGTCATCTGGAATGTTTTCTAAAATTGTGTTAAGTTTAGGCGCATGCTTTACCAATATCGAGGCACTAGATGTAAAAGTTTCAATGTTTCTTGCACCCGCAACTAGGATAAATCTGTCTAGATTTCTGAGGATCATAAAACCATTTTTTCCCCTTACCATTATATCTGTAGTATCTCCTAACCCAAGTTTTTGGACTGCTAAGGCGCCAGAATTTTGGAGAGATGCACTGATTGCTGAAAATTCAGAGGCATCAGCACTAGATTTGGTGAAGAAAGCAACTCTTGCACCTGTTTTTGTAATAACTGCTAAAGTGTCTATTTTTGCTTCTTGGGTGATTGACCTAAGCTCCTTTGCTAAATCTGCAGCGATAAGTTTGTTTACTCTGACCGACATTATTCTCTATACTATTAGTATATTTCTTCATTTATTAATGTAAATGATGATAAGCTTACTTAGATGTTAAATTATTATTCGATTTCAATCATAAACATACTAGTTAGGTCAGAGAGGTTCTGTGTAAGTTTTTCATCAAGGTCATCTGATGAACCTGTTTGTTTAAGCAATTCAATTAGTTTCACTTTTCCGGATTCACAAATCAAACGTGGAACATACTCATCAACTTTGAAGATACCTTCCAATGGTGTGTCTAAGTCTTCAAGACTTGTTCCATCCTGTCCTACCCGATAGACTAATTCACCAATGACAACCATCTCTCTTGAATATCCCTTTAGGTCACCAAGTTCTTTGATAATATCTTGTGCTTCTTTTACAAGGTCTCTCTGAGAACTGCGAGGTTTGGGAGGTTCTTTTTTCTTGTGTATTTCTTTCTTTGGTGCTGGAATGGTGTCTGGACTGTCCAACTCTGTTAATAAGGTTCGTTTTGGTCGATTACTTATTCCACCCATACTAGCAACCTTTCCCTCGAGGTGTTCTTGATTTGCTTCAAATTCTCGGGTCGCTTCCTCAATTGAAACACCTTGTGCTTTGGCTAATTCCTCAAGGTTAGGGGGAGACTCTGCCTCAACCGTAAAAATCTTAGGTTGGTGAGTAGGTGATGAATCCTCAATGGAATCATCAAAAAGAGAGAGAAACGCATTATTTTCATCATCCTGATCTAATACATGAATTTGATAATGGAACCCTAGTTCCTGTCTCTTTTCACCCATCGCACGAGATCCTATAAACTTTAATCTGACTCCTGCTGCCGAGCCTTTCCAAAGAAATATATTTCTTTTTTTGTTGTCAATGACAATATACACTTTGTCAGTTTCCCGATTGAAGGAATCCTTAGGGTTCATGTTTCCTTCTTCAAGAACCTCATAAAATTCTATATCCATACTAGCCTATTATTTATAATGGCTTATAGAATATTAATCATTTGGTTACACGTCCCAAAATTTCTAAATTCACACCTGACTTTTGTTTTGGATTTGTTCTTTATCATAAATCAATAACAGTGTTTATTTCTCTAACTGAGTGGTAGAATTATTGACGGTTTTTCAAATTGAGAAAGAAGACGGTAATGTTCGAAAGCTTTCTATTAGAGGCAGTTCTATAAAACCAACACCTTGGCTTTTCAAAGTAACAAATGATGGGATTAGGCTTGACGACCTCTCTTTATCACAAATATACTTAGCTGAGAATGAAATTGTTTCTTTAGATATTAATGAAATTAATCCATTAAATGAAATCCCCCATTGGTCAATCATTTCGCCTGTATTAGCTCCAGCACCAGAATTTCAAGAATCTCTGGAATTTGAATATAATTTAATGCTTGACAGACTCGAGAAAATTGATTATAATATTCCCTTTGGTTTTATTTTTGACCCGTTCACTCTTCCTGAAAGCATATTAAGAGAGATGCTCAAATTTAATCCATCTATTTTTGCGCTTAGAACAAGTCATTTGAACAGTTACTCAATCTTACCTCTTCTTGAGAAAATAATGAATTTGAGAAATTTAATTTCCCCCAATATTGCTCTGTATTTGCCTGGCGGTGTATCAGTTGGTCTTCAGAGTCTCCTTGTTGCTCTAGGTGTAGATATTTTAGATGATTCTGTTTCTGCATTTTCAGCATTTCAAGGTTTATCATTTGACGACTTCATGGTTAAGCAGAGTGATCTTAAAACAGAGGTTCTCATTAAAATCAATCAAAGTTTTGTAGATTTAGACTTTAGATTAATTGAATCAACTTTAAAAGTTAGAGACCTTTGGGAAAGAGTTTATCGTGATATGCATTCAAACCCTTCCGTTGCAACCCTCATCAAAAAATTTGATTTTTCTTCCCTGAATCTATCAAAATTTGCAGTAGACAAGAAAAATCCGCTGTATTTTATTGGAGATGAATCATTGTTTCATCCATCGGTCCAACTATACCAGAAGAGAACATTGGAAAGGTACAACTTCCCAGAGGGTATTAAATACATCCTTCTGGTTCCCTGTTCATCAAAAAAGCCATATCACTTGTCTAAAACCCACCAGACATATCAAAGCCTAATAAACAAGGCTTTCAGAAAAAAGAAAGACATAATAAGCATTTGGTCATTGACATCACCATTAGGACTCGTTCCCTCAGAATTGGAATCGATATATCCTGTATCTTCTTATGACATACCAGTTTCAGGTGATTGGAGTGAGTTAGAAGTCAATGTAACATCAAAGTTCGCTGTTAATCTGTTAAAAAAAGTACCAAAAGATGTGAAAATTTTGGCTCATACTTCGAAAGGTTACCAAAAGATGATCTCGCAAATACAGAAGGAGATTAACTTGGATGTCAGTTGGATTGATGATTCTCCACTTGGCTCAGATGCTAGAAGTGTATTATTGAATAAATTGAAGGTTTGCGCTGACTCTTCACAAAATTTTGAGTCAACGAAGAATCAGAAATGGATTAGAAAAATGATTGCACTATTACAATGGAATCATGGGTCAGAATTTCAGGTAGATCTTGAAAACATAATGTTTAGAGGGAGATTACCCTATACGATTACAGTTTATCAACGAAAAAGTCAAATTCTTTCATGGAATGATTCAGAGGGTAGGATTAAACTATTTCCTAATTGTTTTATGTTGTCAAATAAAAATTCAATCTCATGGGTCGAACTAGATGGTGATGAGTTGAAAGGAAGCACATTGTTTTCCGTTGGTGTAACAAAGGCATCAGAGGAAATTAACCCAGGAGATGAGGTTATAATTTATTCAAAAAATAGGGAGAAACCTTTAGGAATCGGAAAGGCTTTGATAAGCGGTTATTCAATGAATCGGGTAATGAATGGTGCAGTGGCAAAAGTTCACTCAAAATTCAAGAGCATACCAGAGGAGGTGATTGCATGAGAGCTGATTTTACTAAATCTAAACTAATTACACAAAAAATTGGAACCCTAAGAGTTCTGAGTGATCAAACCAGAAAAGAACATGAGAGGATTATTAATTGGAAGGATCAGCATTATTTTGGTAATGGAAAACAAGGTTCTTCTTTAGCAATGGTTTTGCCTACCAGGGCGTGCAAATATGCAAGAGCCAAACATGGGGGGTGTTCATTCTGTACGCTGCCTACTGACAACCCCTATAATCCTACAGAAGAGATGATCAAAAGGATACCATCTCATGCAATAGAGATATTTCAACGAAAACAAAAAGAAGACCCCGAACTAAGAGCGGTTAAATTTTACACATCAGGTAGTTTTCTTGACCCTTGGGAATTACCTACAGAAACAAAACAGGAACTATTAAGGTTGTTTGTACCAATTGTCGATGAGATTGTCATTGAAACAAGGTGTGAGTATGTCATAAAGAAACATATTAAATCTACACTCGATGTTGTGGATCCTCAAAAACTCATTGTAGCTATTGGACAGGAAACAACCAACGATGAGATAAATGAAAGAGCAAACAATAAGGGTCACAGCTTTAAACAATTTAGGAGAGCTGTAAACTTATTGCAAAGCTATGATATAAAGGTTAAGGGATATGTATTACTAAAACCGATTTTTGTATCTGAGATCCAAGCATACAAGGATGCCCTGTTAACAGCCAAGAATATGTATGACTTAGGTGTAACTGGGATCTCAATTAATCCCTGTTATATTGGTAAAGGTACCTTAATGGAGGAATTGTTTCAATCTGGTTCATATAGACCCCCTTGGTTATGGACAGTGTTAGAAGTAACGAAGAAAATTAAGAGGATGGTCGGTGAGGATGTAATAGTGATTACAGATCCAGTCGCTGCAGGGAAGGAAAGAGGACCTCAGAACTGTGGGAAATGTGATAGTCTGTTCCGAGAAAACCTAAAGAAATTTTCTGGAACGCAAAATATGAATCACATTTCTAAAATCCATTGTGATTGCTTTGAAGTTTATGAGAGGTACCTGCAGGTTGAGCATCTGAAAAGTGGATATGGTGTTCTTAATTTAAAATCCCACTGAATATATCTGTTAGATACAATCCTTAGAATATAACCAATACAAATAATTCCTATTAACCCAAATTAGATTAATATTCAAACTTGGGAGTCATAAAAACCAGTTAATTAATTTTTAAATTTATTAACAACTATTTTTAGATAGGATTTACAGGTTCAGCCTTGAATCCATATTCAATTATTCCTTCTCTGGTTGATTCCATAAGTTTTCTAAATGTCATCCTTACTGGCATCCCATCTGTTATTTTTGATTCATCCATCACAGATACCAATTGAGCAGAAAGCCTAACTCCTTCATCTAGTTGTATGATAGCAAAATAATAAGGCACCACATGGTCAAAACCAGATGCGCCTTCATCAACTCTTGTCCATTCGACCAACTTTCCAGTTCCTTTGAAGTTAATTACTTCCAGATTATCACTCTCACAGTTAGAACAGACAACTGTTACTGGAAAATAATAGTTTTTACATTCATTACATTTACTTCCCGCTAACCTATAGCGAGAGGATTGAGTTCTCCAAGATTGTGCTACACCCATATTAATTACCTCTTCCATACAAAGTTACTACTGATGTTCCCCCTGAACCACCCATAGAATGAGACATCGCATAATTTATGTCTTTAACTTGTCTTTTTTCAGCAGACCCCTTAAATTGTTCATAAACTTCAATCGCTTGAGCTATTCCCGTAGCTCCTAATGGGGCTCCACGAGCTTTTAGGCCTCCACTTGTATTAATTGGAATTTCTCCATCAAGTGATGTGACCCCTTCTTCGGTGGCTTTACCTCCTTCTCCTACAGGAACCAAACCCAAAGACTCAATTGCAATAATCTCTGAAATGCTAAATATATCATGAACCTCAGCAAACGAGATGTCCTTGTTCGAGATGCTATGATCTTTGTATAGTTTTTCAGCGGCGAATTTTGTACCCGAAAATTCAGTTAATGAATCTCTTTGGTGTAAAGCTATAGGAGCAAATCCTTGTTTTGAGTCAATTATGAAAATTGGATCACTATCATAAGAATATGCCACATCTTCTGCTGCTAGGATCACCGAGGCAGCTCCATCACTCATAGCACAAGCGTCAAAAAGATTTAGAGGGGTAGCCACAGGTTTAGAATTCATAACTTTCTCTATGGTTAACTTGTTGTGAAATTGTGCTTTTGGGTTTTTTGCCCCATTGTTGTGGTTCTTTACCACAACTTGTGCGATCTGTTCACGTGTTGTACCATATTTTTTCATATGTGACTTTGCCATGATTGCAAACAATGCACCCATGGTTGCACCCATTTTGGTTTCCCACATAGTATCCAGTCCAGTTGCCAAGGCATGCTGTAGTTCTGGTTGTTTTGTGGTTTCAGTCATTTTCTCAACCCCAAGAACCATCACAATGTCCTTAGATTCTGATAAAATATTTTTATATGCAGTTCTTAGTGCAACAGCTCCTGATGCCTCAGCTGCCTGAATTTTAAAACTTGGACTTTTGATCCCTGAGTATGTAGAAATTAAATTTCCCAGATTTTCTTGATTTTCAAAAACATTCGACCCCATATTTCCGACATACAGGGATTCTATCAATTTCCTCGATACTTTTGACGACCTTAATGCTTCAAAAATTGCCAGATTAGAAATATCTGTTATTTCGTATTCATAGAGGTCCCCAAATGCTGTCATTCCTGTTCCAATAATTGCCACTTTCTGTCTTTGCTTCATTTGATTCACTCCATTACAAATTTTCCACGGTGTTTAGCATACATCGCATAATCCAGTTCTTTCCTTCTTGAAATGTATTGATCAACTAAAACCGCTCTATCTCTTTTGTTTTCAATCTCGTCAGTAACAACAAAGGAAAATGCGTCACTGCCTGCTCCAGATCCATAACTTACCAAAAGAATCCTCTCTCCAGGTTTAGCAAGATCCAATTGTCTCGCGAACCCTACCATTGATGCCGCACTATAGGTGTTGCCAACTTTTACGACACAAAGGCTGTCTTCAACTTTTTCTCTTGGAATGTTTAGAATTTTTGCTGCTGATAACGGGAACCTCCCATTTGGTTGATGAAATGAAATTCTGTCAAAATCTTCTACATTCAAATTGAGCTTGTTTAACAATCTCTCAGTTGCTGATATTGTGTGTCGGAAATATGAGGGTTCTCCGGTAAACCTGCCTGCATGTGAGGGATACCTTGCTCCTTCTCTTCTCCAAAAATCTGGGGTATCTGTTGTGAATGATGCCATTCCCTCTAATGTTGCAATAGGTGCTTCATTCCCAATTATGAAAGCTGCACCACCAGCTCCTGCAGTATACTCTAGTGCATCTCCAGGTCTACCTTGAGCACAGTCCGTTCCAATAGCTAACCCATATTTTATTTCATTAGCTTTTACTAAACCAAAGACCATCTGCATTCCAGCTGTACCTGCTTTACAGGCAAATTCTAAATCTGCCGCTGTCATATAAGGAGTCGCCCCAATCGCCTCAGCCACTGTAACAGCTGTGGGTTTTACTGCATAAGGGTGGGATTCACTGCCTACATAAATAGCTTCGAGATTCTTTGGGTCAATGCCTGAATGGTTCAATGCATTTCTTGCTGCATTTACACTGATAGTTGCAGTGTCTTCATCCATATCAGGAACTGCTTTTTCAATAACATTAATTCCCTTTGAGATGGTTTTGTGGTCATCATTCCACATTCTCGCAATTTCTTTTACTGTTATCCTAAAATACGGGATGTATACTCCATACCCTTCAATTCCGACAGACATACGACTCTCCTACTCTTTAAGTATAAGCCTATAATTTTTATGGTCTTAATAGTGTTTTTGTATAGGTTTAATTCTAAACCAACTTGTTAATTCGTGGTGTTTAGTCTCTCTAAATTGAAAAATTATCAAAATTATGCAAATTTTTAAGCAAAGTGAATTTTCTGATTATATAATAGATATCAGAATAAGGAGACATATTTGAAAAGATTGTTATAACCTCAGTACAAATTGCAAGTGTGAAAGTAGCCCCACGTTCCTTGCGAATAATTGTTCCCTTTCTACTTACTCCTGTGGTGCTATTTCTCCCCATTTCAGGTTATATTAGGCTCATATTAGAGATTGTGGTAGCTTGTGCGGTTGGATTTGGTATTTTCATGATTTGGTTTTTTAGAGACCCAAAAAGAGATATTATTATTAACCCTAAAAAGTTCTATGCTCCAGCAGATGGAACTGTAATTGAAGTTGAGACAGTTAATCACCCATCTCCTAAATCTCTAGCCCCAAAACAGTATGATCTTAAAATTGCGATACGAATGAATGCCTTTAATGTACATATAAATCGAGCTCCAGCTGAAGGGGAAGTAATTTCTATTATTCAAAAACCGGGTAAACATAGTAATGTATTCTTAGGTAACGTGGAAGAAAAAAATGAACAACAATTAATTTCTGTAAAAGGAAAGGAAAACGTTTATCATGTACTACAGCTTACAGGTGCGTTTGCAAGGAGAATTGAGTCTTGGGTGAAGAAAGGAGAAAAAGTACTTCAAGGGGATAAAATGGGGATCATCAGGTTCGGAAGCCAGACAAACTTATACATCCAATCTGATAAGATTAAAATAAATCCTGCAATAAAGGTCGGAGATAAGGTTAATGCAGGTTTGACAGTTGTTGCTGAGGTCAGTGAATGATTTTAGAGAAAGAGTTTGATATATTTAATAAAACAGTTGACGGTTGGTTAGTCCTAGCATATTTTTCAACTTCAATGAACTTTCTACTTGGATTTGTGGGGGCTATAATTCTGATATTTAATGAAACGTATTCAGTAATCTGGCTAACCAGACTGGTAGTTCTAGGTGCATCCTTTGATGCAATTGATGGAAAATTAGCCAGAAAATCCAAACATAAGTACAAAATTGGGGCTGATATGGATACCTATGCAGACTTGATGACTTTTGGAATTTATCCCGCGATTTTCATAATTCTATCACAACCTAACCCAATAATAGGTGTAATCACAGCTGGATTGTATGTTTTAACGGCTTCATTTCGGTTATCAAGATTTGTAATGCAAAGTAAGGGTAAACAATTTTCAGGAATGCCTTCTCCTGTATCCGCAATTTTCATATTTACACTTAACCTCATCCCTGGGTACTCCTATTTTCTGATTGCAATTTCAACTATCACTATTTCTCTGCTAATGATGTCGACACTAACGTTTACTTCAATGTCTAAGATTGATAATCTGTTTGATAAGTTTCACTTTGTACTGGGTGTTGTTCTAATGCTTCTGTTGACATATTCACCAGATTCCTGGTTTCCAACACTGGGTTTGATATTTACCCTCTACATTTACTATTTCATGCTCTTTGGGACATTCCATTCAGCTTGGCAAAAACAACATTATAATTTTACCTGAAAGAACATTCATTCTGAATATTCACCCTTTCAATATGTCTTCTGTCCAAAAGATATAAAGGATTGATTGCAAATGTTAACCTATGGCAACCACTGCTTCAGAGGGGAACTCCTTGATGTCGACTGCAAGTGACGTTGAAAAGTACCTTAATGCAATGAAAGGCACTATCCATAGTATCCTTGTTTATGACCAAAACGGAGACTTCGTGCTCTACGTAAATTTTACTAAGGAGAGTATTGATTTTAAAGCTGTAGGTGGGCTTGTGGTTGCTATAAATGAATTTACTGGTAGACCTACAAAAAGGACAATCCGTACGATAAAAATGAAAGAGATGGAACTAAAATTTGCAAGTGAATCTGAAATATTATTCGTTTTTGTTATAGATAGAGAGCAAGAGTCTATAGAAACAAACAACTTCATCAACAAATTTCTAGATGGTTACAAGATTTCATTTGCAATGGAAGAATCAGATGGGTCTATTTCACAAAACGATCTGATTGCAACATCAATTGTTAAACTCTTTCTGTTGACTTCTGATGAATTACAACCAGATGTAAGAACAAGTCCTCAGCTTGATTTGGATCTAGAATTGATCTATTACAATGCTGACAAAAAAATTAGTCAAATCTTGTCTAATATCTACACAGAACAAACACCTCTTGGGCTAGAAGAGACCGTGTCAGAAGAGCAATCCTCAGAGACAGAAGTTCTTTCCTCAGAAAAAGAGGTTACTTCTCATATCAATGAGGGTGAGACTAGTGTGTCCCTCCCACAATCTGATACAACACCGCTTGATTCCGAAATTACATCCTCAGATGAACAGTTAATCAAAGATGTTGAATCTAACCCTCAAAATGCAATAATATTTATGCTACGAAAGTTTAACCAATCTTTCCCGGATATTTCACTTACAACTGTAGTAGCCATATCCCCTTCAAGAGGAATTGAAACATTCTGTGAAGGGTCCCTACCAGATTATATCATCGAAAATTTAAACAAATCAGTTCTTGAAATGTCTGATCTTATTTATGAGATACTTAATCTTCAGCCATTGGAAAAAATATTGGAGCTTGGAGATTATTTTGCAATATTTGAGGCTATAGATGAAGGTTCTTTCATGTATGTCATCACAAAGACTCATGATACGGCTGTTCTTTTGCAACCCATTGTTGAAAGAATGTGTCTGAGTATTCGAGCACTCATCCCACAAGAGTAATGAATCAATCAGCAGAATTAAAAGAATTCAGGATAATTTAACTTATGCAACTGAGATTGCTAGATGTTTTAGCGGATCCTGACAAGCCAGAAAGGTGGCCTTTACAACTAAAAGTCTTAAAATCTGAAACTAGAACCAGAAGTGTCGATCCAATACCTCACAAGGAATCTGGACTTCTTTGCAGATTTTATTGTGCAAGAAAATCTAAATACCTTGTAGAAAATCCTTTACAGGAGGATGAAAGGGTTAAATCCAAAGATGAGCTCGAAAAAATAGTGTCATTTGATGAATGCTTAACCTGCTGGAAAGAGGAGATTATTGATGGTGTCTTGTACTTTACCTTAACAGATTCATCAAAAAGATACTTTATTGTTGATCGAGAAATTGCTGTCATGTATCCTGATGAGCTGAGAGACCCAAAGCAGGAAAAAGCTTTTTTCGATAGATATCCTGATATTATTCAGGAACTTAATCTTAGCTTGATAAAATAGGTTGAAATCTTCAACAGTTCTCTTACTCATGCACCTCTTAATAAACATCTACCCGACACACTACATGTGACAAAGAAGAAAGTTAAGGAAGAGTTTCCTCCAATAATTTCTGACGAAATCCGAAAGAAGATGGAGAAAGCTGGTTACAAATCAGTCAAATCTCTTCTTTTGTCCTTTCCAGAGGATCTGGCAGCAGAACTCAATATAGGAATAGACCTCGCAGAAAGCATGATAGAACTTGCCAGAGAAGAAACCGGTATCCAACCAATGACAGCTGATGAGATTTTTCAGGATGAGCTCAATAGAAACAGATTGACCACTGGTTCAAATTCTTTAGATTCTCTTTTAGAAGGAGGTATCTGGGAGAAAGAGATAACAGAGTTATCTGGTAACTTTGCTTCAGGGAAAACACAACTCTGTTTTCAACTTGCTGTAAATGCTCAACTTTCAAAGGATAGAGGGGGACTTGAGGGAAAGGTTTTTTACATTGACACTGAGGGCACCTTCTCAGCAAAAAGAGTTGCTGAAATGGCTTTAGGTAACGAGATGGATCCACAAAAGGTTCTCAGAAATATTTATGTCGGGAAAGCCTTGGACACAGACCACCAGCTTAAGCTGATTAAAAAAGTAGCAGAAATTGCAACTGAGGAAAACATCAAACTTGTTATCGTTGATTCCTTGGCTGCACACTTTAGAACTGATTATATTGATAAAGAAAGGTTACCAGAGAGACAGCAGAAAATTATGCAACAAGGGTCACTATTGGCTACTTTGGCGTTTACCTATGGGATGGCGGTGGTCGTAACCAATCAGGTAGTTGCTCGGGTCGATGATTTTGCCACAGGTGGTGCGTCACAACCAGCTCTTGGACAAGCTTGGGCTCATCGACCACAAACACGAATACTTCTCAGAAAATCCCCTGGACTTGCTCGAATTGCCAGACTGTTCGACAGCCCAAGAAAACCAGAATCTGAAGAAATTTTCTACATTACAGCTGATGGAATACGAGACAGACCTCTCACATTATAACTTAATGACTAAATCTGAAATACATGAGAATGATAACTAAAATAGTTGAAAATGAATGAAGAAAATTCTAAAAAAGTTGAGAACATGATCAAAGAAATCAGCTTTAGGTTGCATGAATATTGTTGTAATATTTTTCAATATGGAAATGAGTTTTAAGTTTAGTTATTAACCACTCTTAGAGATATAGTAATATATGAGTTCTGGAAGAAATCAATTTTATAAAGAATTTAATAAGTTACCGTATATAGACCATTTACCAGAAGATGAAACAATTTTATCATTTCATGTAGTAAACAAAGACGGAAGGCTAATTATGCCACTGTTTGACCCTAATCAAAAACGATTTAACTATCATTCAGTATTTTTATTTCCCACGTTTTATTTGTCACCACAAAATAATAAATTAGCTGAATCCGATGTATATTTGCATTCATTAGACCAATTGAGACAGGAATTTGGATATTTTTCCCTAATTAATGACAGAAATGGTTTAGAACATGATATCAAGATGATCTGTTCAGTATTTGAGAAATACTTCCTTTACATGGATTATTTTCAAAGTCGAACTGTTGATAGACAAATCCATGATCTTTACACTAGTGATATTGAATATTTCTTTGGTGTCATCAGGTCTGGGTTTGATGAAATTTATAGTATAATCAAAAAACTATCAGATATTCAACTTCAAGAAACATTACCGAAGAGTTTCACTAGATTCCTGAATAAGCTAGAAGGTGGAGTTACATATAATTTTCATACTATATTGACCAATGCATTATTAGACAATAAAGATATGTTTTTCAAATTAAAGGATATTAGGGATAAGATTTACCACGACTCAAATTCATTTTTTCAATTATCTCTATACGAAAATCAATTGGCATTTAATTTGAAACCTGAAGAGATATCTCTAGGTTTGTGGCCTGAAGATAAGCATATTAAAAGTGGAAATATGACGAAGGTTTCAGTCATACCCTATCTATCCAATTGGACCTTATTTTTTTTGAAAGCTTTAGAAGAAATAATTATGAAACTCTCCTCTACTTTTACACCTCTTCCAAAAATGTCTCAGACCCATGATTTCTATTTGAGAAGTCCCTACATCGATCATATTAACAAACTTCAACTTTATCGCGAAGAACAGTGGTTCTCAGAACCACAGTTTGCAAAATTTGCAAAAAAATAAATTTCCATAAAATATAGATGTCCAAAGAATTGAACAATAAATCTTATGCTTTTTCTACCTTCATACAACATTTCCTAGCTAAGTTAAACATTAGTTTAGTAATTTTTAATTTGCTTTTAGGAGGAATAGAGCGAATGGGCTCTAACCGAAGAATCTGCGTTTCGTTTGATTAAGTATCTTGGATTTAACTTCAAGGATTCCTCAGATGTCAGTTATAAACGGGAGACCGAAAGTGAACCACTACAAAGATTAAGACTATCTGAGGCTATCACACGAATCAATCCCTGGATCAACGAGGAGAGTATTAAGATAGTAACATATGAAATTTTTAAAGTACAAACTTACAATACCTTAGATGCTAATGAGGGAGAATTGAAAACTCACTCGAATGGGAAAAAAATTCTGATCGTCTGTGATAGGTTACTCACAGGATTTGATGCACCAATTGTGAAGGTGATGTATCTTGCAAACCATTGAAAGAAAGAGCATAACCTCCTTCAGGTAATTGCACGAGTTAATCGTAGATAAGGAGATATCAAGGCTTCTGGTTCAATATTTGATTATTTTGGTTTGAAGAATTCATTGAAAGAAGCTCTCTTAAATTATCACTAACAGGATTTCAAGCATATACTTATACCAATTGATGAGATTATCCCGTAGATTAAGTTTTACAGATGATTGTCGTTACCCTGTTCGAGCATTATGATATTATAAAGCATGTCAAGACCAAATAAGCTCTGATTAAGGAGGACGTGAGGCAGTAATTTGCTGACGATTTTCGAGGGTTTGTCAAGTCACTCGATCTTTTACTTCCCAGAAAGGAAGTCCAAACATATCTTGGAATATTATGCAAACTTGCCAACAGTACATATGATGAAAATACTGTCTTCACAGCAAGTTGTAGGGGAAAAACCAAGAGGATTTTGAATGGACATATTCACTCTCTTGGAATAACACATTTGACTCAACCTATATCCATACTTGATCCCAAATTCGATAAAAAGCTCAAGATATGATCAGAGAATATCAAGGGACAAACCAAGAAGATGGAAAATAGTATCCGCCATATCCTCAGAAATTTACCGAAAAAGGATGAGGGTAATACTAAAAAGTTGGGTGAGAGACAGTAGGAATTAATTGATGCATATGAGGATAGCAGAATCATTGACCAGGTGTATTTTAAAGGATAGTAAACAATGCGTGAGAAGATTTACATCAGAGATCAGATTACTAAGCAATTTGGGGTAACACTCATTGAATTTCTGTTCTACAATTTGCTCATGGATAGAATTGATTCTCGAGTGAGTAAAATGATGTCGTAGTACAGTTTGCAAAGAAAATAGTAAAGACCATTTAAGGTAAAACAGTAAAGATTGATTTAAACCCGATAGAACTAATGCATAAGGTCAAATCAAGATTGAGGTACTGAAAACTCTATGGGATTGTGAATTGAATAATAAGGAGAAATAGGATGCCTTGACACTTGATATTATAAATGTGGGAAGAGAGTATTTAAATGAATAAAAATTAATTATTGAAATAATCTACAAACTGTTCCCAATCAGAAATTGAAGTGATGTACAGTCGGTTTGGTATTTGTTTTTTATATTGTTTTCTGAAAAATAACTTGGATGCATTGGACAATTTATCGCTTAATTCAAAAACCAAAATTAACCATATTATAATCTTCGAATCTTGTTTTAGGATCTTGCTAAACCTATTTATGTTATTAATTAAAGTATTTTGATTTGGGTTCACTTTAACAACAATTCTCCATAATTGTGAATTTGATTTAAAGGAATAATCAAATTTGAAATTATAATACATTTTTTTTTGAATCAATGATGTGTATTTTGGAACATTTTTCAAATTTGAGAAATTTACAAAGCGTTTATTTTGAATTTTTTGTTGATCAAATTTGAAAATTAAATATTCAAGCTTCTTCTCTATTTGTGATATTTTGTTAATCTTTGGCATGATAATTTCATTAGAAATTCTTCTATAGGAAGAACTTAGCGAGGGGAGTTCACTGTTTATTCGATTTTCATGTGTCGAAAAATCTTGGATATGTGTCCTAAAAAGATCTAATAGTGGGTTTATAATGTATGCTATTAGAGTTTCCACAATGTCCTTATCCATCTCAATTTCGTAATGTTCAATTCTGTTTCTTAATTGGTTCAATTCTTTCAATTTATCTACTAACTGTTCATCTAGTTTTCTTGGAGATTTAAATGATTTTACCCTTGAAACTGCTTCATCAAAAGATATCGTGTAAGGTGGTTTTTGGAGCGAAAAAACATCAATATTTTGTTCTTTCGCGTTTTTGTATTGATTGTGGTATTTAGTAAGGTTGTCAAAAATCAGGAGCTCATTCTCCTCAATCAATATTTGTTTCATTAATAATTCTACCGAATGGTGAATTGAAACAATTGAATCCTTCAAATCAAATCTACTATTTCCTCTTTGTTTATATCTTTCTAACTGAGAAATACCCTTATACAAAGAATGAATCCCATTTTCAATTAGATTAATTTTTGTTTGTCTTCTACTCACTAGTGTTCAATTCATTGAATATTATACAAATTTTTCTGTCACTCTCTTTCATATCGATAAATATTGCTATTTCAATCTGAATTTTCCTTCAGTTACAGCAGTTCCATACATGTAATTGTCTTTAGTAAAAATTATTGAATTTGTTCTTTTAGTAGTCGCAAAAATTTTGCATCCTTAGTAAATTCTTTTGGCAATTTTATTATCTAAGTATCAAATTTTCTGAGTTTTACTAGACCTGAAGATCTAAACTTACCAACATCAGTCATCTTTTGTTCACTTGAGGCTTTTATGTCACATTATTCAACAACCTCGGACGTGAGAATTAAGATAATTCCACCTAAAAATTCTGATCCAACCAAATCTTTTAAGTTTATCTTAAAAATAAAAATAAAGCAATTTAATAATATGTGACCAGAATAATGTCATAAAACATTCATTATTTCTTGAAATTCATCTATGAAATTTATGCATCTTCAGATAAGTCTGGTGTTGCTAGAGTCAGGTATAGTTTTGACATATCAAGTGGATATACCAAAATGAACTACACCGAAGTGAAAGAGATTCGACAAATAACTTTCCTTTAACAATTCCATCTTTTGATAATTCAGATGGAAGATTTGGGTTAACAGGTGGAATTTTTTATCACATCTTTGACTATTGGTTTGTATGATTGGTGTACAAATCATGGCAGTTTTAACTGTTCTTGTATTTTTTTTCAATTCTTAATCTTGCCTGCTTATGAATAGTGTTACTATAACTAATTCCCTCATATTTAAAATCAATTGTGGAAAATTTTTCATCAAAATATTGAAGGAATTTTAAATTCATTTTTAATAGAATCAAAACTTACTTCGTTTCCTAGTTCACTAAAGAGGTATACTATTAATAATTGTAATGACTAATAGAATACCCTGTGTTAATAAATAACAATCTATGTAATTCATGATATGCGTTCTCTTAACAACTCTTTAGCTTTAAGAAAGTCAATTAATCTAATCATTTCCTTATTTTTATTTTTAATCTCCTCTTCTAATTTTTCAATTAATTCTGTTATTGACATCTGCTTAAGTTTATCTTTATTAGTGGAGAGTGAACTCTCTAAATCACCTTCCCAACTAAATATTTTATGATTTTCACAGTACTCAAGAATTTCTGTTGGGGTTGCGGTTGTATTGCTGTCACTCAACACAGATTCATTTAAGTCTTCCACACCATCTACTTCGAGAATTTTCCATACCTCTTGACTTTCTTTTAATTTATTTTGACAAATAGCATCAAAATCAACTATCGCAAACCATTCGATTTCAAAAAATTTACAAACTTGTACAGCTCGTAGTAATGAACCCTTTCCTTCACACCTAATGATAGTATGTACAATCTTTCCATATGGATTTAAATTATCAAAATTCATATTTTTAGGATTTTCTAATATGTAATTTAATGCAGTTAATACCCTTGAATCCCATTTTCCTTCAACAAACAATACCTTATTTTCGAAGAATAAATCTAAGAAAAAAGGTTCAATAAGATTTGTTATCATCTTATTTTGTTGGTTTATATTTAATTTATCAATAAATTCATTAACATTTTTGATAATAGATTTGTTATTCTTTCTGATAATTCTTTTTACATTATTTAAGTTTTGCTCATCAATCAGTTCCTTGCTATGAGTAAAGATAATTAAAGTTTTCTCGATATTTTTACGATTTTTAATAATTAAATCCTTTAGTTTAATTAAATATTTCGTATGAAATCTGTTTCCAGGTTCATCTAAAACAACAGTGTTGGATTCTGAATTAAAAAGAGCGTAAAGAACCATTATACCTTCAATATAACCACCAGGTGCAGAGGTTAAGGAAAACTGTGTTTCATCTTCAGTGATAAAAACAACCATTGGAAAAGCCCCATAGAATTTTTTATCGTTTATCGATTCAATAATGTAATCATATTCATTAATTTTTCTTCCCAAACTCTGTAAATTTATCATCATTGGTAGGTCATGATTAAGATTGTCAGCTTCTTGAATTTTATATTCGTAGATAAGCTCAAATTCTACATTGAATAACTTATGAAATGATTTTTTGATTTTATTGTACCGATTTCTCTTAACTGGATCGATTGAAGTTTTCATATTCATTAGATCATTAATACAAGTTGAAAGAACTAAGTTTTTAGTATATCCACGTAAATAACTAAAATATCCCGAATTTGTTATTAATCCCCTATCTTCCACCAATATATCTATGCTGCTATTTAATATTCTGTTTATCAATTGATAAAAATTAATATTATTTCTCTCATCGTCGAATCTTGGAATCTTCGATCTGAAAAATTCGATAAGTGAAAACATATCTTCCTTAAACTCTTTAATTGCCCTAAATTTCTCTAATGTAACATAATCTAAATCATTGGTCCGAAAAAAAAATTCTAAATTATCTTTATTTTCTTGTCTTAAAATTCCTTGAATACCATTCATAATATTTATTACAATATCATCTTCTGAATTACCCCCAATTAAGTTTGGTAGTTCTAGATTTGATAAGACTTTGTTTACATCATTTAAAGAGATTAGATTAAATTGCTTTATTTCATAAATTGTCCTCACAGATTGGTGAACTTGTGGTATTTGCGGTATATTTGTAAAAAAGATTGAATCAATCCCAAAAATATCAATATAAGTTTTAAGTTTCTTCTTACCATCTAAAAATGATGCATAAAATTTCATGGTTTCAGGTGATTTTTCATCTGTTTCACCTGAAATTATCATATATTTGAAAACGTTTTGGCTATTAAATTCTCTTTTTAACAAGTTATAGAATTTATAAAGTAATTCTACATTCGTAATTTTAAGTTCAGAAGATTGATGCGAAAAGAGTATTATAAATTTTAAACTAATTATTTTGGACCAAAGAATTTGTTCATTTTGATTTAGTTCAAATATCATTTCAAAATTCGCTTTTTCTTTGGGATTCCAAAACCTAAATTTATGATATTCAACTGACCCTCGCTCAAAATTCTGTATTATAAAATTTATTATACGAGTAAGATTAGTTTTACCAGATCCATTTTCTCCTACAAAATATATTAGATCATCTAAAATTTTAATTGTAGTTGGATCCAGAAATCCAAGAATATTTTCTATTTTTAATTCCTTTAATTTCATCTCTTTATGTAATCCAAAGATATATTATTTATATAAAAAATATACGAAGTAATTTCTTAGTATTGATGAAATACAAATTTTTTTTTGCATCAATTTGCTAATTATTGTTTAAACTTATGTTTTTTCTTTCTAAAAACTTATTAAAAGTTAACCTAAAATTCCAAGTAAAAGCATTGAAGTCAATAATACCATTTGTTTTCTATTAATTCTCAACTCTAGATGGACATAAATTTTCTTTCTCTTTACCTTTCTTCAACTCTCGAAAGAATAAAATTATTAAAGTCTTAGAATACTAAGCAAATTGTAAGAGGTTCACTAATGGCAACGGCGTTCATATTGATTAATACTCAGATGGGAAAAGAGGAAGAGGTAGTAAATGAATTGAAAAGTATAACACAGGTAAAAGAGATTGATCTCGTATATGGTGTGTATGATATTATTGCAAGAATCGAAGCACCTAATCTTGATGAAATTAATCTTGATTTGAATGAGAAAATTCGAAAAATAGATGCTATTCAAGGTACAATCATGATGATTGCAAATGAAGAATGAATGTTCTGTTAATCTGGGAACCTTCGAAGCAACTACTGGATTACTTTAAATCTCAAATCCCCCAAGCCGATTTTAATATTATCGGAGAGGATTATGATCCAACTACAATTGAAGTTATGATTGGTTGGAGACCTACGGTAGAGCTACTTAATTCATGTTCAAATTTAGAATTGTTTATTAACCCTGGTGCAGGGGTTCAACACTTAATACCTATTTTTAGATCGTCTAATATCACTCCTGTATTAGTAAATAATCATGGAAACGCATATTATACAGCACAACATGCAGTGGCAATGTTGTTAGCACTATCTTCCAGATTATTTATTCATGATAATGCAATGAGACAGGGTATCTGGCGAACAGGTGATTCACTCGCAAAATCTTTGCCTTTAAGAGAATTAAATGTTGGATTACTTGGATTTGGAAAAATCAATCAAAATGTGTATAGAATGCTTCAAGGGTTTGATTGTAAGTTTTCTATTTTGAAGAGAAAATGGGAGGATGATAACATCAACAATCATATCGGTAGATTTACACCTGATACAATTGATGATTTTCTTTCGGTATTAGACGCCTTAATTGTTGCTGTTCCATTAACACAGAAAACAAGCAAATTGTTGGGAAAGAGAGAATTTGATATTATGAAATCAAATTTGGTCTTGATTAACGTTGCCCGTGGTGATGTTATTGACCAAGAATCATTTTATAATGCACTAGAGACTAAAAAAATTGATTCTGCGGGTATTGATGTTTGGTATGATTACAGCCCAAAAGAGGAGAATAATAAGAAATTCCCTTTTGAAGCGACTAAATATCCATTTTATAAGCTTGAAAATGTGATTCTTTCCCCACATAGAGGTGCATCACCGTTTGACTCAATAAAGCGGTGGGATGACGTTATAAAAAATCTTAAGATGTTTTTAGATGGTGGAGACAACTTTGTTAATCAAGTTGATTTAGATTTAGAATATTAGGATTTCTCCCAATTGAAACAAGCGGGTATACTATATACTTACCTATTTGTTGTAAGTTATTTTGTTACTCCTCTTCAAGGACCTCTATATGGATTGGTCTGTCAACAAAAGGAAAGATTTGTATTTTCTTTGCAACAATATCATTGGTCGTCCTGATGTAACCTAAACCTGGCTTTCTTAAGGCTTTGAGTAATTTATTATCAATTTCAATCTCTTTTGCATTGACTCTCGCCTCTTCATTGTCCATTGCTCGTAATACTATCTTTGTCGCGCTATTTGAACGAATATCTCTCCCAAAATGTCGTATTACCTGACTTGCAACTATCATTCCTATCCCAAATTTTCTTGACTCAGATGCTAACCTGTTTAAGATGTTAAATGAATCGTTAATGTCTCCCCTGTTCCCTGAAAGTATTTTGACTTCGTCAATTAAAACAAACATTCGAAATCTTTCCTCATCAGAACTTCCCTCAACATGTCCTTTTGACCTTAACCTTGAAAACAGCTGGTGCAAAATCGAGTCAACCACAATATATTGCATATCAACCGTATGAATTGACTTTAAGTTAATCCTCAAAGGAAACTCAGTTAATTTTCCGATTGGTATCATTTCATTAGTCACAAAAGCTGGATGGTTTAAAATTGGGGAAAGTCGGTTTATTACAGCATTCAGTGTAGCGTTGGTTGCTGTGTTAAGAGAGACCAAGTACGAATTTTCTGGATCAATCTCTATCAGTGTCTGATAGGTTGAAACTATGTTTTTGACATCCTTAAAGGTAGGTGGACTATTCTTCCAAGTTTCTGGATTTCCCTGTATAATATGTGCCTGTTGATAGGCATACCCTAGAAGATTTCTTATAAATGCCAGTTGTGTGGAAGAGAAACCATCTTCAACAGCATCATCGAATAACTGGACTAATCGATTTATCTGAGGTTCTGGACCCCCATCAAGAGAAGAAACAGAAAAAAGTTCTAGAGGGTTAATCCCGAACTTGCTTGTGAAATTAATATCGATTTTTGGAATTTCAAGAGTCAAATCACCATGAAGGTCAATCACCAACGCTGGGTATCCTCTTTCTGTAAGCTCCTTTGCAAAGCTCTTTAAAGTATCAGACTTCCCAGAGCCACTTCCTCCAGTTATCATCACTATACCGTTCATTAGTTCACTTGGTTTCCAATGATAGATTCCTTCCTTGGTCTCTCCCAGTGGGATGTCTATGTCTTGTTTTGGGGCAAGAACATAATTTTCAAAAACATCAGGGATCAAAACTTTTTCTTTGCTTGTTTCTCTTTCCAATGCTGATGAATCACTAACAACAGGTTCGTCCTTCATCTGAATATCTTCAGGTTTTAAATCATTCCCGATTTCATGAGATTCTACTGATTTTGTGGTTGTAAGGTGCTTTATTGCCTTAGTTTCTTTTATCTCTTCAATTATCATATTTGCGATTCGTTCATATCTATGTTTGTCTTCCTCTGTACTTATTTTTGCATATTGTACTGTTAATTCAGCAGCATCAAGAAAGTTTGCAATTGCCTCGTCATACATTTTTTCTTTAGCTAGCTTTTTCCCTCTTGAAAATAACTCTAGGATCTTATCAGAGTTTTCCACAATATTATTGCGTTTAACTCTTTAAAATGGTTCTCAATTTTTGTTATCTAACAATTCATTCTGTGCAAAGAAATTACGTAATAGTTAAACAAAGATGCTAGAATTGTAAGAAATTTCTCTAACTACGAATGAATATAAAAATCATGACGGAATTGTATTACTATGTTCAATGAGACATTACAAAAATATTCATTCCTTAAGGATTTAGGGATTGAAGAGGTGAATTCTGGAGCATGTTCAGGTGTCGATACTTGGTTACCTACAGAAGGTAGAGACCTGCTCGAATCTATAAGTCCAATAGATGGGTCTGTTATAGCCAAAGTTGCCTTGGCAACTTCTGAAGATTATGAGAATGTGATTAAGGCAGCACAAGAAGAATTTCAAACATGGCAGATGATTCCTGCACCTAAACGTGGGTTGATCATTAGAGATTTTGGAGATGAGCTTCGTAAATATAAGGATGCTCTTGGGCAGTTAATAACACTTGAAATGGGGAAAATTGTTGCAGAGGGAAAAGGAGAGGTGCAGGAGGCAATTGACATCTCTGATTTTGCTGTGGGACTTTCCCGCCAGTTATATGGTCTAACCATGAAATCGGAGAGAGTAAAACATCGAATGTTTGAACAGTATCATCCTTTAGGTGTCGTAGGAATTATTACATCCTTTAATTTTCCAGTGGCTGTCTGGTCATGGAACTCTATGATTGCAGCTGTTACCGGAGACACCATGGTTTGGAAGCCATCCAGTCAAACTCCACTCTGTGCCATCGCTGTACAAAAGATTGCAAACAGGGTTATGAAAAGACATGGTTTAAAATCCGTATTTACCTTGGTGATAGGAAGAGGTTCGGAGGTTGGAGAGAAATTATTAAACGATCGTAGGGTTCCCTTAATCTCTGCTACAGGTTCTACAAGAATGGGAGTTCGAGTTGCAGAGGTAGTTGGAAAGCGATTAGGAAGAACTATCCTTGAACTTGGAGGAAACAATGCTATAATATTAATGGAAGACGCTAACTTAGATCTAGCTATACGTGCTATTCTCTTCGGTGCAGTGGGGACAGCTGGACAAAGGTGTACAACAACAAGGCGTATTATAGTACAAAGGAGCATATTGAAAGAGGTCGAAGAAAGACTGATCAAGGCTTACAAGCAAGTTACAATTGGTGATCCTTTAGACCCGCACACAGTAATGGGACCTGTTGTTAGCCAACAAGCAATTAAAGATATGTTAGATGCAATTAATGCTCTACCCCCTCAGGGAGGCAAACTAATCCATGGTGGTGAAAGAGTAAATCGAAAAGGATTTTATATCACTCCCGCAATTGCTGAAGCTCCAGGGAACATTCAAATGGTTTGTACAGAGACATTTGCTCCTTTACTCTATATCATACCCTTTGATACAATAGATGAAGCTATTGAACTTCATAATGGAGTACCTCAGGGATTGTCATCTGCTATTTTTACAGACTCTGTGAAATATAGTGAAAGGTTTCTTTCAACTATTGGGAGTGACTGTGGAATTGCAAATGTTAACATAGGGACCTCGGGTGCAGAAATAGGTGGAGCATTTGGTGGTCATAAAGACACAGGTAATGGTGGAGTTGAGGCAGGATCTGATGCATGGAAACAATACATGAAGAGACAAACCAGTACAATCAACTGGAGCGATGAATTACCTCTGGCCCAAGGTATAAAATTTGGTGAATAGAGACAGGTAACACTCATATTTATTCAAAAGATTAGTGGTTCATTTACTGTTAATATTATATCAAAAACGAAACGAAATAAGAATTGAATGATCTTGATTTTCTCAAAATATTTATGTGATCAAAAGTTCATGGGCTTTCTGAATTCCCTTAAGAGAATGAATCTCAAGTGTTGAACCAACTTTCAGGGTAAGGTCAGAGTCACCAACAATAATTTTTGGACCTATATTTTCAAGGTTGACCTTAATTTCTTGTCGAACCTGAAGTCCCCGAAGGCCATGTTTCACACTTTCTCCCTTGAATTCTATATAATCAAGGCCCTGAAACCCAGCAATTTCTTGAAGAGTGGCAACACGTAATTTTGTTATTAAATCATTAGACCCATAAAATTTAGAGTTATTAAGAGATTTAATTCTAACCTGTTTCAATCCAAGTGTGGATTGCAAAGTTGTAAATAGTTTGCTTTGTGAGAAATCAAAATGTGATGGTGTCAATAATATTCGAAGTTTATAGAACAAAAAATATCTATCAACTGAATAGATAGGCGCTGTGATCCTATCCACGTACAATCTTGAGCTCTTAAAATAGTTGGAAATGATTGCTAATTCTTCCTTTTCAAAGATCTCTATATCTGTCTGCTTGTACCCCTCAAAATAACCAGCTAATTCTTTAGTTCTGATTTCATTCGGAAAGTGATAAATTTCCAAAGGTATATTGAAAAGGGAATTCAGATAGAATAATCTTAGGACCCCTCTTAGTTCAACTGATGACCAATCGTGTTCGTGATTGGTTAGCTTCTTCAAAGTTTCCTCCTCCAAGGGGAACACAAAATTTTTGTTCATCTTTATGAGTTTTTGGTTAACATCCTTGGATAGTCTCATAGAATTAATTCCCTCTATTCAAAAATAAATTCTGAATCTACTATTTTCGCTTTAACATTCCCCTTTTTGATATGAACCTTAAGAATCTTAGAGAGGTTTTCTTCAGATACTTTCAAACTTTTTGCGAATTCATTGATATTAAAGTTACTTTTTGCTGCAAGTTTCTCATCGATCAACTCTTTCTTTGATGGACCTGTTTGATCACCTTTAGTTTTCCCCATGGATCCAGTAATGTTCTTTCCACAGTTTGGACAGTCCCAACTGGCCATCATAGTTATCGTCACATTTCCATCTTTGTCTGGCATTGGTGATACTAGGGTCCATTGTTTCTTAGGTTGAGCCTCATGCGGCATAAAGGAATGACCACATTTTTTACATTTGACAGGTTTAACCTTAATTTTTTTCTCCTTGGCACTTGCCTTTTTCTTTGCCATTAAAGTTCTGTCTCTTTGAAGTTTAAAAATTGTGTTGTTTTGTATCCAGTGAATTGGAAACTTCATTCTTAAATTTCAGATGTAAGCTAGAGAGAATTGTAACAATGATTGGTACAACAAAAGAAACAGAAATTAAACATATGAACAACCAGTTCGAATTATCTGAAATTAAGATTGAGAAATAGATCCCCAATATTCCAATAATAGCAAGAATTCCCGATTCTAACCAAATGTTAAATTTTCTGTTCCATGTTCCATATCTAGAGTTCGGTCCTAATATTCTTAAAAACCCTGTAATTCCCGAGCTGAGTATTAACACATTGCTTGAAATTCCAATCAAAGTGAATATTGGTAGATAACGCCATTTAAAGATTTTCTCCAATTCTGGATCTTTTCTGGCTTCATAGTAAGCCAAACTGACTACAAGTAAGTACGTCGTTATTGCAAGCAAAGGTAAAATTCCTGCAATTGAGACAGAATATCTTGAAGAGGGTAGCAGGATTGGGCTTTGATAATCCAATCTAAAATTAACTAGAACCGCAACTGCTAGAGTGTATACATAAATTAACACCAACAATGGTGTGATTCCGATTGTAGCAAGCAAGTCAATTTTCTGTGAAAGATTTATCTCTTTTGACCTTAATATTAGAGTGCCCCTAAGAGAAAGGCTGTGACTACCCCCGTGTGACCAACGCCAAAGCTGTGCGATTTGATCTTGATAATTCTTTGGCACTGTTCCATATGACCCTACACTATCCAGATACAAGCCTCTATATCCTTTAAGTATGAGTTTTATTGATGTGTCTGCATCTTCAGTAAAGGTCTCTTCTGAAAATAGACCCACTTCATTGAGGTATTCTCTTCTAAAACAGCCAGTTGAACCGGCAAATAATACCGTTCCTCTTTCATTTTTAGTTCGTTGCATAGCTTCAAAAAATTGCAGATATAATAATGCAGACCATTTATTAAATATAGATTTTAGGTCTCTGAACCTTTTTATCAGTTGAACAAATGCTATATCATCCTCATCTTGTATTCCACGTATACAAATTTTGAAAAAGTTCGTTGTCGGTATCTGATCATAATCTAATAGACATACAAGGGGGGAGTCAAGATCCTGAAGACAATAATTTACCATACCTGCCTTGTATTTTTTGTTTTCTGGTAAGTAAATGTATCTAGCCTTGTATGTAGTAGCAAGTTTAGAATAAATTTCGCTCAATTTTATATTGGGGGTGTCATCTCCAATAACCAAAGTGATTAACTCTTGAGGATAGTCTGAATCTCTAATTCCTTTGAGTGTTAACTCTAAAACTGAGGGGTCAACAGACCTGATTGGGACTATAACATCAATATTACTGAGTTCTGAAGAACTGGAGCTGTGTAATTTCTTTCTTTCAGATGAAGGGAAGATCACTGAAACAATTAACGCTAAAATCTGAGATAATACAAGAAGTAAAACAAAATATTGAACAAATTCGAGTACTGATGTAATTTTCAGAATGTCCGACATTGAATAAATTAATAAGAAGCCTACAATAGTGAGCCAAACCACGGAGATTAACGTTTGGTTACTGGGCTTTTTCAACTAGTCCACCAACTAATTCTTGAGCTAATAAGTTAAACCATTCTGAAAGAGAAAGAACTGAGTCCCCAGAGCCAATAAAAATGCTGTTACAACAGCCCAAATAATGGTTCTTAACATAGTTTTCTCCTTGGCCTTTTGATAATATAAGACAAATGTGATCAAGCTGATTAGTCCTAAAACTAAAAATGTCCATGTAAATATGTTTAACCAGAGACCTGAAATAAGTGGATTGTAAGTTCCTGCCACGTTATTAATTAAAATTAGCATCTTATTAAACCTTATTAATCATACTTCGATTATAGGTTTGCACTTAACATAGAATCAACTAAACCTTCATATATATATTCAGCAAGTTTAAGGTTACTAACTTTACGAATGGTAACAATTCCAGAATTGAGCACACTTACCTCTATATTCTCTTTCACAAAGGATACCGCACTTGCTCCTCTTACTTTGATCGTTGAGTTTGTCTCCTCCAAAAATTGAACGATAGTCTTAAGATTGATATCCATTTTATTTTGTGGTTTAAAAATAAAAGCACCACGTCCACATAACGAAGTAATATGAACCTTCCCTAATTTTGTTTCAATATCATACGTTCTACTGGTGGGATCATTAAATTCATATTTAGAACAAGTGGGACAAGTTGGATTTTTCTTTACCTTTGCTCTTGTAAATTTGAACTTTTCAAGATCAACAAGAAGGAGTGACTCACAAAAGTTGGGGTCTTGTCCAAGTAACATTTTCTGCACCTCTAAGGCCTGTGCAGAAGCAATTAAATTCAAGATTATAGGATGAATTCCTCTAACCTCACAAGAAAAATTCTTATTATCTTGAACATCACCAAACACACATTCCATACAAGGATGGTTGTTCTTAAAATCAAAGCTCATAAGATTTCCACTTTCACCGGTAGCACCAGCGAACACAAATGGGATATTGTTTCTAAGGGCATGATAATGTACTATTTTCCGAGTCGAAAAAGTGTCTAATCCATCCACAATTATATCAACTCCTTGAATTAGGTCTTGAATAGATAATCCATCAATGGAATAGGTGGATGTGTTGATTTTTATAAAGGGATTTCTTTTTTCGATTCTTTCTCGTGCAACATCAACTTTTGCTTTACCAATATCATCAACAGTATAGAGAACCTGCCTAGGTAGATTTGAGGCCTCAATCACATCAAAATCCACAAGGGTTAGTTCACCAACACCCAAAGAAGCTAATAGTTCTGCTGAATGAGTTCCTAAGCCACCAACACCAGCTATGAGCACATGACTTTCTTGGAGTAATTGTTGGTTAAGTTTACCCAGGGATTTTAAGGGGAAATGTCTTGAGTAATATTCCTCAAAGTTGACATCGGTCATCAATCTAATTTGTAGAAAGACAATAATAAATTCTTAATTTGGTGACCGATAAAAAATCAACAAGAATTTGAGTTATAGAGTGATGAGCTTATAAAATATCTTAAAAAATTCTTTTATTGTCAAAATTAATATTTTTAGGATCAGGTAAT
Source organism: Candidatus Heimdallarchaeota archaeon (assembly GCA_030149205.1). GTDB lineage: Archaea > Asgardarchaeota > Heimdallarchaeia > Heimdallarchaeales > Kariarchaeaceae > WAKA01. Next base: position 123,828 of record JASBSB010000003.1, on the reverse strand, counting down.
GCCTTTGGCCATGATGGAAGAAGACACTCCTCTTACCTTATTGAATTTGAGGATAAAGGAAAACACAGACTCATGATGATGGATTGTGGGCCATCAACACTCCCTGCTCTACATAAGAAAGGATATTCTTTAGGAGACCTCGACCTGATTTATATAAGCCATTTACATCCAGACCACATGTTAGGTTTAGCTTTACTTGTCCTAGACAATAAATGGATAAGTAAGTTGAGTAACCCTATCAAATTGATATGTCCGGTTGGTACCCAAAAATTTCTACGCACAATTTGTGAAACAATATACTCTCAAGATGAAGCAGAAGTATTACCAGAAACTTATGAATTTATCGAGACCGAGCCAGGATCTGAATATAATCTTTTCTCTCTCCACTTCCAATTTCTAAGGGCAGAACACACTGCTAACGCTCGGATGGTTGCAATTAAAGGCGCTTTCAGCTTGGGATACTCAGGAGATACATCTTTGGTGCTAGAAAGTCTCAATGTTTTATTGACTTGTAAGATTGTAATTCATGAAGCAAGTACTTTTGATCTTGTGATACCTAATCACACAACCATTAAAGACCTTTTAGAGGTGGGGATTAATAGACCAAATTCTTTTTTTGTATCTCATGTTGACTCAAGTGTAAGTTCAAATACACTTTCTTTTCAAAAGAACTTTCAACTTGCAGAAGATGACATGGAAATTAAATTTTAAGGTAGGTTCCTCAAGGTTTTTTGAAAGAGGTAATTAGAAGAAAACAAAATTTACAACCCCTCTTGCTGTTAACATAACCATCATGTTCAAGAGTATGTGACCAAAAATAAGTCCAATAATATTCTCACTCTCAAGTGCAATAATATCTCCAACTATGCCAAGGAATAATGTTAGTAATATAGCCCCTGTTAAACCTATAAATGGGATTAATAAAACGATCTCGTAAATATGTATTATAAACCAAGTTAAATTTTGAACTGTTATCCCAACATAATAGTTGTATTTCCTTGTAAGTGATAACAGAATAAATCCCCTTGTCCAATAATCTGTAACTCCCGCCATTATTCCAATTAACCCCAGGGAAGTCCAAGCATCGATCTCTGAAACAGAACTCCAACCACCAAAAAAGATATTGTCTTTTACAAAAACCAACCCAGCAATATAGTATAATACTATCCCTCCAATAAGTGAAACCAACAAGTTTAACTTCGGTTTGTCAAATCTAAATCCTAAATTTTTGAATGGTATGGCATGTCTTCTGGCGAAAATTAGTGTCGGAATGACATATATTATTAACATTCGAGAGGCACGAAATACATTCCCCTCTATCAATCCGAATGAGGTGTTCTCTTGGTATAGGTAAAAAAATCCTGATAATATGGGGGCTAACAAAATTATAATTAGAAAGTCCCTAAACCAAGTATCATTAAATTTTTGGTTGCTTTCATGCTGCTTCACTTATTTCATCAAAACATATGAATAAATAAAAGATTTCCAATATTTATCTTCATTCTGTAATTCTAGATGAATCATTTTTTTATAGGTGAATCTTGAGTGAAAATGTGGTTTTCCTATTTGATCCGAGTGTGTTTCTTGTTGGAATCATTTCAATAATCATAGTGATCTTTGTAAAATTATTCCATGTTGAACCCAGTAATTGGTTATTGAGGTTAACTTCTTTGACACTCTTGATTGCTTCGATAGGATTTTCTCTATCTTTTGGAGTTTTAGAACTTATTTATTTCTCGCTTTTTGGAAACTTCAATTTCCAAATTCAAAACATTTACAATCATGATATTGTGACCTTCTTTTCTCTTGTCTTTGTTGGATTTGTTATTGTTGGGTCGCAATGGTTAATTCTTTACGATTATGGAGAGAGTACTTTTAACAAAGAGGAATTTTTTGCAACTGTTATATTATGGAGTTTGATTGAGGTATTACTTCATTTGCCATTTTATCAGATGGAGATAAACGTGGGTATTTTTTATTTAAGTATAGTATTCATAGAATCTTTCTCCATTTTCTATTTTATCAATGCAGTAGAAATCAATACAAAATTTTTACTATTTGCTGCAGTCATGCGAGCAACTTTCGAAGTTACTCTGTTTGGAATTATTCTAAAAGGCAAGTTGGGTGTTGACACACTTCTTCCACTTAGTTGGGTAGCAGGATTAACATTGTTGTTAGCTGCTCTTGCGTTTTATATCAACAATTTAGGAGAATGATATGAAGTTCAGGGTGAAAATTCCATTGTAAATATTTTCTTGTCATCGTCAGCGGTTTCTATTTTGGAATAACCCAAATTTGAAAATTTGGTTTTAAAATTGCTTGTTGATAGTGCAAATCTCCACTGTTTGATTAGTTTGAGAAGTGGTTCAAATCCAAAGGTAGGTTGGTCAGTACTACAAATCTGAAACAACACTTCAGTTCCTGGATGTGATCTTGCTCTTATAAGATTAAAAGCATTAGATTCTTCAAGATATAACCCAAAATAACAGAATGCAACAATCACCTCGTAACTCTTTGATGAATCGTCCTCATACAACTTAATACGAGGTAAATAATCACTTAGCTCAGAATTTAACTCTATTTGTGATATTAATTGATCCTTCCTTAATTTATTTGGGACTACAATATCGACGTTTTCGGGGTACATAGTTGTACTTGCAATTGCTTCAATTATTTTGTAGAGATTTTCACCAATTATGCACACAGAAATATCATCAGTTATCGAATTTTTATTAATTAATTTTTCATGGGCAACTAATGCAATTGAGTCTGCATAAGGGTCAATAACACTTTCCCAAAGAAGTGAGTGTTGTTCAATGTCAACAATTGATTGGTCCCAATCTAGTTCAACATCTAAGGAATTCAGGAGTAGTTCAATAAAGACATATACAGGTTGCTGATCCACCACGATTTTAATACTAATACTTGTGTACAATCTATCAATTAACAAATTTAAGTTTTGTACCCTCAAAGAAAACATATCACCGGATTCTTCAAGAATTTCAAATAGAACCAAAAATTTGAAGATATATTCTACAACTGGAATGTATTTATCTGACCAATTTTTCTCGTAAAAGATTTTGCCTATCATTGCAGGGGTTTCCATTGGTGTATCTAGCTTATGCTTCATTAACCACTTACAATACTGAATTACAGCAATCTTCAAATTAGTCGGTAATTTCTCTAGACTACCCATATAACCTAAATCTAAAAATGAACTCTAGACTTAATAAGTCTTCTAGAATTTTTACTGATTAACGTTTTGCTTTATCCACGTAACTTAAGACATTTCGTACCCTTGCCCATTCTAGTAATAAAATAGTTTGTAGTATGTTCTTATTCCAGGCTTGTGTAAGCTCATGTACACTTTCCTCACCATTAAGACTTTTAAGGTTGGCCCAAAGTTGTGAATTTATGAGCGGATCAATTTCAATTTTTAAATCAAATAGCATGTCATGATTTATTGTTGGAATAATTCTCTCACTTCTTAAACTAATTTGTGCATACTTTTCGATGGAAGCCAAAGGAATTTTTTTAGTCAAAGTTAAATCAAATAGCTCGAACAAATGTAACTGTTCTATTTTAGAAGCATCTTTCCAATTATCATAAATTATCTTAATAATACCCTCAGAGATCTCTGTAAATCGTGCTGTTCCATAAATTTCTGTTTCCGAAAAATATAACACAACAATAGTGTTTTTATCAGATGACAAGTACTGAAAGGGGATATTGTTAAAAATAATTGTTCGCATTTCAAAGGGTCTCACGGTCTGGTGATAATCGACTAATAGGCTTAAAAATTCTATGCTCTCAATTGATTTGTCTTTAATGGACTGTGGAAAGAACCTTAAGTCTACGACATTTGTGTTTAAGTCAATTAACAAAAAAGCTTTTATAAATTGAAAATTTAATTCCTCGGTTATTCTGGAAGAACTATTGATTTTAAGCTTCTGTTGGTCTCCTTTTAGTCTGATAACACTTAACTTTTTGAAGTTGTATTCTTGCAATTTTTGATAAAACAATTTTGGGATTAAATCTGGTCTGGCTTTAGATTTAGTCAAAGTAGATTGAGCGATCTTTTGAATTTCTGATGTTTCAGAAGTCGGAAGGCAAGACACAAGCAAAACACTCACAGTCTGTGCATAGGTTTCAGTTTCTACGTCGAGCCGGGCAACTACTATTTTCTCAAGATCCGAAACTGAAAATTCATCAATATTGTTTTCTGCAACACCCGCATAAACCTGGGAAAGCTTGCCTATATTTCTAATTTCATTGATATATTCTGACCCTGTCTTAATTTCAGAAATATAAACTACCTGACCGATTTCAATATCAAATTCTATAAAACATATAAAGTTGATACCCATATCTCTAAAAACGGGGACGAAATAATTTGGAATGTTGAAGTCTTTGTACATTTCCGAAACTAATTCGTCGCTCATCAAGAACATATACGAAAACCACTTAATAAATTTTCTAAACAATTTTACAGAGTTTAATGATATTCAAGGTATAAATTAAGTCAATGTAGAAAAAGAACTCTATATTACGATGAAATTTTTAATAAAGGTTTTAATCCATGAATCCTTAACTATTATCGTAGATGGTTAAAACTTTCAAAGTTCTTATCATTGGTGAAGGTGCGGTTGGAAAAACTAGTATTGCTACCAGATATACTACGGGTGGATTTAAAGAAAGTCACCTCATGACAGTAGGTGCCAATTTTATGCTTAAGAACCTAGAATTAAAAGACGGTTCTGCATTGAGATTAAGCATTTGGGATACTGCAGGCCAAGAAAAATTTCGCAAAATTGTTGAAACTTATTATAAAGGAGGGAAAGGTGTGTTAGTTTGTTTTGATGTAACAAACAGAAAGTCATTTGAGGAGATCGATTATTGGTTTAATACTTCTAAATCAAAAATTCCAGACGCAAAAATTTGTTTGATTGGCACAAAAATCGATCTAGATGTGGCCAGAAAAGTGAGCAAAGATGAGGCTCTATCATTTGCCAAGGAATTAAATCTTCCATATTTTGAAACTTCTGCGTTAAAGAATCTTGGTATTTCAGAGGCATTTGAGTATCTTTCAGAACAGATGATTAAGGAGGAAAAAGTTTGATTTCAGAAAATTCAGAAGCGGACAAGACTGAACTTCCCGTAAGTATCCAGATGGAAAGAACCTCCATAAATCTATACACATTTTCCATGTTAGATGAAAGTTCAGGGCTACCAATGAATTTTCCTTTGTTATTGGGTGGCGAGGACATTGTAAGCGATGAGGTAGCAAAACTGAAGGTTGAAGAAGCCTTTGGTCAGTTAAATTTACAATCCTTGTTTGGATTTGAAAAGCACATCTTTAGATCAGTAGTGTATTCTACCTTTAGATTAAACGAAGCTAAAACAAAACTATTGCCACATATTTATGTTCAAAAAGCATATACTAACAATGTTTATGTCTTTAACTATTTATCGACCCCATATGCTGATTTAAATTTAGAATCTACTTTTGAAGAAATTGACTTCATGAGCAAAGCTCTTGCAGGTGTGTTCAGGAGAGCTGGAAAGCAGGAAGAAATAGGTTCAATTGATAACGAAGAAAAATTTGAAATTTGCAAAAGAGATGTGGATCATCTTGGTGGTTTTATGCATTACAAAATTTTCTCAGAGAGATCATTTCGAGATCAGCCAAAAACTGTCAAGAAACCTGCCTTCATGTATTTAGGATTGTATGTTCAAATGACACCTGATTTTGGGGAGGTCCAATGTGTTGGTGATTGTGGGATGTCCTTCACAGAAAAGGATATTGAAGGTTCAGATATTACAATTTGTCCCAATTGTAAGGGAGGGTTGGTGACTTCTCCCCCTATTCTTAAAGTTAAAAACATTCAATTTTTAAAACCTCCAAAATTTGCGACATTATTTGAGTCAGAAGAAGAACAGGATCCATCAACCTACCTTGGGTATCTTACTGGGATTTTTATGCCTAGGAATATCTCTCTGACAGTCAATAGACTTGCACCCGAATTTTTCAGCGAATTAGTTACTGTACCTTCACAGGCCTTTTACTCTTCAAAATTAAATTTTGAGGATTTTGTTAAACTACAATGCAACTATAGAGTTGATAATGGGGATGTAAATTTATTTGTCTCAATCTCTGACTCAAAATTTGGGGGCTCTAAATTTGAAGATGTTTTGGTTTCCTCTTTAGCAAGTGTCACTTTGAATAGAGACTTAGTTGAAGGTTTCCAAAAAGGTTACACACTAGAAAAGATTTTACGGAATTCAATTATAAATGATTGGATTTTAACAGATAAAATTGATCTTGAACAGATAGGGCAATATTCTAATATAGACGATATACCAGAAAGGGGTGCTTAATTTGAGTGTCAGCAGAAATCTACAAAATGAAATAACAGAAGAATATGCAAAAGTGTTCACTTCGATTTCTTCAAGGATTGAGGTATTTCAAACCACCCAAGGGGAATATGTAAACTCACTTGTTGAAAAAATCAAACAACATTTAAACTATGAAGACAGAGAAATCAGGAATCTTGCAGCATTATACGGGATATGCCTTACTGATGAGTCTTTGGTGGATTATGATGTCACATCATTTGTTAAGGACGTAAATTACCTAAGTACCATTATACCATCATCTTACAACACCGAAACTGATGAGAAGGAGATTGAGGAAAGTAATCCGGTATCTGAAGAAATTACTCAACCTGAACAAATTGAAGAAAAGCAAATTGAGGTAAAAGGAAGGTCAGATCTAAAACCAATCCCAAAAAAATTCGTACAATCGATTAACACACCGACATGGCAAGAACGAACTTCGAATGCAAACAAAGGTGAAACCCCATTAGTCAAAGTATTAAGTGCGTATTATCAGGCAAATATTTTCAATGTGTCTGCAATTAATCTATTTATCAAAGATTTAATTCTTCATAATGTAAATGAGCGAATTCCCTTGGCAATTTCTTCTATTCTTATTAGAGAACATTTGATCCCCTTGATTGATCATATCTATCAACTTTACAAATCAAGTGGAGTTGAATTAGACCTAAGATATGCTATTGCTCACATCTCTTACGGATTCAAAGGAATCACAAGAGAAAATCTAGAGAATATATCAATATTTGACCTTTATGAAAACTTGTCAAATACCTATCCGTTAAGTTCCGGAGATGATTTATATTGGGATTTAACCAAATCACAGATATTTGAAGTTTATTACGACAAAGTAAAATTGATGGTACAACCTCAGATTGATGAAGCAATAAAACAAAAGAAAGAATCAAAAGAGGCAAGCCAAAACTTATTGAATGTAAAACAACCAAGACAGGGAGCAACAGAATCATTGAGGGCAAACGTGGATAGAATGATCTTTGAAGCTATCCATTTTAATCGACCATTTATGGGAGAACAAAGAATCAAGGCCAAAAGACTCATTGAAACGATTCTTAGAAGACGAGCCTTAGAAGAGTTTGGAAAACAGGATATCCCTCATATGGAAAAGTATAGGGAATATTTCTTAAATGACTTCTTCTATCCAATTATGAAGGAGTATCCTCAATTTCTAGTGTTATTTATAGATGTCAGATATTACAAAGAATTCACTGAAAACCCTCAGGAGCATTTTGAAAAGAACAGAGAGTACATAATGAATCAATTCTGGTTTAGGATGAATAAAATGGGTTATGTACCAAGAGCCAACTCAACTCAAATTGCAAATGCCTTTGCTGGGCTCCTACAAGAAATTTTAAATGATCCTAGAGTAAAAGCCCTTGAATAGTCCTAAACATTAATTAAAGTAAATTGATCAAAGATTAAGCAGTTGCTTCATAGATTTTTCAATTGCAACAACCAAAGAATGTTTATCCACATAATAATGAGGTATTAACCCTATCAACCTGTCTCCCATTCCAATAGTTTGTGAATATGGTTTAACATCACCGTCAATTTTAAGATCAAAATAATCATTGTTTGTATAAAGAATCCCACCCCTTTCTCCTTTTGTGATGAGTATATTCGTAGTTATTTCTTCAATGTTGTTAATATCAATTTCTCCAGTTGAGCCTTTGATAAGGAAGAAATTATCCATTAGATCCTTGACGTCAATTATATTGGGATTAACCACTACCTTGTTATTAGAATTAAATTGTCTGGTAACAGATTGTAAATCAAGGATGCTTCGTTCACCTAATTTTGTAAATTCAAGAAGGGATTCAATATTGATTTCACCCGCTATACCAGATATTATAACCCAATCATAGTGCCCTTTTTCCTTAAAATCACTAAATTCGAGTTGAGATGCTTTTGATCTCAAACGAAGAGTTCGATCATCTGACTCATCATCACCTTCAGAGAATTCGTAGGTAGTGGTTTTTTTAGCTGGGGTTAGAATAACATTGACGTTTGCTGGAAATTCATAGGTAAAATCTTTACCATATGAGGTAAAAATAGTCAGCTCATGTCCTTTACCTTTTAGAGTGTTATGGATGTAATATGGTGGGCCTCCCACTCTCTTTTCTCCCCCTATTACATCGAGACTAACATGCCCAACTATTAGAATTCTTTGCGGATTCATGCTTTGAATTTACTCCAATTCAATAGTTGCTGGTGGTTTTTGTGTGATATCATAGAATACACGGTTCACTCCATCAATTTCATTCACAATTCTTGATGAAATTCTCACAGCCTCTTTTTTGGGTAAGTCAATAATATCCGCCGTCATCCCATCAATAGAATCGATTATTCTTATTACAATTGAGTTTTCATAACTTCTGGCATCCCCTTTTACTCCAACTGTTTTTATAGGTAACAGGGCTGCATAAAATTGCCAAGCTTTTTCAATCAGGTTATTCCGTTTCAATTCTTCGTGTAATATTTTGTCAGCTTTCCTAACTATATTTAATTTTTCTTCATCTATTGTTCCTAAAATTCTAACAGCTAGTCCTGGGCCAGGAAATGGTTGTCTTGACAAAAATTCTTCATCCAATTTGAGTCTCTTACCTATTTCTCTTACCTCGTCCTTGTATAACTCTTTCAAAGGTTCGATTAGGTCAAAGGGTAGATAATCAGGCAATCCACCAACATTATGATGTGATTTTATAACCTTTGAATTTCCATCTTTATCAAAGGAACTTTCAACTCTATCAGGGTAAATTGTTCCCTGACCAAGATATGAAAAGTTTCCAAATTGTTTTTCTAACTTTTTAGATTCATCGACAAAAATTTCTATAAATGTCTGTCCAATGATCTTTCTTTTCTGCTCTGGGTCTTTAACTCCCTTTAAGCGACTAAGAAAGAGGTCTTGTGCCTCAACAATGAAAAGATGATTTATGTGTAATTTATTAAACACTGATTTGACATACTCGGTTTCTCCATCACGCATTAATCCTGTGTCAACATACACACAATACAGGTTATCAGGGTAAATCTCATTTATTAATGCAGCTGCTACTGTAGAATCAACCCCTCCAGACACTGCCATTAGGATGTTACCTTCTTTACCTAGTAGAGAATTATGAATATCAGTATATATCTGAGAAGGATTCCAATTTTTTTCACATTTTGTAAGTTCCATAAAGTTGCTTAATATGTTTAACCCAAATTCAGTATGAGATACCTCAGGATGAAATTGAACACTAAAGCGGGTTGGTGTAAATTCTAAAGCTGTATACATGTCTGTTGCACTAGATGCTAGGACCTTTGCAGTTTTAGGAGGTGACTGTACCTTATCTGAATGCGACATCCAAACTTGGATGGAGTCAGTTTTAATCCCTCTGAACAATGAATTTTTGTTATTGATTTTAACATCTGCAATCCCGTATTCTGCCTTTTCACCACGTTCAACCAGTCCATCTGATTGAATAGTCAATAATTGGTGTCCATAACAAATTCCAAGAAGAGGAAGCTCTGAATCCAAAATTTTGTGATCCACCCTCAAGGATCCTTGGATATATGCATCCTGTGGCCCTCCAGATAGTATTACTGCTTTCACACTTAGTTTCCTCAATTGACTATAGGTGGTTGACGGAGGTAAAAGAAAAGCGTTGTATCCTAAACCTCTAATTCGTCTGACTATTAAATGACTGTACTGAGAGCCAAAATCTAATATTGCAACACACACAATTATACTGCCAAACTCACTTAAAATAACCGTTTCGTATGAACACCACTTAAGATAAACATCATTTTTTGCAATTAGTATTTCAGTGATAATTCTTCAGGATTGTTAGGCTTAGATTAAAATATCTTTGTGTTGGAAATAATTTTAGATAAATCAAGATGTTCGCTTTGTTCTCCGAGTTAAGAATGCTTAACGCAGTCATCAAAAGGAATCTAATTGTAGACCTTCGCTACAAGTTTCAGATAATAGTTGAAATAACATGGACTGCGGTAAATGTTTTAGTGTTTGTATTACTCGGTGCTGCTTGGGATGCCACTGCTTCACCCTCAGGGGTACCTTATTCAATGATCACCTTCTTCCTAGTTGCTACAGGATTTTACACTGTGTTCTCTGGAGTTATGGAATCAACAGTAGACGCGATTATTGAGGAAAACAAGCTAGGAACAATGGGCTTTTTAGTCACCAATTCAGTGTCTCCAGTGCTATTAATCGTTGGTAGATATATAGCCGCAACAGCAAGGTGGATGATTGTGTTATTTGTAATTGTAATACCTCCCTTAGTCTTCAAAGGGGTATATCCAAGTTCTTTAACTTTGATTGTTTCTTCTACAATTGTCTTCATCATCGCATGGATATTCATGATGGGGGTTACTCTGATTTTTACCTCTGTTTCATTAATTTTTAAAAAAACTACAACGTTTAATAAAGTTGGAATCTATGTGGTACGTTTTGCCTCAGGTGGTATTGTACCAATTTTTTCATTTGATAAGAGCATTCATTTGTTTGGGAAACCTCTCTCTAACTTGCTTATATGGTTTCCTCCAACATATGCACTAGAATCCCTACGATGGATATTTTCAGTTCCTACCCAATCAGCACTACAAAATGGTGGATTAAGTTCAAAGGATGGTCTACCATTTGAGGGCTTCAACCAATTGTTTGGATTAAACGCAACAAATTTTGGAATCACAGACCCAACCATACATTTTATGTTGATTGTTTCAATTATTTTTGTATTAATTTCAATTGTTTTTGCAGGAATGTTAACAAAGGTAAGCAGAAAATGGGGTACCATAGAATTTTATTGAGGGACAAAAAATGGTAAATTACGCTATAACCTGTAAAAACCTATCCAAGATTTTTCGATCTCCCGGTCAAGCTCCCATCAAAATTTTAACTGATATTAGTTTTCAGCTAAGAAAAGGCGCTAAACTTGCGGTGACCGGTGGCAATGGTTCTGGAAAAACCACTTTGTTAAAAGTTTTATCAACTCTATATCTACCAGACGAAGGTGATTGCAAAATACTTGACTTGGATCTTCGTAAACAAACAAGAGAAATTCAAGAAAGAGTGGTTTTTGTATCGGCAGGATTAGACTTTCAGCGAAAATTAACCTTAGAAGAGAATCTAAACTTTTTTGCAAAAGTCCAAAATAGTTCTACTGAGGACGCCTACAAATTTATCCAAGATATGAACATGACTCATATCATAGACAAACGAGCAGAGACATTTAGTGAGGGACAAAAAGCCATCACAAGACTTGCTATTGGGCTTATGAAGGAAAGGAGTGAGATTCTCTTCTTGGATGAGGTTACTCTCGGTTTAGATGTCAATCGTAAGGAAGAAGTTTTAGAATACCTTTCCAATAAGGTTCAAAATAAAACTCTATTAATTGTGGATCATGACAGTAACGTTATTGAGAGATTGTGTAGTGAAATCTTAATATTAAAACCTGGAGGAATATCTAACCAAACTATATCAATAAAAGAACTAACGGAATCATTGCCTTATTCTTATGAAATAAATGCAATTCCAAAAAGATCGTTAACAGATCATGAATTACGTGAGATTTGGCCTCATTACATTAAAACTGGTTCGATAATTAAATTTTATCCAAATGATACAAATCAAGCACAGAGAGTTACTAATCGATTAATTCGATCAGGTTTGGTCAATAACATTCAAACTAGAAAAATCGACCTAAATGATTTGGCAATTAAAATGAGCGAACCCATTACTTTGGCAGAAGAACTTTAGTTATTTGGATTTTATTGATTTTTGTGGTCTTTTTCTAGATTTCCGGCCCTTGGGAACACCACGTTTCCCTCGAGCTTGACTAATTTCTTTTCTCAGTTCTTTTGCCTCATCTGCGATTTCATCCTTTTTCATCGCAGTAGCCAGTTTAGAAATGCTTTCTAATGAATGAAGAACAGTTTCTAACCAGGCAAACAGGTCACCAGGATATGCCATGAGATCATATTTTTGGATCAGGATATTGTTAATTTGAACAGGATTTAGTTTTTCTTTCATTCTTAAATTTAGAATCAATTTTGAAGCTTTAATCTGGGGATGTTCACAATATGGATTTTCTTTACACTGACAATCAAAAAATAATTTTATCCATTTATTGATTAATAACGAAAACGATTTTGATATGGTATGGTTGCTGCTTCTATTCCCTGAGATTAGTTCTAAAACTGTATCATTAAAGAACCTTGTGCTTACCCTTGCTTTGAAGGTTTGTTCGAGTCTTGCGTGGGCTCTAGAAGAAAGTTGCAAAGATTCGAAGGGTGTTAAACTAAGTGCTACATCCAACACAGACTTATTTAATGTGTCCACAGCTACCTGATAGGCGAGTTTTGGAGTAAGGAAGCTTTCTGCTGTAGCTCTTCCCAACAAGCTCAAATAGACCTCTGAGCGATCCTTCCTTATCATTTTGAAATGGTTCAAAACTTTAATGATCTCTTGTATCTGTCTAGTTTCAAAGACTAATTTTTCATAGAATAGGTTTATTCTCTTTGAGTTAGTCTTTGATTGAGTTGCAACAAAAGCTAATACCTGCTCAGCCTCACTTTGAAAATCAATGTTCAGATCTATGGGTTCCACCTCCTTTACTAAGAGGTCAAATCCAACAGTGTCTTCAGTTCCATTCATACCCGCGTAGATTTTCGAACCCGGTGTGAGTAATAAATGTACTTTACCAACTGAATGGTATCCAAACCTACCAGCTCTCCCTAACATCTGATAAAATTCAGCAACTGTTAACCACCTAACTCCCATCGCAGGTCTTTCAAGAATAACTTGTGAAATCGGAAAATCAATCCCTGCTCCAAGAGCTGCGGTGGTCACAATAGCATCAATTTCTCCTTTCTCAAACCTTGATTCAACTCGTTTCCTTTCATAATATGTCAAACCTGCATGATAATACGCAACTCTGATACCCTCAGATCTGAGAAAAACAGTTATCTCTTGTGTTCTTCTTCTTGAATTTGTAAAGACCAAGCTTTTACCGAAATATCCTTCCTTGGATTTGATTTTAGAGTCTTTTTTAATTAAATCTGCAATTAAAGATATTTTTTCCTCATCTTTTTCAAGAAGTGTTATATATCGTTCTACTGCAACTGGTCTCTTATTATATTCTACTAATGACATTTCGAGGTCTTCAGCCAATTCTTGACTGTTTCCAATTGTTGCTGAAAGTGCAATAATTTGTGTATGTGGAAATAATAGTTTTGTTCTAGCGATAATTCCATCTAATTCCTGACCGCGTTCTTCATCCCCTAACAGTTGAACCTCATCTATTACTACCAAACCTAAATTAGATATTTTCTTGTATTCACCACTTCTCAATATCCAATCAAAAGCTTCATAGGTAGCAACTATTATATCAGCACCCTTAATCCGACCATCTACAATAACCTTGTCTTGATCATTGACTTCTATCTGCGTCATTCCAACCCTGATGCTTACTCTAGCACCTAATGGTCTGTATTTTTTCTTAAAATCCTCATACTTTTGGTTGGTAAGTGCAACCAATGGGGTTAGAAAGATAAAAGTTGCTTGTTTCTTTATCCATTGTGTTAAACCTGCAATTTCCGCTATAAAGGTTTTTCCTGAAGATGTACCTGCTACAACTAGCAAATGTTCCAAATCTAAAAGGCCATTGTTGAGTGCTAAGAGTTGAGCTGGAAGTAGTTGTGTGTACCCTAAACCCTCCCAGTGTTTAATTAGATTTTCTGGAACTTTATCATTAAATCTTCCTGTTTTGAACCATTTTCTCAGATTTACTGGGGTTGTGGTATTGTCTGCTGGTATTACATCAAACAATGAGGGTGCGATGTTGTCGACCAGAGACCTTCGATTGGTTACAAGGTCCACAGTTTTATCTACTGATTTCGTTCTTCTAAGTTGTTGCGTAATGAAGCTGTTGGTTGACTCAGTAATCTCTAATCCCCTTCTTCTGAAATCATCCTTTATCTCCTCTAAAGCGCAATAATAACAGACTTTATTTCCAAAATATTCGTATGCAGTTTTAGGAGTTATTATACTTATAAGATTGTATTTTGAAATACAGAATTTACAGAGCTCAAACCATTTTGGTGGTGGAAGCCCATTATCAGTTAAAAACTTTAAAAACAAATCAAGATGATCTATATTGTCTTGCTTTGAAATTCCAACTATCTCAAGATTTCTGAAGTTCTTCTCTTTATATGCTTTAAAGGTCATCGGTTTTTTAAGGTGTCCAGTGTGGATTCTAGTTCTCATCGCATGAAGCTTTGATGGACGAAGATCCAATAGTATATCTGACCGTAAAATTGGTTTAATTTTAATAAGAGATTGTGAAAAAGGTACCAAATAAAAATCTACTTCGAAAGAATCGGAATCTATTCTTCTCCAATTTAGAAAGACCCCAATTAGCTTTCGAACTTTTTTCACAACTATATATAACTTTTAATTGTAAAAAACCTCTAGTTAGATTTCAATTGCTCCTCGATATTGAAGTAGAAAGTATATCTATCATTTCTCCCTTTAACTCAGATAAAGGTCTGTTCTGAAGATTGGAGAAATCAAAATATGATTTAAAATGTTTAAGCAAACCCTTTTCCTTTTGTATATAGTTATTCATGAAAATTTCAAACTGCTTGTTTGGGATGATAAGACCCAATAATCCAGCCCCAATGTCCAATCGTTTGTCCACTATATTAGACTGATCAGGAAGTCTTAAAGTCAAAGCTATGATCTTGTGGCTCATTTTTTGTTTAAGAGGTAGGGTTATCACACCTTCAACATATTGGTGACCCTGTCCGAAAATTATTGAGAGGTTCGTTGCTAAACTCAAAAGCATGGATTTATCAATTCCAAGTGTTGAATCACTACTTGCATCTTCCATAATTATACTTGGACCAGACTCAGTTATTTTCGAGAAAAATATTCTAATCTGATCCGTCTCATCAGCTTGTGATATTGGTTTAAGATTGGAGCTTTGTTGTTCACAGAAAAACTCCTTAAGAGATTCAAGCTTCATTTTGAATCTTGTATCCACCTCTTCAATCAACACAGACTCTGAATTAAAACCAGCTTTTTGTAATGTATTTGTAATAAGTTCAACAGAGTCTTTAAGGTTTCTATTTTGAGCATCAATCAATATTGCGAGTTGAGTCTGAGAAGCTAGCATTAGAAAGATGTTTTGTAGATGTTCCTCAACCAGTTTTGGATTTGGTGCGTAAATTATAAGACGATCTGCTACCTTGTCAACCATGATTTCAAAAAAGGATTCATGCGTAAACATAACTAAATTAGAGCCAGTAACCGACTTTATGCTTTGAATTATTCCTATATCAAAGCTCTCAGAAAAATCCAAAAAAAAGAAGGGGTTCATAAGTAGTTAATTATATTCAAAATAAAGGGGTTTTAAACTCTGTTGTATTCAGACTCCTCCGTTAGCATAAATTGCAAAAACAATTATTATATAAGACAGGAACACAACATATCCTTCCTTTAATTTAAGTTTGTAATCATAAAGGATCCAAACACCTGCTAATGTGGATATTATAGATAACATCACTTGCAGGAAGTTTTTTCCAACTTCAACACTACCACCTCCTGTTAATGTTGCAAAATAAAAGACCATTGAACCAAATAGTAGTGTATTTGCTTGGATTTTGGATCCAACGAAATTCGCAATTGCCATTTCAGCCCCTACCATGGAATTCATAGTTAGAATAAACGCATTTATCTTTTCAGGGAGTTCAGATGCAAAAGGAGAAATTACCAATGCAAGAAACATTGCAGGTACACCTGTTTCATGAGATACTTCAACAATCACATGAACAAATGGTTCTGCTGTTATGACGAGACCGATTGCTCCTACAAAAAACAATACTATTGTTGTTATCACCTTTTTACGTGGGAGAGGTTCTCCATGTTCTGGTTCAACATGATGACGTTTTGCTTCCCAATACTGGTGAATAACAAAAATGACATAGAACAAAACTAAAACAATACCTTCATAGATGTCAAGAAAACCATCCCACGATGCGTAGAGGAGGTAAAGAGATGAAGCAACAAGATAATAAAGATCATCCTTAATCGTAAAAGGAAGCTCAATTACTTTGTTATGTCTCCAATATGCCAGTATAATAACAGCACCGAGGCCTATTGTAAAAAGCAAAATGTTTCCACCGACCGCAGACCCTAAAGCAACGTCAATCTCTCTTGACCTAACTGCAACCAATACAAATATTAGCTCAGGTAACATTGTAATAAATCCTAAAACCACAGATCCGACAAAACCGCTACCAAATTTGTGTTCTAACAATATTGCCCCCTTCGCTAAAAGTTCAGACGATAAAGCCAGCATTAAAAGTAGAAATATCCCCCATAAAATCGTAAATAACAATACCATAAAAATTATTGAATTTAGACCACTTATAAAAATATCTTTTTTATTAAAATTGGCAGATAACTATTTAATTTAATAATCTCTTAGATTAGTTTCCAGTATCCCTAATGCTTTATATCTAATTTTAATATTAATAATTGATTATTCATTAATAAATTCCTCAATACTTGAAAGTGCGAATTTTTGAACCATACTGATTGAATCTAATGAACCGTCCCAATCGTTCAGTATCTTACCAAAATTCACCATGATATTTTTTGTTAAACTTCTAACAAAGCTTCGCAGGTTATCATTCATAACGTTATTTGATGCCACAACCACGACACCCTCCAGAGCATCTATAAAGAGAATATTTTCTCCAGCATTGATCTCATGTAATGAAGAGTCCGCGCCAAAACTTGTTTCCAAAAATATGCTTCTGACTGCAGTCAACACTCCTGCTAATAGATGGCTTTTAGAATCGTTGACCAGAGTTGGGGGGTGTGATCCAACTATATTAAATAACAATCGACCATCGGTGGTTAAAAACAAAAACTGAATGGGACTTCTGGGAACAATGAAACTAAGTGACTCCCTATGCATCTCGAAAAAGTCTGTATTCAGAGTTAAAGTTTGTTTTTCAAATATTTCACTTAACTCCTCAATCAACAATGTTATTTTGAGATCAATCACTGGGGTCATTTCATTTTCTTCAAGAACCAGGATTCTCTTAAATAGTCTCAAGGTCTCAAATAGATCATTCACCGAAATTAAGTTGAGGTTCTCGGTTTGGGATGCCTTTTCAAACAACTCCAAGACTTTAAGTAAACCTGTCCAGCTAAATCGTTTGGCCTCCTCTAATTTGAGTGTGTTTAATGCATACAGAGCTGCATGGTGAATTTGGACTATGGTTTTTTCCATAGAATTGACAATTAAAGAGTCTAAAAGCATTTTTTTAGAAGAATTACTCTGCTGAAATATAAGATAGCTCTTTGCTAAGGAATAATAGGTTTGAGCTTTTTCAAAATCTTCTAGGTCAAAATAATGATTTCCAATTAATTCGTTCAATAGTGGATATCCTCTATAATAAACCTCTGAACTCACATATCTTTCAGTTAAATTGAGTAATGACTCCAGGGTGTGTGTTTTTTCTGAAAATAGATCTAACATCAGATGAAGTGAAACAGGTAAATTTTCCACAAGATCTTCTCTCAGTTCAATACTGGTGTTACTGAAAATTGCATAATACAATTGAAATACATAGTTTGTCGTTTCCGAAAGATAGCCTTGACACGTATTCAAAATAAGTTTAATAGTTTGACATATTTTGATTCGATGACTAGGTGAAAAATGAAGAAAGGTAAGAGCATCAAACAAGTTTAACAAAACTAGGTAGATTTCCCCCTCATTGTTTTGTTCTTCTATCTTTTTTTTTACTTGGTCAAGTGTAGTCCTAAGGAATTTCAATGTTGAATACTCCCCTTTTGAGATTCTCAAGCGTTCATAATATAAGTCCAGAAGATTTACAAATTCTTCTAATTCAGATTTACTGTTCTCATTAGTCACAGCGGTATCTAATTCTAGAGGAATAAACTTTGTCCTGGGCTCTGTTTCCAGAAGGTCTGTGATGGGATTCTGTGTATCTCTAAATGACGGTGAGGCTATGATATTTAGTTTTTCATACCTAGCTTGTTCAAGTTCTTTGTAACCTTTAAAATTCCCTATTAAATTATTATGAAAATAGGTTTTGGGAACCCAATAGTCGTGGGTGTCATAATCAAAAGATACCAAAACTTGGGTCGAATTGGGTTCCTTTGAACGAAACAATGCGATGTTTTCAAATTGAAATGGACCTAAGAAGTTTTTTTCATCAATTAAGTTTAACTCCATAATTTGATCTGATTGTTCTAAAAGGAGTTCTATTGATTCTTTGTGATTTCTAACCTCTTCATTGCTGACTTCCGGGAGTAATGGAACTATTTGATTAAAATTTAAAGTGTCATCTTTATTATATTTTACATAAAACCAATGGTTCCAATTAAACACAGTTATCTTTCATTTTGTTTTTTATTAAGTTCTCTTTTAATATCATCATATTCTGAATTATTACAGTCTAGTAGTAAACGATAATTCGATGTCTGCTACGCCTTCTTGTTTCAACAACCACTCTTCGAGTTTATCTTGTACTCCATCTTCCTCTGGAAGAATGAACTGAGCCACTGCTGCTTTGATACCAAAAAACAATGGTTTTATTTCAACTCCCAACTGCATTTTAAATCTGGTATCTAAAGAAGGTAATTTCTCTCTGACTTTCTCTGCTACTTTATCCATATCAGTGTCTGGTGATTTGCCTTTTATGTCATATTGAACCATTACTTCGCCCATACTTTACACCTCAGGGTCCAACAAATTCACAATTGATACATTTGTACCTGTTTCCAAGTCTTCTGCAGGTATGACATCTAATTATTTTAGTTCCACAGTTAGGGCAATCAAATTTAGTACTTCCTTTAACTGTGGGACTTATCTCTTTGTTACAAGTATAACACGTTTCCAACTTAATGTTTGTACTCATTAAGATTTTCTCCTCACTAATTTATAAAAACAGCTCGATAGGGTTCTCAATTATGCAAAACTCTTACCACAACCGCATGTCGCTTGAGCATTGGGGTTGATAATTTCGAATTTACTTGCAGCAAGGGTTTCTATAAAGTCTAAAGTGCTACCGTTTATTAATCGCATATCTGCTTGACCTATTACGACCTTTACTCCATCATTTTCAAATACCAATTGATCAGTAAGATCATTTTCATTGATCCATTCGAAATCGTAAAGAAATCCTGCACAACCTCCTGGTGTTACTTTAACTCTAAAGGCATAATTGCTTAAGTTCTCCAACTTGAGGAGTTTCATAATCTGATTTGTTGCATTTTCTGTGATTGTAAATTCATTCTTGGTCGGTGCAGAGAATGAAAGTGATAACTCAACCATATAATTTATTTTTCTCGTCTAACTTCTTATATATTCTGATAGAAGAATTTATTCTTGGAGATTATTGGATATCAGATAAATTGGCAAAATTGACAATACAGCAATAAAGGCTTCAAGATAAAATACTAGGCTGTAACTATTAAATATACCAAGTAAAAATCCTGCAATTATACCTGAAGTTCCACGAGAGATAGTTACGACCATCCCGAAGATGGCAAGCAAAAAAGATATCCCCTCAAATTGAGCATTACTTATGTCAAACATAAGCGCTATTCCAGGTACACTATAGATTCCCGCTCCAACACCAAAAAGCACCAACCCTAGATAGAGCAAACTTCCTGATTTAAGTGAAGATGACAATCCGATCAGGACTAACCCCATAGCTGAAAAAATTTCACCAAAATAGATGGTTTTTTTCTTCCCAAATTTATTACCAAGTTTGATACCTACAGGGACGAAGATCAGGGTTAATGTTGTCCAGATTGCAGACAATCTGCCAACTCCCTCTTTTGAAAACCCTAAACTTAAAATTGCAAAAGGTTCAAGAATGTTGTCCTGCATAAACAGCCCTATCGGATACAAGATCAGAAATAATAAAATGAGTTGTACATTTTTCTTCCCTAGCAATTGTCCGATATTTGAAAATGAGACTGATCGGGTGGACTTCACAACAACGTCATTGTTAATCTGGATAAAAGTTCCAAACCCGAAGACCAAATAGATAACAAAATAGACCGACATAAAGGTGTTAAAGTCTAACATTGGATATAAAATGAAACCTGATATCCCACCAAAGGCAAATCCAGATAATCTGGCAAACTGAATTACTCCTGCGACCTTGTTTCGAGTTTGGGGTGATGAAGCCATAGTTACATAACTGTCTATGAGTGTGCTCATCACAGCAGAACCGATTGAGAACAAAATTAAGAATAAAAGTAGCAAGAGGTTGTTGGGAGGTGATAAGACATATGAAATCGAAATAATTGACGTCAGTGATATTACAAAAGCAACCAGAAAAAATGTTTTTATGTTTTTATATTTATCACTGAAATACCCCGCAGCAACCCTTAACACCTCAAAATAAACCGCAAATCCAAAAAAATAAGTTATTGTTTCAGGAGTCCATCCAGAAAAGGCCATCTGACTATTGACAAAACTTTGATACACCACAGAAACTCCCCCAACAGCAAACTGCGCTAAAGAAACTAAGAGGATTTCTCCAGATTTTAACTCATAAGAACTCGATATATCACTTACTAATTCCAATCAATTCTACCTCTTTCGTTCCTTATTTCTATTCAATTTGTTCTATTAATGAAAACTTCGAAACATGCAATTTAAATAAACAAAATACAAAAATATATTCAACTGATTAATTTACAATCTCCTAAGCTTTCGACTTTATTAGTTAGGATTCTTTCATAATTTATTTAAATCTACATTGTGTTGTTGATATTAATAGGCTTGATAGTGTAGGGGTAACATAAGAGATTGTGGAAGTCTGCAAATCTCTCTAGTCGTGGGTTCAATTCCCGCTCAAGCCATGTTCTCTTAGAAGACTTCTTAGCTCCAAAAGCTCTGGAAAACCATCAAAATTAATTTCTACACCTAATTTTATTACATCTGAAATATAATCACTTAGTTCCTCTGTTGGATCTTCCTCCTCCAGCAGTTGAATAATATACCTTGGTTTAGATCCTATTAATGAATAAAAGCTTTCTCCAGCATATTTCCCATTTCTAAGCTGTATAGACAATTTTTCTTTTAAGATCTGTTGTTTGGCCTCGATCTCTTCAAATATAGACGGTTTTACAACTTTTTTCTGGTTTATTATTGTTTTTTCTTGCCTGTTTACATTTGTAGCTCCCACTCCGCTCACATTCTGATCAACCGTCTTAGTCTCACCAAGATTCTTAAACCTAAATAAATTGTGAACGTCACTATCATCCTTCCTGTAATAGGAAATGATTACTGTTGATTTTGAGAGCAGCAATAGAAACAATTCATCATTTCCCAGGAAATTCGAATAGGTAGGTGCTCTCTTGTATTTTGTTAGATCAAATACAAAATTTTTTGATTCAATTGTTAAAAGCAATCCTGTACCCTCCAAGCTAGGCAGTTTGACATCTTCAATTGTATAGTCTGTTTCAAACAGTTCTCCACAAGAATTACATACATAGGCCAATTGGAGGGGGAGATTCTTATTTTCCTCAAAAAATCTATAAAGAACCTTTATTCCCACTGCGTATCCATTAATAACTCTGCTAATCTTTTTATCTCTGATTTTTGTTCGGTATCTTTGGTAGATAAATGTTTGATTAACCCTGCGAAATTCATAATCTAGTAATTGGGCTGAAAGAATCTTCAAAATAGCATTTAGGTTAGTTTCGTGTTTAATTAGCTGATAAAAGGTTGAAACCAATATGTTGATTTTTCGAAAATCCTCCTCAAACCTCATTTCAGTCTAATCTCAAAATAATATTGTTACTGGGTTTAATATCTTGTCTGACCCTTCACAGAACCAACATCCAATTTTTTTCTCATTTCAAACCAATCCCTAGTATCTGCTGTAATCACAACAATAAGATTAAACAAGGAGAATGCTATTAAAAAGTTGATTAGTTCAAAGATGTTCTGATCAATTATCGTAAAAACTAGTTTCATGAGCAAATATCCTCCAATAGTTGTTAAATAGATGTTATACCTTAGTTTGGACTTTTTGTTGTAAAACCTTAGACCTGAGATAATTATAGTAACGACAACAATCACAGTAAAAGAAGTTCGTACAAAATCAACTCCTGGTAAGTTTATCTGTGTTTTTAGTACCTGTGTTAATGCTAAATACAACGTTAACATTATTAAACTTCCTGCAATATCTAAAAACCCTATGATAATCTCTCCTAGCACTGCAATTCTCAATGCAGATGGTAAATTTAAGTAATATGCACCACTTTTTCCCTCTTTATATTCCAACATAGGGTTGAAAACATTCTGATTTTGATTTGTTTGTGCATGAACTTTTTGTTGATTTTTTAAATAGGTTTTTGGCTCTGTTTCCTTTGTTGTTTCTTTATCAATTTCCTTTGACGCAACTGATTGAATGCTTGTATTTTTAGTCGTTGTTACTTCTAATTTATTTCCACATTTCTGACAAAATTTCGCGTTTTCCTCTTGTTCTTCCCCACATATATTACAGCGCTGCAATTTTCCTCACGATATATCTTCCTCCTACTTTTAAAATCTTTTAGCATAACCAAGAATATCAAGCGATTTTCCGTACAAAATTTTAGAAATTTAGTAGGCTTGACTGTATTACAAATGACTTCTCTTGATTTATCACTGTCTCAACAAGATCAAGATATGCATTTTTTAACAGTTTTTCATACCATTGAAAGTCGATGGTTTTTATCTCCTCGTCTTCAATCCTTATGCTTTGTGTTGATTTGCTCAAATTGTTTACAACTATGAATTTCATGTTTTGCCCAGGCTCAATCACTCTTCCCAAAAGGTTGTACCTTTCTGCTGCAAGAGCCTGTAAGGTTTTAAATTTGTACCCCCTCGCTCCTTTTCCACTTCTGTATCTCACATACAGCTTTTTGGTAGGTATCTTCCACGCATACAGCTCTTTGATCCATTGATCCAATATCTTTTCTGCTGTGGGTATGAGATGAATAAACTGTTTTTTGTCTTTTGCCTGTAGGAACAGCGTCAATAACTCTTCCTGAAATTCAGCTATGAATTTTGCAGTTGACCTTTTTCTGCTTTCAATTCCACGAATCTTATACTTTCCACTGTCATATGCCCCAAAGTATCTTGTGAGGGCAGCTATATTTGAAAAATTTTTGATGTGGCAAAACACAATCCAGTTGAAGCACCCATCAATAGAAACTGAGAATCCAGTCTCTTTTGAAATCAGATAAACCAACTTTTCGACCTCTGTAATGGAGTTTTTTTGCGGATCAACCGCCTGAATGAACAATGAATCAGTTAGCCCAGCAACAACTCGATAGCCCTCCCTCTCACAGATTGTTTTGGCAAAAATCAGGTAATGTCTTGCATAGGCAGTGACTGCTTGGTGTGATTCAATACTTCCCCATCTAGAGTTTTTGAAGCCTAAATATCCGAAACATGCCACCAATATCCATTTAAGTGCAGAATCACTGCCTTTGATTGCACGTCTGTGTCGAATGTTTTGAAGCTTAAGGAACTTGTTTTCCATCCGTCTCCTGAGAATCACTCTCATTGCCTCTGGCACAATCCCTGTCTGTTTTTGACAGATGTGATATGCGGTTTCTGGGACTGTGATATCTGATGTTTGTGAGCAACAATCACACAATACAGTCTCGTTTCCAATGTTGTGTTTCATCATGATTGAGGGATACAGTGATGTGAAATCAATTCCCCAAACCTGATCGTAGATACCTGGTGTTGCAGGATAGGTGAGTCCCCCACTATCACTTGACAAAAGCTGCAATGATTCTTTGAACTGCTCTGATCTTGCCTTCCCTTCGGGTATGAGTATCTGTGGATGAGATTCATTTGCCACACGGCATTCAATGGCAGTTAGCACAGTCCCTATAGAGTTTCTGGCACAACGATCTGCAGGAACACCGGACATTCTTGATAGCTCTAATACCCCCCACAAGCCAGATTCACCGACAAAAAATGAATTCTTCACATCAATATAGACTCTGCCGGGAAGATACAGCGGTGCAGACTTGTACTGAATTGCCCCATACGTCACAAAACTCTGCCCATTTCCTGTTTTGTAGACTTTTGAGGGGATCCTTCCAAGATAAAAATCCTCCAACTGATTTTCCTTTGCTCTGTGATAGAGAAAGGGGACGTTAAAGTTGTCTCCATTTTTAACTAACAAAAAATCCGGGTCCAAATCTTGTAACAACTGAAAAAGTCTCTCAAGAATATCCTGTTCAGTCCCGATCAACCTGAAATGTTCAATTGAAGCTGGTGATGGATGTGTTTCGTTAATTCGTAGTGCCGTATTTAGAGGGGAGGTATCAATACTTTCTATCAACAGGTCTGTATCATGACTGGTGCTAAATTGAAGCTCCATCTCTTCAAGTGTATCATCCATTGTTGGAAATCTTGTTGGTGGAGATTTAATTTTTGGTGTTAACTTCAGAAATGAAAAGTCAGGTAATCTCGATAGTGACGTTCCGGGTTTCTCTAATACTTCAATGGTAAATGTCTCATCAATATCTACAGTGATTCTGGAATACAGGAATGGAGCAGATTCAGTGTCTAAGAAAAACTTCTGTCTCATATTCAAATCACTGTTAAAAAGCTCAAAATTGTTGGCCAACAGATATTTTCTTACCCCCTGAAAATGTTTTGGAGACCTTGTACTTATCTTGAAAACAGGATATACCTTCTTGTCTGTGCTGTTTATCCTTCTTTTAACCGTGGTTTCTCCCACAATGTCCTCATGGTAGATATCAGGAGATTTGTCATGTTTCGCATAGATCAATGGGGTGTAATTTAGACGAAGCATGACTGTCTTATGTTCCTGTGTCTTGACCCAGACAAAGGTTTTTTCTCCTTTAAAATAGATCGCGTATATCCATCCCTCAATCTTTTTCATTGCTCTCACATTTTTTAAGCTGGTCTTCTAACAGTTGAATCTTTTCCACAAGTAGTGTTGAGATGGTATAAAGCAACCAGTAAAAATCATCCTTTGTTGGTTGCTCCTGACTTTCAACAACTTCAAGTGCATCTGTTAACAGGCTGGAATAGTTTGAGGTTCTTATTATTGGTTCAAATTTCTCTTTGATTTCTCTAGCTAACATCCGTGCCCTATTACTCACAGCAGTAAATCATTGCTTTACTATTTAAACTCGGAAGAATCTACATTTAAGCTCGGAAGAATCTATACTGGGTTATCTTGAATAAGCTTAGAGCGATTCTTAACATAATCTGGATAATTGGTTTGAACGTATCTGATACCAGCATCAAAACAGATGGTGTTAGACTCAGCCATTCTAGGCCATTTCTCCTTGATTAGTGATCGTAAGATATTTGGATCAAAGAGTGGAGTCACCTGTAGCAGAGCTCCAAGGAGCACCAAGTTTGCGGCTTTGTCATTATTGTATGATCTTGCTATTTTCATGGCGGGGATCAAAATGATATTATTTGTTTTCATTCTAACATAGTCTATCAGCTTCTCTAATTTTGGATACTTCTGTTTTGTCACATTAACAATAGCGGGAATGACTGCGTGTTTGTCAGAAATTACGATTCCATCTGGCTTTAAAGAGTTGATCCACCGCACTGCCTCCATGGGCTCAGTGGCCAAAATGATATCTGCACCTGAATTAGGGATCAAGACCCCCTTAAATTGTCCAACTCTGACTTGAAAGTTAACAGAACCGCCTCTTTGACTCATCCCATGAGTTTCATTTCCTCTTATGTTGTATTCTTGGATCAGTCCTGTTTGTAAAAGGAGTCTGCCTATACTTATAGTTCCCTGGCCACCAACTCCAACAATGTTAATCTGGAGGTTATTCATTTGTCCTTACCTCCAAAGAAAATGCGTCTCGAGGGCATATGGTTGCACAGAATTCGCATCCATTGCATTGTGCCCCATCTACAATAATTTCACCGTTTTGTAAACTAAGAGCAGAACAGTTCAAATCAGAGACACAGAGCTCACAGAGAGTACATTTATCCATATCGACCTTAATGACCCCCTTTGGTGGTATCTCTCTTTCTTTGTTTAAGTGATTTTCATAAATGACACAAGGTTGCTTAGCAACTAACACCTTAACTCCCGGTAACTTTACCTTCTCTCTGATTATCTGCACTAATTCCTTGTTCTCAAAGGAGTTAACTTGCCAGGCTAATGCTCCCATACCTTTGGCAGTCTCCAAAATGTTTAGGGTGTTATTCGTTGAAGGATTCTCTTGAGTACCTGTCATCGCTGTGGTAGAGTTATCCATCACTACAACAAGAATATTGGAATTATGCCAAATTGCATTTGAAAGTGCAGTTACCCCAGAATGCCAAAATGTCGAATCACCAATGGTTGCCACAATTGTTTTGTCTGGGAAAATTTCCGAGTATCCAACTGCCATTCCTATGCTTGCTCCCATACAGAGAAGTGAGTCCGCATCATTAAACGGGGGAAGAGCTCCAAGCGAGTAACATCCAATGTCATTAGAGAAAATCACATCCTGATGCTTTAATGCTTTGTTTAAATCATAGTAGGTCGCACGGTGTGGACATCCTGCACAAAAGGTTGGGGGTCTGACGATAATATCTGAATTGTTTAAGGGGATCTCAATTACCTCTGGTTTTTCTAGCCCCAAAAGATCTCTTATTGCATTTTCTATGTTCTCTAGACCTAATTCGTAGTTTAGGGGGATATATTGTTTACCAACTATGTTAGTTTCAATTTTTCTCTCATAAGCTAATTGTTTCAAATCACCTTCAATAACAGGATCAAGTTCTTCAACCACCAAAATTTCTGAATGTTGTTGCATAAATTTTGTTAATGCGTTTTTTGGAAGAGGATGTGTGACATATGAGATAAAGAGGTCAAATGGAAGATCAGCCTGTAACTCTTCACAGTAGCTGGCTGCAGTACCTGCACTTATTATCCCTAAACTATGCTGAGGAGTTGATAAGGATTTCTTGTAATAGATAGGATTCTCGATTTCCTCTTCAACCTCGGAAAAGGCCTTGTTTAATCGAAGTTTGTTTTTTCTTGCGTTGGATGGTAATGAAACAAACCTGGAGGGATCCTTTGTGTAATCCTGTTTGGGTTTACTAATAGGTGGGGCAAATTTAATCGAAGATAACCCATGTGAAACTCTGGTTGTCAGTCGAAGGATTACCGGTAATTTGATTTTGTAGCTGAGTTGTAACGCTCTTCTAGCCCATTCATAGGCATTTTCTGGGTCAGTAGGTTCTAACACTGGTAAATGGGCCAACCGTCCATACCATCTGGTGTCTTGCTCATTTTGTGAGCTGTGCATTGATGGGTCATCTGCAACACAAATCACCATTGCACCTCTTACACCCATGTAAGCTAGTGTCATAAATGGGTCAGCTGCGACATTCAATCCCACGTGTTTTGCGGTAAATACTGCATATTCTCCAGATATCGCAGCAGCAGCTGCTTCTTCAAAGGCAACAGCCTCATTAGAAGACCAATGAACAACTATTGATTCACTTTTATTTGTTTTGAAAACATATTCAATAATTTCTGTTGAAGGGGTACCGGGATACCCTGCGAAGTATGTTGCTCCTTCATCTAATAACCCCTGGGCTACTGCCTCATTTCCCAACAAAAGTGTTCCCTTTTGCTGAGCCTCAATTCCTATTAACACTTAGCTCACCATAAAACAAAAAGCAATAAAATGTATATTAATTTAAAGGTTTAAGTCTAAATAATTGCTTAGTTAGAAATGAGTGGATGGTTATAATTCCATTGAATCAAATAAAATAATTCTGCTATCTACACAATACAGATTTTTATCAAATCCTATTATTGGGTTTAAATCGATCTCCTTTATATTTTTGTGATTTGAAATTAGAAGGCTGAGATTGACCAAAATTTCGGCGATAGTAGTTTCATCCATTCCTCTATCTCCTCGATAACCCCGAATTCTTGGATAAATCTTCAATGATCTAATCATTTCCAAGGCTTCTGAAACAGTGAGTGGCGCAGAATGTAAAAGTGAATCATTGTTGATCTCAATGTACTTCCCTCCATGAGCAACAAGAACAAAAGAGCCAAGATTTGGGTCTCTTATTCCTCCCACACCCAGTTCAAAATATGTGTTGATCTGTTTCTGGATGATAACTTCGTTAGAATCGATATTCAAACTTCGATAAATCTGTATTAATTCAGAAAATGCTTCTACTAATTCAATCTCATTTTGTATATTGAGCTTAACTGCATCTTTATCTGATTTATGGAGAATGTTCTCAGATTGAGCTTTCAAGACCACAGGATACCCAAAAAGATCAGCAATTTTTGTAATCTCATCAACATTACTCGCAACTTGAGATGGAACCTCAGGGATGTTATACTGAGAAAAAATCTCAGAGATATCAGCTTGTTTCACAATACCTTTGTTCTGTACTAAGATCCGTTCCACAATTTCAATCATATGATTTGGAATTCCTCCAGAAAAAGAAGATTTACGTGTTGTAAGTTTCTTCTGATTCAATGTAAACCTAGATAAAGCCTCCACAGCAATTGCAGCTTCTTCTGGAGTATAAAATATTGGAAAGCTATAAGACACATAATTAGAAATCGTCCCTTCACATCCCATAGCAACCACGATTACTGGTTTAGTTTTTTTAATCAAGTTAATTGTATTTAACATGTCCTGAATTGGGTATAAAACAGGTGGGAGTAGAAGAACAATAACTATGTTTACCTCATCAGAATTTTGTAATACTTCAATACAATGCCTATAGGTTTCAGGACTTGCAGATGGTAGAACATCAACTGGATTTTGTGTGCTTGCTTCATCAGGTAGCACTTCTCTGAGCTCTCTCTGCAGGTCTCCAGTCAGTAGAGGGACGCGCAACCCACGTTGAATAACCTCATCAGTTGTTAGAGTCCCTGGACCTCCTGCATTGGAAATTATACCAATTCTGTCCCCACTTGGAAGTAATGATTTCTTAAATGTATAGGCAACATCAACCATCTCTTTAATACCTCTAACCCGAATAATATTTAGATCATGAAACATGGTAGATATTAGATCATCTCTACCAGAAACAGCTCCCGTATGTGATTTTGCAGCTCTGGATCCTTCAGACGTTCTTCCACTTTTTACAACTATTACTGGTTTACTCAAAGGGTTAGAGTTAAACAGTTCTCTTAACAAATTTCCATCTTTTATGGATTCAAGATACATCATCACAACCTTCGTTGAGTCATCTGTTGCTAGGTACTCTAACAAGTTATTCTCATCTAGATCTCTCTTGTTCCCAATTGAGATAAACTTAGAGAGACCAACACCTTTCTGGTTGGTGTGATTCATTGTAACAGCGCCAATAGCACCTGACTGAGAAATAAACCCAATATCCCCAACTTTTCCTCTGACTGGGCTAAAACTTAAATCCATAAGTTCACTTCTTACCCCCATAGAATTAGGGCCAATTACCCTGATCTTGTTTTTATTAGTTAGAGCAAGGATTCTGTCTTCAATGATTTTTCCTTCTTCATCAATTTCACCAAATCCTGAGGTTATAATGACCAAAGCTTTAACATTCTTTGAAATGCAATCCTCAACGAGTGATAGAACATATTTTCGTGAGACAAGTGAAACAACAAGCTCTACCTCCCCTTGTATATCTGATAATTTGTGAAAGACAGGGTACCCCTCAAATTCGTCCATTTTAGGGTTTACTGGATAAATGCTCCCATTGTATCCTGAAGCTAATAAGTTATCAAATAGATTTTTTCCAAGCGAGTTTTCTCTTCTGCTTATTCCAACTATGGCCAAAGACTTGGGATAGAAAAGATGGGAGATGTCTTCCGTTGATAATTTCACATGAGAGTCAATGAACATTGCAATAAAAAGTATAGTTTGTTGCAATGAATCTGTGCAATTTACTTATACACTTGCTTAAGATTCTATAATTTCATTTAGAGCTTTCAACAAGATTTTAACCATAGTAACAGGAGAGATATGTTGAGACTTGGGAATAAACTTGTTTTTGGTGAGCAGTTTACCATTATTAAGCAGGGGGAGATTCTGGGATTATCGACTTTTCAGCTTCTTGCTTTCCTGCGAAGAGCGATTTTCTATACCTTTGTCAGTGTTTATCTTAAGGAGTTATTAAAATTATCAACCTTTGAGGTAACATTGCTTGCAACTGCGGGGATGATTACTAACACTACTGCTCAGACTCTTTTCTGGGGGAGATTGTTAGATAAATATCATCGACCTGTTTTATTCATTACTCTAGGAGAATTCATCGCTGGTCTCGGTCATTTTCTTGTGTTTGGTGTTCAACTTTACTTTTTAAATCAAAACAGGTTAACAGAAGCAGGATTTGCGATCATTTTTGGATTAGCGCTAATTGAAATTCCTTGGAGTCTCTCCAACGTAGGATGGTCAACAATCATCTCAGATCTAACTTTACCCAAAGAAAGAACGTCTCTTATGGCTATGCTTTCGATTGTCGGTGGGTTTGGCGGGATACTTGGTGCTCTATTTGGTGGCTTTCTCTACCAGGATGGAATGGGATTTGAAAATGGAATTCTATTCTATGTTCCAGCAGTGATTATGATCCTCACTGCTTTGTTTGTAAAACTTACATTAAATGATGAAAGAGCAAGAGCTTTAAGGGATGAGACATCGATCGAAGAAAACTTGGTTTCAGATAAGAGCTTCTCTGAATTTCCTTTAAAATGGTTGTTTGTGGCCTTTATTGTTAGTTTAATTTTTATCAACTTTGGAAGAAACTCGGTTATATTAATCACTCAATTATTCCTCGCCTCAAACTCAGGATTTAATGCGGGTGGACCTGAATTGGGGTTGTATAGGAATATTGGTTCAATTGCAGTTTTGGTCGTAAGTTTACTCCTTTATAGGTATAAGTTTGTTGGAAAGGAGATTCATTTGTTTATGATAGGATCCCTATTATCTATTGTTGGATTGGTCGTTCTAAGTTTTGTTCCCAATTTTACCCTGTCTTTGATTGCCGCAGCTTTGATTGGCAGCAGTCAGATTCTTATTCAGGTGGTAAGTTATTCATTAATTTCATACTCTATCCCACCGAAGATGAGAGGAAGATTATTTGCGATCTATAATGCAAGTTTTATGCTTTCATTTGGACTTGCAGGTTCTGCAATAACAGGGCCATTGGCGGATTACCTGATTGGTCAGGGGTACCTTGATGTAAATGCATATCGTGTAACTTTTTACGTGGCAATAGGTTTGGTATTGATTGGGATACTGATTTTTCTTCCGCTAATAAGAAAATTTCAACAATTGAGTGTTGAGGCGAGTTGAACATCTTAATCTAATTAGCATAAATTTAACCCAAAAAATCAGGGATACAATGAGACAGGTATCTTTTCGTTTAATAATTCCTATACGCAATAATTGTGAGAAGCAGAGATCATTTCATTGTATTTAATACAAACCACAAACACAGTTTCTAATTTCTATCTCTCTGATATATCAATTATAGAACCACTTCTGCACATCAGATACAGTTACGTAGTTTCAATGACTGATTTTACCTGGTCTGGCTTGTCTGTGATAAGCTTATCAACTCCCAAGCGCATCATTCGAAGAATCATTCTTCTGTGATTTACAACCCATGGATGTACCTCAAGATTATTTTTGTGTGCCCAGATAACATGCTTTTCTCTTAATAGAATAAACAATGGATTTACCGAGTAGAGATCAATTTTTCGATTTAACAACTCCCATTCACTTGGCTTTGGCCTTGTGGTCAAATATGAAAGTTTCACCTCTTGGTTTGAGGCTCTCACACCTTTCAAGGCTTTTGAATTAAAAGATGAGATGTAGCCTCTTTCAACTGAAAAATATGAGTCTATAAATTTACCAAACTTTTTACCAATATTAAATGAGTTTTCATCATTTTTTGGTACTTTAAGTTCGATATTTACCCTTAACTTTGGTAACTTTGTTAAAACCTCAGTAAGCTGTGGTACTTCATACTCCTTCGAATTTTTAACTTCTTGAGTATTAGATTCTTCTATCTTTTTCCCCTTGGAGTATTCAAAATCATGAAATACAATCCAATTTTCATCGAGTGTGAGATGAACATCTAGTTCAACAAAATGGTAACCCCTACTCATACTTTTTTCAAAGGAGGAGATGGTATTTTCTGGCTTCCCCATACCTCTGTGGACAATAATATCCTCAGTACCTAAAGTCATTTCATAGTTCTTTACGATATTCTTTCTTTATGTACTTACATCAAAATTAGGTCTAATGTATAAAAAATGGAATAGTTTTGCTAGAATGAAATGATTTCTAAAACTATAATTTTCTGTAAATTTTTACCCTAAATTTCGTATAAAAATCAATTAGAATCGTAATTCGGTTAAGATTAATTTTATAAACTCAATTTCCAGAATTAAACAATGACGAATCTAATCAAAGTTATTAGTAAGTGGACTTTGGTTGTGTTCCTCGCCTTGATTATGATATTATCTGGGGGGATATATTTAGGGTTAAATAACAGCTATGACACATTTGGTCAAGTAAGCTCAACTCATCTTACCAACTCTGTAACTGTTTATCGTGATAAGCTAGGGATCCCAACCATAGTTGGAAAAACACTAAAAGATGTGGTCTATGCTCAAGGATATGAATTTGCAAGAGATAGACTATGGCAACTTGAGTTCTATCGTTCCGTGGCGAATGGTGAACTCTCAAGAATTATTGGTCCCAGTCAGTTGTCTGCGGATATCTTTCTACGAAAACTTGGTATCAAACGAGCAGCAATTGCGACAGAACAAAGATTACCCAGTAATGTTACTGATTTAGTCGCATCTTACGTGCAAGGACTTAATGACTACATAACCAGCCACAAGAATTCTCTTCCCCTGGAATTCCAAGTTTTAGGTGTAGGTCCAAAACTATGGACAGTGGCAGATTCATTGGCGGTTCAGGGTGTTATGTCATATGACCTTGCCTTTGGAGGTTTGCAAAGTGAACTAAGAAGATTAGATATGATTAAAGCAGTAGGTGGTGCAAAATCACTTGATATAATTCCTATTACCTACAGACCTGCATCTAACTATGTTGGTAACCTAACAAAACAAGATGTTTCTAAGCTGAAAGCCCTTCTACCAAATAACCCTCTTTCAGCATTATTTGGAAGCTTTGATCGGACTTCAATTGGGGTTGGATCAAATGACTGGGTGGTAGGAGGAGCACATACAGTATCTGGGAACCCCATTGTTTCAAACGACATGCACTTAGGATTAGCAGCTCCAGGAATATGGTATCAGGTTAATCTTATTGTATCTGATGGATCATTCCAAGTTCAAGGATTTTCTTTACCAGGTGGGCCATTTGTAGTGGCGGGTCATAATAAAAATATAGCTTGGGGATTTACAAACACTGGACTGGATGCAATTGATCTATTTGCACTTAACCAAAATTCAACTCATTATTTAATGAACGGAAATACGTGGAAAAAATTCACCTATATTGATGAGAAAATCCCTGTAAAAGGTCAAAATCCCTATGATCTTAAAATCAAGTTTAGTCATTTTGGTGTGATGAATCTGACTCGAAATGGTTATGCTGTAAAATGGACACTGAATGTAGGATATCAAAGAGATCAGATATTTAGAAGTTTAGTTCTACTGAATCAAGCGAAAACCGCTGCAGATATACATAACGCACTTTACTATTTTGCAGTACCAGGTCAAAACGTGGTGTTTGCGACTACTTCTGGAGATTTTGGGTATCAATTTACGGGATTAATTCCGAAAAGAACCATGGGATTCGGGGTTCTACCACAAAACGGAAGTGCTCCTGGAATTGATTGGAATGGTTCAATTCCATATGACCAGCAATTATATGTCTTAAACCCCTCAAAAGGTTTCTTCGCCACAGCAAACCAAGAGATTGATACCAGGCATCTCTTCTACATTGCTGAAACTTATGCGGTGAAATATCGAGGTGAGAGAATCAATCAATTTTTATCAGCAAAGATTTCTGCAAACGAAAAAATGACTCCCGCCACAATGAAACAGTTGCAGGCAGACATATACTCCCTAGCGGTAGATGATATACTTACCCCTGTGTTATCAGGACTGGAGAAATACGATTTTACAAAATTAAATGCAAATGTCCCACTCATTCAGAAGGCACTTGGATATTTAAAAACATGGGATAAGAAAATGTATGTGAAATCAATCGCAGCTTCAATTTTTGTAACATTCAGAATTAATTTTGTACATTATACCTTTGTCGATAAACTTGGGTATAACTTAACTCGAGATGTAAATTACAAGGCTCATGAAGCACTAGCAACTTTCTTAAAGAATCCAACTAATAACCCATGGTTTGATATAAATGGGACTAGTAAAAAAGAAACTTATATTGATGTAGCAGCGTTGGCTCTAAATCATACCATTTCCTTTTTGAGTAAGAAGTATTCTTCGAATATAGATCTCTGGGCTTGGGGTCAGTTACATAAAGTAACTTTTGCGCACGTTTTTGGGAACCGTGTTCCATTCATTAGCATGAACGTGGGTCCTGCTCCGTCTAACGGTACAACCTTTACTGTAAATGCAGGTGGAGGTCGAGGTGGGGACATCAACAATCTTGACTTTAGTCAAACACATGGACCTTCAGAGCGTGCAATCTACGAAGTCGAACCAACATGGAGTAATGTTTATGGACTTTTGCCACCAGGAGAGAGTGGAAACCAACTCTCCCCTCATTATGCAGACTCATTTAGAAATTGGTTAGATGTCCATTACACAAAATGGGTATTTAATTTGGATGAGGTTAAAGCACAACAACCAATAAGTGTAGTTTATAGGAGAGTGTAAGTATGCAAGGAAAGTTAATAATTAATATAATTGCAAGTTTTTGGGTATTGTTTACTCTCTTGGTTTCATCAAGGATGGATGCTATGACTACCTACGGGATGCTCGCTGTTACTGTACTTCTATTGGTGGTAAATGGTGGGTACTTTGTCGCTTTACAATTGAAAAGAGAATCCTTCATTCCTAACAGAGTAATGGGTGTGATTAATATTGTCTTAATTGCAGTAATCACTGTTTCTCTATTCTCTGGAAAGGTGCTCGGAGGTTCTACTTTCTTAGGCTTTGTTCCATTTGGCTATTATATTCAACTAATGATCGGGTTTGTACTTCAATTATTTTCATCTTTTTCTCTTGGTATAGAGTTTTTAAGATTGCCTGAGAAAAGTTTAGAATCTCCTGTTACTAATTTAGAAAAAACTGACGAACAACCAGTTTAACCAGAAGTAAGATTCTCTTCTGGTTTCATTGGTCATTAGAACAAAAAAAGATTAATACAAGTAAATTTATTCTATCTTGTCTTAGATATGAGTCAACCACAAATAAAAACACGTAAACTTGATACTCTGTTACCTCATGCACGTGCGTTTTATATAATTGACGAGTCGGGGATATTAGAACATTATGAAGAATTTACCGATGACCATGAAGACCCAGATTTAACAAGTGCAATGTTTGCAACAGTTCATCTGTATGCTAAACAATTAGGTGGTGGGGAAATTGAGGTTATTGAGTTAGAGAACCATAAATTTGCATTTAGTTTTTATATTAATAAGTTGGTGGTCTTAAATGTAGATACATCTATCAGTTCAGAAGACGGAGTTTGGTTGATTTCTCAAATTATGGATAGATTTGACACATTAGAAAAAATGAGAGCTAAAGATCCAGATAAGAGATTGGTGTTTAGAACCTTGTTTATGGATCAAGGAAAGGCTATTGACTGGGATACGATTAAAAACATCCATGAAAGTGCGTTGTTGGAGAACATAAAAACCTCAGATATAGTAAATACTATGAATCTCTCAAAGATCAATGTTAAGTCGAAAATTTGGATCAAAGTCAGACAGATCCTATCCAAATTAGCAACTTCACATAAAGGGTTATCTGGGATCTTTTTTCTGGTTAAAAACAAGGGGTCAATTAATGTGCTATTTAGTGGACGAAAACCTGCTGAAGATCTGACACAGTTCCTTGATGCATGTAAATCCAAATTAAATGACCCATTGGGTAATCTAACAATTGAGGTTGAATCGCTGGAGTTTGGAGAGGAAAAGGCAATAGTTCTTCCTTCGTTAATCTATGAAGGTGCATTGCTTTGTGTTATTAGTCAGGATGAATTTATATTAGAACGCCTCATGAGTCAGCTAGAAAGGGTTATCCTAGTTTTAGAAAAGTTGGTTTCTATTTAAATAGAGCAATGACCAGATATTAACATGATATGATAGTTGTAAATTAGTATAATTATGGGAACCTAGACATAAATTTGAGCTTCAATTTTCAGGATACATAAATTGATTGGATTTCTAAAACCTAGATTTATAATATCCCTTACAATTATTACTTATGGAACAAAGTCAACGAGAATGCAAATGGAAACCACCAATTCGTAAGAAAGGTGAGGATGGTTTCAAAGTAATGAAATTTCCTTGCAGATATCCTGATCAGGAACTGACTCCTGAACTTTGCACACAATGTCTGATGGGTGATCTATTTTCGTTACAATTCACACAAATGTCTTCAATGCAAAAATCCTTTTCAATACAAGAGGAGATGTATGCCTTTTTGAAAAACATTACTGATGATGGAACTTTGGAAGACTTAAAATAAGTGTCCAAACATGAAATTCAACTGTCCTAATTGTCAACAGATTATGGATAACAGCAGAAGAAGAGGAGTTGTTACTTTCTTTTGTGAGGGGTGTGGATTTAGCCACAGAGGCAAAGCTGGATATACTGCAGAAGAAGTCTATATCCTGTTGAATGGTAACAAAAGAAGGGCTAAAAATTCATCTGGGTTTTCTGTGAAATCAAGAAGATCTAGTTTTAAATTAAGTAAAAGTAAGAAGTTAGAGACAGATCCTAAGGTTAAATATAATGATAAGGAAACTCGAAAGAGGATCGAATCTAGACATCAGAACTTACTTCAACCATTTGTACAAGATAACAGCTTCAACGTCGTATATTATGAATATTTTAATGAGAACCTTCCCAGTTCAATTTATCCTGTCGAAGATTTAATCGAATTTCAGGGGCTAAGAAAGGTTCTGTATCAAAAGGGGATTACAAATCTTTATGATTTCCAACAAGAATCTTTTGAATTAATCAAAACTGGTTATGATTTGGTTATTTCTGCACCAACAGGTATGGGTAAAACAGAAGCTTTCATATTACCCATAATAGAATCTTTGGCACATGAAATACTTAATGATTCAAATTACACGAGACCGAGTACGTTGTTGATATATCCAACAAAAGCCCTTGCACAGGATCAGACCCTGAAGATCCGTGAATATGCTCACGCACTAGGTTTGACAGTCAAAAAATTTGATGGTGATACTTCCCAATCTGATAGAGATTCACTTTATAGATATCCACCTGATATCTTAATCACAAATCCAGATATGATTCATTATCATTTGTTGAGAAACATGACTTTTAGATCATTAATTAAAAGGGTAAAATTTATTGTTATTGATGAAATTCATTTGTGTGTTGGATCTTTCGGTAGCAATATATTATGGTTAATTCGAAGGATGAGAAGGTTAAATCCAAATTTCCAAGCTATAGGTGTCTCCGCAACAATCTCAAACGCTAAGGAATTCGTAAGTTCATTATTTGATCGAGAAGTTAAGGTAGTCCGAGTTGGGACTGCAAGAAAAGCCCCACTTCATCAGTTGATAGTGTATCCCAAAGAAGCATCAAACTTATCCACTATGGCTAGAGTTGCAGAATTTCTTGTGAAAAAGCAGAAAAAGGTAATAGTTTTTGGGAACAGCCATTTAACCACTGAAGTCCTAAATATTATTCTTAAACGTAATGGTGTGCTGTCAGAAGTGCATAGAGCTGGCTTGTCAATCAACCATCGGAATCGAGTGGAAAATCTTTTTCGGACTGGTAAGATTCAAGTAATTGTTTCATCACCAACTTTAGAACTAGGTATTGATATTGGTGATTTGGATGCAGTTGTTACAATGCTTACAGGGTTAACTAATTATATTCAAAGGATTGGAAGAGCAGGAAGAATCGGACAAGAAAGTATTGCAGTTTTAGTTTTGAGGGGAGATGATCCAATCTCAGCGTACTATGCAAGAAATCCAAGTGAATATCTCACAACAATAGATCCAGTATTCGTTGAACCAAGCAATGATCATGTAGGTATGATGCAGATGCTGGCAACAATTATAGAAAAACCGTTAATTGAAGATGAATTGCCAAAGTACTTTGAATGGGTAGAGAAGCTTATTGCAAAGGATTTGCTTGTGTATATAAATGGGACAGTTCATATAAAAGATAAGTATAAAGTGCTGGATATCTTATCAAAGTTTAATTTGAGGGGGTCTGGTGACGTTGTGAAAATTAGTCACAATAAACGAATCATAGGATTTCGAGGGCTACCAATGGCGTTAAGAGAACTTCATCCTGGTGCAATCTATTTACATGGTGGAAGAACATATGAAATTACAAATTTAAATCCTATCACCAAAATCGCAACGGTAAATGAGACTGAGAACAAAGGTATTCGTACCCAAGCATTAAGAACAACAATTCCAAAAGTTATATCTGTACATGAAGAAACAGAGGTTCACGGAATAGCTATTTCATATATATCAATTGAGATCACAGAATTGGTGACTGGATATTATTCATACAATATATTTACAGATAAAGTCAAGGACAAGCAAACTTTAGACCAACAACTTCAATACACCTATCGAACAAAAGGATTTTCAATAAATTTTCCACCTCTGGCAGACCAAACAAATGGAAATATCCTTGGTGTTTTTCATGCGATAGAACATGTACTAATAGAATCAGGTAATTCACTTACTGGCAGTGGAGCAAATGAGATAGGCGGAGTGTCAGTGGGTGACACGGGACTTGTTTTTGTTTATGATGGTGCGAAGGGAGGGTCCGGATTATCAAAGCTTCTTTATACAAACCTCAAGGAAGCACTTGATAGAACTTTAAAGATCCTTAAGGATTGCCCCTGCGAGAGAACCGATGGTTGCCCACGGTGTACTTACTCCTACCAATGTGGTAACAATAATTCACCTCTAAACAGGGTAGAGGCAGTAAAAGTTCTGGAGGCTCTTGGATCTTCCACAACTAACATAGATTTGGAAATTGGAACTGATGAATTATTTATCTGATTTATAGTGATATATTGGAAATTGTCAATTTATTTAAAATAATTTGTGAAATATCTAAGGAATGTGGGTGAGTATTTGAATTTTTGAAAATTTTCTATAAATTAATGAGCCTGATAGTTAAATTTATAGTGGTTCTAGATTTTAATTACTGGTAAGGCGATTCTTCATGCCCAATGAAAATACCACACAAACAGTTGAATACACCGATCTTGAAGTTCTTAACTATCACAACAAAAATTTTCCAACACCTGGGAAAATTGAGGTGATCTCTAAAACTTCAGTCAGAACAGCAAAAGATTTGACATTAGCCTACTCTCCAGGGGTTGCTGTAGCATGTACAGAAATTGAAAAAAATCCAGAGACTCTAGGATTGTATACGAATATAAAAAATACCGTTGCAGTAATTTCAAACGGTACTAGAATACTAGGTCTTGGAGACATTGGTATAGCTGGTTACCCAGTAATGGAAGGAAAATCTATTCTCTTCAAAGCTTTGGCAAATGTGGATGCTTTTCCACTGATACTTCATGAAAAAGACCCAGATAAGTTTGTCTCTCATGTTCAGGCTTTGGCTCAAAATTTTGGCGGGATTAACCTCGAGGATATACAACACCCTGACTGTTTCTACATTGAAAGAAAGCTTAATGAACTTCTTGATATTCCGGTTTTTCATGATGATCAATGGGGAACGGCTATTGTGACCCTAGCTGGATTATTCAATGCATTGAAAATTGTCAACAAAAAGATTGAAAATGTCAAAGTTGTTGTTAATGGCACAGGAGCTGCAGGAATTGCAATAGCAAAAATGTTACTGACTGCTGGTGTAAGGGGAGAAAACATGATGTCATTTGATAGAAGTGGAGCTCTCTTTTCTGGGAGAGTGAAGGGAATGAATCCATACAAGGATGAACTAGCAAATCTGGTCAATCCTAAAAAACTATCACCAAGCTTAGCTGAAGCTTGTGAGGGTGCAGACGTTTTGATTGGGGTTTCTGCCGCTGGTCAATTTAAGTCTTCATACGTAAAAAGTATGAATGATGATGCTATAGTATTTGGATTAGCAAATCCAGTCCCCGAGATCCTACCAAATGAGGCTTACAAGGCTGGTGCTAGAATTGTTGCAACAGGAAGAAGTGATTTTGCAAACCAGATAAATAATGTTTTAGGTTTTCCTGCAATTTTTAGAGGGACGTTGGATGTTGGAGCTACAGATATCACAGATAATATGAAGATTGCAGCTGCAAATGCGATAGCTGAACTAACAGCTAAAGATCCAATTCACGAGGAACGAATTATAATTAGCCCAACCGACCCACGAATTATGCCCTATGAAGCCTCAGCGGTTGCAAGAGCTGCGATCAAAGATGGTGTTAACACCAACTCTGTGACTGCAGAAGAAGTACTTGTATCAACAGAAAATCGACTAAAATTTTATAGAAAGCATATATCTCCTCTTGTAGAAAAGAGACAGGAATTTTTGAAGTCTATCTAACTATTCAATTGGATAGTTTTGAGTGATAAAGATTTATCAACAGATTTGAACAGTAAAGGAAACTTAAAAGCATTATTGAAAATTGTCCTTTCGTTGAAGGTTATAATTTTAGTTGGATTACCACTTTCTGGGAAGTCATCTCATGCAAGAAAACTAGGTGACTTAGAAAACATCCCTTTGGTTGAAACAGGGACCTTTGTATATAAAGCAGTTGAAGAACGGGGGTTAGAAGCAACAGTTGAAAATATTGTCAAAGTAGCTGGAGAATGTAAAAAAGAATCTGATTCGTATTTTACAGAAAGAGCTATCGAGTTTATTGAAAAAAATTATAAATCTGAACCAGTAGTTTTCTTATCTGGGATCAAGGCACGAAGTGAATATGAATTGGTCAAAGAAAAGGTGGGTGAAACTAATGTGTTTTTGATCTCATTTCATGCATCAGCTGATACGCGACATGGTCGTTTAACTAATGTGGACAGACAGGAAGCATCTAAAGAGCAGGGGGAGAGTAAAGCAACTGAGGATCTGGCTATGGCAAGAGACCGGTCAAGATTTGATCTTAGAGATTCAAAAGAATTGGGATATGGGTTAGGGGAATTAATGGCTTTGGCTGATTTCGTTGTCAATACAGAAGACAGAGTCTGGCCTTTTAACACC
This sequence comes from Candidatus Heimdallarchaeota archaeon, assembly GCA_030149205.1. Taxonomy (GTDB): domain Archaea; phylum Asgardarchaeota; class Heimdallarchaeia; order Heimdallarchaeales; family Kariarchaeaceae; genus WAKA01. Next base: position 81,994 of record JASBSB010000003.1, on the reverse strand, counting down.
ACAGAAAAAACAATCAAGGTCTTTAAGATGGTTATAGACGATATCAAGATGTAGTCACAAATGCAAATTACCATAGACCCCCGAGTACAAGAATTACTAAACCTCATAAAGACTAAAGGATATCAGGCTTATTTGGTCGGAGGGTTAGTGAGAGACTCTCTCATCCTTCAAAACAGTTCTTTTTTCAAAATTGAGCCTAATGTAGTTAATTTTGTCAAGAACATGGTTCTTGATGTTGATATCGCAACAAATGCTTCTCCAAAGGAAATAAAAACCATATTTTCCAAATACAAGCTATTCACTATTGGAATCAAGCATGGGACAATTGGAATACTATTCCAAGGGCTCAAGGCTGATATTACTACTTATCGAATTGATATGGGTTACTCAGATAATAGAAGGCCAGACAAAGTGACTTTTGTGTCTGATTTAAGGTCAGATTTGGCAAGACGAGATTTTACAATAAATGCGATGGCATCTGACGAAAATGGTGAAATTATTGATCACTTCTTAGGGATAACTGATCTTAAGGATCATATCATCAGAACTGTCGGGAACCCCGAACAACGAATTAAAGAAGATAGTTTACGGATAATAAGGGCTGTAAGATTCGCAGCAAGATTTAATTTTAAGATTGAACCCTTAACTAAACAAGCCATGATTTCAAAAACATTACAATCAAAATTACGAGGAGTGTCGAAAGAACGTGTGTATCTTGAATTTAACACAATACTCAAATCACCTAACTCACATATAGCCTTTCAAGAGTTCACAGAAATTAACATTTTTGGTCTATTATTTGATGCAAAAGTTCCCTCTAATTTACTTAAAACTCTAATAGCTCAACTGAAAGTCTCAGAAAACTATAACACAGATGTCAGATGGGTTCTCTTCTATTACACCTTCATTCTTAATCAATCAGACAATAAAATTCTAGTATTTCAAATCGAAATATTATCCAACTTTGTTAAGAAATATCTTAGAGGAATGAAACGTCAGGATGTTAATAAAATTGCGATAATACTCCGATTCTTGACCCACGACGTTCATCTTCAAGATTCGAAGTTCAACATAGGTATTGCGTCAAACCTTATCATAAGCTTTGATCACTTTACAAAAGCATTGAATTTGTTAGAATTGAGATCAGAATTGATTGAAACCTACATCTCAACTTTAACCTGTATATCAATAGAAGGTCAGACAACACATATCAGCTATCATCAGTTAGAAGAACGGTTTTCAGCTTTATCTACTTTCCAGAAAAAATTTAATGAATTAATCACAGGTGATGATCTAAAGCAGATAGGATATTCAGGAGGCTCTGTAGGAGCAGCCTTACACCTATTAAAAACAATGTATCTTTCAGATCAATCATTAACAATGGAAAACCTTCTTACCGTTAGTAAGGGGTGGCTACAAGATTATTCAATTTATATTACCTCAATCCGAGAATCGATATCCCAAGGAAAACCAATTTATACAATGTTAGAGAATAGCCTCATTTTGAAATATATCCTATTTATGGGGATCATCTCGAAACAATATAATACCTCTCTTACAGTATTTCTAGAAGAATCAAGTAATATAACTCAATCTTCAAATTTTCTTCAAGAAATTGAAAAATTAAAACAGAGATATCAATTTGAGCTTGTAAAATCCAAGAAATTTTAGCATCAAATTATTTCTTGAAAATATAAACTACTGGGGTATTATTTAATAGCTAATCTCTAATATAATTCAATATATTATTGATTAATTAAATTTAGTTATTGGCTATCGCATTATAGATAACCTTTAATTACATGGAAATTGAAAATAAATCCGTATTTTAAGTGATTTTTAGTCGGTGCTTTCCAATTAATTTTCTCTGGGATGTTGAATGTAGCAAGGTGACAAGCTAATGAGTACAAAACAAAAGAAAGCTATAAAGTCTGATTCAAAGGCAAGAGCAGCCAGTGCTGCTGTTTTTTTCAATGATAACAAGAGTATTGCAGGTTTTGGGAATCCATTGCGAGCTGTATTCACCTCAGTTCGAGAGTTAGTAGAAAATGCGTTAGATGCCTCAGAAAAGCGTAATATTACCCCATTAATTAGTATGCAACTGAGAAAAATGAGCCTGTCAGAAGTTGGAGATCTAATGGAGATCGAGATTTCTAAATTGTCGAATAAGAAACTTGACTTCCTAGAATTATCATGTAAGGACAATGGTGTTGGTGTAAGAAGGGAACTGATTCCAACTCTATTTGGGACAGTTCTCGCAGGGACAAAATATGGGGCTCAACAAACAAGGGGAAGATTTGGACTTGGTAGTAAAATGGTTCTTCTCTACTCAATGTCAACATTGGATTTACCGATTCAGATTACGACTCGACCTCTTGGTGAAGATGTAACATATAGGGTTAAACTACTGATCGATTTAGAAAAGAACCAACCTATAATTGTCAGTGATGAGCAATTCAGAGAGGGAGACAAGGAATTTTTTGATGAGTTCGGGACGGATATAAAAGTATCATTCACAGGAAATTGGGGACAGGCTAAAAATTACGTTCGTGAATATTTCAAACAGCTTGCTATAATTACACCTTATGCAGATATGCATATTTTCTTACCCTCCGATACCGCAGGGTTAGATGATGAGTTCTTCTTCAAAAGAGTTGTTGATGAACTTCCAAAACCACCAGAGGTGGTTCCAGTACACCCTTGGGGTGCGGATATCACAACCTTCCGCAGAGAAATTGTGAGCGCAGAACCTGGACAGAATGTTTTAGACTTCCTTGTCACACATTTTATGGGTGTAACTGAACAAGCAGCAGAATTATTTTTCGAAGAAGTTGGAGTAGATTCATCGAAACTTCCCTCAGAATTAACAGATAAGGAAATAAGACGAATCGTACATGATGGATTTCAAAGGGCACTTAGAGAATCTAAAGAGATTAAGAGGAAAAGGGATCGAGTGTTCAAATTTGATGACCCTAAGGGTGACGCTTTATCTCCACTAGGCACTACAAGACTTAGAAAAGGGATAGAAAAAGAGTTAGAGCCGGTATTTGTTGAAGCTGTTTCAAGACCACCGAGGGCTTATGAAGGACATCCATTTGTAATTGAAGCTGCACTGGGTTACGGAGGAGGAGTATCTTCAGCTGTTAATTCCAAAGGTGTAACAGTAGTTGACAATAAAATTATTTATAGATATGCAAATAGAATTCCATTGATTTTTGGAGCAGGGAATGATGTTATAACTCAGGTAGTCAATTCCATAAAATGGAACGAGTATGGACTCACACGTCAAACTGATCCACTAGCTATTGCGGTATCTTTGGTTTCTACAAAAATCCCTTTCCCAGAAACGTCAAAAGAATATATTGATAAAGTGGATGAAATCGCAGAAGAGGTAAAATTAGCACTGCTACAGCTTGGTAGAAAATTAAAATCTTTCTTAAGTAGATCTCGAAGAAAGCAAAGAGAGAGACAAAGAAGGTCTCGATTTGAACTGTATGCACCAAAAACAGTTGAAAATCTCATAAATTTACTGGAAAGAGGAGGGGTTTGGAATACAAAGACTGGATTAAAACCATCTAGGGTAATTGCAGCTCTTTCTTCAGGTGAAGCCAGAATTGCAAGGTTTTCTAAGCCTCAAACAAAACACGTTTTGATTGAACCAATCTGGAGTGATGTTGATGTTATAAACAATCTACAAAAATCTGGAATTTTGACCGTTGAGGAATTTTTGACCGAAAGAAACGAAAAACTTTCGAAAATTCTCAACCTCGATATATCCCAAATTGATGAGATCAAGAGAAGAACTATAGTTATATTTGATGACTTTAAGAAAATTAAACCCATAGTAACTCAGGTTTTTCTTAATCCTGAAATAGAAAAGAGATTTCATTCACGTGATTTAAGTTTAAATCTCTTACATCTTTCTAAAGCTCTCCCAAGAAAGTGGATTAGAAATGTTTGGGATTATCTAGTTACACCAGATGAATATCTCCTAAGAATTCAGGGGCTTCTTCCTAAAATATTTGAAGAAAAAAGACTTGAAATCATTCAACATATACTAGAATATACAAATAGAGATAACACCTCTGGTGATTTACAGCTTTCAAAAGAAGAATTAATGGGACTTGAGAAATTCTTAGAAATAAATCTAGAAGATCCAGAAAAGACTTCTAAATCTACCTCAATCCCTGAAGCTATTAACCCTAAGTTAAGGGAAGAAATAACAGAAAGTTTAACAGCAGATAAAATTAAATTAGATTTCTTTTTACCGACTGTTGAGGAGATTTTAGAATACCCTGAAGTGAAAAAAAGAAAAATAACCTCTTATGTTGAATTTTTGATTGAAACTACCAATCCATCATCCCCCATTACTTATGATAGTTTAAATCAATTAATTATTGACAATTTTAAAAATGGCATACTAAAGCTTATAGAAAAAAATCCTGACTTAAAAGACTTAAGAATTGATCAGAATCAAAAATGGACCGACGGATACACAAAAAACTCCTTTAAACGTAGAAAATTGTCAAAGCTAGGTGATGTTTTAGGCGCAACTGACGAACTTCTTTTAGAAATGTCTGAGCTGTTAAGACTTATTTTTACAAGGATTATAGATAAACTAAAAGAAGTCAAGACAGACTTAGGTAAGTTTAAAGAGGTTGATGAAGAAACAATGGTATATGTGCCTCTCTTTAAGAAAGAGGGTATTTCTAGTCTAGAAGAATTAGCATTAACACAATCTCTTGATTATTGTGCAAAATTAAACGCAAATTCTAAATTAACAATTGCCTTATTTAACTCAACCAAAGCAAAAATTATCGACCAACTAGTAAGCCAAAATGATGTTAAAAGCCTTTATGAGCTAAAAATCATAAACCAAGATTTGGAAAGCTATTTGATCAAACATGATCTACTCTCTCTCTCTGAATTTTTAGCCTTACCAATTGATAAATTCCCAAGTGAAATCAGAGACCATGTTAGAAGGGCAAAGTCATTCAAAACTGTGTTTAAAGGGTTAAAAAGCTCTGAGATAAAACTTCTCAATAAAATTGGAGTCTCAACTCTGGAGGAGTTTTATTTCAATTTTGATTATTTTATTGGAAATGCAAAAGATGAAAAAGATGTAAAAAAACTTGAGAAGCTTTATTCTAATATGTTGTTGCCAATAAACACAGTCTCCGAAGAGTTAATTCAACATTTACCAATCTTGTTAGACGCGGGTATTAATACAGTAGGGAAACTATTGATCTGGGATACCGACGAATTAGAAATTATTACAAATCTTAGTGGGGAGTGGTTTGATTTAATCCTGGACGGAATTTCACTTTCTTCTCTCAATAAAGTCAATAACAAACAAACTGATTACAATGATTTCACAAATGTTATCTCAAAAGAAGATATCATTGCTCTTGAGAAACTCGGCTTTAAAAGTTTAAATCAATTAATTACAACTCTTTGGAATGACGAGTTGCCAAATTCATTAACAAACGGTAATATATATGATCATAAAACACTGAACCATACTCTTTTTTCACCTCTTGGTGTCTTAGTTGATAATCTGAAAGTGTCGAAATCAGAGGAAAAAAGCTTAAAATCTGCCCTGAAAAATTTAGAAGATGGTGGTGTTGTACTTTTATTTGATTTTATGTCATCTTCTATTCCGAAGTTAACAAAACTAGTTTCAAACAAGAAAGGATCTGGCCTAATTGAAGAACTTTATCTAAACCTCAAACAAAATAACTTTCCTGAGGGACTAATAGAACCAACTCTTTCTGGGATACGTGTTTTTAACCTCAAAGAGAATTTATCCAAATCTTTGATTCATTTAAGTGAATTCAGCACAGTTGAGGTTGATTTACTTCAAAATCATCATATCAAGACTGTCTACCAGCTCTTTTTAACATCAGCTACAAAAATTTCCAAAGTGCTAGGACAATCACTGAAAAACATAAATGAAAAATTATCCAAGTCTACTTTTAGGAACTTTGGAACCCCATTAGTCAAATTGGAAGGGAAGAAGTACTCACCCATTTTTACCTTTGATTATGAGGGTATATCTCATTTTAGTAATTCCGAGATTGATAGTCTCATTGATAGTGGTTATGACACCATAGAGACATTATATTATCTAACAAATGCTAAAAACTTCGAGGTAGTTGGATTAAGCTGGAGCATAATTAATCATATGAAGAGTCTCTTACGGTCTCCCTCTGTACTTTTATCTTGGAAAGAGGAATATGAGGTAACAACCAAAATTCCAAGAGAAGAATCTGAACTCGATAATGATTTAATTCCAGAAAATTCTGAGAATAGTAACGATGGTGATCCAGTAGATTCTGAGGGAGTGGATAGTGGGGAAGAAACGGTGACAACCAAAAAATTCCGATATGTTACATTAACTTCTGACGAATTAAAGTCTCTTTCTTTAGCAAAATTAACCAGAGTTTTTGATTTCCTCACCCAACCCAGTGAAGTAATCTCAAAGATCTTGGATTGGACTGAGGAGAAAACTCGAGAAAGACAGACCACTGCATTCCTACAAGAGGTTGGAATTGAGCTTGAAAATCTCAACCTATTCAGGCCATCACATATTTCTCACCTGAATTCAATGAATTATATCACAGTTGAAGACCTTTATTTTTCATCATTTGAAGAGTCTTGGGACTCAAATTTAATCCCTTGGGAAGCAATTAAGGCAATAAAATCAATCCTTAGGTTACCAATTAATTTTGTTGAAAACGATTTAGGAGAGGATGTAGTTTCACTCTTAAATGCAAATGGAGTCAATACTATTATTGATTTTCTACTAACAGGTGATCCAATACTTGAACAGAAGACTGGGCTCCCGGCAGAGCGGTATGAGAATCTAAAACACGTTTTAGAATTCGAAGAATTGGTGGGGCAATTTTATAAATCTGTGTATTTTATTCCTGGTCTAACTTATTTTGAAACCCAGAAGCTAATTACAAATGGAATTCATACAATCTTAGACTTTTTTGAGACATCAAACAAGAAACTAGCAAAGACTCTTACATTATCAGAAAAAGATGTGAGAGGTATCAAAGATTTAGTATCAATAGAATCAGTCACCCAGAAGGAATCTGAAAATGGAATACCTTTAAAGGACATAAATGTATTCAACAGAACAGAATTAAAGACCATAGAAAAGGCTACAATCTTTGAAATTAGTCAGATAGACACCTTACAAGAGCTGTACTATCAAATAAACACTTCTAACTTTCTTGGTGAAGGATATTTGTTAGATATAATTAACTCTGTCCAAGAAGTCTTAAACTTACCTTTGGAAGTCTTCCAAACTATTAGTGAGGGTGATCTATCGTTATTACACGAGTTTCATGTAAATAATTTGGTTGATTTGTTGTTTGTATCAAATGAAGATCTCCCAAGTCCCACACCCGAAATTGATGCATTACTAACATTACTTACGAAGAAATTCATTGACCTTAAACCATTAATTGCAATGTCTAAGATACCTGCAATTGCAGGGTCAAATGAAGAAATTGATGGAACATTACTAGAAAGGTGGAAAGAAAACTCTCCTGCGTTAAATCATGAGGTACTCTATAGAATTCGATCCTTTCTCAGTTTAGAGTTAAAAAATACTCCATTTGTGAATGTCCTGGATCAAGAGATATCAGATGACCTATCTGAATTAACGGTTGCAGACCTTGTATTACTTTATGATAACACAGAAGAGGGTACTATCTCAATAATACAGTCATTGCTTAAACAAAAAGGTGCATTAATTGAACTGGTTAAAACTGGTACAACACCTATAACTATTCTAAATCTCACCCCTGAACAATTTAGGTCCCTCTATAATGCGGGTATTACCACTGTTGAAGGTGCGATCCTCAATGACCCTAAGGAGCTGTCTTTAATCTCTGGTTTGACTCAAAAATTCTTTAGAGAACTTAAGGATAATTTTGATACTACAGAGCTTAACGAGTTGTTAGAAAGAAAAGGGTTATCAGTTGATCAATTTGTTTTCGATTCAAGTTTAAAATTTGATAATGTGAAGTTCCTTGACGAGACAGTCACAGTTCTGACAACTCAAAATCCAAACATTAGAGAACTTAAACTATTTTTGTTTTCTTCGAATGTATTTTTACATGGATATGCAAATGACCTCCAAGACACTATAAATCTGGGAGCCAGAACAATAATCGAATCAATTCTGGCCTTTAGGATGATGGACTATGAATTAGATATTATAAGAGATATCCTGTTAGTTGGTTGGAAAACATATCTTGAAAATCAGTTACCTTTAGAAATTTCGCTAAATACTCCAAGTTCGGTCGGAATAACAAATCTTCAAAATTTTAAGATGTGGGTTGATTTAAAACCATCCAGGAAGACTAATCTACCTAAAAAAGGAAAGTTACTTTACGAAACCTTGTGTGAATCACCACTTCTATTGGATTTACCTGGGGCATTACTTCATCTGGCTACAACCAAATATTCTTGTTCAACTGTACTTGAACTTCTTACTGACCCATTTCTAAGACCGTTATTACCCAAAGGTTTTGTTGATACATTTCTTAAAAATCCAACAATTCAAACTGAACTAGAATTACCTTTAGAGTTCATCAGAACTGTCTCTCTTAGCCTTTTTAGAAGGGTTGAATCTGAGAAGGTCAATGTACAAACAATTCTATCCTCTCCTCACAGGTTAGATACCTATTTAGGAATTAAGCAAAATAATTTAAAAGCCGTTCGTGAAGGTTTGAAAATACCTTTAACCATGTTGTCTATCAACAATCGCAGTTTGTCTGTTCCTATCCCAATATTATGGTTAGACGAACTAATCCATTATTTATCAGAACTAAAAGATTTAATGTCAAAAGATGAGTTCAATATATTTTGGCATGAACTGCAATCAAATTTAGTGGTTCATGATGAATTGAATCTTCCGGAAAACAGTATTGATGAAATTTCGACTCAGCTAGCAACTCATGTAACTGGATTTCACCACCTTTGGAACTATTCCATAGAAAGATCGATGAGTATAATGAAAACAAATTCACAACCCACATTTCCTATTCAAAGAATCATCAAAAATTCATACAATTTGATTTCTGGGCTCTCTTCAATTGAAGAAACAGAACTTTGGGAATTATGGAAATCAGGGATCATCTCAATAAATGACCTGCTGTTAGCTCCGGCAGAGCTATTTACTAACACTTCAATATCTAAAAAGAGAATAAAACAACTGCAAGATATAGCCTTGAGTTTTGTTATTAATGTTGATAGCGAAGAAATTTCAAATTATGATGATTTGTACTCTGAGGAGTCATTGGAATTTTTAGAAGATCCGCTCCACACACTTCCTAAATTGTTTATTAGAAGAAGTCATCCCTTGGTAAATATTGACTTCGAATTAAAAAATATTCATTTTCTTTTGGTTACACATATCCTAGATACTACACTTAGAGATATTTTAACCTTAAATGAAATAAAGGCATTACTCAAAAAATCAATATTTGAAATAGTAGACTTTCTGATGTTTCCAAAATCTTTAGTTGATTTCTCTGAAAGATTATCAAATTATCAAGATAGGGTTAATTTAATAATTCACAATCATAGAAAGGTTCAAAGTTTGCTTAAGGTTTCCGACTTAAATCTGCCAAAATCAATGAAATCTTTCATTGATTTATCTCAACCATTGTCAAATTTGATGGAAAAAGTTGGTTCTGGAAAATTAGGTTCTAAACAAAGAATTTTCTTTACAAGTGTAAAATTGTTGAAACTGTTTGATCAGGATAAGTTGGACGAATTGAATATATCTTCCATATTTGACCTTTTAGTGTCCTCTCCTAAAGCGATCACTGAGGTCTTAAACATATCAACAGAGGAATTAAAAGAAAAAATCAAAAGCATAAACTTTGTTGAGATTGAAAAACTAACTTCAATTGATAATCTTCAGATAAATAACATCCAGAGTATCAGTGATAAAGGAAAAGAACGGCTAACGGCTTTAAATATTTATAGTCTAATTGATCTTGGTTCTGAGATACCTCAAGTGTTGAGTAAACCAGATCAAAATATCTTAAAACAATACAAAGACCTGTTAAATTCACCTGCATTACTTTTAAACTATTCACAGAAAATTAGAAAATTATTAGAAAAGGCCAAAATAGAACCAGAAGGGACAATCATAGAATTTCTACAAGGTTTACAATCAAAGGAAGTTTCAACTACGCTTTCTCCCCTAGATTTAGATGAAATTTTGAGTAACCTCCCAAGATTAAATATCCTACCTGAAATTCGAACACAAGAAGAAAAAATTCTCAATTCTAATGGTATCTTCTTGTTCACACAGCTCCTTGAGACTAATTCAAACCAGTTGATCGAAATGGGGATTGAAGAAGAAAGAATCAATTCTATAAAGTCTCAACTAAGTCAGAGTGCTGATTTAATACTTAATAACGATGTATTTTCTCAAAAACCAACTTCAAATGTGAAGGTTAGCGTATTCTTAGATAAATATTTTAGCAAGCATGATCCCATTACAACCCCAATAATAGTACAACGCTCAATGCTTGTCGAAGATACAATACAAGAGCATAACCTTGTTGAATTTTTAAAAAGCAATAAAGTTGAAACCATGAATGAATTGATTAATGAAGAAACCTTACAAAGACTCCAAAAATCTGATAAGTTGAAAACTTGTGATATCCTAAGTTTATTACATCTCCCGTTAAACAAAATAATAAATTTCCCTGAAAAGTGGAGTAAAGACCTTAGAGAGATTGGTATCACAACATATTGGCAACTTCACACTGAAAGTGAGGAAGAAATGATTAATACTTTAGGTGTTTCTGCCAAATCGTTTAGCGACAAAAGAGGTGAGTTTAAGGTTGAGTTTGCCACGAATAATAACAAATTCGTGTCTAATCTCCTTAAATCAGAGTTAAAATTATTCTCATTGAGTCTTTTTGATTTCAAGATATTATCAATCTACCCTAATATCCCAAAATCTCTATCTAATACATTTAAACCAGTTAGTCATCTAAAATCATTTTTGAACTCGAAACTCTGGGCAGCAAAATTTTATTGGGAATTACCACAACTGCAACGAGTTGAAATTTTGAAATTGTTTACAGGAGATACTCTTGGAGATATCTCTGAAGATAATCTGAAGGGTTCAATGTTTGAAAATTTGGTAAACGAATGGGATATAAATGACTATTTGACAGACCTTCATGACTTTAGCTCCTTAACTGTTCCCAAACAAATAAAGAGTGAATTGAATGCTTCAAGTATTAAGACTGTTGAGGAGTTTATGTATAATTATTACTTAAATAACTCAATTTCAGAAAACCTAAACCTTACAAGAGAAACATTACGAAGTTCAATTCTATCAATTCCTGAACTAGAGCTTGATGATATTCAAAAATTGGTACAACAGGGGATTACCCATGTCTCCGATGTAATATTATCAAAGGTCATACACGATAGCAATGACTTTCCATTATTGAAGAACTTAGATCTAAATAAATTAGTTAATACAAAAAATCTGTTCTATATAGGATATTTCCCTCAAAACTCCTTTGATAGTTTGAAAAACTCATATTTTACAAGTTGGATTCAATTAACTACAAATGTCTTAGCAGCTGACTTTAGTGGGTTACAAGGGATCACAGAAAACACATTCAGTCAATCAGAAAAACTGAAAGACATTTACCTTTGGGAATCCCAAACGCTCAGGTCTCTAGGGTTGAAATCAATTAAAGCCTTGCTAAGAAAGAAAATTAAGACACTCTATGACATTCTGATTTCTCCTCCTGACGCATTGTTCAAAGATTTTAAGGTAAACAATTTAGAGGAATTTGAATCAGTTACTGCAGAAATCTCTCGAGCTGATATTAACAGAGCCAGGAAGGAGGACATAACTCCCTTAAACGTGGTTCGCAAAATTAGGGCAATGGATATTGAGGAATTAAACAAGCAGGGTATCAAATCCGTCATTCAGGTGTACATAAATGATTTTAAATTACCCAAGAATAGTCCATTCACAGAAGGTATACTAAGCTTACAAAGGTTACTGGCTACCGATATAGAAGAAGCTAAATTGCCATCTGAAGCAAAGAAGAAGCTTAAGAAATCAAAAATCAAATCTTTTGGAGATTTCTTATTTGCACCAAATGTAGATATTAAACAATTTTCAAATTTAACTAACAAAGAGATATCTAATTTTAGATTGAAATTGGAGAAGGAGAAAAAGAAAACAAGTAAACCAACCACAAAGCCGGGCAAAAAGAATAAATCCAAAGGAGGAAAATAAATGGTCAAAAGAGAGATCCCCATCCGAAATTCTACAACACTACCAGTTGAGCATTCCATATTGAATTTAGATACAACTTGGGAAATGGCAGATCTAAAAAAGGAAGTCAAAAAAGAGTTCAACCTTCCTAACAGCAAATTTGTACTATTTATCCGTGTTAAGAAAAAATGGTATTTCTTGGATCCTAAGAAGAAATTGAGTGACTACGACCTTAAGGCAGATAAACTTGAAATAGATGTAAAAAGAGATGTAAGTTTAAGTAAGTTCCAGAGCTACTTTAGAGACCTTCAGAGTAAATATTCTGATGAAATGATCATGCCTTACGGTATTCTTAAAGTTGATCAAACTGAGGAAGAGGAGACGAGGAGTCGACTCACTCAGATTGTAAAACAATTTGTTCTTGATTCTCTTAAGAATCCGTCTGAAGCATCGTTTTCCATTCCATCACGTTCTGGAGATAACATAGGATATGATGAAGAGAGCGAATATGTGCTTTTAGGTCGACAGAAAATTGAACGTGCATTTAGAAGCTTGTCTTCAGTAAAATCTTTTTATCAACTTTCAAGGTTGATGGTTATCTTAGATGAAATTTTAAGTAGAGATATACATGCAACAAAGAGAGATATATTCTACCAAGATGTAAACGCATTCGAAGGGCAGAGCACTTCAGACAGCCTTATAGAAGATCTTAGCGCATTACTCCAAGTTACAAGGCCTTCCCTGAATGTTAGTGCCTCATCAAAAGGTGTGGTGATTGGAAAGCTTCAATTTGAAGAAAAAGGAGATTTTATTGATTGTACTAAAATCGGAACCGGGAAATCCATTGCCCCAATGGTAGAAGAAATCTCGAACATTCAAAGTGACGCAGAAATGGTTCTGGTTATTGAAAAAGATGCAGTCTTTAATAGATTGGCAGAGGATCAATTCTATGATTATATCCCATCAATCATTGTCACAGCAAAAGGACAACCTGATATGGCAACGAGAATGTTTCTTAAGAAGATTGATGAGGAATTGAAATTACCAATTTTAGCAATCATGGATGCTGATGTTTATGGAATAGAAATTATGAGAGTATACACTGTTGGGTCTAAATCATTATCTTTTGAAGCCTCAAACTTAGCTGTTCCAAATATGAAATGGTTGGGGTTGTTACCTTCCGATCTGCAAGATGATTCTGGGTTTCATATTCCATCCTCAACTCATATTAAGCTGACTAAAAACGATGAGAACAAAATTAAATTAATGTTGGAAGAAGAATTTGTTCGAAGGAAACCAAAGTGGCGAAAACAGCTGGAAACTTTGCAGTCTTTGGGCGTTAAAGCAGAAATACAGGCTTTAAATGCCAGAGACCCTCAGTTCATAACAAATCACTATTTACCAGATAAATTAGAAACCAGTAATTTTATTTAGCTTTATTCCACCCTTTGTGACCACAATTATGACACACGTAGGTTAGTCTCTCATTCCTTAAGAAAATTTGGTCCTTCTTGCTAAGGATTATTCCACAGTTGTTACATAAATCAACTCTTCGATCCTCAACCCTGTTCAATGTGATTTTCCAAGGAGAAAACGCTTCTAGTCTGCTAACTATACAATTTTCACAGGTTATACTTTTACACTCATCAAAAAATTCCTTTAATGGGGTTCTCGCACAAACCAATTTGAGCTCAAACTTTGTGGGATCCCATGACCCCCTGTTGAAAATCAATTGTGGATCTTGATCCGCACTGGAGAGGGTATTAAATAGTTCCAGATCCAATGGTTCCATTTCTATCAAATTGTTGAATTCTATTAGTCTGTTGTCTCTTTTCTCAGAAAGGTCTTCAGACATTGAACGAAGTCTCATTGCTTTGGCTTTTGGAAACAATTTGCTTAAAACCTGAAAAACCTCATCATATCCCTGATCAGTAAGTCTAATCACAATTCTTTCAACTAGCTCATCACCAATACTCTCCTTGTCCAAGAGTTGTATCATTAACAGTGTGTGGGGAGTGTTATCATATAAGCTTATTCTCTCTTCTTCAAATAAATTATTCTTAATTTACAATTGTGGATACCTTTCCTTTAAAATAAGTGGGATAAATCAAGCTAGCAAGAAAAAACCTTAATAATTAAGCTTACCCAAATTTGCTAAAGGAAAACCTTACCGGAAATACGGTGACTTTCTGGAGGAAACTCTCGTGGAACAAGCAATTCAATCTTATATGGACTATGCCAAAGATGCCGAAGAAACCCTTAAACAAGCCATTAGCTCAGGTTCTACTACAGATTACTTAAGTGGATACAGAGAATATGAAAAGGCAATTTTATACTTTGAAGGAGTCGGTAAAAAGAAAGAGTCTCACCTTCTTTTGTCACGTCTTGAAAAAATATTACAAGTGGTGATTGAGAGAGGAAATCTTGAGGCACCGTATTTTGACAAACTCGGCCCTTTCTTTATCCTTTACGCCTACCATTTTAAAGCCAAAATTTTAGAAACACTGAATGAAGACCTGAGTGATGCGGTAAAATCTAGAGTTGGTGCTCTTGAGATGGCTCAGGGGATTGATTGGATTGAACAGATTATTAATATCATAGTTGACCTTTTACTCGAGGGTTTAGACGATTACTGTCTTAGGTATCTTAAATACGCTAAAGACAAAAAAGAGGAGCTAATAGAAGAACTCATTGAACAGATTCAAAAGTTTCAATCTGAATCAAGTGGGTTTTTCTTCAAAAGAAAGGGGAATCCAGAAGATATAGCCTTACAAATTTATAATGCTTTCTTGAAATTGCTTGGATTAATGGTTGAAAGGTATAATTCTGAGACTTCCTTTTTAACAGAGGGATTGGAATTACTAAGGGTACTAAAAAAATATGCTCATGAGGATTTTGAATATCTTGACTCAAGACTCATGGCTTTAGAAGCTCTGATTCGTGGATTTTCAAACGAAAATGTTGATTCATACACTATAAGTCATGTAAAATCAAAAATTATTCCACATACCTTGATTGAATCTCCATATTTAGACCGATTAGAGGACTTGCTAACAAAATATGTCAACAAGATGAAACTCAATATCCCTGTTGCAGTTGGTGAAGTACCTATATTGGGTGCAAACCCCGCAGGATCTCCTCATTTGTCTATCGTAGGTCAGACAGGGGTTGGAAAGACAACACTGGTCAAACAAATTATAAAAGAAAACAAACGTGTTCAAGATACGACTGTATTTATTTTTGATCACCACTTGGAATATGCAGATATCGCTGATCAAATAATTCAAATCGGTGGCGAACAAAAACCAGAGGTAACCAGTTATTATCCCGTCTATGAGATAGGAGATACTTTTACAACTGCTCAGGAGCATATTCGAACCCAACAAACTGTATTTTCTCAGGAAGGGGCATCGCCCGATGACCTCGCACAAAAGCTTCAGGCTATAGAAGAACAAACAAGACCTACTATTTCAAGATTTGTTGTCGATACCATTGAGAGTCTTCTTGACAAAGAAGAAGATGTTATATTACCAACCAGCTCTGCTGAAACAATAGTTTTTTGGCCAACTTATGATGAACCCTGGATTGTAACAACAATAGTTTCGACCATATTAAAGAGAATTCTAAATATGGCAATTCAGGAAAAAATAAGTGACAGGATACTAATAGTTGCAGAGGAGGCTCAGAATCTTGCTAATGACAAATGGATACGAAATTTAGCCTCTGAAGGTAGAAAGTTTGGATTATTTTTGATGGCAATTTCTCAAGCACCTGAGTTTGATCCTTGGGTTGTGAGTAACTCTGAAATTTTAGTTTTTAGACTTAGAAAATCCTTTACAACCAATTCAGATTTAGATACACTGTTCACTGACCAAATTAAAAAGTTCATCCCTAACTTAGACATTGGTGAGTATCTTTCTTACCATCGGGAACTTAGATCATGGGTATTTAGTTATAACCCAGAAAGTTTAAGCCCAATTCACGCAGAAAAAACGGTTGAAATGAAGATACTACAATTACAACAATTATTGTCTAGTTAATTTTCTAACGATATTTCAATTGTCTCAAAATTTATAAATTTGTCATAATGGATATCTCCTTCAAAGCCTGTCCATCTCCACAAGTAATTAATTTTTATACAAGATTCTTCTAAGTATATACAACACTTTCCTTTAAAATAGTCACAACCAATTTCCATACCATAAATTTCAATTTTTTTGTAAAGATGAGAGGATTCAACGCTACTAAGTTTAAGTAAAACTCTTATCACATTCCGGAGAGGGAGAAACTGGAACCCAGATTTTTTAAAAGTTATAAAAGTGAGACTCTTTCCCTCTCGTTTTAAAATTGATAGAATATCACTTAAAGGTGAATACTTCCTTCTAAGTCCAATTATGTATTCTAATTCAGTCTGAATACTAGGATTAAAGGTTTCAGACGTCAACAGCTCGCGTATTTTCTCCTCTGTAACTTGTGCATATTTCAATAGTAAAAATATGGTGATGACCTTTAAAAATGCGAACTTTGATTTAGTGAACTATGGAGTATAAATTAACAAATTACTTTTTACGAATTATTAAAGATGAAAGAGAAAGATAATAAAATATAATTATTAACCTCAGATGTGGACAGTCAAAAAAGAATTAGAGCTAATTTACGTTTAGAAATTGAAGCAACCAGTAGAGAGATACACAACGTAAATGAAAAATTGGCAAAGGATAAAACCAATGCAGATCTGCTTAAGAAGAGAAATGATCTCGAAGAATATTACACTAAATTACATAAACAGTATGAGCAAATAGCAGGAGTAGACCTAGATTCTGTTTCTCAAATTAGTCACCTGAAAGATACCCCTATTGTAACTGCAAATTGGGTTAAACGAATTATTATGTTGATCGGTTCTTCACTCTTCATGGGTGGGTTTTATAATTTGATTTTACATGCTGTAGGTTCTTTTGACCCATTTTTTGTTTTAGAGAATTATCTGGCCCAGATACACGTTAACACTTTTTCTGAGTTATGGAATACAATAATATATCAGTACTCTCCAATACTGATAGGTGGATCACTTTTAGGCGGAGGTGTATTTCTTTTCATATCAATACTACTTCTTCGAGGAAAAAATATCTTTATTGTCCTTGAATCCTTTGGATTTTTGGGGATTTCCGCGGTGTTAAGTTATTCATTTATTGCATATTATTTCGGCTATATGACGGTTTATGATATAGAATGGCTGTATATAACCTCAGATTTGTACCTTGGTGCTGGAATTTCAGTTATGGGTCTACTAATTGTCCTGTCAAGTGTCTCAAAAAGAGTGATCAATGATTATTATGTCTTAGGCATATTCGAGGGTATATTCTGGCTTAGTAGTGGAGGGATGTACATATACGCTTCAATTCAAAATTCAAATCAATTCATTTTATACAACTGGGCAAATACTTTCGTGCTATTGTTAGTAGCAATGTCACTTAGATTTGTCAGAGGTCTCATTGCAAAAGAAAAGAGATATTAAGATTCTATTACTTTTCCATGCTCATGTGTAGAACTTAATAAACTAGGTTCCTACTTTTTCTTAGTGTCAAATAAAACCTTCGTTTGCTGGTCCTGTGGAGAAAAAACACCCGCTGGCAAATGTATACATTGTGGCGAGCAAGTTTTGGATCCGACCGCACAATCTAGAGAAGAGAAGTTAAAATTAAATCCAGAAAATGTAGTGGTAAGCTTTGACGGTCCAAAAGGAAAAAAATTTGACCTTAAACTAAATGATCTTATAGACCTCACAGAGGAAAAGTTCCCAATAATTAATACAAAAGCCATCTCTCCTCCAATTTTTGAAGTTAAGGTTCCAACTAATCTTGATAAAACATTTACTGATCTAGTTACTGAATGTCGATCAATTAACGCTGGGTTAACCCCGAATGCATATCCAATTGGAAGGAGGAAAGACTCCTTTCTCCTTGTTTATAGCTATAGATCTTCAGGGTCTAATTCGAACACATTTCAAAAATGGAATAGATTATTTTGGGTTTTTACCATCTTAACAATATTAATGTCTGGTTATTTCGAGGTTCTTCGATATAATAACTCAATCAATCACTTAGAAACTGGTTATCTAAGCCTTTTTACTTTACCATCCTCTGCGGACATGCTCATTCAAGCAGGCATCTTTTCTTTGATAGTAATTTCTATAGTTTTAATACGTTCAAAAATTCAACTCTTTAATTCTCAGATAAATAATGAAGAATCAGTTAGATCTGTTCCTATCCCAATTATACCTTACTTTGAATTAGGAACCTTAGGAAATTTGCTATTAGAAAAGAAAAAGATCATCAATAAAGGGACTCTATTCAACGTTTCCTTTTATGGTAACTTCATTGTTTGGTTGATTTCTCTTGTTGCTTTCTTTCTACTTATCTCTACTAATACTCTAGATGCCCAGGCAGCCCATCTTTTTGGTGTAAGGTCAATTCTTGTTTCAGGAAACTTTGAACCTCTTGTGTTGGTATTGTTTACTAATTTAGGAAAATATTTAGGATTACTAAATTTTTCGGGGTCATACACATCGAATTATCTGCTCTCTCCTTACTCATTAATTGCATATGGGTTTATTTATTTAACAGGTATACAGTTTCTTCCTATTTACCAGTTCAATGGTGGAACCCTATTTAGAATAAGCTTAGGTGAGCAGAAGTCCATGCTACTTTCACTTCTCGTAATTTTATTACTGGTAATGAATGGTCTTGTATATTTAGCGCTGCTTCTTTTCTTTTTCACAGGGAGATATGGAAGCCTTGATGTATTAAATCATATAAGTGAGCTTCCACCTCACAGTAAAATAATGCTGGTTCTTGCTGTAATTGCCGCAACATTATCATTCCCAATTCCTGTATAACTAGTAATAATTTCAAGATGATTTAGATGAATATTTATTGGGGAGATTCAGAGATAAGCTAGTGCGAATTAAAAAAGACTATGTGGAATACTTCTTCTTAGGATTGGTTGTAATAATCGCCCTTTTGTTTATTACAGGCACCTTAAATTCTCTTCTGGGATACAGTTTTGTTGTAATTCAAAACAGTGACCCTAATTCGATGAATCCTACTTACATGCAAGGAGACATTTTTATTATTCAACATGCAAATTGGGAGGAAATCAAGGTCGGAGATGTGATTGTATATAATAACCCTATCTCAAACTTACTAGTCATACATAGGGTCATCCTGAAAACCCAAAGCTTAGGACAGAATTATCTTTCAGTCAAAGGGGACAATCCTGTGACTAACAGCATCCCTGATATTTACTCTGGGAACAGTATCCAGATACCTATGAAAGCAGTGCTTGGAAAAATTGTTTTGAAGGCTCAATATTTAGGGCATCTCAGCCTGGCATTACAAAGGAATATTGGCATCCAGATCATTTTATATCTTGTTGCAGGTGGAATTGGGGTAAGTATTTGGGTCTTTGGGAAGGATGATGAGGAAAGTGAAGATGAATTTTATGATTTAAATCCTCGTAAATTTCTAAGCGGAATAACACAACATGTATCAGAAACAAAGAGGGATATTCTAATCGAAAAGCAGGTTCATAAACTATTTACCTATCTTATTTTGCTTTTGGTTCTAACTCTGATGATTTCAAGTCAGTTAAATCCCGGAATTTATTATCCTCAACAGATTTCTAATAAACCTGAATTAGTAGGAGCAACGGTCGACACCTCATTTAGAAGGTCTTACCAATTAACAGTAAACGGTACAATAAAAACCTACCTATTTTATCAGATACAGCTTCAGATTTCTGATCCCGGAAACCTTGCAGAACATATCTCTGAGATAAATGTAAAGTTATCTACCATCACTGGAACCTTGCTTTCAAATACAGATTGGAATATAATGGGTCGTTTAGTTGGAAAAGTTGTCATTGGAGGAACCCTAATTTTTGACACATCAAAAGTTCTAAATGTTGATCAAAATTTACCTATAGATATCAAAGTTGTGGTTAGTGGTATATTGAGTAGTTACACATTGAATTACACTCACGATTTGCAATATAAGGCAATTTGAAAAAACTTTTCACGATTTTTAGAATGACAATCATGAGAATTATAAATGGGTTTGTTTTAAACGATTTAACTAATGGAACAATCAATCATCACCTATAGAAATCCAAGCATTGATGATCTTGAAAGTATAATAGCTATTAACAGAATCTCTCTCCCAGAAAACTATCCCGTAGGTTACTTTATTCAGTTAATCAAAGATTGGAAGGAAAGCAGTGTTGTAGCCGTCAGTGATAAAAAAATTATTGGTTATATAATTACCCGTATTGAGAAATTTCCACTTTCACAGTTATTTCTTAAAAAATATCCAAAAGGTCACATTATTAGTGTTGCTGTGTTACCAGAATATAGACGTCAAGGAGTTGGAAAAGGTATGATGGATTTTGTGTTAAACAGGCTACTTTTGATGGAGAATATTAAGGAGGTAACTCTGGAGGTCAGGGAATCAAATGTGGCAGCAATTCATCTCTATAAGAATTTAAGCTTTTTCGTTGCAAAAACACTTGAAAGATATTATAATGATGGAGAAAGTGCATTGGTAATGGTTAAAGAGCTTGTACAGTAAGTCATAACTGACTTTTTTAACAGAATAACAGAGATAATTAGCAATAAAAGTTAAATACCATAAGATGAATTGTTATACGGGAAATCAAACAATCTGATTTGCCAAAACCAATGGTGAAAAAAATCATGGTATCTATCGAAAAGAAAGCGAAATCAGTTTCTCCGGTCATTGCAGTAGTATTACTAATAGCTCTGACTGTTGCAGCAGGTGCAGTAATTTATGCCTTTGTATTACCACTACTGACACCGAAAGGAACATTAACCTTAACAAATAGCCTTACTTCAACAGTTAATTCAACAAATGTCGCTACATACAAAGTAGTTCTAGACGCTTCAAATCCGGGTCAAATTACACAAGTTGAACTAATAAACTCCTCAGCAACAGTTACTAGGACTCCGAATACGGCAATTGCTGTGACGAAAGGTTCGAATACAGTCACCTTTTACTTTACTGGTGTCACAGCTGGAACATATGATGTTCTTATCACATGGACTCCAACAGGGCAAAGTTCAACCACATATAAAATTCCAAACGTAAGCTTTACATAAACTCAACAATATAGAAAACCGTTTCCCATTTTATAATTAATTTACACATCTCTACTTCAACGAATACAAGGTCTCAATACTAAATAATGGTGGGAAGGAAATTTCTAAAGTTCAATAATTTATTAGTGTAAGTCAAGAGTGACAAGTTTATAACCCAAGTATTTGATTTCAACCTGATGAAAAAGATTCTTAGGTATATGGCAGTGTTAGGATTTGTCTTTTTTCTATTGATTCAGGTTCATTCTGTATCATCTATACCAATATATAATCATACCCCAATACCGAACACGCCAGCATTACAAATTCAAAAATATGCTAACGTTACAGGTTTCATACTGGTGAATTCTGCAATTAGAGTTTCTGTGAATATAACAAATTTTGGATTACAAAAAGCATTCAACCTAAGCATCACTGAACCAGCCTTCTCAACGTGGACTGCACAAAATGTAATTGGATTCACCTCTCCTAAATTGTTGGAATTTGACAGTAACTCAAGTTATGTGTATTCATATGATTTAATCTTCAAAAAATCAGGGAATTTTACACTTGAACCAACAACCATTAGCTATCAAGATGCAAACGGGAACAAATATTCTGCAAAATCTGATCCAGTTTATTTAGAAGTTAGACTGGGCCAACCTCCATCTACTTTACAGGTTCAATGGCAAAATATATTTTTGATGAGTTCACTAATTTTATTGATACCCATCATAATCTTAATTGTTAAGAAGCAGTTCTTTCAATAGGTGACAAAATGTTAAGTTATCTTCTAAGTGATAATGAAAAGAGATTCATTTTAGTCGGCGGAAAAGGTGGTACCGGTAAAACCTCCTCCGCTGCAGCTACTGCATTATCCTTGGCAGAAGCTGGTCAAAAAACTCTGGTAATCTCTACAGACCCAGCTCATTCACTCTCTGATTCATTCGATCAAATTTTTATCCAAGGTCAAATAACAAAAGTCATTGATTCTAATGGAGATTTATTTGCCCTGGAACTTGATCCCGAACAATCATCAGATGATTTTGCAGACTTATTAAACATGGCGGGAAGCAGCAAAGATGAATTGAAACAATCAATAAATTCCTTTGGCCTAGAAGAGATAAACGATTTGTTGACAACAATGCCACCTGGATTTGATGAAGCTCTGGCAATTGCAAAAATTCTTCAGGTTCTAAAACAACCAGAATATGAAGGGTATCAAAAGGTGGTTTTTGACACTGCACCAACAGGCCACACTTTGAGATTATTATCACTACCTGGCTTTTTGGATGTTTTTCTAAGCAAAACAATGAGACTTAAAGCTAAAATTAACAACATATTTGGGGGATTTAAATCAATCTTTGGAGTGGAAACTCAAAAAGATCGAACTATTGAGGTTATAGAGAATCTTCAGACGATGATTGAAGATTTGCGTATGTTTTTCCAGGACGAGAAGAAAACAGAATTCATCGTCGTTACAATACCTACTGTGATGGCAATAAACGAATCTGAAAGGCTTGTTGCTGAATTGAAGAGACAAAATATCAAGGTAAATTCCATTATTGTCAATCAAATAATGCCTGAAAATTTGGACTGTAAATTTTGTATGGCAAGATCTTCTGGACAGAAAAAAAGTTTAGAAACACTTCAAAGGCTTTTTGCATCATATAACATAATCCAAATCCCATTTTTCGACCAAGAAATTAGAGGCAGCCCAGCATTACGTGTATTGGGTAACTATTTATTTAATTCTTCACAATCCCCCACTAGGGAATTATAGACAAATTATTTATAATTCAATTGAAATACTCTCAATACCTTTTTTAGCTTAAAAATAAATCAAAGCTATAGAGGTAAGAAAGATTGTCAGCAGAAAATCTTCATTCCAGAAGAACGTTATCAATAACCACACGTGTGGTTTTAGTGATTTTGTTACTCATAATGGCTCTAGTTATACCTGAGGCATACAACAGAACTCAAAACCTTCAGTTAGCATCAGATATAAACAGGGGGTCTCAGTACCAGTTAAGAGATCAAAATATAACTAATTTAATGTATCAAGTTCAGCAGGAGATGGTAAACCTGTTCCAATCTCAGTCAGTTGATGGGTTGCTTGTTAGTTGGAGAGAGAAAAGCCCTCAAACACTTGATTACAATAAAAATCTAACCAAAATTAATTCCCTACTGGGTTTACTTAGTCAAAAAATTACTCAGAGAGATAACGAAGGATACAATCTAAATCAATATAAAACCAGTATTAACTTGTTAAATTCAAGCGCCATCAACATCTTGTTCGACAATGTGAAAAATGAGATGAAGTTCGGATTACCACCCATTTTCTCAACACTATCTACTGACCAAATAAATTATTATAATAACTTAAACAATTTTGCTGACACGGTTGCGAATCTAACTGGGTTCTATAGACAAGGAAGTAGTCTTTCTCAAACTGGAACCTTTGCCAATGTTACAATAAAATTAAGTGAAATTACCACGAGTTTACATACACTTTTCCAGACAGCGAATGCAACAAATAACAGTACTCTTCTAAAGTATGCTTATTCAGTCCTCAAAGTAGCAGATAATGTAAAGACAAACTTAAATGAACTTTATTCTTTCTTAGTGCAGTTTAACGCTGTAATGTTCACAGAGAAAATTTCAGTTATACAAAGAGAGGCATCAAGGTTCCGTCAAAAAATTGATCTTTTCCAACTTTCAGCTAACTCCTCACTTCAACAGGTCTTAAACCCGAATTCCGTAGGATACATTAAACTACAGAGTAATGAATCAAAGCTATTCAAGGATTTATATAATATCAGCTTCAACTCAACAAATGCTATTTATCCAACAACAAAGAAGTCTTTACAGTTCTTAGATATTGTCTCTACAAGTATCCAATCTTTAATAGATACATCAACATTGGTTGTCCCAGCTAAGATTTCACAGATAATTAGTGATTTTTCGACTTTGATTGCTATTGTTTCTGCTCAAAGTCAAAACTTTAGAATTCTATTAACCGGTTATATTCAACAAAGATTGAATCAGATATTTTTGGTTAGGCTTATTCTTGTTTCACTTATTGGATTGTTGATATTTTTATTCGTTGTACCTCTCTTGATTAATTTACGTAGATTGACAATCCAACTTGACAAAGGTTTCTCTAAGATCATTGAAAGAGACCTTAGCATAAAGAAATTTAAGCATATATCAGCTGGAGAAATTGGGAGGATCCAAATCGGGTTTAATTCGGTCGTGGAATCTCTGCAATTTCTCATAGCAAAACTTGCAGAGTCTAGTGAAACCCTTTCATCAATCTCTGAAACCATGGCTTCAAGTTCTGAAGAAGCCTCTGCATCAATCTCACAGGTATCTGATACAATCTCTAGCATCGCATATGGTGCAAGTGAACAAAACAGATTAATCGCTGAGGTATCAGATAAGTTAAAGGGACACCTTAAAGAAGTCACAGATGCTACCTCAAGGATAGCAGACACCTCTATCTTTGTCCAGAAAGTGGCAAAGAGGACAAACATCCTAGGTTTAAACGCATCGATTGAAGCCGCAAAAGCTGGTGATTTTGGTAGAGGGTTTAGTATTGTTGCGGAAAATGTTAGGGAATTCTCTGACGATACGAAGAACTATGCAAATCAAATTTCTGGGTTAATTGATGAGATCTCATTTAAGATTAGTCGAACAATTGACAATGTGATACATGAGGTTAGCGATATTAGAGATATTTCAGAAACCACAGCATCAAACACACAGGAAGCTAATGCAGCCACAACAGAACAGGTTTCAATGTTACATGAAATAAGTTACCAAGCTGCAGAAATTGCTACAGTCGCAAGTGAATTGAACACTATCCTCTCAGAATTTAATATAGAAAAATAGGATATATTCAACATAGCAAATAATTTAATTAATTATTACAACATAACAATATTATTTCTCACAGAAAATTCCTCAACAATTAAATTTATCAAACACGGTTGTATCATCAACTTGATGCACATTATTGATTTAAGGAGTGATACAATCACAATCCCCACAAAGGAAATGTTAGAAACAATAATCAACACTCCTCTGGGTGATGACGTTTTTGAAGATGATCCAACTGTTAATCAGTTAGAAGAGTATGCAGCAAACCTTTTCAATGTAGAGGATGCATTGTTAGTCTCCAGTGGAACTCAGGGAAATCTAATTTCAGTGTTATCACAAACAAAACCAGGGAATGAATTATTGTTAGAAAGTCAATCACATATCTATTATTATGAGGTGGGCGGAATTTCTGCAGTTGCGGGTGTTATTCCTAAATTGATTGATACAGAACATGGGTTAATCTCTCCTGAGCAACTTGAGCAAAATATTAGACCTGCAAATATCCATTTTCCAGAACCTACCCTTCTGTCCTTAGAAAACACTCACAACAGACATGGCGGTGTTGCTTTTTCACCTGAAGATATATCCAAGACTGCTGAAAAGGCGCATGAACTGGGATTAAAAGTGCATTTAGATGGTGCTAGAATATTCAATGCAGCAATTTATTACAATGCGGATTTAAAGGACTACACAAAAAATTTAGATTCAATACAGTTTTGTCTTTCAAAGGGATTAAGTGCCCCAATTGGATCTATGGTGGCTGGAAGTGAATCTTTTGTTAAGAAGGCAAGAAAGAAGAGGAAAATGCTTGGGGGTGGGATGCGACAGGCAGGAGTAATAGCTGCACCAGGTTTGTTTGCATTAAAAAACATGAGAACTCGCTTGGTAGAGGATCATCAAAATGCACAGAAATTAGCTATAGGGCTTAAAAATCTTGGATTTAAGATTACAGAACCCCAAACTAACATACTGGTCGCTGATGTCTCAGGAAAATTTGAAAATTCTACAGTAGCTGTCCAAAAGTTGGAGGAGCTGGGAATACTCATTGTACCTTTTGGTCAAACCACCGTTAGGTTTACAACCAATCGAATGATTTCTGAAGATGATGTAAACGAGGTAATTGAAAAACTTGAGCAAATTTGATGGAAATTGATAATACTTGTGTTTAAATTTCGAAAGATACAATAAATTTAAGTGAATAACTTCAGTGAACTAGTTGTGGAGAGTCAAACAAAATTGGGCAAATTTGTAGTTATTGAGGGAATAGATGGGTCAGGTAAAACTACAATTATCAAGAAATTAAGTGAAAAGCTTAATGAATTAAAAATTAAACACATTATTACCAATGAACCTACCTCAAGCCCCATAGGGAAGTTATGTCGAACCTATCTAAAATCACCTGATTCTATTCCACAAGTTGACGCTTTGCTTTTTGCTGCCGATAGAATTGAACATTACTCCTACAAAATTAAAACTAAGTTGACCGAGGGGTTCACCGTTATTTCTGACAGATATAAGTACTCATCAATAGTGTATCAAAGTCTTGGTGAGGTGAAAATGAGTTGGTTAGAAGAAATAAACTCTCATGTACCCGAGGCAGACATAGTTTATTACATCGATATATCCCCGGAAGAGGCAATGGAAAGGTTAACCAAACAAAATAGGGTGGTAAAGGAAAAATTCGAAGATTTAACTAAATTAAGGATTTTACACCAAAAGTATGAGAGATTACAGGAAAAGTACTCGTTTATCCGTATTAAGGGTGACCAATCCATTTCAATTATTGTGGATTTGATAGCAAATGATCTAAGAACTCGTAATTAATTGAAAAATTGCAAACCTGTTTTGTATTAGGATAAGGACTGAGTAAATTCAATCATAAAAGTAACCTGATTCGATTAAGTTTATTAAAGATAAGTATGAATGAAAATAAGTTAATTTAACCCTGTTCAAGATTAAATCTTGAATATTTGGTGGTAATATGAGCTCAAAAAAAAGGAAAAAGAAAGGAATTACCATTCGAACTCTCGATAAAGAAGGGAATGTCGTTATTAAAAAATTTAGGAGAAAAGAACCACGTATTAAGTTACCTTCAATACCACCAAAAAAAATCCCTCAGATAACATTTGGAGCTATCTTTGGAACTTATGCACTCATAGCATATCTTGATAGTATAGGTTCATTCACAAATTCAAGCAACGGACTTTTTAGAGGAATTCATTCCTTTTTTACGACCATGAATCCTATCCTTCAATTTGCGATAACTGGAATTGTGGGAACAACTATTGCAACATTTTTAGGGTATGCAATATTTACCCAAGGATTCAACCCTAAAAAATGGAATAAATCATTTAGACAATTGGTTACCATTACAATTGTGGTTCTTATTTTCACTTCATTGATATCACCCTTCTTTATTGAGCCTTACATCGTACGGCAGATTCCAGATAATCAATTTAAACCAAACAACACACAGTTTGACCTTTCAAAATTGACCTCTCCATTTTATGATGAGTTATCAAATGCTCTTATGAAACTATTAAACGGAATGACACCTAATTTGGCTAACCAGATTGTTGCCAATGTTACCCCAACAGATGGACTTGGGTTAAACCCTCAACGTGACATTTACCTGTTTCGGTGGCAAATCTCAGATACCTGGGATCCAACTGCAAATGATTTTAAGCAAGGTGACACTGTAACCACAATGCCATTCATCCCAACAACTGTTCCTACAACTGGACAAGATCCATCTTCACTAAGAAGTTTTCAAATTTCAAACTCTTATTATACTATTGGGTCGACTTATAATCAACCTTTACTTTCATTTTGGAACTCTCTCTACGGTTCACAACTTGCAGATACAAAATCATATTCTTATTTTTCTAATAATAATGTATCACTTGTAAGTTCATCTGTTGTAAGAGGAGTAAATGAACAACCTCGAATTTCGGCTAAATTCTCTCAGTCCACCTCTCAAGGTGGCATTGTTGTCCCTGCTGTTTGGAAAGCTGAAGATAAATCATCAATTAGCTCTCGTTCAGTACCTCTTAGCCAAATTTCCAACTATTTTGCAGGGATTCCAAGTGATAGAGTTCCCGCGACAAAATTACAGTCGAATGGGGCAGGAGTTTCATCAACTTGGGGTGTTAACTCATTGCCAGGTCAACAAAACTATATCTACCAAAATCAACAAATTGGTGTAGCTGATGCTTTTACCCGAAAATATAATGAATTCAAAAACAGTTTTGCAGGAAATACCTCAGTTTACTCTGCCACAGTTGCAGTGACCAATTTTATTCAAAGTGTAATTTTAGATGCATATCAAAAGGGAACCTTATCATTAGATCCAGTACAAGGTCAACCAACAACCGGGGGAAGTACAGACAAGGGTCATTACTTTTACCAAGCGTTAGAAAGTAATGGTGCATTGTCATGGGGGCTTAAAGAACTACTTCCTGGGTATGTTAATATGTTACGATCATTCAATATTCCCACGAGATTAGTTTTAGGTTTGGCTGGAGGGGCTATCCAAGGGAATGAAATACAATTAAAGATGAAAGATATTCATTATTGGGTGGAATCACTTATTCCTTGGCAAAATTCAACCGGTACATATTATAGTTGGGCAATATTTAACCCAATTCCAATATTTAGCCAACTCGCCAATGGAATTGTGGCCTATGGTAGAAACGCTATGAGTACACAAACTAAAATAAAAGTTTCTACTACCTCAGGGAAAAGCTCAGTTCCTCAAATCCCGTTTAATTTACAGACTTTTGGAAACAATTTCCAAATAAATGTAAGTGCAAGCCTTAGTGGAAGTCCCGCTGCAAATCAAAACCTACTAATGAAATTTTATGATGAACAAACTCTACTGCAAGTTCAATCGGGTTCCATTAAAGACCCCACAACTGCAGGAATTACATTTGGCAATTTTCAAACTAACTCAAAAGGTTATTATTTACTGAATGGAACTGTAAATGATCTGGGGAATCTTACCATTGGAACCTCAACAACGGTTATAACCACAGTCAAGGCAATGGATATAGCTGCAGCTATAAACCCTGGTTCTGGATTGCCCACAAATGGCTATGGAATTGCCGCAATATCTGGATTGAGTTACAATTATACAGGTATTGGGTGGATACGTAATGGGACTAGTGTGCTAGTTGGTGAAAAACTTGTCCCACAAACTATTTCTGGTGTAAATGCGACAGGGTATATTGTTACGCCTGAAGTCGGGTTTAATTTAGTAACAACACTTTACAAATCAAGTACTCAGTCTCCAAGTAATGTCATGTCTTCGCAATCTGTTAGCCTGCTTCTTTTCACACAATCTCAATATAATTCATTAAATCTAGCAAATTTGGGACAAACAGCAATTTCAAACGCTAAGAGTTTTGCTCAAGGGATAATGACTGTTGGTTCTAATCCATCTACTACAAATTCAACTGGTAATTCTAAGTGGAAGATGACATTTAGTTTCAATAAAAGTGCAACCTACCCAGTAAATGATCAGATTTATTTCTTTTTAGCCTATTGGGAAGGAACAAGTATTTTTTCAAACCCAGTTGCTGTTTTAGTGTCAAGTCAAGCAGCGATGTTAAACTCAGCATACTTTAACACATCTGTTATTTCATCAGGAAAAATATACAATACATGGCAAGTAAACACTACAATGTTATCAGTCGCTACACTACTAGCTCAACCAGCAGGAATAGCTAATGCTCCATTGCAATACATGTTTGTGAATAAAGCATTATATGACGGAGCAGGGATTACTGATTACAATTCGTTTGCAACTTTCATTGCAGGTCAGACGGAAAGTTCAGCATACTATAACCTTTCAAAAGTTGTGACCCACCCAACCACCTATGCTTCGGGAGGATTAATTACTGACTCATTAGGTAACGCAAGCTCAACGTTAAATGTGAACGCTAGTGATATAGGGGCAGGTCAATACTATGTTATTGTCGTGAGCGATGGATTTAGTAGATATAATCTAATCAAGAATGGTACATCTAGCACATTTTTTGTTATTAGTGTTGCCTCACCTCCGGCTTCTGGATTGAATTTGCCAAATACATCCAGGATAGAACCACTCAAATTTCAGACTATCAGTCCTGAATTAAATGCGATAAATAAAGGTAGGTTGCAAAAATGAAGAAAGTTTACCTAGTTGTCCTAATGTTTGTGCTTCTTACAAGCTCAGTTTTTACTACAATTGCTTTTCAAGAATCAGCAAGGATCATCCATAGCTCAAAAACTAACATCCCAACTAATTTAACTTCTCACAGTCACAATTCGAAATCCTCAATAATTTTATCTCAACCTGGTTTAAACTCAGAGGTTCCTACAAAGTCAAATGAAGAGATAACAACTAATATGAATCAAAATAAAAATAATATCCAAAATTACGATTTTAAATTACAATCTCTTCCCAAACAAAAGACTGGCTTTAAAACCCTTGCAGTTCAGAATTATAAAACTCAAATTGGTGTTCAACTGAATATTAATGGTGTTTTGAAATCATCAGCTCCAAATGATTATTGGGTAGGAGAAACAGTAATTCTGATCAGAGAAGGATATGCAAATCAATCTGTAGTAACTGGCTCTGGAGGCACATTCAACTTCGCACTTACTTATACAGTTGCTGATATAGGTGCACATAATTACTCAGTTTATTTTGGAGGTAACCCTTCTCTATTTAGGTTACCTGGAACTGTAAAATCTGGCGTGATTACTGTTTTTGACGTTATAACACTCAAAATCACAACCGACCAACTTGTTACTACAGTCCCCCCAAACACCCCTTACAATATACTTATAACATTGGAACATTCAGATACCAGTCCATTTAATCCTGCAACCTTTACATATCAAAATGAATTCAATACTGTAGTTTCTACCTCAGCTATCACATATTCATTATCTGAAGTTTATACTCCCGTTACTACGGGGACTGCGAATACTGCAACACAGGCGTCTGCTTCGAATGTCCCATTTAGCTCTTCATCTATTTCAATTGCCTCGAATACCGGTTCCCAGACAGTAAGTATCAATATAGCAGAAACAGTATCATTGGCAAATTACCTTGCATTTCTCCCCTACTTGGAATTTAATTCTGAGACCAACTTAACCTCACCTGTAATCTCAAACAAAACGGTGTTAACTGTTGATGTCAACTACGTATTTGGCCTTAGTACAACTGTCGCTGCTGTCGCGTTTGATCCAATCAAAAGGTACCAAAGAGCAAATCAACTGGTCAATTTCACTGGAACCCTGACTGTATCTGGGGGAGTAAGTCCCACGACATTGGTAGGAGTACAGTATAAAGTCACAATGGTGTATAATTCTCTAACTTTAGTGAATCAACTGGGGAAAACCGATTCAAATGGTAAGTTTAATTTCAAATTCAATCTTAACACAAGTACGTATAATGATGTGACAAAAGATATAGTTATCACATTTGAAATGAACTCAAACAATAATGCAACTATTGCAGGTGTTACACCAAAGACCATTACTCAGACTATAAAATTACAGGGATCAGTTCAAACTTTAACAGTTACCTCAACAATTCCATCCACAACATCAACCTATCTTACCGTTGGCTCACAATTTACAATTACTGGTTCTGTTACTGATTCAGCTGCAAATCCAGCAAACTTGGTCGGTATTTCAATTTTCATAAACGATAGTAATTTATTAAACGTTCAGTTAATTAAGACTCAATCAAACTCTTTGGGTCAATTTTCAGTAACAGTCACTCTTCTTTCTTATACCACGGGTACTGGAACGTTTAATGTGGTAATCAAGGTGGATAACCCTTTAACCACAAATGATCAATGGTTGAATCCCCTGGGACTATCTAATTCTTACGGATCCTTTGATTACACCAACAACCCTCAATTTGTAACTCAGAAAGCTCTTGGATACCAGATGAATGGTATAAACACCCCTATCTTTAACATAACATTCAATGGGTTACTCACAAGTCCTACTGCTAACATAAGCTTAACTGTTCGAGATGCTTTTAACAGGGCACCTCTGGGGTATTACATTCAGATTGGTGAAACTATAATATTTTATAACTCTGTGAAAAACGGAGGAAATCAAATTGTTAATGCTACAAACAATGGTGTGTTTACACTGCCGTTATCTACAATTACTCAGATTTTAAACCCATCCGGTATCAACAAAGATAGATTAACCAATTTTGAAGGAGATGGGTTTGTGTTTACTGCAAAATTGTTAGACCCCAGTCTAGCGGTTTTAGCAACAGTTACTAAACAATTCACTCTGTTTGGTCCTGACCATTCGAAACCTAATTTTGATCTAACTAAATTGCTTATTTCTGGAGACAATGGTTCTCCTAATTCAGTAACCATTAGTATCTCATTTCTTTCTTTTACATTAACAGCTGACAATATGCGAAATGTAACAATTTATTACAGATACAGTTCGAACTATCTAATAAATTCTCCAATTAATGCTACATTCTCAGGTTCATTTACAAAGGCCACAATGATAAATGATACCACAAACGCAGTATTTACCTATACAGTACCATTTAGGGGGGTTACTGATAATGGTAGATGGGTTGAGTTCTATTTTATTGCGTATGACCTCGCTGGAAATGGGTTAAATCTAGATGGGACGACGAGAAGACCACCAGCTTATGATCCCAAAGTAACCAATATCGCAGATTCAAGGAGTCTTCCCCAATGGAATCAAACCACAAGACCCAGAGGACCAGCTTCAACCAACGGGTTAATGATAAAAATGGGTGATTCTTCTGTAACTCCTGTAGATATTAAAACTGCAGTACAGGTAAATAGTACTCAGCTTGGGATCTATATTGGAACCGTAACCAATGGTAGTAAGCTTTTTGTTGTTTTTAATGCTCCTGCCGATGCTACTGGGATTTCATTTGTAGAGATTCAATATCGAACAAGATTGATTGATCCAATAACCAGATTCAACACGACATCCTGGGGACAATTATCTATAGTAAACATGACAAATATTGGTGGGAACCAATTTCAATTTGAGTTTAACTCTTCTTTATTGCAGTTTCTTGTAGAAGTTGATTATAGGTTTAGATATGGTGATACTGTAGGAAATAAAGCATTGACAGACTTTGTGTCTAAGGTCTTTTCTGGTTCAACCACAATCCATAACCCAATCGTTGTAGATACGTCTTTACCAGTTGTAACTACACCAATTATCAAAAACCAATTCGGACAGGCTTTTCCGATAAGCCCAAGACCATTAAACAATGCAACTTTTTATGAATTGTGGGACAACGAGACCGTTTCAATATCGTTCAATGCTTCTGATCTGTTCTCATCAGGAATAGGTCTTGTAAATGTCACCTTGGTTTTTACATATGCAAATGGAAGTCAAATTATAATTGAAACAACATTGTTCAAATCGACTTCAATTGGTAAAAATGCATTTGTGACGGAGGTTTATACAATTCCATTAAAAGAATATGCGGTTAATGCTACAATTCAATGGAGCTTTAAGGTTCAAGATAAGTTTGGCAATACTGTGAATGTAAATGCTGGGGGCGCAAAATTTGTAATTTCTGCATTTCCACAAATTCCAAGTGGGACAGTAATAACTACTCAAACAACTTTTGTGTCAAATGGTCAGACATTTACTGCAAACATTACTTTAACTACTAACCTAAGTAACGTTAATCCACAATCCCAAAGCTTCCTATTCATTGTTGCAGCATTTATTTTTGGGTTAGGGGTATTGATACTGTACTATCGTCGTCATAGTTTAATTGAGAGGTATCGAAGAAGGCAACGTGAAAAGCTGCTAACCAGCAGACTTGCTGACATAACTGATGATATAAGGAGGTTAGCAAACCAGGGAAATTACCGCGAGTCAATTCTCCTTATATGGCAGGCCTTGGAAAGAGCTGGAAAGGAAGTTCTACAGGTTCCGAGAAAATATAATATGTCTGTTAGGATGTATGTAGCTCAGATAGGTTCAATCACCTCAGTTGATGTGATTGTACTGAACATTCTGGCTTATAAATTTGAAAAAGCAAAGTATGGGAAAGATGAGATAACCTTAGATGATTGGAAGGAGGCTTTCGATGCACTAGAGGTTACAATCCAAACTTTGATTGCAACTGGAGCGAAGACCCAATTCATCGAAGAAGATGATTTTGAGGACTTTAGTTTCGAGGATGGTGAATAATATGGGAATACTTGATTTCCTAAAGAAAGATAATAAAAATAAAGAAAGTGAGATCAGTGTGTCAAAAGCACTGGACAAGGTAAAGGATGCAGCACGCAACTCTGATTATAATGAAGCAACAATAAACGCTTTTTATGCTATTGAAGCGCAGGGTAGGGTGTTTGCAAACTTGAGAAGAGAAGAGGCACAAACTGCCCGTGAATACGTCAAGTTACTTGACGAAAATTACAATATTGATTTCAATGTAATGAGACCACTAATTGAAACCTTTGAAATTGCAAAATATAGTCCTCTAACTGTAAATTCTGAGCAATTCTCAGAGGTAGACCAAGTACTGAATCAGTTCAGCTCGATGATTAAACAGGTTGGCACTGATTCTGTAAAGCAGAAAGGCAAGAAAAAAATGAAACGAAGAAAGCCAAGAAAAAGAGTTAAGAGGAGACCACAGTAATTATGAGTGTAAGAGAGAAGTCATTAAAATTAAAGGGGTATCTACAGGTAACTCTTCTCATTTTTGTTTTTGTTGTTGGGGTTGCCCCCATATTTCTCTCATACACATCAAGCTCAAGTCAGACCTATTCCATTTACAGTACCGCATATGACGGACTTTCTGTCTTCAGACAGTCTTTGGAATCTGTGAAAACCGGCTCCGGGCTTCCTCAATACAAAACAGAGAATTTGGTTTCAAATCTAAACGCACTAAACCGAGTAAACAAATCTGGAGTATTGATGGTTATTGGACCTTCTGCATCTTATGATGATACGGAGTTTATGTCTCTACTTCTTTTCCTTCTAAGAGGAGGGTCTTTAGTGATAGCAGACGACTTTGGCTCTGGAAATCAGATTCTTGAACCTCTCTTTAAGGCATTCGAAAGCTATGATGCAACGGCAAAACTAGTAAATTCGCAGACTAATGCGTTTGGATTTAAAATGCCCACCTTCAGTGAGATGCTTGCTAACTTTACAGGCTCTAATCCCCAACAGGCTCAAACTGAAAAAAGTTTTCTCTCTGGTAAGGTGCCAGGTGGAGGTTCGATACCAGGTGTAGATGTGAGTGGTGGTTCAAGTTCAATTGCTGATGGGATATTCAAATTGATTGGGACAGTTATCAAAAGGTTTGGGTTTAACAGATCGGTTTTGATGGATGTTGGGAGTAATAATCAAAATCCAAACCGTCCTCTAATTGTAAATATTGACAAAACGAATACGCCGTTCTCTATAACTCAAAATGTAAATAAAATTCAAACAGAAATGGCCTCGATAATTTCAATACAGCTAAATGTGAGTAAGACAATCACAGATTCAAATGGGGTTACAAAAACAGTACACGAACTTGTATGGCAACCTCTTAGCCAGCTATCTTTGTCTCAGGTCTCTGGATCTCAATCAAGTTCCTCCTTAAACATATTTAGTCAACTTGATTTTCTTTTTCCATTATATTCCTCTAAACAATCATGGATTGAAACCAATATCAAAGCGGCAGCAGATAATACTGCAAAACCAAACCCAACAGAATGGGGAAATAATGCGTTTTCACTTGCTTTAAACCTCCCTATCTTTCCCGGTGGCGGAAAAATTATTTTCATTGCTGATCCTAGTATTTTTATCAATCGTTGGACATCTCAAATTCATGAAAACGACAATTTGATATTTGCGAAAAATGTGGTCAAATCTGCTGCTTCTAATTTACTAAGCAATGGAACTGTTCCAGTATACTTTGATTTTGGTCACACATATCAAAGCATAACTTCTCCTGCTCTTTATACGACTTCCTTCCTGAAATTACTCGCAAACTTCAGTATGTTTCCCTTACTAGCTCCCTTTGTCCCCTTGACAGCTTATTCTCTTGGAAAAATAGTTGTTCCTAAATCTAAGAGATTAAAACCTATCCTATTGACGAAGAGGCGAGGAGAACGAGGAGTTTCGACTTTTGATAAAGAACTGGAAGAGATTAAGGAAAGCGGCGCATATGGTCAGCCAATAAAGGATTTGACACGAAGACTTTTGACAAGGGTTGAAAAAGATGTTAGGTTCACAGAACTTACCCCTAAAAATCTAAATTACCTAACTTCATTTTTCGTAGAAACATTTCCAGATCAAATAAATAAGAAAGAATTTACCCAAAATATGGGCAGGATTCTAAGGGTATACGAAAAACCAACTGTACGGTTGAATGTTCTTCAAGCTAAATCTATGCTATTATATCTAAAGAAGATGCTTTCACTTTTGGAAATATAATAAAATATCCTAATATAACCAAATAAAACTTTGTCTAAAACTAAGTATATTTATTTTCTCACTGATATGGATACTGATGACAGATGTAGATCTGGTCAATAAATATGAAATCACTATTCGTGAGCTATTAAAAGACTTAGGAATTGTTGATGATGAGGTCTTACAAAATACCCCAAAACGATGGATTAGATTTTTACAATCGTATTCTAAGCCCCTTAAAACTGAATTTAATGATTTTAAACAGTTTGAAACTGACTATGATGAAATTGTGGTTGTAGAGACAGAATTTTGGTCTATCTGCGAACACCATCTCCTTCCATACTTTGGTAAGGCATTTATTGGTTATATCCCTGAGAAGTCTGTCTTAGGGGTATCTAAGGTTGTAAGGTTTGTACAATATATCTCTAAAAAACCCTCAATTCAGGAATCACTTACTTTTGAAATTGCAGATGAACTTTTCAAAAAAACAAAATCCAAGGGTCTAATAATATTAATGAAAGGGTTTCATACCTGTGTTGCCTCTCGATACAGTAATGGGTGGATGACAACTTCCACCAAATTTGGTTTATTTAGAACTGATCCATCGTTAGTGGCTAATTTCAATAAAATAATCAACAACAAACCATTAGAGGTAATTGATTAGGTTAATTTAGGAGAATTCAATCTGTTTAAATAGGTGGTAATCTCACTAATATTGTGAAAAGAGTAAATCTATTATGGATTCTGTTGCTATTGCTAATTAGTCCAGTAAGTGGTCAGTCTACACCCACAGTCTGGAAAGTCGCAAACGGAGACAGATTGTCGTATTTGCAAGACCTCTCGTATAATTTTCCATCTTTGGGATCAAAAAAACTTACTTCAATACCTTTGACATTTAATGTGACAAATATTAATAATACTGGTTACTTTTACACTTCAAACTTTTTAAATTCAACACCTAAGGTGTCAGTGAACATGCAAATCATTTCTGTACCTAATTTTGGTTCCTTTGAATACCCTGCAGGTGGAATACCAATTGTCTTACCTACTTCATTTAATGGTAAATCTGATTGGCTAACTTCTTATGGAAATCAATTAAGTGGTGCAGCAAATTTGTTGAAATCATCTAATAACACATCCCCCTTTCTATCTGCAAACGTAACTCAAGATTTCACAAGTCTAAATCTACAGTTAAATACGAATATCACCTCTCTAACACTCGGTGGATCAGTTAACCCTATTTCTGATTATTTGAAGATGATTCCATCTGAATTGTTAATATCGAAACTGACATTACTAAATAGTACAATTTCTTTGCTAATGACTTATACAAAACAATCGGGGATACTTCAACAATTTAAATACACTTTAACTTCAAATACTGCCAAACTTGAAAATGGGACTCAAGTGTTTTATCCAGTGAAAATCCAACAGTCTCTAACTTTTGTAACCATATTAGTAAATATACCCTTAACCACAAAATTGAGAACAGGTGCTTTCTTACCTTGGATTGGAGTTATGATAATTACACTGACCAGTATTTCTGCATTTAAGAAATTTAAGAAGTAATTAAAGGCAAGAAGTAACTAATTGGAGTCTAATTATTCAGCTTTTCTTTAAAGTCAATTATTTGTTGTACTAAAGGATCTCCGTTTTCTAGATGGTTTAACGCTCGTTGTGTGAAATGCTGAAAGTTTACAGGTTCAAAATGTTTTCCAAGCTCTGTTTTTAATTGAAAATCTAATAATTCAATCTGTATCTTTGAATTTGTTATCGGTTTATTTCTAAGTGCTTTCAATAATTTTCTATTTATCAAATATGCATCATTATACCTTTTCGAATTGTAATAAAGAACTACCAGATGTAGGGTATCCTCAATAGATCTACTATCAAAATTAGAATTATGAATTAGTTCAAAATAATGAACCGCCTTCTTGGGGTTTATTTCTAAATATCCCTCTCCAATTATTCTGTAGAGTAGGTACAATAAGAGACTATTTTCAAACAAATCTGAATCCCATTCCGTTGCAACTTTTTCAAATATCTCTAATATGTTAACATTACTAGATCTGTAAAATTCTAACATTAAGGCAGGAATCCAGGGAATGACACTGAATTGATCCATTTCATCTATGTCTCGAATCTCTTCAATTGTAACGATTGGATCCTTGATTAACAGGTTTAGATCATTAAGAACCTTCGGTACCTGGACGAGAATGTTTGTAATTGAATTAATTATGTTAGGGTCAGGTTTTGAGATTCCTACTTTTAATAACCTGAATGCAGAATTCAAAGTGAGAATCTGAACTTCTTTATCCATCTCACCCACCTCTGATAGAAGCAATAGTTTGGAAATTAAGAGTATTGTTTGGTCTTCATCTAGCTCATCAAGACTTTTCTTTAAAGTCTCTACCTTCTTTTTAGTATTTTTCTCTCCCAAAATTTGATATGCAAGCAATAAGATTATAATTTGATTTGATCCCTCAATTTCATTTTTGTTTAACTTTCTTTTCAGTTTTTTGTGTAATTGATTGAACCATTTGTGGTCATCAATAATAAATGAATAATCCAAGGCTTGGATGTAGGTTTGAGTCTCAAAGGCTCCAGTATCTTCTGAAAATTTCAGTGCGTTTTTAATGCTCAATTTTGCTATTTGTGGATCATTTGTCAGTTTTGCTAATTCAAATTTTTGTAACCAAATAATTGAAATAAACTTATTTGCTCCAATTTCTTTTTTCACAGGTTTCTTTTTATAAACAGCAAGAATTTTATCAAAAATCTCATTTGCCTGATCAAATTTATTTAACTTCAAATTGACCACCCCTTGTAAAAATAATGCATTTTGAAGTTCTGAAAATACTCTAAGAGTAGTTTTCTGATCTGGTTTATTCAACAGTCTGGTAACCTCTCTTTGTCTATCCTGAACTAAGGCATTAACTAGCTTTTCAGCTGATGTAAATTTCCCCTGAGATATCAATGTCTGAATCTTTGATATTTTTGATTCCATAGAGCCTTTCGACACATGATTTAATTATTAGATGGTTAATTAAAGGTTTGATAAGTATGAAATCAGTGAACTCTTTCAGAGGAAGGTAGAATTCTAATAATTGGTTCGGTGTGTTATAAAAGATTTATATAGCATAAGTGTTCGTTTTGGGTAAGTAGAATGTCTCTTATTTTATTAGATATGAATACAATTCCTGTAGGTCCATTTAGTGAGCTGACAAATGGGGCATCTGAAGTTCTATCAGAACTTCTAAATTATATCCAAAGACAAACGGAGACACAAGGGAAAATTATTGTTATCAAAAATAAGCTGAGTAATTTACACGAACTTATTTCCACTATAGGGTCTTTTGATAAGATTCCCATTCAAACTAAACGTGATGCCTTACTTGATTTACAACAGGGTTTAGTTTCATTATTTAATGAACTTTCAGGGATGGATAAACAAATTGATCTTAAAATTGAAACCTTGATGAATTATGTGTTGGCAAGTCTTAGCACAACCTCTGCTTTAACAATAGACACAGAAATTATTGGGCTAACCAATATCCTAGCTCAAGTTCTTACCAATTTGGAGACTAGTTCTGTTGATTTCATCCCAACGATTGAGATTACAAAGAATTCAATTAAGTCTTTTCAAGAGTTTAGTTTGTTTTATAATTACTTCCTTGCAAGAGCTAGCTTATTTGCGTCTCCTGCAGTTGGATTACCCAATATTCCGGTTGCATCTTTAGGCGTATGGTTAGAGGAATCTATTGAAAATTTTGGACTCCTAAACCAATTTGTAGAGACATATTTTTCAATATTAACGTTTATCGCTTATGATCAACTCTTAAACTCACAAATAATCTTTGATTCAATAAAGGATATCCTTCAATCTATCCTTTATCAAAATCAGTTTCTGGTTAATATAGGACTAAAAGCTGACGTTATTAGCGGGTTAATCCTTCCGGAAAACTTTACTGGAAATAATAATATTCAATTAACTTCAATTGAGATGATTGTGTACACTGTCGCTGACCTTATTGATAGTAAATGTAATAAGGTAGAATCAATAATAGATGAATTAAAACGTTTATATGACGAAGGTAAAATTAACAAGAACTTTAACCCAAATTCAGACCTTGAGATGAAACGATTAATTGATGAAGTCGAGATCTGGAGGATTAAATCTGATATTGGCAGGCACACACAAGACGTATTGCAACTTTATAACAAATTCACATCTGGTAGATACCCCAATGTCACAACTTTTCCTCAGGTCATAGTAATAAACCAACCAGGAATTAAAAATTTATTTCAAACATATTTTGAAATTTTAACAGAACAGCTCACTAATGTCTTAACAACATTAAATGATTTGAAATCTATCACAGAAAGCTCCAGGTTTTTACAATTCCGTGATATACTTAATACCTGTTTAATTGTTGTTGCTGTGACTGACCTATATATCAGACAGAAACCTAATATTCAAGAATTTTTAAAAAGATTCGGATTTTTGTTTAAGGGTGAAAACTTAGCTGTCCTTCCTAAAGAAACATTGTTGTTTTCTGAAATATTACTGACAAACGGAGTACTGGTAGATAACAGAGAGTCGATCA
The DNA here is from genome assembly GCA_030149205.1 of Candidatus Heimdallarchaeota archaeon. GTDB lineage: Archaea > Asgardarchaeota > Heimdallarchaeia > Heimdallarchaeales > Kariarchaeaceae > WAKA01. Next base: position 40,632 of record JASBSB010000003.1, on the reverse strand, counting down.
ACCTTGGCACCAAGTTGATTAATTCAATTGCAGATCAATTCACATTTCAAAGACATCATTGGTACCAAATCAAAATTTTACTAGCCCTTTCCGAGCAATTATTGACTGGGAAAAATCCTTGGAATAATCTATATCTTACTTTTATTGATGGACTTCAGGGAGACGAAATTGAAGATAATACTATTTTGTATCAAAAATTAACCCTCTATTCAGGTTTGCTTCTGGGATTTAATGAAAATGGCGAGTTTCCCCTAAGCACAGCAGATAGGGTGGTCGCATTCGATCCATTTACATGGGTTTTGAACCCGTTAATCTTTGAGATGAAAAAACCTCTGATGATAGTAAACACGAGTTTAGATAATTTAAAATCATATTGACATTATTTAATGAATTACTGTCACACTGTTAATGAGAATCACTAAGCTTAATAAAGAACTTGCCTAGGGTGAGTATGAGAACGCTGAATGTCATACAAAATAAAAGATCCTAAAAGTTTAATTCAAGGAATCTTCGTTACATTAGTGACTGAAGCTGGGCCAGAAATTATCTCTAATGTCTCAACACTTTCTGAAGACCTTGCTTTCATAACAGCAGCCCACTTATTATCATTGGCTGGACTTATGGAGGGAAGAGAGAAAGAACAGAGTGAAATTATAGGACCTGTTCCAGTGAAAGGAAGAAAAGATGTTCAAGCTTTATTTTTTCTAACACTCGTTGACTATAATAGTTCTTCAGACTCTAGGTTGGTTGATCATGGTACACATTTAGGAGTTGTACTGATTTTTCCTAAAGAAAGGATAAGTGATGTTAGAAGGGCAACTGGTTTAATAGAACCCTATCTTCAGATGTTTTTCTCAAAAAATTCTCAAAAAGTAAGGAAGGAGTCAATTGATGAAAATTTTGGTAAGGAATTATTGAATCATATAATTGAACTTGTCACGTCACCACAAACGAGGGCATTCTGGTTTGACGAAAATTCTGAAAAAATGATTGAATATCGTGATAATAACTTCGTTAAGAAAGAACACGATGTGGTGTTAATTGACGAGGGGAAAAAGACTATCTATCTGTTTGCAAAACATACAAGCTCACCTTTCAAAGTAAGACGTGTGAACAATGCGGTTAACAACCTCAACTTAGAATTTTACAAAAATAGCATGAAAATTGTCAAACTTGATAATTACGATGAAGCAGAACCTCTCCTTATAAAATATGGTATTACCATGGTTTAATTAAAAGGAACCTAATATTTTTCCAGCCCACTCATTAATCTCTTTTTTCAGTGCATTTACTGTGATATTGTCCTTTTTTACTCTTTCAATTGTTTTTCTTATGGAAAAGAATACAGTGGTTGCCGGAATGTCTCTATTTTGTAGAGAATCTCGGAATCCCTCCAGTATTCCTGCCAATTCGGTTGGAGGTGTTGTTTCCACAATTTTCTGTAATGTTTCAAACATGTCCGGAACGTCCATTGAGTCCCAATCCATCTCAGAGCTCCCTCCTTCAAAAATAGTAGAGAGGATGATTTCATTTTGATGAATTTTTATAATGTTTGATCTTGTGAGTTGATCAAGTGCAAAATCAAAGTCTGAAGAATTAATTCGCTCTTTTACCTTATTAATAGGTCCTTTTCCCCCATGTTTGACAAGTAGTCCTACAATTTTTGCCTCAGTCTGTCCCTCCTGAATAACAGCCTCCACAAATTGTTGGAATATTTCAAAATTATCTGAATCATCTTCATGAAATTCTCTCAACATCATAGGGATCAAGAGACTCTGTATTATTGGATACGAGTTGGAGTTACTTTGTGAACTAATAGGTGACACAATTTGGGAAGCTTGCAAGGTAGTTTTATTTTGCTTGGATACTGGTTCTCGTGATGCATTGAGCTCTGAATCTTTCTCTTCTATCATTTTACGAAGATATCCATTATCTTGTTCTAGACCTTTATTTGATTCAATCAATTTATTGATGGCTTCCTCATACTCATTAATTACCCCCTGTAACTCGTGAATTCTCTGTTGCAAACCATTCGCATGCTGTGAGGCCTGTTCATATTTTGCCTTCCATGCATATTTTGAATCAGCATTCTCATTCCCAAACATTATTAATTTTTGATTGAAACATAATAAATAAAGTTTTACAATTTAGCGTTGAACCTATTTGTGCTTTTTTGAAATACTTGCTCACAAATTGTAGGATTCATAAGTGTTCAGTTTTAAGCTTAATAGATTAATCTTAACACTAAATAATATAAAAATAAATATTTACAAAAGATAAACTAAGGAAAATATCGAGCCTCCAACAAATTAGCTTAATAAGCTAAAAAAATGAATAAACATTGATAAAAAAGCTTTTGGTGCTAGACTCTGGCTCAGGTATCGGTTTTGAGCTTTTTGATGATGATTCTATAGCAGTTGATTCCTCACTTATGACCGGACTGGTTGGGGCTCTTATAATGTTTACCGACAATTTAGATAGAGATTATGAGTTTGAGAAGGCAGAAATTGGAGCATTACGTATCTTAGTGATTGGACATAAAGGATTATCCTACGTTGCATTTACAGATAAATTTGATAATATAGCCCATACGAAAAAAACTATGGAAAAGGTAATTTTATTTATTGGTGATAGGTTAGATGATACAGTAATATTTAGTTATGTCCCCTCTCCTTCAATTATAGACCAAATTAAGTTAATATTATCAAATTCCACTGAATTTTTACAAATCACAAACTCTGTTCTTTCCAGTGTCCACGTCTTAGATAATTTTGAGGAGATCGAATTTAATAATTTATCTTTAATTCACCTAGAGCGGGGTTTGATACATCAGTTTTTTGGAGAAGAGGATTCTATGGAACTGTTGATGAACTTGTGCTCTCAACTACCATTCGAAAAAGATTGGGTTGGAGAATCAAACGTATTTTTTCAGGGAAACCATTCATTTAAAGAATCACTGGTTTTATCAAGAATTTATGATACGAATTACATACTTGCAGGGAAAATAATTTACGCGACTGAGAACAAAAACCAGATGTTGATGCTTTTCTACAAGATTAAAACCAAAATCGAACATGAATATTTGACTGAGAAATGAACGAACACAGAAAATATAGTTAAATATGTTGAAAAAGCTTATTTATTACTTCAACAATAAAAATCTGTGGATAAAGAAATTGATTCTTCCGACTGGGATGATTACCTTGCAGAGCTTTTCGAATGGATTAGCGGAAGGTTTAACAAGGTTAACTCAGGTGTAATCTCAGAGGCAAAATACAAGCAAGAATTAATTTATTATGAAAGTGAAGTGAAAAGAGTTGAGAAGATGATAAAAAGTCAGTCTCAGTCTACAGGTGAAGATAATCCTGAAGAACCAAATTTTGTTATTAGTCCTGAACTAATCCACGACTATTTCTTTAATAAGAAACAGGAATTTAACAAATTAACTGACACTGCTCGTCTTATGCATAAAAATCCCGCAGCCGAAGAGTCAACAATTTTTAATATCCCAACACCACAAAAGTTTGTTCCTGAGGGTTATTCAACATTTGGAGTTGAGGTAAACTCTGAATCTAAAGTAGAAGAAGAGAAAGAAGAAATTATACAATTCCCAATTCAGAAGAAAGACACAAAAAGCAAGAAGCTAATAATAGGGTCTAAGGATAACCCAGCCAAGGTTGTTTTCTTAGGAGAGCCAGGAGTTGGGAGAACTAACCTAAAGAGAGCTTTGCTCGAAAAAAACTTTGTAGAAGATTACATAACAACAGTTGGAGCAAATATTGAAGATATTGAATATGAGGGATATAACTTCCACATTTTTGGGCAATTAGTTGATATTAGTAGTAAGGATTTCTACATACCCTTACGAACCAGTTTTCTTTCTCAATCCTCTCTAGGTGTCATTGTATTCGATCTGTCAGAAAATTCAACCTTTCTTAGAATAGAGTATTGGCTAAAAGAGCTATTAAAAAATAAAGGGATGGGAATAGATTTCATTATCGTGGGGACTAAGTCTGATTTAAAACAGAAGGTTTCCGAAGCATCAATTCAAAGACTCATCTCAGGTTTAGAGAGTCAACTAAAATTCTCAGATTCAGAGTTTGCCTTTTTAAAAGTTAGTTCTAAGACAGGGGAGAACATCCCTCTCTTGAAAGAAGCCATAAGACAAACTCTGATGAATTCTACATATGCGTAACTTCTCAATTCATTGCTTAGATTTTTTTCATGAATATAGAACAAATATAATTTTTGTTGGGAAGGGATAAAAAGTCAAGAAATAGAGTAGAAGTATGGGTTATATTTACTTCGATGTAACTTCGGTAACGAATCTTCTGATCCAAATTATAATTTATGAAGCTGTGTTATTAGTCTTGTTTTTAATTATCTTACCAGTTTTCAATTTCAAGCTCCCTTTAATAAATCCCTTTATAGATCGCTTGAGGTTTACATCTAACATTTCAAGACGTGCATTCACTGTAGCAATGATTGGGGGATATATTGCCTTCGGAGTTTTCTTCTACCTGCTAACAACCTTGGGTGCTCAGACGACATCAATACCCACAAATTATACCATCAATAATACTAATTTGGCATTTTTAATAACCGCTGTAATATTCATTGTATCATTTTATTTAGCGATAACATTAGAACAAAGAGTCGTGAAACCTTTAAAAGCAGTTGCGGAACAGTCTACACAGTTCGCTGAGAGGAACCTTTCCGTAGAAATATTAGGAAGGACGAGGGGTAGCGGGGAAGCGAGAAGGTTGGTTGAAGCTAACAGAATGCTTGCAAATACTGTAAGAACGGTAATTGCGGCAATAAAATCATCTGCAATGCAGGTTGCTGATTCAGCAGAAGAACTTGCATCAGGAAGTGAAGAGGTTGCAGCAACCACAGAGGAGGTAACTGGAACAATCCAGACAATAGCAGAAGGTGCTGCTGAACAAGTTCGTCAGATCGATGAAATTTCAAAGATCTTATCTGAGATGGTTTTCATTGTAGAGGACTCTATCAGACAGATTTCTACAACCTCAAACATAACCCTAGACATAGCCGAGCAAACGAATTTAATTGCTTTAAATGCAGCAATTGAGGCTGCTCGTGCAGGTGCTGCTGGACAAGGATTTCAAGTTGTCGCTGAACAGGTTAGAAAACTTTCAAAAGAATCTAAAGGTGCAGCTGTTTCTATATCTGAGATAACCAATAATATTAATTCAAACATCAGGGGTGCAGTACAAAACATAGTAAATGCAGTCAACAGTATTGCTGGGGTCGCAGAGAATACAGCTGCCTCATCTCAAGAAGCAGCAGCCGCTGCAGAAGAACAAGCGGCATCCTTACAAGAAATTACAGATCATGCACAAAAGCTATCTGAATTAGCTAACCTTTCTCAAAACCAAATTAAAGATTGGGTTGTCTAATTTTCACATAAAAATGAAATATTGATCTTGAGAAATATCCCATAGCATTAATAAAACTGATTTATTTAACAACCATGAATGAATTTGAAATCAAGAAAGTTCATGCAAGAGAGGTTTTAGATTCTCGAGGAAATCCAACTGTAGAATGTGAAGTTTCCACCTCTCATTCAACCGGAAGATTTACTGTCCCTTCAGGTGCATCAACAGGAAAATATGAGGCTGTTGAACTAAGAGATGGAGGTAAAAGATATCTCGGTAAAGGGGTATTAAATGCAGTTAAAAATATTAAAGAAATTATTGGCCCCAAAGTAATAGGATTCGATGCATCTCACCAAGAGGGATTAGACAAGTTAATGATAGAACTTGATGGAACCCCAAACAAAGCTAATTTAGGGGCAAATGCAATTTTAGGAGTCAGTATTGCTAGCGCTAAGGCTGTAGCAAATCAAAAAAATATTCCTTTATTTCAATATCTTGGTTCTGGTAAAAGAATTCCAACACCTATGTTAAACGTAATTAACGGTGGTAAACATGCAGGGGGAAAGCTTGCAATACAAGAATTCATGATTTTACCCTTAGGGTTCGACACTTTCCCTGAAGCCATTCGTGCTGCCTCTGAGGTCTACCACACATTGAAAGTCTACCTGAAGAAAAAATATGGGGGAACTGCGACTAATGTAGGTGATGAAGGGGGATTTGCACCACCAATAGATTTAGCTTCAGACGCTTTAGACGCATTGACCCATGCTGTGAATGAAGCAGGTTACAGTCTAAAGAAAGAATTTTATTTTGGGCTAGATGCTGCAGCATCAGAATTTTACAAAGATGGAAAATATCACCTTGACGAAAAGCATTTTGATTCAGGAGAACTTGTAGACTATTTTGTTGACCTGACAAAAACCTATCCAGCATTAATATCTCTTGAAGACCCGTTTGATGAAAATGACTTCTCCTCCTTCTCTCAACTCATCTCAAAGCTACCTAAAAATATTGCAGTCGTCGCCGATGATCTTACTGTGACAAACGTAGATAGAATTAAAACAGCAATTGATAAAAATGCAATGAACTATTTGTTATTAAAGGTCAATCAAATTGGAACTCTCACTGAGGCAAGAGAAGCCTTTGATCTCACAAAGTCAAAGGACTGGGGTGTTGTAATATCCCACCGATCAGGAGAAACTGAGGATACCTTTATCGCAGATCTTGCTGTAGGGTGGGGTGCAGAAAGGATAAAAACAGGCGCACCTGCTCGAACTGAAAGAGTCTCAAAATACAACCAGTTACTAAGAATTAGTGAATTGTTGGCTGACGAAGGGACGTATAATAATCAAGCTTGATTAATATTTGGGGAAAAATAACCTAAAATATTATAAGAATTGAAATACTTATGAGTTTAACCTAAATGTGGAATTAATGGATATTCTGAAGACAGTCTTAATAATTGATGATTCGATCTATATTCGTCAATTGTTACTGGACGAATTGAGTTTCCTCGGTTTTAATGTCATCGGTACGAATGCTGAGGGAAAGGATTCATTCAGAGCATCCGGAAATCTACATCCAAAAATAATTTTTCTAGATACCACTTTACCAGATATGAAATCACTAGATGTTCTCAAGGGTCTGTTATCTATAAACAATGATGTTTATGTGGTGGTTTTATCAGATCTACAAAACAAAATAGAGGTGGATTATCTTCTCAGAAATGGGGCAAAGGATGTCTTGTATAAACCCTTTACCAGAAATGATCTGGGGTTTGTTTTATCAAGATTTTTAGCTTCACAATTGAAGTACAGTGAATCAAAGTTATTAATTGTTCCTTTCCTTTATTCGGTTTTTTATCAAATTGTCATAAGCTATGCTGCAACAAGCTACAGAATAGAAATTGAAAAAATTGTCACTCGTCAATTTAACAACTTACAGAAAAAGTACCCTGATAGATTTTTAGTAAGTGATCAAGTTTTACAAATAAAAGTTCATGAGGGAATAAATTCTCTGCAAAAGCAGAAAATTGTATTTAGACAACTGGATTCCCTCTTTGTACGCACGCTAAACTCAATTAAGAGAAAAATTCCAATTGACCTTCTTAAATCATTACTAAAAGAGAGTTTTCAATCTTTTGTTCGAAATTTTGGGGATGTTTCTCAACAAGTAGATTTTGTTTTTCCGAGTTGGGAACAATTAGAACTTACCTCGCTATTAAGTAAGACAAGTACTACACGGCCTTCACTAACAGGGCCAAATTATTTGAAAAATTCCGAAGTGAGTTGGCCTAGTGCAAAGATGTATTCTACAAACCACAAGAAGTTAGACCTTTACCGAGTAGTGATAAATTTTGACCCTAGAACTCCTAAAATATTTATGGGTGGGAATGAAGATTTGAAAGTATTTGTAATCCTCTCTTACTTTGATGAAATTATTGGACCCAAGCTCGTTTTTTCTGCACCTCCTACCTCGAATGACTTATTGCTGGAGAAACTTAAAATCATTCCGAACTTAATGGATACAACTGGAGTGAACGAATTTGACCCATTTATTCATGCAGATAATGAATTTGCATCTATTAATATAATATTCACTCTTGAAAATTCAAGAACTAGATCAGGCAATGACGAATTTATGTTATCTGTAGCCATTTACCCGTTGGAAGTGAATGCCCTAGTCAAGGCTACCCAGATGAAAGGGTTACTGAGGGCAACTGCAGCTCAAATAAACTTTCTTCTCTCAGAAAATGATGCAAATCCGTTGACAAATGGGGTGTTAAATATGACTACTGAGATACATGAGATGCTGTCATTATTTGTAAATGAGTCAAAAGTCTTCTTGTCGTATTAACACTCATATTTCCATATCCTTTTATTAGTCAGAGAGATTCCAAAGTACGTGAATAAGGATAATAAACTTGCTCCTGTTACTTTTAGAATCCCATTTGCAATGACTGAAAAAATTAATCAATTGATTAAGACCAAACAATACAAAAGTAAAGCAGCCTTTGTCAGAGAAGCTGTTGAAAATTTTATTATTGAAGAATCTTCCTTTAAAAAAACAGACAACAGAAAAAAATAAAATTAATGACACCTGAAATTTTCTTACCCAACAAATCTTTAAACTCTAAATTAACTAATTCATATGGAAAATCTAGTTCTAAAAAATGCAACATTCTTTGATTCTATTCAAGGTAAAATGGTCCCAGGAAAGGATATAACAATAGAGGGAACAAAAATAACAAACATTTCAAATAGTGATTCAACAGATCTTAATGATACAAACAAAGAAATCGATTTATCTGAGAAATTCATTTTTCCTGGATTTATTGATTGTCATGTTCACCTTGAAAGTTCATCTGAGGTGGATTGGGCAAAAGAATTAATGCGGAAAAAACAAGGGGCAGAATATTATGTTGCCTATAATAACTCTCTTCGCCATTTGAGAACTGGATTCACCACATTACGAGATTGTGGAGGAGCTGACTGGGGTTCCCCTTTAAAGCACTCAATAAATAATGGAACTTTGGTTGGTCCAAATCTGTATGTTGCTCAAAAGCCTATTTCTCAATGGGGGAATCAAGAATTTTTTGGACCACGATACCTAGCTAAGTTTGTAGAGGAAGGTCGAGTCCTTGCAGGAAAAAATGGGGTGATTGAAGCTGTCAGAGACAGAAAAACCAAGGGCTCTGACTTCATTAAAACAATGACCTCTGGAGGTGTTCTTCACGGCCAAGAATCCCAACTTGAAAGAACACTCTGGAAATCTGAGGAATTGGAAGAAATGGTTACAGAAGCACACAGGTTAGGAATGAAAGTTGCATCTCATGCTCATAGCACAAATGGAATTCAGCATGCTGTTGATGCTGGTGTAGACAGCGTGGAACACGGGAGTATTGTGAGTGAGGATAGTTTAGAAGAGATGAAAACAAAGGGTATTTTTTTGGTTCCAACTCAAACCTCAAAGTTCAATGATAAACCCGAATTAATGAAGCAATTACCCCCAGAAATTCAGCAAAAGACGAATTTAGTTGACAACGCAATGATAGAACATCACAAAGTAGCCGTTCAGAAAAACGTTAAAATTGCCTGTGGAACTGATGCTGGGGTTCCAGGGAACCCGCATGGAACCTCTCATCTAGAAATTATTTCTTATGTCAAAGATTTAGGAATGAATGAGATTCGCGCTCTGCAATCAGCAACATCGATTGCCTCAGAATTAATTGGTAACAAATTAATTGGTTCAATTAAGGAAGGGAACCTCGCTGACCTAGTTATCCTAGAGAAAAATCCATTAAATAACATCTCAGTTTTATCAGATATGAGTAATTATCATGCTGTTGTTAAAAGTGGAATGATTGTCGTTAAGAAGGGTAGATTATTCCTTAATTAAGAAGATTTCATAAATTGTTCAAGTTGAAAGACAAAATTACACAGATTCAGATCTCAATTGTGCCATTCTTACTTCTTGAATGGGATATGGCATGTTTATATCTTCCTCTGTGAATCTTTCAAGAATATCTAAAAATATCTCTTGTTGAACTCTTAAGTAGGTTTCATAATCACCAGTAAGAATATCATAAGTTAACTGTAAATCAAAAGTATACGAACCAAAATTAACATAATAGGCTCTGATAAACTGAACTGATTCATGGCTGTCAACTATTTCTTTAACCAATGGTAAAGCCATTTTAAGTTTCTTAACATCAGAATCATAAGATAACCCTACTGTGTAAATTATTCTCCTCTTGTCCATTCGTCTAAAATTATTGATCCTGGATGAATAAACATCTCTATTTGGGATAATTAACATGTTTCCAGTGGTCGTTTGTAATCTAGTTGATCTCGTTCCTATTTTTGTTACTGTCCCGGAATCATTCCCAATTGAGACAAAATCACCAATTTGAAATGGTTTGTCAATTAGAATAAGGAGTGCAGATATTGTGTCTGCTATAATATTTTGTGCACCAAAGGCAATAGCAACACTGAATATTCCTAAACTTGTAATTAGGACTGTAATGTTTACTCCTACTAATGACAATCCCCATAGAATGATTAAAGTGACAATTGTCATTTTTGAAATTAATGTAAAGAGCTCAACAAGATTTCTTGATTCAATATCTACCTTTTGTCTCTCTCTTGAAGCATAAAAATCAATTAATCCAAAACTTACTTTTATACCAAAATAAATTAATATTAATATCAATCCTATTAAAAGACCCTGAGAGATAAGTAAACTCAATGTAAGGTTTTGTAGGGCAACATAGAGTGAGACATAAAGAATCTGACTTAGACCATATGAGTCCAAAATATTTAAATCAAAATTCTCTAAGTACTGGTTTTTCTTAAATGTTAATCGAATGAACCTCTTTATAAATAATAATCCAAAGTATTGAAGAATAATCAGAAGCAGAAATATTCCGAATGCGATAGTGTAATCTAAGTAAGTGTTTCCAGCAACTGATGTAACATTTAAATAATTATAAGCTGAGAGAAGTTGAGAGTATATGTCATCTAACACCGTCATAATGTAAATTGATTCCATTTGTAGATAAAGATTTAGTTAACTCTATTTCAGTTGAACAAATTGATAAATTACCATATTTTTAGAAATATAATTGATATAAAATAATCAGAAAATTAATTTATCTTACATTGATTTTATAATGAAAATACGATACAACACTCAATGAAGAAATCTTTGTTTCTTTTCTTAACAGTATTTATTCTGTTAATCTCTCTCTTTCCTCAATCGCAGGCAGATGGGAAATTAACGGTACCCGAATTAAAGATTGTGAATGGAAATCTTAATTCTGCTAAAGGTAACGATATTTACCTAATGAATGATCCAATATTTGACAAGTTGGGAGGTCAAATTTGGTCAACACAGACCCAGTACAACTTGTATTCCACAGATCAAACTTCAAGGAACTTAGTAAGTTCAAATGTACAACCAAATGTAAGGAAAAGTCTGACAGATCAATACCTACAGTTTAGTAATCGGTCAAATGAACCAATGAAGTTGTCCTATTCCGCATCTTATTACAACTTAAACAATGTGAACACATCTGTGGATTCGCTCATTGACGTTCCAATAAGTCCATCTACTACTTATAATGTCAAACTTAATCTGACGCAAAACATGCTTTATGGAATTGGATTTCACCTTGTTTCTTCAGGTACATCGGTCTCAATTACGTTTACAGTAGTTTCTCCATCTGGAGTGAGTAGTTCAACAACTCGATCATATGCTACCCTGATTGACGAATTTCTTACCTTTGTTGGTCCTGAAAACGGTTCACACATTCTTCAGATTCGATCTGGTTCCAGTTTAATTTTTTCGAGTTTTGCCGTATACACCAATCTCAAAATAACGGATACACAAGGTGGGTTTTTAGAAAGTTTAACTGGTACAAAGACCACAATCAAAACGTTCCGTCTACTGCCTTCCAATTCCAGCAAAGCTAACTCACTTTATGAGGTCAAATTAGGAGGCACAACCTTTGTAAATCAGGAATTAGAGGTTTATGCAAGGTCTGTGAATTTGATGGGAAATATCAGGATGAGAGTATTTGTTGGACACCAATATGTTTTTGGTGCTTCATTGCCTCGAACAGAAACAACCTCAAATGATCAACCGGTATATGTGTCAATTGTCATTACACCACCTAATGAGAAAGACCCATTCATTGCATCAGAGAAGGCTAAATTAGGTTTACCAAAAGGATTCGATGTACAATATTCATTTTGGGGTTCATTTCTGGAAATCCCGCAAATTGTCCCCAATCTTGATACTACTGTACAACCATTTGGAACCCCTGTTGGTAATTTGTTTAGATTTTCAACAACCAGTCAAGTGGTATTGGGTCTTAATGGTACTGATAGAGTTTACATTGATGTAATTGATTTATCTGGTAAAACCCCACAGTTTACTCTATCTTACATTTCCAACGATGTGCTAAACTCAAGAACAGACAAACCAATAGTTTTACCTGCTGGCAATTATCTTTTAAGAGTGTATGATAACAAGATGGACGGGTCAAGCTCATTTAGATTTAGTGTTTTTGGCCTTTCTACAGTGTTTCAAGGGTCATCTGTAACAGTTTCAACCAAATACCAACAGATTAAGTACATCTTCTTACCAACAAACTTTGCAACTAAAGACAGATTCAATGTGACTTACTTAGATCACTTAAACATGAGTGTAAGTTATACCTTTGACTTGTACAGCTTGGATGGAAGTCGTAGAATTGCTCATTCAGCGACTTATGATCAGTATGCGAACAAAAACAACCCCAACTTTGTCCAAAACAATTCTACAGAGTTTGGTTCGACCAGTTTAACTAGTTCATTTAATTTGCGAGGAAACCTGATCCGGATTCAAGAGACTGGAAATACCAAGTGGAACTCTACTCAGATAACACCGACGGTTACAAAAACGAATGATCCAGCAGCTTCCTCATCAATAAGCCTTAGAAGATACAATTACTTTGCAAAACAGACAACTGATCTAAAAACTTACAAAGAAATGGATTTAACAAATGGGCTATCTGAATTCTTGAACAAAACTAAAACTACGATATTTTATCTATTTAATCTCAAAACTTCAGATTCGGGGTATTATCTTAAAATAAAGATCCAAAATATGTCTTCAACACTTAATCTTCTTGTAAGTGGTAGCCAAAGCTGGTTTAGTGGTATCACAGGAACAATGGTGGTTGAAAATAATTTCACATATTATGAGACTGTTTTAGAATTTAACACAGCAATGTTGTCAAATATAGCAGTATCACTTCAGATTAACCTTGGGGTTGGTGGAAATACAAAGAATGGAACTTTGAGTGTAGAGCTTGTTCCAATATCCTATCAGTCCTTAGGTGCATTTTTAGTGAACCCTCTAAAAATAAATGATATATCATTATATTCCAAAGTTTCACAAAACACAAATACAGTTCCCGCTAGCGGTTCAGGGATAGATTCTAATCTCTTGTTGTATGGTGGTATTGGTCTTGGTGTTGTCTCACTAGGTGCTGTGATTGCGATTTTGTACAAGAAAGGATTACTGAAGAGAACTCCCTGATTTGAACAAATGGACAATTTTTGAGTATCTACTTAAATTGTGTGCAAAAATAAATAAACAATATCATTAATCACTTGTAATTTGGACTCATTTTAAATAGCGCCAGAACTGAAAATTCTCAGTAAAGTTTATCTAACTAGAGCGCCTTGAATAAATTGGTGGTTGTTATAGAAAGAAGGATAAATGAACCTGAACGTGTCCTTGATATATTAAAAATTATTGCAAAAGGTCTTGAAAAAGATGATCCAAGATTTATGAACAACATTCAACAAGTGAAACAAGTGGCTGCTGATATTTTGCTCCAACATAGCAAGCATAAGTATCAATTGAAAAATGAAGAATTTAATGCGGTTGTGTCAATCTTAGAATTTAAACAAAATCAGTTATTCGGATCTGATTGGAACAAATTTCAAAGGTAAAAACTTGTATTTATTAAAAAAAACTAATGTGGAAAACTCAGAGAGCCTGTCACATACTTTAAATGTTATAATTTTGTTCATGTGTTGTGACTGATATCGAATTTCATGTTCAGTCTTGGGAAGAGACCTATAATTCTACCATGGTTCTCTTTGAAAAGATTTTGGCTGATAAATTTAAACCAGAAGTGATCATTGGTGTTGCACGTGGGGGATGGATTCCTGGGAGGCTACTTGCAGACTTTTTCTTGCTAAGAGAAACAGCTAATGTGAAGGTGGAACTTTATCATGATATTGAAAAAAGAGGGGAAACACCTATCATCACTCAAGAGATATCTACATCCTTAGAAGGAAAAAGGGTGTTGCTGGTAGATGATGTAGCTGACAGCGGTAAGAGTCTTCAAGTAGTAATTAAAGAATTCGAAAGACTGGGAATAGAAAATTTTCGATGTGCAACAATCTATTACAAACCTATGTCTATTATCAAACCTGATTACTATGTAATTGAAACAACTTCTTGGGTAGTTTTTGGTTGGGAAAGATTTGAATTCATTTCTCAGTTTGTAAAGCTTGAGATGAATAAATCTAGATCCTTAGAAGAAATCAAATCAGAATTGAAGCAGATAGGAATCCCACCAGGTGATGTTGAGATTTACTTCAAGGTTTACAAGGATTCCTATAAAAATTTGATGACTTAATGTATAAAATGAAACTTTGGATGTACAATTTGAAATATTAATATCATAAATCCTCAATCTTCCAAATTTTGTAAAAATCAAGCAGTAGCACTTACGATAATTTTATATCATTTCTCAATTTACCATTTATTTGTTTAGGTCTTATAACCTAACTGGATTGATGCAAATGAATTCATATGTAGAAAGAGTGAAAAAAACTTTGCAAAAAAGGGACCCCGACCAACCTGAATTTCATCAGGCTGTTGATGAAGTTTTGATGACTATCGTCCCAGCAATAGAAGCGCATCCTGAGTTTGAAGAACATGGGATATTAGAAAGAGTAACAGAGCCAGAACGTGTTGTCCAATTTCGTGTCCCTTGGCTGGATGATCAAGGAAAAGTCCAGGTCAATAGAGGATTTAGAGTACAATTTAACAGTGCTATCGGTCCATACAAAGGTGGTTTAAGGTTTCACCCCTCTGTAAATCTCAGTGTAATAAAGTTCCTTGGCTTTGAGCAAATTTTCAAAAACTCATTGACAGGGCTCCCCATGGGTGGTGGCAAAGGAGGATCTGACTTTGACCCGAAAGGGAAGTCCGATTTTGAAGTAATGAAGTTCACACAATCCTTCATGACAGAATTAAATCGTCATATTGGCCCTAATACCGATGTACCAGCTGGAGATATAGGTGTTGGCGGAAGGGAGATTGGGTTCTTATACGGACAATACAAGAGAATAAAAAATGAATTTACTGGAGTTTTAACTGGAAAGGGGTTAGAATATGGTGGTTCATTAGTAAGACCTGAAGCTACTGGATATGGTCTGGTTTACTTCGTCAGAGAAATGTTAGCGACAAAAAATGAGTCATTCAAAGGTAAAACTGTTGCTATCTCCGGTTCTGGAAATGTGGCACAATACGCAACCAAAAAAGTCAACGAGCTAGGCGGGAAAGTAGTCACTCTCAGTGATTCAAATGGATACATCTATGATCCTGACGGTGTTGATGAAGAAAAATGGGAGTTCGTGATGGATCTGAAAAACAACAGAAGAGGAAGGATAAAAGAATACGCAGACAAGTTCGGAGTGGAATATCATGCAGATAAGAGACCATGGGAAAAGAAAGTTGATATCGCTTTACCAAGTGCAACCCAAAATGAAGTTGACAAAAACGACGCTTTAAAATTAGTTGAACATGGTGTCCTCGCTGTTGGTGAAGGTGCTAATATGCCTTCCACTCCTGAGGCTATTGATGTTTATCTTAAGAATGGAATTCTTTTTGCACCTGCAAAAGCAGCAAATGCTGGTGGTGTAGCAACATCTGGTCTTGAAATGAGTCAGAACAGTTTAAGATTGAGCTGGACATTTGAAGAAGTCGATCAAAAACTTGATGCTATTATGAAAAATATTCATAAAGAAGCAGTCACAGCTGCAGAAAAATATGGTTCTCCAGGAAATTACATGGTAGGAGCAAACATTGCTGGGTTCTTAAAAGTGGCAAGAGCAATGGTCGCCCAAGGTGTAGTTTAAATTCAAACAGAATAAATATCAGAATTAAAATTCTACAAGCTTTATATTAATTTTTTCCCTTATTATTATTGTGGATGCAGAGTCAGTAGACATATTGATTGCAGAATTTAGCGGATTGGCATTACTCCGTCCCGAAGACCCAATTATCCATAAAACTTTAGCAGTTTTACACTTTTTAAGTGGAGAGACACAGAAAGCAGTAATCTATAATTCCAAATTTAGAGAATCAAATTCCAATGAATTTAAAATCGAACAAAATAGAGGAGAACGTTCTAATTTTAAGGATCACAATTATTTCCAAGAATGGTCAGATAATCTAGCTCTCTTAGATATTGTAAATACATTACAACAGTTGGTAAAAGAGGGAAAACATGAAAAAGCATTGGATTTGCTAATCAGACAACTATCGATCAATTCTACCAAAGAACTTTGGTATTTTCTTTCAGAAACATCCCGAGAGTTAGGATACACACATCTTGCAAATTTCGCATTATTAAATTTTCTTAATATAGATGAATTCTAGGAGCTACGCTCCACCATCTGTTTTGCAAAATCAAGGAGTATTTTTTTGTTCTCATTTTCAGGAAGTACAGATATTACATCGATAGCATTTTGAGCCATCTCAATAGCCTTTGCAACCGCAAATTCGATTGACTTAGTTGACTTAAACACTTCCATTACTTTTAAACAATCATTATCTGTAGATTTAGGATTTCCAAAAAAGTCTGATAACACCTTTTTCTCAGCATCACTGGCCTGTTGAAAGGCATGAAGTGCAATAATTGTTCGTTTACCTTCTTTTATATCTGAATATCTTGGCTTTCCCATCGTCTCTGAGTCTGCAACTAATCCTAACACGTCATCCTGGATTTGAAAGGCAGTTCCCGCATTTTTAGCATAAGATCGAATTACCTCAATATACTCATGCTGTTCTTTGTTGAGACCTATCTTTGCACCTGCAACACAACAAAATTCGAATAACACCCCTGTTTTAAGATATTGCATTTCGGTGACCTTTTCAATCGTTAATTCATCTATAGAGGTTCTGGTAAAATCAATATCAAGCATTTGCCCATGACAAAGTTCTGTGTATTTTAACGCCAACCCGCTCAACAAATTGTTTTTGAGTTGGTCACTAATTTTGGGTAGTTTTGCGATTAATCTAAAGGCAAACCCAACAAGAACATCACCAGCTAGTATTGCAATTGAATCGTCCCATTTTTTCCAGACCGCTTCAATTCCTCTTCTTGTGTCATCGTTATCCATAATGTCATCATGAATTAAACTTGAGACATGTAAAGCTTCAACTGCTGCAGCTGCTGGAATTGCCAAATTTTCATCTCCACCAACAGCACCACAGGTCAGCATCAATATCGCAGGTCTGAATCCTTTTCCACCATGTTTGGGGTAATGGAGAGCTGCTTCTCTTAGAGGAATCTCTGGTTGAATATACTCTGGGGCTGTTTCAAAAAAATAGTCCATTGCAATCTTTTGACGCCTTCGGATTGCCTCTATAAATTCGACCATGACAATGTTCGTTTTTAACCTTTTAAAAAATAAAAGGTAATTCTCAGACTTAAAGTTTAATCTATCTTTCAAAGAATCAAGACACAAGAGATTATTTCTTATATTATATTTTCATTTACAAGTCATGCAGAAAATAAACACCCTTATCATGGGAGCAGCAGGAAGAGATTTTCACAATTTTAACACTGTGTTTAGAGACGGATCAAATGCAGACATGTATGATGTCAAAGCCTTTACTGCAGAACAGATTCCAGGGATAGATGATAAAAAATATCCAGCGGAATTAGCTGGAGAAAGATACCCCGAGGGTATCCCAATACATCCAGTAAAAGACCTCGAAACTTTGATTAAAAATTTAGACATCGATTTGGTAGTGTTAGCCTATTCAGACCTTCCATATAATTATGTGATGACACAGAGTGCTCGTGCAAATGCAGCTGGAGCGGATTTTATGCTAATTGGTCCAAAACAAACCATGTTGAAATCTAAGAAACCAGTTCTTTCTATCTGTGCTGTCAGAACTGGATGTGGTAAGTCACAAACAACCAGAAGAGTCAGCCAAATTCTAAAATCCAAGGGAAAGAAAGTTGCAGCTATCAGGCATCCAATGCCTTATGGTGACCTTGTTAAAATGACTTGGCAGAGGTTTGCATCAATTGAGGATATGAAAAAACAAAACTGTACAATCGAAGAGATGGAGGAGTACGAACATCACATCAAGGCTGGGAACATCGTATACGCAGGTGTGGATTATAAACAGATACTTGAGAGAGCTGAACAGGAGGTTGACATCGTACTTTGGGATGGAGGTAACAACGATTTTCCATTCTATAAATCAGACCTAGAAATTGTTATCTTGGATCCTCATAGAGTGGGACATGAGCTGTCATATTATCCCGGACAGGTGAATTTCATTAGAGCTGACGTGTTAATTATAAACAAAGCTGATTCAGCGCCCCCTGGAAGTATTGATAAGCTTAAAGAACACATCAAGAAATGGAATCCTACAGCAAAGCTGATCATAGCAGATTCAGAGATAACTGTTGATAACGAAGATTTAATCAAAGGTAAAAAAGTGCTCGTCGTAGAGGATGGTCCAACAGTAACTCATGGTGAGGTCAAAACAGGTGCTGGGACTATAGCTGCCCAAAGATTAGGTGCTCAGATAATTCAGCACCCAGAAGAATTTGCAGTTGACTCAATTAAGGCAACCTATGAAAAATATTCTCATTTGAAAGGTTCTGGAATATTACCTGCGATGGGTTATGGAGAGGAACAGATGAAGGATTTAGAAGAGACCATAGCAAGGTCTGGAGCTGACGCAGTGGTTATTGGAACTCCAATTGACTTAACAAGAATCATCAACATTAAGATACCAGCAGCAAGAGTCACTTACTCATTAAAAGAGATTGATGGAAATTTAGAGCCTATAATAGATGAGTTTCTTGCCAAGCATTCATAAGCAATATTCTGAATAAATTACTCAAATTCTAAAGGTTTTTAACTTTCTTTAGATTTGGAATTACAGGTGAAGATCGATTTCTGAGAAACAACTAATGGCAAAACAAATCAAAGACCTTGCGATAATTGCCCAAGAAAAAGTCGCCTCCTTCTTATCTGGAAACAGGAGATCACTTTATCGAGGTGAAGGAACAGACTTCGCAGATTTGAGAGAATATATACCCGGAGACGATCTCAGAAGAATTGATTGGAGAGCATCAGCAAAGACAAGAGGAAATTTAATAGTTAAAGAATTCGATCTAGAAAGAAACACGGATGTGATGATTTTACTTGATCTTTCTGCCTCTATGCTACTTGGAGGACGGGAACAAAGAATTAAACTGGCTGTAGAAGCAGTTGCAAGTCTGACCCATGCAACAGTACAGAATAAGGATAATGTTGGATTTGGAGCATTTTCAGAGGATATGAAAAAATTTATCCCACCTAAAGGAGGCAGGTCTCATGAGTATTTTATTTATAAACAATTGTTAGAACTCATTCCAAAGGGCTCGACTGAAATTGGTGTTGCACTGAAAGAGGTAGCCACAGCTTTAAGAAGAAGAAGCTTAATTTTGGTTGTTACAGACCTCCATGATGCAATTGACAAAACGCTTGAGGGGTTCCGAATCGCAAAAGCCTTCAATCATGAGGTTCAACTTCTGCAAGTAACAGATACAGGTGAATTTTCTCTTCCTAGCAACATTGGTAAGGTTAAGTATCTAGACCCTGAGACCCGAAAACCACTAACTGTCGATCTATCTGATTTGGAAACAAAAGGTGTTTATCTTTATAACATCTACCAAAAAATCAAGGAAATTGAAAAATTTAAGAGAAAACTTAGAGGGCTTGGGGTAAGAGTTGTTGAAGCTCATACCGATGAATTGATTGAACAAGTGTTAATAACATACTACTCAAGTAAAAAGAGAGCATACTAGAACTTAAACCAGGATACTAGAAATTTAATTATTCATCAATTTGTTCTAAGGTGTCGTCTTGCATAAAATATTAACCCGATTACAAAATAAAGGATTGAGAGAGCTGCAACAAGCGACAATTCAAAGGAAAGGTTTTGAAGGGGAACCCCATCAATTAACAGAAGTCTTAGACCTGTCAAGGTTGGCGTTGCAGGTAAGAAATCAAATACTCTAAAAATATGATCTCCTAAAATACCTCCCTTTCCAATAATTACTGGATTAGGGATTTGAAAGAAAGCTCCAGCTAAAAATGCCATTGGTGTACCAATAATTGCACTGATTCCTCCCGCAGAATCTGGATTTGAGATGAAACTTGCTAAAAATAAACCCATGCCTGTAACACTTAATGCAAAAAAGAAAATGAACACAAATGCTGGAAGGTATTGAGTGGTAACTTGAAAGCCAAACAGTACGGCTGCAAAGAACATGATCGGAACCTGCACAAAGGCGACCAATATTTGAGACAGAGTGAATCCAAAAATATACTGCCAAGGTTTTAACTTTGAAAGCTTTAATCTATCTAAGAATCCAAATCTCTTATCCATCAGAGCAACCGCTGTAATTGTTCCCAGATTGTTCAAGATAGCAAAAATTAACAATCCAGGGGTTGTGAGGTCAAATACAGTTATTCCTTTTGTTTGAGTGGTTCCCTCAAGGATCACATATCTTTGACTATTTGCCTGTGAAAAATTGACATATGAATTTGCAATTTGAGAAACAATTGTACTGGTTATAGTGTATCCGAGTAAGGTTGAATCACCTTTAACCACAATATTAGATGTATAATTTGTTGGTGGGAACCCATTTAAACTTGCATTAATATGGTTCTTTTCAACAAATTCTCTAATCTTTGACATCATAAGTAATGAGAAATTACTCGGAATAATGACCAATGCTAATATATTTCTCCTTAACAAATCACTCTGCGCTTGAATTGAAGAATTGTAGAGATTAATGTCGAATGCATAAGTTTTATTGTCCTCATATTTCACATTTTTTAAGATTTGAATAAACTCTTGTGAGAAATAATTACCGGATAATTTGCTTCCATTTTGTGAAAGAACAATAGTGTTGCCCGGTATCCCCTGATCCAGATTAATCACTCCAATTGTAATTGGTGAATTGCCAGGTGCTCCGTACTGAAATGCGATTCCAAATACTCCAATAAAGACTAAAGGAAATAATAATGAGAAAAAAAGAGAAGGTTTGTTCCTGTAATAGACCCTTATATTTTTGAGAAAAATTTGATAGATGATGCCCATTATTTCCCCTCCCTCAAATTAGACCCTGTAAGGCGAATGAAAACATCCTCTAAAGTAACAGGATTAATATTTATTCCCTGTATATTGGAGATTCCAATGATTTCAGTTGATGTCTCAATAAATTTAGTTAATATTAACTCTAAATTTGATCCTCTTACTGCTAAAGATTTCTCATCCTCTTGAATTTCACAATCTTCTATAATCTTCTTGAGTCTATTTTTGAACTCAATTTTTTTATTTTGATCAGGGATTTTCTTAAACGTTATTTGTAGTGATAGGCTTGAATTATATCTTGCCTTCAGCTCTTCAGGTGTTCCTTCTGTGATTAAATAACCCTTGTCAATAATTCCGATTTTTGTGCAAAGCCTGTCTGCAGTCTCCATTAGATGAGTAGAAATTATTATGGTAATATCTTGCTTCTTTGAAAGGTCATTTATCATTTCCCATAATAGGTTTCTACTTTGTGGATCCATCCCTGCACTAGGTTCATCAAGAATTAGGATTTCAGGATCAATTACAAGACCAATTGCAACATTTAATCTTCGTTTTTGTCCACCGCTTAATGTACCAGCTCTTCGCTTTCGTATCTCAGCCAGCTGGAATGATTTAAGTAGCTCAGAGATCCTTTCTTTGGGATTTGAGATAGAGAAACAACTTGCAAATAATTTTAAATTTTCCTCTACTGTTAAATAATCCTCGAACACTAACTCTTGCGGAACATAACCTATTTTTCCTTTAAGTTCATTAAGTTCTCTAATGTTTTTGCCAAGTAAGTTAATAGACCCAGAAGTTGGTTTTATTAACCCTGTGATGATTTTCAAAAAGCTTGATTTACCAGCTCCATTTGGCCCTAATAACCCGTAAACAAGTCCTTGGTCAACCTTAAGTGATAGGTTATTCAGTGCATGGACATTGCTATCATATATCTTGTTAACCTCTGAGGCTTCTAATGCGAATGTCATGAGATATCTCTAAAGGGGTTATATTTAAAATATCAAGATAATATTTTTTAGAGAGTTGTTTTTTACTTAAACCACTTTGTAATTCAAAGTAAAGAAATACTTAAAGTTCTTAGTCAGAAATAAAACCTAAATGAATGACCCTAACACATCAAATCAAGAACTAGGTCAGGTGATCAATTATATTGAGACAATTAAATCTTATGAGATTCGAACCTTTCGAGATGTTGCATCCATGATCAATCTTATCTGGGGAACTTTGTTTATTCAAGCCGGTGTCTTAGATTATATCTTTCTTTCAAACAATTTATCAATTTATCTTATTCTAGTATGGGCTTTTCCATCGGTTGGAGGTGTATTCTATTGGGCAATATTCTCAAGATATACAAAGAAATATGAGAAAGAGCCAACAGTCACCTCAAAGGTTAACAGAAGGTTTCAACTCATTTTCATCGTGATAACCTTCGCTGCTTGGGTATTCATCAGCCTGCTAATTATTTTACAGTTATATTACTTCATCACTCCACTCGTAGGGATTATTTTTGGAATTGTTATCACTTTATCAATAATTCAGGATAAGGATGTATCTTTCCTTCATTTTGGAAGAAAATTTCTGGTGTATTCTGTTGGCGTACTTCCATTCTTAGTGGGAACGTTAACATTAATCTTGGCTTTGATCTACGGTAATAAGTTGGTTGTTTTCTTTGGGTTATCACTCGGATTAGGGTTTGGAATCCCTATGTTTTTCTCAGGTTTGCTTGAACTAATGGATTCAAAGAGTTGAGTCATGATACTGAATGATATCTTTTAACTCATTCACATAATCATCAAGGGCTTTCTGTCCAATTAACGTAATTTGGATTGAAGTCGTTGGTTTCCGGTTGACAAATTTTTTGCTAATAATTATCAGTTCTCCCTCCTCAAGTTTCTTAAGATGGGTTGAAAGATTTCCTGAAGTGAGATTTAACGCAATCTGAAGCTCTGTAAAGGTACACCAAGTTCTTGGGAGCAAAAACATAAGAACTGCAAGTCTTACAGGTGAATGAATCAATTCTTTTAAACTCAATATTTTTTTGAGTTCTTCATCTGATTCATCCATAACTCAAATCTAATATCCTGTATTAATTAATTTCCTCATCTAAGCGGACAACTATATCAAAACTGATCCATTATGTTTTTTTCTAACATTACACGGTCACAGTACAAACACCTTGCAAGTATGGGTTCTTTCTGCATAATTGTAAATTTGGTAACTACTGGTTCTCTATAATTTGTTGCACATGTGGGGTTGTTACAAACTAAAACATCAGTGACCTCATCAGGGGTCTCTAAATACTCTTTCTTCGAAACATTGTAATCTTCAATATAACTAATCATTGTCCCAGGGATAAACAGTGCAAGTGCATCTTTTTCATTTTCGGTTAAAAATCTCCCATGAATTTTGACAATATCTTTCATACCTACTTTATCTGAATGTACCCTCATTCCGATAGTAATTATAGTTTTAGGGTCTTCTTCGACTTTTAGTAGACTGACACATTTCAATGCCTTTCCAGCAGGAATTCTGTCAATAACTGTTCCCTCTTTAATTTTTGAAACTAACATCTCATTTGTCTTCATAACTATTCCTCCAACAAGGTCAAAAGAAGAGCCATTCTCATCCAGACTCCGTTTTTCGCCTGCTCAAAATATTTTGCATAAGGTGTTTTATCCACCTCATAAGCTATCTCATTGACTCTTGGAAGTGGATGTAAGATTATAAAGTCATCCTTTGCCTTAGAAACCGTGTCCTTATCGATCACATAGAAATCTTTAACACGCTCATAACTTGCCTCATCTGGAAATCTTTCCTTTTGAACTCTTGTAACATATATTAAATCCAGCTTGTCGATATGTTTATCGAGGTCTTCACCAATATGAACCTCAAGTTTGTTTTGAATGTCATTCATTACACTCATTCTCACTCTTAGCTCACGCGGAGAGAATAGATATACAACATTATTATCAAATTTTGCGAGTGTGTATAACAGAGAAGGAATTGTTCGACCATATCTTAAATCTCCGACTAATCCTACTTTGAGATTAGAAAGCCTCCCAAAATGCTTGTAGATAGTGTACACATCTAACAGGGCTTGTGAGGGGTGTTCTTGAATTCCTGTTCCACCACTTATGACAGGTACATCACTAAATTCGGTTGCAACTCTGCCACTTCCCTCAAGAAAATGTCTTAGAACTATGATGTCACTATAGGATGCAGCC
The DNA here is from genome assembly GCA_030149205.1 of Candidatus Heimdallarchaeota archaeon. Lineage (GTDB taxonomy): Archaea > Asgardarchaeota > Heimdallarchaeia > Heimdallarchaeales > Kariarchaeaceae > WAKA01. The sequence goes on along the minus strand of JASBSB010000003.1, from coordinate 16,046 downwards.
ATACGAATTGTATCTGCGATAGATTCCCCCTTTTTAACTGAGCTAATTTTTGCGTCAGCAAACCCAAGAACATTACCTCCTAACCTTAACATCGCAGATTCGAAGGAGAGTCGAGTTCTGGTACTTGGCTCATAAAACAGAGTGGCAAGGATTTTACCTTTTAGTCTCCCAACAAATTCACTAGGATTTTTTTCAATCCGAAGTGCTTGATTGATTAATTTCTCAATTTCATCTTTTGTAATATCTCTTATAGATACAAGATGTTCCATAACAATCTATATCAAATATCGAAAGGTCTGGTTAAAAAGTCATCCAAAGAATCGAATTTTGAATTTGAATTAGACTTTTATGCGTCGAGGGTTTCTATAAAGCGCTAATTCATCAGGATCCACCTTGATATTTCCCTCTGATTGCCTTAGTTGCTTGATCTTCTCCATTATATCCTTCTCCACTTCATCTTTAAATTTTAAATATGTGGCAAATAACACAAGAATTTCCACTAACTCTCTTTCAAAGACACCTAGGTTGTCAATCATCCTAATCACATATTTCCCGCCAATATTGAAGCTTTTTCCATCTATCTCTGCAATTTTGTTTCCATGGTGATCCAGGACATACCAGTCACCTCCTATTGAAATCCTTTCAGAAACCAACTGAATGGGCATTCCTTCCCCAGTTTTGTCATCGATCAAGAAACAGACATATTTCTCTTGATTGAAACTAACTCCAAGATGAACTTTTTCAATTAATAACAAGTAATCAAGCCTATTTATATTTGTAGAAAACATTGGTAGAGCCTCGTTTATCGAAAAACTCTGTGATAATTCTCGAGCATGTAACTCTTCCATAGATGATTTCCAACCTATAGAATCGGAAAAAATCTTTATAACTAACCGCTTTTCTTCACTGGAATCCCACTGATCTTTTCGATAAGTTACGTATCCTGTAGTTTCACCCTTCTCAGATATCTCACCTATAATCTCAGTATCTTTGGTAAATTGTCGAGATTTTGACATTAACTGCTCTTGTTTGTTTATACCAATGTTCACACTATGTGTTGAGGTCCGCCATAAATCGACTGTAATCTCTCTAGTCCAACTCATACGTTAAATTCACCATTCTATTAAAAAACTTTAAGAGTTAAGTGTAGTTGTAATCCTTTTTTCTTTACAAAATTTAATTATCAATATGGAAAACAACTAATTCAGTCACCAAAACTAATGAATAAAACGATAAGAACAGAGATTTTTTGTTCTTTGTGTACACTAAATTAAAATTAATTTATCGATAATTAAATTTTTGTAAATTTGTCAAAAATCCATTAAAATAATGTGAATCCTTCCAATTTTTTAAGAATAAGTAACATGTCAAGCTAATAATATTTATAAAGGATGTATGCTAAAGTAAACGAGTACAGTGACTGCATCCTCCTCTTCTAAAGAACTCTTCAAAATCATCCTCTTAGGAGACAAATTTGTTGGTAAAACAAGTATTCGTAAGAGGTTCATAAATGAAACCTTTTCTATCTCATATAACCCAACAATTGGGGCTGACTTTGATGTTAAACCATTTGGTAACTATGAACTACAAATTTGGGATCTTGCTGGTCATAACACCTTTCAATCTATTAGGGACCTCTATTACAAGGGGACAAAGGGAATAATTTTGGTGTACGATATTACAAATTTAGATTCATTCAGAAAACTGGAAACATGGATAGAAGAAATTAGACTTCAAGAATTATACTCTCCAATTCTATTGGTTGGCAACAAATCAGACCTTGAAAGTAAGAGAATTGTGCTACCAACAGTCGCATTACAACTAAGACAGCAGATATCTTCAGAGCTTCAGGTTCCTTGTCACTATATTGAAACCTCTGCTGTCATGGGGTCAAGAATTAATGATGTGTTTACTACATTGGTTAAAGAAATATCAAAATCTCAACTTTAAATATCTAATTCTAACATTCGCCTTTTCAGTACTTTTTTAAATTCTAGGAAGATACTAAATAATGGAAAGTAAGTTAGAAGATAATTTACAACCAATTAGAAGTAAACTTCGATGGGATTTATCACCTGAGGACGTAAAAAAAATTACAGAGGATACGATAAAAGAAGGTGATAAAATCATAGAGGGGATATTACAAACCGATGATTCTAAGCTAACCTTCTCAAATACGGTATTAGAGTTGGAGAGGTTATCAGCAATGGCAAGTGACAACACTGCGTCATCAGGATTTTTAGCTTATGTGGCAGAGGATAAAGCATTAAGAGATGCATCAGCCCAAGCAAATCAAGAACTACGTCAATATTATATCTCTCTCTATCTGAACAAGAAACTTTATGACAAATTAATGGTTTACAAGAACAGTAATCCAAAGTTAGACAGGCTTCAATTGCGATTACTAGACAGGGTCATAAGAGACCTAAGAAGGTCTGGATTAGATTTATCTGAGGATATCAGAGATCAACTTAAAAAGCTCAAAGAGGAAAACGTCAAAATGTCAGTTGAATACAGTCAAGCTCTGTATAACATAGATGTGAAATTGACCTTTTCAGAGTCCGAAATAGATGGAGTTCCAGACACCGCAAAATCATTATATCAAAAGGATGAAGATGGTAATTATTTGGTGGGACTATCTTACCCTGAGGTCGGTCCAATATTCCAATACGCAAAAAATACTACAACCAGAAAAAGATTATATGAGGAATATGCAAAGAGAGGAATGGCACAGGGAAACGTTGAAAGATTAGAAAAGACACTTCAAAACAGATGGAAGATGGCAGAGCTTATGGGGTATCCAAATCATGCTGCATTTGTTCAAGAGGTCAATATGGCTAAAAATCCAAATAATGTGATGGACTTTCTAAAAGATTTACGAAACAAGCTTAGACCTTTGGGAGAAAAGGAGTTAGATGCTTTAAAGGCACTCAAAAAAGAAGAAAAAGGAGTAGATACAGATCTTGAGATTCAGTCATACGAACAAGGATATTATTCAAGAATATACAACGAACGAAATTATGACTTGGATCCAGAAGTGATAAAGGGATATTTTCCTGTTACTTACGTAGTTGATCAAATGTTAGAGTTTTATCAGCAAGTTCTTGGCTTTAATTTTAAACAAATCGAGAATATCGAAACCTGGCATCAAGATGTAATCTCCTATAGTATTGTAGACAAGGATAGCGGTGAATTTTTAGGGGTGTTCTTTTTAGACCTGTTCCCCCGCGAAGGGAAATACAACCATGCTGCAGCTTTTACGTTGCTTCGTGAGAGATATGAAGACCAAAAAAGAGTTCCCACCGCTTCAGCAATGGTATGTAATTTTAATAAACCTACAGAAGATGCTCCATCCTTATTAACTCATGGACAGGTAATAACCCTGTTTCATGAATTTGGTCATATCATTCATCAAACCACCTCACAATCAAAATATGTTGAATTTTCCGGGACATCAGTTGCTAGGGACTTTGTAGAGGCTCCTTCACAAATGCTAGAAAACTGGATTTGGGAACCATCTGTGTTGAAGAGAATTTCTAAGCATAAAGATACTGGTGATCCCTTGCCTGACGAATTGATCACAAAAATGATCAAAGCCCGACATTCGTTGACAGGTTTAGGTAATTTAAGGCAAATTTTCTTTGGATTGTTTGATATGAAGATTCATACAGAGAAAATTGAGGACACCGGAAAAACTTGGAGAGAACTTAAAAGACAGGTGACTTTGATTCCAGAATTGGAAGGTGCAAATGGTGCTGCTGCATTTGGTCATCTAATGGGTGGATATGATGCTGGGTATTATGGTTATATGTGGAGTAAAGTCTTTGCTCAAGATATGTACACTAGATTTGAAGATACATCCCCTGATAATCCAGCTGTAGGTCACGATTATAGAAAATTTATACTAGAACCTGGGAATGAATTTGATGAAGAGGAACTTCTTGAAAAATTCTTGGGAAGAGAGCCCAATAACAAAGCATTTCTTAGAAACTTAGGGATTAATTCAGAAAACTAGCAAACTCTACAAATATAATTATTTATAAGATGAGGTTAGATTGAGTTCTCACCTAGTTTTACCATCTGGAATTGATATTCATGTACATTTTAGACAGCCAGGATTAACAGCGAAAGAAACCTTCGTCACAGGCAAAACTGCTGCCTTTCATGGTGGAATAACCACAACTCTTGAGATGCCAAACACAATTCCAGTCATGGACTCAATTGCATCATTTAAACAAAAACAGGAATTGAATTCAAAAAGTGACGTGATACTCGCTAAGGATTCAATAAAGGTGAAAACCTATTTAGTCGGGGGTTTGACAGAGAAGAACACCCAAAATCCTGCTTTGCTTAGAGAATTGAGTAAAGAGACAAAAATATTTAAGGTCTTTATGGCAAATTCCACAGGAGACCTAATGATCTCAAAAAAGAATCTAAGAATTGGTTTAGAGACCTTAGAATCATGCAATGAACAGTTTATTGTAATGTTTCACGCAGAAGATCATAATTTGATAAGAAAGACTCTGGACTGGCGAAATCATTCAGCAAACCGACCACTTCAGGCAGAAATAAATGCTATTAATGAGGTTTTGGAACTTAAAGATGAATTTAACCTGAATTTTCATATCACTCATGTTTCTGCGGGATCATCTGCAGAAATTATGGGAGGCCAACAAAAGGTTACATGGGATGTTCTTCATAAGTATCTACAGTTTTCAGAAAATGATCTTTCAGAGTTCCAAAATCTCGGAGTGATGAATCCCCCATTGCGTGTTCCATCAGAGCGAGAGTTACTAACTGACTTGTTCAAAGAAGGTAAAATACCTATTGTTTCCAGTGACCATGCGCCTCACACTCTTCAAGACAAAAAAAATGCCATTTCTGGCGCTCCAGGAGTTCAGGAACTGTATCCATTTCTTATTGATCAGCATTTAGGGGGAGAATTACGAAAAAAAATTCTGACAAACATGATTTCAGATAATCCTAGAAAACTGCTTTCAAAAGTTAAAATAACACCACCAAAAGGAGAAATTATTGTAGATACTGAAAAGTTCACGACATTTAAAGGAGATGAAATTAAAAGTAAGTGTGGATGGTCACTGTGGAGCAATTTAAAATTGAAAGGTAAAATTCTATCTGTTAGCTTAAAATAACATTTGATAGACAATTGACACAAGTTGAAGATGGACTGAATCATATTGGTTTTTTACAGTATATATATTTTTTCCACACAAGTGGAATAATTGATAAGTTATTTATTTTATCTCAGGTTAATGGTTCTGAAAGAAATGTCTTTATTTTATCGAGAAAGTGAGATGGGATATCTGCCTTTGTCAGTGAATTGAGAACCTCCAGTATAGTCTTTTTATTAAGTAAGGAATGTATTTTTATACCAAGCTCTTTTTCCAGGTCCATACTCTTATCCGATCTGTCAACTACAACGAAAAGATATTTTACAGGGATCTTCTGGTCTCTGAAGAATGCTATTGCATTATGTTTGCTCAGACCAGTTGTGATAACATCATCTAACAAACACACCTCACCATCATCATTTGGGAGCACTCCCTCAACGAGTTTCTTGGTACCATGATCTTTTACCTCAGATCGCACCTGGAGTAAAGGTAGCTGTAGCTTAAGACAGACTCCAGTGGCAAAAGGAATCCCCGCGGTTATGATTCCAGCAATACCCTTTAGATTTGTTGTTGTTTTCTGAATCTTTTGAGCTAAGAGTGACACTACTTCTTGAAATAACTTTGGATAGGATGGTATCAATCTTAGATCAAGATAATAAGGGCTTTTAAGTCCAGATTTAAGTGTGAAATCTCCGATGAGGAGTATCTCATGCTTTAATAACTCAATAACAAGCTCTCTTTCATCCATCAATCTGCTGGTTGTGTAAAATTACATTAAGGTTTAGATGGACATCGAAGTGATTAAAAATTTTAAATATGGTAATCAGTAGTGAACTCTAAAACCGTTATCGATAAAATTGAGGAACTCAACACTCAACTTTGTGTTGGGAGTGACCCAAACAAAGGATCAATTGAAGAGAGAATAAAGAGAACACACAACCTGATTAAAGAGACCTATGAGTATGCCGTAGCTTTTAAACTCAACCGGCAGTTCTTTCTCGGAGCAACCCTTGAGCAAATTCAGAGTATAACAAGGTTAATTCATGAATTTGACAGGATTGCTATCATTGATCACAAACTTTCAGATATTGGATCTTCTAATGAAGCAGCCCTTACATCTGTGAAAAAGGAAGGGTTTGATTTAATTACTGTCTCTGGATATCCAGGAAATCTTCAACAATCATTTGAATATGGACAGTCTCTTGGTATTGGCATAATAGCTTTGTTGTTTATGTCTAATCCAGAATTTCAGTATCAATTTAATCCAAACTATCCAATTTATCGATATTTCCTAGAAAGCTGTAGTAAGTTCGCAGATGGGGTTGTTATAGGGACAACCAATTTCATAACTGAAGATATACTAAATGAGGCTCAAGGAAAATTGGATAATCAATTTGTGTTGGCTCCAGGACTAGGGGCTCAGGGTGGGGCACCATCGTTACTTGCAAAAATATTTGGGTCAAGAGTCATGTACTCTGTCACTAGAGCAATTCAAAACTCTAATGACCCTGGAAAGGCCGCAAAAATGTATAAAGAAGAAATTAACCTGTCGAAAAAATCATAATTCATTATTTGCCTGACCTATAATATTATCGGGTCTCGAAAGATTTTTGTGGATTGTATACTATATTCGAATAGTATTGAATAATAATGCAATCAATAATAGGGCTCATAGTAAATACTCTCGCGTGGTTTCTCTAGTACCCTCATTGACAAAGACTCTTTTTGATTTAGGTCTAGGTAATAGCTTGGTTGGAGTTACTAAATTTTGTAACCAACCAAAAAATGCAAGAGATAAACCAAGAGTAATTGTTGGTGGGACAAAAAATCCAAATATTCAAAAAATAGCAGATTTACAACCAGACCTCATTTTGATGAATGTGGAAGAAAACAGAATTGAAGATTTCTACAAGTTAAAGGATAGTTTTCCAATCTATGGTACAAAGGTCACTACGATTAATGATAATTATAAGATGTTAAAGAATTTAATTAAATTGTTTGAGTTAGATATAACCCCAATAATTGCAAAATATCTGAGAAACGTCAAATTATTAAAAGAAATAAAAGATGAACCTGTTTGGTCAGTGTTTTGTCCTATCTGGAAAAATCCTTGGATGTCAATTTCTAAACATACGTATATTTCGAGTATACTGTTCTCTGTTGGGTTGAGCAATATCGTACAAACTGATAAACAGTATCCTGAGGTTTCACTTGAGGAGGTCAAAAAATGTATTCCAAATTGGGTTATACTTCCAGATGAACCGTATAAATTTAAAGAGGTTGACAGAGATTTTTTGAGTAGGTATCTCCGATTATCACCTGAGAGATGTAAGCTGGTTGATGGCTCTTATTTAAGTTGGTTTGGCACAAAAACTGCTCTTCATCCATCAACACTCAAAAAAGCTATTTTAGATCAGCCTCTTGTAAATCCTTCTCAGTAAAATGTTCGTCTTTAATATTATTAACAATTTTTAGAAGAGCTTGAAGTCTTGGTGATCCATCTTCTATACCTTGTAAGGTTTTTTCTAAAAACTCATTGAGGGTCTTAATTTCATTCTTTCTTGATACCCCCATCCTCAGGTTTTTGAATTCTTGAGATAACTTATTTAATAGTATTTCTAATTCATTAGTAAGCTCAATTTCTTCTTCGGTAAGCTCTTCCAAAATCTCTTCTAATTCAAGCGTTTCCTCATTTTCATGTGTTGATTTTTCTATCAAATGTATCATCAACAACTCATATGTTGTTGTTTTTATTTGTGTTTGAAGGTTTTGTGACTCTAATTCAAGTTCTGCTCTAACCTTTTGTAGTTGATCATTTAACGGTAAAGTCAAAAGTTGGTACTCCTTCAATGAGATCTCTCTTTTATTTCGTACATCCTGTAGATAATTTAGTTTGGCTGTTAGTACCTCTTCTTCAATCTGTAGCTTCAGAACCAGATTTGTTTTTGAAAGGCTTCCTGTTCTTAAGCCGATTTTTTTCATCGGAAGACTTTGAGTAAGAGCACTTAAAAGTAAACTCAAAACAATTGCAGAAACCAAGATTTCAGGTGAAACTGGAAGGGAATTTGCAACAGATGGGTATTGTTTTAGTGTTGAATAAATTATTAAAACAAGGGTTCCACTTGCCAACCCTCGCATTCCAGCCCAACCCACAAAAAATGCTTTTTTCGGAGAAATTTCTTTATATGGAAAAAGTAGTACATTCACAGTGATCAACCTTGCTATTAACCCAAGCAATGTGAAAAGAAGTGCTAATCCAAGGACCAAAGCGAAATCATTGTACGCTATAAACATTCCAATCGCACTAAAAGCTATTAACTCACCTGTTTCTGAGAGTACGTGTTGAAAATCTTCTAGCTCATGGAGCGGGAATCTATTAAATCCAAACACTGTGGGATTACCAAACACTATTCCAGCAGTGAGGGATGTAATAGCTGCTGATACTGGAAGATGAAATTCGTGGAAAAACAATGGGAAGATAAAACTTGTAATAAGTAGTGCCAAAGAGAGAAGATTCGTTTGTATACTAAGTTTGATATTCTTGTTGATAAATAAAAAGAAATAAGCCAAAGCTAGCCCAAGTAGAATTGCTCCCAGAAAGCTAATCAATACCTCACTTATCAAATTCGAATCAAAAGTTAAAGATTTTGATCCTTTGACTAAACTAGAAAGAAACCATTCTGTTACTAAAACTATAGCAACAGCATCATTTAAGGCACTTTCACCACCAATGATATTCTTGAGTTTAGGATTTACCTTTAACCCACCTTTAAACAAAGAAAAGGTGGCAGCAGGATCAGTTGGTGTAAGAATTCCTGCGACGATAATTGCGAGTATAAATGGGTAACTCAGGAATACAGATATAGAAACTGCAAAAATCAACGTTGAGATTAGTGTCCCAATAAACGCTAATAATAAAATAACTCTAATATCTTTAAGAAACCCTCTAAAATCTAATTCTATTCCCTCCTTGAATAAAACTATTGAAAGAACCAACTCTGTAATGAATCTTACATTATCAACACTATGCAGATTTGAAATTGCCTCACTATAAAAATTAAAATTAATGAAATTTTGACTTACTACAAGAAAACTTCCTATCCCAAGTAAGGCAAGCAGTCTAGGAAATCGTTTATTTTTATCACTAAGTTCATCAGCAAATACGCCCAAAACCAACAGAATTGCAATTCCAAAAAGAGAAACAAGTTGATTTGATGCCATAAGACCTTATTAAATTTTAAGACTTAAAAGTATTCATCGAATATTGTATCTAACTTGATTTATTTATGTCTCAGTGGAAGAGATTTAATCATAAAAATCAGTATCACCTTATGATCAGATTCAATTCTAGTTTGTTAGTAGAGTATGATATTGTTATCATTGATCTTAACGGGACATTTTATGATAATTTTGGGTTGTATGACAGATCCCTCCAGGTCTTAAAATTTATAAGAGAGAATTGTACCTTTGTTGCCTTAACAAATACAGATAGCAGGAATAAAGAAGATTTGATGATAAAACCTCAAATTAAATCATTAGGGTTAAAGAAAAATGAAATTTATTCTGTTGTTGATCACTTATACACTTTAATAGAGAGTGGAGTAATAAATCCCGTATGTTTTACCACAAATTCTGTTGCAAAGAGGCTTCCTAAGACAACTAGAACTCCAGACTCTGTTGTACTTGGTGATGTCAGAGATTTGGAGCTACCCAGTGATCTCAATAAAGTACTAACTTTAATTCTTAAAGGATTAAAGTTCTATATATTACAAGAGGGACATTACTACGAATCAGAAAATGGATTTGAATTAGATACCGGTGCGTATGGACTTATGTTGCAAGAAATAACTGGTAAAAAGTATGAGATACTTGGTAAACCTAACCCATCAATAGTTGAAGAAGCTGTAAAATTCATTAACCAAGAAATGACCAATAAGAAGGTGGTAATTATCGGTGATGAAGTAAACGCTGATGTTAAAGTTGCGAATGAGTTAGGAATAGACTCGGTTCTAGTCAGAACTGGAAAGTCAAGAGGAATAGATTTATCAAATTTATCATATCAACCGACCTACTGGTTGGATAAAATCTCTGATCTTCTAGATAAATGAGAAAAAAATTAAGTTAAGGTAATATTAAGGTCTTCTAAACTAAATATTAATCCCTCAACCTGACTAATAATTCTGCGAAGTTTGGACGGAGATGTACTTTCTAACTTTTCTGCAACATAAGAAAGTGCTTGCTCAATTGAAGCCATATCATCAAAAAATTCACCGAGTGTAATATATCTAATTGCATCAGAAAGTGTTACCAATTTAGGTTCCTGTTGTTTTTTATTTACTGAGTAAGGGAGTTGATACTTAATAACCCAATCCATGGATTCTCTTTCAATTAAAATTCCAGGAAAGTTGAGGGAATTTAGGAGTATATCTTCATTATCCAATTCCTCAACCGGAATTTTTCCAAGTTGGAGGAAAACCCCCGCTGGCTCAGCAAAAATTGGTGCGTTGCTATCGATAAAGATGTTTTCAATTGATTCCAATGTTTCAACTATCCCTTTTTCAAGACTCTTCCTAATCTCATAAGATCGATCTACAATTAAAATCTCAAAATCTTGTTTGTCACTTGCTTTGCTTAAGGCCTCTCTTACAACTTCATCAGCCCGTTTGTTTGAAATTAATGAATCATAAGCTGATTCATAGAAAGTTTCTGGAATATTTTCAAATAGATCTAATGCAAAACTCAGTTTGAAGTTGTCTTTAGTAAAGGAGGAATGAAATTGATACTTCGTTGCAATTGTTCGTAAAGTGTTTTTTGTTCGTTTTTCTAATGAGTTTTGATCATTGGATTTTGAGGAGTAGTTGAGAATTTTTTCAGTTATATCTCTATTTAGGGCTTTTGTTAGAGGTTTTTTGATGGATTTGACATAATTAGAAATCTTTGCTTTATGATTTTTCATCGTTTTCTCTAATTTGTTTAAATTGTGTTTAAGGGTTTTATCTAATTCTGCTTTAAGTTCTTTCCAGGAATTTCTAGTATCAGATGAATACTGATCTAACTTAATTTTTGCTGCAATTGAACTCCAAACCAGAATGAGGTTTGATGAGGCAGTCTCCAGTGTTTGAATTATCCCATCATACTCCTTCTTAATTATTGGTGGGAGTGAATTTGTTGACACAATGGCATGTTTAAAGTACGAAAAGTCTTGATTAATGAGTTCATCTTTGTTTTTGATGTTCTTTTTACCAAAGTTTGAGTCCATTCGGTTGAGTTCTTCTGTAAATTGCGTTATCCATTCTTTTATAATATTTCCACAATTATCTACAACCTTAGTTTCAGCAGATAAGGTGATTGCCCTCAATAAAACATTTATTTTTTCTGTTATTGAAAGGAAGAATATAGGCTCCATGATCGTTAAATCGGATCTTGTCCGTTTATCATTGTCATAAATAATTTCATAATTTTCAAATTTATTCAGAAATTCATTCAGGGGGATTCTGTCTTTTTGATATTTAACCCGATTTTTTTCATCAAGATCTAATGAACTACCCCCATATGACAAAGTTGCAAAATTCGTCTGCAGAGCAGCTATTAAGAAATCTCTAGGTTGTGGGGCTAAAAATGAAACTGGAAACAAATCCGAGTTTAAAAATTTCAGAATGGATGTCATTACGCCTGTAGCTTTGACAGAAGGTGCTAGCTCTTTATACATGGTTATCATTTTTTCAGGGATAACTCCGATTTTCTCTGAATCAGATCCTATTAACTGATCATAGATGATTGACAATACTACTTCAACAAAGGCTTGGGCTACAGATTCAGCAATTATTCTGGTCTCCAAAAATGAATCTATCTTAAATGTCTGAGTCTGCTTACTACTAAAATTTTTAAGTAGTGCTTTTTTCCATCTGCCATCTATTGAGGTGTCTGAAATTGAATCTACACCTTTTTTATACTCATCTTCTGTTACAAAGTTCATACAAAAGGAGATTAACAGAGCCCAAGTGGGGGTAGTAATCTTAACTCCTCTCATATGCTCCATAAATTTAGAGAAGAAGACCCTTAGGTAAGTAAATTGCCTGGAATTCAAGGAGGGTCTTATAATTTCCAATAAAAATGAACCTAGGTGTGGAAGCTGAGTTGGTGGGAGGTTTTTTAAATACGCACTGTATAGAGGATACCTTGGGATTTGAATAAAGGCTAAACTGGGTTCTTCCTTTAAGGCCGACAGAAAAGACCTCTTGATCACCTGAACAAATATTATGTCTATCGCGTTATGCAAATCACGAAGGTTAATTTTTGCTAATGTACTAGAGAAGCTCTCAGCAATCTCATTGGGCACAACTTTCACAAGTTCTAACTCAGGTTCTGGGTTCAAAGAGATTAAAATCTGTTCAAGAGCTCGTTCATACTTTTCAATCAGGTTTTGCTTATGAGAAGACCTTAACATTAACAAGGGGTCTTGCTCTGCTAACAGACTAAGGATGTGAATAGTCATACGAAATCTAAGTTGGCGACGTTTTTCTCTTGTTAATAATCCATCTTCCCAAAAATCTAATGTTAATCTCCATCCCTTTGTTTCAAAAAATTCATCAATTAGAGACAGCAAATTCTTTTTATCTCCGAACACCTCGATTAATTTATCCTGAAACCTCTGATCTAAGGTGGTTACGTCCCCTGTCATCTTTTGATTCATTCTGACAATTTTACAGGCATTAATCAGTGCGACTGACATGGTCTCCCGAGAAATTCTCCTACCAGAACTTGTGTATTCCTCCAGATTTGGAAGTTGTCCGAGTTGTCTTCCAAGGTTTATTGCAACATCTCGAATAATTTCAATGTTTTTTTGCTTAACTGCTCCCTTAGTTTTTGAAATAATGTAACTACTGAGTATTACTCCCTGACTGGTTCTGATTTCTGAGACCCCAAATGCAGCTTGCTCAGTTGAACCATCCATAAATTTAGACTCGGAACTAGATGCTTCTGTACTAACCAAGCTTTTAATTCCAATAAGGGGACCCCCTAATAATGAGGGATCTGCCTCTCCAGCAAGTTTTCCAAGTTCCCCAAGTGTGATACCGAACTCTGATTGAATACTAAACCACACAAATTGTTCTAGCAATAATTTTATAAGAATTTAATTCAATAAAAAGGAATTCATAAAATTCTGATTTTTATAATCCTTTATCTACTGAGCATAAAAGCTATTAATTAACAATATTTCACAATCTTAATGACTTGGGGTACATCACATCTTGGGATCTCTGTTTTATTAGTCCTGATATTTTCCACAAAAGAATATAGAGCTAAAATGTTTCAAAATAGAACGCTGTTGTTGTTGGTCTCTCTTGGGGCGGTATTTCCTGATCTCGATCTATTGGTGGGTGTTCATCGTACCTGGTCTCATTCAATCTTTTACCCATTGATTATCCTATTCTTTATTCACACAATTACAATTTCTAAAGGCTTAAAAGAAAAGTATCCAAAGATTTTCAATCCAGAAACCAGGTTTTATTTGAATCTATTCGTGATTCTATGGTTAACTCACATGTTTTATGATTCATCCTTCGGTCCCCTCGCCATATTCTTTCCATTTGATACCACTCTTTATGATATTCAGGGGGGAGTACTACTAAATCTTAGCACTTTTATTCTATCTGTTGCAGGACTATTCATTGAAATAACTCCTGTAAATCCATTAATAGGAAGCAACGTGTTCTTCACAAACTGGACACCTGACCAACGAATTCAATATTTTCAGACCAATATATTGCAGTACCCTATACTTGATTTCTTTTTACATCTGACTATATTTTTGGTCTATCTTAGGATCATTGTCCTCCCAGTTTTAGACCAGCAGATTTCACATCGTTACCCTAAATTTACAGTGAATTGGATTAGGTTTTCCCCCGCAACCTTTTCTCCAAGTATTCTTAGATCCTTAATCATAATTGGATTAATTATTGCATTTACAATCGTGGGTCCAGTTCAGGGCAACTCACAAAACTTTAACACTAGTAGCTCTTTAAATGTAAAAGTACTAACAGAGCAATTTCAACCTTATCAACTAAGCACCGTCTCATATCCAACGGGAGCCCAGGTAACTTCAGAATTAAATTTGCCAGCAACATCGCTTCAAATGTCATATATATGGGGTCTTGTTAATCAATCAAAATTTGATTCAATCAAGACACAGCTAGATGCTTTGATAAAACAAATGGGGGTGCATAATGTCTCACAGCAGAATTACACAGGTTTGTTCAAATCTTACCTGAATGAAATCTTATATAGCAATTCAACAATATCTCCTACAACACAAGTTTCCAAAATTTCATTTTCTATTAATGTAAATGAATCAAAGTATAAAACTGGTTTTGTATTTGGGTTGTTTCTTATTCAATGGAATTCAACTGAATCTTTTGATCAAAATTTCCAGCTAAATACAGTTTTTACTATTTATAGATCACCCATCTTATTTCAATCCTATGTTTTAATATTAACCCTCTTCGTTTTATTAATTTTAATTAATAAAGATTTATTCAAACGAAAAAATATTTCTTCGTTTAACAATAACTATAAGGATAAGCAGTGAGAGTAGACCAACAGGAATTAAAGTATCAAAGCTTGCTGATTGTGGATTTCCAGTAAATGTTGAAGATAGTCTTGAAGAATTTGAATATTGAATGAAATTCTGCCCATTGAAAATTTTGGAATCTGGGAAAAATGAGACTAGAGCAAACCAAAAAGCATTATAGCTTGGAACTATAATTAAGTCTTTGACTCCAGTTTTGTTCTCTATCACTCTTCCTAAAAAATCATACCTATTCTGCTTTTGATCAAGAAACGTTGGCAACCCCATACTTCCGTTTGAAATTTTAGACTTTATGAATGTTTGAGACTGAGATGTGAATACTACTGATAAATGTGCTGCTTTGTCAAAAAAGAGATTAAGTTGTTCAGAACCGTCTTTAAAATTAACAACACCTTTACTGACAGTTGAGAACGGTATTGCAAAAGTTGAATCTGATCTTTTAACAACCGTAGTCAGTTCTTTTGGATTAAACTTATTGTCTGGAGATTTGGCAGAATCATATGAGGATCCAAAAAATATGTCTCGGGAACTTCGATAATTCCCGTAGGGGTAATACGAATAATCTCTCTGATAACCTGTGTCAGATGACAGTACCAACGTTGTGGGAAACATGGTTTTCCAAGTTTTCCATGTTGTTTCTAACGCTATTTCTGCCACAAGTTTCGTTCCAATCTTGTTACCAACAATCGACTCTTGAAGCATCTGACTCCAATAGGAATCACTTTTTCTATCATACATGATCAGGTTATTCTCAAATAATTTTCCTGATACCCCAAAGGTGCTCTTGTCTACATTACCCCGACTGAATACAATTCCAGTCCCAGTTAGTGGACAATACGTAATTGATTTATATTTATCATTGAACTGATCATTTGTAATTTCATGCCAATTAAGAATATTGTAGGGGTATGCCTTTAAGATTCCATCAGACCAAACACCAAGAACTAGTTCATCATCTGCCAAATTAACTTCAGAAACGGATATAAACTTAGGGGCATCAATTGCTGGAATTCCATCTTTTCCTGGACCACCATCTACTATTTTTTCACAAGGGACTAGACACGTAGCATTTAGTTGAGGAGAATCTGCCTGAATTGAGGTTAGAAGAAATGAGAAAATAACCAGTAAACCTAATACCTTAAGTTTAATGTTAAAATAATTCATTAATTTAATTAATCTTCTTCAAGCTTGTCCCAAAACTCCTGGGACAAGCATTGAGCCCTCAGGCTCAATGGATGAAAGATTTTCAGATGAGAGAGAACCTCGCTTGAGATTCGGCTAGAATCGAACTAGATTTATAAGAGGGGGTCAGAGCTGACTAGTGC
>JASBSB010000012.1 GCA_030149205.1 Candidatus Heimdallarchaeota archaeon | reverse complement strand
GTAGGTATGATAGACTCTGTAGTTAATCCAAAAATATTGACATGGAGTCGTCTTAAAATGGGGTGGGATATAGATAAGGCAGCAAAGAAAATTGGAGTTAAACCAGAAAAGTTAGAGCAGGTTGAGGAGGGTAAGACGGTTCTAACATTCAACCAACTACTCAAATTATCAAAAGCATATAAGAGGTCCATAGCAACCTTTCTCATGGATGAACCTCCTGTGGACATTAATCTTCCCGATTTTAGAGGTACAAAATCAAAAATTCCTGCTAAGCTTGAGGTTATTATTAGAGAACTTTATGAAAGAAAAAAGAATCTAGCTGGAATTTTCAAATCAATTAAAACGAACAGATACGAGTTTGTTGGGTCAATAAATATAGAGGACACATCCATTGAACAAGCGATAGAGCGCACGGTACTAAAAGTTGAGGAGGTACTTTCGATTGATCATACCAAATTAATAAAATTAAGAGATAACGCAGCTCTAAATTACATTAGGGAACTCATAGAAAACAATGACATTTTAACAGTTCAATTTAAAGGGATCCCATTAGAAGTTACCAGAGGGTTTTCATTTTCGGAAACCCCTCTTCCCTTGATTGCTTTAAACAAAGAGGACAGTTATTATGGTAGAAACTTTACATTGATACATGAACTTACTCACCTTCTGCTTAATAAATCTGGGGTTTGCATTGGTGATAGTAAGTTAACAGAAGAGTCTCCAGTCTCCATTCCAAAAATTGAAAGAATTTGTAACAAAACAGCTTCTCTGTTTCTGTTACCAAATGATGAATTGAGGAATTACTTAGCTGAAATTGGATGGGATGATTCCCGAATGAATTTGACTGAAAAAGAGTTGCAAACTATTTTTCATAAAGTCTCTAACAGGTTTAAAGTTAGTTATTCAGTTGTGAATTACACCTTTAGGGATTTGAAGTTGTTTTATAAACAAAGAGATTCATTTCCCACACCCCCGATACGTCCTAAAAAGAAAGGAGGGGGGAACTATTACAGCACATATCTAAGTGATTTTGGGCGGAGGTCTGTTAAACTGCTGTTTGAAGCAAAACAAAAAGAATTTATTTCAGATGTAGAACTTTATAGGGTATCTGGTCTTAGTTTGAAGGGTCTTGAACATTTTGAAAAGATGTGGGAGAATGGAGAATTGTAAACATGCCTTCTGAGACGTCTTTCTCTAAATTGTTTCTTTCAGGATTAAAGTTTGCAGTTGACACCTCTGTCTTTATTGAAATCGAAAAATACTATTCAGAAGACAATAACCCAGATATTTGGGATATTCTAAGACTTTGCTCTCGCAATAACATTTTTGTTGTAAGTCGTACAGTAATTGAAGAACTAAAAAAAGGAAAAAATTACGAAAAATTATCTATTTACCAATTGGCGAATTCCTGCAAAGCAAAAAACGAGGAGAATTCACTTTTAATTCTTAAGGACTTGATGGGAAAATATCCAAAATGGATTCCTCCAAATGTCTCAACAATTGCAGATCATCATGTTGTGGCTCTTGCAAAAGCAAACAATTATGCTGTTCTTAGTGAGGAAAAAAGTAACTCAAATAGACTAAAAAATTTTAAGCATCAAGATGTGAGCAATAAGACCAAAATACCTGAAATATGCAAATTAGAGGGGATTGACTGCTATAATCTACTACAGTTGGTTGCTAAATTTAAGTAGTATCTAAAGTAAATAATGATTTGAGTGTTGTGAACTCTCTAATCCTTAGCGAAACGAACCATTTATTATTTCAAATGAAATGCAAGATGTAATAATTTTTTATTACAAATTTGACAATAACTGAAGGATTCTAGCAGAAGGGTATGTAGAGCGCGAGACAATACCATTTGCCAGCTCAATGGGGAGCAACCCATTCTTATACCTAAAGTTTAGCAGCTTTGTGATTGCAGCAAATACTTTTTTCAAACTTCCTAAAGTTTAGTAATCTAGGGTATATGTAGACAAATTTTGTATCATAAATCGAAAAAAATATAAAATCGAGGTTTCTAGATACATAAATTTTTTATTTATATAACTGAATGATTTAACTATGATAAGAATTAAATTAATTTTTATTGTAGGTATTTTATTCCTTATGAGTTTTACGGGAGGGGGGGGTGGTTCTCAATATAGATGTTGAATCTAAGGATGATGAATCAGTGTATGAATTTCCATTAGCTGCGGGATTCTTATTATCTCCTGCCCCTTCCTGGGATGTTGAAAACTGTGCAGATCCAGCTCTTTCCTTTATTGGGTGCAATTTGTGGCTAGAAAGAACACCAGTCGATAAAAATTATTTTGGAACAACTGTAATACTTGATTCTGGGTTAACAGTAGAGGAGTATAAAAACCTAGAAAAGTACATTTATAATACTGGAAAGCCTTTTTCTCTTGATATAATTAAATTTTTGACTTTTGATAAGATTACGAATAAAATTATCGAATATGGAAATTATGGGAAGGATAGCTTGTCTGGAATTGATGATCGTGATTTAGGTGGTTCTCTAAAATATGGGTGGTTAAGTACGCATGGATATAGAGTGGCTATGGCATACGCAAGTATCATTCGAGGTGGGAACATAATATTCGTTGATATAGATCTTAGTGATGATCATGGATTTGAAGCATTACACAAACAAACATTATTGTGGAACTGGCTTGATCGAAACATAGCAAGATATCAGATTAAGACCATAAGCATGTCTTTTGTAGCAGGAGTACCGATGAGTCAGGTAAGTTCGAATGTTACTTCAAAAATTCAATCTATATATAACAAAGGAGTCATGTTAATTGCTGCTTCAGGAAATGATGGGCAGTACCGACCTGATTATTTTCCTGCAAATCACCCTTTGATATATAGAATTGGATCTGTAGATCACGAAAATAGGGGAGGCGATCGAACGGTCCTTTTATGGGGATGGTACCCCTACACGTATTATGATTTAGACTACAAATCAGTGAAGGGTCAATATAGTGGAAACTCAGATTTTGCAAAAGACCATCCAACTGAATGCAAAGACAAGGATTCTATTTCCGTATTCTGTGAGTCATATGGACCAGATTCAACAGAGAAAGATAATTCTCGAAAAATTGATTTCGTAATGCCTGGGAATGGAGTGCCTATTGTTAACTATTTTACTAATTTAGAAAGAATTTTCTATTATGGTTTTGGAACCAGCTTCAGCACACCATATTTTGCGGGGTTGGTGATGGTGGCAAACTATGCTTATAATATTGGATATCGGGGAGCAGGAGGTGGAAATCCACCACTTCTTTCTACAGATACTCTTTATTCCTTATTAAAAGGGGTATCATCTCAATATTATTTCACTCAACACATGGGTTATGGATGGTTAAATGCTTTATCTGTCTATCAAGAGCTTTGGAATTGGGGGTATCTGATGGGAGCTGGTTCTCTCCCAGGAGGTGGGGAATGAAGCTAAAGGTTATTGTGATAATAATGATTGTACTGTCAGTCAACCAAACTGCATCAGGTAGCAGTTTGCCTTCATTTGCTTCTCCACCGTTTTTAGACTTAGAATTCAAATTTACTGGTTTTGGTGTCAAAGAGGTTTTGGTTGTTGTTCCACAGAAATATAACATTTCTGATCATGTCGGTGTA
Organism: Candidatus Heimdallarchaeota archaeon; assembly: GCA_030149205.1. Lineage (GTDB taxonomy): Archaea > Asgardarchaeota > Heimdallarchaeia > Heimdallarchaeales > Kariarchaeaceae > WAKA01. The sequence goes on along the minus strand of JASBSB010000012.1, from coordinate 2,440 downwards.
ATTTATAGTAGTTTGAATGTTTCCCTCTCAACCAATTTCTCAATTATCAGAGTTATTTTTATGGCAAATGAAAGTAAGGTTATCAACCTTCATGAGTACACTAATTTCTCGCACCCAATTAACAGAACGTTTCCATATCCAACACAATTTCAAGTAACAGATTATAACAAGACAAAGGAGTATTTGAACCTGATGGACACCTGGTCTGGGGAGAACGTTTCTTACTCAAAAATACATCTGGATGACCCATATAAGGCTAAATTGATTTTTATACACCTTGGCAAAGGTGTTAGTACAATTCATCTTCAATCAGCCTATGCAAAAAGTGTTTTCTATCCTGTAGATGATTATAAAATTTCCTTTATCCTTCCCGGCTTTTTTACATCACTAATTCTTATGATTTTAGCAAAAAAAGTAGAGCGAAGGTGGAAGATAGAATAAATTTTTTACAAATTTGAAAACAGCTGTAGGATTCTAGCAGAAGGATGTGTGGAGAATTAGTTTCTTTTGTGTTTACTTAGTTCTTAATAATTATATGAATGAGCCATGTATTTGTTTAGTTAGTAGCTATAAGGTACGCAAACCCCATTGAGCATTCTTGCCAACTGAATTGTTTGATGGTGCTGGATTATTATAGTTTCATTAACGGTAATTGTCAACCAAAGCCGGCCTGAATTTTGATAGGCAAAGTAGAAAATTGGTGAACTATAATTTTTGACTGAGACGTCGGTTGAATTACTTACCACCTGGGTGATATTTAAACATCTATCCACAATAATTTCACCTGTGTTCTGTGTTGTAAGAACAATGTTTGAGAAATAGGCAGATGGATGATAACCTGAAGGTGCTGAGAGATACGCTTCAATGTTTGTCGTGGTTATGTTTGTGACGGTTAGTTTCATGTGTCGTTTGAACATAAATTGATTTGAGTTTAATGTGGTAAATACTGACCCACTCATAATGGCTAAAATCAGGAGCATTACAGTTAAAGTTGAGCTTACAACAAGTTTGTTTCCCTTTATTCTAAATGTTCTTCTGTTGAATTTTTCAAAAGCTATGATTATAATAATAATAAAGATAAAAATAAGACTGTATTTAAGAAGACTTTCCCCTAGATATAAGAAAAATATGTATAACGGACCTCCGAATTTAAACACTACCAGTTCAAATGCAATAACCACGATCAAAAATTGTAGTGTTACGATTGCAAATTTTAGAGTCTTTCTTGAAAAATCAGAGTTAATTTTGTATCTTTCAACAATAATATGTGTTAGTTTTAAGGTAGTGTGATTTTCAAAGAAATATCTGTAAGAGACCAAGAGGAGCACAAAGAGGGTTAAATTGAGAACAATTATTGTGTTATGCAACAACCATCCAATCTCTCTGAATCCAATAAAATCAAAAGGAAGGAACAATATGACATTTAACTGAGATACCAGAAAAATAAGGAAAAATTCGACTAGGGTACCTTTGTTTTTATCCATTGATATAAATTGCCTCTGAGTTGTTTTTTCAGGGTATGTGGCAGAGATAAGATGTTGGTTATGTTTTGAAAGTGAATAAATGTTTTTTCCTAATAAAGTTAAAATTATGAGTAAGAATAAAGTTACAAATGATAATTTAAAAATCAAGAAAGAAACAAACTTGACCCGGATTATTAAGTTAACAAATATCATTGATATTGGTAAATAGGTGGCAAGTAAAAGAGCAGTAAATCCAACTAAGTTAGAAAGAAAATATCTGATGAATTCTTGATAAAATAAAATGAAAACCCCGAATGGAAAATAAAGATACTCAAAAGATATTGCCGCGACCTTTTTCTTATACCTATAGATGATACGTGCGATTCCATAAAGACAAAATGTTAATGGGAATAGAAGAATTTCATGAATTTGAGGAAAACTGATTTTTTCACTCGTTAAACTGTACGTATTTACTTTATTGGAAACATAGTGAGTTACCTCTGCTTGTAAGTTGAATTCAATAAATGAGGCAAAAATAATTAGAAGATAAAACGCGGTCTCCAATATGTAAACCTGATGAATCTTTCTAATTGTTCTAATTTTTCCTAATATTTTTTTCACGGTCTTTTTTTCACTTCATATCATAAAAAAATATCGTAAGCCAGATGTATATTGTTTGCTTCGGAGTTTGAGAGATAACAAGAATAAATGTTGTAATTACATAAGGGTTGAAATTTGATTCAATAGATCCATAAAGGTTTGCAAGTCAACGTCATTAAGATTTTTCATTTTGTTAAATTATCAAGTAGAAGGTTTATGAGTTCATAAATTAAGCTATTAATTGTAGGTATGATAGACTCTGTAGTTAATCCAAAAATATTGACATGGAGTCGTCTTAAAATGGGGTGGGATATAGATAAGGCAGCAAAGAAAATTGGAGTTAAACCAGAAAAGTTAGAGCAGGTTGAGGAGGGTAA
>JASBSB010000002.1 GCA_030149205.1 Candidatus Heimdallarchaeota archaeon | reverse complement strand
GTAGGTATGATAGACTCTGTAGTTAATCCAAAAATATTGACATGGAGTCGTCTTAAAATGGGGTGGGATATAGATAAGGCAGCAAAGAAAATTGGAGTTAAACCAGAAAAGTTAGAGCAGGTTGAGGAGGGTAAGACGGTTTTAACATTCAACCAACTACTTAAGTTGTTAAAAGCATCTACTGAAGCTTTGACTTGATTAAAAAATTAGTTTATATTGTGGTGTTGCTTATTTTATTTTTAGGTCTCAATATGTTTTTCATAAATATAGCGAGTATCAAAAACAATGAAGAAAATACAAAAAGAACTATCGAATAAAATATTTTGGGGTGATAAAGCAGGTAGGATAGTACAGCAAATATTAAGCATAGACCACTGAAAATTAAGGATTCCAGATTTATTCCACTGTAATACTTTTGCTCCTCTGTATTCTGCAAAATAAAATTAACAAAATACATCAAAAGGCTTAGAAAAATAAATAGCAGTCCATTTTGCCAATTATATGAATCACTTGTGGTATCGAAGAAATACATTAATGTAAACCCAAGGTTCCATAGGATCAGAAAAAAATAAATATTTAAAATTCTATGATTTTTAAATTTCATGTAATCACCTCATTACTGGGATCCATCCACTTGGAAACAGATACAATGCTCCAAATAAGGCTTCTGCATAAAGCGCGTCTGTGGGTAAAGTATGCATGATATATTGATCACCATCAATTCCCCCATCATTGTAACCGAAATCAGAATGAAAATTTAAAGAGACTAAAGGTAATGTTTGTGCACCAAATCCAAACTTACAGTCTCTTAATCTCCTGTTGTTCATTCCTATTAAAATTAATGCAATATGTAATCCAATATAAGTCGCTAAAAGAGAGGCTAAATTTCCAGCAAGAACAGCGGCTATGCCAGCTCTAACTAATTGTGAAATAAGAAAACTTCGAAATAAGGCTAATATTAAACCCCAAGCGAAAGGATTAAAATATGTATTGCATTGTCCGTTGTCAAAGTTAAACCATAGGTAGTGTTCTGCATAATAAGTAACACCCCAGACACTTGCAGATCTAAATTCCTTCTTATAGGCTATTTGATACCCGGACTCACTGATCGCAAGATATTTAGCAACAGCCCCAGACTGTAATGCCATAATCCTGTTTATGACCTTGTACATGACAGAAAAGATAAGTGAAAAATCATGAATGATCTTCATGACAACCACAGCAGCTAATAACCCAGCAACAACTGCATCAACCTTCCCATTGAATCCATCAAACAATTGCCCCCCAGAGAGATTTCTGATAGAAAGGCTGTCACAGGCAACCAGATACACAAGTTGACTTGTTGTCTTCAGTGAGATGAGCTCAGTGTAGGAGTGATGCACACCGTTTAAGGTCAGCCCAGATTTGTCACCATGAGCAAAGATAAAAAGTGGGATGTTTGCACCCAATGCCTGATAGAGTGTGGTGAATGTTTGGATCTGAACTCCACTGGGTAAATTGTTATGGAATGTTTGATATGCCAACTGTGGGACGGATCCATCTGAAACCAGGACCCCAACTGCCTTGCCAGAGACAGTGGGGACATGGATACCTTGTCCGACGCTTCCATAGGGAAGCATCATCCCTATAAGTAAAATGAGCATGAAGAGTGTTTTTACCTTCATGTGGGGTGGTATACTTTTATCACCTTTAAATATCTCGGGGGGGGGGGGGCGGTAAAAATGCACAAAAAAATCAAAACTAAGATATGATTAAACTGTAATTAAACGGCAATAAGACAATTTTCTTGGCTATTTGGTAAATTTAACCCAGAAAAAAGTAACTTGAACTTTAGTGATAGACACCTTTTATCTCATGGGATGCTGTAAATTTAAAAGGAGCTAAATTACAAATTTGAAAACAGCTGTAGGATTCTAGCAGAAGGATATGTGGAGAGCGAGGCAATACCATTAGCAAGCTCAATTGGGAGCAATCCATTCTCATACCTAAAGCTTAGCAGCTCTGGGATGGTGGCAAGTATTCTGTCCAGCCCTATTAAATCAGTTAGTTCAGGATTTTTTGTGAAAGTTCCAGTTGGAATACTGAGAACCAAATTATGAGTCTTCAGTTTAACCAGCAGCTTTGCTCCGAAATTACCAGTCTTACCATAAGGGCCACTAAGATTTGGTTTGGAGAGAATCTTCTCTTGGATGAAATCATCCTTTGGCAAAAAGACGGTGTTATCTTCCATCTTTTTGGAAAAGTATTCAAGAAATTCAACGAAGATTCCAGTTTTTTCCTGTCCTATCATGAAGATGGGAACATTGGTTTCCTTTGCATATTGCAGGAACCTTCTGATAGGTGCAACCAGCTTTGAGTAGTGTGCTCTTAGATAGAGTCCCCCATCTTTAACGAACAGACACTCATTCAGGTAATCCCTGTCATTCTCCCAGAAGTGTCTGACAGCAGTGAATAGGAGTAGTGTCTCATGGATGAGCATGTATGATGATGCGACAGTCTCAGAGGCAAAATCTTCACTCATCTCGAGATGAAAAGCAAGGTAATCAGATAGCAAGAGCTCTTTGTTGCAGTTCTTACATACACCTTTTTCCTTGTCCTGTCTTAAGACTCCTTCGACCTTTCTACAGAATGGACAGTCGAACTTTTCAGATTCTGCCTTTCCCTTTCCATCCCACATCTCAAAAATCAACCATCTGAGGGTGGTGTATATCTCATCGTCAAGGCTCTTGTCTCGGATTGAGTCATAAATGATATGCCTGATCCCATTGTAGAGCCCGATTGTTCTAGGTTTGACATTTCTTAGTGGGATGACTGTGGAATGATACACTGCTGAGTTCTCCAGTGCATCCTTTATCTGTTTGGGATGAGGGTTTCTTTTGTTGATCTTGTTCAGTGCATACTTATCAATTCTCAATAGGGCTGTTTTGATGAATGACATCTCCTTTCTCTTGTTGTGACTGCCTTTGATTGTCTGTTTCGATCCATCTATTCCAAAGACCACATTGAGAGGCTTTGCATCACCAACAATATCGCTTATGGGGGAATAAGTGTAGTTCTCAGAGGACACCCCTTCAATTTCTGCTGTGGGTGGATCCTCGATAGATTCAAAGGAATCTATCAGCTCATTTACCAGTTCACTCTTGATGACCTCCAGGTGTCCAAGCTTGCTTGCTCGTTCTCCGGGTAACCTTCCAGTGCTATGATATGGCATCTCTTACTCCCCGAATTTCCTTATTTGAACCGGTATAACAAACCTGTGAGACCTAGTGAGCATTCTGATGAATCCCTTTCGTTTAAGTCTGAGAATGTCATTTTTGGATGATACAAACTCCACGTTTAGCCTTCCAAGTGCGTTGGTCTCCTGCTCAGATGACATGTGAGCTACAAAGAAGTTCTCTGTCTGAGCTAGAAGGTCTGGATGAATGGTGCTGACACTCTGTGTTGAGTAAACCATTCCAAGGTTGTACTTTGCCCCTTCTTTTGCGATTCTTCGAAAGATGTCCACTGTGCTCGTCTCTGTATTTGGAAAGAGGTTGTGTGCTTCCTCGAAATACAGTTGGATGTATTTGTCGCCAAGCTGATCCTCTGAGAAGAGCGTCACCTGATGTGAAAAAATTGAACGAGAGAGATACTCTGAGTAGTACTGCATGAGAAGGGGGTGGGCATTACCCAGATCAATTATCACGGTGTTTCCTTTGTTTAAACTCTCAATTACCTCTTTAACAAAGTCTCCTGCGTTTTTTGCGTGATATGCTTTATATGGCTGTAGGTACCTCGTTCCGATTCCTGACCTAGGATTCAGAAACTCCAACAAGGCAGTATCATCGCTGTCCAGAAGAAATGATTTGCTTCCTGTGCTCTTTAGGTTCTCCTGACCGTTGGTTCTGATATATGCCGCAAGTTTATCAAGGAATGAGACAAGATCACTCAGTGTGTGAATTGTCGGTGCTTCCTCATCTCCATAGAGTTCCTCCTTCACTGCTTTGTTGAATTTTGGGTCAAACTCTATCTCTGTGTTCTTAATCAGTTCAATCTCATCAATATCAAACCCTGACTTTTTGAGAATCGCCCAGTAGAACAGAATCTTTCTCTTTGCCCTGACCTTGTCCCCCCTCTGCAGCTCTCTGTATTCTTCAATGCTGGGAATGTTTGCAGTGATAAAGCTCTTCACGTAGCTAGAGGATGTTTTTCTGTCGTTGTTCAACAGCTCACTCACAATCTCATGTGATTTGTCTGGTACCTCATAAAAATTCAACTTCAGAAATTTTGACTCAGTGTTCTTTTTCTTTGTCAATGCGTAAACCTCACAGACATCAGGAAAAATCGAGGGGAGAGACCTGTTTTGTGGGTTATCATTTGCATACTCTCCATTGACATCAAATATCAGCTGTCCAACATTTCTATTGTTTTTTGTTGTCTCAATGAGGCTCTGTATAATCACCTTGATGGTGTTGCTCTTACCAAGTCTTGTTTTTCCAAACAGGGCAGTACGGGTTCCCATGAAATCAGATGGGGCAACATAGGCTGGGACATCTATCTCCTTCTGATCCCTCTTTCTTAGGTTGTTCTCTGTCAACCTGAGCTTACCAATCTGAAACTGGTCACTCTTCTGAACCTGTGAGTTAATGATCAGATCCAGAATCTCCTCGGTTGGTGAGTAAATTCTATACTTATGGGCTGATAGATAGTTGTTGAGATCAGATGAGAACTCAAGCTCATTTGTCTGTTGTCCTGGATAAAACATACCCAAAACCTCCACCTTCAATGCACTCCACTGAAGCTCAGACTGGGTAAAGATATCAAGCTCAGGCATAGATCTCTTCTGTAACTCGAAATAGGTCTGTTGCACCTCACGAGAAAGCGGAGTCTCAGTGGTCTCTAATACCCGCAAAAGTGTAAAGTGTGGTGGTATTCCATCAAAGTCATCTGGTACCATAATCAGGAAGGAGTTCCTTGGTACTCCCCCCACATTTACCTTGTAAGGGTCAGACGTGATCATAGTGACGCTGTCGTAACCAATGCTGAGTGCGTAGCCGACAAATCTCTGTAAATTGTACTGCTTTGCCTGTTCAAGACTGTTCTCATTGGCTAAAAAATCAATAAGCACCCTAATTGGGTGATTTTGATAGGTTGCAGATTTAAAAAACTCCTGCATCATTCTCCTCCAATTTTTCCTCTCATATCTCAAATAAAAAGGTTTCGCGTGTTATATTAGAATATGAGTTGCTACATACTAAACCAAATATTCCTGATTGATAAAAAATTTTGAACACATAATTGAGAAATTGATGAATCTAAATATAGCAAAAATATAAAACAACTTCCCATCATTCTATACACTTAAGAGCTGTATGCCCATAAAATGATATATGGCTAGAGGTACAAAAGCAGAAGAAATAATTGGAAAACTCAAGGAAAACTCCCCACTTGGTGAGATCCGAAAGATTGCAAAGGAAATAAAAACAGATCAGTCGCTTGCCATGGAGCTCTGGGAATCAGAACAGGTGTCACCTCGTCTTTTAGCAATCTTGATAATGGAGAAAAACCTTTCTCAGGAATTCGTTGACAAATTTGCAAAGGATATACAAATCCATGACATCGATGACCGGAACAAACTGACAGACTGGTTGTTGGCTAATAAACTAATGAAGACAAAGAAGAACACTAGCATGATGCTTACCTGGCAGGATGATCCCTCCCCTGTCCTTAGAAGACTATTTTGGTACTATCAGGCTCGATTACGCTGGACTGGTAAGAACCCATTGAAGAATGAAGATGAGCTTTTGTCTGAGATCGAGGAGAAAATCGCGGATGAATCTCCAGAGGTTCAGTGGGCAATGAACTTTACAGCAGCCCAGATTGGAATATTTGAGGAAGACTATCGTGATCGTTGCATTGACTTTGGTAAACAGTTAGGTCTTTATGTTGATGAGGTTGTTCCAAGAAACTGTACCCCGAATTACTTACCAGAATTTATCAGGATAGAGGTTGGAAAGAGGCACAAATAATTATTAATCCCTACTCCCACCATTTCAATATTGATGACAAATTGATCGACCACTGATAAATATAAATTACAAATTAAACTTCTAACCTTCTTGTAATCTGTCTAGGGTAGTTTCGAACTTTCAAGAGCAATCTTACGATTTTTCTCCTCCCTATCCCTTGTTTCTTTAGTTTTAGCAACTACATTTTCTTTAGTCCTCTCAATAGCTTCTTTGAGTTTGATCTTCGTCCCCTCAAGATTCTCTGAACCGTTTGCTTTATCATTCAAATACGAGAGAAGTATGTCTTCAACATTCCAATCTGGTTCTGGCTTCTGTTGTTCAACGTACCATTTGTAAGTCTCTTCCAATCCAGCTCTGTATGTGTGCTTATGTGAGAATCCCAGTAATTTTGCTGATTTTTCACTTGAGAAACCTAAGACTCCTCTGGGCATGTATGGGTACAGCATGTAGTCCTGTGGCCATTCCAACTCCTTTAATGTATTCATGTCAATATATCTGATGTCTGCTTTCTTTTCTAGGATGCTTGAGATGAGGTTGACAAGCATATTTCCTGAGATGAGCGTACCCCTACTGCCGTTAAATGCCTCTCCTAGCACCTTTTCTGCCTTACCCTCACCTAATTCAATCATAAGGTCTACTAGATCATCGACATATACCAAATCTTGAGTTCCATCTCCGTTTTCAGGAAGGAAAATTGGTCGGTTCCTGCTTATTCTGTCAAAGAAATAAGCCTCACGGTAGACATAATTGTCAGGACCATAGACAAAGGTAGGTCGAACCATTATCACAGGATATCCGTGTTCCTGATAAGCAGTAAGCAGTACCTCTTCTGCTCCCCGCTTGTTAATCATGTATGGATGCTCTCCTTCCTTTATTGGCCCAATTGGAAAATCTTCAGTTATAGGTACCTCATCAGGTATTACTGATTGATCATACACAGAACCTGTGGACACATGCACATGCCTACCGACATTGCCTTTCAGGACGTCTACAATGATCTCAGCATGTTCTCTTGTGATACAGCAGACATCATACACCACATCAAATTTCCTTTCAGCTAATGCAGATTTCATCTCAGCTCGGTTATTTCGATCAACCACAAGGTGTTCAGCACCTTCTGGAAGGAATTCTTCCTTGGGGACACTGCCTCTGTTGAGAACAGTCAGTTTGTGTCCCTGCTGAGAAAGTCTGTCAACAAGGTGTTTACCGATGAATCTCGATCCTCCCACAACTAATACAGTCTTCACAGAGTGATTTAGGGGTGGTTGTTAATGAATTTAATGTAACCCCTAGAAATGAATGAAAGTTTACTTCAAATTATTCGATCTAAGGAAGTTAATCAAGTAAAATGAAAATAAATATTGGGAAAGAGTCTCCCTACAACTTAATTATTGTCTTGTTGAAAAAAATTAGTTTATCTTTGTATAATTATTTGCCAGCATTGCCCGAAAATAGTATAGAATTAAATTATTTAGTTCGAAACTAATCCTAATATCGCAGTTTCGACTTTATTTTTATACAATAAATTATTTTTTTATGGATTATCAGGGACTCCATGTAGGTTAATTTGGTAGTTATATTTTAATTATTTATTTAAAACTTTAAATTTCCATTTATAATTTCCACCTCTCCCTAAAAACTTATCATATGAAAACCTAGAAAATTTGAAGGCTTCTTCAACACCAACTTTAAGTATAGGTGGCCCATGTGTTAGTTCACCGGTATCATTATTAAAGAAACGTCCTTCAGGGTCAATCATTACATATCCTCCTTTCATATCATTGTTAGATTCTATAACAGGTTTACTTTTTGAGTTTAGATGTTTGAAATGCTTAAATTGTTGGTCATTAATTTTTAAATCGTTGGCATTATCATTTTCACCCTTAATAGGTAACATTTGAAAAACTTTCCATCTTTTAGGTCTTGTTTCCTCAATAAGCCAATTCATATCTTCATTCCAAGTAAGAGAAGTAACTACTGTATTAATTTTTACGATTATTCCATTTTCTCTAAGTAATTTTGAGGTTTGTATTGTTTTCTTTACATGTTCTCCATCACCTCTACCTAATTTTAAATTAATATCTTCTTTCCCTGAATCAATACTTAACCCAACCCAATCTAATTTATTTTTCATTAAATCTAAATATTGTTGATTTATTTTACTCCCATTTGTTATAATCACAGTTGTCATACCAATATCAGATGCAAAGTTGACTAATTCTGGTAAAAATGGTACTAATGTAGGCTCACCACCAGCGAATGTGATCTTTTCCGTCCCACTTTCCATTAATAATTGTATTATTTGGAGCATTTTTTCCTTATTTAATCTTGTTGGAACCTTATAAAAATGAGCATAACAAAACCTACAACGAAAATTACATGCTTTTGTTATATGATAACTCAAACTTTTAAGTTTATCCGAAAGATTAGCCTCATCCTTTCCCATATCTTAAATGTAGAGTTAAAATTTATGAAGATATCTAGTAAAAATTTGGAAATTGCCTAATTAATGGATAGGTTTTCATATTTAATTCTATCCTCTTGTTTTGTATTATTACTTAACGCATCAATAGTCACTATAGTTTCATTTTTTATATTTAGTTGGTTTTCACAAATAATTGCTGGAATATTTTTCTCTCTTAATAGAATGGAAAAATGTGAGAGGATAGAACCTTGTTTAAATATAAATCCAATATTTTTATTATCGTAATTTGAAAGTATTTTTAATAATTTTATGTTTGGAAGTTCACACAAGAAAATAATTGGTTCATGAGATCGATTTATATTATCTGTACTATCATGAAAATGAAACTCAATTATGTTTATTAAATCACTTTCTAAGGGTAAATTTAATATTTTTCCTGTAATTTTACCCCTTGATAAAATCCCACTATTAAGTTCGTCAATTGAGTACTGGTCAATGGAGTTATCATCAACCAAATCAAACATATAGGGGATTGTGTCACCTTCGTCATTATTTAGTAAAGCAAACTCAATGGTGTAATTATTTTCATCAAGTATATTTTTAAGCTTGTCCCAAAACTCCTGGAACAAGCATTGAGCCCTCAGGCTCAATGGATGAAAGATTTTCAGAAGAGAGAGATCCTCGCTTGAGATTCGGCTAGAATCGAACTAGATATATAGGAGGGGGTCAGAGCTGACTAGTGC
>JASBSB010000001.1 GCA_030149205.1 Candidatus Heimdallarchaeota archaeon | reverse complement strand
GCACTAGTCAGCTCTGACCCTCTACTATATATCTAGTTCGATTCTAGCCGAATCTCAGGCGAGGCTCTCTCTCATCTGAAAATCTTTCATCCATTGAGCCTGAGGGCTCAATGCTTGTCCCAGGAGTTTTGGGACAAGCTTTATATTAATATCATAACTTATGCAATTTAATTTGGTATTTAATTACATTAACCAAGAAAATTTTTGCATTTCTATTTTTATTCACAATCATGGCTATACCTATTAAAAAGAAACATTTTCACACAATCCCTGCTCCTAAATATCATATCAAAAAAATAAATAAATCGAATTTCAAGAGTTTTATTCAGTATTTATCTATACTAATAACTATGGGTTATAAAGTTATCTTAAAGTTTATATGGGTAAATTAGAAACTTGACACACCGAAAGGTGAAGTTATGAAAAGAACATTTTATTTATATCTCGCCCTTGTTCTGTTGCTTGTTGCTCCTGCAACCTTAGTTCAGACCAGTGCACAGCTTGGTCCAGGAAGCCATCCCGAAACAGACCAATGCACAACCCCAACTACAACAGTAGTAGTAGGTACGGCGACTTCTGGCTTGAAATTTAATGTCAGTGAAGTTAAGGTGCCTAAAAATGCCTGTGTTAAAATCACATTTCAGAATGTTCAAAGTGTGAACCATGATTTCGTGGTCGATGCAGTAAATGGGCTTACTGGTTTTCAGATTCCTGGAAATAATGGAAGTAAATATTTAGGTGTCACAAACTCTATAAACATTAAAACACCTGACAAAGACTTTAAAACTGAATTTTATTGCAGTATCATTGGTCACAGAGCAGGTGGAATGTATGGTACCTTTATTGTTGGCAACCCCAGCAGTGGTAGCTTTGTGCCTGGTTTTGAGATTCTCACTACCTTATTCGCCATTTCTGCAATTGGAACCTTAGTTTACTTCAAAAGAAAATAATCTCATGATCGTTTAATTATTACATTTTTTTAGATAACTCTAATTGTTTTATTGGATTTAATAATAACAATCAGGAAATCTTTGCGTATAGCACGTACTACACGCAAAGATTCTCGCTAGAGCCAGTAATTCCTTCGCATTTACTTTGAACAAATAAGCAAGATACAACCACATACAGAATTATAGATCAATTATTAAGAGACAGTGTACAATAAAAATCCAGTAAATTCAAGGAATAGGTCATTAAATGGTGTTAAGGCTGTTCTCTACTTCTTTTAGAAATGACTCAAATTTTTCCAGTATCTTCAGCTCAGTTGCTTTGTTTCTCATATAGTCAATGTTAAGACCTTCCTTATTTCTGATATATACTGCGATTGCATCCTCATAGTCTTGCTCTGAGCCAAAATAAATCTTGTGTACTATCATGTTGCTTGGATCATCAAGTTTGCATTGTATGCCAGCGACACTCACAGTTTTGGACATCTCAATGCTTTGTCGTTCAAATTTGCTGTAAACTCCTTTCAAATCAATTCTAAACATGGATTCTCTGAGAAATATAGATGCGTGTATCCCCTCATCCAAGGTCTGCAGGTCTGAAGGGTTGATGTCAAATCCAGAGTTTCGTAATGAGCTGATAAAATCATCCCTGTCGATTTTGGAGTGATCAAAAATAACGTCAATGTCAGTTGTCATCCTTGCCCTTCCAAAATACAGCACAGCAAGACCCCCCACGATCACATAAGGGATATTGTGTTCCGCAAAGTATCCACATAATATTCTAAGGCTGGTTTTTATTGGCTCTTGAATTAGAATCACCTTCCATTTTACTTTCCTTTGCAATTTTAAGCCCTTCTTCCACAAAATTGATTGCATCAAGAAACAATTTTTCCTTGGAGAAGTTTTTAGCTCTGAGTGCCTCTTTAACCACAGCTCTTCGTCTTTCAAGTAGTCGCTGATTACTGACCTCAGAACCTTCCATATTCTACTTATTATTGATTAAATATAAAAATAACATGTTTCCTCAGAACTTGATATAAAATGTGGTTAACAATAATCCAATGCATTATTTGTTTAGATTTATGTCAATTCATTAATTAGAGTTAAAATTTTATAATTAAATCAGTAGTGCAAGAATCAACGTACCATTAAGTTAAAGAATTTAGGAGAACTTAAAATCATATATCAAGTAATTTTTCCTAAAACTGAATAAAGTGAAAATCAACATATAAAATACATAACCATAAAATGGAATAATTGTCCAATAGAATAGAGTACCTCCTAGGGTTACAGCATTTGAAGTTGGAAACAGACCTTTATTAAAATGAGACTTTAGTGGATCTGCGATGGAGGTATATATCAATAACACTCCAAGAACCAACGGGTCTAAGACCCTGAGAACTTTATAAAAATGAGCTCGAATAGTAGTTATATTTTCTTGTACTCTTTCAAACTGCTTGTAAAGATAGTACATTCTATACAGGGAGAACAGGAGTAAACCAAGCAAACCAGTGCCCTGAACAAAGGTTGAATTTGAAGGGTAGACCACTAACAAAAGCATTAGCGCATATCCAAAAAATAAGAGGAATATTCTTCTAAAGTAGAAATTTATGTTTCCAGTCTGAATTTTAGTTTATCCTTCTTGATGTATGATCTGAAAAAAACATATATATGTTTGTGGAATACTGTATGAATATTTTTTATGATTCTGTTCAACATGTAGATTATTCAATTATCATCTCAGGCCCATGATCATAATTGCATCTATCATTCTTTTCATTTTCAATAAATTCAGGCACCGCTTGTATTTGGTTTGTTTAATTTTCCAGAATTTGGTTAATTAGTTTTTTAAAGCTTAAGAATTGAAGGTTCAAAAGAACAGAATATCATAATGGTCAGTACATTAACAACTCTTTCTTATTACATGATTCTTTTAATTTACAACAAATTCTCTCACAAGGCTAAAGGGTTCTCACACTGGTCTCCGAAAGTATTCTTTCTCAGTAGTTTATAAAGGAACTTTGGAACTATATATCAGTGGATGTAAGCCAGAGTGCTTCCCGAAAGTATTCTGCCTTGGGTCAACCAACTGTTTTACTCCTGCATCCAAGGCAGGTGCTTCCACTGAGGTGAAATTATGAAACACAGACAACACCCAACAACTGTTCCTGATATCGAAACTGTACTAAAGACTGCCCTTGACATCTTGTCTTCAATTGAAGATAATGATATCGGCTATGTAGAAATTAATTCCCGCCCTGCTTTTAGCTCTCCTATAGAAATTGAAAAGGCATGTGAGAACTGTGGGTCTAATTTTATAACTGAGATCTACAGAGATGGGGTCTTCAGATGCTTTGAATGTGCCAAACCTCTCCTTGAGTGATAGTTTTCAGAATGATATTAGCATTGAATGTATATATTTAACCACGTCATCAACATCTTTTGTTCTAACCAGCAGTTCTAAGGGTGAATTAACACCACCCACACTTAAGTCAATCACCTGTTTGTTTTGTATTCTCATCCACTTGAACATCTCTGCATAAAAAATAGGGTTTTTTCTCAGAAACTCTCCCTTCACGTATACAATACAGTAACTTTCTGCTTCATTCAAGAAATCATCATACAGAATCCATGAGTTATTCGGAAATTTATGGATAAGAACAATCTCGATCTCACCCCTTTGCTCTTTTCTCAGAAATTCCTGAAAAATATTATGAAGATCTTTGGAAGCATATTTTGCTAGCTTGAGTCCTGACTTATAGGTTATATTACTGATCTGCGGGGTCGAATCTGAGATCACGGTCTCAGAAATCTCATCAAATAGATTTCGGATAACTATTGGGATGTTTAGCTCTCTTGCTGGGTGAATTGACTTTGGATGTAACAGTTTTGCACCATGAAATGCTAGATCTGCTGCATCACTATAATTTAAAAATTTAATGATTTGGGGGGATCCGACCACCCTTGGATCCCCAGACATGAAGCCGGTAACATCTTTCCAGATCACCAATTTGGTTGCGTTAAGCATGTTTGCAATGACAGCCGCCGAGTAGTCAGTACCAGACCTTCCGAGTAGACTAATTTCACCTTTGGAGTTTTTGCCGAAATAACCCGGTACAATTAGTATATTAGAGACCTCAAACAATGGGAGTAAAGCTTCAATAGTCACTTTTTTGGACTCTTTGATCAGAACTGATGCAGAATAATGCTCATCAGTTGTTAGTAGAAATTCAGCTGGGTCAACATAAGGTGCATCCAAAATATTTGAGAGTAATTTTGCAGAGATTTGTTCACCAAATGAGATAACGAGATCCTTAAACCTGGGTGTATCTATTCCAGTGATAGAGTACCCCTTCAAGAGTTCATAAAGCTCAACAACCTCTCTCAAATCTCTGCTTATCTTTATTTCTGAAATTCCATCAAGTCTTGAGTTATGCATCTGTAAAAGTTTGGAAATAAATTTATCGACATCATTCAAAGATGAAATTCTAGAGTAAGAGTGAAGGTGGTCAGTCACTCCATAAAATGCTGAGGTTACAACAATTGATTTATCTGAAAGACTCTGAATTCGTTTCAGAGTAATTTTAATGCTGTTTTGATCCTTATATGAGGCACCCCCGAATTTATGAACCTCAACCATACTTTAGATGTACCCCTGGATGACAGCAAGCTCAGCATTGAGAATTGACCCACCAGCACCACCACGAATTGTGTTATGAGCCAAGACAATTGCTTTGAGGTAACCATCCTGATAACGGATTCTTCCTACACCTACACCCATTCCCTTTGCTGGATTTGGAGTACCAATATAAGAATCAAGGATTGGTTGAGGTCTGTCTTCCTCATTAAAAACAATGATGGGGTTGCGTGGGGCTACGGTATGTGTGGTAAGTTGTAAAGGTGAGTTGTAGTTTCGAAGTGCATTGATTATGTCCTCCTTCGTCCCGTTAAACTTCAGTGGTATGGTGATTGTAGCAGTATGTCCCTCTATCACGGGAACACGAAGGCACTGGGCTATGATTTTCACTGGATATGGATCAATCCTCAATTCATCTGTAAGATGTCCAAGGATCTTCTTACCCTCCTCATTCATCTTTTCCTCTTCAGAACGGATGAAAGGATAGACATTATCCGTAAAACTTTTGTTCTCAAGGCCTGCAAATCCAGCACCTGAGGTGGCTTGATACGTGGAAACGAATGCTTCATCAAAACTAACGATTTTTCTTAATGCATCCAAAAAAATTGCTACACCCGATATGGAACAATTTGAATTTGTTATGATGAATCCTTCTGTGTTATATCTCTTTCTCTGTAACTCTATCTGTCTAATCTGCTCGCTGTTAATCTCGGGGATGAGTATAGGGACATCCTCATCCATCCTGTGAGAGGATGCATTGCTGAAGACGGCTTTTCCTCTGATCCTCAGATTATCCTCAAGCTCTCCAGCAATACTGCTTGGTAGGCCAGAGAAACACACCTGAAAATCCTCAGGATTCAGGGTGTCCAGATTTTGGATGATCAAATTTTTGAACTCCTCGGGACACTCAGTATGTGGTAATCTCCAAATATCTTTAAGGTCAGTTCCTGTGGATCTTTCAGAGGCATAAATTCCGACCAGCTCAAACATTGGATGGTTACTAAGCATTCTAATAAACTGTTGTCCAATAAGTCCAGTTCCTCCTAATACCACTACCTTCTTCTTAGTCTGCATGTGTCGTTATACCTCCTTGTAACATTAAGTCGTAGATTGCAATTGCAGCACAACACTCAACCACAGGAACCGCACGAGGAACAATACATGGGTCATGCCTTCCTCTTACCTTAAGGCTCTCGAGTTTTCCCTTTTCTTGAAGATTAACAGTTGTCTGAATTTTGGGGATGGATGATGTAGGTTTGAATGCCACTCTAAAGACGACTGGCATTCCATTGCTAATTCCTCCTAAGATTCCTCCTGCATTGTTGGTTTTGGTTCGAATCTGTTGAGATTCATTATAAAAATATTCATCGTTATGCTCACTTCCTTTCATCCTTGCAGCATTGAATCCAGATCCAAACTCAACTCCCTTTACAGCTGGAATGCTAAACATGATGTGTGAGAGCTTACTTTCAATTGAATCAAAGATGGGTTCTCCAACACCAACGGGTAAATTGTTAATGGTGCATTCAACAATTCCACCAACGCTGTCCCCATCCTTTCGGGCTTTCATAATTGCATTGGTGACACTTTCAATCATTTCATTATCAGGGACGCGAACGATATTCTGTTCAGAGTAAATATAATCTTCAGTGGTGTTGATGACTTCAGATTCAAGACCTGCAATCTCTTTGGTGTATGCACGTACATCAATTCCAACCTGTTTCAGCAGCTGTTTTGCAATAGTTCCAGCAATAACCAACCCAATAGTCATCCTGCCAGAAAATCTTCCTCCACCTCTGTAATCATTAGCACCTTCAAATTTGACAAAAGCGGGATAGTCTGCGTGTCCTGGACGTGGCGTGTCCTTAATCTCTTCATAGTAGCTTGAGTCCACATCAGAGTTTCTTACAAAAGCAACAAATGGTTCACCGGTGGTTCTCTGTTTGAACAATCCAGCTTCGACAATGAGTTTATCCTTTTCTTTTCTTCTTGTAGTTACTTTAGACTGCCCTGGTGCCCGTCTTGCCAGAAAGGTCTCTATATTTGATATATCTATCTCTAAGTTGGGAGGGATACCCTCGATGATCACTCCAACCAGGTTTCCATGTGAGGAACCTATTAATGTTGTTCGAAACACTGTGCCAAAGGTATTCATACTTCCTCAACCTTTCCTCCTATGTGTTGTAAATCCATAAAAAAATCCCTGTATGAAACAGCCACACATTCTTCATCAATTATTGTCACTGGCTCATCAGTTGCAGTTCCAGCGATTGCTGCAGCCATGGCTATCCTATGATCACCAAACGAATCTATCTCTGTACCCCCTTTAAGGGTCTTTTGTCCTGTGATAATTGCCCCATCTTCTTTTTCTTCTATCATTCCACCAATTCCTTTTATGAGTGCAGCAGTTGTCTTAATTCTGTTTGTCTCCTTATACTTTAAATGGCTTGCACCATAAATGTGAGATTTTCCTTCTGCAAAACTTGCAATTACACAAACAATTGGGAATAAATCTGGTGCATTGCTTAAATCTATATCTGCACCAATAAGTTTGCTGCCAGTAATAATAATTTTGTAGTTCTCGAATTCTAGATTTACCCCTAACTGTTGTAATATTTCAATTAACTGGTAATCTGCCTGATGATACCTTGAGAAATTTCCTTCAACAGTAACTTTGTTGTCTCGCAACACCCCAGCTCCAAGAAAGAATGCAGCAGAGCTGGCATCCGGTGGTACATAAAAATCATGTTTCATATAGGGGTACCTACTGATCACCTTCAGAGTTCTATCATCAGACCATGAGATGTCAGTGCCAATTTCTTCTAACATTTTAAGAGTGAGATCAAGATAAGGTTTAGAGCTTAGTTTGTTAAGTATCCGAATAGAAGTAACTGATTTGTTTGGTCTCATTGCTGCATATAAGGCAAGCCCAGAGATAAATTGTGAGCTTTTGTTGCCCTCAATATCGATTATTTGATTTCCCTCTCTCCTTTTTCCAGAGATTGTCACTGGTGGTTTTCCATCTGTATCTTCTATTTCTATACCAATGTTTCTTAGAGATTGTGTAAGGTCTTGCATAGGTCGTGTTAATAACGAACTGTCTCCAGTTAGAGTCGTCTTTTCAGTAAGATTGCCATGCACTGCAGTTAAGAGTCTGATTGTCGTGCCTGAATTTTTACAATCTGCCATTCCAGCTCCATGTTGAATTACGTTGGATACATAGAGTCGATTAGTTGAAAACTCCTTAAATAACATCCCCATCCTCTCTAAAACCGCTTGAGTTGCATTAGTGTCCTCTCCATCTAACTTGTTAGTGATTGTCGATCCTGCCTGACACATCCCAGCAAGGATTAATGCTCGATGAGTCACGCTTTTGCTTGGTGGGGGGTTAATGGTTCCTGATAGTTTAGATGGGTAAACTTTAATCATCTGGCGAGCTCCTTAATTTTCCACGGTTCAATTTTCTAAAAGTGGTTTTTAATAAGACCAACTCTGGCATCAGCTCTTTTGCCTCTTCTACAAACCTTTCTGTGACCTTTGGTTTGGTTATAGCAAACATTGCTGGTCCACCACCATTTAGTCCTATCACCTCACAACTTAACTCTTCTAATCTGGTTATGATGTCAGGATCAGGCAAAAATACAGAGGCGTATGCAGCTGTATTGTATTGTATTGCCTCAACAAGTCGTCTTTTTTCAAATGATTCTCTTGCCTCTTCGATCAGTCCATCATCTACCAATTGGATTACGTTCTTGAGTAAGACTTTAGGGATCGGGTAGTCTGGTAACAAAAGCACCACATCATAATTTTCAGGTGCAGAAAATAGCCCTAGCAGCTCCCTTTTCTCATTGTTAGTGTAAGCTAAACCACCAAGGTAGCTGGCATAAGCATCATCAAAAGCTCCAGTTATTGAAACTCCTGCGTTGATTGATGCTTCAGCACCAATTCCGATTAACTTATTTGTTTCCATCTCGATTCCAAAATATCTGTTGAGTGCCTCAATTAATCCATTTGCGACAGAACTCGAAGTTTTCATCCCCATTGCAGGAGGGAATGGTGCATCAGTTTGTATTGTGATGTTCTCAATCTTTACTCCTGTCTGGGTTTGATATTCATTAATTATTGCCTCAACAAGCCTGAAATCATTAAGGCTTGGATTTATATTGAAAGAAATTCCCTCTCCTTCTTCTATCCTTACATCTGTATACTCTCTTATGCCGATTGCTGCACCTATTCCACTTTTCATGGCATTCAGTACTGTGATAGCACTACCTGTTCGAGAAGTGATGCTTTTCATTGTGACACCTCCTTCAAAAATTTGTCAAGTAAAGGTTCTCTATCTACTTCTTTATCGAACCAGATTTCAAATGAATCTACTGCTTGATGAAACAGCATTTCTTTACCGTCAAAGCTTTGTAAATTTAATTTCTCCGCAAGTTTAACAGTACCTGTTTTCTTGGTTGAATATGAAAGGTCAATCATTGCTGAGTTAAACGTTCCAAATTCAGGGATGGCACTAATATCACCAGTTCTTCCTAATGGTGTACAATTTACAAATAAATCATAGCTCTGTTTTTGTGATTGTTCTTTGGAAGACACCATGATTTTTCCTTTAAATGTTTCTTTCAAGGTTTCTGCTCTCTCTAAGCTTCTGTTAACTAGGGTAACTTCAATATTTTCTTTCAGTAGCGAATAAATCACAGCTTTTGAGGCACCTCCTGCCCCATAAACAAGGGCTGTCTGACTTTTTTCTAAACCATGGGATCTCAAGAATGTAGAAAATCCTGAACAGTCAGTGTTATAACCCTTAATTCTCCTTTTTTCAAATTTAATGGTATTTACTGACATTAGCTCCTCCGCCTCTTTATAGAGAGAGTCAATATGTTGAATAATATCCTCCTTGTAGGGAATTGTAACGTTTGTTCCTGTAAAGTCTAATAGCTGTAGCTTGTTTATGAGGTACCCCAAGTCTTCTGAGGAGTTTACCTTAAGTAGATGATAGTATCCTGACAAATTTAGCGATTCAAAGAGTTGATTGTGAATGAGAGGAGACAGTGAATGTTCTATTGGATCTCCAATTAACCCTGTAAAGGCTCCATTTAATTCTACCAGATTGTTTAGCTCGGTGACGGAAGGGAATCTCTGTGATTGATTCAAAGATGCAAAGATGAGATATTGGTTTAGTTTTCTATTTGCAGTTCGACCTATGTGAGCAAAATTATTTAATCCTAAGCAGATAATCCTTTCAAAGTGCTTACTCATGATGTCATAGGTCTTCAGATAATCAACAGTGTCGATGGGGTCTCCAACAAACTTTATGATAATTTTCTTGTGCAACGTTTTCTCTATACTTTTAATGAGTTGAGGTAGCTGTTTATTCTCATCCTCTTCACCTAAAACATTCAAAATAAATGTTTTAATACTTTCTTTGAACTTTAAGTATGTTTCTCGCATAGGTTTCAGGTACTGGTGGGAAGAGAGGATGATGTTTGGTTGAACAATTTCATACATTTTTTCTGCTAGGAATTTTGCATCCCTCGAGATCTCAAGATCAATAAAACCTGTGGGAATTCGACTTAATTCAGAGAGTATCTTATATCTGTCAGATTCTTCTCCTCTCCCTCCTTCATCTATGCTTCTGTAAGTCAAGATTACTTGATCCTGAGGTGCTTCACTGATCTTTGAGATCAGCTCAGAGTTCAGATCAATTCTAAATTCCAAAAGATTGTTATCTGAGATATCAGATTTGACAAGTTCAATTGAGTCAACTATTCCAGCTATCATAACCGATTATCTTTCCTCAATAAATTCATCTACTTCCATTCCAAAGTGGCGACCGAATTCTTTCAAAGCACCTTTGATGAGATCCCCTTTCTTAAGGTCTCCAGCACTTACGGAATCTCCTTTGGAGGTGATGAGCTTTACAGTCTCAGCATCCTGGAGTATGAGTGGAGCCTCAGTATTGTTTACTTTCAATCTCAACAGTAACATTGGACGTCTCTCAATCTTGACTCTTGCAACTAACTCTTTTCTGGTTTCTCCAGTTTTTGAAACCACAGTCACTTGACTCCCTGCTTTTAGCTCTGAAAGATAGTTGGTTTTATCCCCTCCCAAGACATATGCTGAAAGTGGACCAGCATTGACTCTAAAGGGCCTTGGGTTTACATAGCCTGAATCTTCAACTTCTGCCTGAATCAGAGCGAATAATTTGCTGGTTACTCCGATCAAAAGCCCCTCTCCTTTTTTTAAGAGGGCACAGGTATCAACACAAACTCTATCTCCGTTTCCAATTCTTTCCACTGATTCTACCTCAAGGTCAATTAGCTCAATCTTGTCTGAAGCAGAAGCAGCAAGATATTTTTCTATATCCGTTCTTACCGTGTCTGTTACTTTTAGAACAACCTGATCCACACCTAGCTCTAGGATGTTTTCAAGAAGTTTTATCTCTTCAACAGAATTTGCCCAAGCCCCTAGTTTTACCCCCAGCCTATGAAACTTAGCAATAAGATTCTCTATAGGAATGATTCTCCAGTCAGAGGTTTTGATCAGTAGTATCTGAATACTATCCTCAGGTTCCCACCCCATGATTTCTTGCATATCACTGTTGGAATTGATCTCTACAACTTTTCCAATCAATCCAGAGTCTGCCATGATACTATGATTTTTAACCTGATACACTGGTAGACCTTTAGAATCCAGTATCTCATTATCCCTTGTAATGACTCCTTGTACCTTAGTGTAAATGGTCTCCAAAAGTTCAGAAAATGATTCTGATTCTGTATCTAAAAGAAATTGAGATGGCAAGTTTATCTCTCCCTCATCGCTTCTCTGACAACAGAAATAACCCTTGATATGGCCTGTTCAGGATTTTCTTGTTGGAAGATATTTCTCCCAATGGATACTCCACTTGCACCTAACTCAACACATGATTTGACTGTGTTTAAAAATGTCTCAAAGTTGCTGGTTTTGTCTCCCCCTGCAATAATTACAGGTATGTTTGTTCCTTGCACCACCTCATCAAATCCCTTTCCCAGTTTAGATGCATTTACCTTAACGATATCTGCACCAGCTTCCTCAGCTAATCTTGCAAGGTGTGCAAGTGAAGAGACATCAGTGGAGGTCATACCATCATCATTCCTTGCATACATCATTGCTAATACTGGCACTCCAAATTTGCTTGCATCGGAACTAATCTTTGCAAGATCTGCAATCATGTCCTTATCCCCAGTTGCACCAACATTGACATGGGTCGAAATACCGTCAGCTCCTAACCTAAGAACATCTTCAACTCCACCTGTCAGTACCTTCTGATTTGAATGAGGTGATGAATTAACTGAACCAGATACATGAATTATGATACCTTTATCAGGGGGTAGAGTTGCTATATTCCGTATATTGCCCTTATGAACAACCACACAGGTAGCACCCCCTTTGATAACTGCATTAGTTGTTTTTGAGATGTTCTTTAACCCTGAGATAGGGCCGAGAGTAAAGCCATGATCCATTGGGACTGCTATAATAGCACCTGACTCTTGATCAACAAATCTTCTATATCTTAGTTTCTTACCTATTGAATCTAAAAATTCCATATGTTTGATTGGATTAAAGATAATTAAATGTGTCTTAGGGCTAGGGTTGCAAATTAATAATTATGGACAAGTTAGGTAAATTTAGGTCTGATTCTTATTCTTTATTAGTTTCAACAGTTTACTTGTGTCAAGTTTACCAGACTCAAATCTGGGAAATATTTTAAATGAGTAAATCCGTCGTGGTTTTTTAAACGTCCCTAGATTTAAGCCAATTTTTGATTTGAGGTCTGAAAGGTCCATCTCCATTTGAGTCTCAATTGCCATTGCAACGATTTGCCCCCATTCAGCATCTGGCAATCCAAACACTAAACAATCTTCTATATCCTTAAACCCTAGAACAAATCTTTCTATTTCCTTTGGATAAATGTTTTCTCCACCACAGACAATCAGGTCAGTTCTACGGACTTGAATGTATAGAAAACCATTATCTGAAATTGAAGCTAAATCTCCAGTGTTAAACCAACCCTCATTATCAATACCACTGAAGCTCTCATTAAAGTATCCTCTCATAACCTGTGGTCCTTTGATGCAAAGCTCTCCCACGTTCTCATCTATCTTGTTGACCAATTTAGCATCCAGCTTTTCCAGTAACATCCCTACAGTCTCTGGATCTTGAAAAACCTCTTCTGGGATTGCTGTTGCAACTTGGGAGCTTGCTTCAGTCATTCCGTAGGTGACAAAAATATTTAGATTATGCTCTTTTGACAGTTTTATTAAATTATTGGGGGTTCTTGCTCCACCCACAAGAATCACCCTGTAACTCCGTAAATACTCTGGCTTTTCTGAGATTAAAATCCTGTGAAGCATGGTTGGAACCAGAGAAATAATACTAGGTGAATTTTGCTCAGACACCTCTTTGATAGTTTTCAAATCAAACTGATCAACTAAAACAACAGTCATGTTGAATATTAAAGACCTCAAAACAATACTTAACCCTCCCACATGGTATAAGGGGAGTGTCAATACCCAAGAGTCTTTTTCTGTATATTTTAATCTATGAGAGGAAGTTAAAGCACTTTGATAAAAATTTTCTAAAGTAAGTTGGGTGGCTTTTGATTTTCCAGAGGTGCCAGAAGTGAACAAAATAAATTGGGTGTTAGGAGCCAGAGGTTTAAGGATTTTCTTGTCAGAATTTGCTATCCTTAAAAGAGTCAAACTATTAAAGTTTGATAAGCTAGTAATCAAATCTGAATCTTTTGGAACAAATTCATTGGAGCTAATGAGATGAGTCGCTTGTCCATCTGAAAGCTGGTTTAAATTAACTTCTAATGAATTTTTTGAGTTTAAAAAAATGATGGGGATCTGGGCTTTGATTAAACAAAAAATAATAAGGATGTATTCTAGAGAGTTATTTAACAAAATAGCAACTCTCGATCCGGGAGGTAAATTGTTTATCTCCATTTGTTTGATTAATTCATTTATCATGTGTTCAATTTCTTTGTAGGTGTATGACTGGTTAGAAGATATGAGGTATGTTTTATTGGAGGTAATTGGATAAAGGTTAAACCAATCAATCATAGTTACTAAAGCTCTGTTTCAAGTTCTTTTTCTAACTTTCTATTCCATTCATCAAAATTTTCGATATCGGGATATTCTTGTGCGATTTTCACTAATTTCTCTACATGATTCAGGGTTTTTCTCAATCCCATCAGAACTCTTGGTTTACGAGCAAGTTTAAACACTTTCTTTAACATCCCTTTGTGTCCTTTTGCTGGCTCATAGAGCTGAGTATTGATATCATCTTCAGTTATGATCCCATGTTCTATTAACCATTCAAACTCAGGATACCCAAATTTGAAAATGAATTTAATGATTCCGATCCCCATAGCAAATTCTACTCCAAAGTAACTCCAAACCCATTTGTTGTAACCCCAAAGGTGTTCTTCAGTGTATTCTTTTCCCTCTTCTCTTACTTTTAATATTTCTTGAGCTGCTTTAATTCCTGAAAATAAAGCGGGGCCGTGTCCTTCTCCATTTAATGGGTTTGCCAACGCACCAGCATCACCTGCAGTAATAAAACCATTGTGAACCAATGAGGGAAGAGGCATCCTAGCAGGGATCTGATCACCTTGAGAGGCTAGGATCTCAGCGTCAGGGAAATATCTATCTCTTACGCTCTGATTTAACTCTCTTATATTTTTCCCCAAATTCTCCTCTATCATTAAATAACCCAGACCAATGTTTAGCTCACGCTCACCTCTACTGAAAAACCAGTAATATCCTGGCATTACCTCCTCAAGTTCCTTTTCATAGGTGAGGTACAGTCCTTTCTGAAACTGATGTGGTTCTTTGGTTCTAATTATCTCACGATAGGCGACAATCATCTCTTCTCTTGGTATTTTCTGAGGGAATTTTGTGCACATACTCAATGGTAGTCTTCTTCTAACAACACCAGATGAACCTGATGCATCAATTACTATTTTTGACATAATTGACTGTTCACCCTCTGGAGTGAGAACTTTAACGCCTTTCACAACATTGTTCTCAACTATGACCTCTTTCACTCTGGTTTCTGCCATAACAGAAACTGATTCAAGTTCTTCTGCAGCGTGAAGAAGTTTTTGTCCATATCTCAACCTATCAACTGTCGCCGAACCAAGACCCATTGGCAAAATTACCCTTGGGTTAGAACCTCTTAAAACGATTGTCTCAGCTATTTCCATCAGTTCTTTTTTCTCTGGATCAGGTTGTGGCAGACCAACTTGATCATAACACCACTTTGTCAAAATAGGGTTAAGTGCATCACCACATACCTTATCACCAATCTTTTCCTTGGGTTTACGATCAACCAAAATCGTCGGGATTTTCTGTCTACCTAAAGTAAATGCAGCAGATACTCCCGCAGGGCCACCTCCAACTACAACAACCTCTGTTTCCAATACCTTTTCAGTCATTACGTCAAGTAAAAATACTAATTTAAAAGTATAAATCTATGCTAATGTTTCAAAGTACAGATTCAAAAGATAAGGGCAAAAACAGAAATTAATCCAAAACCAAGATACAATATGAGAATTTTAATTGAGATCATATCAACTAGTTTGGAGTTGTGGTCAGATCCAGTGATTTGATTAATTACTAGGAAGTGTGGAATTGCAAGTATGAGCAATAGGCTCAACGCCCAATTATTATAAAAATAACTAAGGAGTGGATAAAATACGTAGCTAAGTCCAAAAGAAGCATATAACAGAAGAGTTAAATTTTTACCACTTAGCTTAATAGCTAATGTTTCTTTTCCTGCTTTTTTATCTGCTTCTGAATCTGCCATACTGTTCACCAATGTAAATTGGAATAATGTTAATGCAAGGGGTATAATCAAACCATAAAGTTCAAAAAAGGGTGTAAACCCCCAAGATCCAGTAAAGAGATAAATTGTACCTACAACTGGTGCGACAACCAGAAGTATTGGAATCTGGATCTCTCCCCATCCTCTATAAGAGAGCTTTAAAGGTGGGGTTGAAAAAGCAAGAGCAAAAAGAAAAACAAAAAATCCAAAGGCTAATAAATCGAAACGAGAGGAAAAATAAATGAGCAAAAGACTCAAAAATAATCCTAGAACTGAAAGAATTACTCCTATCTGAAATGATTTCGAAGGTTCTATAAGCTCAAATTTTATAAATTTTGAACCTCCATGCATACTACCTTGTCCAGGATTAAAGATATCTGCGTAACTTTTACTGTCAAAATAGTCATTAAACACATTCATGGATAACTGTAGAAACAGAATCGCAAGTAATTCTAAAATGATTGACCTCGGCGACAAACTGACACCAGATGAGTACAAATAAAACATGGTCAAAAGGACAGAAACTAAGGGGAACAGAAAAAATGAGAACCTGGTAAGTCCTAAAAAGTATCGTAATGTGACCCAAGATCCCGTCAGAAATTCTTTCATCTCAGAATAAGGTTCACCCTCTAAATATTCAAACTCTGTACGGTCACCATAAACAATTCGTCGAATTTTTAGGTTAATATACAACCCGTCAAATTTTTTGGTCAAGGTGAGGACTTCTCCTATCAATTCTAGATTTGATATTTCTTTATTCATAGTACACAGAACTTTTAAGGTTCTTGTATACTTTAGTTGTTGTTCTCTCATCTCTGATAGTGGGATGAAAAGAATCACCTTGTCCTCTGATCTTGAATAAATTGTTGTTTTAAAGTGAATTGGATTATTGAATATTGATCCTATAACTACAGCTTCCTCATGTAACTTAAGATTATTTAATACCTTCATAAATCGATCGCTTGGATTGAACTTTTTGAGACTGCTTTGTCTCTGAAGCAAAGTTTCAAGATTTATATCCTCCCGGTTCCACCATGTTTCTCTTTCCACAATAATTTCTCCAGAATTATTAATTTCTCCGAAAATCGCAACTCTTGGAGTCCTGTCTGACTCAATCAATGAGCTTGGTGTGGCTTTGAACCAATAAATAACACATTTTTCAGGTTCTGATAATGAGTTTAAAATATTTGAGGAGATCAAAATTTTTCCATTCTTAGAAAGCCCAATTTTTCCAAGAATTGATTTATCAGGAAGGTACATATTCATCGATTTATATTCAGCAAGCAGTTGTCTAAGATTCTTATTCAATCATCCTCACCTCTTCAATTTCATAAGAATAAAGGTTTCTCTGCCAATAGTATTCAAATGTTTCAGATAGCCCACTTTTTCTTTTTATCAAATTAAATTGATCTTTATCAAAAAAATTTGTTTGCCAATACTTTAAATCAAAATTATCGTGACTCTGGATTACACCTCTAAGCAGAAAAGAGGTTCCTTTATCAAAAATACACACAACATCAAACGACTTCCCTTTCCAAGAGTTAATACTACTTAATGGGTCTAAGAGCGAAGGTAATGTAAACTGTAAAACTCCATTCTTCCACTGGGCGATAGTTAAAATGGGAAAGCTCAAATTGTCAGTTTGTGGTAACACCTGAATTTGGAAAAACTGCTGTCCATTTAAGTTTTTTAAGAGATTGACTGCATTTCGATTCTCCACATAATCCTGTAAGTTAACGTTTACTTTTTCGTTAGAAATGATATAGTAGTTTCCTAAATTGTTATCACTTATGAGCTCATATTCATCAGGAAGGGTGTTATTCAATATTTTCTCTGGAGACAATCGAAATCCATGCAATATTGTTAGATACATATTTTCTCCTAGGGTTGTTGATTCTATTATTTGTTCAAACTCTGGAAATTTGGGATCAAACAAAGTATCTAACCTAACTTTCTGGGGGAAAATTATTTTGACTGTTCTTCCTTTATCCTCTAATATGATGTCATTGAATTTAGAAATTTTTGAAAGTAGGAAATTAATAAATTCAGGCTTTCTGTCATGTGAGACAAGGTAAATTTCAAACAGGTTGATATTGGACTGGATGTTAACAGAAGAAAGGTGGTTTTTGATGAATTTGAAATAGGGAGCCAAAATGATTGGGTTTTTCCTATTTGGGTCAGGTAATCTAGTTGAGTATCGATGTTTCTCAAGATCAGAAAGGTTTAGCCAACAATCATTTAGCTTTAACTCTGATAAAACTGCTGAATAAGGAATAAGATTTGTGGAGAGCAAATGTTGATAAACAGCACTCATATTCACATTAATGATAATGACTTCGTTTAGCTGGATTGAATTTAGAAATTTGTCTTTAAATTCAGAAACTTTGTCTAATTTATCCCCAATTAATCCAAAAAAGTGGTATCTGGTGTTATCAACGGTGAGCATCTCAATTTGTTGAGTGCTGACTAATTGATTATCAGAGAGTACGGCTCTCTCGTTTTGATCAAATATATCAACCAATGGGTATCGTATGATAATGTCATTTAAGTTTTGAACTCCAACTGATGTTTCACATACATGTAACTGATAGTATTCATTCAGCAACGTATTAAATTGATTCAATAAGGCATCACGAATGACAGAGAAATTAGTCTCTCTCATCAACTTTAAGCCTAGAATATTATTAATTAGAATATTGAGGGACGCACATTTCGATATATCCGAATCACCAAAGATCGAAAATATCACCCTTTCCCTCTCCAGCGGATCTTTGTCCTCAATTAATTGGATTACTTTAGATAAATAGCTCTCGATGCCAAAGTATACTAGAAAGTATGTGTTCCCAGAAACACAGGTTTTATTTATACTTTCAACATATTGCCTAAGGTTTTGACTCACAATATGATTTATCAAAATTAACTTAGACATCTCTAATAATTATTGAGCGTGACACCTTGTTAATAAAGTAACTAAAGTGTAATCACTTTTTCAGAAGAAAATGTCAGATTTCCTACCTTTCAGAAAACCGAAAGGTTAAATCTCTAGCTGACCCGTGGTAATTTATGAATAAGACAACAAAGGATCAGACCATTAGTAGATTTTTTGATCGGGAAAGCAAGCGAATGTCGGATAGACAAAAGTCCTCAGGTTTACCCATAAGTGCAATGAAACATGTAAACTATCTAGTTGAATCAAATCCTAAATCTGTGCTAGATGTAGGATGTGGTCCTGGAACATTACTTATGGAGGTTAAAAATAAATCTCCAAAAACAAAAGTTATTGGGATTGATCTCTCTACATCAATGATCAATGAGGCTTCAGAAAATTTTAAGGAAATGGGAATTTCAGAAGGTGTTGATCTAAAGGTGGTTAACTTTAAAAATTTCAATGATGCGGAAAGTGTTGATGGCGTCTCCATGCATAGGGTACTTTGTTGCTATCCTGATAGAGAGACATTGATGAATAAATGTGTGTCATTAAACGCTGAGGAAATTGTGGTCACACTTCCTCGTCCTTGGTTATTCCTTAGAGTACTTCTGAAGCTTTTTTCTCCAATTGCAGCATTAACCAACTCGTTTAGACCATATCTTCATAGAATAGATGATTTAACCAATCAGATGAAATCAAAGGGGTATGAATGGGAAACGATTGACCAAAGCCGCTTTTGGATGACGTTAGCATTTAAAAGAAGTTCAAGCTCTAAATCTCTGAATGAATGAGATGATCTGTGTTGTTGTCAAAACATAATCCGCAAAATTTGATTTTATAACCTCTCTATTCATCCCATTTACTGGACTTTCATCCTCATCTAATGCGATAACCACAGTATCGGGGTTTTCTCTTTTTAAAATTCTAATTCCTTCTCTTCCATCTCTTCCCATCCCACTCATCACTACAACCAAAGGAATCAAACTTGAGAGCCTTGCCATAGAAAACAGAGTAACATCGGCTGATGGTCTTGTAAAATTTACCTTTGAGCCTTCTGATTTCTTCACAATAAACCCCTTCGGTGAATTTATTATCTCTATGTGGTAATCAGCTGGAGCAACATAAATTTGGTTATCTTTTAGTTGGGAAGAACTACTTACCAACACCGCGTTTATTTTTCCTTTGGAATTGATTCTATTTACAAACCTTTTGTCAAAGGACCTCGAAATGTGTTGAACGACTATTATGGGGTGAATATTTTTGTGAAGGGAGGTTAATATGTCAGTAATCATTCTAGGGGCACCTGCACTTCCTGTGATAAAAATGATTGTGTTTTTATCCTCTAGCGAGGGCCTATCTAAATTTTGAAACGAGGTAGATCTTAATACTTCTTTTGTAATCAGTTTATTTAAGACAGATAGCTTGAAGTTGAGCAAGAAAGGAGTGATCTCTGTGAAATTTATTTCCCAAACAAGGATGTTTTCCTTATGGGTTGTGATAACAGGATTATTATCGATCAATAAGATCCCCTTTGAGGATGAGACTTTATCCATATCAACTAATCTTAAATCATCTGTGATGATAACTGAGGTGATGTTTTCATACTCAGATAAGTCTAAAGGAATCATTGACAAGGATTCATTGACCACCTGAATGAAATCAGAGCTCAAAGAGACAACCTCTGGGTTCAATATTTTATATTTTATGAACTTGAATAAAAGCTTACTTTAACCACATCTCTGTATTTCCAAAAGGTTTTTTAAGAAGGAAAGATTATTTTTATAAATAGATGAAGAAGACCTCATACTTTTGTGAACAGTGTAACACCTACAATAAGCTCTCATTAGATGAGGTAGCAATCTCAAAGTATGCTGAAGATTCACCTAATGGCTTATTCAATTTAACTGTACGACATAAATGTAACCACGGGCTTACTAAGTCACATAATCTTCAAATAGATGCTGGAGCAGCCATCAGGACATTAACCAAACTTGAGTTCCCACCCATGAAAACGGGGGCAGACATTGGTTTAGTAGGTCTACCTAAACCTGGGACACAAGGAGTTAATCAAAAAGGATATAAGGTTCTAAAAATGGGGATCGTCCCATTTTTGGCTGGTTTTGAGTTTGAACTAAGAATGGATACCCTTCGTGCCATCCTGCAAACCAACAACAATCCTACTAATCATCCCCTTTCTCTCATTGTATCTAAAATGGGGATGATTGAATTCGAGCTTAAATCTAGTATCCGACCATTTACTCCGATGATGGAACAATGGTTTCAATTATTAGTTGATACAATAGAGATATTGCCTCCTCTGACGCTAGGTCTCCTTCTCGATGTCCTAGAATATATCATGGAGTACATATCAGACCCCCCAAGAGAGTTTGATAGAATGATGATTCAGACTATGTTGGTGGCTCATGAGATACACTTTCAGATCAAATTCTCAGAAGACCTCAGTTCTAAACTGACTATGATTGAAAAAAAGCTCACAGGAATAACTAATGATGATATTCGAATGTTTTTCACATCACTTACGGATTCCCCCGATGGCTCACTACAGGAGATATATGCTATGTTTCCTTACACAAATCTTCAGACATTAATTTATTTATTTTTGATTTTCGAAAAGGAAGATATAATCCTGATTGATAAGCCAGGCATAGTTCAATAACCTGTACTTTTTAGAGTTCGGTACAAATTGTAATTTTATGAGAGATGAATTTGTACTTAGAATGATAGAATCATTCTCAGAGGTTCATACGGAGCAATATTTCCAGTTTGTTAAGAAGCATGTTAAACGATTTAATTCTGTCCTCGATATTGGGTGTGGACCTGGACTCCTTTTAGAGCAGATCTGTGAGAGGTTTAACCCTGGTTCTGTTACTGGGATAGATTTAAGACCTGAAATGTTGGAGGAGTCCAAAATAAGGTTAAAATCCTTTGGGAAACCTTATTCATTGATAAAACAACATTTACAAGAAGACACTAACTTGCATGGTAAATATTCTGTTATATTTGCATCTCGTGTTCTTAGGTCCTTCGAAAATTTAGATGATGTATTAAAGGCAATACATTCTTCCTTAGTTGATGGTGGATATTTGGTAATTTTGGATTGGGATCAACAACCAGTAAAAACCTATTTTGAGTACTTTGAGCAATCTTCCTCTTTTCAGAGATTAACTGTTGGGGAGAAAATTCGTAGAAGAAGAAATTTTAGTTGGTATTCTTCTAAGGATTGGGAATTTATGTGTAATCTTTTTTCATTTAATTTTATTGCAACCATGAGAATATCACCAGTGCATATTTCAATGATATTTCAGAAGAATTAATTGTTTAATTTTCATATTGAATTTTGATAAAAATGTGCAATATTTCTTAGCAAGTTTGAAAATTCGTAGCTGTCTTATAAATAATTCAAAACAAATATGTCTTCATGACTCTACCAAATTTAATTCTCGGTGGTTTCTTAGGAACAATTGTTATGTCTATAATGATTGTCTACGGTTACATGATGCAATTGATGCCCCCAAGTTGGAGTATGATCTCTGACGGATTGGGAGGCATGATGAATGAAATGATGGGTATGCCAAAAATGAGTGCCTGGGGGGTACACTTTATGATTGGAACGCTTATTCACCCTCTCGTATATGATTACCTTTGGGTTGGGATATTGAAAATAACCTTGGGCTCATACTTGAACGAGATTGTTTATGCAATGATCTTTGCTATTATGATGATTGCAATGCTTGGAATGATGAAAGCCCCCAGAGAGTGGTGGGTGAAAATGAGTATTGGAATTTTGATGGCTCATATAGTATATGCTTTAATATTGGCTTATTTTGACGTTGCAAATTTTATTTAGTTTCTCCTGAAATTACACCCCATTCTTTAGCAAAGTTTAGCTTTAATCTTAAAATGTGTCTACAGGTGTCATTTTTGCAGTCTGGGTTTTCTGAGATGAATTCTGTCGACCAATCCCTCAGGGTGACTATTACATGCACCAATCCAGCTCCCGCTTTAGTCAATTTATATCTCACCTTTTTAGGGGTTTTTGGGTTTTCAGTGAAAGATTCAATGATCTTGTACTTACAGAGATCTTTCAGCCTATTTGATAGCATTCTGGGATTAATATCAGGGATCAATTTTTCCAACTCTGAAAAACTTAAGGACGTTTCAGGTGATACCATAATCTCTAAAATTATCTGAATTGTCCATTTGGGTCGAATAATTCTTAAACCATTCCAAATACTACAATTTTCATAGTCCGTTAAATTTGCTAACATACCTTAAAGTTAATTTTAGCTTAATAAATATTACTATACCTTGTATATTGACGTGTGAGAATCAGTATCAATCTGCTACTGCATGAACCGAGGGAGAAATTTTAGGTGTGGATTCCTTCGGAACAGCTGAAAAAAGTAGCAAAATTGGAAGTGTGCCTATAACATAGATTCCAGCTGTAATTAAGAAGTTTATTCGATACCCAAACTGTTCAATTAAAAATCCTCCAATTATGGCTGAGAGGTTCCAAAAAAGACCCCAAGCAATAAATTGGGCTGCATTCCATTTCCCTCGGCTTTTTTTTGGGATATAGTCCATTAAAATAGATCTAGAAAGTGGTTGAGCCGCATTCATCAATGAGCCTCTTAATAAAAATATGATTACTAAAATGCTTAATGGTGGATAAAGTGCTATTAGAAAAAGACAAATGGTTCCAAGCATCTGGACAGTGAATATTATTTGAGGTCGTCCCCATCTTGTTGAAACCTTCTGAGCCAGGTGACCTGCTAAAGCAGTAACAACAAATAGGACTCCCATCAAAAGATTTAATCCCACTGGAAACAGTTTGTAAATCTCCAGAAAAAAGATCTGAAAGTACCGAATAGTCATGCCAGCTCCAATTCCCACGATTAAGTTTGCTGAAAGAAGGATGTAAGGCACTTTGCTGTTGCTAACTTTTTGGTTATGATTCATTGTATCTTTTGTGTCAATTGATTCACTGCTCCTTCCCATTGTAAACTTGTCATTCACTAAGAATAAACTTAAGATCGCAAGTGCAGAAAAAGAGATTCCTATGTTCATTACTGCCTTTAAAATTGGTAAGCTCCAATTGTCCCCGAGATAAAGAAAAGATGCAATATTTAGAAAAGGACCTACAGCCATAGCAACCTGTTGAATGATATACCTTTTTGTGTAAATAGGGGATCTGTTTCCTGTCACAATAGAGTCAGCAAACAAAGCCTCTGTACTGGGGGACATACTCCCATTGAATAATCCCCAAAAAAACAATCCCCAAATGACTCCATTTAAACTACTAGTGAACCATAAAATGATTAGACTAATTATTCCAAATACTGCCCCGCTGTATAAGACAAGTACTCGAGGAAACCGATCAGTTAAATACCCCGCAGGGAATAAAATAATAGTAGAAGCAAATCCTGTGATAGATGAGACTATCCCGAGAGAAGAATATGATTGGTTTGCTAAGAAATATATATAGGCACTCAATACATTTCCCAACCAGATTCCCCTCCCTAAGGAATTAAGGAAGGTAAAAAGATAAATCCCATAAATATTTCTTAGTGTTTCCACTAGGATAGTTCGAAATTGAATCTTATTAAGAACATGAAAGAGGCTATTTAGGATTGCTTAAACCCATTAAATGATGGGAAATACTTGATTAAAGTCTTAGTGATTAGATTTTGTACCTGAGAGGAGACCCCATAAGTTATTTCGTCACTGCCTTTCAATTCATTAACCAATGAGAGCCCTAATCTTTTAAGTGCGATTTTATCCCTTAAATCTTGGAAATTGGTATAGAGAACGAAGATAAATTTCTGACTTTTGAAGAGATAGATTGCCCCCTTAAACAAAGTTATTGTATCAATTCTATCCTCATTTTCATCAATCTCAGATACCAACGCAAAAAGGGCTGAGATGAATGAACCTACAAGGGTTGGTATTTCTTTGTTGGCGTACCTTTTAGAAGTTTTTGAATAAAGTGTAATAGAGTCATAAATCATAATAAATGTCAAATCCTTCTTTACCTGATGATTAGACTCAAACATGAAACTATTAATTGATATATAAGAAAGAATATCATCTGCTACCACATTCACAATACTTTTTCGACATGTCAGCTCAATATCCTCAGTCAACACTTTGGAGAATTGCTCTGTTATGGTTGATATTCTATTTATTTCTGAATTCAAGACTGAAAAATCAAGTTCTGGGTAGTTTCCCTCAAACCAGGATTTGAATTCCAATGCAGTTTTGAGTGAATCATTAGCAAGGTGTTGGTGTCCTGATAGATAATTTAAGACTGACTGAATGAAATATATGTGAATACTAAGAATTTTTTGGTCAAAGAAATATATTAGAATCTCAATTTGATTGAGTACATCTGAGGCAGTTTCTATCAATTTTTCTCTCTGATCTAAGTTTTTAATAGGATTTGCATTAAATATTTCTAGAACCATTCTAAGCTCACTAATTTTCCCTCGCAAAAAGTCAATAAAGAGGTTTCCAATCTCTGTGGACTTATCAGAACTTGTCATGGTAGAAATAAGCTGTAAGAATGTGTCACTTATGTAATGCTGATTTTCCAAGCTTGACGTATCCAAAATCACTGGTGTTTTGAGTCTAGATCTTGGATCTTTAGTCAGACTGTTTGAAACAAAATGAAGAAATTTCTCATCAGCAAAATCTTCATATAATTTTGTAATCCATCCTTTTGTCTTCCACTCTACCAGTGTTTGTTTTAGTGAGACTTTCTTATTTACAACCACTCTGTGTATCCCTGGGAATCTCAGACGTAATTCTCTCAAAAGTTTCCTGTAAAAATCTAAATCTCTTTTTGTAACACGATCCATGTTAAATACAATTAAATGATAGGGGTCAGCGTTTGATTGTAAATCAGAAAATTCATTTAACACTGTTCTGTGTTCAACTTTAGCACCATCAATATTGACTTTCTTAACTCTTTCGTGCCTATTGATGATCAGAACAGTTATAGATTAACCTCTCCAAATGCTAGGTAACCTTAACCCATTTATATTTTATCGTTTGATTTAACTACTATTTTACGTTCGAGGATTGCAAAACTTTAGCAATATTCATCTTATAATTGAAAGCCATTTTATATATAGGGTCTAATCTCTGCTATGGAATCATTTGATATTGAGCAGGCGATTGTTTATGCTAAGCTAGCTGACCTTGCCTTCTCAAGTAAGGAAACAATTCAAAAGGATATACGACGATACGGGTTTGAGTATTTTAAAGAGATATCAAATGAAAAGACTGATGTTGGTCTGTATATAGCTGAAGGACATAGATCGATATTGATATGTTTCAAGGGTAGTCGAAGTGAAAAGAACTTCTTTAGTGATGTCAATCTACTCTTCACAGAATATCCTCAAGTAAGAAGAATACTATTCAAACCTAAAGTACATTCTGGATTTTTGTCTGCTTATGAAAGTATAAAAAACGATGTATATTCCGCAATAGATGAGCTTAGAAGAATAACTGGAAAGATCCTTCCAACAATCGAAATTGTGGGCTACTCATTAGGTGCTGCAATTGGTGGTTTACTGAGCTTTGACATGATTCAGGATAGGAAAGAAACTGTTCATTTCACAGGTTTTGCTGTCCCCAGGTTTGGAAACAGGTGGTTTGTTAGAAGGTATAATAGTATAGTCAAAAACTCATGGGTTATTCAAAATGACAAAGATATAGTGGGGCACCTTCCCCCAAAAGCTTTAGGGTACCGTCATGTTAACAAAATTGTTCTCATTGATGGTTCAAACCGCTTGATTTTCTCTCCCAATGCCTTTGAGAAACTAGGTTCTACATTAGAAAGTAGTATCAAACTCGTTGAATTAGAGTCTTTGAATGAACATCTTTTATCAACATATGTTTCACGTCTTGAAGCAATCAAACAACTAAAGAAATCCTAATGACTTGAATATTTGAACACCGTACATTTGGATATTGTGACTTATTACAAAATTGGAATTAAATTCAGAATGCAATACTATAGCAAAACAATTATACAAATTGATTAATTATGTTTAAATAAAATTATTGAGAATATATAATTACCATGAACCAAAGAAAAATATTGGTCTTAGGACTATTTACCGCTCTACTTTTGATAAGTAGCGTGAATGCAAGTATTGATACTTCAAAGATAGGTGTCAAGGTAGGTGATAAATTTACCTTTAAAGTTGAAAGTTATAACATTCCCCTAACAAATACTGTAGCTCCGTCTTTCTCAAATCTTACTATTACTAAGGGAGAAGTGATAACTATGGAAGTAAAAGAGATAATTAAATCTAATGATACAGTAAAATACACTATGACGGCAGGTGGAAAAACTGTAACAGATTCTTCCAACATGTCTTCCCCCACAAGCATGATTCTATACACAGATTGGGGATACTGGGGGAATTCGTCAAATTTTGGAGGTTTCCTAAATCCATATAAAATGAATGATGTATCCACAACAGAATTTAATATGAGTTTCAATTTTCAATTTGTTCTTGGGTCTTTGGGAATGGTTGCATCAACATTCGTTCTATATGAAAAGAGTACAGGGGTTGCACTAAAATTCGGAGGACATGTTGAATCATGGAATGGAGCTAGAAGTGATGCGAATATTTCATCTTTTCTAATTACTAGAAATTCTAGCAATGCAGCTACAGGTTCTTCTCCTGTGCCTGGATTTGAACTTCTGTTAACCGCTCTAGGTATATTTGTTCTGGGTGTAACCTTAAGGAAAATTAAAAATAAAGTATAAACACATCTTTAAACTTATTTAGATTCCAAATTAGTTTAATTATGGGAAATTCGAAGAAAGACGGTTATAAGATAAGTCGTCGCACTTTAATCATAGTTTTGACATTGTTATTCGTATCAATTGGTGGTTTACTTTACCCCGCTGTAGTGATTTGGGTCAATCCTAATATATACACTGAAGATGTCTCTATTAGGATACAAACACAAGTAGACAGTTCAATGATTATAAAATTTCCTTTAATCATGATGAATAATACTGAATCCTTTGGGTTATCCCAGTTGGAAACTATTCAAAAAAATTTGAATGACAAGTCATCTGTTGTTTTGACTATCGAGACAATAAATGGTTCGAAATACTTTGTATTGTCTTTATTCGGTAAAGACATTCTGCTAAGTTCACATGTATCAACAGCCCCTGGATTATTCAAATCCTTTAATAAAGCCTTGTCAAATCATTATTTTACAGTTCAGTATGAAATCAACAGCTCGTATATCAATGTGCCATTCTTTCTTAACGTAAGTAGATCCAACACCATACAACCAGCACAACCTGTGAATTTTTCTTTAACAATGGATTATTTCACTCAACAGTGTAGCATGTCTCCACGTAACCAAACCATATCTCTTGATTTACAGTATGGTTGGTCAAACTACACTATCCGTAATATATTTTCTCCTACTGTCTGTAGATACTAAACCTTTAGGTCGCAAATATTTTGAAATAAGGGTTGAGATCAACGTTTCCCCCACTAATGATGAGACCAATTTTTTGATGATCTTCAATAAGACCCTCTGATCTGGCGTTTCTTACAGCAGCAAGTGAGGTAGCACCAGAAGGTTCAACAACAGATTTCATCCTTTCCCAAATGAATCTCATGGAATTAACGATTTCTCCCTCATCTACACGAATAATTTCATCTACGTGGGTTTTAATATAACCAAATGTCCTTTCAGATAAGGATGTTCTCAATCCATCAGCTATTGTATTTGGATGAAGCTGAGGCTGTACTTTGTTTGTGTGAAATGATCTGTACGCATCGTCTGCTTGACTTGGTTCTGCACCAAAGACTCGCTTAACATTCCCACTTAACTTGGAATAAAGTGCAGTACCACTTAATAAACCTCCACCACCCACAGGGGCAATAACGGCATCAAATTTGCCATATTCCTTTATCAGCTCTTGTACAGCAGTTGAGGCCCCAGCAATGACGTTATCATTGTCATACGGATGAATTAAAGTATATCCATGCTTCTTTATCAAAGATTCACAGGTCTCCTCCCTATCTCTGGTAGTTGGCTTGCATTCCACAACCTCAGCTCCATACCCCAGTGTTGCAGATTTTTTGACTGCTGGTGCATTAGATGGCATCACAATGATAGTTTTTATTTTAAGCAACTTTCCAGCTAACGCTATCGCTTGTGCATGATTTCCACTGGAATGTGTTACAACTCCTCTTTCCTTCTCTGAAGGAGAGAGTAAGGACAGTGCATTATAAGCTCCACGAAATTTGAAGGCCCCCATCCTCTGAAAACTTTCAAGCTTAAAATAAATTTCTAGGTCTAGTTCTGAATTTAGTGTTCGAGAAGTGAAAACTGGAGTTTTATTTACTACTGGCTCTAATCGATTAAAAGCTTCTTCAAGATCAGGTAAAGTTAACATCAAATAAGGGAGGAGGTGTTTTAGTATATGTACATTTTCAAGTAAGCAAAATATCATCAGATAGATTTTCTATAATATCTGACACTAAAGTAAATGAAGTTCTGAAATATGAAAATTAATATAGTAGAATAGAGATATGGATATTATGAGCATTTTAAAAGCTCCAAAAAAATTGTTGGATTTATTACTTGGGAGCTTGTTTATTAACCCATATCAAAAAGTTCAGGAATTTGACAGATGGAAAAGCAGCAAAACTTGGCATCAAAAATGGAGAGGTCATCACCCAAATGTAGATAAAAACGGTATGGACGTAATTTATGAGGAAGCAATGTGCCCTTCAACTTGCTCATTTACCTTTAACGGATTGAAATAATGATTTCAGAAAAACCGTATACCCTAGAATCTCTAACGTTATTTTTCAAAATCCCATCCTCAGATTACACAAAACTTGCCCTGACTCCAAAATCTATTAAGGGAGGAGATGAATTCAAATTTTTCGCTCTTCTTGGAGACAAAGTATTAGATCTAATATTAGTTGAGGAAATTGGACAAAGCGGTGTTCTAAATTCAGGGAAGATCACACAGATAATTTCTTCACTGGTAAACAGAAGAACCTTAGGATTTTTAGTAGATTATTTCAACCTCATTGAAATTATTTCAGACGTTAACGTAAGTGAAAATGACCTGAAAGAATGTATTGAGGCTTTAATAGGGATCTCGTATCTCCATAACCAAATCTCAGTTCTTAGAGACATAGTTAGGAATATTATTGATATAATCAACGAAAAATTTACTGAAATACCAGATATAATTGATGTCAACTATAAGGGAGAACTTCAAGAATTGCTCCAAAGTAAAGGTGAGATGCCTCTGGATTATACGACAACACGAGTGGGGGGAACAGACCACAGCCCATTATTCATCTCAACTGTGAATCAATACATCTTGGGGCAATATATCAAATTGAGTGGACCTCCTGCCACATCTAAACAAACTGCAGAAAGAGAGTTAGCAAAAGTTATTTTAAAAATTATCAGATCTACTTGAGGATCCCAAGCTCTTTCAGAATAAATGTGTAGATAAAGGCCGTCTCTTTTAGACTATCATATCTGCCAGAGGCCCCACCATGTCCAGCTCCCATGTTTGTCTTCAACAGTAAAATATTGTTGTCGGTCTTTAGATTTCTAAGTTTTGCGACCCATTTTGAAGGTTCCCAATAATGGACTCTAGGATCATTTAAACCAGCTGTTACTAACATACTAGGATAGTTCTTTGCTTCTACATTATTGTAGGGGGAATAGGATAGCATGTAATCAAAAAAATCCTTTTCATTGGGATTTCCCCATTCTTTGTACTCTGCTGTCGTAAGAGGAATTGATGGGTCTAACATTGTGTTAATTACATCAACAAAAGGTACTCTCGCAACAACAACCTTGAACAAGTCAGGTCTC
Organism: Candidatus Heimdallarchaeota archaeon; assembly: GCA_030149205.1. Classification (GTDB taxonomy): domain Archaea; phylum Asgardarchaeota; class Heimdallarchaeia; order Heimdallarchaeales; family Kariarchaeaceae; genus WAKA01. The sequence continues at coordinate 965,219 of JASBSB010000001.1, read as the reverse complement.
ATATTGACTACCGCACCCATGAGTAATCCTCCGGCACTTCCTCCCATTATTGCCAATTTACCTGAATTGGTAAGTCTCTCTGACACTAAATATTCAGCAGCTGAAATGAAATCCTCAAAAGTATTTTTTTTGTGCAAGAACTTTCCATCCTCATACCATGGTTTACCCATCTCTCCTCCACCTCGGATATGGGCAATTACAAAAATCATGCCTCTTTCCAACAAACTTAACATGTTCGTTGCAAAGCCAGGATCAATACTGTAACCATATGAACCGTAACCATAAAGCAGTGTAGGATTTTGTCCATCGTATTTCAAATCTTTATGGTGGGCTATTGAGAGTGGGACCCTCGTCCCATCCTTAGCTGTTGCATACTTACGGAATGTAACATAATTTTTAGGTTCATATCCTTTAACCTCTTCCTGTTTACGAAGTAAAAGTTCTCTTTTCTCGATATCGTAATCATACGTGATACTCGGTGTAATAGGAGACGAGAAATGTAACCTTAGAACCTTAGATTCATACTCGGGGTTTGCTCCAGTCCAAACAGAGTAGATGTCCTCTGGGAATTTTATAGGCCAAGTTTCTCCTTTTTCAAGGTCTCTAACTTCCATGTGAATAAACCCACCTTTTCTCTGGAGAAACACCAAATGTGATTTGAAAGAACTCACGCCCAAGTTTTGCACATTTATGTTGTGTGGTATGACCGTTTCCCATTTCTCTCTCTCTGGTGATTCCACCTTTGTTTTAAATACCTCAAAATTCACGGCGTTTTCATTGGTTGTAATATAAAAGTCACCTTCATGGTGGCTGATGTTGTATTCAATCTTGTCTCTTCGAGCCATAAATACCTCTAATTCAGATTCAAAGGGTGAATTCGAAGTATTCTGAGCAAACCTCGCATACCTTGTCTCATTTGAGTTTTGTGATGTGCTTGATATATAGAAATATTTCTTGTCTCTAGACTTGGAAAAAGAGACAAAGAATTGATTATCGTCATCCTGATAAATCAATTTATCTTCTGAGTTTTCTCCTCCAACCTTGTGATAATAAACTGCGAATGGTCGGTGAATATCGTCCAGAAGGTCATATATCAAAAAATCTCCATTTGGAGTCCATAAAACATCACCTGCAACGTTCTCTATTTTATCAGCAAGTTTTTGTCCACTTTGCAAATCCTTTATTTCAATAGTATAAATTTCATATCCTGTAACGTCTGTCGAATAAGCTAAAAACCGCTGGTCTGGACTTAAGGACATCCCTCCCAATCTGAAATATTCAAGACCCTCTGCTAACTGGTTACAATCCAAATATACCTGCTCTTCAGCCTCCATGTTTCCTCTTTTTCTACAGTAGATGGGATAGTTTTTCCCTTTCTCCGTTCTAGTGTAATAGAGGTAGCCATCCCTCGTTACTGGGTAAGTTTGATCTGTTTCCTTGATACGCCCTTTCAATTCTTCAAACAAGCTTTCCTGAAAATCTGAAGTATCTCCCATATAGGCCTCAGTATATTTATTTTCATCCTCTAAGTACTTAATTACCTCGGGGTTCTCTTTGTCTCTTAACCACGCATAATTATCCTCAAGATCCACGCCATTTATGGTACGCTTTGTGGGGATGATTTTTGCTTTCGGTGCTTCCATAATTAATAATAATGTGACTAAAATTAAACTTGGTTGTGTGAGCAAGTATTCATTCTAAATCCAAAAAAATATTATATAAGTGAAAAATATGTAATTTAGGGGGATCTTCTTAGTCAATCGTTGGAAGGTCACGCTTCATGCTCACTGACTTCATTCCTCCACAATAAATAGATCTGGAATAAATTCTTTTTCTTGACGTGTAAAGGCATAGGCATACCTCTTTTCTAAAATTCTGTCATTGTTCCTCTTATAATGATATCCCAATCTCTTAAATCCAAGCCTTTCATAAAGTCTTTGAGCCCTAACGTTTACCTCCTGAGTCTCCAACCAGACTGAGTCTATGTCTGATAACTCAAATAGAGCAAACAACATCATTTGAGTTGCTAATCTTCCCAGGTGTAAATTAACAAAATCTGGATGAATCGCAATTCCAAAGATCACTTCATCCTCATTTGGTGTTGTAGTTATAGAGATTCGTCCAACCAATAATTTCCTCGAAGCGTTTGCATCGAGGTTGAATGATTTTCTAAGCTCATCATCAAATTGCTCTATATGGGTGGAGTTATGGGGGTTTTGAAATGAAAGCTCGCCCTTACAGCCTTCTTCTATCCAAGACTTTAGGTGTTCTGGGTTTGAAAGTATATGCCCGTCGACAAGGAAAGAGAACCAAAACAGTGACTCTGTGTTGTTCGCCTTGAACCAAAATCTTTTCTCTTGTGGTTGAAAGAATGAGAAATTAGCCCAACTAAGATACTGATCTGTAAAGAAGGGCCATGCAGAGATCTCATCTAGGTCTTTTTCGTTCATCAATCTCAGGAAAAATAAGGACTGTCGATCTTTAATCACCTTTTGAGCAAAATTTGATTTCATCTGTTTAATTTTCAATTTCTTAAGAGAAATAAAGACTTTCGACTGACTTGTTGATAAGAATAGTAAAATAAGTCACAAATAAACAAATAATCTAAATCAGGATCTCAGAGGGTTATTCCCTCCGAAATCGTTCTTCCCTAACAACCAATTATTTGGTGAGTTTTCTAATCAGCATGATTTATAAGTTTGCCGAATTTGAGTTATACGAAAAATCTTTGACAGGTTTGGCGGGATCAATCAATCTATAATTTAATAATTATGTTCTGATTAAAGCTGCCTCTAAAACAAGATGAAAATCTGGCAATGAAATTTTAAGTAGTTTTCAAAGTCTTTAAGAAAGAGAAGGTTAACTTGCATTCTGATGACACAGTGCCTGATCTGTGGAACTGAACCTTCAATGCTCTCACCATTGTACTGTTTAACCTGTTATATCCCTATTCCACAAAGAGGATCAGATTCAACCAAAATCAAACCCTCAGACCGTCAGGAGAGGATGCATGTTGCCTCAGAATGGGTGAAGAGTGTAAAAATACAAAATGAAAAGTCGAAACAATTACTGGAAGACTTTGGACTAGAAATGATTTCATTTAAGCAATTACCCTATGCGATGTTAGCTATTGGGCTTGAGAAGCTTCATTTCCTAAGTGTTGAATACAATCTAGCTGAGGCAGAGCTATATATTGACCGGGCTTATCTATTATCTGAAAATTATGGAGATACTGAATTAACGAATTTTGCTCAATATTCTTATAGGATAAAAAATTTGAGATATGGTATACTTAGTTCGAATGAAGAGCTAATTTACAACAAAGACTTTGGATATGCATCATTAAAGAATTATCTAACTCTACAGCTAAGCAACTTATTTGGTGGCAACTATGTTCAGTTAGAAGCATTGAATGAGATTAAAGATGAGGTTACCTCAAAATTAAAAAAATTGACAGTTAAATTTACAACATCAAAGAGGCTTACAAAAGATGACAATATAGAGCTTGAGGAATTAGTGAGTGTACAGGTATTAATAATTCAAATCGAAATAGTTCAATCTAAAGCAACATTGTCCGATGAGGTAATTGACGAGATTCGTAAATTGGGGAACTTTGTGGTGTTGGCTGGAGAATTGGGAAAAAAAGATGATCCTATGTATTATGCTTCAATTTTGAGGGATTATATTCAATTCTCAACAGGAATTCTTTGGAACCCAGTTTCACTTAGTGAAAATGATCTGGACAAAACTCAATTGTTAGTCATCCAATTAAAATCAATTGTTGATCAGTGGAGTCCAATTCTTCCAGCCCAAGCATGGCTTCATCTATCCTTGGCCCGAATCTTTACAATACTAAATTATAATTCTAAGTGGAGCAATTCACTTTCACCTGATAATTTACAACAATTCCTTGAAAATGAGCTTATTCCTCCTTATGATCAATACTTAGATTATATCCTTGCTGAAGGTCTGATTTCAGAAGGGAAAAGAAAAGAAGCTCTCCAACAATTATTCAAGCTGCTAAACAGGGATGATCTTATTGAAGAGATTAAGGAGATTGGAAGCAAACTGGCTCAGAAGGTTCTGTTAGAGAATGATGGAATTTACCTAGGGATTCCACATAAAAATTTGATTGATGTTCTTGAAGCCATCGTAATTCAAGAAGACAAAATCGACCACCAAACAATTGCAGAACAACTAGCGTCAGGTTCCAGCCTGTTGGAAATAAACTCAACTCAATTGATCAAGTTCCACAATTCAAGTAAGGTGTTCCCTGAATTAGTTTCTGTTGATGGTGAGGTTCTTGAAAACATCATGTATTCCTCTCTTCCTAACCTACAGATAAATCAAACAATTCTTACAGTAGGTTCATCTTACTACAGGGATGTTCATTGGCAAACACCATTTACCTCGGTCAAAAAACGTATGAATGGAATAAGAAACGATATTTTTATAATTATAGCTAAATCTAATAATGAATCTTTTAGGTTCATGTTTCAAGCTGACACAATCCCTTTAAATGAGACTGAGACAGAGATAATCATAGGAACTCCTAAATATTATCATTTAATTGGTGTCAGTTATGAAAATAAAGAGCCTGACCTAATATTAAAAACACTCTCCACTATACTAACTGACCCAGAAAGTATTGATCTCATCCTGATCTATTCCCTATTTTTCTTATCAGGCAAATAGATTTAGCTTAGGTTTTTGTTCAATGGTTTGATACTATTAAAAATCAGTTGAATTTCTTTTTCATTCAGATTGACTTTTTGTTGACCTCCAAGATCTGGAAATGGGTTTCCCATTGAAACAAGAAACAAATCATGAGATAAATCTATGGGACAGTCATCTATCCTTTCTACAATGGAACTAAGGTTAGAATTAATTGTTTTCTTCTTAGTTCCCTTAGAGACCTTTGTCACAAGAAGGAGAACTCTAGATTCTCTGGACCTATTCTTGATTATGTGTTCAAGGAATTCTTTAAATTCATCATCTCTTTTACTTAGATCTTCTTCGGAGATTAGCACGAAGACAAATTCTGAAACTGATATGTACTGTGTCCAAGTTGAAATTGTAGGCGCGTCCAACTCAAATAACACTAAATTTGTATCTGGAGAATACTTTATCATGAAATGTTTATCAAAAAACAATCTAGGTTGAATGTCGGGAGTAATGTCAGTCTGTATCTTATTTGGGATATGTTTGATAAGAGTTGATTTTCCTGAGCCCATAAACCCGGTTATAAGTCCAAAGATTACCTTACTAGACCTCGTGTGTGAATCTTCTTCCTCCTGGATTTCGTAAAGGTTTTTGATTATTATGTTACCATCGGGAAGTGTATCATCAACAATAAGATATTTTAATTTTCCAAATTTTAATTTCGCCAGCTCAATCGGTGATATTTCAGGGTTCAGAGCAACTTCTAGCCTCTCCAACTTTTTAAGTGTTCTTAACTCTCTTATTGAATTGAAATTGAGCTTGTTTAAATTAACATTTAATTCTCTAAGGTTGTGTAGGTTGTAAAGTGAGACTGGTAGTGCTCGTAAATTGTTGGAATATAACCATAGGGCATCCAACTTTTCTAACCCACGAAAAATTTCTTCAGGAAGTTCATCCAAGTTATTCTCACCTAGATCAATATATTGTAACCTGTGCAATCCCTGAAACATGTTTACAGGTAGAATCTTCAAATTATTTGCATATAGCCCCAAATAGGTTAGTTCGGTGAACTCACCCAGCCTAATTTCCTCCTGAACATCCTCCAAAACACACCCAAGATCCAGCCAAATTAATTTTCTATTTACAAATTTTGTATTCTTAGAGTTCAGTATCTGATCAATAGAGTCAGAAAGGTCGATTTCAGTAAATATCTTCCTTAACTTCTCTAGATCGTCCACAATTTCTGATTTGGAGAGTCTATATAAAATTTAATTACGATACTAGTAGATTGGGTACTGATTTCTATAAAATTACCATCTTGTCTATTGATCTAGATTCCTGTACTTTAGGTTATATGAGTATTCAAAATATTTATGTAGACCATTTAGTTAGGGTATGTGTGAGTGAACTACTCAATTTAGTGGAGTATTATAAATCAGTTGAAGCAAAAATCCAGGAAAAGATGAAAGGATTACCCCGTCACAACAAAGAACATGACTGTGATAGTCCCTTATTCATCTCATTCATCAAATTGGGGAAAATCAAAAAATACTGTCTAAATTGTGGTGGGACAAAATCAGACTAGAGGAATCGGATATTTTTTTAATCTAATATAATCTAAGTTTGTACAGTGAATGAAACATTACACCCTATTATAACCCAGTTGGAAAAGCAGAAAAAACTAGCAGAGTCCACCTTTGATCAACTTACAGACGAGGAATTTTTTTTTAAGCCAAACCGCACTTCTAATTCTGTTGCAGTGATTGTAAAACATATCTCTGGGAATATTAGGTCACGCTGGACTAATGTGTTCACTGAGGATGGAGAGAAACCAGACCGTAACAGACCTAAAGAGTTTGATGAAACTGGCAATACAAGACCAGAATTAATTAAATATTGGAAAGAGCAATGGGACATGTTCTTAAAATTTCTGCATTCTCTGAATGAAGAAGATTTGGAAAGAATAATTTACATTCGTAAACAACCACATTCTCTACTTGAAGCAATCGTGAGACAACTGGTTCATTACTCTCATCATACTGGGCAGATCGTATACTTGGGAAAAATGATTAAGGCTGAGGAGTGGAAAAATCAAAGTATCCCAACAGAATCTGAGATATTCGATTATCGTGAAATCTAATGATTATCTATTAGTTCCAAATGAATTGTATTTGAATTGATCTCAGCACAGCAACTCTCAGCTTCTTCAAAGGTAGGCACATGAATTTCATCTCTCTGATCTCTAGCCCAAGCAATAATTTCTTGAATTTTCTTACCACAGCACCTTCCTGAAGGATTTGTGATGGTGCAATCCTTTCCAGTATTTGCCTTAGTATACTCCTGAATATCTTTCAAGGAGTCACAACATTTCTTCACCAAAAGCTCATCAACTATAACGGATTCCAAAACGTTTAAACAGTAGCAAGCTGGTCTGTTAGGTGTGTTAATTGGCATCTTGTGCATAACACTTCGCTTTACATCTTCAAAACTAAAATATTGTTTGTCTTCGTTATTAAAATAAATAATCGGGCAATTTTGTGAACCACAGAAGTAAAAGGTGGAACTCCCGATCAACGGCCAATATTCTGGAAGAAAATAGCTTGCTAAGGTTTTTCTTAAGAGTCTCTGTCCTTTTGTCTGGTCTAAAGGACAGAGTTTCAGATCAGAGATTTCTCCTTCAAATACTTTACCACTAACGGTGTTGATTGAATTCATAATGTTAATATTATTTCAATTCTTATATGGTATATTGTAAAATATTTCAATGATGCTTAATGAATAATCAGGCGATTTAAGAATAAATTTGATGTAATATGTCAAACCTATATCTAAACATCTAAAAAAATTTCAAATATCACAGGGTTTATTTAAATCTTTTCAAATTGCATTTTATGGTTGATCAAACAGACCTTGAGATTTTATACTATCTCAATAAAGATCCACAAGTGTCAAACAATTGGCTATCTAACAAACTAGAAGTGTCACCTGCAACAATTACCTATAGAATAAGCAAATTAAAAAAGGAGAAATATATTCTCGGTTTTTCTTTGATCGTAAATTGGAGTAAACTCACTCCTAGCTACCAGGCTTATCTCATTCAGATTCAGGTTAGGAACACAGCATCAAGCAATTTTCTTACTGAGCTACTCTCTATTAATTTTCTAACCAAAGTATATCATGTTGCGGGGGTGTATAATTACATCTGTGAAACTATTCCCATCTCTAATCTTTCTTTGAAGACATTGACCGAGTTTTTCTCAGAAAACCAAATCTTAAATTTTCAACTGATCCCCATTTTAAACTCTAATCAAGATATTGGGACAGAAGTAAATATCGAAGGTGAAGCAGTTGATAAATTATACTGTCCAGAGTGTCAATCAACAATGTCTGGAAGAGGGTTTGTAAGAGAGGTGCAACCCAACCACCTGATGGCATTTTGCTGTGAGAACTGTTATGAAGAATTTAAATCCAAATATGCAAATCTTTTTGTGTGAAACTTATGCACTAAATTTATTCATCTGAAATTAACCTAAGCTATTTATTAGGTAGAAAAATCTTAAAACTATGAATAACTCTATTTCCCTATTACCCAAAGAAGTTCACAAACTCATGCAAACTGGCGAGATTCGGTTAATTGATGTCCGCGAGAAGGACGAATTTGCATACACCAGTGTCACTGGATCAGATTCTATCCCTATGAGTGAGTTTGGAAATCACCTCGGAAATCTTTCCAAAGATCAAAAATTGGCTTTTATCTGCCGGAGTGGAGCGAGGTCTGGTCGAGTAGTAATGTATCTTCGTTCAAATGGATTTCCTAATGTGTATAATGTTACTGGTGGAATTATTCGATGGTCAAATGAGGTTGATCCCTCAGTCAAAAAGTATTAGGTTTTTTCTTTCTTGAAAATCTGCGCTTTACCCATCTCTTCATCCTAGAAAAAATTAATCCTGATAAACTCGTATCTTCACGGGCTGTATACCAAACAATGAGCAAATAGCTTAAATATAGGGACATTATGATCAAAAACACCTGCATTAAAAATCTGATAAGGTATATTTGGAGAGAGTCTCCTAATCCTAGAATTGTACCCATACTCAGACTAAAGACGAAGGCAATTAGGGTAAATGGAAAATTTTTTCGAATTAGTGCTTTTCTTCCCTCAAAAATAGAATCTAAATTCATTCCATAGCTTGTGGTTGATAGATTCTTGTAAGCTTGTAAGAGTCGAACCTCCACCTTTTCATTTTTCGGAAGGATGATTTCTCCACTCACCTTTCTAAGTGGCACAAAAATTGGTATCAAAGAGATTTTCCAAAAGAAGACCGTTCCAAGAATCAGTCCAATAAAGGGGTTTATATCCTGTGTTGATTGGAAGTAAGCAAGTCCAGTAATAACAAATAAGACTGTAACATTAACTAATTTAGCCAGTATGGTCTCTAGTAGATTGTCTCCAAAATAATCTACGAGAAGCACCCCAAGACCCAAAACTGCAATTATGGGAATCAATGAAAATACCCTAGAACTAATCACAATATCTACCAATGAAAGTATTAGCAGAAGGTTCAATCCTCCTTCAACCAGTTTTAATGGTCTTAAAAAGGTATTAGATGCCTTTCCGATCTGCCAGTCCTCATATACTATAGGGTCTTCTCTCATCTATTTCCCTCCTTTTTTACCAACCTTATTCAAAAAGCTCAGGGTAGCTTTTAGTTCAAGTAGTATGTTGGTGTTATAATTCTTAATCAGATGAAACACTGTACTTGTGGCTGTTACCTTCTGTTTGAACTCCTGAATTCTTGTCAAGTAAGATCTTCTAACTAATGGGTTTAGTTGGAAATTTTTATATTTCCATTCATCCATTGAGATTCCAGAATCTCCAAATTCAGTTTCATTCCACAAGGTTCCAAACCCTGGTGTATAACAGGCAAAGAAAAGTGTTCGCTGCATATACGGTTGTATCAAGCTCAAACCTTTTTGTACAGTACTGGGGGGTGCTTCAACGTCAGAAATGAATATCACCACAGAATCATATAGTCGTCGGGTTAACAAGGTCGAGTAAAGAGTGTCGTAGTTAAAGGTGGTACCAGAAGGTGAGACCGAGTGAAGTTCAACTGCTAATCTCCTCATAGCAGAAATTGAAACCCCTAATTTTACAAACTTTAATGTATCATTTCCGTGAACGATGACATATGCTGAGTGTTCTGTTCGACGTAGAACTGAACATAATTCTACTGCTGATGAAAGTGCAAACTCTAATTTTGGGCCAGACATAAATAATGAAGCATCTATAACAATGACAAACTTAAGCTGGTTAGGTTCTTCAAACTCTTTTGAGATTAACTTTCCAACCCTTGCGGATTTTTTCCATGCGATATGTTTGATTTCATCTCCAAACTGAAAATCTTTAAGTGCAAAAAAATCACTTCCCCGTCCTTTCCTTGTGACTGTTATTTCTGAAATAAACTGATCCATTATTTTTTGCTTCAATGTCCAAGGTAACTGAACCCGTTGAGGTTCAGGTAAAACAATTATCTCTTTGTTGATGATTATTGTCTTGGTTCCGAAAAAAAGACCAGGAAGACCTCCAATCTGAGCGACAACTCTTTCAATCCTCTCTTTCCCTCTCCTTGGAACATAAAACATAAATGTCTCTTCTTCAAGTTTTTCTTTTTTTGCATCTAATATTGAGGACGCCGGTCTTAATACAGGAAATAGCCCATCACTTGTTTCGAGTTCAAATGTTACTACTAAATTCCTAGTAGTTGTTACCTCGACCTGAACAGGGGCAAAAAGCTTTGCTTCAACTTCTCTTACAGGTAGATTCACATCCATAGAAACATTCGTTTTACTTAAGGTAAATCTAAGATATAGGAAATATAATACCAAAAGAATGCTCATTCCAAATCCCACGATAAATATCGGTGGATTAAGGCTTGCTAGGCCAATAATTCCCAGAAGAAGGCTAAAAATTCCAAAGATCAGACCCTCTGATGTAAGTGAGAAATATACTGGCAGACTCTTAGATACTACCTCTTCCTCAGACATTAAAATTTTACCAGTCTTCTTTGCCTGCTCGACCAACTCTTCATTGATAAAGGGGGAAGCTATCTGCTCCATTTTACTCATAACAGTTCCTCTTATAGTTTCACAGGTACATCTGTAATTATCGATGCCAAAATCTGCTCTATTGGGATCTGCTCAACCTCTGCTTGAGGTGTCAGTATAACTCTGTGATTCAACACATGATAGAAGAGTGATTTAATGTCATCAGGTTCGACGTACTGTCTTCCATTAATTGCTGCAAAAGCTCTCCCCATGGTCATCAAAGCAAGGCTTGCTCTTGGTGATCCACCAAGGGTAAGGCTAGGTAAGAATCTTGTTCTCACAACCAATCGAGCAATATACTCTAACACTTCATCAGAAATGGTTACTTTTTCAATCTCCTTTTGGATCTTTAGTATCTCTTCAAGAGAACTAACAGTCTGTATCTCTGGATCGAATGATTCCCTTTTGTTCAAAAGGATAGATACTTCTTCCTTGAAATCTGGGAGTCTCATGATCAACCTCACCATAAATCTATCTAACTGTGCCTCAGGGAGAGGATAAACACCAACCTGTTCAATGGGGTTTTGAGTTGCCATCACAAAAAAGGGTTTTTCTAGGATGAAAGTGTTCCCTTCAACGGTTACCTGCTTTTCCTGCATAGACTCAAGGAGAGCAGCCTGTGTTTTTGGAGGAGCTCTTGAGATTTCATCACATAAAATGATGTTCGCAAAGATCGGACCTGGGATAAACTTAAAACTCAGTTCCTTTTGATCATAGATCGAAGACCCTGTTATGTCAACTGGCATTAAATCTGGTGTAAATTGAATTCTTTTGTGCTTCAAGCCAAGAACTTCAGCGAGGCTTGAGGCTAGATAAGATTTAGCAATCCCAGGAACACCTTCAAGCAATACGTGCCCTCTAGCATATAATGTCGCAAGGACTACATATAATGTCTCCTCATTTCCAATAATTCTTTTTGACATCTCATTGACAATCTTGTCAGTAACTTCTTTTATATAGCCTAAATCTGCTTCTGCCACAATCAACGATAATGACAGATATATTTAATTATATCGTCTAACAAAAAATATTTAGTCCTCTTTTTTTTCGCTATTAATCAGCTTATAATCCGGAGCTACTTTTATCATGAGGCTTCTTTCACTAAGTTTACTTTCAATCTTTTTCAATATTGTGTCAAATGAGGGTTTCGCTATAAATTCCTCATAACCTAATCCACTAGAAATCATCGTGTCCTCTTGAAGCACGTCCATAATGAGGTTGACCTTACTGATCGTCATCCAATAAACGTCATCAACTACGTATGTCGCTGCTGTCCTATCCTTGAGTTCATTAATCAATGACTCATTAAAATATCCCTCAAGCTTGTATTGAATAATGAAGTCATAGAGTTGAGAACAAGTCTCCCTTAAATAAGTTGGACGATCAGATATAGACACCCTAATCTTTTCATCAGTTATAATTTTTTCTTCCAATGTTAAAGGCACTGCGTATAACCGTTCTGTGTGAAGGGTCATAAACCTCTTCTTTAGCTGTTTACCTCTACCTTCTCGACGATCAAAGGAGAACATCTTGAAAATTATCCCTAAGAGAATTGGAAATCCAACCGTGAAGATTGAAAGAATAAAAACTAAAAAGACATTTTGGAAATTTTTCTCCAGAGTTATCTGAAGTGATTCTCTGTTCATTGGTGCATAATTTAAGTGATACTCCGCTGAAACCATACTCGTAATTTGAATATTGAGTGATGATTTGAATTCATTAACCACCAGGTTCCAAAATCCTAAATTTTCTGGATAAAATTTTGTGTAATTGTTTGTAATCATCCATGGGTCAGATAACACTATCAATGACGAAGTCCTAACACTGATTAACCTTGTTGAATTATTGTCAGCAAAACTGTCACAGCTGGCATTGAATTGAGTTACAGCCAATAATGGCGAAACGAAACTATTTCCAGCTACATCGAGTGCTGTGGGAAGGATTCCCTGAAATTTAGCAAATTGACCAAATACAGATGGATATGCCTGTCGATTTAAGGTTACCTGATCAACATGTTCATACATTCTGCAGCTCGTAGGCGCAACAAAAAATTGGTTTAAAAGATTTCTGAAATTTGGGAAGGAGTTAAGATTATCACTTACTATAAGGGTTGGTAAACCTGTTGAAATCCGTTGAATTAAGTATTCAAGCTCTAGTTTACTTATGTCCTCCTTAGGATTAAGGTATGCCAGTAATTTCCCATTTTCAGTAATTACAGGTAAGGAGGCTACATTTCTGACTGTAGAAATGCCAATTGAATGAAGGTAATTAGCAGAAGTCTGATAACCGTAGCTTGTTGAATCATTTATCGACCCATATGGTACCCATGATTGATTTAAATTTAAAAATCCGGGCCCTAAAGCACCAAAGGAGATAGCAAAATAAAGGATTATGAAATTTTCAAAGGAGAGATACCTTCTTAATCTTTGTAAGCTTATTAATACTGTTGTCATTATTCTTTCTCCTGTAACTTAAAAAGTGTGTATTCCTGAAGCTTTTTAGGCTTTAACACATCACCTGTAGGTATGATGTTCCAATGTCTCTCCTTTGAAAATTCTTTATCAAAAAAGGTTTGGAGTCGTGATTTCTCCTCTGGAGAATTTTCACTAACAAATAACATATCCAACGCCTGTAAGAATTCATCTACATCCGAAAGAGTTGAGCTTATCTCTGCATATCGGGTCTTGTAGAACACATTGACAATTCTGTAAACGTTAGGTTTAAACAGTGGTTCCTTCACACTGAACGCATATTCTTTGGGGGTCCAGTGCTTGGGTCGCTTAGCTTCACGAAAATTATCAAGTGCACTATCTAACTCCTGATAAGCAAGTATCACCCCTGAAGTGTACTCTCCAGTGGCTTTTGAATTAATAAGGATCTCTCTGGCTTTCTCTCTAGAGAATTTTAAATTTTCAACCCTTTCTCTCTTGTCAGTTTTGACTTTTGGATCTGAGGCGCTCCTCCTATAGCTTTTAATTAATCTGTGGAGGACGTAAATTACCAAGATCGTCATTATAAAAACTAGTATATATTGCAGGATAGTTGCTAGTACTGTGAAATCAGAGCTTGATGGTTGAGTACCACTGGATTGGTTTCCAAATAAATTTCTCAAAATTTCAAAAAGTATTTTTAAAAATTCTACCAAAATTTTCATCATGATCTTGTTAAGTTCATACCATAATCTTTCTAATAGAGAGGCCTTTCCGTTTATAGGTGGTCCATCATTTAACATTGCGAAAAGACTGACTGAAATGAACGTTATAACCCCAACTATAACCAGCATCAATGATTTTGTAACAAAACTTAGAATCCTACTCATTTTTTAACCTCCGAAAATTCTGGGGCCAATTTCTTGTAAACATAGCAACGAGTGAAGGTGCTTTCAAAATCACAGATCAATGATTCTTTTGGAGCTCCATAACCTAAATAAGAACAACCATTTTTTTCCACATCCTTAAAAGGACAAAATTTTGGCTTTTCATTTGGAATCACATTTAAAACCAGGTAAGTTCGATTGAAAGAAAGCATGGGTGGAAAGGGGGATGATGAGCTTTGGTTGTATGTGAATATCTTCTCAAAAGGAATCAATGCAACAAGCGCAAAAGGAGCAACGATCACCCCAACAACAATTGCCAAGTAAAACAGAATGAATGGTATGGCTAGAGCTACAAAAATCAAAGCTTGAATAAATGTAAACAACAGAATCAGGACTATAATAGAAGCAATCCCCAAGAAAAACATAAAATATAATTTAGCAACAGTTTTCACCAGGTTTATTGTCTCTGTTCCATATTTTATCCTATAATAGACCCCAGCTGTACCCATTCCCAATAAATACCCAAGATAAATGATTGAAAATCCACTGAAAGCCTTTGAAATCAATTCCCCAGAAATGGTTAGGAGGTTTGGTACAATTATTGCAGGAGGTTGGATATCTTGTAACTGAATTAAAAGCACCAATTGACTGACATATGCACCAACCAGCCCAAAAACAAGAATTAGGAGCGCATCAAGCTCCTTTGGAGAATCGAGGTCATAGAAGGTGTAAGATTTATAAAATTTTGTTTTACTCATACTGAATCCTCCTCAAACAGCACTTTCTGTTGAAATAAAAGGTGTAGAAAGTCTAGTACTAGTAATACTGTTAGAATCAGAATAAAGCCTGTCCCTAGAAATCCAGAGACTGGATTGACTATTCCACCAACTGCAACAATGAGTGATGATAGACTAATAATGTAAAACATTGTCTCAATTACCATTAATGATCCAATAAAATTGCCTATAACCCTTACCTGATCCCGGCTCTTTTTTTCAATCGCCCATCGTACAAGGAAGAACAATGGAAGACTAAAGAAAATTGTAAAAATAAGGTTAAAGTTGAGAATATCTTTCTGGGCAGGTGTTAGATTTCGTGCAAAGGTAAAATACAATATGGTTTCAAAAAGTTTGTAATAAACAAATACTGTAAGTATAAATACAATACCCAGAAATATCTGCTCAATAGGTTTTTGTCGTAATCTAAATGACTGATCAAACACCACCTCTAACTCTCTTTTGCAGTTCCAACACGAGTTTGCATAAACAGGAACTGGAAACTTGCAAAACTTACATATGAACGTGGGAACACTTTCACAATTCTCACATGTTATACCTGTCATAACTTCCGAGCAATTTGGACAATATTTTACTCCTGGTGAAAAAGGCAGTTTTCTAAGCTTATAATAGACCCTCTTCAAAAGGTGGCTTAATCTGAGGGATGAGAATGAGCTTATAAAATAAAGCATCCCCAGCTCTCCCTGTTCCTGAAGATGTTCTTTAGCTGAGTAAGGTGGGTAATGAAAGTTACCACAAACATTACATTTGAGTAACGGGAGGTCAGATAGATAAACTGAAACCAGGATGACCAATAAAATTGTCCAAAGTAGAAGACCTTCCCAAAACACAGTGACTGGCATTTTTGATCCATATACCAATATAGTTGGGAACTGGCTATTGTACGCTGAAAAAACTAAGTTTCCGTTCCAAAAGGAATGAAGAATCACCCCACTTACAAATCCAATTCCAATAGCATTTCCTGATACCTCAGGTAATAGATTTCTGCTATTAAAGAGTGACCTTTGAATAAAGAATGCCATGATCACTGGAGTGACTATGTGGAGGGGAAAAGAAAACCTAATCATGATTTGAGCAAATACAGCATCCCAGACATCCTTTTGCAAAAGGTCAAATGTTGACACCCCTAATCTTTGCAAGGTATTATATATGTACAAGAGGGTCTCCAAAAAAGTAAACATCCCCCCAATAATGAAAGCATAGAAAATTAAGACAGAGGGGTTTTCTACCACACGTTTTGGCTTATTACCCCAGACCTTGATAGAGCTCACACTCAGCACAAATAATGGCAGCAACTTAGCAAGTTCTTCGACCAGAGGTGCAATAACAGCATATGCAGTCATATCAATCCAAAATCTTGGGAGTGTCAAAAAACCTAAGTATTGTAATAATCTTGTCAAGTCAGTATTCAACAGCAGACTAAACAAGACAGAAATTGTAGCGAATACAAAAAAATAACTGAACACCTTATGAAAATTAGTAGAATTTATTATTCTATTGTAAAAAATTAGGAGTACAATGAGAGTATAAATTGTAGGGATGATAACTGGGAGTACAAACACGAAAATTTGTCTAACAAGAAGTAGAGATTCCCCCTGTAATACCTGACCAATGCTTAAAGAGATCAAGCCAGCAACTAGGAGGATTAATACCCCCAAAATCACACTTATAACAGATTTTGAATAAACTTTTGGAATCTCCTCAAATCGGTTGTTCTCGCTGACCAGCATTCTGCTAAAATGTAAGTAAAATTGGAAATATTTAAACTATCTTATTTTAGGAACTAAGTTTGTAAAGTTGGTTTGGTAATGTAATGGTTCAACAGTTCAATTAAACTCCATCGACTTGAATTTCAAGCATTGACAAATGGGAAAAGATTAATTGTAGAACCACCTAACAAGATGTAAATACCATAAGAGATAGCTAAAACTGCAATGGTCAGATTGATGACCTTTGTAATCCTCTCTCTGTAGACTGCTATAACTGAAGCATTCAATAATGTTCCATATAATATCATACCTAAGACCACCCCAAGAGAAAATATGAGAACTCCAAACAACATCTCACTTAACTGGTTTAAGCCTAAGGTTAATGTTAATAGGATCAATAACTCATCATTTGAAGCCAACCCATGTATCACTCCAATCCCGACCATAATTTTGTTTTCACTTTTCACAGCGAAAAAGTGGTGGTGTTCAATTTCTTTTAGGTTTTCACCCTCTTGATCATGGGTATGACCCTCGTGAACTTCGACCGTTTCCCCCGTATGGATATGTCCATGTGAGTGTTTCCCAAATGAGATCACATCAAACTCCCACAATATTGTCAATACGCCGATGAGAATCAACATCCAAGCAACAACTGATTCGAATACACTCAGATAGGCACTTAGAAACTGATCTTTCAAAAGATAGAGGATCCCAGTAATGATTGAAGCGGTTAACATATGTCCAAGTGCCCAGAAGGCAGACAGGACTGATGTTTTTCTAATTCCTGTTGCTCTAGTAATCAGTGATGACACAGCAACCAGGTGATCTGCATCTAAACTATGTTTTATTCCAAGAATAAAGGCAAAGATAATTAACTCGTATCCAAATACAATTGCCACAGATAAGTATCTTAAGAACTTTTATAATTCTTTGCTTTATACTTTATGACTGAAGTCTATTCTTTAACCATGAGGGCATTGCATATCCTAGATATCCAAAAAGTGCACTCAGAATGAACATAATCCAACCTAAATCATAAAACACGGTGAATTGTGTCTGAGATAATATTGAGAAATCAACACCAAAAGAGGCTAGTCCGAGGAGGAGAAAAACAGCGTGTAAAATCATCATCAATGATCCAAATTTACTCACTCCCTCAGAAGATGTAGTATAGATTTTCAATGCATTAAAAATTAGCAACCCATAGAGAGTAAATGTTACGCTGAACTGGTACAAAAGTGGGAAAAATTGTGAATTTATCTCCCCATAATTAAACCCATTAGAGATTTCCACCCAAAATATCCCAATTGTTGATCCGTTTAAAAAGACGAATAAGATCCTTGTCAGATGTCTCCACCCTACATTTTCAATGAATATTCCACTGTAAAAGATTGCCATAAAGATACTTGCTATTGAAAACAACATGTAGAATGCTAAGAGGAAGAAGTCGGTGTAGCTAAACTGTAGTCTCGATTGAGACGAGGTGAAATCAAGATAGTTTCCAACTAATGTTGCTGTGATTGACACAGCAAATACAAAGAAACTAAGAAATAGATAGAGAATTTCACTTGTCTTTGATTTTCGGTATTTTTGATAGATAGGGATGGAAACCAGATAAACAAAAATTGCAGCTATCCCTTCAATCAATAGTATAAAGAACGGAATTGTGTTTTGAACTATATTTATATCAACCATTAAAATCACTCCAAAGAAAGTATTTTCCTAAACCAGTTTGGCATAGTGTAGCCAAGGTACCCTGAAAATGAGGCAAAAAAGGTCATAAACCATGCTAAAACATAGAAAATACTAAAGCCAGGGCCTCCTAGCTGTATTGTTACCACATCAAGACCAAAAAAGACAAAGACCAGGGTCAATGAGATACCAAATATTGCAATGAAGAAAAAGCCTGTACGGCTGAGTCTCTCTTCAGATTGTGAGCGAGCCTTGAGACTTTCAATCACCAGCCATAAGTTTGCAAAAAGCGAAAGGGCAGCTATCCCTATTATGCTTAGAAATGTATCTGAGTAACTACCATACACAAATGAATTGACCTCAATTATCGTACCCACAACAATCGCTTCAATGAAGGTAAAGTATAACAACAGTCTTTCATTTACCTCTCTGAACACTACCATTGTGAAATAGATCAACGCAATGTTTGCAATACCTATACCAATATAGCTTAAATTATTAAAATATCCAGAGAAACTAATCACCGATTGGGGAACACTTGAATAAAAATCCAAGACTTTCCCACTAAACGCAGTGAAAGCTGCCAAGGAATATCCAACCAGCGTAATTAAAAGTGGTATGGTTGCGGGTTGAGGTCTTGACCTGTATTTTTGTATCATTCTTACTGCTAAGACAGAAATACCAAGACCTGCACTTCCCTCTAAAATTATCGAATAAAAGGGTATCAGGTTTTGAATTGTAAACAAATCCATAAATTTTTCACCATAAGCTCTTCTTTAATTTACTTGCAGCTGAATTCTGGTTCTCACTTTCCCATTTTTTGATTGATTTCCTTACTTTAGAAGTAAGCTCATCAGCAAAAGGTAACTCTCCAGAGAACAGAGAAAGATTTACATCAAGTAAATACGGGGCTATCTGACTGACAAGTTCCTTTGCTAGCTCTTCCAGTTCATTTTCCTTAGTCTTCGTATCCAGTCCCGCAATAACAACAAGTGTGAAAGAAGATTTAGTTGAAATAAAAATATTGAACTTATCAGTTTGGAAAGCCCTTGCCTCACCAACAGCAATTTCATTCATGAAGTTAGAAATGGCATGAATCATCCCAGAAAATAATAAATCCGTGTCATCATTTAGCGCGTTCTCAAACTGTTCATTAATAGGGACACTAAGGATGGGGATTCCTGAAGGAAGAAGATAGTATACACTATCAATCATTATAGTTTCTAATGTTCGTATTACTTTAATTACCTTATGGAAAATCTCTATACTATATCTTTTTATCCGCGTTAAAACCTATTTTAACGACCTTTACTTTTACCGACATAAAAATTTAAACAGAGATAAAAATTAAATAAAATTGCAAAAAATATATATTTACTGCATATCTATATATTTGTCACAAAACATTAGAGAATGGCAAGAATTTTTTTATATCTGTAATTATTCTGAGACACAGCTTTGACTCAAAGTCAAGGGTAATGTGAAACAAAATGAAACTAAGGTACGTAATAATTACATTACTTCTGATATTGAGCAGCGCACAACTCTCAGCATTGGTATCTGCAAATCCTGCAGGTACGAATGTGATTATAACTGAGGTGTTGTATGACGCTCCAACATCAGACGCTACACAAGAATGGGTTGAACTATTTAACCCTACACCAAACGCCATATCATTGGCAGGATGGACTATAAAAGACAATGTTGGCTCTTCTGCACTCTCTGGTTCCATTCCAGCAAATGGGTACATTGTAATTGCAAGGGACTCAACAGGGTTTACAGCACTTTATAACTTCGCACCAGATTTGGTGTGGTCAGGTTTAGCACTCTCTAATTCAGGAGATCAAGTCAGGTTGGTTGATGCCTCAAATGCAGAGATTGACTTTGTCGCATGGGAAAACTATGTGACTGGATGGCCTGTTTCAGCAGTAGACATGACCATTAGAAGGATCACAGCCACAGACACTGATTCTGGAAGTGACTGGGAAAATTCTGGGACACTCGGAGATCCGAAAGCAGGAAGTTATACCACTGGTCCCCCACCACCCGACACAACTGCCCCCATTGTCAGCTTTACTAATCCTGTTGCTGCAGCTACAGTTTCAGGTACAGTTCCAGTTACATTTACAGCAACAGATGCAAACGGTATAGTCTCCTATGAACTGTCAATAGATGGAGTTGTCGTCTCCTCAACAAATAGTTACTCTTGGGATACCACCACAACCACTGACGGAAGTCACAATTTGCTTGCTAAAGCCACTGACCCGGCTGGGAATATCGGGCAGTCCTCAATTTCAGTTACGGTAAATAATGCTGCGCCACCTCCACCACCACCCACCAGCAGCACAGCCTACAAGCTGATGACGTATAATGTGGAGCAATCAGGTTTAAATCCCGACTGGAAGAAGGTTGTTCAAGAGGAAAACCCAGATATTGTGGTGTTTGTGGAGGTTGGAACTTGGGACGACGGAGGTGACTTGTTGATGAATCAATACTTAAATGAGTTTAACACATATTTCGTCAATGAAGCACCGTATCAGGGTCGGGTCACTCAAGGAATCAGTTATTCTACAAGTGGGGAAGCGGTATTTTCCAGATATCCAATTGTGACAGTTAACCAGATTGCAACTGTGACTTTAGATAGTGGTGTCTCATTTAACCCCTCTCATGACTTCTTTGATGTGACAGTAAAAATTAACAGTATTGACACCCACATTATTGGGTCTCATCTAAAATGTTGCTCTGGAGCAACAAATGAGGATAAAAGAAACAAGGCAATGGAAGGTATAATTAATTACATGGATACCTTAGGGAATGTCCCAATTGTATTCGCTGGTGACTTAAACTCATTTTCGCCATTTGATACAGGTTCCCTTGCTCCAAAAGGAGACCTAGGGATAGGCCCAATGAGTATGCTGGTTAACCCCTCAGATCCAACATATGGGGCTTTTTCATCAACGGTTCATACCTTCACAGATGTATTCAGAACACTCAATCCTACACTTCCAGGATATACATACGGGCATCAAAATCCCATATACCAATCAAGGATTGATTTTCTGGTGACAAATCAAAAATTTAACAACCTACTCATAAATTCAACCACAGGTGATACTGTTTCAGCAAATACAGGTTCCGATCATTATAATGTGGATGCATTCATTAATCTCTGGGGTTCATCAGATACTACACCACCAGCACAGGTCAAGGGTCTCACCGCATCAGCTGTGTCTACAACTCAGATAGACCTAAGCTGGACTGCTAATACAGAACCTGATTTGGCTAGCTACAAAATTTATAGAGATGGGGTTTACCTGACCAGTACAACAGTTACAAGTTTCAGCGATACTGGACTGACAGCAAACACGTTGTACAATTATCAGGTTTCAGCTCTGGATACCTCTACCAATGAGGGGCTTAAGTCTGCAAGTGTCAGTGCTACAACATTGACTCCAACTGACACCACACCCCCGGCACAGGTCACAGGTCTAACTGCGACAGCAATATCTTCCACTCAGATAGATCTGAGTTGGTCAGCCAATACAGAGCCTGACTTAGCGAATTATAGGATCTACCGAGGTGGAGTCTTTCTTACCACCACCACATCCACCAGCTTCAGTGATACTGGATTAACAGCAAGCACCCTCTACAGTTATCAGATCTCCGCTGTGGATACCTCGGCAAATGAAGGGCTCAAATCCACAAGTGCCAGTGCAACCACACTAAATCCCGCAGATACCATACCCCCTGTGGTAACCATAGTTACTCCCACAGGTACGGTTTCTGGTTCTACTCTCATAGAGGCAACAATTACTGACAATATTGGGGTTACATCTACTGACTACCGAATCGACGCTGGGGTCTGGACTGCACTTACAAAAGGAACTGGAACTTCTTGGACTGCTACTTTGGACACAACTTTGCTAGCTGACGGGAGTCACACTATTGAGGTACGCGGAATAGATGCAGCGACAAATACCGGTACAGCCAGTGGGACATTTACAGTGAGCAACACTCCACCTCCAACACCAGGGAAATACACTTTCACAGGGACAGTTTCTAGCACCTCACCAGATTTGGTCTTTTACTTTGATGTGACTGCTGCTGGAACAATAAGCGCATCATTATCATGGCCAGCAGGTCCAGATGTAGATATGTTCCTCTATGCTCCCGGTGTAAATGTCTATGGAACTGGTTATGCCACCAGAGCCTACACAACCGCAAATCCAGAATTTATGTCATATTCTACCAGCACAATGGGTAAATGGGCAATCAGAGTGAATCATTACAGTGGAAGCTCAGCTAGTTTTACACTGGATGTGAATGTACCTGTACCTGGCTCAAGCAAAACTTCAACCTTTACAGGGATAGTATCAACTTCTGTGAAGGATCAGGTTTACTACTTTGACGTGACTGCTGTAGGAACAATCAGTGCCACACTTTCTTGGGCCAGCGGTCCGGACGTGGATATGTATCTATATGCACCCGGAGTAAACGTTTATGGAACAGGTTATGCCACCAGAGCCTACACAACCGCAAATCCAGAAAGCCTGTCATTTTCTGCCACAACTACTGGGAGATGGGCAATCAGGGTGAATCATTACAGTGGAAGTTCAGCAAGCTTCACGCTAACAGTAACATACCCTATAGCACCAGTAACCCCTGCTTCCATCCCTTCAACAACAACTGTCTTAGGAATTGAGTTACCCACACAGGCCTTCAATGGACCGATGCTTGGTTATGAGTCTATTTTTACCCGCTACCTCTGATAGAAAAATTGACTGATCTTATCATATAAATTAGAAACTTAATCAAATTCTACATAATTTGCTTCATTCAATCCAATATCTTCAAGTTAAAGATAATTGATTCTTTCCTCAAAAAGCTGAAATATAAATCTACGGTATTTCTTAACCAGAACACATTCTGCTACAATATTGAATTAATCTACCTATTGCTTAGTAATATAGGATGACCTTAAGGAAGATAATAAACCTCGAGGTACACTTAGAATCCCCTTATTTTCTGCCAACTCAAGCTGAATAGGGATCTCAAAAAACACATTAGAATATTTGTATACCACTGTTGAACCGGTAAGCTTCACAGGTATAATATTTGATTCTCCAAGTTCATGAGTCAACTCATTTAGAAATGCAACACGGTCTGAAAACTGAAAAGAGACCATAGAGGGCCAACTAAGCTCAATAAACATATAGGTGCCAATAACAAGTCCTAGTAGGAAAGCAAGAGAGAAACCAAGCAATAAGTAAACAAAAGATCCTTCGACGGAACGTCCTAGGGTGAGAACTAAAATTATAGATGCTATAGATCCAAGAACCACCCCATAAGTAAGAAATGTGGTAAGAAAAACTTTTGCCCCAATAAATTTGTTCATTATACCATTTAATCTATGAACTATTTAATTATTTAGGAATTAGTGACCAAAATTTATGTATCCAAGATTACTGAAATCTATGTATTTATCTTAATTTGAAACTAATTGGATTTCTAATCTATCAATGTTACAACTTATATTTCTCAAATCCTTCAAGCATAATTTTGTAAATTATGTTATCCAACATATTGTGTAACGCCAAGGATTTCAAATAAAACGAAATTATACGGGATGAGCCTTTTTACCCAGCTCTAATCCTCTTAACTGTTAACTAACGAGAGAAATTGAATCAGATTTCACTCCTTTTGTTCCTCACCTAGCTATATCCTGGTATCTACACCATTTGTTCAGCCACGTAAGGTAGTGTCATTCCAAAAAACAGTTCAAACAACCTGACTGATTTCATTAATTTTAATATTATCCCCTTTTTTAACCAATCTTAACTCTCCCTAAAACTCAATCCTCTTATTTTAAGGGCTTTAATTAGTATAGACAAAGATTTTTTACCAAGACCATGCATTTCTAAAACCTCAGCTTCTGTTTTAAATGAAAGTTCTTCCATATTTTTTATTCCGGCATAATTTAAGGCTCTTAAGGCAGGAGCAGGTAATTTTGGAAAATCACTCTCCAATTTTTTCCTTTGTCCTGGCCAGCAAATTGGACAGACAGGGCAATCTGAGCTCTTAAAAAATTGGTGACCCTTAGCACAGACTCTTGGTTCCGCTTTAATTCTCTTCAACATCAGAAGATTCCATTCTCATTTGGAGAGTCATTTAGCATCTCCTGATTGGTCTCCCATGCTTCAATGATCTTGCCGTCCTTAAATTTAAGAACATGTGTCACGGCAAAAGTCATTTCAGGGTTTAAATTGATCCTACTAAATACCGCAACGAGGTTTTCATCCTCCAACACATGAATGGGAGATAACTGTGCTTCAGGGAATTCTTTAGCACTCTCTTCCATAGCTTTAAGTAAGGATTCACGATCACCTTTGAAATAAGCATTGTGATGGATAAAATCTTTGTGAACAAATCTCTCATAGGCATCCTTAACTCTTCCTGAGGATGTAAACTTTAGAAAATTGATTGCTGTCTCTTTATTCTTCATTATATTACACCGCTTATTGTTGTGGCAACATTTAATTACAAAATTTTAATTTAAATCTTGTTAATATTGTCGACCTTAACCAGTGTAAATTTCTGAAATCACTGTTGTAAATAAAACTAATATGTTTATGACTATCTTAGGATATTTTGCATCTCAGGGTAAATTCTGTTTTTTTTCTATGAACAACTCAAAAGATATCCATGTAGTATACTGGTATGAATGTACCAGATTGTATATCATCTGAGCAATATGTAGGTTTAAATTGCATTCAATATTCAGTAATATACCTAACAACCACGCTAGGTGGAAACACCTAGCAGCCTATTGGGCGTGGATCACAATGAACTTATAAACTCTGCTTGGTAGAAAAATTCATGACTCATACATATCTTCACCTGCTGAGAGGAATTAATGTTGGTGGAAAAAGAAAAGTCAAAATGGAGGACTTAAGGTCAATCTACATTGACTTAGGTTTCAAAGAGGTCAAAAGCTACATTCAAAGTGGAAATATAGTTTTTAAGTCAGATGTAGATTTAATAATTGAAAAAACAGAAAAGACCATATCAAAATCTTTGGTATCAAAGTTTGGATTTGAGATATCAGCAATATTGATCTCAGCTGAGAGATTTATCCATATTTTTGACTCAAACCCTTTTATTAACCATGATCCCAAGGTTCTGTTTGTAACAATTTTTAACAAACTCCCAGTTGATTTCAACCTTGAAACATTAAAGCAGGAGAATGAGGATTACGCCCTGACAGAAAATTGTATATACCTTAAAACCCCCAATGGGTACCGGAACACCAAGCTTCAAAATTCTGTTCTTGAGAAAAAGCTTCAGGTTACAGCTACAACCCGTAATTGGAAAACAATGGCCAAGCTGAGGTCTATGGTCGCAATTCTCTGAAAATCCTTCACCTGACCAACAGTGTTCTCTTGATCAACACACGTTGCAGCGTAAATAAATTTGACTTCTCTTTTCAACTAAAACACCACCTCTGGCAGTAATTCAAAAAAATAAAATCATTTTCCAACCTCTGAGGTTTCGTTTTTCGTACTCATCGCGATAGAAAATACAGAATTTGTTTAACGATTTTCCGTCATTTTATGGGAATCCCTTTTATACATGGTGGACTCCTATGATATAGTTTGAGTGTGGGAACATTAGAAAACTACTTTCGAGAGCTTGAAGCTAGGTATTACTCTGACCTTGATATACACCGTGAGGTCTTCAAGAATTTAATCAAACTAGATTGTGACCTTGATATGAAAATAGAGATCATGTTACAAGCTATACCAGATATTGCAGTATGTTATCTTCTACTAAAAGAATCTTACAAATCTCATGCATTGACACTTGACGAGTACGAACAATATTTAGAGGCAACCCTCAAGAAGCTTGAGGAGAATATTGGTGTTAGCTATGACTTTGACCCAAGGGTTCTTAGTTCAAGTTCCTAATCCTAATCTTACAACAGTTCACATCTAAAAAAGTAAAGAATATTGTCAACAACTTCATTTGGTCTAAGCAAGGTAATGTGGTGACTTGTTCCCTCAATCTCCTTCAGATAAGCATGGGGAATCTTCTGACAGACCTTTAAACCCTGAGAGACGGGGGTTAATCTATCATCGCTACCAACAAGAATCAAGGTGGGTAATTGAATGTTTTCAGCCTCCTTTGTGTTATCCCATGCGTAAATGATATTCCTGTAGGTCTGATCAACGACTTCTTCAGGAGTCTGCATTATCACCTGACTTGCAGCATTCAGTAAATGACGGTTCTCTCCGGATTTATCTCCGAATATTATTTTTGAGAAGTTCTTCAAAGTAGATTCTACAACAGACTCCCACCATTTTTTCCCCTGTGGAATCAATACCTCCATAACCTGAGGAGGAATAAATGTACTGAAGGAAAGGGTTGTTGAAACTAGACCGATTCCGAGTAAATTTTCTGGATATTTCAAGGCATAAGCCTGTGTAATTGCACTACCCATAGAATGACCCACTAAAAAAATCCTTGTACCCAGTTGTTGGATGACCTCATGAACTGAATCAACCATGTAGCTTATTTGCAGTTCGTCAGTTGGTACCTGACTTTTACCATGACCAGGAAGATCCACTAGAACGACATTTAATTCTTCTTTTATCTTCTCACCCACTAAAGCCCAAGCTGAGGAATCAGCAACCCAACCATGTAAAAATACCATATAAGGTTTCTCCTTTGAAGATTCTTCAAATGAGGTATAGTAGGTAACTGTTTTCTCTTTGAATAACACCTCCCTTTTCGAGAAAGTGTCAAGGGCATCAATCTGTGTTCTCATTCACTTTTTTCTTACCTTACTTAATCAAATAGTTTCCGAAATTTAAACGAAATAGAATTATTTTCCTGAACTATTTGATTCGGTTTGTTCATTGTTGCGCTTTGTGTTGACTAGACTCTGAAGGAGAAGATCTGGATAATTTGTTGAAAGGACATAGTTTCTTCCAGATTTACGTTGAATACGTAATCCGTAAGGTGTGCCTGTGATATATCCAATAGTCTTATTTTTACCAAACCTTATTCCATACCCCCCAAAATCTCTTAGAGCCTGAATCTTTATGATCTCAACAGATTCAATATCTTCAGGTTTAAACTTAGGAAACCAAATACCTAGGCTTCCTCGAATCACATCATTTTCGGTCCATATTCTAAATCTGCTGAACAGGATCCCCATAATGAGTGTGATTAGAGGTATTGTTATGAGGGAAAATGGTTTCTCTGCAATTTTTAAGAACTGAGAGGTCAGGATCATTCCCTCGTAGATCAAAACCAAAAAAATTGAGGTATAAACAAAAATAGTCAACAGCTGTATTTCATTAAAAGGCTCAAAATAGGACTTTACTCCATACTTTACGTCCAATTTAAGAGTTTCAGGATCGGAATATGTATCAATAGATGTGGTCAATTTTGGTGAAATTAACACATAAATCAACAGAAGGATGGAAAAAATATTCGCTATTGATAAGATTAATTCAAGATTTGGAAGTTTAGGATTGGTATAAAATACTATTAACATCAGATTAGGGATCAACAATGCAAAGATCAGTATCTGATACCTTCGAGTGTTTTGTTGATTCCTCATTTCTACCTCCCCTGCAGCTGGTGCATAATTCATACCTTAACCATCATCAAAACAATTTAAATAGTAGTAAGAATTCACAGAAGGACTGTAAAAATCATAAAAAATTCGAAGATAATATTTGACTTGATTATGAGTTAAAGCACTATATATCATCAAGCTGTTTAAACTGAATTATAAATTATCAATGGATATCAAAAATTTGTTGAGGTGTGCATCGGCTCTCTATTTATTTCAATATTACAATGTTTCTCCAAATATATTGCTTACATCAGATGATTTAAGTTTCTAATGACAAAGGATAGAATCACATGCAGAAAGAGTTTGATATTAACAGCAGGTTTCAACTGTCTGATGGAACTTCCATCCCAGTTTTTGGAATGGGATTTTACAGGACTGGCTCAAAAGAGGTGAAAAACATCGTTAAATGGGCTTACAAGGAAGGATACCGGTTATTTGACACTGCTCAAATTTACCAGAATGAGGCAGCAATTGGTGAAGCAATGTCTGAGTTGAAGGTTCCAAGGGGGGAAATCTACCTGACGACAAAGGTTTGGAATGCCAATCAGACCAGAACACGAGATTCCATAAAAGAGAGTCTTAAAAAGCTAAAAGTCCAATCTGTGGATCTGATCCTTTTACACTGGCCAGTGAAAGAGAGCAGACTAAAGGCATGGGAAGAGCTTATCAAGCTGAGAGATAAGGGTTTCACCAAATCTATAGGGGTCTCAAATTATATGATCAAACATCTTGAGGAACTAAAGGAACATGGTTATGAAATGCCCACGGTTAACCAGGTCGAATTTTCTCCCTATCTGCAGCATAAGGAGCTTAGAGAATATTGCAACAAGGAAAAGATAGTCTTCGAGGGGTATAGCCCTCTAACCAAGGGAAAAAGACTGAATGATCAAAGGTTGATTGCTATTGCCAAGAAATACAACAAAACACCCGCACAAATACTGATCCGTTGGGTGTTGCAAAGCAAGGCTGTTGCTATCCCAAAGACCAGCAAGCAGGAGAGGATCAAGGAAAATGCTGATGTTTTTGATTTTTCTCTCAATGACGTTGACCTGAAAGAGATGGAATCCTGGGAAGAAGGCTTGGTAACTGGTTGGGATCCGAGAAGTCAGGAATGAATCAAAACAATAGTGAACCGAATTATTCTATTATTATTGAAACAGTCATCCTATTCTCCACTTTCCCATCGAAATTACAAACGGTTTACACCGAATTTGGTAGATTTCCTTAACCTATAAATTTTAATTTTCTGCTAAATTATATTTCACTAACACATCATACAAAGAATCAAACGCCTCTGGGAAACATGCTTCCAACTCATCAGCAGTCTCATTGTAGAAATTTTTAATTGCAGGTATGACCTCTTCACCCTTGGTGATGCCTCTAAGCTCAACCAATAGGTCATATCCATCTAAGTTACAGTTCGCCATCTCGGCCCCGTACTCAGAATCAAATGATTTGATAAACTCAGAGAATTCATCAATCATCTCTTTTGAATAAACTTGTTCTGCTAACATGTTTTATCAATTATATATGGGGGTATAAAATATATTTACTAACTGATAATCTAAATTATAACATGCTATAGAAATTGTACCTATACTTTTTATTCATCATTTACTGAAATTTGATCTACAAGGTCACCGGTGATGCTTCTCTCCTCGATTGTAATTCTTGCGGATATGTGATGTGAGATCGAACAGATTCACTTTAATAAACTTTAACTAAATAAAGTTTAAAATCAACCTGTGCAGTCTCCGATTGACATAGGCTCTGATTCTTTAGATTATACGAATATTGCACCTCCCTCAATCGCTTACCGTGAGAGTGAATTCTATCCCGAGAATACAGGATGGACTCTACTAAACTTTACTGATGCTGAATCTTTTATTAATTGGAATAAATGTAAGTATAGGCTCGTCCAATTTCATCTTCACACCAGTGCTGAACACACCTTTAACGGTTTGAGATTTCCACTAACTGCTCATTTTGTTCATTCAAACACGGGTGGTGACCTGCTGGTAATCGCAAGTCTTTTTGACACTGGAGAGACAAATCATATCTTGACCCCTGCTTTAGAAGCATTCAAAGAGGGCAAATCATTTATTCTAAACCCTAGCAATCTACTTGACACTCGCAGGGGATACTTTGTTTATTCTGGGTCTTTAACAACTGAACCCCACACTGAAGGAGTCACTTGGATTATCCTAAATCAGCTTCAAAAAGTATCACAACAGCAGGTTGAGGAGTATTATTCGATTTTTGGGAAGGAGACTGTTCGAGATATCCAGAATCTTAACGGTGTCTCTGTCAAATTTTTTGGGGAAATTTCTGAAGGCGTAGATACCATTACAGGGTATTTAACCCCTGATTAGTTTTTCTTAGATTCAAACCTGAGCTTTTAGGATTCTTAACCACTTAAATTTAACTGAGTCCCAGATTATTCTCTTCTCAAAAAAAAATACTAAATGACTATTCAACCATTGTTTAAAATTAATTTAGGAATAGCCAGCAGCTTTCATCTTCTTAGGTAGAGATTCTTCATTCAATAATCTAGACTTTAATATTTGGAAAATCAAAGCATCAATATGGACAGAGACCCCATGGAAACTGTAAGGGTTGGATATAATAAGGCAGGAGTCAACCATCAGAAGTATATTGATCTTACCAGAACTGAGATGTCTATCTACCATCTGTTCAAAACAAAGATCAAAGAAAATGTTCTGGAACTTGGTTTTGGAAATGGAAGACCGATCGCCGAGGATCTCATTAACTCAGGGTTTGACTACCTCGGTATTGATCTGTCAACAACTCAGGTCAATCTTGCTCAGTCACTTCACCCAAAGTCCAGGCAAAGATTCAAAGAGGCAGAGATGCTTGAATTCTGCAAAACTTCTGCTCCCTCAAGTTTTGGAGGAGTTGTTGCAATGTTTTCCATCTTTCATCTCCCTCGGGTGAGACATCTGGAGCTGCTAGTTGAAATCCAAAGAATACTGAAACCAGATGCACCATTTCTGTTTACCTGTCATCTAAGTAACTGGGAGGGCACTGAGGATGATTGGCTCGGTGCAGACCAGATGTATTGGTCAAACTTTCCTGTTGATTGGTATCTAAAAACTTTGGATTCTCTGGGGATGACTTTTGTATCTATGTACAGAAATGTCACAACATTTATTGATCATGAAGAGACACAGTATTTTGTCTTGTATACTAAATGAATACACACCACCAAATCAGCAATCAGAATAGGATTTAAAGTCTCCCCTCTTAATCTTTTGAAGGAGGTCTTGAGCCAATCTAAACCCAAATCAGTAATCAGAAGAGGATTTAAAATGTCAAACACATGTGAAATGAGAACAATTTCCCCTTTCACAAGCATTTCCAACCAGGATAAATCTTCAGGAATTGGATCAACTCATGAATAAGGAGAAAATACTTGGTTCAGCTAAGATTTAATATGAGTGTTAAAATGTTTCAGGGTCTCCTTCCATGCCTTGGCAGAAACATCAGGAAGATGATTCCGAGAATCAGGGTTAAGAAAGCCATGACCAACACCTTCATAGAG
Source organism: Candidatus Heimdallarchaeota archaeon (assembly GCA_030149205.1). Taxonomy (GTDB): domain Archaea; phylum Asgardarchaeota; class Heimdallarchaeia; order Heimdallarchaeales; family Kariarchaeaceae; genus WAKA01. The sequence continues at coordinate 933,732 of JASBSB010000001.1, read as the reverse complement.
GATGGTTTGATGTCCATGTTTTTCACTCTTTGACCTGTACTCCTCAACCACCTCAACTGGAATCCCCTGATCAAGCTCTCCAAAGATGCTTAAGACAGGTGCATGGAACTTTTCAATCAGATTCATAGGTGTGGATTCAGGAGTCTTCCCACGATGTGGGAACCCATAATAAGAGACCACAGCTTTAAAGTCTGGATATTTCACATTCGCAAGGTAAGAATGTCTACCACCCATACAAAAGCCAATTAATCCCATCCGTGAGGTATCAACAAATTTTTGGGACTTACCCCAGTTGTAGACAAAGTCAAAGGTGTCAAATATTAACTCATCAGTTTGTGTTTGGAAATTGAATTTCCCCTCCTGATATGCATCTCCTGCTATGGCAGCATAACCTGCAGCAGCTAGATCATCACAGACCTTTTGCTGGGAGCTATCCACACCATGTGCATGCATAAACAAAAAGATTGTTGGAAACGGGCCAGCCCCCTCTGGCTTGGAAACGTAGGTGGGAAGGGGTGGGTCTTCCCTGATCTTTGTAAATGTACCCATATGCAATGAAGGTGATATCACAATTTAAACATATCTTGGCTAAACCATTTATTTGAAACCTACAGGAAACACCTAACTGCTTGGTTTCATCAGGGTAGGAGATGTCCCCAAACTGATGGATACCTTAATCAGGCAGTTGGTTTCTCTAATGACACAGTTGAATATCCGCGAAGATGAATATCAGCAAAGTTGAATATCAGCAAGACCTTGGGTGACATTAAACAGTTGGATAGTATCCCCACTTGCAAATTTTTTGTTCTTTCAGATGTTGATTCGCTTCAACAGGTTCCTACATCAAAATACGAAATAACTTTGCTGGGATAATGAAAATCAAGAAATTGATTTCTCAATCGAGATTGAGAGCGCTCAACCAAAGATGGAGGGCACAGTCACAATATGAAGGGAGATGAGGTGAAAACTCCCCAAAAGCAATTTTTTTAATCTTTGAATCATTACAGATTATCCTATGAGAGTTTTATGCGCATCCGCCTGGGGACAGCCTTCTTCTGACTTCAGAAAAAATGTCGAGATGGTGCTCAGTGCAACCGAATTACCCAAAACAATTTCAGTAGCCTCAATCTCTTGGCAACAGGATGCGACCATTTCTCAAAAATTAACAGACCTCCTTGACCTGCGTCATTATGAAGACATCGTGGCAGAGGTCGTAAAACAGATTCAACCAATTATTCAGGAGACGATTGCTCAGTATGAACCATTAGTATTTTTCAGTTACTCAACCGGGAGTGTTTTGGTTGAAGATGCTTTAAAAGTGCTGGATACCATGAATGGACACCTCCCCAAAATATATCACTTTATGCTAGCCCCAGCGATCAATGGGTCACATCTGGCAGGAATAGCTCAAAAGACACTTCCACTTCTTTCAACAGCAGCAACCCTGTTGATCTCGCAGACAGCTGAAAAAGAGATCAAGAAGGGTGTGTACCTCCTTGGTACTCTTTTTACCCTGTTGCTTGGCCTGAAAAAAGACACCCTTCTTCATGAGCTGGCTGAGAAAATCATCATTGATGAAGAGGTGGTTAGAGCCAGGAGATACATCCTATACTCAGATAATGATGGTGTCGTTAATCCTCCCGAAAGAGCTGTGTTCCCTGATGCCAGACTCTTCTACAACCATGGGCTGACTCACCAGATGATAGGGGACCTCTCTCCCGAATCACTCGAACAGATTTTTGTCGATGAAACCCAACAATCGGCCACAAAAAAGGAACTCATAACACTCTTTCTACAGGATGTTCTTGACATACTTGTGTGATGCTTGCCTCGTTTCTTTTCATTTCGTGTCCAACGTATCTCATTGCAGAAACAAAAACTGGTCAAGATGATTCTTGATTTACCCAATTCCAAAAAGGTATAAAGGAGAGCTACAATCTCAGCTCATGACAAAGGTTGCAATCATCGGAACCGGATTTGGAGCAAGAGTACATCTACCAGCTCTAAAACATCACCCAGATTTTGAGGTCACAGCTATCGCAGGAAGAAACCCTGAGAAAACTAGGAAAATTGCAGAGGAACACGACATCTCATACACCACAAATTGGAGAGACCTCCTCACGTCTGATGCTGAGGTAATCACAGTCAGCACTCCACCGTACCACCATTATGAGATGGCAAAAAAGGTGCTAAAGAGTGGAAAACACCTGCTTCTTGAAAAACCCACAACGAGCACAGCATTACAGGCAAGAGAGTTGCTTCTTATGGCTGAGGAGAGAGGTCTGGTTGGAATGCTCTGCCATGAGTTCAGATGGGTTCCTGAGAGAAGACTACTGTCCAAGCTTGTACAGGAAAGCATAGGTGATATTCAGGAGGTCTATGTAAACTCTTACATGAACTTCGCCCACAGCACTGAACGACCCCCATTTGGATGGCTTTGGAACAGTAAATATGATGGTGGTATACTCGGTGCACTTGGGTCTCACCTTATTGATCAGGTCAGGGCAAGTACCATGATGGACATGGTCGAGGTGCAGGGGAAGGTCTTCACCAGAACATCCCACCGAAAAGACACCAGTGGTGTATTACACAGAGTCACAGCGGATGATGGCTTCTTTGCAGATTTCACCATGGAAAATGGTGCAACAGGTCACATGGTTGTCACAGCCACATTGGTTCATGCACCCGAAAACACCATCATTGTTGGGGGTAGTGATAGAACAGTCATGTTACGAGGATCAGAGGTGCTTCTGTCTGATGATGAAGGTACTTTTCAACCAGTGCCAGTTCCAGATGAGTTTACGCTTGAGGCAAATGAAGCAGACAGGAGGATTCCACCCTTCTTAAAACTGCTAGATCAACTTTCCCTATCACTTTCAAAATCTACAAGTCTCTCTCCATCTTTACTTGACGGCTGGAGGAATCAGCAGGTGCTGGATGCAGTAAGAGAATCCCATAGACTGGGTACAACAGTCAAGATTCTTTGAGTCTATGGGATAAATTATTCTTCCAAACTCTAAATCTTTTGAAACAAAGTTACAAAATCTCTAATATGAATTCTATTGAAAACTATCACATGGTGACCGATATAGCTATTCTTTCAGGGTCAAGTTCCGTAAACATGGGTTGTTGGTTCTCCCTAAATGACTCTCTGCAATACTCAGTGAGCATGTTAAAAGCTCTGTCCTGATCATTCATATAACTTTCAAAGTACCTAAAGAGATGTAATGGCTTTGTGATCTCCAGGCTATGAATTGTGTTCTGGTCAATAAACTGCGATTTCAAAGCAATGTTTTCTTTGACAAAACCTCTTAATTCATTTTCAAACTCCTTGCTGTTTACTGCTGGAGCAGTCTCTAATTTCAGCACAAAATTGCAGGTCTCACAGACAAAAACACTGGAAATCTCACGCTCTGATTGATCTCTTCCCCTGTAAAAGGTAGCGATCATGGGTTTGTTACAATTCTCACAGGTTGGAACATCCGATTCGGGATTCATAAATTGTGTATGATAAAATGCTATAAAAATATTATTGGGAGGCAGTAAAAAAATCTGGAAAAATCTGGAAATATGTGGAAATATGTGGAAATATCTGGAAGAATCACTTACAAAATAGCTCTGAATATAAGGAGATGTCTTACCTTAAGAGAGAAGGGTGACCGTGTAAGGCTTTTGACTGTCATCCTTGCTGATGATCTCATCTGTAACTAACCGGTCAACCTGACCCTTGATGAGTGTGGTTCGTGACATTCCCCTCTCCTTCTTTAACACAGAGGATGTTACAGTTCCTCCATATCTGAGAATAATCAAAAGTGTCTCTTTCAGTGCAGAATACTGCCTGGGAAACTTTTGAAATTGTTCAAGATAGGTCTCTAACACAGGAGGAAGGTCAGAATAGTCTGATTTATTTATTTTAGAACTTGACGAACTTCTACGAGGGGGGGGATTCTTGTTCAGGATTTGATTCTTCACTTTTGTATCTCTTGTTGATGCTGAGCTTTCTCTCATTCTTTCTGATCTGTATCTGTCAGAAGCTATATTTGATCGGTACCCGATCTCAGGACGGATAGAATCTGTCAGGATATCCAGAATTCTTTCGGTGTTCCCAAGTATCCTGTCTGTCTTTTCTGCCTCACCCATATGCAATCTGTGTAATGATAAAAAATACTCTTTGATTGAGCTGTTCATCCCTCTTGCTGCAGTCTTAATCTCCTCATGAAGCTTTTTGTCCACATAGATCCCAATCATCTGCTGATTCTGTCTGCTCACATCTCTGCTGTAACGTCTTGAGTTTTAAGAATACTGGATAAATTTTGGTTCGATGCTTAGATATATGCAATAAATTTAGTCATTTTTTATTTATCTGGGTTTTAAGCTTTCAACGGTTGATTTGTCCTGATAATTCAACAGGCTGGATAAATAGATGTGCTAAATTTAGTCAAAAATTAGTCTATTTTTAGTAAATCTTTAGTCAATTGTTTAGTCATTTTTAAACTGGGGTTGCCAGCCTGGTGAAACGGAGATCTGACCAACAGTGCTTGAGGGGGGATATGTAGAATCTATTGGTCAGAAGCAAACATAATTCATGAATTTAGTATTTAAACTCACATAATATCTGGATGACATATCATAAGAGAAGACTATCGGTCAATAGGTATGTGAAGTATTAATCCAGAAAGGGTATCAATGCTTTTTGAATACCTGTGCTCTTAGAATATCGGTTTAATCTTGAATATACTTTCTAAATAATTTGCACGAGCGCCCCCAGAATCTGCTCTCTTGTAGACTCCACGCTTCTCCTCATCAACAAGCTCATAACCGCTTGCTTCAAATATCGCTGGATAGAGATTGTATCTGTCATTTGCAACTATAAACACAAGGGAATCCACCTTCAAAAATCTCTTAACATTAAGAAGAACCTTTGAAATTAGTTCTTGATACGTTTTTTGTGCCTTCTGAGAACTCCCATACTTCGCTGCTCCTATCTCTTCCTCCTCATTAAATGCAAGGTCAAAGATCTCATAGGCATACCTGTGCTGTTGATGATAGTCTATGATCCCAACATAAGGGGGTGAAGTGAAAATTCCATCAATAAATCTTTCTGATGTCACTGATCCTGAGTGTTCTCGACTTAACTCATTGAACAGGTCAACCAATGTCGAGTCAGCATTGATCACATGAACCTCACTGGAGGTGCGAAGCTTGTCAAACTCCTTTATACGGTTGATAACACCCTTCTTGCCAACGCTGTAGGTTCTAATCCACTTTAACAGCTCAGTAATTGGACGGCATAGTCTCCCACGATGCTTCACACACACATATTCCTCATCGGGTTTGAGAGGTTCCTTAGGGCGTGTTAGATCAATGTGTTTTATCAACCTTGAAGACCTGATTGCAGAGCTAAGAATTACCTTCAAAAGGTCTTGATAATGATAGTCTGGGATAAGATTCAGGTAATAGTTTGCCTCTATGTTGGTTCGAGGTGCTAACCAACTCGCAAAATATTCTGAATGAGGCGTCTGAAAAGGAGGTAGGTCTGGTACATCCGTCCCCATTTCTAACAGTCTTCTTATCCCTTCTACATCTACTTCATCTGAAAGATTGTTGGCTCCGCTTGCACCTTCCTCAAAATGTGAAAGGACACCCTGAGGTTCTCCCAAAAGAAGAGACCTGAATTTAGATAATTGCTGCTGGGATAATGTCCCTTTCTTTAAATCTTTTAAATTCCAATGATGATGACTGAACCTCGTCAACCTGTCTAAGATATGTCTGACCTCAAACTCCATCAGGGTAAGGTTATACCGCTGTAACTTAGCCCGCATCAATATGGTGTTAAATTCTGCAATATCAACACCAATTGTATGCATTGAAAGTGTGTTTCCCTCAACCAAGGTGGTTCCAGAACCTGCGAAGGGGTCTAAAATGATGTCTCCTTTTCTAAAGTTTTTTGAAAGATAGTAATGCGCAAGCTGTGGAATAAACTTTCCCATATATGGATGTAACCCATGGACATGCTTCGTCCTCTCAGCATCTGAAAGATGGCGAAAACCTATCGAATTGTTCGTCTCTTGATGACTGACCTCATCATCAAGCATTTCTGACTCTCTTCTCTGAAAATAAGCCTCAAGTTCTTCTAGAGACAACAAGATCTGACGAGACTGACCCTTTTGAATTATATTCCCTTCAGAATCATATCTATGGATTTTGTCGGGGTGATAATCTAGGAGGTATCGAATATTACTGGTCTTTGTTTTGAATCGCTTTGCTGCCTCCTTGATTGTCAATAACACCACTTGCATCTCATCCCATGAGTTTTTGCTTGATCTCATCCTTGCGATCAACCATAATTTCGCTGAACACCTCAAGAAGCTCTTGGTATACACCATCTCCTCCCAAAAAATCCCAAAACTCACTCCCAATCTTCAGGGTCTCAGAGTCATTTATATCAAAATAATACGGGATATAACTGTTCTTAAATTTTGACCTTTCCTCACCATAGGGATTAAAGGTCAATCCATAGATTATTTTGCAGGAAGGATAGGTTGCTTTAAACTTTAACAACTTCCGAACTGTCGCTTTACATTGGTCCTTATTAGGCTTGGGTGATTTGATCTCGATGAAATACTCCTCTCCCATACTGTTCTTAAGATAAAGATCTACCTGTTGATGAACTGTCTCAGAAGAACTTCCAACTGGAAATTCAGGGAGGGAATAATCAACCTGACCTTTCTTTTTCTGTGATTCTAAGGATTCAATGTATTCATCTATAAATCCAGTAACTCTCCTATCATTTGTAACTGAGAATCTTGATTTCTTGACCTCCAACCATTTGGCTTTGTTCATCAAAGATATCTCCTTTGCCATAAACTCAAATATCCCTGCCCCAATTGAAGTCTCAAGGGACCGAAAAAAACCCTGAAATCTAAATAGCTCAGTCGGAATCAAAGCCTGGTGGAAGGGTTTATACATCCCTCTCTCCGGATTTAACAGGGTGTCTTTTATCATGAGGTCAGTGATAATTGACCTGTCATACTTGTTGAGAGCAGTGTCTATAGTCGCATTGATGTAAATCTTAATGTTGTTGCGAACCACAGGATCCAAGATAGTCACTAATGGCTCTTTGTGAAGTGAGTATATAAACATAAATCTGTGGAAAACATCAATCTGTGGACTACAATTCAGAGGTTGAAATACTCTGAGTGATATCCATTTTGTGATACCTGAGACGACATACAAGCACAAGTTAGAACAGTTACTCCCCGTCTCAGATCAACTGATCCCAAACATCACACAAGAATCTGATTTCCATCTTGCGTACCTTGAATATAATTCACTTTCACAGACGGAGCTGTTAACAAGGGCAGGTTATTTCAAAACCATCGGAAACACCCAAACTGACCATTACAAGATGTGTAACACTACAAACACAAATTTTTTTGGAAGCGCAAAGCAACAAGAGTACCAGAGAAAGTACAGATATGCGATTCGTTATGCAAGTCATGGTATTTTTCCATATAAGGGAAAATTCCATCCTCAGCTTATCAGAGGCATTCTCAACTCAATTCCTGTCACAAAAGAGATGACGGTTTTAGACCCCATGTGTGGAAGTGGGACAACCAACATAGAAGCAGCGCTCCTAGGGATAGACTCCATTGCCCTTGATGTTAGCCCTTTCTGCAGGTTCATGACACAGGTGAAATCAGAAATTTTCTCCATCAGTGCAGAAGAACTGAAAGGATTGATAATCGATACTGAAAACTACTGCAATGTATTCTCCAGTATCAGGTCTGTTAAAGCAGTGGATTACTTGAATCAAAGACCAGAAGTGTCAAATCTTGCCTTTCTGGCTTATTTAGATGCAGTTGGATACACATCTAGAAACAGATCACTGTCTCTGATTAAAGCTTACAAAAGAGTATTGAAGAAATATGTGACTCATATTACACCATTTCTCAATTTCCTAAACAAACAGAGGATTGGAAGTGTCAAAGTATTACCGGAGGGCAGTGCAAAAAAAATCCCACTTCCCTCAAGATCAGTTGATGTGATCATCACCTCACCACCGTATACTGATATGATTGATTATGTGAAAAATGATTACGAAATACTAAAACTATTTGTCAACGATCCAAATAAACTCTATACTGAGGTCATGGGACTCAGAGGAAGCACAGAATCAGATCGCATACACAATTACCTCAATGACCTTAAAATAGTCCTTGCAGAATATAAAAGGATCCTGAAGACAAATGGGAAGCTCGTGATGATCATAGGATTTAATTCAAGACAGGACAAAACCTATAATCTGAGATGTAAAACCTCGGAGATCATGAAAGAAGCAGGTTTCCAAATTGAAAAGAAAATTCACAGACAACTTGAGGGTACAAAGCATATTTTGGAAGGTGAAACTCTCTATTTCCTTGATTCATGAGTAAACAAAAAAGCTAAGTAGAGCCCTACTCTATGATATTTATGGATGTATTCAAGATTGAGATCCAAAACAGGGTGGCAAAGGTACAGATGAACAGACCAAACAAAAAGAACGCACTCAACTCACTGGTGTTCAAAGAGTTGAAGGAGATTTTCAGCTCTCCCATAGAGGCAGATGCCATTCTGCTCACAGGGTACAGAGATGACAAGGAGGCATTCTTCTCCTCAGGAATCGACCTGGAAGAGCTGGGAAAAATTGCATTGACAAGTCAGGAGGATGAGATAGAAAAAACCCTGAAGAGCTTTCAGGAGGCAATCACCAGCATTGAAAAATGCCCAAAGCCTGTCATCGCATTAGTGCAGGGGTACTGCTATGGATCTGCACTCGAGGTGGCACTCGCCTGCGATCTGATCGTCTCAGATAAGATGACCAGCTTCGGAATGTTTGAGACAAAGCTCGGCATCATCCCAGATCTGGGCGGAACAACCAGACTTGTTCAACGAGTTGGACCAAGCAGCGCAAAACGAATCATCTATCTGGCTGACATTATCTCTGCTCAGGAGGCTTATCACATGGGTCTCATCGATTGGTTGCTAGACCCAGTCGCTGTTGACAAGGAGATCCAGAACATCCTGCAAAAGCTCCTACAGAGCTCCCCCCTGGCATTAACTGCTGCTAAGAGAACCATTGAAAAGATCTATAACAGTGAGTTGGAACAAAACTTAAACTATGAAAAGGAGGCTCAGATGAGGCTCATAACTGGTTCGGATGTCAAGGATCGTGTCCTAAACTTTCAAAAGTCCCGCGGAAAGTAACCCAGGAATAAGAGCTGTCTATAAGCCTGTGTGGGTCTGGTCGAAAACACTAAATCCACCTTAATCTCCATAAAGTTTGATAACGCTAATTAAGTTCACTTACATCTTCTGATAGCGAAATATCCACCAGAATGGATAGAAAAAGAACACTAACCCTATGACAAACTGGACAGACCGGAACACATTGTAAATATACAATCTAATGAAGAGATGACTCGGATTGAGCAGATACATCAAGGAATAGGCAAGGACTGCAAACAGTGGGATCAATAACAGGACTAAGGTGTCAATGAATCTCACAGAGGATGTTGCAAACTCAGTGAAGTAGTTTGACTCATCTTTCCGATTATCAGAGTAGTAATAAAGACCGGCAAGCACCACAGCATATACTCCCAAAGGAATCATCACGCTTAAAACGAAGTGATAAAACTGCCTAGCCATTAAGTATATTAGAAATGCCAAGACAGCTCCAGATTCCAATCGAGATGGATGAAACTCAGCATCCCAGAACTTCCCAAGCAGGTACTGACTGAGAACATAAATCACACCAAGATAAGAGAGGAGCAAAGCATAATCGACCACAGACCACTGACCAGGGGTGAAGGGAGGAGTATTAAGCACTGAGGATGGTCCAAACTCTGGTAACCAGAATACGGTTGCCCAAAGACCCAAGACAAAGCCAAGCAGGGATGAGGTAAGGGCTAACCTTCTCAGATTACCAGTGCGCAGCTCGTGCTGATGATAAAACCAACCCACCATCACAGCAAGCGCGGAATGCCAGCCCAAAGAGTAAAAGATTGACCAAAAATCCCTCATAATTGCCCCAGAAAGCATAGACTCAATAAAAATTGTGTAGAGACTGGAAGCTAAAACCAGGGGCCAGAAGTCACGGATGTTAAAATATTTAATCACCCATAAGAAGATAAATGTACCCGGAAGATACAAAATCACAAGTCCTGAATACTCGTATCCTTGGATGTACCAATACATCTTCTCTGAAAAAAAAACCAAGATAATGGTGGATAACCCAATGATTAACCACCGATATATAAATGAGAGATAAATCGTGTCGAAATTTTCAGAGTTCTTAGGAATTCACATTACCTCCATGTGAGAAAAATGAACCTATTCTCAAAGGTATCTAATTACGTAGGGATTCCAAAGTATAAAAACTGATGTCCCAACATAAAAGGAATTCCACATAACCACAAAATTTTTTGATGTTGCTTTATAAAGATCAACTAAATATACTGACCGGAGATATTTCATCTACCCTTCACATCCCTTCTCCTACCCTTGAAGGGCACAATCAACAGAAATACAATCAAAGGAGGGTACGTAACCTGAAATGTTGAGTAGTCTCATAACTCATTCATTTGATCACAGTGACTCCCTTTGCTTTTAATTTTTTCAATATATCCTTACCAGAGAAATCTAGTGGATTTTTGCTTGCATCAACCCACCTCAACTTAGGAAGACGCAATAACTCCTCCGGTAGAGTTTCAAGTCTATTTTCAGACACATCTAATCTTTCAAGGGATCTTAAATTACCAAGTGAGTTGGGAAGGGTTATGAGCTCATTTGACGCCGCGGACAGACGTTTTAGGTTTTGGAGCTGACCCAGCGATGTTGGAAGTGCGTGGAGATGGTTATATGTTAGTTCAAGTTCTCTCAGTTTACTCAGATGTCCCACACTTTCTGGTAATGAGTTAAATGTGTTTGCTGGTAAATCTAGAACCTCGAGATTTGAAAGTTTCCCAATAGCTTCTGGAATGCTCTCACTTTCGGAACACCAAGAAAGCACTTTTAGATTTTTTAAGTCTCCTATTCGATCTGATAGATCACAAGGCTGAAAATTAGACTCAATCTCTAACACCCTTAAATTTACCAAATCATAAATACTTTCAGGAATCTTTTCAATCATCGTGCTGTACACCTGAAGCTCTTTTAGATTTTCTAATTCCCCGATAGAGGAGGGGAGGTGTTTACACTCTGTAAACGTAATGTTGATCTTCTCAAGGGACTTCATCTTCACAATACTCTCTGGGAGATGATTAAGCTTTGTATTGCTAATATTCAGGTCTCTCAGCCTTGTTAATTTCACCATTTCATCTGGTAACCTCTCAATATTGTTGAATTCAAGATTCAACACCTCTAAATTTTTAAGCTCACAAATTTCTGCTGGAAGATATTCAATGTTGTTGTTAGGTAGCAGAAGCTCTCTAAGCTTAATCAGGCTTCCGATGCCCAAGGGGAGAGTCTCTAAATCATTGTCAGTAAGTTCCAAAACTTGCAACTCAGTTAACTTTCCTATAGACTCTGGAATAGACCTCAACCTGTGCACACAGTTTCTTCTCATAAAAAAATTAACTATAAAAGAAATTCCCCCACCAAGAAGAGGTGTACGACTGAAGATATTTAAAAATCTTAAAATGACGCAAAATCCTTTCTGTAACGTTTTTTCAATTCTTCTGTCAAAAAGGATCAGAAACAATAACACAAGGAAAACTACCCCGTCACGAAACGCCAATTCTGATCGCTGTCCAACGGTGAGGAAAATGTACACGTAAAATATAAGGTTTCCAATTGAAACAAGGATATTCGGGTCTACGATCGAAAAAATAAAGCCAAGCAAAATGGTGATGGGGATGAAGAGAAAATTCTCAAAGGTTCTTACAGGATCAGCGCCTTGAATCCTAAGCTTAGTGACCCTCCCTAAAAGAAGATTATATTCAAGTCCCCTCTTTCCTTTCCAACTCTGCTCAGACTTCTGACCATACAGTTTTTCTAACTCTTTAAGCACTCTCAGGTCTTCTGAGAATATCTCCTCTTTCAATAACCTCAAATATGGTAATGATTAATTGTTTAATAAATCCATTTATATCGAATTGTGTAATACAACTATTGCTAATCAGGCTCTCAAATTTAAATTAAAACACAAGTGAACTTTCATTCCTCGAACTATAAATTTGTGATACTAGTTCCTCTCAACAGGTTTATCTCTAAAATAACAAAGAGGTAATGTGAAATGTCTAAAAATTGTACATTTGTTTAATACAGGTGCTTGATTTCTTATCTACAAAATATTGGTATCTCAGCCTTTCTTTGATTAACAAAAAAATTTGTACAGGGGAAAATCAACCGTAAATCTGAGGTATTTCAGTTCTTAAATTATTCCAATATTTTTAAATTATGTGGTCATTTGCTTGAAAATTCTGTAAAATTTTGAACATCCTTTGCTCATTAAGCCAGTTTTGAGAGAGGTAACCGAAAGTATTCCAGTGGGTTTTTCCCTGTAGAAATTGCAAGAAACCATTCAGGAAATTCTCATATTTTTGAATTTCAACCCTTGATAAAGCAATAAATGTGGGTTTGTGTGAAAAAGTATTATGCTGAATCTCTCCGGTGCAATTTTTTTTAAGGAAATTACATAACAGCGAAAGTATTATGGTGATCTAGCAACAAGGAAGACCTCCTTTCACCACCCAGGGTTTAGTATGACAACCCAGCGGTTACTATCCATGTCTTGCAAACCAAAACCATTAATGTTTACTATGATCAGTACTCTGATCAGATAGCATTATGAGATTCATTTATTGATATCGCGATATTTACAATTCCCCTCTAAGAATCCCAACTGATGATGCCATACAAGGTGATGATCTGAGGTTGTTATCAAGGACATCCTTCACAGAATATCAGAGAGCTGATTTAGTACAAAAGATTCATTCACAATGGAGAGGCTTACTTTTTGGTTCCTAAGACCCAAACCAAGAGAACAGTCAAAATGTTGCTTATTATTGCTGCATACCCACCTGTGTCCAACCAATAATCATTATAGGAGGAGGACACTATAAAGAACACAATCAGATTAAACATGGTCACCAACAAGCCAGCAAGGGCAGTATACCTGAACCGCCTCATAATTTCATCTGTGATTGGTGACCTCTCCCTTAAAATCGACAACGAAAGATATGAAAGATAAAACATGGGAATCAAAAGAATTGTTATAAGCAAAGTAGCAGTCACATCACTCAGAAAAAAGAGGTAGATCCATACACGAACAGAACCGTTGTAATAGTAATATCCTCCAAAATCACTGATCAAAACCACAAGTGCACCAATGAACGAAACTATGAACAATCCGACTAAAATGGGTTGGGGATTCTCAGAACTCATTGAAGAAGGAGAGACAATTGATTTAAAACTTCATCTGCAAAATTATGAATAATGATTGGATTTTAAGATAAATTTTGATACTTGGATTTACCATTGCCCCTGTTTGACAAAATTTGCAATACGATGTATGTATGGATATGTATGTTTGAGACAGCATTGCTTAATTGAAGCGGATTTATTTATTTAAAATGTATGTATAATATTTTTAGTTATCTAACAAGATAAATCTGGAAATACTTATATTTCCGAGTAATTGATATATTTATTTAGATAATTATTGAGATATTAATTATTTAGAAATTAAAAATATCTTTTGATAGTTAATAAAATGAAAATATGAATTAAAAAAATTAGTGTTATATATTGGCAAAAATATATTTACTAAAATTTATTTAATTAAAATATATAGTTATATTATTTGGTATTTGATAAACATTGCAAGAACCTTACTTCACTAAAAACTTTAGATTTGATGGCTTAAAATAGCTTGTGGTTTCATTTTAAATAAATGATAAAATCTGATTGATATTTTCTGAGAATTTCTACAAAAAAAATATAATTAAACAAAATTTTGATTAATTTATATATTTTTATTAATTTTTTTAAAAATTTATAATTATGCATACCTTAAAAATAGAGCATAATTTTGAATAACGGTTTATCAATATTTCATTGAATAATAAAAAAATAAAACAATTATACTGATAATAAATATCTAATAAAAATATTACCTTTCTAATTGCTTCTTATTTAGGCTGAAGTCTTAAATTTTGGTCAAAATTTTAAAATATTTTAAAAATATCTGAAATATAATTTTAAAGATTTACAGCTAATTTATGATTATATATTTTTGACTTAAAATTCAGTTTCAAGCAAAATTATTAACAATCTCTTAAAACTTTTTTTTTTAATTGTAAAGTATATATCTAATGTTTTCGAATTATTTAATAAATAAATTTTATCTAAATAATAATTTTTGTCCTAATATATATTTGATTTGACTAATAAATTAGGCAAATAATATATTATATTTTCAACACCAAATTGGATTCTGATTTTATTCCAAGAAAATAACTTAATCAAAAAATTCATTGCGGAGATTTTTGTAGTGCTAGGGGAAACTATTTTATGTAAATACGTAACTAATTGAATCTGAATTTCAAGTAGTCCTGAACTAGCAAACAGGAATCAATTCAAAGTTGCGTCAACGAAAAAATAATTAATCATTTTCTGACCATCAAATTTTGACCATCTCCATTTTTGGAATTTTGAAATTATACTTGTTCTCTTATCGCATCACCAAAGCTTAAAAAAAATAAAATACCAAGGAGGTCTCAGATTTTTTCTTTGATTCATGAGTTCAAAAGATTTTCATTAATTTCCAATGACCAAATAAAAGACTAGTACTAAAGCGTAATAACTTGATCCGGCATGTTCGAGCTGAGAGCGGTATAAAGATCAGGGAAGCACCCGACTCTTACACCCTCTACCATATCAACTGCCTCAAATTTATTATCTGTTACTTTTTTAGCTAGCGACCTACTGTTAGCACACTGGTCACAAGCCATCAAAAGAATCCCATTATCTCTGGCAATCTTCCCAAGTCTTTCACCCACTTGGTCTCCCTTTCTTAACATCCAAGTGTTGTCATCAAAAAAGAATAAACCTACTACCTCAACTCCATGTCGATTTTCTTCCAACTGTGGTAATATCATTTTTCCAACCTTATACCAGGCTGCGTTTGGTGAGTTTATAATATATGCAACTTTCACAAGGTAAGTATTTTGCCAGAGAATATAATCCCTCTGCTAAGTTTCATTAGCTAACTAATCAACGTAATCATCAGTTCATTGTATAAATCACCATAATATCTATGCCCAAAAATTGAAGATTACAGTTAAACTCTAAATCATTTCCAAATAAGACCTTATGATCGTAATTTGCAAGATGATTAGTATGTTTTTTTTCGATGGGCAATAGGAGAGGGGAAAAGATTCAGGTGCAAGCTTTTTATTCAGAATGGAATAGGATGAGAATCACATCTTTTTGAGTGTCCACGATTTATTCATAGTTGTCATCTAAAAATTTTAATCAGGGGCTTGTACCTATCGTTGTATCCATTATGATTGCAGTAACATATGTGATTAATAAATATAGAGTATTTTGGTTCTTAAGACTAATCAACCCCTCTATCCTTCAACATCAGCTTTATTTACAATAATTGGTAGTTTCTTATTTACGGATTATTGGTGATGGCCAATATGAACTAAATTTAATAAAGGGGTAACATCTAGGTTTGTAAAAAATTAGTCGCTTATGCAAATTATTGAAGTACAGCTGCAATGTATTACTTATAAAATAAACTAATAGTCCAGATAAAAAAATTGATCTATAAAAAACTGACTTGATCAAATGATGATTTAAAGGCACTCTATTTATATTTCTGTGAAAATTATTCTTGCAATCGTAAATATCACAGTGAAAAATTTCACACAGATTTTGTTTTTATACAATAGTGAATTTCAAAAAATAAAGTTTGCAAAAAAAAATAAGCTAAGCGATAAAGGTTTTTATACACTCTATGGTATGATGAGGTAATTGGTTTATGTCAATCCTTCTCCTACAACTCCTGTTAATTTTGACCATATTGACGTCAATTGCTCCATTCGGGCTTGTGATTACAACCAAATTAGTTGGTCATTACAAAATTGCACCAAAGATACCAGGTCATGGATTTGAGGTCTGGGGCTATCTCTATGGTGGTAAGGTCAGGCTTGTAACTTGTGTGCTTTATTCTTTATTACAAAAAGATTTAATCTCCATAGACAAAAGATTTGTTCACCTAAAATCAGATAATCAATCCAATAAGTTTAATCTAACAAAGTCTGAAAACCTATTTCTGAGGTTATTAGGGGAAAAACAACCCTACAAGCTGTATCAGATCTACTCAGATGACCGTTTTCTTCAACATATTTCCGGCATCCACCAGACGCTCAAGAGTGAGGGGTTGTTTTATGAACTCCCAAGACCTTTAAGGATCATAGGAGTACTTCTTCCGGGTTATCCTGTCGTAGGTTATTATCTTCTTGCATTATTTGGTTCTGAGTTCCCCTTTTACCTTTATTTGAGTTTAGCTGTACTTCAAATAACTTGGTTTTTGGTATTTTCCATGGTTGTAGCCAATGATTTTCTTAATTACAAGGCTCCAGTCTCTAATCTTAAATTGGAAAAAATTTCCAAAGAGGATGGGACAGAATTTACCGAAAAAGAGAGAGAAATTATTGCTCATGGGTTGCCTAAAAAAGAAGACCCTTTAAGAAAATTGGTCAGCTCCAATTCCAAAAGCAGAAGAATTGAGTTTGTAGTTCCACAAGATACAATTGGTTTAAATGAATAACTTTCAACCTGTAATAAATCTTTAAGATTTCAGCTCAAAAGTAGAATTCACAATTGTATTTCATATTAGTTTATAAATAAATAAGTTTGAATTTATTTTTAAACCCAGTATGTACTGAATAAAGAAACAGTATCCTACATTAAATTCCCTAAGCTTAGAGAACATACTGTTCTGTATATTAATTGGACTCCGTACAAATTGAAAGGGATAAAAACTAAGCGGCAGTAAAGTGAAAGATATCCAAAAATTCACACCATTCAATCCAAATAGCTCTTTTGCTATTTATCGAAAATTAACCTACCTGGGGCAGAACTTGTGGCTGCAAGCACACCTGCATACTGGATTGTTAGAGCCAGTCTACTATTAGCAGGCTTATTAAGCTGGGGGTGGTTTCTTGCGGGAGTCGCGTTAGATTTACCCGACCCGGACGGAATAGCGAGTATGCCTTGGGAGGTATTCTGAACATTTTTATAGGATTCAAGTATCCAAAAACTAGGGTGATATGAAGATATGTTGCTTCTCTCATTAACAGTTATGCTAGCTGTTATTACTGTATCTGGAACACTTACTCCCCTCATTCTTGTGATTGCCACAAATTTGGGTGCTCACTTTAAAACCGCACCAGATGTCCCAGGTCATGAATTTGAGGTCTGGGGCTATCTCTATGGTGGGAAGGTCAGGCTTGTGACCTGTGTTCTTTACAGTCTGTTAGAAAAGGGGCTGATCTCCGTAGACAAACGATTTGTCTACTCAGGTCTAGACCATCAATCCAAATCATTCCGTCTATCTCCCTCAGAAAACTTAGTGCTGGGGCTGATCCAACAGGAACAGCCTTACAAGCTGTACCTTATCTACCATGATGACCGTTTTCTTCAACATATTTCCGACATCCACCAGACGCTCAAAAGCGAGGGGTTGTTTTATGAGCTACCCAAACCGATAAGAATCGGTGGAGTGGTGCTTTCATGGTTTCCACTTATAGGGTATCCTGTACTACTAATATTAGCCTTATTCGCAATGCCTCAGATAATGTCTCCGCTAGTTGCCAACTATCTTTACTTTGTCGCTTTTTTCACTGCCAGTCTAGTAGTTTGGAATATGTTTTATAGTTTTTTTCTATTTTATAGTGTTCTTTATTACAAGAAAAGAGTGTCCAATGTCATATTAGGAAAAATTACCAAGAGGGATGCCACAGCTTTTACCGAAAAAGAGCAAGAAATTATTGCTCATGGACTTCCCCAAGCGGAAAAGCCCCTTAGACAATTGATATCTAGAAATTCAAAAGCAATTGAACCGCACTAATTAATAGATAAGTGAGTTTATAGTTTAAAGAAATGCATTTGAATTAGAATTTAAGTAGAAATTAACCTATTTTGATTTTTTGAGATTCCTGACTATGGGCAAACTTCTGAAACATTAAGTCAAATCTCAGCACCTAACATCAGCACAATCATCTCGGTAACCATGTATCTGGGTGGTGAAGAGGTCTATACAATAGGTATAACTGGACTCTCGATTTTTCTGACTTTGTTCCCATCAACTGGTGCGATTATTACGATAAATGCTGCTAAATTTGCTGGTGGTTACTAGGTTGTAGCACCAGCCCTCTTCTTATTGATTTCAACAATTGTTGATTCTATTCAGGGCAAAAACCCACCGTTATATGGTGTTAACAGGACTCTTTGCAGTAACTTCTGAAATTGAATCAGTGGTTAAAGACGTTATATCTCATTTTACCTGGTGGGATCAGTTTAGTCCAAATGCGGCATTGGCTGCTGATACTACATCAAATTCAATTGCGTCTGCAGCAAAGATAATTCTGTTGAACCTACTTTGGTCATCTCGAACCTCATATCATTTCTATGGGATTTTGTTGATACAAAGACACATTTTTGGTAAACACTTTATAGGTGGTTGAATAATGGTACAAATGATGCAACAAAACAAGAAGGTCTCCTTTTTCGATACATTACGAATTAAGAGTCGCAGGGCTCTCGTCTTTCACATTCTGTTTGTGATTTTTCTCCTATTGCCCCTACCATTTCTGCAGCAGGTTGATCATAACCTGTTTTTGCTTGTGCTGTTGATCGCCTTCTTAGAGGCAGTGCAGACAGTCGCACTGATTGGGCTTTACCTTCTTGAACCATACAAAGAGAGACATGACCTTTTCTTCAAAGGTGTAGTTTGGGGTGGTCGCATAATTGCCCTTGCTTTGGTCGTTTCTTTCTTCTATTTCTGGTTCAGGTCTATCAGGTATTAACCGCAGAAATTTGTTATCTAAATAAGTCTAACCGGGATTAAATACTTATCCTAAAATTTAATGGGGTTTGTAAACCTGCTATTCTTCAAAACTTCTGTATTTCAAACTTTTTCAGTTTCCCATTGATCACATACATTGCACTGACAGTCACCTCAGCAGGCTTTGCCTTGTACAGGTCACTTGCAAACTTCATCGGTGTCCTTTACCATCAGTGGGTAACATAGCTGCAATTGGAACTGCCTTCTTGGCTATTTGGTGGATGAAAGAGAGAACTTAATAAAAATAGAACACGATGGTAATTGAAGATGGACTATCAGCACATGTATTATTTCCACTTTGATCCAGATACCCAAACATGTCAGTATAGGTTCTCTTCTCCTGTTAAATACAAGTTATTGGCAATTTTAATCATTCTCCCATTTTTGGTTTTCGGGTTGTTGGCTGGTGTGACACTTACCTCAGGAGGTTTAGATAAGGTGGTCCCCTTCAGCCCTCTGACCTATGTTGGTGTTTTACTGAGTTTAAATGCAGGGCTGGTCTCTTGGTTCGGATTGATTGCTTTTATACGAATATCCTATAAAAAATATCGACACACAGAGATATATTCTCCCGCATTTGACGGGCTGAGCAAAAACCTAGCTGCCTTCATCATTGTCACATTGCTCTACGTGCTTGGGTTTGTGTATCTCTGGTTACCCAATTTACCAAGAATCAACCCAAACAACAGACTTTATATGGTTCCAATATTTTTGCTGCTCCCAGGAATACTCATCAACATGTCGCTGGCAGCTATGTTGAATCGATTACTATTCCATGTGAGTATCAATATTAATCACACTAATGAAACAGTCTCCCTCAACCTCTGGTCAATGTGGGGGAAGTATCGGTCGGTGAGGTTCCCACTGGCTGACCCTGTGCGGATTATCAAGAAAAATTTCTTGTATAAAACCAGGGAAGATACCGAATTCCCTGGAAGCAAGGTCTTTGCTGCTATTGTTGAGCATAATGGCCTGCGTTATCTTGTGTTTTGGAACTCAGAGGTGCTCTGTGATGCGTTCATCTCAGAGCTGAGGCAGTGCACTGGCTGGCAGGTGACTGAGGAAGAGGCAGGGTTCATTGAAAGAGACAGCTATGAGTGGCCTTTGTAGCTCTAAGGATATGTTGTAATGATTCTACTCGAATTGTTTTCAAGACTTCTTTTCTACCTTTTTAGATCAACTTGGGTGTAGCTAAAATTATTGGAGGTTAAGGATTGTGAGAAGCGAGTTGGGGTGTAAAGCATTATTTTATGAAAACCATTATTTTATGGAAAGTATTATTTCATGAAAAATTTTAAAAGAGATAAAGAGAATTATAAGGTATGGCAAGCTCAATAAAGATATCTGACCACACGAAAAGATCCCTTGATAAGCTACTGGCCTCAATTCTGCTGAGATATGATATTAAATTAACCCAGCAGGAAGCCCTAGAATTACTCATTGAGTATGGTGAAAAGAATCTGGATCTGTTATTGTTAGCAAGAAGAAAACCTGTCGAAGGAATAACCAAGAGAATCAGGGGGCTTCAGAAACCCTGGGACATAGAAACATCACCAGAGATGATTGATGAGGTCTTGTATGGTGAGAAGGGGCAATGAAATATTTCATTGATACCTCATTTCTTGTTGGACTGGCAAACACCAGAGACAAATTTCATGATGCAGCAAATGACATTTTGGATCAAATAAGTGCCACCAAAAGTGCAGAACTAATAATTTCAGACTATGTAATTGATGAATTTATAAATTTCATGCTTAGAGTATCTAGACTTGACGAGGCAATCCAATGGGGTGAGCTGTTGTTCTCAGAAGAATTTATTAGCATTTACTATAGCAATCAAGATTTGATACTAAGTGCTTGGAAGCTAATTCAATCTGAGATGGGGGAGCGAAAACCGTTGACTTTTACAGATTGTGTTGTGTTTCTCAGCGCACAGAAATTAGCCTGTGATGAAATACTGACCTTTGATGACAGATTAAAAAATTATAAAACCTAGCAGATAAAAATTACTTGGCTTCTCTTCAATCAATTTTTTTAAGCTTTTAATGCTCAAGTACTGTGGGCAATGTTTTGACAGAAATAATTCTTATGGGTTTTAAATTATATTGGCTCATGGGTCAACAAAAAGCTTTTTGTATTCTGTAAACACAGTTTGTCTAAAGTATATGTGATCCTGATCCATATATTACTGTGGTGTAATCATGAAATTTTTACAAACCTTCAGCAAGTATCGAATATATATAATGCTTTTGTCCTATAGTTTTGCTTTTAGGATCTATAGTCCGACATTTTCTCTAAATATGATACTATTTTGGTTATTTGGGTTTGTAGCATGGATTTTCTTCTTAGCTTTTTTTCCATTAATTTTTCTACGTAAGGAGACTTTGAGGACACAAGAAGAACTTTATGATAAGTATGATATACATCCAATGAAGAAGGCAGACATGAGCAAGAAAAATAGAATAATTGTGAATGCTGTATTTTTAACAATTCTACTTGCATTGTTCATATCAGATCTTAATAAGCAACTATTTAGAATATTTTGACTGCTATTTTCACGTTTGTCAAATGATAAACTTACATCTCAATTCAAATTTTAGGATAAAAATTAATTATTTGTGCCAACAACAGAGTCATCCTCTCACAAAATAGACTGATCAGCTGGGACCTCATCAGCACACTGGTGAAGAGCTCTTCCGCCCAGAGGCATTTCTTCCTCTCCTGTGATTCTTCAAAGGTCATAAAGCTCACCCATGTAACCGGAAAGAATGTCTACAGCTTTGGGATGGTGGTGGATGCAATTTTTGCTGCAAACATTATTTCTGCACAGATATTGGTTTCAGCCGGTAAAAGCGTCATGTCTTTTTTTAGTAAGTTGCTGAGCAGGATAATGCAGATAAACATGAACCCAAACTCCATCCTACCTATGTACCTAGGTGGTGAAGAGGTGTATACTATTGGGTATATATTTTTCTCAATATTTGCATTTCTCTTTCCTTTAACTAATAAGGCTATAGGTTTCAGTGTGGCTTCTTTTGTATCAGGTGCATTAACTTTAGCATCTTTTATTTATGATTTTGTGGTATGGGTAATCGATTTTATAAATGGAAGGAATCCAAACCCACACCGAATGGTATATATCTTATATAAATTAATCACGGGCATTGGTGCAATCATAACGGCAAAAATTTTATCTCTGGTTTGGTGGGCTCAACCAATGGCTTATGCTACATTGAATGCTGATACTGTAAAAAATGGTGTCGCTACAATAGCAGTAGTTTTACTAACTGCTGCTGCCCTTGCAGGATTAATGTACTTTTTGACTTTATTCACAGTGGATTTTATCGATGCAAATACCCATTACTGGTAAGAATTTATAGGTGATGATATGATAAAAACTGTGAATGATAGTGAAAGATTAGAAATATCCAATAAAACTTCCAAATATCTAAAATTATTAACAATTCTGCTAATCATTTGGATAATTTTACTTATTTATTTATATTTGTTCACAGGTTTTAGACCAAATAGTCTTGATCTATTATTTGGTTTCAATGCGATTTTGGTACTTGTGTTAACAAGTTTTAAGAGGAGCTATGATCTATTTCAAGCAAAACACAAGAGGATTAGCATTTTTATAAGTGCACTAGGTGTATCAAGTTATCTTCTTATCAGTCTACTAATTTTTGATATTTATAAATTTTAAACTTTTATTATTTTATTAAAAAAAATTTCTCTCTACCTTCTTTAAAATATAAGTTAGTATTTATTTGAACCTACTCTGGAATGCTATTGAATTTACAGTATAAAGGTTATAAACCTTGAAAAGCAACACAGAATCAAAATATTCTAATTTAACAGTTTGAAAAATCAGTGACCATGTTGATCCTTCTCCTCGCCTTTGATCTCAGTGTCAGATGAGTAAAGCTTTTCAAGTGTTGCTTTTTTGAACTCCTCTTGCTTGTAAGCCAGATAAAAGAGCAGATACAATAAACCTATGATTAAGATGACATTTATCGAATAGGGGAAGAATGGAATGTTCCAGGACATGAATCTCGGTTCCCTCCCTGCTATCAAATGCACTAAGACCGGGTACATGATGCCAACAAATATAAGAATCATGATTCTTAAGAGGATAATGCTGGTATCCCCCTTTTCAACCGAAGGTTCACTTTCTACTATCTGAGGGCACACTACAGTTGACACTCATGATTTCTTTATATGTTTTGTGCATCAGGCTTGTCCTGATTATGTTTTCTATTCAAATTATTATGTATCTTTGATATTATTACAGTTCTTTAATCTGGGTGGGTATGCAACACCAAAGGCATCCTCTCACAGTCTGGGCTGATCAGCTGGGATCTCATCAGCACACTGGTGAAGAGCTTTGCTGCTCAGAAGCACTTCTTCCTCTCCTGTGACTCTAAAACTATCTCCACATTAACACAGGCTACTGGAAAACAGGTTGTCTCATTTAGTCAAACCATTGACAGCTTGGTTGGTGCGTATGCCATATCCCTTCAGATAGCCTTAAACCGTAACCTGGAGTTCAATTTCATTAGTGCTTTGATAGATTCCTTAGTCTCCAGAATGTTAACTCTAAGGATAAATCCCCCCCTTTTCCTGCCTTTGAGGTTACTATTGGATGCAGGAGGTGGTGGTGCTCCTCCTCCACCAAAGCCAGCATGCACACAGACCTTTGTGATTAGAAACAAAGCCAAACCCTGTGCAGGGGACACTATGATCGAGCTAATAATTGATGGAGTATCTCTCATTTCATTGGTGTTATCAATATTATCAGCTATTGCAGCTACCATACTTGCAAAATATCTAGAGGGTGCTGTTAGAATTATGTCTAGAGCTGTTAAACTTATAGCTATAGGTTCTGCTTTAGCTAGTGTTGCAACAGCACTTTTTAACTTTGTAACTCTAATTTCCAACTCACTGGCAGATTTTTTGAATACAGGGGATGCATTAATCTTCGCAGCAAATATTGTTGCATCTATACCTTTATTAGTGACTATTATCCAATTTATTCAATCATTTGTGAGTCTTTGGGATAAAATCGTCTCAGTGTCTGGTGCTATGGTAGAAATTACAGCAAACGCATTAGTTATTGCTGTAGTTGTAGCCGCAACAATTTATAGTGCATTTGTTCTCTGCAACCAAATAAGGACAGATTGGAATGATTAAACAAGGAGGCCAGAAATTGTATACCTTTAAATTTAATGGAGAAGAGAATTCTAAACCCTCACCTTCACTCACTAATCAGGATAAACTGAACCTGTGGTATGGGTTAGTTGCTTTTTATTTCTTGGGAGCCAGTTTGAGAGTGTTAAGAGACGACTTCCATATTTTTCAGGAGATTGTGATTGCAGGTTTCATAACCTTGTATTCTCTTGTTTTTGTTGTCCTCTTATATTTTTTGAAGACGTATTTGCAAACTAAAAAACTTGGCAAAGATCGAAAGGTAAACCTTTTCCTAACATTAGAAACCATATCCATCTATGCGGTTTTTGTTTTAGGCAATTATCCCGTAAGTCTTCTAGCATATATCATAATAGTGTCTTTCATAGGAATATATTATCTGATAAAAGGTTGGAAAAAATAGGTGATGTCGGCTCCAAATATAAAACAGTAGGAATGAGCAAAATAAGCGTTACCAGTGTCCATCAAGGTATTCAATGTACTTCAAATATTAACCTCGGGAAAAGCTGGAAATGTTTATTAGTAGGTTTTTGTAGTCTCTCCAACTCTTTATCGATTTCCAAATACCGGTGAAGGGTTCTGCTACTCAGAGGCACTTCTTCCTCTCCTGTGACTCTTCCAAGGTCACAGAGCTCACCTCTGCAACCGGCAAGTATGTCTACAGCTTTGGAACTGCTATTGATGCAATAATTGGAGCAAATCTTATCTCATATAATTTAGCGAAGATCCTGAACCTATTGAATCCGTGGAGGTATTTGACTAAAAATTTGGGGGCTTATACTCAGAATCTAATATCTGGTGCTACAAAACTATTGTTTCTTATTGGGTCTTTTCCTAATTTTTATGGTGCAGAACCCTTTTGGGACACATTAAATTTTGTGCTGCTTTTAACAAGTCTAGTTCTTTCTACTTACTCAATAATAAAAGGTACACTCAAGACCGTTATCGTAAAGTTTATTTTACCAATTGTAACTCCAATGGCAAATTTCGTTGGGTTATTGGTAAAAGGAATAAGTGTAGGTGCATTTCTCGGTGCTTTATGGGGGCTTGTACCTATCATTGCATCCATTATGGTTGCAGTAGCATGTAGGTTATCATTTTAGGCACTTCTTGGTGTCGGTTCAGAACTTATGGCAGCAAGTACCCCTGCATACTGGATTGTTAGAGCTAGCTTAATATTAGCAGGCTTATTAAGCTGGGGGTGGTTTCTTGCGGGAGTCGCGTCAGATTTGCCCGACCCGGACGGAATAGCGAGTATGCCTTGGGAGATAATCTAAAGATTTTTATTGGATTCAAGTATCCAAAAACTAGGGTGATATGAAGATATGTTGCTTCTCTTGCTAACAGTTATGCTAGCTGTTATTACAGTATCCGGAACACTTACTCCCCTCATTCTTGTTATCGCCACAAATTTGGGTGTTCACCTCAAAACCGCACCAGATGTCCCAGGTCATGAATTTGAGGTCTGGGGCTATCTCTATGGTGGGAAGGTCAGGCTTGTGACCTGTGTTCTTTACAGTCTGTTAGAAAAGGGGCTGATCTCCATAGACAAACGATTTGTCTACTTAGGTCTAGACCATCAATCCAAATCATTCCGTCTATCTTCCTCAGAAAACTTAGTGCTGGGGCTGATCCAACAGGAACAGCCTTACAAGCTGTATCAGATCTACCCAGATGACCGTTTTCGTCAACATATTTCTGGCATCCATCAGACGCTCAAGAGTGAGGGGTTGTTTTATGAGCTACCCAAACCGATAAGAATCGGTGGAGTGCTGCTTTCATGGTTTCCACTTATAGGGTATCCTGTACTACTAATATTAGCCTTATTTGCAATGCCTCAGATAATGTCTCCGCTAGTTGCCAACAATGTTTACTTTGTCGCTTTTTTCACTGCCAGTCTAGTAGCCTGGAATTTGTTTTATAGTTTTACTCTGATCCTACATGTTCTTAATTACAAGAAAAGAGTGTCCAATGTTGATCTAGGAAAAATAGCCAAGAAGGATGGCACAGAATTTACTGTTAAAGAGCGAGAGATTATTGCTCATGGACTTCCCCAAGTGGAAAAGCCCCTTAAACAATTGGTATCTAGGAATTCAGGGGCATTGGGTGGTCGCACCTGGTATGTAAATTTACCACCAAAGACGCAGCAAGGTTCTAAGGATTAAGATATGGAAACAACCACCATGATATCTGTAGTGGTGGCTTTAAGTTGAATGACAGGTCAATCAACACATGTTCGGTGTCCCTTGGTTGCAGGAGAGTGGTCTCTCAATTGCGGAAATTTCGGTCTCTTGTGGTGGAACAGAATTATTGAAAGTTATCCAAATTTCTTCAATAATTCTTGTGACTTTCTTGTGGGTTCTCAAGGTATGGAATAATCTCATAGATACAGATGATATTTCTAATTTGCCATCATGGAGATTTGGATAAAGTGTTGTTTAAAACAAATGAGTTGTTGTTAGACTTATGATAGATCATCAATATTTGTACTTCTTTCACTATGACCCGGAGAAACAGGTCTGTGAGTACAGGTTTGTGGCCCCTATTAGATACATGCTTATGATTAGCTCCATCTTTCTTCCGCTTATACTTGGACTCTTTGTAGTGGGGTTGGCTGTAATTACATCATATGGCTTTCACACGATCGTCGTCTTCAGCTCGGTGACCCTTCTAGGATTATTATTAACAGTCAATGCTTCTCTTATAACTTATTTCGGAACGGTCTCTGGTATCAGAATCTATCGTAAGAAATATAGACACTCAGAAGTGCTCCCAGCATTTGATGGGGTGACTAAAAACATGATTGCTTTCATTATTTCATTGATTATTTACCTGTTGAGCTATATTTATCTTTGGTTGCCAAATATTCAAGTGTCTAACAGCACATTATATTTTCTCCCTGTGATTTTAATAGGGTTCCCTGGTGGAGCTATCATGTATGTCTTCGCAAACTGGGTAATGCGAATTATGCACCGGGTCATTCTCGTCATAAACCATTCAAATGAGATGTTTTCCCTCAAGATCTGGTCAAAGTATGGAAAATATCGGTCTGTGAGGTTCTCATTGGCTGACCAAGTGCTGATTATCAAGAAAAATTTCTTGTATAAAACCAAGGAAGATACAGAGTTCCCCGGAAGTAAGGCCTTTGCCGCCATTGTTGAGCATAATGACCTGCGTTATATCGTGTTTTGGAGCTCACAGGAGCTCTGTGATGCGTTCATCTCAGATCTGAGGCAGTGCACTGGCTGGCAGGTAACGGAGGAGGAGGCAGGGTTCATTGAAAGAGACAGCTATGAGTGCCCTCTATAGGTCAAAATATAGAAATAAAGCAGTTAAAATTATAGCTCTAGGTCCTGATGCAGCCAGCGTTGCAGGGGCGTTTTTTAGCCCTGTAAATAAAATAGCCAATTCACTGACAGAATTTTTAATACAAGAAATGTGTAATTTTTGCAGTAAATATTGTTTTATCAATACCTTGATTAATAACTGTGATACAATTTATTCAATTAAAGTGAGACAATTAAATTTTATTCGAACTTCTATTTTTATCTTAATAATTATCTTAAGTTTCATTCTTTACTTTCCAGCATTTTCGAACACCTGGATACATTTAGTCTCCTATCTAATATTCACTCTTTTTATGTTTGGAGTATCTTTACTTGAAATAAAAAAAATTGCTGCACTTCACTTAAATCAGATAAACTTATCTAAAAACTATGTAAGAGGGTTGAAATTCTTTAGGGGGCTTTATCCATTTATGATTGCAACAGTTGTGTATTTTGCAGTTCCTCTAACTGCCTTTAGTGGACCCAGTAGCAACAAATCACCTTATCTCCCCTTCACACGTGTCTTAACCCTAAATATACCCAATATTCTTATCGCCATTCTGTTTATATTTTTACCCTATGGCATTGTAGCCAATTATCTTACATACAAACTTCCTGCACCGTGGAGGTCAAAATTAAAGCTCGTATTGGTCTGAAAATCTTGATAATGTAGTTTATAGACTGAGTGCCTGCATATCTACCTGAAATTCAGCATGAATAAATCTAGAGTATTTTGGTTCTTTAGACGTATCAAACCCTCTATCCTTCAACATCAGCGTTATTTGCAATAAATGGTAGTTTCTTACTTACGGATAACTGGTGATAGCTAACATGAACAAAGTTTAATAAAGGGATAATGCATAAGTTTGTAAAAAATTAGTTGTTTACATAAATTATTGAATTACATCCACAATTTTTCACTTATAAAATCAATTAACAGCCTAGATAAAAAAATTTACGCTATAGAAAAACTGACTTGACTATTTAGCGATTTAAGGGCATTCTATCCATATTCCTGTGAAACATATTTTTGCAACCGCAAAATTCACAGTAAAAATTTTTACACTTAGCATATTTTTCATACAATTGTGAATTTCAAAAATTAAAGTTTGCAAAAAAAAAAAACGGTAAGGGTTTTTATACACCACATGCTAAACCTACTCAGAGAGTTATACTCTCAGGACATGTTTACGAAATTCGAACAATTTCTCAAACTAACAACAGTTGGGTTTCTCGTCCTCTCCATCTCCCTGTCGGGGATAAGCAGCCCAATTCTCGTCAACCTGCTGACACCACTGGTCCCACAGTCCAGTGCAACATCACAGGTCAGTCCTCTGCTGGTTGTCTTTGGCAACAGCATGGCAGAGCAGAAGGCAGTTCAAACACTGCTCAGCAACTTCCCCATGGCAGTCATCACACAGTTCTCACTGACAAACGCTCAGATCCTGAGCTGGACTGGCCCAGTCATTTGGGTGGGACACGGCAACAGCAAAGGCATCCTCTCACAGGGTGGGCTAATCAGCTGGAACCTCATCAGCACACTGGTGAAGAGCTCTGTTTCTCAGAGGCACTTCTTCCTCTCCTGTGATTCAGTAAGTTTAAAGCAGCTTACAGTAGACTCTAATAAGATGGTAATAACATTTAATGGGAGGATTGAACCTGTGCTAGGTGCCTTGTATGTTGCTGCCTATCTTTCCAAAACAATAGGAGCTTTTAACTCGTTCTTTAGAAGATTAAAATTGGTTCTAAACAATCCACTGAATTTCGATTTCCTTGGCATTTGTGAATCTATTTATCATACCACATATCACGAAGGGTATTTTAGCGCAAATGAAAGGTATTATGCAGCACCATCAATTGTGGGAGCAATCGCAGGGATACTGTTTACAGCAACTTTAGCTTCTTCCGGAAGACTTGTAAACAAAATTCGCTTTTTTGCTGCTTTCTTTTGGTTAAACAGTCGAATGTCGATGACAATGTTAACATTTTTAGAAGGTATCTTCTATGGTGATGCATATGGTGTTTTTAGTGTGATCGTAGCTGTGATAAGTTTCATCTATTCAGTAATTTTGATGGCAATTAAATCTTTACCATGGTGGGAGCAGGCATTTTCTTTTGCTGCAGCAGCAGCAGATTCAGCGGCAGCAACAGCAGCCCCCTATTTAAAGACCCTAGCCTTAATCTATGGGTTATATGGGTTGATGCTATCAATAAACGCAGCCATAAAAGATTTATGTGATCCTGACCCATACATTACTGTGGTGTAATGAATATGAATATGATTCGAACAATCAGTGAATGGAGAGCTCTGCTGATAATTTTCAGCGATATGTTTTTCTTGTCTTTTAGTCCCAAGACCGAAATGATGGCTGTTTTAACACTTGTAGGGGTGGTAATTTGGACTCTCTTTCTTGTTTTCTTTCCAATATTTTTTCTTCGTGATGAGCTGCTTCAAGAGCAAGAGGAACAGTTCGAGAGGATCGGGTATAAGCGAAGACCCAGAGAGGAGATACCCATGAAACAGAAGGTCATCGTGAATGTAATATTTGCTTTGGTGTTAGGCTTCCTTTTCTGGAGCAGTTTTCCTGCAGCTATGCAACTATTTAGTCAGTTCTTTTAGTCTGTTTTAAGGTCATGTTCACAACCAACTAGAAAATAAATCAAGTTCTCTTCTATGGTCTTCAGCAAACGGATAGGCCTCTTAAACAATTGATATTTATAAACTTAAGAGGATTGGGTGGTCGCAGTTCGTACTTTTAGCTGCTTCACATCTTTTGTCTCCCTGCATCTGCAGGATTAGTGTATTTAACATTATTCACAGTAAATTTATCGATGCAAACACGCATTTTTGGTGATATACTTATTAATGAAGTATCATAGGAGAAGATATATGCAACTTGCCTTTAGTCCTGAGGATGAGAAAAAATTTCGAAGGTATATTGGTTTAGCTATTATACTGTCCATTATTTATGTAATTCTAGCGATCTATCTAAATTTTTTCACTGTATACAAATTTTCGCTATTAGATAATTCATATATGTTATTACTTTGGATTGTCATTCTCCTTACTGTGTACAGAGAGAAACTTATGACATTCGAAACACAACACAAGAGGGCATATTTTCTGATATACTTTTTTGGAATATCAATAACTATGCTGGTGTTCTTACTTATTTTTGACCTCTCGGTCAAGTGAATAATTGGTTTCAAGTGCTGCTTTTTTGAACTCCTCCTGCTTGTATCCTAGATAAAACAGAAAATAAAGTAATCCTACCACCAGTACAAAGTTTATTGAATAGGGGAAGAATGAAATGTTCCAGGACATGAATCTCGGTTCCCTCCCTGCTATCAAATGCACTAAGACCGGGTACATGATGCCAACAAATATAAGAATCATGATTCTTAAGAGGATAATGCTGGTATCTCCCTTTTTAACCGAAGGTTCACTTTCCACTGCCTGAGGGCACATGATGCTAAAAACAGAAAAATTGTTTATATTTCTTGTGCATTAACCCTATTATAATATTTTTTTTCCAAAATTTTTCATGGTATGGCTATCCAGTCATTGCGGGGGTTGAAACTAATGACCCGATAAAGATTTTTTTAATCGCTTGGATTTTCATTTTGGATTTTCTTTAAAATGAATAGAATTACAAATTTAGCTCTTGAATAATAAAATCACATAATATGGGAATATCATGCGATGGGTCACCATTCTTTGGACTTTCTATCACACTCTTAGGGTCTTTAGAATGAAAATGATGAGGTTTGGTTGAAACCTCCCATTCTTTATCATAGTTATCAAATCGTACATAATCATACTTTTTGTTTGAAAACATTAGTTGATATCCATACTCTCCATAATCATTGTATCTAATGAATAGTGTAAACCCTGCATCAAACACAAGTTTTAACTCCCTCATTAATTCACTAATTGTGGTTGATTTAAGATAAGAGGATAAATTTTCCATGATCAAATTCCTTGCAACATCAAGGTTAATGAGTGAATCTGACAATATTAGCCTTCCTTTAGCTTTCGTAAAATTCTTTGATACTTCTCCAAGTCAAGAATTAATTGACGCATGGATATAGCATCCATGACTGCTGCATCTAATTGACCTTCCTTCGTTAAATCCAAAAATTCCTCAATGGTTGAAATTTTCCACATATCTAAAATTGATGAAATAGCTTCTTGAATCGATTCCAATTTGAATTGAACAAGATTAATGGCTTCATCATTTTCAAGGATATATGTCATTTATAAATCTAGATTATTTTGGTTCTTAAGACTTATCAAACCCTCTATCCTTCAACATCAGCTTTATTAGCAATAATTGGTAGTTTCATGCTTACGGATTATTGGTAATGTTTCCTCGTGGATCAATTTGATAACAACATTCCCAGAAATTATTCCAACTCTTAATTCTGACCTTGGATCTATCCACAGTACCTTTTGAGATGTAGTATACTCAATAGGTCAATTATTCTCCGTTACATTGCAAGCTTGCCTTGGAGGAGCCAAGGGGATGCTTTTGCAGATAATACAGCAAATGCTATAGCTTTATTTGCAATAGACACAATTCTTCAAGTTTTATGAAAAATGTAATCCTATTTACCAATTAACGGTTAAGCGGGTGGTTTAATGGATCTGTAAAATTTTAAAAGTGTCTCAGGGTGGGAAAATATCATCTGGGTATGGTAACTGGGAATCACTTACAGGAGGGACGGTCAATATGTTGTTAACAAGGTAAATCAACAATTTATTGGTCTGATGCAGTTGAATACGAGAGGGATGTAAATACTCAGAAATTTCAATGAAATACAAGTTATGTTTTCATTTCGGTTAGGATCTGTTCAGCGGTTCTCCCATCTTTGGCAGATTCATTTTTAACAGCACCAGACAGAGAAACCTTCTCAAAAATGGCTGGTATTTTCACAATTTCAACCTTACAAAATGTTGAGATCCTCTGTATAGTCTCAAGAATATCCTTTTTCTCTTTGGATTGAATTATAATATCTCCGAAAATATTCGGTCCTTGATCAACAGGTCCATACAGACCAAGCAAAAATTTCTTGTTGGGTCCCTCTTGAAGGTTTAAAAATTCATTCAGTGTATATGAATAAGACGCATATACCTGCCCATCTTTTACTGATTCTCGGTTCTTGTCTTGTATAAAGAATCTCATTTTCATTGGTTCTTGTGATTTGTAGATTGAATTTCTCTGAATTTTGACAAATGGAAGAATATAGTAGCTGAAATAGGAGTATCCAGTTATCTCCCTTCCTCTTCTTTCTAATACAATAGAAGTATAGAAAGAGAGAGCAAGGAAACCCAAATTCAAAGATATTAACATGCTAAAATTACTAAATGCCAATATATACAACAGACGACCTTTGGTGACGTTTACTAAAAAAGTGTCGGAGATGAATCCAAGACCAACTGACGGTATCAGAATTGTAAAAGTTACAACTATTATATAATAATACATTGGGGTTATTTGCAATGATTGCTTTATAGATGGAATTCTTGTTATTCCAATAATTATAAATAAATACACAAGCATGGGTAACCCTAGTATCCAAAAGTAATCAGACACTGTTAGAAAGAATTGATGTTTCACAAAAAGATAAATGGCCATAATCTCTGGTATTGAAAAGAAGATCAAAATCGAAGTTGGAATAATTAGATACCCTAATTTAAATGTGGTCAAATTTGGGAGTAAAATAAGTTTATTCTCATTTTCTACTATTTTTACACCTCGATGCAGATCCATGAATCTATAAAGAACAACTGACTTAAAAAAAGTTCGTTTTCAAGATCTAGTCTCACTTTTTACCAAGTCAGTGTTGCATGAATCACTCTATATTTCTGTTCTTATCGATTACTGAAAGCAAGCCATGGTTTAGTGTATTGATAGATAATTCAAATACTCCCTCACATTCCTTAGGTATTACATCACTGAAAGATAACCATGAGAAAAAAGTTCTTATGTGTGAAAATTAGACCTAGGTTTACTTGCCATCTCAAAGAAGCATTCGCAATAAGCTTTTTGTGGATTGGTTGCTCAATGTCCAAAACCTTGATCTCAAGATTCTGTTCAATTTGATAGGACTTTGGGTGGCTTATCAGCTCTTCATAGTTAGACTTGCTTTGGGTCCCCTCACCCAGGATCGCCTGGCAAAAATCATTGCAGATAGTCAGAGCCTTGTGTTTCCATCATACTGGCCTTATTCCGTGCTTGGATTTCTGTATCTCTTCTTATGGGTTACCTACCCAGTTGTGTTTCATGCGTTTGGTGAAATGGTATATCTTAACACAGATGGGAGTCTAATTATCAAAAACAGACTGAGTAATAAAAAAGAGAAAATTCAGATGAAAGAAATCCAAATGTTGGAACTCACCTTTACATTTGCCCCCACCCCCAGATCTCTGATAGCAAAGCTCCGGGAATTAAGAAAGGCAGATAAATTTGGACATTTGAGCTTTAGGGTTTCGTTTATCCCTGAGAAATTTACCAAGATCAGCGAGAAATTTTTGAACAACTCATCATCTTCCGAATCAGCAAACGTATACAGCTACAAAACCCAAGTTAACAATGTGTCAAATTTAGATTTACAAAAATTTTTACAGCGGCTCAGCAGAGAGGGGTTTAACACGACGAAAAGTGAGAGTACTGAGGAATTTAGCAGTTATTTGGTCGTTAATCATTGGGGTACAGAAATAGGTGGAGACAGTGGATTAAATACGAAAATGGAGATCGAGCCAGAAAAAAACATCTCTGAACCAGTCCCTGTAACTGAGCGATTCAATAACCCAACAATAGCGAGAGAGACCTTTAAAATGAATATTGTAACCTTCTGGATCTTTTTACTATTTTACCAGCTTACCTTTTATTTATTTCTCTTTTCCTTGAATTCTGTAAATCAGCAAAGAAGTCTATTTAATTGGTTATTGTATTATAATTTCGCAATGTTCTTTTTTTACCTAATTGTGACAGATTCATTCAATGTTTTCAACATCTTGACTGTTCGTGGTATGGTATTTTTTGCATTTCTGGTCGGGGGTTCCATTTTGATCATGATAGTATTACAGCGATCTTTCAGTAAATTTCTCAATGTCTATAATTTCAACGAAACAATTTTTGCTCCCCTAATGAGTATCGGAGTTTTCTTCGCTGTAATGGTACCAACTTTCTTCTATATATTTTACCTTAACTATAGAAAAAATTCTCATGTACAGATTTATGAAGTTAACTTCTCTAATTCATCTTTGGCACTCTTTCTCTTTCGGTGGTTGTTTTTTTACTCAGCCATAATATTGATTATCCTTGCTAATGTAGTCATCCTTCTCACGGTCTATTTTACATCATTAGGTGATGTATTGATGTCAGTTATGGGGAAAAAATCAATATATTCAATTTTTATTGTTGCACTAATATTTGTCGAAGTTATGCAAGTCTTTGTATTCTCCTATGATCTTTTCAAGAGGTTTGGTGTGTCAGGGGTGCTGATGCCAACTCTGGGTCACAAGATCAAACCTCTTCTGTTTTATCTTCTTATGCTTGTTCAGCTTTTTGGGATAGTCTGGGGAATGATTGCCATAAACTGGGGTCTTGGGATTCTGGGGATGCTCGCCTTTTTTGACTTCTACCTTATCTTGGTTTACCTGATGAGAAATGCTATGAAACACTATAGCAATAAAGCAAGACCAAACTCTGTCTATTTCTATTCATTGTATAAACAGCTCTGACACCTCATGAATTCTTTAAATGAGGGGAAGTCCACCTCGCTTAGCCATAGTGGCTTTGAAATTCACATTCAATGAATTTAGATCCATTATTTTAAATTGTGTATCAACCATTTTTTTCAATATCAAAAAATCTCCCAAATAACTTTCTCCAAAAGTTGGTTACTGGGTTGTAGCTCAGGTCAAATCTCTTCAGATATCTAAGCTCAGATATTTGTGATGGCACAGACTGTATTGAATTTCTACAAAGGTTCAGTATCTCTAGTCTCTCTAGGGAAGCAAGCTGAGGAGGGATTTCAGTCA
Organism: Candidatus Heimdallarchaeota archaeon; assembly: GCA_030149205.1. Lineage (GTDB taxonomy): Archaea > Asgardarchaeota > Heimdallarchaeia > Heimdallarchaeales > Kariarchaeaceae > WAKA01. The sequence continues at coordinate 898,028 of JASBSB010000001.1, read as the reverse complement.
GTTGATTTCCTGGAAGATGCAGTATTTTTAGGGTTGCAAGCTTGGAAATCTCTGGAGGGATACTCTGTATTTGATTGGATCCAATGCTTAACTTCTCCAGCTTTTTTAGCTTAAATATTCCGGTAGGGATTTCGATCAGTTGGTTTTCATTCAGGTAAAGTATCTTGAGACTTTCTAGAGCACCAATACTTTCAGGAACCTCACTAAGTTGATTTGAAATGAGGCTTAACTTCTCCAAGCTCTGAAGTCCTCCAATTTCAGAGGGAAGCGAATTTAACTCATTAGCCCCAAGATTAAGATATCTCAGCTTAGACAGTTTGTCAATCCCCTTTGGTAAGGTATTAATGTTGTTACCTGAGGCCTCAATCACGTTTAAGGAGCTTAGCTCCCCAATTTCTTCTGGTAAAGTTGATAATTTGTTCATGGTAAGAACCAAAATTCTCAGTTCTTTCAATTTTCCGATTTCTGCAGGAATTTCTCTAAATTTACTTGCATGAAGATTTAGAATTTTCAGTGAGCCAAGGTTACCAATAGTGTGAGGAAGTTTCTCAAGTAGAGTATATTTTAAATGCAACTCCTTCAGCTCTCTGAGGTTTCCAATACTTTCTGGAAGTGCCTGTAAGTCTGAGAAATTTACTTTCAAAACTTGTAATGAGCTTAACAATCCTAATTCTGTTGGTAGCTGTCTGAAGGCACCAGAAGTTATTTCTAATGTTTCTAAGTTCCGCAACATTCCAATCTCAGGAGGAATCTCTGTAACTTTACCTCGAATGACCAATGAATTAAGGTTAGAAAAACACATAATTTTTTCGGATAATTTGTCTGGTGTCTCAAGGGATACTGTTAAGGCCTTTAGATGTATAAGATCATTACACCTTTCTGTTAGAGTGATTAGACTACTATTTGTAACACTTAAACTTCTAATCTTTAAATTTTTGATGTTCAGCAGCTTGCCCAGCTCCGGGAGAAGCTTTAAAAAACCAGACCCATCTATACAAAAATATTTCAAATCCGTGAGGTTTTCAATCGTTCGTGGTATAGGCCAAACGTTAGTGTATAGTATATCCAACACTTGTAGTTTGGTAAGCTTTCCAACCTCTGCGGTCAGCTTCCTCAGTTTTGTGCCTCTCAATCTTAAGACCCTGAGATTTGTAAGTTTTCCAATTTCATCTGGAAAATGATAAATTCCGTTTGTTGACAGGTTGAGTACTCTCAGCTCTTTCAAATTCCAAATATCAGGGTGTATAAAATTAAATCTGTTATTACTGAGAATTAAGAAGCGTAAATCTGTTGGAAACTTCAATTCCTTTGGAAAAGAGGAGATGTGACAGTCCTTTAATGTCAATCCCTTTAGATTTGTCAGCTTTGAAACCGAGGTGGGAATAGATCGCAGGATAAAACCTTCAAGCGCTAGTTCGTCTAACCCCTGTAATCCCCAGATTTCCAATGGTGGAGGAGGGAGATTATATCCCCTTATATGCAGAGATTTTAGGTTCTTCAGCTTTAAGACCTGTTGGATAAGACTGTCTAGAGCTTCAACTCCTAAACCAGAGTTGTAATCCCATGTGACATATAATCTGTTCATATCTGATAGTTCTGTTAGATTGAGAAATGATGAGTACCCCTCGAGGTACACCGTTTTCGTTTTGATATCCGTTCTTATTTTGTGTGGTGCTGGAGACATGTAAATTGGTTTTAGGTTCTTCACCTGGTACTCAAACAAACTCATATGATTGTTCTACTTAATTTTGTTATAAAAAAAATTTTGGATGCGATTCTCAATTACAACTTATGCTATATTTCAAGGTAGAATCCAGAGGGTAAGAGCAATAAAAGTATAAAGTAACAATCCAAACATAAGAAGGATAAAAATAAACACTGACAAGCCCTGTACAACTTTAAATGCGGTAGGACTCCACTGATCTTTCTCTCGCTCAAGCATTGGTTCTATTATTTGCTCATAAATGAAGAAATAATACAAAAAGAATACACCATAGAGTATATTAAATTCCTTTGAAATTACGAGGAAAATGAAACTAAACATAATTCCAATGGTCATCAATTTAACTAAAACAGGGGGCCACCTTTTGGTTCTTAACTTAAAATTCACAGTGGTCATTATAAAACCTCAATTTTTTTTTTTCAAGGTAGAATATAACTATATCTCAGTTATCAATAACAAAAAGCATTTCTATTATTGAGACTTTCAAATCGAAATCTTAAGAATTAAGCATCATTTTCGGCCAAGTTGCAGATGCGACTGTCTCAGTTTTCATTACTGAATTTGCCGTCAACTGTGTAAAAAACCCGCAAGTTGCTATGAAGACAGTAATTCCAAAAATGGTTGTCTGGTAAACTTACCATAACCTTGATGAGGAAAAAACATCATAACAAAGATTTGAAATGAATTCAGAGTGAAGAAAAAATAGATTCCAAATTAGAGATAAATAAATTATCAAAGCTTGAAATTGTTGGCATTAGTTAAATTTATCACACAACGCATTTATAGCTGTTCTTATCAATAAATCCTGCCTCCTCCTCCGTTACCTGCCAGTCAGTGCACTGCCTCAGCTCAGAGATAAATGCGGTACATAGCTCTTCTGAGTTCCAGTACACCAGATGTCGGTTCCCCTGGTTCTCAATAATTGCTGCATAGGCTTTACTTCCCGGAAACTCAGAATCATGACGGGATTTGTATAAAAAATTTTTTTTGATTATCCAAATTGGATCATTTAGATTAAATTTGAAAGAACGGTAAGTGTCAAACCTCGACCAAACCTTAAGGGATAACGTTTTGGTTGATTGGTCAACCTTTATGGTTATTCGGTTAAATACTGCATTAAGCCATGCACCTGTAGCCACTAGCACTCCTGTTCCTGGAAGTGCAATCAAAAACAGAGGAACCAGGTATAGTCTGTTGTTCGGTTTTATTACTGGTAAATTGGGTAACCAGAGATAAACAAAACCAAGCCCGTAGAGCACAGTGACAATGACGAACACAGCAAGGTTTTTGCTCACCCCATCAAAAACTGGGAAGAATGATTTTTCATACTGATATCTTTTGAAGGATCTTAAAACTGAAATCAATCCAAAGTTTAACACCAAAACGGCAGTAAAAGTTAATAACAGCCCAATCAATGTCAAAGAGTTGAAAAATTCGACCTTGTCCCATCCTTGAGAGATAAGTATCACCCCTGCCAGCAATCCAACCAATAAAAAAGGAAAGAGCATAAAAGTTGACTTGATCTTATCCTGAAAAGGAACGGTCGACTTGTATTGACATGATTGCGTTTTTGCCCTATAATGAAAGAAGTACATGTGATCATAATCCATATTCATTTGCTCCCTTAACTCAGTTTATTAATTTTCTTATTTATCCACCAAATATCCAAGAAGGCATGTTTGCTATGTCATCAACATCTGTGATATCTGAATAGACTCCATAAAGCCACCAAATGACACCCCCTACTATTGAGATAATTTGGATAGCTTTCGCAAGCACCACTGGCCATCCACCTGAAGCAGCAGTTGCAGTTGATTGTGCAGTGATATCTGAAGCCACAACAGCTTGGTTAAACCAAGCTATTCTTCCTAAAACCATCCACAAGAAATCCCAAAATAGGGGAAGAAGGTTAAATTAGGCGGACCCAACAGCAGCTACGTTACTCAGGTGATTGTAAAGAACTCCAACAAAGTTTGCAAGAGAACTGTACAATGCTAAGCTCGCTGAGGTGACTGTAACTGCAATGTAGGGAATGACAATGAGACCTGAATAGGTTAAAAACACTGAAGTTAACACCATAAACAGATTGCCAAAATCCCACAATACTTCATTCCACACCATCTCACCTGTCGGGCCAAAGGGGTTGTTATTCACAAAGAGAGGTAGAAAGCTGTACCTCATGACACCAAACCGTTTAAGTGCCTTGATGATGAAATTTAGAGGGTTCACCAGGTTAAGTAGCTTTGTCAGGGCAAAGGAAATAAGATTTGTCCCAAATATTGCATCCACCACCATCCCAAAGCTGTAGACATACTTTCCGGTTGCATGGGTAAGCTCTGTCACCGTTGCAGAGTCACAAGGGAGGAAGAAGTGCCTCTGGGAGGCTGAACTCTTCACCAATGTGCTGATGAAATCCCAGTTGATATGACTACCAAGATGAGAGGAGAAATCTTGTTCAAATAAGGCTGATACAATGGAATTAAAACAATATAAATGGTATGCTTAGAAATTCAACCAAAATATGAGCTATTTCATCATTTCACTTAGGATTTGTTCAGGAGATTTTTCCTCTGTGACTGTTTCATGAACTGAACCACCAGATAAATAACTTTTTACAATCGTTGTTGGAGCTTTTACAAACTCAATCTCACAAAATCTGGAGATTACCTGGATACATTCAAGGATTTGCTTTTTCTTCTCAGACACAATTATTAATCCTCCAAGTAAATTCTTATCTTGCTCAAGTGGGCCATATAGCGCAAAAACAAAATTTTTTCCTCTACCTTCTTTTAGATCTAAAAATTCCTCATAGGTATAAGAATAAGAAGAGGATATGGTTGCCTCATCGGTTAATTTTGCATTCCTTTCCCTGTTCCAATCTTTTATGGTAAATCTCATTTTCATTGGTTCGTGTGACTTGAAGGTTAGGTTCGTCTGCATTTTTATAAATGGGAAAATATAATAACTTAGATGGAAGTAACCAAGGATATTGTTTCCTGTTTTTTCGAGTATGGTAAAAGAATGAAACGTGGATGCAAGCTGCATTAAGGTCAAATAGATCATCAAATTAAGGTTATTGACTGCTAACACATACACCAAAGACCATTTGGTGACTGTAGACATAAAAAAGATTGGAGTTATCCCAACACCTATTAGTAGATTTAGTGATGAAATTGTCACAATCAGTTGATAATAATTTAATGGGCTAACCTGCATCGTTTTTTTTAATCCTGAAACTCTCGTTGTTAAAAAAATCACAAAAAGATACACAAGAATGGGTAGACCTAGCAACCAAAAAATGTCTGAATAGGAGAATGTGTAATGGTGAGAATTAAAAATGTATAAGAGAACAGACTGAAATGCTAACATGAGCATAGAACCTACAATTGGAATTATGAGAAAAACGAGTTTTGATTTTGTTAGATTGGGGATCAGGGTAAGTTTGTCTTCTCCTTCTACGATCTTCACATCCTGATCAAGACCCATGAACCTGTAGAGACTCTCAAAAATAATAAATACCAGATTCATGCGAATACCTCTTCAATTAGAACATTTATTCAGGTTGTGGATTATTTAATATGATTCTATCATAATAAAAAGAAGCGTGAGAACCAACCTTCTCTTTCTCTAAAAATTTATAGTGAATAAATTTGTCAATCATATTCTGGATCTTTTCTAGATCGCTCTTTCCCAGGTCTTTACTAAGTAATACTCCCTCTGAATAGGCTTTCGAAGCATCATTCCTAAGGAGCAGATAAAGGTCAAACCTTGAGTTTTCTGGTGATACCTTTATTTCCTGAGCAGAAACAATCTTTGTCTCATCAAAGAGCAAGTTCCTTTTATGGTTTCTAACAAGAAGGAAGTCTAATCTCTCTTGCAGTGGTAGAGTCAATTCAAAGAGATTTGTATAACTCATCTTCCCACCAACTAGGGGAACCTTCATCTCGTAATGAATTTTAACGTGATTTTCAATTTTTTCTATGAATTTACTGCTCTCTGCATTATTGATGTAATATGAGTTATAGAGAAAAAACAACCCCTGAATGTAGAGAAATAGGATTGTTCCTGAAAATAATAGAACCTGAGATATACCTAAAAAATTTAGAGAAGTCAATACTATTATAATAGGTAAGATTGTAGCTACAGCTATTTGCTCTAAAAATCGGGGAACACTGTTTACATCTCTAAAATAAGCCCCCATGAACTGTGTTAACACAATGGTCACAATAACAGACCCACCACTAACTCCCAGCAGGAGAAGAGAAGTCAGCAAATAATTGGAGTTTTTTGCCTGTGGTATTAATAGAAAGACACCAACGCTTCCGAGCACTAAGAACAAGAAACCACCGATTAAATAAATGAGGGGATCAAACCGGTTAATTTTTTGGTCAAATACAATTTTATTAGATGCAATGTAGTTAATTGACAAATATCTCACCTCCAACTAAAATGTTGGATTATCATCAGGGTCTTGAAAGTCTGTGATAAATCTATATACTTCATAATGATTTCCTGAGAGTAAAACTCTCTGAGCAGATTTAGCATGTAGTGTATAAAGACCTTTCAGTTTAAAATTTTACTATATGAAAGTTTTAATTATTGAATAATAATTTTACTGAAAAATAATAATATTCCTAAATTAAATAGTTTTCAACTAATTTCTCCGAGATATTTTGATGTACAATGGTCTTAGGGTGATTATTAAATTTAGATTTAGCAAAATTCAATTCATAACTAAAAATAATAAATAAGTAACTAAAAATTAATAAATTTTTTATTATTATTAAAATATAATTATACTAATAATTATATTCTATTACAAACTTCACATTTTAAATCAAAACTGCAAAAAAAACATCATTTCAATAGACTTTGCCAATCAACTGGATTAGAGAGGTGAATGCATCCCATTTCATTCAGAGACCATTGAGTGATACCTTAGGGTATCAGTTGAAGAAAGGACCATAACTGTTTGTCGAGCCCAGCAACCTTTGAAATATTGTTGGAGCTAGCGTAAGTGAGCATAATAAAGTCAGTCACTGAGAGAAGTTTCTAAGCATTTAGTTCTTGAAACAACCTCCTGCCCTTCTCAAAATTTCTCTGACCAACCACTGCAAACTGGATATACACTTTTGTATCTCCCAAATTTAATTTTCCTATCGCTGTTGCAGGGTCATTTCTCTTTGTTCTGACCTCAATCATTGTGACAAGTTATATTCCCCTCCTCAAAATTCACATTATAATAATTATCCAATTAATTCAGCTTAGGTAAGAATAAAAATAGATGGTATTAGGTTCATTAGCAGACTTCTTGTCCTCCGAAATCGTTCTGTTGTTGATTGCAAATGTGAAGAACATGTACTGGTTTACCCATGCAATCAGTGCAAACCATCCAAACAAAAGATTCTGAGAGAAGATCAATGCAATTCCAGCCAGCTGTGTGGATATCAGTGCAAAGAAACCAATAGTTGTACGATGGTGGTTGAAATGAGGAATCAGCCGTCTTAAGAATCCTTCCTGCTCTTTAGGAAGTACAGTGTAGATCAATAAAAGTTCAATTAGCAATAAAGGTATAATAAACAGGAGATAAAGCGACGGGATCCATGAAATAGTGGGAACTCTTAAACCTACACTCAGAGCGATTGAATACAGCCAAACGACAAACCCTGTTATCAGGCCATATACTATAAAAAAAGGAAGCAAATATTTTAACCCCCATTTTGCAAGTGAAGAGGATTTATCTATTAAATCAAGGTTTGCCTCATACAATGGATATCTCGCTTCTGGGTCATCAACAAAGACCTTTTTGTAAAGCGCAACTAGTACTCTCAAAGGCGCTTCTAGTACCAGTAATAAGAATACATAAAAACTAAACAGATCAAGTGGGTACACCACCCACCCTACTAATGGAAGAGGGAAATAGATATAGGTGACACTCATATCACTGATTCCAAAGGAGAGCTTCAAGAAATTGCTAAAGCTAACAACTAAGGTTATAAGAAGAAATATATAGAATTCCATTCGTAAAAAAGATGCAGAAGCCTTAGCGAGGAAATCTAGATACAGAGCAGCGATCACAATTACCACAAACACTGTGAATACAGTAAATCCGAGAAAAATTGAGTTTAGCCTGCTGTCATTGCCTAGCTTCGATAATGTCAGAAAATACCCACTCAGTTGAAGTGCTAGGAAGAGCATCCAGGACATGAATGCTAAACTCTTCCCTGTTATTTTTCTCGTCACCTCAGTTGTATCAGGTGCTACATATGACTGATTTATTAGATCAGTGTTTTGATTGAGCATGTTTACTATTTGCTATTTGGTAATAAAAAGATTTGCAGTGTATTGTAAAAAATTCATGAATATTTTTTCTAATTCTAAATTTTAAAGAATTTTAAAGTGTTTTAAAGGGTTTTAATCTTGAATAATTTTGCCAAAATTTAACTGAGTTATTCGAGGGGGAATACATTTGAAAGCGTTAATTCTTATTAGGAACATAAAAGTTCAGAAATTTTACATGTTATTCACTGGTATAGGAACGGGTTTCATCTGAAAAACTATCTTGACCTTTTAAAAAAATTAAAGAGGAAAACCATCAATTTACGTTACTCATTCTCAAAATCCAATTGAAAAAATTACTCATTTGTTATTATAAATTAAAAGTCTCACACCTGTAACCTGATTAACTTGCACAATAATGTGAATCTGGTTAAGTATTGCTGGTTCTCTTTTGTTGTATTCTGTGAGGTTCAATACAATTGTTTCAGTTAGTGTTATATTCTGAAAACTTGGGATGCATAATATTGTGTTCCATCCAAATTTATAATTTCTTTATATTTGTTCCCTTTATTAACCCATAAGTACCTTGTGTATCTGTATTTGTTTTCATAATGCCGCAGTTCAGGATCAATTATTTTACGAGTTGAGTAAGAGTAAATAACTTCGTGCATACTCCATTTAATTTCACACTTTATCAAATGATTGATTTCATCAGGTGGGTGATATAAACCTCTCAGCGCTTTCAATTCGACACTTTTTAGTTTATTTAATTTAGTAAACTCTTTAGGAATTTCACTGATTTTAACCAGATTTACAAGGTATACCACTTCTAAATTCTCAAGCTTGCAAATTATTTTTGGAAATGATGTAAGGGGAATTGAAGCAAGCTTTATTGTCGTTAATTTTTTTAAATTCTCTATTTCAGGTGGTAACTGGATCAACGGAAGTGAGGTTATGATAAGTTCCTCAAGATTTACCAATCTCCCAATCTCAAATGGAAGTGAATGAACATTACTATGACTTAATCTTAAATACCTAAGATTCTTCAGTTGTCCAATTTCAGGTGGCAATTCTGTCAGTTCTGGACTGTCGTCTATATCCAAACACTCCAAACTCACCAGTTCACTTATCTCGGAGGGGAGATACGGTATGCTAAATAGTGTCAATCCTTTTTCTTCAAAATCAACCTCAAGTTTCATATCCTGAGAGAAAAGCAATCGACATAATGCACGAAAATTATCTACTTCTTCCCTAAATCCCATTCTCACACCTACACCCTTTTTCCCTCTTTATAGTGTCTCTTTTTAGCGTCTTTTCCAGATCCTGCTCCATGTTCTGCCTTGTTCTTTCGTACAGACCTTCTCTTTTGACCTTCTTCAGGGCTCTCTTTTTGTGTTCTTTTTGATCCCCCTTTGCTCCTCTTTCTCGTCACATTATTCTTTTCAGGAGATCGTCTCTCTTGATTCTGTGCTGAAGGCTCGCTAGTTTCTCTTAATCTCTCACCTCTTCTGGAGCTGTGACGTCTGAGTGATCTTGCAGTTGAATAACTGTCGTAGTGAATTTTCTTTCTTGACATCCTGTAATCATCCCGTTCTTTGTCAAGTCTTAGCTGCGTTAAGTTGTCCTTCATCAGGTCTATCTTGTCAATCAGATGTGGATCCTTATTTTCTATCATTTCAAGCTTATCGATCTCTCTCTCATACATCCTGATCGAATCATCATACCTCCCCTGATCTATGAGTTCTATCATATCTGTCTCTCGTTCTGCGCTTTCTAACATCTCCTTAAGTTGCATGACCTCGGGATTCTCCTCAGAGATAAGACTTTCATCATCAGTTATCTTGATCTTTACAATGTCAGACAATGATCCGATTTCCTTAAGGTTTTCAGGTTTTGAGTAATCTAGCTTGAACTGTAAGACATCAATGCTGTCGCTCTGTCCTGGTGTGATATTGATCTCCACAAGGAACTGTCTGGTCTCCTCAGATTTGATGTCACCCACATCGATGGTGGTAGAGTCAAATCCAAAGACCTTTTTGATCTGCACATCCAATGCCTCTCGTAGCTGAAGTCTCACATTCAAAAGCACATTTGCAAGCATTCCCTCAATGGCGTCCTCCACAATAACTGGGATATCTGATGCTGACTCAATAAAGTAGAATTCACCTCCTCCACTCTCAGAGATAGACACCATCATGTCCTCACTAAAATTATCTCCAATACCGAATGAAGATGTCTTTATGCCCTCCGCTCTTATTTGCTGAGCAAGACGGGAGACTCCATCAATGTCTCTAATTCCCACATTTGCAAGTCCATCAGAGAAGATGAAGACTCTCCTGTCTTGGTGGCTGCTTTTTTTGAGGAGCTCTGCTCCCTGCTCTAAACCCCCAGATAAGAAGGTAGATCCACCACTGTGAATCGACCGAATGTTCTGTAACAAAACTGATTTGTTTTTTGTGCTTTGGTTCTTAAACACAACCCCAACCTGGTTATCATAGACTGTGAGGGACACCCCATCTTCAGTCCTGAGGTTATTGATCAGTAACTCAATTGCCTCCTTTGATCTTTCCAGTTTTGGACCATGCATTGACCCTGATCTGTCCAAGACGACAGACAGGTCAAATGGTTTTCTTTTGACCTCAGTTTCCTTTTTGTCAGTAGTCAGTTCAAACAGGAGATACATCTTGTTCTCGATCCCCCGTAGCACGTAAGAAACAGAGGGGATAACTCTTAACCTTACCAATCCATTTTCTAAGATATTCTCATACATGATTTTTCACCTCTTGTGTTTGGCTTTCCTCTCAAGATCCTTCCCCTTTTTTCTTACCCTCTCTCCTTCTTTTGTTGAGCTGTATAGAATCTTGGGTCTCCCAGCCCCACTGCTCTCGGTCTCCTTGTTTCTTTTGATGAGGTTTTCTTCCTCCAACTCCTGAAGTATCTCCTGTAACTTGTTAGGTGAGATGTTGAGCTCTTTGTAGAGCTCCACAAATGAGACAGGTCTGCGTAGCTTTTTCAGGATTCGTAGTTCCTTTGCTGTTAACCTTGTGGGCTGTCTGGTGTACTCTGAGAAGAGTTTCTCCCCGTACTTTGTCAATCGAAACAGTTTTCCATCCTTTTCGATGATGCCTGCTATCTGCAGTTCGTTTAACCTCCTGTAGAGTGTGCTGGTTGAACAGATGGATCTTTCGATCACTAATGTTTTGTTCAGGTCAGCAGCGGTCTGTGGGTTGTGCATCAGCATTTTAATGATCTCCTTTGTTTCAATCCGATCAAACACCGGAAGAATTGCCATAAAAAACATATATCCCCTGGGTATAAAAACTTACTGTTTTGTCAAATATAATAATTAATTATTTTTTAATTAATTCTAATTTTTTGAATATAATGGGGATATAGATGTATTTTTCTTATTTCTATTTTTTAAAAATTGTGTCAATCTAGGCTGGTTTTAATGTCCCAACTTTCTCAATTTCATTGAGCATTTTCTGACTTCTCGACAGGCTTAGGTCACAAATGGATTTGTTGATTGTTATCATTTATTACAGATATTGTATGTTCTTCCAGGGTTTAATATGTTGTAATTTTTTATGATTAATCCTCATATATTTAGTTTGTGTTTAACTTGATGATTCTTAGATTCTACGATTCTACAAGAGCTCAATCCCAAACTATAAAACCACCAGCAAGAGCCTTCAAACCATTGTCTCATAAGGTTCAACAGTAATTAAGAAGCTTTTTATATCACAAATTGGTTTGGCTTCAATGTATAGGTTAAGAAAACCTCACAACTTAGTCATAGTCCTGCTTATGAGTCTGTTGCTTGGATCTATTAGTCAAACAACAGCTATCAATGTAGGAGATGAATTCACTGAGACCACCCTAGATTATGAGTCCTCTTTAGTGGTCAATAAAAATAATGCAACAGTGGTTGGAAATGCAACAAGAGCAAAATTTTCGACAGAGTCACGAGTCATTGAATCTCATGGAAATGGAGAGGTAAAGATTGCTGGAAAAGGTCAGATCCAAGGATTTGCAAGAACTGATTCTACTTCTGAACAACAGCTCATCTTAATGTTAACAGAGAGACTCTTTTCGATGCGAACACAAGAGCTTGCAAATGGAAGTTTGGTAATTCTTTCACTCCAATCTGGTATAGGCTTAAACAGTCAACCCTCTGTTTATGTGGAGGCAAATTGGACAAATGTGGTCAAAGGAATATTACAGTATTTCAATAATCAAACTATTTTAGATGGAAGAAGGTTTACCCTGGGGATGTTGTACTCACAAGACGGTTATGTATACATCTTTGGGTCTAAATCTGTTTATGACTTTCCACAGATTCCCAAGACGATGAATAAGTTCAGGGTGGAAATACATCTAAACCACCGAGTTTTTGAAGTTGAATCTTCTTACAATGGCAATAAATATGTCGTAATTCCCAATTATTCATTTGAGTTGGAGCTCAATTACCACTCAAATGGTATGCTTTCAACTTTTTCCACAAAAACTACTAAAGAGTATGCAGATGCTGGAAGATATTTTTCTGATAATTGGAAAAGGGTGGATGTCTCGTTTCATTCATTTAGTGTCTCAAAAATTACTGATAAGGTTCAATCAACGACTTCACCAACCATTTCCTCGCCTCTTCCTTTTTCATCAATCGCTCTTCTTTCTTCGATCTTTATACTTGGTATGATTCTCCCTAGAAGAAGAACTAAACAGATTTGAATGTAAAATATCAATTTTATTCAGTGACTTATAACTCATATTCACAATATGAAAGTATGATACAGATACATGGATGTCCGAACTGTTACACATTTTTCTCCCAGTTTTTTTCTGTTGAGATGCAACTATGCCCACATTGTGGTTACCCAATTTTCCTCTCTTCACAGCCAATTCCCCTTAAAGAATCACCTGAAAAGGCAAGAAAACTTCAGAGGATTGAACCTGTGCTCTCATAATGGGGATTCACTTAACAATAATCCTAATTTCATTAGAGAATTCATCAATCATGATCAGAGATAGGCTGTGTTCATGAATTTCATCAAAGACCTCTTCAAAGGTCTCTTCTACTTCAGTTTCACACATTATTTCAAGGAAGGTTTTCTATTTTTGGGGTAAATTTAAACTGTTTCTTTTTGTTTCTTCTTAACCAATATACCAAAGTAAGTCCAATAAACAGAGCTACTATGGAAAAAATGAGGATAACATTTGATTTGTCTGAATTGTTTGACAATGCTGGAATATTCCCATTCATTGTCAAAATCTGAATACTAAGGGTGTAATTTGCCCCCAAGTTTCCCTGAATATCTTCAGCACTGATCGTAAAAATATATGGATCATAGCGAGCTTGAAAATTGACTAATGAATACCTGTTACCAGTTTCAAAAAGCTTTGACTCCCCGTCAAGACTTACCCAATACCCCTTTATGGGGATATTTGAGAGCACTTTCCATTCAATCGTAATATATGTTCTTTGCCGAATGGAGGTCTTGAAAAAATGATTGTCCAGTGGAGTGATCTGGGATGGTGATATAAACTGGATTTGAAGACCTACGTTGTCCAATTGTATTTTTGCGGGATTAAGCACCAGATTTTCGTTGAAAGAGAGATTTTTTGGTTGAGCTCCAGCACTGTTTCCATTTACTGCTAACGTAAGAGCTACGGTTTGAGAAATTAATAGTATTACTAGAAGAGATGTAATTTCTTTATTCACGCTCTTCATATTTAATGAATATGGATTATAGAATAAAAAGTTGTGGGCTAAAAATTATTGGATTGGTAAAAAATCAAAACTACTTATAAAAAGAATGATATCGAGTAGAGAGAAAAAGTCAATGTATAATTCTAGAAGATATTAACAAAGGTTTACTTGTATGGTAATTTAAATTAAATGGAATAAGTAAAATTAACACTCTTATCTTTAGTATTCCTCAATAATGAGATTATCCTTGTAAAGCACTTTGCCTTAAATCGGAAATTTCAAATTGAATCTCATATCTACAACGGCTGTTATATCTCAAACTGTACAATCAAAGAGGCATTAAATTATTTTGACCTTGCCCACAAATCCCTTGTATTCTTTAATCTCTTCAAAGTCGCATTTAAATTTGGCATTGAATTGTTTATCAAAGGTGATATTTTCCCATAGACTGTTAAAATTTGCATGCTGAGGATGTAGGGTGACCCAAGGTTTTCCTGCATGCCTTAGCATCTAATTAAAATTGAACAGGCAATACTTTAAGATCCTTAATACTAAATATCAAAAAATGATTGTCTAATAGGTGCTTTAATTTGTAAACCTCTAGTTTCTAATTTAATTTTAAGGTCAGATATTGATGAATAATTTAATTTACCATCTCTAAACTTTCTGCTGCTTTTCCCCATTCATTTTTAGCCGCATCAAGCGTTAAAAGTTCACCCCTTTTTCCAATGTAACTTCCAGATACAATATGAGATTTTAATCCTTTAAGCAAGTTTTCGACATTGTTTTTAATCTGAGGTTCGACAACCAATTTTTTAATGATTTTACCTATGAATCCAAAGCGGAGTTGGACATCAAAGTCCATCTTTACAAGAGTTTTATCATCCTTATCTAACACTGTAAGTTTAATTTCTGGGGGGGAAACAATTGGACCTTTTATACCCTCGAGAATGTTAATAGTTACAATTCTTTCTTCTGAATCTAAATCCATAACCCTTTCTTTTAATTTAGACCCATCATATAGGTGACATACTCTTGTCGCTCCCTTGTTTTCACTTTCGTCAGTTAACAGAGAAACTGATTCAACATAGGGGTTCCATTTTTGCACATTAGCAAAATCTTTTACTGCTGCCCAGACTTTGTCTGAGCCAGAATTAATTAATATTTCCTCATGAACTGTCATAATTTTCACCAAACAATGCATTACATGTTATAGCTACCTTTTGACAATTTACTGCCATATAAACATATTGGAATGCCCATTCCAAAATATAATGGTTTTAACGTTGGAATATTGACATTTAACTAAATTCTGAATTTTTATTGGATTAGTTTGTCTTTAATTATTGATGATATATGCTTACAAAAGAAGAATTTTTATGAGTAAGGCGAATTAAATCTTATGGGTCGACCAAAGAATTTTTCACCAGTTACTGCTGTCAGAAAAGCTCTTCAATTATTTTGGGAGAAGGGATTTGAAGGGACATCGATGTCTGATCTTTTAGAAAAATTAAATATCTCACGAAGTAGTTTTTATGATACCTTCGGGGATAAACAGACAATCTTCCTGAAAACTATGGACTTATTTACACAGATGATGAGCCAGACCCTTCAATCCTCAACTTTGTATAGTGATTCCTTAAATCCTTTGGATATGATTGTAAAGCACTTTGCCTTAAATCGGAAATTTCAAATTGAATCTCATATCTATAACAGCTGTTATATCTCAAACTGCACAATCGAAGAGGCACTAAATAATTTTGATGTTGCCCACAAATCCCTTGTATTCTTTAATCTCTACAAAGATGCATTTAAATTTGCATTAGACAAAGCCACAGATCTTGGACAGATAGAGAATACTTACTCATCTAATGAACAGCTGGCTTGGTATCTTGTAAACACAATATCTGGTCTGGGGATTATGAGAAGAGCTGGGGTCTCTATTGAATTAATAGATGGGATTATTATTACTGCCCTTCTGAGTTTAAATACGAATATCTCAGAAAGGTATTATTACTGGGTGAACGAATTAGCAGAGATTCAAAATCCTTTATTGGTTATATAATATCTTTATCTTCTGTGATTCAAAGTAATTAAGAAAATTTCTATATCTAGAGCTGTAAGCCTTAAATTTTGACTTAATAACTCAAATCTATGAGAAAAAGTAACAATCCATGGAAATCCGGTAAGTATTTTGATGAACTTAAAGATAATGTTGAAACTCAGTTACAAGTATTTGTCGATAATTATGACAATAACTCTTCAAAACATCTAAAATCTATTTATGATGCAATTAATCTGTTTTTGTCCTTTTCAAACAAAAATGTGATTCAATCTAAACACGAGGTCAATAAAACCCTTATAATCAAGTTGCATTGTGTTCTAGAACTGCTGTTAAAACCTTATTTTGACAAAAAAGAGTGGCAGATTAAATCTTTTGAAATCAACCGACTTTGTAGACTTTTGATTTCAGATAACACATGGTACCGCCAGCGAATTGGAGATGTGATCTCAAGTCTAACTGATTTCAGGAACTCCATTACACACAAGTTTACTTTTTTAAATACTTCGAAAAAGAAAACTTCAGATGAATCGGTTGCAAATATCATAAACTCTGCTCGCAATGTTCTTTATATCTTATTTGCAAAATTTATTGATGAAGATGGTACGTTAAATTTTAGAGAAGATAAAATTAAGACAAGTTGGAACAAATACATAAATTTAGGATTAGAATTTAGTTCTATCTCTTCCAAATTCGATGAAAAGATTGATGGGTATCTACGATATCAATTTGGGTCACTTGAAATTATCAATTACTTCACTTTGGGATTGGATGCTTACGGAGGTATGATGTATCCAGTAGATTTAAAAATTTCCTTTGTTGATAAATTTTATCCGGGAGAAGTTATTAGAGAAAACAGAGTATTACCAGGGTCATATGACTTTATAGTTGAAGAGATTTGTAGTCGTTTGAAATTAAGTAGTTTTAACTCTAGTAAGCTTAAATCAAGTAATTTAGGATTTTTGCTATTTAACAAGGCATCTCAAGTTCAAAGTTTAATTTTCGCTTATATTTTTGAATCAAAATTTCCTGAGACATCACTGTCAACCTTTCTACGACTGCCCAGTGATATGGGTAGGAGTGAAATTGTAAACCTTATGCCTTCAGAAAACAATCAAAAACTCAAAAAATATTCTGAGCAAAATATCTGGGAGAAAGAAGCAAAAACCTTGAAAGCCAAAAATTTAATTATTATACATTTGTACAAAGAAGAAATCTCACTTCCAAATAACCTAGGTTTGATTGATATCCACCCAAAAGGTGATTTAGAGGTCACCACACAGGAAGAAGCAAAACAAAATGCAGATATATTAATTGAACTGTTTAGTCCCTTTATTCAAGATATTGAAAAAGTTCATTTCTATTTTCGAGGGCCCACACCAATTGCGGTTTATCTTGGCAGATATTTGTTCAAACAAAAAAAATCAGTTGTTATATACGACAGAGATTTTGAAACAGGAGAGTTCAAAGAAATGTGTACATTGGTACCTGAGAAACTTTGCTCATAGATGATAAAATTTTAGTTAAAAGGTCAACTGTCAGACAAAACTGCTTTATTTAAGTAAAAAGAATGAATTTAAATGGAGGAAGGTTCACTTCTCGTCACTACACTTGGAAGAAAAACCAAGTTTATTGATCCGCTGATACGTACATTAACTGAAACTAGAGCTAAAGGTTTGATTGGTCTGTATTCAAAAGAACCAAAAAACCCTGTAGAAGGATCAATCTTAGAAAATTGGGAAATGAGCATAAAGAAAGTGAGTAAGGAGTTTGGGTCAAATTTTCCTGTTAGAAAATTTGGTGTTGATCTTTCTTGCTTTGAAATGACGGTGGCCAATAATCTGGAAATGCAGCAAGAAGTCGTGCTATCTCTATCCAGAGAAATTACTAAAGGTATGCAACCCGATATATCAAAGATAGTTTTTCAGATTGCCCGGGGTAGAAGGGCACTTTCAGCGGTTATTTTTAACGTTATCAATTTCCTTATCAAGTTTAAAGATATTGACTGCAGTCTCAGAAATCGGAAATATTCTTTCATTACAAATCCGGTTTCATTAAAAGAAAACCCTAATTTACATAGTACAGATTCTTCGATTAAATCATCGATTTCTACAAATGAGTTAGGTTTTCAACTCATTCCTTTAATGGAACTGCCTTTCATTGATAAAAAGGATGTGCAAATATTGAATAGATGGGGTACCTATCCAACTCAAAAAGAATTATCTACTGCTCTTAAGGTGAGTCAGAAAAGAGTTTCTGAGTTTAAGAAAAAGGTGTTAAATAATAATTTCATAAATCATCACCACAGTAATCAGAAATTGAATACAGCGGGCGAAGAATTGAAGAGGTTCTACCATCTAATTTATCCCCACTAACATAAACTAACATAAAATTCTTGAGGATATATTAATTAAATTTCTTATCTTTAGAAATTCTTGAAAAAATTTCAAAGTCTAAGAAACTATAGCTATTATATACAATGTGATATGTTTAATTACCAAAAAAGGGAGGTGAAAAATTGACAAAAATGAATAACGATTCTGCTAAAAGAATTCAGAGTCATGCTGATAAGACTGGTAAAAACCAAGATTTTAAGGCAAGGACTCAGAGTGCTGGGGCAAAAAACAGTAAGAAGTAAAAATTTCATTCAATATTTTTCAAGTTAATACAAAAAACTCTATATTATTCATAATTTTTTAATGTTCAAAATTAGATTCACAATTAGTGAGGGTAGTGGTTACTGGGGGATCGGGTTTAATCGGTACAGAACTGGTGCAAAGACTAAAGAAAATAGCGGAGGTTGTGGTATTTGACCTGCAAAAACCACAGTTAGCAGAAGTTAATTGGGTTCAAGGTGATGTGAGAGAATTTGGAGACTATCTCTCTGAGATTGGAAAATTTGAGGGAATTGTTCATCTAGCGGCTGTGTCCCGGGTTATTGATGCTGAGAATGATCCTTATAGGACTTGGGAGGTAAATGTGGGTGGTACTCTGAAAGTTTTGGAAAGCATTAGGAGTTTTAAACCTTGGATAATTTACGGTAGTAGTCGAGAGATTTATGGGGAACCTTCCTCTCTCCCAGTTCCTGAGACATATCCTCTAGTTCCCATTAATGTTTACGGAGTTACTAAGCTGGTTTCAGAAAAGCTGGTCAGAGAGTTTGTCATATCTAATTCTTCAAGGGGAGCGATTCTTAGATTTTCAAATGTTTACGGGGGGTTGCGAGATCATGCTACACGGGTGATTCCCATCTTTGTTAAACAAGCTCTACAGAATGAAACATTAAGATTGAATGGCAAAGATAATACCTTTGATTTCACTCACGTGTTTGACACTGTCGATGGAATTCTTAAGTCAATCAAGTGGATAAAAGCCCAAAAACCAGGACTAATCGAAGACTTCAATATCTGTACTGGTAAAGCAACCACACTACTTGAGTTAGCAACACAAATAATCGAGCTTACCGAAAGTAAATCTTCTATGGTTGAAAATGTGAGAAGGTCTTATGATGTGAATTACTTTTATGGTGACTACTCAAAAGCAAAGAAATTCTTGGGTTATATCCCTGAATATTCTGTAGAAGCGGGTTTATCACTATACCTGAAAACTATTCAGAAAAATCTTCAGGCAATTATGGATACCTAAAAACTAAACGTTCAAATAATGATGTAAAAGGTTTACCTTACCAAATTTTGGGGGAACTCATTGAAAGTTTTACTTGTGAACCATGGATATCCAATGCGGTATAATGCGGGATCAGAAATTTATACACAGAACATCGCAAGGGGGTTATCAGATTTAGGACATGAAGTGATGATTTTCTCAAGGTTGGAGAACCCTTTCATCAATCAATTTGAAATTGTCAATGAGCAAGATCAGAGTCAGAAAAGCAGTTTTCCAGTAAAATTGATAAATGTTGTAAATCTTCAAAACCGATTTCAGACAGACAAAGTAGATGAAAGGTTCAACACAATAATCTCTGAATTCTCACCAGATGTTGTGCATTTCAATCATCTCAACCATCTCTCGTTAGGGATAATTGATGTTGCAGCTAGCTATAATTTACCTATAGTGTTTACACTCCATGATTTTTGGTTGTCTTGCCCTAGAGGACAATTTATTCAAAATAATTTTGGGCTGGAACCATCATGGTCACTATGTGATGGGCAAGAAGACAAAAAGTGTGCAATTCATTGTTTTATGAGGTTTGCCTCAGGAGAATCAGATTCAATAACAGATGATATAGCATACTGGACCAACTGGGTTAAACTAAGACGAAAGCACATAAGCAGATTGGTGGAGAATGTTAACCTCTTTATCGCCCCTTCATTTTCATTGCTTGAACGGATGAAGCAAGCCTTGGGTTTAGCAGA
The DNA here is from genome assembly GCA_030149205.1 of Candidatus Heimdallarchaeota archaeon. Lineage (GTDB taxonomy): Archaea > Asgardarchaeota > Heimdallarchaeia > Heimdallarchaeales > Kariarchaeaceae > WAKA01. The sequence continues at coordinate 877,884 of JASBSB010000001.1, read as the reverse complement.
TGAACAAATTAAGTATTTAGATTATGGGTTTGATTTAGGAAGGTTACAAGGTAGAGTCAAACGTGAGGGACAGTTTACCTTTGGATATATTGGGACTCACATAGTTACGAAAGGAATTCATCACTTAATAGAGTCATTTTCTCAGCTTTCCTCAAAAGCCAGATTAGTAATTTGGGGAAGATCCCGTGGAGAAGTCACACCTTTTTTGAAAGAATTAGCTAATAAAGCACCTACCCACCTTCACATAGAATGGAGAGAGGAATATATTAATGAAGAAATCGTGTCTGAGGTGTTTAATCACATTGATTGTTTAGTTGTGCCTTCAATCTGGTTAGAAAACTCACCTTTGGTAATTCATGAAGCACAACAAGTGAGAGTTCCTGTAATTACTGCGAATGTAGGTGGGATGGCAGATTATGTAAAGCACAAGGAGAATGGACTGTTGTTTAAGCATCGTAATGTCAAATCTCTTGCAGAACAAATGCAGTTCGCAATCGATCATCCAGCCTTACTAAAGAAGTGGGGGATGCGAGGATATCTATATTCAGAGGGAGATGTGGTCTCTATTGAAGACCATGTCCAAGAACTACTTGAAATTTACAAAAATATAATGGAAGGTAAATCAAATGAAAAATAAAGGACCTTGGCGTATCACTTTTGATACAAATCCAGATGATTGCAATCTTCACTGTATAATGTGTGAGGAGTTTAGTGAGTTTAGCTCCATCAAGGAATTGCGTGTTTTACCAAATGGAGTCAAACGCAGAAGGATGTCAGTTGACCTTATTGAAAAGACCTTAGAAGAGGTAAAGGCTTATGGTTCAGTTAAGGAGATTATTCCCTCAACTATGGGAGAACCACTTATGTACAAAGAATTTGAGAAAATCATCTCATTATGTGAAAGCTATCAAGTAATGTTGAATCTAACAACAAATGGCACCTTTCCAAGAAATGGAGCGAAAAAATGGGCTGAAATGATAGTTCCTATTGGGAGTGATGTGAAAATATCTTGGAATGGTGTAACTAAAGAGACTTCAGAACAGGTAATGAAAGGTATTGATTTTGATCAGAATATAAAAAACCTCAAGGAATTTCTAAATATTCGAGATCAAATTTACAGAGAGGGTGGTAACTACTGCTCTGTGACACTACAATATACATTTATGGAGATAAATTCACAGGAGCTACCCGAACTTGTGAAATTTGCAGCTAAACTTGGAATTGATAGAATTAAAGGACATCATCTTTGGGCTCACTTTGATGAAATAAAGGATCAATCGATGAGAAGAAGTTCTGAATCTATTGATAAATGGAATAAAATTGTAAAGGAAATACAGAAAAATGTAGAGAAATACCGCAGACCAGATGGTTCAAGGGTTAAACTGGACAATATATACTTGTTAAATCCTGCTACATCAAGTGTGGAGCTAATGAAGGATTCAGTTTGTCCCTTTCTAGGAAGGGAGGCTTGGGTTGCTTGGGATGGACGATTTAATCCATGTTGTGCCCCAGATGAGCAGAGAAAAGAATTGGGTTTTTTTGGTAACTTAAATGAAGCCAGCTTCTCAGAAATCTGGGAAGGAGATAATTACAAAGATCTAGTTGAAAATTATTTGGATCATCCTCTCTGTAAAGGTTGTAATATGAGACGTCCTGAAGGTGATATTCATGCCTAGGTGGAATGACACAACTGTATCCAAGGATAAAACCTATCACATCTATAAGAATAACCCATTGTATTCACAAAGGTTCAAAGAGGTTCTAAAATTTCACCATCCTGGGCTTGCACCTGTTGTAGATTCTTCGGGTGCATATCATATCAATATGGATGGTTCACCTGCTTATAAAGAGAGATTTTTAAGAACTTTTGGTTATTATGAAGAAAGAGCTGCTGTTAGCTCTGATATGGGGTGGTATCATATTTTATCAGATGGAAAACCGTTGTACCCTCAGAGATATAGTTTCTGTGGGAATTATCAATATCAAAGGTGTGTTGTGAGGGATAATGCCAACAGGTATTTCCACATTAACTTAAAAGGTGAGAGGGTTTATGAATCAAACTATTGTTATGTGGGTGATTTTAAGGATGATTATGCGGTTGTAAGGTTACCATCTGGTCGTTGTAAGCATATTGACACTCATGGTAACTTTTTGAACAACAAGAGTTTTTTAGATTTAGATGTATTTCACAAAGGTTTTGCCAGGTGTAAGGATCAACAGGGGTGGTTCCACTCGGATATATCAGGTTCTTCAATTTATGAACAAAGATTTAATTGGGTAGAGCCATTTTATAATGGACAGGCATTAGTTGAAACCAAAGAGGGTAAAAAGAAAATAATTGATGAAACAGGTTCGACAATCATGGTACTTGACTGTGTGGGGGTTTAAATGTTGTCTACATCATCAGTGTTAAGTGTACTCACAAAATTTTCAACCAGACTTAACCAATTTTCTACTATTTCTACAGTGTATTGGCAAACTGAAACCATTATTTGTTCTTGGGAGCTTGGTCTATTTCAGCAATTAGAAGTTTCAAAATCGTTAACTATAACCGAATTATCAGGAAAAATTAACTCTGGTCTAGATTCAACTAAAATACTAACTGAAGCGTTGGATCAATTAGGAATTGTATCTTTAATTGATCAAGAAGTTGCTTTAACAGAACTTGGAAAACTGTTTGTCAGTAATGATGTACTTAATCCAATTAATATCCTGCTTTTTTGGAGAGATGAACAAAATTTAGTGTGGCGATCCTTAAAAGATGCTATTGAAAGTGGAAAGGAGCAATTTTCTTCACTTTATGGTATTTCCCTGTTTGAATGGTATCAATCAAAACCCGAAAAATTAAAGGTATATTATTCGGCTCTACATATATATGCAATACTAGATTACTATAATATTAATTCTGTCTATAATTTTTCTGAAAATTCAATCATAACAGATGTGGGAGGAGGTTTTGGGGGATTGCTTCAACTTATTCATTGCTCCAACAAAAATAATCGGTTAGTTTTGTTTGATCTGCCACTAACGATTAAAATTTCACAAGAATTGAATTATCATTCCGGATTGGAATATGTCTCAGGCTCATTCTTTGAAGATCATATACCAAAAAGTGATATTATTATTCTTGCAAGGGTGTTACATGATTGGGAAGATGAAAAGGCACAAAACATCTTGAAAAACTGTTTAGATTCTCTCAACCCAGAGGGGAAACTCCTTATTATAGAGCGGTTGAGTGATGATAATCGATACAATCCTTTCCTTCAACTTAATCAGTTGGTGTTGGTTGGGGGTAAGGAGAGAACCTATGCTGAGTATTTAAGACTCATTAACTCAACTGATCTTAGAATTTCCGAGACTTATAGTTTGAATAATGAGATAAAAATTTTAGAATGTGTGAGGAATAACTGAGATGAAGGTTCTAATAATTGGAAACATAGGCTCTGGTAAATCGACAATAATGGAGGTGTTACAAGAGATGTTGGGCTTTAAAACTGTGCAAATAGATAAGCTACGCATTGAATACAGTGACGGGTCTTTTGCAGGTGAGTACTTAGCATGGTCAAAATTCCTAGAGGCATGTGAAAACAGCTTAGACATGGTTTTAGAATTTAGCGGTGCTGGGGTACACCGACATGCAGTTAAACAGGCACTTTCAAAATCTGCCTTCAAAGTTATTTTTGTCTCAACATCTGTAAACACCTGCCTAAAAAGGGTCAATGCAGTTCAACCATTGACCCCCTATCCTTGGAAGTCTAATATAAATGAAACAATAATTTGGTTGGATGATGAGTTACGCAAATTAATTAATTCCAACTTCTGGAACCCAAATTTGATATTTGATGGAGAGGTTGAATTTGAAATGTCAAGCAATCAAATGGAGGAACTGGTAGGTGGATAATGCAATCGTATCTGTCTTAAAGGGAATACCTGAAGTTTCAGGTATTTTACAATTTGGTTCTTCACTCTATGAAACAAAGATAAACTCTGAACCACATGACATCGATGTAATTGTGATTTCAAGTTTCAGGGATTTCAAATCTATCAAATCAAAGATAATCGAAAGTTTATGTGGTTATGAAGCAATAGAATATGAAGATAAACTTATCTTAGTGTCAAATGATACCCTTGATTATGATGTCCACTTTACCAGCTCAATTTCTACACATTTTCATCTCTTAGAGGAAACAATTAATAAAACGGATATCAATAAAATGATCCTTTATGATGCCACTGGAGATCTTCAGGCTGAATTAAAAGAGAAATTCAAATTCTTCAATAATGTCTCTAATACGAAATATACATATCATTCTAACAGGTCAATAGAATGTTTTCTTCTTGTTTTGAATGATTTGATGAACTCTGATTATTACTCCGCCGAATTTCACCTCTTCTTGACGCATAAGCATTTGTTGACTCTCTCTCAGTCCACGTTGAACAGGGATTATCTTCCTCTTAATGCCTACGATTCATTAATTGACCCCAAAATAAAACAGAAACTAAGGCAATTTAAATTTAAAATAAATGGCTTAAATGAGCAAAATAGGATCAATTCCATATATGCTTTAATGCAACATATACTAGGCAGAGAGCTTCAACCATTTGAAGAAATTATCAAACATAGAACTTTAAAATTAAAGAATACAGCGCTGCAAAGACGATTTATCCAATTATCTCAGAAATGTAAAGACTCACTAGATGTCTTAGTTGTCGGAATGGGATATATGGGATTAATCTCGGGTTTTGGACTGGCTTTGCTAGGTCATAACATAATATTTACAGATGTGGATCAACACAAAATTCTACAAACTCGCGAACGCAACCCCATTTTTCTCGAACCAGGTCTCCCCGAATTAATGGATTTTTTAGATTTAGAGGGAAGATATCCTGAGTCTATAGATCCTGCGGAACTTTCAAACATTACTCCTGATGTGATGCTTATCTGTGTGGGTACTCCATCTGCGAACGATGGTTCTACTGACCTTTCACAGCTTGGAGGTGCTGGGTCCCTTGTTAGTTCTATTATCTCTTCATCCGAAAAACGAGTGACTATAGTTGTTAGAAGTACTGTCCCACCCTTAACTTGTAATTCTTTCTTAATTCCTCAGATCGAAAAGTCAACCGGAAAGTCACATAAAACTGATTTTGGGTTTGCAATGGTTCCAGAGTTTTTAAGTGAGGGAACTGCATTAAAGGATTTCTTTTATCCAGATCGAATGGTATTTGGAACAGAAGATTTGGAATCACGAAAAATTTGTGTTGAATTATATGAATCACTTGGTTCTAAAATAATTGAAATGGGCATCACAGATGCTGAACTCACAAAATATGTTTCGAATGCTTTTCTAGCTAGCAAGGTCTCATTTATCAATGAGGTTGCCTTATTAACAGAAGGGTTGTCTGAAAAGACAGATATCTCATTTGACAGGATTAAAACAGGTCTAACTTCAGATCACAGGATCAACCCAAGATTTTTGAACCCTGGAATAGGTTTTGGAGGGTCATGTTTTAAAAAAGACCTCTCCTCTCTTGTCTCTACCTTTCATGCTGAGAATTTACATCCTGAAATTCTTCCTGCAACACTAAAAACTAATGAGTCTCAACAACTCTGGCCAGTGAAAAAACTTCAATCAATTTACAAGAACTTGCAAGGGAAGGTGATCACTGTCTTAGGATTAACTTTTAAACCAAATACAGATGATGTTCGGAATGCTCCATCCATAGTCATAGTAGACACTTTGCTTCGTTTAGGGGCAACTGTAAAGGGATATGATCCATCACGAAGTGATCAAATACAGGGCTTTTATAACAGCAATCTTCAACTACACAGTTCAGTCTTATTGGCAACGGAAGAATCAGATGCTATAATTTTAGCTACGGAATGGGAAGAATTTCGGATGCTTGAACCTATGCAGATATCTAACACAGCAAAGCATTTGATTCTGGACGGAAGAAGAATCATAAATGAACAGAAGTTTGAAGGATGGAGTATTCATAGAGTGGGTGGGTAACTTACAAACTAACTAATAATAATTTAATACACCATCTAAAAAGTACCGTGATTTTCAGGTTAGGGTAAGCATTCCTAACATTAACCACTAAATTCCATGGCAGTGGTTTAGTTCCTAATATTGAAATGAAGGTCTTTAACATCACTACAATAAACTTTCAGGAGTAAAAATCAATAAAATCAATATTTATATACTTGCGTGAAAACAACAACCAATTGAGGGGGTGACAAAATGGCAAAAGACAAGATGAATAAAAAATCCGCATCAAGAATACAAAGTCATGCTGACAAGACAGGGAAGAACGAAGAATTTAAATCACGTTCACAGAGCGCAGCAGACAAAAATGAGAAACATTAACAATAAACCCAAATTGAATAGTAATTTGTTATAATTTTTTTACAAGCTCTATCCTCTAAAATATCTTTAGTTTAATACTTGATATTCCAACCTACATACCTTTGCTAAGCAGCTTTCAGATCTGTCCTCTATATGCTGGATATTCATTGATCTTCCCTTTTATTTATAATCTGATGATCATCTCCCTTTTAACTCCCAGATTTTAATTTCTGTTCTTAGGGGTTCTATCCTTTATTTTTATCTTTAGCCTTTGAAAGTACTGTTCCAATTTTTTCTTCTCCCTCAGTCTTCTGACCCACTCTGGTGGGACAAACTCATAGCCACCGAGTGCACCTAATATTCCCCCTGTAATTGCACCGACACTGTCAGAGTCTCCTGAATGGTTGATTGCAAGTCGTATTGCCTTCTTGAAATCATTTTCATATTGCAACGCACAGTAATATGACATACAGAATGCCTCCTCTGCCACCCATCCTCTTCCTATCGATATCAGATTTTCATAGCTTGGTTTCTCATGGGTTGCCAACCAGAAGGAACGGTCAAGTAGCTCAGTGAACCTGTCTGAGATGCCTTCTGTTTGTTCTCTGATCTCTCTGTAACATTCATCCAGCTCCAATCCATCTCTAACATACGAGATGATAAGTGAGCCAGCAACGCATGCCGCATCTGCGGTTGGATGCCCATGTGTCATCTTTCCTATCTTGGAGGAGAGACTGTTTAGTCTAGGGGGATCAAAAAAGAATCCTAAGATACCTGATCTCATCACACTCCCACACCCCTTAGATTCTTTTACCCCAGATTCTGACCAATGGATTCCCCTCTTCAGATTATTTGCACCTTTGATGCAGGTTCCCCCTGGTGCGTGTCCAGGATCTCTCAACCAGTTTACAAATGATCTTGCTGTATTTTCAAGTATCAGCTCATCATCATCAAGGTCAGACTCAATAATTGCATCTGCTATTGCCAGCATCATCTGAGTGTCATCAGTCCAGTGACAGGATTTCGGGGGCTCAAGCATCCCATCCTTTCCCCATCCCCTTAGAATCTGCTTATAGGAGTCAAATTCTAGGTCTCTACCCATTGCATCTCCCAGCGCTGATCCAAAGAGGTACCCTCTTAGCTTCTTCTGAATCAATTAATTTCCATTAATTATTTGGTACATAACCTTTATCGCTGAATTATCCTCAATTTGCTCTGATTATCCTATAAAATTCCTGCATCAACTTATGTTGATTTGTTCTAATTTTAATTGAGTGATTACTAAACCTGAAATTAGTCTGAATGGGATAATATCATAATTTAATAAAATTACATAGGGAGATTTGTCATAAATAAAATTTAATTCAAGGGTGTTTTTGTTAAATTTATCCGATAATTTTGTATGCTTTTCCAAACCACCAAGATATAGAAATTCGATTATATTTTCAGATAATGGTGATTAGATTGTGGTTTTATTTGAAATCCCTTTAAGTCATTTTGCCTTCTTTATTCTTTTACATTTTTTACTCCTTGACTGAGAAAGTTTATAATAATGAATAGAATATTTTTTTTATGAATTTAAAATTAATATTGAGTATAATTTTGATTTCTGCTGAGCATTTCAGCACATCTCAGTTTTCTTTAAATAAGGATATTAATGGTTTAACTAAGATCAATAACTCTGATCAATCTCAAATTTATATTTATACTCAATTAAATAATAGTTCCAACATAAAAAACTTAGAAAGCTCGTATCTCATATTAAGAATTTTAGAAACAAATGCTTTTACACACAATGTTAATTCTTCCTCTTTTAAAAAACAAATTATTTTCACAGATCTTCATATTGTTAATAGTTTCACACCTATATTGATTTCTGCCATTTTGATTTTCAAAATGAAAAACCGAATTATGAAAATGGATGACTTCTCAACTCAGTCTTCACGAAAGTTATTAGAAGTAATAACATTAAATGGTGATAATTAGATGAAATTGAAGTACAAGAAAATAAGCTCAATTTGGGTATTAACTCTGATTTTAATGTTCACAAATCCATACATTGTGCTTGGAAACCCTGAAAACATAATATCAGATGGTCTAAAATTTAAGACTATGAATTCAACTACGATGAAAAATAGGTTACAAACTGCTAATTATACATCAGTTGCAAACATCTCGTTTTCTGGTCCTAAGGTTGTATATCAGAACCAAAGCTTGCAGGTATATATCGATATTACAGATATTTTTACTGGAGAATACATCAATGGAACTCTAAAGTTTTATTCAATTGATACACCATTTGATCCGCCTAAACAAATATCGACAGGTAAATGGTTATTAAATGCAACAAAACGCCAAACAGAGAATATGTATCCTAAAAACACAACATTTGCTGTCGAAATTTCTCCCTTCAACCAGTCTATTGCTCCAAAATTTAAAAACTATTATTTTTTGGTTAAATCGAATGATATCATTCTACCTCAAATTAGTCTCGACCTCAACCTCACTTATTATCCAGGAGCAATGCTTGCAGCTCCCAATGTCCCTTATAATTTAACTATCACTGACAATAAGTTTATTAGACTTGCCACTGTTTCATATTGGTTCAAAGATCAACTCATTTATAACAGTTTATTCTCTCCCGCATCAAAAGTATTGTCAAGGTCTTTAGTTACACCAAATGAGTTCCCCGAAAACAATGTAACAGTAAAAGTTTCTGTGCGTGATTTTGGGTATAATAATGTCACTATAACTAAAACTAGGCCTCCAATCGATGTGCAGGGACCCACTGTAGATTATTTCTCGGTTGACGAAAACACACTATACAAAGTTGGAGATAAGATTGATGTAAACTGGACGGGTACAGATAACACTGCTGTCAAAAATGCATTCATCCAAATTGATGATAACGACCCTTTGGTGTTTGCAGCAGACGCTGGGTATGCCAGTATCTCCTTACCAGCACATCCTCTGTATATAAACTGGACGCTAACATTCTACCTTGTCGATGTTTATGGTTCATTCTCAAACAGTATTGTAAAAGTTATTAGGGAGGCAGTACATAGTCCCTTATCATCTGGGACAGTTAACTCAGACATTTCTTCTATAATTCTTATTGTGAGCTCATTTGTTACTATTATTGGGATTTACATTATTTGGTATTATAGGAAAAAGCTTAACGAATATTTTAAAAGAACTAAGTGATAAGTTGCCAATACTCAATTAGTCAAATTCGTGTTGAGCAATCAATTTTCATGTTTGGTTATTCCTGCTGAAAAAACATCCCAATATTATTCGAATTAAACTTCTTTAACCTTCTTGGTTTGGCTAAATTAACATATTAGTATCTTAGTATTAACGGCCTCTGGACTTAAGGTAAGTTGATCCTTGACTTTTAATAAAATATATTTTTGTTGATTTAAACCAATTGTTAATTGCTATCATGGGTAAGTATTTCTATGGTCGTATCGAACTCTTGAGAAATCTTCTCTAGAGCCCAGTTTTTCCTTTTTTCTATCAGCTCTGGAGGGTTCAGCAACCGAATTTGTTTAAGCAAAAGTTCTCTCACCTCCTCGACCTCAACTAGGCCCTCCATCGTCTCTTCTGGAAATGGTTTCCCAGCAGTGGATATCAGAATAGATCCCATTCCAAATCTTCTGTCAAAATAACCTCGGTGAACTTCTAAGTTTACAATGGTTCGAAATGGGACAAATTTAGATGATTTGGTTATCAGACCCTTCTGCACGATAATCTCAGTATCCGTAATTTCATAAACTATTGAGGGTACATAAAATACCACAAATATATTCTTAGCTATGATCCAGAAAAAGATAATAAATAAGTAAAACTCAATTACCAAGCTTTGGTTGGGGATATATCTTAGGATATCCTGTGCAGATATGGTTATTTTGTTCTCAAGATAAAATACTAGAAAAATGAATGAATAGTAAAGGATAACCAGAATGATTGTAAACACAACAAGTTCGATTGGAAGCCAAAATATATTTTTCACTATATATTTGTTTCTTAAGGATTTTGCAGGGTAAATTTTCTCATTATGACTGTGAACTGTTGGCTTTGTTGATTTTTTTTCAGAAATTTCGATCTCCCTGATCCAGTGCAACACCAATCTTCCCTTTTCAGTGATAATGTATTTAGTTTCCTTCTTTCCTATCATCCCCTCCAGAGATCTTAAATGATAATTTAGCTTCCCTGTTGAATTATCACATAACGGTAATAGCTCAGCATGAGTCAATTCTTGAGTCTCAAGTAATTCTAGAATCATTCTTCTTGTCTCATGCTGCATTGCTTTAAGAATGTAATCTATCTCCGACATTATAAAACACCCATCCTCTTTTGAAGCAGTTTGTTAATTTCCTTAACTTGTTCAAGTATCCTTTCTTCTGGTTGTTTAGGTAAATCATTGTGTGTCCCTGGATTTTCAGAATACCGCTGTATGTTACCTAGGATAAACGATTGAATATCTGAAAGTTGGTCAGCTGGGATTCCTGAAAAATTCTCCTCTGCTTTGCTAGTGTTGGTATTTGAGGATGCAGCAGTCATAATTAGTAGGGTTCCAATTCCAAGAAGGCGATCTAAAGGGTCTCTTTTTATTGTGATATTTGTTATCGTCCTATAGGGTACAATTTTAGAGGATTGTGTCACTAACCCCCGATGCAAGTGTAATTCATTTTCCAGAAATTCGAAGTTAATTGTGGAAAAATATTTGTAAATTAAATATGGGTATATAAATAAATTTGCAACCAAATATAGTAAAGACACAAAGAAAAATCTATTGGCAATGTGCACTAAAACATAAAACTGTGCCAATTCGAGTATGACAGTGATAATTAGGATTCCTGGAATGTAGAAAATCAATATAAACACCAATCCATACGTTAGGAAATATTTGAGAAGAAGTGTTTTCGAAGGATGGGTAAGCAAATTTGCCATTGAAACACAAATAGAGATAGAATTTTTAACCTTTTTTGATGAAAAGATTTGTCATGCAAGTATTTTCTTGACTAAAAGGTTTGTTGTGACTTATACAACTTAGAAAAAAATTATTAGAAAATTCGCTTAAAACATTCTACAAAGATTAAACAGAAAGAATTAGATTTAGAACAAATAATTGAAAAATTTATTAGATATGACAAATGCTTATATATCAGAAATTGATATATCAATTTATGTCACACGACGCAGCTACATCTAGCTTGTTAGATATCAGAGATGTCATGTTTTCGTACAATTCAAAAAAGAAGATATTGAATGGTGTGAATCTCACAGTAAACCCTGGTGAGATAATTGGCATTTCAGGAGAGAATGGGACTGGAAAGTCAACGCTCCTGAAGATAATTGTGGGCCTGTTAAAACCCAAATCTGGGCAGGTATCTCCACATGGCAGAATCGGGTATTCACCTCAGGATATACTTCTTTTTGATAATCTAACAGTAATGGAAAACTTTGAGATATTTGGGTCAGGCTTAAATCTCAAGAAGTCTGAGATCCGGAAACAGGCAAATGAAATAATGAATCAGCTAAATTTCTCACAGTACGCAGGTGAGCTGGTTAGGAATCTGAGTGGGGGTACAATGCAGAAACTTAACTTTGGAGTTTCTCTACTTGGAGAGCCAGACGTTTTTGTGTTGGATGAACCTTATCAGGGGCTTGATTATGTGTCATTTCAGACCTTTTGGGAGATACAGTTCAATCTGAGAGAAAAGGGTAAATCTATTGTTATTGTTAGTCACATGATTGAGGACACAAGTAAGTTTACCAAGTCTTATCATCTGATCAACAAAAGGCTTCAGGGATGTGACCGAAAAGATTGTCCTGTCTGCTGCCAGTAGGGGGTTCGTCTTGGTGAAGTTCATAAGACTAACTCTATCATTCCTGAAGAATCTTTTCAGACAGAAGGCAATTATTTTTAGTACCTTGGTGCTCCCCCTCTTTCTGATTTGGAGCACATGGTGGGTCACTGCAGAGATCCCAATGAGATTTAAGCTCACAACAGATGTGATTATTTCTCAGACGATGGTTAATGTTCATCTATACACCGGTGCGCTAACTGCAATGGGGTTGACGGCTGGATTATTTGGGTTTATTGTGTCTGTGGAGAACAATAGAATTGGAGAGAGGTTGGAGCTCAGTGGTTACAGCACAACAATTGTAAACCTGTCGTCATTTTTGTCACTTCTGCTGGCATTAACAACCTCAGTTATCTTAACCGTGCTTTTCACCCTGTTTCTAAGACAACCCAAATCAGACTACGGTTTTGTGCTTTCGGTGGTTTTTGTTGCATTGATTTACTCTGCCTTTGGAAATTTTATTGCTTCAGTAACGAATCAGTTTACAGAGGGGAGTCTCATAGTTCTGGTCTTCTCATTTATTGACTTAATGCTCTTTTCTAACCCAATGGGTGAGCAGATCTATCTTCAGGATTGGACTAGATTCCTTCCTGGCTTCTGGCCCACACAACTCGTTTTGGAATCAAGTTTTATCGGAAAAAATGAGCTGATGTCGCAGGTTCTATTGTACAGCATTCTATACGCCCTGTTCTTTCTCGTGGCTGGTCTAGCTGTGACCAAAATAAAGAAGGTGAATTAAGAGATGAAATCGGTATCATTATTAAAATATTACACAATTGCCTTTCTCAGAGAAAGGGGTGTTATTATATCACTTGTCATTTTGCCATTGCTGCTTCAGGTATCAGCACAAGCAGCAGCTCCAAAGTCTGATATCCTGATGAAATTTGATGGCTCAACATTCACATCTTCAGGGGTTACCCTGAATCTCATGCTTTACTCATTGACAGCTGTGGTTATTGTGGCATCAATCTCCAGCTTTTTCCTCGCACACAACCTCCGAAATACAAGTGCCCGGTTAAAGTTACAGGGTTACTCCTCACTCTCACTTATTATAGGGTTATTGACCCTTGTAATACTAATTGATGTTTTCATTGTGACTGTTATCTACCTTTATGATGTGGCAATAATCAGTGTCAGATCAGACATAGGATTTTTTGTTTCATTGGTGTCAATTGCAGTCATTTTCTCAACCATCGGGATCATCCTGGCATCGGTTAGTGACTCTAAGTCCTTGGGTCTTTACCTAATTCTCACCTTAGGTGTGGTTGACACGGCCTTCATTGAGAACCCAGTACTCTCACGTCGATATAATGACAACTGGATTGACTTTATGCCTTCGCATGGTTCTGTGAAGATGCTCTTTAGGTCTGTATATGACACAGGAACAGCATGGACAGAATCAATCTACCTGATTATCATCTACGAGATAGGTTTACTTCTGGTACTATGGCTCTACAATAGGTATAGAAACTGAATATTCATGGTTCATATTTAACTCTCTTAAACCATATCGAATAACTTAATCACATGGAAAAGTCTGTTGAAAGTCCAGAATTTGTTTAAGGATGAGTTTAAAGCAAAATAAATTGTGATATATTGATTTTGTATTTACAAATAAAAAGCAAATCACAATAAAGATTTTTTTACAAACCATGAGAACTCATAGCTCTTAATACTAAACTAAACTTGATAAACTATGTTCATATTCAACAATGTTCAATAAAACTTTTAAACCAGTCTTCATGTCATCTGGATATGCAATACACAAAAAGCATAATTTTGGTTATATTGCTGGTTTTTGGGTCTCCTCTCTTTGTGCAAGGGGCACCACAAACTGTAAGACATCTTAACTTGCGGGAAGGCAGGGTGAATCGCCCTGTCAAGGGTGTGAAAAGTTCATCTCTCACACCCCATACACTGATTAGTATCATGAGCAATGCAGACTTCAAGTCTCAGGCATCAACAAATGGATGGAAGGGTACAGGAACCTCCTCTAATCCGTTCATCATCTCAAACCTCCTTATAACAGATACCTCTGGAAGTGGGTACGGGGTGGATATAGAGCAGGTGACCTATCATTACAAGCTGATTAACATCACCGTCTCTGGATTTTTAGATGGATTTTTTATAGCCTATGGTGCCAATGCTACACTAACAGGTTGTGTCTCTCACAACAATACTGATGTTGGGTTTTATGTATATCTCAATGACAACTCAAGTTTTGTCTCAAATCAGGTCTACAACAACTCTAATGATGGTTTTTCAGTCAATTTTGGTACTGGTGTACAACTGGACTCTAACACAATCTATGGAAATTCCAATGGTATCTCATTTGCAGCAGACAATTCGAGCTTGACCAACAACCTGATCTACAATAATTTTCAGGATGGAATAGTTCTGACATTAGAGAAGAATGTCACAATAGCGAATAACACACTGAGGCAAAACCAGGGCTCTGGGATATCCGCGAGTTTTTCCAAGCTTCTTAACATCACCTCAAACACAATCTACAACAACTCAGCAAGTGGAATCGAATACCTCTTTAACGCGAATTCCACCATTTCATCCAACAAGATCTATAACAACACAAAATATGGGATTGACCATTTTTATAGTGGGAATGACACACTTGTAAAGAACAATATTTTTAGCAACAGCAAAGCAGGAATATACTCCATTTCTTCAAATATGAGTGTAATCTCAAACAACACAATCCGTTATAACATGATTGGATTGAAGCTTGAAACAGAATCCAATATGACTGTGAGATACAACATGATCTCCAATAACCTAGATCACAACTATGAGTTTATTGCATTGAAGAACATAACGTTCACTTTTAATAGCATAGCTCCTTCTTTTATTCAAGCACCTTTAAGCTCTAAATATCTGCTGGGAAGCACTGGAAATACACTTATCTGGAAGGTGATGGATGATAACCCCTCGAAGTACCTTATTTACAAAAATAACACTTTAATCAAATCTGATGTTTTGGTATCAAATGTCACCATTTCTCTTAATATCGATGGTCTCCCAATTGGTGTCTACAACTACACAATTGTTGCAAAGGATTACTCTGGGTTTAGTGTCAGTTCGACAACTATGGTCACAGTTTATAACTCCACCTCAACTGGCACGACAACTCCCCCGACTACGCCAACCCCACCTCCTAATAACACAACAACTCCCTCAATTTCACCAACTCCAACCTCATCAACTATGACCTCGAACTCAAGTAAAAGCTCTTTGAAAACAACCTCGCTTTCACTCCCAGCAATTGTGACTCCTTGGTTGCTTCTGTTTACCTTTGTGGCTATAGCAGTGATAAACAGAAGGTCAATTATAAAATTGAGGAAATAGTTGTATTTTAATAAAAAATAATCTACCTCATGTAAATTTCAAGCAATGTTATTTTTTTAACGTAATTAATCATGTGACAATTTCGGGTACAGGTTCAGTTATTTGCAGGCTATGTAGTTTACAGACCACAAAGAATAATTAATTGATATCCATCAAATTCATGTTTTCAGAGTCTCTTCGGAATATATGCTAAATACCTGGTTGAGTATAAACAGTAGAGCCAAGAACCAGCTCACATAGGCAAACCCTCGAAAAATCTCCACTGATGCTGGTGAAAATATACCGATCCAAAGGAGAATTGCCCCAAGATTTAACAAAACGAGGGAATACCTTGTTCCACCATATATTCCCTTCTTGGGAAAGATCAGATATACCAGCAAGGCTATGCCTACCTGAAGAACCCAACCATAGATGAGGGCTTGAGGTGCATTAGGCTCAACCAATTGAAACCCATTGACCTTAAAGATAACAAAAGGTGCAATTATTAAAGGTGCAAAAATCCAGATATAGCCAAATATTATATGTAAAAATCCAATGGGCTTGGCTTCTCCTCTAAATGGCAGGAAAATATCCAACAAAAATATTATAGTTGCCACAATGAAAAACAACATTCCTGCAACCGTAATGGGGATATTAGAAAGCCAAGGACCAAGTATCAAACCAGAAGCTCCCAGTATCTCAAATATCAAGATATAAATGGGACTGCTTTCGAATTGAATCCTCTTTGAAGTAACCTTTGTATAGCTGTCAAACACTAACCCAGTAAAAACCATCGCCATAAAACCCCAATTATTGGCGTGAATATGCACCTCCACTAAGTTTCCTGCGTACAAAAATTTCCCCCAAGACGACCAGATACCAGTCCCCACAGTAATTCCAACAAAAAGGAAGAAGGTTCCAAATATATAAAACCAATCTGTTGGATATTCTGAGGTTCTCAGTCTTAACACCTGAATTAAAAATAAGAGGGTCGCAACAAAAATAAAAAGACCCCCAACATTCATTATTACCTCATCTAGTATTGATCTTCCATAGAAGAAGGCGATAAATCCAGTATTAAATAGCACCCAAATATCCCAGCGGGTGGTCTTCGATCCTAATCTTCTGGGAATAAAAACAAACAGGGTTTGAGTCAAGATACCCAGTGTTACAAAATGAATCCTTACCCAAGTCAGCGAACTGGGTGGAATAATCCATTGAAATGATGCGGAAAAAGCTAGCACTGTTGCAAGAGCACCTAAGGTGAGATATAACAACAATGAGAGAACATAACTAATATAGTCTTCATCCATATGCTCAATACAACACTATGAACTGAATAGTTATCTATTGGAAAATCATATAGTTTTAAGAATATATTTCTTATAGAGAAATGAGGTGACAAATATTCAACTATTGGAAAAAGAGAATTTTAACCTCCCTAAACTTGAAGATAGGTATAAATCAGAAAATGATGCAGATGTAAGAATTAGGTACTTAATTATAATTCTATTCTTAAAAAATTATCCAGTGGCTAAAATCGCTGAGATTTTACTTCTCCCGAAACATCAGATATACTACTGGTTGAAAAAATACAAAACACATGGATCCGGGGCATTACAAAAAAAAGAAAGAACGGGACGCCCACAAAAAATTAACAAGAAATATCTCATAGAATGTCTCAATAGGGCTCCAGAAGAATTTGGGTATAAAGAGAAATTTTGGGATCTGAAAACAATCACTGACCTCATCTCTACCAAATTTGATGTCCATATTCACAAGAACTATGTTTACCAGTTACTTAAACAAATTAACTGGGATGTAAAGGGAAACAGGGCATTGATGAAAAAATTTGAGGAGACATATCGACCCAGAACTGCCTCTGGTAAAATTGTAAGACCAGAACATGTATTTATGATGAAAAAAGTGGCCCAGATGGTAAATGCACCCATTGATGAAATTGTTACGCAGGGGGGCATCTTCCCCAAACTTAAACTGACCTCGACAAGTGAATCTGTGACCATCCTTGAAGGAGAAACAGAAGATGGCTTTCTATCAATCAAATTTGTGAAAAATATTCAAGCTCATCCTAAATAGGATTAAGCAGAATTTCCCTTGATAAACACCTTTTCAAAGGTGTCTTCCTGAGATAGCACACTGATGTCTTCAAGGGGATTCTTGTTCACAATTGAAAAATCAGCTGAGTATCCCTCTCGAATGTTTCCTATCTGTTCTTCCATTCTCATCACCTTGGCAGCATTGATGGTTGCAGCTTGAAGTGCCTGTGCGGGGGTCATCCCCACATTTCTGATCATCAACTGTAACTCGAGGGGTGAGTGGCAGTGTTCACCAGCAACAGGTGCATCTGTCCCAAGACCTATTATCACTCCCTTTTCAAAGGCGATCTTATGAGATTCAACCATCTTTGATGAGACAAACTTCCATTTCTTGATCACCTCTGGCGGAAGCTGCTTCTTCACTGATTCATCAGCCCTGTCGATAAAGGTCCCAGCTGACTGAGTTGGCACCAAATAGGTGTTACGCTTCACCATCTCATCAATAGTCTCCTCACTCATCATGGTTCCATGCTCAATCGATCTCACCCCAGCAAGACTTGCCTCTCTGATGCCTTGGTCTGTATGTGCATGGGCAGCAACATACATCCCCAGGCGTTCAGTCTCACTCACCATTGCCTTTAACTCATCCTCTCTCCAGAGTGTTCTGTTGACATCAGACTCCTTTCCATGCAGAACCCCACCCGTAGTGGTTGTCTTAATATGATCTGACCCCTCAGATTTTCTCTCTCTTACTGCAGCAATCACCCCTTCAACACCAGAGACACCTTGGGTCTTTGATACATCAATCCACTCCTGAGGGCCATAGAGTTCCTGATTTCCAAGCTGTCCAATTGTTCTTAGCGCAAGCTTTAATCTTGGCCCCCTGAACATTCCCTCATTAAATGCCTCCTTTAATGAGGCAAGGTGCTTAGATGAACCACAGCCTCTAAGTGTTGTGAAACCATACTTCAGGTATTCTTGTGCATTTTTTAGTGCGGTGTATGCCCACCAGGCATCTTTTCTACGCAGCATCTCTCTTTCAAAATTCTTCATCAGACTGTGTGTGAAGCTCAGATGGACATGTAGGTCAATCATTCCCGGTATCAGAAACTTTCCAGTTCCATCAATCACTCTGTCCTCAGAACCAGAATCGATGTCGGATGAGTCACCCACCTTAGTGATGGATTCACCTGTCACCATTACTGACTGTCCCTCAACCATCTTCCCCAAAGCAGAGTCAAAAATTGAAATGTCCTTGATTGCGATGTTTCTCATGAGGTGACTGACTTGCCTCTGAATAAAAACATGTTGTGAGGCTGAACGGTTTATGAGCAGGACTACTTGAATTCTTGGTTTATAGGTTAGGAGGTTCTTGAGAACTTAGGTCCAGTTTCAGAGATTCAGCTTTTCTTTTATTAGATTTGCCACTTCAGATGCATTCATATTTGAATTATCAATTGTTAGGAAATTATCAAACCCTGAAAAATCATCGGATTCAATAGAATTTACACGGTATTTTCTGTCAATCTCTCTCAAATTTTTTTCTGAACGTTCTGTGTTTCTCTTTGATGGCTTTTTATCTAATCTTAGGTTGGTTGTATTCCTCTTAAGTCTGGTTTGTTGGTCGGCTACAAGTTCTATGAGGTGGGTTTTACCTTCTGAAAATACACTCTGTATCTCTGCAACATATTCCCAGTCATCCTTCTGATCCAGTGCCCAGACAAAGGTGAAGATCAATCCCCTGAGGTCACTCTTGGCTATCTCTCTGAACAGCTCAAATCTGAATAGTTTGTCCAGCCTTCGAAATGATGCACTGCCAAACTGAAAGAAATTGAGAAGCAACTCTACTGTCATGTGGTTGTGAAAGAGCTTGTATCCAGTTATCTTCTCCAGCTCCATTCCCACTGTCATCTTCCCCACTGCTGGTGGGCCAAAGATGATGATGCAATCTGTCATTTTGTGTCACTTGATATGAAATTTAAAGGCTTTTCTTAATCACCACCTTTGGTTTCTGTCTTCAAATTATTTAGTAAATTTATTGGCAGGCATATCAGATTCAATTTCGAGGTAGTTGGACTATATTTTCGGGAGCAATCCTTATAATGAGCATTCAGATTCACTCATATCTAACTTTCAAAGATTCTTTATTGACAATATTAAATTTTGTATTTAATTTAGTTCTGAAAAATCTGAAAATTCGATGAATTCAAGAGATATAAGCTCTCAACTGTCCATATTCTGCAAATAATACTTTAATAGTGGAAGAAGATATTTTCTCGATGAAGGTTAAAGATAAGATTATCGTTGTAACTGGTGGAGGAAGTGGGATAGGACGTGCATTGGTTCTTCATCTATTAGAGAAAGGTGCCAAAGTGGCTGCAGTCGATATTAATGAGCAGACCCTACAGGAAACTGTTTCACTTGCCGGAGCAAGCAAAGACAACATCTCAGTATATAGGATAAATATAACTGAAAGAGAAAGCGTTGAAGCTCTACCACAACAGGTCATAGGTAGGTTTGGTGTGATAGATGGGCTGATCAATTGTGCAGGGATCATTCAGCCATTTGTAACAATCAATGCTTTGGATTACGATGTAATTGATCGAGTTATGAGGGTGAACTTCTATGGAACTCTTTACATGGTCAAATCATTCTTACCACACCTACTTGAGAGGCCAGAAGCGCATATTGTCAACGTCTCAAGTATGGGTGGATTCTTTCCCTTTCCAGGGCAGAGCATCTATGGGGCTAGCAAGGCAGCAGTCAAGATCATGACTGAAGGGTTACGTTCTGAGTTAGCTGATACGAAGGTCAAAGTCTCAGTTGTCTTCCCTGGTGCCACAGCCACAAATATCACAACAAACTCGGGCCTTGACATGCCTATGGATGCAGAAGATCAGGAGGGTCAGGCACTCCAACCTTCAGAGGTTGCAAGGATTGTGATTAAAGGGATGGAAAAGAACAAAATCTGGATCTACACAGGCAGGGACTCCAAGATGATGAATTTCATGTACAAAGTTGCCCCAAAATATGCGACTAATATGGTCACAAAGCGGATGAAGCACATGATTGAGGAATAGACCTTCACATTAATTTTTGAGTCAATTCATCTTCTAACAATACAGAAAAATTAAGTCCAAAAATTTATTTAATCCTTTAATTCGAAAAATAAGAGTCAATGTACTAACTATCATTCATCATGTTAAGATTTGTGAAAATAAGACCTTGATATGGTTACAATTAATATTCTTCGCACTAATTAACCCAGTTTGAGTTGGGGAATTTAGAGTCAATTTGAAATTTAAATAATATACAACTCTTTTAATTAATCTAAGCTTACAAAAAATTTCAATATGATAAATTAAACGTATAAATTAGAAAAATGCTATTATATTGGAAACATTGCAAGAGTTATGTCTGTTAAATCCTATGAATTTTGGGATTTTCATGAAAAAGCCGCATCCTACTTTGGGAAAATCAAGGGTGTTCTTCCTTCGAAATTTGAAAACAATGTGTCTTTCTTGAGAAATACTAAAATATATGGCTACCCGAATCAATTTTTGGTCAATAAACTTTCTAGAGACAGTCAAATTGAATTTCAAGAACATATGAAAAATTGGAATTTTACATTTAACCAAAAAGTTGCATATGGAAAAGAAATATCTTATGGGGATTATATGGCAATTAAAGATATGTTAGACCAAACAGAACCCCCTTCTATGTTTATAAGTGCATTAAAAGATTATTTTATGCAAGAGAAATTGAAAATAATTTTATCTGAAACCGTTTCACCCATCATTATTTTGGCACATAGAGAACCTATTAAAGGTAACTATTCAAATGGGAATGATATTTTAAAAAATAAGGAGGTGACGCAAAGAGGAGACATTTTATTTACGGTTTCATCAAATTTGAATAAATATAGGTCAGTTAAAACTCCTTCATTCTTCTCACATTACATGATCACTCAGTTCAATCTTGAAGAAATCCCAGTTCGGATTACACGACGAAAATCTGTGATTGGTAAAAATTCAAATAATCGTGCAGTTTCTAATAGACAGATAATTCTAGAGAAAAACAGAAATCAATATCATTCTTTATTTGAAGAGTCTTTAGAGAATCTTAAACTCTCTGTTGAAGATAATACTAAAATAGCTAATTTAATAGATTTGCAAAAAGAGTACGAAAGACTTAAGGAGAACCCTGATTGGAGAAAAGATATGTGATAACTTATTAGATATGACGTTAAATTGATTAATAAGATTGTAATTTGTTCATCTAATTATGAAAATAATATGGTCAGTCTCAGATATTGTGGTAATGCTCTTTTTTAAGTATCAAACTAAATTCCAAAGATGTCATATCTGTTCTAATTTAATAGTGGGATATTTGAAGTTGGTTTTAATTCAAAATTCTTGTAATTGCGTTTAGGCATAGCTAAACGACAAAAGTAAATTTAAAATAAGATTCTATGTGTAAATTCCTATTAATCTCTAAACTCTGATTCTTGTCAATTTGAAAATTAATGGTAGGTAAATTTAGAGGTTCATAAGATATTTTGGATCAAGTTACCGACAATCAACTCACAGGTTTCAAAAGCTCATAGGTTGAAGGATACAAACTAAATTTGAGGGTTGTCTGTTACATAGGAACACATCCCCCTCTCCAAGAAAAGTCAAATGTAGCAGGAAATTTAATGAGTACCTGAGCTTTAATTTTTAGAGGTTGTTACTCCTTAAGTTTTAACTCTTCAAAGAATTTTGATATTTGTTTGGAATAAATGCTAAAAATGGAAAGATCAGTATCGTTGAATACTGATTTCTTAAGACGAATATTGCCCTGATGAGAACAATAACCAAAGCAAATAAAATAGCTAGGATTCTCCCCATCATGTACCAACTAATATAGATGGATCCAATTGAAAGAATTATTGTGTTGGAAGAAGGCATGTAAGTGTTAAATAGAGGTAGGAATGTATAGCTTAAAAAAAGGTCGGATATTGCATAACTTAATAAAAAAATACAATCAAACAGAAATAATGTTAAAGCTTTGGGAACGGACTTTTGTAATTTTTTGTATTGATAGAATTGAAAAAGTGCAAATGACATTAAGACCAAACCGTAAATCAGAAATCCAATTAATGGATACCATGTGTTTTTGAAGGGTGGGTATCCGTAAAAGAAACCTGAGACTAAAACTGTGAAAATATAGAGTATTAAAAATACCAAATATTTAAACTCTAATCTATTTGAATTTGATTGAGGTACCTTTTTCTGCAATCCATTTTCTGTAGAGCTGTAATTACTCATATTATAACATCAGCAACCATACTATTTATTTTATCTACAACTAATCTGATTTTTTTCACTAATTTTTTTCTCAAAAATAGCGGTTGTATAATAAATAGTATTTTCACCAAAAATTTTACCGTAAAGTTTGCAATTGTTTGAATCCCTTTAACTGTGGGATTATCTTAAGAATGGTTTACATGCCTAATTAAAGCAAATCATATCCATATCCTTCTGTTTATTTTTAAATACCACAATACAATATTTTTAAAATACTGATTTAATCTGAATCACAATTAATAATATTAAGCATATTGTAAATATACTTAGAATTTCAACAATAATGGATTATGTTTTCATATCAGTTAAGATTTGTTCAGGAGACTCACCTTCTTTGGCTGGGATATACTTAAATTCTCCGGTCAGGTAACTTTTCAGAAATGATGCTGGAACCTTCACGATCTCAACCTCACAGAATCTGGAGATCCTTTGGATACAGTCAAGTATGTCCTTTTTCTTTGAAGATATCAGTATTTGTGTTCCTATTAAGCGTGCATCCTGTTCAAGTGGACCATACAGCCCCAAAATGAAGTACTTTCTGGGGGTCTCTTTAAGGTTTAGAAACTCATCAAAGGTGTAAGAATAAGAGGAATATATCTCTGCCTCGTCTCCTAATTTTACATTCCTCTCTTTAGTCCAGTCTCTTAGGAAAAACCTCATCTTGTTTGGTTCAAGTGATTTATAGGTTAGATTGTTCTGAATCTTTACAAAGGGAAGGATGTAATAGCTGTAATATGAGTATCCAAGGATGTCCTTCCCTCTTTTCTCTAAAATGATAGTCGAGTGAAGAGAGAGTGCAAGGTGTGTTAAGGTCAAATAGATGATCAAAGCAAAGTTATTAAATGCGAATAAATACAAAAAGTCACTTTTTGTCACTATATGGTCGAAACTGAAGAATGGTGTAGAATAAAAGGCTGATGGTGTGACTACTATTGATACTGTCACAACCAAACTATAATAAAATATCGGGGTAGTTCGCATCATTTTTCTTAGAGCTGTTAACCTTGTCAACCCAAAAATTATGAGGAGATACACAAGAATGGGAAGGCCTAGCACCCAGAAAAGGTCTGAAATAGAGAATGTGTAGTGACGATAGACAAACTGATCGATATAATGCACCTGCACAGCACCATAGAGAACCAAACCTAATACTGGAATTATAAGAAGAACGATTTTTGTTTTACTCTCGTTAGGGATCAGGGTAAGTTTGTCTTTTCCTTCTATGATCTTTAGATCCTGATCAAGCCCCATGAATCTGTAGAGCCTCTCAATAACAATAGATTTCAGGATCATTATTAAAACACTCCAATTGCCTCAGGTTTGTTTTAAAATGATCTTATCATAATAAAAAGTAAAATGGTCCCCAATTTTCTCATTTCCTAAAAATTCATAGTGGATAAATTTGTCGAGTAAGCTCTGAATCTTGTTTAGATCATTCTTACTTAGATCTTTGCTAAGTAATACCCCCTCTGTATAGGGTTTCAAGGCTTCTTTTCTATGGAGCAGATAAATGTCGAACCTTGAGTTTTCTGGTGATAAATTTATCTCTTTCCTAGAAATAATCTCTGTCTCACTGAGGAATAAGTTTCTGTTTTTGTTCCTAACTAGAATAAAGTTCAATCTCTCTTCAAGTGGCACAGTCAATTCAAAGAAATTATTGTAAATCATCTTTCCACTGGCAAGGGGGATCCTCATCTTATAGTGGATTTTAACCTGATTTTCAGTCTTCTCTATAAATTTGTTGCTCTCTGCGGTTTTCATGTAATATGAGTTATAGAGTAAAAACAACCCTTGAATATATAGAAAAAGAATTACTCCAGAAAATAAGAGAACTTGAGATATACCTAAAAAATTTAGAGAAGTCAATACAATTATAATAGGTAAGATCGTGGCTACTGCTATTTGCTCGAGAAATCGAGGAAGACTGTATAAACCTCTAAAGTAAGCCCCCATGAACTGTGTTAACACAATGATTACAATTGCAGAGCCGACTCCAACTCCTAGCAGGAGAAGAGCAGTAGGTAAGAAATCTGAGTTTAGTGCTTGTGGTCTTAACAGAACACCGACACTTCCGAATACTAAGAACAAGACACCTCCAATCAAATATATGAGAGAATCAAACCGTACAATTTTACGGTCAAACACAAGCTTGTTGGATGTGATATAATTAACTGACAAATACAACTCACCTTCAACTAAAATGTTGAAACATCTTCTGGGTCTTGAGATCTATACACTTCCCTTATTCTAAACCCAGAGGTATTTTCCTGAGAGAATAACTCTCTTAAAATTAATTCAGTGCTGTGTATAAAAAACCTTTCAGAATGATTTTATGTTATTGAAAACTGAATTTTTAAAATAATTCTACGATGCAGAAAAATGACGTAATATCTGAATTTAAAAACTTTTAACTAATTTGTCCAAGTTAGTTTAATGTTCAACAAACGTAGGCATATTTTAAAAAAATCCATCTATCAAGATTCATTCATCACTAAAACTAATAAATAAATAACAAATAGTTAGCAAAAATATTATTAAATTAGAATATATTAGAACTAATAGTTAAATTCCATTTAAAATTCAATATTGTTAATTAAAACTGCAAAAATACATCATTTCAGATGATCTTGCCAATTACTGGGTTTAGATAGGTGAGTGAATCTCAATCCTTTCAGAGGTTATAGAGTGATATCTTCAGGAATCAACTGAAGAAAAGAGCGGAACTGATTGTCTAGCCCAGCAACCTTCGAAATATTGTTGGAGCCTGCATAGGCAATCAAAACACAGTCAGT
Organism: Candidatus Heimdallarchaeota archaeon; assembly: GCA_030149205.1. Classification (GTDB taxonomy): domain Archaea; phylum Asgardarchaeota; class Heimdallarchaeia; order Heimdallarchaeales; family Kariarchaeaceae; genus WAKA01. The sequence continues at coordinate 852,131 of JASBSB010000001.1, read as the reverse complement.
AAATGAGAGGAACTTCGAACCAGTTTGTTCTTGAAACAACCTCCACCCCCCCTCAAAATCTCTCTGACCAACCTTTACAAACTGGACAAACTCTTTTGTATCTTCCAAAATTAATCTTCCTATCTCTGTTGCAAGATCATTTCTTTTTGTTCTGACCTGTATCAAGGTGACAAGCTCATCAAAAACATAATCAAGAAGAATTGGTATACCATACTCTCCCTCCACTAATGCCTTGTAACTTTCAGCCACCTTGCTATGATTTACATCTTTCGTGTTGTAAAAGGCAAGTAGGTATCCTGTGTCAAATAATATCGCCAACTACCCACTTCCATACAACTCAGAATCAATTGTCTCCTCCGAAGTCACGCCAAGGTCAAATCCTCGCTTAAGTATGCTTTCCTTTTTCTTCTGGCTGAGTTTCCTCATGGGGAGAGTATCAATCAGGAGAAAATTCTCACCAAGATCCACAAGTTTGGCAAGCAGTTCCTCCTGATTGAGGCTTATACCTTGAAGCAAGAGCTTTGCTCGTAGCTCATCCAGGCGTTTCTTGTCCCGATCTCTTAGTTTAACTGTTGATGCCATAGTTTATGATTCACACATACATATTTTAGATTATCTACAATTCTACTTTTCTACTTTCTTGAGCTGAATTGTATTTGAGTTCAACACCAGACGATTCACATTCATGTATTCCTCAACATAGCTGAAATTTTTCAAATAGGTTTAGTTTATTAAAGAACAACTGAGGTTAGTTGTACTGTTCCACTGAATCATAACAATGGTTTATATGAATTTGATATTTTGTGAGAAGATAATATTAATCTCAATCCGTAAGAAATTGAATAAAAGCCTAATCAAAGGGGAGGTCGTTTAAAACAAAATCCCTTTTGAAATGGATCTGTCTTGAGAGAAAGTAGAAATTTTCCTTGACCTAATATCAAAGGTTTCTGAAACATTCCAATTAAGGTAAAATCTTTATATTATAACGAATTAAGTGGATTCTTTTCAACTGGGCAAGCTTCATCAAATCTTTTAAGAATACAAAAATAAACTGAAGAATGTGAAGAACAAAAATACAGCTTTATTAGACAGCTTTCTACATTTAGTCTTCATCATCAATCCTCTTTTAATTCTGGCAATATTTTTTCTTGTCCCGGCGACTCAGATGGATTTTTCATCAGTACAGGGTTCGCCGTTAATAGTACTGATATCCTCAATACAGAACCTGTTTATCCTCGAGCTGATCCTTTTTGTGATGGTGTTCGCACTTCTGTTTACTTTTCTCCATATCCTTTCTCAAAAAACAAATAACGTCTTTCGGGAGAAGGTTTTGATTCATACTCAGAAAAATGTATATTGGTTGTTAGCAGCTACCAATTCATATTCAACCATCATAGCCTATGTGGGAAAATCCCTTTATGGCGTCAATGCTGTGTTTGAAGCAGTATTCTTCTATGTGACACCTGTGTTGATCTACATCTACAAAAGAGAGGTTATCACAATGGATTTAGAGGTTGCTTAGAGACACCTTTTCAACCAGCCTCCCCGCTCGATAGTGGTTTTGCTTTGGTGAGTACCAGTTTACTCGGATCTGATTTTTCTGAAGGAGGTCAATGAAATCTTTGATCTGCTGTAGATCAACATCCTGAAAGATTAAGTACTTTTCCACTACTGCGTGTGCTGCCTTGGTTGAAATTAAGTAAAGGTTATATCTTGACTTATGAGCCTTTTCCTCTTCCAAAGTGGTCTGTTTCTCTAATGTTCCGTAAATTGGGGATTTTTTGCTCTCTGTATGGGTCAGATTGAGGTTAAACTCATCCTTCTGCAAGTGGTACTCAAATTTGAAATCAAATATCATCCTAAATGAATAGATCAATAATATTTGGTCATTATTGACATGGAACTTCAAGGTGTACCAAAAGCTTTTCCTAAAGAATAGGAGGTAGACCAACACAACAAGATTAAATCCGGTAAAAAGGAAGAAATACCCAACAAGATTGTTTAGATCATAGGAAACAGTCCCCAAGAATGAGATACTTATACCAATTGTAATCAAAGGCTCTGGTATTTCCCAAACCTTTCCCTTCGGGTAGAGAAACCGAGAGTACACACCCATAAGCAGAAAGAACAGGAGACCAGCAACCACAGCTGCAGAAAATATCCAAAGTAATCTCTCTAACAGAGTGGCTGGATAAAAGATCAAAAAGAAGCCTTGTAAGAGAAAATCAAAAATTAGAGCACCAATAATAATTGAGAGTTTTAATAAACCTGGATTAAGGTCAAAAGAATTTTTATATCTCACAAGCTGATTCCAAAATATCTATGTATAAATTTTTTCTCCACGAGGTAGTAATATGACCGCTTTGAGAAAAATTGGTTAAGGTCTTCATCCTTGAATCCTGGTATCAAAAAATAACATGGAAAATAGTTTTATTTTTGTGTGAACACGGGACAGTGAAACATCCAATCAATTACGCTAGAAGACACACTCATAGCTGTCTCTTTCAATGAACCCTGGTTCCTCCTCAGTCACCTGCCAGCCAGTGCACTGCCTCAGCTCTGAGATGAATGCATCACACTCCTGTGAGTTCCAAAACACGATATAATGCAGTGAGAACTGGTTCATCATAAAATGATTACAATAACAGAAGTTTATTTTCACCTGGGATTGCTACTATAGTGTGATTTGTTATATTATTCGTAGTAGGTTTAACCTAAACAGATCATTACTATTGATATTATTGTAAGGTTTTTGTATGAAAACAGATATGGACAAAAATGAAGGTTTACAAATATCCCTTAAAATTTACTAATATCAGAAATTATTATGTATTTTGCTAACAATTTCGCTAATTTTACGAAATTATTTATATGGATGTTTTATGATTTTAGATATTCTATCAACAATACTTTTATAATATTAAAATAATAATTTATGCTACTATGAAATTACAAAATTTCTATAGTTTCTTTATCATTGAGGTCTGATACATATTGAGATGTAATACATTACTATCATTTTTAATTATAACAATAATGCTATTAGGAACACCACTTCAACAGTCAACTGGTACTGTTCTACAAATTTACGGCCATTCTGGCCCGGTTAAAACTGCTGTCTGGTCTCCTGATGGGAAGACCATTGTTTCAAGTGGATCGGACAACATGGTAATTGCCTGGAATGTAACAACAGGGGGGATTATAAAATATCTTTCGAGTTTAGAGCTAATTAAGGCTAATTCCTCCTCTGAGCTAAAATGGAGCAAAAGTGGAGAGATGCTTGCGGTGATGAATTCAACTTCACTGAGGGTCTACAACCAGAGCTATGACCCTCTGTATCAATTTAAGCCTCTCAACAGCACAATGAAACTTGAGGCATTGGGTTGGGTGGCAAATGATCTGATAGTCTCGGTATCTAATGGGACTTTGTACAGATATAGTCCTTCACAAAACAAATCTTCTCAGTTGGTAAACCTTCATCAGGCTGTCGAATCGATTGAAGTAAGCTCTGCCGAGGATAGGATTGCCATTTTGTTGACTAACAGGTCAGTAATTATCATGAATGCTCTTAATCCAAATCTAACCACTAAATATAATTTTGAATCCACACCCTCATCAATGACATGGCAGGGTCAATCTCTGTTGGTAACAGAGGGCCATCGAATACAGATGATTGACTCGAGTGTCCATATCTTTGATCTTGGCATTGCCTCTAATGTCACAGCTCTGACCAAGGGAGTGAATCAGACCCATGTGATTATTGGGACCTCTGATGGGGTAATTTATTCATATGCTTTTGCTACCCGAACCACAGGGTTGATCTTTAACCTCACTCACTCGCTAGGGTCAAAAGAGAGAATCAATCATCTTGATCTTAGGGGAGAGAATCTTTTAATCACATCTGACTTTCGAGTATTTTATTCAATGGATCTACAGACTGGAAAGCTTGCAATGACATTTGGTGGGGATAAAAATCTGGATCCATCAGCAAGCTTCATTAACTTTCAACTGTTTCCTTTTTTGATTGTATTTCTGTTGATTGTGCCTCTCAAGGGGTGGAGAAGGGGTCTGAAGCATAGATGAAATATCTCTAATCAGCATATTTGGTTGAACTTTAGAAAACAACATCCTTTCCATATTTCGTTATTCCACCTCCCCGTACTAATCCACTTCAGGGAGTATTTATTGGATTAATTGTGATTACTGGTTTTAAATACACACGAAGAGGAAAGAAAAATCTGCTGGTAAGAAAACTTTAAACTATTTAATTGTGTTATAAATTTAAATAACCTAAGTGTTACTTGAATTTAATGGGGTATTTTACCAAGTCTGATTTTTTAACAGGGAATAAATGCGTAAAGAGGATGTGGGAGGAGAAGACAGTCTCTGGTTCTCCAACCTACTCTGGACAGTTTCGTATATATCAAGGAAAGCTGATAACTGATGAGTCTAGAAAACAGTTTCCAGAGGGAGTACTCGTTCCACTTTTCTCTGTGGATGAGAACATTAAGGAGACACAGCAACTTCTGAAAAAAAGGGTTCCATTGTTTGAGGCAGGTTTTCAGTACAAGGGGTTCTATGCGAGGTGTGATATACTTGTACCACATGGAGAGAACTCCTGGGATCTGATTGAAGTAAAGAGCTCGAAGAACATCAAGCAGTATGAAAAATATAAGCAGAAGTATCTCGATGATATTGATTTTCAGAGGTTTGTGTTAGAGGGAAATGGTATACCCATTAACTCATACAGCCTGATGTACCTGAACAAAGACTACACCCCAGAAAGAGAGGAACCTCTTTTTCTCATCGAGGAGGTAAGTGATTACCTTCCTCTGTATTCAGAGCCTGAGATGAAGAAGTTTTATGATTTCTTCATGATGGCAAGCTCACCAGATGTTCCAATTGGTAAACACTGTGAGAAGGAGTGTGTCAGCTATGAGAGCTGCTGGAAAGGGATACCAGATGGGAATGTGTTTGAACTGTACTGGGACTCAAAAAGAAGGTCAGAACAATTTTATAATTCTGGAATTGTTCTTCTTAGTGACATTCCAGATGAAGCAAAGCTATCAGCCAAGCAGTGTATTCAGGTTAAAGCAGCAAGAGAGGGACTTCAGCTTGATATAGACAACATTCAAGAATTTTTGAATGGACTGACTTACCCACTTTATTACATGGATTTTGAGACCTTCTCCACAGCGATTCCAGTGTTTGATACAACAAAGGTGTATCAGAAGGTGCCATTTCAATGGTCTGTTCATGTGGACCGTGGAGATCAGATTGAGCATATGGAATTTCTTGAGCAGTCCACAAACGACCCCAGATATTCCTTCATTTCCAAGCTTCGTCGAGTTCTTGGTGACAAGGGATCAGTAATAGTTTACAATGCAAAATTTGAGAGAGGTGTGTTAAAGGAGTTAGCTGAAGCATTTCCAGAGTTTAGTGATTGGGTTGAGTCATTGGAAGAGAGGTATGTTGATCTTCTTGATGTCTTTCGTGGATTCTCTTTCTATCATCCTGCACAGCGTGGAAGTGCAAGTCTGAAGTATGTGTACCCTGTTTTTGATCAGAGTGGTTACTCTGAGTTAGGTATTCAGGAGGGTGAGTTTGCCTCTTTTACCTATCTCAAAGAGTTCCATCCTGAATCTCTTGGAGAAAAACTTGCCAGTTCTATAGATGTGGGGGTTCCAGATCTGCTTGAATACTGTAAGAAAGACACAGAGGCGATGGTTGTAATAATTGAGGGATTAAGAAAGCTTCTATACGATTAAAGGGGGTAAATGGTGAAACTTGAAAAATTTCACCCTGTTGAGGCTCTGTTAATTGGGATCAGTGATTCAAATATTTAATAACTTATAGTCTCGCTCTTATTTTGTGTGTCACTTTTAATTAATTGACATTTAAACCTTAATTTTGGCAAAAATAGCCCTCTTAAACCTGATGAAGCTTAAGAACGGTCTCTTCTGTCTGGTAACTCTCTAGGTTCTATCCTATCGAACAAGGAGATGAAACCACAAGTCACAGTGGTTTTTGTCTTTATCCAAAACTTGGGACTCCTTCTGTGGAAGAACTGAAAGGAATAGTTCCACTCAATTTTAAGGAATTGAACTCATAAATCTCAGCATGAATGTCAGGGTCTCATTTAGCTGTTGCTGAGGGCTAATATCACCCCTACCATCACCTTTTTGGGCCCCATAAGACCCAAACTGTGCATGGTTTCCCCCCAGTATCTCCCTGTAAACTGTAGTATCGGGAAGCATTATACGGCTTCTGTTTATCTTTTCAGGGGTGGCGATACCGTCATTGCTTCCATATATTGAGAGAACTGGAGTAATAATTCGCGAGATGTTCTTAGAGGGGTATGCTGCCAACAGAATTAATCCTGAGATATTGTGTGTCCCAGTATAATCTGCTGCCATTGCTCCACCCAAAGAGTGACCTCCAAGGATAAACCTACTCGAATTAACCCATTTATCTGCAACATTTGGGTTAAAAACAGCTAGGTTGTAGAAGAAACGTGGAATGATCACTTTGTATCCTGCATCTGCAATTCCCAGAGCCAGCGGTGCATAAGCCTCTGGAGCAACCTTCCCACCTGGATAAAATATGAAGGTGTGGTTGTTCGCAACCATTGGTATGAACAGGATTGTCTCCTGTTTATTTATAACCCTGACTTTAGGGTTTCCTTTAAGAGCATCCTTTGCCTGTTGGTCTGGCCCATACTGATCTATAGATAAATAGATGAAACCTCCAACAACAGTTCCAGTGATGAGGGTGAGAATAATTATTCCAACCCCAATTAGAATCTTTTTTCTTGTCACTATGTATACTTGAATTCCCAAAAGTATAATATATTTAGCTTTAAGATAAAAATTAACCGGAATTTCAAAACTTCGGATTTTATTTGTGCACTTCAATATTGAAGTGGAATCATCAAAACATCTTTGGATCTTTGACAAACTGCAACTTCCTATTTTTTGCCGGTTACCTGTCAGCGTTCCATCCCCAAATAGAAGCATCATGGAATATAATCTGAATTAATGACCCATAAAAAAGTTAATATTTTTTACTTTAATTGTCAATCTTTAAATAAAGCTGAAGCAGTGTATGTTTGATGCCTAAGACATACCCATGGGCACTGATAACGCTAATCCTTTTCCCTCTGCTTCCGATCTCAGCGAGCTACTCTGGTTCTTTTTCTGAATTATCTTACATAGTGGAGGGGCAGTTTCCATACATGATTCCAAACAGCTGTACTGGGTGTTACCGGTTGGAGGCGAACGATACTCTATTAATCAATCATGTGGTTTACAACGAAAATCAAAGCTACTCCCTCAACCTGTCTGTTTACCTCCCGATTGATTATGCGACAGTCCCCCCACCCAGAAACCCAGCTCAGACAGTTGTGAACCAAAATAACCGGGGTCAGCTCTTATATAACACAGAAACCAACCAAAACACCAAAGAGTTAGAAGGAGTAGTATTCCCAACATTTATAGTTTGGAACAACTGGGAATTTTGGAGGGCTAAACAGTTATCAGGCATAAATTCATCATTTTCAGTCAATGTTAACAGCACACTAGAGACAGTCACAATTAACCGAACAACGATTATAAACAATGCAACTTATGTAAAGCTAAATACCTATGATTTCTCAGGTCTTCTCATCAAATACTCCATTGATGTAACCAGGGTCAATTCTGGTGTACTTTCGTTGGAGCATAGAGGGATGAGGCTATACGGGGTCTCATATCCCAACCAAGACAACTCCGGGTTGATACTGAATTTACTTGCTATTTTGCTCCCTTTAGTGCTTTTGCTTGACTTTTTTGTCATAAGACAAAGAAGGATAAACAAGAGAAAAATGGTCGATTCCAGTTTTTCCAAAGAGGATCTTTATCCGGAGCATATATGGTGAAATCCAGGTGGTCTTTCTTATATCCCACTCATTATGGGTTCACCTGTCTCCACAGTTGTGGTATCAACTGAATCTTCTGCTAACACACTTAGTTCCGCAAAATTCTTTAGGAAATAGATGTATGCCACCACTAGTGAAACTATAACAAATTGAATTGTGGATACAGTGATCTCTGGATTTAGGGTGATAGGGAGTGAAAAGACAAAATTCAAGATAGCCAGTGTAAAAATATCGAAGATAAACTTGGTGTATGTGGTTAGCTCCAATTTAGAGGCATTCTTATCCTTGATCGATACTGTTACGTACAGAAGAAGGATTTGAAGTATAAACATCAATGTCCATATTGGATTTAGGTAAAACACATATGGATTATTTGTGCATAATTCCTCTGAGACTTTAATAGATGCATATCAAGAGGCAAGAGCATTACAAATATGTCACTGTACATCATTTGAGCAGTGCAAGGACAAAATCGCAGACAGATTGAGAAGTATTGATGAAAACAGTATAGAATTTTATGCTGAGGTATTCAAAGTTCTTGGAAATCAAACGAGATTGAAAATTCTGTCCTTCTTAGTACAGCAGCAAAAATCCAGTATTTGTGAAATTGCCTCAGTATTTGATATAGAGTGGTACATTAACATATCACATAAAACTGATGAAGCAGATCGGGCTGATTAGCCTCAGTAAAATTGGCAAATCAAAAACTATTGAGCTCACAGATGAATATATCAATATACTCTTTCCATCATTTTTACAAAAGACTATTGGTTTTTGAAACTTCGTTGGTCAAAAAAAAATAAGGTAGGTAAGAGTAAGATGTCTTACTAAATCTGCTTACAAATACCTTGTGGTCTTTACTTTGATTAATGCCTTAGGATCAATGTAACTCGATGATACTAAAATTTACCTTTTGTTAGAATAACTTTTTATTTTCAGTTATTACTTTTTTTTGATGAAGGTTTTGGTTCCTCTATTACATATAATTTTATTTCATCCTAACCTTTATGTTAATTCAACAACCATTCAACAATTTGATACAGCTATTTACAATGCAACAGGGAATTATGAACTAAACCAATCCACCACCTGTACAAGATGTGATAGAGTTCAAACTGGGGACCGGCTACAGGTTAATTTCACAGGATATACATTGGATAATCGACTGAAATACAATGTTTCATACTTTAGACCCAGTACTTTGACTGCTCAATCTCACTTAGGCAGATTTGTTTATACTTATCAGGTGAATCAGGACCCTAAGATCTTAAGAAGTTGGTTGTTTCCAACTTTCATAATTGAAGCCAACTGGTCTTATTGGCAAACCAAGGTCGAATCAACCCCCATTCACTTCTTTAACGTATCACCTAGCACCATAGGAATTGGCTATACAATTAAAGAGACCTCCAAGTTTACAAATACCACATATGAAAGAACCTATGACTTTTACAATGTCGGGTTACTAAGAGAGTATGTTGAAAATATTTCAGTGATACTCAATGGTAGAACCTACTCTGACTACCAAAGATTGGTTCTTGAGAGTGTTAATAGTGGGAGTTCGCAAAGTGTGCCCTTTCCCCCATGGTTGGGTTTTCTGTTACTGGTACTACTGGTGGTCATAGTTCTTACTGGGAGAAAATTGTATCAGTTAAACCAGAGGAGATATCTGAAGGCAGTTAATGAGAATGAGTTATTTCCTTAGAATATGACTGCTTCTAAAGCAAAGTAAATTATATAGCTAAATCAAAATTTCAACTAAAAATAAATTATGGTTTTACAAACTTACTTTTCTAATTTTTTTGTAAAGAAATACAACAATAATAACTGAAATAAATCCTATCAGATAGCTAAATCCAGGTGTTGTTTGAGTTATAGTTTTTTGAACTGTTGTAGTGACTGAACTTGTTGTGGACTGTGTGGTTGTAATGGTCTTGGTCGGTTCAGACCTACTAACAATTAAATTATAGAAGTTTACATGTATAAACGGTTGTTCAACACCATTAGGTAAGATAAATTTTGTGGGTAAGGGGCTTGTGAATGGCCCTGAGGAATTGACCTTTGTGTTGGGCATTATAAAATGGATTTCTAAGGATTTGTGATCTTGAACACCAAATCCCAACTTAAAGTCATTTGTCCTGACTCTTTCAGAAACCATCACATGTATCAATCTATGGGTGTCAACCAAGCTTCCATTTACATAGAAATCACCAAATCCCCAGAGTGTCACGAAAGAAATTGCACCTGGCATAAGTGGAGTGCCAATCTCTGTTGCTCCATGCATATAGGTGTTTATTCCTACTCCACCAAAGAATGGGTGATCAGGTCCAACAGGTATCAGTTTCTGGAGCTGAACAAAATAATTAGTTTTACCTGACGGGTCTGTAAAATTCGCTCGTACATTTGCAGTATCTTCTGATACTGGGGTGTCATATTTTGTTTTATCAGTTACATTAAGAATCAATGAACCGGTTATCTGCTTAGTTTTGTTTGAAAAAGGAGTAACATCAGATGTTGTGGTAAAGGCACTTCCATCTGTGGTTTTATTACGCATCGAGACGGGTAACCAATTAGTTTTCAAAGGATTGGCTGGTGTTCCAAAAATGCTTGGATCCAATGATCTTGGACCTGGTAACATCCAAATGGATTGATTTACACTGTCTGCTGTTGCACTCACGTTAACAGAGATAGGAGGTATCAGAGGAGAAACACTCGTAGCCACAATCTGGTTTGAGCTTCCTATGATACTAAATACTAGGATTAGACTTAGTATCAATTTTTGTACTTTAATCATAAGTTTCACTTGTCAAAGTTGACAGAAACCGTATGGAAAAATGACATAAAACCACTTGGTAATAAAAAAATTAACACTTACAACCATTTTTAAGAGTTACTCCTAAAATTCAAAGTTTCTTTTTTGTAAAAATACTAAAATATTTAGCAATGTTGATTTTCTAGAGGTATAGTTAACCTACTGTGTCCACATTATATAAACCTAAGAAATTGAGGGGGTATAAATCATAGCAACATGCGCAGATTGAAATGGTTCTTTTTCAATTTTTTCAATTCCAAAAAATGCCACCCCTAGATAAAATTCTTCATCAGTTAATTTTGTGTAATTTTTTATCAGGGCAAATTTAACATGAATGATATCCTTTTTCAAAGAATTATACCATTCAATACCCTCTTTGGTCAAAAATCTAGGCTTTGGTGAGAATTCATTACCGACATAAAACATTGCACCAATAAAGCAAAAAGCATAAGCAAAAAGGAATAATGTTAAAAGACCAATTGGCTTTGTTAGAGCTAATGAAATGAATAATTGTATAGTTGATAGAATTAGAATTATAGCCATTGGTGAAGTTATTAATAGAGTTTCCTTTTCAGTACTTATGTTTGTTAACACTCCATCTCTTACCAGTGTTGCATTTATCTCTTTTATTTGAAAGTTTAACACTGAGGTGGCAAGTTGAAACGGTGCAGAAGATAGCTCTGCAAGAAATTGTAACTCTCTATAATTGAGAATATCTGGATCTGGTTGCATTAATACCTTAAACTTACCCTGGCTATCAGGAGAAATTAGACCCATTTTTAGGAACTTAGCAATATATAACTCCGCCAACCGAGATTTTCCATTAGTGATCGCGGCAATACGCTCAAACAAACTTACCCCAGAAAAATCCTGAATAAATTTATCCGTGAGGGAGTTATTTAACTCTTGAAAAACTTCATATACAATAATTCTTTTCCTGTAGAGGAACCAACTTAGAGCTATGGCAAGTATTGCAGCTGGGAAGGCAAACAAACTGACAAAATCAACACCATTTAAATTAAAAGGATAGGGTTCTGTCAAGCATTCTACCTCCTTCCCCCATTATCCATCAAAACGAAACGCACAATATTTATTATTGTAGTTTAAATTTAAATTTTGTTTACACCTAATGATCTAAGCCTTATTTCTTTCTATTTTCATAACATTTCCCATTCACCATTCAAACTTGCAATTGAAAGGTTAATTTTTCCGAGTTCTGAAACAAATGAATTGATCTGGTATTTCCGGTTATTGGAGGTACTTTGAGGTAAGAATTGGTTCAAGTGTGTTCTATATAGCTTTGGAAGTAAATTAGAGGACAAGGTAATTAGCTAATTAGAAGGTATAAGACCAGATAGATCAATTTGGCCCGTCCTTGGCGGTATATAATCAATCATTGCTTTAGTAAGCCTGTAGATTGGTTCAGTAATTTTTTCTAATCCATAGATTGCGACATAGGTGTAAAATTCTTCCTCTGAGATTTTATCAGGGGTTAGCTCCATTTTTTGAAGAAGATATTCATTGTCCTCTTCAAATTGTTCCAGCCACCGCCTTCCCTCTAATGTTAGGTAAAATTTTCCACCTCTGAAAACTCCTAATGAGACTGCAAGAATGACAAACATTGTTAAAATTACAACTAAGAGGTATCCATATAAATCAGAGACCATTTGAGGATCATAGTTCACCATGTTTAATTTTATGATTACTATCCCTAGGAGAATGAACCATGGTGTATATACCAAAACAGCATTTCTAAAGGTTTTAGGGTTCAACATTTTCCTTTCCCTAATTAACGTTCTATACACCTCATTTGATAATTTAAACAATGTTCCAGCAGTTTTGTAGTAGGGTTTATTTATTAATTTTTTGAGAAAAATTAATTCTCTGCTGTTGAGTTCAATACCATCATATTTGTTAATTTTAAACTCACCTTTCTGTAATGGTTCCACAATACCTAGATGGATAAATTTAGAAAGATAGAGCTCTCCTAACCCCTCAAATTTTTTATTTAGAACAGCAATTTCCTCAAGTTCACTTACATCTTCAGCTTTCTTAAATTGGATCTCTCCATACGAGTACGTTTTAGTTAGATAGTACACGAGCAATCTCAAAAGCAATATGACAATACTAGCTAATGCAGAAATGGGCACCCCTGGCCACAAAAATTTACTAAAAAAATCACTATTACTTAGGTTAAATGGGTAAACCAAATTCTTTTCAACTCCTACTGTATCATCGATTCAATGGGATTTGTTAACCATTATGCCTTTTCAGACACAAAAATTTAACTTTCCTCATAACCACAGTACTGTGCATTTTTTCCTGTGAATATTCATTATCGATGATAATTAGGTATTTTCTATCTTTAGAAATTAAATAGTTTTTGTTCTACATTGGTGGAATTTGAATACTTATTTTTCCCATGTTGCGTAAAATATACTCTCTTAAATTTAACCACCTAAATAGTTCTCAACTTTTTCGGTCTTTTGGTATCCTAATGACCATCCTCAAAGGATGCTCTCATCTTAAGGAACTGTACCTTCAAGGTGTCCTCTATGAGAAATTCAACAAACGCAAACGCCCAGATGAACAATGCCATACCCCATCCTATAGCAGGTAAGAATATCCCATAAACTGAGAAGAGAGTTGCAATTGACTGTGTAAGAATGACTGCCATGAGAAGGTACTTACTGGGTTTAATTGACCAGAAGTGTTTCTTTGTTCTGGCGACAAACACAGTAAAGTGACCTGCAACACTTAGCTTAAGATACACAAATGTTTGAAGTGTGCTTCCTGGGTCAAGATGAAACACATTGAGACCTATATAAAATGCGATGAAGGTTATAACCACCCCAACCAGTCCAATGAATGTCGCTTCACTTAGAATGTTGTTGATGTGCCATCGTATTGGTTTTTTAGACTCCTCCACATTATCAACAGATATTGCCATGATAGGGATATCGTTCAGTAATGCCAATAGAACAACCATTATCGTTGTGATAGGAAAGAATTTGTAGGCAAGGATCGAAAGGGTGATGAAAACCAATATTCTGATAGTTTCAACTATTCGGTAAATTGAGTAATTTTCCATTCTTCCAAAGATTTTTCTGCTCTCACGAATCCCATCAACAATTGTGGACAATCCAGGTTCTGTGAGCACAATATCTGCTGCAGAGCGTGCTGCATCAGTGGCATTGGAGACTGCTATTCCGACTGTTGCTTTCTTAAGAGCTGGTGCATCATTTACTCCATCTCCGGTCATAGCAACCAGATGATGCTCATCTTGGAGGATATCTACTATATCATATTTGTGTTCTGGAAGTACCTGTGCAAAGCCGTTGACCTGTTTGAAATTCACAAGCCTTAAATCCTTCTCTTTTTCATCAGGGTTAAGAGAGATGATATGAGTCCCAAGATCTATCTCTTTTGCCAGTTGAACCGCAATCGCTTTATGATCTCCAGTGATCATCTTTACATCCAATCCCATCTGATTGGTGAGTCGCACAGTCTCCTTTGTATCTGGTCTTGGAGGGTCAAACAGTGCAAGCATCCCAAGTAGTATCCAATTCCCATTCTGATCTGTCTGTGAAACTGCCAGTGCTCTGTATCCTTTTAACGCCAGGTCTTCAACCTCTTTGATCACCCATTTTTGGGCTGATTCTGTCTTGACCAATTCTGCAATTACCTGAGGTGCACCTTTACTCACCTTGAACTTTTTACCATCAAGTTCTACTGTTGCCTCTGACCTCTTGGAATCTGGGTTAAATGGTGAAAATTCAATTATTTTAGTTTGTGAGAACCTACTGTTAACTTCGTCTCTTTGTTTAACGGTATCGAGTATAGATTGGTCTATGGCATCTGGGGTGACTGAATTAGTTGTAAGCGCAGCAGCCAAAAGTACTTCAGAATCCGCGACATTGTCATAAACATCCACAGTTGAGATAGATAGTTTATTCAGTGTCAAAGTCCCAGTCTTGTCTGAACATAAGATGTCAACACCAGCCATCTCCTCGATTGCCACCAGTTTCTTAACAATTGCCCCCTTTTTTGTCAGTACTGCTGCCCCTGTCACCATTGTGACTGATAAGACCGCAGGCAATGCAACTGGAACGGCAGAGACAGTTAAAACCAGTGAAAACTGTACTATGTCAATCAGACTGATGTTGTTGAGTAGTGCTACAGGAAATATTATAGCAATCAAGAACAAATCAAAGATTATCAAAAAGTTCCCAATTTTTTCTATTGCCTTTTGAAACTCACTCTTTTGTGATTTGTCCAGAAGAAGCTCAGTTGTCTTCCCAAAGTAGGTGTGAACACCTGTTGCAAATACTATGGCATTTGCCTCACCCTGTTTGATGATTGATCCAGAGTAAACCACATCATTCTCTGAGAGTTCCACTGGAAGAGACTCACCAGTCAATGCAGACTGATCCACCTGTAGATATTTGCCAGACAACAGTTTTGCATCGGCAGGAACCACAAATCCCATTCTTACACGAATAACGTCCCCTGGCACCAGGTTTGCTGCTAAAACCTCTGACCATTTCCCATCGCGTAATACAGTTGCCTTCAATGCCAATTTACTTTGAAGCACCTTCAGGGCATTAGCTGCGTTGTACTCTTCAAAGAAACTAATAAATGAATTAAACAGAAGCAGGGAAGATATTATAAAGAAATCCTCCCAATGCTGAACAATGAGAGAGAGTATTGCTGCAAACTCTATCAACCATGGAATTGGTCCCCAGAAATTTTTCAGATACTTTAGCAAAAGGCTCTCTTCTTTCTCCTCAATGGCATTTGGACCATACTCTTGTATCCTTGTTTTAACCTCGTCTGATGTCAGTCCTTTTTCGGAGGAATTGAGTTGTTTTAAAAGATCCTTAACGTTACTATCCTTTGCTTGCTTGGCTGAAATGATTGATGCGGTCATTCTATCACGCGTTTACTCCGAAATTCGAAATATTCCATTCTTTTAATGTCTTTTACTAGAGGTGTGTTTTACTGCAATTTATTTTGGGTATGTAGATAACAAAGAGTTAATTAATTTTTTTTACAGAGATTAAGCCGTTTTTTGAATGATGAAACTCTTAGTCTCCTTCTTCAGAAAAATATTGATCTTTACTCTTAAAAGCAAAATTTACCATGTTTCTTATTATACAGTTGAGCAATGATTTTCAATGATGGTAGTCAAGAGTCAGATATATCAAACATTCTTCTGAGATTTTATATATTAAAACAACTTTTACTCTTGGTCACTATTTGATTCTACCAGATAGATAGTTGTAGCCTCCTTGTTCATAACAATGAGGTCTGAACAAGTTGTACAGCATTCAAAGCTATATTTGTTGATTATTTTTGGGACGTAGGCAATCCTCTCATGGACATGAATTATCTAATGTTCAACGCTATTTTTTCTGATACTTCATCAAAAGCTCACTTTCATTCCTGCAAAAGCTCAAATATCAAGAATTTAGAGAGACAACATGGATGAATCAAAAGACCTGTCTGTAGACACAAGGGTTGTAAGAAACAAACCCTACAAAAAACCCGTAAACCCACTTTCAACACCCATCTTCTCAACATCAACGTATGTATTAGAATCTGCGGAGCATGGAAAACTGCTGGCAATTGATAAGGAGAAAGCAGGGAGCTCTCCATGGCTGTATTCCAGATGGAGCAACCCCACAGTGGATGTTGCAGAGCACTACATCAATGATCTTGAGCACGGAAAAGGAACCCTTGCCTTTTCATCTGGAATGGCTGCTGTAAGCACCGCACTCATCTCTGTTCTCAGGAGCGGTGATCATGTAATTGCACCGGAGCCGGTATACAGTGGGACATTTGAGATCTTAAATGAGACACTTAGATCATTTGGTGTTGAAACCACCTTTGTCAATGCGACTGATAGCAATGCCTTCAGCGAGGCCGTTCAGGATAATACACGAGTGATCTATGTGGAGAGCCCTGCTAACCCAACGATGAGTCTTACAGATCTTTGGGAAATCTCGAGCATTGCTAAATCACATGGTTTGATCTCAATGATAGACTCAACCTTTGCCAGTCCTATTAACCAGAATCCAATCGATTTGGGTATTGATGTGGTCATTCACTCAGCAACAAAATACCTTGGTGGTCACTCTGATATCATCGCAGGGTCTGTCACCTGTGCGACTCCAGAACTTCACAAAAAGATCTACCAGACCAGAAAGCTTCTTGGGGGAATGTTGTCACCTCAGGATGCATTCTTGCTGATCCGGGGAATAAAGACTCTTGCAGTGCGAATGGAGAGGCATAACTCAAATGCGTTGCAGGTTGCCGAGTTTTTGGAGTCACATCCAAAGGTTCATCGGGTTTATTATCCTGGGTTGATCTCACACCCACAGTATGAGCTGGCAAAGAAACAGATGCGTGGATTCTCTGGGATGATTGCATTTGAGGTTGAGGGAGGACTAGAGGCAGGAAAGAAAATGATAGAGGATCTCAGTGTCATAGAACTGGCAGTCTCTCTCGGTGGGGTTGAAAGCCTGATAGAACATGCTGCAAGCATGACTCATGGGATGATCCCAAGAGAGGAGAGACTCAGAGGTGGGGTGACTGATGGTCTTCTCCGCCTGTCTGTGGGTATTGAGTATCCTGAAGATATAATTCAGGATTTAAACCAGAGCCTATCCCTTCTCTGAATGTGAACAAAATATATTTTGTTGTTATATCATGATAGTCTTTGTTAAAAAACATGCCCTTTTCCAAATTAACCTAGTTTGGATAATAGAATATCTCATCACCTTCGAAATTCTCATCATCTTTTACATTCTATTAATCGATAAAAATAAATTTGTCCCATAGTAGTAATTAGTCTAAGGCAAATTAGTAACACCTTAAATCTAAAATTAAAGATGATCTGTAGTAAGTTAACCATCAAGCGTTAAATTTCAATTTTTAAAGGATTAAAAAACTCTAAACCTGTTAAACCAAGACCTTTGCTTCTCACTTTTCTCCGTTCTCTTGAATATATTGCCAAATTTATCAAAATATGCTTTATAAGGAAAATATACCGCTTGAACATTTTCATCTTCATCGACATTATAATTATCTATGAACTCAAAAACACCAAATTCATCTGTTTCTAGGGATTTTATCCAGTCTTGATAAGGGTCCAATGAGTGAATATCCAGTTCTTCAGCAAGGTACCCATAAGCAAATTGCGGAACAGGATCGGTTATGTAATCAAGAAGAACTGCAACGACCACCTGCCAATCACGAGATGGCTTCTCTCGCTTCTCAATAAGTTCTCTAAAAAATAGAAGATACTTCCTTTGGAGTTTCTTCGAAAACAAAAGTGCACCAACTACAGCGAAACCATTCAATGAGAGCAGATATTCAAGTGACAGCTCATCAAGAAGTAGTTTCTTATGAAGTTCCTTCAGATAATTGATTTGATAACATCCTAATAATTTGTACAAATTCTTCTCATTTTTGTTTGATTTCCAATTCAAAGATGATTCAATTGATTTAATTAACTCTGACTGTTCTTTTGGAGTCATCTCAAGATTCAATGGTATATATTCGCGTGTTAGATTCCAGTTTGCTTGATTATACAATAAGTTTGAAGCAAAATAGTAGAAATCTTGGCAAGACAGTACCAATTTTGCATCTGTTGGTTTATCTCCTAAGACAATGTCATATAAACCTAAAAACTCTTCATTTTTTCGATATGTTGCTTCTAACCCTCCTAAGAAATCATTAGCTGGTGGGCCCCATGTTGCAAACAGATTCATATATGTGAATGCTTCTAATTTATAGCCGTGAATATAATGTAAGCTTGGTTCATTTAAAATCTCAATAATTTGTTCTATTGTTTCAACGTTATCGTTGTTTATATAATTTTGAAAATCGTTGTAGTTTTCTACCAAGAGAAACATCGCTGGCTCCTACATACTATCCTTCTGACCAAACGCACGAAAGGTAAGTCTACTGTCTAGGTAGCAGACAAAATAATTTACCTCGTAATGGAAGAAAGCTTTGATTTTATTCATTGATAAATTTGATTATTATCTTATTTGAATTTTTCTTAAATTATAGATTAAAATGGGGTTGGATAAGGTAATGGGGGTGATGGAGGTGGTACATATACATAATTGTACACATAGAGGGACATAGATGTGGATCTACTGTTCCCATAATTATCAAATCCAGTGACCATTATTGTGTGATATCCATTTGAGACAAGTGTTGTATCCCAGCTCCAACTATAGGTACTGGTGTAATCTGTAAACTTCAGGACTGAATCTAAATAGAAATTTACATGTGTAACACCACTTGGGTCGTTGGCAGAAGCAGTTATTAGGGTTGTTCCAGAGACAGTTTGACCACTGTAATGACTCACGATGGAGATTGAAGGGCCGTTGTTGTCGAATGACATCGTCTTAAATATATTTACTCGGTTCATTGCTTTATCATACACATCGATTGAAATGTAATAAGTCTTTGACCTATCTAAATTCCTAGTATCCCAATAATAGTTAAACGATGAACTGTAATACCAGTTATTCACCACATAAACAAAAGAAGTTGGAGCTATATTCGTTGAGGTTGAACTCAAACTGTAAGGAACTGGTTCAGGAATTGGACCTCCTGGAGTACTTATAAAGTAAAAAATTTGGAGATTTATTTTACTGATACCATTATAATCATTTCCTGTTGCAGCAATTCTATATGAGCTGGAATATGTGATGGTTGTTCCAGTTGGGAAAACATTGCTAACAGTTGGAAAAACATCATCAATAGTCGGATTTTTTGCTTGAACAAACTCTTGTAGGTTGTTCAAGCCATCATTATCTGGATCCAACAAAGAATCATCCATATATGGGTCTAACTTATATTTGAATTCCCACCAGTCTTGCATACCATCTTCATCTATATCTGATGTTGGGGTAAAGTGGTCTATCGTTGGTGAGCTTAACGAAGTCAACTCGTTTCTATCAAGGTATCCATCCCCATCTGTATCGTTGAAAGCGGGGTTGGTTGCTGGGACATACCCATACTGATCATAAAAACCCAAAAATTCAGGTAGGACATTCGACCTGACCTCACTTCCCAATCCATATGGAAATAATTCTCTGAAATCAGATATACCATCCCCATCACTATCAGAGGATATTGGGTTTGTGTAATACATAGCCTCCATAGAGTTGTTTAACCCATCGTTGTCCGAGTCATCATTAGCAAATGCAGCATCATACATGGATCTCGTTGGATCCAATGGCAGATAACCACATCCTGCAGCACCCTGACAGATAACAACTGGTTTCCATCCTAGTACCTTGTCTGTGTAAAGCTCCCATGCATCATTAAATCCATCTCCATCAGTGTCATAAAGTTGGGGATCTGTTCCCCAAGCCCTCTCTAGGTCGTCAGGGAGAAAGTCACCATCCGTGTCTGGACTAGCAGGGTCACTAGGAGGATTCCCCATTGTTGGGAAATATTCTTCTCCATCACTTAAGCCATCAGCATCTGTATCTTTCAGCCATGGGTGTGTATTCAGCATAAACTCAAGACTATTATTCAGTCCATCATTATCCCAATCATCAGATGGACTCATATACACGAATTTTTGACTTTCTGGTACCAAAGGTAAATTTGTATTAAACTGGGAATTAACCTTACTTATCATGTCATTTGTGTAATTCCAATATTTCTCCTCATAAAAATCATAAATCCCATCCGAATCCGTGTCGAAAAGAAATGGATTATAGTAGTTTGGAGTTAGGATTTCTTCCAGAAACATTGACCCATTTGGAGTCACATGAATAGGGGGAAGAACAAGACTATCTATGACAAAATATGCAACACTATCTGTAGGGGGTGGTTGAGATAGCCCCTGTGTTGTGACTGGTGCTGCAGCAGCTACGGCACCAACAGCATAAGCCATATATTTTCCAGCGGGCACGAGAAACCTTCCGATGTTTATGCTGACCCAAGGGCTATAATTAGCAATGATAAGGGCAATTGTGATTAGTAGTGTAATAAACAACGCCCAGTATCCAATATGACCTGAGCTTCCCCTGCCACCACCCCAATCAATGAATATGTTATCTATGTATTTTACTGCATCAATAATCACTTTTGTTGCCACAAAAAAGGCAAAAAGAATTGGCTTTAGAAATTGTTCCCAGATCTGATTCTGCTGTGAAGTTGTCAATACCTGTGGTTCCTTCTGTGTAATTGGTTTAGGTACTGGGACAGGTATGGGAGCTGGAACTGGACTGAAACCAAAATTAACTTTTTGATGTCTTCGCTTTAAATCCCCACCTAAAATTGTATTAATTGCGTTTAAGGCTGTTTTAGCATTACTATTTTGAGGTTTACAGGCACCACCACGTCTTAATGTGTGAATTGTAAGAATTTTATAAATCTGTGATGGTCGAAGAACTATACCAAATACTTCAAATCCAGATGTGCCATTTTTAGTCTTGCATTTTACTTGCCAAATCACATGCAATTTCACAAAATTAGTATCCCAAACCTTATACACCAAAACAGGTTTAAAAGGGACCATCAATGGTCTGGCAATAAATTTGTTGGTTATTCTCTCCTTTGCTTCTGTTGGAGGACCATATTGTCCATTTTTAATTTTTTTATTTATATGATACGCTCCATTATTATCATTTCCTTTTAATAAGAAAATCACGAGAGAACGTAACGGAGGTAATGCATCTACCAACTCTATTACAAATGGAGATAGATATCCCAATGTTGAGACAATTAGTGAAAGAGCTTCAAGTGAAATAGCTAAATTTGCTGTCTGTGCATAAACTGAAAGTAGTGGTTGAATCACAAACGGATTGGTTATTAAAAATGCACCAGGTTTTACATCCAAGAAAATCTTTGTAACCTGAGGTGAGTCATATATTTTCAATAGAGATTGAAAACCTCCCCTTCCTGAATATTTTGATAATAAGTAAGTTAAAACAGTCAAAATTGTAATCTTGCCTGAAAAACCAACAATATTGGGGCTTAGTTTAGTGAATTGATCTGAATCACAAGCAGCTAAGATGGTCTTTTTATCATCGACAAGTAATTCAAATGGATCGACTCCCCCTATGGTATATCCCTCTGAATCTTCTCCATGTCCTAAGATCAGATTAAACTCTGATGTTTCAATAAAGAAAGCCCTATTTACAAAGGTTATTTTTCCGTTGTAGTATTCAGCTATTGCAGATGCAACAAGTCCTATTGAGAAAATATCTGTTTTATAATACTCACGGATCATGTTGGCAAAATTCACTCTGGTGTTAAAATCTAATTTTGGTTCTAACACCACTTTAATATACTCAGAAAACATTTCTCCCTCTGAACGAGGTTCAGAAAAACTCTGAATATTCACATTGTAATTAAATCCTATTGCAATCTGTGAAGATACAAGAAGAATTATCACAATCACAGTATAATGTTTAATTTTGTTATACATGGTAGGAAATATTATCTTTCATAGTATAATAATCTTCTCTACAAGCTTTTTTTTTTTGTACAAATTGATAATATTTTTTGTAATGTCTGTGGGCAAATGTGAATATTATTAATACAAACTAATCTTTCCCAATATTTAGTTCAGTGAAGTCCAAACTCTTCCCGCAGTTTCTTTAAGCCTTCATCTAGATGTTCAAAACACCCAAACTCATCCACCTCAAGAGATTTTATCCAGTCTTTAAATGGTTCTGTCGAATGGATGCCCAGTTCATCTGCAAGAAGGTTGTAGTGAAGATGATGGTTTTCTGTATAAAAAGTGGTCTCGATTATCACAGCAACGATTGCTCTCCACCCTCTAGGGAGCTTTTCCCTTTGGGAGATCAGATCTGTATAGAAATCGATAAACTTCTTTCTTACCCTCTCTGAAGCCACCAGTGTACCAATGACAGTGAACCCATTCAGGGAGAAGAGATACTCCAATGAGAGCTCATCACGCAGCAGTTTGTCATGTAGATAGAGCAGATAGTGGAGCAGATACCTTCCCTGCCATTTATAAAGCTCACGGTCTTTTTTATCTGATGACCACTCTGCGAAATGAACAGTCTCAATAAATTGGGACTGCTCTAAGGGATTCATATTCATGAACTTTTGTAAGTTATCAGAATAAACCCAATGTGCTCGATCATAGAGCAGATTTGAGGCGAAATAAAAAAAGTCCTGGCATGACAGTTCCAGCTTTGCATCTGTTGGCTTATCACCGAAAATGACATCGTACAAACCACAAGTGTCTCTATCTCTTCTGTAGCTGGCAGTCATCCCTCCAAAGAGATACCACCCATCTTCTGGGCCCCAGGTGGCAAAGAGATTCATATACCTGAATGGTTTGATCCTCAGCTCATCCAAAAAATCTTTGTTATTTGACTGATTCAATGCATTTTTTAGCTGACCTAGGTCGTAACACATTTCTTTAGGGATAAAGCTCTGATACCCCTGATACGTGTCAACAACTAGTAGGGTAGCTGGCCAGTCCATAGTGTCTTTATACCAGATCTCTCGAAAAGTAAGCCTTCCATCCAAATAGATGACAAAGTAATCTATTTCCCAATACATGAAGACATTGATCTCATCCATTGGAAACCTTACGTTCTGGAATATTTAAATGTTACGTGAGCTATTAAGATGTCCTGATTAGGGATCTAGGGGTACAATTTGGTTAACGGAAAATAATTCAGGAGATATGCTATTGCATGTTGAAGCTGTTTTGATATTCAAAAGCGCAAGTTTAATCTTGAGATCACAATAATGTAGAAAATTATATAACTCTGTATGCAAGTATACATATTATGGAATCAACCACAAGAAGAATTTCAAATCTAGAGCTGAAAAGAATGAGAGATCTTCAGGGTCTGTTGGAAGCGAAAGGAATCAAGCTCAATCAAGTCCAACTAGGTGAATTAATATCTGAGTATTTAATGGAAAACTATAGTGAATTCACGACCATGGTGCTGGAAAAACTTGGAAAAAAAAGTAAATTTGAGAATGACAGCCCCTTACATAGGTTGCTCTTCGAACCCTCATCAGAGGGGGTTGAGAGTGATTCAGTTAAGGAACATGATCTGCTACTATGAATATGGCTGTTTTGGACTCGGTCTACTGGATTGCAATCAAACATCAAAAAGATAAGTGGCATAAAGCCTCTCTCTCCTTAAGCTCATACGTTTTAGAACTAGATAAAATTTACATCACTGAGGGGATACTCATTGAAACAGGTAATTTTCTGCTTAGGAAAGTAAATCCAATCATTGCACATCAGGTCTTAGATGACCTGCTTAATGAACCGAAAATTATTTTGATGGAAAACAATGAAATATCTCGAAAGGGAAGCTTAAGAATTATGAAAAAATACAATCATCTGAGCTTTACTGACTCAAATATTGTGTGGCATATGCGAAACAACAAAATAAGGGAGGTTCTAAGCTTTGATTCTGGGTTTGATGGTATTCCAGATATTGTTCGAAAGAGTTAATCTATGGGTATTAATCCCAACAGAACCTCATATTTTGGTGCTCAGTGGTTGCTGAGTCACTTTAAGTACATTTATGCGTTTTATTCACAAGACCCAAGCAACATTCCTTGACAAAATCTTAAATCTGTCGAGTAGAGAGGTTTATAAATTTAATTCACAAATAATACTTATGGCATCTCTTTCCGATAGGGTTTCTGAGAATGAAAAACTACTAAAGGATTTAATCTATGCCCAATTTCAAACAGAAAGATCTATAGTGAATTTATCAGGTGAGATGAAGGACTTTAAGGATGAGATGAAGGACTTTAAGGATGAGATGAAAGACTTCAAGGATGAGATGAAAGACTTCAAGGATGGGATGAAAGGCTCTAAGGATGAAATAAAAGAGGATTTAAAGGAATATAAAGAATTCACTCAGAACATCCTGGATGGAATGAACAAGAGATGGGGAGAGCTTGCAAACAAGATGGGGACAGTGGTTGAAGATATTATTGCACCTGGGATTAAAACTCTTCTAGATACTTATTTCAAGTGTAATGATTTTCAGGAATTTTCCGTAAATACGCTAAGGAGATCAAAAACAACAGGAAATGTAAAAGAATTTGATGTGGTGGTTATTTGTGGGGATAGAATCTTGGTTAATGAAACAAAAACAACAGTGAGAAAGGGGGATATTGAGGAATTCTATGAGTTTATACAATCAGGTCAGCTAACTGATTACTTTTCAGGTATAGCTGATAAAAAAGTTGTACCCATTATATCAACTCTTAGATTCACCAACCGAAATATTGTGGAGCAATTAACCAAACGGAAAATTTATGCTGCCCAGTTGAAGGGGGGACAATTTAGAAATCATAAATAAGATTCAGCTCTAAGAAGCAACAAAGAGAATGGTGATGATTAATTTCTAAGATCTAAAATTAGTTCTCAACAAAGTTATTACTGTCATGTAATGTTTCAGGTTTTCAAATCTGTCAAATAATAGAGTCCAATCAATTAAATCAACATCATTGGCGATTTCATTAAGAAAGGGGGGAGATCAAAATTTTAGTCCTTTTTGTGGAATTACAGGAGTGTAAGGAATTAGATCACAAATATTATTCATAGTTTAATTGCTCTCTCCTACTTTCTTCTATGAATTTCTGGATTCAAAGAACACTCAATCAGAGAAGGAAAAATTGCAACACTGGCAATTAGTAAATAGTTAGAAAAAATTGGAAATACCAATTGATTAAACCCTTCCAAGGAACCATATTTTAAGCATACTCAGATCTCATGCTTGAGTTTGTATGCTGATCGAAAATATCACTGGACACTAACAAACACACTAAAAACTCTGCAAATAATCTTTGTTAAATTATAATGATGGATATCCCCCTGAAAAAAATAAAAATTGTAATTTCAATATGTCTATGGATTGGTATTAAATTTTGTCTTATATAGGATTGATACATTAATTTGGGAACTCATTAACCCTCTAGTGTGAGCCTAATAAAAAGAAAAATATTTGGGATGTAGGCTTGCTATTTCTCTGATTTAATCAAAGTAAATAATAACAATCATGTAAAATTTTTTATATATATGTTTAAGTACTCCCATGAGTGTACACACTGAGAGCCTTGATGTTTGCAAACTCCTTGATCCCATATCCTGAGAGCTCTCTTCCAAGTCCACTCTTTTTCACACCCCCAAACGGAAGTCTAGGGTCAGATCTTACAGTTGCATTGACCAAAGCAGTACCACATTCTAGCTGTCTTGCTATTCTTTCACCACGCCTCAGATCCTTTGTCCAAACAGAACCACCCAACCCATATTCTGAGTCATTTGCAAGCTTAATTGCCTCCTCATCCGTGGAAAAGCTGATGACTGGTGCAACCGGTCCAAATACCTCTTCTTTTACCACTCTCATTTCTTTAGTTGCATTCAAAATAACAGTAGGGGCAACTGTGTAACCCTTTGGGTCATTTACCTCTGGGCTGACTGCCTTCCCACCTTTGCTAACTGCATCTTGTATCTGTGCTGATACCTCCTCATATCCATTTTTGTTTGCCAGTGGTCCTATATCAACAGTTTTATCCGCTGGGTCTCCAACCTTTAGTTTTTTGAACTCTTCAGCTAGTTTTCTCCCAAACTCTTCACTGATGGATTTATGAACGATGAACCGTTTAGCTGCATCACAGCTCTGTCCATTATTTCTTGTTCGTCCCAGTACAGCCTTCTTGACCACATAGTCAATGTCAACATCCTCACATACAATGAATGGGTCTGATCCTCCCAGCTCTAAGACAACTCGTTTAAGGTTTCTACCTGCGATCTCAGCAATTTTTGCACCTGCCTCAGTACTTCCTGTTAATGAGACTCCCTGTACATAATCACTAGCTAAAATTCTTTCTATTGATCTGTGAGAGACAATTAGCGTTGTAAAGACCCCCTCAGGGAACCCTGCTCTATCAAATATGTTTTGTATCTCTATTGCACATCCCGGAACAAGGTTGGAGTGCTTTAAGACGGCTGTGTTACCTATAAGTAATGTTGGGATGGCAAACCTGAGAAACTGCCACACGGGGAAATTCCACGGCATAACTGCAAGAATCACACCTAATGGTTCGAAAACAATTTTGTGATCAATTCCATCAAACGTTACAACCTCCTCTTCCAACCATTTCTTAACATTATCTGCGTATACCTCAGCAGTCCACGCACTCTTTTCAATCTCTCCATCTCCCTGATTTATGGGTTTACCCATCTCTTTTGTCATTAGTGGGGTAAGCACATCTTTGGACTTTCTTAGCTCCACAGCTAAATTTCTGATAAGTTTAATTCTATCATCGAGGGATGTAGTTTTCCAGGAAAGGTAGGCATTGTGAGCCTTTGTTATGGCTCTGTCTACCTCCTCCTCAGAAAGTTCATTATATTCACCTATCTCTTCGAATGTAAACGGGTTGACTGTTTTAATTGTCATACAAAAAAATTTATATTTCAAAAATATTAAATTGTTCGATACGGGAATGTTTCTGATTTTTTTAGAAATCGAATTATAATTATTGCTTATTCTAAATTCTGACAAAAATTTAATTATAGCTTTGTAGAAATTTCAAATTTTATTAGTTCTCTTCGCTTCCAACTAAGATTCTGGATGGGTATAAACATTCACTGCCTTAATGTTTACAAATTCCTTCAACCCGTAATGTGAGAGTTCTCTTCCGATTCCGCTCATTTTTACACCTCCAAAGGGAACCCTTGGATCTGATTTGACTATGGAATTTACAAAGACTGTTCCACATTCGATTTTCTCAGCGAACCGTTTCCCTCTCTCAAGATTTTTAGTCCAAACAGAACCTCCCAGACCAAACTCAGTATCATTTGCAATTTTGATGGCTTCATCATCTGTTCTAAATGTGAGAATTGGTGCCACAGGGCCGAATACCTCCTCTCGAACTACCTTCATATCCGCTGTAGGATTAAGAACTAGTGTAGGTGTGACTGTGTATCCATTGCCCTCATGGTTATTCGCACCAATTATTTTAGCACCTTTTTTCTTTGCATCTTCCAACTGAACCCTGACTTCTTCATACCCTTGTTTGTTTGACAATGGCCCAATATCTACGTCCTCTTCTAGTGGATCACCAACTTTTAATTTCGCAAATGCCTCTGCAAGTCTTTCCGTAAACTCATTAGCAACTTTCTCATGAACTATGAACCGTTTCGCAGCTATACAGCTTTGACCATTGTTCTGAGTTCGACCAATAACAGCATTTCTGATGACGAAATCCATATTAACATCCTCGCAAACTATAAATGGATCAGAACCCCCCAGCTCAAGAACCACCCTTTTTAGATTCCGCCCGGCTATCTCGGCGATTCTTGCCCCTGCTTCTGTGCTACCTGTCAATGAGACACCCTGAACATATCTGCTTGATAAAATCATCTCAACTGACTTGTGTGATGCTATGATTGTTGAAAAGACTCCCTTAGGGAATCCTGCACGTTTGAAAATCCGCTCTATCTCCAAAGCTGATCCTGGAACCAGATTTGAGTGCTTTAGTATTGCAGTGTTTCCAACAAGCAGTGTTGGTACAGCGAATCTGATAAGCTGCCATATGGGGAAATTCCAGGGCATAACCGAAAGAATCACCCCAAGCGGTTGAAAAATAACCTTATGCTCAAGTCCATCTGCATTCAGAATTTCTTCCTGCAACCATTTATCTGCATTCTCGGAATAGATCTCAGCTGTCCATGCACATTTTTCAAGCTCAGCTCTAGACTGCTTGATGGGCTTTCCCATTTCTTTTGTCATAAGTGGTGCAAGAGTTGGAATCGCTTTTCTTAGCTCAGAAGCTAGGTTCAACAATAGTCCTTTAC
The DNA here is from genome assembly GCA_030149205.1 of Candidatus Heimdallarchaeota archaeon. Classification (GTDB taxonomy): domain Archaea; phylum Asgardarchaeota; class Heimdallarchaeia; order Heimdallarchaeales; family Kariarchaeaceae; genus WAKA01. The sequence continues at coordinate 823,553 of JASBSB010000001.1, read as the reverse complement.
GCTCTTCTAACGAAGTTTCTCTCCAAAGTAAATAGGAATTGTGAGATGTTTCAATCACCTGTTGAATCTCCTCTTCAGATTGTAGGTTGTATTCATCCACTACCTCAAGGGTGAATGGATTGATAGATTTAATGCTCATATTGTGGAAGAATCTGTAATCAGAAACTTAAGTATTGGTTTAGGAGAACAAACAATTGTAACTCATCTCAAAACCTATAGTTCTATCTGGATAAATTTGGAAATTATCTAAACCGATGGTTCATTACTAAGTCAATCTTTCTGGTAATCTATTCTGGGATATGTTCCTGTAATAGAGGCATATAGTAGTTGGAAACAATAGCAATTTGGATATGAAAAAATTGGTGGAAAAGCTGGTTCTAAAAATCATCGTTTGATGTACCTCTATCTGTTCTAAAGGGATACTATGGTTATGCGCCTATCTATTATGATGTATGTAACCACGCAGATTATGCAATGTGGGGTGGTGGGCCAGCTGTTTCTAAATGTTAGTTTGAGGTACTTTGAAGGGTAAAATTAATATAATTGAAAAACGAGAAGATACTATGAAATTGAAATGCTTTTTTATACTTACATTGTTCCTATTAGGCACTGGATCTATAGCTCAAGCTAACACACATTCCCAATATCTCTTGTTTACCTCTCCATTCGATAGAGAGAGAAGATCCTCCTTTGCAGTTAAAAGTTATTTTATAGATGAAACTGGTATTTTTAGTTATATCCTTTCATTTGAAAATTTACCAGGATCGCGCAAAATAGTTTATATGAGTCATACTCAAGAGAATAAGGTTTGGGAGTTAAGCGGTTCACCGAGTATAGATTATACAAAAGAAGGTTTCTTTGAATATAATGGGCAGCTGTATTTTATCCAAGAGAATCGAGTGGGGTCTGGTTTTGGATTGGATGTTTTCCTATTTGATGGGAATGATTGGATTGTGCAGTCATCTTACTATTCAAAGACATACATTGATAGTTGGGAGGCTATCCCGGGCAAACCCATGATTGTAGTCGCAAATTCTGAGGGTTCTCCATTCAATTTGGATAGATTCAATATACTAACCTCTATGACTAATTCTATTTATTCGATGAATTCATCTTGCAGAGCTCAGTTTTTACCAATAAATGAGTCATTTGTAGTTGGGGCCTGTCGTGCTGATTTTGGAAATTCACGAAATTTAACATTATACAATACAAGAGGCACTAAAAAAGGAATATTCAATAATTCGCTAATTGGTGATTTTTCTATCGTTGGTAATGACACAATAAAACTTATAGTGACCGTAAAGGATTTTACACAGGTTTTGCACCTGCTCCCAACATTAGAGATAATAAGTAACTCAACCTACACAAAAAACGGTATCATTTTGGCAGATAACAAGCAAATAAGTCTTTTGAATTTTGATAATCAAAAGAATTCTATTTATAAAACTGACCTTAATTCAACTCTGACCACCCCTCAGCTTATCTCAAATAATGTACAATTTTCTCCTAGTGATTCTGAGGTTATAATAGGTACTGGATCATATAAATCTATAATGCTTTATACTGGAGATTTCAGTAAATTAAACGCAGAGATAATTGTCTTTGGGTATTATGATTTTTCAGGAATTAAGAAGATGGAGTTTGGAACCCAAAACACGAACTGGCCCCTGTATTTGTCAATATCCGCAATTCTGGCCTTCGGTGGGGGTTATTTGGTTTATAGAAGAAGGAGACATAAGAAGTAATGTTTTTCATTAGATGCTAGCTAATTAAATTAAATACAAAAACTCAAGGAAATAGGTTTTACCACTTTCATTTTCTCCTAATAAAACATTTAGTTTTACAAGATTAAATAATTGATCTTTTATTGATTTAAAATTTTGAATTCTTCCCTTTGTTAAGAACACAATTGTTGATAGTATCTACAATTTAATAATATGTAGACATGAGGTTCGTTATAAAGAAAGAAGATTTGACAATTATAAATTGTGGATGACGAACCATAATTTTGGTCATCTTTCAAAGATCGGTAATTGGTTAGCCTTAAGTTTGTTGAGAGCCATTAAACCTAATATTCACAATTAAGGATAAATTTTCAATTTGTGGGAAATATTTATAAGAAGGGGTGGATAAATGGCTGTATGGAGGAAACAGATGAAGTCTCAAATAAGCTCGTCAGAAAGCTTGTTTCAATTAAAACTAAAAATCCTGATCTTAAAATAAAAATTTTGGGACCAAGCCCTTTGAGATATGGTAAGGTTTTTTCAACCCTTTCAATACTGATTTTCTTGGGCTATATCCTCCTCTTGATTTATATCTTTTTTTTTGGATCAGAAATATTAAAATTATTATTTGTGATATTTATTGGGTTCTCTTTTCTTACGAGCAGATTTGGTAAGATATTAGTGGATTTTTTTCTTAATAAAGTTACTCAATACCAGAGCTATATAAAAATCAATGGGATATATGAGGATAATGAGCTCAAAAAAGATTTAGAGAAAATATCTGGTGAGTTAAACAGTATTAAGTATGATATTAGAGTGAATTCATCAGAAATTGAAATAGAGTTAATAGGTTCTTCAAATAACTTAAAAGATATAACTAAAACACTATCTGTAGCATTGGAAAGCCTTCAAAGTGATACTACGAAAAATGAACTAGAATCTGTATCAGAAGAAGCAACAAGTCAGAACCCCTTGAAAACATCTAATATTGACTTTAACAGGTCACCAACAACATCTCGTTCTATTTATTACTCAGAGGCTGATGGGTTAGTCGTGATTTTATCAGACGAAAACACCAGCATAAAGTTTGAGAGACCCTTTGGACTGATTGTGATATTTTTATTTTTGTCTTCGGTTTTAGCTATCATTATAGCAGGAGTAGTTTATGTATTTTCACCTATAGATATCCTGTCAACAATAGTTTTGGCAATCAGTATTTCAGCCATTTTGTCAGCTTTAAATGTGCTCGATGCTAAAAAAGACTATTACAATCAAAAAATAGCTCATAAGGGAATGAAATCAATCAGAGTTGGTGCTGTGGGCAAAGATGATTACATCAAAATGACTGAATTCTTAAAAGTCAAACTTTCAGACCTTTACCCGAAACAATATTCCAAGATGAGAAGTCATCCGGGAATAAATAATTCTTGGTTTTCATGGAGTTATGTTGATTTCTATTACAGATTTAAAAGGCTAAAAGGAGCAAAAATGTATGTTTTGATCGATGTTCCAATACTTTATTATACTGATTATTTTAGGAAAGTTAGGGAATCCTTGGGATCGGAGTTTAATCCTTTCACTGGTCAAGAGATGATCTCAAGCCTTGTAAATTCAACAAAAGGGAATAGCATTAACACCATTTATAAAAATAAATTTGACATGTATTTTCAAAGGGAAAATCTAAGATTTTATCTATCTCTTTTTCTAGAATTTACGGTGATTAGTGGGATTTCAGGATTTATTGCTGCAGAATTCTTTTCATATCAGCCAGGTTATCGACCCACACCATATTTGGTTATTTTAACTGTTATAATCGGTGTTTTAATGACCTTCATACCCTTCGTTATGTTCTTTCCTGGACTATACTCTGTAACCACGCTCTCTGAATTTGATAGTTATATTCTGCAGCTTTTGTCTAACTCAGATGGAAACTCAATTGCAACAGATGAGTTAAATTATTCAAAAATTTATCTTAAGGATGTCACCTTAAACTTATTTTCAATCTTGAGTATAGGTGTATTAATTTATCTTAAAATAACTCATGGATTTGTGCGTTTGAATGTGTATAAACTTGATTATTTCATGTATTCTGGTTGGGGATTGTATGAAATCTTAATGTTTGGAGTTGTCTCTCTTCAGCTTGCGAGTTTATTCCTCAAGTTCAATCCTTCGGTGTTTAGGAATAGCAGCATCAATTCAATATCAGAACCTGGAGAGAGATTGAGGGTCTATATGAAGTTATCTCTTATCTATTTGTCAGCATTGGTAATCGAATATGCAATGGTTTTTTATTTCTTATTGTATCCAATAAAGCTTTAACATTGTTTCAGAAACTTAATTAAATTAAGGCTGAATGAAATTCAAAAATTGGAGAAATCTTTCTCTTAGCCTAAAGTTATAGGAAATACCGTAATTTGTGGGAAATATTTATAAGAATCGCTGGGCAACTGATTATATGAGTGAATCTGAAGAAGTTGCAAATTGGTTGGTTGATTGTTTAATATCTCTCAAAGAAAAAAACCCTAATATTACAATCGAAACTGATAATGTTAAATTATCAAAATATGAGAAATTTCTTTCTCAAGTATTTTTAATGAGTGTATTAGCGTTATTTCTTCTAATAGTTTTATCTTACATTTATGATTTATTATTTGTAAACTTACTTCTTGTTGTCCTTTATTTCTTAATATTCTCTCAATTTATTCTGAAAGGTAAATTTATTTTATATTTCTTGAACAAAGTATCTAAATTTTCTGTTAAAATAACTATAAATAATCTTACTGAATCTGAGAGAGGTCAATTAGAGAAAGAGATCATAGAATTAGTTGGTGCATTGTCTCTTATTCAAATTAGAATTGAGCAGACATTACTCTCACTTGTTATCGAACTGATAGGAGAATACTACGAACTAATCGAAATTAAATCTACATTGATGGATAAATTTGAAATGCAGGAATTAAAAGTTTCATATCCTGTTTCCTACATTGAAAGTGACGATCTTATTTTAATTCTGTCTGATGAACAAACAAAGATTGAATTTAGCCCTTTAACTTCATTCTTGATTGGGATTCTCCTTCTCTCTTTGTCTGTTGGCTTTGTTATAGGTTGGGTTTATCATACACTTACAAAACCAAGTATAGCACAGGTAATATTGTTAGGCCTTTTAACTGCAATATTAACATTTTTGATCAGTTATTATGATGGGAAAAATGAATTTTATATTCGTAAAGTTAGTCATAAATGGGATAGAATCATAAAGATAGCAGGAATAGGCACTAATGATGAATTCAACGTAGTAGACCATCTGAAAACTAGGCTTTCTCCATTATTTTCAGAAGAAAATAGTGGACTAAAAAACCATAAAGGGGATTTTAATTCATGGTTTATTTGGTTAGGTTATAGTAGTTTATATTATATGTCAAGAAAATTGGAGAGGTCAACATTATATCTAATAATTTTTGTTCCTAAAAAATACTATCAAGTATTCTATCAAAAATTAAGGGAGGTCTTAGGGATAGAACTTACCTTTGTTGTTCAGAAAAAGGAGGAATAGTTTTTTTAGAAAAGATTCTGATATCTAACAACTTTCAACTATAATCGAAAAATATTGTAAAGTTTTACCTTTGTATTTTAAAAACACTCTTAATTAGAGTGTAAAATAAGATCTATATGCTTATTGACTTTCCTGATGGAAATGAAGATTACCGAAAGAGTAGAATTATCAGGTGTATCAATAAAAAGATCGAGATCTGAAATTTTGAAATTACAAATAAGTCGAATTGAAATTATGTTGAATTGAATCTATATCTCCAATTAGATCAAGTCAGCATCAAGCTCCGAACTAAGGGGAGTGATTTAATTGAAAATATCTTATTTATTTCTAAACTATGCTTACAGAATAAATTATGTTTCTAGTGGTATTTTATCCCTATCTCATTGAGAACTTTGAGATATAAAAACTGACCATTGAATCAGCGGCCCTTCGCACTGTGTTCTCGTCCTCAGAGTTTCGTAGAACGTTTATTAGGTAACCTTTGACGATCTCAGACATTTGACGAACAGCCAGCATTCGCTCTTTTGGTGGACTGACCTCAAGTTGTGCCAATGTCATAGAATTTGTGACCTGCCATTCTCTCACCGCCCTCCACATGAACCCCATTGCTGCAAGCTTTGATATCTCAATCTTCTGTATCAGTCCTTCTGCGAGAGCTTCCACAATGTTCCTTTGATCCTTGGTTAAGGATAACTGTCTGAAGTTTCGTTCTTCTTTCTCAATTGCACTGCTGTCAAATTTGATTGACATATATTTAATTGTGCAAGATGGTTTATTAGCTTTCTTTAATTTCTGTTTCCTATTTATTTCGAAGTTCTAGGTCAATCTGACCTTGGTTTTGAATTTAATACCTGCTTCTGAATTTTAATGGTTTAGCTAAGTATGTTAAATGATTTTTTTCCTTGAAGACTCGGAGACAGTTTGAGAATTATCCATCGAATTCCAGCAATATTAAAATACAGGTCGTGAACATGGTTTTTGTTGTTAAGCACACCTGAGGATCTAAAAAAGCTAATTGATGAAAACGGAGACTATATTTTAGTAGATTGTTGTTACAGTGAGCATGAATACAGGAGAGCTCATATTCCAACGTCAATCAGGCGAACCTGTCACCCATACGTAAAATCAGAGGTAGATGGTGAGCCTGGGTTGTACATTCCCACTGAGGATGAATTCTTACTGTTGATGAGAGACTTAGGTATCTCAAATGATAGTTTTGTTATTGCATACGATTCAGACGGCTCCTTATTTGCAGCTAGATTTTTGTGGACCCTATTGTATTTTGGACATGAGAAGGTAGCACTCCTGAATGGTGGCTGGCAGGGGTGGATTACCAGAGGATATCCTGTGAGTGTGCGTATTCAATCACCACCCAATAATGTTCCAGAGTATAGAATTAAGAAAAAGGATGATTTGTTGGTTGACAAAGATACCCTGCGTTCTAAGTTGCGGTCGTATAACATTTTAGATGTCAGGAGCACTGAAGAAAACTTAGGATCTGATCTGAGAGAAAATCTTCGGGGTGGAAAGATACCAGGGTCTCAATGGTGTGAATGGACTGATTTTCTCCTCTCTGGAAATACAACGGAGGAGATTTCAGAATTGAAACCTGAGATAGAACTTAAAACCATGCTTGATACGTTGGGGGTTGACGAAACCAAACCCACTGTGACCTACTGCCAAGGTGGGGTAAGAGCGAGCTTGGTTGCGTACATCCTCAGATATTTGGGGTATCAGGTTTCGGTCTACGATGGCTCAATGAAGGAATGGGCAAATCTTGTGGACACACCACTGATATAATTAACCATAAGGATATCTTGAGTCCATTTAACCCACTCTAATTTGGAACCTGTAGTTTTCAACCAATTTCTCTCTACTAAGAACATCCCACTGCAAAAATATTTTATAGAATCCCTAATATCTTTGTTGTGGTCTACACCTTTTTTCTGGATTTTCCTATACTGTTTATAGGCGGACTGATGTTAATTGGAACAGTAGGTGCTCTCCTGTTCGAAAAAATAGGTGTGCCCCATATAGTGGTCTACCTGCTTTCTGGGTTGATCATAGGAAATACAGTCTTCTATGGGGTAAATCTTGATGTTAGGATTCACACATGGTTTATTTTCATAGAAAATGTGGCTCTGGGTTTGATAGGGTTTAAAATTGGCACTGAGCTTAAGCTAAAAAAACTGTTCAAAGAGAGGAAAACAGTGTTGGTTCTTCTTTTTGCAGAGACCATTGGAACTTTTTTTATTGTGTTCTTCGTCACTATTCTGGTCTCACAGGATTATCTTTTGGCTGTCATACTTGCAGGACTTGCCACAGCCACAGCTCCTGCTGCCACAGTTGAGATTTTTAGAAAATTTAAATCAGAGGGTCCGTTAACCAGGCTTGCTCAGTGGATTCTGGCACTTGATGATATTGTGGCAGTTTTCGTCATTGAGACTGTCTTGGTTTTCTTAGCCTTAGAACTGGGCCATGACATATCCCCTCTGGGCTTTGTAATTGGGATCATTCATGAGATTGGTTTCGCTTTGGTCCTTGGCTTGGGTGCAGGACTATTTCTTGAGGTGATAATTGAACGTATGGATGAGGAGATTCCTATGATGGAGCTCACCCTTGCCCTGTTATTGGCAAGTATGGGAGTTGCATTCTACCTTCAGACCTCTATAATAACCACCACCATGATGATAGGTGTAACCACAACGAACCTTGGGGGAGACAACTATGAGAGGGCACGAGACAAACTAGAAATATTAATGAGTCCAATTCTATTATTATTTTTCACTTTAGTAGGAATGAGAGTCTCAATTGATAACCTGCTTACTTTTCCCCTGTTAGCCTTATTATATCTGATAGCAAGAACAGTAGGCAAGGTTGGGGGATTTAAAATCGGTGGAAAATTTGTTGATCTTCAACTCCCCGTTAAGAAAAATATTGGATATAGCTTTCTTGCTCAGGGTGGTGTGGCACTTGGATTGGCCACCATAATCTCACAAAAGCTGATAGATGCAAACATGGGTGCGTTGGGGATAGAAATTGAGGATATAATCATTCTGACAACTCTTGTCTCAGAATTCTTAGGTTCCTTTGGTGCAAAATTTGCAATCACTCAGGCTGGAGAGATAAACCTCTCGTGAAACATATTTGTTTTGTAATGTTTTATATCACAGTATGACTGCACAGTTGACTGCAATTAAAGGGTAATAAATTTGCTTTACCACAAAGGGGATTCAGATACATATTATTCCCCCTTCTAACATAAAACTCAGCTAACATTCAAATTCTGTAATTACTCAGGTAGAAGAATTGGCTGAGATTTGAGGGGTAAAATCAGACAAACAACTTAGATAATTCGGAATAAAGGCTAACAATATTGAAAATATTCAATAATGCTTCCATAAATTATAGTATTTGGTGAATAATTGTGTTATATTTAAAAAAAAACTCTATATGTTTGGTGTTTTTAAAAATATCTATAATTAGTAGAGTTTTCAATATAATATAGGTAGATTTTAAGAATGGAAACCAAGGTTCATCCAATTACAAAAATTTCATTATTGATTTTCTTTGGATATATATTGTTAGGGGTTCTCACATATGCGTTGGAGGCATATTTTGACTGGGCAAGGGTATTGTTTTCTAATACACAGATAATCATCCTGGTCAATGCGGTATGGTTTAGTGCAACAATTGTTATCTACGGAATCTATTCCCTGTCGAAAAATTACAAGCGTGTCAGACTTCAAAAGCTTAGGGAAAGTTTGGATTCACAATTTATGATCGTCACTGCTTTTCTTTTCTTCTCTATAAAGCAGGTAATTGACCTGATAATCTATTTGAAAGTTTCTAACTCCGATATCCTTACTGCCTTAGCTGACACAGGAAAGGTTTTTGAGTTTGGAGGTTTCATGGCTGGTTTGGCTTCTATTTACTTAGCGAGAAAAAGGTGAAACTATGAGTTCATTTGCAATAGTCACTGAAACTGGGGTTCCAGAGGTGTTAGTGGAGATTGGTAAACCTATTACTACTGATACTGTTCTGATGACTGGTATTTTTCAAGCAATTGAAGCAGTCACCAAGGAACTTTCAAATACACATCTCCAGTTAATCCAATCAGAAAACTTTACCGTTCGCTTTAAATATTTAGAGGTCACAGATTCTTTAAAGCTCCTCATGGTGGGGACGACAGATAATGTGTATGGATTGGAGGACGCATTGCATCGTATTGAGGTACTTTTACATGGTGTGCCCTTATCAATAGACGAAGCAGAAGATCAGATCCGGAATATACTAAAGGAACTGTTAAGTCATACAGTCTTACATCAAGAAAATTCACTTAGTTTGATAGGGGGTATACCTAAGGATATATCCTCAGTATTGTTTTGGGCAGTACTTAGTGGATATAACATAGATCATCCTTCAACTTACTCTCTTGATTTAAACAGAGACCTAATTCAATTGCTTACTTACCTCAATTTTCCGTTTGGCAACAGAAGGGAGGCCGCACCTTCTGTTAATTTTGATGGAAAGGGTTGGGTATGTACTTTCAATGGGAAACGTTATAACAAGGCTAAGAACTTAGTTCCAAGTCTAAAAATAGTTAACAGGTTTGTATCACTCATAAATAAAGGTGAATATAATGAACTCAAAGCGCTTGTAGACGGATTAGTTGAACAGTTAGAATCATATGAACAATTGTTTGAAACTTTCTTAGATGGTGATGACCAACACAAATCGAAATTGGATCTGATAAGATACAGCATGGGTATTGAACTTGAATATTTTCTTTTCCAACGTCTTGAGATATCCAATCCAGCTGTTGTTGAACATTTACGCTCACATACCAAAAACTTTGATTGGATAAAGACTTGGTAAAAATCTATCTAGTATTTGATTTCTTCTTTTTAACTGTTTTGAGTAGACCTTTAATCTCTTTGTTGAACTTGGAGGAAGCATCCCCAGTGTAGCTTCTGTATAGGATTAGTCTAAAAGTGTTAACCACTGGTTTGAACATTGAATTTAAAGGAATTAATCCAAATATAGTTATGATACTTGCGACTAACCAAATTAAAAACTGATCAGAATACATTATTGAAGCAAAATACCATCCAGCTCCAAGAAGAATTGCAGCTGATAAGACCCATCTGGTAAAATCGATTATTGCAAATCCCAAGCTCCCACTTGAAGTGGCTTTGAACATCTTGAATACTGATTTTGTTGATTCCACATAAGCATCAGAAAGAGAGGTGGTTTTTTTAATTACCATCAAAACTAATGTGTAAGTCCCCAGAAATTCTAGAATCTCAGTAATTCCCCTAAAAATGAATCCAGATCTGTTGTCCTTGTTGTTTGAAAGCATGCTTATGTAGCGAAATATTGTCAGCAGAAAGGCAAATTTGATTATTCCTGCTTTCAAAGGTGCAACTTGAGATGAAGCCTTCGATTGTGATGGCTTTCCACTGTACCATTGATTTGAATAAGCCACATTCAAGGCATCTGCGTAGGTTTGAATACCTGTCAACACGAACATATAAAAAAAGAGGAATATCAGTGCTACCAGAACACCAAGAATGGGATTAAATAAGAACAGAGAACCAAAGATAAGGATCACACCAGGGATCAAAAGAATTGTAATTATAAGTCTCAACAAGAATGACCGGATCTGAGGAATCTCCATACTTAGGTTATCTCTCACCATTTCTGCACTTAATTCAGTAAGCTTCGCACTCAAACGAATCTCATTTCTCATGTAATAGAATATCAGGAGGAAGAGTACTCCCATTCCTCCAATTATCAATATATTTGTGTCTCGTTGTTGAAAATACAGATAACCAGATAATCCAATTAAGACAAAGGGAGAGCTCCAAGTAACAAACAGGATAATTTCTTCTCCAAAAAAAGAGGTAAAGACCACCTGAAATAATCCAACTATGAATGTAACAAATGATACCCCAAGGAACACCATCAATAGGTAGCCTAGATTTGGTAATAATGGTTTAATCAGGTTTAGATCAAGGTTTATACCAATTACTGCTGATAAAGCCAGTATCCCACCAGATCCAATAATAAGGAGAAGTATCCAAGAGAACCTGTATAATCCCAGGAAGGTATTATCATTTTTGCTTTTAACTAAAAAAGACATGATTCTTAGCAAAATTATCTGTTTAATAAGTGTCTTCTATCTAAAGGAAACGAATAACAATTTTTAATGGTTTATAACCGTATAGTTATTTGAAACTGCTTCTTCTTTAGAGGCGGGAGGTAAAGATTTCATGAAATCGGCAAATTTATTTTTCAGATGATAGTAAAATCATTGAAATGCCGAATCAACCTATCTGTCCATAATAAACATCTGTAATGTGTGGAATGGTTATTTTCCCATCCTTCTGGTATTTTTCAAAAAATGCTTTATATGCTTCAACCATCTCAGGATACCTCTTATCAGACGAATTAAGCATGTATGATGATGATCTGATCCTACCCAACAATTCATCAAAGGTTAATTCTTGATCGTTTGGAAACTCCAGATAGGTCACTTCGTTGGGTTCAAAAAGCTTAACAATGTTTTCCTCAACCTCTGGCCTCAGGTGGTTAATGTGAGAATACTCAGTAGAAAACTTCAGAGTAAGGTTTTCATAATCCATTAAAATTGGTTTATCATGTCGTCTTGAGTTCCATAAGAGGTAGACAGTAGACCCATCTTTTAAGATTCTTTTGAACTCATTTTTGGTCTTAATTACCTCAAACCAGTGAAAAGCCTGAGCAACTGTTATTGCATTAATAGATTGATCCTCAAGTTTTGTATTATCGGAGGTGCCTTTTATTGAGTGAAAATTTGGATTAGCTGAAAGGGAAATCTCTGCAAACCTTCTCATGTCATCATTTGGTTCTATTGCATATGTCTGGATACCTCTGTTAACAAAGTGCTTTGTTAGGATACCAGTTCCTGATCCTACATCTGCGACTGAGTCGTTTTGATTTAGCCTACTTTGCTTTAATATAAACTCAATAGCTGCTGGTGGATAATCCGGTCGATATTTGTTATAATCTGTTGCCCTGCTTGAGAAGCGATGTAGTGGATCTGACATCTCTTGCTCTTGGATGATTGTTTATCTTATTTACTTTCTGAATGTGGAATGGGTTTACTCACGTTTTTTTGATAAAATATTCTTCAGATAGTTTTTTGCTGGTTCTTATCATATTGCTTGAGGACTTTAGAGCAATCTTTCCATCCTCATTGATTAGATGGCATTCGATATTGATCACCTTATGCCCATGTTTAATCACCTTTGATTTAGCTATTACCTTTTCACCTAGGGAGATCGGAGCAAAATAATCAAGGGTTAAGTTTAGAGTTGCAAAAAACGCCCTCTCTCCAAGAGAAAATACAGTGAGTCCCATAAGGTCATCTATCATTGTAGCCATTATTCCTCCATGAAGAGTTCCATTTAGATTTAGCATGTCATTTCTCACCACATATTCATAACTAACACTTCCGTACTCTGCATCTACAATTCTGTTATCTAACCATCCATTAATCTCTGAATTTTGTTTTTGAACCTTGGTACCAATTAAAGACTTAACAAACAGCAATCCCTGATTTTCTCCATTCACAACTTACCCAAGACCGTCGTAATTAAATTGGTTCGATATGGTCTAGGCAATTTTTCAATCATTTTTCAAGATCTAATGAAGTAATATAATTATAAAAATAGATCTCTTGGATCTCTCTTGCCCCAGAGTCTGTGTCATCTTCGATCTTTTTAATATCATCATGAAATTTCAACAATAGGTCATTGATCTTGGCAAGTTGGCTTGTGTTAGAAATTTTTATCCTTGCTACTGATAAGAGATTTATGAGTGTAGGGGGAAAACGAGGAGTATTGTTATTATTTAAATCTTCAATAAAATGAGTCATTCGATTGTTTTGAATGGTTTCAATAGCATGGTTTAGATTAGAGAATAAAAGGGAGGTACTTGCAAGGAGCTGATTGTCCTTTTCTCTTAAAATCTGAACTATGTGATCTTGAACCTCTTCAAATGTCTCGAGGTTGACATTATTGATCTCTTTCTCAAACTTTTCTCTATTGGTTTGAAATACTTTATCGAGAGTTTGTTTTATAATCTGATTTAAGGTATAGTATTTTCCCCTACGACTTGTACTCTTATCTCCGTCTAGAAGGATATATTCGTGCTGTAAAAGAGTTCTAACATAGTTTAAAGTTGTTGTTGATATTTTCCCTAAAAGAGCAGCGATTTGTTTGAGATTAAGACTTCCTAGGATATAAATTGCTAATATAACACTTAGTTCATCTGAGCTAAGGTTTTGGAGTTTATCTATACCTTCCATTCTTGCTTTTTCATGAATCTCTTCTTATTTATGAATTATCAAAACATGCAAATAAATTGCTTGAATTCATTCTGCTAAATTCTGTAATTGCTTACTCTGAACAATTAGTTAGAAAAATTACGAATTGGTTTTATTACATTGCTACCGCTTGTATTTATGGAAGCTCTTTTCTGGCTAATTCTATTTGGTATTTCCTATATTGGGATTTATTTTTTAGCAGACAAAATTATTGATGAGCTATTAGAACACATGGAAAAATACAATTACACTGCGGTTTTCATGGGAATCCTCATTCTTGGGATCGATTTTGAGGAGTCCTTTGCTTCAATTATCTCTGCTATCAATAGGCTTCCATATCTCTCTATGGGGAACTTAGTTGGCAACACTATAGTCACATTGGCAATCTCCCTTGGAATTCCTTCTCTGTTTATGACATTAAAATTTGAAAAAGTTAAGCCAATCTATCTCTGGATCCTTTCTAGTGCAGTTTTGCTCTTTACTCTGGGAGTGTATTTTGGTCAGGTGCTGTTTATTGTGTCAATTATTTCATTATTACTTTTTGTTTTCTACGTTCAGGTCACTATTAAGCATGAGGAAGCACATCCACTTCAAATGGATATTCGGGAATTGTTCTTACTTATTATTTTAATGGTATTATTGATAATTTTTGGAGAACTAATGATATTTAGTTCAGAACAACTGATTAAACTCTACAATATTAATGAATCTCTATTTGGACTTATAATCTTGGGAACTGTGACAAATGCTGAAGAGCTTTGGTTGGTTGTTCATTCCATCAGAAGAGGGAAGCCTGAATTGGGGATTTATACTGTTGTTGGGAAAATTCTGTGGAATTTGACCTTTGTTTTTGGTATTTCTGGACTATTACTTCACACTTACACATCCTCAATACAAATTAATCTGTCTCTTGGGATTTTCCTATTGGATTTTTTTCTCTTCCTTTTCTTGATAAGTAAGAGAAAATCATCTAAGTTAATTGGAGGTTCATTTTTAGTATTAAGCCTCCTGTTCTTTCTTATGGTAATTGGGGTTACCTTAATCTAAGTAATTTCAATGTGAATTACAAAATAGATTAATTGCCCTCAATCCTCTATTATAAAAATTTGAGTAAATCAAGGCTATTCAGGAGAGTTAACACTCGGATAAGAGTTTGAGTCCTTTAATCTTTTTAGCACTCTTACCTTTCTATAATAATACACAATTATTGAAATCATTATGATTTGACTTAACACCACAAGACCAGATAAGGCCATTGATTCAATAGAATTAAGGTCGCTTAATCCACTTGGAAAAAATCCACTGTTGGAATTAGATGAAGATTTAGGATCCAATACAACATATCTAGTAGTTTTGAGAGTGTAATTGTTAGCATCACCTTGATTATAAAATAGATTGGTTGATTGAGTTGCTGTAGCTAATTTTCCATCACCTGTGTAGTTAAGTTTCAATTTGAAATTATAGATAGAATTAACTGGGTAAGGATAAACAGTTCTAGGGTAGACATCTGACAACGATATGTTGAATCCCCAGTGGTTAGTAGGCAGGTTTAAGACATTAGTGAGGCTTGAATTACTGGTTGCAGACAAAATAGAATTACCAGGGAAAGAGAGTAGATAATCTAGAGTGTATTTGCGGTCTGGGAAAAATGGATACCCTATTTTGAAATTATTCTTAAATGATTGTTGAACACCAGTCCAATCAGGTGTAACAAAATATGCTGGGAAATTTAAATCATACAGATTATCGAATACGGGAGAAGCTATTGAGGAAAACGTAGGTTTTCCGTTGCTTGATGAAAAAATAAGACTGATAAGTGAGGAACCTAAAGTAGCACCAAATGAGCTAGACTTTGTTGAAAAAATCAGTGAAAAATTTTGATAATCATAAACTACTCCCTGTGTATCCGTGTCATACTGCCGAACCGCAACCCTGGTCAACAAAGAGTTCATTTCAGTGTTATCTATTACCTTAACTCCCGACGCATTAATTTTGCTAAATTCTGTAATTGTTCCCCTTTGGATGTAATGAATATCTCCACTCCTTATTGTTAATGTGGATTGAGCAAAGATAGAAGGAAAAGAATTACCTATCATTAAAATTGCAAATAAAATTACCACTTTTTTATCCATAAAAAGATATACAAATTTCGACACTTATAAAAATTTGCTACAAAAAAAAATGTAATTGATTTAATTAGGCAATTCGAATAATTTCTGCTGTATGTATGTAGTATATCTTCTCTGCGATATTACAGAGGTGGTCTCCTATCCTCTCAATCATTCTAATACTGAGAAGATAATCTACCATTTCTAATGCCTTAACTGGACTTTGCTGGATGTCTATTCTAATTGCGGAGTTTAGTTCAGCATAGAACTGATCTATGATCTCATCTTTATCGTTCAATTGAAGAAGGATTTTGGGGTCTCCCGATTTTAAGGATTTCTTCAGGATCTCAATCATTGACAAAAGAACTTCCTTGGTTCCTTCCAACTGTTTGATATATTTATCGAGTTGCTTAAGTGAGGTTGCTAATTCAATAATGTGAAGAGAGTCTCTCACACTCCTCTCTAGGTCTGTCTTAATCCTGATTGCAGAAATTATAAGTCTCACATCAGATGCCATGGGTTGCTGTAGTGTTACTACCTCAGTACAAAGATCTAGAAGGTCTTTAGTTCTTAATCTGACTCGTTTATCTAGTTCTGTTGAAACTGATACCAAATTCTGATCAGTTTCAATTGATTTGAATAAATATTCTACCATTTCCTCGACATTTCCTAACAGTTCAAGTAGAATATCCTTGATCTTGTCAAGTTTAACAGCATAATCTCTTCTTACCATCTAACCAAACCTCCCAGTTATGTATTGCTCTGTTAAATGATTATCTGGCTTTTCAAAGAGCTTTCTTGTGGCACCAAACTCTATCAGATCGCCATTAAATAAAAACATGGTCTTGTCTGATACCCTTGCCGCCTGTTGCATATTGTGTGTTACTGCAATCACAGTGAAATCCTTAGACAGGTCTTTCATTAAATCCTCTATTATAAGTGTAGAAGAAGGATCTAATGAGGCTGTCGGTTCATCCATAAGTATAATGTCAGGTCTGACAGCTATCGCTCTGGCAATACAAAGTCTCTGCTGTTGCCCTCCTGAAAGATCAGTGCCTTTTTTCCTATGCAGATCTTCCTCAACCTCTTCCAATAACCCCACCTTTTCCAAAGTTGTGTTCACTATCTCATCCAACTCAGTTCCATTAGAATGGCCTTGTAGCTTTAGACCAGCAACTACATTGTTATAAATTGACATATTTGGGAATGGATTTGGCTTTTGAAACACCATACCAATCTTTCTCCTGACTAGAACTGGGTTTGCAGATGGGTCATAGATATCATATCCATCAAGAACTATTTTTCCTTCAATTTTTGCTCCTCTGGTTAGCTCGTGCAATCTGTTTATAGTCCTGATAAAGGTAGATTTTCCACAGCCTGAAGGTCCAATAATTGCAGTGATCTCATTTTCCACAAAATCTGCACTTATCCCATGAAGCACTTCTTTTTTTCCATAAAATGCTTTTAAATCTTCCACCTGTAATTTTATATTGCCTTTGTTCGAAGATTTTTTTTCTGAAAAGACACTTGAATCTATTTTAATTTCTGACATAACTTTTCACTCCTCTTTCGCTGATTCTTCACCGATAACGCCTCCAAAGGCGATTTTAATTATTTCAGCTATTCTTGTCCATGGTCGAACACCATTTTCACTAAAAATTACTCTAGTAATAAAAATCACACCGAGGTTCATTAACATCAATAGTAGTGCAGCCACCCAAGCCAGTCTGTTCCAAGCCTCAAATGGTGAAATACCGTATTGATATATCAGCACTGTTAAGGTGGCTGAAACGTCTAAAATGTTATTTGGGACAGATTGACTGAAAAATGCAGTAAACAACAATGGTGCAGTCTCACCTATTATTCTCGCAAATGCTAATAGTACTCCGGAAGCAATCCCACGTGATGCTAATGGTATAACAATTGAAAATGCAGTTTGAGATTCTGATAGCCCTAACGCGTATCCTGCCTCATCGTAGAGCTGAGGAACCAATCTTATCATCTCCTCTGTTGTTTTGGCAATAATTGGAATCATGATAAAAGCAAGTGCAATCCCACCAGCTAACACCGAAAATGATCCCATGGACAAAACTATTAGGGCAAAAACTACAATTCCTGTAATTATGGTTGGTATAGCAACCATTGAGTCTATTCCAACTCTTAGTATATTACTGAAAAACCCTTTTCCATAATACTCTAAATATATCCCAGTAATAATTCCCAGAGGAATCCCGAAGAATGAGGCAATCACACTGACATAAAATGTCCCCATCATAGCATGTAGTAAACCAGTGTTTGGATCAAGTGGGGAGCCCCCTGCTTTTGTAAATACATCTGGAGTAAATCCGATGATTCCATTGATAAAGACCTCAAATAATATTCCAAAGATAGGAACAAGAATTAATAGCAGGCAGAGTCCTGTAACATAGAACATCAATTTATCTTTAAACAGTCTGAACCTTAGATTTCTGTCACTTTGAAAAAACTCTGGATTAATTTTTTGATTTCTTTCAGCCATTATTTGGTCGCCCCCTTTAGTTTTCTAAGTACAATTATTCCAATTATGTTAAAGAAAGTGGTCACGACAAACAGTACTAATGCAGCTTCAAACAGAATAGAATACTGTAGCCCTGATGCTTCACCAAACTCATTGGCAATTAGCGAACTGATCGTCTGCCCAGGCACAAACAAATTATAAAATGGGTTAGGAAAGACATTTGAATTTCCAATTACCATTGTAACAGCCATGGTCTCTCCAAGAGCTCTACCTAACCCCAGCATAACAGCAGTAAAAATTGTGGCTTTGGTTGTTCCAATAGTCACAGTCTTACTGACCTCCCATCGAGTTGCTCCTAACCCTGTTAATGCCTCTCGTAATGTCTTTGGTACAGTGTCAAATCCCTCCATGATTATATTAACCAAAATAGGAATTATCATAATTGCCAACACAAGACCGGCTGTAAACATGTTATAGCCAACAGTGATAGCTTCACTACCTGATAAGGAATTTATGAATCTATATAATGTTGAATTTAAGAATGGAATCAGTATAAATATCCCCCAAAGCCCATAAATCACACTTGGGATACCTGCAAGAACATCTATTATACTTCTTAATGAAGATTTAAACTCAGGTGGCACGAATTCATAAATGAATACTGAAGCCAAGACACTTAAAGGCAGAGCGATTAAGATTGCAATGGCTGAGGTCACAAGAGTTCCATAGATGAACGTAATAAGGCCAAATTTTCCTTGAATAACACTCCAATCAGTATTCAGAATCCCACCTATGCCGAAAGTGGTAATACTGTTCATGGAGCTGTTAATTAAGGTATTTAAGTAGAGGTAGAGCATCACCAAGGGCAAGCCCACACCAATCAATGAGACACCAATTTTAAAGATGTAGTCATTAATAACGACCCCTGCAAAAGGTGAAGTCACCTTCAAGTCAGGTTCAGAATCTTCGAAAACCATGGATTTTTCTCTAAACTGGCAGTGGAAAATGGTATTAAAAAGCTTTATATGAATAAATTGTTTTTTGTTTGTAGTTAAATATATTGAAATAATATTAAGAAAATTTAATTAATTATAGCTGTCTTTTTATTAGTCTGAAAATTTGTTTTATTGAACTTATTTTGGAAGTGTCAAAGCTGCACCTTTGAAGGTGAGCAAACCTATTGACCTTTCATTGATTTTTACAACTGCACTTGAGAGAGGTACATATGAGAGTGCTCCTGCAGAATTCTGTCCAGTGTGGACTGCCCACCAGAGGAAGTTAACCAGATCCTGTGCAGCTGCTTTGTCTTTCAGGTTATTGAGATCCTTATAGACAATGATATAGGTAAATGATACAATTGCATAAGATCCTGCTCCAGGAGCGTTTACAAGAGAAACCTTTGCCCATGATTCTTCACCCTTTGGTAAGGTAGCAGCTGAGTTATCAAGAGCCTTTTGAATCCCTGCTGTAGTTGGTTGAACATATTCACCATGTTGGTTTTTAATAGCTACAGTGTTGAAGTTGTTTGATTTAGCATATGCGAGTTCAGTGTATCCAAAAGAATATTGTGTGTTTTTAATTGAGCTGCTTACACCTTCATTACCTTTTGCACCAACTCCAACTTTCCAACTGATAGACTTTCCTGTTCCTAATGTCCATATTGATGGAGCTGCTCTTGTGAGGTAATCAGTAAAACCAAATGTTGTACCACTACCGTCTGATCTGTGAACGACGTTGATGTCTTTTGCTGGTAAAGTGACACTTGGATTTAATTGTTTGAGTGAGGCATCATTCCACTTTGTAATCTGTCCCATGAAGATCATAGCAATAACTGTAGAGTTCATCTTGAGTGCATCACCAACACCTGGTAAGTTGTATGCAAGTACAATTCCTCCAACTGTTGCTGGAATGTGAATTGGGTTTTTCATCGCAGCAAACTCAGAATCTTTCAATGGTGCATCTGATGCTCCAAAGTTTACAGTCTTGTTGGTTACAAGCTTGATCCCAGAACCACTTCCTACTGATTGATAATTGATGGTTACACCAGCAGCATTGTATTTTGAAATCCAGTCCTGCATTAATGGGTTAATAAAGCTGGATCCTGCTCCACTTAGTTTAACTTGAGGTGTTGGATTGAGTAAAGGTACAATGATAAATGCACCGACTCCCACAACAAGTATGACGGCAATAATTCCGCCTATTAGTTTCATATTCATTCCGTTATTACTCATATGTTAATTCACCAATTTCGGTTGGAGACTTCTCTCCGATTTAAGTATTAGAACCTCATAATATAATAATTCCCTTTGGAAATTATGGAGAAATATGGAGAATATAGAGAAACTAGGAAAATTACAGGAAAATATGTTGAAAATGAAAATATAATTAATAAAGTGAACCAACAATTTTGCTTGAGGATTGTCCAGAATTGGGTAAAAGTATATCCAGAAAAGTGCAGAAAACTGGTGGTGTTTCACTTTCAATCACCCTTCCAAAACTGTGGGTGCAGAAGGCAGGGGTAGAACCTGGCGCCGACCTTAAATTGTCTATAGATGATCATGGAGATCTGGTAATACACTCTCCAAACAAAGAAAGTCTGGTAAATAAGGCTTTCATCAAGGAAAAGTTGATTATGGCATCTGATGATGATGAAGAACTCCTTGTCCGAAACATAGTTGCTGCTTATCTACATGGAAACAATGTTATAAAAATTCATAGTAAACAGTCTTTAACAGCAAAGAAGATAAGACACATCGGTAATCTGATTAATAATTTTATTGGCTTGGAGTTGATAGACAGCAATATACATGAGATCTCAATTCATGATTTATCTTCTCCAGAGTCTGTGGACATTATACGATTCATTAAAAGAATGAATCAAACAGTTTTACGTATGTTAGATGATACCATACAGGGGTTCTCACAGAATAACTCAGAGAGTCTTCATTCAGTAATACTCGAAGAACCTAATATTGACAAGCTATATTACCTTCTTTCTAGACAATTAAGGTCATTTCTTACTGACTTAAAGGTCGAGGAAAAATTCAACTTCACCCTTGCTACTGTGATTGACTTTGAACGAATAATTAAGCGGCTAGAGGGTTTGGCTGACCATTGTTTTAAAGTGTCCCAGATAGGGTTACACTTGATTAACACATCTGATGAAAAGTTATACATCGAAAATGAGATTCTTGATGATGCAATTTTGTTAATAGACATGTTTAGAGAGGTAATGATGTCATTTTTCACGAGAAACGTGACAAAGTCAAACCAATTAATCAATGATAGTCATACATTTAGAGATAAAGTTTGGAACAGGATAGTTGGGTTTAACATAGAAAAATCATCATTGACTGTGTTTAATCTACTAAGACTATTGGAAAGGATTAACAATTATGTTGCTGATATTGGAGAAGCAACAATCAATATCTATTCATAGAAATCTACCTGAAAAGACACCATATTATACCTACACACAAAAATCTTGCATTTAAACAGCAAAGAATAGCAGAATTGAGGGTTGTCATTTATTTTTTATCTGGTAATTCCCTTACCTCATCAAATATGTTTTCCCTCTCAACGATTCCTAACTGTTCTATCAAAAAACTTAATTTGGAAATTAAGCTCTCATCATAGTTTGAGAAGTCTTCATCAATAATTTCCTCAACAATATTTTCCCAGTACAAAAAGTCAAAATTAGTTGGGAGCTCTTTCTTTTCTATGAGTAATTCAGCAAGGTCTTTGTCAACTGGAATCTTAAGGTTATATTTCCTCAAAGCTTTCCATCTCATTGCATTTAAGAAGGCATCAAATAAAACCGAGACCCCATGCGCCAAGTCTCCTGAAGCAATAATTTCTGAGCATTCTACATAGTGTAGGGATGCACGATAATAGTACTCTTCAACTTTGTTTAGCTCTTTATTCTTCAAGAGATCGAAATGTGGCATCAGTATACTATATTTTTTCAAGTATTTATTCTTAACATTTACACATTGAAATTGTGCAACATCTTTTCAAGGTACTTAACAGTAGATATTCTATTCATCTGTTTCTGGTGGTTCAATAAGGTTTAACCTCAGGTTATCTTTATCAAACATTTCAATAACAGAGTACTTGAGTGTGATCAAAGCAGAGATTAATCCACCTGAAATGATTAAAAAGAAAATTAAAACCTGATAAAATCCTGCAACTATTGGGTTCACTCCCCCAATTATCATTCCACTCATTAAACCAGGGATGGCCACAATACCTAGAGTTCTCAGATTGTTTACATTTGGGGTAATGCTTGCTTCAATGGCATTTCGAATAATGCCAAATTTGCTTAATATCTCAGAAGGTGTTGCACCAAGGGCTAGTGCACTTTCAATTCTTTTGTCCTGAATCTTTACCTCTGAAACAGTCCTGTTTACAGCTAAATAACTGATGTTCATGGAATTTCCTGCTACCATCCCTCCTATTGGAATGACAAATTCTGGAGTCATTGGGATAATTTGAAGTAACACAGCTATTCCCATCACCAAAAAAATAGCCACTGATTGACTTAAAAGCTGTGTTTTGTAAATTCCAGCAACCATTTGCAATCTCCCAGCAGCTGTTCTGGCACTGAACCAGATCATTGGCAATAAAAAGAGGAATACAAATACACCAATTTGTATTGTAAAAATATAAATCAGGACTGTTGAGAGAATAAGTAATTGTAAAAATCCTCGAATTGCAGATGAAGTGATATATTTCTCAATTCCAACCTCTTTCCACTTAATGATGATCACAATTAATAACAAAAAGAAAAGTGAGATTAAGAACTGTTGCCCAGTTTTTAGCAGTAAACTAAGGGGGAAAAGTTCAGTCATGAATTTTAGCCTCCTTTAATACATGATTCAAAAGATCAGCCTGATCTTTTCCACTAAGGTCAAAATTGCGAATGAGACTGTCTATTTCTCCTTCGAATATCAAGCTCCCTGAATCTAAAATTAAAACATGGTCCCCAAGCTCAATTGCCTGAGAGATTGAGTGTGTTATCATCAAAACAGAGAGGTTATGGTCAGCTCTGTTTAATTCAACAATCAGTTTTTCAAATGCTTTTACAGATATTGCATCTAATGCACTAGTGGGTTCATCTAAAAGGATAATCTCAGGTTTTGTAATTAGTGCTCTTAACAGAGCAACTCTCTGTTGTTGACCAACTGAAAGATCATTAGCTTTAGATGAAAGTATCTTGCTCTCTAACTCCAATCTTCCTAACAAATCGTGAACCTCGCTCTCAGAGATTTCTTGACCCACTAATGAGTAAGCCCAAGAAATGTTATCAAGAACTGTTCCTGGAAACATCTGTGGGACTTGTGAAATGTATGACATCTTGTGTCTTAACTCTGTGACGGGGATAGATAAAATGTCTAAATCCTTATCTTTAGACCTTAATATCCCTTTTCCAGTTGCAGGTACAAGTCTAACGAGTGATCTCAACAATGTGCTTTTACCAGCACCAGATTCTCCAATGATTGTGGTTATTCGATTTTTGGGGATTTTAAAATTCAGGTTTGTTAAGATTTGTTTTTTGGCAATATGTCCTGACCACTCATTGATAATCAGATGAAAGTCATTCATAGCTGAAATTTATTTGTTCATGTTTAAAGAGTCCCATTTGCACCATAAAGTTTGTATATCTATAATGGTGATAGCTGATGAATCCTACTTATTATATCGTTCTGTTAAAATGAATTTTTTTCGTTAATGACCATTGGTGTGAAAAACATTTATATAGCAATATGCGTTTTATTACGTATGAAAATCAAAGGAATTTCAATATTATATCTTTTTACTATATTAGTGATACTTACCACCTCTCCGATTGCCGTGAGTTCCAAGGTGAATGTAAAGATAGGTGAAAAATTTAATGTAAGTTCAAAGACAAGCCTCAAAGGTTCAATATTAAGCACAAACGGTACTGTCGAGGCTAGCACTGTTTCATTGACCTTGGACAGCAAATCCTACGTAAGTGTGACAGGTATTAATGAGACAGGTCAGACTATAACAACGAATAACTTGGGTACCAAATCTAAGAATAACAGCACACAGTCTTATAATTCGACCAAATTCATCAACCAATTTAATAAAGGGTTTCTTACAGGGACATTATCAAGGTCTAATAATGGTTCTTTTTATTTAACCTCACTTGGATCAACCTTATTTTCAACTTTTATATTTTTTCCAATAAGTACCTTACCATTCTATGTAAATCCAAGTTGGGGATCTATAAACACGATGATTAAGAATCATTGGAATTCATCTACTGTTCTTGCAAAACACAGAATGTATAAAGGCTTTTTCAATTATGTGGAA
Source organism: Candidatus Heimdallarchaeota archaeon (assembly GCA_030149205.1). Classification (GTDB taxonomy): domain Archaea; phylum Asgardarchaeota; class Heimdallarchaeia; order Heimdallarchaeales; family Kariarchaeaceae; genus WAKA01. The sequence continues at coordinate 798,961 of JASBSB010000001.1, read as the reverse complement.
ACATATTACACGTTAGGTGATCTTTTTGGAAACGCAACATCAGCTTCAATTTTTGGTGCTACCTCACTGTCAGATATCCCTAGCAAACTCTCATCAAATACCAGTAGTTGGGAGGCGAAGATTGATTTAAGTGGTAAAATCTTTTGGATGAATTCTACCTCACCTTCGAATGTGACATATGTTCCTTATCAGAAGTATATTTACACAATCAAAGTTGTGTACAATGCAAATGGTAGAATTGAAAGCGCGTATGTTGAGACAAAGACAGAGAGAGCTGCAGGTGACCCGTTTGAAAAGGGATGGATCGATCAACTTATTCAGTCATCAGAAATGAAATTTACTGGCAATTCCAATACCCAGGGTTCCTTTGTGCCATTTGCAGAACTCTCCTCATTGTTAGGTTTGTTTATTTTAATTCCAATTTATAGAAAAATTAAGCACTCTACTTAAAATTATTTAAATTTAAAGATTGGTTTTATCAGAGGGTTCACCTAATAATGGCTTAAGGTCATGGTCTAATAAAGCTCCCTTATCGGAAAATGAGAATAGCAGTGGTGAATCTGGAAGTAATGTGCTGAACTGTTGTTCAAAAGCCTGAGAACTTAGGCTTACTTTTGCTTGGATCTCCTCAAGAAGAGAAGCGTCAAGTTTATCTCCAACTCTAAATCCAAGAATCCGAACAATGGTTCCCTGCTTGGAATCGAATACAGTTATACCTGGAAGATCCACATAGGTAAACAGCTTTGTGTCAATCACTTTTAACAGTCCAAAACCATCAACTAAGGTGCTATCCTGATTTTGAACAACATTAAAGAAAGGGAATTGAACCCTAGTGATCTTGGGATATCTTCCTTTGCCATTTGAGTCAAAGACCTTGATAAATGGGAGATTAACCCTTGTCAGACCTTTCTCGGTTTGTATTCCATAATTATCAGATTTGAATTTCGAGAGCTCAAGAGTCAATGAATCTGCCCAATTTTTGACTTTCCCTTTGAATTTTAGAAATTCTTGGTCAACGAGTTCCCAGTTTTTGTAGCCAAGCATTTGTGGGTCTATATTTTCTAGGCTCTGTTTTGTAATCCCTCGTGTCAGCTGTTTTAACTCTTTTCCACTTAATTTCAAGGTTGTTAAACCACTGAGACTTTTAATCTCAGATTTTTCTAGTATTTCTCCTGATCCAAGTACCAAGGCTAAAGTTTCTCTTCCCTTCTTTAAAGGTACCAGAAGTGAGTTTTCCTTTAGGTGTATTACACCATCTTTTGTTGACACAGGTTTTGTAATGATAAATCCATTGGATTTACTTAGGGAACTTGTTTGATTAAATATCTCAGTTAAAGTTCCCATTGGGGTTGATTTAAGTGGGTTAGTCACAGTGTATTTTTGGTCATTCCTAATCAGGATTAGTAACCCAAAAATTATTAAAAAATAAACTGTCGAAAATGTTTCAATCTTTTTACCAAATGCTCCGTTAAAATATGCTGCAACCCCTAATAGTGCTAGGTCAATTACCATGGTGCTCATGACGACTGATTTTATTGATTCAAACTGTATCAATCCAAATGCGTTGACGACCGGTGTTTCGCTCATATAGATCGCATAAACTATTGGGTCCAATATAAAAGCCAGAAGTGGAATCCAAAAATACTCAGCTAACACATTTTTGTTGATAAATATTGCAACTAGAATTGTTGATAATATACTGATTCTTAATATGGTTCTCAAGGTAATTAACAATATACGAAATATGCTGTCAGAAGTGACAATGTCTTCCTTGAAAACCTTTACAGAAAACCAAACAAAGAGCAAAGAGACCAAAAATCCATTAGATACATTAGAGAGGCTAGTGATTCCGAACTCTTGTGGGTTAGGGATATTACTAGTTATAAATGAGAAATAAAGCCAAATGTTAGTAAATGATATTATAAGAGTGCGAAGAGTTATTTCCTTTAATTTTTCAAAAGTAAATAGTCTGATTTGAATGAGTTCAATAATCTGTAAAATATAGGTCAGAATCACCAGATACAGTCCAATTCTATAGAAAAAATAAAACTTGAATATAGAGCCCACAAACCAAAGCATAAGACTTAAGCTCCTTGCCTGAGTAATAACTGACTGTTTGCTAAACTCTCTTAACACCTGATTAGCAGATGCAGAAACAAAGGTAGATTGCAGGTTCTCCACAAAATTAAATTAACTTATATATTTTTAAAACATTCTACACCTTAAAGTTATAATATAATGCATAAAAATCCTAGAAGTTTCTCAATTGACCCTTAAATTCACGATAGTGGATTAATTACAGAATAAGGGTAATAGAAGTCTCGTATGTCAAAGATGTGATGTTAAAGACTTATAGTGTTCTCTCTACTTTTCAATTTGCATCATCTCAGAAACTGTTTGAATGTATTCTCTAATACTTAATTTTGGATTGCTAGACTTAGAGTTGGTTTCTAATTCCTTGTAAATCCTCCTGATGTCCAAGAATCTGGATTTATTAAATAGTAGACTCGCAGGTGAAGTGAAAGTGAAGTATATAAAAACTAAAGCAATGGAGACTATAGTGAAAACAAGCTGAGAGTCAATTCTGATGATTAATGGTAAAACTATAAACTCGAGAAACAACGAAATTTCTAAAGCAATCCATAAATATTTTGCAATCCGTAATTGAGTATTATCAACCACGAGCTCAGTTTTTATAAGAGCTAATATAATTATAATAGTGTTAACACCTAAGACTAGCTTATACGGGTTAATCGCAACCATTGTTATTGGAAAGAATGTTGTTGGATTGTATAAGTAATAAATAAGATCTATCAGGGTAATAAAACCCGCAAAAAGAAATGGTGATAGGTGGATTGCATCCTGAGTTAACAGGTAGAACAACACTAACTCAAGTAGTAACACCAAATGGATTAAAGAGATCTCTATTGAGGTCAAAATTAACATTTGGCTTCCGTAGATTCTTAAAAAATCTACAATGACAATTGAAGTTGATCCAACTAATGTTAATCCTAGAACTGCAAACTCAGTTATTTTGGTCCTGGTATATAAAAATACATAGTACAGCCCTGCCATAGCAATCAATGCTGATGCAATGTATGTGGATGCCAATATCAGACCTAAAGACATATCTTGGAAACAATTGAATAAAGATTCTCCTCTTTTATCTGTTGTTTTTTCTGTTATTAATTGAGATTAAGTTCTGGAAAAATTGAGAGTTCTGTCCATTAGATCCTAGTTAATTTAAGACACTGTTGGCAGATTTTTCTTTCACCTCTCCAACATTGATCACAATACAATCTACCACAAACCCTACATTGATGAGAAGCAGGTTTTATTCTACAAAGTGAGCAGGAATTTTGAAACATAAGTTTGTTATCAATTTTCTTATTAAAGAAGATTTCTAATTTTGAGACCCTATATAATTTCTTACTGTCCCTGATTGAGAGATTGATTAATTTCCAGTAAGTTCCCATCGGGATCAAGAAAATTAGCGGTTATTAAGAACCAATCCTTTCTTTCAGTGGGAGGTGACAGAAAAATTACCCCCCTTTCACTCAGCTTCTTGTATTCATCAGCTATATTATCAACAGCAAAAATCAATATTGGAGAAGGAGACTCATGGATTTCAAGCTTTTTTCCGATTGCCTTCTCCATAGCTCCTCTGTCAAAAAGGGAGAAGACAGCACCCTTGTTTTCGAACTCCACATAAGCTTCAGTGGAAAATCTCACTGGAAATGCTAATTTTTTCTCATAGAACTCCCGCAAAACTGGAAGATTGTCGGTCAAGATTCTTATATAATTAAGTTCCATAATTATGGTATATTGTTTGTCTTTTAAACCTTATGGGAAATTTGGGACTCTCCCTTTTCGATTTAGAAATATACCTACTCCAAAAGCATTCATCAACATTTCAATCCCAGCAAAAGCACAAAGGCCGAGAAAGAGCTTAAAGTAATTGTAACGTTTCTGATCACTTGTTTTTAGTGCAATAATTGCAGGTATCGCCCACAACCAATACCATGGGAATGCATATTTGTAAATAGTGAAAAAGAATAATAAACCCAAAAAGGGTAATCCACTAAAAACTATAGATAAATCCATTTTAAACCTAGCTTCCCTTATTACAGAGTACAAAACAAAGAGAAAGAACCCTACAATTAGGATTTCAGAGAAATTGAAAGGAGCACCATAATAAAAGGGGTTCCAAGGTGGATCCGCAATAGGAAGATTACCTCTATAAAGGATGTAATTTAAAATATACGGTGAATAAAAGAGAGGAAACCATAACAGAGTAAATGGTATAATAAACCCTTGAACAAAATCAGTAAACTCCTTCCAAACAATTTTGGGTTTTTTCCAACTCATTACAGAGTCAAACATCAAGTAAGGAAGGATAATAATTGGAATGTATTTCCAATGAAATCCAAATGCAATTAAGAGATACGCCAGAGTTTTATTGTTATGTTTTTTGTAAACGTAAATTGCTCCAAGCATAAAAAACACAGTGATAGAAACAACTTGTCCCTCAAATGAAGCCAGAGGAATACTTGCTAACCAATAAACCCATGCAATCAATGATTGATCCTCTGGAAGAAGTTTGAGAAGCATATAGAAGTTCATCAGGTCAAAGACCAGAAGAACCAATTTTGTGGTTACAACTGCTAGATATGAGTTTCCAAAAATAAACACAATAACAGCATAAAACATTAGGTTTACAACACCATAATCAAAATGTGTTGTTGGCCATGCTAATTGACCCGTATTGTTATCTATTAAATTGTAAGCAGGATTAATCTGAATTGGAGAGTATTTGTACACGTCAAAACCCAGATACCAAAACTGATCTGCATACCAGAGATTTCTGTACAGGTCAGTTGTAAAATAAGGATTGAAGAAACTAAAAACGAGTTTAATGCCTAACGAAACAATAAACACTGATGTATACAGCTGTTTCAAACCGAATAGACCGTTTCCTGATGGAAATCTATTTGTTACAACCCTTTCTGCTGACATCGTTAACCATCAGTAGAATTTTGAGTATATAAAATTTTAGAAAAATAAAAAAGTCGTTATACTGTAAATTCTGTGAACATGGTTTGACAATCTCTAATTACTGCCAAGGGTTCAACAATTTCTAAAGATTTTGTTAATAGATTACGGAATAATTTTCAATAATGCGAACGAATTTTAATGAAGGGTTGTAGTAGGAATGATACTGCTGACATACTTAGTTTATGATGTCATTTTTGGATCCTATTCACTAATTTCATCTGTGGTTGGACTTATACTTATTTGGGGTCAGATGAAGAACAAACCAGTTAAGTCTATACGTTGGCTATATCTTGTAATGATTGCAACATTTTTTTGGAGTCTCTTTCTGATTTCCTCAAGAATGGTCATAGATATTAATTTGGATATAAAATTAAACTTTGTGTCCTTTTGTTTCCTGCAACTGATGATATTTTCAGCATACTATTTTCATGTTCAGATCATTGGTTCTTTCAAAGGAGAACGTTTCCTTTCAGGGTTAATTCTATTGCTTCTAGGGAATAACACATTCCTGTATCTTGATCAAAGCTATCTATCTGTTATTAGAACTCAAAATTCTGAGATAGAAGTAATTTACAGTCCTTTACTTTTCGTACTTCAATATTTGACCGTAGTTATCGTAGGGATTATAATCATCAAAGGATTGACAAATGTAAACCTACGTTTTAATTTCAGAGATGGAGATTTTCAACGAGACACTATCCGACCGGTTGCCTACTCTTTTTTTGGGATAATTATCGCTGTTATTATCACCGCATTTTTCTTGCTCCTCAATGGAAATAAGGTGGGAAACAGCATTTTCATTCTTTTTGCTGGTGTTGTCATTAACTTTTTCACATATGTTTATGGAATACATCAATTCATCCGATTTTTTTCACCGGAGCGAATCTCATCAGTTTTTGTTATAGATGAAAGTGGGATACCAATCTACAACAAGCATTTCTATATTAAAAACAAGACTAATCTTAGAATGATTGAGGAGTCAACTTTTTCAGTTGCAATACTTTTAATTTCAATTAACCTAAGATATAGGTTTCATCTTACCGATGTTAGAAAATTAGAGTTTGAAGACAAAACAATGTTATTGATATCCAAAAAGCGATACATTATTGGTCTTGTAACTGAAAAAGAGAGTGTGTTGCTTGACCTTATCTTGGATAGTTTTGCAGATAAAGTCTTAGGAAGTCTGACAAATGCGAATTATAATGATAGTAATAAGGCTGATGCAATTGATAAGTTATTGTATAGCTTATTGGCGGCGTAATCTTTATGAGATAATTTTCATTAAAGCGGCGTTGTAACTTGAATAAAGCTCATCATACGTATCCTTCAAACTCAATGAAATTTCTGAGAATGTTGAGCTTAACTCGGTCAACAAGAGTTGGGACTGGAGACTTTTATTATCTGAGATCATGCAATAGCTGAGTCCATTTTTTTGTAAAAGTGTTATCGATTTTTCGCTGAACTTTATCTCTTCAATTGGTGTCAATTTGATTTTTTTTGGTAAAAACTTACCCACCACAGCCAAAGAAGCAGAGATTAATAATGGGTCTGCGATGCTTTCTTCCTCATTGAATACACGTTGATAAACCGGTATCCCCGCTGAATCAATAACCAGAATCTGCCAGATTCTCTGAGGAGTAAAAAACTTCGCAAATGGTCTGATTCCATAAATATAAATGAAGAATGAAACTATGATCGAGCTAAACAGGATAAAGATATCAGTGTTGTTAGTTTTAGTCTGATTGGCAACAACCAACCAAGGAATTATTAACAATACGAACGAAGACAATATTACTGCAGCAATAATCGATTTGTAGTCATTTTTTCTGTTTTCTCCCTCTAAAGTTGTACCAAACAAACTCATCTGTTTAAGTGCCATTATCGTGGTGTAACCTGATATAATTACTACTACAAAATGTGGAATGAGAAGAATTGGGTTGAAATTGTCTGTGTAAAGTCCATTATTTAACTTTATTGTGGATAAATATCTATGGTCAAACCCTAGAAATGAGTTAAGTGCAACTAATGCTGTGACAATATATAAGTCAAGATTCTTGAAGTGTTTATTAACGAAGAAATTTCTATGGAATCTAAATGTCCCGTACATTGCAAGTTGAACAAAAATAAATGAAAATGAAACCAAAAACAATGATTCTGAGTAAGAGGAAGCAGTCCTATAGTAAAGGATCATCAGACTCCAACTAAGAAATGCGATAAAGGTCAGATACAACCAAAAAACTAGTCTAATGGGCTTGCTGTGAAACTGCTTGAATACCAGAACCAGTCCCAATATAGAGATTAGGAAAGTCAATACAGGTGGTACTAGTTCCAGTGCTAACAGCATTATTCAAGTTATAAGATTAAGGAAATTTAAAGGTTTTCACTACTGTTCATGACTTGAGTTAAAGAAATTATGGTGATAAATTCATACCAAAAAAGGTACTGGAAAAGTTTTGTAGAGATTGTATCGATCTTTCTCTTTGCATCTGTTGATATATTCCTGTAGGACTAATCTTTTGGCCTTATCTGATTTTTGTTGTTGTGTTTTACTCATTTTCAAACCTCTAAGATAATATTGGATTCTGTATATAAATCTGATATTGAAATTAGAATAGAATACTCGGTCGACAATGTTTAAGTTTTCATAAACAAACTAAATCTTACACCCGGAGGTGTATCAAACAGTTTTTGTTCTCGGTGGTGAGGATAAAGTCCCAGGAGTCCCATTTGACAATGTAACAATCCAATCATTGACAGTGTCTGAATCCGATGTTAATGATACTCTTGAGATAGACTGGCCCGTTTTGGCAAAGATTGACCATCCAACAATATAATTCTCCCAAGCTACCATATCCACCTCGGTTCCACCAAGGTTTTTCAGCCTTAAAACATCACCTGAATTCCCTAAAGACAGGGTCATTCCTGAAACATCTGGATTTTTGTTGTATAGTGCGAAATATCCTGCTGCATTCCTCGCAACAACCAAGAACGAATTAACACCAATTGTGGTACCTGATGGGAGTGTGAAGACCCCTCGGTTATCTGACAATGTCCAACCTGAAAGGTCTACAGGTACAGTTGTAGGATTGTATAATTCGATCCATTCTTCGGCTGAATCCGTTCCTGGTGTGTCATAAAAAACCTCAGAAATAATGATGTGATTCAATCCTGAGGAACTTAAAGTAGTTGCAGATACTTGTAATGATTTTGCTCCTTCATTCGCAGATGAGTCAAGAGCAGAAACTTGATAAACATAAGTTGTTCCTGCAGAGAGACCTTTATCACTGAATGAAGTTGTAGATATTGTTGCAATCAACGTGTTGTTTCGATAGATTTTGTATGAAACAACATCATTTTCTGGGTTTCCAGTCCAACTTAGATCTATCTGAGACGGGGATATAACATTAGCAGAGAGTCCAGTTACCTGAGATGGTGGAGTCGTGTCCAAAGGTGCCCAATCTGTAAGATTAAAAGTCACGTCAACACTGTAATGATCTGAGCCTAGATTTGAAGAAGGAGTATCCCCTACTGTTGAACCTAACCCTTTAGAATTAAGATATCCATTGGTAAGTATGAAATCTATTCTTGACTCGTAAGGTGCAGTATAATATGTATAACCTGGTGTTGTTGGGTTTAATGACCTATACATGTCTGTGAATGATTGGACAAGAGGGTATCCTGAGTGTAGAGGATTTATAGTCATATTTATAGGCCCGTATCCTAGGTCGCCATTGGGTGCTAGACTTCCTGTATCTTGAGGAGAGAATGAATTCAAATCACCTGCATAAATTATGTTTGCAGACGCACCCAAGGTATCCATATAATTAATAATACCCTCTTGAGCCTTTTCTCTTTTTATCTCATTAGATGCTCCAGATTTGGCTTTTAGATGTGAACCTATAACATGTAATATCCCTGTTCCCACTAAAAGTGTTACATCAATAAAATCATGTGACACATCAAATTTGTAGCCATTATCTAATGTGACTAGGGGTATCAGCAGGGAATTAGAGATCTGGAAACGGCTTAACACTGCAATTCCTGTATATTTGCTACCTTGACCTTGGGTAAGTGCAAAGCTGTAAGGTAATTCGGTGGAGAAATATTGATTCAATTCCATTACCAATGAATTGATTGAAAAGTTTCCATTATCATCAAAGTTACCAGCTTCTACCAAAACCACTATGTCTGCATTCTCTTCCTTTAAAACATCTTTAAATCCCGGATTTGTTCCCGATGCCTCGATGTTGTAGGTCATAAATTTTATGGACGCAAAATTCACAGGGGATATGGGGGTATAGGCAGAGTTGTCAACATTAAGTGTGATTGTTTTAGTTCCAACATTTCCAAACTCATCAGTTACTCTTGCTTCAAGAGTGTGCATTCCATCAACCAGTTTGGTAGTATCAAGAAGAAATAGTGAGTTTCTGCTTACCACACTCCCATCAATTAATAGCTCCCAACTGCTTCTGGCACTTGTATCATTCCCTGAGTAGACTATTGTCTGCCAGCCGTTAACTGTCTGCCCAGTGATATGGGATCGGAATTGCACAACAGGGGCTACCTTATCTGTCCCGAAACTTGTAAGATGACCTGTGGCAGTAGAAAGTACAGGTTGTGAAGACCCACCACCACTATATTGAACCTGAGCAAATTCCGCAGAACATCCCGAGTCCAAACCATTTGTCCTTGAAGAGACACAATAATAATAGGTCTGATCCAGAACTATGTCAGAATCTGAATAATAACCAACTGCCCAGTTGAGTTCTTGAAGCTCTTCAAATTGAGAAATTGTTGGATTCCACCTCCACAAAACATAGGTATCAACTAACTTTTTAGGTGTATTTCCGTTCAGATGTGGACGCCATTGAATGAAGTTTGACCCTGGGTAACCACTGTAATGTCTTGTCACAATTCTAGGTGCTTGACTTGAAGAGTTATCATAGTTTTGAGCATCAGTATAAAAATCATTTACTCGTGCAATATAGTGACTAGCCACACCTATGTCATGTATCACAACACTGTTTTCATCATTTCCTGAAAAACCTGATGCACTCCAGTTTGTGCTCCCAGTCCACACAATTTTTCCATCAAAGACTCCAAATTTATGATGGTTCACACCAGGATTTGCATCAACAACACCTCCACCCCAAGCTATAACATCATCTGCCTCACTATAGGCATTTCTCCACCCTCTATAGTCAAAGACCCCACGAACTAAAACTCCTCTGTCCCTTGCCCGCAAAATTGCATCGTAGATTGAGTTATCTGTGAAGTAGAATAATGAGAGATATATACTTGTGGTTGCCCCATCAATTAACTGAATCAGGCGAGTTAAACCAGTGTCTTTCGGAGCAAAGTAGGCTTCTACTGTGGTTGAACCAACAGTCACAATCTCTGCATTGTTATCAGTCTTCTTTGTGCCATATATGTTAGCAAACAGTTGATCAAATTCAGCTTGAAACACTGTTGCTAACTGTGGACTCTTAATCTTTATAGCATCATTTGCGTTAAACAATGTCCCTGTCTCGGTGGGGTTCCAAGAACCTGTGAACACGTATTGTGAGTCAACAATGAAGAACTTGTTGTGCATAATCTTTGAGGTGTTTACTGCTGTGACTGAGATACCCGCTGAACTTAAAACTGTGAATTCATTGAGATTTGACGCATCTGCTGCTATCCTTACAGTAACCCCTCTAGTGTTGGCATTCAACAGAGCATCAATTACAGGTTGCCAGCTTAAATGATATAATGCGGCATCTATCGATCCCGTCGCAGAATTTAAGAGATCAACTATTCCAGTTGAAATGTTTCCTTTCTGAAGAGAAGGTGATTCCATTCTCGGAACACCAGCTAGTGGATCCGTAAAGTATACATTGAAGGTTTTTATAGGTGAGGTATTATTTACATTTACAGCAATTTCAGCGAAACCTGTATTTGAGCTTGTATCCATTGCTTCACATCTAAGAGTATGGGAACCATCACTATCAGCCGTAGTATCCCAGGTATAATTGTTGGAAGATGATTTAATAATCCCATCGATTTTCAATGAATAGCTACTTATAACTCCTGAATTATCAGTTGCAGAACATGAGAATAGAACGGAACCAGAAACAGTTGTCCCATCAATCGGTGAAGAAATCGTGACATTTGGGGATATAGTATCCGTGGGACTAGAATAACCTGATCCAGGAGTTCCCAAGCTTTTAGAATCCGCCCAATCTGAAACTGAGTCAGTGTCTGTTGTGGTAGGTCTATAGATAGTTGAGTCCACAGCAGAAACACTCCATCCAGTGATGTAATTTTCCCAAGCAACCATGTCAACCTCTGTTCCAGCGGAATTTTTAAGTCTCAGTACATCTCCTGAGTTTCCTAATGCTAGGGTCATAGCTCCAGAATCTGGAAGTTTGTTATACAAAGACTGAAATCCAGTATTACTTCTTGCAAATACAAAATAACCGCCTGAGGGAATGACTACACTTGGAAGCAAATTTGACTTGGAGTTATCCCAGAGTGTCCACCCAGTTATATCTATCGCTGATGTGGTTGGATTGTAAAGTTCAACCCATTCACATGTTGAATCACAAGCAGGAGTGTCATAAAGCACCTCTGATATGATAAGGTCAGTTGATTGAGGATTTGATAATCCTAAATGAACTACAATTACACCAGAGACTGAACCAATCAATAGTGTAGCTATTAATACATAACTTATAGGTTTCAAAGTGAAATCTACCTGAATGAGTCTGAAACAAAGCTTATATAACTCTTACACAGTTCATGAGAACAAATAAGAATCTGAAATTCAACCTGTAAACTATAAAATCTGAGGCGCTAAAGCTTTTGATGTTTGAAGGGAAAAGTGGATCATCACCCTACCTATTCTCTTATTCTAAAGTTCATCGTAAACAATTATTTTTTCATGCCCACGAAGGAGTGAAAGGACAACGCCAAACAGAATCAAAATGCTTAATGTTCCAAAGGTAAAGGCTAACGCAATGTAATAACTATCAACATAACCTAAGTTTGATTGATTTTGGATTAAAAGAAAACTGAAGAGTGAGGAGGAGATCGTGGTTCCTAAAGTGAATCCAATGTTTCTTGCAAGATTGAGCAAACCCGAAACAATACTTATCTCATTTTGAGGGGCGGCGTTCATAACTGATGTTCCATTAGAGTTGGTGAACACGGAGAGAGATCCAGCAACTAGACCAATGGAAAGAACTACCACGATCAACTGAGTTTGTACTTGCGCAACATATAGGTAAATTGAGAAGCCCATGAGAAAGACGAACTCTAAACCTAGTCCTATGGTTGCAAGTTTTCTTGCAGGAATTTTTTCTGCTAAGAATCCTGATGGTAGCCCAATTAAAGAGAGAGAAACGGGAAAAACTGTAAGGATTAATCCAGTAATTGATTGACTATATAACAGAACCTGTTGCAAATAAAATGGGATTAGAAAGAGCATTGCATTTGTCCCGATAAATCCAAGTATTGCAGAGATAACGCCCATGGTCACCTGTCTATCTTTCATCAGATTTAATGAGATGAGGGGATTAGAAAACTTCGACTCGTACCATATAAATAGGATAAACAAAACCAAGGAAACTAAGAAGATTATTATTCCTTGCAAAACGGCAGTAAATACCACAGTAATACTATACACAATTCCAAGCATGCTTAGCCCAAACAGAGTGATTCCTACAAAATCAAGTTTCGTGTCAGGATTACGCTTGGTTTCTGGGAGACGAATCTGGACTAATACAAATCCGATAAACCCAATAGGTACATTGACGAAGAAAATACTCTCCCAACCACTATACTGGGTTAGAACACCACCCAACACAGGCCCTATTCCTGCTGATAGTGCAACAACAATCGAGTTCAGACCGATTGCCCTCCCTCGATGTGCAGGATCAATGAAACTTACAACAAGTGCTAACCCATTCGCCATAAGTGCAGCAGCTCCCATTGCTTGAACCACCCGAAAGAGTATTAATGCCTCTAACGTAGATGACAAGCCACAAAGGAGTGATCCTGTCGAAAAAATAATCATTCCCCATTGAAACACTTTTTTTCGACCATAGGCATCACCTAAATTCCCTGCAAATCCTATCATTGAGCTTATCGCCAATAAATAAGCAATAACCACCCAACTGACACCATTGATGTCTGTGTTAAGGGCTTTTGAGATGGTGTCTAATGATACATTGACAATACTCCCATCCATTGCACTCATAAAAACCCCTATTGACGTGATTGGAACAATAACTTTGATCGGTACATATTCTCGATGCACGTAAAATTCAGTTGGAAACGTTTTTTATGGGTTTGTTTCTGAGGCACTATTTTAATTGTTATTTGAAAAAATTATCGTGGAAATATACCTGATCAATTTTGCAACCTAAATAATTTATATTCGACTTTGAATTACCTCCTTCACAATAAGAATAATAAGAGTACATCAGTTAGGGATTCCCGTGATAGAAAATGATGATCGGGTGCTAATTTTTGCACCTCATCCCGACGATGATATTTTGGGGTGTGGGGTAATAATTCATGATTGCATAGAACGAAAAGTTCCAGTTAAGGTGGTTTATTTAACATACGGAGATGGTAATGAGCTATCCTTCATCAAATTTAACAAATGGGATCTCCCAGTTGTCATTCCACATGAAGTGAAAGAGATGGGTGAAAGAAGACATGCAGAAGCAATTGCAGGAGAGGAAAATTTAGGATTGGATAAATCTAACCTTTTATTTTTGGGATACCCAGATTTCGGGACGATGGATATTTGGAGAAAACATTGGGGTGTTGAACAGGCAGCTAAGGGCTTGTTCACAAGAGCGAACAAAGTTCCTTATTCTGATGCGAAGAGACCTGGTGCAAAGTACAAAGGTGAAGAAATTATGAGAGACATCTCAGAGATCATTGAGAATTTTAACCCAACAAAAGTTTTTGTTTCCCATCTCTATGATCATCATCCAGATCATCAAGCATTACATCTTTATGTGAGGTCGGCACTGATGACACTGGGTTCCTCTATACCACTTTTGAGTTATCTAGTTCACTATACACACTGGCCAGACCCTCAGGGCTATCACCCAGATTCACCACTCGAGCCACCTCTTCCTATTGACCCAGAGCTCGTCTGGACTACATCTCCTTTAACAGAGAAAGGCAAAGGACAAAAATATAATTCAATTAAAAAACACGAAACCCAGTACAAAGCGAATCCAACAATGCTTGAATCATTTATTCGAACCAATGAATTGTTCTCAAGCATCCCTATGATTTCACTAACAGAGGCGAAAACCGGATTTGAGGGTGTAAATGGTGAGGTTGAATCTGAGCATCCAATATCACATAATATTAAGATTGAAGATGGCAACCTTGACCAAATAATCAGATATACCAAAGTATTAGAGAAAAGAGCCACCATATTCCTTTACCTATTTCCATTTCAGCAACAAGTTAAATTTTCCAGACTCCCGAAATGGTGTTTGAAAATAACAAAATCACATGTAAGACTCTATGATCAATCCAAGCTTGTTATCAGCGATAAAATTGTTCATCATCATGATCTTAAAAATAGATCAATTGAAGTGAGCATTCCATTAGATTTCTTCCCTAACGCATCTCATCTGTTTATTCAGACAGTCAATAAAATTGAGCATATCACTGTGAATTGGACAAGATGGAAAATTTTGCAGTTGGTATAACTCACAAAGATTACTCAATCAATTGTTTTCCCAGAACATATGTTAAAGTATCCTCATCCCAAACAGTTCCTTTGTACTTCAGAAGTACCTCATAGTGATGTTTTTCATAAAACTGTAATGCCTTTTTGTTCAATTCAGATGTTTTAAGATGTACACCTTTTGAATTACTGCTTAGAAGATGTTTTTCAAACCTTTTTAACAGTGCGGAACCAATACCCCTCCTTTGGACTTTAGAGCTAAGGTTGATGTGAAAATGTGAAGGATACATATTATTCACCCATTGGACATCTGGAAGCTTCCGGAATTGTTTATACATGAAAAATATCCTCCCAACTGATTTTCTGTGTCTCCACAGAGTTACAGTTATCAGGCGAAGGATGATACGCGGAACCATATATCTTGAGAATAACTTTTCCTGTCTTTCTGTATCTGTTGTCCCAATTATGTAACCAACAACCTCCCCATCGAGCAAACAGACAAATGCATTCTCAGGTTCATAATTCAGATAATATAGACAAAACAACAACCCAAATAGCTTTTGATCTGGAAAAATTTTAGTTCTACTCAGATCTTCACCAAAATATCCAGTTTCAAAACAGATGTTAACAACTGAGGTCTCGTATTCCTTCCTGTATGGAATGATCTCCATATGCAAAACAATAATCCTTAGATAATAAAAGTTCTTAGAATACCAATCGAAAGTGATGGGTTCACATTTGAAATTTATTTAACAAACAGTTGGTTAAATAGGGGGATAGATGTAAAAGACAGTTGAAACAAAGTTTAACCTTATTGAAGTCCTGCTTTCTCATCCACCTCAAATATTCCAAACGTATTATGATCTGGATCAACATAATACCCCTGCCAACGTTTTCCTGGAATTGCGAATTTATCCATTGCTACTATCCCTCCCATTGAGAGGATTAATTTCTCCGCTTGATCATAATTATCAACCTCAAATGAGCATGTGAAAGCATTTGTGCCCTGTTCATGATCAGGAGTTTTTGCTGGTCTTGTTACTAGGCCACCGTTGATCCCTGGTGTTTTTATTCCCCAGTATTCAACTGGTTCCTTCATTTCAAGGTTGAAGGTCCATCCAAAGAGCTTAGAATAAAATTCAACCAATTTTTGAGGTTCTGATGCCTGTATCTCAAACAAACTTAAAGTTCCCTTAGTCATTATTCTAATTTAATAACATCACATAAAAGTATTTCTTCTCAAATTTAAGTTGTCTTCTTGTTGATTATGAATTAAGATTAAAATTAAAACCCCAATCCCTGAATTTCCTATCTGTTCTCCTTCATTCTCACCAATCCACACAAGGGGCAGATAAATTTAGTTTTCTTGTGATAACCCCCTTTTCTTTTTTGATCCTTCATCTTTACCTGAATGTTTGATAACTTCCTACATCGAGGACAGTTCATATAGCGATTAATTGATTATAAGTACTAATTGTTTAAGATTGGTTTTCAATATGAAGTACTAACTATCTCAAATAAAGTACAATTAAATTCTCAGTTTATGTTGTTAACTCAAAATGTCTTTATAGAATATGAATTATGATTAGTATCAATGGAATTGCTCAGATTCTGTTGATTGATGAAGTGCTGTTGTACTGCTGTTTCCATCTGTTACAACAGAAGAAACCTCGTCAAAGTACGAAGTACCCACAAAGGTTTGATGTTTCACCGCACGATAACCCTCTTCCTGTGCATCAAACTCTTTGTTTTGAAGTACCATGTAGGCACCCATTCCTTTGGTTTTATACTCTTTGGCAAGATTGTAAATTGAGTAGTTGTTCTGATGGAACCCTGCAAGTGTAATAAACTGAAACTTGAATCCAAGCTTGCCAAGTTCTTCCTGAAATAATTCACCTTCCTCAGGTGTCATAGCTTTTGACCAGTTAAATGAAGGTGAACAGTTGTAAGCAAGCAGTTTCTCTGGATATTTTTGATGTATTTCTTTGGCGAACCTCTTTGCCTCGTCTAAATCTGGGGTCGAAGTCTCAAACCAAAGAAGGTCTGCATAAGGTGCAAATGCCAATCCTCTTGCAATACTTGCATCTAACCCACCATTGTAATAATAAAACCCCTCATGGCTTCTCTGACCAGAAATAAACTCATGATCTCTTTCGTCTATATCATTCAGAAGTAATGTTGCGCTGTTGGCATCAGTTCTAGCAATGAGTATAGTTGGAACTGATTGCACGTCTGCTGACAGTCGTGCAGCGACAAGTGTATCTATAAATGACTGAGTGCTGACAAGAACCTTGCCACCAAGGTGTCCACATTTTTTATAGGCTGAAAGTTGGTCTTCAAAATGTACCCCAGCTGCCCCGGCTCTGATCATGGCTTTCATAAATTCATAGACATTTAACACCCCCCCAAATCCAGCCTCACCATCTGCGACAATTGGTGCAAACCAGTCTCTTGTACTTTCACCAGCAAGATGCATTATTTGATCAGTTCTTTGAAAGGCATTATTTATTCTCTTGACTAGCTTTGGTGCACTATCTGCTGGATATAAGCTTTGATCTGGGTACATTTCACCTGCTTCGTTCATATCTGCTGCAACCTGCCATCCACTCACATAGATTGCTTCCAATCCTGCTTCAACCATTTGCACAGCTTGATTACCCGTAAGGGCCCCTAAAGTTCTGACCAAAGGTCTATCATGGAGCAATTTCCAGAGCTTGTTTGCCCCATATTCCGCCAGACTCTGTTTCTCATGGAACGTTCCTCTTAATTTCCATACATCATGTGCTGTATATCTGCGTTCGATCTGCTTCCATCTGGGATTGGTTCTCCATTCCTCAGATAATCTCTGTGTAAATTCTTCTTTTGACTCTTCGATTTTCATGTTAATTCATCTCCTAAGAGTAGAGAATAGGCGGGAACTGTCAAAAATTCCTCGATTGTCTCCTGTTCTGTTAATTCTCTGAATAGTTGCTCTGCCAGTGATAGCTCTTTTTCTAAAGATACAAGCGATCCTGCAGAGAGTTTATTTCTCTCCTCCTCTAGCCACTGATTAAACAGGTTTTTGTTAAACTCCTTACCGTCATCCAGTGTCACTGAATTATGAAGCCATTGCCAAAGTTGTGACCTGCTAATTTCAGCTGTGGCTGCATCCTCCATCAGGTGGTTAATCGCAACACACCCATTCCCTGCCAACCAGTTGGTAAGGTATTGCAGTCCTACATTGATATTTAAGCGCACTCCCTCCTCTGTGATACTTCCTTCTGGAACCTCTAGTAGATCAGTCTGAGAGATAATCCTTTCAGAGATTTTCTTATGAATCTGATTTGGAGTGGGCATGAATTCATCAAACGGTTTTCTTGCAACCTCCAAGAGACCTGGATGTGCAATCCAGGTTCCATCATGACCTGCTTTAACCTCTCTCAACTTATCTTTGTAAACCTTATCAAGAGCTGTCATGCTAGCCTCATGATTCGAACTAATTGGGATCTGTGCTGCCATTCCACCCATTGCAAATGTACCTCTTTTATGGCAGGTCTGAATGAGAAGTTGTACATACGCATTCAAAAATCCCTTATCCATGGTAATACTGCTCCTGTCAGGGAGAATGAACTTTGGATTATCAGCGAAAGTTTTGATAAAACTAAAGATATAATCCCAGCGACCACAATTCAATCCAAGTGAATGATCCTTTAGGGCATAAAGAATCTCATCCATCTGAAAAGATGCCAAGATGTGCTCAATCAGAACAGTTGCCTTTGTTATTCCATGCTCTAACCCAAGGTACTGCTCAGCAAAAGTGAAAATATCATCCCAAAGCTTTGCTTCATGATAAGACTGTAATTTAGGGAGATAAAAGTATGGAGCACTTCCTTTCTGAACCAACTGTTTGGCATTGTTAAAAAAGTATAGCCCAAAATCGATCAGTGAGGCTGGGATAGGTGAACCTTTGTACTTTAAGTGGACTTCAAAAAGATGCAAACCTCTAGGTCTAACAAAAAGCACAGCTGGGTCATTCCTGACCCTATATTTTTTCCCCTCTGGTGAATCATAGGCCAACCGACCTTGAACTGCATCTTTAAGGTTTATTTGTCCTAGGATACAGTTCTCCCATGTTGGAGAATTTGAATCTTCAAAATCTGCCATAAAGACGTTTGCTCCAGAATTTAAAGCATTAATAACCATCTTCCTGTTCACAGGTCCCGTAATCTCAATTCTTCTATCGGCAACCTCTTTGGGAAAAGGAGAAACTTTCCAATCCCCTTCTCTGACTGATCTTGTTTCCTCCAAGAAGTCAGGGTGCATCCTTTTTTTTATCTGCTCCTTAACCTTTATTCTATCCTCTAGTAATAATTCTGCCCTCGAACCAAACTCATCAACCAATTTGTATACAAAGCCTAATGATTTCTCGTTCACAATCTCCGAATATCGTTCCATCGAGACATTGGTCAGCAATCCTGATTCTGCTTCTTTACCCAATTAAACCCCTCAGCTTGATATTCTTCGCCCATATAATTATATGTCTAAATAACACTAAATCGCTCAGTTAATTTAACCTATATAAATCTAATCAATCATCTGTTTCATTATCAATGTCTTGAGGTTGATTCTGATAAAATTTTCATCATACAAATAAATGCGGTAATATTAGTAAAAATGGATACGATAACTGGACTTTCTAGTTTGAATTACGGCTGATTTCCTAAAATTCCACTAATTCTTTAATATCTTTATTGGTGCGGGATTTAGGGATCTATGATTGTATAACTGGAATTTCAATTATCCCTGGGCTAATCAATAGAGCTGGATACTTAATTGTAGGTTTAAATTAAACAGCTGATACTCTTTACATACAAAACAAATCATGTGTCAAATTAATCAAAGAGATCCAGTTTTTCCCAAGGTGCATCAATGTCATGTCTTCCAAAGTGGCCATAACTGGCAGTAGGTCTATAGATTGGACGCTTTAGGTCAAGGGTATCAATCATAACCCCCGGACGAAGATCAATGGAATTTCTTACCTTCTTCTCTATCTCCTCGTCTGGTATTGTACCTGTTCCTCTCGTGTCAACCATGAAGGAGAAGGGTTCTGAGACTCCAATGGAATAAGCTATCTGTACACTCACCTCCTTGGCATATCCTGAGTTTACAACGTTTTTAGCAATATATCTTGCGACATAAGAACCACTGCGGTCAACCTTCGAGGGATCCTTTCCTGAAAACGCCCCACCACCATGGAATCCAGCCCCACCATAGGTATCTACAATGATCTTTCTCCCAGTTAAACCAGCATCTCCATGTGGCCCTCCAATGACAAACTTCCCAGTTCCATTCACTATCATCTTAGTATCTTTTGTGAAATAATCCCCAAGCACAGGCTCAATGAGAAGCTCTTGAAGATCCTCCTGAATCTTGGCTTGATCTACCTCCTCAGTGTGTTGTGCTGCAATAACGGCTTTATAGGCAGAGGCTGGTTTCCCTTCCACATAGTTTATTGCAACCTGTGACTTTCCATCAGGTCTGAGATAAGATAACTTTCCAGATTTACGAAGCTTTGCTAACCCTTTCGTCAAATCATGAGAAAGCATTATAGGTAACGGCATCAGTTCCTCAGTATGATCAACTGCGTAGCCAAACATAATTCCCTGATCTCCAGCTCCCTGTTCTTCCATTGTGTCTCTTTTGACTCCCTGGGCTATATCAACAGATTGCTCATGGATCACATTGATGACACTCACATCTTTGTAATAAAACCCAATATCCGGGTGGATATAACCTATGTCTTTTACTGTATCTCTCACAACTCTCTGCAAATTAACATAGGAATCTGTGTGAATCTCACCTCCTATCAGAACTAACCCCGTGGTTACAAATGTCTCACAGGCAACTCTTGAATGGCTGTCTCCACTTATCATCTCGTCTAGGACTGCATCTGAAATCTGATCCGCAATTTTATCTGGATGTCCCTCAGTCACAGATTCCGAGGAAAAAATATATTTTTTAGTCATCTATGACATACTCTTATAGTGTATATTAGGGTTTTTCCTTTGTTTATTATGAAATTGGAATGAATTTATGAGAACTGAAAACTGAAGTCCCATCTATAGATGAACATTAGAGTCAGAAGTTTGTTTTACTAAATCTATAATTAATCATTGTATTCTTCCCTCTCAAAGAATCTTGGTTATTTTTGCCTAAGTCCACTTCATACAATATTCAGCCAACTCTTCTAACTTCTGTCTATCATCGTTACCAAACGCTGTTAAAAAATCTGAGTTTAGAAATTCTTTTCCTTCCTTTATTCTTCCCTTCCCCTCACCAATTTCAAATTTTAATCCATCTAAACTATAGATTCTAATAGGAGAAAATACCCCCGTGTTAAATTGGTTGTAATGAGAATCATTTTTTGTGTTGTTTATCTTCTTTTGAAAATTGCTGATCTGGATGCTTTTAAGCAATGCCCTTGGATACATTACAACAATGGGGCTTTCAGACCTTCCATACAGGGTAAGCCTGTATTCATCGGTGTTGACTTTTTTAAGTTCTGTTTTTGTTGATAGAGCTGTTAAACCTCCCTTCCTCTTTCTATCAAAAAAAATGAATCCAAATATGGCTGACACCCCAAAAACTATCACGAATAACAAAACTGTAAAAATATATAATATCTCTATAAGAGTACCCAATGATTGACCAAGAGAACCAAAGCTAAATTTGTATAACAAAAGATAAAAAATGGAATCATAAACTAGATCCAGTCCAATTACTAGCAAAAAGAATGGACTTATTCTATTGGGAGTCTTGGATACCACTCTGATAAGGTTAGGTTCAACCTCCAAAACTGAACCAAATCCCCAGTTAACCCTCTGTTGGGAAAGATTTGGATTAATATGATCCTGGCGAGAGTTGAACGCTTTTCCAGGTATTAAAAAAACTAACATGAAGAACAAAGTACCAGAGATTATTGGTATGGACATAATACTCCCAACAATGATTGTATCAGGTAATTTGTTTAATAGCCTAGTGTAAGCCATCAGAGTAACAATAGTTGGATATAAAACTAAAATACCTGTGTACACGTACACATCATTACGACTAAACCACCTTCTAAAACTGAATTTTATTGAATTATCCCTCATTTAAAAATCAGATTCTTTGCTTTGATTGATTTATTTTTATAAATGAGTTGCTAACCGCAAAGCAAAAATTGTAAATTAAATTTGATAAAATGTACAAAAAATAAGAGTTTGAAGTCAGAAATAATACTTGTGCCGATTATACCAAGGTTCTCTTAAAAAAAAATTATCCGTTTCCTTCAATCAAAATCAAAAACTGAGCGACCCTCATAAAACTGATGAACATAGCCACATGTGCTACAGATCAAAAGAATGAATTTGTGTGAAGTCATCCCCCACTTGCTGTCTAACCTTCCCTCTTCTTTGCTAAAGTTTGTTCCACCACACCAGAAACAGGTGTTTCGGTTCTCTGGTTTTGTGGATTTCATCAAATTCGTTCCACAGTTCGGACAGAATTTTGCATCATAAGCGACACTCTCCCCACACTCTGTGCAATTCATATTGTGTCATTTGTTGGAAAAATATAAATTTAGTTCTTTTTGAATGGAAAAATGTAAGATATTGGTTTTTATCCACTTTTTCACACACCAGAGTTTTGAGAATCTTAGTACAAATGAAATAAGAGTCAGAACCAAGATTATATGTATCATTACGTTTCCCATATTGAGACTTTGATTAACTCAGTGGTGTTTTCACACGATTAACATCTTAGTAATGACTTTTACATCACAAAACCCTCAATTCACTTGAATTTCTCAATAAATTTATATATTTTAGGAATACTTGTATATTGAAGATACATGACTACAACTGTTCGTATTCAAGATGCTGATAAAATCGAATTAGACCGGTTACAGGCAAAAATTTTGTTGCAAAGCGGGAAAAAGATCACTCATGATCAATTATTGCATTATTTACTGTATTATTCAAAAGAGACAATAGTTGACCTCATTGTCGATGATGTAAATGATCAAAAGATAAATTGGGATGGATTAATGGATTCTATCTCTGATTTAGGGCTATCAGATTCAACCCAAATCGATGACATTATCTATGGTGAGGATTGAGTGGCTGTATTTTTGGATACAGGTTTTTATGTTGCGTTTTATAATTCCAGGGATAAATATCATAAAAAAGCAATGAACTTATTCCTTAAGTTGAAAGAAAACCAATATGGTAAGATTTATACATCGCTTGATGTATTGGATGAGCTATTTACATATTTTCAAAGAAAAAATTCTCAGATTGTAGCAAACCGACTTGTTAAAGAGTGGATTGAAGAGGGAAAAAGTTTTGGTAAAATATTGTTCTCAAATGAGAGTACCCTCCATCTAGCTGGCGTAATATTTTCAAAGCAAGAAAGAGAAAGAAAGGCACTTAGCTTTACTGATTGTTTAATCATTGCTCACTGTAGAGAGTACAAGATTTCGAATTTAATTTCCTTTGATTCGGGATTTCATAATTTAATTAATGTCGTTCAATAACAAAGGGAGATACTTCAAAAGTTAAACTAATCACTCTATATTGAAGTCAAACTATAGATTCCTAACAATTATATTCGATAAATAATGTTTAATCACAGAATTGTTAATCTAGAGGTAATTTTCCTAATACTAGTCAAGGGATGTTAGATCTACGAGAACCCTGTGAAGTTCAATTTTTGACCAACTCAAAGATGTCATCTCTGGAATAATGACCAGAATAGTCAAAATTTTGGCGTTCTTGTATCACCAAATCCATATTGATGTCTGCGGTTAACAACCCTTCTTCATTTAGCAATGGGCCTGCAATAACTTCGCCTTTGGGACTAACAATCAATGACCCACCATTCTTATGAACATCTTTTTTCATCATTTGCTCTTTGAAGGGAAATTCTTCAGTGTCAAGATGAGCAAAATCTTCACCTCTTAGAATTGCGCTTGCAGCGATGACATAGTATCTTCCCTCCTTTGCAATGAACTTAGAGATCTGTTCAGTAAGCCCCAAGCTCCCTGGCCAGAGAGACACATGGATAAACTCCTCAAGGCTGTGGAGATATGCACGTGGATACGGAATCCAGTTTTCCCAGCAGTTTAAGACACCTATCTTTCCTTCAGGTGTAGGGTGAACCTTTAAGCCTTTACCATCACCATCTGCCCAGATAAGCCTCTCTTCGTAGGTAGGTTTTATCTTCTTATGTGTTCCCAAAACTGTCCCATCAAAGTCAATTTTTAGAGCACTACAATAAACTGAACCAGATTTTCGTTCTGAGATTCCACCTATAAGCATCACCTCATGCTCTTTACATATAGCCTGCATCTCTTTAACAATAGGATCATCCAAGGTCAATGACTCCTGCCAGTACTTATTGTAAGCCAGCTTCTGGTTCTCATCATCAAAGCTTGCTCCATTGGTTTCTGAAAGCCACTGTGGATAACCTGGGAGAAGTGTCTCTCCCCAAGTAAAAATTTTGACACCCTGTTTCACCCCATCTAAAATGTACGTTTTTAGCTTTTGCCAAGTTGCTGTCTTATCCAAAAACACAGGGGCAATCTGTACAACTGCTACTTTCATATCTCAAGGAGTGAGAATTAACTTAAAATCCTGCTGGGGTAGACGTGTTTTATTGTTTATACTCAACAAAAATTTTCCTGAATAACTTGGAGAATAAAAATCATGAAAGAAGTACCAAAGTGGGACAGATAATCCCCTCTGAAGTCAATTAAATCTTATTTAGCTTTAAGGGTCTCCGATTCTTCAAGATTCTGGCGAACCACCTATACACACCCTGATGCAAATCAACAGCAGGTTACGTATTTAAATCATTTCGGAGCTGTCTTCAAACCTTTCAAGAAAGAACTCCTCCTGAGGCTCAGCTGTATGAACAAGGGGAGGTGTGAGATCTAGGTCCATCACCTCTTCCATTTTCCTCCCAAATGCAAGTAGATCTGCCTCTGAATTGTGTCTCCCTACCAGCTGCACACCTACAGGAAGCTCCCCGATAAATCCAACTGGGATGGTTAAGACAGGATGACCAGTCAGACTAAAAGGTGCGGTATAACTGATTGTAGCCTTCCAGTAGCTTATCTCTTTATTATTTATTAGTATGGGTTTCTTCTTCAGATTGTGAGGAAAGGCTAAACTGGGGGACACTGGGAGTATAAGAAAATCATAAATGGAAAGAGTTGAATCAATTCTTTTTGTAAATTCAGCTCTAAAATCAAAGGCCTTGTATAACATGGTCAGCTGAGTTTTTTTCTTTGGGTATGAACTGTAGTTGGCTATCACAGTGTAATGCCTGACCAGTTCTTTGTGATCAAATTGAAGATGTGGAATGGTCTCGGGGGTAGAAATCCTCTGAAGATTTTTAACCAACCTCTCCGAAATAAGTTCTACAATCCGTTGATCTGTCTCTATAGCTGGGAGTGAAGGCACAACACCAATCTTAGGATTTTCTCCTGAGCTCTTCGATGTGTCTCCCTCTTCTTTTCCCTTAATATGAGGTAAAGGAGAACGAGGTGGTAAACCCCTTAACAAAGGTTCATAGACGAGGCTCAAATCATCAACAGTCTTAGTGATCAACCCAGTTGTCAAAATTGGCTTCTCAAGCAAACCTGTCTCGATAAAGGGAAAATGTCCTGCACTGGACAGAGTTCCCTCAGTGGGTTTCAGGGAAACCACCCCACAAAAGTTAGCAGGAATTCTTAATGAACCAGCTAAATCGCTCCCCAAACCTACAGAAGTGTAGCCAAGTGAAACACCCACAGCAGTTCCCCCACTGGATCCTCCAGATGTCAATTTTAGATTCCATGGATTGTTACAGATGCCTTTTAAATCGTTGTATGTTTGAACATCATCCCCATACCTTGGAAGACTGGTTTTACCCAGAACAACAAATCCAAGGTTTTTCATTGCTTTAACAAGCTCGGCATCTTTCCTCAAGACATCCAATGTGTAGTATTGATCTGTGGTTCCAAAGCTTGTTGGTTGGTCTCTGGTGATAAAGCTGTCCTTAACCAAAAGAGGAACGCCCAAAAAATCCTGATTTTTTTTATTTTGGTTGTTCTGTCTTATCATTCCAGCATTAAACTCCTCCTCCCTAAAATGGTCATTTACATAGATAAGTGCGTTAACATAGGGCTCAAACAGCTCAATACGCTCAAGACTGACACTTGCCAGCTCTGAGGAATTGAGGATTCCATCATTCAGATATTTTAAGGTCTGTCTAAGTGAAATCATCCTAGCTTTGATTTAACCATCTTCCAACAGCCCCCCAAAATTCCTCTGGGTCTTCCACCATCTTGAAATGCCCACCAGTTTTAAAATGATAGAGTGAATGATCAGTTATGTAATTCTGAATCTCTCTGATGTACTTTAAAGGCCATACGTCATCCTCGGCTGTCATTATCAAACATCTGCCCTTAAATTTCTTAAGCTTGTATCTGACGTCAAACTGTTCCAAATCCGGGATCAATGCTGCATAGAGGTCAAACTCAAGACGTTTCGAGGAACTGATCAAGTTCATTGCCTTTGTCAGATCTGGGGGATTAAAATAAGCTGCATAGGCTCTGGTGAACTTATGTTCCAAAGAGTTTTCATCCAGCTTTCCGTAGTATTCATCCAACTCATTCTTAATCAACATGGAATATTTGTCCCGAATATTCCAACCTAGCTCCGGTCTGTATTTTGAACTCGCACTGGTAGAAAAAAGCACAATCTCGTCAATCTGATCCTTAACATCAGTCACAAGCTTTAGCGCAATTAATCCACCCAAACCATGTGCGAAAATGTTGAACCTACCAATTTTGTTATTCTCTAAATACAGTTTTAGATCTTTGATTAACTGCTTCAGGTTATATTTCTCTGGTAAACTCTCAGAGGCATCCACATAATCCAAGAGATGAACATCCCCTTGGTACTGTAAGTCCCCCTCTGAAAGCTTAAGATAGGTTGAATCTAATGGTAATGAAGGAAACAACAATAGGGGAGGTTTTTCTCCATTTATCCCTTTGATGACTTTAGATACGACGGTCATTAATATGAGTTCACTCTTTATTTCATTGAATAAATAGATTAATATTGAGCAGTATTGAAATTGTTGATTTAAGATTTTGACAGACCAAAAAAATAACATACAATCTACTCGGATACGCATGTTGGCTGTAGAATTTACATGGTTCCTGTAATCTTCAAATTTATCTTTTCAAGATCCTAGCGGACATGCCTATTACTAGTGCTATAGCACATTTGAACCCTAATGATTAATTCACACTAACCAACAATGAATTTCTCCGCTCCCTTCATTCCTTTGCTACTTTCAACATAGGTGTAGATGAGGATGAAAATAGTTAGAACAAGAATCAAGAGCAAAAGGTACTGGTGCTTTGAAAGAGGAACATGCGAATACTTCTCTTTCGAGGTGATACCCGACTTTGAAATAAAGTTATATAGACGTTAATGGGACAGTGGTTCCTGTACCTGGTTAAAAATTTCCGAATGATATTCTGAAATCACCTCTGACATTAAGTGATGGATGACCACCAATCATCACCCTTTTTTTCCGTTCATTCCAATATTCTTAGGGAAAAATACTTAAGTACTCTAAAACCTCTTGTTCTCTTAATGATATTTGCTCTGCTTTGGTATCAATAGCAGTATATGGGGTGTTTAAGCAGAGCTTTGGTCGGGTCATCATAGATGTCTCCTATGATAGATTTTTAATTTGAGCTACAGCGTAAGTGTAGCAACAACGTCCTCAGGAGATCACCTAGCTATCTCAATCAATGGTAATCAAAATGAAGAAAATCATTCTTTTTCCCCTGGTAATCATGGTGTCAAGTTTAATTTCTGTGCCACTTTCATCCACTGTGCAGGCTGTTCCAATATATACAGAATACCCAGAAATTAGCTCATCGTTTAATGTAAGCCATGCAGGGCTCTATAATAAAACCTTTCACCTTCCGCAAGCATTGAACCTTTCAGACAAGGCTGTTGGTATAATAGCTTCTAGTTATGTATCGCATAGCAAAGAAATTTCAGGGAACCTCACCATCTATGCGACTTTTATGATGAATGAGAGCAGTGCTGTTTCCTTTAATGAAAGCTCCCCCGAAACCTATTGGAGGGTAATCTACAACTGGATTGAGCCAAATGGTCAGAGATTCAAATCTTATTCCAAGCTAACCTATATGAACTACACCACATTGGGTTCTAATCAGTCTAAGCTACAGGGTGATGATTGGTACATTGTAAATTTCTTCTTTTATGTGGCTGGAACAGGAAACGCATCGATTAATATAGACATTCTTTACACCTCGACCTCCCTTACATACACTGCTATTATACCTGAACGTCCACCTATTTACTTCGAGGTAGCATTTATTGGATTACTTGTGGTTTCAAATATTGTGGTTACTGGTATTATCTTAATTGGGTTCATATACATCATACGAAGGGTGAAAAAACACCTGAGTTAGAGCAATTTACCCTAAATTGTATTACAAATTTACATACCCATCTGGTATCTTGCTCTTTTTTAGAGTGCTAATTGTACGTTTGATCTCTGTCCAGATACCAAGCTTTTTTCCCATAGTTATCCCTTTAATTGCATCATTTAATGATAGAAATTATCCCTTTTACAATAATTTCTCTCATTTTATCAATTCATACCCACACCTAATCATCCCATTCAAATTGACCAGAGTACCTTCTCGGTATTTTTACATCCTCTCTTCCAATGATGCAGATGTCAGGCCTTTTCCTCAGAGATATTCTCGCACTAATAAGAAAAAAGATTGGTATCACAATCTGAAAGACCGAGATCACCAGTAGAATGATCCAGCTATTATTCTTCAGGAAAGTGGGTTGAAAATCTCCTTGATAATAATGTACGTATGCTAAATTAAAAAAAATTGAAACCATATTATTGTGAGGCTGTATCACAATTGAAACATAGTACCATTAAAACTGTTGTTCTGAGGAGATATCTCTCAATAAAAGTCTCTTTTCGAGACATCTTAACCAAATCACCACCAAAACTATACCGCTCTCAAAAATTGTCAAAAACAACCATGTGTGAATTTGCAGATATGGAAATTGATTTGTTACCATGTTACTATATGTAGTAACTATTATTATGAAGATCAAATTTAATGCTGAAACAATTGCCAACCACTTTATATTCTTTAAACTTAGTTTAATAGTTAGTGGGGGACTTCCTTTTTCATCAAGGTTTTTTATCTGAAATACATATAGTACACTCAATGAAAAAGAGATGTATGAATAAGCCATCATTATTGGATAGCTTAGGTAGATTAGTAATCTATCTATTGGAGGTATTATAATATTTGAATGACTCGCAGATTTGTCCCCTCCAAAGTATAAATAGAGAAAAGTGGTTAAAATCACGAATACCACACTTATAACAACCCCATCAAGGTAGTTTCCCATGATTAGAGTTTTTCTATTCTTTTTTATTTTCCATTCTTCAAATTTAACCGCATACTGGTGAACAACAATAAAGAAAAATCCAAATAGAATAATCCAAAATGAAGTCAAAACAGAGGTGAAAAGTAAGTAGAGGTAGAGGTTTAATTTCGAGAATGAGACAACTGCTAGTGCAGTTAAAATAATTACAACCAGAAGATAAGGAACTCGCAATATTGCTTTTGGTTTATCTTTAAACGCTGTGAGTACTCTTAAAATACCAGCTAAAAAAACTAATTTAATTGAAAGTTTGGGTTCGCTCATCTTAATTCTCTCTATGTAGTTCCTTTTTAACTCATCCTACAATATCATTAAAATCAATATAATCATTATAAAAAAGTATTGCATTAAAAGTAATATCTCCAGCACATGCAGCTATTTTTCCCGCAGTTACTAGACCACCTGATATAGAATCAGTTAAAAGCTCTGCTAAAATGGATATTATCGCTGCAAACGAAGACGCCCCTAAGCTAGCTATTATCCCTATTTGTTCCCAAAAGGATGCTGTATCATAGGCAGCTTTAATCATTCCTAAAAATCCTGTCAGAAAATTTAAAATATATGAAACTATCCTATTCAATGTTCTCCATCCATGATAGAAATATACCATATCTAAAAATATCATTGGTACTCCGTTTTTAAGAAATCTAATGGCTACAGTTTTGATAAATGAAGTACCGCTTGGTAGATAAAAAATAAATATACACACCAATAACACAAATACCCACTGGATTATCCACCATGTTGCCTCAATCTGTCCTAAATACCCCATAACATAGCTCAAAAAGTGGGGATGTGATAAACCTGAGAACAACATGAGAAATCTGTCAAACAGTTTTCCAATGGGCTGTTGCATACCTGTGAGCTTGTATGCTATAAGCAGACCGCCTAAAACGGCATCAATCTTGTTTGGAAAGACCTGCTTGGAAAGGAAAGAGCTGAGCTTCAGGAGTTTTAGCATTAATTTACCGGAGTCTCAGAAAGCAGATATGACATCTGTACAGATTAATTCCTGTTTTTACTGATCCACAAAGAATATCTTCTGCTCCCTCATCCTTTTGCTTCCATCAATGTAGTAGTAGATAGGAATGACAACTGAGAAAACAAATATCATCAGAAGCAGGTAAGTGGCATGCTGAAAGAGGAAGGGAGAGATGATTTTTCCCTGATATACGTCAGTATATGATACTATGATGGCCCCTGCTGGTACAATAAAGTTTAAAATGATACATATGCCGATATAATACATAAGTTGTTTAAGGCTTCTTGGTCTGATTAGGTCTCTCTTGGTTCTCTTCAGGCCCACAAAGCTTCTGCTGATTACCCAAATATCAGCAGCATATGCAGTGAATGGGGTGAGAAGCAGGTAAGTGAGCATGATTACCTTGTCAACAAGCGGAAATGGGTCCCCGGGAAGAACATAGGTCAGGTTTACATAATATCGGGCATAGAAGAAGAGTGCAATAGTCAAGATAGCTCCTATAAAACCGTGAAAATTACCAATGAGGAACTTTGCCCAGATTAACTTTTTTCTGTTGTCAGGTTCATTCCATTTGGCAGCAGATGTGTTGGCATCATCGAGCAGGGAAAATGGAATGGTAAAAACAAATGTAGCCATTCCATATAGATTTGTGGCATATAACAGGAGAAAATATGGGTTATCATTCGAAAATGAAGCGTAAATCAAAGCCCCTGTCGCAATAGCAAATAGATTTAAGGAGTAGCCATCTGTTGTTTTGCTCTTTTTTAGAGTGCTAATTGTGTGTTTGATCTCTGTCCAGATACCAAGCTTATTTTCCATACTCATTCTTATCATACCAGTATATTTATACATCTACAATATCATTGGGATCCGTAAAATCATGAAGAAACAGCACAGCATTATACAATATTACAGATGCTGCCGCTAGTATCTTAAGATATGTCACACCACCACCAGAAATAAGATCTCCTGTCAACTCAGCAATCCAAAGTCCAGCAGAGGCAAAAAAGTTTGCACCCATTGCAGCTATTATCCCCCACCGTTCCCACGGTGACTTTGCACTAAATATTGCTAAAAACATTC
This sequence comes from Candidatus Heimdallarchaeota archaeon, assembly GCA_030149205.1. Taxonomy (GTDB): domain Archaea; phylum Asgardarchaeota; class Heimdallarchaeia; order Heimdallarchaeales; family Kariarchaeaceae; genus WAKA01. The sequence goes on along the minus strand of JASBSB010000001.1, from coordinate 767,607 downwards.
CAAGAAATCCTTTAATGTAGCGAAGCATATGGCCAACCACTCTTGGAACAGTAATCCATCCATGAGCAAGGTAAACTAAATCATAAAATAGCTGGATAGGTCCTCCAGTTCTTATAAATCTGATAGCTGTCTCTTTGACTATACCTAGACCAGTGGGTAAATAATAGTTAAACAGTATTAACAGTACTAAGAATGCAAGTTGAATCACCCACCACTCAGCCTCATGAGGCCCCAAGCCACAGATAACATAGGTGGAAGAAGGAGGTGGACATTGAATCAAGCTTAAAAACAGGGGATGTGATAAACCTGAGAACAACATGGAAAATCTGTCAAACAGTTTTCCAATGAGCTGTTGTATACCTGTGAGCTTGTATGCTATAAGCAGAGCGCCTAGAACGGCATCAATCTTATCTGGAAAGGCAAAAACCTGCTTGAAAGAGAGAGAGGCGAACTTCAGTACCTGATTGGAATCACAGCTGAGGAGATAGTCCTTCATTGGTGAGAGTTTGATCAGCCTTGCCATGACCTTCCAAGAGTAGAGCTGAGAGTTGATCAGTATCCCATCTGGTCCCCCATGCCCAACCCAGACAATGGGGTGCATTGAGTGTCTGATGACAGATAGTGATGTCTTGAAGTTGAATTTTATCACCTTTGCTGTTGGAAATGTCTTTAAAAGTTGTTGAACTGCTGTTGTTACCTCAACAGAGGACCCAAGTGACACAATCATTGGGTTTACATGGTGAGGTTGCAGCTTGACCACAACGGGGGCGATTCCCGATGTAAGTAGCAGAGCCATTATGAGAATGGCTGAAATTTTAACAAGTTTTGTATTGACTTGCATGCCTGATGCGTGAAAAAAATAGTATAAAAAGTATTTTTTTTTTAGGAAAACACATATTTTAATATTGCTCTAATATATTTGTAAAAAGTATTGCGTTATAGTAGTAATAACTGTTCTTAAAGTCTTTTTATGCCTTTTTCATGGATTTATGGTGTTATTTTCTGAAATTTTACAACCGGTTTGTTTGTAAAATGTATTGTGATGAATTTGCAATTTTTAACGAAAAATTTTTTAAGAAATATTTTGGGGCATCCTTGTTGTTACACACACCTTCAAATGTACGTTATAAATATGTGAGGGATGTTTAAAGGCAGCAGGTGCTGTTTTACAGTGGTTAATATTCATAAATGAACGTATGAACTCCTAAATAAGTTCAATAGCAACAATATATGGTCTCATTGGAACTTAATGTTTTTAGGTTCTCAGACGAGTGATAAACTCAGGATGTTTCTTAAAATCACATTTGGGACTTACTTCTCATAAAAATGTTTTTTAGTGAAGGAATAAGAACATACTCTTTGCTGAGTTGAGTCGCTACCATCCTGAGAGCTAATTATAACTGATTAGTTTATAGGTACCTTAATCAGCGTCTGACCAATAGGAGGTATGAAAAATTTATCAAATCCCATTCCACTCTACCAAAGCTATTTTCATAGGTTATAGGATTACATCTCCATGTAGTACCTCTCTCCAATAAAATCCTCATTTTTGTCATCAATTAGTTCAATATGTTTTGAAGAAGGGAGACCGTTGTTTTCATAACGAATATACTGGTCTTTTATTCCGTTTTTATACAGGATGGAGTAGTAGATTGCCTTTCTAATGGTTCTCTCTGTGAGTGCCAAGCTCGGTCTGTGTGTGTACAGTCGTAGCATGTTGTCATTGAGTAATATGGGTTCAATTTTTGATCTGGGAACACCGAAAAACACCCCAACATCAATATCTGGTGCATTCATCCCATAAATCTTCTTTTTCACTGTTTTCAGGTCATTTTCTTCTCTAAAGTGAGAAAGCAGCTTGATTGGGTCTTTACTTAGGGAATAGCCTGTATACGCAAATAAATTGACCTTAGAGTTTTCAGTTGTCTTTTGTTGGATCTTATTCATCAGGTCAAATATTGATTCATAACCATATTCTCTGTAAATCTCATTAAATCCAACAAATGAGATTTTTACATTGTCTTCCTCGTAAAACTCAAGAAATTTGGGGTTATTTCCAAGTCCTGCCACTCCTGTGTTGATTGCCACATCTAGGTATTCTTTCCCTCTAACAAAGGCAGTTAAATCATTCAGCAAAAAGTAAATATCTGAGAAGTAACGTGCCAACAGTCTAAATGCATTCACTGTGTGAACCTGCACCTTTTCGATATAAAAATTCAAGAAGTTGGTTTGTGTACTTTCTGGGTATTCTGAAAGTATGAATCTTCTTGTTCCATCTATGGCATAATAGATCGATCTGATTTCAAATTTGGTCATATACTCCTTTATTTCGAGTGTCGATAACTGCAAAAATTGATCAAGAGAGGGTAATGTTGAATCTACCAACATCATTACCTCTGATATGGTCATTTTAAAGGCTAATCACATTGTCTACATTTATAACACATTTCTGTGAGAAATCTTTGGGTTATGTTTGAGAAACTTAATTTAATTTTAGTCTTTGAATATTCAATATCTTGAGATAATTCCTAGATAATTCTATGATAATCTTGAGATAAAAAAGGGATAATAATGGATAAATTCATGATGAACCTGGGATAAATCCTGGATAAATCCTGGATAAAAAAGGGATAAAACTAGGATGAAACTAGCATGAACCTGTGAAAATTACAGTAACTCTGTTTCTTATTTCTAACAAAACCAAAAATACTTTTTATGTTTATGCAACAGGAATCTCTTCACTCTCAAGATGTAATTCCCCTGGCTCTTCTTTCTCTGTTTGGGCAAGGATAACACCAATCATTACCAGTATGAACCCGATTATTGGTTGACCAGAGAAGGGGTTTCCAAGCACAAGAAATGCTGTAATAGCCCCTGATACAGGGATTATATTGATAACCGGGGCAACTTTTCCTGCACCAAAATGTTGAATCGCCCGGTAATAGAGAACATACCCAATTACTGAAGAAAACACACCGATAAAAATAAACCAGAGAAGAGGTTCTGTTGTTAGGTGTCCAATTTTATTAGAAAAAGAGGGAGCTGCAAAGGGTATGAGGAGAATTGTCCCCAGAATCTCAGACCAACCTGTGACTGCGATGCTTGATAACCCAGATTCAGTTGATAGTTTTGAGAAGGAGAATGAGGAACCCCAGACGAAAGCTGCAGTAAGAATGAGCAGGTTTCCAAATACCGATCCAAGGTTGATCTGAAATCCGATAATAAAAATTACTCCAACTATCCCCAGAATTAACGAATAGAGTTTTCTCGCTGTGAACTTTTCTCCAAGCAATAGTACAGCAAAGAGCATGGTAGCCAATGGATTAAAGGAGACAAGTATTGAAGCTATTCCTGCATCTGTGAAACTGAGGCCAGTGTAAAAGATCAGGTTGTTCAATGCAACTCCTGTTAATGAGAGTGCAAATATGTTCCTCCACTGTCTCCTTGATGATGGAAAATAGCGTGGATTCCCTCTTCCCTTGTAAATCAGGTACGGTAGGAACAGAATTGATGCAAGTAAAAATCTTCCAAAGGTAATCTCAACAGGAGAAAATCCCGAGACTGAGATGATCTTTGCACCAGTTATAGAGATTCCCCAGAATATTGGGGGTACAATAGCAAGGAGAAAATACAGTCTCTTAAGTTCCACAACTTGAAGACTTTGATGCTTTTATAATCATTCGTAAACTGCTGAAGGATGAAGGTCAACTGTCAGCCTAACAATATTACTTGGACCTTGATTTTTCATATTGCCCTCTGTTAGAATTATGATTTAGATTTGCCAGATGCTTGTCAGAGCACCCAGTTCACTTTAATATACCTTATATATCAATAAGTCATATTAACATCAAATTATTTCGGTAACCCGAATTTTATGAGCTGGGTTGTTTATGTTAAAACTTGAAAATTTAAGATTATCAGAGGCTAAGGTTGGGAAAAAATATATTGTGAATCAGTTACAATTAAATGAAAGTAACCTTATCCTTCTGGCACAGATTCACATAACTCAAAATGTTGTGATTGAGGTAATAGATAGACAAAAAACGGGTTTAATGGTAATTCAGACCGGTTCTGGAAGATTTATTATCGACCCAGAGATTGCCAAAGGTATATTTTTGATATCTGATTAGGAGATGACAAAGATAAAGCCTTGTTGTGACATTGAGAATGAAACCATAGGTGATAAACAAAGCAATAATCGGGTCTTACTTGTCGGTAACCCGAATACAGGTAAGTCACTGATATTTAACCTTCTCACGGGTTATAGTGTTAAAGTGGCGAATTTTTCTGGGGTAACCTTTCAAGCCAAGAGTGGTCGATTTATTGAAAATGGTCATTCTCATATGGTGTATGACTTACCTGGGTTTTATGGGTTTAGCGATGATACTGCTGAGTCAGCAAGTTCTAAGCGAGTGATCTACGAGTCTGAAGATCCTCTAATTGTCAATGTGATTGACATCAACCATTTGGATAGAAATTTGTTGCTCACTAAGGAGCTTCTTCTGTTGAATAAGAGAATGATATTGGTCTTAAATTTTGTTGATACTGTTCATTATGATGTGAATGCCTTAACTTCAAGACTTCGTTCCCTGTATAATATTCCAGTGTTAGGGGTTTCAGCCATCAAAGAAAGGGGAATACGAGGACTCAAACAAACCATAATAGGTGAATTTGAAACCCTCGAAGCTCATACTAAAGATGATAAGTTAATGAGACCTAGTAAAGTCGCTGAGAGAATTGAGCAGGTTGCTGCCAAATTAAATGATGAGAAAGAGCTTAGATTTAGTGAGGTTTTTCTATCCATGCTTGATGAGGAGTATCTGAAAGACTACTCACCCTTTGCAAACGATAAATTCATGAAGGTAGAGAAGGAGGTTTTCAAAGGTTTAAACATCCCTGTGAAGGTGAAGTTAATAGACACTCTGTACGAGGAGATTCAGAGCGATTTGAGTGGATTGGGGCTTATTGAAGACAATGAGTCTAAACTTTTATTTTTAGATCGATTCCTCTTAAACCAGTATGTTGGACTAATTATTTTCTCTGTACTTATATGGCTTTCATTTAAAATAACCTTTGATCTTGGTGGAATCTTTACTATATGGATAGATGCGGGGGTGAGGATCCTGGGGGATGTAATCAAGGCGTCCCTACCTAATGCACTGATTGCCTCTTTTCTTGTAGATGGGTTGTTGGCAGGTATTGGGTTCATCCTCATATTTCTCCCTCAGGTTACAATTCTTTTCCTTATAATTGGGATAATGGAACAGAGCGGGTATTTAACACGAGTTGTTTATATTACAGATAGGTTCCTCACCCGTGCTGGTGTCTCTGGAAAATCTATCGCCCCACTTCTTCTCGGGTTTGGGTGCAATGTCCCTGCTATCTTAAGCACCCGTATAATCCCAGATTCCAATGAAAAAAAGGTGACAGCCCTAAGTATTCCTTTTGTCTCATGCAGTGCAAGATTCCCCATTCTTGTTCTTTTTGGGTCTATGGTCTCGACAGCTTATCCTGACTTAATTGTTGCTGGTGCTTATCTTCTCAGTATAGCTGTGGCAGTCACAACTATCTTTTTACTTAGAAAATTCTTTTTCAGAGGCAAACAGTCGCTGATGATAATGGAACTCCCAAACCTTCAGTTTCCGCTAAACAACACCCTGTTTAATCAGGTGTATGCACAGGTGAAGGATTTTATAAAAGGTATAGGAAAGGGGGTGGGAATAGGGGTTGTGATACTCTGGCTGTTGTCAATAACAAGTTTTAGGGGATTAATCGGCCCAGCAGCCTTACATGATCCAATTTTGTTTAAACAATCATTGGCATATAGCTTGGGTCAGTACATTCAATTTGTATTTTATCCAATGGGCTGGGATGTTCGGATTATTGTCGCCCTTCTCTTTGGATTTATCACCAAAGAGCTGTTTATAGGGGCTTTAGGTATACTGTATGGAACCAACTTAGCAATTCTATCACAACAATTCACACCAGTTTCCGCATTATCACTCATGCTTTTTGTACTTCTTTATGTCCCCTGTCTTGGGACTGTCTTTGCGCTAAAACAGGAGGTTGGGACGAGGTGGACGCTTTTTTCGATGGTTTACAGTCTCACACTTGCTTGGGTGGTTGCTTTTGTTGTTTATAGTTTTGGAGGATTGATCCTGTTTGGGTAAGCTACAAGATATTTTTGAAATTCTTGAGAAAAGACACATTATAAGTTCCAGAGAGTTAGAGCTACAACTAAATCTCAGTTCCGGTCAATTAAAATCCTTGCTTGAGATTCTTCAGGAGCAGAACCTTATTGAATTGAATCAGGAGGCTAAAAGCTGTGATAGCAATTCCTTCTACTGCAGTTCATGTTCGAAGGGATGCTCTAAAGTCTATACGAAAGCAAATCCAGATACTTTTTTCATTGTTTTGAAATAGGTAGAAGATTATTCCTTAACTTATTTTTGTAATCCATTGCAAAACAAGAATCAACCACGATTTGACAAATCATTAACTGTGGGTTTTCAATCTGAATATCTCTTTTACTTTATTTTTAGTTCTATTCATCAGTTAATAGGAAAAGAGGATATCTCTTTTCTTTAAGTTAGATAATACATTGAAACACCTTGAAGCATAATTATATATAATGACCTCAATATAATTCTCCCATGCAAGTTAAAAATGTAGAATTCTCAAGTATTGATCTGAAGATGATGCTCTTCTATTTTGTCATAGTCTTCATCTCGGGTTTCACAGGAAGTTATTTCACATTTCCGAAAATACAGGGTTGGTACGCAGGAATAAACAAACCATGGTTCAACCCACCGAACTGGATTTTCAGCCCAGTATGGACATTCTTATATCTGGCTATGATTGCCAGTGCCTATCTGGTTTACAAAACACAAGGATCTTTAACCAGCAGAGAAATGGTCGTTTTCTATATCCAGCTAATTTTGAACAGCCTTTGGAGTATCTTATTCTTTGGTTTCAACCTTTTATTCCTCTCTTTCATTGAAATCATCATCTTGGATTTAACAATCCTACTAATGATTGTTCTGTTTGCGAAGATAGACAAAATTGCAGGATATCTTCAAATTCCATATCTGCTCTGGGTAACATTTGCGTCAATTCTAACTTTGAATGTCTGGTTGCTTAACTAACGAACTTTTGTCCAAGCCAACCTTTAGGAAACTTTTATTTTTCTAGTTGTCCTCTCTGATTTTCAAGAGTGTTGTTTCTTCATCTTGAGTTAAATTTTGTCCTAACATCATTTTTTTGATTGTGTTACAGAATTCGAGTAACCATTGAAATTGTTTGAATTTATTGTCAGTGTTAGAGTTATATCTAATCAAAATTTTAGTGGAAATTGCGTTTATAGCAAAATCTACAGCGTTTGAAGAATCTCTGTAAGACTGGCTTACTTGCTTTGATAACCCCTTCAGTGATTTTTGTCTACTATCATATATCTCACCAAAAGCAAAGATTATGTTTCTCAGTAAATTAATGTTTCCTTTTCCTGAAATTTGGAGTTCTTTCTTTAAAAGGTTGATTAAAATAGGGATAAATGGATCAAAATCAATTCGGGAGATTGGCTTTGCGATATTAAGCGATGCTAGTTTTCCGATACTCCATGTAATCGCTATGATTTTTCCTTTTCTCGATAAGCTACCCTTTGAGCTAATTTGTTTTAAAAGGATATTTAGAGATTTTGTGGTCGTTGCAATTTTTCCAAGATTTATCAACAGATGTTCTATGATTGGTTGTGCTTCATCATATTGGATCAAATTTAATAAATCGGATTCAGCTTCATGAACCCCTAGGTTGCCTAAGGCACCAACAACTCCAAAATAATGAGTGGTCATTGTATGAGTATTCATATTTAGTTTAGGCTTTAGATATTTTAATAACATACTAATGAATGCCTTTTTATCTTCAGTCCTTTCTGGGTGTTGAACATAAAGCTTTGAGATTAGCAGAGGTAATCTCTTTTTAGCTACACTCCCTAAGGTTCTTTTGTTTTTATAAATAATTAATAGAGGTTTAATTAATTCCCACCCATTTTCACTTCTCAGAATTTCTGATTCGTATTTCTTTGAATTCCTTTCATCAAGATTTGCTAATACATTTTTGTAATGATTTAAGGTCTGGTTCAAGTTAATTTTAGGTTTCACAACGACAGGTTTGGGCAGCGTAGTTTTCTTTTTATTAGATTGTAAATGTTGTTGGTTATAAGTCGAATTAACTTTTCCTTCAAATTCAATTTCTGGGTTAGATTTTAGGTTAGCCTTAAAAATTAAGATCTTAGAAACATCCATTTGGTAGTTGAGTTGAACTACTTCACCTTCAGGAAAAGCCTTCCCTAAATCAAACGAAAATTCTGCAATTTTGGTAGGATTTAATCCCCTGTCAATATTCCCTTTGTATAATGGTATTTTTACAAATCTTGCTGGATTTGCCAAAGTATAATTGTCTTTGACCCTACCATTATAGGGTAACTTAGTACCTGAGGGAATTAAGACACTATACTGGTCTTTGATTAATTTGACAGAAATAGATTCTGCGGTTACAGTTTGAATTTTTTTACCTAAAGCAATATTTCTTGCATAGATTGCAGCACCGCGTGATACAGATTTCTCAGGGTCAACTAAACTTAATATTTGATCCTCTTTAACTTCCAAAAAGTCAATTAATCTTTTCTTGATCAAAGGAAAATTTGTCATCCCACCAGTAATTAAAACATAATCCACTTTTACTGGATCTTCACGTTTTGAATTTGCTTTGCTAAACACATCTAATATTGGGAAAACTATATTTTGTTGTTCTTCTCTTGAAAATAACTGGTCAAGCTCCTCGTAGTCATCTTTAGATAGACCTTTTCCTAAAAGGGGGTAAATAATTTCTTCGTATCGAGAGGATGTTATCTCAGTGTTATAATTATAATTTCCAATAAGGAAACCAGTTCTAAGATTTACTGAAATCTCATTCAAATTTTGAAATTCTCCCCAACCATCACTAGGTGAAGTCAGATTTCTGAGAAAATATTGTTCTGCGAGTCTAATTTTCACAGCTTCCGCTTCAGCGAATAAGTTTTGCTTGATTTCAAACTTTCTCTGTTTTGACAAATTATTAAAATTGGCTGCTGGATTCTGTTTGATATATTGAGTGAGAATCCAGTCTGCAAAAATTTCATCAAAATTATCTCCCCCTATCTTAGTGTACCTTGAAATTTCTAGATCCTCAATATCGATTGTATCGTCTGAATTTAACCTCAATTCGTGTAAACTAACATCCAAGGTTCCACCTCCTAGATCGTAGACTAAAATTGTTTTGGGATCTTCTTTTTGATCAAAGAAGATATGAGTTTTATTGTCATGAACAAAGGAATACAATGAAGCCCGAGGTTCATCAATGAGTATCGGGAGTTCTTTTCCTTTTGAATCTCTCACGGTTAATCCTGCCATTTCCGCAGCTTTTAGAGTGGCTCTTCTTTGTATATCGTCAAATGACGCAGGCACAGCAATTGCAAAATTTCCATCAAGCTCCTTTCTCAAGAAATTTTTACATGTTTCCTTGAGTTTTTTTAGATAATAGCTTGAAATTTCTTCGGGGGTGAAGCTTTTGCCATTAATATTAAAAACCTTTGGAGGTCCTATATCTGACTTTACTGATCTAATTACTAGGCTGGGTTCTGTTTTAAACTTTTCTTTGGCAAATTTACCCACGTAATATCTATTACTATTCACATCGAAATAAAAATAAGAAGGTAGCAATGGCTCTCTTACTATAGATCCATTGGTTGTTAACTGCTCAATATCTAATGTGTCTATTTTTAGAGATCCATTGCTATCAAGACAATATGAAATTGAAGAATTTGTTGTACCTAAGTCAATCCCAAAGGTTAAGTTCAATGCTGATTTACTTTTCATTTTCATCTGCCTCCACCACTTTTGGTTTAGAGAAAATTTCCCCTTGAAATTTCCAACCAGGGCTCCTTACTTTTACCATTTTTTCAGTTTCTATTTCTGACCCAAAATATTCTGTAAAACTTAATTCTTCTTTTAATAGTTTGTGTAAGGGTGTTGAAAACACTGGAGAAATATTTTGTTGTTGTAAAAATCCCTGAAAGTTCTGTATAAATGTTTTAAAATCCTGGATTTCTTCTACCCCGATTTCACTCCTCTCCCAATAAACTTTAAAAATGTCAAAAAAATGATCAAGGAGTTTTCCCTGTTCATTTGAATTCAATTTCCTCAGTAAGTCAATTATAGTTTCTTTTCGGAGCTGTATTATAAACTTTTCATAATCATCGTTTAACCCATTTAGCTCAGATTCAACAAGTTCTAATAGTTTGATCCTTTCTTCCTCATCCATTTTATTGAAATCTTCCAGTGAAAACATATTTGTGAGGAAATCTAATTTGTCTTGAAAATTATTGAATGATTTGATCGAATCTATTGACGAACCTCTTAAAAGGCTGTATAACATCGAAAGAAACCTTCTGTATAGACTTCTGTCAAAATTAACAACCTGTAAATTTAGTGATTGGAAAGTAACATCTTCTATCTCTTCCACCAGGTTGTCTAATACCACTAACAAAAATATTTTGGCTGCCAAATCATTTCCTCCCAATGTATACAGCTTTCTCTTAGTTTTTTTGAACCAATAAACTGCTTCTTGATCATGAATTTCTAAGCTCACCTTCTTTAGGTTCAGTGCGAACTCTGTTGAAAGAACAATCCAAAAATTCCTGTATTTAGGTTTCGTAAGTTTCCCCCATTTTAACACACTCCATAAACGGTGAGCGTCCACCTCTGGAATTAAATCCGGGGGGTAAGATTCGGGGGAATCAATTATTCTCTTAGCAATTAAGACCAAATCTTGATCACTTTCAGATTTTTTATGGCTCTCTTGCAAGTTTTGCCTGAGAGTTGACATTAAATCATTAATCATAATACAATCACCTTATTTATCCCTTGTTCCATTTTTTCAATCAGCAAATTTTTGTAAGAATTCAAACTTCTATGAACTTGAACCATGTTGTGAAATGTTGAACTAGTGTAAAGATAGCATTCTGAAATAAATCCAAGACTTAAAATTTCTTTTAAAGAGTCGCGAGATAGATGTCGAGTAAATGGTAAGTAAATAATCTTTTGTCGCAGGGAAGTTAATTCAACAGACTCTGAATCTATGAGGGTAACGTTTTCCCCTTTCTTCTTATCACCATAAGAAGTCGCAATAAAAATGGTCTCTTTATATTCACTTACATCACTGGAAATATCCTTAATTAGTGAAACTGAATTTAAAGATCCATCAAGAGGAGTTCTTTTTCTAAAATATTGTATTGTTACATTTTCGAATGGATTTGTAGAACCAAATGAGCATTCGATAAATCTCCTGAATGAATGGTGAACATTGATCTTACAACTTAATGTACTGTTAAGCTTTTTTAACAAGTATTCCAACAATCCGTTTGCACTAACTTTTATGTCCAATTTAAGTTCAGTTTCATTCGAAATTCTATTGATCAGTGAAACAATTGTCCTCATATTTTCATCATCAAAATTTAATGATTCATGTTCAGAATAAACCAATGCGCCATCGGTTAGTAAAATATTTGATTCACCATCTAAATAGTCTTTAACAAAATTAAATATTGGAACAGTGTCATCACTTATATCAGAGGTAAAAATAAAACCTCTGTTCGTGTTAATGTTTTTAATTACAAGGATGTTAGAATCTGTTGTATGAAAATTTGGAAACAGTTTCAACACGTGTTTTTCGTCAATCTGATATTCCTCAAACTCATCCAAAACAAGTATTTGACTTAAGAAAAGAGAAAACAATTTGGAAGAAAATCCAATAAGTTTGTTATGTATCTGCTTCAACAAAATGAGGTCATAAGTTAACTTATTCATTATTATTTTGCCTTGAAAACCATGCTTAATGATCATGAGAACAGAACCTATGTGATCGAAATGTGCATGAGAGAGGTATATCATGTTTACTGTTGGAATTACTAACTCACTTAGCTCTTGTTTCCAATTAACAGAGCATGGTTTGCCTCTATACCAAATTGAACCTGAATCTAGGATAATTTGAAAATTAGGAAATTTTACAACAAATGACCAACCTTGATTCAAACTATTGATTTGTAAAAATTCTACAAGGGAACCTCCACCCATAAAACAATGATAAATTAAATGTTAATAAATTTTCCCTATTTCAGTCAAACAATTAAATAAAATTATAGAATATTCTTTGCTTTCATTTTTCAATAAAATTAATTGTAGATTTATTGGCTCTTCTTAATCCTCTTAAATTCAAAATTTGAGAAAAATATTCTTTAACAAGATAAATTGATGTGAAGTAATAACTTAAATATCATGAAATATATTATAAGTTCATGAAGTTTAACGTTTTCTTCATCTCTGTTCTGTTGATATTTACAGTTGGGGGCTTTGTAATGTCAAATGCCCATGTTCCAGTTGAGTCCTCAGGAAATAACCAGATTACAAATGCGACTCGCATTGAAAATCCAACTAAGAGCTGGGCTATCTATAACACCATGCCAGCAGGGATAACAACTCAATATTTTGAGATACCCATCAAAAGTGGCGAGAAGCTCTATTTCTCTCTGTTCTTCCCTGTACGTCAAGATCAAGCAAAATTCGATGTGTCTCTTTATCTCATAGGATCAGGTATTTCTGGTCAATCAGTAATTGACCATGTACAAATTCCTACAAACATGCTTGCAAAACAGATCCCGGTAAACAAAGAGGTCAAAGCCACATATGAGGCATTTGGTCCGAGTGTTTACAAGCAAGGAGCAAAGTATGAAAATTCTGGGTTACGTCCTGGAACCTATTTTTTGGCTGTTGTTTCAAATGGTTTGTCAGGTAACTATGGGTTGGCTGTTGGATACAAAGAGTCTTTCACAGTTCTTGAACAGATTCTCACTCCTGTGAATGTTATACAGGTATATATCTGGGAGGGGCAGAATCTCCTCTTCGTGTTGATGCCTTATCTTATCATGCTCTTGTTGGGTTCAGTATTATTAGTTAGAAGGAAATTTACAAATAGCCTGTTGGGAGTTGCAGCACTTTTAGGTTTTGGAAGCACATTCTCCTTTTTGCTTCAGATGACCTACTCTGCAGTGCTCTCGGCTCTGACACCTGAGATTATCATTAGTTTGATCTTTGCAGGTCTACCCCTTATCTTTTCAATTCCAGTATTCAGGTATAGCAGAAAGGAACAATATTCAAACCTTAACCTCTTCACAATTCTTGTTTTATCATTCATTGGATTGTTCACATGGGCTGGATTAATTCTGGGACCTGTAATAGCAATCACTGTGGTAGTTTATGAAATGATAAAATCGAGAATTAACGTTCTTAATAACGTCATCTCATCTAATGCAAGTAAATTATAAAGTCCCATTTTGTTAAAAATCGGCTAATTAAATTTAACCAGTTAAAAATCTAGAGGGAAATAAAAAAGGGAAATAATATAGATTGGAGATTTATTCTCCACCTTCAGGTTTTGAATTTTCCATTAGGATAATTTTCAGGGTGAACAAAAAGAAGAATATTAACTCAACCTGTACAACCAACTTTTGAAAGATGTGTTGATTGACTCCAGGAAGAAACAGCCCAGTTGTTGTTAATATTACCACTAATAATGCGGTTCCAGATAATATTTTAGAGCTCTTGTACAGCGGGATGGAGAGAATAAAGAATACAGGAATTAGGAGGAGAAAATAACTTATTGCCAATGTGTTATGAATCTTTCCTGTTGCCTTATCAGAAACAAACACTCCGACTCCTATAAGTAAAGCTCCTAATATAACCCCTAAAATTTGCAATGAGTAGATAATTAAGTTACTAACCGGTTCATCACCCCTTGAAGTTAAAGTTCTTAGAAAACTACCAATAAATAGGAAAATCATGCATGTAAACAATCCTATCACGATGACAGGTGGGTTGAATAACAATGCAGTTGATCCAACTCCAAGTGCACTTAGAAATTGGTCATTCTGGTTATAGTTGGGGTAAAGGAGCATTGCAAGAATAACACTTATTTCAAAATACACAGTCGAAAAAAGCATCCCTTTAAGATATAAAATTTTATTTCGAAAATTCAACACTGTTTTCACCCTCCTAAAATACATAAACCTTGATGAATCTCTAATTCTTAATTTATTAATTGGGACGAATTTAAGAAATAGTGGGCATGTCTGTTCCTTGTAATTTCATTAAGGTTGTTACCTATGTATAATTATGATGGATGATACTGTTCAATCAAAAGTAATGTCTGACCTTGAATCTCTTAGACATAAGATGGAGGATGCACTTCATGTTCTAGAGGAGCAGACCAAGGAAATTCGAGGCACATTAGAGAAGAACAAAGCTGGTAATAACAGGTAATAAACAGTCTTGCATGGAAATTTGTTTATACCGCGATACCACGCTTTTGCCAAGGAGATACGGTCTATTCTGAGCAATTTACCAGACCAATTGGGATATGGACTTATAATGCCTTTCAAAAGACCGGTAAAATGAATCAAGAGCTTATAGATCTTCTCCAAAAACTCATTAGTTTTGATACAACTATTAATCCTGATCAAGATGTTTACCCCTCACCTTCTTGTTCAGAATTTATCAAGACAACAGCGCAAGATTTCGGGTTGGAAATATTAAACCTTAAATCCGCCCAACTGAATGGAAATGAAATATATCCAGTTTTACTGGTGGAGAGGGGCCCCAATCCTGGTCCAACTGTTTTATTTCTGGGACATATCGATGTTGTACCAGTAACTGAGGGAGAAAAGACAATTTGGAAATCTGACCCATTTAAGGGGGAAGTCAAGGACAATCTGTTGTTTGGAAGAGGCGCAAGTGACATGAAGGGGGGTGTTGCTGCTTTTCTTCTGGCTTTCAAACACTTTGCAGTAAACAGGGGAAATCTGGTCATCGCGCTCAGTGGAGATGAAGAAGTTGGTGGAACTGCGTCATTGCCTGTAATTATCAATGCTTTGGAGGAGGAAAACCTTATGCCAAACTTTGTGATTAACGCTGAACCAAGCAAGATCCCTATTATTGTGACAAGGCGAAGAGGAGCAACCTGGTTAAAATTCAGCACCAGTTACACCTCTGGCAAAATAAAGGGAGAGAAAAAGGAGATAGTGTTTTATTCAAAGCAGGGGGATGACTCTCAAACATTACATTCTTCAGCCTTCATTTTAGGTGCAGATTCACATGCTATGTTTACAGCTGCCAAATTCTGTGTGGATAAGCATATTTCTAAGGTTGAATCTTCAAGTATCAAAAACAATTCTGTTCCCCAGCAGGTCAAAGTTTGGTACATCGATCCCAGTGAATCAGGTGATGAGAAAGAATATTCACCCAGCTTATCGCATCTGATGACCAAGCTTGCATCTGTTGGCTCACTTGATTGGCCAGTTCTCCCCAGTAAATATGGAATTTCTGTAAACCCCAATCTAATTGACTATTCAGCAGGTGGAAAAACTGTCGAGGTAACCTTTGACATTCGGGCTATGTTAAAAGACAAGGATTCACATGAGATACTCAGAAAGACATTGGAACAACACCTTAGTTCAGAAGAATTCGAATTAACCGGTGAGATCCTCTCAGGGATAGACCCTGTGAATGTAGATCCAGAATCTTATCTACCTAAACTGTTGAGGGATGTGTCTGAAAAGTCAGATTTTCACATATTTGATGTAGGGGAGAAGTTAGGTGGTGCAAGCGACACCAGGTTCTTTACTGAGTTAGGTATCCCTGGTGTAGAGCTTGGTCCAATAGGTAAAAATGACCATGGCATTAATGAGAGTGTGGAACTGGACTCTATAGAAAAGCTCATCAAGATCTTTCAGGTTCTGTTCCTCCAACTTACAGAAGCTTAGGCTGAATTTCTCTAGAAATTAAATCATTTAGAAGGTTATTTTCAGAATAAATGATTTGGACTATGAATATAGCGGTTCATTCGTTTTTATTATAATGTTCTACGTAACATGATATCCAACAAAACATAATTTTCCATAGAATGAGACTATCAACCTTACAAGCTACCCAGTAAATGTCAAGAAGACTGCCACAATTGTAAGTGGATACGTCACAAAATAGTAGAGTGATGCTAATACAGGATTTTGTATCCTCTCCTTAATCAGGACTGCCAACTTTGCACCATCAGTCACATAAAGTGGTAGTAAATTCAACACAAAAAGACCCAGATTAGCTGTTAATAAATCCCACCAGAACTGATGAAATCCGGAGAGATACCAACCCGCAAATGAGATTACACCAAGGAGTAGGTTTCCAATAAATCCTGCCACCAATATTCTACCCATTGAGGTTTTTTCTTCTTCTGTTAACCCTGTGAACATGTTTACATTCCGTTGTGTCACTTGTTGTTGAAGAAACACAGCTCCCATTCCTTCTTTAATATAAGCCAATAATCGTCTTCCACCCAATGAAAAGTCCCATAAACCATTACTTGAATCTGTCATGTTCAATGAATTTAAGAAAATAAATCGGATGTTCATAAAGTTCAAGTTGTCAACATTGATCTTTTGGAAAATTCTGTCAAGTGAACCCTCAAGCTCAAAGTATCTTAGAGGCTGATGGATGAGGTTCTCTGCGATTGATACCTCATACTGATCTGGAACCCCAAAATTTAGCAGTGGGACTGGTGTCATATTCTTGGTAACAGAAGTCTCAGGTGTCAACAGGTGATTCTGTTTATTTTTGGCGAAAAATTCATAATCAACCTGAACATAAGCTGCAATTGCTAAAAATGGGATATACAGGACTCCTGTGGAGTTTACAGGAACCTTCTCTGCTCTTGCCACAATTCCATGGAATACCTCATGAATGAGAAATGTGAAAAATAGTATAGGAAAGAGGTAGGGAGAGGTCAGATTTATAACAAACGGTAGCAACAGCTCCTTAGCATAGATAATTTTAAATGAAGACCCCACAAAGGCAAAAATTGTACCAACATAGAATATTGGCTGAATTATTGGGATGATTAAGAGGACTCTTCTACTAAGGCCTCTCCAAAACCTTGGGGAAAGATTTGCAATCCAGTCATATGAACCATTAAGATACTTAAAGTTAAAGCCAAAGGGGTAAAAGTTCAGTCTAAAGGGTTTAAACTTGAGCAAATAGAAGACCACAGTTACAGCAAGCCAAATAATAGAGTAAATAATTATTGGATCCTGTAATGACAAAGCCATAAATTAACCTATACACCCTTTAATTTATACAATTGCTTTTCACCCAAATTCGGTGTTAGATTTGATGAACATTTAGTACCCTGTATCAAAATTAAACCAGCAAAATCTGATTCGATTTCTTTATAACTCCCATAGAACTAAATTTCACTTAACTTAAAGGAATTCATAGTCTACCACATTTAAATATTTGATACTAGGGTAAACAGTCATTAATCATTCTTTACCGCTGTTCTGAGTTCAGGTTATATGTGAATTTTTTTTTGGAAATGAGAATATATCCCTCACCTAGACCTTAAATAAAATTAATATTGTCTTAATAGGATATGGAACAGAAACATTTATCTCCATTAACCCGAATTTTTGACCTGATTGTGGGGCTGGCATATCTAGTATTTGCAGACCTCGTTATCTTTTTTCCAAGTATTGGCTTTATCACCCTACTGGTTATACTCTCAGTAATTTTGATTGTGACAGGATTTATCGAGATGTACAGAGGATTTGCAGGAGAACAGTTCAGCAGAAAATCGAGAACATTAGATCTTATATTTGGCTTTGTCAACCTGTTACTTGGTATAGTTGTGCTGTTTAGTCAGTCAGCTGGAGCGTTCTTAATGGCAGTGTATCTTTCTTTTGCGATGCTGTTTATAGGAATCGGATTTCTTTATGAAGCCTTCGAACATAGCTATGTTAAAACCTGGGCTCGGGTCCTTTATGGTCTTGGTGGTTTACTCTCATTGGTCTTTGCAGTATATGACCTGTTTGTCCCAAGTTCTGCAGTGGGAACACTCATTCTGTTACTCGCATTTGGGTTTGTATTTCTTGGATTTGCCTACCTTGCCTCTGGTATCACCGGGCACAAGCAGTATGATTATGTCTAAGTTTGCTAACTAGCCTTCATAAACTTAATTATTAACCATATTTAATTTCTCATAGAACATGTAGTTCTGGGTTAATTGTATTTATGTAAAAACACTAAGTGATCCTGATGATTTAACAATTTAAAGAAGGGTTCAGATTCAATGATTTTAAGTAATGCCTCCATCCTTGATTTTAGATCTAGCTCTGCCAGAAGATTAACCTTCAGTTCAGTATTAATTGGTAAATAAGTGCATAAATAGGCTAAAGAGTCCTCAGCAGAGATGTTTTGAAACTTATGTTCTTTTGGTATCTTTATTTGGAGTGTATGTAAAGAGTCTAGCAGTCTCTGTTTATCTTCAAAGGTGAGAACAGTTCTTTCCTCAAGGCTCTTGAAATCAGCCATTGAAAACTCATAAGTATGAGAATCCACAGTTAACAACTTCACAGGGTGTAATGCCTTGACAACGATACTATACCCGTTTTTCATTGGTGTGACATGTGTTAACTGACATAGGGTCGAAATCTGAGTTTTAAGTGTGCTGGTCTGCTGAGGGCCCAATAAGAACATTTGATTGATTGGATCCTGTGTTAAGATAAAATCCGTCATTTTGATGTATCTATCCTCAATTATCTGCAATGGAAGAACAGTTCTGGGAAACAATACCATACCATCAAGAAGGAAGAGAGGTGACCTCATCAAACTAGCTGAGTTGCTCCTATTTAAGTAAATTACTCTCAAGGCAATTACAATCTCATGAAATAATGAGATAACCAAATGAGACAAAAATTCATACCTGTCATTTCTCAAACCTTAAAAAATTTACTTCTATTGGTTAGCAAAGAATAATTTTCATGAAATTTCATTTGCTCAAGAAGATAACTAAAAAATTATGGGAAAATTAGCTCCAGAATCTTTATAAAAATAAAATTAAGGTCTTATATTCGTTCAACCAACCATAAATAACTTTGCAAATAGTGACAGAGTAAGTAAACATTTATTATCGCTCCATATGTCCCCATTTTTGAACTTTACACGACAAAATAATGGATAAACTAAATAATTTCATGTTATTTCAAGATAAAATAGTTTAGTTGTCCATAATTTACACAGATTTATAAACAAGAAAATGTTCATTGTATGTAACCATGCAAGCTAAAACCCTTAGTTTTTATCTAGTTCTTGCAACCATGTTGATTGGTGTTGTCGGGTACGCACCCGTAGCTCCAGTCACACCGGTGCATGAAATCTCTGCCAATGCCCTGACATCAGGCTCTATTGGTGGATTGAACTATACGTATGGTACCAAGACTTATTTTGATTCTGGAAATATGACCAGAAATCTGAATGGTACCATTACAGAGACTCACAATCGTACCAGTACCTTTGTGAGGACGTTACCACTCGTTAAGAACATAACATTGTCAAATTACATCTACAAGATAGATTGGAACAAGACAATTGGCACTTCTGTTGCTAACGAGACACAATACTTCAACAATGAAACATTCACCTACTTTGTCCACACTTATCTTATGAAGATTGTCGCCGCAAGGTTTAACCCAAAAAATTACACAGATGGTTTCGTACAAATGAAGATGAATTTCACAGATCATTATCGTACTTCAGTTACTGTTGCCATTTCAACAAAAGGTGATTTTCTCGGACAGTTTCCAGCTAACAATTCATATGTGGAGTTTTTCTTCAAGTATGCCAATGGGACACAGGCTCTTTGGAAGGGTGTACTTAGTGTTGCAGCTGTAATCTTTAAAGTTGACACAGTATTGACTCAGGTAAAAGGAACCAGAACAAAGTACTCTGCCGCATACATGGCCTATGGTGTCCGGCATTCAGTTGCATACAATGTCAGTGCCACAGCTCACCAGGTCACAATAACCAATGGGAAAAACATGGGTCTACATGTCACCATGTTTGATAACATCAAGGCAAACTATACTGAATACACTGTTGGATATGTCGCATATAGTTTGGTATATGCAGATTTCACTCAGCTTAAATTTATGAATGGTACACCAGTAGACCCTGGTATGTATCCGAGAGAATTACTTCCAGTAACATCAACTGCGACTGGGTCGTTTGTAGAGGCTGGATATTCAAGCTATAAGTCAACGATTAAAAGCACATTCCAGAGTATCACCTCACTTTTTGCTACCAAGTCAAAAACCTCAACACCTAACAGTACAACCATATCTGCAAGATTAGCAGTTTGGGGTGTATCAACCATCCCCGTGATGGCAGCTTATACAGATGGAAATCTAAATGGGCAGTTGGACCTCGCTCTCACACAGAATGGGCCATCAATAGCCTCATCTGACAGAATCAACTATCTTGGTCTGGCAGAGGCTTATCATGTTGATGCAGTAAATGCCCGATACAAAGAGGTCAATTCAACCAGTACAACAACCCTTTGGGGATATGGTGGTTTGAACATTACTGACACAGTTCACAGAAATCAGACCAGATTCAACACTGAATCCTATGGATATGGAAACTTGACTGCCTCCACCTCTACTATGAAGTGGACCGCTCCAGTTCAAAAGACCAATGGAGATGTGGTCTTTAACTTTGGTGTGGATTACAACAACTTCCCAGTTACTTGGGTCAACACAACCAATGCAACAAACAGCTTCATTGACTACGAGAATATGAGCTATGATTACAAGGTTACAGTCAATCCAACAACTGGAAGAGCAACTGTAAGTCCAACTTGGACGTACTCTGGTATTCGTGACTCAACAAAGAAGGGAGCCTTCAGTGGACTATCATTGGCAACTGTCACCAGATCCGACTTCTTCGCACTAAGTGCAGTCTACACTGCTACAGGTGCCAACACAAATGTGACTTCCTCTCAGCAGGAGAGTTTTGCCACAATCAATGTCAAAGCAGGTGGTGGGACAGCAACAGAGCTCAATGTCACTGGTGCAAAGCAAAAGTATAACCTCAATGGTACCACATATAATGCCACATTTGGTGTGATTAATTTGGTTCAGGTCTCAGGTAACTTTGGAGGAAGTTCAGTTTCTCCTTTCTCCTCACAATCTGATCAGACTGGAGGAACCTCACAGGTGAACACACTTGTTCAGAGCCTTAAGGGTAAATTCTTCTATAAATCTGATTTGGTAATTGTCAACTATCCAACCTGGGATGGAAAGAATCTGGTTCATGATCCTGATTACTCTGTTAACTATCAGCCTCAGGCACAACCAACAGCAACTCCAACACCCACACCAACCCCCACACAAACACCAACTGGGACATCAACACCTACTAAATCTGCGGCTCCATCGGTTTCACCATCTGTGGGTGCACCATTCCTCCTACTACCTTTCATCCTCGGTTTAGGTGTTATTGTAATTTATAGAAGACGAAAATAGAATTTAATTAAATATTAAAATATAAACCAGAAATAACAATTTAAACATCATTGAAAACTTATTTAATCAAGTAACGTATAATGATATGTTTATGTCAAAGCATTTGAGACAATATGCAAGAGCTATTTAATTAAATTAAAATAATTTGTTTTTTCAGAATTGTCTCCAAATTTCAAAGATTTAAATATAAATTTAAGAGGTACTTTATTTTATATACTCTGAACATGTTTAGAGGAGAACCTGTCCCAATTTGGACTTTGATGATGGGTATAACACTATTCCTGTTAACCCAGCTATTCGGTGTGTTTACATCTGGATTTCTCCAGATCAATTTGTACAATCCCCTGCAAGGACATTTTCTTCTTGCATTTTTGGGATGGATTGCATTCATGATTTTGGGGGCTCAGCTTCAGTTTTTTAGGGCAATCACTGGACTCAGAAAATATGAACCTGAGACATTTAGATGGATATTTCTAATTTCATTACCTCTCGGTCTCTTTTTGTTAATTCTGGGTACATCCGTTGCCTCTAAACCTGTTTTGATATCAGGGTTCTTGGTGTATTCAATTGCACTAATTATCCATTCCTATTGGTTGTTAAAGCAGTGGAGAGACCCAAAGCATAAGTTTCCATTAAACTACTTCATTGCAGCTCAAGCGTTCTTTCTTCTAGGATTTATACAGCTCTTTTACCTCAGCATTACTGGTTACTCTTCAACAATTGCACCAATTTCATCAAGCATTCACATTTTTGGAATTGGGTGGATCACATTGACCCTTCAGGGTGCTCTTATCCGTGTCCTTCCAATGTTTCTTGGACATAACATAGATAGAAAGCTTCGAACTGGCTTAAATTATCATTTTTATACCTCTGTTATGGCATCTTTCTTTTTTATAGTAACCTATTACATCCCCTCAGGAATCATCAAATCATCATTACATGGACTTGGAGGAATCCTATGGGAAATTGCTTGGATATGGGCATTGCTCATTCTTTTCAAAAGTATCTTTGGATCTAAAAAGCCAATAGATCACAAAGAGACACTTCTGTATACTGGAATGGGTCTGATCTGGTTTCTTATCGGAAGCAACTTAGGGTTAATACTTGCTTTTTTTCCGGGGAACAAAATGATTTATCTGCTTCATATACATGTGACTCTACTGTTAGGACTCTCTTTAATCATATTGGGGGCATTCCATAGGATACATATCTTTCAGATTTACACTTTTCTTTTCACAGGTCGCAGAAACGTGATATCAATGGATGCCATGTTTCATAGAAAAATTGCCATATTTTGTGGAATCCTCTTTAATATCAATCCTATCTTCATTATCTATGGATTTGCTGTGGATAATTTCTGGTTGGTGGGCCTGTTTGGCACTATTAACATTGTCATAACATTGGTTTACCTAAGCATACCAACACAAAACCTGATACTATATTTTAAGGAAAGAAAGAATGCTATTCCCTTCTATTTAAAACCTACTGAGCTTCATTCATGAGCTGTTTCTGGAGCCTGACAGCTTTTCTTAACAATTGTTTGTAAGGCATGTCACCCTCTTCAACCAGAATCCTACTCATCAGATTCTTGAGTGAGAGGGGATCTGAAATAGAGCTATGAAACTCTGATTTTTGACTAAGCTTATGGGATATCTCTGCCATAGGTTATAATTCTCGCGGTCTAATATAAACCTTCTGTCTTTCTAATTCTGTTGAATCTAAACAATCAACCATCCATCTGATCCATAAGGTATCGAAATCCAGCCATATCTACTCGAATTGAATGCTTAAGAACATCATATTTAATTTTTTGTAGATTTTTAAGTTTGTCACCCACAGATTCATGGATATACACACTCTTTACATTTTTGATTGGAATTGGTGTCTTAGAATAAAACTGAGCATAGCTCTGTTGGGAGGCATATTCTGGTGTCCTAAAGTTAAATGGATCTGGGTCAAGATAAATTGGTGAGGATAAATTCTCTAATTCAAAAACAATCTCTCCATAAAGAAACGCAACCTGTAGGTATCTTGTCATAAAAGTGCCAACTGTGCCCTTTCCTATCCTTCTTACATCATTTATGGTCAATCCAATATATGTGTCAATCATTGTTCTGAGTTTACCGGTTCTAAATGTTGTTCCATGAAATAGGTTAAATAGAACATGTATTGGGGTGCTGAACACGTTCAGAAGAGAGTCTGACCCGTACCCTTTGTAATAGAGAATTTCAGCGTAGGTTAACAGGTTTTCTACAGAACTTTGGTTTAAAACATCTTCATCATCCAGAATTTGTAGCACCTCGAATGATGAATGTCTATCCAACAGCTCAGGATTTTCGATAAACTCAATTCTTAGTTTATTTGCCTTGAAAAGTTTCTGAGCTATATTTTCCACAATGTCCCTCAAACTCATTTTTTAAATCTTCTAGTGTCATGAATTAGTAAAATGCTAAGATAAATCAGCTACAATTCTCCTTTAAAGGCTAATAAAAATATTTACTTTATTTATGAGTTTGATGGGTTTAAGCAGAATTCTGAATTGATCCAGCAAGCATAAAGCCCCTAGGAATCTTAGATATAGTTACACCTCTATCTGTCCTATCCAAAATGTAACCCTCACCTCTGAATAAGTTTAGTAGATTCTCAACCTCAATATTCTGATGAACTTTCACCCACCCAGAAAATTTTGAAGCTTTAGGTCTCTGTGTTTCAAGCTTAAGTCTTGATCTAAAAAACCTGTACTGGTAATCCTGAATTGGAGTGTGATTGGAGTACTCACCCTTTATCAAAAGAATTTTTCCGTTCTTGATTAATTCTATAAATGTAAGCTCTTTAAAATTAATAACCCGATTCTGCCAACTTAGGAAAAGTAGGGTATCTGTGTATCTGATAAACCTCTGATTTCTTAAGATTCGCCCCAATAAATAGGCGCAGGTGCTAAGTAAGAGGCTTAAAATAATAACGGATACAATTTGTGCAGTGAAAGGCATGCTTAATCTGTTCCTGAATACAACCAAAAAAAACACCAAAAAAGAGAGCCCTAAATATAGCTTAATTCTTTTTTTAGCAGATTGAAATTTGGTGAAAGAGTTTTCTCCAACAATATCAATCCAATGATTTAGCCCCACGCGATCATATTCTAACTTTGAACGTCTTATAACCTTTAAGAAGCACATTTCATCAGAATATGTAAATTCAAATAGGTTATTATCCAGATAATAGGCTATCTTATCAACTAATTCCTGTGACGCAGATAAATTCAGATTTAACAACTTAAGTTCATTATTTAATAATAGGGTTTTAAATTTAATTTCTAAGGCGTCTTGGTAACTTATTTGCAATTCAAGCACCTGTCTCAAATTTAAGTACACCTTTTTACCATTTTTCTCAATTGAGAGAAAAGTTGGATTAACATTTACCTTTTCTGTGCCGACCCTGTAAAATATGAAATAGGTTAGGGTTAGTAGGATATAAACGAGAGGGTTAGTAAGTGGTGTCCATGGAGTTATGACTATCTCAAATTGCCTTTGAGAAGCAGAATCCATTATATCTGACAAAAATATGATTATAAGGAGATAGAGCACTCCCCCTAATACAAAATTGAAAAATAAACTTCTCCCAGAAACTGTAAATTCTGAGTCCCGTTCTAACTCCTTTAACTCATAATCTTTGTCCGCAAACATGTGTTTGTAAATCTAAATTTACTTAGACGTATTTGAACTTTACCAGGTAATGAATTTTGGACACAAGAACTCAGATTCTTTCAAAAAGTTTGTTAAAAGTATGGAGCACCACATAATATTTTTTAGCACACGAAACATAAAGGTATTAAATGACAAACGAAACAAAGGATTCATATCTACCGAAAAAGACCTTCGTTGACTCTCCTTTTTCTATTTCGAGTAATTCTATTGTTTACACCTTACTTTATAATATTTTTATGTTTATTGTTATTCCGTACTTAATTATTGATAGTTGGTATTTCATTAATTTCACAAGTTATTCCACGTCACTTAGAAATTTTTACAACTCTATGCAACCATTATTTCCTTTTGTTTTGGGATTATTGATTATCCTTTCTCTAGGAAGGTATTTAATTGCCAATCAGGATCAACAAGCTGTGGTAGGATCAAATTTTCTAGAATTTCGAAAATCTCGCAAAAAAGTAATGTTTTACTCACGTGATATCGATTTATTGAAAATAACAATGGATTCAACCTGCGTAATCTTAATTTCCACACCTATGAAACTTGAAGAGCTTGAATTCAATAAGTTTAAATTATCAAAAATTAAGCTGTTTGTAGAAAATATAATTTATTTCATAGATGATTCCCTATTTGAATACAACCTGGTTGTTACTGATACATCCTTAGAATTTCTTGTTAAAAGACGCACGGTTCCAGTTGATATCTATGAAAAAACTTCACACTGGAAGGATGGCTTAGGTAGAAAAGCAATGAACAATGCAATTAAATTTGGAGTGAGTGCCTTTGTTTTGGGATATTTGATGATTTTAGTATTACTTTTATCGGCATCAAATCTAAACTTATACTTAGGAGTTTCAGAATTCATAGTGTTGTTAATAGAGTTGTTTTTATTGGTCTTGACAATTTTAACAGGGATTATTGCTATTAGAAACTTAAATTATGTTAAATATAAGGTGAATGAATTTTCTCCTAAAAAAAGAAAAGATCCAGTCCCAATTGAGAAGGTCATCAATATTGAGATTGTAGAGAATGAGGGGACAGTCACTCTCACAGGAGAATATTCTCTAGAGGGGTACTATCCAATAATAGAGGGGAAGGTGTCAAATATAGAAGTCATCCCGCAAGCTCATTTTTCAAAAAACATTATTATTGAATCTCGGCGTGAGATAGAGGGTTTTTTTGGCTATTTTTAAGGCAAAGGGATTTGAAGTGAAGGAACAAGGTTATGGTAAGACCATTATTAGAGGAAAACCTAGAGAAGACCTCAATCTGAATGATGAGAAGCTTTTCAACCAGTAAGAATATAGCTTTAAGACATAAACTAATGAAATACAAATCTTAAACTTTCATTAAAACTTTCATAAATCAAAAGTAATTCAATCTCAATTTCTCATCAATATAGGAAAACTTAGTTTTGCTGTAAAAATGCTTGTATACCTTCAAGGGGGATCTCAAATATCCACCACTGATAGATCTCCTTATATCCGAGTTTCTCATTGATATGTATCATAGCCTGATTTGTGTTGTTGTTTTCTGTATTAATGTAAACAAGCTCTGGAAATGTTTTGAACATATACTCTGTGACCTTGACCTTGAGAAACGAGGCAATTCCTCTTCCTTGGTATTCCTTACGTACAGCAGTTAATCCAGTTCCAGCCCATTTGACAGGATCTTCATTAGGATAGTGCAGACCACTAAACCCAATAATTTTATCCCCTTCCATGAGATAATAAAAGTCAGAATTCCATGATGATTTTAATCCCAGTTCAGCTCGCTCTTTCACATCCTTCGCTGTAATAACCTCATCATCTCTACTTGAATCTTCCCGAGGAATAAGATTCACGGTTGAGGTATAAAAATCTGCGTTCTCTGCAGTGAAGGCATCATCTTCAACAATTCTTTGGTGTCGAGAGTGCTTATCCATTCTGACAAACTGAAAATTATTTTCTATCTCTTGATATTTGTTCTTTGTATCGTTTATGTAGTCCCAGTTAACTGTTTCCTTATACAACCTGTTTTGTCTCTCTATCTGAGTTCTCTTACCACCCAGTTTGTTGATATATTCAGTGACTACTTCTGAATTCAAGTCTGACCTGGAATAAGTTTCAATCTTGCTTTTTTTGTTCTCCAATGCTTCTTTTGCCAACAATTTTAGTAGTTTCTTACTGTACCCCTGATGGAGATGATCGGGATGTATCTCAATATAGATTTCTGCATGGTCAGGATTCGTCTCATTTTCATTCAACTGATATGTAAAGTTACCTTGACCAATAATCTCTTCATTCTCGAAAGCAAAATAGTTTTTTGTGTATTTCTTGGATGGTGGTAGACGTATGTTTACTCTTCTTGTCTCTCTCTCCTGTTGAATGTCTGTCGAGTAATAACTGTTATGTATCAGCTCTTGAAAGTCAAGATATCGTTCAATGAACTCATCAGGGGCTGTATGTAACTCTATTTCTTCAATTCTCATATAATTTGCATTCTGGAAACCAATAAAAATTTATCTATCAGATTCTTTTGTCGGTTAAAGCAATCTCACGCCTTATTTTGACCGACCACTGTCTCTATAAAATTTAAAATTCCATTGGCATAGGCTGATGGAATAGTCAAGTAGGGAAAGTGAGTTTTTTCTCCAACCCAGACGACAGTTGAATTCACATTGTAATATGTCATCAATCGATTTTGAGTGTTTTGAGGTATCAAAGGATCTTCTTCGCTAAGAATCAGTAGTTTCGGAAGTTCTGGATGAGGACTAGGAAGTGGAAATGTCTTTAGATTCAGATAGAGTTTACCTAGAATACTTTTGCGGCTCTCATTATCAAGGAGTTCATTAAAATACTGAAATAACAATTTTGATTCAGGATGTTTGGCAAAACTCTTCTTGATCCCTCCCTTTAGGATCTTTTTGATCAGGAATGTAGGGATAATTTTCAGCAGGACGGCATTTACCCTGTTTTTTTCGACCAATTCAGAGTTGTCAACATACGAGTTCCCAAGGATTATACCTTTAATATTTGTGGAATTTCTCTCTAATACGTATTCAACCACTCTCCCACCCAAAGATGTCCCTAGAACAAAGAGATCAGAACCCCCAAGGGAGATCAAAAACTCACTCAAAATGTCCAGATATTCATCTAACGTAGTTACACTGGGATGATCAATTGCCACCAGGGAAAATCTATCTGCTAAAATTGGAAATAAAAGGCTGAAGATCCTTGCATCACCAGTTGTACCTGGGATTAAAACCAAAGTCACCTGTCCTTCACCAGACCTAATATACCTAATCTCACCTGTTTTTCCTTTATAAACTTTGTATTGAGAAGATTCTAAAAACATTTCAACAAATTTCTCCTTTCTCTCCCATATTTCTAAGTTATTCAAAGCTCTCGTAGGTTTGCTTATTTTCTGTCAAATCTGTCAACTCGTGTAAAAGAATATTTCTCCTCTCCTAATCCTTAAGCCCTTAAAATTTGCAAAATAACAGAATCCGATTAAAATGAACAATGTTTAAATAGCACAGCGTTTACATAAATCTTATGAAGAACAGGTCGAAAATCAACATGTTCACAATTGGGATTCTCCTAAGTGTCCTGCTGGTGATTGGTTCAAGTAATCTGTCTGTACAGTCAAAGATCTATACACCCACAGATTCAATTGATGCCTTCAGCGACAAAGGACTTCCCTTGAAAGACTCCATTCTTCCAAACGCTGTGCCAATTCAGAGCCTGGCAGTCAGCGTGATGTCTAGTACTGGAACCCCTGCAATTGTCAACCTGCAATATGATTCAGGAACCAAAACCTTTGTCGTTAAGTGGGTTGCAGATGGCATGTTTCTAAGTGGAGTACAAGATACAGACAATGATGGAGTCTCTGAGATCTATGGATGGAATCAGGTGAAAACCGCAAAGGGTTATGATCACTATATCTCCAGGCTTGATGAAAGCACTGGAAAAGTTATTTGGAAAACAGTTATCTCATCAACTACAAGTGATATCTACAGATACCTACGTTTTGTGGATTTTGATGGTGATAAAACCAAAGAGCTCTTTTTTTACAGGTACATGAATGCAGATCAGGCATCAATTTTAGATTCTGCAACTGGAAAGGTGCTCCTGACATATAACAATCCTGAAAGTCCAGCATCAGTTGGTGCATTTTACGACTACAATGGAGACAAAGTTCCTGATGCAGTTTTCTTTAACAATAAAACAGGTCTTTACAACATTGTTAGCTTCAGCGGCTTAGTCACCAAGAATCTGGCATCTCTGACGGTTACACCCGGTCAAAACATTAACCTTCTAAGTGATTTAAATGGTGATCTTAAACCTCAACTATTCACTGGTGGAACCACACTACCAAACTGGGCAACCTATCTATCCCTCAAACTACTCTGGTCATTAAAGCTTGATATAACCACTCCTAAGGCAATCTTTGCAAGTCCTGATGTGCAAAAGCTGGGATTAACACTTATGAGTTCTAAACCTCTTAATTCAGTTGACAGCGGAACCTTAAGATTTGCCGATTGGTCAACAGGGAAGGATTTAAACCCTTTATTGAGTTTTAAACAGCTAATGGCAGATTTCTCAATGAGTGGAAGCTTCGATTTAAATAAAGATTCAGTTCCTGAGGTGTTTATTCACTTGGCTGATCCAAATAATGTCGGAAAGGGTTTTGCTCTAATCGATTCAAAAATTGGTAAGTCGCTCTTTGAATTAACCACGCCAGTCTATCTCCCAAGAAGGGCCGAAGGCACATCTAACCTACCTGACATGAGTGAGTTTCCAGATATCGATGGTGACTCAATCAAAGATTTGGTTGTAATTGATTCTACCAAAGGAGATATACAGCAATATGATATCACAGGGAAACTTATTAACACCTTTGGAAACATCTTGAATAAACTTACAGGGTATGTGCCATATTCAGAAGGTGCAATTTTTTACACATCTCTCCCTGATACAACTCCACCAGTGGTAATCATCAGCTCACCAACAAATGGTGCAACAGTTGCTGGAACCATCTCGGTAGTCTTCTCTGCGACTGATACCAATGGAGTGACTAGCCAGCAAGTTCTTGTAGACAACGTCGTAAAAAGCTCATCACCCAGTCCCTTTAGTTTGGATACAACAACGTATCCTGATGGCACTCACACTATCAAGGTCACAGCCACGGATCCTGCAGGGAATATTGGGTCTGCATCGGTGAGTATCACAGTGGGAAATACTGCACCCCCTCCGCCTGACACCACCCCTCCCACAGTTAAAATTACAAATCCTGCAACTGGTGTAACGGTTTCTGGAAAGTTAAACATCTCCTACACTGGATCAGATGCAAACGGAGTGGTTGGATATGAGGTCTTTGTAGACACAGTATCTGTTAGCAAAAACTTCGGTTACTTCATTCTTGATACCTCAGCCTACCCTGATGGTTCTCACACTATTGAAGTGACCGCTGTGGATCCCTCTGGAAATATTGGAAAATCAACAGTGACAGTTACCTTCAAAAATGCAGCACCCCCTGATACCACGCCTCCCACTGTCCAAATCAGTTCACCTACAAATTCATCTGTACTCTCAGGTATCGCATTAATTGCTTACTCTGCCTCAGATGCGAATGGAATTGCAAGTGTAGAAGTGAAATTAAATAACACAGTTCTCTCAACAGTATCTGGGGACGTCAGCTTAGACACAACAACGTTTGCTGATGGTTATTATCTGATTTTCGTCAGTGCAAAAGATCCAACTGGGAATATAGGTTCTGCCAGTGTGATAGTTCAGATTAAGAATACAAATCCAGACAAAACCCCTCCAGTTGTAACAATCCACAACCCTGTGAACGGGAGCATATTAAATGGGCTATATGACCTGAACTTTACTGCAAGTGATACCAACGGGATCTCATACTATGAGATATTATTAGATGGGTTGTCATTAACAAAATTGACGGTCAACAGCTATACTCTCAATACCACACAGTATATTGATGGCAGCTATATTTTGGAGATCAGGGCTGCTGATCCATCCAACAACATTGGAAAGGCATCAGTACAAATAACAATTGATAGCACGTATACTTCACCCACACCGATTCCCACACCAACACCAACACCGAGTCCAACACCAACTCCCACAAAGACTAACACAACAACCTCTGAGTCACAAACAAGTGTAGTGTTCTCCCCACCCGCTGGGTTACCTGTTGACGGCACATGGGTCATCATCTCACTCATTTCAATGGTTGGAGTCGTCATAATCAAGAGAAGGTCCAGATTTAGCTAAACAAATTTTATTCGCAATCTTAACTCAAAATCATAATTAAAAATCATAATATTACTGTTTTAATCTATAGGTAAAATTTTTCTCAAATTAGCTTACATATCAGTCAGGAGGTAGATTTTAATTAAGTGTCTAATTACGTTCACCAATTAATGGATTTTATCTCTAGGATAGGTAGGTGGATATACGAAATCTCGCTGATCAATTGGTAATCTAGGATAAATCCGTACTTAATGAAGCAAATTAAATCCCACGCCTAAACAATCTTTTAGTCAGGGCTACAAAAGGGAAATTTAATAATTAATTGAACGTGGTATACTTGTGGAGACAATCATCAAAATCAATGAAGAACATTCTCTAAGAGAATTTCGCTCTACGCAGGGTAAATTTCTACTAGGGTTGTCTTCTATCTCTTTACTATTAGTTATATTCATATCCATATTAATATTCAGTCTGACTCAACCCAACTTAGGGATGTTCTTTTATGTGTTTATAAGTACTCTATTACTCAGTTTGATTGCCATTACAATTATCTTCTTAAGGGTAATACTCAAAAATTTGATAACTACAACCTTCATTATCACTGATCAGCATATAAGCAGAAAACTAAGTCTAGGATTTTCATTCTCCAAAAAATGGAAGAGAGAGGAAATCCGTAGCATAAAATACAATCTAAATGTCAACAGGGAGACTCCCCAGTCAAGTCTAATTAAAGGGAATTTGTCAGACACCACAATAGGAGATGTTCACTTGAAACAACGTCTCCTTATTTCAAAAGTAAACAGGAGAGAGGAGGTTCTATTTGAAAGTTCAAATGTCATGTATCATCAAAGAATACTACATGCCTTACGATCACATGGGTACAAGACAGAGAATCTCATGGATCAGGTCGTAGATTCTGCGAGAAAGATCATTAGAGGTTTTATGTCAAACTAAAGGTAAGAGAAGAATTTTTTAGGTTAATAGAGAAAATAGATATATTCATTTAGAAAATATTATAGATTAGGATAGTATATTTTTGTTATGGGAAAACTGAAAAAACTTTTTGCAACTCTAATTGTCCTTCTGCTTATAGCTGGTGTATTGGCTTATAGTGCCCTTCAGATCCACGTGACTGTGGGAAAGACGACAATGGATTCCAAAATCTCACCACCAACATTTTTTGGAGGAAAGTATACAGGAACTGTCATAATTAAGACCCCTCTTTCAATTTCAAATGGGGGCCTTATAGTTTTGAGTAACCTTAAGGTCGACATCATTGCGACTTTCACATCTGGTGTCGTCTCAAATGTAACTGTTGGGAATGGAAACAATGATCTAGGGAATATCAATCCCTTCAGCTCACATAACTACACCATCGTTGTCAATGCAACCAAAAATATTGGACACCTTGCAGTTGAAAGTGGTACCATACACGTTTATATTACCGTAAAAGTCCTTGTCTATGGCATCCCTCAGACCATCAACAAACTGGTTAATGTAAACTGGAAGGCACCTTACCAACCTTAATATAAAATAAGCTCGTTCCGAAGTAAAGAATTCGCTGTTTCAAAATATTAACCCTTAAAACGGAGGCGTGTCAAAGTCATCTATTCTTAGAATCATCCTTTTCACAAAATATCAGTATTTTAAAAGAATAGTTCGAGCTACGTTATATCAATGATGTTCCTCGGGCATGAATTACTGTGCCCTCAGATTTATCAACTTGGAAATCTTGACCCTCAAGTGTTAAAAGAAAGAGGTCAAGTTCTGGGTCTTGTAAATTAGGGATACGGAACTCTCTAACTCGAAAGACCCCTTTAAACGACCTGTAATTTATTTGTATGGAAGTTGTCTTTTCATCTCTTAGAATTTCCACAGTTGAGATGGATGCGAGTGAAATAAATTCACTCTTAAAAAACCCCTTGTAGTTGATATAGGTTGAGTTATATCGTAAAAACTTGTTGATCTGTCGTGCCCCGATTAAGTATGACAGACTTATGGTAACTGTTAGGGATATTGCTATACCGAAAAGTGTTAATACAACAAAAACTTGGTTAACACTAGAGTTCACTATAGCTTGGCTGAAATTTGGTACAACAAACATAAATATGATCCCAAAAATTGCGATTGCTCCGAACATGACAATCTTTGAAATTTTAAACCTAACCGCCTGTGATCTTCCTAAAATATCATACCAGGTAAATTTAATCCCCTGCGTGACAATTTCAGGAAGCGGTGAAATCTTTAGTGTTAAACCATGCTCCTCGTTGATTGTAGCTTCTGAAATTCTAGGGTCAATTAACCTGCTAACAGTGTAACAGAAGTTTCTAAATTTGTCATAGTGAATAGCCGGTAATTTCTTCTGGATTTTTTTGTCTCCTTGCTGCACCTCTAAGCTTATTTGTGAGTTATCAGTACTGAGTAACAGAGAGAAAGACCTATCCCTCATTAAAAATCGTTTACGACCCAAAAAAACTCCTCCGATGATGAATCGATCTTGCAAAACATTCAGACTGACATCCCTTTTAAGTAAGGAAAGAATCAATCCAACAAAAAATACATACCCAAATACCAAAAGCTCGTTAAGAGAAAACAGTGACTGAATTCGGTTGCCTTGCCATAGGAGTAAATAAATTAGATAAAAAACAGATAAAAAATACAAGCCTGTTATACCCCATCTGTATACTCGTGGCATTGTTGGGATAATTATACTGTAAAGTGCCTTATAGGGGGGGATACCTTTGGTTTGCACCTCTTTTGAGAGTACTTTGTTTCCATCTCCAGGATTAGTATTCAACAAACATCATTTACTTTAGAGTTATTAAAATCTGAGTAAAAATAAATAAATATTCGAAGCATGTGGAAAAAATATTCTAGTAAGCTACAATGCTAAGAGTTTGAGGAATTTAGGATTGCAGTCGGTAGCAAAATGTGTTACAATTTTCAAACTCAGAAATGTAGTGTGAATTGGAATAATTTAGATATTTATAGAAAGATTGTTAAAAATCATGCTTTTAATTAGGGAACCACCTATTTAATTATGTAATACAATATTTTGACACTTAAATTGTAGTAATAACCACAATTGCTCTCCAAGATAAGCCTATAGTCAAAATTAACACTTTATTTTAATTATTTGTTTATTTTATTAATGTATTTCAAATGTTACACTGAGAATATCATTACAAATCAAATCTTCAATCAAGCTCTTATTTAAATAGTTAAGACCAATATCTATTTTGATGAAAATCGAGGCATCTACCATAGAAGAGTATCTCAGTAAACTTCCTGAAGACCGAAGGGATGCTTTAACCCAGCTGAGAAAGCTTATTCTTGAGAATTTACCGGAGGGATACAAGGAGGTCTATCAATACGGGATGATCAG
Source organism: Candidatus Heimdallarchaeota archaeon (assembly GCA_030149205.1). Taxonomy (GTDB): domain Archaea; phylum Asgardarchaeota; class Heimdallarchaeia; order Heimdallarchaeales; family Kariarchaeaceae; genus WAKA01. Next base: position 732,768 of record JASBSB010000001.1, on the reverse strand, counting down.
TTATGTAATACCCCTGGAGACATTCCCAAACACCTATAACAAGCTTCCCCTCGCCTATCTAAGCCTTGCTTCCCAAAAGAACCACATGTCTCTGTACATGAACAATGTCTACTCAGACCCAGACCTTAGTGAATGGTTCATCAAGGAATATAAGGCATCAGGAAAACGACTGGATATGGGAAAATCCTGTGTCAGATTCAGAAAGCTCGAAAATCTGCCACTTGATGTCATAGCCAAAGCAATCAGTCACACATCTGTGGATGAGTTTCTATCTCAGTATAAGCACGCCAAAAAAATCAAATAGTGATCAGCAGACAAGAAAGCAAGGCAGCTATACCCTTACAATTTTGAACAGAGCTTTATAATATTTTCACAATTTTTCACAATTATCTAGATGCTCAATTTTACTTAATTTAATCTTATATTATCTTTAAATTAGCAATTACCTAGTCTGTAGTCGTAATCTAAAATTTAGGGCTGATTTAGGTTCACTGTATTTTGAAGTAAATTCTCCCTTTTCACCTCAACACCTGCTTGAAGAAGAATATCAATCAGTTTTTTAAAACGTTCCTCATTGTATTTGGGAAGGTTTAAGGTCTTTGTACTTAGTCTGCCGTTACTTGGGAGGTAGACAATAACTATATCAAGAGTATCCCCATTACCTGTCATTAGAACAGATCTAACTGAGTTGAAGAATATGAATTTTGTATGTAAGAGCCCCTCATCTTTTATAAAACGGTTTGTGAAGATCAAATGCTCTTTTTTCAACCTAAGGTGGCTTCCAAACAAACCAAGCAAGACAACAACATAAACAATCAATCCAACCAGCATTTGTAGACCATAGGTTGCTGTTAGTGAAACAGCTAAGTTAACTTCCTGAGGGACTGTCAAATAATTTAACAAATAAGTAATGAATGTGTACAACAACAGACCCGTGAGACTTATCAACAGAATCTTATTTGCTTTGAATTGCCAGTGCTTTGCTTTATATCTGACATGATCTGCATCATCCAGATCATATGTTTGATCAGAAGCTAATTCTTGTTCCCCACCAATGTGGAAAAGGTGAAACCTTATTCCTTCAGTATCCTCAAAACTATACTTAAATCTGTCCTTCGGTAGACGAGCCACTAAATTTGCCAAAAATACCTTAATTCTCCTTTCAGATATGAATCTTGTGACCAAATTTAAATCTTCTAGATCCGATTTCACCCCCACCCCCACTTCTCCATCTTTCACCTCGAGCCTAAAATCAAAGCTTGGATCAAAAAGTGAGAATTTAAACTCCTTCCAACCTTGCTTTATAATAATTTTCGAGTTATTTAAAATAAAGCGATAATTTAGTGAATATCCTGAAAGTATCACAACTTGGACGATTCCTAGCAAAATAAAATAGCTAAAACCAATGAATAAGGTGCTAAAGTTATGAAAGGTGTAAAAGTTGTAAATTACCCAAATCAATGGTACAATGGCAAGAACAAACAGAGTCACAGCAATCAATTTCTCTAAGGGACCCGAACTTCTCATCTCGAGGTACCTTTTGTACTTCTTCGGAAGTTCAAGGTTACGATTGATTGAATTCATTTGATTAGGAATAACAACTGAAACATATTAATTTTTACATTACCGTATCAGGATAAGCACAGAAATGAAATAATTTTTCAAACTGTCTCTGTTCGGTTCTAAAGGCTATTCTCAATATCTGAGACTTCTAAGAAGTATTTCAGCTTGATGGATGTAGACCACAATAATCCAATATTCCATTTACTTAAAACAGGTCTAAAAGTTCATCATTACTTAAATTAGATCTATTGGATAAATTTGACCAACCTTGTTGTTGTTCTCATTTTATCTTTTTTATCCACTATCTTTTCTAAGATATCGACAAATTCTAGTTCCACAGACGATTCGTCTTCAATAATTCTTTCCTTCTTAAAACTAGTAAACAAATCCTCTTTTCGAACCTGTTTTCTTCCCTTAGACAATAAACTTTCAAACTCATCCAAAAGAAATTGGGTTATCTGTTCATGAAAACTCTCAGTTGGTTCTGGAATTGGAGTAGGATTAGGCTTTAAGACCAATGGTTCTCCTGACTTCTCTATTCTCAGTAAGTGTTCTGGATATCCTATCTTGTCAAACAAGAAAATGACTTCTTCCTTTGATGGAGGTCTATTCATTGCATCTTGAAAAATATATGTCCAATAAAGATATGCAAATTGCTCCTCAGTCTTAGGGCTTATACTTAGTTGTTTTTCTTTGATTGATGGGGGTAGCTGTGAAATGGTCTGTAAATCAAGTTCTACGTTTGTTACCCAGACAACGTAATCCACATCTCCCTTTTCCAATAACTCCACAGTTTTCATGATGTTACCTCTATCAACCTTGTTTCCTCTTCTATAGCACTTTACTTCAATTCCAACCTTAGTTGAGTTGGAGTGGAGTAGATTTCCTCCAAGCCGGTAATAAATATCTGGCTTTTTGCCTGAATTGGGTAACTTTGGAGATTTTTTGACCTCTGAGATGTAATCTACTTCTCTCATTAGAAGTGTGAATAAATTATGCAGGGCATCTTCTGGAATTTGTGCTCTGAATTTGTCTTGGATCTTGTTTGAAATCAAGTAATTATAAAAGTCCTTCTGGATCTGGCTAGGTATAAATCTTGGATTTTTTATGATCCCTAAGGAAGCAATAGCTTTAATTGGATCTGTCAAATCCTCAACCTTTTCATCATCTCTAAATTTTGACACTATATCATGAAAATTTATTAAGGTAGACCGGAGATTCCTATCATTTTTTTCATATATATATTCAATGGTTTTTTCAGAGAAAGGGTAAAAGGGAGCTTTATGATCTGGAGTCATGTTTTGTGCTTTCCAGAATTCAAGTAACAACTGATAAATGATAGAACATACATCAGATCCCTCAAGTTTAGGAAGATAAAGAAAAATCTGCCATTGTTCAATCTGATTTCTTGGATCCTCTTCTAAGTTGTCAAGGAGGTATTTGAAGGCTTGATTATTCCCTGATAAGATAATGGATAACTTAGGTATCTGTCTCAGGGTCAGTAATAAGGTAAATATCTGTATTGAAATCTTTTCTGGTGTCTGGATTGTAAATAACTCCTCCAGTTGATCAATGAATAAGACAAAGGCAGTGTTTTGGTTTAGGGTTATCAACAGATCCATAAATGTGTTTATCAAATCTCTTGCCTCCGCATCGGTGCTGACAGCAAATGAATCAAATGATTTTCCTGTAATCAATGATTCAATTGCATTTAACCTATTTTTCGTTGCAAACTGAGAGAGCAGCAAGACCCGTAAAAATGAGCTATCAATTGACTTCCATTCATTCTTAATCTGGGTATAAAAGACCGAAACCCCAGCTAACAGGTTATCATAGAACTGTGCAGCTGTAGAATAATTATTGATATGCTCAAAGATAGAGTCTAATCCTTCATTGATATTCCAATCATTGAACAAGCGTAAAAATTCCTCGTGGTCTGTTTCATAAATTATTTTCCCAATCTTTTGAATAACCTTCGCAACAATTGTTCCTAACTGTCCATGTTTATCTAATGATTTTATTATCTGTGTATAGAAGCTCCCCAGTCTAAAGTCATTTGCCTCACCATAGGCTTCAATATATGCACTGTAAATATCTAACCCCTGATTCTGTGATGGAAAGGTGTTTTTGGTGATCTCAGAGAAAATAAACGAGGTTAATGCAGATTTCCCCATCCCAGTTTCACCCTGTATAATAATCAAAGGTCGGTTGTCTGTAGTTGCAGCTTTTGTTATAATATCATATAATTTTTTCCTTTGCTTATCTCTTCCCAATAATTTTAAAGGTGGATTACTGGAAGTCGCAGAGGCAGGTCTACCGGGAAATGGGTTGGGGAGTCTCTTATCCAGTAGCAAATTGTCCCTCTGAGATTTGTAATTTACTGAAATATTTGGGAAAAAATTCATCATTCCTTAACCCAACCCCAATGAAAGGTCTTCCCTGAGGGTGAAACTACCCCTCTGCTACGATTATTAGCTGGTCCCATCTGAAGTTCCAACAAGTTGTTTTCATAAAGATTATACAACTTTTGATTAATATTATCGTCTTCAAAATTTGCCTTATTTAATGCAGAGAAATAAATTTCAACTGAATAGAGCATACCTGATCGTTCCTTTGGTTGAGAGGTGCTCTGTGCCTCCCTCAAAATTTGAAGAACTTCCCTGTCTGAAAGATGTTTCTTTATTGAATGAGAAGACAGGGTTTCCCCTTTATCCTCCAATTTGACAACTTTGAGCAATGCCTCCTTTAATTCCAACAATTCCTTTTCTAAGCCTGAGAGTCTCCCCTTCATCTCAATCACCTGGGCGTTAGTTTCATCTAGCTTTTTTTTAGTTCTTTGAATTAAACCTGTCACTGGAACCTTCTTGTTAAGCTTCATTTGAAAATAACTTCTCCCAGAATCCGTAATTTGAAAGGCATTCTCATTCTTAGGTGATTTTCCTGATTTAAGTGGAATTTTTGTCAATGTGATCATCTCGAAAGAAACCAAAGACTTTAACTCTGCAGTAGTTAAACCACTCCCCTTTTTCAATATTGGATCATAGATGTCTAAATATTTTTCAAATTTTTTTAAAAGTGACATAGGGTAATTTAATTAAACGCATTTAAGTGTTTTTTCAACAATAATTGGTAAATTCGCAATATTATTATTTGATTGGGGATGTCAATTTGATTCAATTCAATCTTTAATCTACCAGTAGGAAATTTCATAAGCAATCAACTCAAGACAGGATATGGATGAATTCCAACTTACCAATATGAAAAACTGGGATGAACGAGTTGAGATCCACAGGGATTCTGAGGGATATAGGCTAAAACAGTTCAAGGAGGGAGAGCTGAGCTTTGTCGCTGGTGAGCACCTTGAGATTGGAGACGTAAGTGGAAAAACACTACTCCATCTGCAATGTCATTTTGGACTTGATACGATGTCATTTAGTAGGTTAGGTGCAAAGGCAACAGGGGTGGATTTTTCAAAGCCAGCGATCAAACTGGCAGAATCACTCGCCGCCGAACTTGGGCTTGACACTAGGTTTGTAGAGGCAGATGTCTATAATGTGCCACTGGATGAACAGTTTGATATTGTGTTTACCTCTGTTGGTGTCCTTCCATGGCTTGGTGACCTAGATAAATGGGCAAAGACAATATCCAGACTGCTCAAACCTGATGGTATCTTCTTCATAAAGGATTCACATCCATTTATACACGTGTTTGATGATGAAGCTGATGATCTCAGAGTCAAATACAGTTACTTTAGATCGGAGCTCCCTATGAAATTTGAGGGAGAATACTCGTACATTCATGAAGAGGGTCTTCCTAAGCTTAAGAACACCACCTGCTATGAGTGGAATCACTCAATCTCAGAGATTGTTACAGCATTACTGTCCAACGGAATAATTCTGACTGAATTTAAAGAATCAGCAACCAGCTTCTTTCAAAACCTTCCATTTATGATAAAGACAGACCACGGCTGGGTGCTACCTGAGCCTTACTCAGACAAGATACCTCTTACCTTCACAATTAAGGCCACCAAGATGCAAGAGTCGAAATGACAAATTCTTTATCAGCTTCAAGCTCTTGAAACAAGAACTCATAGGGTAGTACCAAAACTAAATAAGAGGGAGTGTACAAATGCATAGAGAAAAGCCAAAATGGAACCCAATATGAGACCAGAAATTAAAAACATTGAAACGATGTCTAGGAAAATTTACCCTGACAATGCCAATTCTTGGGAGACTCTTATCAAATCCTATTAGGTTCGACATGAATAAATCTATCAAAATTTATGCTCAATTTATCTTAACAATAATCTTAATTAACATACTAATTGCATAAATAAACTGGTTGAATTGTTCATTAAACTATCTCATTCACTAAAATGTATTTATATCTGGTGTGCAATTTCTAATGAATATGAACACTGGCTTAGTGAGCTTCATCATCTCTAGCTTGGTACTGATAGGGATCTATGTCCTTTACCTCTATTACAAGCTGAAACTCATTGAGCTGCTTATCTTCTCACTTTCCACATTTGCAGGTGCTACAAACCTGATGATTTTTCTTGTGCCCCAGTTCAAAAAACTAAACCTCTGGATTTTACTAACCATACTTGCCATTGGATTTGTGCTACTATTCGTTTCTTACTGGTATATGACTGGCTTTGTTGTTCCAACATGGGTCTTTTATCTGATTCTTGCGACCGTGTTTCTTCTTATTGGTTTGAGCAGTGAGTCAACATATGACAGACTGTTCCCGGTGTTCACAGCAACAGATACCTACATAAAAGCAGTATTACTTATTTTCTGCATTTTTGGGCTCTTGTCCTTTGTCTTTACAAAAATCCCTAAAGATGATCACAGGGTGAATCTCGCCAGAAACATCTGGATATCTATCTTCTCTATTTTTGTATTTGCACTGCTAGGAAGCTTCATCTACCCCTCAACTAACTGGTTGATCTTAATAGGTATCACAATCCCATTTCTTGGTTACCTCATTGGGTTTGTACCTGAGGGAACCGTTATTTCAAACGCTAGAATCATAAAGATGGTGGAGACCTATAATCAGGTTATAAAGCTGGAAAACCAGAAGAAATCCTTTCCCACAAACTATGAGGAGTACATCAATAGGGTGAAGGACAGGCTATACGAGGATATTTGAATACTCCAAGTGCCTTTATATCTTTGTTACTCAATCTAATTTTCATCCAAAAACTTTTCCATCCCGTAATTTCTATTTCCCACAATCTTTTCCCCCATAATCCTATCCCCAATATGTTCATGGGTATTGAACCTCCTCATACCACCACTCCCAACAACTTTAATCTTCAACCATATAATCCTCAATTGACCCTTTCATGTGAACCATAGCCAACCATTGTTTATTAACTAGCAAACTGCATACAATACATATAGACACAGTACCAAAAGAATCATTAAGTACTATCATTCTATATTGAGACAATTGCAAGACGGTCTCATCGCTTACCTTACCGCTGGGTTACTTTTAATTGGGGGATACTCTATATACCTTTATTTCAAGGTGAGACTTCTGGAGATCCTGCTCATTGGTCTGACTCTTTTAGGAGCTGCTATAAATGTCCTATTCCTGTTGATTCCAAATGTGCCTTTTGTTGATAAAGCCCTAATTGTTCTCATAACATATCTTGACGTCATAACACTAATTTCAGCAGTTTGGCTAATAACCGGAAAGAAGATCCCAAAGCCAATATATGTCACTTCTATCCTTCTGACTTTCATGCTTTTGGGGTTAAGTCTTGAGTCGCCAATCTCAAGCCTTTTTCCAGTGTTCTCAGCAAGGATTGAGTACCTAAAGTATACACTCACAATTTTCGCAGTCTTCGGGTTGGTAGCATTTATTACCGCAAAACCAGAGATCAGAGATGAAAGAGTAAATCAGGCTCAAGGGTTGTGGATCACACTATTCTCTCTTTACACTATTGCACTCATGGGGGGGATCATCTACCCAAGTGAGCTGTGGCTAATCCCGGTCGGTCTAACCATCCCCTTTTTGGGGTATATTATTGGCTATGCACCTGAAGGGCTCATTTTGACAAAATCTAGGTTGATTAAGCTAGTCACACTATACAAAAAGATCTCAAGCGAAAATAAGGCGTCTCATTTACCAATAAATTTTGAAGAATACATTCAAAGAGTAGAATTACTTATGAAAATAGAAAACTAACGATATTTGCACCACACATCTGGATAAAAATAATTCTCGCTAAATAATACAAAAATCCTAACAAAATACGCATTCTCTTATTTTGACAAAAAACACATTAAATACTTCTGGGAATAGCAATTTGCAGGAAGTGGAGCAAATGGAAATTTACAGCTACTCATTGATCTCTATCGAGATATTAGCCTTACTCATAATTTCCTTTCTTATCTACAAGGACTTCTACACTTTAAATCATGGACAGTTTTGGCTGTTTCTGCTATTTATCTATGTCTTACAGGATGTGTTTTTTTATCTCCATTTTCTGTTCTCCCTTGTGGTTGTTAATGTGATGGAGATTTTATTGACCGCACTTTCAAGTGCTGCCTTATTTTCAATTATCATCAACTACGGGAGAAATGAGGAGAATATCGATCTTGTGTTACCTGTCATGGGAGTCTTACCATTTGCCATCACCTTAGCATCTTTCTTATGGTCACATTTGCAGATATTCCAGATATTAACATTCTATGGGGATTTTCAGACCACAGAATTAAGATTAATTCAGTTTTTGGTATTAGCACCCCAGTTCTTCTTAATTATGTTGAGTGAATACATCTATCTCACCAAGATCAAGGGTGTTTCATTTACCCGAAAGGCTTCTTTCAGTTTCATTCTCCTGCTTATTTTTGTAGAAATATACCTGCTCATTAGCTCATTCAGGCCAACAATCTCAAGTATAATCTCCATTAACGAGCTCTTCTCAACTGCCTTGTTTGTTCTGGGAAACGTGTTGTTGTTTGTCTTCCCTCTACTATATGATGCAAGTGTTGACACCGAGATTGAAAGGATCTACATCATAACCAAAAGTGGGAAGTTAATTCACCATGACCATAAAAATGAAAAGACCAGACTCCCATCTAACAAAGACATACTTCTTTCTGGAGCACTTGCTGCATTTCTAAACTTTTCCTCAGAAATTGAAATTCTTTCTGATCAGGGGGATTACCTTGAGTTACAATCCAAAGATCAATATTTTTTAATTACTCCAATTGATGGTCTGGCAGTCTGTATCATGGCATACAAGCTGTCTAAAAGGACTAAATCAAAGATCTCAGCATTGGTTAACTTGTCAAAACCTGAGCTTATAACTATGAACCCAGTAATGCTGGAGAAACTCACCCATCAAATTTATTCAGTTTCATAACATAGTTTAGCAGATCAAAATACTTCTGGGATAACACAGATTGTCACAAAAGATATTTGCTCAGTTCTAATCACTTATAAAGACAGAATTCACCCGATTCTCCATGAGAATAGATGCAGAAAACCTAATCATGGGGGATGGCGAACGCATAAAAAACGGATCTGTGATGATCAAAGACACAAAAATAACCTATGCAGGTGAGAGCGAGCATGCCCCAGAATCTACGGAGGTAAAAAGCGTAAACACCATCATGCCAGGACTCTGGGAGTGTCATGGACACTATGTGGGGGTTCTAAAGCTGGACTTTAATCAAGAGTTCTTTACCCACCCATACCATCAGGCGATGAGGGTCGCTAAGGATGCAGAGGCAACACTCAGCGCAGGGATAACCAGTGTCAGAGAGCTTGGTGGTTATGGGGTCTTTCTCAAGCGGGCAGTTCAGGAGGGCAGCGTCCTCGGTCCACGAGTCTATGGATCAGGAGGGATGCTCTCAACGACTGGAGGACATGGAGACATGCACAGCCTTCCCTACTCTGTCTGGGCATATCTCACCAAGAACTCAGACTCATGGCTGTATAACACCGTTGATGGCCCCGATGAGTGCACACGGGGTGTTCGAAAGCAGCTTAGGTTGGGGGCTGAGGTCATCAAGTTTCATGCATCTGGAGGTGTGCTCTCAGAGTTGGACAATCCCATTAACCAACAGTTTTCCTATGAAGAGGCAAAAGCCATTGTGGAGGAGGCAACACGTGCTCAGGTCGCTGTTGCCGCTCACTGTCATGGTGCACCTGGCATCAAGAACGCACTTCTGGCAGGTGTCAAGACAATCGAGCATGGGACGTTTCTCACAGAAGACCTTGCAGATCTTATGCTGGAAAAAGAGGCTTTGCTTATACCAACACGATTCATTATAGATGAGTCCATGAAGATGCTGGACCTGCTTCCGGATTACGCACAGGAGAAGATGAGGATGACTGCTGACAGACACCTGGAGGCTATGAAGCTTGCCATCAAAAAAGGTGTGTCAATTGCCATGGGAACTGATATCGCAGGAAGCCAGCTTGCACCAATGAACAGGTGGGGAAGCAACGCCAAAGAGCTACAGTTCTATGTGGAGGCAGGGATGAAACCCATGGATTCACTGGTCACAGCAACAGGAAACGGCCCAAAAACTCTCGGTGCACGTGCACCCAAATCTGGGATGCTGAAGGAGGGCTATGATGCGGATCTGCTGCTGCTTCGCTCAAACCCACTGGATGACGTGAAGATCCTACAGGACAAGACAAACTTTGAGGCAGTCATTAAATCTGGGAAATCCTTTTAATACAAGTTATTACCCTATTCAAGCTCAATAGACAGCACCTCCAACAAAGCATCACTGAGACGCCAAGTCTGAAAAAAACTTTTATAAAGTTGCCCAACACAGAGGTAACAAATGAAAATTGTGTTAAATAAATTTGAAGGTCACATAGGCCCTGTCTTTTCAGTCGCCTTTTCCCCCGATGGTCAGATGATCGCCTCTGGTGGCAATGACAATAAGGTTCGCCTTTGGTCAGTGAATGGTCAGCAGTTGCGTGTGCTGGAGGGCCACACAAGTCCTGTCTTTTCAGCCGCCTTCTCCCCTGATGGTCAGACGATCGCCTCCGCTGGTTCAGGTGGGTTGATTCGCCTGTGGTCAGTTGATGGGGGCCGGTTGCATTTGCTCAAAGGGCACATAGGCCCTGTCTTTTCAGTCGCCTTTTCCCCCGACGGTCAGATGATCGCCTCTGCTGGTTCAGGTGGGTTGATTCGCCTGTGGTCAGTTGATGGGACCCCTCTACATATGCTCGGTGGTTTTACATTCCCAGTTAAATCAGTTGCTTTTTCCCCTGATGGTCAGAGCATAGTGTCTGGTGATTTTGGTGGGTCGGTTCGACTTTGGTCAGTGAATGGGATCCTTCTACGGATGCTCGAAAGCCATATCGATTGTGTCAACTCTGTCGCTTTCTCTCCTGATGGTCAAATGATTGCCTCTGGTGGCAATGACAGGTCAGTTTGTCTCTGGTCATTTGATGGGGACTTGCTGCATGTGCTCAAGGGTCACACATTATTTGTCAATTCCGTCGCTTTCTCCCCTGATGGACAGACTGTTGTCTCTGGGAGTACTGATGAATCGATTCGGCTGTGGTCAAAGGATGGTGAAGCACTAGGGGTGCTCAAGGGTCACAAGGACTCTGTTTGGTCTGTTGCTTTCTCACCTAATGGGAAGATGCTTGCGTCTGGAGGTACTGACGAGACGGTTCGACTTTGGTCTGAGAATGGGGAGATTCTTGATGATAAAATGGTCTGAGTCAATTCCGTAGTCATTTCTCCTGATAGTCAAAACAGTGTCTCAGGATCGCAAGAGAGGAGTATAAAACTCTAAAATGGTATGTAATTCTTAAATGTGTTTTGAGAACTTTTTCCAAGCTCATATGCTGTAGCGGTGTTCCTCCTCTTGTTGGTTGTAGTTGTTGTAAAAATCAGCAGGCCTAAAACACTCAAAAAGGTGCCAAAAAAGAAAAAGTAATCGATAGTATTTTGTTAGAAAATTTTCGAAGTACTGTCTAGGGAGAAAAAACCGTTCTTCAAACTAATATTTGCCTTTAAATTACGCAAAGTTTCAACAGGTTCAAAATTTCCTATTACTTTAATATTATTATCAGTTCAGACGACACAGGATGAATTAAAAATTCATGATTTGATGTTGTCTCAAACAAGACTGATGACTGGTTGAATGTTTACGTTTGTCATTTATGTTTTTTGTATCTTTTAAGGTAAATCAGGGTCGCTAAAAATCCAATAGAACTTAAGACTGCGGAGAAACTTAAAGGAGTAAAACGAATTTTGCTGGATGTAGGTGTGGTTGAAAGGCTCTGAATTGAGCTAACACTTCTGTTTGTTAGTCTCTGAAGCCTCTGTAAACTCATTTCATACAGTTTTGGATTATGTATCCCCTGTAGATTAAAAGTAAGAGAAGCTGTTGAGTTCCATGGTAAATTATCAATTGTGGATAGATAAACCACAAGTCTGGAAAATATAATTATGTTCGATGAATGAAGAATGTTATAATAGCTAAAGTCTGGGAACCAATGTGTCGAATTTGAGTAGTAAGAATTCCCCAGGGAGCGAGTGTATTCAGTCGAATTATAGTATGATAATTTGACAGTTGTGTTCATGAGGCGGTCTTCCATTGATGTAGAAAAGAAGCTACTTTTCATGATATTAAACATGTCGACAATGTATGTCAATGTTAACCTAACCTTAGAGCTTTGTAATTGAGTTACATCCACTGATAGCGAGAAGTTTTCACGCAGGCGGGAAAAACTTGGGAGATAAGTAGTGGGATAACCTAAAATTAATTGAGGGCCGCCCTGCCAAACGGTTTTTTCAACAGTTTGGGAAAACGTGTTATTGCTCAATATATTAGACTTTGGAATTAGCTTTACATCAGCAGGTGAAAAATCAACTGTTGTTTTATAATTAAATGGTGATTCAAATGACTGAAGTTGTTCGGGTGTCATTGTAAGGGCATTTGTTGATGTAGCCATCATCAGGAGTATTAAAAGAGATATCCCCAAGATTGATATTTGTTTCATTTTCTGAACCTCCTTGAAATAACAACAGTCAAAATCAGACCAAGAAAGATTGAAATCTCTTGAATCGGTAAATTAGCCTGTGAACTCGTTGATGAATAGACTTTCCCCTGCATTAAATCATTTTTTATGATCACAGGATTAGACTTGTTAAAGCTGTAGTTTCGACTACCGAAGTTTAGGTTGAATCCAATTGATGCAGATTGATTCCACAATACAGTAGGACTTTCTAATCTAACAGCAATATAATCAATATTCTTGACTGTTTGGGGTTCTGTTGAACTTATATTTTTAGTGGGTAACCAGGGTAGAATATTGTTAAACTGAGTGTCTAGATGTAATCCACCAAGTGTAACATTACTGAATGACAGTTCAATTTGTTCTGATTGTGTTATCGAAGCTCCTTGACCTATATTTGTAATTCTCACCCGATGATAACTCACTTTTAGCCAAATAGGTCCGTTTTCAGTTAGGACTTTCATATCAATATGAACTTGGTCTTTGATGCTACCATGAAGTCCCTCAGTCGTATCATACCAAATAATCTTATGATTGGTTGAATTTGAAATCGGAGTAGACCTATCACCAGGGGCAAATTGTATACCTCCTGCAATTGATGAAGATTCAACAACTGACACTGAAGTTAGGTATAACAGGAAAATCAAAGCAATTGGAATTATTTTTTTCACGAATTATAATTTCAAATATTATATATAAATATTTTTATCACTGTGAGGTAATACTGAAAAAAAGCACTTATTGTCCAATACTCTGAAGGACACTAGGATGTGAAGTGAAATTTGGAAATAACTCTGAGTCGCTTGATGCTGTCAAATGATTCAATCTCAATCTGATGTATCAGTCAGTTCCTTTGGATTTGCAACACCGTTATTAATGTCTTAATAAGATCTAGATGTGAACTTTTGTGTTTTTTCACTAATCTATAAGAGTATCAAAATCTTCAATTAAATCATTCATATCCCTAAAATTTACCCAATAAAGCTGAAATTTGACTCTGCTTTTTCTACGAGTCCACTTGAATTTCAGATTTATGATAATAATTTTTTTTTCAAAAATAAATTTGAAGATTCGTTGGATTAATTCCTCTTCTAATAGATAAATCTAAAATTTAAGTGACTGAAAAAAGAAAATTATTAAAAGTGTACAATCAGCAGATTTTGCATAATAGAGGGATTCCTTAACGAACATTTTTGTCAGACCTGCTTAAGATTAAATCTACATGTGGGTGCAAGAAACCAAACATTACCTTTTTTGAAAAATTTACAAAAGACAAGCCATTATTCCTTAGTTGGTCTCAATATAAAATTTTAGTGAAAAATGTGAGTTTATATGGTATCTAAGCTATATGATGGGATATAGAAAATTTATAGATCCTTTACCAGAGGCGGAATTTGGAATAAAATTTCATGAAGATGCAGAATTTGCTCTTAATAGACTAAATCTTGTTGATAATTATGTTGATTTACTAGGGGCATTTGAAAAAAGACCATCATCAAAATTTATTTCTGGATATAAATTTATGGAGAAATGGTTGAATAATATGTGGAAGGAGATGAAGAATAAAAGTGAGTTTAAGTATTTAAAACCATTCAAGACGGAATGGGAAGTAATAGGAAATTTAGTTAATTTTTCTTTAATCACCTCCACCCAGCCTTGCTAAGGATAAACTATAAAGTGGGACAAAGAGGGGGATTACGGTAACCAATCTAAAGAAATAGCTTACACTGCTTTGCAAAGCTAAAACCATCATTAAGCTATCCAACACAACCTGCTCCAAAAATATTACAAACCTTAAAAACAAGGGATAAGTTCTCTCCATGTCAGATTTCCCCTGGAAATGATTGTATAACAACACACCGGTAATTAAAAAGAAGCTGGGGATGAAAATTAGCTCAAACAGCCAGTATTTTGGGTGATTGGTTCCAAAGGAGGGAGCATTGGGACCTAACTCAATCCTAATTATTAGAAAGATGACACTGGAATAAATTAAACCAAATACCCAATAGATAGATCCATCCCATTCCTGGTATAAGCATTCAATTAACTGTGTAAGACCCTTTGGCTCTTTTAAGTATTTTGAGTAAAATTTGATTAATTGGGAATCTGAGACCAAACCTAAAATGACCTCTCTCTGCTAAAAAAAGGCAATTAAAGAATTCAACTAACAGGTTCATAGTAACAGCTCAACTCAATTTTGTAACAACAACTAAAATTAAAAGTGGACTTCAGCAGAGAAATGAAGTGAAAAAACTTTATATAAGTGCTGATGCATATATATAATAACGTGAATATTGTCTTAAATGACTTCACTGCACACACAGGAAGTGTAAACTCCGTATGCTTCTCTCCTGATGGACAGATGTTAGTCTACGGTTGTGCTGACAACACCATACGAATTTCATCGGTAGATGGACTTCTACTTCAAATTTTTGTGGGTCATACTGATTATATCACCTCTGTCGCCTTTTCTCCAGATGGGCTTTTCATTGTAAGTGGATCAGCCGATGGAACAATTAAGCTTTGGTCGCTAGAGAAGGGTCTATTACACACACTTAAGAGACATTCTGGTGCTGTTGTCTCAGTGTGTTTCTCTCCTGATGGTAAAGTTATTGCCTCTGGAGGTGAAGATTCGGATGTCATCATATGGTCAACTCAAGGAATACCATTACATGTTCTTAAGAGTCATGAGGACACAGTTACCTCAGTTGTGTTTTCACCTGATGGACAGATACTTGCCTCTGGAAGCAGAGATTATAACATTCGACTCTGGAAAATCGATGGGACATTGAATAGTCGACTAGACATTGGATATGATGCCAATTCCCTAGCGTTCACACCTGATAATAAGATGATTGTCCTAGGAGGCTCTGAGAGTACCCTAGTTTTGATTCCACTTGATGGAATCCACTTAGATTGGCTTGCAGAACATGAAGATGAGGTCACCTCAGTTGATGTTACCTCTGAAGGAATGATTGTTTCGGGTAGTCTAGATTCTACTATCTGTCTTTGGAATCCAGAGAAGGAGCTTATCCATAAATTTAAGGGCCATAATGACTTCGTTCTCTCAGTGTGTTTCTCTCCTGATGGCCAAACATTCGCTAGCTCTGGTGCAGATGGTAAGGTCTGCCTCTGGTCTATTGAGGGAGAACTCCTTCAGACTATCGAAGAAAACTATGATCTTGTTACCACAGCAGTCTTCTCTTTGGATGGAAGATATATTGGCACAGGGAATGTTGACGGAACAGTAATTCTCTGGAATACACAAGGGTCATTATTACACAGATTAGAGGATCACACAGGTCTGGTCTCATCTGTTGCATTCTCTCCAGACAATGAACTTGTCATATCAGGAAGTCATGATGGCACAATATGTTACTGGACAATAATTGGGGAACTGCTCTTTGCCCTCGATGTGTCACCTGATCCTGTTTTGTCTGTTGCCTTCTCTCCAGATGGACAAAAGATTGCCTCCGGTGGAGCTGATCATACCGTTGTTCTCTGGAATCTTGAGGGGGAGGAACTTGGGGTGCTGAAAGGACATAATGAGTTCGTTCATACTGTCATGTTCTCATCTGATGGGCTGTATCTTAGGTCGATCGCAGCTGATGATGAGGTTAAGTACTGGTTTGTAAGCTCTGGAGTAGAAGTAGGAGAACCTGATTCCAAATTTATTGATGTGACTTTCTTTGGGAATTCTAAACTCTCTTCAATTTCAGAGGCAGTTCTTATAGATGCTGACCCTGCTGATGTACAAAACTTTCTTGAGCTGATCAAGCATCCAAGGTGGGTACCTCTCACTGGCACTTTTGTTCGATACGACTGGTTGTCAAAGGGACAACGACTAACCTATACCACCGCAGTCAATGAGTTTGCAGGGGAGGTAATGATTGAATCTAATAAGTTCTGATTTAGAATAAAACCAACATTAAAGTGGGAATGTTAAATTAGAAGTAATCAAGATCGAAGTGAATGATGTAAACTTCAGATACAACTGCAACTCATTGAAAATTCTCAAAAACACTAAACTTCTAAAAATTTTTTTAATAAATAATATATTAAATAAATCTATTATAAATTAAATCATCATATTGTTATTTTTTCAATATTTACATGATTATCCTCAGATTATCAAATTATTTTCAAAATAAATATGATGTATTTTCAATATTTTGATTTTGGGTTAAATATATTTATATTAACTGTCTTTGAGTAAATATCATATTTATTTTAATATAACTTTTCTCTAATGTATTAGTGATATTCAAAATCTATTTATTTATAATATAAATATGATTAATATGTAAATATATTTAATTAAAATAAATTTATATTTTTAATATAAACTTTAATTATTGTATTTATTTAATATATTAGATAAATAATATGCGTTCACATAAAACGAAACATAGAATTATCACGAAAATTAGTAGTCTATTGGCTCTAAAATTTAAAAAATTTATTTCAGATTATTATTACAAAAATTTCTAAAATTTAGTATAATTATTTTAACAGTTTTGATAAAAATTCAGACATTTTTAAATTAAATTTTAGTATTTTGAATAAATATATTCAATTAATTATCAATATTACTTGAATTTTTTAATGTTACAGATATTCTAAATCTAATTATAAAAGAAGAATTCCATCAATTATTCTAATAATAATTGCCTAATTAATAAAAATTTTCATATTTGCTTGTTATTGATTAGAAACATTATACAAGCTGGGTATGAAATTATACTTCTAAAATATTTGAAGTATATTTTTTTGTGAAAACAGCTAATTAAAAATTATAATAAACTGCAAGAGTTTTTTGGATGTTGCAAAAAATAATACAACTAGTTAAAACTTTTATTTTTGAATGTTAAATATTAAATGAAAATATTCGTAAATTTGTTTAATTAATATAATATTTATAATCTTGATTATTATTTGAAATTTTAAGTAAAATTTTTTATTCTAGGCTTATTTTTATATAATTCTCAGAATTTGCCACATGCTAAAATTTCTAAATCTGCTTGGTACATTTTTTTATTCATATGTTCGTTTAATTAAAATGTTCTCCAAAATGTTGATCCAGATCGTTGATTTCTGAAACTATAGAGGTTAAATTGACTACATGTCATACATTCTAAAATTTCTCTGTAAATACGAGAAATATGACATATGTCATAATTTGCTATTTTCAGTTGAATCGCTTACTTTTTTTTTAAAGGGCAAACCCGTGAGGTAGATGCATTCGACAAGGTTACTAAAACGCACTAAAACTAAGATTACCTAAATATAATGGATTGGCAGGATTATAAACACTAAACGTTTACTATTGGGTTCTGGGTGCGTAGCGAATATTCTTTAACGGTTCCAACCTGATTCCTCAGGAGTTTTGAAATAGCACAAAGGTTGATATCTCCCTTGGGTTTTAAGATTGTGGCTATGTACTGGCTGCTCAGGTTAAGATGCCCTTTTACATTAGGAGGAAGAAGAACACTGTCCTTGTAATTAATTTTTCCTGGGAAACATATACGTTTTGGATATCGCTCTTGCCTGTTTTCTCATCCGAATTGAATTGTATAAGACCAGAAGTGGAGTGATGAATTATTATAATGAATACAATGTTTGCAATTAATTTAATTAGTGTATAGTGTGATGTATAGTAAACTGATTCTAGTGACTTTTTACTGCCCACCATCAGTTGGGCGATTTTTCGACCTATAAAGAACATGTTTTTCATTGATCTGGTATCTTTCTCTCAAGTTTCTCATTGTCTTGGTCGATTCTTATCCTATTCTGCACGGTTGTTGCTCTCTCTAATCTTGTGGATTCTGGTCTGGCCATCTGGGTTTTCTCCAGAGCTCATTGTTGTTAAAGTGTTCTTGGGGTGATTTGTGTGGGTACTATACATCTTTAGAATTATACTATACATATTTGAGGTTGTGCTATACATTAGTGTTTCTTACTATACGTTGGGAGAAATTTACTATACGTTGCTGTACATGAGATTTACCTATTTAGAAAAAACGCAATGCTGATAAAGTCTGTGGGGAACTAACAGTATGAAAATCTCCATCGGATCGAAGAATCCCAGGAAGATTGAATCTGTGGAATACTGTTTGAAACGTTATAAAATCACAGCATCTTTCATAGCAGTTGATGTATCATCCGGGGTGAGTGCAATGCCAATGACTAAGGATGAGACGCGGAGAGGTGCATGGAACCGAGCTGATGCATCATTGAGACAGGCCGAGGCAGATCTAGGTGTGGGTTTGGAAGGTGGACTCTGTCAGGTTGATTCCGACTATTATTTGTTTGCCACAACCTGTGTAACTGATGGTGTGACTCACTCATTTGGTGGGGAGGTTCTTGTAAAGTTACCCTATCAGCTCTGGAAGCCAGTGATCGATGGTGAGGGTGAGCTTGGTGATGTCTTGGACAGGGTTTTGCATCAACACAACACGAAACAGTCTGAGGGTGCAGTCGGGTATCTCACAGGTTCAGCACTCACGAGAAAGGAGGCATTTGATTTTAGTCTTTTAATGGCCATTGCCCCCTATTTAAACAGAGCTGTTTATGAACAGGGCTCTTAATTTTGCACAATAACATGAATTGCCAATCTACCTCATAATTCTATCAAATTTGGTGCTAATGTCCATACTTTCCAATTATGATGTAACAAATGGCTTCTACATTGTAAGCAATTTCCAATAATATTCAGGTTCTAAGGAACATTATCACGGAACCCATAATTTCACAAAGGATTACTTAGAGGTGCTTTAATCTGGACGTTAAGATTAACGCTAAATCTATTCGAAATTTCGGAGATTTCGGTCTGTTAGTTATACTGTCACATCATTAGGAAGACCCGAATATTTGATTTCAATCTTAATAATTGGAAAATGATATCAGGGTCAAAACTTTGAATATTATCTCCATTATCTTCCGTGAGTTGTAAATAAATTTCTTATTCACTGTAGTCGTATTTAATCCGTTTAATTCAAGCTTGAGTTCAATAGAATATGTATATTACTATAACAGAGACTGTAAATTAAGTGATTAAATTCTGAATTTATTTTGAATTATTTAAACCTAAAAACCCTTTTGATTTTTCTTCTCCACACTACGATCAGCATCATTCCAAGTAACAGTGGGAGGAATGGGAAGGGGGTACCTCCTTTGGTGGTGCTTGTGGGGCTCTGATTTGTGGTAGTGGACGGCTGAGGTGTTGTAAAAGGTTGATCCGGAGTTGGCGTTTGTGTGGGAGTCCGAGTTGGGACAGGGGTTTGTACACTTATAGCGGTTGATTTCAGTCCGGTGTTTCCAGCCGCGTCAACAGCAGCCACCGTGTAGCTGTATTTTCCTCCTGGTGTCAAGCCAGTGTCCAGATATAGTTCACCTTTTGCTGTTCCTACCAGCACCCCATCCCTGTAGATCTTATACCCCGTGACAGCGATATTGTCTGATGTTGCGTTCCATCTGAGCAGAACAGATGAGTTTGATACTGCGATGGCTGTTACCCCATTAACCTGCCCTGGTGGCATGGTATCAAATGTTGTTGCAGAGGAGACTTGGGAAAGCTGCCCCAGATTCCCAGCAGCATCACCAGCCTCTACCGTGTAGCTGTAGGTGGTTGCCTCACTAAGCCCAGAGTCTGTGAAGTTTGTTGTTGTCACTGTGGTGATAAACACCCCATCTCTGTAGACTTTATAGCCCGTGACTCCTACGTTATCTGTGGAAGCATTCCATCTCAGGTTAATCTGTGTTCCTGATATCGCAGTTGTCCTGAGCCCCGTGACCAATGAAGGTGCAGTGAGGTCGAGGGTTACAGTGCTTACTTGGAGTGACATTTGTCCCATGTTGCCTGCCGTATCTACTGCTGCAACAGTGTAGTTATACCTTGTCGCTTCATGCAGCCCCACATCAGTGAAGTTACCAGAGACAGTTTTGATGAATACTCCATTTCTATACACCTTGTATGCCTTTACCGCTGTATTATCTGTTGCTGCCTTCCACTTTAGATTAATCTGTGACCTTGAAATAGGTGTGGCCGAAATTCCAGTCACCTGACTTGGTGGGGTGAGATCCATTTTGGTGAGGAATGCGTCATCACTCCCGCCAGATGTTTTCTGATAAGCACCGAGGGTGGTTGGGAAGTTAGTGGAGGAGGTAGACCCAGTGAGGTAGACATTCCCGCTGCTGTCTGTTGCCACCCCATTTGCATAATCAATCCCACTCCCTCCTAGGTAGGTTGAGAAGAGGAGTGACCCAGTTGAGCTGAACTTACTGAGAAATGCATCCCCGGAACCACCATAATATGCTTGGTAGGCATTCAGGAGTGGAAAGATCCTGGAGGAGGTTTCTCCCGTGACATAGACATTCCCGCTGCTGTCTGTTGCCGCTGCATATCCATAATCATCCCCACTTCCCCCGAGGTATGTTGAGAAGAGGAGGGCACCACTTGGGCTGAACTTACTGAGAAATGCATCGGAACCACCAGTATTTGTTGTGTGGTAGGCATTCAGGGTTGGGAAGTTGGTGGAGTAGGTCCCTCCAATGATAAAGGCATTTCCCGTGCTGTCAGTGGCGACACCGTTTGCAAAATCACCACCACTCCCTCCTAGGTATGTTGAGAAGAGGAGTGACCCAGTTGGACTGAATTTTGAAAGAAATCCGTCATAACTCCCACCAGATGTTTTCTGATAAGCATTCAAGGTTGGAAAGTTGCTGGAGAGGGTGTATCCCGTCACATAGATATTTCCTGAGCTGTCAGTGGCGACACCATTTGCATAATCACCGTCTGAACCTCCCAGGTATGTTGAGAATCCCAGTAGCAATGGATCAATAGTCAATATCGCTGCCTTGTCATAGCTACTGATGTGAAAGCTGTAGCTATTAATTGAATGCAATGCAAACCCAGCAGGAATTATTTTGCCCTGCTGGTACACTTGAAGTGCACTGTCACTCAGCAGAGTGGTACCTCCAGAGAGTAATCCCAGCTGTGTACCACTCAAAAGGGAGACCCTCATGTTGTCACTGGCCCGAATGTTGATTTGCTGTGCATCTGCCCCCGGACGAACAACAAACTCGTACTTTAAGCCCTTGCTGTTCAGGTAGTATCTCAGGTCTATCCCCTTGTAAAGATTATAATACCAGACCTCAGAGTAAGTAGCAACACCCCCAATCCTCACCATTCCAAGATAATAATTGGTGGAGGTTAATATTGGCTTAATTCCCTGTGGTTCCACTTTGTTTGAGCCGGGGAAGGTGAGGGAGAAGTAGATATTTGTCCCATTCATTTTCTTTCTCAAGTGTATCATCGATGTTGAGAAGCCGATGGCAGAGCTTGGAGATGCCATGTAGTACTTTACAGACCTGTCAGGGTTCTGTCCCCTGTTTATCAGAAAGCCCTTGAATTTTGTTCTTTGCATAAGTTTCCTGGCCTGTGCAACGTCTCCTTTTAGTTGGATTTTAGGGATCAGCTGCAGAGGGCGGTTCCTTCTGGTAGTCCTTAATGCTGGGGTGTTCTTCATGATGGGTTGATGATTCAAGCCCACCCCAGAGCTTAAGACTAACAAAACCGTTAGAAAAAATACAGAGTATTTCATGAGTGTTCTTTCAAAGTTATATTAATTAAATCTTAGGGATATCGAGTGAATTTGGCAAAGCGATGTATGTAAAAATGCAATTAAAATGGCTCATGATGCAGATATATATTTAACACCGTTCAATTTGTTTGAGGGAATAGAAACTCTTTCCTTAATCTATATCCGATTGAATATATCACCTAAATTCTTTGAATAGGTCAGATAGATATTTATTTAAATTTGATAACTTTAATGTTCTTGCGTCTCCAAACTACGATCAGCATCAACCCGAAAAGGAGTGGGAGGAATGGGAAGGGTGTGCCTCCTTTGATGGTGCTTGTAGGGGTCTGAGTTTTGGATGTAGACGGTTGAGGAGTTTGGGTCGGGACAGGAGTTTGTGTAGTAATAGTCACAGGTTTCGACTGTACACCTATATTTCCTGCTGCATCAACAGCAGCCACAGTGTAGGTGTAAGTTGTACCCCCTTTAAGACCAGAGTCCAAGTAGCTAGTTTTTACGGTTGTATTGAGGAGAATTCCATCTCTGTAGATGTTATAGGTAGTGACTGCCATATTGTCAGTTGCTGGGTTCCAATTCAGTTCACGTTGTGTATCACTTACAAACAGTATATTGAGTGCGTTGACCCTTGTAGGGGCAGTTACATCAAGTGTGCTCACCGTCACAGTAGCGGATTGTTTTCCTATATGCCCAATTTTATCAAATGCAGAGACAGTGTAACTATGGCTACTTAATTCTTTTAATTCAATATCTGCAAAAGAAGTGCTTGGGATAGATCCAATGTAAGCCCCATCTCTAAAGATATTGTAACCTTTAACTCCTTGATCGTCAGTCGCTGGAGACCAGTGAAGGTTGATTTGTGATCCAGATACTGCAGTGGCATTTAATGTTTTGATTTTGGTAGGTGCTGTAAGGTCTAGCTGTGCAAAAAATGAAGTTCTAACCGTGTTTGAACTTGGTTTTGTTGCTTGATAGGCCTTTTGTATTGGAAAATTTGGAGAATAGGTTGCACCCGCTATGTATATATTGTCTTTTCTGGATACAGTTACACCTCCTGGTAAGTCTTCTGAAGTTCCTCCGAAATAGCTAGAAAATAGGAAAGAACCCGTTGAGTTAAATTTACTTAAAAAAACATCGCCTGTCCCGCCATATGTTCTGTTATAGGCATTCAAGGTTGGAAAGTTTGAGGAGTATGTTCCTCCTATAATGTAAGCATTGTCTCTACTATCGACAGCCACTCCAGTTGTAACATCTTGGTTTATTCCACCAAGAAAAGTGGAGAAGAGGGGTGAACCACTCGAGTTAAATTTGCTTAGAAATGCATCAAATACTCCCCCACCATAGGAGGTTTGATATGCATTTATTGTTGGAAAACTCAAGGAATCTGTTGATCCTGTTACATAGATATTGTTTTTGCTATCTACAGCGACATCATTGCCATTATCAAAGGTTGATGCCCCAAAATAAGTTGAGAAGAGGAGTGACCCAGTTGAGTTGAATTTGGTGAGTACTACATCCGTTTGTCCATTTTTTGACTTTTGATACGCCTTAAGAATAGGATAATTTGTTGAGTCTGTGCTTCCTCCGAGTACGATATTATCATTCTGATCTATAGCTAACCCTCCTGACGTATCCCTTCCATCGCCTCCCAGATAAGTTGAAAAGATGAGTGAACCTGATGAGTTAAACTTAGTAAGAACGTTATCTATGGGGCCTCCATTATAGCTTGATTGTAAAGCGTGAAGAGTTGGAAAATCTAGAGAAGAGGTTGTACCAGAGAAATAAAGGTTGTCCTGGCTGTCTGTGACAATTTTATAACTTTCCTCATCTTTATTCCCTCCCAGATAGGTTGAATAAAGGAGATTGCCTGTTGAGTTAAATTTACTAAGAAATGCATCATATGCACCACCACCATATGTTTTTTGAATTGCTCCAGAGGTGGTTGGAAAGTCTGTTGAAGAAGTGAGCCCTGTGATATAGACGTTGTCCTTGCTGTCAACAGTTACATCTCTTCCCCAGTCAGTTCCCAAGCCACCAAAATAGGTCGAGAAGAGGAGTGAACCAGTTGAGTTGAATTTCATAATGACTGAATCATACCCACCTTTACTTGTGTTTTGAAAAGCATTTAATACGGGGAAATCCGTTGCAAAGGTTTCTCCAATGATATAGACGTTTCCATTACTATCTGTAGCGGCATTAAAAAAACTGCTTTCTGATGTACCTCCTATAAATGTTGAAAACTCTAGTACATTCGCCCCAATGTATTGTGGAATAAATTCATTCAAATGATTAATATTCTTTTGAGAAAATTTGTCATTAGAGAACCTCTGAACTTTGTTTAGTTCGGAATAATCCTCATTTTGTGATGTGATCTGCAGTGGAATCCAAGTGCTCTCAAAATCCATTGTTGTTTTAAAGATGTCTGCTGTGGTTATTTGAGGTGTTATAACACAAGCAGAACTTATCACCACCAGAAAAACTATCAGAAACCTGGCATTATTCATAAAACTCGTAATGGTTACACTTTATAAGGATTTTTGGTGACCATTGTACGCACATTTGTGGATAAAAACATAAGGTTGTTCCTTCAAGTTTACAAATCAATATGAGTACAATTATAATATTTTTCTATTCATTTTAGTTCCTCTCAATCCAAGAGCATAGATTCACTTATGGTGGGTCTACACAATGTTACAACCGGGGATGGGTTTACTCACATTGGGGTTTAATCTACTATCATCTGTTTACGTTGAATTCTAGCTGTTCATTCGTTCAATAACGATACGTGCATGTTTGCACCATAGGTCAATCAGGTCTGTCATCTTGTTTTGTAGCTCTTCAAGTGAGATGAGACTGTATACGTACCAGTAGCCCCGTCTTCCTGTCCTGCTCTCCTTTGCTCTTATCACAAGGTCACTCTCCCTTAGTTTCTTGAGGCATCGGTTTACTAGGACTCTGTCATCCCTTCCAAGGAGTGTCATTATCTGACTCACATTCAGCTCATCATGTTTAATAAGGATCTCAAAGGTTTCATATTCTACGTAGTTTAAGCCAAAAAAGGCTTTAATTAGCTCAGAAAGTGCAGGTTTTTGGTCGAGGAATTCCCGGAAGCTTTGATAATCCATAGTTCTCCCTATAATGAATCCCGCTAATTTTAAATAAGTATTATGGGTGTTGAGTTCAGACATTTCACAAAATAAATAGTTTATGATTCAAACTGACGTTTAATCAAAATTTATCCATAGTAAAATTATATCTTAATCACTCAACTCTTCACTTAATAAATTAATTTTTTTTTCATGTCCCATCTATTTGTTCGGATCTAGTAACTGCTGATGATATTTTATATATTTTCCTGAGAACTTATCTCTAATGATTTATATCTATTTTCAGAACAAAAGCTAGATGAGGAAAACATTTGATCTGCTGTTTTTGTTGGTTCTTCTGCTCCCCTTCCCTATTTTTTTCGTTCATGCTCAGACGTCCCTTCCAACTCTTGATGGGGTTGTAAAGAAGGGGGAATGGTCAGGTGCCTACCAGTATACAATCCCCTTGACGAATAGTGAAAACTTAAATCTGTCAATTATTTATACAAGCAAATGGATCTATTTCTTGGCATTGATCCCCCATAACAAGCCAGGGGATGTAATCAGATTGGATCCTTCAGGTTTACATGATTATTTTGGCATCGAGTTTGACAGAAATGGTGATCATAAGATTCATGGGACAAAACAGTCTCCAGACGATATGGTTTTGGTGAATTACTTTCGCACTGAGTCTCAAGATTTCTACACTCATTCTTTCAAGGTTTTTAATGACACGGCTAACGGAGGCATTGAGAATACAATGGGGACTGTTGGTGTGCTAAATGGAACCTTGGTGTTTGAATTTGCGAAGCAGATGAACTCTGGTGACACAAAGGGGTATGATATCGCTCTTCATTCTGGAGATAGTTATGCTGTTATGTTTGGATTTTGGGATGATCAACCCACACATTCACCGAATGTTGTGTTAAACAAACCAATAGGTGGTGATTATTTTCTCACCTTTACTGTTGGTTCCTTTCGAGACACCTCAAGCAATCTTTTAGGGTTTATTCTTTCTGGTATAATTGTGGTTCTTACTGCTGGGATCTTGGTTTATTTTAAGAAATTTAGAAAATGAAACCCCCTCTTCACAGGGTGTAATTAGTTAGCTCCCCAGACTTTAGTTGTAAAAATATAGAAAAAAGCTTTGAAATTTAGTGATACCTCTGTTCAAATTTGGAAACAAATGATGAATTTTATAGTGTTTTTAAGCTTTCAAGCAAGGAAAATGGCCACCTGTCTACTATTCAACTATTCACCCTGTGATGACAATTTTGGTGTGGTATAGAATGTGGGTAGTCGTAATCTATTCAAATTTTTATGGTTATTTGATGATATGCTTTTGTGACTGAGTTCATGGATGTAAACCTCTTACCTCACTGGTCATTGAACAAAGGACTTTTAGTCAAAGTTGTGGATCATAATTCAACAGCCTGAAGTCTCTTTAGATCTCTTATCTTGTCTCTTAGCTGGGCAGCCACCTCAAAGTCTAGCTTTTCAGCTGCAGCGTTCATTAGCTCTGTAAACTCATCTATAAGGACGTTTACATCCTCAGTTTTCATGACATCTTGATATTTGATGTCGAATTCTTTCTGTTTCATGTCTTGTAAGTCATCTAAGACTGATTTGATTCCTCTGACAACTGTTTTTGGCTGGATGTTGTGTTTCTTGTTGTATTCCTGTTGGATTTTTCTTCTTCTGGTGACCTCTTCAATCGCTTCTTTCATATTCATTGTTATTTTGTCTGCGTAGAGAATTACCATACCTTCCACATTTCTTGCGGCTCTTCCCATCGTCTGAATAAGACTTCTTCGTGACCTGAGGAATCCCTCTTTGTCTGCGTCTAAAATTGCAACAAGAGTCACTTCTGGAAGGTCTAATCCTTCTCTGAGTAGGTTGATTCCTACTATCACGTCTACCTCTCCAGTCCTAAGCTCATTCAGTATTTTCACTCTGTTTAGAGCATCAATATCACTGTGCATGTATGTGGCTTTGATTCCCATTTCAAGTAGGTACTCTGAGAGCGTCTCTGCCATTCTTTTGGTGAGTGTGGTAATTAACGCTCTCTGACCCACCTTGATTCGTTTTTGAATTTCTACGATTACATCATCTATCTGATTTTCTGTTCTTCTGACATCAATATCTGGCTCTGTTAGCCCTGTTGGTCTAATTAGCTGTTCAACAATGAATTGTGACTTTTTCAGCTCATAATCACCTGGGGTTGCACTCATAAACAATGTGTATGGCATTCTGTTTTCGAACTCTTCAAATCTGAGGGGTCTGTTGTCGTAGGCAGAGGGAAGTCTGAACCCATATGTCACAAGATTCTTTTTTCTACTGAAATCTCCTCCATACATCCCTCTGACCTGAGGTAAGGTGACATGCGATTCATCCACAATCATTAGAAAATCCTCTGGAAAGTGAGTTAACAGAGTGTATGGAGGGTCACCTGGATTTCTGCCATCAAAGTGGAGAGAGTAATTCTCAATTCCTGCGCAGTGTCCATACTGCTGCAGTTGTTCAAGATCGTAATTCGTTCTTTGTAAGATTCGTTCCGCCTCTGCGTATTTTCCAACATTTAGAAATTCATTGTGTCGTATTTCGAGTTCTTCCTTTATTGTCCGGATTCCATTTTCCAGAGCCTTTTCCTGTGTCAGATACTGAGTCCCAGGATAGATTGTGATGTCATCATAACTTCTGATTTTCTTTCCTGATTTTGGATCCTTTTCGTTGATCCTTTCAATTTCATCACCAAAAAACTCTATCTGAATGCTGGTATCTTGATAGATGGGATATATTTCTACTATGTCTCCCTTTGCGCGAAAGGTTTTTGGTTTCAGTTCATATTCATTCCTGTTGTATTGAAGCTTGATTAGGCGTCTAAGGAGGTCATCTCTTTCGATGTTCATTCCAACATGGATTGGGAATCTCATGGCTCGATAGATCTGAGGTAGACCAACATTATAGATACAAGACACAGAAGCCACCACAATTACATCATCCCTCTCAGCCAGTGATTTGGTGGTTGAGTTTCTCAGCTTTTCGATCTGCTCGTTGATACTGAAGTCCTTGCTAATGTATAGGTCTTTGGTTGGGAGATATGCCTCTGGTTGGTAGTAATCATAAAAGCTGACAAAGTATTCCACAGCAGCATCTGGAAAAAACTCTCTGTATTCTGCATAAAGCTGAGCTGCAAGAGTCTTGTTATGGGCGATGACCAGAGTGGGGAGGTTCATTTTTTCAATCACGTGAGAGGAGGTGAAGGTTTTTCCACTTCCAGTAACCCCCAAAAGTGTCTGAAACTTTTCACCATTTTGGAATCCCTCTGATAACTTTTTTATCGCGTTAACTTGATCTCCCATTGGTTTGAAAGGGGCATGAACCTTTAATGTCATTAAATAATATTATCAGGTTTTACTTGATAAATCTTCTATTTAGGACTGTTTATTGAGAGTGAAAACTAATTTCTTTTCATGGAATAAAATTAAATTACTTAAAATTCCCAATAAATTCCAAATATATGCTTTCTATACTTTCAAAATATACTTTCAAGCGGTTTTTATTTTTTTCTGATTTCTTTTAGGGCCTCTTCAGCGACATCAGCACGAACCTTACCAAGTTTTATCATCTTTGCTGCCACTTTGTCAATCTCCTCACCAACAGCACCTACCTGAGTTGCCATGTTTCTGGCATGAAGTTTCATGTGACCTTTTTGAATACCTTCTGTTGCAAGTGCTCTTAGTGCTGCGAGGTTTTGAGCCAGTCCGACAGATGCTACGATACTTGCTAACTCTTGAGCCCCTTTCACTCCCATGATCTTAAGATTGATCTGTGCAGTTGGGTGTATTCTTGATGCCCCCCCGATTGTTCCCAGTGCTAACGGTATCTCAATTGTTCCAACAAGATTTCCATCTTCATTTATCTCGTAAGTTGTTAGTGAGGTATAGAATCCATTTCTGGCTGCATAGCTGTGTGCACCTGCCTCAATCGCTCTCCAGTCATTTGCAGTGGCAAGCGCAATCGCAGAAATAGCATTCATGATCCCCTTGTTGTGGGTTGCTGCTCGGTATGGGTCTGCATCAGCAAATGCCCATGCATCAATTATTCCCTCAACTACCTCTTCCCCGCCCAGCATTTCAGCATCAAACACTGCACGTGCCCTGATCACTCTCCTGTCAGCAAGGTTGCTGAGGATTCGTAGACGTACAACCCCACCAGTCAGCTTTTCAATTTCTGGGGCGATTGCCTCAGCCATGGTGTTTACTGCGTTTGCTCCCATTGCATCGAGAGCATTAACTATGAGATGGACAATCAACATATCCCCAACACTGGTACCGATGATTCTTGTTTCTAAATCTGTTGCACCCCCGCCGAACTTAACAAGAACTGGGTCTTGTTCATTGGCTAGCTTCAAAAGCTGTTCTTTGTTACTCAAAATTATGTGAGATGCAAATTCAGGAGTCTGCAAATCAAGTACCTGTATTTGTCCAATCATATAAGACCCTGTGCTTGAGGTGTGGAATCCCCCGTGATTTCTGGTCATCTTAGCAGCGTTTGATGCAGCTGCCACCACACTAGATTCCTCGACTGCCATAGGTACCAATCTGGATGTGTCATCTATGATAAAATTGGTTGCAACACCAATAGGTACAGTCATCACCCCAATGTTGTTTTCGATCATTCTGTCGAAGAGATCCATTGGGACGTTTTGTGCGGTCAAGATCTTTACTTCGTCGTCTGTTAGCCCTGCCATTTGTTTAATTTTGTCAATTTTTTCGTTTTGACTCAACTTGTGAAAGCCTTCAATTCGAGACGTGGGTTTCATACTCTGTCTTTAGAAGTAGGAGTTATAAGATAATCTAATTTGATTTGTTTTATTTGTTTAATACTTTTAATTTCTTTATTTTCACTGGTTCAATGTTCACTCTGATAGGCTCTGTTGGTCTGAGCTGTGAGTCTATCTGGGCTAGAAATTTGCTGACCAGAATTCCATCCTCAGTAAGCAGATATTCTTTCTTGTAATTTTGGACAACAAAGCCTGCATCCTGTAGTGGTTTGAGGTGATGAACCAAGAGACCGGTGTTCTTGATCTCTAACTCATCTTTCAGCACGGTAAATCTTCTGGGTGCTTCCTTTAATGTGTAGATAATTTTCACTCTAATGGGGTGAGATAAGGGACTGATGAATTTTTCATTGATAAAGCTAGGTTCAAAATCATATTTGCGAGTTGCTAGCTGTTCTTCTGCTGGGGTAAATAAGATTGCCACATCTTTTATTAGGTCAAGTTGCCTGGTTAGGATCTCATAGATCGTCTGCCAATCCTCTCTGCAATGCATATTCTTGTCGATGTCATTTATGTTTCCCTTGACTTCCAGAAGGAAAGATTCTAGGAATATTTTTGCATCTATTAAATTTCCATTTTCAAGGTTTTGAAGATAGCCTCTTATATTTTTAGATATCCAGTTCTTGCAATGTAACTCGGTTTTTGCGTGGTATCCACAAGACAGTCGCTCCACCATATCCTCAGCCTCATTTCTCAAAAATTTGCTGAGTGAATTAACATAGGTTAATCTAAGATCCTTGTCAATAGTTTTTTGAATGTCTGCAACCTTTTGGGTAAGAGCGTTCACCTGTTGTAGAACGAGGTCTATTCTGTCTCCCTTTGGAGCAAGGACATTCTTCTCACCATCTAGCTTTTCAACAGAAATTTTTTCGATGGTTGGCAACTGATTCATAATTAACCTAGAGAATGGGCGATAATAAATGTTGTCTAATTGATAAGAATTATTGACTAAGTTATACTAAGATTTTCGATACTTTTCAGTCTAGCTCTTGATGTGACTTTAAACCTCATTAAACAACCAGGGGTTTGCTACCTTCATTAATTCTTCAACTTTCGAATTTTCTTCATAGAGGTAATAAAGAATAGCTTTGATTGAACTTAGAATAGAGTTCCCATCTTGGGGTGTCATTGACCAGAGATATAGGTGATCTCCATTTACTTTGACAGAAGGTTCGACTATGACCGATTGATTAAGGATTCGCCCATAGTATCCGTGATCCCTACCAAAGGAGAAAACCTTATTGACACTGGTCTTGTTCGTAAGGGCCAGTTGAGGTGTCCCATTGACGATACTGATGATTTCATCCCTACTTAGTGGTTCCTTAAATTTTAGGTGTGCAGACAAGCTATGCATATATTGAGAGTTTACCTTAATTGCACTGCTAAAGATGTCAATATTCTTCCCTAGGGTTTTGAATATTCGATGAACATCTTGTGCGTGGTGTGTGCCAAATACCTCATCATCAAATGCAGAAATTGTGGGGGCAGGTACACTCTTATCCTGTGATACATCACTAGCTCTTCTTATGAACGTTAGGTCAGCATGTTCAAAATTATCTTCTTTTGCATATCCAAGGTGTTTAACCAAAGCAGCAGCGGCATGAGTGTTACATGAGGCAATTTGCACATATTTTGGCAATGGTCCTGAGGTAAAAATCTCATCGTTGATCCCGTTTGCATAGATTATGCCAAAATTAGATTCAGAACCTTGAGCCAGGAACCCTTTGATGTGATTTTCATGTTTGGAGTAAAAGAGCTCTTTATTTTTTTCTCCAATGCCTTCTTTTGTTGCGTCAGCAACAACATCTGCAATGTTCAATGCTTCTTCAAGGGTGTAAGCTGGCTTTAATCCAAGTTGTTCAAACTCACTCTTTTTTGATTCTTCAGTGACCATCTTTGCACCACGACGAATAAGGTCATTTAACATTGGTCTGTCAGTTAATCTTGGAGAATGCTTATAGAAAAGAACTTCATCAATTCCAACTTTATCCTTTATTCCCAAAAGAAGCGAAATTAATGGTTCACCTATTGTCCCTGTCCCATTGACAAGAACAACTTTTTTTCCGTCTGCCATAGTTTTTGTTTTCCTAAAAAGCATTTAAGGTATGGTTTATTGTCTTGACTTTGTGATAATTACAATTGAAACTCAGATTTGAGGTACATAGGTAATTTTCGACTCTTAGGATAGGTTTCTTACAAAATTATTCAATCTTGTAGTTTTTGGCTAAGAGTATTTTTCCCTCATCACCTGGCATTCCCGTGATCCATCTATATAGGTCTTTAATTTCTATAATCTCTAAACCAAACCCAGCAAAAAAATCATTTAGGTTCATTAAATCTCGAATTAGAAATAATTCTGCCTGAGGGTGAGAATCTAATACTGATTGAGAAACATCAATAATGTAATACCTCTGTTCAACCTCGTCAAAGAGGATGTTAAAAGGACTCAAGTCACCATGTATCAGTTTTGCCTCTCTGACCATTTTCTTCACAGAGTCCATGATCTCCTTGTACAGCTTTGCTGGATTTACAACCTCTGCATCCTTCAATTTTGGAAGTGGTGTGTCATCTCTGTTCAAAAATTCCATAAGTAAGACATTTCTTTCCAAATCATACGGTTCAGGTACAGGCACACCAACTTTGCGTAGCTTTTTGAGATTTTTGAATTCCTTTTTTGCCCATTCCTTGATGAATCCATGTCTTGACTGTCTGAACTTTTTGAATCTGTGGTCACCCTCAACATAAATCTTCATCTTTTTGAATGCTGGTGAATCAACCCTGTAAATCTTACAGACTGTTGGTCTTTTCCCTTTACAAAAATATACATTTGCCTCCTTTCCAGTTGAAATGGCCCCTTCCACAGAGTCGATTACTCCTTTGTTAATCAGCCCAAAAAGGATCAATCGTGTTTTATCATCAAACACTGTTTCCACGGTTGATAATTGACTCTTATCCTTTTCCAGAATTCTCCTTTTGTTGCTCTTTCTTTCTAGCTCATCAATTTCAGAATCTGGAATTTCTTCTGCCATCATAATTTGATGCAGGTTAAAGGTATAAATCCTTTCTGCTTCAAAAAAAGTGACATGGAATTCTATATTAATTGCATTATATTCCTCCAAGGATCGTAAGTCGATTAAAAAATACCTTGTAAGACTAATCCTTTGTAAGGATACAACCAAGTAAGACTACTTTTCAAGATAAAGTGTAACAGGTTAACTTCTCTTATCTATAAATAAATTCTCGTCAATAATTAAGAATTCCTCTTCCTCTCCCACGTGCAACAACCTTGGAAAGTCAAATCCTGACACTTCAAATGTGTGAAAATCTTGGAGATCCATAAGTTGATAATCTTTTGTCTCATGATCCTGTGAAATGACTAGGTAATTTTTATGAAATGGTGGCGGATCCAGCTTTTGAATGTCTTTGTATTTTAAGACTGAAATATTTTCATCGCTCTTAAGGTCAACAAGCTCTACTCCTGCCTTGCTAATTCCAGCTACCCAAAAATATCTGTTGTTATATCTAACAATTTCATCATTTGTTACATGAGGGAGTTTGAAAAGAAAAGTAAGTGCATATTTTCTGGTTCCATCCCTTTCCTCCCCTACGAGCTTATAATTCTTATCCTTGACACCCACCCAGCGTTTAACAAGTTGTTCCATGATGATGTCACCCAACCTCTGTGTTGCAAGCTTTAGGTCAAATCCATAGGTCTGATAGATGACATCAGAAACAAATGCCATTGGATTTTCTGGTTGAAGTTGCTTTACAATCTTTGTGACAATTTGTTCTACCTCTTTCTCTTCAGTCTTTGTAAGTTCTCTACCATCTGCTCGAATCTGAAAGGTAACTTTGCTCCCTGTTCTTTTTGCAACACACGCCTTGCATGTTCCCCACAAGATTATAACATCGATCTCTTTTGTCTCTACGTGTGGCTCAAATTGTTCGATTAGATCATCAGTTGCAGTGACCTCTATTCTAAAGCTGGGTTTCCCATCTTCCCAAAGTGGTTCAGTTAGTTGTCTTGCTTCAAAATCTACCTCAAAAGGTGCTTTAACCCAATAATGGACGTTTTGTAAAATCAGGAAAATTGCTTTTTCTCCAGTGTTTGAGCCAGTCCAACCACTCGGCAACATGATTGCACCGCACTCAAGACATGTGTTAATTTCTATTGCTCGAGATTTAAAAGTAAAGCTCGTGTGGCTTTGCCAATAGCAAGTTTCGCAAAGTGATTCCTGCAAAGGCACCTGAGTTTTCCCACATTTTACACAAAATAGCTCTCTCATTAAAACACCATAACATGCCCAATTTTTATACCATCGTGTTCAATCCACAAGACGCTGGCTGGATGGACTATTCTGTTTTTAATTAGGAGGTTGGTGATTTTTTCACCAATCACATTAAGCTGTGTGAAGGCTTTCAGTTCCATCAGGACTTCATCTTCCTCATAAGTATCCTTTCCATAAAACCTCTCCTGAACTACTATAGTTGCTCCATTGTGTTTGAGGGACTTTCCGAGGATCTCTTCATCACAGATAGCAATCATTCTATGACCATCCACCTGGTGAACTTTAAGACAATACATCTCAAAACATCACTGAAATTTTGGGTTAATAAAGTCATATTTTGGGAGATGGCTGGGTACCTTGAATTTCATCCCTTGCTTATCTAAATTATGATACATTGGATTTAACATTACACAAAAAATTGAATAACAATCATTTCTTTTTAATTCTCACATCGAATTTGGTCTTATGAAATTAAAGATTATTGACCTCTTCTGGTGTCCAGAATGTCTCAGTTCAGGCATGGAATTTAACAGGAAGTATAAGGTCTCTGGGGATTTTGATGAATCCAAAATTTTTGATGGATTCATAGAATGTAATAACAAACACAAATGGCAGATTAGAGATGAGCTTTTGAGATTTGATCAGGTGCATGAAGAGCTAATGTTGTATGATACCATTAACGCTGATTATGATTCAAAGCAAATATTCCCCTCTGAAGTGGCAAGGGCTGATTACAGGAGTTTACGTGAAATTTTTAATGATTTAACTCTGAAGCTCGAAATGAAGAACAAAGTTGTGATGTTGACAGGTGAATCTTTGCCACTATTGGATTCACTTGAGACTTTAAATTTTGATATTGTTGTTGTCCACCCTGATGAATCGTATCTACGTCATGCTCAGGAGGTTGCCGCAAAGCGAGGAATCTATGCTCGTACTTTTTTCATACTAGCTAAGAGTCTGAAGGCACTTGACAGAGAAAGTATCATCTCTGTGGCATTATTTGGGGGAGATCAAGATGTAGACATCTCATTTAATTTCAAAGGGAAAGGAAAATCATTCTGGTCAGGAGAGACCGGGGAACTGTTTCTTGAAGATAACATGAAATTATTTGATAATGATTAGATAATGTATTAACAAAGGCTCAAAAATTTTAATAAGGTTTTTTGACGAATTTTTGTGATTTAATTTTACCAGAATTTTTCGTAATGAATCTCTTCTTTTGGCCAGCCAAGTGAAATCATGACTTCTTCCATTGTTGTTAGCATTGCAGCAGGCCCACACCCGAAAACTGTGGCAATTTCTGCTCCTGGTTCTTGCCAGTGTTTTACCTGATCACGGATCATATCTGCCGAGATTCTACCTGTAAGACCTGGCCAATTGGATTTCAGTTTATCTTGTAGTCTTGTTAATGTGTGAACGACCTTGACATTTGGATTCATGCTCTGTATCACTTGAATTTCTTCGTTAAACACAATGTCTTTTGGTGTCTTATTTGAGTAAAGAAGGAGAAATCTTCTGTCAATTTTTTCCTCGGTTGACCACCTTAACATTGACATCAGAGGAGTTATTCCAACACCTGCACCAACAAGTATGATGTCATTGTTACGGTCCATGTCCATAATAAAATGTCCATATGGACCTCTTAGAGTCCATGATGATCCTTCTTTTAATGTCCACATATAATGTGTAAACACACCATACAACTTTATTGTTAAATCAAGATAAGGAGAGTTGGGGGATGAACTAATGGAATAGGCTCGGTTTTTCTTTCCAAATATCTCAGGAAAGAAGACCATTACAAACTGACCAGGGATAAATGTCCAGTCTTCAGGTTTCTCGAACCTGAATGTTTTAACGTCTGGAGACTCTTCAATGATCTCTAACAACTCTGTCTCCCATTTCATAGCTCTTGGTCTCTTACTTCGATCTCTTCCAACTTTTTTTGGTTGTTCCATCGCCATTATAGTTTCAACTTCTCTTATACCTATTTGGTTTTTTCACTTATTAAAGAATATGGAAATAACATCCGGTGTGTATAACTTATATTCCGAATCTAGACAATTGTTGCCAGTTAAGAAAATTGTTAAAATTAATTTGGAAGTCTACCTTCCCACGCTCAAAACAATTAAATTTGTATTACTTAATTTGATTATTCAAAGTCAGCAATGTGGAGAGCTTTTTGTCCATGCTGGGTCTTAAGGCTCTTCTCAAGCTTATTGTAGTATTCAATTGCCTCTGGTGTCATAGTTGCGTGGATCTTCTGGAGTGCCTTTTCGAAATGTATATGCTTCACAGTCTCTGTGAAGAGGTTTTCTCTTAAAGCTAATATTCCTGCCTCTCTACATAGTGCCTCAATATCTGATCCCACAAACCCATCAGTCTGTAAGGCTATACCTTCAAGATCAACATCACGGTCCAAGGGCATCTTTCGTGTGTAAATATCAAGAATATCCTTTCTTCCCTCTAGAAGCGGGGCGGGAACATGTATGATTCTGTCAAATCTTCCGGGTCTTAAAAGAGCTGGATCAATGATATCTGGTCTGTTGGTTCCTGCCAGTATGACAACGTCAGTCAATGATTCCAACCCATCAATTTCAGTAAGGAATTGTGAGATAACTCTTTCAGTTACAGACGAATCTGAGGTCATCCCTCTTCTTGGGGCAATTGAGTCAATTTCATCAAAGAAGATGATTGCTGGAGCAGCTTGTCGAGCCTTCCTGAATATCTCTCTGATAGCTTTTTCTGATTCACCAACCCATTTACTGAGTAATTCTGGACCCTTAATTGAGATAAAGTTAGCCTCAGATTCATTTGCCACAGCTTTGGCAAGCATGGTTTTACCAGTACCTGGTGGACCATATAGTAATATTCCTCTGGGGGGTGTTATACCAATCCTCTCGAATGCCTCTGGTTGCTTGATTGGCCATTCCACTGTTTCTTTTAGTTCTTCTATGACAGTGTCCAACCCACCAACATTCTCAAAGGTTACGTCTGGAGCTTCGATGAAGACCTCTCTTAATGCAGAAGGTTGAACCTCCTTTTGTGCATTTAAGAAATCATCATGCGTTACCTCCATTCTATCAAGAATTTCAGATGGAATTGTCTCCTCATCCAAATCAATCTCAGGTAAAAATCTCCTGAGAGTCTGCATTGCCGCCTCTCTGCCAAGAGCCATTAGGTCTGCACCTACCATACCGTGAGTTGTTTCTGCGATTTCTCTTAGATCAACATCGTCAGCAAGTGGCATCCCTCTGGTGTGAATCTGCAGTATCTCAAATCTGCCGTCAAAGGTTGGGACACCTATCTCAATTTCCCTGTCGAATCTACCTGGTCTTCGTAAAGCAGGATCGATTGAGTTTACTCGGTTAGTCGCTGCAATTACAATTACCTGTCCTCTGCTGGTGATTCCATCCATTGATGAGAGCATTTGAGCGACTACTCTTCTTTCAACTTCACCTGTGGTATCCTCTCTTCTTGGAGCTATAGCATCAATCTCGTCAATGAAGATGATTGTTGGTGCATTTTCCTGTGCTTCTCTAAATATGCTTCGTAATCTCTGTTCACTTTCACCATAGTATTTTGACATAATTTCTGGGCCATTAAGTGATATAAAATGTGCCTGAGACTCGTTTGCAACAGCTCTTGCAATCAGGGTTTTACCAACCCCAGGAGGGCCATGTAAGAGCACACCTTTTGGAGGATCTATTCCCAGCTTCTCAAACAATTCTGGATGTTTCAACGGGAGTTCAACCATCTCTCTAACTTTTTGGATTGTGTCTACAAGACCACCAATGTCCTCATAAGAAATCTTAGGCTTTCCACCGAGACCTTTATCATCAATTGGTTTGTCAGAGACTTCTAAAACAGTTTCATTTGTGATTAATACGATCCCATCAGGGTTTGTTGATTTAATCACAAAAGGAATAGCTTTTCCTAGAACTGGAATCATAACAGTGTCTTTTTCTGATAGGGGGTAACCTACCAATTTTCTCTTTACAAATGATTCAAATGCAATATCTAGATTTACATTCATTGTAGCTGGGGCAAAAACAATTTTTTCTGCTTTAGAGACAATTGCTCTTCTGACAATCACTTTGTCACTAAGAGAGACACCAGCGTTTCTTCTGATCACACCATCCATTCTTATGATAGACTTTTTCACATCTTGTGTGTAGGCTGGCCAGGCAACCGCTGCCGTCACTCTTTTTTTACCTTCAATTTCAACAATATCACCTGTGGCAATACCAATTGCTTTCATTGAATCAGTATCTAATCTTACCTTTCCTCTAATTACATCTCTTTGCTTGGCTTCTGCAACTCGCAATTCGATAAATGGGCGGTCGTCCTTTGGGGCTTCACCTTGATTTGATGACATTTTTCTAATTATACAATACCCCTTCAAGTTTTAAATGACTAACTTACAAACTGTTTACGTGTCATAATTCAGGAATTTAAACTGGAACGTCAAAATTTAAAATCACTCCTAAGGCGTAAAGTTGAGCGGATTTGCATCTCTTGTTTCTTACCTAAAGTATTTATTCTCTGTCTCAACATTTATTTTATGAGTAAATACTGGGAAAAATATGATTATGATGATGCTCTCTCAAGAGGCAGGTCTAATCTACCACAGATTGTTGCAGACGATGATACAAGATTTGAAATCCCGAAAATTGACTCTGAGGTGGAAGGTAACCGTACCTTCATTAACTCGTTGAAGGCTTTAATGAACACCTTGCATAGAAAAGAGTCTCACTTTCTAAAATTTCTGACAAATGAACTCGGTACCTCTGCAAATGTTGAGGGCCAGAGGGTGATCTTACAGGGTAAGCACTCTCGTAACCAGATTCAAAAAGCACTAGAGAGATATATTGAGCTTTATGTTCTTTGTGCAACCTGTAACAAACCTGACACCAGACTTGAACAAAATGACCGTATTATGATGATGAGATGTGAGGCCTGTGGTGCCACTCAGGCTGTTAAAGCTTTAAAATGATAGTGACAACTTAGCATTCAAAAAAAGTAGTGAATTTTGTTGAGAAATTGAATAGTTTAAAAAATAGTTATATTTCAAACTGATTTTAACTATGTGTGAGGTTGGTTTTTGTCCATTCGTACAAAGGTGGCAGTGGAAAAACCTCGATTGCGATTCATTTATCTCAAACACTTAGTACAACTCAAAAAGTATTGCTTATAGAGGCTGATTTCCTAATGCCAAGCTTCAAAAATATATTCCATGAGGTAAATCCAGAGCTTTATTTTAATGATTATCTAAATGGGGCTGCTCCACTTAAAGACTGTATCTATAACCAATCCCCTCAGCTTGACATATTGTTTGCATCTGATACCTTTAACCCCTCAGACAGGATTCATTCATATGATAGATCCTGGTTCTTAAAAATCAGGAATAGATTCCGTTCTGATATCTCAAATCTCAGATATGACCTCATAATCTTTGATATGACCCCAGGCTTGCAATTGTTTGCCTTAAGTATGATGACACTATCAGATTATCTTCTGATAATTCTACGGGCTGACTATCAGTCATTTTTTGGAACTCAAAAACTGGTTAAAAATTTTTATTCAAGAGTCGTCCCTAAAATTGGAACTAAAGTTTTGGCTGTTATTAATCAAGTTCCAGATGTAGAGGAGATGGACAGTTTGATTGAGGAATGGCAAACCATTTACCAAAATTCGCTCGCTTCCCCCATCACTTTTGTAAGGGTAAACTATGACAAAGAGCTTGCATACAATGCAGCAAGACAGTTAGTCACATACATCCCCCCTGATGTTGATCAACAATTAGTAGAATTTTTCAACAATGGGACTCAAACTAATTTGGAATGAGTAGTTTTAGTCAATTTGGATTATAATGCTTTTTAAAAGGTTGCTAATGAAAAATTGAGTACCCTCCTGTAGGATAAAAACCTCTTTCTTTATTACTTTACCTCTACATGCAGTTAAACTTCTTATTTTGGATTTTTTTGTTGATTCTCAGTCATAGCATTAACATTATTAAATCGTATGTTCCTAGATTAATTACCCATCAATGTCAATTCAATCATTACCTTATCCGGCATTGGAAATCGTTTCGATTTTATCAAAAGCAGGGAACTTAACTGCTAAAGAGATACAGGAAAGATTGGGAGATGATGTGGAATCAAAGGCTGTAAAGTATGCTTTGCGAAGGCTTTTGGAAAATCATGTTATTTTCCGTGTTCCCAACCTCTTGGATATGCGGTCTGTGTTTTATAGAGCCGCAAGTGCGGATGAATTATCCCAGTTAGCAAATGAACTTTCACCAGAAATGACAGGTATGATTTTAGAAGCCATGAACAGTGAAGAAAAGGCAAAAACGTAATCATAAATACAACCCGTACCTGTTATATTTTTAGGGAATTAATCTGGTAAAATTTTATGGATAAAAGTTTAAGCCTGAGGATTGAGCTAGATGATGATCAGGTCGAGCTGTTTCAAAGGATAAAAAAGGAGCATAACTTTAAGACAAACACAGAATGCATCAGGTATTGTATATCTGTTGCAAGTTCAAATGAGGGAATTAAAATTGACCCTGAATATTTTGTACATATTCAAAATCTTCTCTTAAAAAAATTTGTGAGGACACAATTTTTGGTTTTTAGTGTTCAGGATGTTGTCAGAAAAGCATTAGATGTATTTATTCAAGAGATTCAGTCTTCATTTCCATCTCTGGATGACTGGAATGTCAAAAAATCTTTAACTGAGGATGAACTTTCTGTTGCTTTATGTATCTTGAAATTGCAAGCAGGAACTGATGGATCAATGGTTTCTGAGGCAGATATTATGGATTCTTTACCTCAGCTTACCAAAAAACAAGTTCGAGATATACTTGAAGATTTTGTCTCTCAATCATTCGTTGAAAGGACACATTATTCAGACAAGCTTTTTTATCATGCACATTAATCCACAGGAAACCTCAACAAGCCTACTAGCCCTCCTAATCCTTTTATTACCTCACTATTGGGGAGGTTTGCCTTGGCTATAAATACAGTTCCACCATACTTCTTAGTTTTATCGATTATCTTTTCCATCTGTTCTCTATTAAGTGGTTCTGAATAGATTAATTCATCTAATATTATCAGGACATCTACTGCTCCCATCTCAATTACCTTCTCAATATGATCCACTCCATAGGCAACCTTTCCTGAATCTCTACCAAGCTCCTCTAAAAGCTTGTCAGTGTAATTAACTTGTTCAACAGCGTTCTTGAAGTTGGGGTCATCAGTTTCAGTAATGCTCCTAACATACTCTGTAAGTGCGTTTTTACCCTCTGAAAGGGTATCTTTAACCTCCAAAAGTCTCACGAGCTTTGAAGGCTTTGAATCTAGGTAATCTTTAAAATTGTTTTTCGTGAACCCAGTCCCCAATAAAACCAGTTTTTCCATTTCATCCAGATATCGTAACCCTAATTCTTCCAATTCATCAAAATACCTTTCAAGTGCCTCTTGATGTTGTGTTGAGGATGATGATTTTCGGGGGATGGATGGTGTGACCTGAGCCAGTATTCTGATAGCAATTCTGCCAAATTTAGCAAAAATCGCCTCTGACTCAGAAATCACCAGTATAAACACACTTTTTCCAATTGTATCTTTCTCAGTATAAAGATCATCTATATCTCCATCAGTCCAAACTTCTCGAGTTAATTCCACGTCTTGAAGTGGAGCGATGCTGATGCTATGATGTGAATGTAGAGAGATTTTGTCATCTGATGACTCAACTATAGGTCCACTGACTTTAATATGGTCACCAAGTCCCTTGTATTCTAGCCTTTCACACCTTACAACCAAAAAAACCAATTCTCTGGTAACCTTTGCAGACTTTCCCTCGTTTTGCTGTAGGGTAATTTTTCTTGTTGTACGGCTTCCAACCAGATCACCAATCCTGATCTTTAAAAACAATTGATATATGTCTTCTTCAGTCTCAGGTGTAATGATAAAGGTGTTTTTGGATTTATTTTTCTGTTTGACTTTCATGAACTTCTGATCTTATCCTCAGAAATTTGGATAAGGCACTGTCATAACTCCCAATGCACCAGGGCCTGTATTACTGGCAACACTAGGACCAATTGAGCTTGTTCTTAATGTTTTACACCTTAACTGGTCTTTTACCTTGGAAGTTAATTGTTGAGCGTCAAGGGGATTTCCAGCGTAGACTACATTGCAATAAAGTGGTTCGTTTGGATGAAACTCATTTCTAGTTAAATCAATTAGTTTATCCATTCCTTTAGAATATCCAAAAGCGACTGTATGTGACTCCAATAACCCCTCATCAATAGATAGTATTGGTTTTAGGTTAAGCGCACTCACAATTAACCCTTGAGTACTTGATGTTCTTCCGCCTCTCACAACATACTTTAATGTATCAAACATGATAAATGATCGTGTTCTTTTGCGTAAATCATCTAAAACCCTCACGATCTCCCTTATAGAATATCCTTTCTGAACCATTTCAGCAGCAAAAATTACGAATGTTGAAAGTGCCGCACTTACATTCATGGAATCAAATAATGTAACATGAGTTAAACCCGCCTGAAACACTGCATATTCCGCTGAGCTGTAAAAGGGGGATAATTTGCTTGAGGTTAATATAGCTAACACAGGCTCATTATCTGACTCAAATGCTTTCATAAACATGCTTGGTTTTGCATGAGTGGTCCTTGGAATTAGAGGATTCTTTTGGAGAATTGACAAAAATTGAGAGGTTGAGATATCAACACCATCAAGGTAGGATTCAGACCCAAACCAAATTCTTGATGGCACAACTGTTATGTTATACCTTTCTTGGAATTCAATTGGTAAATCCGAAGCAGAATCAGTAACTATTTTGACCAAACTAAATTCTCTTCAATCAATAGAATAAATACATAGCGACAACATTACCAACAAAAGATTAAAAACGGATTGGCTATTTGTAAAGGACAGTTATCCCAGAATCAAGAACAAGAGCTACATTTTTATCCTCTGTGGAGGCCAACAACTCATTTACTTCTTCTAGTGAGATTTTTTTTGCAAAAACGTTCTCTGTTTCTTCAACTGTTAAATCTGAAAGGATAAATAATTTTGAGTACTTCGCTAATGTCGCAAACTTATGTGCCTTATGATCCCCAAATCTGTAATTTTCACGATTAAGAGAAACAATCACTCCATCCACAGTATCATATTTTTTTAGTGTGGTATAGAAGGCATCATTTCCTATTCCCTCAGTACATCGTGCTACAAGGATAATTGTGCCCCCTTTTTTTAGAGCTCCTCGGACATTCTCCAAACCCTTTTGTGCCTGATAGAGACTCCTGTCCAATGGAGGGTTCACAATTGAAATTATGATATCGTACTCAACATCTGCTTTATGCGCAAAGATACTCAATGATGTGTTCAATGCGTTAAAATATGCTTCCTTTAACTCTCCAATATCTATCTCATAAATATCTTCACCAACGCTTACCAATTGAATACCCAATAGGTGATGATCAACCAATTTTTCATAAATTTCCCATAGGTCATCCTGAAGAGGATTTCCTGGGACTTTCGTTGGGAGAGAATTTGGATCTAAAGCCCAAGAATGATTTTTTTCGACCGTGGTGATCGAAGCAAGTCCAGGTACTATTGATTTAAATCCACCAGTAAATCCTGCAAAATAATGGGGTTCAACCGAATTTATTGCAAGGATCTGTTTATATTTAATGACAATTGGGTTAATGTATATCGGTGTTTGACGACTGGTGTATCCCAAAAATACATATTCTTCAAGGGGTAAATGTCCATCATGGATTGTAAGCTGAAGGTTGGACAGCTGACCATCTATAAGGTCACGAAGTTCATCTA
Source organism: Candidatus Heimdallarchaeota archaeon (assembly GCA_030149205.1). Taxonomy (GTDB): domain Archaea; phylum Asgardarchaeota; class Heimdallarchaeia; order Heimdallarchaeales; family Kariarchaeaceae; genus WAKA01. Next base: position 688,518 of record JASBSB010000001.1, on the reverse strand, counting down.
TTTTTGGACTTTTATGGGTACCTGTGGCAATAATTACCTCTTCTATTCTGAGGTCATCTTGCGCAAGCAAGATATCTGCAATAACCTTGGTTGGTGTAGATCTATGATGATCATTGATTATAAGCAAGGTGGGCTTTTCCTTTAGTTCTTGAATAATTATTGATTCCTTGATTCGCTTTGATAATTCGCCTGAGTTCAACTTCTCTCCAGGAGAATTTGGCTTGAAAACATCAGTATTTTTGGGAATCTTTAATTCTATCATTTATCTAACCCAGAAAGCTAGTTATATACAGTTGATGAATATCACAAATAAATTTGCGTCTTTTTCTTTGAGAATCTTAACAACGTAATAGGTTTTTATCTAGCCATTCGATTAAATAAGCTTAAAACTTTTAATTGACATTGTTTTCATAAGCTACAATTCAAATACTAGAATACCAATTTTCTTTGATGATTAACCTCCCCATTAAAATTTTAGATATTCGATCAGTAGAGCCTATCGTCATGATGTCTCATAACACAGCATCCAAGTTGAAATTTAAGCACACTGCAGTATTGGCAATCAAAAATGAAACTGTCGATAAACTTTTTTCTGCCGCTCCCGTAGTGACAGAAGGGATAATAGAGGATAATGTCGTAGGAATCTCTCAACGTGATGCCAATTGGTTGAATGTGAAGGATGGGGATGTGGTGGTGGTTTTCAATAGGAGAACCCCTCAAAGTTTTGATCATGTGAAAAACAGGATACATGGAGAACCATGGAAGACTAAACAGGTACATTCAATAGTTGCGGACATTTCTAGACGTGTCTACACAAACCTAGAAATTGCTACCTTTGCCCTTACCAGTGAATTTAGAGGATACACAGATCGAGAGCTAGAGTCGTTTGCAACCAGTATGGCAGAATATGGAACACAATTTGATTTTCAAGAAAAGACCTTTGATAAACATTCTATCGGAGGAGTACCCGGAAATAAGGTGTCATTGATTATTGTCCCCGTAGTTGCAGCAGCGGGTTTACTTATACCTAAAACCAGCAGTAAAGCAATTACCTCTCCATCTGGAACTGCTGATTCAATGAACGTGCTCGCAGAGGTGAATTTTACCCCGGAAGAGATAACAGAACTTGCGCCTAAGGTACGTGGCATGATAGTTCATAATGGGCCTTTAAAGCTTAGTCCAATGGATGAGATAGTGGTCAATGTGAAGAAGTTTTTGGATATTGATCCGCAGGATCAGATGCTTGCTGCTATAATCTCTACCAAAGTCGCAATGGGCATCAACAATTTGCTTATTGATATCCCAACAGGAAAATACACAAAAATGCCTTCAACAAAAGTGGGATTAGATTTTGGTCATAAACTGATTGGTCTGTGTCGCAAAGTTGGAATAAATGTTGAGGCAGTCATGACAATGGGTGATCAACCGATAGGTTCAAACATCGGACCAGCTTTAGAGGCAAAAGAGGCACTAGAGATCTTAGAAGGAAAAAGAACCAATTTAGCCTACAACAAATCAATTGAACTTGCTGGAAATCTTCTCGAAATGGGAGGTCTTGCTGGTGAGAATAAAGGATTAAATCTGGCTGCGGATTTAATTAAGAGTGGTAAAGCATTAAAGAAATTTAAAGAAATTATTGAGGCTCAGGGCGGAGACCCCACAGTTTCCTCTGAGAAGGTTGTTGTCGGTTCATATTCTCAGACTGTTTATGCCCCTCATGATGGTTACGTCAAATCAATCTCAAACAGAGGGGTGAAGCAAATATGTTCAGCAGCCGGCACACCTTCTGTGAAAGAGAGTGGAATGGTTATTCACACCAGACTTGGGGCTTTCATCAAAGAGGGTGATCCGCTGTTCACCATCTACTCCAACTCTGAGACAAAGCTTTCTAACGCAGTACAGGTTGCAAATACTTACAAACCTGTCAATCTGACTGGGATGGTCATCTCTCGTTTGAAATCCCAAGAATCCAAGTTTTGAATTTTCTTAAAGTTCGAATAAACATATGAATTGTTATCTTATTGAGGTTTTTTTTATTTTTAACAAAATTGTTAGGTTAATTATGTGACTATTTATTTCAATTGAATCAAAGGTTATTTCGGTCTTAAAAATCGTTGTTTCTTTGCTTTTCCTTTAGGTCTTCTATAGATTGAAGAATATGGAGAGACAGGGATGGGATATCTAATCAATAAATAAATCATGAACAAGGTGTAAAGAACGTAAAAATAATTGACAGATGATATTTGCAAACTGTTTGGGTTAAAAGAAAATGAAAGAATAAGATTTGCCAGCAGTGTCGGATATATAAACTGATGGAAGGGAGGTTTATTATTGAAATATCCATACCAGGCCAATATTCCACCGACAAAGACTATAATGAACAAACTACCTGCTAATATATCCACTTTTCTTCCACCAGCAATCACAATCCCCAGTACCACAGCACTCCATATTTGAAATACTACAAAGATAGATAACACTGTTAAAAACAGCTTCTGTGGGGGGGTGAGGAACAAGAAGTTTTGGAAAAAATTATTTTGTGGTTCACTCTTCTTGGAACTATTTTTGTCTGCTTGTGTATTTTTGGTTTTCTTTGCTTTTTTAGACAAGTAACTGATCAATATAATATAATGCTTAAAATTTTTATATCCAATCCCACGAATTATATCAAAAATTCTTTTCTATTATCCTGTGTTTCTCAACCCATTCATTATAACACGAAGCAGTCTTTGAAGATCTAGTTCAATAAGTGATTTTTCATGTGGATCGACTGTAGAATCTGTTCTCCAAAGCTTAAACATATGTGTGAATATCAATTCTAATGGTTCCACAAGACTGTTTCTTTCGTTGATTTGTTTTTGAATAGTTGGTTCAGTCAGTGAATTAATTCTAAGAGACTGGAATGATTTTTGAATAAGGTGAAATTCAGTAGTAATTTCTTTATAAAATCTTCTGGAGTTCTGTGTGTCTTTTGCTTGTAACAAATATTGCTGTGCTACCTTTAGGTTTACCTTGGTTAGAACCATGTTCACATGGTCAATGTAGGTTGCAAATATCCTAGAGGAATTATAGAGATTCTGTAGCTCTCCTTTCCCATATTTTCTTGTAAATTTTTCGATTGCCGTACCGAGTCCAAAGTAAATTGGTATCATAAGTCTGTTATGATTCCATGCAGTCATCCAAAGTTTACCATTTGTTTGATTTAATTCCCCAACATCTCTGGGTAGTTCTTTGCTCTCTTCATTAATGAAGAATTTGTTTAGTAGCTCGATTGGAGTAATTTGAGCAAAAAATTCAAAGAACCCATCTGTAGCCAGAAGATCATTGTATTTACCATTGACAACTTCAGCTAGATATTCTAATTTTTCTAATTTTTTCTCACTCAGCTCCCCAGATTTCCCCTTCATTAACTTATCATCCAACCGCTTTACAATAATTCCATGAAACACGTCTTCTAAGTCTTGAAAAGCCAATTCCCCCTTTAGAAACTTGCTCTCAAATAACTCCCCCTGTTCTAAGAATTTTAGCAATCTCGAACTTCCCAGAGGTAAGCTTCGAATTGCAAAATTTGATGGAATCCCCCCTCTTGAAATTGCTCCTCCTCTTCCATGAAAGAACCTAAATCTAACTCCATGTTTTTGGCCAATTAGGGATAAGCTCTGTTGAAATTTATAAGACTCTACACTTGTTTTGAGCAAACCTATAGTCTTAGAGAGTTCAGTATAATCGAACATAACCTCTTGAATGCCCCCTCCTCTCTTGATAAACTCCTTATATGTCTGATTTTCAAAAAGATTAGATATGAATGTACCTGATGAATAAAGTAGCTCAGGTGTGTCAATAGATATGATAATACCCACATCAACTCTACTAACCCTTTCATCTTGAACCTCTATCAAGCCGATCTCTTTTAATAGAAGTAAAAGCTTAAAGATACTAGATTCAGATTTTAAATTTGTCAGGACTATTGAATTAACTGACGAACTAGAAAGGTACGTGGCACAGGATCTAATCGATAAGAGTAGTGCCAATAAATCAATAGAATCTCTTTTAAGAACATTTCTTGACATTAAACTGTCTATACCGAGAGGACGCACACTCCGTAACTCAGATTCTACAAAAATCTGACTTTGAGAGTCCTTGTTAGGATAAAGATGAGTGGCTATGTCATCAAATGTACTTGTTACAAATTTTGAGTTTATCAGTATATTTAGGGATGCGAGATGAAATCCAAAAACCCTTACTTTATTCATAAGAGGGAGGATATACTCGTTTGACAAGGATTTCCCTTTATTAATTTTGAGGGAATGATTTATTAGTTTTAAATCCTTCAAGAACTCTTTAGAATTCTTATAGTATTTTCCACCTAACCTCACTATCTTTAGAGGGTTATACCCAATTTTTGTTCTTTCTAATCCTAGCTCCTCTGCAATATGTCCTGTGTAATTTAATGTATTTTCCAACTTTAACCTAATAAAGTCCAGCTTCTGTCGATATGGCTCATCTATATTTAGGCCCTGTGTGCTAAATGTAAACTCTTGAAATTCTGTCTTGTCTTGTTCAATACTGAGGTCTAAATCTCTGGTTACCTTCATGTAATGAGAGTTAACTGAAAAAATTGAAAGAAGTTGAGTTATCTCTTGAATATAGTCTTTTAAAATAAGCCGTTTTTGCAGTAGAATTATCTTTATTGGGTGATCACTTGGTAGTAATCTATCGGTACTGATGTTTGACCCAACCAAATATCCTAAAGTTAGAAACAGGGGTAGACTGAAGGTCTTTTTTCTGCCCTCTCCATACCCGCTTGCTAGTTTTGCCGAAACTAGATTTGTTAGAGAGGTATAAAAATTAGTGACAGTTGAAATCATAGTCTCTTTGAAAAAAAATTGAGTATATTTGATCCTTTGAAGCTCATTGCCCTCAAAATGATCACTGAATGTTTCCTCAGAATTCCAAATTAGAACCAAGAGAGCGTGTAGTTTCGATATCTCTCTTTCTCTTTCAAAAAGGCTGAACTCCTGAGTTAGCAATTTTTCTAATATAATAGATGTCTGTTTGAGAAGCTTAAGATGACTGGTTCTAACCAACCCTAATGGATGAGAACTAAAAATCAGTTGAAATTGTGACTTGTGAAGCATCTCAACAAACCCTGAGTCATTTATCCCTAATTTATGCACATGCTCAACCAGTGATTTTAACCCGGTCTCTCGGTTTTCTTGAAGCTGCAATATCTGTATAACCTGCTGCAACAATTCAAATAACTCAAATTTGATAATTAACGAGCGAATGATCAGGGACTTCTGAAACAAAGGGATTGTGTGTAACTCATTTTCAACTTGTACAAATTCTCTCCAGCCTTCCTGACCTGTATAATTAGAAATCAGAAGAACTATGGTTTCTTCTCTCTGAAACACCTCACGTCCTGCCTGTTCGATTAGAATTGATTGGACTAGTTCATTAATGATCTCCTTTACTCCCTCAGCTCTCTCATCAAGATACTGATCACCTGCTCGTAAAGAATTCACAAATCATGTGAAGTAGAATGAGTTAATAAAAGTTCTAGTCTGCAAATACTCAATCGACATCATTCAGTATTCAATCTTGAAGATAAATCAATTAGCTCTATTCCTACCTGATCTGCAAAATCTGTTATGCGCTTGTCTCGGTAAAATTCAAGAAAATAGATCTTAGATATCCCAGAGTTTGCTATAAGCTTGAAACAGTTAAAACAAGGGGAAGCAGTGACATAGATATGTGATCCATCAATCTCTACACCATGTTTTGCTGCTTGGATAATGGCATTTGCCTCTGCATGAATAGTTCTAACGCAGTGATCATCCTCAATTAGACATCCAACTTCTGTACAATGAGGCAAACCCCGTAAAGACCCATTATACCCTGTTGAAAGGATGTTTTTATCCTTGATAATAACCGCACCAACCTGCTTTCGAGGACAAGTGCTTCGAGTGGCGACCTTTTGCGCCAGCTCAATAAAATACACATCCCAACTTGGACGTTCCATTATGAAAAGTGTTGTATTTTGTTTATAAACTATGCACCTACCTCCCCGAACCCTTCCAAGATATACCCAACGATAAATTCTTTAGTTTAAAATGCGAAAATTTTTTTGCTAATCTCTTTAATAATTTTTCTTTCAACAGGTTTTAGATCTTGAGTGAAAAACTTAATGTTCAATTCTTTCTAAATATACCAAAGTACATAATTGAAATTTAGAGATAATTTTAAAATTTTGAATGTAACGCTATTTAACTTTAGATAAAATACTAGTCATATATTTCAGAATTTATGCTTTTGTGTCAGTACAACTTGAATTTAAAATAAACTGATACTAGTGTAAGCTTGGAAAAGAGCTTTTCATACATTTGATGCAACAATTTAGCTATTAAAAATACAAATGATTCTGGAAGATTGCAGAATCAATTGGACTGAAATTCTTGTAGATCAAGAGTTCAAAACGAGATAATAACATCTACAAAGTAACTTTGTTGTCTCTAAACTTAATCTATAAGATATAAACCTATAAAAACTAATGATCAGCAATTAATTAAAAATCTTTTCTATAACTCAAATTTGTTGAAAAAAAGTTCTTAGAAATATATGTTGTCCGAACTCTAATAACCTTTATACCAATATTGAGTTAAACTAAAGGGGGACAATATGTTTAACGAGTTTTATAACTTGTCTTAATTCATTCTGTGAAAAAAAAATATTTTAGAAAGGATAAAATAATTTATACTGATTTAGTTAAATTTATATTGATATTATTGAATGTTGTATTGTGTCTGAACAAAATACTATGATGGTTAATTATGATGATTTCAAAGATGAATCTGAATTAACTGATTCTGTAAGAATAGGAGAGTTTATTGAATTAAGTGTTGAAGAAGGTAAATCATCTAAAGCGGAAAATTTGAAAGTCAAAAACGATTATTTAGGCAAGGTTATTTTAGATGTAAAAGAATTTAGATATGATTTTTCAACTGCAAAACAAGGTCGATTTAAAGAGCAAATTTTCCCAAAAAATCGAGAAGAAGCAAAAGAAGCAATATTCAAATTAGTAAAGCAAACTCCTAAAATTTTAACTACTGACATATTGAATCTAGTTAATTATGATGATTGGGAGATTCTTGAAATATTAGATGAATTAAAGGAAGGTGGAAAAATAAAATGACAGATTTCACAGCCAATTTAAAGGAAGGCGATAAATTCAGATTTAAAGGAGCTTCTGTCACAGCTAGAAAAATTTCTAAGCCAACTGTCAAACAAATAAAAAATTCACACAAAACACAAACAGTTACTTGCAGAGGAGACGGTTACATTGTTGTGAACAAAACATGGGAAGTTACTACATGAAGAGAGAAATATCAATAGAAGAAGATGTTGACTTTAAAGTACAAAAATTTGATTATAACAAATACGAATTAGATGATGGGACAATATTGAGAATTGCAGTCATACCTATTAAAATATTTAGAACTTCAGATTATGATAATCGAGGTTCACCTATTTATCATGTTCTATCTCAGACAATCGTCTCAGCAATTGTTCCTCAGGAATTACGAAGTGAACCATCTAACAACAAATTACCACCTGATCTGGAAAAATTAGAGTCTGAAGATATTGAATTTCGCCCCATAGAAGAACCGAGGAATGAATATATTTTATCTGATGGAACTACAATAAAATTTCGTTGTGTAGTAAGTAATGTAATAAAATATGAATACATTAATCAATTTGGTGAACCATCTTACAGTATTAATTCCACAAACACTATGGCAGCAATTTCACCAAAATCTATTAGGAAGAAACGTAAGTGAATTTTAATCAATGCTTATGCAATTTGGGCTAAAAAAAGAAAAAATTTAAATATTGATGACATAGAATTTATTTACTAATTCTTTACGGATTTGAGGACAATTTAGTTTTTTATAGATTGAATTAATTTAAATAAAATCAGATTAATAATAAAGATTAAATTCTCATTGTTTTCATTGGTCATAGAATTATTTTTTAAACTCTTGAAAACTTGAGAACACAATGGAAACAACCAAACTCGGGCTAGAGTTACATGATAAAATAAGAGACCTTCTTGAAAGAACGGAAATGATCATCCCAAAAGTTTTTCCAAAACAGTCACACAAAATCAAAGAAGGTGGTTGGTCAATCTCACAGGTATTAAACCACATGGCTGATGCAACCATGATGAGCACAGTCAGGATTCAATACGTATTAGCTGAGGCTAATCCGACCTTAACTGCATGGGATCAAGATAGATGGGCCAATTTATCTTATTACCTTGATTCTAATTTAACAACTATTGTTACATTTCCATTGATTAATGCAAATCTGCGGAAATTGGGTTCTGTTGCTCGTAGACTCTCTACTGATCAGCTTGAACGAATTGGAACTCACACAGAATCTGGTGAGGTAACAGTTCAACAGCTTTATGAGGCAACAATTAACCATTTAAACTCACACTTAGATCAGCTAGAGCAGTTTTTATGAACAAAGGTAACGCAGAATCCCAGGCCTATTTAGGGATGATGTTTGTTGTAATGTTCTGGGGATTGAGTTGGCCAGCGGGGAGATTCATCTCACTTGAGTTCGGTGATAAGGTTATAACCGCGGCTTTTATTCGGTTCAGTTTTGCTTTTCCATTTCTCTTTCTCATCTCCAAGCTGTATTATAAGAAGATATCAATTCCCCGAAGTTTTCATAAACAGATATTTGTGCTAGGGTTGCTCCAGGTGGCATTGTATAACTATCTCTATTTTACGGGTCTGAGATTTACAAGTGCTTCTGATGCAGCTCTTATAATTGCGATTAATCCTATCTTAACTGCTATATTTGCCTCATTTGTCTATGCAGATGAGCGATTAACAAAGAGAAAGTCTATGGGATTTCTGCTGGCGTTTTCTGGAGAACTTATGATTTTTCTTTTTTCACCAAACACACAAGTAAGCAACAGAATCCTTGGAGACCTGATTATTTTTGGTGGAGCCTTGGTCTGGGCTCTGTACTCCACCTTTTCAAGACCAGTATATGAACATGTTGAACCCATTACCTATCAGGCTTGGGCCTCGTTTTATGGTTGGTTGGGGTTGGGGGTAGTCTCACTGTTTGAAAACCCACTCAGTGTTCGCCCTTCAACGACAAGCTGGCTAATCCTAATCTACCTTGGTCTTTTTGCAGCAGCAATTGCCAATTCAATCTTTTCCTTTGGTATCAAATCAATCGGTCCCTCAAAGACCTCAATCTTTGTGAATCTTGTGCCAATTTTGGGGGCAATTCTCGCTACACTACTCCTTGGTGAGAACTTCTCTTACATTTATATCCTTGCATTTTTCTTGATCATCTCTGGAGTTAGATTGGTGACAAAAAGGGAAACTTCATCCACAGAGTATGAATAGTTTTGATAAAAGATTTCTCATAAAAATCCAATTTAGCTTAACATTACTTGTCTCAAATTATAGTTTAGACTTTTTATAATTTATAGTATAGCAATATATTTTTCAAAAATTTGTAATTTAAGCTTTGTTTTCTAAAAGGCTAAGAGCTTCAGCATTACCACGCACTGCTTTTGCAACCTCGTCATCTGAGGCTTCCTGTTTTATATCAACAACTGCAGCCATAGGTTCAATGTGTCTGATATTTGCTCTTCTTCTTTTTACATCAGAGATTCCAGCACCAGTGATCAGAGCAAAGTTTCTATCTATCAGTTTAACAATGACTGCTCTCTGTCCAGCTTCTCTTCCAGCTAATTTTGTAACAATTCTTCCGATTCTTACACTCATGTTTTTCATCCTGCTTGCCCCTATTTCCATAGGCGATGAAGCAAATTTCTATTTTCAGTTGATTTATAAACTTAAAGACTGTATGCGCGAGAAATCTCTGTAGAATAAGCAGACAATAAGTTGACACTATCAACACCTTATAATGATATATCCTCCTACCAATAGTTATGACAACAAGAGGAGTAATAAAGACCCCAAAGGGTAACATGAACTTCGAATTGTATGATGAGGCAACACCAAATACCGTGAAAAACTTTGTAAGTTTGATTCAAAAAGGATTTTATGATGATGCAGCTTTTCATAGGGTAATAGATGAATTTGTGATTCAAGGAGGGTGTCCTAATAAAACAGGGACAGGTGGACCAGGTTACACAATTAAATGTGAGACTGATGCCCCTCGTCAAGAACATGTTCTAGGTGCTCTCTCAATGGCTCATGCAGGAAAGAACACAGGTGGATCACAATTTTTCGTGGTATTGAATGAGTCAAACACTAGGCATCTAAATGGCGTACACACAGTTTTCGGAAAGCTTTCAGATGAAGAGAGCATCAAGGTGGCTCTGAGCATAAAACAAATGGATTCATTTTCTATAGATTTAACTGAGGTCGACCCTAAGACTGAAGCGAGAGAATTAGAAATATTCTCCAAAAGGTAACTGAAATTTAAAAATTAAACTGGAGTTATTAACCACCATGGATGTAATTTAACTCTAGGAACGTTTAACTGAACGATGTCAGACGCAATGAATTGTAAACTTATTTTAGTGTCTTAAGTCGTCAAATTAAAGAATTTATAGAGTAATTTGTTATGAGAAGTATTTTACAACTTTGTTCAATTAAAAACTTTAGAATCAAGTAGATCTTTTATGAACTTTGGATTTTTTGAGTTGATTAGAGGGTACTTTTGAATGTGCTTTTAAGAAACACAACAACTGCAATCAGAACAGCAGTATAGATGAGTGCACCTCGTGCACTAATTTTTCGACCTGGAAGTTCCTCATCAAAATATCTCATCAGACCTGCACCTGTTGAAGGCATCGGTGCTGTGTTTTTACTCCTCTTTTGACGAATAGACATTAATTGTAATCTAACATACTCATTCAAAAAGGATTCTATTAGTTCTTCCCAAACTCGTAATTTACCATTCAAGTTGTTTTCGCAAATTAAACAAATGGTTTCAAAGGTTTCAATTATGATTGTCATATTACAACAAAATTTTAGTGTTGAAATGAGAATTGAAATTCTTTATCTTCTATTCTCATCAACTCTTCTACACTCACAATCAAAGAAACTCTTAAACGTAGAGGCGATAGCCAAGTGTACCTTATTAATATCTCAAAGAAATCTTAAGACTTGAGCATCAGTTAACTAGAACTCTTTAGTTAATTTAAAATAACGTAAGTTTTACATTTGCATGTAACTATGAGTAAAAGATTAACAACATACCGAGGTAAGACTCTACGTGAGTTACAGGAGCTCTCACTTGATGAGGTGGTTGAGTTCTTCCCTGCCAGGCAGAGAAGGAGTCTTACACGTCCAGATTACTGGAATCATGAGAGGAAAAAGCTCTTGAACAAACTTAAAAAGGCAAAACAAGCCATGGATCAAGGAAGGCAGATTGTTGTCAAGACTCACATCCGAGATTTTGTTATACTTCCAGAATTCGTGGGACTAACAGTTGAGGTTTATAATGGACAAGCCTTTTCCCCTATTGAGGTGACATTTGATAAGATAGGTAATTACTTTGGAGAGTTCTCACATGCCCGTAAAGTTGTGAAACATTCTGCTCCAGGTATTGGTGCAACACGGTCATCCATGTTCGTACCTCTGAAATAGGTGAAAAATTATGCCAAGATTCAAGTATTCAGTAATTGGGTTAGACCCAGATAAAACAGCACTTGCCTCAGCACGAGAGGTCAGCATGTCTCATAAACATGCAAGAGAAGTTTGTAACACGATAAAGGGAATGATGTTGGATGATGCAAAACAGTACTTAGAGGATGTGATTGCAATGAAAAGATCTGTTCCTTTCAAAAGACACCATAAGAAAGGTGGACATCGCTCTGACCTTATTGGTTGGGATGTTGGAAGATATCCTGTTAAAGTCTCAAAAATTATGTTAGATTTATTAGAATCAGCTGAAAAAAATGCAGAATTCAAAGGATTAGAGGTTGACAAACTTCAGGTCATTCACGCAGCAGCTCAAAAAGGTAGATTAACCAAAAGAATGTTCTACCGAGCTTTTAGGTCTTCTTCTGCTAAGAATGATGTACTTACACACGTTGAAATTGCCTTAGAAGAGCGTTAAATGAGCCATATTGAATTTAAGCTAAACACTAAAATTATAGATGATGATGAGTTTCAAGCAGATAAAACTGCAGATATTGGCTTTACTCCATTTGAGAGACCTATAGAAGCCCTCATCGAAACAGGGTTTATCAATTTAGACAAACCTTACGGACCAACCTCTCACGATGTGGTTGCCACAGTTAAGAAAATTTTAGGAATTTCAAAAGCAGGTCATGCTGGAACTTTAGACCCTCATGTCTCTGGAGTTTTACCGATCGGGTTGTTAAGATCAACCAAAGTATTGCACACACTTCATCTACTTCCCAAATCCTATATAGCAGTGCTTAAATCAACATCAAAACCTTTAGGTAGTTGGGAGTCAGTCAGAGAAAATTTCTTAGGGGAAATTTATCAGTTTCCACCCTTGGAGTCAAATGTAAAAAGAAGACTAAGAAAAAGGGAGATCTATTCCTTAGAAATTCTTGAAACCAAGGAAAATGAGCTTTTGTTTGAGGTCAGTTGTGAGGCAGGCACATACATTCGTACTTTATGTGAAGATATGGGTCGAGCAAATGGCTGTCTATCACATATGTCAGAACTTAGAAGAATTAAGACAGGTGTGTTTACGGAAGACACCTGTGTAACCTTGCATCAATTATTTGATGCATACATGGATTATAAGGAGTCAAATGATGAAAGTGAGCTCCGTAAATTGATTTTGCCAGTTGAGGTAGCCGTACCACATCTTCCAGAGATCATTGTAAAAAACTCAGCCGTCAAAAATGTATGCCATGGTATCCCCCTAGGATCAAATGGGGTCTTAGGTTACTCAGTTAACCTTGTACCTGGTTCCCTTGTTGCAGCAAAAACTGCAAAAGGAGAATTGATTGGCTTGGGAGAAATGCTGGCGCAGAGTTATGAAATTATTGAAGGTTCAACACAAGTCTTTAAGATAAGAAGCGTTGTTATGAATCAAGAGTTATATTGGGAAAGAGAGTCTTAGCACAAGTCGGTGAAGATGAGTGGATCACTTTAATTCAGAGCTATTTAGATACTCCAGAATACCTTGGTAAAGAGGACGATGCTGTGGCAATTCCTCCCAGTGATTCTATACAGCTAATAAATATTGATGGTTTGGTGTTTTCAACGGATGTCCCTATTGCTTTAAAGCCAAAACCTGCTGGGTACAGGGCTGTAATAAATGCAATTAGTGACATAATTGTGAAAGGAGGGATTCCTCAGACGATTCTTCTATCATTAAGCCTCCCTAATACCTATTTTATAGAAGACTCTTTAGAGATCATCAAAGGGGTTAGGAAGGCATGTGATAAATATGAATTAAAATTTCTTGGGGGGGACCTTAACCAAGCTAATGATGTGGTAGTCGATGTTGTAGTGGTGGGAACCCTTGATAACAGACTCGATCGCCCCGTACCAAGAATTAGCAATACACTTTTAGTTGGCGACCATCTTTATTGGATTGGTCCGAAGTTTGGTGAAACTGCCTTAGCATTACAACTTTTACTTGGGAAACTTCCAGAAACTACCTACTCTTCAAAGTTAGTGACAGACTATGAGTATCCCAATACTTACCCTGAATTTAGAGAGGTACTCGGTTCATTGGGTCATAAAATTAAATCTTCAATAGATTGCTCTGATGGTTTGGTTAAATCGCTGTATCAACTGATCAAAGGAACTGAAAGAGGGATTGTTCTTGACAAGAGAAAAATAGGAATCAATATTTCTCACAACCTGTTTTCTCAACAGGAATACCAGATGATCATTGATGAGGCTGTTTATTACGGTGGAGAAGAACTAGGAATAATTTTTGCTGCGGATCAACACCTTACAGATCTAGAACTGAAAATATTGGCAAAATATAACGCCATCCAAATTGGTGCAGTTTCTGAAGCTCATTCTGTTTCATTAGATAGCGGTGAAATTTTAGAATTTAGAGGATGGACACATTTTAGTTCTTAAGTATTCACAAAACTTAATATAAATTATTCCTCATAGTTATTTGTACTTTAATGATAATGATTCCAAAATTCAAAAGTTTTCTTAATGCAAGGAAATCTGGATCAAGTATCATCGCAACGATGCTGGTTTTTATGATGATGTCTGTAGCAATGAGTTTATTGTACAGTCAGATATCTCCTACAGTAATTGGTTATGATGCATCCTCTAAATCAAGTAACCAAGAATTCACGTTTTTGAATATAGAAACTCAAGTTGCAAAGCTGGTTTCTCTTCCTCAAAGTAGTACAACTCAGGTTCATATGTTATCCAACGATGCATCGTTCTCTGTTAATTCAGGCAAACAGGTCACCTTTGCAGTTTCTGGTCAAAACACGTCACAGTTTTCGACCGATTTGGGATTGTTTAAGGCTGAAGTTCTCAAAAATTACCAGGGAGTGAGCAATTCACATTATTTAGGAAGAGCAGTAGAAGAAAACACATTGCTAACGAATCAAACAATTACAACCTTTGCCTTTTCAGTTTCAAGGGTTGATATAAAATCTGGAAATGCAACCTACTGGCAGTATTTTAGAGGTAATGTGAATCTAGTAAACCAATCTAACACATTTACGTTAAATATTTTTATAGTGCAGATTACAGCAGATTCAGTAGACTTCCCAATATCTGCACCTCAATGGACATTACGGTTAACCCGTGGAGCTACCGTGATTACCACAAATTCAGTCCAAGCTAACACAAATGGTCTGGTTTTGACTCAGGTAGATACTCAAACTGTGTATCAAAGCATAAACTTTCCCGATATACCCCCGGGTTCTGTAGTAAAAGTAAATTATGTAGTTTTACCTATAATCTATGGTATCTAATCAAAGCTCTAGAAATCACGCTAGAAATCAGTTTCCACATAGAGAAGGAATAATTGAATTTAGGAGGATGATCTTAATTTAGGTACAAATTTCTTTCAGTTTATTTTGTTTAACTGCTTCCACTATTTCCATTGCAATTCGATCTCCATAACTGAGGTGTTCTAAATACTTGTAACCTGTGTAAGGTGTAAAGATTGTTCCAGGTGAACCAGGAATTCTGAGCGAAGCGTCAAAAATCACAATCTCCTCTTTTCCCTCTTCGGCTGTTACTGCTCCTTGAAGTCCAAATGGGCCAATTATTCCTGGAGGACTAAATTTTTTTGAAGACAGCACAAACTTTTCTGCCATTGAAAATGCCTTTTCAATGAGACTCTCCTTAATAGTAACTGCTTGATGTCCATTTTCAATCATTTTTACCTTTACCTTTTCTAAAATCTTTAATTGCTGGTCTGCAGGTAGTCTAAGAATGCCATCTAGGTTAGTTTGTCTTCTGGTGTCTGTACCCATAAAATCTATAGATTCATCCAGGGGGGAATAAAAGAAGTTAAAATTTACTTGAGCCCCAAGAACAAATTCTTCAATTGTAGCGCTTTTTAGTCCTTCTTCTGAAATTTGACCTTTCTCTATAAGCTGTTTTGAAACCCGGTGATAGTCATCATAGTTAGTAACATAAAAGAATGCCCTTTCGTAACCTCTCAATGCCTCGTTTGCTTTCACGATTGCCAGAGAATTAATATCTTCTGGGTTCTTGAATATTTTGGGAATGCGAATATTTGCCTGACGAAGTAGATCATATTGATTAGGTTGTAAATGTCTTTCTTCTAGCTTCAGCATCTTTCTAGATCCATAAATAGGGACAATAAATTTGCTCTCAATTTCCTCAAAATTACAATAGACCCAAAAGTATCTGTTGTGAATAAATATCGTGTTTTTCTTTCTTAGCTGTTCTTGAACCTCTTCGCTGACAATGTCCGAAAAATGATCAAGTACAATCACTTCATCAACCACACCATGTTTTTGAGATGATTTGTAATATTTAGTGTACGTTTTCTCTCTTCCTCTCATCGCAACCACGAGTGTTTTCAAACCCTTTATTTTAGCTCCACGACAGACATCCAACGCTGAGTGACCTCCAAGAACACCAATAGTTAAGTCATCAAGATCATACGATTCAAGTACTCTGTCAATTTTTTCTTTTAACTCAGTCATAAATTTCTCAACTCAAGTGGTAATTTCATCCAATTTATTATCAGCAATTGCATTTTTAATCTCTCTGGCAATTCTTCTTCCAGTTGACATCGGTTCGTTATACCTCAACCATGTGTAGGGTGAGCCATTGATAAAGGGGTTCGTTCCCGCGACGATTCGTGCTGAAATTTCAAATGGGACGATTTCTCCTTTTTCTGTGATAACTGTCTCAAGGCAAAAAGGTCCAATCAGCCCTTTAGAGCTTATATTTTTTCCAGATTCCACCATTTTATCTCCCAATTCGAAAACTTTGGATAAATATGATTCTCTTATCACCAGTGGTTGATTTCCTATAACCAAATAGTTTGGCTTTATGTCAAGCTCAATCTGAGTTGCTGCGGGGATTCTCCCAAGGGCATCCACAGAGGTCTCGTACCTCTTGTCAAAGCTCATAACTTCAAGTTCCTGATTTAACGGGGAATAAAAATAATGAATATAGAAGGGTGTTCCTATTAGATACTCCTGGATCAAATATCTTGCAGAGGTCGGAATGTCCTGTAATTTCTTTTCCAGATCATCATGGTTTTTTGCAAATATATATCCATCTCCTCCTCCAGCCCCAAAGAATTTGACAATAACTGGACGATCAACCTCATCAGGAGTTTCAAAGGTTATAGGAGTCCTTATCCCAGCACTCTTGAACCATTCCATCTCGAGATTTCGATCAGCTTCCCATTTAAGGATCTCTTTGTCACCAAAATACAAACCTTTTAAATTTTTTATTCTTTCTATTCCGAGATATGAAATTAGAGAACCATGGGGAATTAAAATCGGGTTTCCAGAATCTATTTCATCCAGCTTATCTTCAAAGTCTCTCCAATCATCCAAAGTAATAATTTGGTCTGCAACCCCAAAGCTCCTGTATGGTCTTTCCGTCCCTTTTTTGACTATTGCTATGGTGTTGAATCCTTCATCCCTTGCACCTTTTAATATCTGAAGGGCTGAATGTGAACCAATAGTTAAGATCGAATAATCCATAATTAAATTTAAGTTAAGGTTTAAAGAACTTTTGAGTTTTGTACTAAACTAATTTTAACCAAATAATGAACCTAATCCAAGGTCTGCTTCATCAACTTCTTCCTCTTCCTCTTCTTCAGCAGGTTTTTCTTCCTCTGCTTCAGCTGCGCCAGCACCACCAGCCATAGGAGTGGCAGCTACCATTGCAGCAGATTGAAGAGCTTCATCAATGTTTACACCCTTAAGGGCGGCAACCAGGGATTTTACTCTGTTTTCATCAACCTCAACACCAGCAGCTTTTAAGACAGCGGTGAGGGTATCTTCAGTTACATCTTTTCCAGCTTTGTGTAATAATAAAGCGGCATATAAATATTCCATTGTTTTCACCTATTGTTTTATCCGAACAGTGAACCGAGACCAAGGTCTGCTTCGTCCACCTCTTCTTCTTCCTCTTCCTCATCTTCTGCTGTATCAGCTGAATCAGTTTCAGAGGGTGTTGTTTGAACTTGAGCTGCGGATTGAGCTAAAGTCCTAAGTTCTTCAGGCACAGCGTTGGGGTCTGCACTGACAATCACTCTCAGGAGAGCAAGTGCCTCAGATTGTGCAGAACCAATAACTGCATTAGCAGTCTCTTCTGTGACATATCCAATTCTAGCGGCTAAATTAACTGCCTGATGATGTGCTGTTGCCAGCATACCAGGATAATCTGTTAATAATCCATCCTTTTCTATAAGGATACCATCAGATACGGCTGCGTCAAGTTGAAGGCCAACTTTGAATGGGGTTATACCCAGTCTACTAAGGATATTAGCCAATGTTTTACTGACTTTTTCTCCAGCCTTAACGACTACTGTATCGTCGGGTATAGCAATTGTACCTCTCTCAATTCTGGTTGGAAGTCCAACTGCGTTAAGTTCTCCAATGAACGTTCCAGGTGGAACTCCAGTATTCATTTTTGGAACTAACACATCTATTGGAGCAATTTGTCCTGGGCGAGCAGGCGCAGGTACCTTGTTAGAATCAAGGTATTTTGCTACTTGGAACACGTTTTCATCAGAAAAGAGAAATGCAGCATTTCCTGTCACATATTGTTCCAGAGCTTCCACATTTTTCTTTTTCTTTTTCGTTTGTTCAAGAGCCATTCTCATGATGGTATTTCTGCTCACCACCAATTTGGCATTGCTCTCTCTCAGGTCTCGACGTATTTGATGGATTGATGAACCACTCATTGGTTGCATAGTAATCACACCTATGTTTTTGTGAGACGTGATTAAATCTGTCAATTTAGCTAAGGCCTCTTGTTTCCTGATTCGTCTTGGATTCATCAGTTTGTGCCTCCTATCTCGACAGCTGGACCCATTGTGGTTTTGATATGGACATGTTTAATATTGTGTGGGCCATTATCGAGTCTTTTTTCAAGCTCTCTTAACACCACTTCCACATTTTCAGCTATGTCGTTGTTTTCCATATCTCTGGTTGCAACTCTTGCATGAATCACAGGATTCTGCCTAAGTCGTAATTTGCAGATTCTTTGATATCGGTCTAAGAAACTTTCAAACTCAGCGTTAGGTGGTAACACACTGGGTGTTTTACCAACTGGCCCTAAAAATCGTCCAAGATTTTTACCAACTATCGCCATCATCTGAGGGATCGCAAGGACATAATCTATGTCTTTGACAAAGCCTTTAGCAGCCTTGGGGTCTTTTGCAATGTTTTCAACATCGGTATCACTCAACATCTGTTGAACATTGAGTTCTTTCACTCGTTCTAAGATATCTGTGGTTCCGACAACTGCAATTCTTGCTGCTTTGTTTGGCTTATGAGGTAGAACAATTTCTGCTCTAAACCTCTTACTTGGATCCTTTAAGTTTACATCTTTCAGACCTATAGAGATATCAACACTTTCGACAAATTTTCTTTCCTTTGAGACTTCTTTCATCTTGTTTACTGCTGTTAGTATTGTGTTGTGATCTATCTGTCATCACCTCCTGCTCCTGAATTAACCTTCAGTCAAACGCAGGTTAGAGATTGATTAACCTCTGTGATTTACCTGAACTTTTCTGTTTTTTAAATATAGTGACTTGAAACAGATGTATTAACAATGGTGTTATCATTGAAGCTATAAAGTTTGTCCGAATTGGAGTTTATGTCGTACAAGGTTATTGCAGAATTGGTATGTTCTCCTGTAGGAGAGAGTGTTTCATTAAGTAAATATGTAAGAGCAGCTGTAAGGGAGATAGATGCGTATCCTGAGATTCGGGTCCTTCATCATCCTATGGGAACTGTGATAGAGGCAAATTCAGTTGATGAGATCTTAAAGGTCACAAAACTAGCACATGAGGCTATCTTTAAGATGGGAGCAGATCGTGTTGTAACCACACTAAAAATTGATGACAGAAGGGATAAAGAAAGAGTCATGGAAGACAAGGTTCATGCGATCGAAGCAGAATAAAACATGAATAGTTCGCTGATTCTTTCAAGCCACGAAATCTGTAATTTACCATTTAGCTTTTAATAACATAATTGATGGAGAAGTATAATCATTAGGTTTCCAAGTGTGAAACCACTTCGGTCGGTCGTTTCCTCTGCGTAAAGCACCAACGTCGATCAACAACTGTTTGATATCGAATTTGACGATTGATTGAAGCGGATTAGTCAATATAACTCAAGGAGTAATTACTATGAGTGAAAAGAAAGATAGACTATTGCGACTTAGGTCTAAGAAAAACAAGAGAAGACCAAAGTTTCTAAGAGCCGAATGGCACAGGTTAAAACGTATTCAAACCACTTGGAGAAGACCTCGTGGTATTGACAGTAAGATGCGTCACAAGCTGAAGGGAAAACGTAAATCTCCAAATGTGGGCTATAGAAATCCCAAACTGGTTAGAGGGCTTCACCCATCAGGTTTCGAGATTGTGCGAGTGCACAACCTGGATGATTTACAAAAAGTTGATCCCGACACACAAGTCGCACAGATTGGAAGGACTGTCGGTAGCAGAAAGAGAACCTTGATCATTGAAAGAGCAGAAGAGATGGAAATTCACATCCTCAATCCAATTGTAAGGCGTCATGAATCAGAATTCACGGATGAAGAATTCTCAGAGGATGACTTCGAGTTTGAAGATGAGGAGGATGAACTATTGGAAGACGCTCTTGAAGAAGAGGAACCTCTTGAAGAAGAGGCTGAAGAAGAATTTAAGGAGGAGACCGAATGACCAATTTAAAGGCTCAGCGTAAGATGGCATCCAGCATATTGAAGGTTGGAGTGAATCGTGTTCACATCGATCCAGAACATCATAAGATAAATGATGTAGCTTTGGCTTTAACTCGTGCAGACATAGAAAAATTGATCTCTTCTGGTGTGATTTCAAAAAGAAAGGTAATTGGCACCAGTAGAAGAAACGCGAGGAAAAATCACCCAAAACGTCAACGTGGTCAACGTAAAGGCTTAGGATCCAGGAAAGGGAGTTTGAATGCGAGAAGCAATCAAAAGACCGTATGGATCAATAAAATCAGGGCTCAAAGAAAGTACCTGAAGAAACTTAGAGATGAGGGGTACATCACTCCTAATACCTACAGAACATTATACCTGCAAGCAAAAGGGAATCTATTCAGAAGTGTCAGATATCTTTCAAGTGTCATTTCTGAGCGAGGTCTTGCAGAGAAAAAAATCCCTCCCTACAACAGGTGATATAAATGGCAAATGGACCTAGATATAGAGTTGCTCTTCGAAGAAGAAGAGAGGGAAAGACCAATTTTTACAGAAGAAAAGAGCTTCTAAAATCAAGGAGTATCAGATTAGTAATAAGAAAATCAACCAAAAACATTAGAGTTCAAATGGTTGAATCACTTGCTGATGGAGACAAAACTTTAACATCCGCTAGTTCAATGAATCTTTCTCAGTTTGGTTGGAATATCAATGGTGGAAATATCCCCGCAGCTTACCTAACAGGTTATTTAGCAGGGAAAAAGGCACTTAAGAGCGGTATTGATTTTGCTATTCTCGATTTAGGAGTACAGAACCCTCAAAACAAAACGAGGCTCTTCGCATGCCTGAAAGGTGTGATTGACGCAGGAATAGAGATTCCCGCCGGTGAGGATATTTTCCCAGATGAAGAAATAATCAAAGGTTCACACATTGCAAAATACAGTGAAGCCTTGAAAAAAGAAGACAATAAACTTTACAAACAAAGATATGCAGGTTATTTGAAGGCAAAACAGGCCCCAGAGAAAATTGCGAGCTTCTTTGACAAAACTGTAAAGGCAATAGACAAGGAGTTCTAAGATTATGAGTAGTACCAGTGTAATGGACGATTGGGAACCAAAAACAAGACTTGGAAGAGATGTACTCGAAGGAAAGGTCACTTCTATTGATGAGATTTTTCAAAAAGGATTAATTATCCGAGAGTGGCAAATCGTGGATCTTCTACTTCCAAATCTGGAGGATCAGTTACTTCAGATAAAACTCGTGCAAAAGATGAGCAGAGCTGGAAGAAAAAGGCAATTTAGAGCTACAGCAGTGGTTGGCAACAGAGGTGGATATGTCGGTGTCGGTGAGGCTAAGCTGAGAGAAGCTGGGCCAGCTATCCGAAAGTCGATTCTTAACGCCAAATTAAACATTGCACCCATCCGTAGAGGCTGTGGTTCTTGGGAATGTAACTGTGGTGGTAAACACTCCATCCCATTCAAGACATCTGGATCAACTGGTTCAGTTAAAGTTCAACTTATACCTGCACCTAGAGGTCTTGGACTTGCAGCAGGTGAAGTTGGACAAACAGTTCTTTCTTTTGCTGGAATCAATGATATTTGGAGCCGCACATCAGGATCCACATCAACAACAAGCAATTATGCTTTGGCAACATTTGATGCCTTGAAAAGAACCTATGATGTTCTTCCCCCAACGGAGTGGTAATCATGAGTGAAAATAATGAAATGATTGTTATAGTTAGGCTGAGAGGACAAGCTGATACTGAACATTCAGTCAAAAAGACACTTTCGCTTCTTAGGCTTCATAAGGTGAATCACGCTGTGGTATTTCAGAAGAATCCCACTTTGGAAGGAATGCTAGATAAGGCTAAGGATAGGGTAACATGGGGATCAGTTGACAAAAAAACCCTGATCCACCTCATCAAAAAGCGAGGTGAACTAACCGGTAGAAAGAAAATTACCGATGCTTACATAAAAAAGAATACTGAATTCAAATCGATCAGCGATTTTGCAAAGGCTTTATTGGAGGGAAATGCAAAACTAACTGATATTCCTGAATTCAGACCTGTCTTCAGACTCTCCCCCCCTAAGAAGGGATTTAAATCCCTTAAAAATCCAGTAACCAGAAATGGAGACCTTGGATACAGAGGTGAAGAGATGTCGAAGTTAATCATGAGGATGGCTTAAAATGATCAGAAAAAGAAAGAAAGTCAGAAGAATGAGAGGTTCAAGATCACATGGATATGGTGTGGTTAAGGATCACAAAGGCAAAGGAATGTCTGGTGGAGCTGGAAACGCAGGAAGGTTCAGTCATAATTGGATCAGTGTAATCAAAGAAGCAAAGCTTAACAGAAAGAAATTTAGTGGAAAATACGGATTTATCAGACCTCAAAAATATCTGAAAAAATCTCCAACCATTAATGTATCACATCTGAATACATCGGTAGAACGTTTGGTTAAACAACAATTAGTAACCAAAGATGGAGACGTTTTCAATGTTGACCTTGATAAACTTGGGTACAAAAAGCTGCTCTCTCAGGGAGAAGTCACTCACAAATTAAACATAACCGTTCAAAAGGCAACTGTAAAGGCTGTCAAAAAGGTTGAAGCTGCTGGTGGGTCAGTGACCCTTACTGCAGAGCAAGCAGAATAAATCAAATTTAATATTTTAACTTAATAGGAAATTTTTCAAAGCCAATAGTTTACTCAGGTAATAGATTAACCAAAAACTGTCTTAGATTTACAAGTTCCTCTAGAGGGAAAACAGGGCCGAAAACATCACGGTTTACAAATTTTTCAACACTTAGAAAAATGTGGCTAGTGGGAACTTTCAACTCGTATAATTTAGATAGTACAGCTGTAATCATGGGATTAGGGCCAACTATAAAATAGAATGAATTTTCATTAGCAGGGACTATTTTCGAAAGGAGATCAGTAACTAATCCATTATGAAACCCAGGTTCCTCCTTTTCAGTAGTAAGGTAAGAATTTATACTTAGCTTAGATAACTCATTTTTATAAAGCAAGTCTGTTGATTCTTTTGCTCCATATGCAACTTCAGTAAGTGATTTGTCGGTTCTAGAAAAAATTAAACTTCTTATTGGTGTTATCCCTGTTCCACCAGCAATCCCAATTACCTTTTTCGTTGAAAGTATATTTAATGGTATTCCAGTTCCTTGAGGTTCTGAAACCGTAAGAATGTCTCCCTCTTTTAAGTTGAACAATGCCTTTGTTGTATCACCCCATACCCGAACAGTAAATTTCAATTCATTTTCTAGTATCCCAGATGCTATTGCCATCGGAGTAAAGTTTACATCCTCAGATTCAGTGTTCAACCAGCAGAATTGACCTGGAAAAAAGTTGAAATTTGATGGTTTTTCAATTTTAAAGCTATGTATATTCTCTGTTTCTTTAATTATCTCAATTATTTTTAGTTTGTATTTTTCCATGATTCCACCTGTTATAACAGTTTAATTCTGCCCTTGTTCTGCTCCTCCTCAATCACTTTAAAAAAAGATACCACAAATCCAAAGGTGGTCAGGAAGGTTACCAACGTTCCAGCAAATGAAAAAACTTGTGCTCCTAAAAAAAATGCAGGAAAAATTATCACGATATACAGTAGTACAAATAGGGCTGCAGTGTAACCGATCACCCTCACCGCAGGGTTTACCGCTCGCTTCCATCCATCAAAATCAAGCAGCAAACTTGTTGGGTTGTTACTCATAAGATGAAATATCTTATCTATTTAAGAAATTTAAGATAACGTGTGTTTATCTTATAATTATACAATGAATTGGCAAAAGGTTTTAGTTTGTTCTATTGCATGTCACTACTATGGCTACTGATGATGAAGTTTTTTCTAAAATTATAGAACAAATGACTAAGATTGCACAAGCAGATGGTAAATTAACTGAAGAAGAGGTTGAGTTGTTAACAGAAGCTCAAATTAACCTCATGCTGTATGATGAAGCATTAAATGAGGCTTTAGAGGATGGTTTTATTTCTGATGATGAAAAAGAACTCCTCGAGGGTATTAAAGAACAAATAATTTTACAATCTTATGAACTTGCTGAATTGACAGATGGATTATCAAAAGACGAACTGAAGCTTCTTGAGATACTAACTAAAAAAGCAAGGGGTTAATCAAACTCCATTTCCTCAAGATTCGCAAGTAATGCCTCAGCAGTCGTCCATTTTATTCGATGATCACCTGCTATGTGAATTAGTGAGTTCTCACATTCCTTCCTAACAAACATATGCGGGTCTCTTTTGAGTCCCTGGACCAAGGCTTTGGTTCCCATTTTTGTCTGTATCCATCCTAAGTTTGTTGCAGCTTGTAACCTAACTTCCCAATTTTCATCATTTAATAACAGGTCTATGGTTAGAGAAGTAGATCTCGGGTCTTTTAACTTTAGCAGAGCTTTTAACATATCTCTTCTGACGAAAAACTGATCCTCTTTTTTAATTTGATCAACAATTTCCGTGACAACTGATTTATCTCCAATCTCAGCAAGCGAAAGTGCAGCAGAAGCTCTGCCAAATTCCCATGTCTCATTATGTAAAAAGTCTAGGAGTGCTGGTATCGCCTTTGTATCCTCAAGTTTACCCAGTGCTTCAGCGGCTTCATTTCTGGTATATCTAAAGCTGTCTTCTTTCATTGCTTTAATTAAGTCATCAACAGCACGATCATCCTCAAGCAACCCTAATGCCTCTGCACAATCTCTTCTTACGAAATCATGTTCATCATTGTGAAGATGTTTAATGAGCGGAGCTAAAGCCTTAGAATCTCCAAGGTCACCAATTTCAGTAGCTACCTCCCCTCTTTTCCATGGATCATTAGAAGTATCGTTGAGAAATTCAAGGAGTTTATCAATCTTTTTCATTGAACTTCAATGGATGTTTACACATTAAACTTTCTTGATAATTGCAAAATTAAACTAAGTGTTTAAGATAATTTGACTCAATTTTTCTAGCAAACACTGCTTTGGTTAGGAAAATTTTTTTCAATCATTAGTTTAACTGAATTTGTGGAGAAAGAAAATTCTAAGTTCTCTGAGGAAGAACAGGAAGAAATAGTTGATGAGCTGGAAGAACAGTACTTGAGTACCTCTGAGAAATTTGAAAAAATTGGCTTCGTTAAAAAAACCGTCATCATTCTCTCCTTTAATCTAGGGTTTATAGGCTTGGTTCTATCCCTTATGAATTTTTATTTTATCAGCAGAAATATTAACTTCAGAATTTATGGATATGATTACCTGAATAGCCTTAGTAGTATTTTCCTACCCTTTGGCTCTAATTCATTGCTAATTTTAAACTTGATCTTTCTTTCAATTTTTGCTTTTCTAGCGTATTTGGACAGTCACATACTAATAAAAAATTCTCCTGCAATTAGATGAATTTATTAAGTTGCGAAGATGAAGGAAAAATAATTGTCTCTTTATAGCCTACTCATATTTTTTGGAATAATTGTATCCCTTTGGGTAGTCTTAATTATCTCTGCCTATTTCATTGATTTTAGACAATTTGGTATTTTTGTCTCCTATTTCTATGCAATTTATCAGTACCAGATTAGTGATTCTTCTAAGCTCATAGAAAGAATTGAAGGTCTAAAAGGTCTGGTAAGGTCATACCTCAAGCTTTCAGTTGTAATCACTCTTACCTTGTTCTTCACAGTCCCACTTGTCTTAGCTTGGAACCTTTTTCAATTCTCTGGAGGTTTAATAGTTGCAACCCCGATATATCTTTATTCAATACCTGAGGTGTTGATAATATTGATAGCAGTGTTTATTGCGTTGCTTTTACACGAATTTGGACATTTAATGGCTGCAACCGCAATGGGAGTTCAAGTGAAAAGGATTGGGATTGGAGTTTTCTTGGTTTTTATAGGTGCTTTTGTGGATTTAGGTGAGGAATCTGAAGAAGATGGATCAATAATAATCGAGAATGGAAATAATTCAGAGGAATCAAAAAACAATTCAGAGCAATTTAGGATGAATGATAAAGAAAAATCAATTAGAAAGCTATCTATTCTAAGTTCAGGTGTAACATTAAATATAGTCTTCAGCTTGTTGTTCTTAATTCTACTCTTTTTTGTGCCATATCTCTATGGGAGTCCAGGAGGTGTTGTAGTTGATGGATTTAGCACTTATAGTCCTAACTATCAGCCATTGCATACTGGAGATATAATAGTTGGAATAAGCAGAATAAATGAGTTCAATCAGAGTTATGGCAAAGTTGCTATCACATCAGTTTATGACTTAACTAGGGTTTTGAACCATACCCCTGCAAATACAACATTGTTAATTCACCTATTAAATTCAGATGTTCTTGTAAAAACTGGGGGAGATAATACAAAATCAACTTTAGGAATTAAAGTTTCCAACTACTACCCAAATTTTGGGTTCCTTCCACTTCTTCCATATTTTGTAACATTTAGTTTAATTTGGCTTTCCAATCTGAATTTAGCTGTAGGGGTTTACAATCTTCTACCATTCACTTTCACAGATGGGGGGAAGATTCTTTCTTTTCTCCTGCAATATGTGAAAGAAGGATTTAGAAATTTCTTGTCAATATCTGTACAAGTTTTAGTGTTAATCTTGGTAATCGGTAATATTTTAGTTTCTTACCAGTGAGTTAATAGTTAGTTCATTCAATTTATGTTTGTGAATGATCTATTCAATCCATCACACAAACTGAAGGTTGATGAGTACCAGGAGGAGTACAAGCAAAATTCACCATTTCCTCATCTAGCAATTGATGAGTTCTTCATAGAAGAGAAACTTGACGAGGTCATTTCTGCGTTGGAGGATGAAGAATTTTTTCTGAAAGAGGCTGACCTCTTCCAATTTATACAAACAAGTGACCTTTCAGAAAGCTCTAATCCAATATTTCGAGAGTTTGTTTCTTTTTTACTATCTGAAGAATTTCAAAGTTTTATTGAAGCAATAACTTCGTGTAAACTAAGTCGGAAAAAGGTGGATGTGACGGGAAATATCTATTCAGACACGGACTATCTTATATGTCATGATGACAAGTTACCAGAGAGGAAAATTGCATTCATTTTTTACTTAACCGATCTAAAAGAAAAAATTGGAGGATCTTTAAATTTATTTGAGTCTGAGCATTCTTATCCAACTATAGTTACAAAGAAAATCATACCGCGATACAATCGGTTGATGTTTTTTGAAGTTACCCCGACCTCATTCCATGAAGTTGAGGAAGTGGTGGGTGAATACTTTAGAGTCAGTTTAACAGGGTGGTTATATGAATCTGATGAATGATGTATATACAATAGTGGACAACTTTCCTGTCTTAACTGAACAATTCAAGTCTGACAATGTTTTTCAGAGTGTTGTTCTTTTTGAATTTTTAAAACCAGAGATGTATCAAGAGTTGAGGAAAGAGATTCTTGATGGAAGCTTTGTAAAAGTTATAAATCCCATAATGTATTCATATTCTTCACAGGATAAAATTTCAGAACGGTTAACAAATTTATTTGAATCTAAGGAATTACTACTTTTCCTTGAAGGAGTCACAGAAATCGAAGGGCTTAAATTAAACAAACTTACAGTCTCGAAATATGAATGGAAAGATTACACTGTAATGCACGATGATGCAAATCTGGAGGAAGGACTTGATGTCTTTATTGATTTCACTGAAGGTTGGGATGATGTAACTGCAGGAGGCCAGATCACCTATTATTTGGGTTCTGATCAGTATTACACCCTACCTATTGCCCCAAATAGCGTAGGTATTGTTCATACATTATCAGGGTATCAAAGATTTGTAAAATATGTTAATAACAAAAGCAAAACTTTTCGTTTATTCTTGCATGCAAGATATAGAATTTGAGTTAAAAGTTGATAAATTTAAGTTCACAAGAAAATAGAGCTTTAAACTTTTAATTACTATAAACCTGTGGAAGACCAAACAGTTACAGAAAAAATCCTCAGTGAGCATTCATTGCAAAAAGAACCTGTGTTTGCAGGGGACAGGGTAGATGTGGGTCCCTCTTCTATTCTCAGCAACGAAATGTTACCCATGGTTGCGATTCCTAAATTTAGAATGACTGGGGCTAAGCGTTTAAATCCATATTTTGTAGAAAACACACTTACAATTTTAGATCACGGTGGCTTTGGAACTACAGATAAAATGATTCATCTTCATCAGATCACAAAACATTTTGCGAAGCTATTTAATTTAAAGGTGGAACCTGCAGGTTCAGGTATATCTCATGTGGTCTTTCATGAGAAAGGTTATGTCAAGCCCGGAGACCTTATTCTAGGGAGTGATAGTCACACAGTCACACATGGCGCCTTTAATGCGTTTGCCAAAGGAATTGGTGGGTCTGACCTTGTAGAGTTGATGGTAAAGGGAAGTACTTGGTTGGATGTTCCTGAAACTATTTCTATAAAGGTCGATGGAAAATTAAGAGAAGGGGTTTATAGTAAAGATTTGCTGCTCACAATGTTGGGAGAAAAAACAACCGAATGGGGCACAGATCGAGCCTTTGAATATTCAGGTGATGGAATTTTAGACCTTTCATTAGAGGCTCGATTAACAATGAGTAACATGGCTGTGGAAATGGGAGGGGTGGCTGGCATCATGCCATATGACAAAAAACTACAAAATTATTTGGACACCGTTCCAGTTCGGGGGACCATACACCCAACAACACCTGACTTGGGTGCGAATTATCACGAGAGGTATGAAATCAATGCCAGCGAGGTTGAACCTGTCGTCGCATGCCCTCATTCTCCTGATAATGTAAAATCAGTAGATGAGGTCGGTGAAGTTGAACTGGATCAGGTGTTTATTGGATCTTGCACAAACGCTCGAATTGAAGACCTTGAAGTGGTCGCTAAGATTCTTAAGAATCAAAAAGTACGAACAGAGACTATAGTCATTCCTGGATCATCTCAGGTTGCACTTGAGGCTGTGAAACGTGGATATGTTGAAATCTTCATGGCAGCTGGTGCTTTTTGGTCCTACTCAACCTGTGGTGCATGTTATGGTGGATCACTTGGGCGAATTGGATCGGGGATGACTGCACTGAGTACTACAAACAGGAATTTTATTGGGAGAATGGGTGGGGATTCAACCAGTAAGACATACTTAGGTTCTCCTGCGACAGCAGCAATGTCCGCTATCAAAGGTAAAATTACAGGAGCTGGATACAAAAAATGATAACAATTGATGATTTTACTAATATTAGAGGGAAGGTCATGAAGTTTGGAGACGGAATGAATACTGACATCATCATTCCTTCACAATATTTGGAGGAGTCTGATCCAATAATTTACTGTCGGTATGTGATGTCAGCCGTACGACCAACAACTTATGATGAAATTCAAAAATATGAGGACGTTATTTTTGTTGGTGGGAAAGATTTTGGGTCTGGCTCATCAAGAGAACAAGCACCTGATGCAATCAAATATGCAGGTGTCAAATTAGTCATCGCAGAAAGTTTCGCATCCATCTTTTTTAGGAATTGCGTTAACGTAGGATTACCCCTCTTAGAGGTTCCTAATATAACAGATAAAGTTGAAGAAGGAGATGTTCTCTTGGTTAATTTGGAGACAGCAGAGGTAATGAATGAAAGAACACAAGAAGTGCTAAATGGTCATCAAATTGAAGGGTTTTTACTGAATAAAATCAAGAAGGGAGGACTTATACCGGAACTTCAAGAGTATGTCAAATTGCATGAATTGGATAAAATAAACAATTAAAAAGTATTACAATTCTTTTTTCACCTTAAAAGAGAAAAACCTATAACAATGAGTTGCTATTTGAATTTGTAATGGAAAGTAATCTTCCAACAGAGGCTTCTCAAGTTTCTGTAATTAAGGATGCAGTTATCGAATTTCTGAACCAGATGCAGAACGAGAAAGGGTATTTTGAACAGATCATCCGAGAAAAATCAGAAGAGATAAAATCAGAGATGACTCAGCTAGGTAAGGCTTCTTACACTCCCTCAGACATTGACATGCTAACGAACAACTACAAAGAGTTTTTCCTAAAATTCTTTAAAAACTCAATTCATGTACGATTGGTTACCATCGCTTCACATTATATGAGAACAGGAATTGAAAATTCAATAGCCTCTTCTGGTATAGTCCAAGATGAAGTGATCCGAGAGTTTCAGAGACTACAAGAATTGCAACTTGAGTCTTCAGAGGCAACATTGAAATTGAAGGAATACGAGGAAAATCTTCTCAACCAGACTGAGACTTATTCTGATTCACAATCTGATAATATGGAGCTGCAACATGAAATTCAAACTTTGAGAAACAAAGTAAGAGAAAAAGAACAAGAGAACACTGAGCTACAAAACAAATTGGTGGATATGGAAAACCAAGTCAATTTGATAGGGAACACAATGATGAAATCCTCAACAGATGTAGAAGAACTACAGGAAGTACTTGCAAATCGTGATGTTTTAATTCAAAAACTTCGAAAGGAAAATAGTCAACTCCTTGAGCAATTAAGAGAACTAGATAAATTAAAGCAACAAATCAAAGAACTAACAGAGAGAGAGAGGGAGCTCTTAGCAAAGCAATCCACAGTGTCTAACGATTTTATCAAAGAACTTCAATCCAAATATGACGAGGCTCAAAATGAGTTATTTAAGCTGAAATCTGATGAAGTCAACAGAAATGAGGAACTCAGAAAAACAAAATTACTCCTTGAAGAGAAATCATTGTTACATAAGGAATATGAAGACAAATTAAATCAAAACATGGAAGCCATAGAATCACTTAAATCAGATTATGAAGGAAGATTAAGTACTCTGACAGAAAAATATAAATCTTTGGAGCAAACATTTCTTGATCTTCAAGACTCAGCCAATCTGCGGGAAGAAGAATTTAATACCTTAGATAAGGAGTTTCAAGAACTCAAGACAACACTTTCAGAGAAAGAACAGGCACTTGAACAATATCAAGGGATGGTTACAATGAGTTCGGATGAAAAGACTGAGTTAGAATCAAGGCTAAAACTAGCAGAGTCCAGGATAAATGAAGATAAAGAGGTCTTAGAATATTTTGAAAGTTTAATTGTTTACGATCCAAAGTTTCGGATTTTGGCTATTTTAGACAGCATGGATGTAGAAATTCATTTACCTGACTTAAGCACCTCTTTAAACCTTCCTGAGCAACTAATCCATAGATCTTTGGTTGAGTTGGCAGATTTCGGTGCGGTTGAATTGAGACGTGATGGCAACCTATTTTTTGCTAAATCTTCTCATAAGAAAGGCTCACCCATAAGTCTTTCTAAATTGGTATAGAGGAAGCAGAGTGAGTAATTTACCTATCTCATCCGGGAAATTAAAGGTTCTCAAAAATTTTTTTAAAAGGCAATCTACTGTCAGTATAATTATTGATGGCCCAAATATGCTTCGTAAAACCAAATTTAACCAAATTAAATTGGAAGATATTGAGGAAGCAGCCTCAAAACTTGGGTCATTATCAGAAAAATATGTTGTCTTAAACAGGTTTGCCAGTGAAAGTTTAATTCAAGCAGTTATAAACAGTGGCTATACACCGATTCATACAACAGAGGATGTTTATCTTGAAATTGGTTTACTTTCCTTGAACATAGCCAAGAGAAAAAATTGTGATGTACTTATGATTGCAAGTCGTGATGCACGATGCGGTCCCATTTTAATGAAGGTCAAAGAAAAAGGGTTAAAGACAGGAATCATAGGGTTTGACCCCGGATTCTCAGTTTCATTAAAAAACACAGCTGATTTCGCGTTAGAGCTTCTGTTATGATGTTCAAGAATCATAAGATTTTTTCGATAAATAAGAATAAAAAAACCACACTCTTTTTAAAAGATAGCTACATTAGTTTTAATCATGGCAGAAGAGGTTCCAAAACCATCTACAGATATGAACAATAATTCCGAACAACTTAAGCTTAAAGAAGAAGAATTGTCACAACTTAAGCAAAAGCTTTCAAATTTAGAAGAAAAACTAGCTGCGGGAAATGCCAAGGTTTCTGAACTGAATGCTCAATTGTCCGCCAAAGAATCTGAGGTTTCTTCGTTGAAAGCATCTACTGCAGAATTAGAAGCAAAAGTTGCTCAGATGAAAGCATTAAATGATAAAGTTTCCAACCTTGAAGAAAAATTGCAATCCCTTTCTGCTGAAAACTCTTCAAGTAAATCCAAAACTGATGATCTAACCAGGCAAATCGAGGCAAAAAAGGCTGAACTGGAAGAATACAAACAAAAAGCTGCACAGGTATCCTCTCTTACCGAGCAACTTGCAACATTGCGTTCAGAAAACCAGAGTCTCAAAGCTGAATTAGAAGAACAAAAAATGAAACTGAGTGAGGCTGGAGACCTTGACTCTGTAAAGAAAGAGGCTAAAGTCTTAAGAGTCCTTGCAGAAGCCGCTGATGTGTATGACCTCTGGAGAGTTTTGAATGATCAGAAAACAATTTCCGTGAGAAAGCTAGCAATGCAATCTGGAAGAAACTTTGCCGCTAGTCAAGACCTCGTAAAGCTACTCGAAAAGGAGGGACTTGTCAAGCTCGATGGAATTGGATCTGACACCACAGTCACAATTCTTACAGATCAAATGTGATTTGGTAAAGAAATTCACGATACTTTTGTAAATTTTTCAAAAAATCAGAGAATTTAGCGATTGGAACTATTGCTACATCATCTTTCAATTTTATTTGATGATCTCTCCATGTTAATAGCAGGGGTAGTAATCTCCCTTTTTTTTTCTTAAGCCAGTAAAACCTAGAGTCATAACTTAATTCTGGAAGTTTGGTAAAAAGTAACCCAAGCCTTTCTTTTTGTCTGGTTGCTGCCTTATTTACAATATTCGGTGCTGGTGATTGGTAGCGTTTACAATCAATAAATAACACTGTTTCATAATCAACCTTTGAAGCTATGACATCAAACTCCAACCAGGAATTAAATTTGGTGGGTGATCTGAACTTAATGTTTTGTTGTGTTTCCCATCCTTGATAATTTAATATAGCTGCAGTTAAACTTTCGAACTGCTTCCATGAAATTAGCTTAACCACCTGTTCTGGTTCAATCCCTGATTTAAGAGCAAGAATAAGCAATTCATTTAAGGATAAACTTGTTGGTAACTTTAGTTTTAGAAAATCGTTAATATTTTTTGATTTGAAATCATCAAAATCTAATTTGCTACTGTTAAATTCTTGTAAGATATTAATGAATCTGTTTGTGGAATGTGTATCCAATTCATTTAACCACTCTGGGATATTCACCTTGTCCACAAAACTTACTAAGTTATCTCATAATTAAATGCTAGTTTGCAATTTGAACTTAAGAGGAATTTTAGTCTTGAAGAATTAAGCTTAAGAGTAAAAAATCAATTCTCAGTTATTGAAGGAACAGGGTTTTGAACTCTTAAAAAATTTTTACAAATCAATTGGTGAAGCAATGACCAACCTTCACTTTGAAGAATTACCCAGTGGGTTTCACTTTTATCACTCGAACCAAATGAAGACACTCCCTTCAGATTTTGTAATCGTTTCCCCTCAAGTCAAAGAGACAGATGTTGAACTAAATTTTGATCTCTTCATTGACAACGAATCAACCAATCCTAGAAATTTAAAACAATTATCAAGCAAATTTTCAATTTACCATCTAACTGGAGAAATAGGTTTACCTGCGGATGGATTTAATTTCAATTTTTTCTCATATGATTCAAAATCTCACTCATCCCAAAGGGTTTATGAGCAAATTAACCTGATTTCAGATTATAACAATATTTCCAGAGAGGATAGGTTAGAGTTCCAAAAGATTCCCAGAGCAGTTTTACATTTATTTCCCTCAAAATATTGGATAATTGAGGATTTTAATGAAAATGTCTATTGTTCAATGTTATCGGTTAAAATCAACGATACATTACTCTTATTTTCCTTTTCGGTGCTTCCAAGCATGAAGGAGGGAACCATTTTAGCAGAACTTATTAAAGAAGTTGTATTTCGGGAGAAATTTGAAAATGTGTTTCTGTATGACCAGTCTGAGTGCATATCCATGAAAATTAAGGAAACTTTGCCCTTAGAATTAGTAAACACCTACAGTCTTTATGCTTCTAATAGCTAACTTTAATTAATTAGCTAATAAAGTTATTTTAGCTTATGGAGCCACAATATGCAAGGATAACTCTTGCTAGACCATTAATATATGTAAGTGATGTCAAAAGAAACCTTCAGGAGCATAAAAAGCTTATAGAAGAGGCAGAAGGGGAAGGTGCACATTTCATAGTCTTCCCTGAGCTATCTTTGACTGGATATACATGTAATGAGCTTTTTCATCAATCATACCTCCAAAAACAGTCACGAGAGGCTATTCTGGAGTTAGTTGAGTATTCATCCCAATTTCCTGATCTAATTATAATTTTTGGGTCACCACTTGTTGAGATACATGAACTTTTTAATTGTTCTTTTGTGGTCTCTAATGGTAAAATACTTGGGATTGTCCCGAAAACGTACTTGCCAAACTATGATGAATTTAAGGAGCAAATATATTTTTCAAATGCTCCAAATCATACCCGTGAAATTTATTTTCCAGAACTAAATTGTTCAATTCAATTTGGATCGTTGATATTTCAGACGGGCAATTTCACATTTGGAGTTGAGATTTGTGAAGATCTTTGGTCACCAATCCCTCCGAGTAACTATCTTGCTTTATCAGGGGCATCAATTATATTCAATCTCTCTGCCTCCAATGACATCGTAGGTAAAAGAGACCATAGGAGGAGGTTAATAAATGAACACTCGAGAAAAACCCTCTCAATATACTGCTTTGTTTCAGCTGGAATTGGTGAGTCTACTTCAGATATAATTTTTAGTGGTCATAGCCTCATTTATGAAAATGGTGTCATGCTAAACGAGGCTCTTCCTTTTTCCAATGTGAGTCTGCTCACAGAAGATGTTGACTTTGAGTTAATCAATTCTTTAAGAATTAGAAACACCACTTGGAATCAATCAATCACACGTCATAAGCTTAACATACCCAAAGTTCAA
The DNA here is from genome assembly GCA_030149205.1 of Candidatus Heimdallarchaeota archaeon. Taxonomy (GTDB): domain Archaea; phylum Asgardarchaeota; class Heimdallarchaeia; order Heimdallarchaeales; family Kariarchaeaceae; genus WAKA01. The sequence goes on along the minus strand of JASBSB010000001.1, from coordinate 653,144 downwards.
GTATATTTTCCACTCAGAAATCTTAATAAAACCATCCGAAAGGTAAATCCATACCCTTATTTCCCATTTCATCCAGAAATTAAATCTGTGTTTGATTACTTTAAATCAAAGGATCAAAATTTATTGTATGATATCTCACAAACCTGCTCAGAGATATTCGAACTTCAGTCTCAGGGGTTAGCACAAAGAATCGTTCGAGCACATGCTGAGAAACTTGTTGTTGCAGTATCTGGTGGTTTAGATTCAACTCATACCTTATTGGTAGCCTGTCGGTCATTACAAATAATTGGGAAATCTAAAAGGGACATATATGTCCTCTTAATGCCTTCATTCGGCACTTCTGAGGTAACCTTCAGCCAATCAAAAGAACTTTGTGAATCACTAGATGTGCCTTATGAAATTATCAACCTTGAGGAAATTGTCCAAAATGAACTTAACCTCCTACATCATGACGGTACCATAGATTTGACATACGAGAACACTCAAGCGAGAATGAGATACCAGTTGGCTTTTAACAAGGCAAATCAGATCAAAGGTTTGTTAGTGGGAACAGGTGATTTATCAGAGATAGCGCTTGGCTGGATGACTTATGCAGGTGACCAGATAAGTTCTTACGCAGTAAACTCTAGCGTTCCAAAAACCATGCTTCAGGTAATCATAAACTGGTATGAATTAAACAAAGCACCTAAGAAACTTAAGCCGATATTAGGAAAGATACTAAAGACCCCGATCAGTCCTGAGCTTAGACCACCCCACAAGAATGGAGAAATCTCTCAGATTACTGAGGCAACCTTAGGACCTTACGAAGTTCATGATTTCTTCTTGTATCATTTTGTCAAAAATTGGTATAGCCCATCCAAGATCTTATTTCTGGCAAAAATTGCTTTTGAGGACAAGTATAGTGATAAAATATTGAAAGACTGGCTTCGGTTGTTCTTAGACAGGTTCTTTAAAAATCAATTTAAAAGAACAGCAATGCCTGATGGGCCAAAGGTGACTGATATCACACTCTCCCCTCGAACAGATTGGAGACTACCAAGTGATATTTCTCCTGAATTTTGGTTAAATGATCTAGAGGATTAAAAATTATATTATTAATTCAATTTTTTTTTCCATTCTGTACTCATAGTCTCCATGGCCTGATTTAACACTGCCTTATTATTATATTTAGAGAGTATATCTCGTGCACTATCTGCCTCCATATCTTTGTAAAAGTTCTGAAGGAGGGGAAACACCCTGATAATATTATCCACTATTGTAATATCAGCGTTAAGTGAGGTTCTGGAAAGCGGGTTTAAATCCACAGTAATAACGTTCTTATTCAATCGTTTGAGTGTCTCAGTTCGATCACCATCTTCTAATGGTACAAAAACAGTGTCAGCGATATAAATACCCTCCTTATCAACAATTCTTCTATATGACTCTAACCCATCTAATTCAACCTGTGCATCTTCTTCTATACCTAAAATCTCGTCCGCACCAAAAGTTTCTAGGTGAGACTTGATGGCTTCATATCTTTCAGGTCTTCTATAAAAAAGGTTTATCTCTAATTTTGCCTCAGAGAGTTTAGAGAATTCAACCATCTCCTTAGGACATAATATGGAGACATTTCCATTGACTGAGATGATTGGATGTGTGCTAAGTTTAATCATCGCAGCAGCTGCCTCGATAGCTGCCAACGCAAAGTGATGTGTCTGCTCACCTAGTAAATAATCAAAAGCTTCTCCTCTACCATGGGCTATTAACCCAGATTCTGCAACAATATGTTTGTGCATACCCTCAATTATTTTATGTCGAATGTTCAATGATGCTGCTCTTGGATGAGAATTTGGAATCAATAAGCACTCATCATCCTTACATAGTTTAACTTCTTCTATATTTCTATATCAATGTAGCATATTTCTTCTGATCAGAAATGACCGAGATACGAACATATCTGATTACTCTATTAAATATTAATTGTAAAATCTCCTTAACTTAATAATTATATTCATACCTTCTATAAATTGAGCCACCTACATGCAGCTCTCCATCTAAAAATTTAACTGGTTGGCCTTTAGAAGCTAAGGGGGTTGCCTCTTTAATTATAAATGTGTCTTCCTCAGTTGGTTCCAACCTCTCAATATAAGGTATGGGGTTTAAGTTGGACAATGGAACACTGATTAATTGTTGATTTAATTGTCCGATGTATAACATCCTCCATCTACCTCTGTACACTCCAACATATTTGGAAAGGTCTCTATTCTTTCCAGAATATTTATCATAATTCTTATCTGCATAATTTAAAAGTCCAATAACTCCACCAAATAATTCTGGAGGATTTAATGTATTCGTATATACTGCGGCTGCTAGTTTGTTCTCAGGTGAGATTGCTGAATAAGTTATAAAACCAGGGTATCCTCCTCCATGACCCACAAACTTTGTATTATCGATCTTCGAGATTGAAAGGCCAAAACCCCATTTAACATTATCCTGATGAGAGAATTGGACGTTTTGCATCTCCCTTTTATAATAATCATCAAGTTTTAGTTGACTTTCTGTTTCTGGCATTAATGCGTGTAAAAACCTAAGCATATCTGTGGGGACACTGGAGAATCCTGTTGCAGCATTCATAACCTTTGCTTCCACATGTGGTAATGGTTCTCTAGGTTCATTTGGCATATACATCTTATACCCAGTTGCGTGTAACTTTTCGGTGTCTCCTAGGCTTGGTGTAGTGTGTGTTAGGTTTAATCTTGTACATAGGTCTATCATGTAGTTCTCATATGTCAATCCACTCACCTTTTCAATGATCAATCCAAGAAGAGTGTATCCTATGTTTGAATATTTGATCTCAGAGGCGAGGTCTAGAATTTCAAATTTGTCATTTAAAAGAGATTTAAAGGTCTCTAGATCCGGAAAATTATGGTGTTCCCATTGTCCATACTCTGTGTCTCTTGTAATCCCACTACTGTGAGTTAGAAGGTGCCTGATCCTAATATTTCTGTTTTTGGGCTTGAACCAACTGAGATGTTTTGAGACTCTATCATCTATTGATAATTTATCTTCAGCATATAGTTCCATTATTGCGGTTGCAGTAAAGAGCTTCGAATGGGATGCCACTCTAAACCTAGTCTCGGTGTTCATAAGTTTATTTTCTTTGAGGTTAGCCATTCCAACAGCTCTTGAGGTCAGTAGTTTTCCATCAAATTCAATTGCATAGGAAATACCCGGAACATGGTAATAGTATCCGTTGAATCTTAGCCATTCATGGATTGCAGGTAACATCTGATTATATGAGTCCATAGGGTAAAGAATTAACTATCTGTTTAAAATTTTGTGGGGGTTGGATAAACCATGGTTGGATAAAATCTACTCTTGTAGAATGGAAATCCATCAAATATTCAATGGTTTAACCGAGTGTTTTATATCAGTTATGAGTGAAATTTATTAAACGAGGACAAAAATATCATGTTAAATATTTGGACAAGAACAGGTTCCGAAAAGGCACAATCTAGCCAAACTATCCGGATACTTTTACGAATGCTTCAGTATCTGGCAGAGGATGTTGTAAGAGCAGAAGATGAAGCAAACCGCTTTCTTGATGTGACTGTCCCCATCATTAAAAATCTCTTTATCCCCTCAAGAGGGCTTTCCATAAACGAGCAAGTTCAAACGTTCCTAGCAACTCTAGGCTGGAAAAACGTGCAGATAAGAACAAAATCTGCAAATCATCTGGAAATAATATTAGGAAACAATCGCCACTTGGATCAAACAGACGCTTCATCGGAAGGTATTAGGTTACTTGTTAAAGCTGTTTCTAAAGCAGTGGGGTATCATCTTTTAGATAGAGAGGTAGATGCACTGGTAACAGTTGACTTTAACACTGGTCCTGCGTACACTGTTGAGGTGAAAGCAATAGAATCTGGACTGAAAAGTGGTCGGACATCGAAGGACAAAGTTGTTTCTAAGTCTGCAGATGTTAGACAACCACAAACTCCCCCAATACAAAATCAAAGTGTTGAAGTTCCTACACATTCAACATCCTCTCAAAAAATTGATGTGACTCAATTTTTACTCCCAATAGTAAATTCTAAACTGCCACAATCCACTCTCTTTTTACAGTTGCAAGAGGTTCTTGTTGAATTCAGCAAATCTTGGTATGAAATCAACCCACTTGATGAGCAATCATCAACTGACATTATGACCAATGTTTTGACCCTGACTGAATTTCTAATAGAAAAATCCACAGAGGCAAATAGAGAGATTAAATTAGTTGGAAACATGGTTGGTCGTTTCCTTTCAACCTCTATAAAAGAGTCTTTCGGAGAGAATCCAGAAGATATCCTGAGTCAGGAAATTATAGAATCCGAGACTCTTACTATGGTTCGAGATATAAAAGCAATGTCACTCTGTAATCTTAGTCCCGGAGACAAATGCATTCCAGCGAACAGAGCAATCTGTGATTTTGCAATGGGGATATATGAAGGCGTTCTATCCACATTCACAGGAAAAGAATATGAGTTTTCTAGCTACTTTGAAGCAGGTAAGAGGGATATATATTGTTTAATGGAATTTCAAGTGAAAGAATCTAGTTGAGATATAATCTTTAAGTTTAAAGAATGTGTTATTTAGCATCCTTGTGGAGAAAGTTTCTGCTTGGGCACCTATTCATGCTACTTTTATATTTGCAACGCCAAAAAAATTTAATGAGCCACTTAAGATGGGTAGTCTTGGGGCCGGAGTAAATTTTGGGTTGGGAATGGAAACAACAGTTGATCTTAGAAAAAAAAATGAGGAGGTGAAAATTTTTCTAAATGAACAAGTTATAAATGGAGAGGTAACAAAAGAGGCAATTAAACAATTTCGGATCAGGACGAGGATCAACCCTGCCGTCAATGTTTATCATAATTCACCTGTTCCCACAGGCTATGGGCTCTCTACAAGTGGAGCAGGCGCAATCGGTACACTTTTAGCATTAAATCAATTATATGACACTCAACTCTCTGACATAGAGATTTTACAAATGGCACACATCACAGACATTATCTGTCAAACTGGGTTAGGGTCTGTATTGGCACAATCTGTTCCTGGATTTGAGCTACGAATCGAACAAGGTGCTCCTGGAATTGGGAAGGTTAAGTCATTTGCATTAAATGCAAATTTGTTTCTCGTACCCATAGCTTCATTGTCAACACCCAACGTGTTAAAATCTAAGGAGAAGATGGATCAAGTAACCACAGCAGGAATGGAAGCAATTAACCGGCTTTTAATCAATTTTTCACTTGACAGTTTATTTCAAGAGTCTTATAACTTCCTGATGAAAAGTGGGTTATGCACACCTCGAATTGCAACACTTGTAGATGGTCTCCATAAAATTGAGGAGTTTCATGTTACGATGGCAATGATAGGAGAAACCATAGTTATCCATCCTAATAATCCTGATCAAGTCCAGGCATTTTTATCCTCTAAAAACTTATCATATATATTGACTAACCCGAGCACACAAGCTCCTCATGTAATTTCTACTTAAATCATGGGTCATGTAATAAACCCTTAAATCTCCTTAGTAATTCTCTCATTTGTGAAGATAGGTCGAATACTATTAGACTCAAAAGAAAGATACATTCTAATGAATGAGAATGGTACATTCAATTTATCAAATACTGATTTGAATCTAAGAGATAATCTGGGTACAGAGTTATACTATGATAAATCTGATATTTTATCCACAGAAAACTTCATAGAAACTATAGAACCATCTCAAGTAGAATTTGAGTGGTTGCCTCCAGTAGCAAAACCAGGTAAAGTTATTTGCATTGGAAGGAATTATTTAGAACATATAACCGAACAGAATAAGACTCCTGAAGAATCTCCTTTGTTGTTCTCCAAGTATCCAAGTAATATGACAGCCCATTTGTCAAAGATAAAAAAACCGAGTTTTGGGGAACATCTTGATTATGAGGTTGAACTCGCTGTGGTTATTGGTAAGGAACTGAACAAAGATACTCCAAATGTTTTGGATTGCATTTTTGGCTATACAGTAGCCAATGATCTTACAATGAGAGATGTACAAAAATCAGAAAAACAATGGACCAGAGGGAAAGCATTTGATAACAGTTTACCTATTGGTCCTTTAATTGTAACAAAAGAGGAGATAAAAGATTACAAGGAATTAGAAATTTGGTTGCAAGTCAATGGTGATCTCAGACAACAAGCAAAACTAAAACAAATGATCTACCCCATAGAGACACTATTGAAATTTATCTCAGAAGCAATTACTCTTTATCCAGGTGATATAGTTTTAACTGGAACTCCTTCTGGAGTGGGATTTTATATGGATCCTAAAAAAACACTACAACCGGGTGATTCTATCATCAGTGGTATAAGTGAAATTGGTGAGTTAAGATTCACAATTGTTTAGATTCGTGCGGATTTAGATTTATTTAGAAACTTGTCCTCTTATTTTACGTATTTTATGCTCTATAACCAGTCTAGTTAAATTTTCAATTGGTGCGGCAGCTCTAATCACTGATTGAGGCCTTGCATCTCTTCTGAGTCTACCACTTGTATCAAGCAGCTCTTTCCAGTCTTGTCTTTTTGGCATGGCAAGCAAATCATCTTTAGCTTGTAGACATGACATCTCGTGAACCTTTTGATAAGCTTCACCGATGTTTTGAACCAAACCAATTTCAATAAGAAGCTTCATTATTTCCTCTGTTCCTGTTCTTTGTTCCTGAGGAAGATCTACTTTATTGATCACTAAAATCCAAGGTAATTCATTCGAATTGATTTGTTCACCTAGAAGATTCATTAGCTCTATGAGGGATTCTTTATTTGAATCAAACTGTTCAACACTAGGGTCTAACATTATCATTAACCCGTCGGTACCTCTTAAAACTACTTTTCTAGTTTCTTTGTATCTATCTTGACCAGCAACCGAATAAAGTGCGTATCGCATCAGAGGTAAAGTTGTCCCTTGTCCCTTAGGAAGCTCAAAGACAGATTGATCAAAAAGAGCTGTTCTTCCTGAGGGATCCTCAATTTTCTTCAAGTCTGAATAGACTTGTTCAGGTGACTCGACCTTTTTCAAAATGGAGTAAATTGCGAGCAGAGATGTTTTTCCAGCTAAAGAAGGGCCAAAAATCACCAATTTAATAGTAGGCACACCCTCTGCATCCCGTTTAAATATTTGATTTAACATAAGCACGAACCCAAAAATCCAACAACGAGATTGTTGTCTAAAGTAATTTAAACTTTCATGGCATATAAGTATTAAGTTTTTCATTGACAATTCTCATCAATTCTCTGGGCATTTTCATCAAAATAAACCCTGTTAAAAACCAGTTTCACGGGTTGTATTGCCTGTATGATGTGTTTAAAACTAAACCTTCGTCTAATGAGCTAACAGCATTGAATTTTACACTCCCAGAACTCCCGTTTTTAACAAAATGGGGGCATAATGATATGTTTTTCTTACAGTTGGGGTTTGATTATGAAGACGTCACCGTCCCTTGAACTAATGAATTTGAAATCTTTGTTTGATGTAATGAAAAAAATACCAATCTCTACAACTCCAACAACCAATTTAATTTTATGATATAAGTCCTTTAAATTTATATTTAAGGTTTCTACTTCAAGGTCAAATATATAATTACTATTATCTGTTTGAAATGGTAATCCCTCTATCGTTCTTCTAAGGTTGAGTTCGAAAACACCTAGGTTCTTGAGTTCATCCATTAGCCTCTGTTTGGTTAATTCTATAGCGAAAGGAACAATTTCTATTGGAATTGGTTTGAGCGTTGAGTCTACAAATTTATCCTCAGTAGCTAATATCCAGACTGAAGGGCTTGATTCCCAAAGGATTTTTTCACGGGTTAAAGCACCCCCTCTTCCTTTTATCACATATTTACGTTCAAGTATCTGATCTGCTCCATCGATGAATAAGTCAACATGGGTTGTATTAAAATCCGACCTCTCAATAACCTCCCTCATATGAAGATTTATACTAGTTTGACTCGAGGCGGAGATATATTCCCTCTGAGGTAATATTTTAATCAGTTCATTTATGGTTGTGCCAGAACCAATACCAATCAATAGATGGTCTGGTTGTATTAAATTAATTGTGAATTCAGCGAGTTTAGTCTTCATAGATTATTCTTCGTCTTCACTTATATATTTCTTTAATCGAGCTAATTCTTTTAACATATCCATTCTTAAAGCAGCTATACTAGTGCTCTTTGCAAATTTACCTGGTTCATTTTCATCAGATTCAATGGTTGTGCTTAGGTCAGGTAATTTGGCAGAGGGTATGTTCAAATCCTCTGAAGAGCTCCTTGTTGGAGCAGGAATAGAATTCTTTGTTGGGGGAGGAATATTGCTTTTTGTGGGTGCAGGAATACTGCTCTTGGTAGGTGCTGGTATACTTGTTGTAGCTGATGGGGTAGCACTGCTCTTTGTTGGAGGTGCAGGAATACTGCTCTTAGTAGGAGCAGGTATACTTGTTGTAGCTGACGGGGTATTACTGCTCTTTTTTGTAGGTGCAGGAATACTGCTTTTTACTGGCGCAGGAATGTTCATAGCATCAGCACGAAGATCAGAACTTTTTGCTGGAGCTGGAATGTTCTTCACCTGAGTGGTTTTAGGGGTGTTTCCAGATGCTACTGTTGAAGCTGAGCCTGATTGTTTATCTCTTAAGGCAGATGGGAACAGTGGGTCATCACTCGTCAATCGCGATTGTAAGTCTGCTTCTAAGTCTGAAAGGTCTTCATCAAACAATTCATCATCATCGCTTCCCCTGTGATGTCTTGGCCTTAATTGATCAGAGAGAATATCTTCATTTACACTTAAATCCTCAATTTTTTGTTGGATCAATAATAGATCGGTATCATATCCTCTCTTCAGCTTAACATAAGAAGAAGTTGCGAGCAACCCTGTGTTCTTTGCCTGTGTTAACTCATCAATTATAAGTTCCATACCCTTTTTCTCTGCTTTGAGAGCAGCAATTTTATCATCCTCATTTGCCAATTTTACAGATAATGAATGTAATGCAGGTTCATTGGAATGTGAAGATGAGGTAGAAGATTTGTATTTCCGTGAGAAAATCCACGTGAACAAAACTGTTAAAATAATTGTGAGAATTCCAGCATAAAGTAGTGCCTTCATACCTATAGTGATTCCTTGAGGAGGCAATTGTGATAACAAATCATCTGGAAACATCTAGTACACCTAATCAAATTAATCTACTCGCTAATGTTATTAAGTATTCCTAATAAATTATCCTGTGAATGTTCTAATGCTACTTAAAATTCTTCAGTTTTAGGTTCTGTTCTGTTTCCAAAAAAGAAGAGTTCATCCCCCTCAGTGGAGATTAAATTCAATTTTTCAAGCTCTTCAATTGAAAATTTCACCCTCTCGGGAATCCATCCTAACAATGATACCAATTCATTAAATTCTATCACATCAATCTTGTCGCAAGTGATCAAGACCTTTTGTACATCATCCGAAAGTTCAGTGGCTTTAAATCTAATAATTACGTCAGATTTCAGGGGTAATGTCTTTGGAATGATATTATTCTCTTCTAGGAGCTGGATTGCCTCTTTGATATCATTTTTCTTAAGCTTCCAATTAGGCCTTATTTCTGAAAATAACTTTGCAAAAGCTAATTGTGTAGTTACATACCCAGAGTCACTTAATTCATGTAAACCCACATCTAATACCTCTCTTGCCAATTCTTCAATAAATTGTTTCCTTTTAATCCTTGGGGATTTAATTTTCTCCTTTGTCCCAACAAACCTTGACATACCTGCATCTTCTCTTATCTTAGCAACTTTTTGGTTTAGACTCTTGGAATGTTTGATTTCCTTTAGCTCAGATTCCCTCTTGTGTATTCCATCTTTCAGGATCTCCATTTTCTCCTCCTCGTCTTTCTTCTCAATACCCAAGAGCTTTGAGGCAAAATCTTCCATTGCCTTGTCCTTCTTCGAGCTCTTTTTGCTCATACTACTACTGAGGTTGATTAACTTAAAAAGAATAACTAATCACTTAGGTAATTCCTCCTCAAATTCTTCACCTCTTTGAAATTTTTAATTCTAGGACATTAAACCATAGTTTTTATTATCTGACCTCCACTATAAATTGTAGAAAAATGAATATAGAAGAAAAAGAAGCTACTCGTTTGGAAAATAATGAGGGCTTTGAATTTATAGGCTTTGGAAGCTGTGGTGAGGTTGGGAGAAGTGCTTTTCTTATTAGAAATGGAAAGCACACTATTTTATTGGAGGCAGGGATTAAACTAAGACCCTATGAGCCATCCTTGGGTCCAGAAGGTTTGGATGAGTATGCCTCAGAGATTGATGCTATTATCTTATCACATGCACATGTTGACCACTCAGGTTATATCCCTGCATTGTACAAAAATGGGTTCAAGGGAAAAGTCTACATGACACTTCCCACTATTGAGATAGTCGAGCTTCTTTGGAAAGATCATCTCAAAATTGAGAAAGAACGTCATTGGACAGAGGAAAATCTCTACGAAACCTTAGATAATATTGTGGGTCTTCATTATAACACTGTAAAAGAAATATTACCTGGAATCACACTCAAATTTGTTAACGCAGGACATATACTTGGTTCTGCACAATCTATCATAGATTGGGATGGTTATAAAATTCTCTATACAGGTGATATTAATGACAATAAGACGGGATTTTTTGATGGATTTCAGTTAGTTCCAGATGATATAGACCTTCTTATCTCCGAAACTACCAATGGAGACGTCCCTGTACCATCACGTGAGATTGTAAATGAATTGTTTGTTGATGAGATCAGGGAGGTGCTAAATTCTGGACGTAAAGTTATCATACCATGTTTCGCAGTTGGACGTTCACAAGAAATTCTAACAGTTCTAGCAGAAAAGGTTCATGATTACCCTATTTATATTGATGGTATGATCAACAAAATGAATAGGATTACAGAGCGTTACTTGGATGAAAACTGGGTCTCAGGAAGTTTCCTTAAGCGAGGTTTTAATACCAATAACTCACCGTTCAAAGCAAAAAACATGGTGGCCATAACTCATGAAAATTTTGATTATCCATATGAATTTCGCAAACATTTGGGTGAGCTTGATGAACCCTGTATCATAATATCAACCTCTGGAATGATGATGCCTTCTCCAATTCATAGCCACCTGAAATTCAACGCAAATGATCCAGGAAGTTTAATTTCTTTTGTCGGTTACCAAGCAGAAGGAACTATTGGTCGTGAAGTGTTAGAAGGCTCTAAGATTATTGTGACAAAGAATAGAAACAGGGAAAGAAAGATTTACATAAACTCTCGAGTTATGCAGTTCAAATTCTCAGGACACTCATCAGCCGAAGGTATTAAAAAGATGATTGATGCAGTGAAACCGAAAGATTTAATTTTTGTACACGGAGATGATGTGAACCGCTTTGATCTAACATCTAAGCTTTCAAATGGATTTAAAGTTCATAACCCTGTGATAGGACTGCCAATAAAGCTAAGTTAATCATCACCTGAATACGAGTGATTTAACTGTTACGGGAAAGGTTGAATTATCTTTAAGAGGTGTACCGATATCTATCCAATCACCCTCCTTAAGATTTAGTTCATCTATACAGACAAGGTTCGATTTAATCAAGCCTTTTTTATTCATTTCGATTCCAATTAAAGAGGCAAGATCCTGACCGAAGAGCAAAATTACAAGTTGCTCTAACTTAATTGATCTGGTCAGGGAAATGGAGATTGCTTCAGCTAATTTTAAGATGTAAGAGTATTGGTTATAAATAGGTTCCCTAAAATAAAGTGCTACAACCTCGTTTCCTTCTTCAATATCAAACTTCCTAAATGCAGATTGAATTGCCATTTCGACATGTTCAGAGCTAAATTTTGATTTGTCTACAGCCACTGGTAAAACTGGAACGTTTTTTATTGGGAATTCTACATCTTTACTTACAAATGTTGTAGAACCAGAAACTGTTAGAGAAAATGAACCTGCACCAATCACGGTTGCCTTTATTTTGTTTACTGGTTCTATGACCGCTATCTTTTTTGTATCACAAACTTGTTTAAGCTTTTCTGCCAAAAGAAGACCAATATCATCAAAAAAACCCCTTGGATGATAAAATAGCTCCCCAACACCGCCTGAAAAGGAAACTGTTGCTCCAGGCAAAATTTCCGGAAAAGGGGTCATCATTAACCCTTTTGTAATCTCAGAAGGTTCTTCCCCAAGAATGAGTTCAACTAATGATTGTGTAAATTGGGAAACGATCATCTTTAAATCTTTATTCGAAATTTTATCACCAATTCCATATTGAAGATTAAGTTGTTTCAACACCAAGCTGGCTGGTTCATCTATCTTCCATATTTGGTTTTCTTGGTCTATACCTAGCAATCTTCCTCCTACACTGATACAAGCAGTGCTTACAATTTCACCATTTTGAATAAAAGCAAGATTTGAGGTTCCTCCTCCTATATCAATATTTGCTATATTTATCGAATCTCTTTCTGATAATTCTACCATTCCACTGCCTAAAGCCCCAAGCACTGATTCAAAATTGGGGCCTGCGGTTGAACTGACAAACTTTCCAGAGTCATCCGCTACTTGATCAACTATTTCTTTTGCGTTTGACTTTTTCGCAGACTCGCCTGTTATAATTACAACACCAGTGTCGACTTCCTGAGGTCTAATACCTGCCAGTTTATATTCCTGATGAATAAACTCAATTACTCTCTTCGTATCTATTGTGGTTGAATTAATCAATGGTGTATTGATGATGTTCCCCTCATATAATACCTTTCTACTTGCAAGTTGAAATCTATTAGATAGATTAAAAAAAGATAATTCTTGGAGATATAATAATTTTGAGAAAATAAGATGAGTAGTTGAAGACCCAATATCAATTCCCACACTTATTATAGTTTCTTGGGTCTTTGATGGATCAGAACCAATCCCAAGGAGAAAGTCTAACCTACTATCTGCTTCTTCTCTCAGCTTCTTGTAATCCTCGGTTTCAGTATCAATTTCTTTTTCAATGCGAATAATTTTCACTTTGAGCGGATTATCATGGTGCAAATATACCTTCTCAAGTTCATTCCCCTCATAGAGTTGGGTTTTAATATATCCTGGGATTTCAAATTCTTCTTTACAAACCTGACAGACATGGATTAAATCAAATGATTTTAATGAACCGGGTAAAATTAGTGTATCCTCCTTTTCCATTGATCCTCTATTGAAAGAAATGTAGGAAGGTATAAGGAGGAATTTCAACCCAGTTAAAAAATTATCTTTATCCTTCTCATTGATTTCAGATGAAATAATCTCTTTAAAAGATTTTAACATCTGTTCATATCTTCCCACCCTGTCAAATTTTTGAAATTTTTCTGATGCTTTCTTTAAATCTCTAAGGGTTTCCTCTAGGAAATCTTGTTTTTCTAGTTCTTGACCTTTAAAATATTGTTGGAGATAAAAATGCAGGAGGTTAACAAGCTCTTCATTAGAAGATTGTGAATCTTTAGTCATTTCGTGCTGTTGAAAACTTATTTTAACGTCTTTTAATCTTTCTTATTTAATAACATTGTATTTTTCCTTGGAAATAGAATATTAGCTGGAACATCCTAAAATTGTGCAAATTTGCACAAAATCAACCTTAATGAAGCAAAGCTTTATATAAATTCGAACAATAATAGGGTTGAACACAAGTAATATTGTGCGAGTTTGGTGAAAACAATGAATCAAATAGTAAACAGATTACCAAAACTTCCAAAATCTTCGAAAAAACTTATCTCAGCCCTAGCTGAAAATTCCCCCCTAACTCAAAAAGAGTTAATTTTGAAAGTAAACATGCCTGCAAAAACAGTAAGATATGCATTAAAAAGATTAGCAGAGGAAGATGTGATCTCAGAGATCCCAAATCTAGAAGATATGAGGAGTATTTTCTATACACTTAATCCAAGTATGGATCCATCTCTATTGGATGCTCACATTAGCGATGCACGAAAATCAATAGAGACAAACTAAAATTATTAATAACCTCAATTAACCCACAGGTGATTACAAATGAGTAAGAGGTGTTTAAGTTCAACAGAAACTATACAACTCTTGCTAAAAAAGCTACCTATGAAGTTATCTATACAAGAGTTGGGTGAAATTAGTGGGCTTCATAGAAATACTGTAAGGTCCGTACTTAAACATCTAAATGAACAAAACGGGGTGAATCAAACCGGAGATTTGCGGACACGAAATTATTATCATGACACTTATGGTGATTGGTTTAGAAGAATATCTGCTGCATCGAAATCATCAAATATTGCAAAATCTATTGGGTATAACTTAGTTCACGAAAACATTGCAACAATCTTGGGTAATGAGTGTCCAAACCCAGGTTTAAAAAATGACACAGAACTTTTATCAAAATTCATCTCAATTACCTATCCCTTCATAGAAATCAATTATTCTGATGAGGGTAAACCAAGTGTTTCAACTGAGATTACCGTCACTGAAACATCTCCCTCTAACTCAAGGTTTGTTGTTAGGATTTCCAAATGCTTATGTAGTGGAGACCCAAAACATAATTTATCATGTAGTCTGGTTTCGGGGGGTATATCCGCAATTTTTGATTATGTTTTTGATTCAAATTCTATGGTTAAAAAACATAGTTCCTTTAAGAATGAAAGTTCACAATACTGTGAGTTTGAAGTTAAACTGAAAGGATTATTAAAGCACAATGAAGAGATAAAAGCAACAATACAACCTAATTTAGATGAAATTTAAGAATGAATGCCTAGGTTAAAAACTCATAACCAAAGTTATACGAAATGGAGAAGCAACATTTAACTGTAGGATTGCTAAGTGGTAACCCAGATATTATCGAACTTATTACGAAATCTTGGGGAAAAAGGGGGACACAGAGTGATATTTTGCTGTTGACACTTTCAAAACCCTATGTTCAAACGACAGTTATCCCGTTAAAATATCCTGATAAACCGATTCCATTGGTTCTGGCAACACATATGGCAGAGATAGTATTGATACCTATCCCAACCTCGGGAATTAATGCAGAGGTGGCAGAGTCATCAATTTTAGCAGATTGTCTACAAATTCCAGGTGTACTTGCAATTGTTGGAGAAAATGCATCAGTATTCCAGGACTATTTTTCAAAATTTGACAAATTGTTCCAATCATCTTTTGTTACAAATTATCCTAAGTTGTTTGTTGAGCCTCATCAGTTAAATGAAATCAAAGAGAAGATTTTAGCAAGTAAACTTCCCCCTTATGTTCTTACAGGTCCACCGATTGTCGAAGTTGATCATATATTTACTGTTCAAGGTGTTGGTGCTGTAATACTTGGAACTTTGCTACAAGGAACAATTAAGAAAGGTGACAAGATCATTTGCCTACCAGAGGGTGTGACTGGGGTCATAAAATCAATTCAACTCAACGATGTTGATGTTCATGAGGTTTCTCAAAGGTCGCATGTTGGATTGGCTTTAAGAGGTGTTCTTCCAAAAAACATTGAAAGGGGAACTTTGATCACAACAGATGATAGCTCAGTGAAGGTGATTAATCGAGTTAATGGTCTTAAGGTTAAGTTAGCCCCAATGTTCACCTCTATTAATGAGGGTGAAATGCTTCATGCTGTCTTTGGAATTGCACATCGTCCTATTAAGGTAACAAGCTTTACCACTGACAAAAGAGATGGAACTCTAAGTTTTAATTTAGAAAAAGAGGTTGCCATCCATTCAAAAAGTCGAATAACAATTTTAAATTTAAATTCAAAACAAAGAATCGTGGGTTCAACAGAACTAAATGATGTTGATTATAATGAACTTTAAGTCCATTTGACCTTGAGATAGGGTTGTGAAATTTTAACGTTCAATAACTGTAAGGGGGCTGTCAGCATTCTCAACAAATTTGACAAGTCTCTTTGCTGTTGTCTTCTTTTTTGACAATCTAATTTCACCAGAGAAATTTACAGTCCCACTAAAAACTGTCTGAGGTCCAATCATGAGATCTACATTCTTACCTGCAAAATCGGAGCCTACTAGAATTATCAGATTTTTCTTTTCCTCTATAATTTTGACTTGTTTACTCTGAGGTAAGCTCGCATCATTTACATACGTTCTAGGCTCAACATCAATAGAAACACTCAACATTCGCTCAATTTCTCTAATATTAGAACCATTCTTTCCAATAAAGCTAGAGATTTGATTTCTTGGGAGGTATATTCTAATTGATGAGTTTCCGATCTGTTCCACTTCAAAATTGTTGTGTTCGATAATATATGCTAGCTCTTCTTTAATTTCGCTTAAAGGTAGCTTCTTGCTACTTTTACGGGATCCCTTCGCAGCACCTATTGGAATGAGAACGACTTGTTCACCAAAACTGAACATTTCATATCTTGGTTTATTTTTTAGGAAATCAGAAATCACAATTACAGGTCTTGCCAAATCACCGGAAACCATCCCCGTAGGGACCTTAACAGTCATCTGCAGTGAGTATACATCTGATATCTCACCTCTTTCAATGAAAATTACTGTGTCAATAATTGAAGGAATTAATCCAATATCTATTCTGGATACAAATCTTTGAATAGCATCCATTGGATTTGTGGCATGAACCACCCCCACAAGACCAATCCCCGATAATCTCAAATCACTGTAAACCTCAAAATCTCTGGACTTTCTTACCTCATCATAAATAACATAATCAGGTCTCATCAAGAGTAAAATGTCTCCAGTTTTCTCAGGGTCATCCTCAAGCATCTGATATTGTGTGATCCTTTCATCCACACTTAGGTCTCTTGGTTTCTCTATAGTCTTAACAATTTTGCCTTGACTGGCATAAAAATCAGCAACAGCAGCTGCAAAAGTTGATTTACCAGCACCAGGGGACCCTGAAATTAATATTCCCTCAGCTTTCTTCGCTAGTCTGTCAAATAACTTGGGATCTAAACTATAACTTTCGAGAGACTTTTGCATTGTAGGTTTGACAGCGGTGATCTCTAACGCGTTGCTGAACGGATATGTTGTGATTACAATCCTTAAATCTCTTAGCTGTATAACCCTTGCCTGCTCCCAATCATCCTCTATAACCGCATCATCATGAGTTTCCACATAATCTAAAATTTCATCAGCGATTTCAGCTAATTCTTTGAATGTAAAGGCTTTCTCTCCAATTGGTACCAAGTTCCACTCTCCAGGTCTTCCACGTTTAGCCATTGGAGGTAGATTTTCACGAAGATGAACAGACATGGTGTGTCTGTCAAAAAATTGTTCTAGAGTTAGTGTCATTTGTACTTCCAGTTACGTATGACTAATTTGATTTTTCCCAAGCTGCTATACGATCGTCAAACTCACCATTTTTGACTTTCTTCTGCATTTCACGAGGATCGAGACCCTCACAAGTTGCACCAAGTGATTGCATAGTACCTAAAATTTCTAATGAGGCTGTTTTCCAGGTAGCTCCTAGAAGATTGGGTCTTTTAGATTTGGTGACGTTTAATACCTGTTCATAGGTCAAGTTACCTGCATCTCTATTTTGAGGCATAGCGCTTCCTGAGGAGACTCCCAGTTCTTTTTTGACTAATGCACTTGCAGGTGGAATACCGATCTCTAACTCAAATGTTCTTGTCTTTTTGTTGACAATTACTTTGACAGGAACCTTCATCCCCTTATATCCACTGGTCTGTTTATTGATTTCCCCAACTACTTGCCCTAGGTTTACACCAGTTGGGCCAAGAGCTGGAGCAATACTCCCAGAAGGTTTTGCCTCACCACCAACAATAAGTAAATCTACAGTGACTATATCAGAACTCATAATTTATACATGTTTTCTTCTCTTCAGTTATTAAAACAATTTTTATAGAAAACAGGTCAATAAAATTACTCATCTTCAGGGACGAGGTTTTAATGGATTAATCTATACCTTGGTGAGTCTAAAATGACTTAAGAATTTCTCTAAAGATTTATAAATAAAGAAATAACATTATCACTATGAGTGAGTCTGAACAGTTATTTGAATGGATAAATAGTAGGTACGAAGCCTGCAGGCGAGGAGAAATTTCTGAAGAGACCTATATGAAGGAGCTCGCAGAGTACAATGCAAAAATAGCTAAGTTAGAGAAAAACACAAAAGAAAAAATTGTTGAAAAGAACGAGGATGGCAGCTTAAAACGTGTAAGATCAACGTCTATTGCTGGACTTCGCAGTAAACTTCTTGATGAACTTAAAAAATCATAACCTTAATGTTAATAATCCAATGGAATTGATTTTGGTATTTCAGGATGCTCATTATCAGTAAATTCAATTGTTCCTTCTCGACCCAAAGAAACCTGTAAAGATTCATAGGATGATTTAACCCATCCATTTTTGATAATAATTATCTTTCCCAATTTTATTTGATCTAGATATTTCTTTCCCCAAAGTGTCAGAACACTGGATTTGGTATCATCGAGAATCAAAATTTCTGTGAGATATTTTTTCTTTGTTCGACCAACCAGTCTTGGACCATTTTTTGAGATTACACGAACAATTAGCTCATCAAATGTAGAATTAGGGGTGATGTCTTTAAGCTTCAACCTACTCAACCGTCACAGACTTTGAAAGATTTCTTGGCTTGTCTGGGTCAAACCCCTTGAGTGTCGAAGTGTAATATGCGAGTAATTGTTGAGGGATTTGATATAGAATAGAGGAAAGGAATTGACTAAAGCCTTTGGGAATCTCGAAATACTCATCTAACACTCCTTGAAACTCTTCATCACCCTCTTCAATAACACCAATTGTTCTTGCTCCTCTTGCCTTCATCTCCTGAACAGATCCCATCATCTTCTTCCTGTTCTTATCATTTGGAATTGTAAAAATCACTGGAAAGTCTTTTTCAATTAATGCAATGGGACCATGCTTAGATTCTCCAGCAGGATAAGCCTCTGCATGAACATATGCAATCTCCTTCATCTTTAGTGCCCCCTCACATGCTGTCGCAAATGACACCCCTCTTCCCAGATAAAACGCAGATTGTTTTTGTGTCATCCATTTGCTTATTTCTTTGGCTTTCACCTCATATTTTCGAATAACATGTTCAATTGCCTCTGGTAGAGCATGCAATGATTTATCGAACTTTGAGAGGTATGTAGAGTCAATATCTTCTCTTTTTTCTGCAACCGCATATGCGATTCTCCACAAAGCCAATGCTAATCCTGTGTAGGTTTTAGTTGCTGCAACTCCAATTTCAGGCCCTGTATGTATGTAAAGTACATGGTCTCCATACCGTGTCAAGGATGAATCAATCACATTAACAACTGAAATGATCTTTGCACCTTTTGATTTGGCATCTTTAATTCCTTTGATGGTGTCTAATGTCTCACCACTCTGAGACACAGCAAAAACCACTGATTTATCGTCTACTAAAGATGAGACTGTATCCCATTCTGCAGAAATCACTGGGATAACAACTTTTTTTGTCAGAGATGGAATTGTATGAAACAAAGTCAGAGATGCGTAATAAGCTGTTCCAGCTGCTACTGAAAACACCTTGTCAGCAGCTAGTACCACATCTGCAATCTCCTCAACAACTTCCATTTGAGTTGAGAGTTGAGTCTTAAGCACCTGTGGTTGTTGATGAATCTCCTTGAGCATAAAATGTGGATATCCTGCCTTTTGAGCTGCCTCTGCTGTCCAGGTAATTGTTTTAGGGGTTCTCTTGATCTCTGACCCAGTTGTCAAGTTAAGAATTTTATAATTTTTCGGTTCAAGAATAGCCAGTTCGTTGTCCTTCAAAATTAGAACCTGATTTGTGTAAGGTAAGAATGCAGGAATGTCACTAGCACAATAATTTTCGTTTTTACCAATACCCAAAACTAAGGGGTTATCTCTTCTGAAGGCGTAAATTTTCTCTGGCTCATCTACTGTGACTAAAACAATTGCAAAGGTTCCCTTAATTGTGTCGGTAAAAGTACGTATTGCTTCTACAATGCTTTTTCCCTGATCTAAGTAGTATTCAATAAGTTGGGGGATTACCTCTGTGTCAGTATCTGATTTGAACGCATATCCCAATGATATTAGATCCTTTTTCAGTTCCAAGAAATTTTCAATGATTCCGTTGTGTACAACTGCAACCCTTCGATTCTGTGAGATATGTGGATGTGCATTAATCTTGTTCGGTGGGCCATGTGTTGCCCATCTTGAGTGCCCAATTGCTGTTCTTCCCTTAAGCTTCTCAAATTCCAGCTTCTTTCCCACTTCAAGTATGGGTCCTTTGTCTTTTTCGATCTGTAATTCACCAGTTGGATTGATAATCGCCACTCCGACAGAGTCATACCCCCGGTACTCTAATCTTGTCAAGGCATCGAAAACTATCTTCCCAGTGGAATTATCGATGGTTTGGGTTACACCTATTATTCCACACACTTTGTCCTCAAATCCTATATAATGGCTTGCGTCAACAATTATTTAAAGGTTCTATTATATAAAGAAAAATGCGATTCATTTTCAGTTGCTCCTCAAATCATATTGAGATATTTCGATGATTATAAATAAGTGAGAGGGAACTCTTCAAAAGTGAAAGGTATAATCCTAGCCGCAGGGAGCTCAAAAAGTTTGGAGCTATTAACTAATAATAAACCTGTTGCATTATTGGAGGTGCTGGGGATCCCCTTGATTGAATATCAATTTAGGATGCTTCGGGATCACGAAATTCGTGACATCTATGTTGTTGTAAACAAGGGTGATAACTCTATCAAAGAACTCTATGGAAATGGGACAGACCTGGGTATCCATATCAACTATATAGTGCAAAACCCCAAGGTTCCAGGCATCGATGGTGCTGTGCTCTCAGTTAAGGAGATATTCAATGATGGATCAGAACAGTTTGTGATGCTTCATGTTGATACAATAACCGATTCAAAAATATTGACAAGAACCTTAAACGCATTGGACAACTTAGGTGCAGATATGGCTCTATCTGTGGTATTGGAAAAGAAAGTATCTCAGTTTGGTGTTGTCGGTGTCTCACCACAGGGGCTTGTAGAAAAAATCTATCCTGAAGGAGAAAGAGATGAGGGGAACTACATAGTCTCCGGTGTTTTCGTTCTAACTGCAGATATATTCAATTATCTAAAACCTAATGTTCCCTTTAATCAATCGTTGAACCATTTCATTGAAAATGATGGTAAAATTGCTTGTGGGGTCTGGAATGAACCCTGGGTTGACGTAGGAAGACCTTGGAACCTGTTACGAGCTAACAAGATGATTTTAGGGACAAAACAGGTATCAATAATACACCCTGAAACCAATATTGAGGGTGGTACACAAATCATAGGGCCTGTTATTATAGAAAAGGGAGTAACAATTCTTCATGGATCTGTTATTCGAGGTCCAGTTTACATTGGAGAAAACACCTTTATAGGAAATAACAGTCTGGTTCGAAAAGATACTATCATTGAAAAAAACTCAGTAATAGGAATGGGCGTTGAAGTCAAAGGTTCTTTGGTGATGGAAGGATCTACTGTCTCTCGCCAATGTTTTGTAGGTGACTCAATTGTTGGAAAAAAGGCAGTTGTTCAGGCTGGTTGTGTCACAGTAAATAAAATCAAGGGTCAAGACCACATATTTGCATTAGTTGACGGGAAAAAGGAACAGATACCCACTATAAAATTTGGGGCGGTTTTTGGAACTCACAGTGTTATCTGGCCTAATGTTACTTCATTGCCAGGCACATTGGTCAATCAAAATGTAACTATAGGCCCAAATCAGGTAATTCGTGGTACAATTTCTGATAATATTGGTGTTCTCTAAAGAATATCACAAAAATATGAAACTCATTGTTCTACTCATACATCAAAAAGCAATCCCAAACAATTCATACAAGCTCAATAACCTTCCTGGTCATGGAAGAATTGATATTATATTCAGATGCATGTTAAATGCATTAAGGACTATTTCCAAAAACGATTTCGTTGAGGTCGATTTTTATTCTTTTCTAAAGGGTGGGGAACCAAAAGGTTACCTTCACTTGACTCGAGACAGCTTCAATTTTGATCAAGAATTTGAAGTTTCACTAGCTCGGAAGGTCAAAGAAAATTGGGAAACACTTTGGCATGAAGAATCTCTGATTAACCTTGCTGGCAATTTAAAGAAAAACAACCCAAATATGATCTGGATGGATCTACAAGAAACGGGTTTCAAATTAACGCAGGAGAACATTGCAGAACTCCTTAAAGATAACGACTTGGGTATTGTGTTAGGGTCAAAGAATGACATAACCCCAGAAGACAGATTGAATTTGGAGGAATTAGGGTGTGTTCCAATATCGATCCACGAAGAATCACTATTAGCAAGTCAGGTTATTGGCTTGATACGATTAAGGCTTGAAGCAGAATTTCAAAGAAAAGATAGTTTATAAGTAGGATATTAACAGAAAATACAATTTACAATCCATTATTTAACAGTATGAAGAGATATTAACTTATCAATTCAGAGGGTGATATTGATCCTTAACAATCTCACCGTAAAGGAAGAAGCAATAGGAAAAGATTTGGTTGTCACAATAACAATTTCCAGGGAAAGAGCCAGAAACGCAATTTCCAGTGATGTGATAAAAGAATTTAATTTTCTAATTGAACAGTTTTGGAAAAACCAAAAATTGAAATGCCTGATAATAACCGGAACTGGTACAACATTTTGTGCCGGAGCAGACTTGAAAGAAGTGAGAACTCTAAAGGGTGAGAAAAAATCTGCTTACACCCGCTCTGCCCAAAAATTATTGATGAAAATACAAAACTTCCCTAAACCAGTCGTAGCTGTTATGAATGGGCATGCGTTTGGTGGAGGGTTAGAACTTGCCCTTGCATGTGATGTACGGATCTGTGTAAACTCAGCAAAACTGGGGTTAACTGAACTAAGTATTGGGCTATTGCCAGCTTGGGGTGGGACACAAAGGTTACCGAAGTTAATTGGTCTGAGTCGAGCAAAAGAACTCATACTGTTAGCAGATGGAATTTCAGCAGAAGATGCACTAAGGCTAAAAATTATTCATTACTGCATTGAAAAAGATGATATTAATTCGGCTGTCAATGAAATTATATCAAGAATACTCAGACTATCGTCACCTTACCTTGAAAAGATGAAAGAATTACTCGCTTACTGAATAAATTCTCTCGTAATAACCAAAAGGCTAAAAAGCTAAAACTCTGATTAAAATTTGGCTTTCTACAAGAAGGCTGTGGGGATGTAGCGTAGCTCGGCAGCGCATCTGGCTCCAGATTAGGTTTAAAATACCTGAGCAGTAAAACCAGAAGGTCGGGGGTTCAAAATGAATGTAAATTCATGAAATTCCCTCTGTCCCCATATTATTTTTTTTTTGAATTTTCTTTTAACATTGCGTTTAATCAGCACTATACGTTATTAATTTGCTAAATATGATAACACTTTGTTAATCTGTTCAAAGGGTTCAAAATGGTTCCAACAATAAACTTGTTAAATATTTAAAATTAAGGAGTATCTCTGAATCTTTTTATGATCTACCCATGTATTGCACAATTTAACCATTTTTTAGCTTAAGATCTATTGAAATCAAACTATCGTGTGTTAATACTATGGATACTAATTCCTAAATTCCGTAAGGGTTGCTAGATTCTTCATCAAGATTCGACCTTCTCTGAAAGTATTGTGATAAATTCTGAGAGTAGCCACCTTGGATTAGGTAAAGCTTAGATTGCCAGTCACGCTTTTCTGATTTTAGAAATTGAATTTTATCCAGAAGCAGTGGATCAAAATTTGTTTGAGACTTTGCCTCTGCCTCCAACATATCAATCTCTGTTTGTATCTCCACAATTTTAGATTTTATTTGATTGATTCCTGTTCGGGTGTTTTGTCTGATCTGATCAAGAGGTTGTCCATTAATTTTTTCTTTAACAATGTTGATTAATCCATCAGAATCATTTTTGATAATTGAACCATCAGGACAATTTGCCTCTAGGTTATACACCATCTGTTTGTCTCTCACTGTAAAATCAGTTCCTGATGAAATCAGATCGAAATATGATTTAATTTGGCTGAGTTCAGTTGGGGTTCCAAAGATCCTGATTTCTCCCTTTCTTGCATGAAGAACTATATTGGAGGATTTAAGTAGCGGTTCTTGGATCTCTATGTTTTGGATGTCAGAGTACTTTATCTCATGAACGAACTCACCTGTGCTTTCTCTCAATATGAACAGACAGTCTCTTAAAAAGACGAAAACAGCGATGTCACTCTGCTTTTGGATCAAAGTTATTTTCAACTTTATTTTCAAGTGTTGAAGCACCGCAAAAATTTCTGGGAACTCTACCGAAAGTTGAGGTTTAAGACTCTCAAACAATGTTCTGTGATATAGGAGATTTTCAACCTTTGGAACAAGTTGAATAAATTCCTCATTAAGCTTTTCTTGTTTTTCAATGGTGTTTTTCTCGAAGGTTTCGATTGAGTTATCAAGAACCTGAAAGTTGGACTTCACAAGGCTAAACAATTCAAGATCTATTTCAGAAAAATTGTTTTGATTTCTAAGGATTTGGAGTGCCGTTTTCTTTATTAGATCAAGGTTTTTTTCAGCCTCACTATTTAGCGCAACCAAAGCAACGAGAATCTTCTGTAAATGATATTCGATTGAAGGATATCCGATATAGCCCATGTCTCTCGCTATCTTTACAACTGCTATCATCCGCTCAAGTTTTTTATGGATATCAACAATCTGATCACTGAAAGTTGTGATTGAGCTAATTTTTGAAATAAAATCTTTTGGGATTGAATTGAGAAGCTCATATGGCTCTACAATCTCTGTAGATTTACAGTATTTGCAAGATTTTTTCTTAGAGCTATCGATTTTTGTTGCAGGTTCATGACATTTTGGACAAATTTCAGTATTCTCTAATTTAACCTCACAGGAGTCACACTTGTAAATTTCTATCAAACTTTCTTCTAAACAATCATGACAGAGAAAAGTTGCACAGTTTTTACAGAATGACAGGGGCTGAGTGGTTGCGCAAGATTTACATTTCCACTTGTTATCCCTTGTCATGATTGCATTACTCCTTTGATTAATATAATGTAAAAGCTTAGAGGATACCAAGATATTATCCTAAGAATATTTTCTGTGATTATAAGATAAAATTGAATATTCTAAGTCTTAAAACTTCAGATAACATTACACAACAAAAGTAAAAAATTTTAGTGGAATTAAATTATACCTTATTCTTTCCTTGCGTCTTTGGATCTAATTTTAACTCTCTTTCTATGAATCGCACAACTAATACAGAATATCTGGGTTTCTCTTCTTCTTGGAATTACAGCCCCAGCTTTTCGTAGCTCTTGTGCCATTCTTGGATCGACAACACTGACATACTTAGTGCTCTTCTTTGCTTTATCTGCAGGAACAGATCTACCACAGGAACTGCATTGAACAGTTTGTGCTCTTCCTCGAGAACCACCTGATCTGCCACCTGCTCTTCTTTTTTTGGTCATTAAGACATCGCCTCAGTAGGATGCATAAATATCAGAGGGTATACTTCTTTTTATAAGTTCTCATATCAATCAAAAGGAATTCAAGTGGAAAACCTTAATCTATAAAATCATTAATTATTTTTACATATAGTTACAACATTATTTAATAAGTTACATAAAACTTCAGGTATAATGCTTAAAAAAGAGCGACTGTTATTGCTTATGATGTTTGTTCTCTTGATTCCGACTGGGACTATTGTACATGCATCTGCACATTCAACATCTAAGGTAAATCTATCAAATGTTGAACCTTTAACTTATACACCTACATTCAAGGCATTAAATGTGAAGGAACAGATGAGTTTGTCTCCTCTTTTCACACCTGATAATGCATTGGCAATCTATGCAAATTGGTTGTCTAAAGCAAACACATCGATCGATGTTCAAAATCAATACATTACAATGTTTAATGGAACAACATCAACAACTCCAAAAGATTGGCCCTCTGATTCTAACCCAATAGTTCGTGAATTGGTAAAAGCACATCAGAGAGGTGTGACTGTTCGTGTTCAAGTAAATGAGTTGAGTGACTCAGATGATGTAACTGCGTTTTTTCAGAACGTTGGGATAAGTGTGAGATGGATGGGGGACTCTGCTTCCGCCACTTCTGGTTCATACATAAGTCAAACACATAATAAAATGGTAGTCATCGATAAAAAGGTGTCCTTAATCAGTTCTATTAACTTTGGATCAAATGCATTCACACGTAACAGGGAGGCGGGAATGGTTATCCAAAATTCAAACGTTGCAAAATATTACACGAGTATTTTTGAGGCTGATTGGAATGATGGAGTAGTTCCCCCATCACCTTCAGTTACTGTGCCACCACCTTTTGTGAAACCAGTCCACATTGACTACACTGGCTTTAAATCCCCAACTAATATCCCCAGAACTAATTACACTGGTATTTACAATGTTACAGCATTTACAAATCCTGATAATGCTAATGATGTTATTTTCAATTACCTTAACACAGCCAAAAAATCAATCTACGTTTCCATGTACACAATTAGTAGGCCTGATTTTAATAATACTCTGATAAAGCTTAAAAAAGACAATCCCAGCCTTGATATTCAGGTTCTGATTTCTAGACGCAGGGTAGGTGGATCCGAAAATGTTGATACTAAGGCTGCTGCCAAGTCATTGGTAGCGAATTTGATCCCAGTTTTTAATAGCACATCAGACTTGAACTTTTACCACAACAAGTACTGGATCATTGATGGGAAGCATGTGTTTGTATATTCTGGGAACTGGTCACCTAGAAGTGTAAGTTCACCTCTTGCCAGTGGTAAAACGTCCTACCCCTCAGGAGATGTTAACAGAGATATGGGCATTGCAATCCATGATGATCCTACGATCGCAGACTTCTTCAAAAATGAGGTGTTTAAAAAAGACGTTGCTGTTGCAAGTGCTTGGAAACTCCCAATTGGGATAACCCAAAATAGCTTCACAACGGGAGACATTCTCTCAGGAACAGTGAATCTAAAAGGTGTGCTCTCCGGATTAAATGTATCGACTGTTGAATACAGTTTGGATAACAAAGCAACCTGGAATAGCATCACTGCATCTGCATCAACCTTCACGACATCAATTGATACAACTAAATTATCAAATGGTGTTGTTTCTATCTTTCTCAGGGCTGTGTCAAATGGGCAGACATTTACTGATAATGTCAAAGTTACTATTGCCAATTATGACAAAGGATCAAACAACTGGAGAGTTCTATTAACACAGGTTCTTCCTAATCCATCAACAGTCTCTGACACCTTGGGTGAATATTTCGTTGTTTCAAATAGCTTTCCCTTTGATGTCCTATTAGATGGTTGGAAGGTTGGAACTCAAAATGAATTGTTCACATTTGATAATGTTGTAATACCATCTTATACATCTTTAATTTTTGCAAGGAGCTCAACAGGTTTTAAACAGGCCTTTTCAGGAGATGCAAGTTATAGCTATAGTTTTAGTCTCTCTAATTCTGGTGATTTCGTACAGTTATTAGATAACAAAGGAAAGGTTATGGATGCTATCGCCTGGGGAACTGCAAAAGCTCCAGATGGATCAGAGGCAGTTAAGACAATTGAGGCAGGAAAGGCTATTTTCAGATCACCATCCTATAAAGACACAAACAAAGCTACTGATTTCAAACTTCAAACCCCTGATCCATTTTATAAGGTTCCAAAAACTCCACTTAGCACAGGAGGGGCTTTAAACACAAGTACTCAAAATCCTCTGTCTTTTCCTTGGGTGACCTTATTTTTTGTGATTACAGTGCCAATAATATTCAGGAGGAAAAACAAATGACCGAGCAATTAAAAGTTAAACTTGAGACCTGGGAGAAAGGTGAATCGTTCATGAAAGAAGCTGCTGAGTATCTTGGAGCTACGATTGAGGAACGTGATGAAACTCAGATCATCTTTACAGAAAGATGTGAAATCTCATATTTTCCTGATGACCGTGAGTTTGCTTTTATCAAAATCAAGATTTATGATGATTCAATTGTCAGTGACATAAAAAATATACTCTCAACGTATGAATAACTTAAATTTCTAAAGATCAGTATCTGAAATTGAGATTTAATTCTGTTTAATTCATCATATGAGTAATTTTAATTGGAAGATGTAATAAACTAAGTTACAAAGGAATGTTGTGAACAAAACTATCCTAGTTTTTGAGTTTTCTGAGGGTTGTAAATTAGAGCTAGAGCTTAAACGCTCTTTTCTTCCCTTTACACATAAACTGGTAGTTGAAGCCCTTCCAATTAACCTTAAGGGATTGATTAACAAATCAATGATACAATTCCCCATGGATTTCTCAAGCAAAAGTGAACGCTTAAGAACCGAATTTAAGAGAGGAGAAGTCAGCTTGACTCAATCTTCTGATCAGCTTTCGATTCATCTAAGAGAATCGACAGTTGAAAACCCTGAGTCTTTGCTAGGAATATTAGATGGAGACATCTCCTGTCTTGAAAATCTTGCATCACCGATTTTTTGTATTATAAACGTCAAATCATAGTAGTGAGTTAATTTTATATGTTTCTGCAACTCAGAAAAAACACCTAACGATAATAATTTAATATAGGGTAATTCAAGTAGGTTAACTAAAAAATCGCGAAGCAATAACACGCGAGAAAATTTAGGATGTGACGATTATAGCAAGTAGATTCTTACAACTATTCAAAATGTTTCTTCCTATCACAATTGAAGTGAAGAAACCACAGAAGAAAATTACCTTCAACCAGAAGGTAGTTTATACACTATTAGCATTAGTACTCTATCTGATTATGCTCTCTGTACCCGTATTTGGACCTGGAAATTTCAAAAATACCCCAGATCCATTCTTTGCCTTGAGGACTATATTAGCCAGTCAAAGAGGCACACTTGCAGAATTAGGTATCGGTCCAATCGTCACAGCCGGTATGATACTTCAGTTATTAGTGGGTTCTAAGATCATTTCTGTTGATTTTGAAGACTCTGAGGAAAGAGCGCTTTACACAGTTTCACAAAAATGGATGGCAATTTTCATGACTGTTTTCGAGGCAATTGCTTACATCACAGGTGGAGCCTATGGGGCAAACATTCTCTCAAGACCAGATTTACAGGCTTTAGTAGTTGCTCAGTTAACGCTAGCAGGTTTTGCAATTATGATGTTAGATGAGCTCGTACAAAAAGGGTATGGGTTAGGTTCAGGTATTTCATTATTCATTGCTGCATCAGTCAGCTTTCAGGTGGTTCGTGGATCACTCAATCTTACTGATGTAAATGTTGTTGGTGGATGCCCTGGAGTAGCTAGCTGTACATACAAGGAAGGAGCATTAATATTTTTCTTCCAATCTATTGCAAGAAACAATGTGTTTTTAGGACTTTGGCATCCTCAAATCACCAGTTCTCCTGATATGTTTAACCTGTTTGCGACAGTCTTGGTCTTTGGTATGGTTATTTACTTTGAAACTATGAAGATTGAAATACCAGTTCAGCACAGTGAATATAAAATGCCTGCCAGATATCCAATCAAATTTATGTATGTAAGTAACATACCTGTGATTTTGGTGGCAGCATTATTCGCAAATGTTTATCTTGTCAGTAGACTAATGAACAACACATGGGGGCAAGATCAGGGATTAATGGGTACATTAGCGAGACTTACAGGGGTGTGGGGGACGGACCCCAATAATCCGAGTAGTACACAGCAGATACCTCTAGGGGGGTTGGCAGCATTTACCACTGCACCGAGAGGCCTATTGGATGTGTATTATCATCCAGACAAAGCCATTGTCTATGCTATCCTCATGATAGTGTTCTCAACAATTTTTGCAATGATATGGGTAGAAACAGCCGGGATGTCTTCTAGAGATGTTGCACAACAACTCATTGGTGCAGATATGCAGATTCCAGGGTTCAGAAGAAATATACATAGTATAGAAAAATATTTGGATAACTATATTCCCTATGCAGCATTCCTAGGTGGAGTCACTGTTGGAATATTGGCAGCATTTGCAGATTTCTTGGGGGCAATAGGTTCAGGGACTGGGATACTTCTTACAACAGGTATCATAAGACAATATTATGAGATCCTTGCGAAAGAGAGAATTTCAGAAATCAATCCTGCTGTTGCTGGGTTGCTTGGGCTGACCAAAACTTAATTTCTAAAATATTTAATCAATAGATAAATTACTTCTAATTCTTTAAACAAAAAATAATTTCAATTACATTAGTAAGTTTAATTTGGTAAAAAATTCCGATCAATACCAGTACTTCTTGTTCTGAGGTTCATATTCACTTATCAATATATTTGTAGCCTCATTTGCAACTAAAATCGCATTTTCTTCTCCCTTTACAGCAAACTGGTTTTTTGGACGGTTTGCGTAGACTGCGCTAACAGCACCAACCTCCATTTTAAATATTTTCCCAAGCACAAAAATCAAGCTTGCTTCCATTTCCAGGTTCAATACACCAGCCATTGTTAAATCTTCTATCAGGTGTTTTCGGTGACTTGGTAGGTAATTGTTCCATGTATGACGCCCTTGTCCAGCATAAAACGAAGAAGCTGTAGCAGTTATCCCAACATGATATGGAACATCGTGTTCTACTGCAGCCTTAATAAGAGCAGAGGTAATTTTACGCGATGCCAGCGCGGGGAATGCTTTGTCAACATAATGGTCACTGGTGTCTTCAAGTCTGACTGCACCTTCAGATATGATCACTGAACCAATCTCTATATCTTCGACAAGGGTCCCACATGAGCCCACCCGAATTACATTTTCTACACCAACATTTTTTAGCTCTGTAAGAGCAATTTCACAAGCAGCTGGACCTATCCCAGAGCTTGTAGCTGAAATTGGTACTCCCTTGTATTCTCCTGTCACGGATTTATATTGTCTATAGTCGGCTATCTCTTTAAAATTATCCCACATTTTTACTATTCTATCGATCCTTTTCGGGTCACCAGGAAATAGTACAGTCCTAGCAAGATCATTTGGTTTAACCTTTAGATGGTATTGTAACCCACTTTCATCCTCAACGTGTTCAGAATCTTTTGCACGAAATGACATATCCTATTTTTTAGAGGAAATGCATTTTATAAAGCTTCGAATTTTGACGGATTTATATGGGTGAATCTTAAGATTAATAGAGGTAAATTACTGCACTAGCTTGTGGTTAGTGAGATTAAGATTAAAAACAAAGAGATTGAATCATTGGTTCAGACCCAAAGAGACTATTTCTTAACTGGAGAGACTTATAAGTATGAAATTCGCAAATTAGCATTAAAAAATCTTTTAAAATTAATTAGGGAAAACGAAAATCTCCTGTTAAATTTATTGGAAGAAGAAAATATGCATAAGCCAAGAGGTGAGGCATTCTCTGGAGAAATTGGGGTTGTTGCCCAAGAAATTAAATTTGCTCTCAAAAACTTAAAAAGGTGGTCTAGACCAAAAAAGGTACGTGGTGGAATTTCATCTCTAATTGCATTCCCATCCAAATCTACAGTAACGAATAGCCCTAGGGGCATATGTTTACTAATCACCCCCTGGAACTATCCTTTTCTTTTGACCTTAATACCACTTGCATCTGCATTAGCGGCTGGTAACACAGTAATTATCAAACCATCTGAATTCACTCCAAGAGCCTCTGAAATGCTCCAAACCTTACTAGGAAGATATTTTGATCAGAGGCATGTTTCTGTTGTCCTTGGTGAGGCAGAGACTGCAAAAATGCTCATTGATTCACAGATCGATTTTATCATGTTCATTGGTGGAAACAAGACGGGGAAGCTTGTTTATGAGGCAGCCAGTAAGAATTTAACACCAGTTGCATTGGAGTTGGGTGGAAAAAGTCCAGTGATAGTTGATGAGACCAGTCCACTTAAGTCTACAGCAAAAAGAATTATCCATGCAAAATATTATAATTCTGGTCAGAGCTGTGTAGCACCTGATTACATACTAGTTAAAGATACAGTTCAAGAAAACCTGCTAGAAAAGCTCAGAGAATCCATTCATGAAATTTACGAAGATAAGTTTACAAAAGAGAATTATGCTCATATTGTAAACGCTCGTCATTTTGAGAGAATCAAATCTCTTCTGACTGATATAACAGAGGATCAAGTTGCTTATAAAGGGGATATAGATGAAAAAAATCTACTTTTTGAACCTTATCTTATCAAAAATGTGTTACCCTCTCAAAGAGTTATGACAGAGGAAATTTTTGGACCAATTCTTCCACTAGTACCCTTTGCCACAGAAGAAGAAGCAATACGTATACTTCAATCCTTTAAGGAACCTTTGGCATTATACTCCTTTACCAAAAACAAAGAATTTGAAAATAATATTTTTACTCAGGTAAAGTTCGGAAACGGTGTTGTAAATGATGCAATTCTACAGTTTGCAATCCCTGGTTTTCCAATTGGTGGTTGTGGTCAATCTGGGTTTGGCTACTATGGTGGTTACGAAGGTTTCCAAACCTTTTCCTATCAAAGATCAATTCTCAAAAGGTACGGGACATTTGATTTTTCAGCTAGGTTCCCACCTTTCACTTCATTTAAAACAAAATTTTTAAGAATCTTTTGGAGGTATTGAATGAGTATTCATTCGGTTAGTTAATGAATACACACATTTTTATGTCAGCAAATCTCTTATAAGATTGAAAAGTGATTGGATGGGCAGAAAGCACAACAAACAGATAAGTTTCTATGTGACTGATGAATTACACAAGGAGATCAAACGAACGGCATCTGATAATGGTAAAACCATAAAAGCCTACATAGTTGATCTACATAACAACCTTCTCAATCAGGTTCAACTGTCTGAACGGTTAAGGGTACAAGAAAGTCTTACACTTCAGGTTATTGAAACGCTTAAAGAGATGAACAAAGAACTGAAACTGTTACGTCCTAAACCCGTGAAAATTGATTCTCAGATACAACAGGAGACCAAAATTGAGAATAGCCAAGAATCACTAGACTCAAAGGGTGAGGAAGGTGAGTCTCTGTACGATTTCATGCAAAAACAAAAAATCGGACAAAAAGAAACGCAAAGCGAATCCTTACATACTTTTGCAAAAGGAAACCTAAAAAATATAATGCCTCATGATTTACTACCTCAAGACTGGGATCAGGATTATGATCCAGAGGATGACTTCACAAAAATGGTAGAAACAACATTAAGTGAGCTTGGAGCAACTGATTTAGAAGGGTTAAATATTTCCATCAAAGATAGTAGTGGGAGAGAAATAAAAACTGTTAAACCTCCATCACCACACACCAAACCCATAGAGAAAAAATACGACGAGGAATTTACTAAACTAGTTGAAGATGCATTAAAAGATCTTTAATGGGACGCGATATCGTATATAGGCTTTAATGTCTAATTTTCAATACATTCAATACTGTTCAATTGGGAAGGTATAAAAAGGTAAAAAGTTTTTCTATGATGTGTCATTCAGTGGAGATAGACTTCAAAATGCCCCATCTGGTGTGGGTTTTGGGGCTAAATTAGCACTATTCCTTGTAAACTTCTACATTTTATATGTGATTTACACAAATGAGTTTTACTTAACCTTATCAATTATTGGGTTGGTAATTGGTGCTATATTACTTTTAACAAAATTCAAAATTCCAAAATCCAATCCAGTTAAGTCAACAACTAGCGACCTGTGGAAAACTGTGAAGTACTTCAAGATTACGAGATTTTTTGTTCTAATTGGACTGGTAGGACTCGTAATCTCCGTTTTAATAATAACTCAATCGTATTTTGTTTCAGATTCAGCACAGAACGTATTTTTTAGTAAATCTATTGGTTCAACCTCTGATCTAAACACTTTCAGGGTTACAGTAAATACCCCAAACATTGGGGATTTAAAGGCAAACCTAAGTGGAGATTTCCAAAATATGATGAAAGGGACAGTATTTGAAAAATCGAGTATAGAATATTATAGCAAACTACGCTATAGTTTTTTTGATAACTTTACTTTGAAAAACGGAATCAAAAAACTTAGAAGTTTTCAAATTGTCCAATTAGATAATTTCACGTACCCAAAAATCAAGCTTTCTAATCAGTCAATACCTGTGTCATTCAAAAATAATGTTATTCTAGCATCAATAGAAAGGTGGGGTAATTCTACACCAGTAAGCGTTGAAGTTAATCCTTCTAAGTCATTCCCCTCAAACAATTCATCTTCAATAATCATTCGTATAAATGATACTATACCCCTGAATTTTAATACCTTTAGGGATATTCTTTCCAATATTTCACCTGGAGGGTTTGAGTCATCCGTACCCTACAATAATTATCTGTTCTTATCACCTGATCTCTTCAGCTCTATGCTTAACTCAACCTCAAACACAATCCGGAACCCTGTAGAAAATATTGTTTTAATAAATACTCCAGTTAAAGACCTATTTCGTGATTCAATATCCACAAGCACTACTCAGGCTAGTGAGGTTTATCGTCAACTTTCAGATTATGTTTTTGCTAAATTTGGTTTTGACGCACGGGTGTCTAACAAATTTGCACAGACACTTGATAATATTAACACAAGATTTGAAGCGTTTAAATTTGTAGCATTGTTTATAATTGTCCCAGTTATTGTTTTTTCTATTGCACTTTTGTTTTTTGTGAGCTCATTAATTGAGGGTAGGATTAAATCTATTGTTTCCATTCTGAAAGTCCGGGGTGCGGGATCAGGTCAAATACAGACCTATATCCTCTTCGAAATCCTACTATCTGGGCTTGTTTCTGTAATTTTTGCATTAATAATTTCATATTTCTGGTTACAATATATGTTTCAAAGTTTGTTTCAAGTTTCCTTTCAAACCTATAATTTCCCCTTATCAAAAATACCCCAATTTATTCTAGTTGGAATTATTCTAAGCCTCGATTCGAACTTTTCGACACTACTTGAGCTAAGCCATACAGAGGTAATTAGTGGATTCAACCCAGTCGAGAAAAAAGCACCTCTTTGGAGCAGAGCGTACCTTGATGTAATTACTTTTGCAATTGGGATAGTTACTTATTTTATTTACAAAAATTCAATAG
Organism: Candidatus Heimdallarchaeota archaeon; assembly: GCA_030149205.1. Lineage (GTDB taxonomy): Archaea > Asgardarchaeota > Heimdallarchaeia > Heimdallarchaeales > Kariarchaeaceae > WAKA01. The sequence continues at coordinate 618,088 of JASBSB010000001.1, read as the reverse complement.
TTCAATTCCAAGGTGGATTTTTAGTATTGGTATTCGTACTTTTAGGTATTATAGGAACAATTGGAATTTTTATTGGAGCGAGTCTCACCCTGGGTCGTTTGTTTATACCGATTGTCGAACGAATTTCTCGCTTTTTCTGGAACACCAACCAAGGACTGTTAGCACTTGGCTCTCGAAACATCTCAATAAACAAAAACCTAAGCAGAAGAGTTTTTGTACTGATATTATTTGGGTTAATTCTTGCCTTTACTTTTCAAATCATTCCTAGCTCTCTTCAACAGGCTAACACAATCCAAGCTTATTATAACACAGGTGCAGATGTAAGATTCACCGTTTCTGCTCTAGGGGTAAACGAAACTCAGCTTTCAAACGCTCTCAGTAATATGTCTACTGTCCAAAGTTATACCTCTGTCTACAGTTTACAAGTTTATAGTGGTCAATTTGGTGGATACTTTTTCGATGTACTAGGATTAAATACTAGTAATTTTGCAAAAGCTGCATTCTGGGAGAGTCGATACGCAGCAACCTCCCTTACAGGTTTGATAAATAAACTTAAACCCAACAATACAATTATTGGGCAGAGAGAAAGATTACAATCGTCTGGATTTAACCTTAATGGCAATATTTCTATTAGTGTAGGTGACTTTCAGGGTTTATCTCGCTCCGATCCATTAAAAATAGTTGATGAATTTAATTATTTCCCAAATTTGTACAAATATAGTTTTTCAAGATCTATTCCAATAGCAATGAGTTTACATACAATGCATCTCCTTGTGAACAAGATCAATCAGAGCACAGGTTTGCCAACAAAATATATCTACGCAAAGTTTAATCCTGGATTCAACTTATCCACATTTGAAAACCAACTAGCCTCAACATTGAACCTCACCTTAGCAGATGTTCAAGACCTAGTATCGACCCAAATAATTCAATTAGGAGATATAAGGTTTAGACCATCGTTGTTTAGTTTTGAACGCCAACTTATAGATGTGATTTTTGAGATTGCAAGTCAATTGACCATAATAGGGCTGATTTATACGGTTGTTTATTATCTTACTATAACAATGGTTAACAGGAGACAGGAGATAGGAATACTAAGGGCTATTGGGATGGTAAAATCACAAATTACAAAGGTACTAATCATCGAATCTATGTTGATTGGATTGGTTTCTGCGATTGTTGGTTTCGCTCTAAGCGTGTTTGTGGCTGATTTTATGTTCAATGTGCTCTTCTCAATCGGAGGGCCAGCTTCAAGAAGCATTCCGCCACTTAATTTGGTTATAAACCAAATTAACCTAATGATACTTTCAGGTGTCTATTTGGTGGTTGTCTTAATTGCTTCTGTAATACCTGCAATTTATCTTGCAGGGCAACAAACCTCGTCAATCTTAAGAGCGGAGTGAAGAAAATGGTTAATCAATTAAGTTACAGACAAATACAAACAGACATTTTGCAAAGAATTAACACAGCAACAGATTCAACTGGATTAGCAGTTCGAGGATTGATGAAAGTCTATCCTGACCCTGCAAGTGACAAAGGAATTGTTGCTCTCAGAAACATAGAAATGGATGTGACCCCTGGTGATTTTGTTTCAATTATTGGACCGTCAGGTGCAGGAAAATCAACCCTGTTAAACCTTTTAGGTGGATTGGACTCTCCAACAGCTGGAGAGATCTGGGCAGGTAATATCCCTGTACACAGTATTAAATCAGAAACAAAAATGGCCTATCGGCAAAAGATTGTCGGTATTTTATGGCAGTCCTCGGAAAGAAATCTTTTGCCCTCTCTCTCAGTAAGAGAGAACATTGAATTTGTTTTACGAATTGCAAATTATGAAAAACTATCATTTAAGCAGAGGATAGACCAACTCCTTAAACAGGTCGGTTTATCTGAGAGGAAGCATCACAAGCCAAATCAGTTGTCAGGTGGAGAAGCCCAACGTGCAGGTCTCGCTGTGGCTTTAGCAGCAGAACCTAAAATATTACTTGCTGATGAGCCTACCGGTGAATTGGATTCTGAAACTACAATGGAAGTTATTAGTTATCTACAATCTATAAATGAAGAATTTGGAACAACTCTAATTATTGTTACACATGACAATAGGTTTGAGCGAATGACAAAAAGAACCTACAACATTCTTGATGGCCAAATTAGTGGTGTAAGACGATCTGTAAGTGGGGCTGCAGCAAAGAACTGGAGAGAAGCAATAAGAGAAGAGCTTGCTTATGTTGATCAATATGGGAATGTTAAGATTCCTAAAGAGATACGAGACAAGGTAGGAATTGGGAGCTATGTAAGGTTTTTAATCAACGAAAAAGAGGAACTCACCATAATCCCCGCTGATAAGGAGGTAGAAAGCAAATGATGGACGAAGTCCTCATTCAAACAGACAGGATCACCAAAGAATACACTGTGGGAACAAGTAGGGTAATTGCAATCAATGGAATCACCTTGACCATCAACAAAGGAGAATTCATTGCTATTCTAGGAAAATCTGGTAGTGGGAAATCCACCTTTGTTTCCCTTATTGGTGGTTTGACTCAACCCAGTTCTGGTTGGGTGAGACTGAAGGATCAGGATCTCTCACAGCTCTCTGAGGATCAGTTGGCGATCTTACGCAGAAACGAAATTAGTATCGTGTTTCAACACTTTTACTTGTTAGATTCAATGACTGCTCAGGAGAATGTTGAATTACCTCTTTTAATTGCTTCAATACCAAAACGGGAAAGGAGGGAAAGAGCTCAAATGGTTCTGAATCTTGTTGGCTTGACTGATAGAAAAGCCAATTACCCACATGAGCTTTCGGGAGGTGAGAAACAAAGAGTTGGGATTGCAAGGGCTCTAGTCACAAATCCTTCAATCATTCTGGCTGATGAACCCACAGGGGACTTAGATTCAGCAACGGGTGATAATATAATTGAGCTGTTACAGAGCTTGAATCAGAACTCTGAATTAAAGACAACGATTCTTATGGTCACTCATGATATAAGTAAACTAAGGAAAGGAATGAGGATCCTAAAATTCTCTGACGGGATAGTCTCAAGAGACCTTTACTATCTGAAAGATGAAGATCTTGATTTAATTGACGAATTTGGTACTCCTAATATAATAAAATCAAGTTCCAATGATGAAGCAAATCCATGAACATTCAAAAGGATATTTAAAGGAAGTTTCCTGTAAAGTATTATCTCTGGAGTTCGTTAATGAGATTTTCGAAATTTAAAAGAAAACTAATAGTAGATAATGAAGATGTTGACATAGGAGAACCCATAGACCTCATTTTCAATGAGTCACTTGAAATTACTCATCTTATTGTGGGTGGTGGATTTATCGAAGAGCTCTTGGAGGAAATAGAGAGAAGAGAGGATATTGATATCTATATCCCTATTTCTGCTATCAAGAGGATCACAAAAGATCTTATTGTTTTGAATTTTAATGAATCCGAGCTAACGAGAGGTAAAGTCTCTGTTATTTTACCAGCTAACTCAATCATCTATACTAAGCTAAAAGTGATGGAAATTGAAGACATTCATTCAAACATAGTGGGAAAAATTACAGATCTGGAGTTCGAAGACCTCTCCTCTCCTCGCTTCATCTTTGAGAATGAAGCCTTAAATGAAAAGATGAGAGGTAAGGGATTTGGTCAAAGGTTTGAATTTATGGTCACATCTGCAAGTTTAAACATACAAAATGATGTCTTGTCCCTAAAATCCCCACCACTTGAAGATATAGAGGATGTCTTGGTAAACCAAGCAAAATCGAAAAATAGGGGAAAACAGTTGATTGAGTTGTTGTGATCAGGCCTAGTCGTTTTTCTTCATTTCAAAGGATCATTGACTCTCTTTTCATCATCTCACATTATGTCTCATCTTAGAGTTTTTATAAGATTTTGCGTGTTTACTGTTCTTCCTCTAATTCTATTAAAACTCCAAATGTATCTTTAGGATGGAAGAAGATAACACGATGTCCCTCTGCGCCTATAGATGGTTCACCTAGCGTTCTTACTCCAATTTTTCTCATATCTTCAATTGTCTTTTCAAATTGTTTTGTTTTGATTCCAATGTGATGGATTCCTCCACCCCTTCGTTCTAAGAAATTTGAGATTGGAGTGTCATCTCCGTTTGGTTCCAGGATTTCTATAACCGTCTCACCTAGTTCAATCATTGCAATATTGACCTTCTGATTTTCTACAAAGTGTTTTTCTCCAGATGAAACTTTGGTTAAAGTCTCAAATACAGTTTTGGCAGAATCTATGTTCTTTACCGCGATCGCTACCTGTGATAATTTTGTCATACCTTTCTAACTGAACCAGTCTTAAAATCTCTATGTACTTATGAACAAACAATTGCACAGTTCAGCTTTTCACAAGCTAAACTGACTTAAAGAAAAATTTAATTCAAAATCATTGACAGCATCCTTTGAAAAACTCCAAAAATTATTTGCAGATTGGGAATTTCGACTATTAGAAGAGGTATCTTCTACAAATGACGTTGTTGATGAAATGTTAGGTGATTCCCAAAAGGTTTGCGTGGTTGCAAAAAAGCAAATTAGTGGAAGAGGGACCAAGGGAAACTTTTGGTTTTCTGATGAGGGAGGTGCATGGCTCAGCTGTGGAATTATCTGTGAAAGAACCGCCACAGATTTGGTTTCCCCTTATGTCAAAAAAATAGCTGAGATACTTTCAAACAAATTCGAGAAAGAATTCTATGTTAAACCACCAAATGATATCCTCATATCCGGAAAGAAGATCGCAGGGATTTTGATGGAAACACAGATTCAGTCAGATAAGATAAGAAGAATCATACTTGGTATTGGATTAAATGTGGTTAACCCTCTTAACCCTACTATCAAAGACATTGCGACCAATCTCCAAACTGAGGGGATAGAAGTAAAAGTAGACGAAATTGTTGAACTTCTTCTGTCTGCAACTATCCCTTTTCTTGAGACTATGAGCTATTGATCTAAAATTTTAGAACCTCTTTGATCATCCCGTAGAGAATTAAAATACCCCTAATGGTTCTTTAAATTACTTTAATAGGACAACAATTAACTTTATAATATTGCATAGGTTATAGATTTGGGCTTTAGTATTTGTAGAAACCCTCACCGCTTTTTCTGCCAAGTTTTCCAGCTCTGACCATTTTTCGTAAAAGTGGACATGGTCTGTATTTGTCTTCACCAAGCTCTTCATGGAGGTATTCAGATATGTATAGGATAGTGTCTAGCCCTATGAAATCACTTAGGGTTAAGGGTCCCATAGGATGATTCAAGCCTAATTTTATTGCCTTATCTATATCTTCAACACTTGCGATATTCTCCTGAAGTGTGAAAAATGCCTCATTCAACATTGGCATTAATATTCTATTTACAATAAACCCTGGTGCCTCAGCAGCAACAACCGCTTCCATCTTTAGAGACTTACCCCAATCTCTCATGATTTCCATTGTTTCCTGGCTGGTTGAGTATCCCATTACATATTCAATTAATCGAAGAATTACTGGAGGGTTAAAGAAATGAGTCCCTAAAAATTTTTCTGGTCTACCAGACGCAGTTGCCATTTCAGTAATTGAAAGTGATGAGGTGTTTGAACCAAAAATAGCTTTGGTAGGTGCGAATTCACCTATTCTTTTCCAGGTTTTACATTTGATTTCTATGTTTTCTATAATGGCTTCTAACACGAGATCTGCATTGCTTACAGCCTTTTCTAAATCTAATTCACCGGTAAGATTGCCAAGAATCCTATCTGCCTCCTGTTGTGGAAACCTATTTTTTTGAACTTGTCTTGAAACCCAAGCAGAATTTCGTTTTAAACCACCTTCAATAAATTTCATATCAATATCATTCATCACCACCTTATAACCCGCCTGAGCACAAACTAGTGCGATTCCTGCTCCCATTTGACCTGAACCGATAACTGTAATGTTTTTTATCATAGCTTGTGATTATCTACCTAGTTTTCAAGTCTTTTGAATTACCTCAGTTAAATTGTTTGGTGCAATCTTTATTTTTATATTACGCGTACTTAGGGAAATAATAATATCTCATATTCATTAATTGGTCACTGGCAACCTTACTGGCTTGCTTGGACATTAATGCTTTGTTTATATCAATTCCATTAAGGAGTTCCTGTAATCCTTCCTTTGTTTCGTTAAGATGAATCCCTTTAGAATCCATTTTTGAAATTTCTTTTGGAGTAAACATAAAATCTACGTCTGGGGTTAACCCAATTTTTTCTGCAAACTCAACAAATGCTGAATCACCAATTATGAATGAAATTCCATTGTCTACATGGAGGACAGCATCCATCACTCTTCCAACCTTTTCACCATTTTTTGTAAAAACGGGTAAGTTTCGATACTTAGAGAAAAGGCTCTCCTTATCAGAAAAACTACTGGTTTGCAATTTGTGAGGCAAGTCTTTGCTTTCATCCTTTAAAATTATTTTATTTCCTTTTATATCTTTAATTAAATCTAAAGAAACTACAGGGTCATCATCTTTTTTGAGCCCAATTTTTTCAGCTAATTCTTCAAACATTGAACCCCCAATAATAAATTTAGAGATTTTATAGTCTTTAGTGAATGCAAAATCAATAGGATTACCAATTCCATGACCCTTGGAGTCACCAACTTGCATTTTTTTTAGCTCAGAGAAATTACAATCGAAATGGACTGTCATAATTCATAATTTGTATACATCATATTAACGTTTTTCCAAAGGACTGAATAGTTACTATAAAATATGAACAATTTCTTTGTAGTGTGTATTTACTTAAACATTAACTAAAGGCTTTAATTCCATGAAATTATACATTTATTAAGAATGTTGGATATCAATGAAGGTTCATTCGTAAAAATAGATTATGTTGCAATGAAAAAGACAGACAGATCCGTTTTTAAAACAACCAGAGAGACAATTGCTAAAGAAAATGGTCTGTATTCTGAATTCATCTCCTACGAACCTGAATTGATTGTGATTGGAAAAAAATGGGTGCCAAAACAAGTTGAGGAAAAACTGATTGGAGCAAAGCAAAACGATAAGGTCGTAATTGAAGTACCTTTCCAACATGGGTTTGGTCAAAGAGACCCCTCAAAAATAAGACTGGTCCCTCGTCGAGAGTTTCAAAAAATTCAACTCAACCCACAGCAGGGTGAATGGGTTACCCTAGGTGAGCAAGAGGGGAAGATCATTTCTGTTAGTCCTGGAAGAGTCAGAGTAGATTTCAATCATAAACTAGCTGGTGAAGACCTAATATACGAGGTTGAGATTAAGGAAGTAATCAATGATGAGCTTCATAAGATCCAATCATTGATAAACAGGAGATTACCTGGTCAAAATCTTGCTGACTCTAATATTGAATTGAAGGGAGAAAAAATCATAATAGAACTTCCCAAACGAGTACTATTTTTTGAATACATTCAATTTGCCAAGAAAAATATTGCAAGAGACCTTAGAAATCTGATCAATCTGTTTGAAGAGGTTATTTTCACAGAACATTTTACTGAGGAAGATCTTGAGCAATAAGTTAATTTTGCCTTTTAGTACAAGCTACAAATATATATAATTAGACCAAATCTAAATTCTATGAAGTATCGTAAACTCGGAAAATATGGGACAAAGGTATCTACAATCAGTATTGGTGGTTGGCTTACCTTTGGGATGAACATTGAAGATTCTGCATCACTTAAATCCCTCAAAGTTGCTGTAGAATCAGGTGTGAATTTTATTGATGTTGCTGATGTTTATAATAAGGGCGAATCAGAAAAGGTTGTTGGAACCTTTATTAAAGATTATGAGAGATCTGACTTAGTTATTAGCTCTAAGGTTTTCGGACAGATGAGTGACAACCCAAACAATCAAGGTCTCTCACAAAAGCACATTAGAGAATCTATTGTAAAGTCTCTCGAAAGACTGAAAACTGATTACTTGGATATTTACTTCTGTCACAGATACGATTATCACACCCCCCTTGAAGAAACAGTTAGAGTGATGAATGATTTAATTGAGGAGGGTTTGATAAATTATTGGGGTACAAGTACGTGGTTCGCATCTGAAATAGAGCGAGCATATGGTGTGGCTAAAGAATTAGGGTTACGACCGCCTTCTGTTGAACAGCCAAGGTATAATTTGCTTGATCGACACATTGAGAATGAACTGTTTTACTCTGTTGATGGACTTGGATTGGGGATAACTGTATGGTCTCCACTCGCTCAGGGTATCCTTTCAGGGAAATACAATGATGGGATTCCTGAAGATTCAAGACATGCAAAATATATGCAGTTAGCTGACAGAGAGTTAAATGATGAGATTATTTCAAAGCTAAAGCTGTTGGAACCAATCGCAAAGGAAAATGATATTACCCTAACACAATTATCACTTGCATGGGCACTTACTCGACCTCAGATCAGTTCATTGATCACAGGAGCAAGTAAGCCTGAACAGGTTGAAGAAAATGTGATTGCTGGAGATATAGTACTAAGTCATGATGTTGTATCACAGATTGAGGAAATCATGGATAATGAGCCCAAACATCACCCGATCTATTCACGGGTGAATTACAGCAAGTATCTTAAGGGTGAAATTTAAATCAAGTAATATTTTATGAATAAAGCTTTGGTTAATCGGTTGATTTATAGGTTTATCTCAATTCGATTATCTATAGGTCCTTTAATTTCCGTGGTGTTATGAAACTGTAAAAAATTATTTAATGTTATATTCAACTCCTCCCAAAATAGTTTCTCCTTAGGTTTGGGATGCCAATGCCAGGAATTAAATTTCATTATCCCAGTTTTTCTGTCTAGTTTCATATCAACTCTTCCCACAAAATCAGACATATACAAAATTGGCAAATTGAAAAAACCATAACTTCTTTTTGCTACTGGAAGGTAACATTCTAACACATACTTGAACCCAAACTGTTCAAGAAGAGCTTCCCGAGACCAGAGAAGGTTGTCGAATGGTGATAGAAATCTTACACCTTTAAAACCCTCCAAATCGAGGTCTTCAATCTCAGGTTTGTAATAATATTTAACCCCATTTACTAAGACCATCTTGATCGTTCCCTCTTTTACTCGTGTTTCAATTAATTTCATAGGGTCATAAGTTTTACCATTAATTTTGAATCTTTTTAAATAATAATAACCCAATAACCTATTTTTGGACGCATATCCTGTGGCATTTAAAGTAGAATTAATCTTAAACCAAAAGGTATCCAAACCACTTGGGAGATCATCTGAGATTTTAAGAACCCTCTCAGAGAGACTATACAATGGTTTATTAAAAGAATCCCTCGATGTAGCCAATATGTATCCATTATGGTTTAATAAATTTAATAAGCCCTTCTGAGTGGAGTTCCACCTCCCTCTTTTATTTTTAACACCTTCTGGGAGTGGAATATCAACAGTTGAAAAACTTTCGAATCCCTCTAGATGATCTAATACTTTTTCAAGCCAAGCATTATTCTTCTTCAAAAATTTTTGTCTTTTTCTTCTTTCTAAAGCTTCACTGTAATAGAAGGGAAAATAATCAGAATGTATCAGCGACTTAGCATGAGCAAATCCTTCAAAGATTTTCCCCTTCTTTAGAAATTTCCAGATCTCCTCTTCTGAATAATTTGGAGCTCTAGAGTGAAGTACCAAATCTTGAGACCTTGAAATCACGGCGATCGTATCAATCTGAATCCAGCCTAACTCTTTAACCAACTTTAAAGGATCATTTTCACGATAATCAAGATATTGTTTGTAAATGTGGATCTGCCGTATCTTTTCTTCATTATTCAATAAATATATCTAGGTGTTCCCTGCTTTAAACCTGTTGCATCCTTATTTTGACTTCAGTTGAAGATTCTAAAGAAACATCCCTTTATCAGCTGGCACCTGTTCATCATCCTCAGCATTTTCTGACACATCCATCATTGATTGTATCTCTTTTTCAATATTCTCTGCTTCAGCAACAAGTTCTTGTACTCCACACTCTAAATTTAGTAGGTCATTGACTACCTCAACTGCATGACTTGCTCCAATTGGGTCAGGTCTGGATCTTTCGGCGTAGGGTAACACCCCCATAGCTGGCAAATCAAAAATTTCACAGTACATCATTATCAACGCCAAGGGCCCCGTGACATAAAGCCCCTCATCTAACACGGGGATATTATTTGTTGGATAATTACTTTTGTAAGAACTGGTATACACTGCTTTTGCAATAATTTCTGGGTCAGTTCGCAATCTGGAGTCTAATCCACCAATCAAGATAAGACTCTCCATATGATTTGACTTCATCCAGTCCACGACCGCCTTAGCAAAGTTTCTATGTTCATATTTATAGGGTTCAAAGAAAGTTACCAGAAACACTAAATTATTTTTCTTATAGATCTCAAAGGGTAACACCAGATTGTCAGATTTAACAGAAATAAATGGTGGCAGGTATTCAGACAAAACAAACCCAATTTTTTCAGCCCCAAGTTTTTGAATTAGATGGTTAACTGAAATAAATCCGATCTTTCCTATCCCATAAAATCCAGTAATGAGCGTTGTTCCACTCAAATCTGCTCCATTGGTGATAAATTCGATTGGAGCTTGCTTCATTCCAGTACCAGTTGTCGTCATACAATTCTTATTTTTTAATTGAATTGCAGGTTATTAATGACTCGGGTTGCTGTACGAAAAGTTCGAAGAATATTAAGGTAAGAAAAACTAAAAAGATTATAAACAACTAGAAGGTATAGACTATGATGATTGAGGAGCTTGTAAGCACGGAGAATTTTCCGATTAAAGCACTTTCCTTTCAAGAGATTCAACTCGCAATAATTAATGTTATCCCCCTCCTTAGACAGGCTGTAGATCTATACCACTCATTTCAAGATCGTATAATTGACAATGAGTTCTCCAATCGTCTACATATACAAATGAATGAGATTAAAATTGAACTTTTACGAAATAACGCAATTATCACTGATTGGAAAATTGGAATTGTGGATTTTATTACAATTCACAACTATTTACCAATCTATGTGTGTTACAAACTTTCAGAATGTGGTATTCAGATGACACATCCTATGGGTAAATCGTGTAATGAGAGAAAGCCATTCTGCCTAAATTAGTCCAGTATCTGTTAATGCCCTAACCACCGCTTTTTCTGTGACCCCACTAGACAATATTGTGTATCTTTCAGGTCGAATTGATTGTGCAGATAAAATTGCCTCTATTAGTACTCTATCTTCTATACCTAATTGAGTGGCTGATGTAGGTGCCCCCAACACTTCAAGTGTAGCTTTTATCTCTTTCCAGTCTCCTCCGTGCAAATACATTGAAAATATAGACATAGCACCAACCAATTCTCCATGTAATGCAATTGTCTCTAACCTTTGCTCAAGGCTGTGTGCAATTAGGTGTTCTGCACCACTTGCTGGTCTCGAAGAACCCTCAATACACATTGCCATTGAACTGGTAATAAGCCCTTTGAAAACGTGGTAAGCTCCTTTTACTCTGTCCTTCGCTATCTCCTTTCTTGCTTTAATCATGGAAAGAGCTGAGATTTCTGCCAAACTTGAAGCATAAGCAGAGATATGTTCTCCTGTTATTCTATTGGAAAGCTCCCAATCTAAAATTGCTGTTTTGTTGGATATAACATCAGCACAACCAGATACTGTAAATCTTTGTGGAGATTGACTTAGTGTTCTGATATCACCCACAACTAGCAATGGGGATTGGGCAGGGTAAGAGGTCTTATATCCCAGTCCTCTGAGAGAAGACCTTGCACTCGCTATCCCATCATGTGAAGCAATTGTAGGGACTGAAACAAAGGGAATTTTAAACTCAAACGATGAGTATTTCGCAGCATCGATAACTCGTCCCCCTCCAACAGCGACCGAGAACTCACAGCTTGTATCTTTGTAAAATTCCTGAATTCTCTCACTTTCCTCCAAGGTAGCTTCTTTGACATGATAAACTGACACGTTTCTACCTGAATCCTCGAGAACCTGTTCAACTGACTTTCCTGCAATCTTGTATGTTGTTTCTCCAGTTAAGAGACTCACATTCTCATCAAGCCCAAGACGATCACAATTCTCTGGGATATCTGGGAAAGCATCCAGTTTTACATCTATTAATCTTGGTAGTTCAATTATTGATCTGTCTAGTATTCTTGAGAAACTCAACAAGTAGATTAGATAACTGTAAGTTTAAAGTTTATTTTTTATTCTGTATTGATTGTTGAAAATTCTAGTTTTCTCTCTTTCTAAATCTTATAATTGCAATGATACTTATTAATCCAAACGCGATCATTGGAAGTTCAAAACCAGGTGCACCACCCAATTTAGCATATGATGGAACCGCAGTATTTCCAGTTCCCCATGTGATTGTACCAGTTAATTTAAGTCCAGTATTTAAGTTATAGATACCCACAACTTTGAAAACTGTTCCTTGTAGGTTAAGAACATTGTAATCTCCAATTCTATCACCATTCTTGTCAAAAGTGATAAGACCGGTCGCACCTTGAAACTTTAGACCTTTTAAGGTCTCAAGTAACTTTGCTCCATCGTTAACTGCTTGGTTGGCTTTTAACATCTTGTCAATTGCATGTGCAAATGCATAGACTGCATCATATGCAAAAGGTGCATAGGTGTTTGGTGTGGTATCTCCACATCCTGCATAATCAGTAGAAGTCTTTCCATTACAAGTCTTCCAAAGGTTAACGAATGCATCAAAGGATGAACCGGATCCTCTATTCGGAGCTGTACCAACCATTCCTTGGAGGGCATCTTTGATTTTTGTATCATTTGCAAAGACTGCTTCTTGTGTTGGTCCATCAGTTCCAAACCATGTGTATCCATTTTTTGGAGAAATACCGACCTTTGACATCTGAGAAAAGACAGTAATTGCATCTTGAATCACTGTATTAATTACAATGACCTTTGCTCCAGAATCTTTGATTGCTTGTAATTGTGTGGTTACATCTGCAGCACCAGGGGTAAATCTCTGTTTTGTGGCGACATTTATTCCTAAGGTTTTGGAGACATTTTCTACAACACCTATACCTCCTAAACCATAATCATCAGAGGTTGAGATTGTTGCAATATCAGTAAATTTGAAATTTTGAATGATATGGGCTAAAGCACTACCTTGCTGAGAATCTGGAGGCACAACTCTCATAAAATAAGGATATAACTGTTTATCTGAGAGTGAAGGACTGGTTGAAGAATAAGAAATTTGTGGTATCTTTTTCTGGGCTGCTACAGTTGCAATTGCCTTAGATACTGAAGATGATGCAGCACCGATAATTCCAACTACTCCTGCACTGATTGCCTCATTTGCTACCGTAGTTCCTGTTGCTGGATCAGTCTTGGTATCTTTAACCAATAACTCTAACTTTACGTTGCTCAAAAATGACGTATTGGCATTAATTTGATCAATCGCCATCTGTGCAGCAGCTCTTCTCTCTACACCTCCTCCAGCTAATCTACCAGAGAGAGGGAAGAGACCACCTAACTTGATAGTAGTCTGTTGAGGATGTACCGTTTCATGGGCATTGAATTGTGCAACGCTTGCGGACGGTACAACCAAAAAACTTAGTGATACTATAATCGCTAAGATAATTTTCTGATTTCTGTTCATAATAAATCACCTTGTTCATGTTAAATCTTTAACAATATCGAACAAGTTGATACGATATCTTAGCTGATACTTAAAAATATTATTACTGTATTTAGTTGAAATTTTAATTTATACGTATTATTTTAACACAAAATTAGGTATTGTACATCATAGAAAAGAGCAATTGTTATAAACCCACTTCCCCTTCTTCTTTTATAAAAAGAGATTTAACTATGGCAGAGACAATTTTGAAAGCTACTGATGTTGTTAGTGGTTATGGGAAGCTAGAAATCCTTCATGGGATCAATGTTGAGGTAAAGGAAGGTGAGCTTGTTACAATAATTGGGCCAAATGGGAGCGGTAAGTCAACTTTTGTTAAGACCATCATAGGGCTTGTTCCCTGTTGGTCAGGAAATATAAGTATAGCTGACCCTAAGGAAAATCAAAACTTTAATGTTACTTCCCTAAAGCCCTACCAAATTGTAACATCAGGGATTCCATTGAGTTATGTTCCTCAAGTTTCTAATGTATTTCCAACGTTAACCGTTGAAGAAAATCTGAAAATTGGGGGATTCGTGAAACGTAAAGACCCTTCTTATAACTTCAAGAAAAAAGTAGAAGAAATTTATGATATTTTTCCAAGGCTTAAATCTAGAACTGGTCAGAGTGCCGCTTTACTTTCTGGAGGAGAAAGGCAAATGCTAGCGCTTGGTAAGGCATTAATGTCTGAACCAAAAATTTTGTTGTTAGATGAACCTAGTGCAGCTTTAGCTCCTGTTTTAGCTGATGTGATTTTCCACGAAATTCAAACTCTAATGAAACTTGGTTTAAGCATTTTATTAGTGGAACAAAGAGCAACCAGGGCATTGCAAATCAGTGACCGAGCATATGTTTTTGTGTCTGGTGAAGTTGCCCACTCGGATAAAGCAGAAAATATACTGCATAATCCGAAAATTGGGGAGATGTTTTTAGGAAAGAGGTGACCAAATGACAGATGCAATTGATTTAGATGAAGAATTATTATATCCAGAAGAAGTGAATATTGACCAAGCGATCGCAGAAATGAGAAAGAGAAAAGAACTAATCTACTCTCTCTTAATTATTTCAGTTTTTATTTTAGTAAGTTCTTATTTATTGACTGTGGTAGATCTATATAGACAGAATTACGTGGCCCAGGTTTATTTTACCCTGGTTAAAGCCTCTCAATTCATTTTGGTGAGTGTTGGTCTAACTTTAAGTATACGTGTTAAGAAATTCGCGAATTTCGCGCATGCAGAGTTGCTCACAGTAGGGTTATATACCGTTGTAGCGATTAACGACCTGAATTTAAACCTCTTCTTTAATAATTTATTATCCCTCCTATTTTTCGCATTTATAATGGGTGGGCTTATTGCAATATTAAGTGAATTACTAGTATTTGGGCCACTAGCAAAGAGAAAAGCAACACCACTTTCATTAATGGTAGCTTCCATTGGAGTTGGTTTGATAATTAGACACGTAATACAACAATTCTTACCAGGTGGGGGAGTTCCTGTAATAATGGTATTGCCCCTACCAAGTTTTTGGTTGAGTATTGGAAACTTTTTATTAACAGTACCGTTAGTTGGGTCATTTTTGGCATCCCCCTTTAATGATATTACCACATTTGGAATTTTTGGGTCATCAAAAACATTGACCGTAAGTAACATTGGAGTCATTAGTATATTATCAATGGTTATTATGGTTCTTACATTACAATTCCTCTTCAAAAAGACATATTTGGGTATCTCAATGAGAGCAACTTCAGATGATGAAGATCTATCTGAAATCTCAGGTATAAACACACAATCAATCACCTACTGGACTTGGTTTATTTCTGGTGGAATAACTGCATTTGGAGGTGTGTTACTTTTTAGTAGTGGAGCAGTTGTACCTTTTGCAGGGTTTAGTCAATTACTGATAATTTTTGCAGTTGTTATTTTAGGCGGCTTTGATTCATTCGAGGGAACTTTAATTAGTGGCTTCATTATCGCAGGAATTCAAACTTTAACGATAATGATCAATGGAATAATCGCAAATAACGTTCCTCCTGGATCTCCTTTAAGTTATACTGTATTCTGGAATCCCTCAGCTGATTGGAGCAATGTGGGACCATTTTTGATGATTATTGTCGTACTTATATTTCGACCTAGAGGTATATTTGGATTGGTAGATCCAGGATCAAAACTTTGAGGTGAATAACATGATTAACGAAAAATTAAATCAAACAGTAGAAGATATAATTGCCAAAGCAGAATACAACCCAAAATCTCAGACAGTAAACTATACCTTAGCAATAATTATGGGTGGCCTGATCTTTTTATCCTTCGTGCTACCGTTGGTATTTGGAGGGTCAACAAACTTGGATTATTTCACCTTCACCATTACATTTATTGCAATATTTGCAGGATTGAGTCTTTCTTTGAATATGGAGGTAGGCTTCCTTGGACTACCTAATTTTGGAAAGATTGGGTTTATAGCAGTGGGTGCCTACTCTTATATCCTATTCGTAAATTCTGGAGTGAATGAAATTCTATCATTTATCTTTGCAGGTATTTCAGCCGGGGTTTTTGGAATCATACTAACCTTGCCATCCCTAAGATTAAAAGAGGATTATTTTGCTATAGTAACCATCGTTGTTGGTGAAATTATCCGGGAAACAGTACGAAATCAACATCAACTCGGTGGATTTGAAGGTTTTGCAGTCCCCCTTCCTATTGATAGGCTATATCCTTCAAATACTACCTTCTTACAAAATATTCTTTTAAATAATAATTCAATATCTATTATTCTTATAACATTAATTTTAATATTCTTGTATTTTATTTATCTAAATCAGAAATATTCAAAAATTTATGCTGTTCCATATTCAATTAGTGAACCTTTCGTGACCAAAGGTGGGATTCAAGAAGAAGTAGAAAATGGTTTAATCAACTTCACAATTTTTTTGGGAATAATTGTTATTGTTTTAAACTTCTTTGGCTCTTTTGGAGGATCACCAAATGGAGCGATAGATCTATCAATATTAATATTATTGATTTTACTTTTTTTCCAAAGAAATTATAAGTTCGCTCTTCTCAGAAAGTATGATATCCACTGGGATTTTCTCAAAACCATCATCGTTTTTATGTTGTACATTATATTTAGTTATGTACTTGGGTTTGTCTTTCCAGTGAACTCACTTTCAACCACACTTTCAAATTGGTATAATATGCTTTTAGCAGTTGGTGTATTACTTATTTCATACAAGTTAATTGAGGATATTGTAAAATCACCTTTTGGGAGAACTATGAGGGCCTTTAGAGATGATGATACAAGTGCTATTTCTGTTGGAAAAAGTCTACTTGGTTATAGGATTAAAGGTTTAGCCTTGTCAAATATGTTCGCTGGTTTTTTTGGTGTTCTTTTGGCTTATCAGGTTGGGTCAATTACTCCTGATGGATACACACCCACAACAACCTTTACCTTGTATATTATGATTATAGTAGGAGGAACAGCAAATAACATCGGTGCTATATTTGGTGCCTTTCTTATTCAGTTATTATTTCAAGCAGCATCGAAAATGGGTGATCTTCAAAATGTGGGTGGTATTTTTGCAGGATTAAGATTTGATTTTGTTAACTTCTCGCTAATAGTAGTTGGTGTAGTTTTAATTTTGTTCCTGATTTTTGCTCCTGAGGGAATATTCCCAGAACAGAAGAATCAAAATGAAAGATACCTGAAATTATTAAAGCAGCTTAGCTTAGACACTGAGGGTTCAAAGAGCTATTTAGTTAGAATTCTCTCCTTTTTTATGAGTATTGCTGGTGATAACTCTTTTAGGCATCAAAATTTAAGGGGTTTGGAATTTACTGAGAATACAGATGAAAAATCTTCAAATTACGAGGAGGAAATGAAATGATGGAAAACGAATCAGATAATTTTGTTTTTAAAGCTGAAAATATCCATAAGTATTTTTCAGGGGTTAAGGCTGTTAATGGTGCTTCAGTTGTGGTTCAGAAAGGGAAGTTAACCTCATTAATCGGCCCAAACGGTTCAGGAAAAAGTACCTTCTTTAATGTGATTACTGGGTTTCTAAAACCAGAACTTAAAAGTGGAAATATACTGTTCCGACGATTTAGAGGAAAGCGTTCAGAAAGTTATGATATTTGGGGTATGGCTCCTGAGTCTATTGCTCTTAAAGGAATGGTTAGAACCTTTCAGCACACCAGAAATTTTCCTGATATGACTGTTTTGGAGAACATGCTTGTATCTCCCCCTAGACAGATTGGAGAGAGTCTAATTTGGGGCTTTCTAGGATCACCTCTTTGGAAAAGACAGGAGGCACAAAACATTGTTAAGGCACTTGAAATACTAGATTTCCTTGAAATTGCACATATTATGAATAATTTAGCAAGTGAAATATCAGGTGGTCAGCAGAAACTTCTTGCTATAGGTCGATTATTGATGACCTCTCCGTCCTTACTTCTTTTAGATGAACCCGTTGCGGGTGTAAATCCAACATTGGCAAATAAAGTCTTTGACAAAATTATTGAGCTAAAGGAGAGTCAGGGTATTGATATTCTTCTCATTGAACACAACATGGACGTGGTTATGAGCTTTTCTGACCAAATATTCGTATTAGCCGAGGGTCAGGTCATTGCAGAAGGGGACTCTGCTACCATTCAAAAGAACCGAAAAGTGCTTGATGCATATTTGGGAGAAAGTCCAGATGAGGCTTAATAAATTAAAAAGTAATTAATTTCCTAGTGAAATACTTTAATAAAGAGTCCATCATACATATTGGTATGGAAGAAGCAATAATTACAAAGAAAAAGGGCCCTCAATTAAACCGAAACCTTTCTGGTTTGACCGTTTCTCCAACTTTGGCAATAAATCAGAAATCAAAGGAACTTGAACAGGCTGGTCATAAGGTGTTTAGGTTTGGATTTGGTCAATCACCATTTCCAATCCCTGATTTCTTGGTAGAAGAACTTAAAACATTTGCTGCGGAGAAACAATATCTTCCGGTAGAAGGACTTCTAGAACTAAGGAAGGCAATTGCAGAGTATTATACCAATTTCAATAAACTTCCTACAAGTCCCACTCAGATTCTTATTGGACCAGGGTCGAAGGAGTTAATATTTTCAATTCAGGATGCTTTAGAAGCAGAACTTATTTTACCATCTCCCTCTTGGGTTTCATATTTTCCTCAAGCTAGACTTATAGGGAGAGAGACACAATTTATTGAAACGACTTTCGAATCAAAATGGCTTATTAAACCTACAGATCTAAAATCTTACCTGTCGACCTCAGATCCCAATAAAACTAAACTACTACTCCTTAACTATCCTAATAACCCGACCGGTATAATTGCAGATCCTGAAAATTTGAGACAGATTGCCGAGGTGTGCGAAGAATATGATGTAATCATCTTATCTGACGAAATTTATGACCGATTAACATTTGACGGTAATTTTGTTTCGATAAGCACCTTTGCAGCTAATAGGACAATTATTACTGGAGGTCTTTCAAAATGGGCGGGGGCAGGAGGTTGGAGATTAGGTTTCGTGAGGATCCCTGACTCGTTGCAAGAATTAGAATCAGCAGTTATCAAAATCAACTCAGAGACCTTTTCTTGTGTCTCATCCCCTATTCAATATGCTGCTGTTCAAGCATTTGCCAAAACTGACACTATGAATCAAGAAATTTCAAAGTACAACAGAATACTTGGTGGTCTAGCAACTTGGGTTTCAAATGAACTCAACTTTGCTGGAGTTAGAGTGCTAACTGGTAAAGGTGCATTTTACTTATTTCTTGATTTCGAAAAATTCAGAAAACCCCTAGAAACTATGGGAATTATTACGGGTAAATCATTGATGGAATATCTACTTGAAAACTATCAAGTGGCTTTACTCCCAGGTTCAGCCTTTGGCATGTCAGATTCTTCTCTCACAGCCCGTCTTGCCTATGTTAATTTTGATGGAGCTAAAGCAATAAGAGAAATCTCGGGTTCAGAGAATTTTGATTCCAAATTTGTTCAATTGAAATTTCCAGACGTATTCGGAGGGATACAGAAGATCAAAGAAGCTGTTCAAAATATTGTTAATTGAGTGATTACCATAAACAAATAATTAAATAAAAAGTTTCAACATAGAGCTTATGCAGATATCTATTTCTAAAACGATTAAAAACCCCAAAAAAAGCTTTGAAGAAATTGAGATCCTACTAAGAGATGAATTGGCCAAGGAAGGTTTTGGAATTCTTACAGAAATTGATGTGAAAGCAACCCTCAAGAAAAAGCTTGATCTGGACAAAAGACCATACAAGATACTTGGGGCATGCAATCCCCCAAGAGCAAATCAAGCATTAGAATTTAACCCAGAGATTGGTACATTACTGCCTTGCAATGTAGTATTATATGAAAACAAAGACTCTTCCATTACAATAAGTGCAATGAATCCAGAATCTATTCTTACATTAGTCCCAGGTGAAGAAGTTAAGGTCTTAGCACAAGAAGTAAGAACTATATTAGAAGAAGTAATAATTAGAGTCTTCGAAAAACTCCAGTGAACGCGAATTATAAGTTTTCAACAAGCTATTTGAAATAAAAAATAGTATAAATTCTTTTGAGTTTTATATAACATTACAAAGATCGCCTAATTAGTTCACAGTCTTAATTGTTAAAAAAAGTCTTTACCACCTGATCTGGATAAACTGTATACAAATCTTTTGGGAATGTCTAGTGGAAAAATCAAATAAATGAAGCCCTCTATATCGAAAACTTTTGGAGGGATCGTAAATATATTCTTTAAGATTCAATTAAAAAAATTATTTTCACTAAGGTCTTTATAATAGATAAAATCTTAAATTCAAAAAATGCAAATTTAATTCTTATGTTACAAATGTATGTAAAACCTTCATTTTCGCTTCTGAAAACAGCAAAATTTAAATCTCAATGAAAAATATTTATAAGTGTTGTATTGTAAAATACAGATGGAATGAATCTGAAAGATAAAAATAAAAAATTTGCTTTTATACTTTTAGTTATACTATTTGGGTCTATTTTTCCCACGTTAATATATCTCCGAGTATCTCATCCTTTTTCTAAAAATATAAATGAACCTATCAATTGGGAAGCAAGAGAATGGAAGGTCGTTAAAGACTCTAGAAGCTCGGTTATTTCAAATTTATTTTTAGGTGTACCTCATTCCCTTATATTTGATAAACCTTCAAATTCTATGGCCCATGTATTAAGAACATGGAACACTGCTTCTTATAATCAATATCAATTTGAAGTAGATTTCTACGGAAAAGCACTGAATTCTCATGGTTCAGGACCTGAATTAAGACT
Organism: Candidatus Heimdallarchaeota archaeon; assembly: GCA_030149205.1. Classification (GTDB taxonomy): domain Archaea; phylum Asgardarchaeota; class Heimdallarchaeia; order Heimdallarchaeales; family Kariarchaeaceae; genus WAKA01. The sequence goes on along the minus strand of JASBSB010000001.1, from coordinate 597,151 downwards.
TAATTGGAGCTCAAATTATGCATATATACAAGCTAAGACCTTCACAAAAGGTCAGTGGGGTGTGAACAATATAGTTGGTCAAATTCAAGGGGCTTTCAGTACAGGAAAATGGTATACCTTAGCGATACAAGTTGAAATCAGTAGTACAACGAGTTCCACGATAACTCTTCAATATAAATTATCAACTGAAAAATCATGGCAGATTATTGATGTTGTCACTCTTCCAGCAGAACTTAGAAATCCCACTGTTCAATTGGGTGCGATCTCATCCTCCATTAATAAGAATCAGGTTACGAACGATTTCTATGTATATTCAAATCCTAGATTTAATGGGGTTTCAACATCATTTTATGACGAATTTCAATCTTCTAAAATAAACCCAAAATGGATGAACATAAAAAATCAAATGGATTATCAAATTATAAAGAGGACAGACCAATCGTTCAATTACAGTTCGGAGGATAAATTTTTACATTCCTATCTCAATCCTAGTGGAGGTAGTGTTTATCTAGAAAAGAAAATTTCAATACCTGTTGTAGAAGGAAACTCAATTGGTGTAGATTATAGCTATGATTTTAAATCAGGTATGGGTTCTCAGTATTTGATAGGTTTAGATGCAAACAGTGAAATTATTTGGATGGTAGGGATTCAAGACGAATGGACAACTTATAATGCGAAACCCTTCATTTTAGCAAACGATTATAGTTCCACGCAAAAATTTACTGGGTCTTTTGCAAACCAGTCTGGAGGAAGTGGGTATATCTCTGTTAAAATCTTAAATAATGGAGAATCTAAGTTTACCATCTCTTTTCAAGGAAAAATAATTAGTAAACAATACAATACAAAAGACTGGAGATTTGGGAATATTCATCTTCTTGTGACCTCGCAAAAAGGATTTTCAACAAATTCATCATTTGGTTCTTGGGATAATTATCGTGAGTATTCAGATCCTGTTCCCAATTTAAGTCCGATAATAAATTACAAAAATAGCTTAATCGATCGTACCCTCTATAGCCAGTTACCTATTGGGGGATCTTTTGTACAAGAAATAGATTACAAATTTTTCAATTATAACTTGCCATTTTCATTCTCACAGGACAGAAAAAATTTCATTTATGAGGCAGGAGCGAATTTTTCCTCCCTACAATCAGGGACATTTGAAATTCAATACACTATAGATAATAGATCATTTATTAGAAATAACTTAATTACTAATTTTTTAGATGCGCAACCTGTTGTCTTTTCGTATTTTTGGAATCCTAAAAGTTCTACACAAGTGCTTTCTGCAGTAATTGAAGCAACCACAAAAAGTGGAGAAGTTTATTTCTCTCAAGGACAACTCATTACTCAGTTGAATGATTCAAATATCTCATCCTATACCCTTCCTTTTTACTCAGTATCTGCAAGACTACAACTACCAACAAATCTCAAGAGTATTAAATTGAAAGCTAGTATTTCAGACTCAAGTGGGAAAGCTGTTTCTGGAGTAATGGATCTTTTTAGTCTTAAATTGGGAACAATGAAATCATATTCTGATAAAGCTCTCGGCAATCAGGTTTCCCAAATTACAATAGAAGGTATAAGTTACTTATCAGGATGGCAGGTAGAATTTACATTATCTTCAGTAAATTATGCACAAGCATTTATCAAAAACAATCTTAATGATTTTGGCTTAAATAAGGGTAGCAAACCATATTTCAATGATGGAGGAGGGGTTGCAAAACTAAATACAAAAGTATCTCTTGAACCGATTAACTATACTAGAGTACCTTCATCAGAAAAAATACGTTCTTATGCAGCAGGGTTCGTACGAAACCTAACACTAGGGTCTATTTATTCATTATTCAATAAAAAAGCACAATATTATAATTTTGGACATGATAAACTTCCAACTAATCTTAGGGTTGAAAATTCGAAGGATATGGCAGAAATTTCTCTTGACAATAGCAATCAAAACGCTTACGATTGGGCAATTAAATTAGCTGAAAAATATGGGTATCCAGGGGAGAGAACTTTCTTCACTCCAAATGGATGTTTTGATCACGTGAATAATTTTGCTCTTATAAAGGCAGAGTGTAGTAGCAATAATGGTGAATTTAATTATTTAGCTCCTTCATTCACTACAACACACAAATTTTACAGTAGTTCTAGGTATGAATGGATTGTCAACCCTCTCCGTTTTGATTCAAATCTGATATTTCCCTTGTCAATTTCAAATGAGGTTACATTCGGAAAAGCGACTCATTACTACGGAAGTGGGTATCCAAATTTTGAACACAATTCCTATTGGTACTCTATACAACCAGGTCCCTCACATTATCAAAATTTCTTAATAAACTACATTGATAAGTTATAAAATTGTATCTTATGATGTGAAAAGATTTGTAGATTGATGATCAAGAGGCAATCTAAAAAATTTGAAAGAATCTTCTATTTTTTAAAGTAAAATTATGACCAAAATTTTATGATTATTAATTTTATTTTTAATTGAAGTAATGATTAGATAGTCTATAAATTTCAGATTATCATTGTTATTTAGAGATAAGAAGCTGATGAATCCACTATCTTGAATTGAATACAAATTAGCTTGTAAGAAATGAAAAATTTTGGTAATACCAATACGTTATTTATTTGTAGAAATTTCAGTTTGAATATCTTGTATAGAAAAACTTTAGTAGGCTTTCTTCTTGGTAACTTTTTGCACAACGCCAACTGCAACGGTTTGACCCATGTCTCTGACTGCAAATCTTCCCAATTGAGGGAAATCTTTGAAAGGTTCTACAACGAATGGTTTCACTGGAACCATCGCAACTATTGAAGCATCCCCATTCTTCAAGTGATCGGGATTATCAACTTTTTGACCTTTAACCATCTTAGTTTTGAGTTCCATAAAAGTACAGGCTGTTTGGGCGGTACCCAAGTGTAAAACCGGGGTGTATCCTGGAGAGATTACTGATGGGTGTCTCATAACTACTACCTGTGCTTCGAATTCCTCTGCAACTGTAGGTGGGTTAGATTCATGACCAACTACGTTTCCTCTTCTAATATCTGCTTTTCCGATACCTTTAACTGAAAAACCAATGTTGTCACCAGGTTCAGCTACTGGGATTTGTTCATGGTGCATTTCAATTGTGTTTACAATTCCTTTCTTTCCAGAAGGTGCAACAATTATTTTCTCACCAGGTTTCAAAACACCAGTTTCTACTCTTCCTGATGGAACAGTTCCAATCCCTGTAATAGTATAAACATCTTGGATTGGTAGTCTGAGTGGTTTGTCTGTTGGTTTTGGTGGGGGAGAGAATTCATCTAAAGCCGTTAATAGAGTTGGTCCCTTATAATATGGGGTTTTGTCAGACTTATCCTTAAGGTTGTCACCTGTGATACCACTTACTGGCACAAAGTGGACCTTGTCTAACTTGTATCCGATCCCTTTTAAGAAATTACCAATCTCCTCTTTGATTTCATTGTATCTGTCTTCTGCCCAGTCTACAGTGTCCATTTTGTTTACTGCAACGACAAGTTGTTCAACACCCAGAGTTTTTGCAAGCAATGCGTGTTCTCTTGTTTGTCCCTGACCAGAAATACCGGCTTCGAAACCACCTTTTTCAGCAGAAACCACGAGAACTGCAGCATCTGCTTGAGAGGTTCCTGTGATCATGTTCTTAACGAAATCTCTGTGTCCTGGTGCATCAATGATTGTGTAAACCTGCTTTTGAGTCTCGAATTTGAAGAAGGCAATGTCGATTGTTACCCCTCTTTCTCTTTCTTCCTTAAGTTTGTCTAAGGCCCATGCAAACTTCCATGTCCCACGACCAATTTTTTCTGATTCCTGTTCGTACTTATCCATAGTACGTTGATCGATGGCACCAGCAAGATAGAGCAAATGGCCGGTCATAGTACTTTTACCATGATCAACATGTCCTATGATAACCAGATTCAAGTGAGGTTTTTTTGAACTCATGGTATATCTGACCTAATTAGCATGAGTTCGTTTATAAGAATTAGGAAACATAACTTGACTTTACACAGGAGAAAGTAAAATTAGGAGAGATACATGATGAGTTAACAAATCTGAGGATAATCACTGGTGGAAGAGGGAGATGATTGGAATATTATCAATCTCCAAATAACGGTTATGTGAATAAAGAACTAATGCACCAATAACAATCCCTCCAAGTTCGGAGATTAACCTATTCATTCCCCTTATACTTGAGCCACTACTTACCACATCATCAACTATCAGCACCCTCTCACCTTTCTTAACGAATTTACGTGGAAGGTAGAATAGCTGTAATCTTCCCCCCTGTGGTTCAGCAATAAATTTGCCCCATTCACTCTCGGAAATGACGTCAAAGGTCGGTGTCTTGCGAATGTAAGTCATATCCACAGAATTACCAAGGCTCTGAGCAATTGATTTCGCAAAAGGAATCCCATCAACTTCTATCGTGATAATTTTTGATATATTTTCATTCATCAGGCTAAAGGATCTTTGATCTAGTGTTATCAGCTCTCTCAGTTTGCAGAGATCTGACAATGTAGAAAGTGCTCTTGTGTCACTTAAGAGATATGAAAAGTCCATTAATGTTTTTTCTCCAACTGTTAAGCTCTTCGAATGTGTTTGAAGAATGTTTATAAATTCAATTTCCTTAAATCCTGGATTGATAAAGAGGTTAGTTAGAGATATGAGTCTTTCTCCAGCAGGAAGTGCCTGCCCAGACAGGTATCTGGAAAGGTCAGCACTTGTGATCTTATTATCTAATCCTTCATTTATCCTGTTTAGTAACAACTTTTGCTTTTTATATCTGGTATTCAGAAATCTTAAAATATTTATCACAGTTATTTTTAATCTGGTTAGTTCAAAATTATTAATCTCATCGAACATTATGATTATCTTGCAGAATATGCGATTCTTTCTATTTCTTGTTTCTTTCTGACACCCTGAGATGCCAAATCATTTGCTGCAGCTGCAAGCAGCTCATCAGCAATAACTTCATCGAAGCTCTTGATGTTCGAAAATGAGGCTTTTGTTATTCCCTCTGTTAAAAACCTTAGTGCTAAATCAACTCTTCTAAGTGGGGAGGTGTCAACAGCTTGATGTTGTGCAACACCACCATATGAAAGTCTGGTAGTTTCTTCTCTTGGTGCAGCATTGATCACTGCATTGACGAGGATTTGAACTGGGTTTTCTCCAGTTTTGGCATTAATCAAATCAAAAGAAAGCTCCACACTTTTGATAACCTTTAGTTTTTTGCCTGCATTTCCTCCATGTCTCATTAACTTGTTAATGAATCGTTCTACAATATTTACTTCAGTTTTTTTAAATCTCTGTGCAGAGTGGCGACCTCCTGAGTGAGGAGTAATAATGTCCTTGAGATTTATATATCTCTCTAACCCTGTATCAGAGACAGTGATTTCGTCCATTGACCACTTGTTAAATAGTTTAAACTCTGTCATGATATTACCTATAATTGTGAATAAATCCTAATAATAAAAGTGTGACTTTACGAATCAATCAAAGAAAAAGTTTCAACTCCTCTTTTTACGCTTTACAACCCTTACACTTATGCTGATGAGAATCAAGCTGTTAATCAGTCCAATTAAAGGAGTTGAGGCACGATTTGTTGTTGGAGATGAACTGCTTGAGGTGCTAATGATAACGTTCTGATATTGAGATGACAAATCTACCAATTTAGATGTTGTATGACCATACATGTCGGAGATTGTGAGATTAAGTTTCAGACTTGTTAATCCCAATCCCACAGTCAGACCGAGTAATGGGCTGCTATCCTTGCTCCTAGATGCGATACTGAACACATCTAAGTAGGCAGTAACTCCATTTTCAATTACTCTAGATTCTACTGAGTAAAGTCCTACATCATCTGTAATATGGATGTCTCCTGATATTTTTGGATTTATGGAATTTATGATATTCAAATTTATAGACAAAATTTTTGGTGCTTGTTTGTCATTTACTACTTCGACAGCTCGAGACACATTAAGTAGACCATAACCATAATAACTGTCTCTCCCATTGATTCCTAGATCTGTTGTAGATCTATCCAGAATCTGTCGTATCTTATAGTTTGTAAGGGATGAGTTATAGCTCCATAACAGAGCTGCTGAACCTGACACATGAGGAGTTGCCATCGAAGTTCCACTTAATACTCCCCAATCAGTATGTATGCTTGACATGTTTGCGATCATGCTAATATTTTTTTGTAATTCTGAAACTAGATTTTGCCCATCCAGTTGAGAAATCGAAAAAGCTGGAATGGGGGCAGTAGTGATAAGATTCCCTAAAAAGTTCCCTGGTTTATTGTTGAAAATAATCACTCCAAGAGCTCCGGCTTTTGAGGCATTACCAACTTTGTCCTTAAAATAGGATTGTCCACGCTCTATCAGAGCGATCTTACCAGTAAGGTTCTTACCTATAAAATCAGAAGGTAGACCTAAGTTTACATATTCTAAGGGATAAACTATCGGCGTAGAAATTGGTGGTGAATACTGCATTGGATTTGATTGATACAGGGTTCCATTTATTGAAAGACTAGTTTTTATGACAGATCCTACTCTCATAGTTGAATTTATTAATACACCTGGGGCACTAATTTCTGTCTGAGTGCCAGAATTTGAAAAAGATGCGATGTTGTTGGTGTCAGTTGTGGCGGCAACTGCGATTACCTCTGGATAGGCTGCGGGATAACTTACCGGTGCTTTTGCACCTTCATTCCCATTTGCAGCTACTATAACAAGACCCTTTTCCCAGGCATTTCTTACTGCCTGTTCTATGTAGTAGTCGGGGTTTGATCCTCCCAAACTCATTGATATAATGTTTGCTCCATTGTTCACTGCGTAATCAATTGCATTTGAAATACCTATACTGACATTCGGGCTTGTTCCAAACACCTTTAATGGCATAATTGTTACATTTGGGGCGACACCGACTACTCCAAGATTATTCATCTCTGCAGCTATTATTCCACTCACATGAGTTCCATGAGAGGGAGTTAATTTGTCTGAAACATCATTATTGTTGTCAAAAAAATTCCAACCATGTATGTCATCAATAAACCCATTATGATCATCATCAATTCCATTGTTTGGGATTTCTTTTGTATTATTCCAAATGTTTTGTTTTAAGTCGGGATGATTTAAATCAATTCCAGAGTCAATAACTGCAACTGTAACTCCTTTAGAACCTAAGGTTTTATTCCAAACCTGTGGTGCACCAATCTGATTAACTCCCCAGGGAACCTCATCAGTATAAGTGGCGAGATTGGGATTTACAGAATGAAGACTCTTGTCAGTCATTGGTAAGCCGACTGAGCTACCAAATGAAAACATTAGGAGTCCGATAAGGACAGTGGTATACCCTATACCTTTCATAACTTAAACGAAATAGAAGATATTAAATTCTTTGTCTTCACTGAGAATGTGCTGATAAGTTATCTAATAATTGTAAAAGAATTCCTCCTGTTAACAATAACTTCTTTTAAATAAGTCAAATTATTAAAAAAATTATATTAGGTGTAAATTATGGGAAAAAGACCTGCTAGATGTTATACATTCGCAAAAGGACCATCATACACAAGAACTCAGGGAAGAAGAACCAAAGGATATATCCGTGGTATTCCAGGGTCTAAATTACAAATATTCGACATGGGACAGAATGGAAAGGATTTCGAAGTTTCAGTCCACATGATAGGTCTTGAAGCCTGCAATATTCGTCATATGGCATTAGAAGCAGCAAGGCAAGCCATAAACAGGCAACTAACCAAACTAATTGGAAGGGAAAACTATCATTTTCGTGTTAGAAAGCATCCTCATCATGTATTGAGAGAAAATAAGATGATGGCATTTGCTGGAGCAGATCGTATGCAAGATGGAATGAGGCAATCATTTGGAAAGCCAACTGACAGGGCGGCACGTATCAAGGCCAATGATGAATTATATACCGTGAGGGTAAATAAAAATCATGTAGAATTAGCAGTGAAATCCATGAAATCTGGGGTTTCAAAAATGCCCTGCCCTGCAAAAATTGTTGTTGAAGATTAATTTTAATAAGACTAAATTTTAAAGTATTCTTTTTGAAAGTCTGATTACAGTTTCGTTTATTCGATCTTTGAAGAGATTGACCATTGAATAAGATAAACTTCGAATCGCGGACGCTTCTTCATTTTCAACTGTGTAACCGAAGAGGATCTCTTCATCATCTCTGAAGCAAGCATATATGTTCTTTTCAGGATAGTTATAAATGGCAATTCTCCCAAACTCCTTTGCAATCTCCAACTGCTTTGCGTATGATTTTTCATTAAACTGGCATACGATTGTAACTTGCATTGTTGAGGTATTTCTAATATGGCTGAAAGCAATACTGAAAAGCTCTGGATCAAATGTTGGAGTGATCAGCGTAACTTTTCTCTTGGCTCGTAACAAGAGATCAGTTAAGCTGGCATAGATAGCTGGTAATCCCATTACGACTCCATTTTCCACAGGTACCTGAATATCAAGTTCGTCATTTAGTCTTTGAATTTTTCGAAGATCCAGATTCCTGCCTTCCAACATAGTTACTGCAAAATCAATTCTCTCTCTTAGCAGTCTAATTATCTCTTCTGTGAACTCTTGAATTTTTGTGACATAATCTAAAATAGATGAATTAGTTTGGGTCTCAAATTTTTCCTTTTCACCTTCGGAAACCCTGCTTAGGTTTTTCACAAACTCTTCTAATAGCTTGATGGGTGCTTCATAGAGTGTTTCTAATGTTAAAGAGTTTTCAGAAATGTTCTCATCAATCAAATGTTTGCTCGTTTCTGTTAACTCAGACACTGACTTGACTGATTCCTTTGACAGTGAAAGAATCGAAGATTCAAAACGATTTAAAAAGGTTGAAACCACTGTTTTTAGCTCTTTCAATCCCTCATCATTGAGTTCATTCAAGGTATTTAACACTTTACTGAAATCTGATTTACTTTGTTCAGTCAGTTTCTTCATGTTTTCTGCTAGTTCAAGCTTTCTAAGTTTTAGTTTTTCAATAGAATCAACCATTTTCCGTTCTTTTGAAATCAAAGTTTGTGAAATTTCTACTAATTCATGGGATTTAATTTCACTTTCAGAGGTTTGGAAAAAGTTCTCTTGCTCTTCAAAAATGGAAGTCAGTGTTTCTCTAAATTTATGGATCGTATTGGCCTTAGAATCTGCATCAGTGATTGAGTCGAACAGATTTATTGAGCGATTAAAAACTTCCTCCCTTAATTTTATCATACCCGATTTCACTTTTTGATTATGACTTTTGAGTTCTGAATCTACTCTCGATGCGATTCCTTCTATCTCACTTAATTTTTTGATGTCTGAGTCAACAACAGATTTGTATTCTTCTATTGAAACTTCATCGGTTTCTTCTAAAATAGACTTTAAGTTTGAATCAATTTCATCAAAATTATCTTTTAGTTGTTCATGAGTAATTTTCAATATCTCGGTTTGTTTTAATTTTCCATTTTGTATGATTTCAGCTGCTTTCTCATCAGCTTCAGTGACTTTCAAGACCTTTTTTGTGGAAATTGACTGTATAAGGTTCAAAGCAACCTCTCCTATCTGTGTAATATCTGATTTAATTTTCTCATTTATTTTCTGAATATTCCTAACAGCCGCAACAGATTGGTCTTCCATCTCATTCTTTGTCTCATTGACCCTATCCCTTGTTGGTTTTACAATCATGTCATAATAAATATCCAAGAGTTGACTAACAAACATAGGAAGATGGACGTGTGATATCTCTTCCCTTCTTTCTTCTAGGTAATCCTTTTTCTCATCTATAGAGGTAACCAGAGAATTTAGGCTAAAAATGCTTTCTCTTTCAATGTTTAAAATCTGTTTTAAGAACGGGAGTCTGGCATAATATCTTTTGATTTTACTCCCTAAGGCTTCAACAACTGCTAAGTCTGTCAAATCCCTAAGTGACTCAATAACCTCCAGTAGTTCCAGCTTGACAATTGTCTGTTGGAGCTCACCTGGGGTCATCACACCTTTTCCTAACAACGTAGAATACACAATTTGGTCATTTTCGTTCAGGCCAAGCTTTGCTAAATATTGAGAAAAAAGCTCTTTGTCCATTCTAACATCAATCCTTTTTCAGAACAAATAAAGTTATAGTAGGACAGTTAAATTCAGGCTCTCTTGCATTATTTTTTTTCATAAATACTAATAAGTATATACATAAATAATAATTAGTTAATTGATTTAATTCTTGATTGAATTATCCTTTTCTTATGAATTAATTAAAGAATACCGTCTCAATGAGAATTTTAATAATTATATTGTGCAATTGCGCATAATTTTAAGTGTACTCTATCGTAGGAACTTTAAAAATAAGAAACGATATAACTTAGTGTCAGGTACAAAAGCTACGGGTTTTACTGACTTGGCTGACGCTGTGTCAGTTCTAGTAAACAGTTTGGATTACAACAACAGAGAACAAGCAATATCATTCATAAGAGACCATTGGGACAAGGAAAAGGTAATTGAATTTGTTTGGAAAGTGGTTCAAACTGATCAAGATGAAAAAATAAGAAAAGAACTGATAATATTATTAATTGATAAACGTAAATTAAAGGCAATTCCTCGTCTTTTCAGATTTGCTCAAATTAACGCACTAGAAGATAGTTTGATAAAATTTGTTGCCAAAAAATTTTCTTCTCTCTATATTAGTGAAAACTATGAGGATGAAGACCTCAACCATTCATTAGATGTTCTGAAAAAAACTCTTGAAGTAAAAGACTCAAAATCTGTGGATCTTGTTTTAGAGATTTTAAAATATGAGGGGACAGAATCTATCTTACCAACTATTTTGAAGGCGAAATTACCCAAATTAACATCCCAAAAATTAATTAGGTCACTGTTAAAACCAAAAAATAAACACACTCGAATGTTTTTACTTAGACAATCTCGGTTAACAGACCAAATGGATGGTAAAATCTTAGAGTTTTTAATTAAGGAACTGACAAAATTGGCCTCAGTTAATACTAAAATCAAATTTAACCCGTTTGAGGATCAGATGGATGAAATCATTAAAAATTTAAAAGAAAACGGTTTAAATGGGTTTCCAGATTCAATTTATTTCATGTTACAAAAGTTAGCTGGTTCAAACGTTGAGGTAAAATTAAAAATAGTCAACTTTCTTCCAAGAATTCTTGGATTTTTTGAGAAACTCTATTCAGCCATTGTACCCTCACTTTCATCCTTAGATTACCAGTTGCTGGAATATATCTCTAAATATAACTTATATTTTTCTCTTTATCAACAACCCTTTTTAAATCGAGAAACTATAATTCAGGTATTCCTTGAAAATAACCTTTCTGAATTTTTTCAATCCTATAAATATGAATATGCAATTGAAGATATGGATAAGCCAAAGCTCACTGAATCTGAAATCTTTTTTGTCCAGTTTCTTCAAAAGTTTAACCTTAATCAAGAACTTGTGGTTCTGTCAAATCCCACTTTGGAAAACATTCTGAATATGCTTGAAGAAAATGGAGTGACAACAGAAACAGAAATTAATACCTGTACAAGTTATTTTAACAATGGGTCTTGTGATATTTATAATGTTGTAGAGGCTTTAGATTCTATTGAGTATAGTATCCTTAGAAACTTAGAACTTGTTAACCTTCTTGATAAATTAATTAACAATAGTAGCATTGAATATTCTGATGTGTGTAGAGAATATTTGAATATGTACATGCCCACTGAGTTTCAAGATGTTTTAGAAGGAAAGATTAATTTTCCATCCATTCTAGGGCTCCTGGTTGTTAACAGTTTCAAACAGTTCTTGCTCAAAAATTTTCTACTTTCTCAAGCTAATCAATTAACAATTAACAGTTTGAATGTCTTATCATCTAAAGAGTTTTGGGTGGTTGATAACCTAATTATTGATTCATCAAGTGACTACCAAAAAATAACAAGACTTCTTGTGAACGAATTTAAATCTGAGGAAAACAGGAGCATAAAAATCGAAATCTATAGGACTCTAATTTCACTTATTAAATTTTCAAACGATCCAGAATTGAAAAATCCAATCCAAATTCCACTATCCCTCTATAATGAATCAGAAATTCAGGAATTTGAAGAAGAACCAATCTTGGTCTCATTACTAATTTTTCTGGTTTATAATAATAACAAAGAGATTAAACTTGTTCCAGACAATTTGAGGTTAAGTAGAGTCATTTTAGATGATGTTGTGACCTTTTATCTACAGCACATTGATGAACCTAACTCTATTAAATCTATTGAACTCTTGGTTAAGAAGGATTCATCTGCGAGACTATCAATTGTCAACTACTTGGAGGAACTAACAAGAGAAGTAAGCCTAGACAAACTTGAAGCTTACAGACAATTTGTCGATCCCCTTAGCAATGATAAAAATCCAGAGATTAGAAATAAAGCAACTCTAATTCAAAAGAGATTTAGTTAGTCCACTCGATTCCGGAATCCAGCGAACTATACTTTATTAAGTAATTTTTGAAAGCAAAACCATGGATTATAATGCAGTCTTTCCTTTCATTACCTCTTTCCTCTCATTGTTATTCTTCTTCAGTGTGTTGGAACAGTACTTTCGAAAACATAAACTTCAGCAATTGATGTGGGCAATAGCTATGCTGTTATTTTTTGTCACTGCTGGGTTTGAAGCATTAGCTGTTGCCTTACAATCATGGAATCCAATAATCTACAAAATATACTATGTTCTTGCAGCTGTTCAAGTTACATTTATGGGGGTTGGAGTTTTGTATTTATTTGGTACTAGAGATATAATCAATGGGAACAACAGCCATAAAGCCCTGTTTATATTTTCATTAATCTGGTTTTTCTTTAGTTTAATATTTCTATCTCGATCCATGGTGTTTTTACTAATTTTAATACCATCTACTGTTTTCCTTTTATCCTCAACTCTCATTTTCTTTCTCCCAACTGTAAATCCGATTCGAGAGTGGTGGAAAAGATATCTAACGGGTATCAACTTCGCTCATCTCTTTTTAGGATTCAGTCTATACATCACTCTTATTATGACTTATTTTGCTATCGTAACACCTGTGAATCTATCTATTCTGAGTCATGGGAGTGAGGTATCAGGACTAGGTTGGCAACAATCTGATCTTGGGACTGGACGTGCGCTTGTGAGGTTGTTTTCTCCCTTACACACAGTTCCAGGGGGAATTGCATTAATTGGCGGCGGTTTTTATTCCTACTATGCATGGCAAAGATCCATTAAAAAACAATTATCTCATTATGAATGGAAGACTGGAATATTCAACTTGTACATCGCAGTTGGTGCATTGATTTTAGGTCAGGGTGCTTTCTTCTCAGGATTTGGTCTTGGGACATTATATATTAGTGAGGTTATATCTGTGTTCTTCATGTATTTTGGGTTTTTAGAATCTGATAGAATTTCAAAAGATAAAATAGTAAGTTTATTTAGAATTACTCACATAATCAAGCCCCAGATGGTATAATATGTTTTGAATTGATTCCTATCATTAAAATATCCCCTTTGTGATGTTGTTTTATGGCAGACTTGCTTTCCCAGATAAAAAAGAATTTTAATTTAAACCTTAATGAGGCAAAAATTTATCTTTCCCTTATCACGAATGGACCCTTGTCTGTTTCCGAGATCGCTGAACAAACGAATATATCCAAATCAAGAATTTATGAAACACTAAAAAAACTTGAAATAAAAAAATTTGTGATTAAAAATTCAAATGACAAAAAGCTTTGGCCAGCTCCACCAAAGGAAAGTATATCCAGCATGTTAGCAAAAGAAAGGAATTTATTAATTGAAAAAGAGGAGAAACTTCAGCAACTAAGTGATTATCTAACAGAATTCTGGAGGAAGAGTTTGAGTGAAGAAATCTCACCTGGAGCAAAGATATTGCCCTTCAAGGAGATAGAATACTACCTTGAAAAAACCCTAAGCCAAGCTCAACGATACATTGACATTGCTGTCTCCACTAGCACCACAAAAGTAGACTGGTCAAAAATTGGAAGCTCTTTAAGAAAGTTGCGAGACAGAAGGGTACAAATTAGATATCTAGTTAACGATGACAATGTAAGAGCACATTTAGAATTAAGGTTAAAGCGTTATTTTCAAGATGTTGGATTGGAAGTAGAGATAAAGTCAAACCCACAGCTACGAAGCTCGTTTATTCTAATTGATGATATCTTATTTTTACTCTTTACAGGAAATTATACCTCTCTCGAAACACTTGTTTTGCAGACCTTAGAATCAGATTTAAGCAGTACTTTCAAATGGCTCTACGATTCATTATGGGAAAACTAAATTAAATTTTACAATCTCTAGTTTTTTTTAAAAAGAATAATTTTCAGATTGAACTGATATAAAAGGTAAATTTAAGACATATGCTTACCCTACACTATTTGTGAGTAATGTTGGTGATCCACCAATTCGGTTGTTAATGTTCACTAGTGATGATTGTATTTATTGTCCCCCAGTAGAATCCATTGTTCGTGAAGTAGTGGGAGGTGCAATGAAAGACTTTATCTATGTGAACACAGTTGACGTTAATGAAAATCCTGATGCTGCCAACATCTACGGAGTTCACAGTTTACCAACATTGATGATAAATGATCAGATTGTACTTCAAGGTGGAATGGATGATGACACAGTTCGGGAGATTCTATGGAACACATTACTAACACTTGCAGTGGAAAATAAAGAAAGGGTTGTTAAATCAAAAACCTCTCTATTAGAACTCACACACAATTCATGGCAGTCATTAACTGGTACTCGAATGTTACGGCATAATGTGGGAGATTTTATTCACATAGCTCCTTATCAACTTACCTTGCTATCACTATACAGTTTAGATCCTTTAGTTCCCACTCTTGTGTATCAAGCAGGGAATCAACTTGGGAAATATGGTATCATGTTTCACGTCTTAAGCATTTTAGAACCAAGGCTCGGTAAAACTGCCAGACGAAGCAAGAGGTTAAAATATTTATTAGATGCACTGGAACTTTATTTTTCAGATAAAGAGGTAGTCCCTACATACTTTGCAGATGAGGCTAAGGCATTAAGCTATGATGATAGTTCATACACTATCGAAATTAAAGGTCTCGTATCTGGAGCTTTAGGTATCGATGTTGGAGAACCAATGTGTGATTATACTGCGGGTATGCTGGCAGGTGTGACGGAGACTTTACTTGGTGCTTATGCCGTCGGAGAAGAAATTGCATGTGCAGCTAACCGAAGTGATTCATGCATCTTTCGAATTACTTTTGGAGATAATTCAACAAAACGAAGACAACCGAGAGAAGAAGATAAAATTGACATCAATAACCGTAGACTAAAATTTTATGAGAGCTCACATGAAATTGCCGTAAATCTAGAAGAAAGCTTGTTCATGAGAAAGAGACTAAGATCAATTGCTGGTGATTTTGTTCATATAAGTTCATTACAACCTATTATCGTTTCGCTTAAACTAATGGATGATTTTTTAGGATCGATTTTATATTCCAGCGGTAGAGAACTTGGATTATTTGGTTGGGGAAAGACCCTCCTTTATGAAATTTTGGATTCAATGTTTGAGGATGAAGAGGAACCTTATAGTTTACCATTAGATATAGACTCTGGTGTTGAAGGGTTATATCGATATATGACTCACCCTACAACGTTATTAACCAAAGAGTGGGGAGTAGTTCGACTTAAAACAACTGAAATTGGGGATTATATGTTAAATGTCTATGACTATTGTGCTGTTGCGGGTATCAGTAATGTTGGTAAAACACTTTGTGATTTTCTCGCTGGGTTTTTGGTTGGTCGCTTAAGCGTTCTGATTGGTTATGAAGCATCTGTTGAAGAAGTTCATTGTCAAGGAACTGGCGCAGAATTTTGCCAATTCAAAATTACTAGGAATAATTGATTCTTAACTTCTTCTTGACTTAATTAAAAAAATTCTTATCAACATCAAGTTTTCTTGTTTCATGTTCAAACATTTGAATTTCAACTGTTCTTCCCTCTGGGTCATTTAGGTAAAAATTATAGATCTTATACTTTTCATTTTTCTTTGGTTTATCAAGAGCAAATTCAATTAATTCACGATACATCAGCTCTACCTCATCTTTTGTTTTCACAAAAATTGTCAAAACTATGTCCATTCCAGTGGTTGATAAATTTCTTTGAAAACCTAATAATAACCCGTCCCTTGAGATTATTTCAATTTCTGGCTGTGAAAGCCACTCTTGAAATCCAAGACGCTTTTTGTAAAATTCCAATGTCTGCTGATACATGCCAGTTTTAAGGAAAATTATTGAAGACATTCAATAACTTATGAATTCAAAGTAAAAAAGATGGTTGGTTCTCCTAGAAATTTTTTATATTTTATCTAATTCATTTCTAAATAAATTGCTTCAATTTAAGTAATTCCTGTTTTTAGGCTCAGAGGTAAACATTTCATTTTTTAAGGTGCAATTGGACTTAATAACCAATCATTTGAGTAAGATATAAGAACTTGAAAACATAATTATGATTAAGTAAAAGCTCTTGATAAATTAGGGAAAGATTTATCAAAAGTCAGGCAATCTGCCTAATATGGTATTGTCAAAGAAGGGGCTAATAAAATGAGCAGTAGAAGAAAAATATTTAAAATTGTTTTACTTGGAGACGGTGCCGTTGGTAAGACTGCATTAAGAACCAGATATTTGGGAGAAGGTTTTAAGAAAAGTTATCAAATGACAATCGGTGCGGATTTTGCAGTAAAGCGAGTAACTTTGGATGGAATAGAAATTGTTGCTCAAATTTGGGACTTAGCTGGACAGATTCGCTTCCAGAGTGTTAGAGAGGTTTATTACCAAGGAGCAACTGGTGCGTTATTGGTCTTTGACATTACCAGAGGAGAGACATTTGAGAATATTCCAAATTGGATAACTGAGCTCTTTGAGAATAATAAGAAGAGAGTTGTTCCAATGGTGTTAATTGGAAACAAAAGTGACCTTAGAGACTCCTCTGAAAATGCAATCTCAATGGATGCAGGACAAGAGTATGCAAACACATTATCTTCTTGGAGTCATTTTGAGATCCCCTATGTTGAAACCAGTGCCAAAGATGGAAGTAATGTAGATGAAGCTTTCCAGACCTTACTAAGAAATATCGAGCAATTCCTAGCCTCAGAAAGAACAGTGTGATCGATCATGAGTTTTAGAAAAAAAAAGAAAAAAGTAGATTTGGATGACCTTCTTCCTGACGAAGTAGTAGCAGGAAACTCATTAAAAACTTCAGAAGACCTAGCAAGGATTGTTGAAGATCTCACAACACAACTTGAAGAGGCCAATGCTAAATTCAGTACCATGTTGAATGATCTTAAAGAAAGAATAGATCTCTTAGAAGATGATTTCAAAACTGTCGTAAAAGCTCTGGCAGGGCCGAAAAGTCCATCTTCCTCTCCACCTACTCAAGCCTCAACTCCTCAGACCACTCCCCCTCAAAATACTGGTGTTGGGAGACCATCTCCACCAAAACTATAAATCAATATCTTGTTCAATACCGATTATACTAGACAATTGTTATACTAAATATAGCTTCTAAATCACCGTAAAAATCCCCCTAAATCACTAGTAATCCGCAAAGGTTTAGAACTGAAATAAAATTCTGTGGTATGGTTGAATTAGTGAGAATGATTGGGTTTAGTGTCCTTCTTTTACTAACCCTTTATTTCACAATACAGGCTATATACGAGTTATACAAACAACTAAAGCGAGCGTCTCCAGATCCTGAAAGGTGGGGGAATTTTGGTGAGCGAACAAAAAGTGTGCTTGTTTATGTTTTTGGTCAAAAACGACTTTTGAAACATCCTGCAGGCTTAGGTCATTTTATTATCTTTTATGCATTTATAATGATCAACATAGTCGCTGCAGAAGTATTCATAAGAGTGTATTTTCCCACTTTCTCTCTTTCTTTTCTTGGTGTAGGATATGATTTTATCCTTTGGTTCGAGGATTGGATGATATTCGGGTTAATGGTGGCTGTAGTGTTAGGCCTTGCGAGAAGGTACAGTAAATCAGTTAGGATGGAGGGGAATCCCCGACTCCGATTTGATGCAATTCTAATCCTTATTGCAGTTGCTATTCATGCAACCTCCGCTGTTTTGTTGGAGGCAGCTGAGTTGGCAACAGGTCATCACCCATGGATTACAAACAGAGGTCACACTCTTTTTGATGGAAGTTTAGGGCCAACATTTTCAATAGAGATCGCAAAATTCTTTCTTTGGACAGGAATAAACCTATATGTTTTGACAGAAACTCTGTGGTTTGCCAATGCATTGTCAGTATTACTTTTTGCAATCTATATTTTTGCAACTCAAATCAGGGTACCGGCATACTATCCATCCAAACATTTCCATATCCTATCTGCCCCGTTTAATGTGTTTTTTAGGAACTTAAAACCATCTGGAAGACTACACACTATAAATTTTGAAGACGAAAGTGTTGAGGAATATGGCATTTCAAATGTTGAGGATTTCACCTGGAAGCAGATGATGGATCTGTATTCTTGTACTGGATGTGGTAGATGTCAGGAGGTATGTCCAGCTTACATCAACGGTCAGCCTCTTTCGCCCAAGTCCTTAATTCTAGACATTCGGGAAGCTCTTCTTGAGGTTGCTACAGTTACCTATAAAGGAGGAGAGGTTGTTCCCAAACATCTTACGGGTGATGTTGTCCTCCCAGAGACTATTTGGGCTTGTACTACCTGCAACGCCTGTCAAACGGCCTGTCCACTTTTTATAGAACACATTGATAAAATTATTGATTTGAGAAGAGAACAGGTAATGATGCAAAGTGAATTTCCATCTGGATTGGATAAAATGTTTACTAATGTTGAAAGAAATTCAAATCCATGGGGTATATCCAAATCAGATCGAGATTTGTGGGCAGAAGACTTGGAAATACAAACAATGAAAGAAAATCCAGATGCAGATGTTCTCTTCTGGGTCGGTT
Source organism: Candidatus Heimdallarchaeota archaeon (assembly GCA_030149205.1). Lineage (GTDB taxonomy): Archaea > Asgardarchaeota > Heimdallarchaeia > Heimdallarchaeales > Kariarchaeaceae > WAKA01. The sequence goes on along the minus strand of JASBSB010000001.1, from coordinate 578,155 downwards.
GTGCAGGTTCGTTTGATGCGAGAGCTAAGAAAGTATCTACCTCTTTGGTAAAGATCCTTAAAAGTGCAGGAATCGATTTTGCAATCCTTGGGAAAGAAGAAAAATGCACTGGAGACCCAGTTAGAAGACTTGGCAATGAGTTCTTGGCTCAGGAACTTATCACCGAGAATGTTCAGTTGTTAAACAGTTATGAGTTTAAAGAAATCATTACGTTCTGTCCTCATTGTTACAATACAATAGCAAATGAATTTCCTGATTTTGGTGGAGTATACAGGGTTTATCATGCTACTGAATATATCAACAAACTTCTTCAGGAAAATAAAATTCCTCTGAAAAAGGGAAATGATATGAGTATCACCTACCATGACTCTTGTTATCTGGGCAGACATAATGGAATTTTTGCTTCTCCACGTGACATTCTAAAGCATTTTGAAGAGATAGAATTTATTGAGATGTCAATGAATAAGGATGTAGCTATGTGCTGTGGAGCAGGTGGCGGTAGAATGTGGTTTGAGCAGGATGTTGGAGGTACACAAATTAATAGAAGTCGAGTTGAAATGGCAAATGACACTGGTGCCCAATTTTTAGGTGTTTCCTGTCCATTTTGCACTGCAATGCTTGAAGATGGAATTAAAAATACAGGATCAAATCTTGAAGTTCTAGATTTACTTGAGATTGTTGCAGATAGAATCGCAGATTAATAACTAGTAAACCATTAAATTAACATTTATATCATAGAAAGTAATATTATCTTACCCTCATATCACAAATAATGGTGACAACAATCAAGGTTGATGAAGATTCTGGATTTTCAATTCAGAATTTGCCTTTCGGTGTTTTCAGTACCAAGGATCTCACTCCACGAGTCTGTACGAGACTTGGTGATAAGGTCATTGATTTATCATATCTAGAATCCATGGGATATTTTAATAAAATGTTTGGTGATTCTTCACATATTTTTGATAGAGGAAGCTTAAACAAATTTATGGAAAAGGGTTATGATACCTGGAAGAGATTTAGATTCAAGTTACAAAACTTATTGGATCCAAGCTCTTCCTCATCCATATTATCGAATTCAGAAATTGTTAGCAGAACGTTCTTTGAAATGGGTAGGGTAACCTTACATTTACCATTTGAAGTTGGTGAATTTACTGATTTTTATGCGAGTAAGTACCATGCCACTAATGTTGGCACAATAATACGGGGTGCAGAAAACGCTCTTCAAGAAAATTGGGTTCATGTCCCAATAGCTTATCATGGGAGAGCGAGCTCAGTTGTCCTCTCAGGCAGGAATATAAAACGACCCAAGGGGCAAATACGACCTCAAGGTGTAGACTTACCTCTTTTCTCTCCTTCAAAATTTTTGGATTACGAGTTTGAAATGGGTGTTGTTATTGGTAGCGGAAACAATTTAGGGGAACCAATTAAAATTGGTGAAGCCTACAAACACATTTTCGGGTATGTCATCCTAAATGATTGGTCTGCCCGAGATATACAAGGTTGGGAATACAAACCATTGGGGCCTTTTACTGCAAAAAACTTTGCAACTTCAATTTCTCCTTGGGTAGTTACTACATTTGCTTTGGAACCTTTTTCCGTTCCTTGCGATTTACAGGATCCCCAGCCCTTACCTTATCTTCAGGAACAGGAGAGAAGACTATACAATATTGATCTTGAAGTTTATCTTAAAACAGAAATGTTATCAAAGGAAGAAAAAATTTCTCATTCAAACTTCCGATATCTATACTGGACCCCAAATCAAATGATTACACATCACACAATTACTGGTTGTAATTTAAGAACAGGTGATATTTGTGGTACTGGCACAATCAGTGGTCCTAATCCAATTAACCGTTCATGCCTTCTTGAACTGACATGGAGAGGAAAAGACCCAATAACTCTGTCAAATGGAGAAGAACGGAAATCCCTTCAGGATGGAGATACTGTGATACTGCGTGCTAATGCAAAAAACAAGGCTACAAAAATCGGATTTGGAGAGGTGAGAACAAAAATTTTACCTCCGGATGAAAATTAGATTGTGTAATAATCAAAACTCTCTTTGAAGGTCATCCAAAGGTTCTCTTAAGCTACATGAACCAAATGACAAGAATTGATTCTCTCTAACTTCTAATAGATCTTTTTTTGAAATATTAAATCCTCTAACCTCAATATATTTTTCTGAAAAATGAAAGGCTTCCCATTGAGAAATTTCTAGAATTTCTGAAAGTACTTTAATATCGTTTGTAAGGTTAGCTTTTAAGATTGAACTCACCATCAAAATATTGAAGAAACCATGATTGAATACATCAAGAGCTCTGTTATTAGTTCTGAGAGGACTATGAAGTCCTGCAGTTGCTTTGAATGGAATATCATGAGTGGTGAGCATTTTCAGTAGATTTACTAAGGTTGAAATGTCCGGTATTTCTTCTGGTTTGATACTTCCTGTTCGAATTTTATAACCCATAATAGTTTCATGAACCGCATTGGATTGTTGAAGATAATTAAATATTGGATCTAAAATCGACTCCCACCCCTTGATCAAGTAACCCTCTAGATACATAATAACATTGTTCATATTATGAACTTCCAATAATTCAGAAAGAACTTGAATCGTATTTGGGTTAATTTTACCATGAATATAGTCTAATTTTGGCAACTTAATCTCTAAGGACACTAGTTGGTACTCATCATTACTGTTCAGGAATTTTCTTAATTCTCTAATCTGTTCTTCTACTTTTTTCAAAAACTCTTTCTGAGTGTCTTCGCTGACTAATAATACAGAAATTCGAATAATTAAATTTTCACTGTTCCTTTTCTTAATTTGCTTATCAAACTCGGATATCTTTGTCCAGGGTAGAATTAAAGTTTTGATGATCCATGATCCATTTTCACTTCGCTCCTTGAAGTACTCTTCAATTGCATCTTCTATTGATAAATTAGCAGGAGGAAAGGTTCCAGCATAATCAATCATATTCTTGAACAACCTTTGATCCAGAGCATTCATTATTAAATTTCAAAAAGCAAACTCTTTAGCTTTGTCACCTGATCTACTAAAAATTGATCTTTCCTCGATCAATTTTTTATTGGGAGATGTGTAAATTTATATTTAAATGGGACTAGACTAAGCTATGACTAAAGATTATTTCGTTCAACAACCTCCAATGCTCTTGAACCCCTTCGATAATGATGTTGTGTTACAACAGGTAATTAAGCTGTTCGTTCCAAATAAATATCATCAGAGCTGGTTTAAAGTTTTTCAACAGTTTGGAGAGAAAATATTGCTTGAGGTTGAACCTCTTGGCAATGAAGCAGAAACAACAGAACCTGTATTAATTAACTATGATGCATGGGGTAGAAGAATTGACAGGGTTCAAGTACCGTCAGCATGGTATAAATTAAAGGATTTTTCAAGTAAAAATGCCTTGGTGTCAGATGGATACCAAAGGGAATTTGGTGAATATTCAAGGATCTACCAATTTGTAAAACTTTTCTTGTTTACCCCCTCATCTGCGATCTACACATGCCCTTTAGCAATGACTGATGGTGCAGCAAGGTTGTTAGAAGTATACGGTGATAACTCCCTCAGAAATACTTACTTTCAAAGATACATTAGTACAGATCCCACTGAATTTTATGGGTCTGGCCAATGGATGACTGAAAAAACTGGGGGATCTGATGTCAGTGAAACTGAAACAATCGCAGAGTTCGATGGAGAGACCTGGAGGTTAACCGGTCCTAAGTGGTTTACATCAGGGATAACAGAAGATACTGCAATGACCCTTGCCAAGATCAAGGAAGGTCATAACATCGATGACAAAGTAAGTTTGTTTGTCTTGGAAATTTATAATGATGATGGGGAACCTAATAACCTGACCATAGATAAATTAAAAGATAAACTGGGTACTCGTGCATTACCGACAGCTGAGTTGACATTAAACGGTGTTCCTTCAAAGTTAATTGGTGAGAGAGGTCGAGGAGTGAAACAGATTGCAACCATGCTTAATATAACCAGGGTTTATAATGCAATATCCGCAGTTTCATATTTACAGCGTGCTCTGTCTTACGCAGAAGATTATAGCAGTAAAAGAAAGGCCTTTGGTTCCTTGCTAAAAGACTTACCACTTCATTCAGAAATCCTCACAGAGACAAAAAGTGCATACTTAGGGAATTTGATTTTAACAATGTGGACTGTCTCATTACTTGGAAAGACTGAAACTGGGGTGGCTTCAGACCAAGAAGAAAAACTTCTTAGGTTATTAACACCAGTTACTAAACTGTATACTGCAAAGAAATCATTTGCATACATTAGTGAAATGATCGAAGCAATAGGGGGTATAGGTTACCTTGAAGACGCTGGGTTTCCTAAGTTGCTAAGAGATGCTCAGGTATTTACCATCTGGGAAGGGACAACAAATGTTCTATCTTTGGATTTATTGAGGGTGTTTAGGAAGGAAGGAAATTTGAATTTCTGGATTGATACTGTAAAACCCAACATTTTAAATTCACATGATCAAGATGTAATCTCACAATTTATGGAAATAGAGGCTGCGCTTAAATCCTATCTTCAAACGAGTTCTAAATTCATGCAAAAAAATGCCAGAAACCTATCATTTGAGATTGCAAGATTCTCAATTCTTAGTTTGTTGTTTGAAAATAAAGATGATTTATCTGAACTTGAAGATATTGAGGAGTACCTTCAATTCTGGATAACACCATCTCCTGAATTTCACAGATTAACGAGTCAGAAAAGGAGAATTTTAGTCTCTGCCTCATAATCAAAAACAATCATTACTACTCTTTTAAGGCAAAGATGTAATCTTTCTTTTGATTTTCCATCGGGTAACCCAACACGCAAATTTTGAAATTTAATCAGTTTTTGTATGAATATATTTTAGGTAAGCCTAAGTATCTATCCTGAAAAAAAAGAAAGTGATAAAGTCTCATTGTCATGAAATCTTTATTATGTCATGAAGTAATTGTTTATATTGCAAAAGATTCTGATACAAACATAATGGCCTCCACATCGGCAGGAAGCAATAACTCCCTTGAAAGAAAGGATATTATTGCTCTTTTTCTTGGTATAGCCTTTAGTGTCTTATTCACCGGATTAATTTGGTTGACGGGTCCACTCCTAATTCCAAAAGAATCAACATTCTTACCAGATCAAGGGGCTCTATGGTACTTTTGGAAACTTGCTGATCCAACCTTTTGGACCCGATTTGTTGCTTGGTCGACTTATATTCTTCATCAGGTGACTATTTGGGGATTAATATACTATGCACAAACCAGAGTTAAAAAATATACAACAAGTTTGCATCTAGTTAATGTATTAGCTCTTGGAGCAAATGCTATTTTTATATTTATTCATTATATTGTTACTTACACCACTTACGATGGGCTGGCTCAAGATGTATCAATTTTGAGCTCTCAGGGCTCTGTTATAGTCTTACTTGTTTTTGTCTTGATTATGGAGAACAATAGACGAGGGATGTTCTTCGGCAAAAGAGCACCTATAAAGAAAGAATTCACAAAGTTCTTGAGGAAATATCATGGATATTACTTTGCTTGGGCAGTGATATTCACATTTCATTATCATCCGATGACATACACCATTGGTCATCTTTGGGGATTTTTCTATACTTTTCTGCTGATGTTACAGGGGAGCCTCTTCTATACTCGAATTCACACTAACAAATATTGGATGGTTCTTCAGGAGGTCTTAGTTTTGATACACGGAACTATTGTAGCCTATGCAGTGCAGAGTTCAAGTCTTTGGACGATGTTTTTTTATGGGTTTCTTTTAATGTTTCTAATCACACAAGTTTACGCATTTGGGTACAAAAGAAGAACGAGGGTCATACTTTGGATAATCACATTGACCTCACTCGCACTGGTTTATTCTGGTATTCTTGTCCCAGGTAAAAATTGGTTCGATTTAAACGAAATTATTCGTATCCCTGTAATTCTTTATGGGTTGGCCTTTCTCTTCACTTTCATATTTCTATTGATTTATGGAATAAAATTATTGTTAAAAAGAATCTCAATGAAAAGATCTTCTGACCAAATTGCAGAAATACCAAATTAAATTAAGTCAATCTTTATGAAATTGTTTCTTGTTTTTATTAGTTGATCAGTCAATGCTGGCGCTAGTGCTTCTAATAATTAATTCTAGACTTTCATCGTCTCCTTCCCAATATTTTGAAATAATTAAGCAAAAGAAACATGGAACCTAAATATTTTTGTCCTTGCCATATTTAAATGACCCTAAATAACAAATATACTTATATTTTTGAACTCTCCATTTGGTTTTGTTCGAACAAGGAAAACGTGGCTATCTAATGTTAAAAGAAAATCAAATTTATAGAATGAACAGTACATTCAACCCCGGATATATTGAATGTATCGTTGGTACAATGTTTTCAGGGAAAAGTAGGGAACTGCTGTATAGAGGTATGAGAGCTGAGGAGTTTGGGGATGTTAAGGTGTTATACTTCAAACCAACTGTTGATACACGAGATGACGAATTTATCAAAAGTCGTGATGGAATGGAACGTAGAGCATCATTGTTTTCAAACGGTCGTGAATTATTGAATTTTGTAAATGGGGTCCCAAGTCTTATTCTAATTGATGAAGTTCAATTTTGTGATGAGAGTTTGATTTATGCAGTCCAACTGTTAAAGTTCAAAGGTCATAATATCGTTTTAAGTGGGTTACACACCGACTTCAGAGGACAACCCTTTGGAATTATGCCGCAAATTATGGCACTGAGTGACACCCCTATAAAGTCAGTTTTTAGTGTTTGCAACATAAGTGGTTGTCATAATGATGGAGTGCTCCCTCAGAGGCTTAGAAATGGATTACCTGACAGTGCTTTAAGCCCAACTATAATTATTGAAGGAAGCTCAGAGGAGATAACCTATGAACCTCGATGTGCTGACCACCATATCGTACCTGACATCGATAGATACCTCCTAAACCAACTTTCATTGTAAATTAAGATTGTGAACAAACTTTACCTTCTGTACTCAGCATATCTTGTTTGCTTTTGCTTTATGAATTCTTCATCAACCTCGACTCCAAGATTTTTACCTTTTGGTAATGAAATTGTTCCATTCTTGTTAACAGTAACCTGAGGATTGATTATATCACGTTCAAAGTATCTGTTAGACCCAGATGTGTCTCCAGGAATAGAATATTCATCCCTTGCTTGAACAAATAAGTTATGCATGCGACCTATTCCAGTTTCTAACATTCCTCCAAGCCAAACTTTTCCTGAACCTAGATTTTCTGCGATTTCAATTGCTTTGGAATATCCGCCCACTCGAGCTGGTTTAATATTGATAATTCTTGCACAATCATAATTTATTGCTTGGATAGCGTGATTTACAGAATGAATAGATTCGTCCAAGCAAATAGGTGTTTCAATTTCTGATTGTAGCAGCTTATGGTCTAACATATCATCAAAAGCCAAAGGTTGTTCAATCATCATAAGGTCAAACCTGTCGAGTGACCTCATTATTGTCTTATCCTTATCTTTCAAGGAATACGCTGAATTTGCATCAACCATGATGGGAATATCTGGGTAAACATCTCTCACCTCTTTTACAACCGTTATATCCCATCCAGGTTTGATTTTCATTTTTATCCTTTTGTATCCCTGATCAACAAAAAATTCAATTCGTGAGATCAATTCCTTTATTGACTCTTGAATTCCTATTGACACTCCTGTAGGGATCTCATTCTTTGTGCTCCCGTAATACTGCCCTAAACTTTTTCTCTCTCTATCTGCTCTAAGCGACCAATATGCAGCCTCCAATCCAGTTTTTGCGAAATTATGTCCCCTCACATGTTGGAAGGCAGAATACACATCAGCAATTTCAGGAAAATCATGATCAAACTTTGTGAGAAATTGGGGGATCAAAAAATCTCTCTGAATTAACCAAACAGTCTCTTTTGTTTCATAAGAATAACCTGGATATTCATCTGCAATTGTTTCGCCCCACCCCACATTCCCCTCATCATCTGTCAATTTGATGATAACTGCATATTTGTCTTTTTGTATTCCAAAGCTGGTTTCAAATGGATGAACCAATGGTAATTTTATCATCTGTTGTTCGAGTTTGATATTCATTTAATTATACTAATATTTCAATGATTTAACCTTTTATTGGTTCACTTAAATTTTCTTAACGTTTTTCAATTACCATTAGGTTCCCTAATGTCGTCCGTAAATCATCTGGTAACACAATCGATCTGTTCAGTTGAGGGTCTACAATAACTTGAACACTCGAGGCTTTGACAAACATTGTCTTCCGTGTGCTATCAGTAATTGAATACTCAAACTCCCAGGATTTGTTGCCAATCTTACTCACCCTCAATGAGCCAATTAAACTTATTCTTGGAGTAATAGGTTTCAAAAAATCTACCTCTAAATGAGCTATCATAAGAAACAATTTCGTCCAATATTTATTAAATTCTTTATCATATCTCTCCAACATTTGGGTTCTTACGAATTCAAGATAGGTCACAATAATCGCGTTGTTCACATGTCCAAACAGATCAAAATCACTAAATCTAGGTTTTATCTCTACCTCAAAACTAAATTCATCAACCATAATTTATAACTAATTTTAGATTTATGAATAAAGCGAAATAGACAAACCATTGCTTCTAAGTATTTAAAAATTGAAATCTTTAGTAAACTCATTCAATTGATAGATTTGAGAACCAATCCAATGACTCCGGACTTCTCAAAGCTCCACGGTTTGTGACTGGTTTTCCATTTATGATGTTCGTTACAGCAGGTTCTACTCTTTATCACCCAAGCAGTCTTATTACAACTAATATGGAATTAAGAGCTATAAAACGAGAATGTAACATCTTCAAGCATTTTAATGGCACAGGTACTACCTTGGCACGGGATAGTAATTGTTATTTGAAATATGTTACATTCTCAAAAAGATTTAAGTATATATCAAATTATATCAATTAGATAATACAAATGTTATATATAAATTTAATCTGAAATTTTTTATTGGATAAATACGAACAAAAAGGATTGGGAATATATAACCGAAGATATACAGTATTTAGATAAGTCACTTGTTGATACTTTGACAAAAAGGACCTCCCTATTGTATATTCTTCAAATAAAATAATGTATTATATAATTGAAGAAACGAAATAGTTTGGAAAAAGAATAATACAACTTGAGAATAAATAATAAGAGAAAGATAATTATATCTAATTTACAATTGTTTTATATGAAGAAAGCATTTTTATTTATACTACTTACCCTTCTATTTATCTCTGTAAACTCACCTATTGTTTATGGGCTGAAGATACAGAAAAACGACACATGGTTATATAAAAATACCATAGGAAAAACATATAACGAAACTGCTACTGGTATTGAACAGTATGTATCAACTGATACCTTAGCCCTTGCTAAAGTTAAATCCAATCGAACTGTTTATTTTCAATATAATTTTGATATTTTGACAAATAAATCAGTGGTGGGAAATGGAACTATAAAATCAATGCGATTGTTTTATGCAAAGACATTTATCAACAAAAGCGTGTCAGATAGTTTATATCTCACTCAAGAAGGAGGTTTCCCGATTTTTGACAACGCGAAGTATTCTGGATATATAAAATATAAGGAAGCGAATTTTTATCGATACAATAGTACTAAATATGAATGGACAAATTATAGTTATACTGCCATAATTACAAAACAGAAATTTTTTGTCACTAATCCAGCAAAAGCATTTGCAACCGCTGAAAGTGTAAAATTTGTTAGAACACTTGGATTAGATACAATAAATAATGAAACAAATGGTTATAGTAACCAAATAATAATTGATAATCAATATGTGTTATCAACAAACCAGCCCCAAAGTGTTTTAATTAGAAACTATACCTTAACACCATTTTCAATAAAATTCTATTTTGGACAAGCGGTTAGTTCTATAACACCCTATGCATTAAATAATGTTACAGTGCCATCTTTAGAGATGACATGGGATTCTAATATTAAATTACCTGTTTATATTAAACATACCGTTCCAGCAAAAATAAAGACTGCATCAGGTATCAGTCTTGCACAGTTTACTCCCACAGTATTTCAAGAATTATTTTTGGTGAAAAACAGAATTACTACGAATACAAATAAATTGCGAATTAATCTTCTTTTGATGCTTTCTGTTTTATTTATCATAATTATTCCAATTAAAAAGAGAAAAAACAAATAACAGAAAAATTTTTAACTAATTTTAGTTTTATGAATAAAGCGAAATAGACAAATCATTGCTTCTAAGTATTTAAAAATTGAAATCTTTAGTAAACTCATTCAATTGATAGATTTGAGAACCAATCCAATGACTCAGGATTTCTCAAAGCTCCACGGTTTGTGACTGGTTTTCCATTTATGATGTTCGTTACAGCTGATTCGACCTTCTTTCCACTGAATGTATAAGGTATATCTGGAGTTTCAAGGATAATTGCTGGAACATGTCTTGGTGAAGCTCTAATTTTTAATTCTTTCTTAATCTTATTTTTCAGCTCCTCAGTTAAGCTGAAACTAGGGTTTAACTTTACAAATAACAAAATCCTCTGATCATTCTTATAACTTTGTCCTATTGCAAGACTGTCTTCTATTTCAGATAAGTTTTCAACGATGTTGTATATTTCTGCGGTTCCGATCCTAACCCCCGATGGCTTTAACACAGAGTCAGAACGCCCAAAGAAAATGACTCCACCAGTCTTGCTATCAATCAAAATGTAGTCACCATGTCTCCAAACTCTTTTTTGTGTAAAATAATTGAAGTATGCATTAAAATATTTTTGATTATCTGGGTCATTCCAAAAATATATAGGCATCGAAGGTGTAGGAAGCTCACAAACTAATTCACCTTCTTGATCATAGACAGGATTCGCATTTTCATCATAAGCTTTGACTTTCATACCTAATCCCCTAGATTGTAATTCACCAGAATATACTGGAATGATTGGAGATCCAATAGCAAAACAACCATTAATATCTGTTCCACCCGAGATAGAATTAAAATGAAGATCTGATTTAATTTCAGAATAGACGTATTCAAAGCCTTCTTCCGATAAGGCTGAACCTGTTTGAGATATTTCTTTTAAGGAAGAGAGATCAAAAGTTGATTTAGGAGATAGCCCCATATTCTTCAGAGTCAAAATATACGTTGCTGAACATCCGAATACCGTTACTCCTAGGCGATCTATAAGGTTAAAGACTGTCTTCCAATCTGGGTAAAGTGGATTCCCATCAAATAATACGATGGTGGTTCCTATTGCTAGAGCAGTAGCCTGCCAATTCCACATCATCCAACTAGGTGAGGTTAGATACATCAATTTATCTGATTCTGTTAGATCTGTATGGATCATTAATTCCTTGAGGTGATTAATTAGAACCCCACCAGTTCCTTGGGTCAAGCATTTTGGTTTTCCGGTTGTCCCAGAAGAGAACATTATGAATAAAGGATGTTCAAATGGAACCTCCGTAAACATTAATTCCTGTTCTGTTAAATTGTATTCCCAAAGTAATTGTCCAGTTTTTAAGGGCATACCTGTTTTTATAATGGTGGTTTCTATAGAGGGGATTGATTTGGCAACAACTTCTGCCTTTTTCCTCAAATCAAACTTTTTCCCTTTATACAGATAATCTTCGCATGTAAAAAGCACTTTTGGTTCAATCTGTCCCAATCTGTCAATTGTTGCTTGTGCACCTAACTCTGCTCCACATGAAGCCCAGGTTCCCCCTAAAGCTGTTGTGGCAAGCATAGCAATAATGGTCTCAGGAGAATTCGGAAGGTAACCAACAAGCCTCTCCCCTGGTTTGACGCCTAATGATCTTAAGACTTCAACAAGACTGTTTACTTTCAGATATAGGTCTGCATAAGTTATTTTTTGAATAGATCCATTCTCTTTAACATAGATTATAGCTTCATGCTGATCTCGTCTTTTCAGCAGATTTTGAGCAAAATTTAGAGAATATCCCTCAAACCAATTTGTTTCAGGTGCAAAGCTATCTAGGTTTTCTACTATAGAATGCCCCCTTTTGATGTACTTAATCTTTGTAAACTCACTGACAGACTTCCAAAAATTTTCTATATCAGTCACCGACCATTCATATAACTGATTATACGAATCAAATTCTTTGTTGTACTGAGTATTTACATACTCCATAAATTTAAGTATTTGAGACCTTTTGACCCTTTCTTCTGTTGGTTTCCACAGTGGTTTCATCATCTGATAAAACTTGAAAAATTAACAATAAAAGGTTTCTTATGCTTCAGGGAACAATACCAATTCTAGATCACAAATATCCTTATCATTAACCTAATATTGTCATTCAAAATATTTGATTATTGACAGATACTTACCTTGATCCGGAAACTGGATTGGTTGTATTTACAGAAAGCTACCACACAAAAAGAGGATACTGCTGTGGGAGTGGTTGTAGGCACTGTCCATTTTATCCTAAACATCTAAAGGGCTCAACAAATCTCAATGAAAAAAAATAATGGTTTGATATAACACTAATGCTCGCTGCGAGACTTGAACTCGCGACCTCACGGTTTCAAAACAAAATTCTTCAGCCGTGCGCTCTCCCGACTAAGCTAAGCGAGCTTACTTATTCACATCAATAAGCATATCTCTCAACTTCCTCTAGTTCTTATTAGTTCCGATTGTGTTGCTGTCCAACCTTCATTTTTTGTTCAACTTTACTATGAAATTGAAAACAAATAAGAATCTGAAAATTGTATACGAAAATATCAACGTCCTTAAGTTTAATTTAATTAAAAAAAGTTAAGTGTCAAAAATTAGAGATATTGACAAATTCATATTAATTAGGATATATCTTTCCTCATTGTCATCACAAGATGTTCCGCTAAAAAAATTAATGCCTGAGGGTTGTCCACTAAATTTGGAGAAGTACCTTAGCCACCTTGAAGAAAAAGGATACATAAAGACTAAAAACTCCGAGATAAAGCTTACAGCTTTGGGGAGATCAACATTTAAAGTTGTATTTACTGGAGGTGTCTATGATATTCTTCATGTTGGACATCTTAAAACATTAGAAGAAGCCAGAAAATTTGGAGATACCCTGGTTGTAGTAGTAGCCAGAGATATTACAGTTTTAAACAGAAAGAGAAAACCAATTAACAGTGAAACCGATCGGTTGGTTATGCTAAATTCATTAAAGCTGGTTGACATTGCAATTTTAGGTCACGAGACAAATCATCTAGAAAGCGTTAAAATGATAGATCCTGATATTATAGCCATTGGTGCAGATCAACATCATATTATCGAGAAATTAAAATCTGATCTAGATAAAATGGGGTTAAAATCAATTGAATTTGTTAAATTAAAAGCAGATCTGGATGGCATATCAACTACCACAATACTGGATAAAATTCGAAATGCAAAATTATAATTCAATGAAATCAAATAAACTGTATACTAATCTTTATGTTTTTTGTATTCCTAAGGTTGGTTAATGAGCTTAACATCATCCCCAAAAATAGAGATATTATGTCTGGGATATGAATTGATGATTGGAAGGACTGTTAACACTAACTTCAGTTATGTGGCCTTAGAACTTACTAAGCTAGGATATTCAATTCAAAGAGAAACGACAATTGGAGATGATAGAAAACTGATTATTTCGGTTCTAAATGAGATTCAACAAAGGTCTCCTGATGTATTGTTTGTAATGGGTGGACTTGGTCCTACTTATGATGATATTCAACTAGAGGTCTTAGCAGACTTTATGAAAAGACCTTTGGAACCAAATGAAAATGCTATAAGTATGATCGAAGAGAAAGTTGGCAAAGGACGACTAAGTGGATCGAGAATGAAAATGGCCACCCTTCCAAAAGACAGTATACCACTGATTAACACAAAGGGGACAGCCCCAGGCGTCTATACCCAATATAATTCTATGAAAATTTTCTCACTCCCAGGAGTACCCGCAGAAATGAAAGATATCCTAGAAAACCAAATCATACCAATTCTTGTTGAAACTTTTGGTAGGTCAGAAATTCATGAATTTGGCTTCGAACTTTTCGGTACAGGAGAATCGACAATATCTCACATCACTAACAAATTTGTGAAGAAATATCCAGATATTTATTTCAAGACACACCCAAGAAAAACAAATGGGAAGTATTGGTTGTCTTTACACCTGTATTCAACCAAAGTCTCAGAGGAAAAGGTAAAAGAGGTCGCAGAAGAATGGCGAGAGGCAATATTAGCAGAATTCTCAATTGAAGCGGGTAATGTCAAGCATGTATTTTCTCCAGATTTTGAACCCGAGCAGTATGACTATTCTAAATAGGTGTATCCATGTACAACTTTCGGCCACCAAATGAGTTACCTGATGAGCTACAAATACTAGCGAGAAATCATCTTTCTGGATTTATTAGGGCTATTCAACGGGTTCATCCTAAAAGGATGTTATTCAAAGAAAATCCAGAAGTATTTAATCAAAAAAAACAAGCACTGTTTTGTATAGGGAAAAATGCACTTCAAATGGCTTTAAGTGCACAAGAAATTTCTCACACAGGTTTCTTTCAGTCATTTATTCTTCAGACTAGAGGTTATGTTGATGAATCTAGATCATTAACCCTTCCTAATGACTGGGAAATTTATTTTGTTTCTCATCCATTTTCAGATGAATACACCGTTGAAGTTTCGAAACAGGTGCTCAAAAAACTAGTTGAACTCCCAAAAGACACTGTTTTGCATGTCATGATTAGTGGAGGGGGATCTGCGGCTTTCTGTGTCCCAGAACTAGACCTTGATTTACAAATCTACAACGCAGTTATCAAAGAAGCTATGGTTAACGGTTTGGATATCTTTCAAATAAATCAGGTAAGGATGTTTCTCGATTCCGTCAAAGGTGGGAAATTAGCTGCTCGTCTTGAAAACCTACATATTTACACCTGGGTTGTCTCAGATGTTTTGAATGATGACCCAAGCTATGTAGGTTCAGGACCCACAATACCTGGGATAAGAATCTCAGAATATGTTTTAATCTGGCTTAGAACAGTATTTGAAGCCTTAGAACTGTCTGAAACTTATCATCTTCTAAATGAATTAGTTCAAATTGCATATGAGTTTCAAAGCCCAGAGCTCCATAAACAAAAGTTAATCTGTTCTCGCAAGATATTTGCTGAGTATTTAATGGATGAACTCTCAAAGTTGAAAATCCATTCTGAAATAATTGATCTTAACTTGGAAGGTAATGTGGAAGAGGTTGCTGATAGAATGTTAAAGACGCTTAAAATTAAGGCAAGTACAAGTACTACTAACTTGAAAACAACCTTAATTTGGATGGGAGAACCAGTTGTAAAGATTTCTAATACCGCCTTTAACTTTAAGGGTGGGAGAGTTTCCTCACTTGCAACACTCATGAGTGAAAAACTAAAAGGCACGCAAAATTTGTTCTTTATTGGTTTGGCTACTGACAGTAAAGATGGAAGCTCTCCTGACGCAGGTTATATTATAACTGGAAATAGTTGGAAACATTTAGCTCCCCTAGGAGGCGTAAAAAAAATCTATAAAAGTGGAAATTCTGGTCATGTTCTGTCTTCCTTAGGATACGGGATTCAAATAAAAGATACAGATGTAAATCTATTAGACTTGTATTTTGTGGTTTTCTATTAATCAAACAATTACAGTGATTTGGTCTTGATTCTCTAGATTTAGTGCCATACGAATATGAGCGGTTGAGACAATTTCAATGATATCAATGTTATGCGTGGTCAACAGAGGTCTTACAATAACAGATTTGTGGTCTAACTATCCTTGAATTTCACAGGGGATTATGATGATATCTCCCATCTTTTTCCCTTGATAAAACAAGTTTTCAAATCTTAGACCTTTTTTATTAAAAAGGATAGAAATATCTTTTCCATCTTTTTCCGATATTCTGACATTTAAGGTTCCAGGAAAGGGTTGCTTCCCCAAAATATTTGTAAAGATTTTATCATATACTGAAAGTGATATAAACTTAGCACCCTCACCCTTACCTTCTTGAACAACTCCATTTATTTTCATAAATTATTCCTCATTCGTCTCTAAACTGTCTTGAATTTGGTTTCCCAACATTGAATGCAAAAAATCACTTTCTGTTCTTTCTATTGTCACCCTGAGGTAATCAACTTTTTTTCTAAGGTTCCCTGCAACATGTTTTCCGTATTCTATTCCTATAACATTCTCAAACATAACATTCATTGTTTCTAGATACTCTCTGGCCTTCTCAACCTTCCCTGAGATTAGCAAGCGCAGAATAACCCTCCTAAGTTCACCTATAGTGTCACAGAAGGCATTTATCCAAATTGAGCTAGGAATATCCAAGGATTGGGGTGAGGGTAGATTTTGCTGCATGATGATGGCAAAAAGGATTTCCATCTCAGTAAATTCCTCAAGACCGTCATTTACTGTATTCCACCCAAAAATTGGTGTGAAATTTTTTAACTGGTCATCTAGAGTTCTTTTAATTTGTCTTGCTTCCTCAATCAATGATTTTTCATTTGATAATTTGACCATCCTTGCTATCGCCTTTCCAGACATTCTATTTAGCTTTCTAGAGAGTGCAATCACTTCTTCCCTGAGTTTATCCAACCCATTCAGATTATTTAGGATATCCTCTATAACCATTGTGACTTGGGAAGGGAGCTCTTTGTCCATAAACAAATACACAGAAGGCTGATTAAAAATAAGTGCTTAATTAACAGAAGATTTGATCTTTAACTCATTTCTTCCAATTCTCTTTTCTTAAATATAAAGTCAGTATTGATAAGATAACAATGAAATTTACGAAATTTAATGGTAGTCGGTTAGTTGATGAACTCGTGGAAAGGGAAATTTGTTTTGATGATGTAGTTTTTGAATTAGGACTCTCAAGTTTGATTACAGAGAGATGTAACCTTAATGAGCTTGTTTGAAGATTGGTTTTCGAATCCCGAACCAAAATTTGAACAACAAAAGAAGTATTTTTAGCGCTTTCAAAGGTTAGCTCAATTGTCTTATTTCTTGTAGATTGAACCCAATTGCCCATTACCGTCTCCCCAGTTGAAAGCTCAGTTCTCTTAAAACTATAACTAATACCCTCTGATTCGGAACCAATAACTCTAAAGCTTAGCTTGCCAACAGCTCCAGAAACAGGATAGTCCGTTCGTATTACCGGAAAATTCCCTAAAGCCTCATTCAAAGCCCAAAACACATCTTTGTTCTTCATAATTGTGGAAGTGTCAAAGTTATGTCCAAACCCTGAAAACCTCACTTTTTGATTTGTGTGAGACCTCGTTAACCAACTTGCATTAATTTGTAAGGATCTGTTATACCTAATTTCATTGTTTTTTATTCTGCTGTAGTTTTTGTTGGGTAGGTTCTTGTCAAGGTTTGAAAAATCATGTACCTTCAACCCTCCTGTTTCATGATCTGCAGTGGTTATTAAAATAGTGTTTGGGTTAGCTTTAGCATAATTATAAGCAATCCTTACTGATTTTTCGAAGTTAATTGTTTCTAAGGCGTTATAAATTGTTTTGTTTTCAAAGCTATTTAGTAGATGACCTGCATGGTCTATTCGTCCACCTTCAATCATTACAAAGAATGGTTTATTTTTTGAATCTAAAACTTGAAGAGCTTTCGTTGTCATCTCTTGAAGTGATGGACTTTCCTTTGGATTTCTCTCTAATTCATAATCAATGTTGTAATAACCAAATAACCCTAACAATCGATCTGTTGAGTTTGATATACCATTTAGCTCTGTAGTATTGGTAACTAATGTGTAATTGTGTTTAATGGCCAAGTCCTTAGCTCCTGTTCTTCCTCCAATATAGGTTCCTCCTAAACCTCCTCCAAGTAATATGTCTATGTTCTGAGAAAGAAGCTGGTCTCTTATTTTGACCTTCAAATCTCTATCCTTAGCATGTGCAGCAAATGTTGCAGGTGTTGCATGTGCGATTTCAGTTGTGGTAACTAGTCCAGTTGAATAGTTGAAATCGTCTTTTAAATATTCTAAAATTGTCTTTATGTACAATTTTCGTCCAACAATTGAGTTATCTGAGGAACTACAGCTTCTGGATAGGGATCATCTATCTGGATTCATCAGAGCAATTCAAAAGATTCACCCAAAAAGAATGTTGTTCAAAGAAAACTCCGAGGTCTTTAATAAAAATAAGCAAGCACTCTTCTGTATTGGCAAGAACGCATTAGAGATGGCGAAAAGTGCGCAAGAAATTTCTCACACAGGTTTTTCTCCAACCATTGTGCTTCAGACCAGGGGATATGTTGAAGAACCTAGGGCACTATCACTTCCTAGTGATTGGGACGTTCATTTTGTTTCTCATCCGTTTTCCGATGATTACACAGTCGAAACCTCGAGAAAAGTACTCAACAAATTGACTGAACTTTCTCAAGATACAATCTTACATGTAATGACAAGTGGTGGTGGGTCCGCGGCTTTCAGTATCCCAGAATTGGATTTAGATCTAAAAATCTATAATGCAATTGTCAAAGAAGGGATGATTAATGGGTTAGATATTTTTCAGATTAATCAAGTAAGAATGTTTCTGGATTCTGTCAATGGAGGAAAACTTGCAGCAAGGTTAGAAAATTTAACCATTTATTCATGGGTGGTTTCAGATGTGTTAAATGATGATCCAAGCTATGTAGGTTCTGGACCAACTATCCCTGGAATAAGAATCTCAGAATATGTGTCAATTTGGTTAAGGACTATTTTTGAAGCCCTGGAATTACCAGATAAATTTCATCTTCTTAATGAGTTAGTACAGATTGCATATAAATTCCAGATTTGTAAAAAGATCAAAATCTTCCATCTTTTCCATAATTTCAATCAGGGATGATTTAATCAGAGGAAACACATACATATCGCAGACCCCTTTATTTTTGAGTCTAATATCTCAATTTCATTATCGTACCAATTGAATTTCATTATATATTGATAGAACCACCCCTCAGATATATTTATATAAAAAAAAGAAAAAAATTTCTGATAAAACACAATTCGTGTCATTGTCATAAAATATACGGCAAAAGCTAAAATAAACACAACAGGAGATAAAACCAAGGCCACCCCAGTTACTCTGCTCATAGTTATGCCACTCATCTCAGCAGCCTTGGGGTGAGCCCCATTGTACTCGGAGAATTGATGGGAAACACCTCAACAGTTAACAAGTATACATATTCAACGAGTCAGGCTAAAAAAAGGGCAGTTAATCTACTGGAGGAAAACCATCAGAGGAGGTTGAGGAAACAGCAAACTAATTTTAGGAAAGGCTTAATTTAATTTATTTCAAATATTTCCACAAATTTATAGAAATAATCTAAAATTAAATTAATAAAGTTTAGGTTATCAAAATTACAATGTGCTTTCAACATCTTTTAAAAGTTAAAATTTAATTTATTGCTATATTGAACTTTGACTCATTTCATCTATTGAATACTCCAAGATATAGCCAATTATTAGGTAAAATAGAATTAACATTTAAGTGCTCCCAGAAGATTAATAGGGCTTTATCTCAAGACTTTCTATTTTATGGATATTTAAAAGTTGAATACACTTATGAACTGTCTATAATCTGGAAGATTAATAAGTTAATTAATTCTAATGGAGAGATAAAAGTTGAGTAATTATCTACAAGCAAGTTTAATCCTGATTTTTTTGAGTCTTGCTTTATTCATAAATAATCTACTGCTTGAAGCTTTACTATTCATAATTCCTGTTGTATTTATCTTATGGGGCTTATATTTACGCCGAGGCAAACCAATAAAACGTCCTTTCTTAATACTGTTAAAATACTCACGTACAGATTTACTCAAACTCGTTCTAGTAGGTCTTTTGATTTTAATTTTCAGCTTTCAAATTTTGTACACGCAAAATCAGGTAACAAGTAATTTTCATAGACAGTTAAATCCAGAATATTTTCCCGCTGGACATTTTTTCACAGAAAATATAATTCAAGATCAAATATCAGGTCTTCAAATAAACTCAACAAAAGAATTAATGAAGTTACAACCTCAAAACAAATACAATATTCAAGACCCAAATTATGGTTCTATAAGTCTTTATTCACTTGATTTTTTGGTTTTACGAGCACCAAATGCCATTTTAAATCTAACAAAACCCCTAAAATTACAGAATACTGACACTTATATCAGCAAACTTCAAACCTCTCTATCTGTGATTCTTATTGATCCTGCTCAATTTTTTGAACTAACTGGATCAAATCTTGAAGGCACTCAAGCCAGGATACTTCGATTAGGAAGAGATAGATACGCTGATAATTTGGGACTGTTTTTATCAAACAACAGCAAAGTCAAAGTCAGTGGAGTTCAAGCAATTAAAAATTCACAAGAATTTACTTTTCCTTATAATACCACTGAATTGAATGGAACCTCACTTCACAGGTTAATAAACTCAATCTTAACCCCCGTGGGCATTAATCCTGGTCAGGTCATCTTTACCTCAATCGATGATTTTCAAAAGATACTTGGCACAAGACGTCTAGGAGATTACTTTACTAAATTTAAGCAAGTCTCAAGAATGTATTTTAATCTAAGCACAAGTTTTTACAAAATTACAAATTCTAAGACATTTAAATCTCAAACTACTGACTTCTTAAAGTTCTTAGGAAACACTCTGTTAGATGCTCCCTTGTTAAGAGTGCTCAACAAACAAAATGAAATCCAAAACAAGGTTCAGACTCTTAATTCCACAGTTACAATTATATTGTACATTATTTTTGCAGCGGTATATCTAATTTATCAATCAAACTTTGAAGAATCCAAGCGTCAGTTCCTTGCATTTTTTACAAATAAAGGTCATTCAATAAATCAATTAAACAGCCTTTTGGATCTTCTTACTCTGGGTGTTTTTTTGCTTCCAATTTATGTAATAAGTGTTATAATTGCTCTTTTCACAGGGTTACAGATACAAGATTCAATCTCCTATAAATCCATCTTTAGTTATTACTTTCTGTTGCTTGTACTTATAAATTTAGCCACATTTTTTAATCACAAGAGATCAGGCTTGAAAACGTTCAGAGAGAGATTAAATCAAAAGTTTCCTTTTCAAATGTTGAGTATTTTAACAGTCTTATCATCAACTATAGTTGGTTTCTTTTTAACAATTTCAAGTCAAGAAATTTTAATTCTCAATCTATCAACTTTGGAATATTTATTGCTTATCGTTATTTTAAGCCTGCTCTTGTTGATGCTATACGGATTTGTTGTGTATAAGCTCCTTCTTTCGTTAATTTTAATTCCCCGTAAGTATAATCCAAACTCTCGAATTGGAAAAGTCTACCCATTTGCCAGATACTCACAAAATTCACCAAATTTAATACGGGTCATTATGTTTCTATTAATTTTGTTTTGTCTATTTTCAGCCATTACTATCTCTAATACAGGAATACAAAACAGTATCTCTACTAGAGACCTATATAGTCTTGGTGCAGATATATCCATCCATGGTTTGAACCTTAATACCAGTCTCGCTTACCCGATGCTTGACAATATCTCTAATGTGCAAAATTCAATGCTTTTAAACTATCTCTATTTTAAGGACTATGAACTTGGAAAATCGCAAAGTTACACTGGTGGATATATATTAGGTATTGATGTGCAGAGATATATTCAAAGCATCAGGTATAACTCAAGACTAAATACTGGAAGTTGGACATCTGACCTAAACATTCTTAAAAAATTAAGTGAGCATTCAAACAACATTTTGATGGTAAATAACTTTCAGTACTTAAATTATTATTCCTCCAGAAAAGAGATTCAAATCAAAAACACAGACCCATTTGGAGCAAATTACTTCAGTCTAAAAATCAATCAGCTGTATACCACAAACTCTTTCTTCGGAATTAACTCTTTTATCACTGAACTTGGAATAGAGAAATCAACAATTTTTGTAATGTCATTAGAAAATCTACAAACCCTCTCAAAACAGTTTTTACTCGTCACCAACAACATCTACAAGGTTTTGTTGTCAAACCCAGGGGATGCAGAACGGACAGTGGACAGGATCAATAACAAATTTATCAACATGCTGGATTTAAAGATATCCTCAGTACCTACAATAAAATCGATGAACCACCCCACCTTTCCAGAATTTCCCATATTTGGATATCTAAACAATATTCTGTATATTGTGATTGAAATGTTGATCCCTCTGACTCTGTATTTAATCATTTATACTAGGTCTATGAACTGGCAGCTTAAATGGGCAATTCACCACAATAAATTCATCAGGAACAAATTAGTAAAGCAACAGATAAAGTGGAATTTGATAAACTTTGTAATGATTTTTCTATTATTTGGTGTTATATTTACTCAACTCCTTTTGACTGTTACATTATACACTATGGTGAACACTCTACTCTTTAACTATCTCCTCCAAGTCATTATAGCAGTATTTATAGGTACTGGCTCTTTTACCCTGGTGTTTTACATCTCTCAAACCTTTGGAGGTCAATTGTATGATTAATATCTCTGATATGACAGTTATCTATAAGGGACCTAAGCTCCATCCCGAAGAGAATCTGTTGGCTCTAAATAACGTGTCTTTTGTCATAAAATCCTCAGAAGTTGTAACAATCACTGGAGACAGCGGTTCAGGAAAAACAACCCTGCTCAACGTGCTTGCAGGCCAATTAGAACCAGATGTAGGTGTCGTTGAGATTCTCAGCAACTCTCTCTATAAAATGAATCAACAAGACCGTCAAAGATTCATCTCAGAATACATCTTTTATGTTAAACAGAAAATGGAAGAAAATCTGATCTTCAAATTAACAGTCAGGGAAAATATGGAACTTGTTAATTTTATCATCAATAAAAACGTAGACATCCTCAAGACTCTTAGAGAACTTGAAATTTCTCATTTAATAGATCAACCAGTGATGCATCTGTCGGGTGGAGAAAAACAATTGGTCTGTCTAGCAATGGGACTGATGCAAAATTCTAAAATATTGATTCTGGATGAACCAACAAGTTCTCTGGATTCAACAACAAAGCACAAAGTAATGAGAAAAATAATCGAATCATGCAAATCAAATGATATTACACTGGTTTACACATCACATGATCCAGAAATTTCATTGTACAGCAATCTAGTACTTGGAATCTATTTTGGAAGATTTGACAGGATCATAGATCGCTCAAACACAGAAATAAAGGAAGAAGGTATTTTAAAGCTTATGCATGGACTTCACGTGGATCTAACCGTAGATTCAAAAGGTGCGGTCTATCTTCCAAAGTATGCTCTGGAGAAACTAGATATAAAAAACATAATCACCATGAGCCTAAAGGATGGCTTCATAAAGTTATCACCGAAAAAGAATGAGATGGGAGACAATGCCTGAAACTATTGTCAGCTTGAAAAATGTTGACCTAAGATATTTTATCAGGAAAGATCTAAGTTTGACAGTTTTCGAAAATCTTGATTTCAAGGTAAAACAAAATGATTGGATAAGCATTGGTGGTCCATCAGGGTCTGGCAAAACCAGCCTTCTCAAACTAATGATTCAAGAATTAAGTCCAGTATCTGGAACTATAGTGGTGAAGAACCCAGAAAAATGCATCTACATTCCACAAGAACCATTTCTTCATCCTTACCTTACAATTTATGAAAACTTACTGTTTGTAAAAGAAGACCCAAGTATAGCAGAAAACCTGTTAAGCGAATTTCAACTACAAATTGTCAAAAACAGCTATCCTGATGAGATTTCAGGTGGTGAACTCATCAAATCCTCATTCGCCTATAGCCTAATGCATGCTCCAGATGTCCTTTTCATTGATGAACCCACGTCGAGCTTAGACATAAACAATATATCTCTAATCATTTCTATATTAAATTCACTACACGAGCAAGGGAAGACAATTGTTGTGGTTAGTCACTCAAAGTCGCTGCATAAATCTGGACACAAACACTACCTCATTGAAAACAAAAGGATTGTGCCAGGTAGAATTGAATAACATCCCGTAAACATTAAAACGATTTAAACCAATATTTCAGATCAACCCTTTAATTTCAAACCCTACAAGGGTCTAAGCCAGTTTCAACTTGATCCGTCAACATTTAGCAAAGTATAAAGCCAAGCAGTTTCAATCCCTAAAAGGGTTCTAACACAATTGCAACAACGCATCTAAGGAGTATCTGCTTACATACTGTTACAGACTTCGATCCCTAGAAGGGATTTACAATGGTTGCAACCCTGTGTCTTCCATGAGGAAGCCTTGTATTTATGTATTTCAAATTTCATCACAGAAACAATGCAGTGAAATTTTCAATTTTTGGCATTCTCTGGTCCAGAAAATGTATAAGGAATTACACAATATTTACCGGTTTTGTGGGAAAAATATCTGAGTTATTAAAATAAAACATCATTAAATTTATTGAATTCCACAATTTTTCCACCCTCTACAGTTCACTGAAATAATACTATTTATTATTTAGAGCCATTCCTTATCTTCACATTTGCCTTTTAAAATATAATCTCTTCGTATGAACAATTTGTATCATCTGAAAATTAAAAACAAACTAAATTGTAATTCAAGTAATGATGATTCCTTTTCTTTGAAAGCTAAAGGTTTGAGAATGGGTAAGATATGCAGATAAAATAAAGCGACCTTTAGATCAGCTTTTGAACAGGGTAACATTCAGATTTTCTATCTTCAGACTGTTTTTCGAACCATTTGAGGAGACTATAAATTTATTTGTCTAATTAAGCAGATCTATTAACAATAAATCTGCGTTTGATAACTATAATTACTAGTATTATAGTTATCAATATAACAGCTAAAACTATTAGCCTAAGCAAAGTTACAGGTATCCAAATTAACAACTCAGTCTGTGTTGCTGAGTTAGAAACAGTGGGATCTAATGTAAGGGTAAGAACCTTAATTCCAATAACAAAATTTTTTGAAGCCAATGATAAGATAACTAGGTTGCTAATTGGATCATATACTATGGAACTTACTTGGTCAAATTTGCCAAAACCATTTAAGTCATTAAATTTGTTAACTAGATTCATCATAAGGTCATAGACTAAAACTCCATTTGCTGTGGAAAACAAGTATCCATTTTTCAATTTTAGCCATCCCGTCATTGACCCTATAGATGCGTAAGGGACTAAGAAAGTTGATGTTATATTGTATTTCCCATTGATCATGCCAAATTTTTTTATTTGTAAGGCTACTGTTCCGTTTTGATAATAGAATTGACTTAAAGCGGCAGGTGAACCATCGATATATGAAAATTGAGACTCCGCATAAATGTCTTTTGTCAGAAAATTACTTTCTGACATATTCAATTTTATTGTTTCTAGCGTTGTAACTCTAACTCTTCTTACACCATTAATTGTAAGTGGA
Source organism: Candidatus Heimdallarchaeota archaeon (assembly GCA_030149205.1). Taxonomy (GTDB): domain Archaea; phylum Asgardarchaeota; class Heimdallarchaeia; order Heimdallarchaeales; family Kariarchaeaceae; genus WAKA01. Next base: position 552,718 of record JASBSB010000001.1, on the reverse strand, counting down.
AACTGTACCAATATTTTATTTTCAACTGAGTCATAGCCTAAATGAACATACTTTCCATTTTGAAAAAAAACAGTATCATCAGGGAGAAAAGGGATAGTTATTGATTGAATTATTTTCCCATCAAGTTGATATGAGATAATTCTTCCTTTGGCAAGTATAGAGGTAAATGTTCCATTTCTTTGTAGTATTGTATCATAAACTGTTTTTACTTTGGTTAGATTTGGGTAAAGGGGTGTAATTTCATGAATCTTGTTCCATGTGCTTGAATTAAACTGTAATACTCTTCCATTTTGTGAGTCTGAGACAATAAAGGTATCGTTTATATGATCCTGAAAAATGGAGGTTGGATTGTTAAGTAGGTTACCATTCCCAGCCTTATCCCAAGTGCCTATAGTGTGATTTTGGGAAAGACTATAATTAAATGCTGCATTAGTGGTGTTAAATAAAAGCAATAAGAAAACTAATGAATAAAGTGTGCTTTTCAATATTTAATCAGTAAAAATAAATTTAATAAGTTTTAATATTAATCCCCTTTTGCTACATTATATATGGTTCCAAAATAATTTGTAACTGATGAAAAGTTCAATCCCTAGAGAGTTTTACAACGGTTGCAACAGACCTATCTTCCAATATGATTCAGAAGGGTCATATCGAACTTAACACATCTCCTATCTCAGGAAAAATATTTCGCATTAATCTGCATAAATTGAGAGGAAAAATAAGTAGCAGATTTAGAAAGACTCCACAGAACTCCATTGTTCACAGGTACAGAAGCAGGGATGTAAAAGACCACCGAAAAATCAAACCTATTGTTCATTTCAATGAAAAAATTGGACAGGATAAAGAATCCTAAGAGGTTGGAGAGACAATTTCTTTCTGTTTTTCGAGCAGAATCAAAATGGTGAGGATTCATGAAACACATCTTATGCTTATCTTCCATATGAATTTGAGCTACCTCAAAATCATCATTTCAAGGTAATTTGTTCTCGTCAGATCTTTGCAGATCATTTAATTGATGAACTTTCGAAGCTAAAAATTCAATCTGAAGTAATTGATGTAAATCTATCAGGTGATGTAGAATCGGTTGCTGAGAACATGATAAACATAATTAAGACCAAGGTTGACTCAAGCTCAACTAACCTCAAGACAACATTAATCTGGATGGGTGAACCTGTAGTTATGCTTCCAAGTCCAGCGTTTAATTATAAGGGTGGAAGGGTTTCCTCTCTCGCAACACTTATGAGTGAAAAATTGAAAGGAACACAGGACCTGTTCTTTATTGGGTTGGCAACAGATGGCAAAGATGGGAGTTCTCCTCATGCAGGTTACATTATTACTGGGAATAGTTGGAAACATTTAACTCCATTAGGTGGTGTCAAAAAAATATATAAGGGGGGAACTCAGGTCATATTTTATCATCTCTAGGATACGGAATACAGATAAAAGATACTGAAGTAAATCTACTAGACTTGTATTTTGTAGTAATTTATTAATTAAACAACAACCGTGATTTGATCTTGGTCTTTCAAATTTAAAATATCCCGAATATGTGCAGAAGAAACAATCTCAATTATATCGATATGATGAGTGGTCAAAAGCGGTCGTACAATTACTGATTTATGATTTGACAAGCCTCCAATTTCACATGGGATGACTATTATGTCTCCCATCTTCTTATTTTGAAAGTATAGCTCCTCAAATCTCTGACCCTTTTTGTTAAATAACTCTGTAACAACTCTTCCATCTTCTTCAGATATCTTCACATTTAATGTTCCAGGAAATGGTTGAGACCCTAGTAGCTTAGTAAAAATTTTATCATAGGTGGGGAGTGAAATAAATTTTGCACCTTCTCCTTTGCCTTCTTGGACAACTCCAGTCAATTTCATGTTTTAATCCTCGCTTGCATCCAAACTGTCTTGAATTTGATTCCCTAGCATAGAATGTAAGAAATCACTCTCAGTTCTCTCTATAGTGACTCTCAGGTAATCAATTTTTTTCCTAAGATTTCCAGCCACATGTTTTCCATACTCTATCCCAATAATATTTTCAAACATTAGATTCATTATATCAAGGTATTTTCTTGCATTCTCAACCTTTTGTGAGATTAACAAGCGAAGTATAACCCTTCTTAGTTCTCCGATAGTGTCGCAGAAAGCATTTATCCAAATAGAGCTTGGTATATTTAATGATTGTGGAGAGGGAAGCTCTCGATCCGAGATTATCGCATAAAGAAGTTCCATCTCAGTAAATTCTTCAAGTCCATCATTAACAGTGTTCCACCCAAAAAACGGTGTAAATTTTGACAACTTAATATCAAGGGCAGTTTTGAATTCTCTTGCTCCCTTAATCAATGAGGGCTCTTGAGATAAATTCACAATCCTTGCTATTGCCTTCCCTGACATTCTATTTAACTTTCGAGACAAAGCAATAACATCTTCTCTGAGTTCATCCAATTCGTCTAAATCAGTTACTATACCCTCGACAATCTTGGTGATCTGGGAAGCAAGTTGTTCTTCCATATCCAACCACTGAGAGGTTTGATTAAAAATTAGTGCTTAATTTACAGAAGAATTGAGGTGTGCCCTAGCTTGTCCCTCTAATTTTTCGTAACTTCAAAGAAATAAATATTAAAACTAAAACAAGATTCATTGAATTTAGATATGATACATTGTTGGTTGAACTGATTGGTGCTTGACCCTTATAAATCGCCAGATGGAACTTTAATGAGCTGGTTTTAATAGAGGTCTCCACATCCTTAACTAGTATTTGAACCACAATTGATGTGTTTTCACTACTTTCAAAGGTTAATGTAATTGTGGTATTTTTTGTAGACTCAGTCCAATTACCAATTACAACTTTACCACTTTGAACTTCAGTACTTCTATAATTATAATTAATTGGTTCTAACTGAGACCCTACAACTCTAAAACTAAGTTTTCCAATTTGTCCAGATTTTGGATAGTCTGTTCGAATCACAGGGAAATTACCTAGCGCCTCATTAAGGGCCCAGAACACATCAGTGTTCTTTTGGATTTTCGAAGTGTTAAAATCGAATCCGTACCCTGAAAACCTCACTTTTTGACCTGTGTGAGATGTTGTTAACCAACTAGTATCTATCTGTAATGATCGGTTATATCTGATCTCGTTATTTTTGTTTCTACTATTTTTATCATCAGGAAGTGTTTTGTCAAGGTTTGAAAAGTCATGAACTTTTAATCCCCCGGTTTCATGATCTGCAGTTGTTATTAATATGGTGTTGGGATGAGCTTTCGCATATTCATATGCCACCCTTACTGATTTTTCGAAGTTAATAGTTTCTAACGCATTGTAGATAGTTTTGTTTTGAAATGAATTTAGCAGATGACCTGCATGATCTATTCTTCCACCTTCTATCATTACGAAAAAGGGTTTGTTCTTTGAATCTAACAATTGAAGAGCCTTGCTAGTCATTTCTTGAAGCGATGGACTTTCCTGGGGGTTTCTTTCCAATTCGTAATCTATATTATAATACCCAAATAAACCCAATAAGGAATCAGTGGAATTTGAGATTTGGTTTAATTCACTAGTGTTGGTAACTAATGTGTAATTATGATTATTCGCCAAATTCTGGGCTCCTGACCTTCCTCCTATGTAGGTTCCTCCTAACCCACCACCGAGTACCACGTCTATGTTTTGAGAAAGAAGCTGATCTCTAATCTTGGTCTTCAAATCTCTATGCTTTGCATGTGCTGCAAACGTAGCAGGTGTTGCATGAGCAATCTCTGTTGTTGTAACAATACCAGTAGAATAATTAAAATCATCTTTTAAATATTCCAGAATTGTCTTGATTGGAACAGATTTTGTGTCAATCCCAACCATCGAATTTGCCGTCAGCTGGCCCGTTGCCAAAGCAGTTCCAGAAGCTGCACTATCTGTTATTTTTCCGTGAATATCATCAGTAGAATACCATGCCTGACTAGGGAACTCTTCAAAAATGGATCCATTAATTATTCCATATTCTATTAAGCTCGCGAGCTTTATTTCTTCGCTACCCATTCCATCTCCTATCATAAAAATAATATTTTTGTTTGTAGAAGATTTGGGTTTAAGTATCAACGAATCATCTTCTAAAGAGGTAACAATATCAGGTGTAGATGTAGAGTTTAGCACTGAAATGAGCAATAATCCTATTAAAATCTCAAATTTCACAAGAAACAATCTTGGTGGTATTTATTAGGTTTTTTGTTTCAATAACTACGAATTCAGTTCATTCACTCTTATGATCGGTTGCGAGAGGATGTAAATATAATATTCCATCTAAAATCGTATACGGTACCCTCTTATCATCAATGTTTGTAAATTCTTCTCTGAACTCTTTGAATAAATCATTAGATAAGATGAAGGCATTCCGTTCATCACTTAACCTCAAGATAAACTGGTCTCCATTAACTTTCGCAGGCATTACCTTAAGTTTTCCTTCTTTCACCAATTTGTCAAACTGATCTTTATTTTGAACCTGATATCTCAGGGCAGCATCTACCACAATAACAATATCCTTGAATCCCTTATTCTTAAGCGTTTTAATTGCTAGGTCTAAATTATTCAAATTTGCTCTACCTTTTTCGGGAATCTCCCAAGCGACATTTGAACCATCTACAATTATAGAATTACCTGGTAATTTCAGTCGATCTGCAGGATTCTTGGGAATAACTCTTGAAATAAGTTTATACCTGTTCTCTTTGTCAAAATAAAGCCATACACTCCCTAAAATCAATATTGCGAGTGAGATATAACCAAGTAGCTGGACAACTAAAAGTAAATAATCAGTCAAGAGAGACGGGGGGATTTGGTTGGATTGAATGAGCACAATTCTTGTTATAATAAATATAGGGATTGAGCCACTCCCGTCCTGATCATAGAAAATTACAGTAAGTGTTAATGACGCGGCTCCAGTTTTTAATACATTTCCAATGAATTCAATATTTTGAGTATAAAGAGCTGGAAGTTCATGAGCTTTTGTTTCAATCGGTTGGTTAAAGTTAATTAGGTCTGACGTTAAGGAGATCGAAATAATTACAGAAAAGTTCTCAAGGTTTCTTATTTGAACAGATACTGTTGTAGTGTTCGAAAATAGGAGTTGATCTTTTGGGTTAAATTCAACTACTAACTTTGGTTTAACTGTAATGAATAGTTGGATTGTTTTCAGCGTCTTCACATTGTTTATAGTTGAATAAGAGGTTAGCAGGTCTAAAGCGCCTAATCCTACCCTAGTTGGTTTGATAGTAAAATTGAGTTGTATTCTTTTATTTGGAGTGAGGATTGCCATATTAACTGGAAATATAGTTTCATTTATCCCGATTGGTTCGTTTAAACTTTGAACAATACTAGAGACATTGAATGCGTTCGATTCCCCTATATTTTCAATGATTAGAGAAACGTTAACGAGTTGGTTTAAATTTACATTCAGGTTACTTCCTGGGAAAAATCGGAAAATTACATTAGCTTGGGGACTAGCAAAGATACTATATGTGGTATTCTTAGACACGATACCTTTTGTTGTGTTTACATCTAAAAACAGTGAATAGTTCCCAACTGTTAGAGGTTTTTCTGAAAAGTAAGTTTCTACAGTAAAATTTCCTAAAAAGTTAGAAGAGGTACCATTCAACAGGGTAATTGAACTGTTACTGGAAGTTTTTTTTGTGTAGAGGTGAAACTCGTAGCCAGATAAGTACTGGGTTGGATTTGTTTTATTCGTGACTCCATAAAGGATGAAAAAATTGTTTCCCCTTTCTATGTTTATTTTGGATATATTTAGTGTTAGATCAATTGAACTGCCTTGATTCACACTCATATTAATAGGACTCTGATAATGACTACTTGAGGGTATGATAAAGCTGTTTGAAGAGGTTCCTAAGCTAATTAGGAAGATTTCAATCAGAATTATTACAGTCAACCCTTTCGACAAGCTATTTCCAAATATATTTTTTTCACGTTGGTTATTATCTTTGTGGCTCATCACTAAATCCAGTGTTCAAAATTTCTTTAATCTCAGTTCTCCCTCTTCATTTATGATTAACTGGGCTCTTTCAAACCCCTTGTATGGTCCAGAAGCTGAAGAAAAAACTGAGAGAGTGTAATCATTATACCAGATATATCCTGACCTAAGTGCTATATGTGCCCTGATTAAGTACTTTAGTTGATGTTCCTCCAAAAATTTTTTTGCTTGACTTTTAGTGAATAGATAACCTATACCTCGAGGGTTATCAATACGTAAATCACCGAAATCATCAATATTTTCAAATTCAATGTAGTTTTTCCATCCTTCAACTGGATCATTCCAAAGAATTTCTCTGGTAATTTGGTTCTCAACAACTGGACCATCTTTTCTAATCTGCTTTAAATCTTTTATTCCCAAAGGAAACCCGCCATGTGCGCAGAAGGCAATTCCTTCAATAATGCACGCAACACTCAATGAAGAAAAATATTCCCCTATTTTATCAACAACCTTTTCTGAAAAATGCTTTCTTATCACTTCAATGAACCCAAATCGATTACTGATACTTAGATCCTCATGATTCCCCCTGATATGTATAATCTGCAAATTCTCTCTCTTTTTTAGCACCTCTAAGAAGACCTCGATCTGATATTCACCACGATCTATCACGTCACCTAGCAATATAATTTGTTCAATGTTTTCATCTTCTGCAAGTTTAATCCCCTTTACTAGACTTTCAACATCTCCGTGAATATCCCCTAATAGTATCACGGGCGGTTTGATGTAGACTATAGGGTCTTTAGCAAGAGATTTCTGTTTCGATTTCTCGATCATTTCAATGAATTCTTCTTCAGATGGGAAATTCACCATTATCAAATTATATTGAATTTGAATTGTTTAATGTTTAGTAAGTTCAGTGTTTTTTAGGGGAATTATCTTTTTGTACGCTTTCAGATACACATCATGATTGGTCTCATCTTTCTCAGTAGAAACTGAAAACCCAAATAAATCTAAATTATTCATCAGGTATTGGTGTATTAAATCAAAATCATTTATTGAAAGTTCAATAAACTCTCCACCATGAAGTTGATCCTCATGAACTGTGTCATAAGGGTCTCTGAGGTAAATTGCGCCCCCTGCAGCTAGGGAAAAAAGATTTCCACCAGAATAAGACGTCGGTAAATTGACTGGGTCACCTTCATTATCAAAAGTTAAACCATTCAACAAAACAAATCCACCACCTCTGAGAGGGTCAGCAGCCATAAATGATTCTGCGAGGTAATCAAGGCATGTCCCATTAATAATAACATGTGGTTTCCCTCCAGCATTGATTAGTGGACGACCCGCAGCGTTTCCCAACACATAGACCTCACCACCTTTGGCACCATACATGAAAGTCTGACCAACATCCCCATAAATTACTAATTTACCACTTCTCATGATTTGAGCAACCTGATCTTGGGCAGATGTATGCACATAAATTTCCGCACCATCCAACCCTGAGGCAAGGTAATCTCCTGGATTCCCAAATACATGGAGTTCAAATCCATGTGAATTAGGTCCTAAACCAGCCCCACAGAATCTCTGTCCTTCCCAATTGTAACTGATAACTTTCTTCCATCCCATTTTATAAATTTCTACAAGCTGTCTTGAGGCACTTTCAACTCCCTCAGATTGGAATTTGGCTACATTATAAACTAGCATCTGGTCATTGTCAGTTGGTTCAATCAGATTGTCTCTTGAATCATAATCGATTTTAACAATTTTCTGTTTCTCTCCAATTATCGGAAATTCATCTAGTATACCATTGATTGTTGTTTCCAAGATTTCTGTAATTCGACCATCAAAAGAGTTTGGAATGAGATGTTTTCGATCCAAGATGTGTGAAAGCAAACGAAATTTGTTGAATTTATCATCAAGTGAATTTTCATTAAGATTTCTAATACTCTCAATCAGTTGGAAAATAGACGTGTTATTATTGATTAACTCTGTAGCTTCTACATCACCAAGGATGTTTGAAGATAAAATAATCGATTTAATAAATGGGTCAAGCTCTTTATTGTCTGATTTTGCAATTGGGGTGATTTCTTCACCGAACTTATTAGTACAAATTAATTTCTTTTTGTCATTTCTATTGATCACAGAAAAAATGAATGCTCCACCATCAACATAGCTTCCTCCTCTTGCATTCCAGTACCTATCTGCTTTAGCTGAGAACCTGTTATCTTCAGATGCTATTGATGCTAATACTGCATCTATTGCCTGTCTCTCTGAGGCAATAACTCCAATCGATTCTTCGCCGTTATATAGAGCAAAGACCTGTGGTCTTAACATGGACGTGTCAGTAATACCTATAAGGTTATAGGCATATTCAGTTGGTTTGCTCTGAGCCACTATAAAAAACCATGGTCCATCAGGAGACCCATGTAGATGTTTATTTTGGATATTTTTGTAAAGCTGTTGTTTATCATGCTCTAGCATCAGAAAATCTCTTTCTGTTGTAGGAGCCATAGCTTCTATAATTTCCTCATTAGTGTATTGGTAAACTCTGCTGTAAAGGTCAAACTGAAGAGCTGCGACTTCAGTATCCGTAAGAAACAAGGGAAATATATTACGTTGTGCTAAATATTCTCTAACACCTTGATAATTTGCAAAATCCCCGTTATGAACGAGAGCCTCATTTAATCCAATAAAGGGGTGTGCACCCCCTGGATGCCACACGATACCCTTTGTAGGATATCTTGTATGTGCGATCCAAACATGGGCCTTGAATTCATCTATGTCATAAACTTCATAAACCTGATGTGGATGTCCCACTATCTTTAAAACCGTCATGTTCTTACCATGTGATAAAACAAATGCTCTTTTCTCTCCAAGTGCCTCATAATAATTTTTATTGAGTGTAAATGAATTTTGGTAAATAAATTCATCCTCAGCTTTTTGTTTATCCTCTAATTCATATTGTGTCATAAAGTTAGATAGACTCTGTTCGTTCACTCTAGCGAAATAAAACTTTACTAAGGGTGGGTCAACTTGTAATTCTTCGCTAATTTTGAGCTTTAAGGTTCCTTCATGTTTCACGTCCAATGTTTTTCTAATGAAATTACTTTCAGCCTCTTCAATAATTGATTTGTCTAAGAAAGCAACGGTTATTAGATAATTCTGCTCAAGAGTTTCTTTATCAACACCCCAATCTTCATGGGATAAACCAACTGCTGCAATACCCCCTCCTTTACCATTCCCTCTGTTAAGCATCCGTTGAATGGCTTTCTTAAGATGTTTCCCTTTGATGAGAGAGCTTGAGGCTAATCCAATTACACCACAGCCTCCCTCTCCTTCAGCTGTTGGTGTTTTTAAAGGAATATCAGTACTCAAGTTTTCTCGGGAATGTAAAATTTTTTCAAATTCTTTCATTTATTTTCCTCCATACAAAAGCAAATCCTTTCTCCCACGTAACTCTTGAATACTCTTTAACCCTAGCTGTGCTAGGATTACCTTATATTGCTTTTTCCAGGCCTTATACATATTGGTGATCCTCTCCACACTCCAACTCAAATCCCTGTATTGGCTAAGTTCTTCGTCTGAGGTTGCAATTCCTATTTGACATCCTCTTCCTCTCTCACAATTTCCACAATGTGTGCAACCTACAGCTATATTTTCAGCAGTACCAATTACTACACCATCAGCACCAAGGGCAATAGCTTTAGTTACATCATATGCAGTTCTAATACCTCCACTTGCGATTAAGGTAATTTCGTCTCTCACACCTTCTTGTTCCAGAAATTTGTGTACACGGGGGATAGCATACTCTATAGGCATAGCAATATTTTTCTTTGCGATTTCAGGAGCAGCTCCAGTTCCTCCATATCCACCATCGATATGAATTACGTTCGCACCAGCATAGTATGAGCCAATTGCAACCATTTCTACATCCTTTGGAGTTGAAACCTTCACTGAGATCAATGCCTCCGGATTTACAGCTTTAATCCAATCTACGTGCTTTTTATGATCCTCAACAGAATATACAGAATGAAAAGGAGATGGGGAAAATAAGCTTGAAAATTCCACTGAATCTCTCATCTTTGCAACTGATGCTGTCACCTTATCAGCAAGTAGGTGGCCACCTAATCCGGGTTTTGCCCCCTGAGCATACTTGAACTCAATCATAGGGGATTTTTGTATCGTCTCCTCACGTACACCAAAGAGACCAGTAGCTACTTGAGTAATTATATTTTTTGAATAAGGAAAGAGTTCCGTTGGATATCCTCCCTCACCAGTACAGGTTAGCGTTTGTAGATTTTCAGCTGCAATAGCTCTTGCTAACATAAAGTTCAAACTGACTGACCCAAAGGACATCCCTCCACCATAGGTTGGTTGTTGAATTGTTAAACTTTTTCCATTTCTTCTTTTGTTTAGCTCTAAGCTTAATTTAATTTCAGATTGAGAAATAGAATCATATGATACAGATTCAGTAAAATCAAATTTTAATTTATCAAACCCCCCACCAGACGCTCCAGTTTTATAGTTCATTGTTTCAGGAGGTATCTCTCCCATTAATGCCTGGTAATAAGTTGATAGGATTAAATCCTTTGTCCATCTGAAATTTCCAAGCGCAGGTGGAATTGTTGATTTTAAGAGTGCTAGGGTGTCAATTCCCCTATTTATTGCCTTTCCATGTTTATTTATCTTAAGTTCGATCAGACTCAATCGGTTATCCTCCTAATTCCTTCAAATGCCTCCGCCTCCATCTCCTCTTTGATTATTGCCCTTCCTATATCTCCTCTTAACCTTCTTATATCTCTCATCCCCATCGCACTTAAGATTTCAAGAATTTGGTTATGCCAAGCACCAAACAAATTTGTTAACCTGTTAACTCCCCACTCCACATCAAAACTGTCTCTGTAAAATTCTGCAGAATCTGCGTCAACACATTCCCCCTTGAACCTCATTTGTAAAGCAACTAATGGTGTTGTATCTATTCCAACTAAATCTGCCCCAAAAATTATTGCTTTTGGCACATGCTCCGCTAAGATGATTCCTCCACTTGTCACAAGTGTAAATTTATCTCGAATGTTTTTCTTCAACATAAATTCATGAACCTCACGTAAGACCCGAGAAATAAATCTTGGAGAATGTTCGTATGTTTGACCATGATAGTTCGCAAAAAGATGAAAACCATCAATATCTGCCTTGGATAGTTTTTCTATACCCTCTAAGATTCCATCAGTAAAGGGAATTCTTAGGATTATCTTTTTTCCATTAGATTTGAGTTTATTTATCAAATTTTCAATTTCTGCTATTCTTTCACTATTAAGCCTTTTCCAAATATCATTATAATTCATAGATTGTTCTATCCCAATCGCTTTAACAATGTTAATCTCAATAATTCTAATGTCTTGGTATGATTTATGATTAGTGTATTTCATGTCCTCGATAGAGTAAATTAGGTTCTTATGAAATTTTCTGGGAATTGCAGAAATCTCAGATGGTCTGATTAAAAAATACGTACCATTTTTTTCAGATGCCTTTGCTAAAGTCTCTATCAGTATCTTGTTGTTTTTAACTGGTGTTAGGTCAAATAAAATTGGAAGAGATGACTCGATTGGGTCAGATAACTCCCTATATGTGCCAAGCTTAGAGCCGATTGTAACTTTTGTGGATATGAATTCTCTACCATATATACCATCTCTTGTAGGTCTCACGATTTCAGACATGTCAGTCCATATTGAATCCCAGCCTTCATCGGCAAATGAACCCTTATAGCCCATCCCTTTAACTGGAATTTTTCCAGTTTCTGCTTCATTTATAATCAAAGAATAAGGGCTTGTAGAGGAGTAAATTGGATCTTTTCTTCTCCAGAAAGAATCTGTGTACTGGTCAAACTCAGGATTGATTTCTACGTTGCATACATCAGGGTACTCTTGTACGCACCTAAGACAGCCTGTACATTTTTCTTTGATTGGATTAAATCCTCCGATCGGTCCACTAAATACTCCATAAATACATGGTCTACTCATTAAGGCTTGCCTGTAATCTGATTTTATCAATTTGAAATTATAATGAAATACCTCCTTCACAAGAAGTTTAGTTAATCCAATTTTATTAACAGTTGGTAGAAAGGAAAATGGTTTCGGAATTCGAGGTGGAGTATAGACAGTATCTATAGAAAATCGATGGTACCCACTTAATTTCCCATCTGGATGTATGTTTTTGTTTTTGAGAACCTTGTGCAAGTTGGTTTGTTTGGGACTAGTTTCTCTGATTTCCAATATCCCATTGAATATATTTTCAAATATAAAATTATCCCTTTGTTCAATTCAAATTGTAAGAATTTGAGGTAGCCTCCGTATTATTTTCACAAAATGCGGAAATGTTTTGGAAATTATCTGATAAGATATAAAGAATGATAGAAATTGTCTATCCGAGAACCTCTGCTATTTTCTTTGCTGCTTCATCCATCTCTAGAAAAATCAACCCTAATTTTGCATCTTTTGTTGTTGATACTGTTAAAACTGCATTTGAACCTGCGGCTACAAAAATTACATGGCCTTCTACCCCTTCGACAAAGATTTTCTGTAACAATCCCCTATGCAAATTATTACTAATTTTTTCTCCTAATGATAGCATTGCAGCGGTCATAGGCGCTACTAGTGCGTCCTCATACTCTGGAGGCATACGAGCAGCAATAGGTAATCCCTCAATTGAGACGATCGCCGCTGCTTCGATCTCTTTAACATTTAAATCTAGTTCTTTTAAGATTTCGTCTAGGTCTTTTGCTTTGTCGTCAAATGTAAAATCAAACATAATTTACCACAACCCTAGGTTATAGATTAACCTCTCACTGTTTAACTTTACTTGAGCTTTATTTAATAAAAAGATATTGGAACTATGGTGAGTTTTTTCTACATGATTTGCAATGAGCATAGATTCAATCAGAGAATGTGCACCAAAAATAAACATCTATATTTTTTTATCCTGAATAATTGGAATTCATTCATGAACTTAGGTTACTTTTTAGGACCAGCTGGTTCTGGTAAATCTCATGCTACAGCAGCACTCTATGAGTGGATGAACCAATCTGAGTATGATGTCATCAGCATCAACCTTGATCCGGCAGTCCTTAGACTCCCTTATTCTCCCTCGATCGATGTACGAAACTTCGTTTCATATGAGGAAATAGTGGACAAATTTGAATTAGGGCCAAATGGGGGAATTATTACTGCTATGGATCACGTCGCTTTAAATTTTGATGAGGTGATCGATGAGATTAATGAGTTTAATCCTGAATATGCAATCGTCGATCTTCCAGGACAAATGGAGACCTTTGCCTTTCGTGGAAGTGGGCCACTGATTATTAGTGAGCTATCAAAAACTGGTCAAATTGGAGGTTTGTTTCTCCTTGACCCGGTTTTGTGCAACACTGCCTCAAGCTTCATTTCTACAATGCTTTTTGGTGTCTCTATTGGTTATAGATTGAAAACAGCATTTAATTTTCTGATTTCTAAAGGAGATACTGTTTCTGAAGATAGATCCTGGAGAATACAAGAATGGACAGAAAATGAAGAATTCTTAATGGAGGATTTACGCCAGGAATCATTTTTACTAAATGCTAATTTAAGCACAAAAATGGCTCGTATACTTTTGGATGAGTTAGGTGTTAATGACTTTCCAATTTTTTCAAGTGAAACTAATGAAAATATTGATTTAGCTTTTGCTGAACTCCAGCGTATTTGGGGTTCAGAAGATATTCTCTAAGATTTAGAGCTGTTTCTCCTCCATATCTATTTCTCTAAAGTTAAATAAGGGTGTGTCGCTATTGAATTTGATTGAGCATTCACACATTTAATCCGATGAACTTTGTCTACAAAATCTATGAGTCACGCTTAAAAAAACGGGTTAAAAAAACTAATAACATGCCTCGCCACATTGGTTTAATACTTGACGGGAATAGACGGGGGTCGCAAAAAATAGGTGTTCCTTTAAAAACTGGATACTCAATAGGTGCTCAGGTTTTGGAAAATGTCCTTGAATGGTCCTGGGATCTGGGAATAGAGGTGGTATCATTGTGGGTAATGTCAACTCATAATTTAGACAGAAATGAGGAGGACAAGGAAAATATCTTCAGTTTAGCAAAAGATTACATAATCAAGTTAAGGGAAGATCCAAGGATTCATAAACGAGGGGTTCAAATCAGGTTCTCTGGAGAGCTTTACCTACTAGATGAAGATATTCAGAAAGAAATCACCATTGCTGAAAAAGTTACAGAGAAGTATGAAAATCATGTTATCAATGTGTGTTTTGCCTATGGAGGTAGAGAAGAGTTAGTTCATGCAACCAAGAAAATTGCCAGACAAGTTAAAGATGGAAATCTAGATCCAGATGAAATTTCAGAAGAGATGATTTCCTCATATCTTTATACTTCAGGTCTACCTGATGCAGATCTCATAATCAGAACCTCAGGAGAGATCCGAATAGGGGGATTTCTTTTGTGGCAAGCATTTTATGCAGAACTTTATTTTACAGATATTTATTGGCCATTATTCAGAGAGATTGACTTTTTAAGAGCTATCAGAAGTTATCAACAAAGAAGCCGTAGATTTGGAAAATAACTCATATTTAATCATATAACACATAAGAATTTTTTACTTTCATAAAGGTTAAGTCCTTGAAATTCATAGGAAACATAGAATAATGTCATATTATATTAACTCTTTAATCAGAAGGAAGCCAAGATTTGGTATAATTATTGACTTTGATCTTTTTGAAAAAAGCTCATTAGAACCACTCAAAATGTTGATTCAAACAATACAGCAATATGGGATGATAAAATATTCTCAGATTATATCTAGGAAAAAGTTAAGTGAGTCTGATACTTATAAATTAAATCAGATGGGATTTGGAGTCATTATAGCCCCAAAAAACACATTTGCAATTACTTTCTTACTCGAGGCATATGATTTAGTTCTTGAAAATAAAGTTAACTACATGATATTTGGTTCTAATAAAGATGAACTGAGAGTTTTATTCTTGGAATCTAAAAAGGATTTAATCGAATCAATTGGTCTTGTTTGGGATCCAATTAACTCGAAAATGTTAAACTATTTTGATCGAATAATTAACCTCAACAAGGTAGATGAGTTTACTTTACTTGATACATTAGAACCTGAGTACTTGTCTGATGAAATTGTAAAACCTGAGCCAGAAGAATTAAGGGGTCAAGTAACTCATGAAGATGAATTTTTTGAGGATAGTGTGTTCGGACCAATCTCTGAAGAGTTAGAATATCAACCTGAGGATTAAGCTGCTTGTTTACTATAAATGGTTCTCATGATGATTTCTCGCGAGACTGCTTGAAAAGCTTGTTTTACACCGACACCCTTGGTTGCAATTGTGTTGATCGCTAAAGTATCTTTAATGAAACCAAGATCCCTTAACATTTCTTCACGATCCATCTTGTTTTCCAAGTCACGTTTATTTAAAACAATTACCATTGGTATTTCGGTTCCTAATTTTGTGCCCATAAATTCCTTAAGCTCTTGAGCAGCTTCTATATTATCCTGTTTCATTTCAGGGTTTGAATCAGCCACAAAAACAATTCCGTCTACAGCTCTTAACATCATTTTTCTCTGATCCCTGTGTCTTCTTTGACCAGCAACAGTGTAAACATCAAATAAAACATTGTTTGTAGCTGAAAAGGGTGAATAGTCAAAATATACAGTTCTACCTGAGGGATCTGCAATTGAGGTAAGCCCACCTTTTACAAGTCCATCAACTTGGTCATGAAGATATTTTAATAGCGTTGTTTTGCCTGCAAGACTTGAGCCAACGAAGATAATTTTAAAATGGGTTCTACCCTTTGCGTCTTTCCTCATACTATTCACCGGGCGTTATCCAGAAATAACTAATAGACCTAGGAAACAATCATATAAAAAAATGATTGTCATAGTTCCTAGCAAGAGATTAAAATTTGTTCTTAAAAAACCCTGAGTAATCTCTTAAAACTTTATTATTGTCAAATTTAATAACGTTTCTAGTAAAGTTGACCCTGATTTGAAAAGAAGAATTAACTTACTTTTATTATGCTGAGTCATATAAAAACTAAAATAAAAAGAAAAATTTCATAAATTTAGAATGTTGTCACAAGGAAATTTTACACAAATATTAAACTCTCTAATGGAACATAAAGGAGTGTATGCTGTAGTAATTGCGAGCATTGAAGGTTTTCCTCTTACCTATCGCGGGAAAGATAGCAGTTTTACAGCAGAGGATGCTGAAAAGACGGCTGCACTATTCTCAGCTTTAGTTGGTAGAGCAAAAAACTCTGTTGAACAAATTGGGCGAGGATCTGTGAACTTTTTTACAATTGATGTAACCAAGGGAGAAATTTTGGTTGCATTGGAAGATGAATATATTGTGATAGCGATTAGAGATAAAAAAACTGTGGCTGTCTAACTCCGGATTAATTGAAATCTTAAAAAATGTTAAAGTTCTGCATAATTTATGGAACAAGCTCCCACCAACTCAAAACTTTACAAAATTCGAGAAGATATCGAAAATCAATCGGAATCTGTACTCTCAAAAGAGAAGAAAACTGTTAAGGATAAATATTTTAAGAAGATCAATAGGAGTTTGGAATCACTCACTAAAATTGTTAATGACTTTAAGGTTCTTGATGATCTAGAAAATGTTGCATCAACAGAAAAATATAGTCATAGGATCTATGAGGGAGTCTCAGAATTACTTAATAACGTTGAATTTCCTGAAAACATCAATCTTCAATCAACTTCAAGATTTTACGAAAACTTAAAATCTAAATTAGATGCTCTAACGGATTCAACACTGAGCAAGTATATCAAACTTTTAGACAAGAAGTATCAAAAACGTGTAAAGAGTCTTGATAAAGCTTATGGGGATGTATACAAGCAACTAGAGAATCTAAAAAAATATCTGGACGAAAAATATAAACCAAAGTCAAACATTGAACAAGGTTTATGGTTAATTGATGATATTATAAGTAATATAGACCGTCTCAATGATTTAATCTCCGAGCTTCAAGAAAAAACAGGTTCACTCAAAGAGAAAGACCAGGATATTGAAAATGAGGAGAAAGAATTAGAGGAGCTAGAAAACCACCCTTTACAGAAGGAATTTACTGAATTAAGGGAAAAATATAAGAAACTACAAACAGACCTAGATATAGAGTTTTCTGACATAAAAAAGGCAATTAAGAAATATGTGAACAAACAATCAAAATCTAAAGATAGGGGTGATTTGACCGTTCCAAAAGAATTCATTAGTGATCCAGCCACTTCAATAGCAAAGAATTCATCTGTTAACTCAATAAAGGGCCTGTTAACAACAATTAAAGATGAAATTACTTCTCAAGAAATTCATATTAAAAAAGATAAAAAAGAATCAACCTTAAAACAAATAGACGAGATGTTAGGTTCAAAACTAGATGAAATCTATGATTCACTTCACAAAATGTATGTCAGAAGAGGAGAACTAGAGGAGGAGCTAAAGGACCTTAATCTAGATATGAAAATTACAAAGATCAAGGAACATATCGAGGGGATCAAAAGAGACAAAATTAGAATTGTAGAACGAGAGTTGAGAGAAGCAGAAAATATTCGAGAATCAACTATAAAAGATTTGGAAACAGTTTCTGAACTTACAAACCAAGATTTAGAGGTCAAAGTTCCTGAGATCCCAGAATTACATTAACCAAATTATCAACCACTAAAAAACCAAGAGGGGTATTTACTCCCTACTTTAACCTTTGATGTAAATAATCTTGTCTAATTTAATTTGATTTTAGGTATTTTTTGGCAGGTTTGGGGAACTTTAAAGTAGCTTGGGCAGCAGCAAGCCTTGCAATTGGAACCCTAAATGGAGAACAAGATACATAATCAAGACCAATCTTATAACAAAATTCAATTGAATGGGGGTCTCCACCTTGTTCACCACAAATTCCTACTTTAAGATATTTTTCACTCTCTGAGGCTGACTTTCTTCCAAGTTGGACACAGGTATCCATCAACTTACCAACACCATCCACATCTATTGTCTGAAACGGGTCACTTGGTATAATATGTTCGTCCACGTAATAGGGTAGAAACTTCCCTACATCATCTCTTGAAAATCCTAAAGTCATTTGATGAAGATCATTGGTACCAAATGAAAAGAAATCTGCTCCAAGCTCACCTGCTGCAATTTCATCTGCTGTGAGAGCCGCTCTTGGGATTTCAATCATTGTACCAACATGATAAGTTATCTGTTTCCCTTTCTCTTCAAACACTAATTTTGCAATTCTATCAACTATCTCTCTTGATTTTGTAAATTCTTCTTTAAACCCAACCAATGGAATCATTATTTCTGGGTGTACAACAATACCTCTATCGTGAACGGCAAGTGCAGCTTGAATGACCGCCCTAACCTGCATCTCTGTGATCTCTGGGAACAGAAGACTTAGCCGACAACCACGTAGCCCTAACATGGGATTTGCTTCCTGATAATATATAACTTTTCTTAAAATCCTCAAATTTTCTTCAGTTTGTCTAGGATTTAACATCTCTAACCATGCTCGTTGTCTGATTTCAAGCTCTTTAGGTAAAAATTCATGCAATGGTGGGTCTAATAAACGTATAGTTGCTGGTTTTCCGTTCAACACTTCAAATAAGTCCTCAAAATCCTTTTGTTGTAAACTTAGCATTTTGTTAAGAGTTTCAATCCTTTCTGATTTCGTATCAGCTAGTATCATTTCTTGAACTAAGTCCAATGCATCAAAGAACTGGTGCTCTGTTCTTGCTAATCCGATTCCCACTGCTTTGAACTTCATTGCTGTTTCTGCATCAAGCCGTTTGTCGGCATTTGTTCTGACTTTTATTTGTGCAATTTCATCACAGTAGTCTAGAATAGTAAGAAATGTTTCAGGAAGCTCATTTGGTGTGTAAATTGGGAGTGAGCCAAGATAAACCCTCGCATGATCAAATACCTCTAGCGTAACCACATCACCTTCACTTAAGATTCTTCCGTCTGAGGTTCTAAGGTTATGACCTAAAAGATCCATCTTAGAATTGCTTGCCCCTACAATCACTCGTTTTCCTATCTGTCTACCAACTAGAGCAGCGTGAGATGTTAGCCCTCCTGTCATAGTAAGGATGCCCTCTGAGGCTACCATACCGTGAAAATCTTCTGGTGAGGTTTCTTTTTTGATTAATATTAATTTTGGGACTTTCTTTCCATCAACTGTTTTCCAAAGTTTCACATCAAAATTTGGCTCTTTCTGCCCTTTGGCTAACTGTTCGGCAAGATCCGAATCGAAAATTATATGACCAGCTGCAGCTCCAGGTCCGGCTGGAAGACCTTCTCCAATGATTTCAGCGTGTGATATCTTAGCTTCTTTGGTCAATTCATCTATACTGTGTTTATGTAGCTTGGTCTCAAAATCCTCTATGTTGAAATAGTCATGTGATTTTTCATTTGCCCAAACAATACTTGGAAACATACTGGACTCTAAATCTCTTGGAGTCACTCTCATAATGACTTCTTCTTTTGAGATCAAACCTTCGGAGAGTAAATCTAATGCAATTTTCGCTGAAGCTGTACCCGTTCTCTTTCCAGCCCTAGTTTGTAGGATATATAGTTTACCACTTTCAATGGTGAACTCAATGTCTTGCATGTCCTTGTAGTGTTTTTCTAAGGTCAAGGCAAATTTTTCGAGAGACGAATAAATTTTGGGTAATTGCTTTTTTAACTCAGATATGGAAACCGGTGTCCTTATCCCAGCTACAACATCCTCTCCTTGTGCCTGCATTAAATATTCACCATAAAGTGCTTTTTCTCCGGTAGCTGGGTTCCTTGTAAACAGTACTCCGGTTCCACTGTTCTCGTCATAATTCCCAAACACCATCGTCTGCACATTAACCGCAGTTCCAATATCATCAGGAATACCTTCAAATTTTCTATAAGCAATTGCTCTTTTGTTATTCCAAGATTTAAACACAGCTTTAATCGTCATCAACAACTGTGTCATTGGATCTTCAGGGAATGGTGATCCATACAACTCTTTGAAAATTAAAAGAAAGTCAACAATTAACCCGTCTAGGAGTTCTGGTGTCAGTTCATAATCAAAACTTAACTTGTTTGCAGTTTTTACCTCCTCCAATTTATTTTCAAATTTTGAAATATCTAACCCACAGACAACATCAGCAAACATCGTTATTAAACGTCTATACGAATCTTTGACAAACCTTTCGTGGTTTGTGATTTTAATTAGCCCTTCCATTGTTTTGGGATTTAATCCCACATTAAGAACTGTGTCCATCATTCCTGGCATACTAATTTTTGCACCAGACCTTACAGACACCAAGAGTGGATGCTCAGGATCTCCAAACACCTTACCCGCCTTCTTCTCAACCTTATTCAGAGCAACTTTCATTTCTTCAATGAGTTCATCAGTTAACTTTTCTCCCGATTTTAGAAATTCAATACAAGTTTTTGTAACTATTGTAAACCCCGGGGGTACTGGAAGACCAAGTTTAGTCATAGTTGCAAGTGATGCACCTTTCCCACCGAGTAACTCTTTATCAGCTTCAATTTCACCAAATACATAAATTGATTTCAGATTAATTCACCTATTAAGAGTTCATAAAATAAGGCAAATATAACTATTTCCGATTAGATTTGTCCAACTTTGCTTAGGAAATACATATTTTACATTAAATAAGCAAAAAAATTCTAAAAGTATAGGTGTATCTATTGTAATTTAAAATGAACTGGGGGAGATTTGAACTCCCGATCACTTGCAAATTGGATATTTTCCCCAAGCAAGCATGATACCAAGCTTCACTACCAGCTCATAGAACAATCGTTCTAACTCTTGCTTATTTTAACCTAATTTAATTATTAGGGTAATAACAGACACACAAGCTTAGCTAATATTTACATTTGGATTAAAATTCAATCATTCCATCTTCAACAGTATCAGAAAAGAATTTGAAAAATGGAATTCCAATCAGTATAAAAGCCGATAATAGTGAAAGGAAAAAGAATATAAAGGCTTGAGATACTCCAATCTGAAAATTTCCGCTTACGATATAAGAATACATAAGAAAATTCATTCCAAAAATAAAGAGATAAATTGAGACAAATAAGCCTGGTATTGAGAAAACTGTGAATAAGATTGCATTTTTTAAAGCACTTCCGAAACCTGCCATATAAACACCTTTGAGTATTTTTACTTGAGTAAGATTCTATTTAAATCTAATTTAGAACATTCATTTGAATAGGCAAGTTTTTATGCATTTCTGATTGAGACTAATTCTATCTCTATGTTTCTTTTAGAGGTCTCTGCTTCTATCGATTTTTGTTGGTCTTCATCCGCTAACACAGTATAGAGCATTCCTGGGGTTCGAAATTTATATTTGATTTTCCCTTCGTTTTTTCCTGTCCCTCTGACGGCTACTATATGTGACGTCCTATTGTATATATTTTCAGTTAAACTCTCGAACAATAATTCTTTCGGCATAGATTTATTATTTTCAAATCAAATAAAAAAGCTAAGATTCATACAGAAAATTCAGCTAATATAAATTGAATCTCTTTTATTTTTCCATCATGACTTCTTGAAGACTCTCTATAAAGTTTTCTAGTTTTTTCTCAACCAAGTGAGTTGCTTTAAGTATTATTTCTTCTGGGATTAATGCCCCAGTACTTTCTAGCTCAAAGATTATTTCATGTGGGTCATATGTGACGTTTACAGCCTCACCTAGATCTTTAACACAACCTTGACAGATACCATTGTAGATGTCATTAAGTTCCAATTTGTGGTCAGTGATCTTAAAGTTGTGTTTGGGACATGTGGTAACAATTTCCTCCTCAAATGAAACTTTGGAATTGATCTCTATTTTTGGCATGTACTGATAAGTAATCGTTCCGACGGGTTGAAATTTGGCATGTGTCCTTCCTGTGTTCAACCTTGCTATAGCTTCCAGCATCAATCGTTGATCCTTACCCATTTTCATAATTGGAACATCATCAACCATTGGATATACCCTTCTGTCATCTCTTGGATCTAGATCCTTGCTATATACCGTTTTCTCATAGTTTTTATCAGTTTCTTGAGTTATTGAGAGTGTTCTTGTACACATAAAACAACCAGATCCATCGCACCCCTCACATTGATCAGCAAAGTTCATCTCCTCTATCTCACTGTTTAGAGGTATTAGACCGAGCCTATGTGCGATATACTCATCAAACATGGCAGTTGTGTTTTCTATCATTATGATTTCATCAATTGCTATGGTGGGGACATCCATTAGGACGGTTCTACGGAGTGCATTCATAAAACTTGGATTGGTGTTCTTTACAATAAATTTCAATCGCATCCGTTCTTCTTGTTCAATTGGAGTAACATCAATTGCCATAAAACTCACACTAAAATTAGGC
The DNA here is from genome assembly GCA_030149205.1 of Candidatus Heimdallarchaeota archaeon. Taxonomy (GTDB): domain Archaea; phylum Asgardarchaeota; class Heimdallarchaeia; order Heimdallarchaeales; family Kariarchaeaceae; genus WAKA01. The sequence continues at coordinate 530,295 of JASBSB010000001.1, read as the reverse complement.
TTAAATACATATTTTCGAGAAAGTTAAAACAGTGTCGATTAGTTACAAGTGATTGATGATATGCTTCAACCATGGTGAAATGTAAACTGAGATTTATAAACAATGTCTATAAAAGAAGTTTAGCTTTAAGCGAGGAAGAAGTAACGAATGGTTAGTAATCCAACAAATCCCATCGTTGCGAGCTTGATTAGGAGTCTGAAAGTTGCAGCAAACAAAAACGAAGCTCCTATATGGCGAGCAGTGTCAAAACAAATACAAAAACCACGAAGAAGAAAAGTCGTGGTCAATTTAAGCAAAATTACCAGATATCAAAAAAAGGATGAAGTAATTGTTGTACCTGGCAAGGTGCTTGGTTCTGGTGAGTTAAATGGACCAATAACTATTGCAGCATTAGCATTTAGTGACAGTGCAAAGGCTAAAATAAATGCTGCTAAGGGGAAAACTCTTAATATCATGGATTTGGTAAAAGACAACCCCAAAGGGACAAAGGTCAGGATTATTGTATAGGTGAAAAAAAATGAATGAGACAGTATATATTAATGCAAAAAATCTTGTTTTAGGAAGATTAAGTTCCTCACTTGTTCCACATCTGCTTGCAGGAAGAAATGTAATAGTTGTTAATGCTGAACAAGCTGTAGTAACTGGTAGTCGTAAGTTTGTCCTTTCGAAGTACCTGAATGCAAGAGCGAGAAGAACACTTACAAATCCCAGACGTGGTCCTTTCTTTCCGAGATTTCCAGATCGAATCATCAGAAGAACAGTCAGAGGAATGTTACCATATAAAACTCCATCTGGAAAGGATGCCTTTAAGAGATTAACAGTCTATATAAGCACCCCTGAAGAGCTCAAATCACAAACCTTTGAAACTATTGACAGTGCCCAGTTCAGAAACAAATCTGAATTTTTGACTCTTAAAGAGTTAAGCAGGGAACTGGGTTGGAGGTACGCACTATAGGTGATCTATTATGGCAAAGAAAGAAAATAAAACCAAAGTAATATTAGCCTCTGGAAAAAGAAAATCATCTGTTGCAAGAGTGAGATTGCTGGATGCTGATTCTGAAACAATCATAAGAGTAAATGGATTAAATGTAAAGGCTTTTGCTAATGAGTTTGCCAGAGATAGGATGTTAGAGCCATTGACTTTATTAGGAAATAAATTCAAAGCTAATTTAAATATCAAGATAAAGGTGATTGGTGGTGGTTGGATGGGACAGGCTGATGCTATCAGAATAGCTTTGGCTAGGGCTTTATCCAAATATCACAATAGTGTTGAAGTGAACACTATTTTTAATGAATATGACAAAACAATGATCTCTGGAGATGTTAGAAGAACAGAACCGAAGAAATTCGGTGGACGTGGTGCAAGAGCCCGTTTCCAGAAATCGTATCGTTAAAGTTATGTAGGAACTTTGAATTCTTATTCAAAGATCAATAAAAATTAATCTAAAATAGTCTAATAAAGGGATAATTACAACTTAGTTAATAGAATTAGTTCTCCTCTCTCCTCTCTCATAAATTGTTTTTTATCAAAGAATTTTGCTATGACATACAAATTAGCCTCAACATGCAGAGTTTTTCTAACTAGTAATTTACTTCCTGGAAGTGCAGTAAGTAGTGGGATGATCAACTGGTCACTCATATGAATGTCTATCCCTGGTTTATACAGGTTAGCGTTAATTTTGTTGGCTAAGTTTTCACCGATAATTTCTGAACGAACTCCCCGTTCACCAACCACAGAATACGATTTGCGAATGGTTCCCTCAACAACTGCTGTAATACAGCTCCCTGGAGGCCCGTCAAGATAATCAACCTGCTGAGTATTAACCAGATCTTTGATCTCAGGCTGTAGATTGGCTAATGTACCTGTGATCTGTCGCTCTGCGACTTCAGCCTTGCTTAAAATTCTACTGGCTTCGGAATAAATATCGATTTGTGTGATTTCTTCTAATGTCTCTGTTAATTCAATCTTATAATCTCGAAACGTCCGATTAATTTCAAATGTACCCCTAGCCTTACCCTTAGGGAAATAGCCAGCTTTCTCTAAATTAAGCTGAATATCCAAGCCAAACAACTTGAGATATTCCCGAATACAATAACGTAATTCTGCCCAACTCGGTGAAAATTTGACTGAAGAACCACCTCCCACAAAACTTCCCTTAATATCATTATTACTTAGAATTGAGTAATTCTGAAACATCTGAATGAGCAAAGTGATTGAAGCAGCAGTTGGGATTGTTATATTCAGTTTCTTATACCTAAAGTCACCAGGGGTGATTTTGACTGAGGTGCTCCCAATCTCATCCCCACTTAGCCTTGAGTTTGTCAAATCACAGAGTAGTTGAACCCCTAACAAATGCTGAGTTCGCAATCCTGGCTTATTTCTTTTTTTGCGAATATTGTAGATTTCGACAGGTTTTCTGATTCCGAGGGCTAAGGGCACAGCAAGTCTCAAAATTGACCCTCCTCCCTCAAACATATCCCCATTTATTCGTATCATCAATTTATTTTAATTTAAATGGAATTAAAATTTATACACTGATTTCAAAATCTACCCCTCATTATATTATAATATTTCAGATTTCAATTTTCAGAATTACTAGAAGTTGTTGATTTGCAACAATTCTTTGCTTTTGTAAACCCTCTGTTATTTGATATTCTTGAGTAATTTTAAATAAACAATTCTATTTGCAGATTTATGGCTGGAGAAGTTCTTGCTTTTTTATCAACAATTTCATTTGTTCTTTCAAGTGCAATATTTCGAAAAGTTGAAACAGTAGCTTCTCCAGTACAGATTTCTACATTTAGAACGGCAGTGGGCTTAGTAACATTTTTATTTTTAGGTTTATATCTAAACGTATTTTCATATTTTCCCCTATTCAGTTTGCACCTTTACATTATACTAGTCATTAGTATATTGTTTGGACAGGTTTTTGGGGATACGCTTTTCCTATTTGCACAAGAACATATTGGAACAACGATATCTATAACATTGTCACTGACCTTTCCTTATTTTACCTTTTTGATTTCATTTATTTTCACTGGAGAGCTTCTCAGTTTTCAAAGATTCATAAGTTCAATTATTGTTTCTATAGGAATCTTGCTGATTACATTTTCAAGAGGTGAGGAATCAGACAAATATGAACAAGACAAAGAGATCTCCAGAAAAGGGTACTATCTGGCTATTTTCATCGCCTTGCTTGCGTCAGTATTTTGGGGAGTTGCAACAGTTTTTACGGATATTGGGTTAAAAGAAGTATCTAAATTGATACATCAAGAGGGGATATCTACTATTACTGCGAATGTGTTTCGCTTCCCAATAGCAACCGGATTTCTTCTTGGAATGTCAATAAAAAGTTCAAAGACCAGTATTCGAGATTGGTCAAGATCAACCTGGGCATGGTTACTTATTGGATCTTTGATCGGAACCTCCCTTGGTGCGTACTTATGGGCTGAATCTTCTAGAGTTGCTGGAGCATCCTTGAGCTCATTGATTTATTCTACTGCTCCTCTGTATGCCCTGCCTATAAGTTACTTTCTAAATAGAGAAAAGATAACAAAACAAGCTATGGTTGGTGTCATCGTTACAATTACAGGTGTCGTCCTTATTTTTGTTTGATACGAATATTGAAAAAGATAGTTGAATACTCATATTTAAGGTGAATGAGAGGTCTGAAATAAATGGAGAGATATTTGAGGAAAGAAAGTCACTTTACTTGCTACTTTCATCACCCGAGGGTGAACAAATTGTACAACTGGTGCCAGTAAAGATTTCGAGTAGCAAATGTGTTCAATTTGGATTATGGCAGGAATATCTAGAAAATTTAGAACTTGAATTTGAACTCTCCAACCAAAACCAATTTGATAGACAAGTGAACTCATTACTCGATCTAGCTCGCTCTCACCTGAAAAGTGATTGTGACTGTCCCGAATCTTTAAACACGATCATTTTTCGTGGGTTTAAAATTTCTAAAATGAAACAATCAATCGAGCTAACTCTGATGGCATTTGATAATAGAAAACAGGGGGTCATAGATATCCCTATTATTGTTTCAACAACTTTAGAATCGTTGTTAGATGAGATGAATGTGTTTCTCTCTTCTGTTATATCAAATTTAGGTCAAGACATATTTCGTGACTATAATTTTTCAGACATTAAATATACACCAAGAGATGTGATACTTTCTTTAGGAGAGCAAATTGAATATCTCTTAACAACACAAGATTTTCAAGCTTCCAATCCTTTAAAATTAAAAATTGAAAATATGTTAAAACAAATTAATCTTTCATTAGAGAATCCTAATTTCCTTTAAAGGTTGCAGCTCTTTTCTCAAGAAAAGCATTCATCCCTTCTTTAAGATCCTCTGTTGAAAAGCAATTTGCAGCCAGGTTTACCTCAAGTTCCTGACCAGTTTCCAAATCTAGGTAAGATGCAGCGTCAATCGATATTTTAGCAGCATCTATCGCAACTGGTGGTAATTTAAGTAATTTTTGCACGTATTTCTCAACTAAAAGATCTAAATTTGCACTTTCTCCTATATCCATTACTATTCCCAGATCTTTTGCTCTCTGGGCGCTGACCATTTCTCCAAATAATACAATTTGCTTTGCAAGTGAAGGGCCCAATATTTTTGTGATCCTTTGAGTGCCTCCAAAACTGGGGATTAATCCTAAAGTGACCTCGGGTAATCCTAACTTCGCTGTGGTTGCAGCAAACCTCAGGTCGCATGCAAGAGCCAATTCTAAACCACCACCAAGTGCAAATCCGTTAATTTTCGCGATTGTGACGGGGGTTAATTTACTTAACCTTTGCAGAACCTTCTGACCCGTTTTTAAGAATCTTCTTGCTTGAATTGGTGTAAATTTGACCATCTCTGAAATATCTGCACCTGCAACAAAGGCTTTAGAACCTGCTCCTGTTAGGATTACCACCCTAATAGATGTAGTTTGTTCAATTTGAGCAATAACTCGTTCTAACTGGTTTAAAACCTCAGAGTTTAAAGCGTTAAGAGCCTTCTCTCGATTTATTGTAATCAGTGCAACATCCTTATCAATTTTAAGCTCTACTAATTCCATGAAACATAATAAATAGAATTCAATAAGAAGTCTATCATAAATTATAATGAAATTTTCTCATTATGACTGTTAAATTGGCCTTATTGAAATTCTGGTAGGATTTCCGTATATTTGTTCTTTTCAATGGAATTGTAATGTTTAAAGACTGTCTTAGCATCCTCCCATCGTAATCCCGCGTAGTTAGAAGCTTTTCTCATCTCGAGCATTAATTCATCTGTAATGCCTTTAGCAACCTCTTCGGATAATTTTTCCCCCCTCTTAATTCTAAATTCATCTTTCACAATACGGGGAAGAGCATAATTAACATTGACTTTTTTGTTTAAGTGAGGACCAAGTTCATTAAAGATTCTATAATCAACACCTTTAATTCCAACTGGTAAAACAGCTTTCCCTGTCATTGCAGCAAGTACTGCAAACCCAGTCTTTCCAAAAATTCTTCGTCTTGAATGAACGAAATTGGCCTCAGGAAGTACAATTAAAGCATAATCTTTCTGTAATATATTGTATGAAACAGATAGGGTTTGATTATTACCTCTCCAAGCCACTGGGATGATACCTACTGATGTCATAAAATTACGAATTAAGCTATAATCAAACATAGGGTTATCTAAAGCTAAAATATACATTTTTCCCTCAAACTTACCGATCACAAAAACAGGGTCAAACCCAGAAGTATGATTTGCTATAAAAATGAATCCTTTCTTTCTTTCTTCCATTCTCTTTAATACAAGTTCGTTTTCGTATTTTGTTCTATAAATTAACCTTCCAATCGATTGTAAAAATTTCTTTGTGTTAAAGTAAAATAGATTTGCCCGGGTACCAACCACACCGTTTTTGTATTTTGGGGGCCATTGCTGGATTCGCAATTCAAATTGTGATCTGACATCATCTATTTCATCTACCATAGGCTGAACAATTTCAAGCTGTTTGATGCTCTTTAAAGTTGTTGATAACCTGTTGATAAATCTTTAAGTGTTCTTGGGTTGTTAAGGTGATGTCATGTTGCTTAACATCTTCTAATGCGGAAAGTAGATAAGCCTCTGGATAAGCATTGACTGCCTGAGGAAGGAGTTCAACGAAGCCCTGCAAGTCATTCGCTTTATAACAGTTCTCACGATCCTCTAGCCAGTCAAAGACTGGAATGTTTCTTATAAGTAGAGGGGTTTTTGTCGCAGCTCCCTCTATTGGTGGAATTCCTTGTGTTTCTACAAAGGTTGGAACTAAGAGAAGATCTATACCATGATAAAAGTGATGTATATCCTCTATGAATCCAGTTAGTATCATGTTTTTAGGGACTTTACCTAGATGTAAATTAAACATGAACCTAGGATATACTGGCTGGGTTTTCCCCACCCATAAGAACTGGTACTCTGGAAATTTTTGTGCTAAGCGCTTAAAATCTTTCACTCCCTTTCTTGGCATAAGAGAGCCAATACCTCCAATTATAGGCTTGTCTGTATCTAGATTATATTTCTGACAGAGAGCTTTTCTTGCTTTGATTTTATCTGAAGGGAGTGCTGGGTGGAATTTGTTTAAAGGCACCCCATTACTAATCGGTTCACTTGGTGTTAAAATCCCTCTCTCCTTGACTTTGTCATTACAAAATTTAGATACTGGAATTAGAAATGGTGCTGACTGGTAAAATTTTTTCAGATACCATGAGACAATGGGAGAGATAATTCTAAAACCTATAATTCCCCCAACCATATCCTCAGGAATGCTATGTACATGAACAACTACGGCTGCCTCTTTTTTGGCTCGGTTAAGAAATCTAAGGTTAAAGCCAAAATGTATATCAATTATATCATAATAGCTCAATTTACGTTTTCCATTATAGTCAACTTCATGTCCCAACTCCCTTAAAGTTTGAGCCAACCTTTTTGGGGCTACTTCAATTCCTCCGTAGTGAGATTTTTTCCCCTCTTCTCCAGCACCAACTATATTGATTTTCAATGACTTGTCGTTATTTGATAAGTTAATTAGTTAATCTCAAGTCATCAAAATTTATGTGAAAAATTATATTCTGTTTCTCAATTTTAAATCGAATTTAAGGTAAACTAATGTTTTACACACTAAAATCTTTATTCTCTGCTCAAATCTATGAATGACTGTGAATATAGTCTTGATCACTGACACATACTTTCCGATTGTGGATGGAGTAGTTAGATTTGTTGATTTACTTGCAAGGGCTTTGGCTCAGACAGGACACGAAGTGACAATTGTGGCTCCTAAAGCTCCAAAAAAATTGTATCCAGGAAAGGCTAAAGCGCCAGTTGGAGTTCGATTGGTTCGATTACCTTATTTTCCCGTTGTCATCAAAGATTACTTTCCGACTTACCCCTCCTTTGAACTTGTAAAAACCATGTATATGAGTGACCTGTTAATTGTAAACTCACTAAGCTTTACCACTGTTTATGCACAATTAATTAATAAGGTATTCCACAAGCCTATGTATCAATTTATTCACCATGATGAATTTGAATTAGCAGAGCTCGTTTTTAAGTTACCAAGACTAGTCACCGCGTTCTTTATGAGGTCCTTCACTAGGATGACAATGAATATGCAAAGGTTTGGAATCGCCACAAGAAAATTTTACGCTAAAACTCTAAGGTTTCATGTGAAACCAGATCAAATTTTTGTTGTTCCTTTCGCTTATAAGGTACAAGATATTAATTCTCAAGTTTTGCAGAATTTTAAAAACGAATTAGAGATTTCAAAATCTGATAAAGTTTTATTGTACTTAGGGCGATTTACGAATGAAAAAAACATATTAACAATAATTGATGTTATGGCCTATTTTCAATCTAAACCTGGAATCACATGCGTGATGGTTGGAACCGGTTACAGATTTAAATCTGTTCAAAAGCGAGTGCAAAGGGAAAAATTAAAGATTAAACTGACAGGAAGACTCCCAGATGAAATGTTACCTTATGCTTACAAAGTTGCGGATATAATGGTTACTCCGACATTTCATGAAACTTTATGTTTCACGGTTGTAGAAGCTATGCATTATGGCGTTGTACCCGTAGTTAATGGGAGATTCAAAGAACCAGGTCTGTCTGAACACAATACAATACCTATCACTAATATAACCGACGTGGCAGAAATTACGGGAAAAATTGAAGAGATACTTGAGAAACCTGAGCAACTCACAAAAATGAAAAACGAAGCACTCAAGATCTCTGAATATCACAATTTTGAAAAATTCAAAAGAATATGGGCTGATGAGGTTGCTAAAGTTAACCCTAAAAAGACTCATTGATTCCAACCTTTTTTTGGTTTTGGTGGTGTTGGTTCAAGGATTTGTTATACTCTTATCTAATTTTAAACCGAGTTTAACGATATTTGCAAATTCTAATTTCAATGGACTTTTGGATTATTCAGATATAAATGTAGTTTGGAAACAATATGCAATCTGGATGTTGCATGGCCTTCTTCCATACCTCCAATTTAATGTAGACCTGCCACCAGGATTTTTGATCTATTTACTCATACCAACTATTTTGTGGAGGACTTTCGGGTTTGAATTCTCACTTTGGGTCTCTCTTGGGTCTCTGACTTGGAATATTTTAACCATAAGAGAATTACAACATCTCAAGAAACAATTGCAACCTGGAAAAATGAAGTTCTATAATCAGAATTTAATTAACAGTATGATACTTAGCTTAGGTTTTTACCCTCCAATTGTTTTTCAAATACTATCGCGGATTGATGTTCTACTTTTGTTTTTACTCGTTAAATCCCTGAGTGAATTATTGTCAAATCGTCGCCTTGTTCGTATTACATACTTTTTGACTCTAGGGTTCTCCATAAAATATGTCACTGGTCTGGTGTTAGCTTTGCTTATTGTTTATTTATTGATTTATTCAAAAACTAATAGAGCCAAAGTAAGAATCTTATTCGATTCTTTGATTGGATGCATTTTTACTTTCGTCAGTCTAGTAATTTTTTCCTCATTGATACTTAGAACATATGATCCTTTTAGGCTGTTAATGTTTAATCTAATAGGATTCAAGGATTCAATTGAATATTTCTTGCTAAAACCAACCTTAAACAACAGTATCGCATACTGGATAAGCCAAATTATAAATTTCGATCCTAGTAGGATTTTTGTAGTAATTCAAATATTGGTTATAATTGTGCCTCCTCTTATATTGGGTTTGAATACGAAGTCTAAATCCTTTTCTCGAACTACCATAACTGTTCCTAAACTCATTCATCTCATTACAATTCAGGTGCTTCTTCTCATTTTAATTAATAAACAAATCACCCCTCAATACTTTCTTTACCCAATGATTCTTTGTGTTCCAACAGGTAACCGTAAGATTTTCATCTTGTCTTTTCTACTCTATACGATAGCTTTTGCAATCCAGACAGTGGTAAATGTCCTTTATTACACACACCCTAATTTTATACCAACCTTGCTATAAGGTTCTTTATCTATGTTCTTTAAACAAATTTAGGGAAAATGAAATTAATGTGTCTAATTCGTAGGTAATATTAATTGGGTAATGACTTAGGGGCATAAAATTCATAAAGCTTATATATCATAATCATAGATTATACATAGATTCACATGAGAACAAAGAGTGTCAGTCCAATTGTTGCAACGATAATGATTGTTGGTTTAACTGTGGCTGCTGGTGCTCTGGTTTGGTCACTTGTGATCCCCTCACTACAGGGTTCAAATGCTCTTACTGCTACCAACCCAATATTTTCTGATACAAATCATAATGGGAAATATGACCAAGCCATGATCACTTTATTTAATGCAGGTACAAACCCAGTAGCCCCAACGGCGATTTCGATGAAAACAAAGAATACAACATATACATGGAGTTTTACATCAAACTCTGCAATCCCTGTAACGGGGAATGCAGTCTATGTGGCAAAAGCCAGTAATTCTTCAAGCGAGGTTCCCTCAAACACAAATGTAGATCTTAGTGTTCAATACAAAGGAACTGGAACCAGCTCTGGTTCTGGCTCTGCGGTGTTGCAACCCCTAAAGACTGTACCCGTGCAACAGTCAAAGTATCTGCCACAAATTGTAAAAACACCCGTTGATAAATTTGCCCCTTTAGTTTACAGAACGTCACACAATGATGCATCTAAATTTAGGGACAGTTTTCCTGGACCTGGTTATTCCCCCACATTAGTGTTCCTTCTTGGAGCTTTTGACGGGCATAAGTTAAACAAGGATTACATCTTAAAAAACACCAAAACTACTCCCGAACAAAATTATAGACCATATGTTAATGACACCTACAAATTTAAAGTTGAGGATCATGAGGAGACAAATAATAAATTTGTTCCGTACAATGACACAGGTAAATATCCTGGTCTGATTGATTTTACAGGGAAATCCTTTGATAATAAAGATCCTTTAAATTGGCATAATGAAGGAACAGCTTATGTTGGAGTTTACATTTACAATCCTACAAAAACCTCAATAAATGTTGGAATTTATTATCAATCTTCATCGAACGCAAAACTTTGGGCAAATGGTGTTTTACTCAAATCTGGTGTTCCAGATCATAATGAATGGACGCACACTCCCATTAAATACACTTTTAATCCAGGATACACCTATTTATTGCTAAAATCTGTTACCGAAGAACATAAGTGGGATGCCCAAATGCTTTTCACAGATGTTGGAAATTCAGGTAATCTATCTCAACTTCAATCAAGATGGGTAGTTAGTCCACCTAAAACCGCTCAGACAACATCCAATCCTAATGCAATGGTTTACAGGAATTCAGCTGACTCTTCAGGAACAACATCTGGTACTTTTCCTGGACCTGGTTATTCCCCAAGCAAATTCTTCTTGTTGGGAAGAATAAACCATGGTAAAAAATCAGTCAATAGCATCTACAAAGATTATATCAAATTAATGGGTCATGGTAGTGAAGCAACATATAGGCCTTCAATTGGATCAAACGATAAATTTACAGGTTATGGTACAGATGGATCAACAGACCACCACTTTGTTAAGTATAAGGACAGTGGAAACACCATCGGAAACATTGACTTTACTGGTGAGGATTCACGATTTGATAGTAAGGATCAACTCGGATGGAATAGCAAAGGTATAGTTTATGTTGGATTCTATTTGAACAACCCTGGAAAGTCTGACGTAACCATAGGAATCTCAGTACAAAGTGCTGATCACTTCAGACTCTGGGTTAATGGAAACAATGTTGAGAACCATGTAAGAAAAGGATGGAACAAATGGGGTAAACTTAACAATGTGACATTAACTCCTGGGCTTAACTACTTCCTCATCAAATCACTCAACACCGGAGGAGACTGGAATGTCAATGTGCTTATCAAGGACACAGGTGCAAAAAATGACCTCACAAAGCTTGCAAATATCTGGCCAACAAGTAAGTCTTCTGACTTTACACAGAATCCAAAGTCTCAGTCCCAATCATCAATGAATTCAGTTCACATAAAACAAGTTAATACAAGGATACAGACACTTTCAAACACTTTTACCGTGAACTCATTGAAAATTGCCTATCAAGAATCAAAATTCATACTTAACAAATTCTAAATTAATAAATTGAAAAATACATAATATCTCAATTAAATTCTAATAAATCAGTACAAAGAGGCATGAAACAATTTTTTATAAAGTTTCTAATAATTCTGAGGTATGGAAAATTCTCCACCACTTGAGATGAATGAAAATCGGGCCCTATTCTCCCTCTTTCTAGCGATTTTCATTGATTTGTTGGGATTTGGAATTATCATTCCGATTCTACCCTTTTTGGTACTAGAAGACCTGAAAAGCACCCCAGAACAGTTAGGATATATTTTAGCGATTTATTCCCTTGTTCAATTCATTTTCTCACCACTTTGGGGTAGGATTTCTGACAAAATAGGCAGGAGACCAGTTCTTTTAATAGGGATATTTGGCTCTTCAATCTCTTTCTTTCTCTTCGGGATCTCGGTTCAGTTATGGGAATTGTATTTAGCAAGGGGACTTGCAGGATTCTTTACAGCTGCCAGTTTACCAACGGCAAGAGCTTACATCGCAGACATATCAACTGGTGAAAAACGAACAGTTAGAATGGCTTTAATTGGGGTAGCTTTCGGATTAGGTTTTACTTTAGGTCCAGTGATAGGTGGGTTACTTTCCCCCTTCACAGTACCGGGATTTACTCAATACAAGTACGCAGCCCCATCATTTTTTGCTGTTGGTCTCTCGTTGGTAAACTTCCTTTTGGGTTACTTTGACCTTCCAGAAACATTAGGGGCAAAGCGGATAATGGTGTCAAAAGAGCTTTATCCTACTTCTTCTGAGAGGAACACAGTTTTCAGTAGATACAAAAAAATTGTTTCCTATGAACAAATAATTTTGATTATGCTTCTGTTTTTCTCATCAACTTTGTTCTTTAGTGAATTTGAATCCATGTTCACTCCATTTGTTATAACCATTGACAATACGGTCACACCCCAAACAATTGGGTTTCTGTTCGGATTTGTTGGAGTAATCGTAATCATAGTGCAGGGTGGATTAATTAGAGTAATAGTTAAAAGATTAACAGATGAGAAAACAGTCCAGTTTGGATTAGCATTAACAATGCTAGGTTTTGCAATACTTGCATTTTCTAATTCTATCTTAACAATTAGTATCGGTCTGGTGCCCTTAGCAATAGGACAAGCTTTACTAACACCAGCGCTTTCAAGTTTGATCGCTGACCGTTTACCAGAAAATGACCTAGGTGAGGGACTAGGGCTAAACTCTGGTTTAGGTTCTCTTGGAAGGGTATTAGGGCCTATTTTTGGGGCTTATCTATTTACAGTTGATAACAGGCTACCTTTTACAATGGGGATAATCTTTTTTGGTCTTTTGCTGGGGGTTGCGTATCTGCAATTACGACCCCTTTCAACAATTGGAAGGAACATAGTAAACCCTGATATAACAGGGTTTTGAAGAATATTCAAGTATTTTACCCAAAAGTTGAAATAGAGAGTTGAGAAGTTAGTTTAAAAATAAATTGTTTTTTTTTATAGACTCAAAGTCTGCAACAAATTAATAAGGATGGGTCTGAATGTCCAAATCAAAACATATGAATTCAATAATTGTCGAGCATGTGAATATAAATAGGATCAAACGTCTGATCAATCTCCAAAAACCTGTATTAGATATCTCTTGTAGTATCACAAATAAGGCTAGAGATCAGTTAACGGAGCGACAGATTGAAATCTCTGAGTTTAATGGTGTCCCCAAGGTTCTTATTCAGTTAGATAGGGAACAGCTAAATGTTCCAGATCACATTGAAACAAATGAAGATATGGAGGAATTTGTTCAGGGATTACTTAAAAATCAAGACCTGACTATAAAGCTAGAAACTAGTTCCTATGGAGGGATCTTTAAATGGTTCCCAGATAAAGAAAATCTATTACTTGTTTTTGTTTATGGTGTAAACCCAGTACGAAACAAACATTCTGCCTTACCCAGTACTGATTACCCAATTAAGCTCAAAATCACAGCAACTAAATCAGATGAAGGTGTTAAACTCAATATAGGTAGAATCTTATTCTCTGCAGTTAGGTGGTTAAAAGACAATGAACGAGAAAAGCTGGATATTGATTACAAAAGATTTCTTGACAAGTCATTCAAACCCTATGTAGAGTTCCTCTATTATGAGAGAGTATCAATCAAAGATCCAAAATTTAGACCTAGTTGCAGATACACTAAATTACCCCAAGAAGATGGGAGAGTTTATCTTGAGGTCTCAGATCCACCTCGACAGTTAACCGAAGGAGGAAACTCAATCACAGCTAAGGATGATTCAGGAAATTCTTACTTATCATCAAGGGTCAGTGATTTCGATGAGTCAGAACAGCTTATAATTATTGAAGAAACTGAGAGAGTAAAGTTATGGCCTGAAAAAGGAATAATCTTCTTGGAGGGTGATATGGCGAGTAACAGGCGTAAGACCCAGGCAGTAAATTTACTCCGAACAAGAACAAACTTAGTTTATGCGAAACTTGCAGATTTATTAATCAGGCCATGGGGTCTGGCAAAAGTTGATGCTTTGCCTAGGTCTTATTTCCACCCAAATATCTCTCATACATCACCTATTTCAAATGGTCAGGCTAAAGCAGTGGATCTTGCTCTGAGTAGTGATGACATCTCATTGATACATGGGCCTCCAGGAACGGGTAAAACCACAGTAATCGTTGAAATCATCAGACATATGGTGGCAAACGGTAAAAGGGTGGTGATGGTTGCACCAACACATGTTGCGGTTGATAATGTCCTTGAACGTATTGCTGATGAAAGAGGAATTTATGCTGTACGAGTTGGTGGAAGAAAATACATGAGTGATGAACTCAAGAAATATCGACTCAATGATAGGGTTGAAGAACTTTATAATACGTACTTCTCCAACTTAGGATCGAAGGATTCCAAGGCTCAGAAACTTCGAAAAGAGTTTTTGAACCAGATGCAGAAAAAAGATAGAAAATATTTTGAGAATTTAGTGCTTGGAAAGTCAAATCTTGTTTGTGGAACAACAATAGGAATTGCGAGATATTATGAAAAATCCACGAAGGATCCAATCAATTTTGATATGCTCATCATAGATGAAGCTAGTAAAGCAACAGTTATGGAGTTTTTAGTTCCTGCAGTAAGGGCTCGTAAATGGGTGCTAGTTGGAGACCACAGACAATTGCCTCCGTATGTAAATGATCAAGAGTTGAGAATCTATGTACAAAGATATTTTGAAGGAGTAAACAATGAGGATTCAGAAGCAAAATCATCAGATAAATTATCCAATCGTTCAGAGTTTCATGAGAATACAGACCTGTTGATAGGATACCTCCGCAGATTCCATGAAGAACTTCATGCTTTGGGTGAGGGTGAAACACAATTTTATTGGAAGAAAATCATTGAGTTACTTGATTACAACAAACCTACAATCACGTCAATTGAAGAAATGGTTAACTTAGCACTCGGCAGCTGTTTCCATTACTTTTTGAAGAATATTGACGAAAGTAGAAATGCAAAACTTGACGTTCAACATAGAATGCCAGAAATTCTGGCTAATTTCCTTGATCAATCTATCTATCTAGGAGACCTGAAAACCTCGGATACAGCTGCGAGACATGGATATGAATTACCAAGCATACGTTCACTTGGGCTTCCCAAGCTCAAATCTCCTATCACCTTTGTTTCAACAGAAAACTATCCAAACCCAAATGATAGTTCTGGAAAATGGAAGGGGTATCGAAATCAAGCTGAAGCTGATGCTATTGCTGAGATCATTGTATCATTAGTTACAAAACTTGATGTTGAAAAATTAGGATACACGAAAGAAAATCCAATGACAATTGGAGTCATAACCTATTATGCGGATCAATCGAGAGCAATAAACCAACAATTAAGGTTACTTGATGAACTTATCCCAGAAAGAGGCTGGAGATATTCTGTTCCAAAGAAACCAATTAAAGTCAGAGTCAGCATTGTTGATAGATTCCAAGGTCAAGAACAGGATATTGTATTACTTAGTCTAACCAGAAGTAACCCTCAAGGAAATATAGGATTCTTAACCAATCTACAACGTGTGAATGTAAGTTTATCAAGAGCAAAGCATAACCTCTTAGTAATTGGAAATCATCAGTTCTATAAATCCCTTAAGAAGAAGAAATCAACTGTTATTCTTCATGAGCTTGCAAAATATACAGCTAAACATAAGCTCGTTAAAAAAATTCAATTCAGGTGAATATAATGTTAGGAGATAATCTAAAAACCTGGTTAAAAGAGAGATTCAATGTTATACCGAACATAATACTGAAACATAACACCCAAGCTGCCTTTTTCTCATTTACTGATCTTCAAGTCAACATGATTTCTGATCTTGAACCTCTGGAATGGTTGATTCTTACCAGTTTAGATCAATTTGATAAAATCACAAGGCTTGAAATCTCCTTATTATCCAATATTACATTGTCGGATGCTGAGGATGAACTAGAGAAATTACTGAACCAAGGATTAGTTCAACTTGTTGATTACGATAAATCAACAGCAGAACATAATGTTGAAATGATTAAAACAGATTTGGAAGAAGTTTGGGTTGATAACACGTTATCACAGCTTCTAGAACGACCTTCTCTCCTGCAATATCAACTCACCTCAGAAGGAAAAAAAAGCTTGAAACAGAAAAAGAAACAAGTAAATCAGGTTAAAAACCTAGATTTTATCATTACAGAAGATCCGTTTAAACTTTATTTAGAGGAATATCACTTAAAACACCAAAGCTTTGACGAAATTAATGTGGATACTGACCTTGCAAATAGAGTACTTCACCTTGCAAAAGAGGAGGGGAAAACTCTAAAAGAGAAAATTATTCCGATTGGAGTAACCGGAAACACAGTTGTTTCTGGTAAGGAAGTTGCAAGTGTTGATTATTGGATAATGATGGAGCTTAAAAGCCCACTTACCAAGCGACTTAGTGATGTAAGAGATTACTCACTCTTCTTGACTTCTGTTTCATTTCTTAGGTGGTCTAAACCTGAGATTAACATTTCATTGGACAAACTATTAGATACTGATAAAAGCCTAATAGAATTAATTGTTAAAGCATTTTCAGATAAATTTCAAATGGTCGAGGAGGTTATACAAGAGGGATTGCTCTACGATGAATCACAACATATCTGGATATTAACAGTTGATCTAGAGATGATTAAACTAATCTACGAAATTGAATCTGCCCCTATTCACAATCTACAGTCAGAAATTGAGGTTCCTTGCCTTACAAATTGGGTTCTGCTACTCCCTGTTGTTTTGAAACCTATGGATAAGCTTGATGAAGACGCTCTTATTTCTGCACGACTTCATGCAAGGCTTGACAAAAAAGGGTTTACAGAAGATATAGCTTATAATCAATACAAGGTCATTTCAGATGAATTAAAAATAAAGAGCAATAAAAAGCACTTTCAAAAAATCCTTAAGATCCTCCTTGAATACAAATCAATTAAACGAGAGGAGTTGAACATTAAACAGATTGTCATTGATCTAGATTTTGTACTTCAGTTTAGACAAAGAGAACGAAGTCAATGGAAATTTAGCAGGATTAGACAGTTGATTGAACTTTTAGATAAAGCAAAAATTACGAAGAGATACTATTATGCCTCAAAAAGACTCTTGAATAAAATTGATGAGGAAGAGACTTTGGATAATTGGATGAAAAAAGTTGATATACAGCTCATCGATGAGGAAAAGGATGTTCTTGAGGAGGCTTACCTTTTTGCACTCCAAAAGAATTTTCACATTATTGGTAGACAAATTCTTGAAAATGAAACTGATGATGATGATGATGATTACACCATTATTAATAGTGAAAACCATTTTGACAAAGATAAAACTAAACAATTTCGAGTCAAAGAAATGTTTATAGTTCCTCAAGTAATCAAACACTCTTTTGATATCCCAATGTTAAAGTCTAGGTATAATTGGTACCCTATCAATATAATTGATGCACTTTATAAAAAATATTATGAGGAATAACTCAACTCGAATAAGAAGAAAATAGACCAGCTCTCTTGATGTTTACGTATTGCTTAAATTCTGAATATGATTTCATTAATGTCGGTATGATAAGTAGACTGACCAATGCATTGAACAACAAAAAATTAGTATTAATAGTATTGAGGTAGAGTTTAATGAGAATAAAGACAGTTGCAATTAAAATTAAAGATTGAGTCACAAGATTTCCTTGGACTAAAAAAAATGAGAGGTTAAAATTCTTATTTTTTAACTCTATCTTGCTTCTTGGAAAAATCTCACCCACAAAAATAAATGGAACAAATAAAATGAAGAAAATTGTGGATGAGCTTCCCACTATTAGCACCAGTGTGATTAATGATGATAAAAATGCAATTGATTTAAAGAAAACATATTTCATATTTTGAATAGAATACTGGATAAATTAAAGTTTAACGAATCATTGAGCCTTACTTTAACAATCAATTACTGTTTTAACCCCCCTCGATATTCATCAAACGATATCATAGTGATTGTATTGCCAACCCCTGGAATCTCCCTCATTCCTTCAATAATCAAATCACTAAGGGTATTCATATCTGTGATTCTGACCTCTACCATGAAATCGTATTCTCCAGTTATAATAAAAACACGTTCTACAAATTTTAATCTTGACAGCAATTTTGCAACTTGTGCCTGTTTAATACTATCTGGAGCTTTATTCGCATTATAGCTAACTAAAATAAACGCGTTTAACTGCATTCCCGCTGCTTCAAAGTCAAATTCAATTTGAAATTTTCGAATGAGGCCTCTTTGTTTTAATTTTTTGATTCTTTCATACACGGTTGGACGAGATATTTTACATTTGTTTGCTAATTCTTGAATAGACGTTCGACTGTCTTGAAATAATTCTTTTAGAATCTTGGTATCAATTTGATCAATCGAATTTTCTTCAAGAAGATGATCAATTAACCAAGTTGAGTGATCTTCTACATAAAATCGATTTTTAGAATTCATAAGTTTTCAAAAATTGGATACAAAAAAATGTATTCAAATTGAATAGTTATTCTGATGAATTATTTACATTATGTAACCAATATTCAATATACTTAATATACTCAAATTATGAATTTTACATTGTGAATCCTATTAAACAACCATATTATTAACATACGAAGATATATAATATTTGTAAGTTGATTGTAAGTTTGACAAATTGTTAATTTACTATCAAACTGAGGTTGAATTAAATGGATAACAAACAAAAAGCCTTTGGAGAAAGAACCAAAGCAATACATGGGGGCTTGGATTGGACAGATATGTACCCACATTCAGTGAATCCTCCAATTTACGCTTCCTCAACTTTTGCATTTACAAGTGTTGAGCATGGCCGAAAGATATTTGCTGGAGAAGACCCCAATGGTTACACCTATGGTAGACTTGCAAACCCCACGATCAGAGACACTGAGTATAGGATAGCGGCCTTAGAAAATGCAGAAGCTGCTCTTCTTCTTGCCAGTGGAATGGCTGCCATCTCCACATTGTTTTATACAATTTTAAAATCTGGAGACCATATATTAGCGGATAACACCTTGTATGGGGGAACATTGAGTTTGTTAACCCATGAACTTGAAAAATATGGAATAGAGGTTACGCTTGTAGATTTTACCGATCACAGTCAAATTAAAGAAAGTATTCAAGAAAACACAAGGATGCTTTACTTTGAAATCCCCTCAAATCCGACTTTAAAAGTCATCGACATTAAAGCTGTTGTTGATATTGCCAATTCATATGATGGGCATCACATAATCACAGCTGTTGATTCTACATTCATGTCCCCTAGTCTTCTGAAACCATTAAATTTAGGGGTCGATTTTGTGGTTCATTCAGCAACAAAATATCTTAACGGGCAATCAGACCTTATAGCTGGAGTAATCTGTGGTAAGACAGAAGGCATTGCAGAGTGTAGAATGAAAGCTGTTCATAACGGTGGGATGTCAAGCCCATTTGAAGCTTTTCTTATTTCTCGAGGACTGAAAACATTAGAACTTCGCATGAAGGTACATGAAGAAAATGGAAGACAGGTTGCGAACTTTCTGAATAAGCACGGTATGATTGAAAAGGTGTATTATCCTGGTTTACCTTCCCACCCTCAACATCAATTAGCAAGCAAACAAGCACAAGGTTACGGTGCAATGATTGGTTTCGAAATTAAGGGAGGATTCGAAGTTGCAACAAAATTCGTAGATTCATTAAAATTGATCACAAGGGCTGTCTCTCTTGGTGGAGTTGAAAGCCTCATTACTCATCCTGCATCGACAACACATGCTATAGTAGATCCAGAAGATAGATTAAAAGCTCATATTACCGACACTTACATCAGACTATCTGTAGGGATAGAGAATATTGAGGACATTATTGATGACCTTGAACAAGCACTTTCAATGGCTGAACAGATATTGCAAGATAAAGTATTTGCTGATTGAAATTGACGTATAAACTATATTTGTTAATGTCTCCGTAATCATAAAGTATCTAAAGTCTCACAAAATTAAAACAAATGGATTTTGGAGCATACATAAGAAAACCCACATTTAGTGAAATGATTGATCAATCAAAGTTGGCTGAAGAGCTTGGCTATTATGGTGTATTCATTAATGATCATGTTATAGGATTTGCGGATGAAGGGTTTGAATCGTATCTTGAAGCATGGACAGTTATGACAGGTATAGGGTTGTTAACATCTAAAATTCGAATTGGACATATAGTTCTCTTTAACAGCTTAAGAAACCCTGCTTTTCTTGCTAAGTCTGTCAGCACTTTGGATAGTATGATTGGTGGAAGGTATGATCTTTTAATAGGTGCCGGATGGAATTCTCAAGAATATGAAGGATATGATTTGATGGAAAATGGATCAGGAATGCCTTCTGCAAAAGAGCGAGTAGACAGATTAGAAGAATCTCTACAAATATTAAGAATGATGCTTTCTCAGGAATCCACAGATTTTAATGGAAAATTTTGGACACTCAAAGGGGCAATCAATTTACCTCAACCAATACAAAAACCAATGAAGATAATCGTTGGAGGGCAGGGAGCTCGTATGATGAGAATTAGCGCTCTACATGCAGATGGCATGAATCTTTCCGAGAGGCATATCCCAACAATGTTAAGTTTAATAAGGAAATTCGAAAAAGAAGCAAATTTAATTGGAAAAAGTTTGGAAGATTATACAATGTCAGGATTTGCTGGAGTTTATTTAGGTAGAAATGAAGTTGAAATAAATGATCATCTAAATCAGCTCTCTAAGAGGATGAAACTTTCAAGAAGTGAAATTAGAGAGGGATATCTGATTGGAACCAATGAAGAAATTATTGAGAAACTAAGACTTTTAGAGGATAATCACATAAAGATGATGGTTATTGCTCCAGTCCTACATAAAACTAATGTAAACAGAGATTTGCAATATTTTAATGACGAAATCATAAATCAAATCTGAGAAGTGTTCTCTCTTTAGTATCTATTTCATTGTGTCTCTACTTGATAAAAATGAGAACAGAAGGAAGATAAGTGCAAATATCCCAAGAGCTTGAAATTGTGGAACCAATTTGTCAAATGAAAATCCTTTCAACATAATCCCCTCAAAGATATTAATGGCATAAGTCATTGGAATAAATTGAGAGAAGAATTGAGCCACTGGGGGCATACTCTCAACTGGAACCAGCATACCACTTAACGCCATACTTGGAAATGCAATTAATGGTCCCATTTGGACAGCTTGTAATTCATTTTCTACAAAGTTAGAAAGAAATATTGCCAGGAACACATTTACCATCCCATAAATAAATGCTGAAAACACCAACAGCCAAATATTCCCCTTCACTGTTGCTCCAAACAGATATACCCCAAACACAAGAACCAACATTGCCTCAACAAGTGCAAAGAGTGTGAGGGCTGCAACATACCCAATTACCTTCTCTCTTGCAGTTAAAGGGGTACTTAATAACCTAAACTTCGTTCCTCCTAAGTCCTCACGTATAGCAGTTAGAAGAGAAACCAGTAACACCAAAAATGTCAATACAAGTCCCATAACCGATGGTACGGCGACATCAAGCCCAGAGTAACTAGCCCCTCCAAATGCACCAATTTCATCTACATTGATAAATGACTGCCCTGAAAGAGATTTGATTGCATCTCCTATTGCTCCAAGAATTGATGCCCTTATCGCAGGCTTAGTTTTGTCAATATACAGATTTATAGTGATGTTTACAGGTTGTTTATTTAATTTGGCAAGGATCTCATTCGTGAAGTTTTTAGGTATCAATATTGAAGCGAAATATCCTTTTGCATTATCAATTTCAGTTATTCCTGCTTGATAATCTCCCAATGTCACTGAGACCCTTGAATCTTTTCCTAGGCTGTCAGTTAGTTTTGAACCAAAGTTAACTGAGTTTCCAAACACAGTTGCTCCCTGATCGCTATTTTGTACGATGATTGGAACATTGGTGACCTCACCACTGAGAGCAAATCCAAATATTAACATTATAAGAATAGGCATCATAATCATCATTCCAAAGGTTCTTCTGTCTCTTACAAACTGTCTTAACACTCTTGTTGATACATAAAATGTCCGTCTGACAGAGAACATCCCTGGACTCTTCAATTTTTCACTCATCTACTGCTTCATCTCCTGATAATGTCAAAAACACATCTTCTATTGTTTGCGCATTGTATTTGTTTTTTAACGCTGCGGGAGTACCTTCCTCAATCAATACACCAGCCCTGATAAGTCCAATCCGATCCGCTCTTTCTGCCTCATCCATCACATGACTTGTAATAATTAGAGTTTGTCCATTTTCTTTAAGGGATCTGAAATACTCCCAGAAATCACGTCGTAATACTGGGTCCACCCCAACAGTTGCTTCATCAAACAATAGGATTTTTGGGTTATGAATTAATGCACAGGCAATAGAAACTCTTCGTTTCATCCCCCCTGAAAGGTTTTTCACCCTCTCTTTACGTCGTTCTTCCAGTCTTAAGATGGTTAAAATGCTCTTCATTCTTTCTCTCGCTATTTTTCCTTTTACACCATACATTCTGCTGAAAAACATCACATTTTCCTCAACACTTAGATCGGTGTATACACTGTAATCTTG
Organism: Candidatus Heimdallarchaeota archaeon; assembly: GCA_030149205.1. GTDB lineage: Archaea > Asgardarchaeota > Heimdallarchaeia > Heimdallarchaeales > Kariarchaeaceae > WAKA01. The sequence continues at coordinate 507,573 of JASBSB010000001.1, read as the reverse complement.
AGGTGCCACCCCAATGTACTGTGAAAGTTTATGACGGTTCTTGACCATGTCATATCCCATTACCTTAATGTGTCCTGATGTTGGTTTTAACACTCCAGTGATCATATTTATGGTTGTGCTTTTACCACTTCCATTTGCCCCAATAAAGGCATAGATCTCTCCCTCTTTGATCTTCAGATTCAACCCATTAACAGCTTTGATCTTTCCTTTCTCATAGTGTTTCATCAGGTTTTCTGTCTCTACTATATATTTCATATCTTTTTATTCCTAAACTATAGTTATGAAATGGTTTTTAATTTTCACCTTTTCTGTGGGTATATTTCTATAATCCTCCAAAATAATTGAGGTTCAGTTGTTTAAATACCTTGAATAAAAATCATAATGTGCATGCTTCCCTACTATCAGCAGAATCTTTCTTGCAACCATCCATCCGCTTGTCGCTTCCAGTTTGGAGGTACCCTCGATTGGGTGTCCTGCTTGATAAATGGGAGCCTGCCACACTGCATCTTGTGGAGAGTAATACCTTAAGGGAACTGCACACCACTCTTCACAAGGTCATGGTTGATGCGATAATTAGCGGGTATTTTGTCCTCCTTGTTGATAATGCAAATTGTTTCAACCCACATAATCTGGATGAAATTGCATATAACAGCAGTATCTCAACCATTGAAGTTCTTGAACAAATAAAAATCGCCCGGCCATTTCAGATGTTTCAAACACAAGAAATAGTAAACAATCTAACTTCTCAGCTTTCTTCAGAGAAAGAAAATTTGGTGGTCGTCACATCTGTGTCAGAACTGTTTTTGGAACCAGCAATAAACTCTGAGCTCGATCAGAATAACTATATGCTCCTCTCGAGTGTTGTCGGGACACTAAAAAAACTGGCTTTAAATAATGCCACTGTTATTCTTACAGATAATCTCAATCGTAAAATTCAGTCAAGAGAACGAGTTACACCAGAGGCAAGACCAGTTGACATTCCAAAATCATTGGCATACGGGGCAAAGGTTCATTTACAGCTTCATACCTCAGAATCTGGAGAATTTTCAGACAGACTGCTTGCCCACCCATACAAAGAGAGAAACAGTGTAATCTCTCAAAAGCTTGACAAATCTGAAGAACAGCTTACACTGATCGATTTTTTTGACTAGGTGACAACACAGTAGAGAGGAGACTTACTAATGTTAATGGATTTCAAGATGGGAAGAAACTGATCAAAAATAACCTGATTAACTACCTTTTGTTGATGAATGTCAGGAAACCTCTTCAGAAAAGCATTTTTAACCTCCAGTAATTTTCGCTGAATTGTTTCTACATGGGCTGTGATTGGATGAACTACAATAAACATAATTTCTGTGAACGGATCAATAAGAAAATTAATCTGAAAGTTTTCGAAGATAATTGACTGAATGTGTTCATCTGCGAAAAGCTCCTGAGAGAAAGAGAAAAGGGCACCAAAAAATCCAGATTGCAATTCATGATGCTTCATTCTGGCTTTGCAGAAATCTGTCATGGTACACCCAGTCATCAAAGGAATTCCTGAGGTTTTAAGGATGTAAATATCAAAAATAGTTGGAACATCGATTTGTTGCACAGGATAAATTATGATTGAAATTATTTGAAGCTTGGCTTCTAAATGAAAGACTGATAATATGGTATGGTTGAAGGAAAAGCAAAAAATTCAACAAACTTTGAAGACCGAAACTAATTGACTAACTTCAAATTCTACTGAATTTTGATTCAAAATTTGGTGATTTCCATCAGAAAGTATCTGGCTTACCTTGCTAACGTTAAACGGAAAATTAAGATGTACTCTGGTCTGCTCAGGAGCTAGGTTGAGACAGACGATGAATGCCTCAGATTGATTGGATCTTTCCATCACCATGAGTCTCTCATCACAATATGGAACAGAATAAGCAAAATGTCGAAATTCTTTTCGAATTCTCAAGAAGGATAGAATAAAATTGTTTAATGAAGGTTTTTCAAAATCCTTCCAAAACACAGATGGAATGACATCAAGTGTTAGTATGTATGCATAAGCAAACGGTTTGAATTTGTCAGAAACATTATCAATGTCGTGGTTTGCAACAAAGGTTACCGAGTTTTGTGGAACCTGTCCAGACAATCCAGAATATAGAAGGTCAAACATTGAAAAATTACTCGGGTTGTTTGAGAGTTTTTCAAATTTGTAATAAAGTGGGAAATCAAATGCAAGACATGAGAAATTAACCTCTTCAAGCCAATCTACCAACTCATTAACATCACCATCCCAGTATTCTGCAATTATTTCCCCAGGAACCCTTTCCCTCCATAGTTTGATCACTTCTGGCTCTAACCCTTTGACAAAGTCAAATCTCCATTCTGAAAACCCTTGCTCACTCATCCAAAGCCCCCAGTTTATAATCTCATCCTTCACAGGGTTCGAAGAGAATGCTAGATCAGCAAAGTCACTAAAGAAACCTCGATCACTAATCCTTGAAGAACAAGGATGAAAGGATTCATAGTTTCTTTTAAATCTGCCACTTTTTATCTCTGAAAAATCTGTGTGGGTGTATCTTCCAACATTTGGATTCCACTCTGAAGCACCTCCACTATTATGGTTTGGTATGATGTCAGCAATCAACTTTAAATTAGCAAGCTTGCAGGATTTTATTAATTCATCCAAGTCCTCTCGAGCGCCAAATCTTGTCGGTCTTGTTCCTTTCTGTTCAAATTCTCCAAGGTCATAATAATCATAAGGATCATAACCCATCGAACTGACTCCAGACGCACCCTTTGAGACAGGAGGTAACCATAAATGTGTAAAATCTGAAAATTCACCATTTTTGCACTTTGATGATAATAATTTAAACCAATAATTTTCCGTATTCCAGTAAAACGCTTGGAGGAGAATTGAAGATTTATCCACAAAATACAAATGAATGGTGTTAAATGAAGGTATCTTTTAGTCCAACCCATTTGGTATAGAATAAGGTTACCTAATTTCAACAAATAAGTTCCAAATAACTTATTAATAACAGAATTTAACTATTAGTGTGCCTAAGTTACTGAATCGAAAACTAGTAAAGTCATTATATTTAGGAGACGAACAATTTTTTGAGAAATTAAATCAACTTGAGCACACAATTGATATTCTAAATTTTGAGGATATTTCAGAAGAACAAACCCTTAAGAGTGATAGTATTTGGTTAATCATTCTGGACTTAATAAATCCGAAATTCGAATTGGAGTCAATTAAATCATTGTATCTTAAATTTACAGAAGCCTTTGTTGTTTACAGGGTGTCTAATGGTATCACCACAAAAAATCTTATTGACATCATCAACTTGAGATCACCAGAGAAGATCTGGAGGGAAAAGGATGATTTATCAAAAATATCGCTAGATTTGGATCTTTTGTGGTCAAAATTTGAAAATGTGTATCTAGAGCAGGTGATGCTAAGAAACTATTCAAGACGCCTGGAAAAGCAGAATTCCAAGTCCAACAGCATGATTGAACTAATGGCTTCGATTGAGGGAGATAAACAAAAGCAGCTTGATTTTGTTAACAATTTTGTTCAAATAATGAAAGGTTATGTTACCATGGGTGAAATCTCATTTCATATTTTTATAAACACAACAGATTACACTGCGCTAGATACTACTATCACCTACATTGAGGATTTAGATTCAATTGCAAACTTACAAGGACAGAAATATTTATCGTTGTTATTTAATTCTATACTTTCTTACCTTTATATTATAAAGAATGATTTAAAGAAGGCTTTAAAATATGATCTTGCAGTAAACTCACTTCTAAAATGGCTGGAGCTGAGTAAAATTCAAAGTACACTACTTTTTGCAATTCAATCATTCCCAGTAGATTCTGACACTAAGGTTAGTGATCTCGATTCAATAAAATCAGAAATTTATGAAACCATAGGACGCCTGTTTAAGATTGATTTGGAAGATCTTCTCACCATAAGTTTAGATTTGTTAAAATTTGATGATTCAAAATTACTGAGAATAAACCATCTTATTGTTATTAGGGAATCATTGCCAATCTATCATTACTCAGACACAGACACTGATACAGAAGCCACTTTACTTGGTGGATTCGTTGTCGCTCTTTCAGATTTCCTGAAGGAGACTCTTCAGGAATCAGCTGAGATAAAGACCATCAATTATGAAGGTGGTGTAATTTCTATATACCGAATTAGAAAAAATATATATGTTCTTATTGCAAATGATTTCGATATCCGACACAGGGTTGGTCTGAGAGATTTTGCAATAAAATCCAATCCGATTATCGATTCTCTTGCAGAGAGTGAATTGCCAGGAGTTGAAGAGAGTTCAATTTTAAGCAATAACCTGAAATCCTGTTTCTTTTATGCAGAAGATTGAAAAAAGTAAATTCTCAGATAGTGAGTACAAACATCTAAACCATATAAAGAACACTCAATATCTGTAAGAAAGGAGAGATTAATTTGATCAGATCATTGTTGTAAATCAGTTATCTAACTACATCTTCGATTAATATTTTTATTTTGGGATGTAAAAAATACCCTCTATTTCAATATTTGCACCTGCAGGCAATTTTGAAACACTAACCGCACTTCTTGCAGGTTTCGACTCTCCAAAAAATTCTGCATAAACTTTGTTTATTATTGAATAATTGTTCATATCAGTCATAAAAATGGTAATTTTCAGAGCATGACGTAATGAGGACCCCGCCTCTTCAACCAGATTTTGCAAGTTGGTTAATACCTGACGAGTTTCTTCAGCTATTGTATCTTGGACTAATTGTTTTGTACCAGGTATAAAAGCAACCTGCCCACTAGAAAAAAGTAGGTTGTCAAGTTTAATAGCTTGTGAGTAAGGTCCTATTGCTGCAGGAGCTTTATCAGATGAAATGATCTCTTTGTTCATGCGTTTAAATTGTTACTTATGTTATGAATATTAGGACAAAGCATGTAAATTTTTGTAATTTTACTCTTTAATTCTATTCATAAGGTTCTACTTCAGGAATTAAGTTGACTTCTCAAGAATCAATCAATCTGAAGAATATTTCAATAGAATTTTCATATTTGATAGAATTATCCACGAAACCTATTTAGGTTTACAAGAGTGGGTATGTATGTGTATGAAATTATAATCATTGTACTATCCTACATTGTCGGGTCATTTCCAACTTCATATGTTATTGCTCGATATGGCTATGGTTTTGATATTACAAAGGTAGGTTCTGGGAATGTGGGTGGTGCTAATGCTGCAAGGACTATGGGAGTTAAAGTAGGTCTATTTGCTGGTATTGTAGATGTATTAAAGGGCACCTTCGTCGTTAGGGTTGCATATTGGTACACTAATGCCTTTCCCTCCACAGGGATTTTTGCAGACCCTACTGTAATTGTTGTAATTTCATCAGGTTTAGTGGTCATAGGTCATTGTTTTTCAATATTTTTAAAATTTAAAGGAGGAAAGGGTGGTGCGACCACAGCGGGTGTAATTCTTGGAATTGACCCAGTATCCTTCATGTTTCTGTTAGTCATATGGCTCTTGGTAGTTGGATCCACCCGTTTCACAAGTTTAGGGAACTTAATAGGTGTTGTTGCACTTTATCCAATATTTTTCATGAGACAAGATGCTATTCTATTAAATACAGGGTCATCTGGTATGGATATGTATTTCTTTTTAATCTATTTCTATATTGGATTGCTTTATTATACTCATAGAGAAAACATTAAACGTCTTTTAAGTGGAAGTGAACGAAAGTTTGGAGCAAAAGCTACGCTTACATCAGAAATTATTCAATCTCGTTAAAGAGTTTTACAAAGAACTCATTTTCATAAGATAGGCGAAAGTGACCACCAGTCCTGAAACTTAAGAATCTCACATTTGCTTTCTTGTGAAGTTTGAACAGTTCAGTTTCAGAATAGTTAACGATTTCATCATTCTCAGTATGGATCATTAACAGTGGTACATCAATTTTGTTTAATTGTCGGAATGGATCCAGATTTGTGGTACTGTTAAGGACCCATTTATGTGGATTGTTCTTGTAAACTTGTTTTAACCTTATCATTAGAAATTTCAAAAAAATCGGTTTAATTTGAGATTTAAACGGAAATTTGTTTACCATTCGATTTAAAAGATAATTACTATCTGCATATATTCCTTCAGTCACAATCTGATTCAGTTTAGACTGATCAATAATTTTCCATCCCAACCCTAAAATCAAGGAAACCCCTCCAATACTGTGTCCATAAATTGTTATGTCTGACTTTGATGGGTATTTTTCAAGAACCCAAGATAAAGCCTGTTGAATATCTTCAGCAAAATCAATTTGTGAAACCAGAGCTTGTCTTTCACTTTCGCCCATTGATCTAAGGTCTACTGTGACCACAGTCCATCCTTTCTCTTTGAATTGCATCACGTACTGGCTAAAAAATCCTGATGAAGAATCCCACCCGTGAAAAAACAATATGATCTTTTTCCCCTCTACCTCCCATACTCTTACTCTTAATCGTTTCTCCCAACTTTTGGTTGGTGCGATATATCCATCAAAATCTGGGATTGAGGGGATCTTTCCACGAAGATGTGGTGGATAAGGTGGGAGATAAATCTGTTTAATAATGTACCAGAAAGAGCTAAAGCCTATAATCAGGAAGAGCAATAAAACCAGAACAGAAAGCGTCAAAATGTCCATGAACTTCCCTCAAATTTTCACTCTTTCAAACATAAAAAATTTTGGTTGATCAGTCTGCTCATCTCGAATTGCGACCATATATTTCTTCTTGACTGATTGTGCCAATCTTCCAGCTCTAACTATTCTTATGGCTCTAAGTCTTAAATTTTGATTTTCCGCATGAAAAACCCATTGAGAATGTTCTAGTCCTGGGCCTTTTGAATAAACAATAAAATCTGAACCGAACTTCATTCCTGGTCGAACAACAAAATTCATTTTCCTCAAAAACTTGTAGAAGAAATATTTATTGATAAAATCTTCATAATTTTGGATTGCGAACTCTTTGAACTCTTCGATTCCCACTTGTTGACCCTGTTTGGATATTCTTATAATATTATGTTCCAAGAGATAGAGTGTGTCAAAATAAGATAGCACAAATGGTCTCTCAATGAACTCTGGTTTTATTTTTCGCTCACCTAATGGTTTTCCAAAAAATCCCTGTGTATATAGAATAGATGCAGCTTTATAGTTCCATAGAATTACATCTGTGGAGTCTAGCTGAGCAATAGGTGGGAATTCTTCAAGGTCTTCAAGAGTCTTGTTCCAGACCATGATTATCAATTTATTTTGCTTGTATAAATTGTTAGATTTGTAACAGCGATTCCTGAGACTTTGTGACACTCATTTTATCTGTGAACCAAAATCCTATTATATTATCGATCTGTAGCTCATTGATGTACGACCTAAAATTACCATTAAAAATTCCAAAACCAATTAGACCAAGACTTCCAAGTTATGGTATAGATGAAGGGGAGAATGGCTTATTATCCTGGGAATTTGTTTCAAAAATCATGTCAAGCTCCAGAAATTACTGGATTGGAACTGTCGGAGTGAACAACAAACCGCATGTTAGACCTATCTGGGGTATTTGGTTTGAAAATTACATATTCTTTTCTGGAGGGGAAATACAGTGGAAGAAAAATGTAAAAAACAACCCTCTTGTGACCATTCATTCTGAAAGTGGAGATAATGTTATCATTATTGAAGGAGTTGCAAGGTTAGCCAATTCTGAAATTTCAATATTGATTAATCAAGAATACCATAAAAAATACAAGATGGAGCATGGATCAGAATTTTGGGCATTGGTTCCAGAGAAGGTTTTTGCATGGACACTTGAGAATTTTGCAAACTCACCCACGCTTTGGAAATTTTAAATTGGCAAATTATGATAATGACCTGACCTTTGTAAAAAAGAATTAAATTCGAAGACCATTTGGAAAATGTGGTATCTGATTCCTATCTGATTAAACGTATCTCTACAATGGATGAAGTTCATCAAATAATGGAAATTATGAGAAAAGCTTGGGATTTATCTGACTTAGAAATTGTACCATCCTTTGAAATCAAAGCTGTCTCTGATTTCGGGATCGTATTAACAGCGAGACCAAGAGAAGATCCAGAAAAAATTGTTGGTTATATTTATGGGTTTCCCATGTTCCCAGATAAGCATTACAGTCATATGATGGCGATTGACCCAAATTACCAAAATCAAAATATTGGCTTCCTATTGAAAAAAGCCCACTATAATTTGGTTTTGAATTCCACAAATCCAAGAGTTAGGACGATTCATTGGACTTTTGACCCCCTTCTCCCCCAAAATGCATATTTGAATTTTCACAAGTTAGGTTGTGTTTGTGCAGATTATAGAGTTAACTATTATGGAAAACCCAAAGGAATAGGAATATATGAGGGAGTTTCTTCAGATCGATTGTATGTCTCATGGATTGTTGATTCAGAGGTTGTAAAAAACTGTATGCAGGGATTTTCAGAAAGAGAATATGAAAACCTTGTTTACTTAAATCAGATCATTGACTTTAGGAGGAACGAAAAAAAAGAGGGTTTAAATTCGACCCAACAAAGTTATTTGGCTGTTGAAGTTCCAGCAAATTACCAAGATATTAGAGTAGCAGACTTAGAACAGGCAATTTATTGGCGGAGGTATTTTAGGGAAACAGCAATTCAATTGTTCAAGAGAGGATATCAAATAATCGACTATCTTTCCGACTCAAAACATCAAAAAAATCATTACATTTTTAGTCTCAAAAACGAACTGTAGACAATCAGCCATCGTTGTTTTTCTATTTAAATGAGGCAGAAATAGACTTTTTGTGTAATATCAAGTTTGTAATTAGTAGAATCATCCGATAATTTCTAAACATGTAAATATGTTATGAGTTCAGCACAAATATGACCGATTATTTATATTATCTGTTTCTAGGTCTTATCCAAGGCACTGCCGAATGGTTGCCTGTCTCAAGTGAAGGGGTCCTCACCACTCTTGGGTTGCTCTCTGGGAATAATTTTGATCTTGCAATCAGAATTGCTTTGTGGCTTCATATTGGAACATTAGGTGCAGTGTTAGTGGTTTACTGGAGAGATTGGAAGAACATTCTTTTCAATTGGAAGGAATATGTTTTTGAACGTAATTTTTTAATTATTACCACAATTGCAACCGGAGTTTTGGGCCTCCCAATTAATTTCCTCTTAAAATACCTAGACGCAAAACTGATGTCTGTTCTTGGATACTTTATAATCGGTGGTGCATTGTTGATTACTGCTGGGTTATTATGGTATGCAAACAACAAGTCTGATGTAGAAACAATTAGACTTCAAGATTTGTCTCTGAAGCAACAGTTTCTGGTTGGTCTGGTTCAAGGAGTAACCATTATACCTGGTGTGAGCCGATCAGGGAGCACAGTATCTGCCTTATTGCTGTTCAAAGTTGATTCAGAGGATGCGTTTCGTGGATCATTTCTTATGTCTGTTCCTGCTGTCTTAGGTGCAGCCGTTCTTGATGTCTTAGATTTATACATCCGGTCAACCTCCTCTGTTTCAATAGATTTTCTAGGCATATTTGTAGGGATTGTTAGTGCATTCATTATTGGAATATTAACCCTAAAGATCCTCATTGAATTTGCAAGAAATGTTAATTTTACAGGAGTGGCATTAACTTTAGCTATTGTATTGATATTATTAGGTATTTTAGTTGCAACAAATGTTATACTGTAAATCGAGTATTATACTCCTATCTCTTAATATCTATTAAAATTATTAAAAATTACTCTCCAACTGGGCTATTCTGTGTTTTAACCCTTCAATTTCCTTTTTGTATTCTTCTTCCTTTAATTGGAATTGTCTGGTGAGTTCAGCTTTTGTCTCATCCTTGGCAAAGCTGATTTTTTCTTGTAAATCTGACGAATGTTGACTTGAATATTGATTTTTCAAAGCATCGATTTCATTTGCATGTTGTGCTTTCATGTTTTGAATTTCAGACTCCTTTTCTTCTTGTAGGCTCGCTTCTAATTTACGTAACTCTTCATAGTGTTCTGATTTAAGTTTACGGAGCTCTTCTTCTAACTTTATATCCTCTTGCTTCTTAATTTCCTCAACTTTTGTCTTAAGATCATTTTGATATTCTTCTTGAATCTGACGGATACCAACTTCGTTTTTATTGTTAATAACCTCAATTTTTTGTTGGTGTTCTAGAGCCTGACGTTCCTTCGTTTCATTTACAACCTGTTTTAATTTAATCTCATATTTTTTCTCTTCTGCCTTCAATCTCTCTTCAAATTCTTTTTCTTTACCTTCAACCAATTTTTTGTTTTTTTCCTCAATTTCATTTCTAAGACTTAGTAAAGCTGCATCCTTTTCTTTTTCTTTAGTGTAAATAAGCTCTTCCTTTGTCTTGTCAAACTGAGATTGTAGCTCAGATTCACGTGATGAAACACGTTCATTGGCATATTTTTCCTTGCTAGATTTTAGTTCTTCTTGAATCATCTTACCTGAGTTTCCTCTGAAAAGTTCTTGTAGCCATTCCTTTTCATTTGTAAGTTGACTTAGATTTGCTTTAACAGTTTCAAAATGTTCAACTCTTAATTCACTCTCAGTGGTTTCAAATATTTTGTTCATTTTATTGGTTAGATTTTGAATAAACGAATTTGGATATTTCTGGTCTTTTACCTCTAGAAATAAAGATTCAATTGCTCCTTTAATTTCGGTAAATTTCTTTTGTAATTCATCCTTTTGGCTGTTTGCTCTTATCTCTAGATCTAAAGGACCAATAAATGAAACCAAATCATTCTGGAGCATATCTTGATAAGTAATTTTCCCATTGAAGGGAATCACCTTGTCTTCACTATCTGAAGATAATATTCTCAGTTTTAGATTAATCTCTTCCTGCGTATTTTTAGGGACTTGAGATATTGAAATCTCTTTTTTACCACCCAATATTTCAAAGTCTTCTGGCAAATTAAATGTCACATGTAGATTTGAAGCGTCCCCTTCTCCAGTATTTCCAATCGTCATCTTAATATCAAATATCTGATTTAGAAGCATCTCATTAGGGAGAGTCAGGCTATGAGTAATCTTTGGTAGCTTGATTTGAGATTGAAAGTAATTTAACGTGTATGAGACCACTTGATCGAGTAACGGTGCTATTTTAGATAGTTTTGCTTTGATTAAATTCGGCTTGATATTGGTTGAGATAAGTTGTTGTGCATTTTGAAGAGCCTCATGATCTGTATCTTGCAATGCTTTGAGGATATACCCGACCGACCAAATAGTCTGTTTAAGAGTTTCTCCACCTTGCTGAAGTTTTCCTGATTCTCCCGCTTCATCTAGTTTCTTTATGTATTCTAAATAAACACTCTTTGCCTCATCAATTTTACCTTGTAATATGTTTACTAAGCTTCCTAAGGTTACACAGAGGACTCCGTCAAAGTACTCATTATACATATCGATGTAATTTTTTCCCGCAATTAGTAATTGTTCTCCGACCTTGTTATATAACCCCATTGCTTCTTCAGTCTTCCCAAGTCTTAGGTTTGCCTCTGCACCGATAAAGTTCATTTCTGCTGCTGATCGATACTGGCTACTCTCTTCCAACCTTGCAGCTTTGGCTGTAGATGCAGCTAATGCTTTTTCAAAAAATGATTGTGCTGTTGCATTGTTTGAATTTGCTTTTTCTTTATCTCCCCGTTCTAATAACAATCCTGGATCTGTCAAATCCTCAGCACCGATCTTGTTGGCTAATTCTCCAAATAATTCTTTATCATCAAAACTCACGGGTGTACATCACCTAGCATATCATAGAAAGTTTATGTATTAAGCTATTTATAGTATTTGAATTTCAATTTCAAAAAATCATAATGCAAATGCTGAAGTTAATCGAATTAATAATTTTTTGTAAAAACGTAAAACATTAGGTTCTAGCATTTAAGATGTCACTAACCAGGTGGTATTGAACAAGGTTGGTAGTATAGGGGAGACCCAATAAAGAACCAGCTACTGACACTACAATGTCATCTTTCTGAATATACCCCTTTTTAAATGCCAGATTGATCGAAGCAGCTATCATATCATCTGTATCTGAGTAATTCTGTTCCAAAAGTTCTGGAACAACTCCCCAGTATATTGCTAGCTTCCTGAAAGTATGGAGTTCAGGGGTTATCGAAATTATTGGTTGAGTTGGCCTGTATTTGGAGATTGCCCTGGCTGTATCCCCAGATCTGGTGTTTGCAATGATTGCTTTCGCATTCAATGAATTCGCTAAGATGACTGCAGCGTTTGCAACAGCATCCCATTTTGGAGACAGTGTGGGATCAAATTTAACCTGCAAAGCATTTACGTTTCCCTGGACTTTTTTGATGATCCTACTCATGACATCTACCGCTTTAACAGGATACATTCCTGTGGCAGTTTCAGCACTCAGCATGACAGTATCCGCACCATCTAAGATCGCATTGGCCACATCTGAGGCTTCTGCCCTGGTTGGGCGAGGAGAACTGACCATAGTTTCGAGCATCTGTGTTGCGACAATCACTGGTTTACCAACCTGGTTACATTTTTTAATCAGCTTCTTTTGTAATAGCGGGATATCAGCAGGGTCGAGTTCAACACCAAGATCACCTCGTGCAACCATCACCACATCAGTAACTTTTAGAATCTCATCAAAGTTTCTTACACCATCTGAGTGTTCGATTTTACTTATTAAGGGTGGCTGATACGACATATCTGATAGCATGCCTCTGACCTTCAACAGGTCTTCAATCCTTCTGACGAATGAAACAGAATAAAAATCAGGTTCTAATTCTTTAGTGAATTCAATGTCCTTAATATCCTTATCAGTTGGCGCATAAAGTTTTATGGGTACCTCAGGAGCATTAATCCCCTTTCTTGAACTTAATGGACCACCTCTGACGATTTTGCATACTAGCTCCTCATCTCTTTTTTCTTTAACCTTTAATTCGATTAATCCATCATTAAGGTAGATTGTGTTACCAACAGATGCCAAATCTATTAATTCTGGGTATGTTGTACCCACTTTTTCTACTGTGCCACTAACTTTTTCTTTTGATAAGACAAAAGTGTTCCCAGTTACTAAATGAACTAACTTTGATTTAATTTCTCCGATTCTCATCTTGGGGCCAGACAAATCAAACATTATTGGAACAGTATCATCAACTGACCTAATAGTTTCAAACCATTTTTTGGCAGTAGCTTGATCACCATGAGAAAGATTGATTCTTGTAATATCTAAACCATGATGGAAAAGATCTTCTAATACTCCTTTATCTATTGATGTTGGACCAATAGTGCCAATGATGCTGGCTTTTTTCTGATGAGAGTTTGTCATTGGAGTACCAAAGATATCAATTCTTATTAAATTAAATTATTGCACTAGGAATTATTTCGAACATAAATGTAAATTGTGAACAGCAATTAGAGAAAAATTACTCATCGTCAAGTATTGTCACATAAAATCTTAATAAAAATCACGAAAGATACAAGTATGGTTCAACTTCCCTTTCAAAGAAAAAAATCACAGAGTTCTGTTATATCCCTCTCAAATTTATCTATGTTTGAACAAATTAAGATTAAAGACGAGTTATATTCAAAATTACCTGACCTCTTGTCATATAATTTTATACAACCATCTCAAGTTCAGCTCTATCCTTACCCCCAACTGCCTATAATTGGGGTCGGTGGTGCGGGGATTGAAATTGTAAATTTGATCACTCACACGATTAAAAATTTTTGTCCAGGTTACAAGTCAATGGGAGTTGGACTTTTGGGGGATTTTGCAACAAATCCTCAAGATTTAGATTATATCTACAAATACTCAACAAATGTCTCCACATCTGCAAAGCAGGTTAAAAAAGCTGAGGGTTTATTTACTAAGGATATAGAACCCCTTAAAGTCAAGATTACGGAATATTTCCAAGCCTTTGACCAACAACTAGAAGATCAGAGTGTGTTTGTAGTTATGGGTTCGGGAGGTACTGGAATAGGAGCAGGACTAGTTTTGGTAAAGTTACTTAAAAAGTTGGGAAAGTCTCCAATCCCTGTTCTGATTTTACCGTTTGAGATCGAACCAACTCTTGTTCAATTTACAGCAGCCTATGGTATTTATTGCCTTAACTCTGCACCAATTGATCGTTCCGAAAATTGCAATTTGCTGTTAATTGATAATCAACATTATTTTGAGGCAAATCGAGCACTTTCTCAGGAAACATTGCTATTGAGAATTAACGCTTCAATAGGGAAAATTCTCTCTGAATTATTACTTGGCACATTGCAAAGGAGTTATGGCGTATCAAGTGATTTGAATGAACTTCTAGAAGCCACCAAGGTTTATAGAGGAATTGGGACTTTTTTTGGTCTGAAAGTTGATAAGATTGACAAACTAGGAAGTGAAAGTTTGTATGAAGAATTTGATAAGTCAACTTTAATTTCTACTAGCTTACAAAGTGCTACCCGAGGATTTGTTCAGATGTTTTCTGAGAAGAACTTCTTTAGTAGTGAAATGTACTTTGAAATCTTCAAACATTTTAAAAATATTGACGTCTTTCAAAAATATCTGCTAAAAGAGACTGAAGGTGCAGAAATTACAGGAATATTGTCAGGTTTGGAACCACCAAAAAGAGTAAGAGTTCTTCTCAGAGATGCAGAAGATTTTAGAGTCCATCAGATAGAGAAAGAAATCGAGAGGTCGAATTATAGTAAGGGAAATCCTAAAATTGATAAGTTAGAAGTAAACTCTGAAATTGATGTAAAAGATGCGAGTGAATTAAATGAAGAACTAGATGCAGAGGCGGCTAGGCTTCGAAGAGGAGATTAATAAAATGTACACAAAAAAATTTGTCAATGCCACTCCGAATCCAAAAACACCAAATGATATTCAATTCAGTTTTGAACCATTCTTAGAGAAATTTGAAAATGAAGCCCCCGAAGGTTTAGATGCACAATACGTAAATTTAATAGACTTATTGGAATCACCATTTCGCAACATTCTAAAGCTTCCCAATGTTTTCCGAAACCTCCCAGTCAATGGGTACTTCTTTATGTCAAAAAACTCATACCGAAATTTGTTTATATTATTACCATTGATTATTTCAATGACCCATATTGGACTACTAATTTGGACAGGTTACATAATGAAATCTTTAGGGGTGGCTATCTTCTTAGCTATTCTTATAATTTCAGGGTTAATTTATAGCCCGATATATTTTCGATCAACTTATGAGAAATTCAAATCCATCCAATCAAATAAATTAGCACCCTGGATAGCAGAAGTCTTTGAATCACAATTTGTCGAAATGTATAGTCAAAAACTCTCAAAAAATCTTTTCTATATTTCCATTCTTATTACAGTACTGATAGACGTTGAGTTTCTATTTATAATGTTCATGTTAAAAATTCATATCATCTATATTATCATTGCTTCAATAATTGGGTTAATAGGTTCCATAGGCGTACTTATAGTCATATACATCAACCTCTCAATTTTAATATTTGTTAGAACAAATTCAAAATTGTACAATTTAATGTTAAATGAGATATCTAGAAGGGCAGGTGGTTACAATAAAGGACATGATTCAATCCTGTCAAAAAATAATTATGAGGTGGTCAAAGTTTTAACAGATACACCAGGATTATCAATTCAATCACTTGGTGACATTCCTTTACAAGGGCTCCTTACATCAACTTTCCTGTCAAACTCTCTTGTTTTACTCATTACCGCCCCAATTTCTTTATTTTATATTTTCAACCTAGGAAGTTCTCCTACCATCCTTCTGACTAAAATAAATATCATCCGAAATATAGTATTAGGGGCATTGGTGTTCTCGTTGCTCCTCTCATTTAGCCAGATTTTAAAACCAATTATCACGATCTCTAACAATATGGGAAAGTTCCGTAAAAAAGCATTGATGGAATTAGATCCTTATATTTATGAACAAATTACTGATGTTGCACTGGGGAAGAAAAAAGAATTGCAGACAGACCTTCAATTCATTTTCATAATTCGACAATACATTCACGGAATGAAACCAAGCCCTATCAATCCGTTCCGCTTGCTTTACTTCTCAACATTATTTACGATCTATGCTTGGAGAGGTATTCCATTGATATTAGAACTAATCAGCTAGGTGAATATTATGAAGTTTAATTTATTTTCTAAAAATATTGATGTTTCTATTATTGCATGTGGAGACATAGGAGAGAAAGTTGGGGAAAAAATGATTCACACTATACAAGAGGGTGGAGAAATAAATGTGAAAAGTTTGGCAATTAATTCAAAACATTCTAATTCTGGAAGAGAAGTCTACTCTCGAAGGATTCAAATAACCAAAAACCAGGCAGGATTTGCAAGGAATTTATCCATGGCCTATGAAGCAGCTCTGGAGAATGCTGAGGAGATTGAAAGAGAATTATCGAAACTCTTTGGAAAGAAAGAAGGTATCACTCTTATAATTACAGGAGGTGGAGGTACAGGAACAGCATCCACTTTACTGGTAAGTCAGATCCTCAAAACAAAGTTTAACAAGATACCCCCTATTTTAGTTGTCCTTCCTATGGAATTTGAGAGTTCCAGGGTTTATTTTAATATTTCCACTCTTATATTCGAACTTTCGGGCTCGGATACTGCAACTAGGAACAATCTAATCTTAATTCATAATGATCCCCCCTCTGAGATAAATACTCTTCCTTTTTCAGAGACAGTTGATTATAATTTGGATTCTACTGTGATAGGACTTACGAATTTATTTGTCTCGGGATTCCAAGAAGCAGTAAGACCAGATTTTGAGGCGGGTTACCAAGACCTGCTTGAGGTTCTATTTACACCAGGAATCTCTGTGATAACTTACAAAGAGTTAAAAGAATCTATCAGTGGTGAAACAAACTTCAGATACAAGGATATGGTGGTTGAATCAGTCATCGAACAGACAAATCTACCTGAAGAATTAATCTTAAAATCTAAAAAGGTCTTTTGTTCAATTTTTAAGGAGGGATTCAAAAACATTGATTATAGCTATGAAGCGACCCGTTTTAGAGATTCATTTCTCGAAAAACCCTTCTTAAAATATATTAAATTGGACTCAGTAAAAGAGTATAAAACCATTGGGAAACCCTCATTAAATGCCATACTAGCGGGTCTGCCCTTTTCTCCAAAAGTAATGGAAATCATGCAAATCGCAAGAGATGTTCGTAAGAAAGTTATTTTGAAAGAAGAACAGATAAAAAATACAGTGTTGGACTTTAATCTTGAAAGGACAGAGAGACTTCAGCAGGATTTAGAGCAGATCAAAACACGGTCTTGAACCTAGTTTCGAATTGTACTTAACCTTGAAAATTATAAATTTGTACTAAAATCAATAAACCACTTGATAAATCAAGATATAACTCTATTTATATGCGTAAGCTTGATGCTATTTTAAATTTGTATTCTATAAAAAATGTGAAACGCGAAGGTTGGAGACGTATTGGGTTGACTTCTGTTGAAAGTGTTTCTGATCACTCTTACATGATGACATTATTGATTCTCCTACTCAAAGATGAGTTTGATGGATTGGATCAGTGTAAACTCTTACAACTGGCAGTTTTACACGATCTTGCAGAAGTTGAAATCGGTGATGTTGTTTGGGAGACCTCTGGACAACAGAATTTAAAACTAAAGGCAGATAAGGATAAACTCGAATTGAACTCACTCAATAAGATTCTCCCTGAGTCTATTACGACCTCAATTTCATTACAACAACTTATAGTTGAATATCTTAACAAATCTTCACCCGAAGCACGTTTAGTACAGCAGATCGATAAACTTGAAATGGTGTTACAAGCTTTAGTATACTACCAAAGTTCCCGAGATGAAAGGACGTATGATTTCTTGATAACAGCTAAGAAATATATCACTCACCCAGCTTTAAAAAAAATATTTAATCAGGCTGAATCGATGTTTAACTTGTAATTGTCTGCACTTCAGAAGTTCATCTAAGGTTGTATATAAATAACCGATAACTATTCCAATTTCGCCAATTCATTCATCCAACAACCTAACTTCAAGTTTTCTGTTTCCTTTGCCCTTATTTTTCTGCTTTGTAATTTTAAATTTCCCAAGTTCTTTCGTAGATTTGACGTGAATTCCACCGTCAGCTTGTCTGTCAACAGTTCCAATATTCATTATCCTGACAACTTTAAGTCCGTCTGGGAGAATATTGGTTTTTGAGCGAATTATCCCTGGTGTGTTTTCTGCCTCCTCTATGTCCATTTCCTCTGAGTAGGTGTTATGATCCTCCATAATAACTCTGTTGACCTCTGTTGTTAGTTCTTCTAATTCCTCTTTTGATAGATTTCGATCAAAATCAAAGTAAATACTGGCTTTTTCAGGAGTAATATCACTACCAGTGACCAAAACATGGTATTTCTGCCAAATCAGCCCTGACACTATATGAAGTGTGGTGTGTAGCTTCATCATGGCGTATCTTCTGGGCCACTCAATCTGAAGTTCTGCCTCCTTCCCTACAAGACCAATATCAATTGGATTATCAGTTACATGAAAAATGGAGTCACCTTCCTTTTTTATATCTACAATGTTATATTTTTGGTTACCAGCTATAATAACTCCTCGATCTGGTTTTACCCCACAAGACCTTCCAAAGAAGATAGTTTTGTCTAAGACAATTTCATTCCCTTTGACCTGTGTGATGGTTGCATTAAGCTTTTTAAGATACTGGTTTTCATAATAAACAAGCTCTGTCATCCTGAATCGTTTCTGTATTTATATGTTATAATTAGTTTGATGTGGCTAAAATAGTCTCTTGAAGTAATGCATAAATATCATAGAATTCAGATTAATTATATGGCAAATAAGATTCGAACCTCTCATATCCTCGTTGAAAAACAATCTCAAGCCCTGAAAATAAAAGACCAGGTAAATCTAAAAAACTTCGCTGAACTTGCAAAACAGTATTCCACCTGCCCCAGCAAAAAGAGGGGTGGTGATTTAGGTGAGTTCGGGAGAGGTCAAATGGTGAAAGAATTTGAAAAAGCGGCATTTGAATTGGACGTAAACCAAATTTCAGAGCCAATAAAGACCAAATTTGGATATCATATTATAATGCGAACCAAATAGAATTTTAATCTGGATTTAAATCGATTAAATTTACTCCGTTTTTGTGGTAATCAGTATTTGCAGTATGATTAGAATTTTAATAGGGTACAAAAATTTTGATATGATTTATGGCATCACCAGTAAACCCTTTCCTATCAGGAACCTTTAATATTCTTGGAATTCAGATCACAATTCCAGATGTTGTTGCAATAGCCTTGGGAACCTTTCTACTGGCAAACTATATTATGATTAATCAATTAATCATGCCTTATGTAGAAAGAAAGGTTATGGCCCGTCAACAGGGTAGAAGAGGTCCAGTTTATGTTGGATGGCGAGGTATATTACAGATACCTGCAGACCTTCTAAAACTTGTACTTAAAGAAGATACTATGCCAAAGACGGCTGATTCACTTGGATTCTTTATGGCAATCTTTTTCATAGGAGTTAGCTCTATAATGGCATTTGTACCTCTACCCTTTGCAAATGGAGTATTGGGTGCAGATTTAACAATAGGTGTACTTTATGTTTTCGCAATATTTTCTATTGTTCCCCCAGCCATGTTTATTGGTGGATGGGCAAGTAACTCAAAATATGCACTCATAGGTGGATTTCGAGCAGCAGGTCAATTACTGGCTTATGAGATCCCAATGTTCATCTCTGTTTTAGGAGTTATCGCAATTGTAAATTCCTTCTCATTAAATGACATAGCTCTTTATCAAATGCATGCTGGCTGGTTTCTATTTAGTGGATTTGGAATTGGTGGGTTAATTGCAGCCTTTGTATTTTATATTGCAGGACTTGCCGAAACCGAGAGAGTTCCCTTTGATATTCCAGAAGCTGAAGCAGAGTTAGTAATGGGACCAAGAACAGAGTTCTCAGGATGGAGATACGCGTTAATTATGATGACTGAATATGTTCATCTTACAGTAAACTCCCTTTTGTTTATCTTCTTGTTCTTTGGTGGATTTGACTTCTGGCCATTTGGAAACGCAATTTACAATTTTAATGGTGGTGTGATTTTTACTTGGCCAACCTGGTTATATGAGCTTCGAAGCAACTTATGGATCCAATTCATCACAGTCACTGTCAAAGCATATTTCTTTATTTATGTAGCTACAACTTTTCGAACCGCTTTTCCAAGAATGAGAATAGATCAGTTGTTAAGCTTCGGTTGGAAACAATTACTCTTAGCGAGTATTTTTGGATCGTTTATTATGATATGGTCAACAGGAGTGTTGGGGTGAAAATATGGTAGATTACTTATTGATTTTATTTGTTTTGAATGCAATATACACAGTGTTAATGGGGATAGGTGTTCTTTACTCTAGAACAGTTATCCGAAGCGCCCTTTTTCTGATTCTTACGCTTATTGGAGTGGCTAATGTCTTTCTATTTGCAAATTCAGAATTTCTTTGGGTTATACAGCTAAGTGTTTATTCTGGAGGTATAGCTGTGTTATTACTTTTCGCTGGAAGGTTAACCAGTTACACAGAGGACAATTTCGAATTTTTTAACAGCAATCTTGTGATGCCAGTTATTGTTGCTGGAGTTCTGTTATTGGTTCTGTTGGGGACTCTAGTCGCCCAAATCCCAGCGAGCACCGGAAACATCTTTACAACAAACAATGGGAACACACTGTTAGAACAGTTCTTCCACAACATTTGGCAGGAAAATTTTGGGCTCGCATTTATTCTTCCCTTCTTATCCGCTCTATTCTTAGCTGCCCTTCTGGGTTCGGTAAAGTTGGCAATGTCAGATGACTCAGACGATTACGAAGAAAAACCCAAATTATATCCGGAGGAAACTACCACATGATACCTTTAGAATATTTTGTTGCTTTATCCATGGTATTATTCTCAGTAGGAATACTTGGTATTCTTACCCAAAGAAGCGCTGTTCGATTGCTTTTCTCAATTGAACTTATCTTAAATTCAGCAAACATCAACTTTGTAGCTTTCAACAGCTATTTGAGATCTACAGCAGCTTCTAATGCCGCTGTTAGTGATCAATATCTTGGCTGGGCGTTTGCAATGATTGTAGTAGCAATTGCCGCTGCAGAAGCAGCAATTGCATTAGCAATTTTTATTTCATTATACAGAAACTTTGGAGAAATATCTGTCTTAGATATCTTCTCTCTTGCTGAAAATACGGAGGTTGATTAATTATGGCAGAAGCTCCAACCACACTAAAAATTCTTGAGGCATTCACTGGAAATGTCTCTGTTGACAATATGATAGTAATCGCAGCTTGGACAATATTCATTCCTATGTTGGCTGCTGTATTCTTGATATTCTGGAGATATTTAGAGATCTACAAGGGAAGAGAGGTTAATCCAAAATTTAGTAGTATTATAGGTGTTGGATCTATTGCGATTTCTTCAGGCCTATCAATTATATTAGCAATACAGTATTTTGTGAACTTTGTTTCGGGTAGTCCTACCTATATTCATGGATCAGTTCCATTTATTGTAGGAACAAAGCTGACCTGGGAATTAATGGTTGATCCATTAAGTATACTGATGAGTCTTGTCCTCGCAGTTATTGGTCTCTTTATTCACATCTATGCATCAGACTATATGATGCACGGTGAACCTGAAATCACAAGGTTTTTTGCATTTATGAACTTCTTTACTGCTGCAATGTGGGGATTTGTATACGCTGGAAATCTAATCACCAGTTTTGTGTTCTGGGAATTACTTGGGGTATCTAGCTACTTTCTGATTGGATACTACTGGCATAAAGCCTCAGCAAGTGCTGCAGGAATGAAAGCATTTCTCTACAACAAAGTTGGTGATGTAGGCTTTATGGTGGGAATATTTACTGTCATGCGATTAACAGGTGGAGATGTCTCTTATGTGAAAATAATGGAACTTGTTCATACAGGAGCGCTCTCTGCGAATGACTTTCTTCTGCCTAGTTTATTGATTTTTATAGGTGCTGTTGGTAAATCCTCACAGTTCCCATTGTTCGGTTGGTTACCAGAGGCCATGGAAGGGCCAACGCCTGTATCAGCATTGTTACATTCATCAACTATGGTAAAAGCAGGTTTATTCTTACTAATTCGTAACTTTATGACATTTTATGACGTTAACAATTTTCATGCTACCTTACCAACTGTGAGTTGGTTTACCGGATTCTACCTCCCAACTGGTACTGTCATCACATGGATAGGTGCGATTACTGCACTGCTTGGTGCTTTAATGGCTCTTACTTCCACTGATATCAAAAGAATACTCGCATTCTCAACAATTTCCCAACTGGGGTACATTGCTTCAGGTATTGGTGCGGGGGCTACTTCCCCAGCGTTTTACCACATTGTCTCACATGCAACATTCAAATCACTACTATTTTTGTGTGCAGGAGCAGTCATTCATAACCTACACCACACTCAAGATATTCGCGAGATGGGTGGGTTGTTTAGACACATGAAGATCACAGGAATAACTATGGGTATAGGACTTATTGCTCTGGCGGGGATTCCACCCTTCAGTGGTTTCTGGTCAAAAGATTCAATTATTCTAGGAATCGCAAATTCGAACGTCGAAGGTGCAGTCTTCTTACAGTGGTTAGAAATTGTTACCGCATTCATCACAGCTTTCTATTCAATGAGGATGTTCTATGTCGTCTTCCTCGGTGAGGAAAGGTTTGATAAGGAGAAGGTTATCCCAAGAGATTCTTCAAAATTGATGGCAATACCGTTGATTGGTGTAGCATCCCTTGTAATCCTTGAATCGCTCTGGTTCTCAATTGGATACATTCCTGGACTTGAATCGCTAAATTTCGAGAAGATATTAGGTGACTTGTTTGGTGTTCATCCAAGTACTGCAGGTGAAGTTGAAGGTTGGTTAATTGGTAGTCTATTCTCGATTTCTGGTGCATTAGCTGCATTGCTGTTTTACTGGAAATATCCTGACACATTGCAAGCAATCAGGCAAAAATTGCTTTGGGCGGAAGACTTCATAAACAATAGATTTTACGTTGATAAATCAATCTACGGGTTTGTTGATTATGTAGCTATGCCCACTGCTGAAGCACTCAAAACTTTTGATTATAATGTAATTGACAAGCTCATTATAAATGACATAGTATTCGAAGGTGCTCTAATGACAGCTGAGGAAAGTGACAGATTTGACCAAAATATCATAGATGGAGTGGTTAATGGCTTCGCCGCTCTCACAAGGTCCACAGCTAGATATGGAAGAAGATTGCAGGATGGTATCGTCAGAAATTACGCAACCTTAATGATGGTTTCCCTGGCAGTATTTTTGATTGCTTTCGGAGTATCAAACCAACTAAAACTGTTCTAGATGACATTTCTATAAATAACTCAAAATTTAACTTAAAGTTTGTATGTTTAACAGAATTACCTGATGAAGGATATCTTCAAATAGAACCAAAAAGAATTTGATACAGTTTTAATGTTAACCACATGATTAAATGTTCACAATTAGCGTTTGACGGTTGGTTAGCACTGACCCAATCTTATTTAGAGCACATTTATATACATTAGTTATCTTACAAATTTATTGAGGTAAATCAGAAAATTGAATAATAGACAAATAATATCTATTTATCTAGCATTAATTATCATAATTTTGGTTCTAATAGCTTTTCTTATCTCAGTCCCAACTCTTAATCTCGAACCGAAATATCACGAGAAATTTGTTGATAAAAGAGTTAATAACACAAATTTTACACTGATAATTTCTAAGGTCATATACCCTGATCACATTTATATTTCAAGTCATGTCAATTATTTCGTTTCACTTGATATTTCTTTGACTAAAACCTCACTAAATTTCAAAGAAATAGGAATATCTTCCTCTGGTTTAATCTTCTGGAAAGAATATAACAGGTCCTCTATAGGAAGGGGTTATTTGGTAGAGATAGGGAACAATAGGGATAAAACTATAGGAACGATAGTTGATCCATATCAGCTGAATACAAGTTTGAAATTCCGATATACTATTTTTAATCTAACCTTTAAGGGTCCAAGTTTGGCGGAATTAGAACTTTACTTTTCGATTTATCTTTTGTTAAAAAACAACACAAGAGTATTTTCATATTTATCAATCCGTGATCATCAATTCCCTAATATCCCAATTGAAGTAGCAAGTATTGAAAGAAGTTTTCTCTTTTCTCTAATTGGGTCATATCCACAATGGGTTGTCCTTTTGGCAATTAACCTTTTATTGATAACACATGAAGTATATTACTTAAGGAAGCATCCAGACGTTAGAAAAAATCAGTGAACATTATATATTTCAAGAGTTAGTTGTATGTTTATTTGGAGATTGAGGGGACACTGAAAATAACTATATTCTCTGGTCTCCGATAAGTTATTGACAACTTTTCTTTCAAAAAGTTATGTTCAAAATAAGAATCCTGTCGTATTCCTTAAAATACATCAGTTCAATGACCACTTGACAATATGACACCTGAAGAAATTTTATTGAATATTATTCTTTGGCTTCCTGCATTAATGTCTATTCCAACATACTACGCAGGTCGGTATAAAACAAGCTTCAGTAAATGGACTGCTGTGGGAACAATCAGTGTTACCACTGTTCTTAGTTTTATACTTTGGTTCAGAGATTTCACTTTTGGACTTCCAAGTTATGACGGCTCAGGATTTCTCTATGTAACTAACGTAAATTGGTTTACCGCAGGAAATCTTACAATTAACTATCATCTAGGGGTTGATGGTTTGTCAATGCCTTTGGTGATGCTATCGCAAGTAGTGTTTTTAGTGACTGTTTTCTCAAGTTTTTATATTCACGATAAAGAAGACATATACTATGCTTTGTATCTATTTCTGTTCACAGGATTGATTGGTACATTTATCTCACTTGATCTGTTTTTATTTTACATCTTCTGGGAAATTGTTCTTGTTCCAATGTTCTTTATCATTATAATGTGGGGTGGGGAGAACAGAAGATATGCTGCTTTTAAATTTTTCATCTACACTAATTTAGCCTCACTGGTTATGTTGATTGGTCTAATACTCATGTATCACTTCGGAAACAACACCTTTGATATGGTGTCACTCAAGGCAAACCTTCTAAGCAATTTCAATGCAGGAAAAATATCCGTCAATGAATTAAGTTTGATCTTCTGGTTGGTCTTTATAGGTTTCATAGTAAAGTTCCCACAGGTACCATTTCATACCTGGTTACCCGATGCACATGTGCAAGCGCCTTCTCCCGGATCATCTATTTTGGCAGGTTTATTGTTGAAAATGGGTGGATATGGACTGATCCGTATTGGTTTTTGGTTAATTGCTGATACAGGGTTCTTTACAACATCAATTGGAGATACAAGCAGAATAATCATGGGGGTAATAGGTGCAGTTTCCATGATTTATCCTGCGTTTATTGCTTTAAGACAGACAGACTTGAAGAAAATGATTGCATATTCTTCCATCTCTCACATGGGAATAGTCTTACTTGGTCTTGCAGCTTTC
Source organism: Candidatus Heimdallarchaeota archaeon (assembly GCA_030149205.1). Lineage (GTDB taxonomy): Archaea > Asgardarchaeota > Heimdallarchaeia > Heimdallarchaeales > Kariarchaeaceae > WAKA01. The sequence goes on along the minus strand of JASBSB010000001.1, from coordinate 482,000 downwards.
AATAGTTTAGGTTTGAATGCAGCCTTGTTTATGATGATAGCTCATGGATTAATATCTCCAGGTCTGTTTTTAGTTGCAGGTATAGTGGAACACCATACCAAAAACCACACAAGAAATATGGACATTGTTGGGGGTCTTGGTCACAAGTTACCATTTCTTACAGCTCTCTATGTCTTTTTAACCTTTGCTTCAGCCGGTCTTCCAGGTTTAGCGGGCTTCGTTGCAGAATTCCTTGGATTTTCATCCCTGTTTACCTCACAATTGTTCATACAGCCAAGTTGGGTTTGGATTCCTATAATCGCTCTCTTATCAATAATTGTCACTGCAAGTTATTATCTCTGGGCAGTTAGAAGAGTAGCCTTCGGGACTGTTACAGAAGAGTTAGAGAATGCAGAAGATGCAAAATGGTGGGAAAGTGGACCTGTTTTTGTTTTAGCACTTCTTGCACTGCTCTTCGGTGTACTCCCTGGAATCATCCAAAAAATCTTCGATCAGTGGGTTAAGTTGAACTTCTTCCCGTAAGGAGGATTTAGTGATGGCTATTGCAATAACCGAACTCTTCAAAGCTTTCTCTCCAAGTATTATATTACTTATTGGAGTTACTGTCTCCTTACTTGGTGATATCGTGACTAAGAAAGCAGATACTAACAGGAGATTTTTCATAATCACTGTATTTTCAACTCTCATCCTCACAATAGTGGCAGTTGCTTTATCACCAGGTTCTATGACATCGATAACAATAGTACCTGGATTCAAGTTTAATCCCTTTTATCAGATCTTTGCCATAATTGGACTTTCCGCTTCACTTCTTGTTGTTTTCTCTGCAGCTATGGATTTCAGAGTACAAAAAGACCTTGGTATATTTGGTTCATTACTTCTCCTTTCCAATATGGGAGGGGTGGTAATAGCAAGTTCTGCCAATTATATCCCCCTATACGTAGGATTTGAATTAATGACAATTCCAATATATGCTATGGTGGCATATTACAAGAGAAGTAGAGAGGCTACAGAGGCTGCTATGAAACTGGTGATCCTAGGCGCTCTATCTTCTGGGTTGATAATATATGGAATCTCATTAATTTATGGAGCAACTGGTTCTTTATCTTATGATGCTCTAATCTTAACAAATGGTTCAAATTTCTATAACCTCGGTATACTCATACTTGTAGGAGGAATCGCATTTAAGCTGGCTTTAATTCCCTTTCACTGGTGGGTGAGTGATATTTATACCGGTGCACCTGTCACTGTTGTAAATTATCTAGCAGTAGGGTCTAAAAAGATGGCCTTTACATTTGCGTTCCAGGTTTTCATGTTTGCATTGATTGGAAGTGTAGGGGTTTGGGGGCCGATGATCGCCACCCTTGCTATCCTTTCTATGCTGTTTGGGAATGCAATTGCTTCAATTCAAAATAGAATAATGAGGTTGATGGCTTACTCTTCAATCGCGCATGCAGGGTACATCGCGGTTGCCTTGGTTGCTTATGCAGAGGCCACAACCCCTGAATTGCGTGGATTTGCATTGTTTGCAGCGATGACTCACATGATTGCCAACGTGATTATGAAGGGTGGACTCGTAATTGGAGTGTTAATTGTTATGAACTCCTTTGGGAATGACCATATTGAGAACTTTAGAGGGCTTATTAAGAAAGACAAGGTTGTGGGTTGGTCACTCGTGATCTTTTTATTCTCCTTAATTGGCATACCTCCGACTGCAGGTTTTGTTGGAAAATTCTTTTTGGTAACTGCGGTGGTTAGCACGAACACATCGATTGGGCTAATTACTGCGGTAGCATTAGTGATTGGAAGTGCGATCTCTGTCTATTACTATGGTCGATTTATTTGGATCATCACCAGAGATCCAACCAATGATATTGAGGTGTTACCATCTACCCCTGCAAAGGTTGTATTAGCAATTTTAGCTCTGATCACCTTAGCTTTTCCCCTCATATTTTTTGCACTCACACCGAGTACAATCATTACAACCTTATTTCAATAAAATCTTTTAATAATTTATACTGAAAAAGTACTTTTCTTTCAATTTATAATGATATTAACCTATGTTTTATATGTGTAAAATACCCATAAATACTAAGGATAATGCAATCATCAGAGAAAATTAAAGACTCAACTCCCAAGGGAGATTCATTTAATGAGGATAGAGATGAGATTATTCAAGCCTTACATGAGATAATTGATGAAGAATACGGTGATTCTGTTATTGGAAAGATGATTGCACCATATTTTAGTCGAAAGGGCAAAAAACTTCGACCCTTGGTTTCAATCTATACTTACCGATTAATTGCAGGGGACGATGCACCCCTTAGAAAACTTTTTCCCATTCTTGCTTCCATTGAAATAGCACATAATGCATCCTTGATTGTAGATGATATCTTCGATAAAGATGAACTAAGAAGAGGAGATCTTTCATTTTTCGTCAAGCATGGAACCTTCGCAGCATTGTCAATTGCCTACAATTTGTCTGCGTTCGTATTTGATCTGGCAACACGAACCAAAAATGCCGAGGTTGTCAGAACTGTTGGCAAAGCTGCTTCTCAGCTCTCTTCAGCGTTATTTCTGTCGAAAGATTTACAATCAAATCAAATGATTTCTGAGGAATTTGTGATGGAAATTTTGAAGAGAAAAACCAGTTCTCTCTTTTTATCTGCTGCTAGATCAGGTGCATTAATGGCAACAGATGATTTGGAGGTTGTCAATGAAATGACTCAACTCGGTGAGGATTTCGGTACTGCATACCAGCTTCGTGATGATTTTTTGGCTATTGAGGGGACTTTCGACGACCTTGGAAAGAAACCTGACAGTGATATAACAAACAGATTTCAATCATTAATCACAGTTGAAGCTTTTAAACATGCTAACCCAGAGGATAAAGACATTTTACAACGGTTTTATCTGAAAAATGAGGAAATCGACCCAGAATTAATCCGAGATATTCTTATACGCTCTGGAGGGACAAGGAGGACCAAAGAACGATGTCTTGAATATAAAACTCAATGCTTAACTGTGATTGACAAATACCCAGACTCAGAAACCAAAACCAAATTCATCAAACTCCTTGACCTGATTTCATTTGATTAGAACTGAACTCTCAAGTTTTTCCTGACACTGCGTATTTTTCGCACTAAACATATCTTTAGGGTTGTGGAGTACGAGGAACTCGTTAATCCTTGTTATATATAATCTCTTTACTATTTCTGGGAAATATCCTTTAATCTATTACTGTTTAATATCCACAAATATAGATTGAAAAAAAATAAATATATTCTAAAACTTTTATATGAGTAATATGATTTTATTACTAATATGCATATTGTTTGTAAAGAACATTACTTAGTACCATATGATTTTCTCCATTATAAAAGTCAGTAAGTTAATTCCAAAATGACGGAGAACCTAAATCAAATGTATTTATAATTGAAGTAAAGATATTGTTCGTAAACAACACTACTTAGTGCCATATGATTTCCACCATTATAAAAGTCACTAAGTTGATTCCATTGATTCCAATCTGCATGTGAACTTAATTCAAATGTAATTAGTACATATAATTTTATACCAGAATACACTATGCTGCTAGAAGAAACAGAGTGAGTAACTGACTCAGAAATATAGTCATGAGCTGTGGTATATTTATATTCCGATGTCCCTACAATGTGAACTGTAGAGCCTGAAAGATAAAATAAATTGTAAGTAAATTTCATAAAAGAATTTGGGTCACTATTTGAATCTAAATGTCCGGTTAATGTCCAATAAATGAATGCTTGAGCTTGCCCATTCCCCTGAGTCACAGCCCCTCCTGCATCATTTCTTCCTGTATCATATGTAAACTTAGCCCAAGAGTACTCTCCTGGAAGATTAGTCCATGTTTTTATCCTAAGATAACTTGGGTCAGAAACAAGCGTTTCTGTATAGCCATATGTGTTTGTTCTGGCAGGTGAAGGATCAAACATACCTGTTTTTACTGTGTCTGACCCAATTCTTACCCAAAGGTAATAACCCCCGCTTACTTGAGTTATTAATGAAAACACCATTAAAAATCCAAGCAAAGAAATTTTTAATTTTGATCTATGTATCCTCATAGTAAAGTAATACAACGTAATATTATATAAAAATTTTTCTATTAATACATTAAAAATAATTTTTGTTTATAGGGATGTTATGGAACAATTTGAATCTATAGGTTTAAATTATTAAAAAATTAAACAATAAGGTATGTAAAAATAAGTTTAGTAATAATAAATATATCTAAAGTTACCATTTATTTACCGAATTAAGAGTGTAATTTTTTTTCAGTAGAAATTGATATTAGGTGTTGTCCCCTATTTAGTTTTATTGGAGTGAATTATATTTATAATTTCATTTTTATTTATAAGTAATTTTTGTCACCTTTCAAATATATTTCAAATCTAATGATAAGCTTTAAAAAAATAAAAGTAGAGCTTAAATTGTTAAGATTTTTAAACCAAATTTTTATGGTTCAGTAATAAAATAAATCCAAAGACCCTTACTCCACTATATAACAAGCTTAAAAAAATATGTATTATACACGACAATAATCGCAAAAACTTATAAGGCAATAATTGTTACTTCTGGTATTGATTCTAGCTAAAAAATTAGATTATAGTTATATTAAAGAGACACCAGTTTTTAAAGATTTTAATCTTGAGCTTTCTGACTCATTTACTGGATTGATTGGCATTAATGGCGCAGGTAAGTCAACTTTTCTCAAGCTAAGTTTAGGATTGTTGATTCCCACTAAGGGTGATATCACAATTAATGGATCTTCTGTTCTGAAGAACAAACAGGGAGTCTTACAACAGGTAGGTGTCTTGTTTGAAAATCCGCGATTCCCTTCTTGGGCTCGTGTTATTGACTATCTCAAATGGGTTGGTACAATTCGTGGACTCTCTGAGTCTGAGTCAACAGGTCAAGTGGATTATATTCTCGAGAAGCTTGATTTATTGGATCGACGAGAGGAAATGGTTAATAACCTCTCCGCAGGATTAAAACAGCGTTTTGGACTTGCTCAGGCCATAATTGGCATTCCTGATGTAATATTTTTGGATGAACCCACAGCAAATCTCGATGTAAAATCAAGGATTCATGTCTTTGAATTTCTAAAAGATATCTCTAAACAGTTTGGGATTCAGGTTATCATTATGAGTCACATCTTGAATGATCTGGAGAGATTCTGTGATTCTGTGGCCATATTACATGAGGGAAGAATTGTCTACCAAGATCAAATTTTGAACCTGCTTAAATCAGAATTCTCACTTGAATACACCTTACGTGGAATAAACCCATTGAACCTCAATGAGGTTCTTCAGAATACCTCTGTTCAAGTTTTAAGTACAAATACTAACGAGACAGTCATCAAGGTTTCGGATAAGAGGGAGTTTGAGAAGATTAAGGCATTACTCCCCCAAGGGGTAGTATTGATACCCTACCGAAGCTTGTTAGAGCAGAAGTTTTTAGAAGTAACAGGTGAGAAGAGATGAAACTTATTTCTGTCGTACTTCTTGCGACGTTGGTCTTTTTTATTTCCCTTAGTGGTTTAGTTCACGTTCCAACCACACACTATTCTGCTCCTCAGAATTATTATGTCTCGAGTTCATTTCATTTTATAAAAAATTATCAGATATATCCTAACCAACACTTCAAACTCTTCTTGAAAACAAATTTCACTATGGGGATATTGATTACAGAGGATAGAATGGATCAGACAGTCCTGAACTCAAATGTCGTACTGAATAATTACACTATTTCAGACCCATCGAATTTTACACAGATCAAAAAATTCAAGAATGTTACGTATGAAATTTCTCAACATTTCACTAGCTCAACTCTATTGACCCTAGAGTATTATTACAATAAATCAATGACCTACACACCAGATGCCCTGAACTCAACAAAATATCCACTGTTCCCAATTTTCTTTGTAGAGGCTTTCTTAAGTGTTCAGATTAATGGAAATTTTTCAAATGACGGGGTCAATAGATTCTCACTTGTATTTGCAATCTTTTTCTTAATTAGTATGATTCCATTGTCTTACTTGCGTCCCAAGAAGAAAATTATTCACACCAAAAATTTTAATAAAAGCTCTCAGATTTCAAATAATTTTATGTCAATAATAAATTTATTTTTAATGAAAAAGTATAATGTTTTTGTAATCTTTCTCTCAACACTTATTTTATACACGACCTTAGATTTTCAAAGTATAATTTCAATAAGAGATATATTCAGTTTAAAGGGAATTTTCCCCCTGGGAATCAATGAATCCAATCTTCTTTATCAATTTGTGATGATTATTGTGATTCTTTCTGTAGATTTAATCTATGGGTGGATGAACACAGAAACATTACAACTTTTTTGGAGCTATCCTCTGGACAGACAAAAATATTACATACTCAACTTTCTTGGCATAATTATCCTAGGCTCAATTGTTGTTGGATTCGTCACTGGAATGTATCTCTTCAGTCTTCAATCAATAATTTATTCCTCTCAAGTGAACTGGGGATATCTGATCGTATTTGTTTATCTGCATCTCTTAGAGGTTTGGATAATCATCTCTATTGTATTCTTGCTTTACTTGATAACCACAGATAATTTGAAGATCTATTTTATGGTTATTTTCTCTTTGTTTTTAATGTGGGAGCTCAAAATTTCAGAGGTCAATAATATGTTTTTTGTTGCTGCAATAATGTCACAAGGGAATCTTATAATAAAAACTGTCCTAGGCATCAGCTTGATAACTTTGACTCTCTTATCAAGCAGATTTATCAGTCAGAAGGAGGTAAAATAGCATGATAAACTACCGTAGATATAATTTAACTATTTCAGTCGCAATGATATTCCTGATATTTTTAGGTTGGGTTATAATAGGTTTTATCCCACAAACCACAACAGAAACTACCACAATCCCTATTTCTTCCGACATTAAAAATAATCCCTTTTTTTTAAAGGGTTCTTCAGCAAACATTGGTCAGAGGGTGATTATCCACATCAAAGTATCATTGCCTTCAAACATGTCCATCACATTTAGAAGTTCTAGAACTTCAGTAACTATTTTTCAGGGGATAATCAAGGATTCTATATCTCTGGAATTTGTGGCATCAAGTCAAGGGGTTATAGATATAATTTTCTTTCAAGGAAAGCAGAGTGTCGAAGTAGATTATTCGATTGTTGTCTCAGGGGCCTCTCCGCCATATCTTTTTGGACTGTTCCTGTCTGGGATTCTGGTGGTGGGTACCATTCTGATTTCATTTTATAATCGATCTTCAGCTAAAGTTGATAGATTGAAAAAAGGATCAAATCCTAACAGAATTCTCATGTTGTATTCTACTGTGAAAACGGAAATTTATAAAGTTCAACCAATACTTCTAATCTTTCCTTTGCTTCTGATACAAATGTATCTGTTAGGGGGTTACCGCGATTTTATCTTTGAATTTTCTGCAAATTTCACACCAAGGGGTTCTAATCAGGTGATATTTTCTCCAGATATTCAGCTTCTCCAGCTTTTCAGCCACTTTTTTCAGAGTTATCTGATCGCCACAAGTGTGGCTATACCTTTACTCCATTACGCTACCTATCTTGATGAGTACAGAGGGCGCTTGTATCATGAAAAATCGTACCCTATCTCTCTACCAATTAAGATATTGTCAAGAACTGTTGCTTTATTCTTAATCATTTGGATTCCCGTTACATTATACAGTGTTGTTAGATATCTTCTGTTCCCTTCCACTGAGGGAATTACACCATCGCAAAGTTCATTTATCTGGGTAATCTTTCTGACCTCTCTCTCTTTGTTTGTCCTTATATTTCTATACAGTCTGATTGATTGGCTCCTTTCAAACCCCTACCTACAAGTTGGTTTTGCAATAATTTTCATGGTTTTGATTTTTTCAATGTATTTTACCTTAATCCTACCATTTTATGGCATAAGCAGGTCAGTGTTTCATTCTCTAATGAACCAGCTAAATAATGGTAACTATGTTCCGATGCAGACTTGGAATCAGATAAACTCCCACATCATAATATTAAATGTAGTGACCTATGTCTTGAGCTTATTGTTGTCACTAAAAATCGAGTATTTGAAGATATCTCTCTTGAGATTCCTAAGAAGGTTTCAATCTTCATTCAATGATGTGAATGTATAAGACAAAATTTTTTATCTTAAAGTTCAGGTTAGCTTATGTCGAAAATTTCAGAGGGAATAATTTTAGTAGGTGGAAAAGGTACAAGGCTACGGAGTGTAACAATGAATGAAATCCCCAAAGCCCTGACAAAAATAGGGGATAAATCAATACTTGAGTGGGAAATGAACTGGTATGCCAAAAATGGATTTCAACATCTTGTGTTGGCTACTGGCCACCTTGCTGAAAAGATTGAACAGCACTTTGGGAGACAGTTTGAAACTGAGTTTGGATCTATTGAACTATCTTATTCAGTTGAAAAAGAGAAACTAGGCAGTGGGGGTGCTATCAAACAGGCTGGCCAATATACAAGCTCAGACCAGATAGCTATAAGCAATGGGGACGTATTAACCAATTTTGATTTTACTGAGATGAAAGAAATGCATGAAAAGATGAATGTGCTGGCAACCATGTTGGCTGTAAACATGACTTCACCCTACGGGATATTGCATATCAAGGAATCTATAATTACAGCATTTGAGGAAAAGCCGAGGCTTAACGTTCCTATACATGCTGGAGTGGATATCATCAACAGCACAATTATCCAAAGATTTCCTGATAAGGGTCAGATGGAGGACACGATTTTCTTAGATTTAGTAGAGGAGAAACAGTTTGCGGTTTATCAGCTCTCCGATGAAATGTTTTGGATGTCAATTGATACACAAAAAGATTTTGAATTGGCAAATGAGACATGGACTGGTCTTTCGTAGGCAAAAGCAACATCTCTAAGGATTGTTTAACAATTTTTGACGCTTAGAAATTAACTGAAGTGTGACTACCTACCGCTTTACTTTTATGAACAAATAATATGTGATGACTAGAAAAGGTAGATAATATGACACGTAAAATCAGAGTGGCTATCGCAGGTTTAGGGAACTGTGCAGCTTCAATTATTCAAGGTTTGTATTATTATAAGGATGCAGATGATCATCAAACCATTCCCGGATTAATGCATGTTAGATTTGGGCCATATCATATTCATGACTTAGAAATTGTTGCAGTATTTGAGGTGAACTCAAAAAAAATCGGAAAGGACGTTTCAGAAGCCATATGGGAGTCACCTAACTGTGTGAACAAGTTTTCAGAGGTTCCTAAGTTAGGTGTCATTGTACAACCTGGACCCATCTCTGATGGTGTTGCTCCTCACATGAAAGAATCCTTCTTCTGTTATGACGAAGATAAAACCAAGGCTGTAAACGTTGCTGATGTCTTAAAGGAAAGGAAAGTAGATGTGCTGGTTAATTTTCTACCTGTTGGCTCTGAATCTGCCACAAAAATATATGCTCAGGCTGCATTAGACGCAGGTGTGGCATTTGCCAATGGTATCCCCTCTTTCATAGTCTCAGACTCTGAGTGGTCAAAGAAATTTGAGGCTGCCGGAATCCCCTGTGCTGGTGATGACATCAAGTCACAGTTAGGAGCAACAATTTTGCACAGAGTACTAATGCAACTTATGAAGGATAGAGGAATTGCTGTGGATCGAACCCATCAGCTAAACATTGGTGGAAACACAGATTTTGAGAACATGAAACATGAGGGTAGATTAACGACCAAGAGGATCTCAAAGACTGAGGCAGTGACCTCAGTATTACCTTATGAAATCCCTGTTAGAATAGGCCCATCTGATTATGTGCCATTTCTAAAGGATAACAAGGTATGTTATATCAATGCTGAGGGAAGAAATTTCGGTGATCAACATGTGACTGTAAATCTCAAACTCTCAGTTCAAGACTCCCCAAATTCTGCAGGAGTTATGATAGATGTTATTCGCGCACTTGCAATTGCACAGGACAGAGGTATAGGGGGTCCACTCATCACAATGAGCTCTTATGCTTTTAAACATCCTCCTGTTCAAGTTCCCGATTTTGAAGCAAGGGAGAACATAGAAAAATTCATTCAAGGAGATTTAGAGAGGTAATTAAGATGGAAGACAGAATCAAAGTTGCAGTAGCTGGCGTTGGAAACCTCGTAAATGGCTTAGTTCAAGGTATAAAATATTACTCAGATCATAAAAACCAAGACGACCTTCTCCATCCCAAAATTGGAGGATTTCAAATCGAGGATATAAAGGTTGTAGCAGCTTTCGACATAGATGAGCGAAAGGTTGGAAAAGACCTTTCTGAGGCTATATTTGCTGCTCCTAACAAAATGGACATGGTTGTGGAGCTAGAAACCACTCATGTCATCGTTCAAAAATCCCCAACATTAGATGGAGTTGCAGAAACTGCAAGAGGAGAACTTAAAGTCTCAGATTCCAAGGATGTTGATGTTGTCAAGGTGTTAGAAAACAGTGGGGCTGAAATGCTGGTAATAGCAACGCCATCTGGTGCAGTACAGACAGCAGAGATGTTTGCCGAGGCTGCCCTGAAAGCGAAAATCGGTGTAATAAATGCAACTCCCACCCCTCTAGCCAGAAACAGTGTTTGGGCAAGAAAGTTCAGAGAAGCAAGTCTGCCAATTTTAGGAGATGACTTACAGTCTCAGGCAGGAGGAACCTCGTTCCACAAAGGACTACTTCAGGTGTTGAAGGACATCGGTGTCCATGTTAAAGAGACCTATCAGTTAGATGTCTCTGGTGGGTTGGAAGGACTTACAACATTGGATTTTGACCGTAGAAATTACAAGAGGTCTGTGAAGGAACACTCAATCAAACAAGCACTTGATTATAATTTCGAGGTTGCTGCTGGTACCACTGATTATCTTGAGTTTTTAGGTTCCTTAAGAATTGGAAACTACTGGGTGGCAGGAAAAGGGTTCTTGGGTCAGCCTGTGACTTTAGATATCAGAATGGAATCTGTTGATGGTTCTAATGGTGCAGCAAGTTTGGCTGATGCAATCAGAACAATGAAAATTGCTATAAACACTGTTGCTAAAGGGCCAGTCTCTGGACCTGCACCATATCTGTTTAAAGCTCCTCCAGTAACAGTACCACTTGCCCAAGCCAAAACAAACTTTGAAGGATTTATTTCTGGCAAAAATGGTTTCTAAATTGTTCTTATAATTTCTCTCCTTTAGTCCTGTTTCAGCTTTATAACAATTCAATTTACACATGCAACGTAATACTAATGAATCTTTCTAAGGCATAGGAAAAATTAATAAGTACTTCTCTGTAATAATTTATTAGGTATTTGGATTGAAAGTGTTTGGCCTTATGATAATAGGTGTCCTGCTGTTGTCATCTTCTACAACTAATGAATCGAGTGCCCTTAATTCCCATCAAGAGAAAATTGTTAATTTTAATTCTCCAGGTGATTTCCACTATATTTTTGAATTTCCAATGCTTAATTTGACAACACAATGGATCAACACCAAAAACTTGACATATATTCGATGGTTTCTTATAGTGAATTTAACTCAACTTAGCTATACGGGAAATTTAAAAATTTTCTTCATTTATTTGATTAATGAAACTGAAAATCCATCATATCCTAATCGTTCAAATTTTTATTACAGTTGGGAAAAATTGAATGGGAAGTCATCTGAATTTCTAGACCTCGCTGGATTTTATCATGACCTTCATAGATCACCATCTAAGAATAATGGTGATGAATTGCAAAAAATAAAAATAAAATTTCATGTTGAAGGAACAGGAAGTTCAGCAGTAAATATATCCATAAATTACGAAGAATCTCGTGCATGGGTACCAATTGTCGAGCCGAAACTTTCGATCAGAACAACTCAGAAAAATCCGTTACCACTAACTGGACTAGAGATACTTCCTTTGGTCATGATATTAGTCAGCATCAAGAGAAAGTACTTTAATAAAAGGGCTAGAGTTCTCTCATTTAAGTAGAGAAGTGGTAAATTCTAGATTACAATATTAATCTTTTGTAGTGATGTTTAATTCAATCAAAATAACAATAATAATGAGCCAGAAGGGATTTGAACCCTCGACCAATGGATTAAGAGTCCATCGCTCTGCCAGGCTGAGCTACTGGCCCAAATGATTGCTTTACAAGTAACCAAATTCAGAGTATAACTCTCTCATTTAAAATTTATTATCATTATCACCTATGATTAACTTTTTACAAAAATTTAATTGTCTGAAAGTGGACAAAACATACTCAAATAATTTAGTGCTAATGGTTGATCTAGGGGACAATCATCAAAAATTCTAAGGAAAGAGACTAGAGGTTTTTAAGTGATGTTGGGTTAATATTCTCTTATGGATTGGGTTGAAGAGTTAACTCTCTGGTTAAAAAATCCGAGTACACCAGACCAAAATGCAGAGAGTAAATCACAATTTATTAAAATTGCAAAGGTAGGTCCTCCCACCAGGCTATCAGGGTTGGGGATCTCAAATGGAAAACTCAAGAGATATGCCTCATATCTTGTCAAAACCCATCAACCAGTCCTATCGGAGAATCTGGAACAACTCAATCTGCTTTATTCTAAGGCTGAGCACACTGAAACACTTCTTGTTTTATTTTTCATTATTGAGCGGCTGAAAAAACAGGTCGATTCAACGCTTTTTTACTTTCTTGAGGAAAATTGGATACCCAAAATTGATCATTGGACAACTGCTGATCATATGTGTATCAATGTCTTCGGATACATCCCATTGAATGCTGACATAATCAAAAGAGTGGAAGGTTGGACATTTCATGATAATTTTTGGTTTCGAAGACTTTCTATTACCTTTTACCTAAAGCATCTAAAGAATAGGGATACTCATCCCTATGTTATTCGAAACATTGATGTACTTAAAAATGATCCCAATTATTATGTCAGAAAGGGAATTCCTTGGGTCGTACGTACCCTTTCAAAACAAAATTTATCAATAGTGGAGAAGTTTTTAGAACAAAATGTTGAATCACTTACAAAAACGGAACTTAGAGAAGCATGTAAGTATCTCTCAAAGCCGACTCAACTTCATCTTTTAGAAAAATATGAGCTTACAAAATCTTAATAAAAAATTGATTACAATTTGAATGAAGGTAGAGAATCTGGGTTTTTGTGACCATTGTTACATTCATGTTTTATTATTTAAGAGTCTTATTGCTATAAAGACATTGATTAAATATAAAAATATATAGCTAATTGTTTATTTCTATTTATCTGAATGTATTTAAATTAGACAGAATATAAAATAAAAACAAACTTTTTTGATTGGTTGCCAAAGAATAATTTCTAACCGTCTATATATTCTTATAGAAAAAATAAATGTAAATCAATATTATAAATATAAATCGATAACACTTTGAAAAACTATTTACAACCAGTTGAGATTAAGTCATATTTATCATAATTTTAGGTATTCGGATCAGAAGGAATTTCCCACACTTACATTTGACCTCAGTTTAATTTTTAACAAACGTATCATAAAGTGCCAATGATGAGATTACCGTAGCTTCAGTAGTTTTTATAACCTGTTCCTGAATTTTACCAGTCAAATCGTCCTCAACTTCTAAATTGTTTTCTTTGTTTTCATACTCTCTGGTTATTTGGTTTATGACCCCTACAGCATTAGAAATGACCGCACTTTGATAAAACTGTTTAACTGTTTCTATATTTTGCTTATTTTCAAGTTTCAAATGTGAAAGAAGATAATAGTTGTCCATATTGATAAAATAATCATATTTTCCATTTTCATTCTTTATTACTTTTAAAGCAGAAAATTTATTAAAATCGTATTCCTCCCAATCCTTTCTATATACTTCAGTAATATTAGGAAAATCATGCTTGTCTGAATCTAGATTACCTTCCCCTTTATCACCAGCAGGTAGTTTTCTAACAGATTTGTTTGAAATTGAGTTTAGTCTTTCATTTTCAATTTTGAGCATAAAAGAGTCATAGTGTACTACTTGGGTTTCATCAAAAACTTTTATTTTAAATCTTATTAAGGTTTCACTTTGGATGTTTTTATCAATTTTTTTTATAGTCAGAGTAGCTCTTCCGTTGCTACAATTAAATGAAGCATTAAATTTAAGTTTATCATGTGAATCTGACCATATATCATACTTTCCAGGATGTTTATTTCTTCGAAAATAATCGTTCTCAGCATCCGTTTTAAAAAAAATTCTAACACTATTTCCTCTATAAAAAATCTTTGGATTGTCTAAAGTAAATTTTTTTTCAGGTGTAAAAAAAGTAGGCCAGAAATTACCGTTATATATGCTCTCAGAATTATGAGGTGATAAATTAATTGGATTTCGAAGTGACCTATTTTCTCCCTTGGGTAGGGTATCAACTATATTCTTTGTATAGAGAAATACTTTTAATAATGTATCATTTACATTTTTTCTATCTCCGGGAGGTGACCTCATTTTCTCATTTCTACGTTCTCTATTTAATATTTTTAAACCAGGATGACCTTTTAATTCTTCTTTCAGAATTTTCTGTAATTCCTTTGTTTTTTCCCCTCTAATTCTATCACGACTATTCATAAAAAGGGAAAGCTGAGTTGATCGGTCTAAATTGGTGCAATCAAGCAGCAAAATCATATCGTCTGCTAAATACCCAAGGTTAGCACTCTGTATCAATGATTTTTTGAATTCACCTTGCATTTGTCCGTTGATTGATAGAATTATGGTTTCTTTCCCGAAATAGGATGAACGCTTTCCTGCTAAAAATATAAATACATAGTATGGAAGTTTCTTTCCTTCGTAATAAATCGCACCATCAAAAATATTCTCTTTGTCTACATTTGTGTTGTTTTCTAGCAAGCTCGTGTAAATACCTTCAAGATAAACACAATAGTCTGAACCTTTAAAATTTCTTCTTTCATAAACGCTAATCGGAAGGGCAATTTGGGGTAATAAAATATTGAGCCTTGAGAATAAAGATTGTCTAACTTGAGATTTTAATCCAACAGGAAGATCGTAAGAATACATTTTCACCATAGTTCCTTCATGTAAGGGTTTTGAGTAATTATCCAAAGTACCATCGGTTGGAAGTAAATTAATTGATTTAGCAAAAAATTTTGGAATGATTCCATTAATCTTTAAATATTTGTACGAGTCTAATTTCATCTGATTGCTATCAGTTGCTTTGAACCTTCGAACAATAGTAAATCCCCATGGAGCTTGTTCATTGTCATTGGTTATCATTGAATGTCTTTTTGAGAGAATAAGCTGGAGATGAAGATCACCACAAAATTCCAGTACACCAGTTGAACCCATATTAAACTTTCCTTGTACGTATGGTGTCCTTACTTTATTTGTTCCCGAAAGTGAAAGAAATGTATCTTCAAAATCCTCAGGGTACTGCCCTTCACCCTGGTCAATAATAGAAATAGAAGGGCGTGAATTTCCCTCTTGTCCTTTCCCTGAAGCTACTAGTAAAATATTTTTTGCTAATTCTTTACGTTTTGATTTTATTTCATTAATAAGTTTACCCTCAGGTATTCCATAAAACCTGTCAACTGCTTCTGCAACAGTTTTTGGAGCATTTAGATCTTCTGGGTCTAAATTAGAAAATTGTGCATCTTTTAAAATAACTGCATCGATAGAATTGATAATTTTTTCTACTAATGCTGCATCAGCGTTTGCTTGTTGATTTCCAGTAGTCCTATAGTTAAATTCATCTTTGCCGTAATCGAACCAATAATCTTTATTATTCCATAATTTATACTCAATTAATATTCTCTTTGCCTCCTCCTCACTTTCAGCTTTAATTAATTCGAAGCAAAGGCTTCTAAATCTCTCTTCTTCCCACATTTTTAATTCCTCTCAGATCGTAGAATGTTAATATAAATTCTGTGAATTTCTTGAGCCGCTTTTTCCAAAGCAGGACGATTTCTAACGTCTCCTAATTTTTCTGGATTCCAATCCCCAATATCAAGCCAAGAACGTATCTTTTTGGGATTAGGTGTTAAAGTTATATAGTCCGCGATTCGCTCTATAATAATACTTAATCTATCTTTTCGATCATCAGAAAATAATATTTCAGTTGATATATTTCGAGAAAGAAAGAAAAATAATGGTCCAATTGCTCTAACATCTTTTAGAATCAAATCAAATGTTTGAGTATAATTACTGTAAATTGCAGCATAAATGTCATTAACAACATTTTTTATTAATTCATCATTAAGCATTTCTCTATTTACAAAATTTAAAAGATAATTGTTTAAGTATTTTACCTGATAATTCAGTACATTAAAGGCCAACGGGTAATCTTTTGGATCACCTTTCTTTTCGAGACCAATTTTATTCCATAAAACTGAGTTTTCATTTTCATCAATATCTTGCACTATTTTACTAAACCTTCCACCTTTTTTACTACTACTCACTATTGTTTTGTTTTCTAAATCTTCAATTGTTGCGAGTAATTGGTTAATAAGAGAGGAGGGTAGAGGTTTTGTTCGATTTGCGTTAACAAACAATAATCTAAGGAATTCCATTAACTCTTTTTCCTTAAAAGTACCTAAAATTATAACAATCGGAGTCTTCAGAACGTCTGTTTTCTGTTCAGAAATTACTAGTTCATGAAAGGCTTGACATCTTTGTTGTCCATCAACAATTAACGCTGGTTTATCCCTTTCTGAGATAATATTTGATGTAGGTAATATCAATCCCCCATCTTCTTGTTTAACTTTTGTTTCGTCTAAATACAATACAATGCTTGTAAAAAGGAAAATTTCTTCTGTTTCAAAAACATGTGACAATTCTAAAACCCAAGATCTTTGTTTCATTCTTTGAAACCCCTCAGCATTCCCACGGAAGCCAACTACTTTTGCAATTTGACCAATGGTTTGAAGGTCAGAATATCCAATAAAAATTTTGACTTTCTTGTCATTTGTGTAAAAGGCTTCTCCCTTTATTTTTATGTTTTCTTGTAGTTTGTTTTTTAAACTTGGAAACACAACTTTTTCCTTCATTCCAGGGAATGCATCGTATATAATTTTATTTTGTTTGTGAAGTTCTTCAAGTGAAGCTCTAACAGAGTCTTTTGAAGCTCTAGTTCTTGCTTGTAATTTTTTGAAGAAATCGCCAGTGCTTAGAGGCATATATGCTCTATCCAAGATTTCATTTATAATTTGATTTTGTTTCGTCAATAAACAATCTCCATATTATATTGAATTTTTGTCAATATAAACATTTCGTTAATTTAATACTTTAATCAATAATTGACGATGATTTTTGTGTTAAGTGTTAAAAGAATATAAGATAAATAGGACTGAATTGATAGCTTTAAATCGAATTTTTTTATTTAAAATTGAAAGATATTATATTTATCCAATAATTACTTTAGAGAAATTACTCATTCAAGTTGTAATTCAGGATGACAAGATGTGTCACAGATCTATTGTTTCTTCCTTTAACGTTATAATTATATGTTTTTTTAAAAGAATGGAGGTAAAATTTTTTCCCGCTAAAATTTGTAGTCTTTCCATCATAAAGATTTCTAATAAATTGAGTATCTTTAATAACGAGCATCCCTTTACAATTCAAATTTCTAAAATTAATTGCTAGTTCCTTATGGTCTTCAGTTGTAAATTCATTATTTGAATAGCTTGAAAATTCAGAGTGATAGGGTGGGTCATAAAATACAAACGATTCTTTTGTAATAATCTTATTTAGACCTGACATAAATTCTAAATAATTAGATGAATGAAATTCAATTGATAAACCTAATTTATTATAATTTAATGATCTAATTAGGTTAATTTTTCTTCTCAGATTTTTCCTGTTATAATTTGAACCTCCATAAGGGATATTAAACTGACCACTTGAGTTATATCTAAACATTGAACCAAAACAAAATTCTCGGATAAAGAAAAAAAAGGAAGAAAACTGGTACTTTTGGTAATTATCTTGATTAATGTTATAATAAAAATCTCTTATTAAGTTATAGTATGATCCTTTTAAAGCTGTTTCAAAATTTATCAAATGCGTTCTTGGTTCAAGCTCATTTGGTGATTTTGATAATAATTCTATTGTTTTTTTTAATTTTCGGGATACATAAGTTATTGTGATTAATTGGAATTCTTTGAAGAAAGGGGTTACAAGCTCTGAAAAATCCTCTTGAAGTACTTCATCAACTAGATCTTTTGATTGAATTTTTAAATTTTTTAATAAATTATTTCCACTCGAATTTTTCAAAATAATAAATTTCTTTTCGTAGACTTCTAGATAATTCTTTGAAATCTTAGTTAATATCTCCCAATCTTTTAAAATTAAATCTAATGTAAAAAAAAATTTATAACTGTTGTTTTTGATATCCTTATAAAAGGTAATTAATTGAATGTCAATATCATTTACAACTGCTTTTTTTGGAAGTTTTGAGAAATAAAGAGCTCCTCCTCCAAAAAACGGACTGATATATAAGTCAATTGACTTAAAGTCGGGTAAAGATTTATCTAATTCATTTATTTCTCGAGATTTCCCACCAGGCCATTTGAGTAGGGGATTGAGAGAGTTCAATATGGTAACATTATGATTCTTATATTTATGTTTATTTTAATTCCTAAGTTTGAAAAAGAGATTTGTATACCAATTTTGAATGTTTTTTTTAACTTCAACTTCATTGTTCCAAAATCACTTATCTTAAAAAAATCATTATAAGTCTGATATGGTATTAACTTTAGATGTTTAAACAGTTTTGGAATTCATAGCAGTACGGTTTCCCTGTCTCCAGATAAGAATACCCAAAATGAATACTAAGCCACCCAGCAGAAAAATCATCATAAAGGCAGAACCTATCCCCACGTTATCTCTTAGGTATCCAAACAATATTGGAGTAATAAGACTAAGGATCTGTCCCAGGCTAAAGAGTGATCCAAATAGTTTACCTCTCATTTTAGGAGGCACCCTATTGGCTAATAGAGTGTTTGTACCAGGTCCACTTATGTAGAAACTTGAATTTATCAGGAAAATAACAAATCCAAGGACGTAAACATTTGAATAAATTGGGAGTGTGACCAATGCTAATCCTGAAAGAAAGGTTGCAAAAGATGCAATAACTATAGCTGCAATAGGGCTGACATAATCTGTAACAAGACCTCCAATTAAGATAAAGATGATTGCAACCCCCAGTGTCAGTGTCGAGGCCAATGATGCAAGATCATTGTTCAATCCCCCATAATCTTGAAATAGTAGCCCCATAAATGTGGTTGAGACCTTAAAGATCGAATTTGTCAATGAGGTGAACGCCAGTGGTAACAAAATTAACGCAGTCAAAAAGATACCTAGGGAACCAACAGTCTTAGAATCTTGAACATCATGTGAGTTAACACCTTTTAATTTTGTGAAGAATGCTATAGTAATCCCAAATAAAAATAAAGCAAAGCCAATCCCCATTACTATCCAACTTGCAGAGATGTATGAACCAGAAAATTCCACAAATAAACTAAACAGAAAAGGAGCAAGAGCCGATGTACCCATTCCACCAGCCTGATGAATAGAAAGTGCCTTCCCCTTATCAGCTTCAAACAGGTCTGTAATCATCGCAGCCGCAGGTGGATGGTACCCGGATGCGCCTAATCCTATGATCCCGAATGCTACATAGACCATGAACTTTGTACTGACAACCGTGAGTAAATACCATCCAAAACTCATAACTGCAAGCCCAGAGAATATCAAGAAAAATCTCACGAGATATGACTTATCCGCATAAAACCCAACAGGGATACTTAGCACAGTCATCACTCCAGCAAATAAGGCAATTAATGCTCCTGTATCTGTATAACTCAATCCTAAGTCACTTCTTGCGAACAGTATAAAGAAAGGAAGAGTAGAGCTGAGGAGATGATTTCCAATGTGCATTAAATTCAAAGTAAAGTAAATTATGAACCTTTTTGGATGCTTCAACATCTGAATGTTAAATTAGCCCATTTTAATTTATCCTTAGAGCTAATTAGGGATACCTATATTCTGGTTAGTTATTTCATTGTAATAATATCAAAACACTTAGACAACTTCTTGGCAAAAAATTGCGCTTAGCCATAATTATACGCAAATTTTTGTCCGAATTTTGTCAACACTCACAAATTAATAACCAAAGTGATGTATTAATTCCAATCAGAAATATAGAGGAAATTATTCTTAAAGCCTATCTTTGAAGTGATCTGCATCATTTGCTTCTAGAAAATTAGTAGTTCTCAAAAATTTTCAAATATGCTCATTTTCCGATTATCCATATCTACAAGGTTTATTCACTAGATTAATTGAATATTTATCAAGATGCCTCAAAATAGTTGTTAGAAGATTCCTTTGTTCTTTTTTGAATTCTTTGTGTATGTGGTTGTTTATACAATTTCTTTCAGGCTCTCAATCAAATTCTCTACACATTAGAACATCAAGATAATCGAGATTATATCTTTTACATGGATACAATTCTGATCCTATAATAATGTTATCTAGTAATTTCGTTTCAAATGTTTAATTCATTTTCCCAATTAATTATTTCGAAATATCTTTCTAATTAGAACCATTGTTTTTTCGATAGACGATATCGTACCAATTGATAATTTCCTGCTTGGGTGAGTATTGTTTTTCTATGTATTTTCTCTAATTTAGATTTTTTCGTTATCCACCTCAATTATTTCTATATTTGTTATTTCCACTTCAATGTATTCTTGATAATCACTGTAAAACTTCTCAAGAAATCGATATTTTACACCTTTGAATTTTATATATTCTGATAATGTCTGCAAAGCCTTCTCAACGGATACTCTTTCCATTGACCAATCAAGTAGATCGATATCGAAAATATTTGTATTTCCTTCAATTAAATATTAAAGTGAGTTTTGTGTATCATCAATTCCATAAAACAGGAGCGTAAAAGCATACTCATATCTCTTTTCTTGATATTGAATCCTCTTCATTATCTGTTGAATACTTAAATTAATATCTTCGATATTATCTATTTTATGCAAAAAGAGATTTTTATTGTCAACTAATTTTACTTACCTACTATCAGACCTTTCTTTGAATTTTTCTTCAAACTTACTTTTTATTTCTTGTTTCCTATAAATAGTACAGTTTAAACAAATCATGCACCTTATTGTTATTGCATAATACATTTCTACATTTGAATTTTTTTTCTTACTTACCCGACCTTTGAAGTTTGAACATTAATATGGTTCATTACCAATTTCGTTAGTTATTGCATAATTTATAACTAGCAAATCGGTTTGAGTGTCCAAAATTTATTATCTCCAATAAATTTTAATTTGCCTATCAAATAGTACTATTAATTATATTTTAGACGTTTTTAACTATTCACTCGTTGAATTTACTCCTAGGTTTATAAAATTTTAAACAAAGATAAGTATTAAATTAAATTATAGTTTTTGATTAAGCTAATCAAAGAGATTTTTAGGATTTACGTTTACACGAGAGGTAAAGTACCCTCATATCATTTTATCTTTGTTATACCAACCATTTAGATAACCTCATAACTTTCCATTTTTATTACTTTCTTTTTATAATTTGTTTTGAATAAGTTCTGTGAAAAATTATGACTTTGATCAATGGATCACAAACGAGAATATGGAAACTCTTATAGAAAATACCTTTAACTCAAGAAATGTGGAAAACGGGAAGTATGATAACAAATCTATAAGATCACCTTTCAGGTATCCTGGTGGAAAATTCTATGCTCGAAATTTAATCACATCATATCTTCCTGATCATAAATATTATATTGAACCTATGGTTGGGGGAGGCTCCATATTTTTCCATAAAAAAAAAGTTAATAGTTGGTTGAATGATTTGGATGAAAGACTAATTAATTGTTATCTTGTTATTCGCGACCGAGTAGATGAATTGATAGAGTATCTTAATGGAATTCAAGCAACAAAAGAGTTACATAAATACTATAAAAAAGAGTTCACTCCTTCAAATAAATTTGAAGAGGCGGTTCGCTATTATTACTTAAATCGAACATCCTATTCTGGGATCATGAAGGAATCTAATTTATATTGGGGGTATGGAAGGAAATACAGTAGTCCACCTGAAAATTGGGGAAGTCATCTCTTAAAAGTTCATGACAAACTAACCAATGTTAAACTAACAAGTTATGATTTTGAGAAAGTTATTAAAAATGTTCCAGAAGATACTTTCATTTTCATAGACCCACCTTATTTCAACGCAGATCAAGACAAATTTTATGAGCGTACTTTTGATTTAGAAGATCATATTCGGTTGATGGAGTTACTTAAAAAATATTCAAATAGTTTTAAATTCCTGCTAACCTACGATAACGTTTCTGACATTAGGGATATGTATAGTTGGACAGATTTTATTGATGATAAAGAATGGAACTACATGATTCAAAGAACTGATGATCAAACAGGAAAGACGAATGACAAGGGTAGTCGTTATAAAGGAAAAGAAGTGTTCATTTACAATTATGAAGTTAAACTATGTAAGCAAACTAGTTTAGATGGAATTTTTTAGATAAATTTGGTCAAATTATCCTTTGTTAACTCCTTCCAAGGCTCGATTTTTTCGAAATCAAAATAAGGATAATTTGGTATGAAACCACATTCATTTGGTAAAGTGCAGTTTTTTTTAGTGCATAAGTTATCATTTTCCTGTAGAGGAGCAATATCCTTTGATTTTGCAAAATACAAAGTTTTTTGAAGCTTTGCTTTGATTTTTGAAATCTGATTTTCTCCCGTCCATTCTCTAAGGACCTTAAATTCCTCTTTATCAGGGTTAAATTCAAAAATACCATCATCTCGTGTTTTATAAAAAACATTCGCTAGATTTGTAACAACAAAGTCAAAATGCAAATAATGGTAATTATCCTTATGATTAAGGATTAATGAGACAGGGAGTTTTGTATGTTTACTCACCGTCTTAGCTGCCTCTTCTCCTAAGGTTCGTGACCTCATACACTTGATTCTACACCTGTTCTTCGATTTTAGGTAGGACCCCTTTCCTGACAGTTTGCACTCAAAAACAAAGGAAGTTTTAGTTTTCTTGTTATAAACCTCCACGTCTTTATCAGCGAAATTGATCTGAGGATTTGTAACATCTTTTTTTACTAAATAATCACTGTCTTTTAACAAAGATGATAACTCGGAGTAAACAACATATTCAAAACTATACCCTCTTATCATCGGAATCACTTTAGGTTCCAAAATAATATCAGGTAAAAATGTGAAAGGGATCCCATAATCATCGCATATTTCAATTAGTTTTATCTTAGTTTTTGTTGAATCATCCATAGAAACTGTTTTGAAGAGGTAATATATCCATAATTGACTTATAGTTCGAATATAATTGTCTGATTATGTAGATTTGTTTAATAAATATATATAAAATTCTACACCTTTTTCAGTTAATACGTAAACAACTGTCTTTGAATCACTTTTGAAGCTTTCTACAAGGTTTTTCTGTTTCATTAAGTTTAATTCACGTGACACCATTGATCTGCTTATTTGAAGTTTAGATGCAATTTCACTAGGCAGTAATGGATTTTGATATAATATCGAAAGAATTTTTTGTCGATGTTTTCCTCCCATGATCCAACTGTATGTCCTTAAATCAACCATATTATCCCATTAATTGCAACAATATATTGATTTAATTTATAATTAATTAACATATGGTATACATAAACTCTAAAATTCGACCTTTAATACATGCTAATGTAAGAGATTAGTAAATATTATATAAACTAGAACCATTATCTCAGAAAAGATTTCCAGTGTTTATATATCATACCCATTGTCAATGTATCCAACTCACAATAACGCTTTGAAGTAATTTCACACATTTCTCGTTCGATGGTAGATGTACTGTTTAATTGACAATGAGCATATTTACTTATAGTTTCACCTCCAACTGTGATCTTTGGATATTTCATATCATCTCATATGTGAATGCTTGAAGCTTGTATAGATCTTTAGGATATCCACTCTCACTAAGCTGAAACTAAATGTGATATGAAGGGTAATTAAGGCTATTTTGTAAGGCTGAGAATACTTCAATCTAATTAATCACTGGTTTGCATAATTGTTGGTAGAACATCTTTGATGCAAATCGAACCTTTCATCAAAGATTGGTGATAATATTTCTTACTAAATCTCAAAGATCAAGCATGTGTCTCACTCCGTCTTCTTTTCCATGACCTACCTTCCAATAGGTTATCGATTTTATCCAGTATTGAAATTCATCCACATAACCTACAATTTCTTTTTCAGTTTCTAGCTGACGGTTAATTTCTTTCAATAAAGATGTTCAACTATAGAGTTCCAAAAACTGTTCCGTGAAATTTTGGTTAATTCATGATCCAATTCATATTCTACTTTCACGTGGTATCAGTCCAATTGTTGATATCTATTGATGTCATTTATAGGATTTATACATAATTATTTAATTTTGAATTTATCATTTCCGTTGACACGAGATCAAATTTCAGTTCCTGCTACATAATGAATTCAAATGACAGCATGTGCCCCAAGAGCATTTGAGTTTATTTATGGCCTCTGAGTTCACTTTTTAAATTGAAAACAGTTGTGTGTTCATGTTATTTATCAGTCTCCCTTAAGACACTGTCTGATAGTTACGTATGTAACAAAGTGATTTTAAAGTTAAATCAATCATCAGAGATAGGAACTATCATAGGTTTCACTACAGGCAAGGTAACCAAGCCTGGTCCAAGGTGCTGGTCTTGAAAACCAGTGTGCTCTGCACGCGCGGGTTCAAATCCCGTCCTTGCCATTTTCCAATTACAATATAGCGTACACTAAATTTTACAAATAGACACGTACTAATGTTTAAAATATAAGAATTCATATAAAATTATGGAAGACATCCCAACCTGTGCATTGTGTGGTTCTACTGAGGTTAACCCTCGTTTAAGCTTTAAGGGGGTTCATTTTTGTTCAATTTCCCATCAAATCCAATATTATCCATTTCGTTGGATTATAGGCGCAATTCTCTCAATTGCAACAGGGTATTTTATTTCGTTTTTCTTCACTGAGGCCCCACAAGGGTTACCACTCTCATGGATGTTTTATCTCGCTGCTATCGTTTCAACAGTTATTGCTATTTGGGGTTTAAGTTACAAATATTCCACAAAGAAAAGAATTGGACATACCAAAAATTAAGTTTCTAGGTTTTAACAGGGTTTCTCTTCATTTTGGATATAAGTAATTCCTAGATAATTCCATGAAACATTCAGTAATCACTCTGTTATTGAATTACGATACTATTTACTTATTAAATAAAAAGAATAATTAAGCTTAAAATATTATAACAATGACAAGGGGGGGAATTTCATCACTTGAAAGTGATTTTGAACCCCCGCGTGCAAAACACACGTGATTTCCAGTCACGCCTCTTGGACCAGACTTGAGTACCTTGCCCTAGGACATCTCTCTAATGTCTAAATCAGATGTGTTTTACAACTTTAAAATAACTTTGTTATGTACGTGGCTTCTAAATAATGGTATGTAGAAGAATATGAAAATTTCAATTCTCGGAACTTTGAATCTTAGAAATTTGATTGTGGAAATCTTTGGTCTGCAATGGAATTTGAGAAAGTTAATCCATATTTTAATAATATAACATAAAAGACTAGTTGCTTATATTAATGAGAACACGTGATAAAGCTTCTAAAATCTCCTTTTCCTCTTCAGTAATTTTGCCATCTGTCCTAGCTACTTTTTCCGCCTGTGTCTTGATCCTATCCTTTAATTTGTTCAGATGGAACTGTTCTACCTCGGTAATGATGTTATCTTCATATGCCTTTCTTAACAGCTCTGTGTAGTTATTCACATCTATTCTAACTTGTTCAATGATTTCAAATTCGTCTAGGGTAATTACCCCGTCTTCCTTTGCTTGCTCCATTAACTCTCTTATGGTGCTAGTTAATAGATTATTGTTGTTCACAGATTTTAAACGGATATATTCTTAATAAACCTTCTTTAATACCGAGGGGGGGATTTTCTCAAGTACCTGAAAAAGGCCCTTGTTTCGAACCCCCGAACCTCTATAGGAGAGGATCTTAAGTCCCCCGCCGTTGACCAGACTGGGCGACCTCGGTTTAAAGGAAACCTAAATTTCCTTGAACATAGATTGATTCCTAATGTTTATAAGATTCGTTATTGATTCTCCAAAATTTTGTCGATTCCACTCCAAGTATGAGATTTCCGGTGTATTTTGATTTGTTCCAATCTGATATGTTCAGCGTTCATCATTCAATATGTACAAGCGAAATATTGAACATACAAGCACAAGGTGTCTACAAATAAAATTTTCACGGCAAACAAGATTATTATAACAGAGGAGATTTTTGTTATCCAATATACAAATGATCTAGAGGCTTTTTGGTTTGAGATTGCTAAGAGGGTGCAATATGAGAGCACCCAAATTCCAATTCCAAGGATAAAAATTAAAGCAGCCTGTATTATATCTAAGTTGGTATGGAGAGGAATCTTAAGATTTAATACCACCGGTCCAAATGTTATCCACCATATATAACTCCAGGGTGATGAGCCAGCAAGTAAAAATCCTGTAATGTATTGTCTGGGAACTCCACTTAACTTTGAATTGTTAGTTGTCTTTTCCTTTAGTTCCAAGTCTGAATCAGTTTGTTCTTTTTCAAATATCGTTTTTGCATCTTCCCTGTTAAATTTTAATGATGAGATTCCAATGTACAAGATAACGACAACATTAAAGAGGAATAAGGTTGTTTTAATTTCTCTATTATCAAGAAAGTGGCTTAGATACTCTGTACCTATAAAGAGTATAGATAGAGCTATGGTCAGATCTGCTGTCATAGCACCAAACCCAGTAAAAATACTTCTAGCATAGGTGTTGTATTTTCCGAATCCTTGTTTTAACATCTCAAGATTCACAGGACCTGGTGGGGCTGCAAGACTGAATCCAAGAAGTGAAAGTTGGGAATAAAGCAAAATTTGTTCAAACACACAGGAACTTTTTCAAAGATTAAATAAAAATTGGTTTTCAGATAACAGGTCTTTTCTTTTTACCTTCTTTTATTTTCTATTTTATTTGTCTCCATTGATTATTTTAAAAAAGGAGTAATGAATTCAATTTAGAAATAGAATGGTTGAAGAACTCCCAAATCCAGTACGAATATTCTCCGAAGCTAGGGATCTGTTCTTTATAAGCGTTTTAGAACAGCTTCAAGTCCCACTTCCACTATTCTCAGATGTTAGAGACAGTCAGTTGCCTCAACTTATGTTTATTGTCGAAAGTTCTCGTGTTGATCAACGACGATCTGGAGAAGAAAAAATTAAACCTATTATCGATGAGCAGAGCTTGTTAAGCTTTGTTCCGAAATATGTGATTCTTAATGAACTACTTTCCCTTTTAAGAAGCAAAGAGGTTGATCTGAAATCGTTATTCAAAGAAATCAAGGAATCTGAGACTTACAAGTTGTACAAACAAATCTCAAGAGAAGCAAGAGATTGGTTAAATGAAATAGATTCAGATACTCTAGATTTAACTTATGTTTTTGTCAATGAGATACTCTATTTTACGATTCTTCCAAAATTATTTGAAGGAAACAAGGTAAAGGAGCTTAGTGAAAAGCTAAAGGAATCAAATCCCACCTTAGCAAGCATTGTTGATACTTTCTTTGACCCTTATACCTATGAGGCATTGAAAAATAAATCATGGTTAACAGATAACAACAACCAAAGACTCATTCCCATAAACAATGAAAATTTGGAGAAAGGTGAGAAACCAGACTCCAAACCTCTCACCAATGGTGACCTTAGAGGTAGAACCAACACATTATACTCCTTTATAGTAGATTTTCTAGAGATCCTTAAATCCGGAACTTACCCAGAAAACTCTTTTCAAGCCGAAGAAAACTCTGAAGACAGTGCAGATGGCTCATCTAAAGAGAAGAAAGATACATACGTTCCTGAATTAAGCGAAGAAACCAAAGAAGCACTTGAATTGCTCCCTCATGCGTTAGTTTTAGATATGTTACTTTATCAGCCATATCCTGATAAACAGAGACTTAAAGTGGTAAATTACTATTTGGGTGAAATCCAAAGACTAACGAATAACATTCCAGAAGCTTATTTCGATCTTGCGAGTACTTTATACCTAATATTATCCTCCCATATTTCCTTAAGGTCGGTTCCATATAAGGCTCTAGAAAAATCAGTACGAGAAGATTCAGGAAAGCTTTGGAAGAAGGTACTTTATCCACTTCTAAGAGGTGAAGAATCAAAACAGCTGATGGCAAAAGGTACAATCTCATCGATTTGGCTACAGATCGTTCTTAGTAAATCAATGTTAAACAGATTAACGGAGAACCCTAAAGAGGTAGAACCCTATGTGCATGCATTTAATCATTTGGAAGCTGAATTTTGGAAAAAAGGTCAAGAATACATCCGTGAAGAGCTGTCAGAGCCTTTCCATTTTTGGTCATCTGTTGTCTATTATTCAATTATGGAAATCAAATCAAAAGAAGTTGGTGAAAGAATTTACAAAAACCAAAATCAGCTACTTGATTTAGTAAAAATTAAGAAAAATTGGAAGTCCTATGGGGTAACTGAGAAAGACCTTCTATCCCTAATTCGAAGAGTTATCCAAACTGGACTCTCAGTTGGCTTTAGACTTAAACCAGAATTGGAAAAGAATCTGAAAGTATGGAAAAAATATGCGGAAAAATTGCCTGATGGTGCTGAGAAAGAGCAAGAAGTCGAATTATTGAAGATGTATGAGGAAGCGGTTGAAAACATTAAAGAAGAAGAAGCGCCAATCCGTAGAAGGAGAGGTAGACGTTAACACACATAATTGTTTATTCTTTCTAACAATTATCTAGTTCGTTGTTAATCTATAAAAAATAAAATAATATAGGAAGCAAATTTAGCTCAGAAACCTAATTCATGAAGGTATAATTTTTTCGATTTTCTAATAAAATTATTGGAATAAGTTCATAAATCCAAAGACAAACTTCAGTTAAGCTCAGAATTTCTGAGCTGGTGAAAAATAGATGAGAAAAAGTATCTTAACAATATTCACAATATTTTTTGTGTTAACCCTTCTTAGCTCCACTGTTCCAAGTATAGCTCAGAAGCCAAATGCAAAAATCGCAATTGTATATTCCACTGGAGGTTTAGGTGACAGATCATTTAATGATGCTGCTTTCAGAGGAATCGAAGCCGCAAAAAACGCTCATTCTGGAATTACTGTTGCACAGGCAGAACCAAAAGGTATCACTGAAATTACACAGAACATTGAAACTTTTGCTGCAGCTGGGACCTACGATCTGGTTATAGGTGTAGGGTTCACAGCCACTGATGGTATAAATGCCAGTGCCACGAAGCACCCCTCACAAAAATTCATGATTATTGATAGTGTTGTGAATCTCCCAAACGTAGATTCTGTTGTATTTAAAGAAGAACAAGGTTCATTTCTTGCAGGTGCAATGGCTGCTATGACAACAAAAACAAATAAGATCGCATTCCTTGGAGGATTGGATATCCCATTAATAAACAAATTCTTAGCTGGGTATGCACAGGGTGCAAAATACATAAATCCTAATATCACAGTTCTCAAAACATACAGTCCTAACCCTTCAATCCCTTGGACTGATATTCAAGGTGGTAAAACTGTTGGTTTAAACTTTTTGGCTCAAGGTGTAGATATTATCTACGCAGCAGCAGGAGGTACTGGAGTTGGTGTTATGGATGCAGTCGCCACAAAACCCAAAGGAACTGCTTATGCAATTGGTGTTGACTCAAATCAAGATTATATCAAACCCGGTTATGTTTTAACTTCTATGGTCAAGAGAGTGGATGTGGCTGTTTCAAATGAAATCAACAAGATTGTTGATGGAACATGGAAAAATGGTGTAACCAGTCTAGGTCTAAAAGAAAACGGTGTAGGTATAACTGATATGAACTACACAAAAACAGTAAGAGATGGTCTATTTGCAAACGACCTAACAAGATGGAACATCACCCAAAATATTCGACAAGAGATTATTGATGGAAAAATCACAGTCAGCGCTACCTCCACAAACACGCCAGCAACCAGCTTTAAGGTGTCTTTCTACAACACTACTGCAACAGCAACAAATCCCTTACCATTTAACATTCTTGGATTTGTGTTTGCAATTGCACTTATTCCAATCTTGAAAAAATATAAGAAAAATTAAATTACCTTAAATTTTTATTGAGAAGTTACAATTTTAGAGCAATGCTTTAATTAAAATTTTCAAAGTTCAACTATTGAATTCTACGAGTCAACCTATTTTGAAGGTCACAGATGTTTCCAAATCGTTTGGTTCTGTCCAGGCATTAAAACAAGTTTCATTTGAAATTTTTCCTGGAGAAATACTTGCTATTCTTGGAGAAAACGGGGCAGGAAAATCTACACTCATGAAAATATTGAATGGATTATACCGGTTAGATTCTGGGAAGATTGAGGTTGATAGGGGCTGGTTCTCTGATGGGACTCCTCAAGGGTTAGATCCAGTTTTTCTCGAGTCACCGAAACAAACCTTAGACATAGGTATAGGTATGGTTTTCCAGCATTTTCAACTTGTAGAATCTTTTACAGTAGGAGAAAATATTACACTTGGCTACGAATTTGTAAGGGACAAAAGTTCAAGTGGGTATCAAAGAATTTTGATGGACTATGAGAAAACAAACGAGGAAATCATGAGACTTAGCAATGAGTTTAAACTTCCTGTTGATCCGAGTAAAAAAGTAGAAGACCTTCCAGTAGGGATCAAACAAAGGGTCGAGATACTTAAGCAGTTGTACCGTCAGGCTAACCTTTTGATATTGGATGAGCCCACTGCGGTTCTCACTCCCTTAGAGGTAGATCAACTGTTCAACACTATGGCATCATTACGAAAGTCTGGAAAGTCTATTGTCTTCATCTCTCACAAGCTAAAAGAACCGTTACATATAGCTGATCGAATAATTGTAATTCGCAAAGGAGAGATAGTTTCAGAAGTTTTTCCTCAGAATGTTGACGAATCTATTCTTGCAAATTTAGTAGTTGGTCGCAAGTTGCTCTCAAGAATTCATAGAGAACTGATAAAATCTAAGAAATTGTTATTAGCGGTTCAATCACTAAATTATGAAATGAATGATGTTCCAATTATAAAAAACTTAGAATTTGAACTCAGAACGGGAGAAATTCTAGGAGTAGCAGGAGTTGAGGGAAATGGTCAGACAGAACTCTCAATGATATTGATTGGATTATTAAAGGAAACAGCAGGAAACATCTTTTATTATTCAAAAAACAACGAAGTTCCAATTAGCCTTAACTCGTTATCAACTCTTAATCGTTTAAATTCTGGAATTGGATTTATTCCTGAGGATAGAAATTTACATGGTTTGATAGATAATTTTTCAATTGCGGAAAATGTCTGGTTAGCCTACCACTCAAATGTTGAACAGGCACATCAATTCATAAAGGATAATGAAAACAGAGAATCTTTGAATAAAGGATATATTCTTCCAAAAAAATTAATGGAAGATATTTCTAAGAAAATTATCAAGGCCTACGATATAAAAGCACCTAATTCCAAAATCTTAACTAAGAACTTAAGTGGAGGAAACCAACAAAAGGTGATAATTGGAAGAGAATTAAGTAAAACTCCAAATCTTGTAATTGCAAGTCAACCAACCAGAGGTGTTGATATAGGTGTTATGGAACAAGTTCATGAAGAGCTTATAAATCTTCGAAACAATGGATCTGGTGTGTTATTGATTAGTGCAGATTTAGATGAAGTTCTCAAACTTTCTGATCGATTAATTGTGATGTTTGAAGGGGAAATTGTTGCTGAACTAAGTAGAGAGGAAGTAGAACTGCAGAAACTGTCTCTTCTGATGACAACTGGAAAGGGAGGGAAATAACATGAGTACTTCAGGATTACAGGTTGGAATTCTTAAAACAAAAGGTATATTCAACTCTTTACAAATCATTTTTATATCATTAGTATTTTCGTTTCTATCTCTCATGGTTCTGTATTTCATTCTACTTACGTTTGGTTTTGCATTGCCAGTGGATGCTCTGTTTAAATATGGCGTATATCAGGTATTCTTTACTCAAGATGGATTAAGTGGTATTCTTTTTTGGGGTGGACCTTTAATCTTGACTGCACTAGCAGTTGCAATTGCATTCCAAGGTGGACTTTTCAACATTGGAGGTCAAGGTCAATTTATTATCGGTGGATTAGCTGGTGCTATTTGGGCGGCTAGTATTGTTCCAAAAAACCTTCCATTCTTGAATTTTCCTTTGTTCATGGTGCCAACAACGATGTTGATAGGTGCAATTTTTGGGGGAATTTATGGATTTCTTCCTGGATATATGAGAGCAAAATATGAGGCACATGAGGTCATAACCACGATTCTATTAAATATTTTAGCACTAAATATAGCTCAATATTTGGTTGGATCCCGAACATACTCTCCATTTGTTGATAGAACAAAAGTTGACGCTTATGGTCAAACAGAATTGATCAGTAAGTCAGCAACCTTATCTCCGATTTTTCCCGCATTCTCGCAATCTGTGACGTATGGATTACTTGTAACCGTATTGATCGCGGTTTTAATGTATTTTGTGTTGTTTTACACTCGTTTGGGTTTTAAGATAAGAGCGGTTGGATTGAATAAACATGCTGCTGAGGCCAATGGGATTAAATCTGATCGAATCACCATTATTACAATGACTATTTCAGGAGCACTTGCAGGTCTGGCAGGCATATTGCTGGTTCAAAGCTCCTCAGTTCCACGATACAGTATAGGGATCGAAGGGACACTGGGATTTGATGGGATAGCTGTTTCTCTTATTGGATTAAATAATCCTTTTGGTATTATTCTTGCTGCATTCTTCTTTGGATTTTTACAACAAGCCAGATTGAATTTGGATACTTCAACTAATATTCCGTCAGATTTAATTTTCGTATTTCAGGCACTTGTTGTTTTATTTGTTGCAGCTCCTTACCTATCACGAATCGTAATTAATAAATTTCAAAGGTTTAATAAAACTCAAATCATTGAAATTAAGGAGGATAGCACCTGATGGATATCAAGAAAATTAATTCATTTGTACCTATCAAGGGTAAATATTCAAGAAAGATATTTTGGTTCTTATTCCTCTATGAATTATTTACACTCTCTTTTTACATCTTTAATTCCGTGATTATTGTTGTGAATGGTGGGGCTTTACCAGATATACTTGGTTACCATTACCAAATGTGGGAGACTATCTTTGCAACACGAACGCTGAGTCAAACACTAATCCTTGGATTACCAATTGTTTTGGTCGCTGTTGGTGCAGCATTTAACGAGCGGTCAGGTGTAATTAATATCGGTGTTGAAGGAGTCATGCTGGTTGGAGCTTGGGGGTCAGTTTATTTCACATGGGTATTTAACAATCCATTTATAGGTGTTCTTGGGGGAATATTAATCAGTGGTCTCACAGGTCTGGTTCATGCTTTCTTCACAGTTACTCTAAAGTCAGAGCAAATTGTCACAGGTGTTGCAATTAATCTGATCGCTCTAGGGTTGACAAACACATTAACAACTTTAATTTGGAGACCTGGTCGCTCTGATCCAATCACCACTCTACCAATAATTGACATTTACTCACTCCCTGTATTAGGTCCATATATTGGTTTACTTAGATTTAGTAGGTATTTCGGAGTACCTGTTTTAGGAGATATTTTAAAACTTATTCCGGATCCATTGGAACTTATAAATGGACATAGCTTTCTAATTTATTTTGCTGTCTTGTTACTACCACTGGCTAATATTTTTTTGTTTAAAACAAATATTGGACTGCGCATTCGTTCCATCGGAGAAAGTCCCCACACTGCAGCCACTGCCGGAATTCCGGTTCGAAAATATCAATATTTTGCTGTTATCCTCTCAGCAATGTTTGCTGGTTTAGGAGGCACAGTATTGGCAATGGAGACCGGTCTATTTCAAGAAAACATGACCTTAGGTCAGGGATTTATCGGATTGGTTGCAATGATTTTTGGGAATTGGACTATCTTAGGTGCAATTGCTGCAGGTTTCTTTTTTGGATACTTTTATGCCATTAGCATTGCTCTACCTACAACACCCGGATTACTGGACAGTAGTGTCCCTGGTCCATTAATAAGGTCTTTGCCCTTTTTGATTGCACTCTTTGCACTCGCTGGGTTTATGGGAAAAACAAGACCTCCTAAGGCCATTGGAAAAGCCTATGACCCACAAGAGGAGTGATGCGTAAAGAAGCCATGTTTTTTGATTTTAACCTGTAAAGTTCATGTTCTTCGTTTGTTTATAGGATTTAACAACATCTTCATATATTTCGATGGTTTTTTTCATAGTAACTCGCCAATCGAGTTTTAAAGCCTTTAGATAGTTATTTTCAACCATTCTTTTATAGTCGACAGATGAAAGATTGGGCAGATTTTGAAAGGTCATTTTTAAGCTGGGAATATCTTTTTTTGTGTAAATTGCATCATCACCATAAAAATAGTGGTAATTTTCTAATTCACCAAGGATAGGCAAAGATTTCATTACCATACATTCAATGATTGAATATCCTAACATGTCCGTTTTTGGGATTGATACACAAAAATCTGAGATTAAATTAATTTCAGCTAATTCATAACTAGATAAGAAGTTGCTATTAAGACTAACCTTATCGTTTAATCCATTAAGCTTAATCAAACGTTTTGCTTTTGATATATTACTATTTTTAGTATATCCACTTAGAAGATATAGGTGAAATTTACTATGTATACTAGAGGCTTTCGCAAAAGCCTGGAGTAGAACCTCCCAATTATAAATAGGGGAAAGAGACCTTGGACTTAAAATAACCTTTTTATTAAGAGGTATGCCAAACTTTTTTTTAAGTTCCTCAAATTTAGGTGATAGTTTGTTATAGTTGAATATTTCATTATCAATTCCATCAATGGTTACTTTGAATTTTGAATCATCAACATCATAAATTTGTTTTAAATCATCAAAAAATTGCATATGTGGACCTTGAATTATGGTACATTTTTGCAAGCATCGTTTATATTCACTAATGCTAGCAGGGTTTTGTTGATAAAAATCACTTCCAATAATATAGATTGAGGTGGGTTGAAAGTTAGTGTAAGCCAAGATTTGACCGTAAAATTGAATCGAGTAGGCTAATAGGATATCAGGCTTTTCATCAAGCAATATTGAATCGAGGCTCTTAGCGATCTGTTTGTGAATAACCATTTCACCAAATTTCTCTCCAATCTTTCCACCAAATCTTCTGATCAGATACCTAAGTAGACGTGTTGCTGCATTTGCACTTAATGGCTCAAAAGCTGATACTATTTTAACTCCACGTTTAGACAGCTCGGGAAGATCATAATCTATTTCGTCTCTCTTTCTTTTAAAATATATCAAAACAACCTCATGACCTAATTCATTAAACCTTTTTGCCATCCGAATGATATGTACAGTGTCAGGTCTTCTAAAAAGTGCAATTTTCAATAAATTTAATTAATAACTGTAAATAAAAACCATTACTTATTGATTAAGAGTGATCACCTAATTCAGGCTCTAATATGATATGTACCTTCCAAGAATTACCATAACATCATCAACTCTTTGTTGATCGACATAAGAATATTCCAACAGACTGAGCAATGTTATTAGGTCATTTATTTTTGCAATCATGATCCATTCATTTGGTAATCTTTCCAGATTCTCGATAACCTGATTCGAAGTAAAGTAGTTGTTCAGAATTCACATTTTTAAAAATTCTAAAAAAATTTCCAATATCCCAATAAATACTTCCTGAAAAACAAAATTCCAAATCAATGACCCAAATATTTTCTATCTCATCATCTGACATCAGAATATTATGTTCATTGAAATCATCACCCACTAGTGAGTTGATAGGATTAACAGAGCTTAAAAGACCTTTCTGCTAAATTAGCCAATCCTTTACTTTAATTTTAAAATCTGATTTAAGTATTGGGATATTGTTGATAAATTGTTCAGCAATATGGGGGATATTGTTTTCACTCAATGAAAAATTCATAATTTTTAGATTCTGATTTGTAAAAATCCGCTTTTGCCGAACTCTATGCTATGAATTTCTCCCAATACTGAGCCAATTTTCTTGAGAAGTTATAAATTTTGTATGTAATTTATTCTGTGGAGTTCAATTTCAGGAAAGAAATCCCAAACAGAATATGGGTTCATAAAAGAACTAATGAGATTACAGTTTGCCTAAAATATCCTCGGAAGAAACTCAAATTTCTTTTAAAAGCCTATATACACTAAAAATAATTTGACAAGTTAGTTCAGCTCGTTCAATTCGAACAACCAATTTATATGAACTATCGCCTTTTTTAGCTTTAGCTATGATGTTGGTGCTACTTAAACCACTTTGAGTTATTTCGTAACTAATCAGAAAAAATTCATTCTAACTCAAAATTTCTGATATAGTCTTACTTGAAGGAATAATTTGAGGTTTTAGTCTTGACCAATTCTCTTTCACCTTATATGTGATTGATATTCAATGTTAAATAGTATTAAGCGGAGATAAAAGAGTATCTTGTGACTACTATCAAAGTGAATTTTTTAACAAAGTCCAAGAGGTTAGATTTGAATTTATCTTCATCAATACTCAAAGTTTTTTCTTCTAAATTAATTCCAAATTTTTTGTCGGAACTCAACTGACTAAAAATTTCAATTATTTGTTTCTTATGGAGTTGAAATATCTCTGAAAGTTCATCTAATGAAATGGAGTTTCTTTCTTGGATTGTGGAATAGAACTTTTCTATTTGAGATTTAACTTTATCTATTTTTTCAACATTATTACTAGTTGACAGTTTAAGGTATTTTTTAGGGTTTTTGAGGAATTTATTGAAGTACAAAGTAAATGATTCAATGTTTTCCAATAACAATTTTTGTTCTACCATGATCGATTTTTGATCTTCTGACAACGTGATTCCAAGATTTAGAGGGAGGCTGGTGAAAAACCCGCTTAGCTGTTCTCCATTCATCTCACAGGAATCAGAAATTTTGGCTATATCAATTCTTCGCCCTACAATTAATGCTATTAAAAGCTTCTCTGCACCTGTAACTAGGCTTTTTAAAGAGGAATAGTTTTCATTTTTTATATCCTCAATATTGATATTCTTCATTTTTATCCTGTTTTGAAGGAATAAGTACGGATTTTCTTCCAGCGATTCTAATATTTTTGTCAAAATTTTATCCTTTTCAATTACCTCAACAAGATTGGTATCTTCCTCTTCAAGGATCATAGATTTACCTTTATCAATGTTTGAAGACACCTTTTCCAAACCTCTTGAAATTTCACCTTCCACATTTTCTCTTGCATCTTTTCCTTTCTCTTTGATTAACTTCTCTGCCCTTGATCCAGTTTTGTCAATTATATTTTCTGTACTCATTTGAGTAAGGGTATCCCTTAATCTATTTGATATCCCTTCAATTTTAGTAGCCCTTCTAAACCTTTTAAGCGATTTTTCAAGATTATCTATTTTAATTAATCCAGATTGTAATTGTAATCCAACAATAGAAACTAGAAGGATAACAGCTACTCCAATTGGGAGTGCAAGTAATTGAAAACTATCGAATTGAGACTTTACTGGAGTGGTTGAAAGTTCTAAGTAAAGTCCTAAAACTTGACCAGTGTTAGTAATCGGAAATATCCAATATGTTACACCTACAGTATTTACTGAAACACTCCCATTTAATTGGTTTGTTAACCCAATGATATTTTTAGTTCGATTTATCTCATTGATAACTGGGTCAATTTTTAAGATACTCTGGTTTAACTCATTATTATTCCAACCAAATTGCTTAAGTGAAAGTTTCGGATGATAGACTCCTTGGCCAGCCTTTGTCATCAAAAAGGGGGTAATCCCTTTACCCTTTAACAAATTAAATTGTTGTTTTAGTTCTACTACATCAATTGAAGCTTGCAAAACACCCAATTTTATTCCATTCTTAAAATATGGACTTGTTATTGAATAAATCAATTTTGATGTAATATTATCAACTTCTAGGCCTGTTACAAATGTATCGAAACTGAATGCTGATTTAGTTTTATTGAACCACTGAAGTGCTTGGAAGTTAGTATTTGAGGAATTATCTGGTAAATGAGGGTAAGTCCGTACAACCCCGTTATCGAGAATTAATCTTATCCAGAGAATTTCCTTAACTTTATTGTATGTGGTCATAAAGTATGGGTCAAATTGGGCAGTTAGTTGTACTGTATCATTTACAGATTTCGTTCTATTGTGTTTTGCTAACAATTGCCAAGCAGATACACTATAATCAACAATCTTGTTATATTTCGTGCTGAACTGAGGGTTCGGAGTGGCACCGGTTTCATTAACCGAAAAACTTTGGATATCATAGGTTGTTGGATCGCTCGCAATGTTAAATTTTAGGTTCCGAAATTCACTCTCAATAGAACTTATGAAGCTTGAGTATTCATTATTTAGTTGCGTTGCTAATTTGTTAGAATATTGAATAGAGTTTGTCGAGTATTGACGTGTGTTGTCGACAAAGACTGTTCCTTGAATCGCATGCAAATTAAAAGATAATCCGATCAAGATAATCAATAATGGTATTAACGAGAGAGAGAGAGACTTATATGTAGCTATTCTGAATTTCTGAAACCTGGTTTTTTCTGAAAAATTTGTCTTTGAGTAGAATTTAGGTACATTTTGTTTTGTTTCGTTAATCGCAGCCTCTATTTGATCCTGCGGACTTAAATCTTCAGGCTTTGACTTTCTAACCTGAAAAGGTAAAATATTGCCTACTGAACCAAGGCTTTGTAAGAACGACCCTCCAGTGGAGTTTTTATCATTCTGTGATGATGGAGTACTCTCATCCCCTCCCTTAAGTTCAGTTTGATTCTTTTCTTCATTATCATGTTCTTGATCTAACTTGCTTACATCCTTCTTCGAATCAGTCGGTTGGTTAGTGTCGCTAATTATAGGTGAGTCTTTTATCGTTTCTGTATTACTGTCTGAACTGTCAAGAGGTTCTGAAGAAGCGTTTGTATTAGTTTCGATTCCAGCATTTTGTTTTGAAGGCTCCTCTGTAGTTTCATCAATCTTTTCCCCTTCTGATGAGGCTTCAATTTTTTTACCTTTGGGTTCAGTTTTATTGTTCTCTTCTGGGTCATTGTTCCCTACATTATTGTTCATTGTTTTGTTTCCTCCTTCAGAATTCTGCTACTTAACAAAATGATAATTATTCCAACGGTTACAGCAATAGCAAAGGAAAGATACATTCCTTCAAAATTTGGTCTGTGACCAGAAAGTGAACCTAAGATGTTTTGGTTGATTATTTCAGTTAATGGGATGATAGTTCCTGAAACCAATCCTGTTTGTCCAAGCGGTGATAAGGAAATCACAAACTTAGTTAAATTATTACTCTGAACTATTTTGGTCTTATAGTTATTTTTGGCTAAATCCGTCAACATCCCTTTGAAATCGGCCGAGGTTAGCGTAAAATTTTCGATTGGTTGTTGAAGGTTGTTTGTAATTCTGTCTTTTAATTGGAGACTTTCAAATATAGGATGAGCAAAGGTGTATCCTCCAGTGTTGATTATAAAGTTAGTCTGGGAATTATACAACTTTGTCTTCTGTAAACTCTCCAAAAATTCAGATAGCTTAACTTGGATGTTAAAAACTCCAAAGTGTTGACCAGCATAATTTATTGCAAAACTTAAGTTAGAGAAAATATTGTGGTTAATAGAGCTTACAAAGGGAGTACTCCAAATTTTGTTTTCAGAAGTAATATTGTTTATTAGCTTATTATAGTTGGGAACCAAGTTAAGTAGTTTACTCGTGGTATTTGTGTTAATATAGAACCCTCCCATCTGATTTGCCAAGGAGGTAAACATTTCATTATTAGGATTTTTGGTAATCCCGTAAAATATTGGGGTTGCTTTAGCTCCACCATTTGCACTAACAATCTCTTGGATTAATGAATCATTTTGAATTACACCTGAAGTAGGTTTTCCATCTGAAAAGGTGAGAAACAATCGCTTATTCCTCTGATATCCAAAATCTGTCAGAATTTTTAATCCCGAAGTAAATCCCATCCCAATGTCTGAAAGCCCACCTAATCTAATTCTATCTATATATTTCTCTGCTAAAATTTTTGTACTAATAGTTGCACTGCTCAAACTATTCGAAAAAACAGAAACATGATCTGAAAATGTTAAAATATTGAATCTGTCTGATGGAGATAGGGTGTTTATGATTGACTTAATTGAGTTCTTAAGTGCAGTAAAAGTATCTTTGTTCAATGATCCAGATCTATCAATCACTATTACAAGATCTTTTTGTCCAATTATCGCAGAGTTGTAGAAAGATTCATTTCTTCCATCATAAATCTTAGGGAGAGAGAAAAACGGGTAATTTAATGAGTAGCCAGAAGTTGATACAAAATTAAAATAGGAGGTATTTCCTGTTAAAGTTTGTTTCCAAACATCAAACAGTCTTGATGTTTTATTTATATTTTCTTTCATACTATCTGGGATCTTTGATAAAGGATCTGTACTTTCAATCGGTGTTGAGAGGAATTTGTTTTGATAACTTTTAATAAAAGATGAAGGTGCAATGTTGAATCCTAACCCTTGAGTAGATATGCTTTCATTGTATGTGGGGTCAAATGCAAAGTTAGGGGGATTGGAATATCCTGGAATCAAATTGTTTAAGTTTTGGTAATAAAGTGTGTTCTTTTTCCCTTTCATATTAAATTTAAATACATCAGTAAGATAATCCTTGGTTATTTTTCCAATTCCCTCGTATTTGTTTAGTAGTTTCAAAGCATTTCCTCCAAAGAGTAAGTTCGCTCCAGAAGTTAATTGAATTGCCTGAGCCGCAAATTCTGGACTTAAGTCAATTGTTGGGGTAGTAAATGAATAATATGTAAACCCTGCTCCCAACAGAATAAAGGTTAAGGTTAGTACAGAAAGAAGTTTTTTACTCATAAGTCATTTTCTCCTGATTTAATTAGCCAATTTTTTAGCGTAGAATTCAAGCTGAAATATGCTCCCAAAATCGGGATCTGCAAACTCAGTAGCGCAGGTAAGTTATCCAGAATTATCGTAAAATTATTGCTTCCTGGGACTATCTGATTGATAACTGCCAGTAATCCAGTAAAACCAGTCAACAAAGCAGTAATACCTTTAAGTTGGGATTGTTGTTTTTTTGACATCCCCAGGACTCCTTTTGAATTTACTGCAAAACTAAGCTCCTGTTTAGCAAAAGGTTCAGATTCATCAAAATTCACATATTTTTTCTTTTTATCAAACAGCGGATAAGCTAATGCTAAAATTTTATGATTTCCTGTATTAGGAGTGACTACGACCTTAAATTGAGCTATCTCACCAGGTTCTATGTGTAGTTCTATTAAAGGTGGAGCAATTGAATCTGTTGATTCAAATTTGATTCTTATTCCTGGTAAATCAGAAGTATTAATCACCTTAAATAGAAAATTATTGGGTTCATTTTCATTTATATCCCCAACAGGTTTGAACTCTTGAACAAAGTCATCAGGGTTATTATTATATGCTGCATTTTTGAGATTCATCTCAGTAATTATCTGTAAACCTCTGAATCCGAGCACCCAAGAAATTATCATCCCTAAAATTAAACCAAAAAGCAACTCTTGGTTAGTAACAGTGTACGTGGGATTTGTAATTACTTGATACCCCTGGTTTCCCAAAAATATGATTAACCCTAAACTGCTTATTCCAATAAGCACCCGAAAAACGCTTGTTAGCCCATTTCCATATTTTTTGAGCATTATCCTTATTGAATTTGCCTTAAGCGATTGAATTAGCTGGTCATCTAAATCACTCGAAAAACTAATCTTTTGTGAAAATTGGGTTTTCTCCTTCTTTGTACGAAACACTGTCCATAATAACAATGAAATGAATAATAAGATTTCAGCAAAAATTACTTCAGACAATGTTGAAACCGTAGATTGAAATTGAGATAAGAGCAATTCAGGGTTAGAAAAAAATGATAAAACCTGATCCCAAATAACAGAAATTCCAAGAATCCCAAAATTTACACCACTTAAGCCTATTAGTGAACCAATTATGGTGTTGGGGTCTCTTGAATTAGCGGTAATTTCAACAATTGACTCATCAGGGTTTGATGATTTGTACTGTATGTCGTTGTTACTGGTTATCCTAATTCTCCCGTAAACTGAACTCTGCTTACTGGGGAGAACGAAAAATGTCTGTTTCCATCCCTCACCAGGTTTGAGTTGAGGTGTTTTGTCAGTGTGAGGATAAAATTTTGTGGTAAATACTGCTTCAACCTGATATTGCTTTTTTTCAGTTGATGGATTCATAAACTCAACCACAACTGGTGTCCACTTCCCTTGAACTAAGGAAGTCTCAGGTAACGAAACCTTCAAAATTTCAGCAGATTGTGAAACCTCGATTTTATAATCCACCTTTTGATTTAATTGCTCTATAAAATTTGATTTTTTTTCATTGTAAACATTTGTAATATCAAATGCTAAAAGTGATATTGGAACTGTTAATATGAGCACAAAGCTGTCTTCTAAGAAAGTTGTCAAAAAATAGGTAATAGCTCCAAAGATGTTTCCACCTTCTATTAATTGAGCTCCAAACGCATACGTAAAGTTTGAGGTGATTCCTAAGCCAACTATTGAAACCAAGGTTTTTCTCCCCACTTTAAGAATTTCCGCCTTTGACATGACACCTTTAAAACTTGAAGAAACAAAATCTCCAGTACGACCGTTTTCAAGGAATCCTGTTAACCATGCACCTAGTCCTAAACTTACAGTTCCGACCAATAGCCCAAGATTCAAGTTAGGGACAGAGGACCCATCAAGAACAACTTTAAACTGGTCAAAAATCACACCTAAACCTGCGGAACCTGCTCCAACTCCCTTTCCAAATATCATTGCCCCTGTTGCAAGAACAAATAGTCCAAATCCTTGATTTGTTATATCCAAACCCGGAAGTATTCTAATAGTTGAAGGAACAAGGGACTGTATTGTGGTATAGACTCCCGCTAAAACTATTATTAGAAATTGTTGAATTCTGCTACTAATATTTTCAATTTGAATTGACAATGATTGTACCAAATTATCATTATTAAATAGTTTTCCACAAACTTTTGGAGTAACATAGATTATAACTTGTCAACAATCCTAATAAGAATAAAAGAATAACA
The DNA here is from genome assembly GCA_030149205.1 of Candidatus Heimdallarchaeota archaeon. Taxonomy (GTDB): domain Archaea; phylum Asgardarchaeota; class Heimdallarchaeia; order Heimdallarchaeales; family Kariarchaeaceae; genus WAKA01. Next base: position 438,699 of record JASBSB010000001.1, on the reverse strand, counting down.
AACCTGTTATATATTTGTTTATTCTATTACAAATGGAAATTAGTGGAATACATCCAAGCATCTCATCAAGATTAAAGTTAATTTGATTATTGCTTAAATCTAAACCTATTTTTAAAGAACCGAATAAAGGTGTTAATGGGAAAATTTCATTTTGATCTCTTAGCTCCAATTTATGACAAATTAATAAAACCAAAGAGACCAACAGCCTTACTTATGAGTATAGATCGTCATCTACCCATGAAAGAAAGTTACAATGTTCTTGAAATTGGTGGGGGTACAGGGCGACTCGCCCAATACTTTGTTGGATCAAGAATTAAGTTAGATACCGAAAAATTGGATATTGATAAGAAATACAAACACGCCCTAAATGATGAATTTCTATATAAGATAGAGGGAACTAAAAATACCGTTGTTATCATTGACCCTTCAAAGAGGATGCTACTTCAGGCAGAGAAAAAAAATATAGGTACACTTATTGAGGGGTATGCAGAAGATTTACCATTTGAAGAAAATAGCTTCGATTTAATTATTGTTTCAGATTCTCTTCATCATTGGGCTCATCACCAACAAGCGTTTGAAGAAATTAGTAGAGTACTCAGTAAAGAGGGTGTGCTTGCTATAGAAGAGATAAATCCTCAAACCTCTTTAGGGAAATTGATCATGACGTTTGAGAAGATTTCACTTATGGGTTCCAAATTCTTTACACCTGATCAGTCAACTTTGATGTTAAAACAGGTCAAACTAAATGTTGAAGAAGTTACCTTTCATCATGGTTCTTCATATCAACTTATCGTGAGACATTCATAGCAAAATTGAATTTTATCGAATCGAAATCTAGTCAAATTATGTTATACCCAAAGCTAACAGTCAATTCTATTCAATTATAGCTCAATTAATATTTACAGTTTATACAATTAAGTGAATTTAATTCTCAGATGAGTATCTTACAAATTTATTTGTTTCAAACTAAAACCACTTTTAAGATATGGAATTAGTGGATTCAGGGTAATTTTATGGGTGTATTCAGTCCTGATTTAAACAAGGACCATAGCTGGTTCAAGAAACAGCAGTCACAAAATTACGATCTATTTGGAACTTGGTTAACCCCTAGGCTTGAACTTGACACCAACAAACCAACATTGTTTTTGGTTAATGGGTGGATGGGGACACATAAAGATAATTTACAGTATATTGATTTTTTTGAAGGTAAATTTGACATATTTGGATTAGATAATCGAGGGTCTGGGAAATCTACATTAGAAGGTGATTTGGATGTTGTCCAATTTGCATTAGACCTGAATTATGTCTTGTTAGGGGCATTAGATGAGAAATTTGGGAAAAAGGCAGTTGAATCAGGAACTGTTATACTTCAAGCTTCTTGTGCTGGAACCCTCCCCGTAGCAGTGATGTATGCTGATAAATTTCCTATTACGAAATTTATAACTCATCTGGTTCTTATATCTCCAGAATCAAAAGTATATGTAAAGTCATCAATCAAAATTTTTTATTATACTCCAGTTTGGCTTGCTAAAATCATTAGAAAAGGTTTGTTACCTTTAATACTAAATATTCTGTTCTTTGGAAAGAAGAGGGCTGATGCAAGAAGGGTAACAAGGGAAAGATTAGATTCTCTTGACCTCCATGTTGCTCAAAGACAGGTGAAACAGTTTCTTAAAAAGGCTGATGTGTCTGAACTCTGGGAGTCTATAACTGTTCCAACATTAATTCTTATAGGACAAAACGATAAAGTTGTTCCTCCCCGTCTCTCTAAAGAAGTTGCATCTCAAATTCCCAATTCAAGTCTTCTTGAGTTAACAGCACCAGATCATCTTCTGGTGGAATATAACGTAGGGTTTGTAAGAAAAGCATATTTGGAGCTTTTGGAAAAGTGAAAAACAAATTTGAAATATAACTGAACTGTTGCGTAAAATTAACAGTTCACTCTTTTTTGGACGCTAAATTTTTGTAATTATTAAATTAAGGTCAACATTGACAAACTACGGCATAAAAAAAGGGAAACCACCAGGGTCTTATCTATACGTTGGAGAAGAAGAGATAGACTCAAGTGAAATGACTCTGATTCATAAGGACAATAATTCGAAAACAGTAAGTGTAGTGGTCCCTAACAATGTTGAAGAATTAATAAGTCAAACTTCCACGAACTTGGAAAACATTGTCTTTGTAACGGGTAAAAGTGATGCTAAAACAGTGATCCAAATCTGTGAAAATTATAAAATTCACCCTCTGGTGATAGAAGATATACTGAATACTAATCAAAGGCCAAAGCTAGAGTTTTTCGAGAAATATCTAAGTGTTCATTTCCGAGTGTTCTTATTTGATGAAAACGTTGAAGAGGATAAATTAACATTTGTTTCGTATTCAATCATTTTACTTGATAAAACATTATTGATATTTTCTGACTCAAAGATCAATCACTTTGAATCAATTGTAACTAACCTAAAACAGGGAAAACCTATATATTATAAATGGGGACTTGAGTTTATTCTGTTCTCTTTATTGGATTACTCAGTTGACCAATCTCTTGATGTTTTAAATAGGATCAATTTAAGCATTGAAGAAATCGAAGATAGGATATTGGACTTAGATGAAGGTGTGAACTCAACACTTAAAGTCCAGCAGACTATCCATGAACACAAATCATATCTAATAGAATTGAGAAATTCTGTTTGGCCTATCCGTGACCTAATATCAAAGCTACGGAGGGAACAACATTCATTGCTGAGTGAAGCATTACGAGTTTATTGGAGTGACGTTTATGACCATACAATTCAGTTAATTGATCTTATTGAAACCTCAAGAGATCATCTTTCAGGTCTACGTGACTTATACATGAGCTATATTAGCAACAGGATGAATGAGGTGATGAAAACTCTGACCGTTATAGCGACAATATTTATTCCCCTTACCTTTTTGACAAGTCTCTATGGGATGAATTTTTATTATATGCCAGAATTAAGCTTTCAATACGGGTATTTTGTACTTTGGATTGGAATGATTATTATACTTTTAATTCAACTTTACTACTTTAGACGAAAAGGTTGGATGTGAACTCACTTGAACCATAATATAACTTATTAATTATTATATTTAATTAATGAACATAAACCTATTTTAATCCGCAAGGCTGTGATAAACTTTACATAAGTATAATAATGATATAGGTCAAATGGATTTGATTCCTAATTATCAAATGATAGGTGAACTTAGAGAGAATGTTAATTCAGAATTCGACTTAGATACTAGGCTGAAAAGGTATGAATCCATGTCTCCTGAGCTAATTGAATTTGCTGAAAAACATGGGTTATCAAAAAGTGATGAAAGTGCCCAAAGGGCATTATTTCTTGCAGATTTCATAGTTACTGCTTCAGAATTAATTGGTGCAAGTGATGAGGAAAGAAGAAGCTGTGTGCTCGAACTCTTCAAGATAGGCCTAGAGACCAGAAATGAGAGTTCCAAGAAAGTCATGGAAACAATGGCTCTAGGGTATTATCTTGGTTCAAAAATTCGAAAAAATGATCTTTTTTTAGCAAGTCGTGGACTCCCGATGGATATCAGATATGGTAGAATTCATTATAATTTTATAGCTCCGTTTTTGTATTATACCAGAGAATTTTTAGAATCTTCAGACTTCGGTTTTTGGGAATTAGCGGTTCTGTTTGCTGCAATTAGAAGGACGGATTTACGTTTGGAATATGAAGATTCTCCTAAATCTGTCAAGGTGAATAGTGTAGCAGATCTGGTTGAAATTAGTCGGAGAAAATTTATTTCATATACCAAGGAAAACCAGATTGAAGAGAAAAAGGACGCTATAATCCCTAACTATCTTGATACAAAAGCGATCCTGTCTGGAAAATGGAAAAGTGTTTTTTCCAGTTTCTCAAATATAGACAAACAGCCTAGTAATAGTTCTCTTGAATCGCTTCACTCTCACCTTTCCAAACTTGATTCAAACTATAAACTTCAATTCTTATCTGGGAACTTACTTGATGAAAATAACTCTCATTTAATTCTAGTTAGGAATCCCTATGTTAGCTCTAAACCCTCAATGATTTTAACAACTAAGGTTGATGGGGTAAATGCGACCCAAATGACAAGTATTCTAGAACTCGTTGATAGTGATGCTGAGGGTTGGTTAAAGGAGTTTACTATTGAGGTTGAGCAAAAGGAGAATACATATGAAACACAATCCAGCATTAAGCCCCCAGCTCCTCAGAAAAAGGGGTTCATCGCAAAGTTATTAGGGATGTTCAAAAAAGAGGACAGCACTCCAACTGGAAACACCAGAGCTACTACAAAAGTACAGGTTTCTAAATTAAAACGAAATATGTTGCCTAATTCTCTTGCTGACTCATTATCAGTTGAGGCAGTATCTGATATTCCTTTATTTGAAACCTTTGACGTGATTAGAGAAAGTGAATATGTGTTAGATGGTGCCTTGGAATCAGATTATACCAGTGGACAAACTTCTATTTATGAAATTACTGACAATATTAACCCTACAAAACTGATCTCAATTTTAGATGGTCTTGATGTCCAATTAGAATCTGTGTTAAGTGAGCTTAGTTCAAGTGAAGTTCAATTTAAACCCGAAGAAATTGTATTTTCAATCAATGATAATGAAAAGGTTATTCTTACCTTCTCAGGAGATGAAAATAGGTTAGTTGCAGTGATAGGATCAACCCGAACCAGGGTAATGGATTATCCTAAAAAAGGAGACGAAACCGTAAAAAGAAGGACATTGATGATGAGGGCAGGCCAGCTTTTAAGTGCTCGTAACCATACAGCGCTTGATTCCTCAGTCATGAGGATTTTGAATTTAGAAAAACTTCCAGAAGAGTTTAAAGTTGAAAAATCAATCTTAAACTATGCAAAATGATAATTTCATAAGAACTAAATTATTTTGTGTATTATAATATAAATTATTTTAAAGAATATAATGAATGGTTCGAATGGTGGACACTCAATATATATTCAAGATTTTGTTATTAGGTAGTTCCAGAACCGGGAAAACTAGTTTAATTAACAAACTCATCTATCAGAAATTTTCTGAGAAATATATCCCCACCACTCCAGTGCAAATCGAAAGTTTTCCAATGCAATACGCAGGTAATAGTTTTCTGTTTAGCATTTGGGAACTTGGATCACAACTTTCTTACAAATCTTTGATTGAAATGTATTTAAGAGGAACTTCTGTTGTAATTTTTTTGATCGATTTAACCAATTTTGTATCATTAAACGCAGTTAATGACTGGCTCCCACAGGTCGAAAAGCATTGTGGGTCTCCTATTTTGGTTTTTCTTGTTAACAAGATTGATTTAACTAATGAAGCTGACTTTAGTATATCAGATGTGAAGTCATTGATGGAGAAAATCTCAAAGACTTGGTCGAATGAAATTTTTCTCTATGAATATTCAATAAAAAATGATGATAACTTAATTGAAATATTTGAAAATCTAGGTCAGCTTCTATCTACCAGTTCAGAATTAGAAGAAGAGTTTGAGAGTGAAATCATCTAAGGTAGGAAATCTAAGAGTTCTAATAGTGGAAGTTCAAAATCTGGGCTCATTTTATCTTTGTACTCAAGATTTGATTGATTTTGAGGGGTCATCCATGTAGAAATGCCTAATTTCTTTGCTGATAAGTCATATAGGTAGTCATTCCCTATCATTAAAATTTCTTCAGGTTTTGATTTGGTGATGTTTGCAAGTTGTTCAAAATACAGGGGGTTCGGTTTTGCCACACTACTATTTTCAATATGGGTAAAATATAAGAACTGATCAGGTTCCAATCCTGCCCATCTTATTCTTTTAATGGTTGCTAACTCATAAAAGAAAGGTTGTGTTGCTAAAACCAGCTTATAACCTCTGTCATTGAGTTTCCTTATTAAGTCAGGAACTCCGTTAATTCTTTTTGACACCAACTTTAATTTATCAAATGAGGTTTCGTAAAACCTCAAGAATCGATTCTGAACCTCATCTTCTTTTAATCCAACCTTTGGACAAAAAAATTCATAGAACACATCAATCAGTAACTTCTCTCCTCGACTTTTCATCATTTCAACGGTGCTTTCAATAAGTAACTTAACGAAAATTTTTGGGTCAATAATATCTTTAAAAATCATTGCAGCTTCATAGGCATATACTTTCTCAAAATTCTCATCTGAAAGATCTAAAAGTGTACCATCTAAGTCAAAAAATAATGTATTTATGTTCCTAAGTTTGTTTTGCTTCACTAATTTCAATAAATTGGAATCTTTAACATTTTTTCGCTATTCCCCAATTAAATATAATAATTAATTTTCAAAATACGTCTTCCTCTTTGACTTTTCATACTCCATCCTATACAGGATCAATCCTAGCAAGATCAAAAATAACCCACCAAAGATTGTTCCGATGTTCCAAATAACTGAAAAGTCTGAACCAACCCTTTTGCTGAGAAATTCTTGAACAGTTACCCCAAACAAGAATGCAAAAAAGGAGGGAAGTACACTTACTAAAACACCTACAGATGAAATAATTTTTGCTACACGATGATCTCCAACTTTGCCATTCAAAGGTATTGAATCGACGGTTTTACCGTTTTGAATAAATGTGATTGATGCATCAACTTTTCCCTTAACTAAAGGGGTAACATAGAAGCGAAGCATTACGTCTTTCTCCTTAGGAGAGAATGTGCGATCAAGAGGTGTCACAAGACAACCTGGAAACTCAGCCCTGATTTGTATATCTAAATCAGGATCAAATTTAACTGAGAGATGCTCCTGAGTGATTTGTTCCCCTGATATAAATGATGACATCTTTCTTTTTTTGTCCTGTTCCCTGTCTGAGATCTTGAGCAAAATAGGGTAGGTCTTATTTACAATCATTTGATTATACCAAGTACATGAAATGTTTTTTATCGACGTCAGCGGTGAACCTGCTTCCATCAATCTCTCTGGGAAAAGTTCTTCATTCAATGTTTCTGAAGAATCAAGACCCTCAATTGAGGGGATTTCTTCAGTCTCCTTTACTGTACCCCCTCTCATTCTTCTTGATACTTTGGGTTTAGGTGCCTGTGTTTTTTTCTTTACTTGAGAAGGCTCTGGAACTGGAGGAGGTGGTTGATCTACAATTTCTTCTTCGAATAGTGATTGTTCTCCACCAGCGGTAGGTACTTCTAGATGCAGATCTTCATTCTTTCCATCAGATAACATAACTGCTTCCATTGATTCTGATTTTGGAGCAGAGGGTAATTCATAACTTTCTTCCACTTTAGTTGAATCTTCTTTTGATATTTCCTTAGGAACCGTATGAAGTTTCTCAGTCGGTGTTTTTTTCTCATTTTCTATTTCTTGTGTTAGTTCAGGCTCATGGTTCACCATTTTTTCTTCAGGGATGAATTGAATAGGCTTGATCTCTTCTCGCTCTTCAGGGGTTTCACCATAAAAATCAACAAGGAGTATAGATTCTTGTTCTTCTACAGGTGCTTCCTCAATCGCGAGTAGTTTTAAACCATAGAGACTAAGTTTCATCTCAATCTTATCCAGCATTTCATTTGATATTGAAAATTGACTATCCAGAGTTATTTCCTCAAATTTTTGAGTTTCGCTAATAAAATATCCTTCAAGAATCATCTTAATTTTGGCTGTTAAATTTTTGATTATTGTGGTGGGAGTTGATGATTTAAACAGCGTAGCAATGACTTCAATTAATGTTGCATCAAAAGTTGTTCTAATGGATTTAGTTGTTCCATTAAGATGAAGGTCCAAAATTAGAGTTAATGTCTCAGGAAAGATGAAAAGAGCCTCTCCATCCTGTTCAGCCCGGAGTAGAAAGGATGTCGAATTTTTCAAAATTTGCCAAGGAGTAGAACTGTCCGATTTGTTATAAACTAAAAATACATGGGCTTTATCAGTTTGAACTTTAAATTCTTCATTTTGATTTAAAAATAATGCCCTTGGTGAGTATTCTTCCTCAGTTAAAACCGGGGGTATATTCTCATAATTTAAACCCTTTCCTGTTATTTCGCTAGTTTTCATTCTGTAAGTTAAACTTAGTTCAGGGTAAAAAAACATCCCGCTTTACAGGTAGTTAATAGTTAGGGAAAAGTGAATAATTTGAAATATCTTTTCCTGTTCTAGAAGGTAGTTCCACATTCCGTACAGAATTTCGCAATTCTTGGATTCATGGCCCCACATTCAGAACAGTACTTTGAAGTATTGTTTGTTTGGTTTGTCTCCGGAGTAGTTGTTATTTTAGATTCTTCTGGTTGCTGAATGACTATATATATCAAATAAACGAAAATAGACATCATAGGGAAGAATATAAAAAGTAAGACCCATAAAAACGTGTTCTCATCTCTTCTTGAACTAATAAACGCTAATGTAAGGATTACAACGATATACATTGAAATCCACATCCACGCATAATTCATCATGTACCAATATCCATCAAGTGTATGCCACATATGTATCAATATTTGATATGTATTTAACTATATAAAGTATACTCTAATTCTCCTAAATATTAAATATTTTATGAATAATTATCGATTAAACGGACAAAAACCTATGTTTCTATAGATCTAAACTCACTTTTCTGATATATATTCACTTTGTCTCACAGTTTATCTGATAAGTCATCCGTTACCTCCCCATAACTCAAGAAGTAAGAAACAATCGAGCCAATAATTTGAATTTTAATGGTTTAGATCTTAAGGCTAATTTTTAACGATAAAGGGTAATAGGTTATCAGAAAAAAGTTAAATTGCTCTTATTTAATATTAGACGATCAAAGCCTCTTAAATTTTCAGACCAAAGATATTAATTAATCTATGAATGTTGATACGTTGATCGATGGAAATTCGCTACCAACATATTAACACAAAAAATACAATTAGATAATTTAAGTTTAATATGGTTTAAATTGTGTTGCACGATTTTATGATTGTGGGACCAAGTAGTCATTTTAAAGAAAATCAGGGAATTGATTGGCAGAATACCCGATTAGATATAAATAAAATTCCAGAGGAAGTTTTATCCTTCGGTTCAATTGATTTGTTTGAGGATAGGCTTGGTAGAAAGATAGGGGCACCTATTCTCGCAATTAAGGGGAAAAAACCTGGACCCGTTCTAGGTATTACTGCTGCGATCCACGGAAACGAAATAAATGGGATTCCAATAATTCATGAAATATTTCACTCTTTGGATCCAAATGAGCTTAAAGGTACTATTATAGGTGTTCCAGTTATTAACATTCCGGGATACCTAAATTATAAACGTGAGTTTATTGATGGGAAAGATTTAAACAGAATAATGCCTGGTAAAGCAAGAGGGACTCCATCACAGGAGTACGCCCATAGTATATTTTCAAGGATAGCAGCTTATTTTGATTATCACATTGACCTTCATACTGCTTCATTTGGAAGAATTAATTCCCATTATATACGGGCTGATCTCACACATCCTGTGGTTAACGAACTAGCTTCTCTACAACATGCTCAAATAATTGTTCATACAAAAGGGCCAGTAGGTTCATTTCGGAGCGCTTCAGTCAAAAGTGGTCATCCTGCAATAACGATTGAACTTGGAAATCCTCAGGTATTTCAGAATAAACTAACCGTTGAAGGTATTCATTCAATTGAAAATGTTATGAAATATCTGAAAATGATGGACGGTGACATCATACAACCTAGAATTCCCCCAGTAATTTGTAAAAAATCATATTGGGTACGTTGTTTTGATGGAGGCATATTGGAGGTCTACCCAAAACTTATTGAAAAAATAGAGGAAGGTTCTGTAATTGCCACCTTAAGAGATATTTATGGCAGAGATGATATCACTTATAAATCCCCAGAGGCTGGCATCATTGTTGGAAAAAATGTTAACCCAGTCGTCTCAACTGGTGATAGGATCATCCATTTAGGTGTAATCGGAGACCCTCCACCATTATCTCAGCCATAAGTTATTTCAAAATTTCAGATATCAATTTATCATCAGGGTTCAGTGACCTGAAGAGGTCTATGTCCAACATAGAATCATCATTTAACAATTTTTGAGACAATCTATCAATAGCGATTGCAGCAAAAACTGTTTGAATATATCCTCCAATTAAATCGTCTAAACTAAGTCCTAACCTATTGAATTCCTTAGTATCCATAGTTAGTAAACGAGAAGTATCAGATTTCCATTTGTTTTCTCCAATTTTTTGTGATAGATTTGTCCCAATCATATCCCAGGAGTCCCTGACTTCCTCATGAATCTTCTCTTTTGCTCGTCTTGCGTAGATTGCCACAGGTTTGTATCCTGAGGGAGTATGGCAGATCATCATCCGTAAGTCAAAAATGTATGACTCTAATTTCTTGTTAGGAATCGTACCTAAGTGAAAATACCTCTGTACAATGCTTTCTCTTTCCCAATGAGAGGGTCCTATTAATGGCTGTACAATGTATTTCTCATATTGAGACTCCTTCCCCATAAATTCATTAAGCTCATCCTCACTTGTGATGGTGAACACTCCTTGACCTGCATTAGAATATGGAATCTTTATTACGGCTCTACCACCCATTCTCTCTACCCATAATGGGATCTCTTCATGTGATACGTCCCAAATAGTTTCAGGGTAACTCAACTTCAAGCCATATCCTGCCAAATCTCCGTTAAATATGTCATAAGCTTTTGCAGCAATTAACTTATTTCTTCCTCCGGCAAGACAGGCGATGATAGGATTGTAGATCAAAGTTTTAGTCTGTATGGGAATCCTGTTCCAAGGTTTCTGTGTAACATATCTAAATACTGCTTTAATCTGAATCCAATTTGAGCTTTCATCTTTAACAAAAATTACCCCATCTCTGATTTGGACTGGAGAATCAATATCATTAGAGTAATCCTCTACGAGTAGGACTGATTCATTGATTGCCTCAGAAATCGTTATAGCGTATCCTAATGCTTCCATGTGGTTTTTATCAAAAATTATTGCAACCTTTCCATCAATTGAGCTATTCTTAATGTAGGGTAAGAATGACTCCTCAATAAGGGTTTTATATCCTCTATAATCATCTGCCTCATCCCTCATAGGAAATGACTTTTGTCCTGAAGGACAAGAGTTTGTTTCTATCACCAACAAACCACGGTTTCCCTGTTGACTTGTTACAGGAAAAAGGTCTGCACCAGCCCATCGAAAGTTTGCAGGTTTATATTTTGTGAGGAGTTTATGTAGTTCATCCTTGTTGACATGTGGGTTTAAATATGAATACCGTTCAACTATTTGATCATTTGTCAAGTTAAAGAATGCCTTTACCTGAGAATGAAGGATAGAATTTCTAGCTTTTTCATAGTAGCATTCATCTATTTCATAATCTTGATGAAAAATTTCCTTCGCAAATAATACCATAATATCCCTATGAAAAATTGGTTTTTAAAATTGTGTCTTGCTTAAATTATGTTGTTCCTGAATCTATAGATTTCTTCTATATTCTCCACCTACATCATACAATGCTTTGCTTATCTGACCAAGACTACAGCTCTCAACTGTTTGAAGTAGCTCTTCAAAAATATTTTTACCCTCTATTGATACTTTTTGTAATTGCTTAAGGGACTCAACAGCTAGATCCTTATGTTTTGACTGAAATTCTCTTAATCTATTGATTTGAAGTGTTTTTTCTTCGTGTGATGCTCGAATTAGTGAGGGGACCTCAAGTGTATTGCTCTTACGATGAGGGTTCAAAAAAGTGTTTACTCCCATAATCGGAAGGTCTCCAGTTGCTTTTAACGTCTCATAATATAATGACTCTTCTTGTATTTTACCACGTTGATACTGGGTTTCCATTGCTCCTAACACCCCCCCTCTTTCAGTTAGCCTGTCAAACTCAGATAGAATGGCTTCTTCTACCAATTCTGTTAGTTCTTCAATAATATATGAACCTTGGTTGGGATTTTCATTTGTGGTTAACCCAAACTCCCTGTTAATAATTAACTGAATAGCCATTGCCCTTCTCACAGATTCCTCTGTAGGCGTTGTGACAGCCTCATCATATGCATTTGTGTGAAGTGAATTACAATTGTCATAAATTGCCAAAAGTGCCTGTAAGGTCGTTCGAATATCATTAAAATCAACCTCTTGTGCATGTAAACTTCTTCCACTTGTTTGTATGTGGTATTTCAACATTTGGCTTCTCTTCCCTGCATTATACTTGTGTTTTAAAGCCACAGCCCAGATTCTTCTAGCGACTCTACCTATGACACTGTACTCTGGGTCAAGACCATTTGAGAAAAAGAATGAGAAGTTGTGTGCAAATTTATCTACATCCAACCCTCTAGCTCTATAATACTCTAGATATGTGAATCCGTTAGCAAGTGTGAATGCTGTCTGGGTTATAGGGTTTGCTCCAGCCTCAGCAATATGATACCCAGAGATTGATACAGAATAGTAATTCTTCACATTATGATTCACAAAATATTCTTGAATATCCCCCATCATCTTCAGTGAAAAGAAGGTGGAAAATATACAGGTGTTTTGTGCTTGATCTTCTTTAAGAATATCTGCCTGTACTGTGCCTCTAACAGAGGTAAATGTTTGAGATTTAATTTCCTCATAGATATCGTTGGGTACCAGTTTCTTGATTTCCTCCCAACTCTTTGTGAGATTTTTTTCAACAGTTAGACTAGTTCCCAGATGAACATCGTAACCAACCCTCCCATCACCTGAGACCACAAATGCCTCCATTGGCTTTAACAGCCCTTGGTCAACCACCCATTTTCTGACCTGCTGACGGACGGCAGTCATGAAGAAAAATGCAAGCATTATCGGAGCAGGGCCATTTATTGTCATACTGACTGATGTTTTAGGAGAACACAAATTAAATCCAGCATACAGTCTTTCCATATCTTCGATTGTACAGATAGAAACTCCACTCTCTCCAATTTTCCCAAAAATGTCTGGCCTCTCATTTGGATCCTCACCATACAATGTTACTGAGTCAAATGCTGTAGATAATCTTGCAGCAGGTTGACCATCAGATAAATAATGAAATCTCTTGTTTGTTCTCTCTGGTGGGCCTTCACCAGCAAACATCCTTGTTGGGTCTTCTTGAGTTCGCTTGAATGGATAAACTCCTGCAGTAAAGGGAAATTCCCCAGGAACATTTTCTAATAAAGTCCAGGATACAATTTCTCCCCAATCTTTGTACCTTGGGAGGGCAACTTTAGGGATTTGTAGGTGTGAAAGTGACTCTGTTGATGTTTTCACCTTAATATCTTTCCCTCTAACTTTGTAAACAAACTCTGGATTTTGATATCTGGATTTTACCTCATTCCAGTTATCAATGATGTCAGCCACATCTGAGTTTAAATTGGTAAATAATTCGTCAATATCTTTGTTTAATAAGTTAATAAGCTCCGTAGGTTGACTAGTGTTTACCAACCTATCTCTAACGGAGATAAGATGCCATAACTCTCTTGCTAGTTCTGCTTGTTCTTTCGCTTGATTTTTATAACCCCGAATCGTCTCTGAAATTTCTGAGAGATATCTAACTCGTTCCGGTGGGACTATAACATTACGGGTAGAGATGCCGGTTGGTAACTGATGTTCCTTATCCAAATTTGAAATAAACTCTAAATTATCGAATCGATCATTGATTAGACCCAACAAAGCTAAATATAGTGAATTAACTCCTGCATCATTAAATTGGCTTGCCATTGTCCCAAAAACTGGAAGAGTTTCATCTGGGTATTTTTCAGTGTCAAAAATCTTTCTAGATCTTCTGTATTGCTTTCTAACATCTCTTAGTGCATCAAGTGATCCCTGTCGCTCAAATTTATTTATAACAATAAAATCAGCAAAATCAATCATATCAATTTTTTCAAGCTGAGTTGATGCACCATAATCAGTTGTCATTACATATATTGAGATATCTGCAATATCCACGACTTCTGACCCTGACTGTCCAATCCCAGATGTTTCTAAAATAATAAGGTCATAATTCATCTCCTTACAGATGTCAATCGCACTTAATGCAGCCTCACTAGTTGCAAAATTAGCTCTTCTTGTCGCTAAAGACCTCATATAAATCATGTCAGAATGAGTCAAACTGTTCATCCTAATTCTATCTGCTAACAGGGCTCCTCCTGTCTTTCTCTTAGATGGGTCAATTGATATAATTGCGATTTTAATTTTCGGAAAGTCAATTGAGACACGTCTGGCAAGCTCATCCGTCAGAGAAGATTTTCCAGCTCCACCTGTTCCAGTGATCCCAATTACAGGGATGGCTCTACTCTGCGAAGTTGGGTTAAATTTTTGTCTTTCTGCTAAGGATATCAAACTTGCAGTCTTCTTCCAAGTGTCCTCAATTTTGTTTGAGTCGAGAACATCTATTGAGGGTGTAGAAAAATCACACTCTTTTAAAATAACATTTATCATACCCTGAAGCCCTAGTATCCTACCATCATCTGGAGAAAATATCTTTTGTATCCCTGAAGATTCCAGTTTTTTGATTTCATCAGGAATTATAACTCCCCCACCCCCTCCAAAAATCTTAATGTGACTTGCTCCTAGCTTGTCCAACAGTTCTCTCATGTAATTGAAATATTCCATGTGACCTCCTTGATAGCTTGAGACACAGATTCCTTGTGCATCCTCCTGAATTGCAGCTTTAACTACATCCCAAACACTTCTGTTATGCCCTAAATGAATAACTTCAGCTCCTGAATCTTGTAGAATACGCCTAATGATGTTAATGGTGGCATCATGACCGTCGAATAATGAGGTTGCTGTGATTACACGAACCTTGTGTTTTGAATGGTAAATCTCTGACTCGGCTAGTTGTTGCATATAATCAATCCTCTTATATTGCTATAGTTCTAAATATTTTTGGTATTAGTAGAAGAGTAGAATAAGTTTATTTCTTTGATTCTCCTTCAAATAAAACACATATGGTTTGAATACTCAAATAGCACACAATCTTGAAGGTGTGATGGCGCGTCAATTACTCTTGAAATATTTGCTTTGGAGCTTACAACGTAAAAGATTCTGAAATGACCAGGTGAACTGATTTTGAAATTTCCCGCGAAATACCATTGATGTTAAAAAATTATTTAAAATAAAACAAGAAATCTTCGCGTATAATTAAAAATTTTCTAGTTAACGCGAAGTTTTTATATGGTTTCAAGATAAACAATTTGCTATGTGCTAGAAAATGTAATCATTTACATTTTGAGCAAGACTTAATCGATGAGAGGATTAACAGTTGTCAAGGGGAACTAAAACCAGTGAATTCGGCTCCAGTAAGAGAGAAAGCCATGACAGCAGTTATTTTTATGATTCTCTTATGTATGAACATATAGAAAAAGTTAGGACAGATTCATCAGACAATATTCAAAATACAATTCCCCCCGATATGATTAATAAAACACATCAATCTGACAGTAGAGATCTCAGTGAGATTCCCGACAGTTCAATACATCTGGTTGTAACTTCTCCTCCCTATAATAGCAGGAAGCTGTATGATGACGATTTGACACTACATGAGTATCTTAGTCTCATTAAAGAGGTGTTCGAATCAATTTTCCCAAAATTGGTCGATGGAGGAAGGATTGTTATTAACCTTGCAAACATAGGGAGAAAACCCTACATTCCAATTACGGATTATGTGTCCCATATATTCCGAGAAATTGGATTTGTTCAGAGGGGTGAGATAATCTGGGATAAGGGGGCAAGTGCTGGAAGCTCGTGTGCATGGGGATCCTGGAAGAGCTCTTCAAACCCGGTTTTAAGAGATGTTCATGAATACTTGTTGGTCTTTTCCAAAGGTACGTTAAAGAGACACAAGGGGGAAAGGAACGATACTATAAGCAAAACAGAATTTATGGAGTACACTAAGTCAATCTGGAGATTTAATACCGTGTCTGCTAAAAAGATAGGACATCCTGCACCGTTTCCCGAAGAGTTAGTCTACAGGTGTATTCAATTGTATTCCTTTGAAGGAGATGTGATTTTCGATCCTTTTATGGGAAGTGGAACCACCGGTTTAGTGGCATTAAAAACCAACAGAAAATTTCTAGGATTTGAGCTCAACAGAGACTATGTTGACCTTGCAAATGACAGAACTGAGCTATATTTGCTAAATAGAAAATATGGATAAAAATTGGGAAAATTTATCAAAGATACCATTTCATATATCCTTAATTGTGACTGTTATAAAGTTTTTAACTCTGGTCTTAATAATGTCGATAATATTCTTATAATAGTTAATTGTTCTAAACTTGATTGAGTATAAAATTCGTAAATATACCAAAATGGTGTTTGCCAAAGGAACAAATACCTATTGGTATAATGGTAAATTCAAAAAATATAGAAAGCATAAAAATTAAATTAGATGAGGATCTGGAATTAGTAGATTTTTGGAATTTAGAATTTGACGAAATCAAAGACCTACTTAAATCAATCGACCCAGAAGGTTATTATACCATTGAAAAAAAAAATTGTATTACAAGTTCTCTTCTTGATTCAATTTATTTTGGCTTAGAATTAAAATTTATTAAACTTCCAGAGGATCTCGCAAATCAGAGATACCTCGAGGTTGTGGTAATTAATAGGAGTAAAATTATTGACAGCAGAAAATTTTTAATCCAAATATTTAGACCTAAGATTAAATTATTAGATAATACAAAAAAAATAATTCTTGAAGAGAGCAATACACTAATTGATTTCTTTGTTATAATGCAGTATAGTGGATTTGGTGATGTTAAACCTGAAATCAAGGTCAAAACACATCTTGGCCAACTGATCTCCAAATCATATTCTGTTGAAGAATCGTTAATAAGAGAGATGTATAACTTAGGGTATTTTCAAAGTAAATCTAATGATGACAAATTAGACGAAAAAGATATTTCCGGTGCTCGGTTAGTAGATTTTGAAGAAACCCTTAAAAGAGTATCAAAAAAGATAGGCGAAATAGCGGTTGGAAATAAATTTAAAGATGAAAATGAAGAATTAATGAAAATAACGATTAATAAATGGATAGCTAACATCCCATCAAGTGAATTTCTCAAAAGGTTAGGAGTTATGTTAGCAAATGTAATGAATGAAATCACAAGTACAAACCCCACAGATCGCATTTCACTTCGAGAAACCTACGCAACTATACCTAATGATCTGGAAACCCCACTTAATAAATTAATTTACGAATTCACCTATAAAGATCTCCTTGGAAATGTGTATGAGCCAATTGAGTTTGCAGTTGATGTCCAAGATAATCGAAGAAACAAAACGGGGATGGTAAAATTTTTGGTTAAAAATCCCAAATTCGAAGATAAAGATCTGATAATGAATATAAGAGGAATTTAAATGAAAAGTAGACAACAAAAAAGGAAGGAAGCTAGGGATGAAGCTAAAAGGTTAAGCTCTCTTCCCCCAAAATTCCAGAATGACTTAAAAAAATTAGACCCACAAGCCAAATCAATGCAAATTAATTACAAAAATCAACAAGCAATTTACTCATACTTACTAGAGGGGCCTATTTATGATTCAACAATCAAAGGAAGGACACTAGCTGTGTCGAAAGATATTTTTTCAGTCAAACCAAAACTAGAAGCAGGTAATTTTAAGGACATAGATAATAATCAATGGATTGATAAAAATGAAACTTGGGAATTTCCAGTTTCAATGATACCAGAAGCAAGCAAATACCGTATTACTTTTGGTCAAAAATTATCTCCAACATACTTGGATGAATTAGTTAAAGTTCAGAGTTCAATTGATAAAGATAAAACCAACGATCAAATAGAATCACATTGGTTAATGTGTTCTATTCGTGATGTAAAGTTAATGGAACAAACTTATTCGAAATTTGAAGTGGATGATGTAGTGTTCGATTTAAATA
Organism: Candidatus Heimdallarchaeota archaeon; assembly: GCA_030149205.1. GTDB lineage: Archaea > Asgardarchaeota > Heimdallarchaeia > Heimdallarchaeales > Kariarchaeaceae > WAKA01. The sequence continues at coordinate 420,825 of JASBSB010000001.1, read as the reverse complement.
TTGGAATAGATCGTTTGTTTTTCACATCTATTCCTGATGAATTAGTTCAACTAATTAAAGCTAGAAATCAACTTGAAGTAGCTATTAATAAACCAAGTATCCAAAGATCTTCCTTAATAGGAGCTGGAATAAAAATTCAGAAACTAAATAAACAAATTAATTTTCCTGAGCTTTTTGAACAGTTAGTAAATATTTTTGATAGCGATAGTTTTAAGAATTTCTTAGAAATTACTAGTACCGGAACTAAATTTAACATTGATAAGATTGAAGGTATAGATTACAGAATTCCAAAAATACCAAGTCAAGTTAAAGTTTTAGCGACAACAAAATTATCTTTAGAAGAACCAGAAACGAGGGGTTATTTGGAATTTAATAAAAAGAAATTTGGAAATAAATGTAAAAGTTTGATATAAAATGCAGATAATAATTTATGTCTGGATATTAACGATGTTGTTGCCCTTCATTGATGTAGTCTCTTCTTTCAATTTAAACTAAAATTTATATTTTAAAGGTTGATTAATATAATTTTTGAGTTTCGATGAACGCAACATAAATTGTTTTAGATATAGATTTGACCTATACCTTAGTATGAGTTTTACAATTCTAGTTAACCCTCCATTAATTGAAGGGTATTATAAACAGAGGAAAAGAGGATAAAATCAAGAGCTAAATTAATTTTCCTTTGTAATTGCTGAATAATAATATAAAAATGTAAACATTATTAATTCAATTACGAATGATCGGGTAGAGCAATTTTTTTTTAACAATGTAAGTTTATAAGCTTAATAAAAAAAAATTAAATTATGAAAAGTAAATTGTATTTTGCTGTATTTAGTATTTTTACAATAACCCCAATCTTACTAGATTATTATATTTGGAAAATACTTGATAGAATGATGATTGAACTTTTATTGAGGTTATATATCAATATTTTATTGATATATCTAACATGGGAATTTGCAAAATTAGGTATTTCAAATTTCCAATTAATAAAATCTGAAAAAGAAATAAAAAATGATTTGCTAATAGAGGTGTATAAGTTAATTTCACAATTCCATGAGCTGGTGTTATCAAATTTTGTAGTGGAAAATATGAAAATGTCTAAAAGAGAGTATTTGAATGCTAATACCAAGATTAATGAGTATAGGTTTAAGTTTAACCTTTTTATGGACAGAATTAAAAATTACAGCAAAATTAGCCTTGGGAAGATAACATCAGTCATTGATGCTGTAGAGCAAACTACTACGTCTGCTAATGAATTAGTTACAGATTATTTTCACCTTGCTCAAGGCAATCCGTCAGAATTTCAATTAGAACAAAAATCCAAGGAACTATTAGAATTTGTAACTTCAAGTCATAAAATTTACAAAGAGTTCGAAAAAATTATAGTTTGTATAGAAACTGTTAAAATTTAAATTTTATTTCCAGAATATTGATGGATGAATAAATTTGAATGAGTTATTATCTGATTATAAATTTATTTCGACATAATAGGGCTTGTTTACTCTTAAAGCAATTCACTTTATGTTTCAACATAGAAATTTGGTTATAACAACATTGATTTAAGGCAAATTGAACTCTTTTTGTCAAAATCGCATTTTGTATTTTACTTAAGTATTAGTCTAACAAAATTATAAAATTATTGAAATGTTTGATGACCAGATTCAACAGGATTAAAATTTAAAATTATTATATATTAAATGGCTAAGGTTACTCAAAATTTATCTCTAACAAAAAAAAATTGAGCAACAAATTTAGTAAATTTCACTACTCAACAACTATAGCAAAGATCGAACAACAAAAATAAAAAATTAGATAGTTTCACAACATAGAATATTGATGTTATCTTTCGGAAATAATAAATAAACAGAAATTGAGATGAGAATACTTATTTGGGCGGTTAGATCAGACCGGTAGATCGCTTCCTTGGCGTGGAAGAGGCCTGGGGTTCAAAATTTGGTTAAAACCAGATGAAATTCCCCAACCGTCCATTATTATTCTGTTTTCAACCATTTTTCTAAGTAAAGTTTTTTTTGTTCCTTTGTCATTATCTTTGATTTGTCATTTAAATCCTTTACCCAATTTGGTTTTGAAGCTATATGCTTTTTTTCTTTTATAATAAGGTGAGTGAAATCATCTCTGAAGGATCTAATTTTCTCAGGTGTAATTGGTTCTTCTATGTTAAAAATATAACCTTCAAATTCTACTAATGGGAAATTTGGTGCTTCTCCCAATATTTTCCTGCTTTCAGAACCGATGTATATCTTGACCATATTATCAAAATAGTTATCTAACCTTTGGTGGGCTTTTGAGCCTATTATACTCGTATTTGGTGTGTCTTGAGTGCATAAATGGTTTAGGTATCGTGCTCCTTTTTCTCCATAAAAGCAAAGATAATTAAAATAAATTGGTTCAATAAGTTGATTATATCTCGAATAAGGTCCTTTTGACAATAGAATTAGCCTCCTAAAACCTTGCTTTCTGTGTTGAATTTCATATTCAATCATGTTAGTTAACTCCGAAGATGAGTCTTTAAGCAAAGATAATGTTAGAATTGATTCAATAAGTAAGGTATGTAGATATGGTGGTAACCTCCCATAGAGCTTCCATTTATGTAATCTGTATATTAACAATGATTTTAATAAACTGACTCCAACCATATTTTTTTCTCCCCACAACCTTAATAGGTAATTTAGTTCAGAAATAATTCTTAGGGATTGAGCTCTTTGATAATTTAACAGAATGAATAGTTGCTTTTCTGATAAAAGGTTCCAAAATGTGTCTGCTGTCAATTCAAAGTTCTTTGCTGATTCAAACATCTGGAAGAGTTCCTTGTAGGTGAATTCTTGAGTGTTTTCTTGGTAATTTTTTGGAATGTTGAGTTGTTCTTTAATTTTGATGGTCAACTTGTCTAGACATTGTAGAGAGTCTACCATTGAGGAATTTTCTAAACAGTGTAACCCAGCTGATTTAATTACAGCCAGGAAACTCTCAGTTGAATTTCCTGTGAAAATTTTCGGGATAGCAACTCCATCTTGATTTGACCAAAAATAAGAGAATAATATTCTATAAGAGAGTAAGTTTACAGCCACAAAGATTCCCATTAGCACAAGAATTTCCCTAATATCATTGACTGAGCTACCTACATAGAACAATAAAATAAAGAGGAACAGGCCAGAGATGGTGAGGTGCATTTTCTTAAGGCTATAGTGTGGTTTGTTGAAAAATAGTAAGCTGGACTTATTTATCAGATTTCTTTTTGTAAACTGAATGACTATTTCATAGGTTATAAAAAACAATACCACAAGCTCAATAACTGTCGTAAGAAAAGGAGATATTTTGTAGAAGAGTTGAACACCTGTGACCGTCAAAAATCCAAGCGAAAGTTGACCTAGAAGAATCATTAATATTTGGGAAATGAGCACGGGTTGCAATCTTTGTCTGGTCAAGCGCTCAATAAGGAAATAATTCCCACATATTACATAAAAAATCAATGAAACATTAGTAATATCATAAATTATTCGTATCAAGGATTCATCATAAAACATGAGTGCCAGTACCGTGAAAAATACTAATACAACCTGAATTCTTTGGTATCTCATCTTTAATTTCTAACTACTTCTTCCTTTCACCTATATATTATTTGTTGCTTTCATTTAATATTCTCTCGAAAACTCTTTGAATACAATAAAGTTGCTTGAGTATGGATGATAGTGAATATCCAACCTCCCTTCATCTGGGAAAAATTGAATTATTTGTTGCTGCAATTGCAATTGTTGCCTATTTTATTGTAAGGCTTACCCCTGGACATTTAGGTATTCGTCCAATCATAATCGCAATTACAGGTTTTGGGATTGCTCTCTGGGCAATTATTAAACCAAGTGAATGGGCTGTGGAAGGTTTAACCCTACTTGCAAAAAGAATAGGGGTGGGTACATATGCAGCAGGTGTGATAGGCTCAATTATGGCAAATCTACCCGAATTAGTTCTCGCATTGCTGTTGATTATTGGTGGAAACACGGAATTAGCCATACTTTCTGTTTTGGTTGTGACTGGGGCTAATACTCTTCTATTTGGAATAGTAATTATTATTAAGACTCTTAAAAAAGGATCAATTAAAGTTCCCCTAACAACTCTCAGGTATGAATCAGAATTAATGATGATCGCATTCATTACTTCTATTTTTCTCTTTGTGTTCAATTTTGCAGAGAATATCAGATTAGGGATCCTACATCAGGGTGTGGAGATACCAGTGTTGTTTTCAGTTGGTACAGTATTAATTTACGTATTTTATATTGTTTTCGTCGCAACTGATAAAGAGATCAACCCCCCACTGTCTGAGGAACAAAAAAAATTAGTTAAGAGCCATCCCGCTTTTTCAAATCAAAACATAGCTAAGTTTTTGATTTTCGGCATTGTCGGAATTGTTTTTGCTGGTGAACTATTAGCTTCGGGTGCAGAAATGTTAATTCATGAAGCTGAGGTAAGTGGTTTTCATCTCAGTCTTAGTATTATAGCTTTAGCTATTGGTCTGTTAGGGTCATTACCCGAATGGGCAGTTGCATACAATGCCCGTGATGATCCAGAACTGATATTCGGAAGTGTACTTTCATCAATTTCTGCTGTTATTCTATTTATGATTGGATTAGTAACTATTATTGTTTACACTATGGGTGGTCATATCTATTTTGATACCTTTGCCATTGTTCAGATAGTTATGTCAGGTGCTATCCTTTTATTTGTGAACATGTTGATGAAGGATGATTTAAAACTAGATCTTTTCGAAGGAGTATGTATTGTGATTATTCAACTAATTAGTTTTGATGTATTACTCTCTGTTTAACTACCAATTGTGTCTTGATGTATTGTAAAGTCTTCTTGCACCTTTTTCTTGGAGGACAACATCATCTTCAATCCTCACCCCAAATTCTCCAGGTAAATAGATCCCTGGTTCGATTGTGTGTGTTTGATTTATCTTCATCGGACTGCTGTTCGTTCCCACAAGATAAGGTTTTTCATGAACTTCAAGCCCTATCCCATGCCCGAGTCTATGTGTAAAGTATTTGCCATATCCTGCGTCGACAATATGCTTTCTTGCAACTTCATCAAGAGAACCTCCGCTTATACCCTCTAGTTCTTTTGAAAATGCGGCTCTATTTGCCTCAAACACAGTTTCATATACTTCCAAAAATTTTTGATTGGGCTTTCCCATGTGGAGAGTAATCGTGATATCGCCTTGATAACCATTTACTGAGGTACCCACATCTAACAAAACAACATCATTTGACCCCAATTTTTTTCGAGATGGCGACCCATGTGGTAGGGCGGAGTTTTCACCGAATTGTACTAAGGCAAAGCTAAGAGGATTGCCTGATAAATTACCAAGCTCCTCAGCAAGTATGGGAACTGCCTCTATTTCCATCATTCCATCATAGAATCTATCAAATGCGGTTAAGATACCTTCTGATGAATATTGGGAAGCTAATGACAATTGTTCAATCTCCCAACTAGATTTAACCTCTCGAATACTGTCTATGAGGTTCCCAGCACTTGTGAAATTGTGTCTTTTGCTTGTATTTGACAATCTTTCATATTCAACAATCCAGAGTTTCGGATCAACTCCTATGTTTGTCCCTATCTCCCTATCATTGAGCTCCTGCTCAAAAATTTTGTATGGAGATTCCGTTTCTTCCCATCCTACAATATCATCAATTTGCGTTGCAGCTTCAAAGTTTGATATTTCAAAGCTTGGCGCCAATATGAAGGGGTCTTTTGATTTGGGGATTATCCCAAGTATAATTCTTTCAGAAGGCATACCGGGTTTTCCAAAAAAGTATTGAAAGTTCACACCCAATGGTAGGATGAGTGCGTCAAAGTCATCCATTGCCTTTTGGACTGCTGTCCATCTTCTTTTAATTTCAGTTTTTGGAATATCAATCATGTTAATCACACTACAGAATACTCTTATTAAATGCATTTGTAGAAGATTTTAGTTCTAAGTGAAAATTAAAAATGTTTTTCATCTTTGAAGGTATCAATGTATGTACTTTTTTATAGAACGAAGTCCAAATAAATTTGCTATAGAATGAGTGACCTAGAGAATTACATTGACACGATATTAGAAACTTCTCAGGATACAAAGCAACTGAAGAAAGTTGCACTAAAGATTAATACATTGGGAGGTAAGATAGCAGATTTTATTGCAGACACAACCCCTAAATTGAAACGTATAAACAGTAAACTCACCTTTGTAGAAGAGGAGTTTGATGATCTTGTTGAAGAATTAGCGGGGTTACCTCAAACATCTTTAAATTTAAGTTCCCTGAATATCTTTAAGGACGAGTTTATTCCAACTCCCTCATCAAATACTGTGAATACAAAACACATACAACAAACAGTTGCAACTCCCCAAATGCAGGTAAGCCAACCTTCAATTCCCACGAGCACCAACCTCGGTAGTAGTGCAGCAGTATCTAACCCCGTATCTCCTGGTGCTAGTAGCGGCGCACCGGTAAATAGTCCAATTGCACCTAATCTAGCGAGCTCACCTCCTTCCAACCCAGTATCACCCCCTAACCTCAGTGGAGGGGCACCTATATCTGGTTCAAATACCCCTAACCTTGGCGGAGGAACTCCTTCTTCCAGCCCTGGTGCTCCAAACCTAGGAGGAGTGGCACCAAACGCCAGTCCTGCAATGCCAAATCTAAGTGGTAGTCCAAATAACAATGAACTTCAGTCTGCATTGGGTGCATTAAAATCAGTTCCACAGGATGAAATGAACAAATCGACTGAAGGTGCTCCCTCTGCTTCAGTAAATTCTGGTGGGATCACTCAAGATTCGATTCAAAGTGCATTAAAAGGTCTTCAAAGCGTTCCTGAGGATGAGATTAAAAAACCATCCCCAATTTCTTCTGGTGGTGGTGGAATAACCCAAGATTCTATACAGAGTGCTTTAAAAGGGCTAAAGAGTGTTAAAACCAAAGGTAAAGAAGCCAACAAACAAGAGGCAAAGGAAGAGATAAACCTAGAGGAAATGTCTGCGGAAGATATGAAAAAAGCTCTTCAAGACAAATTAAAAAGTGCTTTCAAAGGATCAGGAACTTGATCATCATTAAGAAGGTATTTATCAATTCAAAGGGAAGAAAACACAAATTACATTAAGTATTTTTAGAGAAATATTTCAATGAAATACAAATGTGATTTCTGTGGTCGATCTGTTGACAACCATGAAATGAACTATCATTTGTCCAAATATCATCCTGAGTTAATGGAAGCAGGAAAACTCAATCAAATTAAGATCAACCAAATTCATAAACCCAAAATGAGAAAAATTGTGGTGGATGGTAACAATGTAGCATATTATTTTGGGTCACCAAAAGTACATCTGATAAAGAAAATACGTATCTATCTAAAAAAGAATGAATATTTTCCAGTGATTATTATCAGTGAAGCACTGATCCACAATATAGATGACAAAGATGAATTGCAAAGACTTATCAATATTGGATGGGTAATTCTTGCTGACTCATCAAGAGATGATGACAACTCAGTAATTGAACACGCTATTCCAGAGAAACTTTTCATTATAACCAATGATCGTTACGAATCTCACCGATCAACTTATGAGGGAAAGTATGATTTCTCAAACCTTCATACTTTTTCATTCGTTAATAACGAGGTAAAAATTTTCCCACGACTTTGAGTAAATATCGTAATTTTTTATACTAAACTAGCACCAACTTACGGAATTTCCTAAAATAAAGTTCACAATTATTCATTAAATTGCCATAGGTATAAATACTTCTAGATGAGCAATCGAATTAGGATAACATGAACATCCGCAAGAAAAGTATAACCTGGTTAATGATTGTGACGTTAATAGTCTCAATTTCTTTGTCAGCAACTGTTAATTTGACAGTGGCTGAACAGGCAAAGACAAGCCCTGTTGATTTACGTCCCAATTCGTTTGTGAACACCACAAGAAGTTTTGGTGTTTCGATTTACTTTTTTGGAAATTCTTCCGTTACGGAAGGAGCTTATCACCCAGCCCCAATAAAAGTAAATGGATTGACAACTTATGACATTATTGCCACTCAAGATGTCACCATTGGTGTAGTTAAATTCGATTACTCTGGTGTCGTAAAGGTAAAAGGAAAGGACACAGCTGGTCAAATTTTTGTTATTACAAATAACCTGATCAAGTATGTCAATTCTGGTTCAGAATATGGCTCAAGTGGTGTTACAGTACCTTTAAGTCAAGGGGATAGCTTTATTAGCGTCCTTTATGTGGCCTTTAATGGAACTGGATCCTACACTCTGGCATATGATACCATCTATGTGCGTGTGAGGACATCAATTACTGGTTTTGAATTTGCTCCAAACTTAATTGGGATTCCAACAAATTTGAAAGCAGTTGACACATATAATTCATCTGCAAAGTATCCGTTGGATTTTGCTGCAACTAATTTTAATGCTCCTTATCAAAACTTAACTTTTGGATACGGTAAGACTTCTATTGGAGCTGGTGACACTGTAAATCCAAGTGATATTCAAAATGCAAAAGGAATCGAAGTTGGAGGTGCCTTTAACACTTCTGGAACTTTAGCCTTTAATGCTACATTTTTGAATGGAACAACTTCAGCTCCCGGTTTCAATATGTATGTCGATGATCTAGGAGTACATGCAATGACTGGAACTTCATTTACATCCCATTTCAAATTTAGCAAAGGAACTGGTTCAAATTACTTTGGAATATTAACCCTAGATCCTCAAGGATTCCAAACCTCATCTTTAGTTAATTCAGATGCAGGTCAATCCTCAAATGTGGCTTACTTCTCAGGTGTAGGAGCAAGCTTACAAGGTCTAGAGTTCACTTTAGCTGGAACTTACATTGACTATACCACTACGGTAGCAAGATCACCACTTTCAATTCTGTCAATTTTGGCAGCGTTTGGAGTAGGTATGTTAGTCTTAGTAATCAAGAAGAGAAAATTCTAAATTAATTGACCAAAGCAGAAGTTACAAATTAAATCTATAAAATAAAATTAGTATCAATTGATTATATTAAATAATTTATCCTATTTATGGTTTTAATGACAAAGATAGACAAATTTCATAAGTTTCAAGAATACAATGATAAAGCAGAGATTGCTGGAGGAGAGATAAAAGTCAATAATCAACATAATAAGGGAAAAATGACGGCTAGAGAGAGAGTGTTGGGATTACTGGATAAAGATTCATTTGTTGAGAATGATAAATTTGTGGTTCATAGAACTGAGAGTTTTGGCTTATCAAAAAAGAAAATTCTTGGAGATGGGGTATTAACTGGATACGGTAAGATTGCTAATAATAACATTGTAATATTTGCCCAAGATTTCACAGTTTTTGGAGGAGCACTGGGAGAAATGCATGCTGAGAAAATTTTAAAGGTAATGAAATTAGGATTACAGAACGGTGTCCCTATCATTGGATTAAACGACTCTGGTGGAGCTAGGATTCAAGAAGGTGTTGCATCACTTGCGGGATATGGAAAAATCTTCAGGGCTAATGTTATTGCATCTGGTGTAGTACCCCAAATTTCGGTAATTATGGGTCCGTGTGCAGGTGGAGCAGTGTACTCACCAGCCCTTACTGACTTTGTTATAATGGTTGACAAAACGAGTTATATGTTTATCACAGGTCCAGACGTTGTGAAATCTGTTACTGGTGAATCAATTAGTTTTGAAAAGCTTGGAGGATCCCATACTCACACTGAAACTAGTGGGGTAGCGCATTTTAGAGCGAAAGACGAAGAAGAAGCTTTTCTTATACTTAAAAAGTTGTTAAGCTATATCCCATCTAATAATCTCTCAACAGTCAAACGTGTATTTTCAATTCCTCCAAAAATTTCAGATGATTATTTAGTAAATCTCCTACCAGAGGAATCCAACAAAACTTACGATATGCATGATATAATAAAAGGGATTGTAGACGAAAATTCATTCTTTGAGGTTCACAGAGAATTTGCAAAAAACATCATTATTGGATTTGCCCGTTTAGATGGATATTCAGTTGGAATAATAGCTAACCAACCTCAAGTAATGGCTGGTACTCTTGATATCGATGCATCTGATAAAGCGGGTAGATTCATAAGATTCTGTGATTCGTTTAATATCCCTGTTATAACTTTAGTTGATGTTCCAGGATTCCTTCCAGGTTCAGATCAAGAGTTTAGAGGGATAATCCGGCATGGAGCCAAACTCCTGTTTGCCTATTGTGAGGCAACAGTACCCAAACTTACAGTAATTGTGAGAAAAGATTATGGAGGAGCTTATGATGTTTTAGGAAGCAGACACTCTGGGGCTGATCAGGTCTTTGCTTGGCCTACAGCTGAAATAGCAGTTATGGGGGCATCAGGAGCAGCAAATATCATTTTTAAGAAGGAGATAAAAGATGCTTCAAAGCCAGATAAAAAACGTGAAGAGTTAATTAAAAAATATGAGGAACAATTTGCAAATCCCTACATCGCGGCAAAATTAGGCTTGATTGACGGGGTTATTGATCCTTCCCAAACCAGAGACACTTTAATTAAAGCTCTTGAACTAACCTTAACAAAGCGAGAACATTTACCGCCAAGAAAGCACTCAAACATTCCAATGTGATATGTAATTCACCATGTAATATGTAAGTTTATTAATCAATTTACTTAATGAATATTACACATGGCGGGTATGAAGGTAACCAAACCTGATGGTACAATAGTAGAGATAGATAAAGCCATGTTAAAATCTCTTTCACCTGAGCAACTTTCAGCTTTAGTTGGGTCTCTGACACAAACTGAAAAATTAAAAGAGCCAGTAAAGGAAGACAAAGCGAAAATTAATCATCTGAAAAAGAGGACTATGGAAGAAATTTGGAATTCTTCTAAGAGGGAAAGAGTTGGTCTGTTCTTAGCAAACCAATATGCCCCAAATACAATTTTAGATACTACTGATATCCATAGGGATTGGATCGAAACCTTTGCAAAAGATAATTACGATTTATATATTGAAAAGTCACATCTGACACAGTATCTTACAAGATTAAGCGAAATGTCTTATCTAATAAAACAAAAAATACCTGGTCGAGGAGTGAGATGGATAACCCAAGAGAGTCTTACAGAAGATTATCCCCAAATTCAACTTGAACAAGTTAAACTCCTTATACCTCAGTTCTCAACATAAATATTTTTGATTATGGTAATCAAAGGAATATTGTGGGCAAACTAATTTTACAAATACATAAATCTATTCGGGGTATCAATGATCCAGAAGAGATTTCTGTGGAAATTGTTAATAGTAAACCATTATTGGAATATCTTAAATTAGGATTAACCAAATATCCTAGCCTATTGAAAACCTGCATCAGAGAAAACTCTCTGGTTCCAGGTATCCTTTATATATCCAATGATCGAGAATTAAAAAGTCTCGGACTAATGTCAGAGCTAGTAGATGAAAATACTGAAATCTTTGTAAAAATTGTTCCTATACTCCACGGTGGATAGACTACATTTTGGATGCAAAAGTCAAAAAATTATAAATTTGAAGGGATGAATGTAAAGGTCGGAATCTGACTTCCCCCAAAAACTTATCTGAGATTCCTCTTAACGTGAAAGTAAGTTCTCCATCATTTGAACGTTTGACATGGTTAATATTTTTAATTGGGATTTTGGGGTCTTCTAATCCTTCAAAGAAAAAGGAAATATGTTCATCTGATATTATAAATTGAATTGGTCTTTCATATGCACTTTGAAGTACATTTCCACTGTTTTTAAAATACATAAATGAGCTTTTTCCAGCATACAGAATCTTACGTTTTCCTGTTTCAAATTCTTCAACAACTTTTGTTGGAAAGTCCGGTATTGAATCACCTACTACCAGAGCACTGAGGAGCTGAGAAAAATTCTCATGATTTAACACAAGTGCATTATTTATCTTAGAATCGAAAGGAGAATCAAAAATGATTCCCCTGTCTTCACTTATTAGTATCAGCAAATTGTTATCCTTAGATAAACCTAAATCAATCAATAAAACATCCTTTGATGGGCGTAAATCTCTACTTAGCTGATTGAAAAAATCACCACGTGATTGAGTATTTGAAGAAATTAGGATTTTATAATCATTGATGTTAAAGTCTTTGAGGTTAATTTGGGTAAGGTAAGCAATCTCAGTGTTAATTACTTCGACTGATTGCATAAGTTTAAGGAGAGATTCTTCACTCCTGTCTATGTTTGCCTTAAAATCTTTTAAAATCTCATCTAGTACTTCTTTGGGATGAGTTGGGATGTAGTAAGTTTTTCCATCACGTGAAACTCTCTTAACAGCTTTTAAATGCTCTAGATCACTTAATACATCATAAATCTTAGATCTGTTAATTCCGGACTCACTTGCAACTGAAGACCCAGATGCTTCACCAAGTTTAAGGAGTGCGATGTAAGCTTTTGCTTGTAACTGGGTGAATCCAGTACTGGATATCCTCGTTAGAAGGTCAATCACATCATCAAATTTTTGACTACTCATACAATTCCCCACTACTTTGCTGGATAAAGGGATACTCCGCATGAGATGCAAAATTTAGCCCCGGGGATATTATTTACTTCACCACAATATTCACAGACTACTTCTTTGACCTGAGTCTCTGAAACTATCACTGTCTGGGAGTTGTTTGCAACTCCTGAATAGCTAACTTCTTTTCGCTCCAAATCAAAAAATACAGGAAAATTTTCATCAATAACTAAGCTCATTATTTCGTTATACAGCTTTTCCCTGTTAGTTTTGAAATGTTTTGCAAGTGATTTTAGTGAGATTGGTGTGGTATATTGTGGTAAAAAAGCCTTTAATTTTTCTCTTAATAATCTTCGTTCCTTGAAATGGTATAAGGAATAAAGAATCGCTACAATTGCGAGTGCAATCTGAAACCAAGAGATTGTTAAAAATGTGAAAGGAAATAGGATTAACCCTCCTAAAAATAAATATTTCTCAAAGCTGGTTGATTCTTCATCGAATCGTATTAGTTCCTGATTAAATCTGGATTTCTGTAGATTTCCCTTAAAATCATTTAAAAAAATTAGCTGTTTAGGAGGTTTAATTGTGTTGATAACAGTCAGGGCTATCCCAATAATAAACGAGCTCAATCCAAGAAATAGAAGACTTACTCCAAATCCTATCCCTTGAACATTTGGAGCAACATGTTCACCACTGACTCCTGCTGATCCAATCACCCATCTCAAACCTATTGAAACTAATATAATGAATAGATAGAAGGGGTATACCGATATTGTCCAATGAAGCTTAGGTGTTTCTTCAGTACTTACCATCTCTAACTATTGAACATCAAGATGTTATATAAATAATTGTGAATTGTTACCCCCAAAAGGAGTACAATTCGTTAAATTTCTTGGTTATTCTGATTTATGTTTTCTGTATAACTTTTGAGCCTTATCCCACTGTTCTGATGTGAGAGAGGGGTCTGATTTCTGGTTTTCCAAAAATGCCTCTGTTCTTTCTAGACAAGTTCCACATTCTAGGCAAGGGCTTTCTTTTCCTTCGTAACAGCTCCATGTAAGTTCATAGGGGATATTCAGTTTTAATCCCTCTGTTACGACCTGAGTTTTGCTCATTGTTTTGAAAGGTGCAAGAATGTTAACGGGGGTCCACAGATTTCCAAGATACATTGCTTCATCAAACTTATCTATAAATTCTGGTCTACAATCTGGGTAAACACTATAATCACTCGCATGAGCCGCATAAGCAACATATCTTGCATTTATTGTTACGGCTCTTCCCACTGCAATAGACAACATAATTGCATTACGATTTGGAACTATTGTGGTTTTCTGCGATTCTTTGTCATAAAAATCCTTCGGGACACTTTTATCACCTGTTAATGATCCCGCACTTATCAGATCCTTTATAGTAGAGATATCAATAATCCTATGTATTAGATTTTGTTCGAATGAGTCATTAAACTGTTTCACTACAGATTTAGCTGAAACAAGTTCCTTAGAATGTCGTTGACCATAGTTAAATGTTAATGCCTCTTTGAGTATGTATCCCTGAGCCTGTAAATACCAAAGCAATGTTGTAGAGTCTATTCCTCCACTCAATATAACCACAATTTCATTCATAGTATACATGAAAACTGACCATTCTTTAATTTTCAGATGAATTTAGCAATCTAAAAAAAATCTTCAAGTGTCTTCTCAGGGGCAAACCCAGAGACTTCCAATCCCATGTTAGAAAAGATTTTATGCAATGTTCTTGCATCTATCGCCCCATTGCCTGAGAATCTGTTGTTTACATAAATCCTTGTCTCTTTGTTTTTCAAGGTAAGAATTAGATTCTTGGCAAAATCTAATAATTTATCATCTCTAATTATCCGTTTTGTTCCAAGTAATCTATCAGGAAATTCCTTATGAGATCCAAGGATTCTCACATAATTAATATCTTGTTCTGGCTTTAAATTAAGGTACTGAAGTTTTGAAGTCAAAACATAGTATAAGTTCTTCGATGAATTTTGAGTTGAAATTAGGTTCTTAGTCCATGTAGGATTACGAATCTCAATAAACAAATTTGTGGGAATTAAGTCCTCAATACTCATTATTAGTTCATTAAGATATTTCCCATTTTGATCATTAAAATCGAAGGAATAGGGAAATTGAATAAGAATCCCGTCTAATTTTTCATCTAATTTTAATAAAGGTTGGCAAAAATTCCTAAGTAAAGAGATATTAACCTCTTCAGCCCTACTGTGAGTTAAATCTTTTAACATTTTAATCGTAAATTTAAATTTATCAGGGGTTACTTTTTTCCATCTTTCAATCGTTTTTTCAGAAGGAATTTGATAAAAAGTTGAATTCACCTCTGTGATGCTTGAGTTCTTACTATAGTATTCCAATAAATCCTTAGTTCCTCGAGGGTAAAAGTCCTTTCGCCAAAAATTGTATGACCATCCAGTAGTTCCAATATTGATCATTATTAGATGTACTCTAATGTATTGCAGTTCATAAAAGGGTTTTTATTTTCTAAACTCAAATTAAAATTTAGATAGAAGAGTCTTTGTTGATTTATTCAAAATAAGAGAGGAGATGCAAGATAGAACAAACAGAAACCTATGAACTATTAAACTCCAGATATATCGAGAACCCAACTGAAGAGGAATTAATCGCATTCTCTGACCTCTTTAAAGATTGGCTGAGATCCAAAAATGAGACAACTTTAGTACAAATATTTGAAATAATTGATCATCATGAGTCTGATGAAGTGCGAAAGCTGGCTTTAGATCACGTACAGAGATTTTTGCCATCTTTTAAAAGAGAACAGGTATTGGACCTATGGATAAGTCACCCTCTCCCTAGTCTCAAATCGTTTGTAAAGGAAACGATAGAAGCAAACTGGGATAAGATCAAACGATCAACGTTGTCAGCGACATTAGTCATGCTTGATGAAATTGATTTACTCCTGGAGATTGATCCTGATCTTGTAGAGCTTGAACATTATTTACAGACTCTTGACCCATCACTGGGAAGTTTGATATTCGAAAGGGCAGGTAAACTGTCAGAAAAATTATTTAAGAAAAAAAGATTAAGATATGTTGGAGTCTCAAAACCAACAATTGCTGAATTACTGAGTAAGAAAGATTTTAATACTCTCTGGAAGAGTGTCTTAGAATACCCTTTCCCCTTTGTCAGTGAATTAATGAAAATTCTCAACAAAGAGGATTGGAGACCAGAATCAAAAGAGAGTCGTTACTTCTTCGAACTTTTAAGTGAATACCTAGGAGAAAATGGGTGGGATGGTGTCTCTTGGATTCTAAATTTGGCAATAACAAAAGAGGATAAAAAGACCGGAGAGTTTGAATTTTTATCAGAAGCTGACCGTCAATCAAAGTTTGTTGAAATAAATGTCACTCAAATAGTATATACAAGGCCTGATCGAATTCCTGATATGGAGTTTGTAGATCGTGGTAGGTTTAATTTAGTTGATAGGGAGCTAAATCTAGCAATTTATGATGAAAGAGTTAGATATTCAAATTTCACAGGAAAGCTTCATATCCCAGTTTATTCCACAAATGGAATCCTTCTTGCAGAAATTGTTGCACATGCAAATTCAGTATCCTCGTTCTTAATGGATGAGGATGGTCTGTATATAACAATCAAAAGCAAGGGGCAAAATTATTCTGTTGATATGGATACCCTGGCGATGTTTTTGATTCCACTAAATCAACATACGCATTTAATTGATGACTCACTCCAGACTCTGATAAGTTCACTATCTGGACTTCAAAAACGAATCCTAGAAACACTAAAACTATTAACAGATCTACATCACGGTAGGTCTTTTAACGTATTTGATATAAAGGAAAGTGAACCTCTCCAAGGAAGAACACCCCATGGGTGTTGCACATTGGGGATAGATTTTGGGAATACAGAAACCAAAATTTCCATTGTCCCCTCTGATTGTGGTCATGAACTTTTACATATTGTTCAACCCACTGTAGTATCCTACATAACCCCTGACCAATTTTTAGTTGGAGACGAAATTTCAATGGAAAATTCTGAAGTGGTTAACAGTGACCTAACTATGTTTAATTTAAAACAACTAATACAAGAAGACTCCTTAGATAGTATTAGAGTAAGAAATTTAACAATAACTCCAAGAAAGGCTACTGAGGATTTTCTTAGAAAGGTGATCAAAAGGATCTTAGCCGAGTTAAAATATTCAGTTCAAGTTGCAACTTTTACCTTTGAGAAACATACCACTGTAGAATACAGACGATGGTTTCATAACTTCCTCACTGAATTTGGGTTTAATCAAATCTATGGATTGGAAGCTAGTTTAGCTTCAACTTTGGCATCCTTTCGTGCATACAAGGAGGAAGGCAAATCAATAGTGTTAGACCTCGGAGACACTCATATTACTGGTTCATTGGTTGATATTCCTAGCAATAAAAGTAGAAAGAGAAAAATTGATAGTTTGTTAGAAGGGGTAGAAGAGGCTCCAATAAGTTCCGTGTCTCTTTCATTAGGAAAAGGAATGAATTCTTACGACAATGAAATTTCGACACATCTTTCAAAATTAAACATAAATAGATCATACTGCGACTACAAGGTGTTTTCAGAAATTAAACAGACCTTATCTAAAGAATTTGAACTAACTGAAGAAAAATACACAGAAAGCCCTTTAAAAATTAAAATCCTTGGGGAACCCAAAGACAAATCAGAAGTGATCATTGATGAAGAGAATTCAGTTTTTATAGCATTACAATTCTTAATGCGAGATTTACTTGCGATAATTTCTGAAGAAAATTTTGAACTCGAAAAGCTAAATCAAGTTATTCTCTCTGGAGGAGGCGCAAACTGGCCATTGTTTCAAGAATATATTTACAATTTATTAGATAAAAAAGTGAAATTAATTGTTGAGGATAACAAGAACCACCTTTCTCTTGGAGCTGGAATCTTTGGGAATGGCCAAAATATAATCTCAAATCCTGGAGATTCCATTCAAACAAACACAGCATCTTCGGGAATGCTAAGTCTTCTTCCGTTAATTGACGAGAAAGAAGGGATTTACAATGAAGTAAAGAAAATTGAGGTTAAAAAGAATTTTGAGTTTCATAGCTTAATTTTGGACTTATGGATCAAGAGGTTAAACTACTCAAAAATTCAAGAAAATGATATAAATATATTAAAGACTGAGTTGTTAACAACAGAGTTTTTTGATTTCGAACCAGTCCTTGACTTTCCTTTAATTGTAGACACCAAAGATTTAGAGAACCCGGTAATTAGAATAGGTGTTCGTGATAACGGTTGGCTTTGTATTACAGTCTCAGAAAAGGATGTTAGTCCATCTCAGAATGATTACATTGAACTTTTCCCTATAATTTAGGTGCATAAACTTGTCTAATCCTCCCAATCTAAACTTTAACTCAAGTTCAGAAGAGTCAAATGATAATGATTTGAAACCTGAGTCTAATGCCATTGATGAGATTGGAGAGGATGAATTGAGGGAGATTCAGAAGAATAAAAAAATCCGGGAGAAAAGACAAAAAGTTAAGCTTAATATTAGACGAACGAAGACCAAGTTTTATCCAACCATTAATTCACTAATAGATTCTCTACCAGTCTTATTTGGTTCTTTTTTTTCAATACCTTTCCCATTGATTAGTTTTAATGATTTTGTCAAAGATGTAATTTCCGAGGGATTCAACGGTCAATTATGGTTTTTAAACAAAATGATCAAAGAAATTAACATGGGTGAAGATGAACTTTCTTTAGCCTTACAAGCAGATGGTCGAGGTGATGTAAGAGTACCAACCTTTCAATTTGAAAAAATGGTAGCTAAAGTCACAGCACTAGAAAGTGAATACCTCTTGTTGAGGGATACAATTGACTACAAACAAATTTTCACCAACTATCTCAAATCTATAAATGATAAACAAATCGAAAGTAAAATGTCAATTTGGATTTTCATGTTTGTAGGCTATGTGTGTTTACGATATGATCAAACTGAAGAGCTCAAACGTGTGACTAATTCACCTTTCGATGATGTTGTTGTTCATTTATTAAGTGACACCCGAATCTTTCGACGGGTTTTGGGAATTGAATTAAAATTTGCATATGAACTATACAAGAACTTAGAGATCTATTTGACATATTTCAATGTTCCAAATTTCACCTTCAACCCGAAAAAGACTGCATACAATCTAACCCCCTGGGCTAGATATAGATTTGGAGGAATCACACAAGAAGAAATGACATTGGACGGATTCATTAATTACCAGATTAAACATTTTGGAACCATTTTAAAACGCAGCAACAACAAACCTGATGGACCAAGATACGGATATAAAAAATGGGTAGAGAATAGCTTAAACAGCCTCAATTCACTGTTCCAATATTCTCTATTGTATAGGGACCTTGCAGTTATAAATAGGCTCGATGCAATCCTAATACAAATTTCAAAAGAACTTGATGATGAATTAATCTTAGAAGAAAGAGATGCTCAGGGTAGACTGATAAATCAACCGAGGTATTCAGATGGAAGTTTTAGTTTTATTGGATGGATACATAAATTGGTCAACACTTATCCAGATCAAAAAAATATATTTTATATAAAAGAGAAGGGTAAAATATGGTCAATAGAATTGCGGATGCTCCAATTTATCCCATATGCTGTTCGTTACGTAAATGAGTTAAACCAACAGATTTTGCACCCGTGGTTTTAGCTGAATTTTTTGTATTTTTGGATGTTTATAATGTCCTCAGGATGTCTGGTTATCATCGCTTTTCTTGCTCTGTAAGCATCATCATCATTCATAGTAAATATGGGTCTTGAAATTATCTTAACCTCCCTCTTAATCGTGTAATAAAATATTATTAACACTATCCAATAGAATACAGGTATTACAACAAAAAACAGACCGAATGCCGGGAGTGTCAAAGTTAGATAAAGCATTAAAGCACCATCAGTCAGTATAATATAAATTATAATTTTAAGGTTGTACCTGTAATTAGACTTCATTGTAAATACATTGACTAGCATGGGGATAAAAACAAGAAGAGTTAATGGGTAAAATAAAAGTGGCCAATGGTTAATAATGGCAATTACAGAAATACCCAAAAAAATGGGATAAATGGATCGACTATCTAAAACCATCTAAAATTCTTCGAGGAGACCTTGAATATATAAATTTTTATTAATCTTGATTTTAAATGATTTATTTTTGACATTTTGCGCATAAATATGTTGATCTCCCTCCTTGCTTAATCTTTATAATAGTTGATTGGCAGTTTGGGCAAGGCTCATTTTCTTTCCCGTAAATTTTAAACTCATTCTGCATTAATCCATCATACCCATCTACTGTAACAAAATCACGTATTGTAGATCCCCCTGCTTCTAAGGCTTTCTTTGCAACAATTTGAAGTGATTCTCCTAATTTGTTCATCTCTGTGTCAGATAATGTGTTTACCTTTCTTCTTGGATCTATGTTACTTAAAAATAATGATTCTGATTTGTAAATATTTCCACATCCTGCAATTATTGATTGGTTGAGCAAAGCATTTCCAATTTCAGCGGATCTCCCCCTTGACCCCTTTCCTTTCAAACGTTTTGAAAATTCAACATTGCTAAAATTTTTATCAAGGATATCAGGTCCCATATTTACTAACGTTGGATGAAATTTTCTAGGGTCATCATTATAAATTTCAAATCTACCAAATGTTCGAATATCCTCAAACATGAAAAAATCCCCAGAATCACAGTGAAAGCCTAGTTTGAAATGTTTCTTTAAAACAAGTTCTTGTAAATTACTCTCTTCTTTTGTATTCTGAATAGACCAAATACCGGTCATTCCAAGATGGTTAATTGCAAAAACGTTTGAATCAAATTCCCAAATCAAAAATTTTCCAATTCTATGTATATCTAAAACCCTTGAGATGTGAGAAAGTCTATCTTGAATAAGGTTGTATTTCGGGTGGTTTGATACAATTATTTGTGAAATTTGCTGGTTTTTTATTGCTAACAACCCTCTTTTAACAATTTCAACTTCTGGGCCCTCAGGCATTAATTATATCTAAACTCCTTAGAATTAATATCTTATTATAATATACCAAAAAGTAACGTAAAATTAAATTGAGAAAGCACCCATCCTAATTTTTGGTGGTGGAAAAATTTAAGAACTGAAAAAATAGAAATTTGATTAATGTTGGAAAAAACAACAGAAGAAAAACTAGTATTCAATGAACTGTTAGTAACCCAAAGTATAAGGAGGTTATTTACGTTTCAAGAAGCATATGATATCAAGGATAGAGCTACTGATCAAAAACTATTCTGGGCAAAAAGAGCTAGATTCTTTTTCCATAAGGATGTAGTTATCTTTGATGATCCAGATACGAAATCTCATCCAATAATTATTCTTTATGATGAGACCTTCTTAGATGCCTGGGCTAGATTTAGGGTTCATGATTTAGAAAATAATGAAATGGTTGGAGTCCTCAAAAGAAGGTTTTGGCATAGTTTGTTAAGAGAAAGATGGGAGTTTCAGACAGAATCAGGTGAAGTTATTGGATGGGCAAGCGCTAAATCTATGTTCAAGACCATTGTTCGAAAATTCGGAATCCTATCCGTAATACCAATTATTGGACCAATACTTCAAATATTTATGAGACTGCATTTTGAGATATTTGATATTAACGGAAACAAGATAGGGGAATACAACCGACTTGCGAAACTTAGAGACAATTATACAATGACAGTATCACCAGATGCAAAATTGGATCGTAGACTAATTTTAGCTGCTTCAATTCTCTTTGATGCTGCAGAAGGTGCAAGATAGATCTAACATCTCATGAAAATAATTCAATTCGATAAAAAATAAATCAAATGTAAAGTTTGGTTCTCTTCATTGTAGTTCTAGTTGTTTTATTATCATTGTATCAATTTGATCAATTTTGGCTGAATCAACTATTTCAGGTCTAATGTCTTTGAGAGTTAAAGAAAGAGTGTCAGAGATTTGAAACAATTTTTCTTTGATTTTTTTCGGAGAACTTGATGTGAGAGTTGCTAAAATGAACTCCCCTAATTGAACTAACACCAAAGTTCCCTTATCAGTCTGAATATCTTGTAATTCCCCTAGCTCAAGTTCATTTTCAACTAAGGTTTTTATTGCTGACAAAAATGAGGTCACAAGATTAACAGTATCTCTGTCTATACTCGTATTAAAGTGTATGGAAGTTACAGGAATTCCACTTTTGTGATAAAGGACAAATAGTTGTACCCCACTCTCTCCAGAAAGATTATACTCAACAGGGAAAAGAAGAACTACTGCAATTGCAAATATTTCTAAAAGCAGAAAATTATTATTGGTACTTGCATAGAGTTCAGAAAACGCATAAGCTGTAAGCATCATCGAAACTATCACATATCCAATTATTTTTGTGTTCCCAATAGTTTTGAATTTGCGTCTAGTTTGGAGGAAATTTATTAGCAGAGCAATTATCAAAGGAATTGTCGGGATCACTCCAAAACTAAGAGCAATTAAACTAAACTCAAATCCACCTATTGAAACTCTTGCTGTTTCAATTACGTCTATTGTTGTTTCATTAGCAATTAAGACCAACAAGACAAATGGACTTTGAAATATCAACCCGAGCTCAAGCTCATGCTTTGGTGGGATTATGTCGAATACTATCAATGTTCCAATTATTAGAAAAATTGCTGAAAGAGCAAAGAAAATTATTTCGCCCTTTTCAAACCAGAGTTTAACAGATGAAAAAATAGAATAATTTTTCAAAGAATCAAAAGCTTCATCAATCCCATGAAAAATTGCGAAATATGCCCAAGAATCTCCTTTATTGAATAAATTGTTCCTTGATTTAAGTTTGAATAACGCACCTATAACAATGAATGAAACTCCTGTGATTAGGTTCATCTCAGCTTGAGTTACCATACTCCACACCGTGTTTCATTGATTTTAAATCTCACCAATCTCTAAATAATGAATCATTGATTTTGAAAATAATTTATCTCAATTCACTGAGAATTTCGATTGTTATGGGAATGTTCAAAATAGACACAAAAGAGGTAGATTAATGGGCTGATAACTCAGTTGGTAGAGTGCTAGTTTCGCATACTAGCAGCCGCGGGTTCGAAAAGATAAATCTCGAAAATCCCGCTCAGTCCATCATTTATCTTATACGCTAAAATTGATCTAAATTAGTCTATAAAAATTATCTGAAATTCAAAATTGAAACTTTTTTTTGTATTTAATTTCCATTTTGAAGGTAATTTCCGAAAATTTGTAGAACTTCACTAATAGGTGTGTTGGTTTCTCTCCCAACGAATTTTACAAATTCACTAAAGGCAAGGTCTCCATGCTTATTGATCAGTTCTTCAGTGATTATCTTATAGGTTTTAGATTTTGAAATAGTCTCCCAATTTCCAACATTTACTTTACAAAACTCATTGAACTTAGTGGACATAGGAGCAAAGCCAATGTTTTCTTTCTGCTTGTCAATTATTACTGTGCTCATGATAAATTATACACAAATCTACTATATAAACTATCTGATTTGTTAATTATTTATAATTTTTTAGCTCATTAATCTAAAAAAATTTGTGATTGCTGAATTATTTCGAAATTTATTCGGCTAAATTGTGCAAAGTGTTACGAAAATCGATCCCCTGGGATATAGTTTCCTGAAATACGCAATGTTATTTAAGAATTTTACGAAGTTCGTTCCACACATATTTTTGAGGTTTTAGGAGCTAAGGTCACATATTACTGTGTATAAAAAATCTGATCAAAGCTGATAAATTTACAAATTTCTCTGACTCATTCCAAAAGGTATAACTTGCAAGAATATCTATGATAAGCTATGTTAAATCCCGCTAATCAGGAACGACTTTCTAAAATAAAACCACGTGGGACTACTGTAACAGACGAGCAAAAAAGGCTAAGGGCTCGATTGATAAATCAACAAAAAAACTTAGATTTACTTAATCTTGAAAACCCAAGAAGACTCAAGCGAGTTCTTGAACGACAAGAATTAAATGAACTACTAGAAGAAGTAGGAGTTAAAAGATTTGGAGTGACTGAGATATCTAAAGAAGAAGTATTTTTAGTTTCTGAGTCTGATAGATTTGTGAATTCGAAAGTGATAGTTTTGGTAACAAAGCAAGATTATTCTAGGATGAACTCTGCTCCTTCTTTAGAATCAGCAACAGAAATTTTACATGCCTATGCTGAGGCTGGAGATAAAACTCTTAAATTAACTTCTAAATTGAAATCTTTAGGATATGATGTATGGGGACATCATCCGTTAGGTGATAGGTTCGATAATCACTTTTTGCTTTTTAGTCCTTTAGCATATAAGGCTGGGTTGGGAGAGAAGGGTAGAACAGGGTTGTTTATCGACTTTAAATTTGGTTCACTGGTAAGGTTATCAGCAATTTCAATAAATGCAGAAATAGAAATAGACCAACCAATAGATCGTGGTATTTCTGCTTTTTGTGCTCGGTGTAAATATTGTGTTGGTAATTGCCCAGTCTCAGCAATAACAAATAGAGATTATCCATTCCCATTGCAAGTCATTCCATCAGTTGATTATAAAATTGATTTTGACAGATGTTTCAAATATTTTGAAAAACATTTTGCATGTAGTTTATGTACTGTTAAATGTGTTCTAAACCAACCAACTGTTGATGAAATTGAAAAACGTGTAAAACGTATTGAGAACTGGTACACAAACTGGGTACTTCCCACATTAACAATAAAATCGGAGCAAAATGGGATTCAAGTTGATGTAATTTCAGATTAACATTAAAAGTCAAAGAGCAGTTCAACTGCAGTAACAAGAGTTCAATCGTCCATTGATAAGTTATTAACTAAGGGAAAAATCTTATGGTGTGGGTGTAAAGAATCTTTCCGCTCTCTTGGATGAGTCAAATATTCCATTCAAGAAAGAAAGGAATTTGGAAGAGTTTAAAGATAGAATTATGGCCTTTGATGCATTTAATGTTCTATATCAATTTCTCTCAACTATAAGGGATCAGACAGGTCAAACATTGACAGACCACGAAGGAAGAGTCACTTCACATTTAATAGGCTTACTTACAAGAAATTCACAACTTCTTCAAAAAGGTATAAAACCAGTTTATGTATTTGATGGTGAATCTCATCCCTTAAAACATCAGGAGATTGAAAATAGGTCAAAACAAAAAAAAATAGCTGAAAAAGAGTACGAAAAGGCAATGAAAGAGGGTGACCTGATAAGAGCAAAAAAAATGGGACAGAGACTCTCCAGACTTACTCCCGAAATGGTTGATGATTCAAAAAAATTGTTAGAAGCAATGGGTATTCCAGTTGTACAAGCCCCGGGAGAGGGTGAAGCTCAAGCAGCAATGTTAACAATAGAGGGAATAGCTCATGCAACAGCATCTCAGGACTATGACGCATTATTATTTGGAGCTCCGACTTTGGTAAGAAATCTAAATTTGAGTGGGAAACGAAATCTTCCTGGGGGGAAAGTTATAACAATTAGCCCTGAGGAAATTAATCTAAGAGATTTATTGGATGGATTGCAAATTACCAAGGAACAGCTGATAGATTTAGGGGTTCTTCTTGGTTCTGATTTTAACCCAGGGGGTTTTAAAAAGGTTGGCCCTAAAACTGCATTTAAATATATCAAAGAGTATGGAAGCTTTGAATCTATTCAGAAAAATGTGGATAGAATTAAAGAGGTAGAGGTTCCCTATGAAGAGATTCGAGAAATTTTTTTAAATCCGAATGTTAAGAAAGGTGTGAGTGTGGAATTTCATGAATATGATCCAGAAAAAATCCTTAAGTTTCTTGTAGAGGAACGAGGGTTTTCTGAAGCAAGACATAAACCTTTAATTTTTAAAACAGCAAGAGAAATCGAAATTTTAAGGAGTCAAACATCATTGGATTCATTTTTTGGATAAGAGAGTTGATTATCCAAATGGAGAAACAGCAAACGTTTTTCAATATGGATAAAAGGAAATAGTTCGTGATTAAAGAAGTTTCAAAAATTGTACAATTGGACAACATTACTGACTTTGAATATTTTGCAAGATTAACAACAGAAATTGCTTCTGTTCCAGCACCACCTTTTTTAGAAGAAGAGCGAGGCAATCTAATTTATGAGATGTTTAAAGAAATAGGATATCTACCTTTAAAGGACTCAATAGGGAATGTGTATGTGATTAAGGAAGGATCCGAAGAGAATAATCCCTCTATAGTAGTTGCAGCACACCTGGACACCGTTTTTCCAAAAGAAGTTAAAATTGAAATAAAACGATCTGAGAACCTACTAATTGGACCAGGAGTAGGTGATGACTCAAGAGGGTTGACGAATTTAATATTTCTCGCAAAACAACTGTTTAGCTTGAAAACTAAAAAATCAATATTATTATTAGCAAACGTGGGGGAGGAAGGAATCGGAGATTTAAGGGGCGTAAAGCATTTGTTCAGATCTGAAGAACATAAGAATTTAGCCTCGAATATAAGAACCTTCATTACAATTGATGGTTCGGATTCATCAAGAGTTGTTTCAAAATCATTAGGGAGCAAGAGATTTGAGATCTCTTTTACAGGGCCTGGAGGACATAGTTTTGGTGCTTTTGGCACTGTTAATCCGATGTATGCACTCGGTCAGTTTTTAACTGACTTCAGTAAGCTTTCAGTCCCTGAAAATCCTAAAACAACATTTTCAGTTGGCGTGATAAATGGGGGGACCTCTGTAAATTCTATCCCATTTGAGGTTAAATGTCAAATTGACTTGAGGTCTGAATCCATGGAACAGATTGAAACTTTATCAGAGAAAATGAATCAGCTGCTCGAAAAAGCGGTTTCTAATGAAAACGAATTAAGATTAGGAACAATTCAAGTAGAAATCAAAAAAATTGGGGATAGACCTTGTGGGTCTTTATCTCCAAACTCTCAACTTCTGAAAAATATACAGGAAGTGCACTCATTTCTAAACCTTAAGGTAAATGAAACAGTAAGTAGTACTGATGCTAATATCCCACAATCAATGGGGATCGACGCAGTTTCTTTAGCAGGATCTGAAAGAGCAGGGAATGCTCATGCACTTGATGAATGGATTGATGTAGGACCTGATTCGCTTATTCCAATCAAGAGGAATTTGTTACTACTTGCTGTCTTAGCTTCAGTCTATAATTGATATGGCTTAACTCATATGCCTTAATACATACTCTAATTTGCTCCACGAATTGTTTATACAATGTAAAAATACTTTTCAGTTATTCAATATAACGTAGCAATCTCAGATCCGATGTATCAACCCATTCCATTAGACTGTTAGTTAGTTTGTTTGGCTTTGTGTTTAATAGTTTTAATGGGTGAGTTAAGACATAGCTCTCAACATTGTTAGTTTCTGCTAGGTTCAAAAGTTTTGCCGTTCCAATTTTGTTGATAAAGCCTTGAGATTTAATATAACCATCGCATGAAACAATTACAAAGTCAATTAGGTTCTTTTTACAATAATGGCTGAGGTCTACGTCATCGATCATGACTGAGTTGAGTGAATAATCAAGTAATTTTTTGTTCAAAATGATCCCTTCCTCTCCTGGTTTAGACTTAGTTACATAGACTTTTTCAGGCTGTAACACAGGTAGAGTTTCCTGTAAAAAAAAGCTGTTTGAAAATGTTAAACAGCGTCTGTTTGAACCTATAATACTCATAACTTTCCATTTGTAATTTTCAATAAACTTGTTAGTGGATTTATATAATTCTTCAAACTCTCCTAAAATCTTATTCTCACTGTATTTGGAGAACTTATCAACAAAATTTTTAATTAGGTACATATCTTTGTAAGATTCTTCTAATTTCATTAAACTAGCAATGACACCAGATGAGTCATCTCTTTGCATCCAGAAATGGATAAACCTTAACAAAATTTCAGTTGAACCTGATGTAGTATCCAAAAATAATGAATTCTCTTCAATCAATTTTATGATTTCGCCTTATAGGTTTCTCTTCTGATGAGTATCTCTCTTCCAGCCAAGGATCAGCTCTTTGGTGATACCCTCGTACTTCCCAAAAACCTCGTTCCCACTCACTTTTGAAGCTTATTTTTTTTAACCATTTCACAGATTTCCAGAGATATAACTGTGGAACCAACAACCTCAATGGGCCACCATGGTCTGCTTCTAGAGGTTCGTTTTCATGTTCATATGCTAATAGAACATCATTTTCAAGAAGATATCCCTCCTTTAATGGTATTGCTGTAGTATATCCAGATTCTGCTTCAAAGGTGACATACTCTGCCTCTGGCAAAGGCTGGACAATTTCTAATAGTCTTTTGAATGATAAGCCACCAAATTTCTGATCTAATAGACTCCAAGTTGTCACACAGTGTAAATCAGAAACCTGTTCCGTCTTGGCAAGGTTCTTAAATTCATCCCATGTCCATTTTTGTGGGTTTTTGACCAAACCGTCTACTGTCACATCCCAATCCTTCCCGTTAAACTTTGGGGTTCTCTCAGCAGACAATACTGGCCACCTTTTAGCTAATCTTTGTCCGGGTGGGACTCGTACTCTCTTGGTTTTTTCAGATAAGGGACCGTACTCCTCTGCTGGAGGGGAAACAGGTTGTATCTTCTTAAGAGGGTTTCTCATGAGTTAATTAAGTTAGAAAGGTATATTAAGATTCTTCTCTACGTAATTTTAACATTTTTGATTTTATAGTATTTTTTAGATCCAAACTTTTCTAATTTATGAGTGAGGCTAACTTAATAATTTATTTATTTCCATCTTTAGTTCAGCAATGGTTGAAACTATTGATATGTTTCTGAACTCTTCAAGCGAAAAAGAAACAGGAAGATGAGGTAATTTATCACTGCCTTTCAAGAGGTGCTCTTTAATTGTGGTGAATAATGAACCATGAACACCCCATGTGACCCCAATGGGTTTTAATCCCGCATCAGTTGCTGCTTTCATATCAAAAATAGAATCTCCCACGTAGGTTAGAAAATTTGTGTCATTTTGATATTTGTTCATTGCAGCAATTAGAGGTTCAGGATCTGGTTTATGTTTTTCAGTCATATCAGAGGTTACGTAATAGTCAAATAGTTTATCTAATTCAAAGTTTTTCCTATCTAAATCCACCAATTTTTGAGTTTTAGAGGTTACAATTACTAACCTGTTCCCCTTACTCTTTAATTCTTTCAATAATTCTTCAAGCCCATTCACGAGATGTGAGTTTACATCCTTGGATAAATAGTTCCAAAATAGGTCTTTAAGTGTGGGGTATTCTGTAGGGTCAACATTCAAATTTTCTAATACATTCTCTAAGGGTGTCCCCATGTAGTTTAGA
This sequence comes from Candidatus Heimdallarchaeota archaeon, assembly GCA_030149205.1. GTDB lineage: Archaea > Asgardarchaeota > Heimdallarchaeia > Heimdallarchaeales > Kariarchaeaceae > WAKA01. The sequence goes on along the minus strand of JASBSB010000001.1, from coordinate 391,952 downwards.
ATATCTTCATTTTTAGGCTCAGTTATATTTAAATCTGAAAAAGTTCTTTTAAATGCATTTAGCATCCCCTCTTCATTAACAACAGTAGTTCCATCCAGATCAAAGATAAGTCCAGGAATCATTAGGGTAAAATACTTGCAATTTAATTTTAAGCTTTACTTCAAACCAATTTGAAATCAGAAAAAAGCAGTGATGTAATTTCCTCTTTACTAAGGTTAATAGTTGTTTTATGAAATTACCCTTGTGGAAACAAGCTTTACCCTATTCTCAAATTATGTTGATGCCCATTTACATTGGATGGGGCCAGGACATTTAGATCAAGGTGTACTAAAAATGATACAAAAGGAGTTTCCATTCCTTTTTGAAGAAAATAAATCTAATTTTGATGTGAATGACCCGAATCCACTAGTTGAGTTGCTTAAGGACCAAGGGGTAAAACATGCTTTCTTAATTAATTATGAGTCGACAAGGGTAATGGGATACGGTTTTGAAATAAATAATTGGTCTGTCAATTTTTGTGAACAATCTGATGGTTTTCTGATTCCAGTGGGAGGAGTAGAGCCATTCAATCATAACAATTCAGGCAGCTTAATCAAAGATTATCTTGAAACATCACAGATTAAAATGGTAAAAGTTCATGGGCCTCATCAGTTGTTAAGTCCAAACGAATATACAAAGGGTAACAATAGTTTAGCATCCCTCTATGAGATATGTGAGGCTACGAAAACTCCAATATTATTTCATACCGGAAGTAGTATTTTTCCAAAAGCAAGAAGCAGGTATGGCAATCCTCTTGACATCGAGGATGTATTAATAGATTATCCAACTATTAAAGTTGTATTGGCACATGGAGGTCGTCCCTTTTGGACAAAAGAGTTTGAATATCTCATGAGAAAGTTTCCAAAAATACACTTTGATTTATCAGGTGTACCGCCAACAAAACTTATTGAATATTTCCCTAGAATAGATAGATTTATTGATCGCTGTATCTTTGGTTCTGACTTTCCTTCCCCGGGAGTCCCCAGTATTCTTCAGAATGCAATTTCATTCTACAGGATCTTCCAATCGATGAATCTATCTGACCAGTCGATATCACAGATTTTCAAAGAAAATGCCCTCTCACTGATAAAATAAGGATTATTATAGATAAATTTAGAAGTATCATTTGATTGAATAACACAATTTACCTAAAAACAAACTATTTTGATATTCTTCAAATATTCTCTTACTCTCAAAAATATTCACTCAATCTAAAATTCAACTTAGATTTCTTTGTTGTTTTTGCACCTTTGGAATTTTGGGATTCCTCATATGAGTAATATCATTTTCCACCAAAATAATAAATTTGTATTCTATTGTTATTTTTAGAGATTTTCAGAAAAAACAAACTTCTATTTCTAAGAGGGTAACATACCTGCGGAAAGTGGGTCTCCCATATACATTATACCCATACATAATTTCAATAATTCAACAAACGTAAGCTTAGTTTGAACGTATACTTATCTGTGATTTAAGGTAAGAACAATGTTGGTTTCTTTGATTTTGATTTTTCTCAATGTGCATCGAACAATCAGAGACTCAAAATGATGAAAATACTCGGAAAGCAGAGTTAAAAAATATTGCTTCTATTTAAAACTACAATTTTTTTATCCAGCTTCTCAATTTCTTTTATAAAAATTTGTGTGCTCTTGTTTAATTGTAACTCAAATAGAGGTATCCTAAGATTGAAATAGAATAAATCAAATTTTGATATATAATGCTAGCATCAGATAAAGAGATATATTCCCTTATTGGAGGTTCTGGAAAATTTTACGAACTTGTTGAAGTTTTTTATGGAAAGGTCGAAAATGATCAGGTTTTAAGACCATTGTTCCCAGAAGATTTAGAAGAAGGAAAAGAACTTCAAGCCTTATTTCTGATTCAGAGATTCGGAGGTCCTAGAGAATATGAACAAAAAAGAGGTCATCCTATGCTTCGGAGGCGTCACTTTCCATTCAAAATTAACAAAGAAGCTCGAGACCAGTGGGTTAAATTAATGAAAGAATCTTTGGATGAAATTGGAATCTCAGCTAAGCATCCAGCAAGACCCTATTTAGACGCATATTTTGAATCAACGGGGACGAAAATGATTAACTCTCACTGAAGTACAAGGTAAAAATTTCAAATTATTTTTATAGTGTTTTGTCTTATTTTAATCGTGTACCCTTTTTCTAAATTCATCCTCATAAGTCTGTTAATCGTTTCTCTTTGCTTATCAACTCTAGTTGTCCCATCATCAGGACATCTGAATGGAGTCCAAGACGATGTATATACTAAACAAAGCAATTTATTTGCATTGAATTATAACACTACACTCCAGCAACTATATCAGAACGAATCGGTTTCTTTTTTTGTAAAGGTTAAGGATAAAACAACAAATGTTAGCTTATCTAATGTATCTGTCTCACTAACGATTACAAAGGGTGAATTTTCCTCAACAAGTACAAATTCAACTCAAGGTCTTACAAACAGTTCAGGTATCTTTCTAACTGATCTAAATTTTTCTACTGTTGTATTTGATTCATATTATAATAATGTAAACATTTCAATTAATCTCCACAAAATTGGGTATACTAACTTAACAGAAACAGCCTCTATCACAGTGATTCAGGTTATTCCAGAACCAGTGACTATAGCACAATTTTCCAGGCTTTCAATTAAAGCAGGTGAATCTTTGACCATTTTGACAAAAAGCACCTACCTGAAACAACCATTGGTCAATGGAACTATAGAATTAACAACCTCTTTTGGGATTTTTAGTAATGGAAAAAATATCATGAGCCAGAGAACTGATTCCAAGGGAGAATCAACTTTTTCTTTTAAGGCCGTAAATCTTCCCACATCAAATGTTACAAAAACTTTGAATAATTCCATCCTTATAAGAACGATTGTTAATGGGCTTTATTTTCTTTCAGTTGAACAAAATATTAGCATTACCATCCCTGCAGTAGTCCCTTCATCTCCAACAACTACACTCACTGGTATACCACTAACCCTAGAAAACTCCGCAATAATTGCAGTTATAAGCATTGTTGGTGTTATACTGGGGCTAATGGGTGCAAATTTCATCACTTCAAAAAGAAAAAACTAATCCAATTTTCCTGGGTGAACGTATCGACACTTTTAATTAAATCCTTTCTTTAAATTTGTTATAATCTAAGTGGTATTTATGGCAAGATTACCAGATAAAATCAAAATGTATTGTAGAAAATGTAACACCCATGTAGAGGGAAAGGTTAAGCAGGAAAAAGGTGGAAGAAGGTCTGGTGGTTTAAACTGGAGTCACAGAAGGCAGAAACACAGGAGACGAGGCCATGGAAACCTTGGTCGTTACTCCAAGAAACCAGTAACCCAGACAAAGATGGCAAGTAAGACCAGTAAAAAAATTGATTTGCGTATAACGTGCCCTACATGCAAAAAAGTCGCGGTAATGAATAGACCTCGAGCCAAAAGATATGAAGTTTTTCGAGTAGTTTAATCATATTTTATGTATTTGTAGGAATTCTTATTTAGCACAAGGATTTTATCCACTTAGGAATTATGTCAACACAAGGATTCAATGCACGAAAATTGTTATCGCAAGTTTGGGGTGAGTATAAAAAGACCTCAGAACCTGTTAAGCTGGTAGATAAGATCTCTCTCGGTCTGCTTTTTGTTTTTCTTATAGAGTTTGCTCTTACTATTGGCTTTAAGATAAAACAAACTCCTGGTAATATGTCATTGCTGATTTTTCCAGTCTTTATTGCAGGCATTCTCTTTTCTATGAGAAGAGATCTAAGAATACTGAGTAACGAAAACACATCTACCGAAGATGCTAGTACATTAAAGGCTAAATTACGAAGAGATTTCTTGGTGAGAGTAGGAATTAGCTTAATTTTATTGTTAATTGCTGTCTTGTTTCCGTATTGAATATTTTTGAAACTTTACAATATAAGCGTTTTATCAGCATATTTTTTTAAGTTCTAAGGAGAACCTATACTTAAGATATCCATGAGTGGTAACGAAAGCTATAGCAAAGTCTTAAATTATTCAAGAAAACGGACTATAGAGAGTCTAGAAATAATTTATCTTGTTGTTACAGTGGGGTTTAATCTGGTAATAACTCAATCAATGGTTAATTCTTTGGGAAGCAAGGGTGAGTTGGTTGGATTGCCATTTTATGCACTTTACTTTGAATATTTTGTAATAATCTTATTATTGTTAACCTTCCTAGATGAATTTTTTAAGTTTGGGATGTTTTTTTCAATAAAAAACAGGGTTGTAGCAATTTTATTACTTACAGGGGCAGTAAGTACATTTCTATTTAGTATTGGACTTCAAACAAATAACACTCAAAATCTCGAATTGTTATCATTACTTTATTTTGTTAATATCATGTCCACGGTTATTGCTGCCGGATATTTTCTGCTTAATTCCCAAAGTAAAAGTGAAACTACCCACCTCATCAGTCAGTTCAAAGACATTAAAGAAGAGCTTAAGAGAATACCTTTGTCAGATTTGAAAATTGATGAGTTGATCCAGAGGGCTGAAAAGTGGCTGTTCAGCAAGCAAGATACATCTGGTACTTGGGGTGAGAAAAACCCTCTTTATGAAACATCTGAGGTAGGTAGACTTTTTGTGGATTTGAAAAAACCGCTCAGCTACTCATGGACTCAGATTGTTAACGGAGAACAGGAAACACGAACATTTGAGCAGATCTACTATCTAGTGTTAGATGTTATTGAGAAAATAGATATTGAACCAACATACGAGAAACTAATTCCATTGCTTTTCATTTTGAATGTAGATCCTAAGAATGCTGCTTTTAATGACGAACAGCTGGCTGAAATTACCAAATTAATGTTTGATTTTAGCGAGTGGGATTTTGTAAATGAAATTCAATCCAAAGAATTTCTTGCCTCAGGAAAACTTCCCTACATTCCCGTTCTTGGACCTATCTACAAATTATTAGGTCAAATGGAACCAGCACAACTTCTGGCGGATATTATCGCAAACACATTTAATATTGTTTTGAATCGCTCTATCACCAGATTTAATGTAACTGCTCAAGAAGAAAATATCTCAAACCTATTTTTGGGCTTATTGTTTAACTCATTAATCGAGATGACTACAGATAACGAGCCAATAGTAGAAATTAAGCCAAGTAAAGATGAAGGTTTTGCATTTGACCTACCGAGCTTTTCAGACACAGAATTGAGAATCGAGACCAGGTTAGAAAAGGTGAAGGAGTACATTAGAAACCAACAAGGAATTGAAGGAGGCTGGGATAATTCTGTCTATGCTACTGCACTTTGTTTAAGGAGTGTAATCCATAATGATTCAGTCGAGAGAGATGTTGTGAAATATGCTGTATATTTTCTTGGAGCACAGCAAGAAAGTAATGGTTCATGGAACAATGATATAGCAATAACATGTGAGGTGTTAAAAACACTTCATAAAATTAATTCTCAAATTTTCTATACACGATAAGGAAAAGTGCAATTCATGGATCTTAGCTGTCAATTTATTTTAGTTATTATTACTTTAGTCGCGTTATCAATAGGGGCCTATCAAGATATCAAAACCCGCTACACTAGTAATCTGGTGTGGTTAACTCAAGGAATTTCAGGATTACTGGTGGTTACAGTCTGTGGGATTCTACAACCCTACTCTTTTTTAGAACTTTTTGGGATTCTAATTAATTTTGCCTCAGGTCTTATTCTTGGATTCTTATTTTATTCCATGGGTATATGGGGTGGTGGTGATTCAAAAGCATTAATTGCTCTGAGTTTCTCTAGCCCAGTAATTTTCTCTTTTATCCCAATGACAATTCCTCTAGCCTTTGCCTTGATTCCACTTTTCCTGATCCTTGCAAATTTTATTTTTGGCTTAGTTTTAACAATTGTTCCTATTTTTATATTGAATATATTCAATTATTTTAAATTCAGAAAGTGGTTCATAAACGAACACCGGCTCTCAATTTTTACGAAAATCACATTTTTAGTAACAGCATTTCAAGTAGATCCAAAAAAGCTTTCTTCAACCAGTTTTCTAGATCCCGCAGAAGAATTTGTAGACAATGAATGGGTTTCTACAAAGCAATTGTTTGTGTATAATGAGGAAGATGAAGTATTAGAGCAAAAAGAGAAGGAACTAAGACAGAGCGTTCATTCATCCTCAATTCTAACCAAGAGAGAATTTGTTTGGGTGAGAGCTCAGATACCAGGAATTGTTTACTTCTGGTTAGCCTATGTTATATGGTTACTTTGGGGTTCAATTTTAATTCCATTCTTGCAGTTAATTCAGATCTAATTTGGAGAAAAGGAGATTTAAAAACAGTATTGTACACTTGCAAGATATATTTGAACCGGTAATAATAATTAAATATAACCAATACTTTGATATTTTAGATGAAGAAACCCGAGATTATCAATTTTGATAATATTCAGGATTTTTTATCATCGTCCTTTGACTCTAATAAAATTAAAAGGTTTGAGGTTAATGAGTTCGTCCTCTCCAGTGGATTGTTAAATGAAATCAACGAAAAGACTAATCAAAAATATTTATTGACACTACCTTATTGGTCAGAATTTGGCTCTTTAGATATGCGTATCAGACTTTTGAAGAAGATCGTTGACTTGCATCCCCACTACATTGAGTTTCTGTACCCTTATGATTTACTTTCTATGACCCTTTTAGAAAATGGGTCGATACCAATCGTTGTCTTTGTAGATTATGAGGGTATAGCAAAAATAGATTTTGAGAGTATAATCGATTTGAAGAAATCACTTGGGACTTTCGTAGCAAAGATAATAGTTCACCCTAACTCAATAACTGACCTTCTTGAAATTTATAATTGGGTAAAAAAGCTCAATAGTACAAACCAAGATTACCATATATTTGTGGAAGGTGATTTAAAAGAAATCTTCTCCTTGTTTTGTGGAGATGATCTAAACAATTTCTTTTCGGATCAAAGAGAGGACTTATCAGTATATAACCTTAATACATTGGTTCTCACACGAAAAGGACAAAAAATTCAAGCAGTAAAAGTATTTGATGTTCTAAATGGTGATTCCATTAAGTTTACTGTCCTAGAATTGAATAATATCATTGAATTTACACGTGCATTTCCTGTGTTTAAATCTACGTATATTAACAGTTTGTTCGTTTTTCCTCCATTTCAATCGGAATTATATCCTTTTGTAGAAGAATTTGATAGCTCAGTAAGCATCTCAAAAAATATTAGTCTCATTAGACATATAGGAGGAGTTTGGAAGGCTTATGATATCTATTATCTAACCTTTCAAAAAATCCTTAAAGAATACTCTCTTGAGAAATTCTTTAATGTGTATATCGAGGGTCTTAATTCTGTCGTTTCATCTCTGGTTGCAGTTTCCTACCCCGGATCATCTTTGATTAGAGTAAGAAATCGAAACTTTCAAAAAATCGAAGTGATTAATTCCTTTTTTCCTAAAGTAGAGCCAATAGATCCAAGTGAGTCCATAGATTTTGATTTGATATTTAATTGTGTTCCATTCGGAGAAGGTGATCTCCCAAATATCTTGCCAGTTCCAAAAAAATATCTGGATAAAGTGAGTTTAATAATAGATATCCCCTTGGTTAATAATACAACTCGTTTAATAGAATATTGTTCGAAAAACAGTGTGCCTCACATTGATGGTTCAGAACTTATAATAAGATGTGTAGATACAATCTTGGAAATCATGGATTCTTAAAAATCTTTGACAATTTACGAAAGAAATTGACGAAAGGTTATTTAACCTATCTATGATTTAGAATCAATGGCAAGCACAGATAAGTTAATTGGTGTAATCATTTCCCTCATCAGTCTTTTTGCAATAATCTTTGAAATCTATTATCTACTAGCATATCCTGCCATGTTTCCATCAAAATTAAATGATGTGGTGTTCATGTATGCTATTACAATCCCAGTGTTTCTGATGATTCTGGTTGTGTTTGGAATAATGGGATGGATTGGTCTTACCCTTATTACCACTCCTCCACCAGTTGAATGGACAGAGGAAGATTTACAGAAAGCAACAGAAGAAGTTGAAACTGAATCCGCAGAAACATCGTAATCGACAACAATTTTTTTTTAAAAAGAAAATTATAACTAGAATGATTTACAGTGGTCACAATTGTTAGAATAAATGATGTTCCAGAAAATTTTGGAAGAGAAGTCTGTGTTGAAGGTTGGATCTGGCAGAAGAGAACACAGGGAAAATTGATTTTCATTGAGTTTTTTGATGGTAGCACCTTCAAAACTTTACAACTCACCATAAAAAAGAATTCATTAAAAAGCCCTCATTTTGACTCATTAAAAAATCTATACAGAGGAGCATCATTAAAAGCCACAGGTAAAGTGAAAGAAGACCCCCGGGCTAAATATAACATGGAAATGTCAGTGGTCGAGCTCGAGATATTTGACACATCAACTGAGGATTACGATCAACTATTGCCTGAGGGAGCTGGAATTGAAACACAACTGAACAAGAGACACTTGGTCATTAGAGGACCAAAAACCTCAGCAATTCTAAGATTAAGGTCACATATCGTCCAATATTTTAGAGAGTTTTTTTATTCAAGAAATGCTGAAGAGGTAACACCTCCAACAATTGTAGAAGCTCAAGCTGAAGGAGGTTCAGAACTGTTTGAAATTAAATATTTTAAAGACAAAGCCTACCTTACACAATCATCACAACTATATTTAGAGACGGCGATTTTTTCATTGCGTGACGTATTTTGTATCTTACCCTCATTTAGAGCTGAGAAAAGTAGAACAAGAAGACATTTGACTGAATACACACATATTGAAGGGGAGTATGCATTTATGGATTTTGCAGGTCTTAAGGAATACTTGGAGGATCTTATAATTTTTGTTTTAAATAAAGTTAAACAGAATGATCAAGAGATATTAGATTTTTTTGAGATTGACTTAAAAGTCCCACAAAAACCATTTCCAAGGGTTTCGTATTCAGAGGCGCTCGAAATTTTACAGATGAAAGGAATTACTGTTAAATTTGGAGAAGATATATCTGATGCCCCTGAGAGGGAATTGGTTAACCATTTTGGTGTTCCGATAATATTAGAACAGTTTCCTGTCAGTATGAAACCTTTCTACCACAAAATCAACTTAGAAAAACCAGAAGTTACAAATTCTGCTGATTTTATTTTTCCAAACCTAGGTGAGGTTATTGGTTGTGGTGAACGAGAAACTGATTTAGAGAGCATGAAAGATCGAATGAACAAAATGGATCCACCGGTGGATCAAGATGACTATTATTGGTATCTTGACCTAAGACGGTATGGTTCAGTTCCACATAGTGGATTTGGACTAGGATTGGAAAGATTTGTTCAATGGGTTCTGAATCTTGAACATATCAGAGACACCACATTATATCCTCGTACAATCAACAGAATATCTCCTTAAACAACACATTCTAAAAACTGTATTGTGAACTATCGACTTATTTATAATCATTGAATTATAGAAAAGTACGTATCTAAAATTGAGTGACCATCTTCTTTAAGGTATTTATACTCTGGTCTCTCTTGTATTTATTATAGGTGAAATATTTGTCGGTTACAATGGACAAAACTGATTTGAAAGAAAAACGTGAGACTCTCAACGAGTTACGTAATCAACGGAAAAACCTCATAACTGAGGTCAGAAAGTTCGAACAGGAACGAAACGAATTTCGTGAGAAAAGAGACGGTCATAACAAGGAGTTTAGAGACCATTACAAAGAGGCTCGAACACATCTTGATGAAAGGGACAAAATTAACGAAGAGGTCCAACTAAAAAAAGCTTTGAGAGATCTGGCTAAGGAAGATGTGGCTAAGGCAAAAGCTGAGTTAGACAAACTTGAAGAAGCTCTAGGAGAAACCAAAGGTTCAAACAATAGTTATCGAAAAACAAAATATCTCAGCAGACGTATAGATGAACTTGAAAACAAGCTAGAAATTTCACCTAATCTAGACAACAAAGAAGAGAATGAGATAATTTCAGAAATTGAAGATTTATACAGACAACTCGACCAGTTAACAGTAGCAAACGAAAAGAGAGATGAAATTCGTGCTGTAAGAGAGAAACTAAGAATGCATTCCAGTACAGCAAGAGGATATCATAAGGAATTGACCAAACTTGCACAGGAATCACAGGATCACCATAATAAGTTTTTAGAATTGAAAGCACAATCTTTTGAGATCAAGAAAATTGCTGATGAGGAACACCAACAGATTCAAGAGATTAGTACGAAAATTAGAGAGATTAGAAATGAGATCAATGAAATCTCAAAAGAAGCAGATAGAATCAGGAAAGAAATTGGTGAGAAAACCTCTAAGGAGAAAAGACGTGAAAGAGAGCTCATTGATGCAGAAAATAAGAGGAATGAAAAAGAACGAGCAATTGATATCAAGAAAAAAATAGAGTCCGGAGAAAAATTAGGATTTGAAGACTTCAAACTTCTGTTAAACCAAGGTATGTTTTCTGAGGACAAAAAGAAAGAAAAATCCAAATAATTGAGAATGGACACTATCTCCTACAAAATTACTACACAAATACCAATAAATTTAGGCTTAATTAGACCTTATTACTTTGTATCCTCACCTTATAACCAAAAAATTTGGGATCGAGTATTTCAGCTGGAGTCTGGAAATATTTGTCAAGTTATAGTTACTCATACCAAAGCCCTGAGTACAGAACTCACAGTAGACGTAATTTCCACAGAATCATTAACCCAGAGAAACAAAGCTGAAATAAACAAGCGATTGGATTTCGAACTAGGAATAAGAGAGACGTTTACAGATCTTAAACCAATAATTCAGAGAGACCAAGTGTTTGCTCGTGCGGTATTTAGTATTCCTGGCTTCAGGCTTTACGCCAACTCAAATTTTATGGAACTTTTAGTGTTAGTTCTTCTTTCACAAAATTCAGACCCGATCGAATACCGTCAAAAGCAATATAAATTATTAAGTGAATATGGACATCCTTTGCCTTGGAATGACAGACGTTTTTTGTTTCCAACCGAGGACGAGCTTATTCAAATTGATTTGAATGTCTGGAAACAATATTTTTCTACGACAAGGTTTGAATATGTTGGCGAGGTATTTAATCATTTAAGGGAGATAGAAATCTATACCTACTATCCAGATTGGGAGAGAGGTTTCAAAAATTTAGTTGATATCCCAGGAATAGGCCACTACACAGCAAAATCATTATTAATCTATGGTGCTCGGGTATATTCTCGACCATTCGTGGACAGTTATATCACGGATGTCTTAAGAGACTTGTACTTGTTGTCGGATAGGCTGGGTGAGAAGGAATTAGAAAACTGGCTTTCTGAAAATTTCAAAGATCAGGCTGCATTGGTCTCGCAAGTGCTAATGACGTATAAGTACCCCATGTATCTTCGTCGTATGCAAAGAGAGATATCCTTTTTTACCTAAGTTCTTTGTAATGAAGACATCTTCTTTACATGATTTCTTAGGTCTTCACTTGTAAGGTGTTTTTCAAACATTTTGACAATTAATTTTCTAATCGGATAGAGATAGGTGTCTTTATCAAACATAGTTGTCTCAAAGACCTCAACATCTTCAGGAAGAGCTGACCTCGCAGGGCCACTTCCTACATATAAATTTCTCTTTGCCATATCGGATTTGTTTACAAAGGCAATTGATTCAATTTTCCTGTTAATTCGAAGTTCTTCTTGATGAACAATTTCACGAAATTCAGGAAGTCTATTGATACTGGATACATTTGTACCATCTGCAACAAAAATAACTCCTGAAGATCCCCTTATCATGGTTTCAACCATGAATCTAAACCTGTCCTGACCTGCAATATCAATAATTTGGATGGGAAGAATGTAATCAAAATCATTTTCTAAGAGAAAATTTAGATCATTCTTCATCTCGTAAATGTTCATTCGATTAGCCAGGTCAATACATGCCACTGCATTACTTACATTGAAACTTACAGTAGTTGTCGAATTTTCAAACTGATCCTCCTCAATCTGTGTTATAGATATCTCTGAAAGAGCTTCCCTGGTAATGTTTCTTTCAACCTCATTAAGGTTGTACTCATTGTAAGGAAAGACCAATTTAAATAATGTGGTTTTCCCTGCCCCTGTGGGACCAGCAATTGCAATTTTTTTCATTTGAAGCTTTAGAATTGAAAAAATGATGCGAGACGCCTTGTCCATGTTCAATTTAACAAAAAAAAGAATATATATAAATGGTTCTTCTTATGGTTGGCAAATATTATATTGCCTCTAATGAAAAATACAATCTATTATTGATTAAGTTGGTGTGAAAATGCACAAAACATTTAAAGAAAAACAGACAAGTAGGATTGAATTTAATTGCTTGATGAGAATTCTTTCGCCTTTAAAATCGTGTTACTTGGAGACCAAGGAGTTGGTAAAACCTCTTTAAGAAGGATGATTTCGGGTGAGAGTTTTAACGAAAAGTACCTGAAAACCTTAGGGGTTGAAATTAAGACAGTTAAATTAAAATCTGATTCATATGATGCTGAACTGGTCATATGGGATCTAGCTGGGGATGCGGAGTTTCGAGAGATCCGAAAATCTTATACTACTGGAGTTGCCGGATGTGTTTTAGTACTCGATGTTACACGTGAGATTGATATTGAAAACACCCTGTGGTGGTTAGAAGATATCCTGAAGATTGTAATAAACAGGAAAGTTCCTATTGCACTTGTTGGTAATAAGATTGACCTAATTGAAAAAAGAATTGTTAATGAAGCTAACCTAGATGGTGTAAGAGCCCTATTGGATGAAATATTAAACAATAGTCCACTTTCATATTTTGAAACCTCGGCAAAGACAGGTGATGGCGTAGATTCTATGTTTGATTGGTTGGTACAAGAAATGATAACGTCTGCGACAAGTGATGAAAGTTTTCCTTAACTAATCTACTTGTTCTTTGAATACCAGAAAATTTTGTTTCTCAATCTGTTCAAACGCAACTACTACTTTTTTACCAATATAAATGTCCTTGTCACCAACATATCTCCCTGTTATGGGTTTATCTAAATCTTCCAATCTCACTACTAAGAGATAGAAGGGGTTTTCGAACCCTAAGGGGGGTGTTCTAACATAGGTGAAACTTTCAACCTTACCACTTAAACCAAGCTGTACCCATTCTGTTTTAGTAGAATAGCATTTTGGGCACAACGTACGTGGTGGGAAATGTAACTCGGAACAATTTTTACATTTAGTTGTCATTAAGTTGTCATTGTTGAGTTCATCCCAGAATTTTTGAATTTTGGTTCCTTTCTCGATTTTGTATGGTAGATGTGTTATTGTATTGGATCCCATTATTTTGCCTCCTCATTGGAAAGGATATGAACCACATGATGAGTTGCAAATCCTGACAGATTATGAGTTAGGCCGATATTAGCTCCATCAACTTGTCGTTTTCCTGATTTTCCCTGAAGTTGTTCAGTGATCTCAACAACTTGTGCAACACCGGTTGCACCTATTGGATGTCCCTTTGCTTTTAACCCTCCTGAAGTGTTAACGGGAAGAGAGCCAGAAAGAGCTGATTCACCATCTTCAATAAATTTACCTCCAGTTCCCTTAGCGGTAAATCCTAAGTCCTCATACTCAATAATTTCCGCAATTGTAAAACAATCATGGACTTCAGCCACGTCAATGTCTGAGGGAGAAATTCCTGATGTTTGATAGGCTTTCTGTGCAGCTCGTTTCAAAGCAGTCCATTCAGTTAAGGATTTCATATTAGAAACTCCTAGAGATGGTTCAACACTTTGGCCAGACCCTTTGATCCAAACCGGTTGTTCTGAAAATTTTGTTGTTAATGATCCACGAGTTAGAATAACAGCAGCTCCTCCATCCGTTATTGGAGAGCAGTCATATAAATTCAAAGGGTCTGATACCATTCTCGCAGATTTTGCCTCTTCAAGTGTAATTTCTCCCTTCTCAAAAAATTGAGCCTTAGGATTTTTCGCACCGTTTGAATGGTTCTTAACTGAAACCGAAGATAGTTGATCTCTTGTTGTCCCGTATAATTTCATATGTTCCTGTGCAATTAAAGCAAATCCAGAATAGGCAGTAATTCCATTTGTTGCCTCATATGTTACATCTGGGACAATGCATAGCCCATGGTTCGCAGCCTGAGTGTTTGCATACATTTTTTCTAAACCCACTACAAGGGCAGTATCAATTAAACCAGACTTAATTGCAGCCCAGGCATTTCTTATAGCTGTTGATCCAGAACTACATGCCATTTCAACTCTAGCTATTATTTCTGGTTCTAAACCTAGCTCTTGAGCAGCGAGGTTAGCCACATGAGCTTGATCCACAGTCAACTCAGGAATTGAGGCTGCAACATAAAGTCCTTGAATTTGATTTGGTGTGATGGGCCTGTCCATGCTATTTATAGCTTCAGAAGCAGCCTCAGCCATCAATTCTCGATATGAAACATCAAACCTTTTTCCGAACTTTGTTACTCCAGCCCCAACAACTGCAATTTCTTCTTGCATGTTTTTAATATATTTTAATCTCTAATAAAGTCGCGGTCTAAAAAAAGAACACTTGAAAATACCCCAGCCAATAATAGGTAGTTTCTCTTGAAGAAAAATAAAGTATTAGATTTATCGATTACAAAAGGAATATATTCAGTCAATTTGAGTAAGCCTATTTCTGTAGAAAGTTGATAATATGCTTAATTACATAAAATTCATCTGGCCCTATATTCGGACTCAAAAATTAAGGTTTACAATTATTTCACTTTCTATATTATCCGTTGCTGCACTTGAAACTGCAATCCCCCTTACAATAAAAGAAATCATTGTAACTGGAATCCCATCTAAAAATCTCATTATTTTAGCTCTTGGCATTCTATACCTTATTGGGTTAGGGTCTATGGATTGGCTCGTAAATATTCTTGCTCGTCATCAAAACAACAGATTTTCGCAAAAAATACAATATGACATCAGGAGAGATATTTATGATACACTTCAATATCAAGACCTGGAATTTTATTCAAAAGAATCGATTGGACAAATCATGGCAAGAACAATAGAAGAGGTGTATTCACTACAAGATATTTTGGGGTGGGGTTATAGAATCTTGTTATTGACAATTTCTCTATTCATTGGTACTGTGATTTCTCTCATGTTATCATCTACAGTTTTAGGCTTGATCTTTTTATTAGCTGCTCCATTGATTTTATTGCTTCTAACGGTTTCCTCCAAAAAGAATGCTGAGGTTTTCTATACCACCAGATTCAGATGGGGAAAAGTAAACGAGGTGCTGGCAGAAAACTTTTCAGGCATTAAAACAGTGAAATCATTTGGAAGAGAAAATGAACAAATTGAAGATTTCAATACACAAGCTCAGGATTACTATGATGCAGCATTTAAAGAGATTAAAGTCACATCTGTTCTTCAACCTGGAATGATATTTATAATTTCTAATCTTATTTTATTGATTCTAGTAATCGGTGTTATCTTTGTTCAATTCAGTATTATATCGATTGGGGATTTAGTAGCATTTATCTTGTTAGGTTTGCAAATTGCGGTTCCTGGGAGGTTTTTAGGTGATCTAGCAATCCAGGCTCAAATGGCGAACACAGCCGCAAGAAGACTAAATGAAATACTTCAATCTAAAAAGAACCTTGTAGAAGATGAGAGTCGTTTAACGATCCCCCATTCAAACTATTCCATAACTTTTGACCATGTTTCATTTAAGTACCCGAATAATGATTTCATGGTTCTAAAAGATGTTAACTTCTCAATTTCTAAAGGTGAGAGGATAGCAATTCTTGGACCGACAGGATCTGGAAAGACCACTCTTATTAATTTAATCCCAAGGTTCTTTGACCCAATTTCTGGAGACATTTATTTTGACGACCATAATATCAAAGAATTCTCATTAAAGTCTGTAAGAGACCTAGTTACAATTATTCATCAAGACAGCTTTCTGTTCACCCTGTCAATAAAGGACAACATTTTGTTCGGAAGTCGCGAGGAGAGTTTTGAAGAAGTAGTGAAAGTGGCAAAGATCGCTCAGATTCATGATACAATCATAAAGTTACCTCAAGGATATGACACAATTGTTGGTGAAAGGGGTGTGACACTGTCGGGAGGACAAAGACAAAGGGTTGCAATTGCACGAGCATTGATGACAAAATCACCAATTTTAATCTTTGATGACTCTGTTAGTGCTGTAGATCCTGAGACTGAAGGAAGAATCCAAAAGGAACTAAGTCAGAACTATTCTGATAAAACGGTAATAATTATATCACAGAGGCCATCTAGTCTGAAGTATGTCGATAGGGTGTTGGTATTAGAGGATGGAGTTTTAACCCAAGATGGTTCCCAACAGGAGTTAATGGATCAAGATGGATTGTATAAAAAATACATCTCTGTCATTAATAATCAGATGCAAAATATAGTTTCATGGAATAAAGAGGAGTATCTCTTAAAGGATGAGGGGGATAGAACGTGAGTATACATACTGATGCTGAAAAAGAGTCAGCAAGGGGTAGTTTTGGTTATTCTGACTTGGAACTTATTAAGTTCATGTTTGGTTATGCAAATCAATATCGAAGAGAAATTTTAGTGACATTGTTATATATGATCTTATTTTCTGCGTCTACAGTGGTTGGACCACTGATACTTGCAGCTGCAATAACATTTCTACAAAACAATGGAGTTGGACCAATCTTTAATGTAGATTTGATAGATAAAGGATTTATCAATCCGATGTTTAATTTTATTCAGGGTCAATTTCCAAGCTTAGAACCGATTATAATTTATTCTCTGTTAATCGGGGTTCTATATCTATCAGCTCAACTTATTACATTCTATTCTTCATATAAACAGCGTTTTATTATAGGGACAGTTTCAATAAAAGCAGCGATTCAATTACAATATGAACTATTTTCACACCTACAGGAGCTGGATATGAGTTATCATGACAAGAACGAAGTGGGTAGGATTATGTCAAGGGTTACATCAGATGTCGGAGCAATTCGACAGTTCATCGGGGGATCAATTGTACAAAACTTCGTAAATCTAATCACACTATTAGCCGTTCTAGTAGTAATTGTTCAGCTAGATTGGGTCATGTCATTAATTTCAATAACATTGATGATACCTGTATATTTCTTAGGTCAGCGATCTAGAAAACTGGCACGTCCAAGGAGAAAAGAGTCTCGGAAGGATAACTCGATATTGATGGCAACTTTAGCAGAATCTATTGCTGGAATTAAGGTTACAAAGGGTCTAGGGCAGGAAAAGGCTAACATAAAGAGTTTCCAAATTGTCAATGATCAAAGGAGAAGATCAACCATACATGCAATCGATATTAATGCGTATTTCTTTCCCACAATGCTTTATTTCTCATCAATTGCCACTGCAGTAATAATGCTCGTAGGTGGTTATAGAGTTATGACAGGCATACTAAGTCTAGGGTTATTGGTGGCTTTCATTAATTACAACACTATCATGTTTAGACCTGTTGTTATTTTAGGAAATCTTTACCAACAGCTGCAGGATGCATTAACAGGAGCTGAGCGAGTTCTGGCATTGTTTGAAACAAAAACAAAAGTACCCAGAAATTCAGAGTTCCCAGCAATTCCAGCCCTAAAAGGGGATGTAACCTTTGACCATCTGACATTTAAATATGAGAAAGGGAATCCGATTTACGACGACTTTAATCTTCAAGTTCCAGCAAACCAGACAATTGCTATTGTTGGACATACTGGAGCAGGTAAAACGACCATAATAAATATTCTCTCAAGGTTGTACGAGTTCCAGAAGGGGAATCTCTATTTGGACGAGTATGAGGTTCGTGATTATAATTTGGATTCAATAAGGGATGAAGTCGTCTCCGTTCCTCAGGACTTTTATGTTTTTTCAAGAAGCATTAAGTATAACTTACAACTCGGGAATCCTCAAGCGACCGAAGAACAGATGTGGAAGGTTCTAAATGTAGTCGGGTTAGATGAGTTTGTGAAAAGGTTACCCGACAAGTTGAAAACACCTCTTCAAGAGCGAGGTGGTAGACTTTCAACTGGTCAGAGACAGCTATTGATATTTGCCTCTGCACTGCTTGCCAACCCCAAAATTTTGATATTAGATGAAGCAACCGCAAATATTGATGTGTTTACAGAGATTCAAATCCAAAAAAGTTTAGAGTATCTCCTTCAAAATCGAACTTCATTCATTATTGCACATCGGCTGTCTACAATTCGTGAAGCTGACAGAATTCTTGTGATTGAAGATGGAGAAATTGTGGAATCTGGAACACATGAAGATTTAGTACGAACAAAGGGGAAATATTTCTCTTTGATTGAACATCAAATGAAACTTGCTGCTGGAAAATCATAAAAGTTAGGCTTTTACTTTCAAGTTTTCTATCGTAAGAAACACTTAGGAATGAATATGGTACATTAATTCCTGAATTCAATTTTACAAGTAGTCCAATAGGAAAAAAATTGCTTATTAATTCTTTATTTATGGTGAAATTAATAAAAATTAAGTTTGGTGTAAAATGATAACAATTAAGGGAGAAATGGCTGATGAAACATATTTTAAATTCGAGGTCGATGAATCTATATTAAAGCTTGACCTAAGTGACCTTAATATTAAATCTCTTGAATTTGATAAATTTCAGTATCTGCCTGAACTTGAAATTTTATATCTCTCAAATAATGCATTCAAAACAATTCCATTTGAAAAACTAAGGGATATTACAAATTTAAAATCATTGAAAATAGATGGAAATGAGTTGAATCAAATAAATTTTGAAAGTCTTTCAATGTTAAAAGGACTGGAATATCTGTTTATCAGAAATAATTCCCTATCAAAATTTCCAATTCAAAATTTAAAGTTACCAAATCTAAAAGAAATTTGGCTTAATTCAAACTCTCTCTGTGATATAGAATTATCTGGATTGGAATGTAATCTTCCAGAACTGCAATATCTTATTCTGGACAACAACTTAATTTACACTGTTACTTTAAGCAACCAATCAGAGCCTCATAATTTGAGCATACTTTCTCTTGCCTACAATCATCTTTCAGAATTTAATTTGACAAATATTAATGAAAAATTTCCAAACTTGGAAAATTTGATACTAAATAACAATATGATCGAAGAGTTTTCATTAGATAATTTCACTGACATGAATAATTTTACCTATCTCAATTTGGGAGAAAATAGAATCAGAGAGGTCAAAGCCCCATCAAAAAATCTGGAACATTTAACATCAATTTACCTAGACCACAACAACCTAGAGAAACTGTCTGAAAATTTTTTTGACCTGCTCCCAAATATTCTGGACTTTGATATTTCATATAACGATAAATTAAGTTTTAACTGGAAATTGTTGAAAAAGTGGTCTCAATTAGAAAGAATTAACCTAAGTGGAATTCAACCGGCTAAAATTAGTGAAATTCTTTCATGTATCCCAAATTCCATGAAATTTATCGACTTATCGAACAACACCCTCAGTGAGTTAAATTTGACCTTTTTGGAAGAATTTAAAAACCTTGAAGAATTGAATTTGAGTTATAACTCAATTTCAGATTTATCATTGGATCCCCTGGTAAATTGTAATAATCTAAAACTGTTAGATGTTAAGAGTAATAAATTAAAACATTTGGACTTATCTCCTCTTATAGAACTTACTGAGCTTTCATTTTTAGATCTTTCCTCAAATTATCTTGAGACTATAGATTTCTCTGGGTTCGAACACCATCACAAACTAAGATCTGTGAATTTGTCAAATAACAAACTAATGGTTTGCTCTCTTAAAAGTCTAAACACTCAAAGTTTGGAATATTTTGATCTAAGTCAAAATGAGTTTCAGGAAATCGAACTCCCCCATTTTTCGATATCACTTAATACGTTAGACTTATCTAATAATGAACTGAAACAATTTAATCTTGAACCATTAGGTAATTCAGATGATCTAGAGGTTTTGAACCTTGCAAATAATAAATTGGATGAGATTAATGTCTTTGAAAGACAGTTTAATGGGCTTAAGAAATTATATCTTCAAAATAATCTATTAAATACAATACCTCACTGTCTCATAAATGGAGGACTCAGAGAACTTGACCTTTCAGATAATGTCTTCGTAGACTGTTATATTCTTGAGTCTCACATATTCACAAATCTTGAGGTTATTAATTTGAGCAAAAACCTTCTCGAAGATTTTGATGCTGATTTTTTAAGATATTCAAAAGGTTTAAAGAAGTTAAACCTTTCATCTAACCAACTGCAATATATAAATTTAGAAAATTTGCCAATTAGAGAATTAGAGGAGTTAGAACTACAGCAAAACAAATTATCACAAATAAACTTTCCAGTTGACAAAGATCGTTCTGAATTACAACTTTTAATTTTAAGTGAAAACAACCTCCAGGACTTAGAAGTCAACCAATTTTCACAGTTCACAAAACTGCAGTATTTTTACTTGAATGGAAACTTAATTGAAAACATTGACCTTAGTCCGCTTACAAATTTGCAAAATCTTATTTTATTAGATATTTCTGATAATTTCATAGAAAGCTTAGATTTGACTCCACTTCAGACAATTTTGACCTTAAAATATTTCTCCTGTTCAAAAAATAGAATTACACAATTAAATCTTAATCCTTTGGGGGTACTTTCTCTAGAGTTTGTAGATTTAACAGATATTGAGGTAGAAGAACTAGATATCAGTTGTTTAGTTCCAATGAAATCTCTAAAGGAGGTTCATCTTGATATATCTTACCCAATAAGGGTTAATACCTCTTTAAGTAGTGAACTACCTCTGTGGATATGGTCTGAATACGAACATAATTTAATATTCGATTAAGATGACCCTCACGAAATATTTCAAAAAAGGAATAATTGGGTTAGTAATTCTAGGATTAATTTATTTACTTTCATTAGGTATAATTTATGTTATCTCACCTGATCCACCTAATAAATTTCCGCAAAATTGTCCAAACACACCAAACTGTACAAGAGTTGCAGAAATAAATGTCAGAGGAGACGGTCTAAAGCCCTTACTGATCAACACTTCAATCAATTATGTTCATTCATCTTTGATTGAATGGATAAAAAACCAACCTCGAGGGACTGTTCTCTTTTCAAATGATACATTTATACACGCAAAATTTTTGAGCTCATTTTTTAGATTTGCTGATGATCTTTACATTTACCTATTTTGTAATAATTCCAGATCAAGTTTTTGGGTTCAGAGTCAGTCTCGTTTAGGTAACAGTGATCTTCGGGTGAACGAAAACAGAGTTCAAAATTTGTTCAAATTTATTAGTGGCTACAAATATCCAAAACTAAACTGTACAGTAATCTAATACCATGACCAAATTCCCAGCAAAACACCTATCCACTCAACTATGACATAAAGCCAAATAATATATGCCGCGATTCCAATTAAAACAACCAGAGAAGTAATATTTATTATCTTTGTTCTCTGTCTTTTTGCTTCATCTAAGGTACAGATATTTTCTTTTTTGTAAAAATAATAAAAAAGCCCGATTAAGAGACTAGCTAACCCTAACCCTCTAAATGCCCATGCATAGCCATAGTATAATGTGTCAGATAGAGATGCAGCAAATGATACAGAGCTAACAGTCAATAACACGAGGACTATTGGGGTAAAACAACACAACCCAGCGAGAAAAGCAGAGAGGGAGATGATTCCTCTTAATTCCTTAAGGTGCATACCTATTGTCTTTTCCATGATATCTTGTTAAGGCTAGAATATAAAAACCTTAACTATTATATAACAAATTAGTTTATTATATATCAATTTTTATTAAAATTAGTTAATCGTATAATTATAGTAAAGATGAGAAGAACATTAAATATATTAATTGTTAAAAGCCAATAACTTGGAAAGGAAATCAAGATAATATATACAACAACAGTTTCGAAACCCTCAATTAACCCACTTGAATATACCTGAATAGGATTATCTCTTCCTTTAATGATTTGTGGAAAACTCCACGCTAATAAATTCAAACAATAGAGACTCAATGTTATTATAATAGAAAAAAGTACACTAAAATTTGATTGGCTTAAGAAAGCTATTGAGAGAAGAAACCCTAAATATATGATATAATCCGAAAAAATATCCAGAAGAGCTCCCATATCAGATTCTTTGAGGGTAACCTTGGCCACATATCCATCAATCCCGTCTAAGAGTCGATTTAGGATAAATAACAATAAAGCTGGCAAATAGTAATGCTGTGTTAAGAGAACCATCCCTATTATTCCCACAAATAAACCTGTTAGGGTGATAATATTTGGGTTAAGCTTGTCAATAGAGAAACCAATTTTGATCAGAATTTTGTCTCTCAACACCCTTAACTTTTTGTCAAACACGATTTTACTGGATTAATAAGTTTCTTAAATTGTAAGTTTAATGTCTTGAACAACCATAAATTGAGAGGTTTAGTTTGTTGGACTTTACCGATTAATATTAATATAATTTTTTCTAGGCAGACTTAGGCGAACCGTATGATTAAACAGAAAGGATTAGTGTTCAAACCTGTTAATTCGCAAAACAATTTTCCAAAAATGGAAGAGAAAGTTTTGAAGAAATGGAAATCTCAGGATCTTTTTAACAAGATCCAAGAATTAAGAAAAAATGAGTCTTCAAACCAATGGACTTGGCTAGAAGGTCCTCCAACAGCAAATGGTCTACCCCATGCTGGACATGCGCTAACAAGAACACTAAAAGATATTATTTTACGGTTTCGCACTATGGAAGGGTTCTATGTTAGACCAAGAATAGGTGGATGGGATTGTCATGGTCTCCCAGTGGAACTTGAAGTAGAAAAAGAGTTAGGTTTTACCAAGAAACAAGACATTGAAGATTTTGGGATAAAAAAATTTAACCAGTTATGTAAAACCAGTGTACTAAAATACGAGAAAGAATGGAGAGAAATGACAGAACGAATAGGGTTCTGGCTTGACCTTGATCATCCCTATATCACAATGAGTGATAATTACATTGAAAGTGTGTGGTGGTCTCTGAAGGAATTGTACAATAAGAACCTCCTTTACAAGGGAGTTCGAGTTGCCCCATTATGTACCAGGTGTGGTACGACACTCTCAAGTCATGAATTAGCCCAAGGGTATAAAGAGGTTGTTGATCCATCAGTTTTCGTCAAGTTCGACTCTGTTGATTTTGATGGAATAAAATTTTTGGCTTGGACCACGACACCTTGGACTCTTCTTTCTAATGTAATGTTATCTGTTAACCCTGATATCACATATGTTGTGGTTAATCATGATGGTGAGAAACTATTACTGGCAAAAGAGCTTGTTGAAAAGGTTTTTGGAGAAAAGAAAAAAGTTCTTAAGACCTATAAGGGAAAGGATCTTGAATTTAAGAAATATGTTCCACTCTTTCCTTATTTTGCCGATACCCCTGGAAATGCATTTATTGTCACTCTTGCAGATTATGTCACTATCGAAAATGGAACTGGGATAGTGCACTCTGCACCTGCCTTTGGTGCAGATGATGCAGAAACCGGTCGCAAATATAAAGCACCAATTATTCAATGTGTAGATCTAGAAGGGAAGTTTACAGCTGATGTTCCACCTTTGGAAGGAATTTGGGTTAAGGATGCAGACAAAAAAATCATAAAAATGTTAAAAGAAGATGGTAAACTCTTTAAGAAAGAATCATACAAACACTCCTATCCACATTGTTGGAGATGTAAGACTCCTTTACTGTATTACGGGACAGAATCATGGTTTATCGAAATGTCAAGGTTAAGAGAGAACCTGACGAAGAACAATGAACAGATCCATTGGCAACCGGACTACATCAAACATGGAAGATTTGGCAATTTTCTTGAGAATGTGGTTGACTGGAATCTTTCTCGATCCAGATACTGGGGAACCCCACTACCTATATGGATATGTACAGACTGTGGAAAGACAGAAGTGGTTGGAAGCAAAGCAGACCTTATAGAAAGAGTTGGAAAGTTGCCAGAGGAATTTGAATTACATCGGCCCTGGATTGATGAAGTAAAATGGGACTGTGCTGATTGTGGAAAAGAAATGATTCGTGAAAAATACGTAATTGATGTCTGGTATGACTCAGGTAGTGCACCTTTTGCTCAGTACCATTATCCCTTTGAAAATGTGGAAGAATTTGAAAATGATTTTCCCTTTAACTGGATAACAGAAGCGATAGATCAAACCAGAGGATGGTTTTACAGTTTACTTGCAGTAAATACAGCATTATTTGATAAACCAGCTTATATATCATCACTTTGCATGGAACATGTCTTAGACGATAATGGTAAGAAAATGTCAAAAAGCTTAAGGAATACCACCAATCCCGATGAGGTTTTTGATAAAGTCGGTGCAGACGCTGTCAGATGGTACCTCAGTAGAACCCCAGCGTGGAATCAAACCCGGTTTAGTATAGAGCTTACTGAGGAAGCACAGAGGAAAATGTTAAACACCCTCTGGAATGTCTATAGTTTCTTTGTTACCAACATCAATGTAGATGAATATGAGCCAGTTGTTCGATCTAAGGTTGCTGATAGAGCAGAAATCGACCAATGGATCATATCAAGACTGCAAGAGGTAATAGAAGAGGTAAGAGATGGTTTGGAAACCCTTACAATTCATAAAGCTGTATTATCACTAGATTATTTTATCATCGAAGAAGTGAGTAACTGGTACCTACGTAGATCCAGAAGAAGATTTTATACTGATGAGTTAGACGATGACAAAAAATATGCCTATGATACTCTATATGAGGTATTAAGGACTTTATCTCTCCTACTTGCTCCAATCATGCCTTTTACCTCAGAAGAAATGTTTCTAAATCTAAATCGTGATCAATTGGATGCTCCGATTGAAAGTGTACATGCACAATATTTTCCCAAACCAGATGACAGTTTACTGCAGATAAAGTTAAACAAGAAAATGGGGGTTGCTATTAATGCTGCAATTGCAGGTAGAGCGGCACGGTCCCTGGCAAATATAAAGATGAGACAACCATTAGAACTTGCTGTAATATCACTTCCTCAGGAATCTCCTGATCTAGGTGAACTTTTACAGGTTGTGGCAGGTGAACTTAATGTGAAATCTGTTAGCTCAACAACATCAGATGAATATATTGACTATAGTGTCCTTCCCAACCTTAAATTACTCGCACCTAAGTTGAAATCAAAAATTACTGAACTTAAATCCTACCTTCAAACCTTACCAAAGACTGATGCACGTAAGATTGTAGAAGAAATGAAGGCTAATGGTACTGTGACCATCACTTTAGGGAACGACACCTGGGAATTTACAGCAGATGAAATCAATGTGGGAGAGATATCAAAAGAAGGATTTTCAATGGGCTCATCACGAGGAGTGACTGTCTTTGTCAAAACTAAAATCACAAAAGAATTAGAACTTGAAGGATTAGCAAGGGAGATTGTGAGAAGGATCCAAGATATGAGAAAAAGCGCAGACCTGGCTTTTACAGATAAGATAATTCTCTTAGTAGAAACAAAAAGCAATAATCTCAAGCAGGCCTTCAAAAAGCATAGTGAGTATATCCTCTCTGAAACACAGACTGTTCAAACAGTAAAAACAATGGAAGCTCCAGATTTTGAACAGGAATGGGATATAGGATCTGAAAAATTACTTCTTAAGATAAAGAAATCAGAAAGATAAGCAATTAGTTCAAGATTATTTGGATATCTTATATATCCTATTTATTATAAGTTAGTTAGAATGGAAGCTGAAGAAGAAGCCAATGTACTAGCTAATAGGTTTCGTGTGTTCTTAACTCCTGAAGAGTTGATAATTAATCAATTCAACTACACTGATTATAACTTTATTTCTGTGTTATCAGTATTCTTTTTGCTTCTTATTGGTGGATTTGGTCTGTTTTTGTCTTTACAAATTGGTTCCTTTTGGTGGATAGTTTTTCTGTTGTCTACTATTTTTCTATTGTACAATCTTTTGCGAATTAAAATTCAGGTAATGATTGTAATAACCTCTCAAAGAGTGTTAAAGATTGAAGAAAGTGCATATTCTCTCAAAGCAATTCAAATTTTTAACTACTTGTCTGTTACAGATCTATTTTTTGACTCAGTTGGCTCTTTATATTACGGAAACAAACCCTTTGATCAAATTAGGTTTTGGTTGGGACTATTCACTATTAGTTTGGGTTATTCGATATTAGCTTCAACAGGAATAAATTCTGTATTTACAAACATCTCACCTCTAGTTCCTCTGGGACTCCTGTTGACTATTGTAGGTTTAATTAGTCTTGTTTATTCCATCCCTATAGGAAGGAAGGTTCTCTCAATTGCAATAAGTTCAGGACCGATTTTTACATTTCACCTTCCTAAAGATCATGGGGAGATTTTAAAAGTGATTAACCAACTTATTAAGAGGTAATTTAATGTTTAATGCATTACATGAGAATCTTTTAGCATCTCAATTGGGTTATAAGGAAGAAAGTGAACCCCCAATAACTCAGTTAAAGCTTGAACGTATCGATTATAAGAATTGGATGTTTTATCTCCTATTACCGTTCTTCTTGTTGCTTGTAAATAGTTATCTTTTTGCTCTTCTCAGCATTTTGTTTGTTTTCATCTTGAAAAACCTCCTGAAAGTGGAGGAGGAACTAGTTTTAACAAAGAACAAAATTTACTCATACACCCACCCTCTCACCAATAATCGTAAATTCAATATTTTCTTCCTAACTACAATCTATTTGAGTCTTATAATTTTTTTAAATGTGGTGATCAATCAAAACTTAAGCATCCAGGTTGATAAATTTATCAAAGCTGCATTCTTCTTCCAACTCGACATATCTTGGATTACTGGAATACAAAACATTCAAAATGTTACAGTTTCCATTGTCGAAGTCCAGATTTTGGTATTTTTAGCTATTGCATTACAGATTGCATATACTGGAGATTCATTGAAGGTGTATAATAACTCAAGTTTACGGAGAGTTTTATTAAAAAATAAAACACTAATTTCACTTAGATTCTATATTCTTGTAGCTATCATTTTTAGTGTGTTTACTCTGAGTGACTACTTTTATCCTCAGTTCCTGTTTAATGGATTAAAACTATTAATTTTGACAATCACCATCCTTATTTATCGATTGACCTTTTCTCCCACATCTAATAACCTAACTTACACATTTGGCACGGGGAGAGAAAATTTGCTTTCATTTGATTTGTCTGCTGTGGGTATCCGTAATCAATTTAGATTTTTTTCAACTGTATTTGGTTTAACTTTAGATAAACATAGTGATGAGGTAGTTCCTGTAAAGCCATTTTCGAAAGAATCAACAATTTATTTTCCTTTATCAATAGAAGAAGAATTCTACAAAATCAACAAATCAACGATAGTTTTTAATCTAGTTTTAAGTATCTTGTATTTTCTTACACTCAACATATTTTTTGCAATTAAGTTTGGATTGAGATCAACTCAATTCATTTATGCAGTTATTATTTCAAGCCTTGCAATTATACTGATAAATCTCATATTGTACAAATTAATTAACAGATATTTAGATAACAAAGTGAGTGAAACTGGTTTAGGCTACTTTATTCTTTCAGAAGAGGTCTATGGTTTTTTTGAAACAGGATACTATCAATTTATCCATAAGGAATATGTTCGATCAATAAAGATAGGAATTTCACCTAAAACGACTGTCTTAAGGGATGCTTTAGGTTTTCTGAGATTGAAAAACATAAACCTTTTAATTTATCTTTTCTCACTTTTTATCATTTTAGTATTCATTCAATGGTACAATGCTGGTTTTCTAAATATTGGTGGTCTGACTCAATTCTTCTCGATAAGTGTTCAAAATTCGCTAGGAACAATTGTTACAAGTTCACAGACATTTATCATTAGTACAACGTTAGTTTTCTTGCTTTTTTTTGTCGTTGGATTTCAACAGATTTTATCTAAAGCAACTTCCTTTGAAGCTTTGAAAAATAACGAAATTTCTCTTAAACACAATATATTGGTTTTACCCCAAAGATTAGACTGGCTCTATTCCTATTTGTTAAGATTCCATTTAAAAAATACAAACTTGCAATCACACGGTTTTTTCAGACTTTGTTTCGAATCTGAAACAATTGATATGACAGGGGCTGAAATTCCAATAAAAGAGCTTACATACAGTCTAAATACCAAGAATCCTGAGCTTAAAACAGTCAAAATAAAAACCTCAAAACAAACCGATCCAATTGTACTTACAGGCTCTCGCTTATTTAACTTTCATGTTCATAGATTTCTCCCTGCGGATCAAGGGTTACAAGAAATATTGTTAACATTTAATTTTAAATTTTCAAATGGAGAGGTCGAGGTAGTAACCACAGAATATATACCTTCATCTCCTCTCACCTTGATACGTTTCGTGTCAAATTTATCAATTGTTTTTGATTTATACATTGCAAATAAACCCTTTTCATAATCAATCTACAAATCTATCAAGAAACTTAGATTCAAGAGGACTTGATTCAGAAAATATATTAAGTCTTTTGAACAGTTTTTTCTTATGAGTTCAAGAAGACATGATAATGTCAAGCGACCTGACCATTATAGATGTCTAAAATGCAAGTTTAGATTTAATGATGCTGTATTTGAAAAGGAATATATGGAACAGGGAGTTGGGGTAATTGCAAAATGCCCAAGCTGTAAGTCAAGCAAAATTATCATTTCTTGGTGGAAAAAACAATAAGCGGTTCAAATTCTCCAAAAGGTTTTTGACTAAATCCTTAGATTCTAACATTATGTCCAACTATTTGCTAAAAACAGATGAAATTACACAAGAAAAAATGACTTTCAATGTGTCGAAGGTTCCAAAAAAAAGGTGGCTCTTGATCTCATTGTTTGTTATTATAACCTATATTCAGTGGTTTGTACTGTTTCAAGGATCAACTTTTATTTTGTTATTTTTTATTCTACTGTTTTCTGTTTTGACTTGGAATTATATTGGTAGGTTTACACTAGAAAGAATTGTTATTAAAAACTTCGAAAATCATATAAAATCAAAGGAGAACAATGTTTTAGAATTCCAAGGAATCATAGGAGCCCTGAAAAAAGGGATACTAATGGCCTTAGGTCTTTACTTAGATCCTAAAAAAATTTATTTCGTTGAAGCGGAGGTTCCCGATGCTGAAATTACCTCAACCCGAAAAATATTGAAAACAAGAATGTTTGATGTTATCTCTGCGAGTTTAGGGATGGTGGTTTTGTTAGGCTCTGGAATTAGCTTTCTGTTTTTTCAATTACTTCCTCCGAAGGCTTCTCCAATCACACCTACGATTTATACCGGATTGCTCTTCCTTTTTACAGCAACTTCACCAATATTGGTTTCGTGGTTCATCCCAACACTCTGGGCTCTACAAGACAGTTCTGTCCGTTCTATTAACCTTGAAGAAAGATTGATTGAGGATGTATCAACCTCTTTGAGAAATGGAGTTTTCAGCAGGTTCTTAGGACTGACAGGTCTTTTGGGAGGAGTTTCTTTATTAGTAAGTATATTTTCTCGGCTAGTTACTTCTAACCCAGATTCTTTCTCTTTAAATACAAAGACTGGAGATACTATTCTAATTTATACTCTAGCTGTGTTTGTTCTCTTTTTAGTCATATTATTCATAATCGGACCGGCATATTTTGTATCCATGTTGTACATCTCTAAATTCCATTCTAAGCGTGTAAACGACCTTAGAAAAAGACTTGTAGAACTAAATTTAAATTTTGGGTTGACCACAGTTCAAATCTTAGAAGGTTCTGTAGACAGATCCGATATCGTTGATAATTTCGAAGATGTGAAGGTTGATGTAAACTTTTCAAATTCTGATGATGTTCAGTCATGAATTAGAATGATATCAATTCTAAATTCTTTCTAAGATCTCTAAAACCATGGACTCATCAATCTCCTCTGGTTCCTTCACCTCAATCTTTGACAAATTAATCATCCATTCAAGTATTGTAGCTAAACGTTTGATAACAAAGGTAAGGTCATTTCTAAAACTTGCATAACCGTATAGTACATGGTTATCGACAGTTTCAACCGGTAATTCAGCAATTAGTTGATCAAGTGTCTCCCTAATTTTAAGCTGAGCCCTTATTGTGGGTTTGAGAGTTTTATTAATTATCTGATCCAGAAACCTATAAATGATCTTGTTAAAATCTTCCAATTCTAACTCTACAGTTCGGTTCTCCTTTCCCTTTCTTCGTTGAAGTAAACCCATTTCTTCAAGCTGGGCCGACCTTTGAGAAATCGCAGGTTGTGAATATGAGGACTCTTCAACAATCTCCTTTAATTGAACTGCTGAATCAGAGAGAAATGTTTTAGCTGCAATAAAAGAAGACGCAGGACTTAATGAGATGAATTCAAAAAACCTCTTTAAAACTCCAATTTGATTGTTCTTAATTTGTTTTAATAACATCTCTAGATAAGATTTAGAGAACTCTAGCTGTGGAATTTCAATGATTTCATTCGTTAGGAACAGGTCTTTTAAATTAATATCCTTGGAATTCATCTCAGTTATCCTTAATTCAATCTATTTAGCAATTCATAGCTTTTAAATTATATGATGAATTAGTTCAATATGTTAGATGATAAACAAAACTTTTGACTTAACTGTTGTTTGTTTTTTTGCTGATGATTTTCTTGCTAGATGTTACTGGTTTGTTAACCTTAAATTTGTTTATGTCTTCCATAATGTATAGGATATTGGTAATCATTTTTTTCTCCTCCTTAGTTAAGCTTTCTTTTGGGTAGAACTGCTCTCTTATCCTTTGACTGTACCCTATTAAACATCCTGATATTCTGACTGCTTTGACTCATGATTGACACTAATAATTGATCCATTAGTTTCACTTCCTAATATTATATTCTCAATGAACTATATATAGTTTCTCATAAATTGAGAAAATTAATGATGAGCTAATTTCGCGCATATACAATTGAGATAAATTTTGAACAATAGCGTATATACTGTTATTATATTTT
Source organism: Candidatus Heimdallarchaeota archaeon (assembly GCA_030149205.1). Lineage (GTDB taxonomy): Archaea > Asgardarchaeota > Heimdallarchaeia > Heimdallarchaeales > Kariarchaeaceae > WAKA01. The sequence goes on along the minus strand of JASBSB010000001.1, from coordinate 360,891 downwards.
CAATAAGACAAAGTTTCTGTAAAAATATGAACAATCACAAGAAATTAGAATGCATTCTAAAAATTATATCTTAATTGGAATTTTGATAAGAAAATTAAGTATTTGTCAATTTTACCCTTTAATAAGTTATTTAAAGTTCAACTCGCATTAAAACTGTGGATGATGGATCATCAGAACTTAATGAATTTGATAAAGTTAGTAAGGATTTCATTCATAAAGCCCCTAAAACTATAGAGTTTATCTCGAATCCAGATGTTATTAAACTGCTCTTAAGCAATGAAAGGTATCCAATTGTAGCACTTTTACGACATGGAAATTTTACAGTCAAGGAAATTGTGGAATTGTATCCCACATATGCAGGTTCCTCTTCAAAATTAAAATCTGAAAAGACGATTTATAGATATCTTCGAGAGTTGAAAAGTACAGGGGTTATTGATGAGGTGGGTCAAAGAGTTACCCAGGGACAGACTGCAACAGAGAAAATTTGGGGAAGGACTGCAAAAGTGTTCTTCATCCAAAATTCAGAAGAAAATGATGTTGATTCATTTTGTGGCCCTGATTGTCTAGCCTGTAAGGACGATGGATTACATCAGCAGTCATTGAAAGGTATTGGCTTACTTACCCTTTTGAAATTGGTACCCATAGAGCAAAATGTGGAGGTTAATTTTGCTAAATTTATGACTGATTTAGAAACTCAAATTCAAAATACGTTTAAAGAACAACTTAAAACGTTGACAAATGAAGACTTAAATAACGTAAGTAAGCTATCTTACACGGCAATAAATTCTGTACTATTAATGTCTGGATTAATAAAACTCCTCAAAAATGACCCGAACTTCGTAGAATCTTTACTAAAAAAACACTCATATCATCAAGCCTCTACTAAGTAATAATCCTAATTAAGAATCTTTTTATGTGATTTTGACCATCTAAACATAAGCTTTAGTTATGCAAAGATTCAATGTGCCGATTGTTCGGTCCGCTAAAAGGTCAGATTCAGAGGCTATAGTTGACCTTATATTTAATGGCACTGAAAATATCTACCAAAGAATCTTCACTCAACCATCGACTAAAGTTAAATCATTGCTTAAAAGATTTTTCGAGGAAAACATATCTGATATTATTGTTATAACAGAGGGAATGAATATAATCGGTGCTTCCAAGATCCGTTCTGACAGAAAAAGATCTTATTCAGGAATCTCTTACTTGAAGCTGATAAAATCATTAGGTTTGTTTTCTGGACTAAAAGCCGGGATTCTGTTATCAACTTGGGATGAATACAAACCAAGACTGAGCGAAGCTTACCTTGAATTCTTAGTGGTAGACAAGGATTTTGATTTTGAAGATGTTACTCAGGTATTCTTTTCAAAACTTAAAAATTGGATGGATTCTGACAAAATACGTTATCTCTCATTGTACGTTCCAAAATTAGAAAAGGATTTACAAGAGAACATATTGAGTGTTGGGTTTGAATATCATAAGAGTGTCAGTTCACCACTTGCATATTTATTTAGAAGGAACCACAAATGGTACAGATATATTTATTTGGTTTCGTATAAACCTGTAACGGTTAAAGGTAAAATTAAGTATTCCATTATGAATCTTAAAGAAACATGGAACGAGAATAGAGTTGAATTCATTAATTCAATTAAGCTTTCAATTCCCTTACTTTTGGTTCCAATAGTTGCTGGATTTTTAGCATATTACAGAGGATATACAAACGCAGCTTATGCCTGGGGAATCGTTCTTTCAATCCACATGTTTGGTCTGATAATTTTGTTAAGAGGCATCGAATTTGGAAGATTCTTCTTAAGCTTTGCTGTATCCTTAGAAACTGGCAATTTGATTCTGAGGAGTCTCCTTACAACTGATTGGTTTGATAAAACATGGTTGCTTACTCTGAGCACCATAAATCTCTATATAATTTTAACATTACTGTTTGTTTCTTCAATCTCATACAAGGTTAATGCTAAACCAGTATTCATTGTGAATAAACCATTTGACTAAGATCAGTTCATCTTGAAATCCATAATTTTAATTACATGGAAATTTATCTCAATACATGTTAGAATTAGATCGAGAATCTGGGGTTAAAAATGCTACTGATGTATTAACAGTTGAAGACTTTGATGCTGTTGAATTTTGGGTGGGAAATGCTTACCAAGCAGCTTACTACTACCAACATGCATTAGGGTTTAAACCCGTTGCATTTTCTACCTTGAAAACTGGGAATCGTAAGTTTGCGTCGTATGTGATGCAACAAGGTTCAGCAAAAATTATATTATCCGCACCCTACAGCCCTTCAAGTGAAATCGCAGCTCACCAGATGACCCACGGGGATGGAGTCAAAACGATTGGGCTAACTGTACGGGATGCAGGAAAGGCGTGGTCAAATGCAGTTGATCGAGGTGCAAAAAGTGTTTTAGAACCTGTTACTCTTCAAGATGAATTTGGAGAGGTTCAGGTTTCATCAATTTCCACATATGGAGATGTTATTCACAAATTCATCGAGAGAAAGGGATATGATGGAATTTACATGCCAGGATATCACCAGTATACTTCACCATTAGATCTACCAGAAAATGGTGTTACTCGGATAGACCATATCGTTGGAAATGTAAACTGGAACCAAATGGATCCAACAATTCAATTTTATCACAATGTTTTTGGATTCGACAACTTTATCGAGTTTTCAGAAAAAGATATAGCAACTCAGTATTCTACCTTACGGTCAAAAGTCGTTAGAAGTTACAATCAAAAGGTGAAAATGCCAATAAATGAACCAGCTAAAGGTTTGAAGATGTCGCAGATAGAAGAGTATGTGAATTATTACCATGGAGCAGGTGTTCAGCACGTGGCTTTAAGCACAGATAACATACTTGAAACCGTACATCAAATGCGTAGCCAAGGCGTGGAATTTATAAATGTACCAAAAGCCTATTATTCAGACCTAACAGAGAGAGTTGGACATATAGAGGAGGACATCAATGCATTGAGTGAACATGGAATATTAGTAGACAGAGATGATAAAGGGTATCTTCTTCAGTTGTTCACCAAACCAATTCAAGATCGCCCAACCTTCTTTTTCGAGGTGATTCAAAGAAAAGGAAGTGAAGGGTTTGGCAAAGGAAATTTTAAAGCTTTATTCGAAGCAATTGAGCGAGAACAAGAGGAAAGAGGAAACCTATAGATTAAATTCCAACTAATTTTACACACAATAGATTCGGGAACTACAAATATTTATATTGGCTGTTGAACCTCATAAAAGTATGGCAGAATTTTGTACTTACTGTGGTAGCAAGATTGAGCCAAATGCAACTTTTTGTACCGCATGTGGCTCAAAACTAGGAAATACTGAACCTGCAAAGCCAATACAAACAGGTTCCACTCCAAATCAAACAGTTAATATATCATCCCAATATCTACAACCTCAAAATCAGTCTACGCCTATATCTACGACTCATTCTAATAGTTCTCAACCTCAACAATTTTCCCAAGAACGACAAACTACTCACGTAGGTGTCATGCCTCCCACAAGGTCTTACTTCACTTGGTTGTTGATAAGCATATTTACCTTAGGTATAGGGTATCTGTTTTATCTCTATTACAACTTTTCAGACATGCAAAATCTTCATCGAGCAAGCTATGGAGACAACACCCCTTCTACAGAGGAAAATCCACTCTTGATGGTGTTTTTATACTTCGTTTTTGGCTTTGTTTTTGTGTTCTTACCAGTGGTTCACTATTACAAGTATGATAAGCTTCATCAGCATATTAAATACACTCAGTACGGTTCAGGAACATTTATGGAAAACTGTCCATCTGGTGGTGCAGTCATTGGGGTAACACTTGCAATCTGGTTTGGATCATTAATTCTTGTCGGTTTACCCCTATTAATTGCTCCATTCATAATATTTTACTTTGAATACAAGTGGCAAAAAGTCCTAAATCAACACATTATGTATCATTCAAACTTTGGATACTAATAGTAATTTATTGTTTCAATTCCAAACATAACTATGAGAAAGCAATTTATTTCATCGACAAAATTTGATCCATGAAAGTAAAATTCTTTCATTTTATAAATTTATTAATAATTGGTCTCCTCTTTATTGGTTCAACGAATATTGGGGGAGTTGTAATTACAAATTCTACTTTACCCGTAGGTATAGTTACTCCATCATTGATTATCGGTGGAACTAAAGGGACAGACCCTTCACAGTTTGATCAACCAGATAGTGTTTACGTTGATTCTAAAGGGACGATCTTTGCGGGTGATACCTCAAACCTTCGTGTTCAGGTATTCGCACCAAATGGTACCTTTTTGCATGAAAAGACTGGATTTACACCCATATCATCAAACACAAATAATGAGGTTCAAGGGATTGGGGAACTATCCAATGGTACTATTGTAGTCATTGAGAAGGCTGCAAATCTGTATTTCTTTGATAAGTTTGGAACTACCCCACGAGCCGTTATCCCTCTCCCTGTGATAAACAGTACAGAATCAACAAGGGATACTCAGGGTCTTGCGATTGATAACAGAACAGACACAATCTATGTGACAGATCAACCTAATAATTTGGTGATGGTGTTTGATAAAAATGGTGTGTTTAAATCACAGTTTTCAACAGGGCTTTACTCAACCCCTGAAAATCTGGTTGTAGATAAAAAGCAGAATATGATTTATGTTTCATTAGAGGGACAAAGAAAAATAGGATATTTTGCAATGAATGGGACAATCATCGGGTCATTTGGTAAAGAATTCGCAACTTTAAATTATGAAGGAATTACAATGGATCCAAGGGGAAATCTTCTTGCGGTTGATGAGGGTCCTGATTCAATCGCAGCAAATAAATATTCACGAGTTATTATTTTTAATACTACAACATATGAACCTGTGGCAGCCATTGGTGGAAATTCTGGGTCAGCACCTGGAAAATTTTTGTCACCAGATGGCATTGCTTTTGATGTGTTAAATAACAGGTTCGTTGTAGCAGACCAATATAACCACAGGTTACAATTTTTTAGTTATGATAGTAAATTAAATCTGACAACTCAGGGTGATGTCTCTGTGGAATTTTCCAAGTTGTCATCCAAAAACTTTGGTTGGACATTAAATGGAGCAATATTTGGTGGGAAATATGAACTTTACAAAAATGGATCTTCAATTTCATCAGGAAACTTTATGGTAGGTCAAAGAATATCTCCGACCTTCACAGATTTAGTGGTAGATAAAACATATAATTTTACAATTTTAGCGTCTGATGCAAATGGAAACAAGGTTAAAGCTGAAGCCCTCCTGCATGTGACCCCTGATTCTGTTTCAACAACCAAACCAAGTTCACCGGTTAGTTCAGGTACAGCGACACCTCTGACATTGATTTCGATGTTTGCTCCAATTCTACTGATAGTAATTATTCAATTTAAAAAATTTAGAATTAAAGAATAATTTAGCAAAATCAATAATCTGTTTTAGTTTAAAAATCGGAACAAAGGTAAAATAGATTTAATGTTCAGTCCAAGATTTCCAATAGTCTTTGATTAATCCTTCACCTAATTGATCCACTATTTCTAAAGGTTTTCTTGAATCTATCATCACTGCATATTCATCTGTCATTGGATTATCCTGTTTAAACATCCTTTTCAATGCTTTTGGATGAGGACCATGAGTGAATCCCCCTGGATGGAACGATAGAAATCCTTCACCAACGTTGTCCCTACTCATAAAATCCCCCTCATGATAGAATATGACTTCATCATATTCCACATTAGAGTGAAAGAAAGGTATCTTTAAAGCATCCTCAGAGCTTTCATATGGTCTAGGTACAAACGAACATACAACATATCCTTGACTTATCCATGTTGTATGTACACTTGGTGGTAAGTGATAACGATGTGAGTTGACTGGTCTAAAATCCTTTATTGAAAGTTTCATTGGCGTAACATCCCCTTTCCAACCAATTACATCTATAGGATTATTTGGGAAGGTGTAATGTGTGTATGTCTCTCCTCTCTTAAACCTTACAACCCACTCTTTCCCATCCTCAATTGGCATAGGATCTGGAGTAACCACAACAGCAGGATCAAACAGTGCGGTTGGTCCCAACATACCTCTATCTGGAATGTTTATTTCTTCTGAACTTTCAATAAGGAGAAAGTGGTTGTCCACTGATTCTGGTACAAGTCGATAAATTGTTCCCCTTGGAATTACAATATAATCACCTCTTTCAAATGTCAGTGGTCCGTATAATGTTTCCATCACTCCCTTCCCTCGATGGACGAACCAAAGGTCATCAGTATCTGTGGATTTATAGTAGAAGGGCATTGGTTTTTCTCTTCTTGAGATTCTAATCTTTAAATCACTATTTTGCATGACAGTGATGGGAGAACCCCATTCATCCTCTTTGTCAGAAACTTTTATTCTGTTGGAATCTATCATGTAAGGCTTAAAAGGCCCATCATCAATTTTTGTAAAATTTGTTGGCGGATTTTTATGATACAGGTGACTTACTTTTCCAAAAAACCCTTGACGTCCATGTTCATGTTCATAAGTTGAAATTCCATCAATATTTTCAAAACCAGCATGTGCTTGACGCACAGTTTTTCCTTTTACAAGAGGGAATACAGAAGTGAATCTATTTTTGTCGACCATATAGATCAGGTCTCCCTAGATTAAATATCTAATTAAGCTTGTCTCTCTTGTGACATCAATTGCAAACAAAACCAATTTGAAAAATCGGTGAAGCTTTTTGTCTTAATAGTTATAGTTTCTCTCAGTCTGATTTTCTAGTGGACATCCTGTCCCCAGAGCTAATCTATTTACAAAATTAAAATACGAAATTATTAAGATGACATCAAGAATTGCAACATCTGATAGTTTCAAATTTTTCAGGGTTCGAATTTCCTTCTTACCACAAGAATGAGGAGCCATTGTCAGTTTAATGCTATAATTGACAATTGCATACTCTCTTTGTGTCAAGACTGAAGCGGCGTCTTCAGAAACTAAAAATGGAGGTTGAGGTGCATCAGGCCAATGTGCTAACAACGCCTCATAATGATGGGTTATACAGTATTTACATGAATTGACAAAGCTCACGACAGTAGCGATTAATTCCCTTTCCCTCCTTGAAAGTTCACTCGAGGACTTATAAACTGTATTCATGTAGAGGTCTAAATGAGCCTTCATTGCGTCAGGATTGAGACTTTGCGATTGGTGTATATTTGCGACACTTGTTCTCTCCTTAGACACTCTTCTGTACATTCTTTTGAGTTGAGGACTTTCAGCGTTTTCAGGTGAAATAAACTTAATATGCGGTGTCATTGGCGGTTCATGAATTTTTTTAGAAATCTGTTTTATTTCCCTATCGTCGAGCATAAGCATGGTGTTCACTTAAAGATAAAAATGTTCAGTATTAATCTTCAAAGTGCTGAAATAATTATCAAGATTTCCTGACTCTACAACTTGATTTAAATTTAATTTAAACAAACATCTTTAGATGACAAGAGAAGACATCGTTAGATATTTGAAGAAGCAAGCGGCCAGTGTTTTTGAATTAGCTACTGTTTTAGAAAAACCTGTTTCACAAGTAGAAGAGGATTTAAAGCATATTAGGATATCATTGCGTGATGATCCAGACTATAAATTAATGATGCAACGTGCGGAATGTGAACTTTGTGGGTATATTTTTACTAATACAAATGTAAAAACCCCAACCAGATGTCCTGAATGTCGCCGTGAGAAAATTAAACCTGCTGTATTCAGAATCGAAAAGAAATAGGTTAATTATAAAATGAAAAAATTAGAAGTTTTATCAGTTGATAACGTGCCTATATTTAGAAAAGAGAGTGAGTTTTGGGAATTCTTAAGTGAAACTATTGATAGTGTTCTACAAGCAGGAGATATTCTTGTAATCGCTCATACACCCCTGTCAAGGATTATGAATTGTATCGTAAATTTAGAGGAAGTCAACCCCAGTGAAAAGGCGATTTCGCTAGCAGAAACCCTTAATAAAGACCCAAAAAAAATTCAGGTAATACTTGATCAAAGTAGAGAGATTATAAAGTCAGAACGTGGGATTTTAATTACTGAAAATAAATCTGGGACAATTTGTGCTAACGCAGGGATTGATGAATCCAACGCAGGAAAGGGAAACGTTGTGTTTGTTCCAGAAAATCCAGATTTAGTAGCAAATCAAATCTATGATTGGGTAAAATCAAATTTCAATTTAGATATTCCTGTTATAATCTCTGATTCAGTCGGACGTGCTTTAAGAAGACATGCAGTCAATATAGCAATCGGAGTCTATGGATTAAATCCAGTAAAAAATTATGTAGGGACAAATGACCTCTTTGGTTACGAGTTGAAAATTTCTCAAATCGCTGTTGCGGATGAAATTGCTAGTGCGGCTCAGTTAATGATGGGTGAAGCTGATGAAGGCACTCCAATCATAATTGTTAGAGGATTCGATTATGAACAATCTTTTGTTTCATCAGCGTCCGATTTAAATCGCCCTAAAATAGAAAGATTATTCACATAGAGTGATTTCATGAGCATGAATTGGTTTATCCCCACTGATTTTCCTCTTGGAGGTTTTCAAGAGGACATTACCACAGCAACATCATTAGTTTTTGGTGTACCTTATGACCAAACCGCCAGCTTCAGACCAGGTTGTGGGAATGCTCCTTCCAATATAAGATATTATTCAAGCAATATTGAGGGGATTAATCCTTATACCTACGTCGATATATCAGAAGTTCTAATTCATGATTTGGGTGATCTAATTTTTGAAGATATAACTGACTTGAAATTTAAGGTAGCAAAAATATTTAATGAATTGACTAAAGACAAAGAATTTACACTAATGCTAGGTGGTGAACATACAATCACGTCATTTGTTCCAAATAAAAATCTGTTGTATCTGATTTTAGATGCCCATGGAGACCTAAGAGACACTTATTTAGGAAATCCCTTTTCCCATGCTTGTACCTCTAGGAGAATTGTTGAACAAAATGGCTCTGAGGCAGTCATTCAGTTTGGAATAAGAGCTCTTTCCAAGGAAGAGATAAATTATAGCAGGTCACAAAATATTACCCAATATTACAGTATTTCTCATAATGGCAAGCAAAGGGATCAAATTCTTAAAGAAGTTGAATCGCGAATCTCCTCCTTTGATGGGCTGTACCTGAGCATTGATATGGATGGCTTTGATCCTGCCTACGCTCCGGGTGTGGGTAATCCTGAAACTCTTGGACTTTCACCCAAGCAAGTTTTCGATCTCATCTCTCGTCTTCCTCGAATAAACTACGCTGATATTACTGAACTGAACCCCCTGTTTGATATATCAGGAATATCTGGGGTACTTGCAAGTAGATTGGCTAGCTTTTTGTTAACTATGAATAAGTCAGTAGATGAAGAGAACATCTTATAAGTACCTGTTAATGGATTGAATTAGTAACCTAGAGGAACACATCGTGAATACTGATGAAGAATCTGATGATTTTATAGTCACACCCTGGGAAGTTGAGGGTGAAATTGATTACTCCAAGCTAATAAAGAAATTTGGTACAACTCCAATTACACCAGAAATGGTTTCTCGTATCAAGAAACTAACCAATGGAGACCTCCATTATATGATAAGAAGAGGATTGGTTATCTCCCACAGAGATTTGGACTGGATACTGAACAAGTATGAATCTGGTGAGAAATTTGCACTATATACTGGAAGAGGACCAAGTGAAAATACACACATTGGACACCTTATCCCATGGCAATTTACAAAATGGTTACAGGACAAATTTGATGCGGATCTTTATTTTCAGTTAACTGATGATGAAAAATTTCTGTTGAAGCTTGAAAACTCATACCAAGAGACAACTAGACTAGCATATGAAAATGCTACTGATGTATTAGCTTTAGGTTTTAACCCTGAAAAAACTCATTTTATTATTGATTCTGAAGCTGGTGTAAAATTCAGAAAGATAGCAACTGAAATTAGTAAAAAAATTACTTTTTCTACAATCAAAGGTATATTTGGCTTTACTGAAAGTACGAATATTGGTATGATTTATCATCCGGCAATTCAAGCAGCACCTTGTTTTTATCCTTCTGTGTTAAAGGGAAGGAATGTACCGATCTTGATTCCCGCTGGGATAGACCAAGACCCCTATTGGAGGGCAACTCGTGATGTAGCGAAAAGGTTAGGGTACTACAAGCCAGCTGCTATCCATTTGCAGTTTACGCCTGGTTTGGAAGAAGGAGGTAAGATGAGCGCCAGCAAACCTGAAAGCACCATATTTACGACTGATTCAAGTAAATTAGCCGAAAAAAAGGTTAAACGAGCATTTACAGGGGGAAGAGATACAATCGAGGAACAAAAGAGGTTAGGTGGTCAACCTGAAAAATGTAATGTCTTTGCATGGTACAGGTCTTCATTTGAATCTGATGATTCTCTATTGGATAAAAGATGGAATGACTGCAAAAGCGGAACTTTAATGTGTGGGCCATGCAAGCAGGAACTCGCCGATAGAGTGGTCATATTTTTGGAGACACACCAAGCAAAACGTCAAGAACTCAAAGAAAAAGTTGCTGAACTAGTAATACGTGAATGATATCAAGTTTCTGATTTTTAAACCCAGATAATACATAAATGATGTTGTGTTTTAATTCGTTTCTCTCAAATAGTTGACCCTTAGACTTAACCTACGTCCAATAAAAATTATCGAAACTAAAATTCCATATTGAATAACCAACATGGTCAAAAATGACCGAACGTTAAAAAATTCTAATTTGAAAATGTTTCCATATAAGGTTATTCCAAAATAATTGATGTATGATGAGACTGTTAAAAACCCTAAAACATATCCTATGGTGGACAAAATGAATATCATTACAAATAGTGATCTAAAAAACAAAACAAGAATATTTGTTTCAGAAAAACCTTGATTCTTTAAAATATCGAATTCTTTCTTCGACAATGTTATGAAGAAATCGAAACTAGTGTAAATGTTAATTGAAACTATAAAAGTGATGACAATTATTTCAACAATTAAACTAACTCTAAGTAAGATAATAAAGCTTTGGAGAAAGCTATTTGCATAGTTTCCCCCATCAGAAAGGTTGATCGCGTTATTTCTTGCCAGTTTTAACAGGTTTGGGTTTCCAAATAACTGGTTATTAGCTTCGGATCCAAAAGTTATGATTGTTAATTTAGAATTAATATTCCAGATGAATGAACTTGACAAAATCTTCCCATTATTCAGTATTATTGTCACTGATAGATTACCGATTGGAAATTTATTGATAATCCAAAATGAGGTTAAATCTGTTCCATTGAAAAATTTTAGACCCTGAGACACAGATAATAGGTTGTGCTTTAAGGTAATGGTTCGTATATCAATAACATTTACACCTTGTAGTTTTAATAACCCAGTTGAGTTCAAAATCAGAGATGGTAAATTCAATGTCTCAGATTGGTTTAATTTAAAATTTTTGAGAATACCGCTTATCGCAGAAAAATTGTATGTTCCTATTGGAAGAAACAAATTTGGAAGTACACTAAGATCTTGTGTAAAATTTAAAAATTTCCCACTCTCAGTTCTTCCTTGAACTGTCACATTTTCCCTCAAAGGGTTTAATCTATTAAAGTTCTTATCAATTGTGTTAAATCTAACCTCCAAGTAATTTAAAGAAATGGTTAACTCAGTAGAGCTGAGGTTGTACGAAAAGTCAATACTAAATGATCCTATTGCCAAATTAGAAATTGATTGAATGTTTAACAAGTTAATTGTACCATTCGAAATTTCTGTAGTCAATTTATTTGGTTCATATAAATTTTTGAAAGTTAGTAATAAAGGAGAGCTTGGAAATCTGTTTAATCCCATGAACTTAACATTGTAACTGACTAAATTCACGCCAACATAAAATTTCTCTGAACTATTATGTTGGAACCCATAGGTATCTGTCCAAGTTGAAAATAAAGTATAATTACCCTTTCCAACAAACAAAATTGTATGATTAAATTGAATCTCTGAAGATAATGTACCATTTGGAAAAAGGACTTTATATCTCAGTAAACTAATCTTATTAGGAACTACAGTTAAATTTGTGAATTTCGAAACCGTTGCATTATAATTCAATTCAACCCTCTTATATCCCATTAATAGTTGGGTTTGGTTTGAAAACGTGTATATTGTATTTTCAGGCAAGATTGATAAGTTGTGAAATTGGTTTAGAACTATATAGGAGTACCAAGTTGAAACTATTGTATTTGCGGTGATTGAACGATTTTGATAATTTGCTGCCCCCAACTTAATTATTATGGAATTCAGATAATTTGAGTTAAAAATTGTAATGTTTACAAATGTTGGAGGGAGGATTACCTCATGATTGCCAATAAAGATTGGGCTAAGTTTTGTTCCGTTTAGAAATTTAAAATCATAGGTAAAGTTCCCATCTAATTTGAATATATTTGACGACGATTCATTTCGAAAATTATCCTTGGGATATAATAGAAGATTAGAGGTGGATCCAGAAATTATTGTGAAATTTAGACTAAGAACTGGGGACCCCGTCAGTTTGTCTTGTAAATTAAGATGAATCTTGTTAACTCCAGTTGGAAAATCAACCTTGACATTGGATTGAATCATATCCTTAGAGCTATTTAAAAATAGTTTAAGGTTATTTGAATTATACGTAGGTATCAGGTTATCTGTCTTGATTATATCATTGTTTTTTACCAGTAACTTACCGTTAGTTGAGTTTTTAAATGATATAATTTTTGAATAATCAACAACTTGAAATGGTAAGACGATGCTATCATTTTTAGAATTAGCAGTAAAAAAGTAATTTCCAACTGAAATTGAGCTGTTAATAAAAAATTTACCTATGTATGGAGTTAATTTCATTATCGAACTGTTTGAACTTATAATTGGTATTTTACTCCAAAAATAAAGAGTCGATTCATTAGTAATTGAGGGAATTGTGTCAGGTGACATCCAACCAGCTTTTTGGGAGGGTGGGGAGATAGATATGTAATATGTATTGGAAAGGTTACCTTGTGATTCTGAATATAATTCTACAGATAGCTGATAGAACCCATAAACATGTGGTAATCTAAAAGTTAGACTAGATCGATTAACAGTGAGCATGTTTACATTTTCATTGTTTAATGTTACAATTGCAGATGAAATATCAGCTGTGATTAATTTAACTTTAGCAGTTGTGTCCGGGTTATAACTGGAATAATTGAACAAATTTGTTTCTATTGGAGATTTTGATAGAATTACCTCAAATTTGTGTTCATCGAGTTTGATAATCCCATTAGTATTATTGAAAGATGTAGAAAAAACATATTTTCCTGAGTTTAAATTATAAAAATAAATAAATTGTTTCTGAATAACCAGAAAATTTTGGTTAAGCTGTGTTCCGTTTTGGGATTGAAGGTTCAGAATATATTTTGATTGATAGCTCTTGGGTAGTTCTACAATAAATTCTGAGCTAAATGATCTAAAATTAGTTGGAAAGGGAAATACGTTGCTAAAAATATTCTTGTTCGTTAGATTAAATGTGATTTGACTTTGAAGGCCGATAGACTGAAATTTGAAAATTGAAGAACCGAGTAATACCCCAAAGTTGTACAATTGGTCGTTCAATAAAGATTGAGTGATTCTCCCCTTGGCTGTAGAATTTGTTAAGAGCAGTTGATTGTTTTCATCAAAGGTCAAAAGTGAAAAAGATTGTAAGTTTGTGTTCTTATAAACAGCATTGAACTCTACGAGTTTTCGAAACTGGTTCGTAGATATGACAAGGCTCTCATTTTTTAGAATGGTGAATTCTCTACTGTTAGTTTCACGATCATTTACCTGAATGGTGACACGATACATTCCTACTGGGAGATATATTGAAAAAACAGATTGATTAACGATTTTGTCTACTATGGGATTTGAAAATGAATTATATATTAGAAATCGAACTTTATCTGTTGGAAGTGTCCCATTATCATAACTTACTCTAAACTGAATTCTGTTTTCTCTGGTAAGCAACTGACGCAATTCATCCTTTGAAATTTTGTTATTATCATATTTAATTTGAATATGTGTGAAATACCCATTATAATCCCCTAAAAAGGTTGCTGATTTGATGTTAATTAATATATCTGAGGTATAAGTTGTTGAAGATTTGAAGAATCCAATAATACTAATTTGAATAGTTCTACCAGTAAGTGCTGATTGTAAGGAGTATGTTCCACCTAATGAAACTTTATGTAATTGCTTAAAATCAAGTGAAACAAGACCCTCAACTAGCCCCAATGATTTTATTGGTTTTGTACTCGAGACAATCTCTACGGATTTAGCTATATCTTTAAACCTAGGATAATCAACACCTCTGAACAAAGCGGACCTCCCCTCAAACAATGCAGGTTGTAGAATTTCGGGTGAATAATTCAGTATACCATTAAAACGGTTGATTGTTTGGAGGTATAGTGTTGAAACATGTGATGTGAATGGGGTTGAAGATGTTGTGTCATGGAGGACTAGGATGTTGTTAGAATTTTCATAGAGAGAAGTTGGAGTGGCATTGATGTTATTACTGATCAAGACGGTACCAGAAATTAATGTTGCAGATAAAATTAATGATATGTATAAAGTTACCAATCTTCTTTTGGGAACTGGGTATGGAAACTCCAGTTGAAAAAAATCAAATTTTGGGAGTTTCAAAATATTTCCCCCGTATTATATTGAATTATAATTAAACTAATTAAACTCCCAAACAAAACTACAATAACACTCCCAATTATGGGTAATATCAATCCCTCAACATTTATTATCGGTGAAATATATATCGTTTCAGAAATAATACCTAATCCAGAGAAGATCAATTGAAACATAGCAACACTCAAAATTGATGCAGTAATACCACCAAGAATGGCAGTAAGTACAAACTGAAATAAGAATATATTTACTCTCTGGAATCTGGAAAAGCCAAGATCTTTTAATATTTTTATTTCTGGAAGACTTTCACTAAGCAGTAAATAAGAAACATTAACTGAAGAGATAACGATTAGAGAAAGGATCATAACCAAGAACAGATTAAGAACCAAGATTAATTGAGCATTAGAATTAGAAAGATAATTGTTGAGTGAAACATCAGTAACCACTTCAAGCCCTGGAACTTTCTTTAAGGAGGAAATTAATCGTTTGATATCAGCGGAGTTAACCTCAGACCCAAATTGCTTTGTAAGAAGAACTGAATTAAAGATTCTGTTCTGAGTTGATGTTGTTAAATAAAAGCCTAGGAATGGTAGGTTACCTCCATTAACAAGTTCCATTGATTTATTAATATATGACGCTCCTAAATTGAAGTTAATCTGGCTCTGATTTGATTGAGTTTGAGAGTTTAGGAATTCAAATGTGTTAAGATCAGCCATCATTTTTGACCCATTCACGTTTGGATACCTTAGTGTTGTTGAATTGAATATAAATAAGGGTACAGATATTGTTGAATTTAGAATATTTAAGTTGGACATAGTATGTTGATAAAAAACAAATTTAAAAGGAAGCTTTAGGGGTTGCGTTGAATTTGAGCTGGTCTTTTGTGCAACGGAATCTAAACTTTCAATCCCAAAAAAGGAGAAGGTGCTATAAATTTGAGTAAGCTGAGAACTTGTAAATGAACCATTTGTGTTAGTCTGTATTTCGATTATTGAGGTTGATTGTGTAAGTTTGTTGCTGATTGCATTGAATTCAACCGTTAACCCATTGATCAAAACACTCGTAAATAGAAACATAGAAAGTGTTAATACTATCACAATAAATAACACTTTTAACTTTGTGCTATTTTTGAAGAAATATTCTAAGGACAGCACACACTTATCTTTATTCTCACATTTATTATATTTGCTAAATGGAAAACAAGTTATAAGAGGTATACAGAAAATTCTGAGTTGACAAATATTGGTGAATTATGTGTCTGAACAAATCTAATAAATGGATACTTATTTACAAAACTACTATTATATGCTTGAAAGAAGGAATTCTTAGGTTCTAGACCTATGAATATATCAATTGATAACCTCTTCAATTCATTTATCACATTTGTTATGTTTGTTGATTTCAAGGGCTTGCTAATAGTTGGGATCTGATCTATCAAAATAAGATCAAGGAATGCTCTCGTTGTGATGACCTCTATTCCAGGTATGTTAACTCCAACCATTCCAGATTTTTGTGAAATTTGTAAATTTGATAAAAACGAGTTTAATTCCTCTCTTCCAGGTCTTGCAGAATAGTAGAAATTCGCTTGATATGTGTTAACATTTAACCCGTTTGTGATCAAAAACCCAAGCTGGAGAAGAAACGGAAGGAAAAATAAAAATATAAGAGTTAGCGTTAATATCCTTTTAAGCCTCGGTGGATCATAGGGAATTACATATTTTTTTAAATGGCTTTTTTGATCAATTGGATACAACAGAGGGAATAAGAGTATTATATAAAAACATAGAACATACAATAACGTAATAAAAATAAACTTATGAAAGAAGAATATTCGATAATTGTAGTCAGCAAAGAGTTGATCAAAAGGTATGAATGGATAATACCCAATGAAATTTGATAAAACCAGGATAATAGTAATGATTTGTTGGCTAGTTGACCATTTATCTTCTTGGGTGTTTTTGTTCTTGTAAATTTGCTTCACCGTTAGTTCAATACCTTTTCCTGTCATCAGGACTACTGGAACCAAAATTGGCATAAGATACCGAACCGACACAACTGGAAAATATGCAAGCCAAAACATAAAAAATAAAGTCATCCAGCTGATAATTGTAAACACTGAGGGCTGTTTACTCCCTTCCTTAATCAACCATCCTAATCCAATAAGTTTGGGCAAAACCAAAAATGTGTTGAATGCATTTGCAAAGAACAAAACTCCAAATATTGTAAGATATGAGGCAGCATGGGCATTTTCAAAGTATGCCAATGGTGGACTTACAAGTAGACCCAGACTGAACTGTATCGTAGAATTTGAACTTACATCAAAAAAGAGGGAATAAAGTCCATCTCTGATACTTGGGAATTTAACAATCTGAGTAATCCATATTCCTGTGGTGACAATTCCTGCAATGAGTGTTAGAACAATATAAAGCCAAGATTTTTTGGTAAAGCTTGTCTCTACACTTTTAAAGTTTAGATATAGCAAACTTACCCCCAAAATTGAAACAAATACCCCTATCCCTATGAAATAGTTTGTAGAGGCTTTATAGGCTAAGAAAGCACTTAAAAGGAATAGAACGATTCTTTGAGTAAGCGTTATAGTCTTTGAGGTGTTCCTAAAAGACAAAAACAATATCAATGGAGCAATAAACCCAGATAATTTTGATAAGGGTAAAAGAACTGTACTTACAGAAGCAAACAGAAGATAATAATGTTGGCTTGGATTTTTTTGATACTTAATGAAAAAGTAAAAGAGTGATGAATAGAAAAATCCAAGGGGAAGGTCTTGATAATATGCAAAATCAAAAATGAATTCAAATGTAATTGGAAGTGAAAGAAGAATTATCACATTTATTAAACCTGTGTTCTTAGACATACCAAGTTCCTTAGAGAGTAAATAGGTGGTTAAAATCAATCCAACAAAAAAGAGTAAAGGTATAAGTTGAGCTGAAAACTCTCCATTTACATAATATGAAAATGATATGTATAATGAATTCAACGGTGACTTAAATGGTAGGAAGAAGTTTAGCGGATTGTAAGAGCTCGGAAAACCATTAATCAAATAAAAATAGTATCCGTTGGGTATGTAAAAATGCAATGCGTCCCACCCCCTCATAGGTGCAAAAAAGGCAATGAAAACATAATTTAAAATTAAACCCGTGAGGATAATGTATAAATAATTAGTGAATTGTGTGTTTTTGATGTTTGGGGCTGACTCCAATAGATTGGAAACCCGTTCAATGAATTTTTCTCGGCTCAAAATAAAACTATCTTGAATTTTCTCAACATAATTTGAAAATTTTAACATAAATTTTATGATATAATAGATTGATCCCATATAAAAAAAGGTTAAGAACAGGTAATTTATTCTAAAAAGCTGATTATTAAGTAGAAGAGTAACTAAAATGTCTGGAACCACAAGGCCAAAAAATCCCAATGTAATAGAACCAATCAAAACCTCTAAAGGCGTCAATTCTATAATATAAAACCGTTTAATTATTGCATAAAGATAGAATCCACTAAAAAAAATTGCCAAGGGAGGTATAAGTAGGGTAATTAAGCTCAACAGGTTTGAATTTTATGTACGACATAGAAATATTTTGGTAGAAAAACGATAATGTTCTCCCATTTTGGGAGATTGCTTACATTGAAATTGATCCCTTCCTAAATTCTGTCTTTGCTAAAATTACATTCAATAATCTTGGTTTAGAGTTAGCTATATATTTTGATAATTGAACTAGATCTTCATCTGAGGATATTAATTCTCCCTCTCCACCAAGTGCAATACTAACTTTCTCATATGCTGAATGATTGAGAACCGTTCCCACATCACTTTCTAAGATTTCGATTTGGTCTCTCTCAATTTGTGTCCACCCTGCATCATTCCCCACTATTCCTAAAATTGGCAGGTTATGACGAACAAAACTATCATATTCTATGAGACTATACCCTGAGGCTCCATCACCATAAAGTATAACCACCTTCTTTTCTGGATTACAAATCTGTGCAGCCAAGGCAAATCCAGCCCCCCCACCTAGCGTCCCAAATACTCCTGGGTCAATCCATCCCCTGGGTAGTCGAGGCTTTAAAATATAAGAGCCTGTAGCTAAGAAATCACCTCCATCTCCCACAAAGATGGTTTGTTCTGGAAGTAGAGTTTCTAGCTCCATGAATAGTCGAATTGGATTTGTTTTATTGTAGCTAATATCAGCAAACCCTTCGATTTGTTGAATCCTCTCTTTTTCATTAGCTTGAAGTTTTTCTACCCACTCCACATACTCTTTGGTTGGTTTTTTCGAAATTTGCTTGAGGTAGGATGCAGGGTCAGCTAATATCTTTAAGGTTGGTTTTTTGAAGTTATTGTTTAAGTTAAGATCATCTCTTGAAAGGTTTACTATTATTAGTGGAGATTTTCGATTTAAAGACCTCCCATAGTTAAGGCGAAAATCCATGGGAACACCAAGCAATAAAATTAAATCAGCCTCCCTCAAGGCTTTACTTCTTTTGTGTCTGAATTGGAGTGGGTGTTCTCTTCCTAGAATTCCTCTTGCGCTTCCTGATAGATACACTGGGATTCCTAACTCTTCAACTAAGTCTTTAATTTGATTCACGAGATTTCTGTTATTAATTATTTGACTCCCAATAATCAAAACAGGTTTGTTTGCCGCATTGATTAATTCTTGAGATTTTTGAACATCTGATCTTGAAGCAACTTTGTACTCAATTGGTAAAACATCAATATCTGGTTTGTAATTTGTATTTACGTACATTTTGTTAAGGTGATTTCGCAGGTACCAATTAAAGACCTTAGAGGTAATAGATTTTGCATTTTTGCTATCTTTTAAATACCATTCTCGCACAATGTTTTCAGGGTAGAGTAAATCAATCGGTAATTCAATAAACACGGGTCCTGGAACACCACTCTGTGAAACAAAAAATGCTTCTGAGATAGTCCCTACAATATCTTTTGTTCTTGTGACTCTAAACTGTGCCTTCGTAAATGGCTTAACAATCCGAATCTGATCAATATCCTGAAGGGATCCACGCCCTTTCAATATAGTGGCTGCTGCCCCTGAAAACAAAAGTAGAGGTGAGTGTGCCATTTGGGCATTCTTTAGAGCAGTCAGTGTATTAGTCAACCCTGGTCCAGCAGTAACTGCTGCAATTCCTGGTATACCGGTAAACCTAAAATTAGCATCTGCTGCAAAAACGGCAGTGTCTTCCTTTCTTACATCATAGACGGAGATCCCAACCTTTTCACATCCAGTTAAAATGGGAGAGATGTGACCCCCACAAAGTGTAAAAATTTGAGTAACGGAGTGTTCTCTCAATGCTAATGCCACTAGATCTCCCCCATTATTTGCGATCATAATTATTTAACTGATTTATTTTTTTTAAGTCTGAGTATTAAATTTTCATGGTCTGTAAATTTTATCTCTATGTCTGAGAAAATTAAGTTAATTAATTCCTTCAAAAATTCTTACTAGTAAATTTTGTTTTCCGACCGAAAATGTAAAATGATTGAGTTAATCTTTAATTACATGGAAGTTCAATCCTATGATTATAGAAAAGAAGTTATTTCTATGATCCAAACCATTCCATTTGGTGTTTTATCTTCTTTCAGTAAATCAACTGATGGCTATCCCTTCGGTTCCCTTATGCCTTTTGTGGTTGATAGCGATGGGTCATTACTGTTCTATATCAGTACATTAGCTGAACACAGAAAAATTTAGATTCTAATCCTAGTTGTGCTTTGACCATCGTTGCCCCAAATAGAATCAATATCCAAAATTCTGCAAGATTGACTCTAATTGGGGATGCTACCATTGTTCCTCAAGAAGAGTTTGATAATACCTTCAAAATCTACACTACTCGATTTCCGTCTTCAAGTAAATACAAAGAGTTCCATGATTTCAACATTTATAGGCTTTCTATTGTCAAAATCAGGTTTATTGGAGGATTTGGTAAAATTTTTTGGGTTCCCAGAGAAGATTATTTGTCAAATTATAAATTGTCAAGATCTGAATTTTTAGAGGTGATTGAACATATGAACACTGATCATCATGATTTTCTTGTAAAACTTCTAAAAAGGTATAAATTCACAATAAATAGTCTGGAAACTGTCAGGCTTGTACATGTCCAAAGAAAATTTTTGACTATACAATATGATTCAGATGTTCAGGTGCTTGAATTTCAAACTGAAGCATCCACAATAGATGAACTCAGAGAACGGATTATTCAATTACTTTGAAAGTAATTCTATTCATATACTTCACTAACAATTTTTAAGGCTTCCAGTACCTTTGGAAATCCAGTGTACATAGCGATTAATAGCATTACCTCCTTAACCTGTTCATGTGTGATTCCAAGATTTTTAAGAGCTATAATATGTGATTTTAACTGAGGTTTGAGCTGAAGGGTTGTTAAGACACTAATCGCAACAAACTCTTTAGTCTTCAAATCTACTGACTGTAACGGATAGACAGAGCCATAAGCTATTTCTTTTACATAAGTGGCAAATACTGGATCAATTTCTGCCATAGTGTCAATGATTCTTGTCCAATTATGTTTATACAATTTTTCACCTATTTCATCTGCATTTGATAATCTTTTTACTTGATCTGGGATTCCCATAATGATTAATATAACTGGAAGTAATAAAAAATTAATGTTTAATTGTCTTAGGTGACTCTATTTCTTTGTGTATTCTTCAACAAGCTTTCTTCGCAATACTTTGCCAATCATCGATTTAGGAAGTTCATCTTTGAAGTAAACCTCTCGTGGGACTTTATATGGTGCTAGCTTCTCCTTGCAATATTCTCGGATCTCTTCCTTAGATGAGGTTTCGCCAGTCTTTAGAACAATCCAAGCAGTCACCATTTCTCCTTTCTCTTCATGTGGAAGACCTGCAACAGCAGCTTCTAAGACCTTTGGATTTTCATAAAGAACTTCTTCTACCTCTCGTGGAACCACATTAAATCCAGACACAATAATTAAATCCTTCTTTCGATCAACAATATACAGGTATCCATCTTCATCTAACCTGCCGATATCTCCAGTGTGTAGCCATCCATCTATCAGTGTTTTTGCAGTCTCTTCCTCACGGTTCCAATATCCTCTCATTACCTGAGGACCTTTGAGGCATATTTCTCCAACCTCACCAAGTGGAAGGTTTTTCTTTGGATCCTCACTATCTGTGATTTTACAGATTGTGTCCGGGGCAGGGATCCCTACACTACCCTCTCTTAAAGTGAACTTATCTGAACCTATAGGGTTTGCGAATACCACTGGTGAAGTCTCAGACAAACCATAGCCCTCAACAAGATCTCCTCCTGTAATCTGTTTAAATTCTCTCGCCACTTGAATTGGAAGGGGAGCGCCACCAGAGATAACAGCAATTAGAGAGCTAAGATCGAATTTTTTGACATCTGGACTATGAAGCATTGCAATCAGCATCGTAGGAACACCAGGGAAAAAGGTTATCTTTTGACTCTCAATTAACTTTAAGGCATCTGGGACATTAAATCTGATCATAAGAACCATCGGGACTTTCAACTGAAATGAAATATTCATACAAGCAGTCAGTCCAAAACTGTGAAACATAGGCAAAGCAGTTAAAACACTTCCCTGACCCTCTGGTACAGTTCGAAATATCTCACGACTCTGTTGCGCATTATAGCTGACATTTTTGTGTGTAAGCATTGCACCTTTTGACACTCCTGTCGTACCTCCTGTGTATTGCAATATAGCGACATCATTTTCAATATCTACCTGAGCTTCCTCGAATTTTGATATATCTGCTTTATTCATTAGATCTATAAAATTGAAATTATTATCTAGTGTTTTCATTTTTGGATCTTCAAATTTTTTCAAGATTTTGCTTCCTAAAAAATGAATAATTGTCTTCATGTAATCCCCAATATTACATAGTACAACTTTTTCGAGAGCAGTCTCTTTCATTACAATATTTGCCTTTTCTTGGAAACTCGTTAGAGTAATAATTAGTTTTGAACCAGAGTCATCCATTTGATGCTTAAGTTCTCTTTCAGTGTAAAGTGGGTTTGCTTGAACCACAATTGCCCCCATTGATAAGATGGCATAATGTGCTATCACATAATGTGGGGTATTTGGAAGCATAATTGCCACTCTGTCCCCTTTAACTATACCAAGTTCCTTTAACACAACCTGAAATTTCTTAATCGAAGTTAGTAATTCTCCACAGGAAACTGGATTTCCCTTAAATGGTATAATTGCTGGATCTTTTGGTGTTTGTTCTCCTCTCCTTTTTACAAATTCAAATGGGCTAACATGTTCATAATTCAAATGGATGGCTCTAATTCCCTCCGAGGTCTTTAACCACGGCATTGGAATATCTTCTTGAACCTCAGTCATTAAACCCTTTAAAATTAAGAATTTTTAAATATTGAGAGAACAAATTGGTATTTTGAATAAAAATGAACCCACAAGGATTCCTATTATTTAGTTTACACTGATTTTTTGGTCACAACACCCGTCAATTACTTGGTTTAAGCAATAGTGATGTTATGAGATTCGCTTTCAAGAGGTCTCACGGTAATGGTTAACACACCATTTTCCATATTTGCCTCGAGAGCCTCAGGATTCAAGGAGTTTTTGAACTCGAACTCTTTCTTATAAAATCTCCTTTCATTTAGTGCCTTCACGTAGAGTTTGTTGTCTTTCAGCTTAATTTCTGTGTGATTTTTGTTGATCCCTGGCATCTCCAACTGGATCTCAATTTCATCCGTCTCTCTATTTTGATTGACAAAATATCTGGGGAACCTTAGAGCGGGGGTGACCTTTTCTTGTTCTTTGACCTCACTTAATTTGTTATCTTGTTTTACTATTTTTGTTTGTGACATATTATTACCTCCTATTGTATATCTACGAATTTCTCCTCAGGCTCATTGGTTTTAGCCTTAATGATCAAGAGTCCATCTTCCATCTTTGCATTCAGGGATTTCTGATCAATGTCTTTCCCTAGATAGTATTGTGCCTGAAAGGTTATGCTTTTGTCCTTATTTTCACCGGTTACATGTAGTGCTCCATCAATGATTTTGATGCTCACATCATCCTTGGTGAGACCAGGGAGTTCAATCTCAACTTCCCATGTCTTTTGTGTCTTATCATAGACAATATTACTTAGTGGTTGTCTTGTGCTGTCTTCCTCAAATGCATTTTCAAGTGCATTGAAAATCCTGTTAGGGAAGAGCCAATCATCAAACATTCTTGCTAACATATTTTTGACCTCCTAATATATTGGTGGTGTGGTATTCATACTGTAATACCTAATATACCATACCATACCTATAATAAATACTTTTTGTTGCAGCACAGAAGGAAATTCCCAAAAATGTTCTGAAAAATTTAGCAATATTTTATCTCAATTTTCAGAGTTAACTCTATTTTAAAGAGGAATAATTTAAATAAATTCTCAGACTCAGGAATCCATGAACACCACCAGAATGTATCTAAATAATGAATGGGTTGATGCTGAAGATGAAAAAACTATGGGGGTACTTAACCCTGCCACAGGGGAGACTATCGCAAAAGTGCCCAGTGCATCAGTCTCAGATGTAGAAAAAGCGGTAAGGTACTCGAATGAAGCATTTTATGGTGATGATTGGCATAATATGGATGCAAGTTCAAGGGGAAGGCTGTTATACCGTTTAGCTCAAATAACTTATGAACATGCAAAAGAACTAGCTTTGATTGAAAGTCAAAACAATGGGAAAACTTTTCGGGACGCCTTAGGTGATGTTCGATTTGCAGCACAAACGCTTGAGTACTACGCTGGATGGGCTGACAAGATTGAGGGTACAACAATCCCCGTTCCTGGAGAGCGATTAAACTATACATTAAGACAGCCTTTAGGGGTTACTGCTCATATTATCCCTTGGAATTTTCCTTTTCAACTTGGAATCAGGTCTATTGCTCCGGCTTTGGCAACAGGTTGTACCGTTATAGCTAAACCAGCCTCTTTAACGCCTCTCTCAATTCTTGAATGGATCAAACTAATCGAAGTTGCAAAATTGCCAAAGGGTGTTTTACAGGTTATTACTGGCTCAGGAAGGGTAGTTGGGGATTCATTGGTTAGATCACCTGATATCAATGGTGTAAGCCTAACAGGGAGTGTTGAAACTGGGATTAATGTTATGAAGGCTGCCGCAGAAAATATCACCCCAATCACGCTAGAATTAGGTGGAAAGGGTGCAAATATTGTAATGGCTAACTCCAATTTGAAAAGAGCTGTGAAAGGTGTGGCCTTTGGAATCTTTTGGAATGCAGGACAGATGTGTTGGGCAGGATCAAGATTGTTGGTCGAAGAATCTGTACATGATAAATTTATGAATATGTTACAAGAAGAGGTCAAGAAATGGAGCATTGGTGTAGGAACCAATGAAGGTGTCAGAATCGGATCAATGGTTAGTTTGGATCAGAGGAGTTCAGTCTTGGAGTATATTGATAAGGGCGCAGAAAGTGGGGCAGAAATTTTAATAGGGGGGAAACCTCCTGAACATTTGAAAAACGGTGCATTCCTAGAACCTACAATTTTGTCAAATGTTGAAAAAGAGAATGTAGTGTTTCAAGAGGAGATTTTTGGTCCAGTTCTCACTGCAACACAGTTTACATCGGTCGAGGAAGCAATTACTCTTGCAAACTCCACCAATTTTGGGTTGCTCAATGGGGTTTGGACAAATGAATTAAAACTTGCACACATTTTTGCAAGAGATTTGGATTCTGGGATGGTCTCGGTAAACGAATATCCTGTGACTTTCCCCCAAACACCATTCAGTGGGTGGAAGAAAAGTGGAATTGGTATGGAGCAGGGAAAGTACGCATTAGACTATTTCTCAAGAACTAAAAATGTGAATATTAATTACGGAATTTAGTTAATCCTTGGCAAACCAAAGAACAATTCATTTAATAACTTATCCTAAATTAGGTTAATGAGAGAAATGATTGAAATTAATGAGTTAACATTAGATGATGTTTCCAAAATGGTAGAAATTTACACTAAGGTAACAGGTAAGAAAAACATGACAGAAGAGAAGATGTCGGAGAAGATAGACTATGGACAATGTCTTACTGCAGTCGGAGCCTTTAATGATAGTGTATTAGTTGGGTTCATCATTGGAGATGTGACCCAGGACAGTTTTGGTCTAGAAGAACAAATCGGATGGATTAACATGGTTGGAGTTGACCCCGAATTTAACAAATTAGGAGTTGGTAAGATGCTAGGAAAAGAGCTTTTAAACAGGTTTAAAGGGTTAGGGACTCGGCAGGTTCGTACCATAGTACAAGACAAGGATGAAGGTCTTTATCAATATTTCTTAAGATTGGGTATGAATGAAGCTAGTTGGAAAGTATTAGAATCTAAACTATAGGATCCTTCTGCCCTCATCTATGTCTGGGGTCTGAAGATCAAGACTCTCACAGAGTTGTGTAGCCTCTTGATAATACCTGTCTCTCATTTCAATATTGTTCCATTTTTTAATTCCTAGTTCAACAGCAAGGTCTGCGTTCTCTGATTTACTATGACCAAACATATCCAATGCACGGGGAAGCCAAAAGTTGACCGCTTTCTGTGCGCTATCCATGTCTCCCAGATATCCATCATCAGAAATTACTTTCTTAAGACCATTATACCCGAACCCAATATGAAGCTTCTCTTCATTTAGCATTAAGGGCATTTCTCGTGCCAAAGGTGCATAAGAACACTCTCCAAATGCCTCTAATTGATACAACCCCACCCGATCTACAAAGCAGGTAAATGCTAATACCGATTCCCAGTTTTCAAATTCTATGTTAAAACTATCTAAGGTATGTTCTCCAATTTTCCGTGCAAGGAGTTTTTGGACCATTTGCTCACCTTCTTTACCAAATTGTTTTAACAAGCGAGTCATTGTTAATCCGTGTCTCACCTCATCAGCTACAATTCTGGACAATACCCATTTATCCTCAGGGCTTGGTGAATTTTGTTGCCACTCGAGATGCTGTTGAACACTTGCAAATTCTGTATCTGCTTGTACAAAGAGCATTTTTTTAAGGAGATTCCTATATTTCTCGGGTAGTTCTTCCGGTGTCTCGAATTTTCGTATTTTCGCAAATTTTCCTTGCTTAATGTGCCGAGTAGACATATAACGCAGTATTTCTGTATGGTTTTAATAGTTTTGAATAAAAAATAGTCGATTGTCTAGATTAATGTACTCTAAATTCTATCCCAATTTGCTCAAACAATGAATTGTTTGTAACTTTCAGCTGATTCCTAAATAGAGACTCATCCCATTTAATCCCAAGTTCACTAGGAATTTCCTTTTTCATCTTTCCACCATAGTTAAATATTTCTTGACTTAAGGTAATCCATTTTTTGGCTGTGGAAACCACTTCGTCTTCAGAAATTTTATCTGTTTCTATCATTTTTCTGAAACCATTGATGCCAAAGGTTGGATGTAATGATTCTTCATTCATTATCAAAGGAATTGCCTTTCTTAACGGTTCATATTTACTGTTTCCCAGTAGGTTTAGTTGATACAGATCTGTGACAGCAAAAAAACACGAAAACCCACATACATCTGCCCAGGTTGGTAACTCCTCTTCAAAAACCCTAAAATCATGGTCTCCAACCTTTCTTCTGAAGAGGTCATCTGCCAACTCATTCCCCCTTTCTCCGAGTTGACGTAAAAATTTTGTTACCTGAAGTCCGTGTCTGACTTCAGTAGATACAATTCGGGCCACCATCCATCGATCTTCTGAGGATGTTGCCTTGCTCTGCCATGGTAGATGAATGTTATAGGATCCATACTCAATGTCTCCCTGAAACCTAAAAATTTCGAATAAAGCATCCTTAATGTTGTTAGGGAGATTTTTGGCAGAGGAGAAAACCACCTCTTCAGATTTTCTTTCCATACTCTTTATATTTGCATTCTCATTTAACCTCTTCTTCTAAGAAGTAAAGATTAGATTGAAAATCTGTAGAAAAAACAAAATTAATTTGTGAATTTGTTGTTTCTCAGTTCTTTTTGCAATTAAAGTTATGAACCCCAAGATTATCTGCTCTTATGGCACTTGTAGAGTTAAATTTCAATACAGGGATTGCTGAAGTAGTTTTAAATCGACCAGAGAAAAGGAATGCTTTAAGTACAGAACTTTTGGTTGAATTATTAAGTGTTTTAGAAAAAGTTAGACTAGACAAGGACGTAAGAGGTGTTGTTCTAAAAGCAAACGGATCCGTATTTTCTGCGGGTGGAGATATTAAAGACATGGAATCAAGAACAAATAAACCGATTACCACACAACAAAGGATGTTAACACTGATTTATGGAGTTGTAAATAGAGTGAGGGAACTAAATGTTCCGGTAATAAGTTTGGTAAATGGAGGATGTTATGGTGCAGGGATTGTATTAGCTCTATCGGCAGATGTTGTTTTTGCGTCAAGGTCTTCCAAATTTGGTTTTGCATTTGCTAATATAGGATTGATTGCTGAAGGCTCTTACTTCTTATCTAGGTTCATGGGGCTTCAAAGGGCAAAGTTTTTGGTATTTGGAAGAGAGGTCATAGATGCAAGCTCAGCACAAAATCTAGGACTTGTTCTTGAAGTTATCCCTGATGAAAAATTAGAAGATTATGGGATTACAATTATGAAAAAATGGATAAATGGTCCAATTCAGACTATAGGTCTTTCTAAAAGACTTTTGAACAATTCATTTGAAATGACCTTAGCTCATCAACAAGAGCTAGAAGCGGCTTACCAGGGAATTGCATTTTCTTCCTCTGAACATATCGAGGGAGCTACAGCATTTAAGGAAAAACGAAATGCTGACTTTAAATCTATAGTACCCTCTTAAAATTTTATATTCAGACTGTTTGTTCTCCAAACAATTTTAAAATTGGTATAGAATCAAGAGTTGGATACTTATGGAACAAACTCCTGGTGCAACTTATATTGAAAGTGATAACCTATCGTTAGTTGAATTTAAAAAAGAAGGCCGAGTAGGTATTATTGAACTTACAAATGAGCGAAAAATGAATACATACAGTCATGAATTTTTTATCCAAATGGATAAGGCTATTATGACAGCTCGATTTGACAATGACATTTCTATAATCTTGATAAAAAATCGATTTACTGGGGCTTTTTCAGCAGGTGCTGAAATTAGCTATCTTCAGGCCTGCAGCACAACGAGCAAAGGAAATTTCTGTTTGCATGGAAATGAGACACTGTTGAAGTTAGAACAAACTCCGAAGTTGGTGATAGTGGCGATTGATGGGCATGCTGTCGGTGGTGGACTGGAAATTGCTCTAGCTGCGGATATTAGGTTTATGTCTAGATCATCAAATCCTGAAAAGGAACATAAGATAGGTCTTCCTGAGGTTAATCTAGGGGTTCTTCCTGGGACTGGTGGAACTCAAAGATTATGCAGGCTTATTGGAAATTCTAGGGCAATAGACATGATGGTAACTGGAAAATTACTTACCCCAGATGAGGCTTTAGACATAGGATTGGTAAATTATGTTTATGATTCAAATGATTTTGCTACGAATCTGGATAAATATGTTTCAAAATTGGCTTCTGGACCAGGTCTTACAATTGGACTAATCAAAAGGGCAGTTGTCTCAGGTTCACAAATGTCATTGCATGAGGGCTTAACTCTGGAACGAGAGTTACAGAACAGATTATTTGCCTCTGAGGATGGTCAAGAGGGTATTCAATCCTATATTGAAAAACGAAAACCCAACTGGAAACTTTAGACAAACCTCATAGAAACTATCTTGAAAAATTCAGGCTAAGGTTTAACAATTATTCAAAGCATTTTTGAGATGAAAAATTAAAAGAGAATTGTTAATGGTACATGTCAAAGTAATTGCTTCACCCTTAGATGACTATGGGAAAAAAGTGGCAAGGATTTCAAAATCACTTATGCAAAAGTACAAATTTAAACGTGGTGAGATAGTAGAAATTTATGGGAAAAAGAGGTCGGGAGTAATCATTTTACCCTTTAGGGAAAAAGATAGAAAGCTGATACCTAAGGTGGATAAAAGTATGCTAGGAGAATTTGAGGGATTTATTCTGATCGATGGATTAACAAGAACATCATTGGGTGTTTCCTTAGATTCGATAGTAAGGATAGATAAAGCTATTTCTAGACCATGTGAACAACTAATAGTCACCCAAATTGGAGGGGGTTCTGTAGTTGACAAAAAGAATTTAGATGAGTTTAAAAATCTGTCAGGTATTCCCGTTGCGGGAGGTGATATCCTCTCATTGTATGTTCTAAATACCTTGTCAAAAAATGGAAATGGTACCAAGGAGGATGTAATTGGAACCACAAAACTCACAGATAAAGACACTATAATTGGTGAGGTTCAGTTTAGGGTAATTGAAACCAACCCCAATACCTTGGTAATAATAAATGAGAACACTGAAGTGAAATTGGAAAGAAAGCAGACAAAGTTGGCAGAGACAAATTTAAACCAGCAACTTACGTACGATGATTTTGGCGGATATGGTAAGATCAAAGATCGGATGCATAAATTTGTAGCTTTACCTTTAAAAAATCCAGATTTCTTTAATCACGTCAACATTGATTTTCCGCGAGGTGTTATTATTACAGGGGTTTCAGGGAGTGGAAAAACCCTTTTAACAAAAATTCTATCAGTTGAATCAGGAGTTAATGTGGTTAAAGTTGAGCCCTCTGAAGTAATTAGTAATGATATTGACACTTCAGAACGCAGAATCAAAAAATATTTTAAAGAAGCTGAATTAAAGGCCCCCTGTCTTCTTATACTTGACAATCTTCCAAGTTATGCACCTATTCGAAACCCATATACCTCTAGTGATTTATCTAGGAGAATAACTTCTGAATTTATTTATCAATTGGATCAACTTCCAAAATTCTCTCCTGTCATAGTTCTTGCGACAAGTAAGTCAATCGAGGATATAGATCCATCATTTAGGAGGGCTGGAAGATTAGAGGTAGTAATTCATCTAACACCCCCAGACAAAAAAGATAGATATGAAATATTACAGATAAAAACTCGTGGGGTTCCTTTATCTAAAGATGTTGATTTACGAGAACTCAGTGAGAGGTCTAAACATTTTGTTGGTTCTGATCTAACAGGATTGGTTAAGGAAGCTGCGATATCTGCGATGAGCAGGTTAATACCTTTCATTAGTTTCGAACATGATCATCCGAGGAGAATTATGGATGATTTAATTATTTCAAGGGAGGATTTTGAATCTGCTTTCAGACTTATGGAACCATCTGGGTTTAAACATTTTTTCGCTGATATTCCTGACACTACTTGGCATGATATAGGTGGATTAAAATCGGTGAAACAAGAACTTATTGAAGCTGTGGAATGGCCATTAATTTATCCCCATGCCTTTGAAGAAATGGGAATTGATCCTCCGTCCGGGATATTACTCTATGGGCCACCTGGGACTGGTAAAACCTTGTTAGCCAAAGCTATTGCAAATTCTGCAGATAGTAATTTTATTGCTGTTCGTGGACCTGAACTCTTATCTAAATGGGTAGGGGAATCAGAAAAAGCAGTTCGGGAGATTTTTAAACTAGCAAGGCAAAATGCACCCACAGTTATATTTTTTGATGAAGTGGATTCTCTCATGAAAACTCGTGGGAATAATGATCAAGAGGCATGGATGGATCGATTAATTAATCAGTTACTCAGCAGCATGGATGGTATAGATAAAAAGGGAAAAGTACTGGTAATTGGAGCAACCAATCGACCTGAATTATTAGATCCAGCAATATTAAGACCAGGTAGGTTTGATAGGTTGATTTATGTCCCTATGCCTGATGAAGAAGGAAGAGTTTCTATCTTGAAGGTTCATTCCAACTCAGTCCCACTTGCTAAAGATGTTGATCTTTTAGAATTGTCAAAAGCGACTCAGTACTTTGTCGGAGCAGATTTACAAAATTTGGTCAGAGAAGCTGCCTTGATCTCACTCAGAGAAAATCTAGAGTCGAGAGTAGTAAAAATGTCTCATTTTTATACAGCATTGGAAAGAATAACTCCAACGCTTTCACCTGAACTGGTCAAGCATTACGACTATATTTCAACCCATCTTCGGGGAAAACTTGCATCGAAGGATAGTGAACTACCAACTGGGCAGTTTATTTAATAGATCCCACACTTTACCGCGGTAGCTTTGTAATCGACTACCTCATTTGGTTGTACTTTTGCTATCTCTTCTACAACAGAAATAAATTTTTCAACCTCATCAACAGTGTTATATATCCCAATTGATGCACGAACTGCTCCTGGTAATTTTACAGATTGTCCGTTTCTTAAGGCATCTCTATACGTCTCAACCTTATTTTCTTCAATTCTCATCAAATTAAGTAGATAGGGGTGAGCACAGAAACATCCATTTCTAACGGCGATCCCTCCAATTTTATCTAACATATTTGCAGTTATATCATGGTCAAGTCCATCTATATTAAAACTAACAACACCTAATTTCTCTTCAATTGGGATATCTCCATAGATTGTAACATTATCGATTTCTCCTAACCCTTTAAACATTCGTTTTAGCAGTTTGATTTCATGGTCTCTTATTTCATCCATCCCCACCTGAGTTAAAAATTCCAATGCTTTTCCTAGTGTATATGCTCCCGCTATGTTTGGAGTTCCTGGAGTATGTCGGTTTGGACCATTCAGATAAAGCTCCGTTTCAGTGGTGACAAAGGCAACTGTTCCTCCAGCTGGTATATAGGGTGGAGCATTATCAAAGGTATCTATAGACCCCATCAAAAAGGCGGCACCAAAAGGTGCATAAAATTTATGTCCAGCTCCTGCGATAAAATCTAAATGTTCTGGATGATTTGATTCTTTCATCTCTAGAGATTTGTGAGCAATTCTTTGTGCTGCATCAACAAGCACTTTAGCATTGTTCTCATGGGCTAATCGTGCGATTTTATTCAAATTAGGCATATATCCTGAAACATTCGAACCTGCTGAGACTGCAACAAGTTTAACATCATTCTTCTGGAGTAGCTCCTCCAAATTGTCATAATTTAAAGTTCCGTCTTCTACAAGATTTGCCAGTTTGACTTTTCCTCTTCTTCTATGTGGAAGAATGTTGGAGTGGTGTTCTAATTCGGTAGAAACAACTATCCCTTTCTCATCAGCCATTACATGACTTGCTAAATCAAGTGATGAAGTTGTGTTGGTGGTGATTATCCCTTGGATCCCCTCATTCCTAATTGACTTTAATCCAAGAAAAGATCCAATCTTGTGTTCGACCTGATCATAGTACTCAGAACTTAATTGTGATAATGTATGTTCACCTCTGTGGATATTTGCGTAACTTTGTTTGTGAAAGTCTACGTATGCATTTAAAACTGAAATTGGTGCATGTGTACTTGCTGCATGGTCAAAATAGATTAAGTTTCGGTCAGGGGTCCTAAGGTCCCCTTTTATAATTTTAGTTGTTATTGGAAACTGATTCCTTACATACTGCTCATCCATACATAAAGTCTTATTGAATATGTAAAAATATTTATGAGTCAGACTGTGTTATTGTTTAAATTTAAATAAATTCTAAACTTCAAATAACATCCCATCTAAATTAATTTAAGCCACTTACCAAATTAATCAATGATTGCTGTCAGATTCTGTATTTGGGATGAATAAATATATTTATGATTTCAAAGGAATTGGAGGTCGAATAAAAACAGAAGCTTCTGACTTTAAAGTTGTGGAAATTGATGATTCTGGAGTACTCGTTTCATCTAAATCTCGTCTCTCACATCCTTGTACATCTTGTTCGTATGTACATTTTGTAGCTAACCGAAAAAATTTACCACATCAATTGATGCTTTCAGAGATATCAAAATTTTTTGGCGTGAGTCAGAGTGATGTTTCTACTGCTGGTATAAAGGACAAAAAAGCTGAAATAACTCAAGAAATAGCAGTATTTAACCCTCAACAAAACACCGATACTACAAAAGTTGAACTCATAGAAGGTCTTCAAATTCGAAAAATTGGATCCTCTGTAAAGGGTTTACCGAGAGGTCATATTACAGGTAATCAATTTGATATACTTATTCGGGATGTAAGCAATTTAGATTTTGAAGCACCCACTGATTTTAAGACTCTGAATTACTACGGGTATCAGAGATTTGGTTGTACTAGCCCATCTAATTTTAATGTTGGAATTAATTTACTAAGAGGGAATTATCGTGAGGCACTTAATTATTTAATTGGAGCAGAAAATTACGCAGAGCATGAATTTCGCAAGGTGTGGCAAGATACAAGGGATCCTGAGATTACCTTAAGGTCCGAATCATTCATCCCTTCAATTGAACGAAATGTATTGATAAAGCTCAATAAAACTGGTGACCATAAACAAGCCATGTTGACAATTCCAAGATTTCTCTTAAATCTATTTCAGCGATCCGTAATTTCACTTTTATGGAACAATTACCTATCAATCAGGTCAAGTACCCTTGATATCAAATTGCTTAAAGGGGAGAGAAAAGCTAAAGATTCCCAACAAAATAATATAGAAATAGCTCTACCTAGTAATAAATGGAAAGAACCAATAAATAAAGTCTGGATGGAGTTGTTTCAAACACATAATCTAACTGTAGATATGTTGAAATCTTTTAGGCATTCTACTAGATTATTTTATTTATACCCTGAACAATTTAAATCAAGAAAAATTGATAATAATTTTCAGGTTATCTTTCGAATTCCAACAGGTTCCTATGCAACTGTGGTATTAAGAGAAATAATGCGATCTGGTGTTAAGTCACTTTGTTGACTATGTAAAAGCATAATGAGCATCAAGCCCATATAGATCATGTGTAAGACTTGAGAGTTCACCCTGACTGATTTTAATCTTACTTTTATCAGCTTTCTTGAATTCTACCTTTAACTCTTTTTCTCCAAAGGGAGGAATAAAAACAGTTGAGGTTTTAACAGGTGTGGTGGGATAGGTTACTTCTTCTACAAATTTTTTGACATTTTTCACTTTTTCAAGATAAATAATATCTGTTCCGACTGCATCACTGAGTTCATTGAGTAATGAAAATCCCACTTCTTCTAATTTTTTCTTGTCACCTTCTTTTACAAGTAAATAGGTGGCGTTGTTGGTCAGAATGATCTTTTCAAGAGAAATTGAATTCAACACCTTAAATTGTTTGGAGACCTTGATAATAATCTTTCCAACAGCAATGTCGACCTTTGTTACCTCCTTGTTTTTGAGTTTTTTAGTACAGTTCATACAGAAATCATTAGTTGTAATACACATTCTATCTAATGTTAATTTCAAATTATATCACCATTATTCTATATTAAATATCTCTCTCTTGAGTTTATATACAATGAGTTTGAGACAAGTTAGTGAACAAGTGTTATAATAGAATTGTTATATTTCTTATGGGTTTAGGTCATTTAATATCTTTTCAGCATTCATTCAGATAATTTAATTTTCCAACTACAATAACGAATATTCATAATTTTTCAAGAAGGTTGATAAAGGAGGATAAATTAGATAAGTTAAGTCATGAGTGAAGAAGTACCTCAGTCAGGTATTAAACGTACATTTATTCATAAGGTTGTACTCTTAGGGGATGGTAGAGTTGGTAAGACAAGTCTAAGGAGAAAATATATGGGTGAGGGTTTTCAAGTTGAATATTTGAACACTATTGGGGCAGACTTCGCTTATTTCCAAGAAAGAGTCGGTGATGATAACTACAAATGGAGCATCTGGGATCTTGCGGGACAACCAAAATTTGAGAATGTTAGACCCATGTTTTACGCAGGTACCCTAGGAACTCTTCTTTGTTTTGACACTACAAGAGTTGAGACCCTTAATAATCTGGATAAATGGGTAGATGAATTAGTTCGTAACACCTACAGTGAAGGAACTCCGATAGTTGTTGTGGCAACTAAGATTGATATTTATGAAGAGGGTAAAGAGGGACATGTTAAATTTGATGAGGTAGAAGCTTATGTTAATAAGCTTCGAACAAGATTTGAAGGTAGATTTGATATAA
The DNA here is from genome assembly GCA_030149205.1 of Candidatus Heimdallarchaeota archaeon. Classification (GTDB taxonomy): domain Archaea; phylum Asgardarchaeota; class Heimdallarchaeia; order Heimdallarchaeales; family Kariarchaeaceae; genus WAKA01. Next base: position 325,135 of record JASBSB010000001.1, on the reverse strand, counting down.
AGATGATAAAAACCTCAGCAAAAGAGGGAATAAATATCAAAAAGGCATTTGATATGTTAAGAGAATCAATTATTGAGTGGCGATCAAAGGAGGATTAAGAGTAAGTTATACTTGCTTTTCTCTAGCTCTATTCTAAATTAATATTCTCTCAATTTGAAATTAATAAATATCTCCAATTGGAAAGACAGATTAATTAGCATCATGATAACATGTGTCATAATGGCAACTATTGTAGCAACTAAACAAGACCGAATCCTGCTTTTAGAATTTAATTCAAAAACAAATTCATACACTATGGAATTTCTAAAAGAGCTAGAATTTTGGTTGGACGCAGCCCAAAATGATGCAAAACTTGGTGCAATAATCTTAACATCAAAATCAAAGCTATTTTCAGTTGGAGGGGATGTGGGGGAAATGTATAGAGAATTAAAAAGTAATAATCCCTCTGGGTATGTTGATAAGGTTGTACCTGTTGTAAACAGAATTATTTTAAAAATGCTAACTCATCCCCTTCCAATAATTGCAGCATTAAATGGGGCAGTCGCAGGAGGAGGTATCTCATTGGTTTTTGCCTCAGACCATAGGGTTGTAATGAACGACTCAAAAATTGCATTTGCCTTCGGGAATCTAGCATTGACTCCTGATTCTGGAACATCAATAATACTTCAAAATTTCTTTTCAAGATCATTTTTACTACAATGTTTCACTCAAGGGAAGATCATCCGTGTTGACGAAATGAGTGCTTCTCTCTTCGATCGAATCTCAGGATCCAGAGAGGAACTTATTGAACAAGCTATTGTAATAGCCGTTGAATATACTAAAAGAGATAAATGGGTTAATGCTAAAACCAAGAAACTGTTGAATCAAAATTTAATTGATCTGTTTGAAAAATCCTCTAGTTTAGAATTTGAGACCATAAGCATGGCCTGCAAACGAGAACAGTTTAAAGTTAAATTGGAAGAATTTGTTAATAAAAACTCGTAAAAAATTGTTTAGAATTAACCGCTAATTGTGACACCTTTCAGGTCATTACTAATTTTACCCATTCCTACAACGATATTTTGGATTGCAGTATCAAGATCAGAAAGGGTTGGTCCAATTCCTCCATTATTACTTGCGTAGGTTGATGGGTCTTTCATAATCTCTTTTACTTTTCCTAGGGCTGTTGGACCTTGGATGTCATTAATATCAATTGCGATGTTTGATAATGCCGTGTTTACAGTTCCTAACTGGGTCATACCTCCCTTTGTATAAGCTAACGTGAAATTTCCCTGTGCATTTCCTAAATAAAGCTTTGAATTGTTTAATGCTGTGTCAACCAGGGTTACATTTGCGTTAATGTTCGGAGCTCTATTATTTAATTCAGTTGCTTGTTGTGAGGTTGTTCCAGCATTCTTTACTGCTGTAAGGTCTGTTTCGATGTTTTTCATGAAAACATCAACTTTTTTAAGTTCTTTAGCTGTCAGTATAACGTTTTGAAACGCATTACCTAGATAAATGAAATTTTGTGCGTTTTGAGTCAAATTAAATTGTGAGAACAAGGCTGTAAACTGTTTCGCTGGTTGTGTCATTAACCCATAATAGCTCTGGTTGTTTGCATTTTGGGTCATATTCTGTGTAATGGCCTTAATTTTAAAGGCGCTTGCATTCAAACCCTGCGAATCAGTTATGACTTGAGTCAGATTATTGTATGAGTTGTCATATTCTTTATCGGATATAGTTGTGAAATTTTTAGCAGGATCTTGAAAGATAGCTAGAGAAGTATTCATTCTTCTAATAACTGGTACAACATTGGTTCCAAAGTTTCCAAATTCGATTGCTACATTTCCAGCATCTCTTACAAAATTAAATGCACCTTTGATTTGATTAACAAAATTTCCTATTGTTGGGTCTAAACCACTTGTATTTATTTGAGAAAAGTTATTGTAAGCTGGAGATTTTAATGTTTCTTGGAAGATTGAGATATTTTGAACAATATTTGGCCAGTATCTCTCAGTCTTTTCAAAGCTGGAGGTTCCTCCTACAAGTTTAGATACTCTGCTCAAATCGTAGGCACCTCTTGCAAGATGAATTAAAGGTGCATCAGGAGATGTCGTACCGTTATATTGAATTGGGTTTATCATAACATTGAAGACATTTAAAGCTGATTGAACCAAATCAGTTGTTGTAAACATGGAACTAATGGTCTTAATCATGTCTTGAGGTACTCCAGTCTGAAGTAAACTCTTCTCAAGGCTAGTTTGATCCATTTTTTTGAAGGTATTTACCGCTTCTTTTACCAGTCTGATGGCCTCAGTCATATTTTTAAACGATTGTCTAAGCTCTGCAATTCCAGCATCAAATTGCTTTTGTGAAGTTGATTGACTTAGTTTCAAGATTGAACCACTTAATGATATAGTTCCAAAGGTCTTATCGAATCCGGACTTAAGTCCACTAAATGAAACTAACAAGGGACTCATAGCTTGAGCTAAAATTGTAACTCCTTGCACTGCAATTAATCCATTATCAAAGATAGGTTGATAAGTAGATAACCCTGAGGTCGATAAGAGCTGTGAGATACCAAGGCTATTTAAGCTTGAAATAACCAGCTTTGCTTCTTTAAACCAAGAACTTGAATTTTGGATCTGGGATATGGCAAATGTCAAATTATTTGTGTTAATATTTTTCATGTAATCTTGAATTCCATTAAACAGGTAAGTACTACCCACCGACATATCCAGACTAAATTGAGATACACCAGACGTCACGGTCAATCCATACGGAAGTGCCACTGCACCAATGAGTAAGAATACAACCATGAAAATTACTAATATGATTGTAAACGCGTTTGGTTTTCGTGTAAAAACTTTTGCGAGCAAGGTGAATCCGATTGCAGTAATAGTTAAGAGAACCAGACTAATAACAAGGTCAAAAACAAAAAAATATGTCAATGCATAGTTAGAATAGTTTAGTATCTGTTGAGAGTTTGGAACTAGACTTGGGTTATGCTTTAAAATTATAATGAATTGTTCCACAGCTGGTCTAGAGTATCCAAATAAACCAAATACACTTGTAAAGTAATTTGGAAGAAAATAAGGTGGAATAAAACTTGTAATAATTATTACTGGGGTTCCTACGAAAACCATTTTCAAGAGTGATTTTGTGAAAAATGCTAATACCAGAATCGTTGCTAATCCTAAGATATAAACCAACAGACGGTCTAACAGTTGAGTTTCAGGTTTAAATAAAAACTTCGAACCAATCTCTATTACTAATAGTAATGGAATGGTGATAAGCAATCCTTTCATCAACCCTATAGGTTTTGAAGGTGTGTCTTCTACACTTTCTGCTTTTGAGTTATCCTTAAATGACTCCATAACTAGAGGGGGGTCAATTTTGCTTTAATACCTTTTTATTTCAATTCAATTATATTGACTAACATTTAATAATTTAGCTAATAAATTTAAAAATTAACTCTTAAATAAATAATTCTAAATTCTATTCGCATTCTGTTCTGCAATTTTTAGTTGAATACCACCTTCTGGAGGCCATCTTCGGTCTTCAACCTCTGTCCGACAAATCAAACAACGATATATCACCCGTTTTGCCTGAATGAGTTCATCGTAGACATAATCTTGCACAAGTCCCCTATCACATAATATATCATTTCGACAGGCTGGACACCAATAATAAAATTTAGGTTCATCTTCCTTAGGAGGTTTCCAAAGATAAATTGAGCACTGTGAGCAAACCTTTCTGCTATCACAACGTAAGTGATGTGCTATAACTGTCACTATAATACCTAATTGTCATCATTCCTTTTATACTTTGTCTAAAAAAATTGAGGCTGACTATTTGTCAAACATTTTATTTATGGTTGTAAACTTAAGACTATGGATTATGATGTCGTTGTGGTTGGCGGTTCTGCTAATGGTGCTCAGGCTGCTAGAACTGCAGCGAGCAATGGAGCTAAGACACTTATTATTGAGGAACATGGGAGATTAGGATACCCGGAACATTGTTCAGGGTTGTTTAGTTACACTGGATTGGAACAATTAGACTCTATTCCCCCTTCATCAATGATATTTAATGATCATATCTATGGTTCACGCCTAATTGCCCCAAATGGAAAGACTCTCACTGTAAGAAAGAATAAGAAACATGCAATGGTTACAGACAGAGCAAAGTTTGATCAATTTTTAATAGAACGAGCAAAATCAGAAGGAGCAGAAATTTTGTTTCCATTTAGAGTAAGAGAAATATTGAGGGATAACAATTCGATGAGGGTTTTTGCATCTAACAAATCTGGTGAGTCAATAGAAATAGAGACGAAAATGGCAATAATTGCTGAGGGTGTAAGAGGGAAGCTAGCCAGGTCTCTTGGGTTCAAACTACCAGAGGAGAAATCACGTATCTTTGCAGCTCAGGTGTTTATGAATGACTTGAATGATATTGAATCTGATCTTGTAGAATTGTATCAAACCCAAAAGTATGCTCCAAATTTTTTCGGATGGATAATCCCAATGAGTGAGTCTTCAGCAAAAATTGGGCTGGGCACAAGTAATCCTCATGCTGGGAAAGCACTTGATAAAATGCTTGCAGAACACCCCATCCTAAACCAAAAGGTGAAAGGGGCTACTACGAGCCGCAAAATTGCAGGAAAGATCCCGGTAACGGGACCACTTAAAAGAACTTATGATGATAACATATTACTTGTAGGGGATGTGGCTGGACAGACTAAACCGACCACAGGAGGCGGAGTAATTTTAGGCGGAATTGCTGCTCAAATTGCTGGAACTGTTGCAGCAGATGCAATAAAACAAAACAACCCTTCAAAGGCATTTCTCCATACTTATGAAAAATTATGGAGAAAAGAGCTTTACAAGAACTTATGGTATCAACGGAAGGTAAGAAATTATATCAACAATCTATCTGATAATCAGATGAATGAATTTTTTGATAGATTAGAACAAAAAGGTCTTCTTACAGCTATTGAGAGTTATGGTGATGTTGATAATCAAGCAAAATTAGCGATTAAATTATTAAGAACCATAAGTCTCTATCCATATTATATGAAAACATCACTCAAATTGTTAAGGGCAATAGTTCAAAAATGATTTCTTGTATTAATCCATAATTTAAAATGTAATTGAATGAATTTGAGGTTGTGAGAATTCCTAGCTTAAATCCTAAAGCAAATGAAGTTAAACAGGTGATTATATTAAGGGTAGATCTCAAAATGGGAAAAGGGAAAATGGTCGCTCAAGGTAGTCATGCTGCAGTTCAGTCTGCACTTTTTGCCATAAACCACAATAATGACTGGTTCAAACGCTGGCAGAGGCAGGGAACAAAAAAGGTGGCACTTAAAGTCAACTCTGAAGAAGAGTTATTATCCCTTTATCGGCTCGCAGAAAAGAGTAAACTACCAAGAGCGATCATTAACGATGCTGGACTTACCCAATTGGAACCAGGGACAACTACAGCTATTGCAATAGGGCCAGCTCCAGTTGATCAACTCTCATTTACTAGTCAATTGAAACTGTTATAATGCAAGCTCTAATTTGGGAACGGTTAAATATTCGGGCAAGTCCATTCAAATAACATAATGACCACAGAAAGCGAGGTTGTAATCAGAGCAACCAATGTCTCTAAATTTATTCAAACCAAACCCATAGTCTACAGGTTGAATCTAGAAGTCCCCAAGGGGACATTATTTGGACTACTAGGTCCAAATGGTGCAGGAAAATCAACAACGCTTAAATTAATCACCGGTCGCCTAAGGCTTACCAGTGGTAAAATAAATGTTCTAGGGATGGATTCTTGGAAACAGAGGAAAGATATAGCAAAAAAGATAGGGTATCTTCCACAAAGTCCTACTCAGCCCCCAGATAAAACTGTCATTAGGTTCATGGAACTGATGTGTCGGTTAAGAGGATTCTCTAAGTCAGATGCTTTAAATCACTCCAGAGAGCTTTTGAATGAAGTAGGTTTAGGGAGATATGAGAATCAAAATGTTGGTAAATTGAGTGGAGGAGAAAAGCAACGATTAGGCTTTGCCAACGCTCTTATAGGGGATCCAGAAATATTAATTCTTGATGAACCAACTGCGAGTTTGGATCCAGAAGGCAGGATCTATGTAATGAATTTGATTACTCAATATGCTAGGAATCGTCAAAAAACAATAATAATATCTTCCCACATCCTTCCTGAGATTCAAAGAATGACAAACTATATCGCAATACTCGCAAATGGGAAGGTATTAACGGCAGGTCCAGTTTGGAAATTAACTAATGAAGTTTATGACTCTAACTATGAGATTCATTGTTCAGAGCCTGAGAAGTTAATTACAGAGCTTGCAAATTTAGGGTATGATACAGAACTCGAAAACTCTATAATATTTGTAAGAAATGTCTCTAATTTGTCAGAATTCTGGTCGACAGTACCAAGACTTTGTTCAGAAAATCATTGGGAACTTAAGTTCTTAAAACCAGTTCATGATGCATTAGAAAGAGTGTTTTTGAATTATGTGAGTAATCCACTTTTGGTTGAGGAACAGTTATGACATTCACGAGAGCAACATCATATTTTCAAAATATTTCAGTCCGTCCTATAATTACAAGTCTTAGGAACATTCATATAATCAGTCTAGATGTATTCTTTTCTAATATTAGGGAGAAAAAATTCTGGTTAGCAATTTTGTATTATGTTGTAGTACCCTTAGGTTCAATGCTTGGGGGATTTTTCATTCCAGTGATTCAAAATGGCACTGGAATTGCTCTATATCAAGCACAGTTTTCAACTACCTCAATGATTACAGGAACATTTCTTAGCTTTTTCTTAGGGCAAATACTGATCGCACTATTGACAGCAGACCAAATAGCAGGAGACATTGAACGAGGAACATTCACCCTGTTTAGATCTAAACCAATCTACGAATTTGAAGTAGTTTTTGGGAAATATTTTGGAATGCTTTACACCTTATCCATACTTTCAGTTCCTGTGTTGATCATAAATTACTACACCCAGATGTTTAGATTTGGAGCATTTTGGCCTGATGCATTCATTCACAGTCTTGATGAAATTATCGCAGTTGCAGTTATTTTAGTTGTGCTTCTCGGCGCGGTTATTGGTCTGGCGTTGTTAACCTCTAGTGTGTTTTCAAAGAGTCTACATTCAATTATTACAACATTACTTTTATTATTTCTGGTTGACTTTTTTGGCAATCTTCTTCCTTCAAACTCAAAATATCTCTCTCTCTCTTGGTATGTTGATGTTATTTATCCCAAAATATTTTACAACCTAGAACCGGTCAAAAACAGTCCCGACCCTTTAATGCTCTTTTTTCTACTTATCGGGGTAAATTTGTTGTTTCTAGTGGTTGCAAGTATCATCCTTCGACTCAGAGAAAATCCCTAAGATCACTTTCTCTCTCTTGATCTCTGTTTCCTTTTCAGCAAAACTATTGTCACAATCCCGATAAAGGCTAATGTTGAAAAGGTTGTATGTTGAGCTATTCTTTCTTCAACCGGAAACACAGGTGAATTGTTCTGAGCATTGGATTCAATAAGGAGTGTGAATAAAAATAATATCACAATTCCCCATCTCAAAATTTTTTTCAATTGTCTGACTCTTTAGTAGGAACACCAATATTTTGTTCTTCACTTCTTTTTAGTGGAGTAACTCTTATTATCTTCACGATTGACCCCACCCATTCTGAAGGTAGATAGACTCTTCCGGAACTTCCTGAGGCTTTTACAACTTTTTCAATAACCTCGTACCCTTCAGTGACTATCGACATCAATCCGTCTGTTTTTTCTTCAATATCCATGTTTATGTTGTATATTATGAATTTATATTTATATGGCTAAATTAATAATTATTTTCTATCTTCGATAGGAATCCATGGCTTGTCAAGTTCACCTATGTATTCTGCTAAAGGTCGTATCAATCTGTTGTTTTCTCTCTGTTCAATGCTATGTGCTGCCCAACCTGATACTCTGGCCTGTGCAAATAGTGCTGTATATAGATCCAATGGAATACCCATGTAATAATAAATAGATCCACTGAAGAAATCAACATTAGGGTATAGGTTCGGTTTTCTGGCATGAGTTGCATCTCTAACCTTATAGGCAATGTTTAAAAATTTGTTGTCTGCTCCAATAAATTCCTTTGCAAGTCCGACTAAGATCTCAGCTCTTGGGTCTGTAACCTTGTATACTCTGTGACCCATCCCCATAACTTTTTCATGGTTTTCAAAGGCTTTTGACACAAAAGCTTCTGCATTTTCTTCACTACCTATTGCAATAAGCATTTCCATAACTCGTGCGTTTGCACCACCATGAAGCCTCCCCTTTAAAGTACCCACAGCAGCTGTTACAGCAGAATACAAATCACTTAATGTTGCGGTTGCTACCCTTGCAGCAAAGGTACTTGCATTTAAGCCATGCTCTGCGTGTAAAATCAACATGATGTCTAGGATCTTCACCTCCTCCTTCTTTGGTTCTGTTCCTCTTAACATGTATAATATGTTACCGGCCGTGCTAAGGGTAGCTTTTGGAGACACAGGTTCTTGACCATTCCTTATTCTTTCCCAGGATGTTATAATACTCGTGATTTTTCCAATCAGACGTAATGCTTTGCGGTAATCATAATCACTTCCCTCCTTTTCCGCATCTGGATCAGTATGTCCCACAAAGGAAACCATAGTTCTTAATACTGACATAGTGTCTGAGTCAGAAGGGATTTTATGAAGAATGTCAATTTCCGTCATCGTCAATGGTCTGTTTCTTGCTATATACCCTTTGAGGTCTTCTAATTCTGCTGAACTTGGAAGCCGCTGTTTTAGCAAAAGAAATGCAACCTCTTCAAAGGTTGATTTTTCAGCCAAAACCTCAATTGGGTACCCACAGTACCATAATTTGCCATTCGCTCCGTCCACTTTCCCGAGTTTTGATTGAGCTGCTACTACTCCTTCTAATCCTTTAGTTGCTTGTGACATTTAAATTAGCTCCTTTGAGTTTTAGTCATCAATCTGATGTCTATAAACTTTCAATTAACTTGCAGATTAATTATTTTATATTAAAATAATACTTCACCATCCAAATTTTATTGCTTGATTTCTTTGACAAAATTTTCTAATGTCTAATTTTTTAATGAAGCCAGTCAGAAATTGTTTGAATTATGAAACAGAATTTACAATCGTATGAAGTAAACTAGTTAGTTCTCTAGTTTTATCCAACAAAAATAACTCTCAAATTTCAAACCAAATACTTTGTAAGTTACTTAGATAAAAGTAATAAAGGTTAGTTCTTCAATATTATAGATGGTCTGGAAAACTCACGAGACTGTAGATATGACCTCAATAAACTCCACAGTGACTATTGTTAGTGACTCCTTGTTTAATGATCCCGAACTGGTCGTTCACGATGAGAGTGGAGAAAGAGCACTTGAATTATTAAGTGAATATGGTTTAGGAAGAACAAACTTAGATTACCTCCCAGATGACTTACCCTCTTTACAGACAAAAATTGAGTCAGATTTACTGAGAGGAGTAGATCTAGTATTGTTAGTGGGTGGGACCGGAGTTTCGAAAAGAGATGTAACCTACGAAGCTGTAAAAGCAATTATTGAGAAGGAAGTCCTTGGGTTTGGTGAACAATTTAGAAAAGTGTCTTACGAAAAAATAGGTGGATTCGGGTTGATAGGTAGGGCGATTGCTGGAGTTACACAAGAATCTGTTATCGTTGCTCTCCCTGGTTCCCCAAACGCAGTGGAAGATGGGGTTCACCTTTTGATGGAATTTTTAGGGCATGTTCTTCAGCAAATTAAAGGTGTCTAATTATTTAAAAATATTATATGTCTGTATAATTTAAAATAATTAGTTAAAAATTTCAATGTGTGTATTTCGATCGACATAAAAAACAAAAGAATTTTGATAATATGAAAAATTAGGTGTGAGTTAATTGTTAAAAGACCTTCATATTGTAGTTATGATAAAACAGGTTCCTGTACCTAAGGCTATGAAAACCAAGGCTGATGGAATGATGGATCGTAGTGGGAAATCAATGATGAACCCCTACTGTCAAAATGCATTAGAAGAAGCCTTGAAGCTTAGAGACAAGGTAGGCGGGAAGGTTAGTGTAGTGAGTATGGGGCCACCTAACGCTCAACAATCACTAAATGAAGCCCTAAGAAGGGGTGCAGATGAAGCTTATCTTCTTTCAGACAGGTTATTAGCCGGGTCAGATACTTGGGCTACAGCTGTGGCTCTAAGTGAGACCATTAAGACATTTGTATCACCCTTTGATGTTTTATTTGCAGGGTTACAGACCATAGACGGGGATACAGCTCATGTTGGACCTCAAGTTGCAGAGCATCTTGGCTTATATCAGGTATGTTATGTTGATAAAATAGAATTGTTGGAAAACTCCCTTAAGGTAAGGAGATTGATTGAAGGTGGGTATGAATCTTTTGATGTACCTTTACCTGTTATGCTATCAATTACAAAAGAAGCAAATACTCCCCGTGGTCCAAGTCTTAATGCATCTTTAAAAGCAGTCAACAAGGAGGTAAAAATTGTAAGTGTTGCTGATATCGGACTATCAAAGGAAGAAGTTGGGCTTTCAGGTTCACCAACAATCGTTTCTAGGGTTCTAAATGTGGTTATTAACAGACCTCCAGTTATGCTCTTTAATGAGAAAACACCCCAAGAAAGCGTGAACAAGCTTTTAGAGACATTTAATTCAGCAGAAAGTGATGTGGAGGTTTCCTAAAATGAGTGAAGATGATGAAAGAGCAAGAAGAAGAGCTGAGTTAGATGCTAAAGTTCCAATAGTCGATCTAAGAAACGGGGCAAAAGGGATAGCTACTTGGGCTCAAACCATTGGAGAAGACCTTCACCCAGCTGCTTTAGAGATTTTAGGTGAAGCTAGGAGAATATCTTCAAAGATAGATGATCAAACAGTCACATCCATTGTGATTGGAAAAAACGCGGAAAAACACGCAGATACCTTGATTTCTCATGGTGCGGATAAAGTTTATGTGATTTCAGATGACAGGTTAGAATATTACCGAGACCTTCCTTATGCCAGAGCTGTAACCGAGGCAATAAAAGAAATAAATCCTGAAATTATGATCTACACAGCAACAGCATTGGGGAGAAGTTTAGCCCCAAGGTGTGCTTCTAGGTTGCATGTTGGACTTTCAGCAGATTGTACTCAGCTTGATGTAGGTCAATACATAAGCAGAAAACAAAACCAGCGATTCCCAACAGCATTTTTAATGATAAGACCTTCATTTGGAGAAAGTAAATTGGCAACAATTATTGGACCTTGGACTTATCCTCAAAGCGCAACGGTACGACCGGGTGTATTTAGACCATTAGAGCCAGACACCACCCGGAAGGGAGAGGTCATTCTGTTTACACCAAATTTCACTGATGAAGATTGGAAAACTGAAGTATTATCTTTTGAGAACGAAGCTGATCGGCTGGAGTTAGATAAAGCTGATATTATCATATCTGGCGGTAAAGGAATTGGGAAAGATGGTTTTGTGATGTTACAAGAATTAGTAGATGCAATTCGCGAGAATGGACAGAAAGTCGAATTGGGATCCTCAAGAGCTGCAGTTAACGCTGGTTACATTTCACATGACCATCAAATTGGACAAACAGGTAAAACTGTTCATCCTAAGCTGTATGTGGCAGTAGGGATTTCAGGTGCTATTCAACATTTAATGGGTATGCAGAGTTCCAGAAAGGTCATTGCAATTAACACAGATCCCAATGCAAGAATATTCAGTGTAGCTGATTACGGTATTGTTGATGATTATAAAAATGTGATACCCCCTTTAATAGAGAAGGTTAAATCAGGATTCAAATTCAATTTTGAAAACGTTTAGAAGAACTATTATAGATTTTAATGATACGATGAGATTGAATAAATATATCCGACATCAATATAGTCTCTATATCTTAAAAATATTACTTAGGTTATAAATGGAATGTAAATCATTCTTAAATGAGAATAATGTTTTTTGAATACTGGTTTATGTTTCCGCTTTCTATAGTTGTAGCAACATTGGCTATGACTTTTGGGATTGGAGGAGCTACATTTTTTGCTCCTGTTTTTCTTTTACTGTTTCCCTTAGTAAAAGTCACTCCTTTAACTCCAGCAGATGCATTTGGAGCAGCATTATTAACCGAATTAGCAGGATTTTCTTCAGGATTGAGTTCTTATATAAAAAGAAAAACAATAGATTTTGAAACAGCAAAGTATTATCTTCTTCTCTCCATTCCCTTAGCAATTATTGGTACATTTTTGAAAAGAATTGTAGAGGGAAAATATCTAATAGGGATATTTGCATTTGTCATTATAGTTTTAGCTTTCTTTATTCTTTTAGCTAACAAAGAGAAAGCTAATGCTGACCAAATTTGTTTCCTTCATGGGTATAAGAAAAACAAAGTAATAAAAGATTATAAGGGTGAAGAGCATTACGTGTGTTTAAATCATGACAATTTCGGTTTGGTGTCCACCGGTATTGGTGGATTGTTTACAGGGATGATTTCTGTAGGGATAGGTGAGTCTGTAATTTCAAATTTGAGGGGTCGTTTTAAATTACCAATGCCAGTGGCAGCTGGAACCTCTGTCGTTGTGGTAGTTACAGTAGTTTTAGTAAGTTCTGCAACCGATGTTGTGTTAGCTGGAGTCAATAGTATTCCATGGGGTCTTCTCTTATTCACCATACCTGGAGTAATTATTGGGGGGCAGATAGGCGGGAAATTGTCTTCGTTCATCCCAAAGGAAATGGTTGAACGTATATTAGTTGGGATTTTCTTTGGTATTGGGGTTTTTATGTTCTTAATAACGCTAACTAAATTTAATATCATCAGGTTATAAATCATACCGATTAAGTTGGATTCCGCATTAAGTATTCTTTAGATCTGATAACTCCTTAAAGAGATACCCTAACATTGCGATTTCATCTTCAGATATTAGATCATCCATCTCAGCAACTGTTAGAGAGTCATCCTCTAATGCTGTTATAAGCTTATGAAACGCTGTTTTTCTCTCTTCTGCTATTTCTGAAAGGTTTGAATCAGAGACTTTAAAATTATCAATTAATGATCGAATTACCTCTAGTAGAGCCTCTTCATCCTCAGAAATTATATTGTCTACCATTACGATTTCATGTAATTTTTCTATTAAATAGTTTAATTTTTCATCGTAATTTACATCCATAAAAATTAATGAAATGCGAAACTAAAAAGCTTTTCAGAATAAAATAGATAACATACAATAGTGTTGCAAATCTTAAGAAAAAATAATTTAATTCCTTTAGAATGTTAATAAACCATTAAATTTTAGAAAAATTTTCCTATCTTATTGTCTGAATTTGGAAGCTTAACTGGAGATCCAGAAGATTGGGGTGACTTACAGTCGGTTTTGCACAGAGCGGTAGATGACATGGTTGAATTTTTGCAACATATTCGACAGGAGAACGCTTGGGATCCTGTTCCAGAGGATCTAAAAGAAAAATTAAAATTTCCTCTTTCTGCAGAACCGAAAAATTATGATGAATTATATCAGACCTTTCTAAAAGAGATTAAACCATATCATGGTGGCAATATTCATCCACGATTTTGGGGATGGGTTAATGGCACTGGACTTCCATCCGGATTGTTATCCTCTTTCTTAACTGCAACACTAAATATTAATAATGGGGGTAGAGACCATATCGGTCTTTATCTTGAAAGACAGGTCTTATCTACCCTTAAACAGATATTTCCTTTACCAGCCGAGTCTTCAGGAGTATTAACTGGAGGCTGTTCTGAAGCGAATCTCATTGGTTTAACTGCTGCTAGATATGCCATGTCTGATTCTGATATTAGAATTCATGGAATAAAGGAGCAATCTAAACAAATGGTATTTTATTGTTCTGATCAAGCACATTCCTCTATAACAAAAGCAATAGAACTCCTAGGAATTGGAAGGAAGTTTATAAGATATATAAAAAGCCTGCCTGATTTCTCAATGGACGTTTCAGCGCTTAAAAATCAGATTCTTAAAGATAGAAACACAGGACTTAAACCGGTTTGTGTTATTGCAAACATTGGTACGGTAAACACAGGAGCTTTCGATGATTTAGGTGAAATATCTCAACTATGTAAGGAAGAAGGAATCTGGCTGCACATTGATGCAGCATTTGGAATGATGAGTTCATTAGTTCCTAAATATGAGAGTTATACTAATTTGATACGTGAAGCAGATTCAGTTGCCTTTGACTTACATAAATGGTTTTACATGCAATATGATGTGGGATGTGTTTTTATAAAAGACGAATTAACACACCTCAAGTCATTTTCCTCAAGACCTGATTATTTGAGAGGAGATGTACGAGGTATGATGGGTGGGGGTCATTGGTTCACTGAATACGGTATCCAGCTGTCGAGATCTTTTAGAGCACTAAAGGTTTGGTTTGCATTGCAAGAAATAGGGGTTGAAAGATTTCAATCTCTTATTGAAAAAAATATTGAAGAGGCAAATCATATGGGTCAACTCATAAAAAACTCTCACAAGTTAGAACTCTTAGCGCCTGTCTCACTGAATATAATTTGCTTCAGATATCTACCAGCAATAAAATTAGATATCGATGGTTTTAACAGAGAATTATTGTTTAGGATACATGAGGAGGGTAATTTTATAATTTCTTCAACAAATCTTCGTGGAAACTTCTCATTACGAATGGCTATCACCAATCATCGAACATTAGTAAGTGATATTGATTATGCATTCAAAGAAATTTTGAGAATTGGAGAATTAGTTGAAGGTTCTCTAGTCAGCGATAAAGACTAATGCAACATCCTCAACCTTTAACCGGAATTTCTTATAAAAGTCTATTGATTTTCCGTTTCTGATCAAACTTAGAATTTGTAATCCCTCTTTTTCTAGACCCTCTATTGATTTTCCTTCATATTGATCGTTAGTTACAACATCAATTTCAAAAAGGTGACCATTTGAGAATATCACTGATGAAGCAAGTTGGTGATGAGCAATAAATGATTGTAAGAGTCTTCCTGCTATCAAATGCTTATGTAAAATGACCGTTGTTGCACCAGAATGGATGTAAGGTTCTATTTCTTCATCAAGGTCTGCTAATTGAATAATGTGAGTATTGCTCTTCTCTTTATGAGCAGTTGAAATTAATACTAACGAATCTGCAATATTTCCCCATGTCAAAACGATTAGAGAATTATCAGTTACATATTGTTTGGTTATCTCTTTACTCTGTGATATGTCCCATCTTATCGCCCTATATCTGTGATCCTCAGCATTCTTAAAATCAATTTCAGAATTGCTTAGAACCAATATATCTTGTTTATCAAAATCATAACTGTCAATCAATTCGACGAGATATTCTGGGAATCCAGCTAAAATTATCTTCTCATGAGCTAATTCTTCATTTTTAGGTACAAGCAATGCTCTGTTCTTTATAACATCCTCAACGGGTATGGCAATTACTTTGCGATTTGATCTGATGTCAAAGCTATCTGAACTTGATGGATAAAAACTTCTGGTTCTAAGACTGAGTCTTCCTAATTCTAAATAATCAGAAAAAACGTCTTCCATTATAAATTTATCAGGAACCATAAAAAATTTGTATTTTCCCTCTTTGTCAACCTCTTCAACCCCTGGAGAAAGAAGTTGAATTGGGGGGTGGAATAAATCAACATCGAGAATTCTTTTTATTGCATTTTGGACACTCACAGCATAATCAAGTTCAATTACATCACGAATGTTAAAAACTTCTAATGAATCAACTTCTGCAATGATCGGAAGGTTAGGGTACAGATTTTTAAGAACCACAGTGGTTTTGATTACCAAGTTATCGTTATCCATTGTCAGAAATATTCCAGCAGATTGCTCCAAGCTTAACAAAGATAGTAATATAACACTTGAAATATCGCCTTTAATCGTATTTTTGTTTGAAATGGTAGCTTCTCTGAATCGTTGCTCTCTTATATCTACCACTACCACCTCAAATCCTCTTTGTTTCAGAAGTTTCACTAACAACTTTCCAATGGAGGAATATCCTGCAACAACAACATGATTTTTTAATTCCAAGGGCTTTGAAGGTAACTCCTCTAATTTTTGTAACCGGTTTTTAATTAGAGTGTCAACTATTGCCTGAGAAATGATAGCTATACTGGTAATTCCTGAAATAATTAAAACTATGACCACAATTTTTGTTAGGGGGTGCTTTGGGTAAATGTCCCCAAACCCAACTGTCGATATAGTCACAATTGTGAAGTAAATTGCATCCGTCCATGATAAGTTTTCAAGCTGTTTAATGATAACAACCGCAGTTCCTATCAGAATTGCAAGCATGATTAAAATGGTACGAGTAACAGACTGGTTTATCTCATCTGTTATACTACTCATAAATTACCACCCACAACATTTAATTTATCCTGTTTTTATTTAAGAGTTTTTTCCTAACTGATGTCATTATTGTTAGTGATATCAAAACCAACCCCCAAATTAAAGGCGAATTGTTCTTGAGACTTAAAATCGGTGAGGCAGGTGTTACACCTTTATCCTCAATTTTTACTGATAACAGGTTAGAATGCCAGGTATGGTAAGTTATTAGGGTACTTGTTTTGTGAGCAGCTATAAAAAAGCCCTCAGTTTGACCAACCTTCCAATCATGACTTGATGTTCCCTGGTTCCCTTTCATAGGCAGAATAAATTCTACCGTCACATTTCCCTTCTGGATAGAACCACTCGCGCTGCTTAAAGATTGATATTGGGTGGAACTTAAAGTGGGTTTAACATGTCCTGTTCCTATGTAATTATTGATATCAATTTTACCTCCAGTCACACTTGCAATAATCATTTCAGCTCCAGCCATTCCTTGACCAACCTTATTCATTCCAAAACCAACAAATCCAGTTCCAATGGTCATTATACCAATAAACACATGAGTTAAGTTATGCCCCCATGCTAAAGTTGTAAAAATAGTTCCAGTCCTCTGATCCGGGATATTAATTAAGGTGGGGTACTCTCCCTTTGAAATAATTCCATCACTCTTGTAGGTGTTCATTACCGAATAGAAGAGATTTGTACTCGATCCAGTGACAACAATTGAACTGCTAAACAAACTGAATAAGAGTGTCAACGACAATAAAGAAATATAGTAAGATTTCAATACTTATAGATTTCTTATCATAATTTATCTTTGTTTGTAGATTATAATATTGGTTCACAATATTTCACTTTTGTTCTTTGATAACGATCATAATATGTGCCATACTACACAAAACAAGAAAATACCTTACATAAATTTGGGAAATTGTTAATTTGTTATATGAAAATATAATAATTTGTGTATCAATATCGGTTTAATTATAAAGAAAAGATAATCTCTATATTTGACTGAAAAGAGAGGAAGAATATGGATGAATACCAAGTTATTGTAGTAGGAGGCGGAGTTGGTGGAATTGCTGCTTCAATCAAATTAGCACAGGCTGGGGTTAAAGTGGTCTTGGTCGATCGGGGTTCCCCCGTTGGTTCCAAAAACCTCTCAGGAGGGGTTCTTTGGGGGAATGATTTAACAGAAATCTTACCTAACTGGCAAGATGAAGCTCCGATTGAACGATTTGTTTATAATAAAAAAGTGGGATTCCTCTCTGAGAATGATGCCACAGTTCTTGATTTACACTTCCCTGAATGGGAAAAAAAGCCATATGTGGGCTCAATTGTATTACGAGCACGTTTCGATGCGTGGCTTGCAGAAGAGGCAAAAAAAGCTGGAGTGGTTGTTCTTGAGGGAATTAATGTTGATAATTTAATTATTGAGGATAATTATGTAAGAGGGATTATCTCTTCAGGAGAGGAATTAAGAGCTCCAGTAACCATTATAATGGACGGGGCAAATTCCCGCCTGACCCATGAATTGGGGATTCGTAAAGGTAAGAATCTATCTGAAGAAAAGAGTAAATTCGCTCTTGGAGTAAAGGAAGTTATCAGTTTAGATAGGGAAACCTTGGAGGAACGATTCAATTTACAGGACAAAGAAGGAGTAGCTGGAGAATTTGTCCTTGGTAACCAATCAAATGAGGTATTAGCAGGTGGATTCCTTTATACAAATTATGACAGTATAAGCCTTGGGATCATAGTTCATCTAGACACCCTTGGAACCAAAGATAGGTCATATGAGGTATTTAACAAATTTAAGGAACACCCTTATATCTCAAAGCTTCTAAGGAAGGGAGATGTTCTAATGGATCATGTGGAATATGGTGCACATCTAGTTCCAGAAGGTGGTATAAACACTTTAACAAGGATTCATGGCAACGGTTATATGGTAGGAGGAGATGCAGCTGGGTTCATATTCTCCAATGGATTGGTAATTCAAGGGATGAACTATGCTATAAAAAGTGGTTTACTGGCTGCAAAGGCAACCAAAGCTGCTTTAGATAAGAAGGATTACTCTGAACTCTCCTTAATTGAATATACCAAAATGATCGAAGCATCATTTATCTATAAGGATCTTAAGAAATTTAGTAAGGTTCATAAGATGACCAAAAATAAGAATCTGTTTAAAATTTATCCCAAAGCAATTAATGAAGGATTAAAAAGAGCTCTTTCTGAGACGAATCAACCAAAAAACCATTTATATAAAACCATGTTGAATAGTCTCAAAGAACATGGGGCGGGATTGTTTACCTTGTTAAAAGATGCAAGAGGAGCGATGCGATTATGAGTAACTTTACAGACATGGATGATGACATAGGGCCAATCAAGAATAAATTAGGTGTATTAAATTATAACATTGATGATGAGACACACGCTCATATCAAAGTCAATACAGAAGTTTGTGAAAAATGCCCTCATCATTTGTGTATATCTGGATGTCCAGTTCGTTGCTTTAATTTCATGGAAGTTGATGGGGAAGTAAAAATGGTCTTTCAATATGAAGATTGTGTAGAATGCGGGACTTGTGATATTATGTGTGATCAAGGTGCTGTTTCTTGGCATAACCCTCGAGGGTCCTTTGGTATTCAGTATGAAATGGGTTAATTTAATTGTACATCGTGTTCAAATACTCTAAGTAAATATTCATAAAATCTTTTATTTGATGGTTTTCTAACATATTGTTCTAAGGCTTCTACCAGTAAATTGAATTTTATAACTGAAGCATAATCAGTTTCTGTGTTAAAAAAAGGGAGGTTATTTATGAAATATCTAACAATATTTGATTTGTTTGGAACACATTTACTTTTCATATAGGTCAAGCCTGGGGTTCCATATTTGTAAAGATTTGTTAATAGGGCCTCTGGTGCATAAAATCCCAGTTGGTCTAAATTTAATAATCCAGTGATTCCTCTCTCATCAGCTAAAAAGTAGTCTAACTTAAATTCTTTAAATGTCAAAATTTGTTCACTCTGTCGGAATATTGGAATTGTTTCCCTGAGATAATTCTTTACCCCCTGTTTGACATCTTCGTTACATTTTGTTTTAATAAATTGATGTGTTAATCTTTTTGTTTTTTGTGTAATGAATTGATACCAACTAATTTCTGGTCTTTTTAATTTAGTCTGCTCGCCTGCTAAATTTTCTAGAATGGAGATAACCCCTTTTAGATAGGTAGATTTTTCACTTTTATCTGCTCCATTCCAATATGTACATAAGGGTTTTCCACCTGGGATTTTATACAATGCATAATCAAAATCAATTAATTCTTTACCTTGGTCATAAATTAGTAACTTAGGTTTTGCTACCTTATTGGAAATTTGCTCTAGTAGCATAACTTCATGGTTTAAATTTTCGTCTTTATTTGATTTCAAACTTGCCTTAAATAAGATTGATTTATTGATTAAATAGGATATTGATTTGTAGTTCCTCTCTAAAAGTTCCAAGGTTAATATTGGAGAGACCTCATTTTTTTTAGATACAATCGAGAGGTCTCCATATGAAAATTTTGGTTCTGGTGTCACGTCTATGTTTGCTTCTTGTTCGCTGAATTTTAAACTTGTGATATACTTTGTTTGTTCAAGTCAAATTCTTAATCATTGAAAGCAGAGGAATCAGAAATTGAAAACTTGTCGAATAGTTCTTTTTCATGATCGGTTAACCTCTTAATTTTCTTACTCACGAGATAAGCTCTCATAATATCACTTCTGGTTAACCAACCAACGATTTTCTTCTTTTCATCTATACTTTCTACCACTGGTAATCTGTTGATTTGTTCTTTCACCATCAGTTGGAATGCGACAGATGTAGGACAGTTTTGAACCACTGTTACCACTTCTTTGGTACATACTTGTCCTACAGTCCAAGACTTTAGATTTTGTGTGTCTAAGGCTTTAGAGACATCATGCTCTGTGATTATTCCTACAAGGATATCTTTGTCAGCAATCACCGGAAATCCAGTGTGGTTGCTTTCTTTCATAAGTGTTAAAACATGTTCCAATCTGTCTTTGGGGTGGACAGAAATTAAATCTGTGCTCATGATGTCTTTGACCTGAATGTCTTCTAATAAATCAAATGGAGTTGCAAAGAAATGACCTGATTTTCTGAGCTTATAAATATACATGTCGTTATTTTCTAAGGCCGAGCTAACAGCCCATGATGTGACTACGGTGAGAGTTAATGGAATAAAGAGAAAAAAGTTTTTCACCATTTCACTTGTCATTATAATCGCAGTTAAAGGTGCACGTGTTGAAGCCCCAATCATTCCCGCCATACCTAAAATTGGATAAACCTCTTTTTGTATATTCAGGAAGCCTAGAAGGTTAAAGAGGCCCAATAAGACATAATAGGCACCTCCAATCATTACACCTTGGAACATCGTTGGTGAGAATATACCTCCAGAACCACCTGATCCAATAGTTATTGAGGTTCCTATTAGTTTAGCAAACAAAAGAATGACCATAAGTTGAAGACCGAATTTTCCGATGATTGCATCTTGAACTGGAACATATTCTTGTGCTCCACTAATTTGTGGGGCAATTAGTTCAATAATTCCGACTAAGAGACCTCCTATTCCTGCTAATAGTATAGGATTCATTTTTATCCCATCAAAAAAGTCTTCAATATAGTCAAATCCACGGATCCATATCACAGAGTAAATACCAATCAGTAATCCAAGTCCTATAAATAGGGGAACATTGTTTAGAAGGACGGAAAGAGGTAACTGATTAACTGTAGGCACAGGAAAGGGTGGATGTGCTCCTAGGAACAACTCACTGATTGTAGTACTTACGACAGAAGCGAGTAAAACTGGAAAAATTGAAAAGACTTTTTTGTCCCTTCTTATGATTTCTATTCCAAACAAAGAGCCTCCAAGAGGTGCACTGAAGATTGCTGCTAACCCTGAACCTGCTCCAGCTATTACAAGGATTTTACTCTCTTCTGGTCTTAGTTTCAAAGTTTGTGAGATAATACTTCCGATTCCTCCTCCAATTTGGACGATTGGTCCTTCACTTCCTGCTGAACCACCTGACCCTAAAGTTACTGCTGATGCTATCATTTTCACCAATGGAACTCTGTATTTCATGACTCCATTCTTGTTGTTGACACTATCAATCACCTCAGGAACGCCATGCCCTTTGGAATCCTTTCCTCCAAGTATTATTATTATTGCGACAATTACCCCACCAATAGCTGGAGATAAAATGGTGTTTAATTCTTTGGGAAGAAAAGGAAGTAAATTAAAGATGAAACTAAAGGATTTTGCAACCCATTCTATACTGTACCTAAATAGAACTCCACCAAGACCACTTCCAATTCCCACAAAAATACTCAAAAACGCTACATAAATTTCTCTCTTATGTTCATTGTTTTCGATTTTTGTTCTTAGGGAGTTTGGGTTGAAAAGAAACATAAAGACTTCTTCAATCATGATATAATTGTTCTGTATAAAAATTTCTTCATAGCTAATGAGAATCTACAATTTTCTTCAGCAAATGGAGTGAAAATGTGAATGACGTTTTATCCATTTTAAAATTTCTGCATAAACAACAAGTGATGCTGAGATGAGACTTACATACAACCACTGGTTTAATGTTAAATGAACAGTTCCGAATAACCCGTTGAAAATGGATGAATTTGATCCCACTAACCCTAAAAGGTAGTCTCCTTCTATTACTAGTACTTGAAGAATAATTGAAATGAAGACAGTAATTAACAAAACTTTGTTCTTAAAAAATCTGTGCCCTAAAATTGACGCAGTATCTTCTCTAACATTTAGTGAGTGTGCAAATTGTGTCATCGACATAATCGCAAATGCTATGGTACTTGCAACAGCGTAATTCATATAAGTTCCAAAAAGGTTTGTCTCGTAAAATACAATATATGAACCGAGGGTGACTAAACTTATGTAACTTCCAAATAATAGGATATGATTTATTCTATCACGAGCAATAAGGTTCTCTTTAGGGTCTCTTGGCTTACGATCCATAATTCCTTTCGAAGCTGGGTCTAATCCTAACGCCAAGGCAGGTACACCATCAGTGACTAAATTGATCCACAAAATTTGTGTCGCACTAAATGGTGTTGGAAGTGTTAAGACAATTGCCAAAAATATAACTACAATCTCTGCTAGATTGCTCGATAACATGTAACGAATGAATTTTGTCATATTGTCATATATCCCCCTTCCCTCTTCAATTGCCTTTACGATGGTAGTGAAGTTGTCATCTTCAAGGATCATATCTGCAGTCTCTTTTGTGACATCAGTACCACTACCCATAGCAATTCCAATATCTGCTCCTTTTAAGGCAGGTGCATCATTTATTCCATCACCGGTCATTGCAACAATCTCATCGTTTGCTTTGAAAGCATTGACAATTTTCAACTTGTGCTGTGGGTTGATTCTTGCAAAGGCCTCAACTTCCTCTATTATTTCATCAAATTCAGAATCAGATAGCTTATCAATCTCCTGTCCAGTCATGACTTTGGATTCTTCAGTAACAATTCCTATTTGCTTTCCAATAGCAGTGGCTGTATTTTTGTGATCTCCAGTTACCATTACCACACGTATTCCAGCTCTGTGACATTTCTGGACTGCCTCTTTTACCCCTTCCTTTGGGGGGTCTATCATTCCTACAAACCCATTTATAGTTAATTTTTCTTCGAATTCATAGATGTTATAACTACTCTGGACTAGCTCATAGTACCCAAAACCTAGTACTCTTAGAGCTTTTGTTGTTAATGTGTTAATCTGGTTTTGAACTTGATTAATATGATCTTGAGTCAAGGGTTGTGGTCCATCCCCAAGGTCAATGTATTTCGCCATATTGAGTAAAACTTCTGGGGCTCCTTTAGTAAAAGCAATCCTTGATTGATCCGTATTGTTTTGGACAACTACAGTCATCCTTTTTCTTTCACTGTCGAAAGGAATTTCATCAATTCTTTTGAATTCAGAATTCATTTTCTCTCTATCCAAGTTAACTTGATCAGTCAAACGAAGGAGAGCAAGTTCTGTTGGGTCACCAAATGTTTCCCCATTCTCCATTTTTGCGTTGTTACAAAGTGTTAACGCATCAACTAGAAACCTAAGACTTTTTGTTGATTTTCCATTATGTACTCTTTCCTTTAACTCCTCAACAGACATTGATATCGGAGTTTTTTCTTCTAAAAGGATAACCTCTTGGACTGTCATTTCATTTTTTGTTAGAGTTCCTGTCTTGTCTGTACATACTATTGTCACTGATCCTAAACTTTCAACAGCAGGAAGTTTTTTGACTATAGCATTCTCTTTTGACATCCGTTGTACACCCAATGCAAGGGCTAGAGTTACTACTATAGGAAGACCCTCAGGAATGGCAGCAACCGCAAGACTTACCGCAATTTCGAACATGGACAAAGGTTCAATTCTTGCTATTAATATCCCATAAACTGCCATGAATATCATTAAAGCAATAATTGCCATACCCAACCTGTTACCAAAGGCTTCTAACTTAACTTGGGTGGGTGTGACATCTTTGCCAATTGACTGAACATCTCTTGCTATTTTCCCCATCTCTGTATTCATTCCAGTAGAAGTGACAAGCATTTTTCCCTTCCCAAAGGTAACATGGGTTCCCATAAAAACTAGATTCACCCTGTTTCCTAATGGCGCATCTTTTTCAACAGTTGCAAAACTAGATTTTTGCACTTCCAGACTTTCTCCCGTTAATTGTGCTTCTTCTGTTCTTAGATTATTTACCTCTATAAGTCTTCCATCGGCAGGTACTCTGAGACCCTGTTCTAGGAGTACCACATCTCCCGGTACCAAATCATGCGAATCTACCTCAACTGTTTCGTTATCTCTCAGAACTATACATTTGTGCGTCACCATCTTTTTAAGTGCTTCAATAGCCTTGTCTGCTTTCCATTCCTGATATACCCCTAATATTGCATTCAAGATTAGTATGACTACGATTAAAATGGCTTCTTGTGGTTCATTCAAAAGAGCTGTTATCCCAGCTGCAATAATCAAAATTATAATCAAGATATCTTTAAACTGATCAACAAACAGGCCTAGAAGCGTTTCTTTCTTTTCTTGCTGTAGTTCGTTATATCCAAAGACTTCTCTTCTTGCAATTACCTCTTCCGATTTTAATCCCTTTCCATCAGTTTGTAATTTTTCAAGTGCTGATTCCTTGGTAAGCGTATGAAAATCGTAGTTGATATCCTCAGCTCTCATGATGATCCCTCAAGCTTAAACAAAATTATTCCTGTTCGTTCAACAAATCCTAAGATAATCAATAAATTATATAGATGACGAATCTTATATTAGCCTTATTATGTAAAATGATAATTTCTACAATTTTACCTTTGTATATCATAAGATTATCAATTTCAAGCCATTTGTTAAAAAATTGTTTTTTATAAATCAAAATTTCACCACCATGGGTGGTCAAATAATAAATTATACCTCAAAAATTTGAGACATTAAGAAAAAGGTCTCATATAGAACCTTCTCATATTCATTTAGTGTAGTTGCATGGAAGATTAGAATTGGTTTTAGCTTATCTAAAATATCATGATCTAGCTGTTCTAAGTAGGATGGATTGTTTGTATTTGAAATCAGGACAGTGTTATCGTCAGAGGATAATTTTATTTTGTTGATATCACTTTGGGATTGTTCAATTATTAAGAAATTAATGCTTCTTCGTATTTTATTTACCTTTTTTAGGTCCGTTCCTAAGTATAACGAGAATTTTTCAGTGGTAAAAATCAATTCATTACTATTGAATTGTAATTTAAAATTTTTATTTCTATCTAATAAATCAAGTAGTATGCTAATAATCGCCTTTACTAGCTCTTTTAATTCTTTAGAATTAGTATAAAATAAGAAAGCTGTATTAAACTTGTTATTGGGGGAAAACAAACTTTTGTTTAGAATATCAACGTCTCTTGAAACCAGAGAATCTATACTTAAGTCAATTCTGTCAACCAATGTCTGGTTGAATAAATTACCATTTTCATCAAACTCTAGAGTTAACATGTACCTTTTGTGTGGGACGCTCACTGAGTAAGTAGGTTTAACTGTTGGCATTGGGATGTTAAAACTGTTGGATTTAGATACTTTTTCAGGAGGGGAATAGGCTATTGGGACAGTTTCCTTACATCTGCTACAGACTGCATTAAACTTGATCGTATCCATTCCACTCATTGCAATTCTATAACGTTTTCTTGATTAATTAAGGTTCTCAAGGGATTTACCAATCTATTCCATAATTTTCTCTATTTCTTCAATTGTTTTGGGTAATTCTGCAGTCAGGTTAACATTTCCATTTTTTGTCACAACGATATCATCCTCAATTCTAATTCCAATACCTCTGAGTCTTTCAGGAATATCATCCTCAACTGGGATATATATGCCGGGCTCAACAGTTATAACCATTCCTTCTTCTAAGGTCTTGTCTTGTAGGTTATAAAATGGGCTGTCATGAACATCAATCCCCATCCAATGACCTAGCCCATGCATAAAAAACCGTCTGTATGTTTTTTCTTTAACATTATCTTTAACCTCACCTTCTAACAAATTTAGTTTAATTAAGCCCTCAGTAATTTTTTTAATTGCATGGTCAGTTAAACTTTGAAAACTTACCCCAGGTTTAATCATTTTGATACATTCATTCTGTACTTGTAATACGATATCATATACTTCTTTTTGCACGTCAGAAAACCTTCCATTTATTGGCCAAGTTCTGGTAATATCTGTGGCATAGTTTCCATATTCACAACCTGCATCTACTAGTAAAAGCTCCCCATCATTCAATTTAGAGTCATTAGTGATATAATGAAGGATAGTAGCGTTTTCTCCGCCTCCAACTATATGGGGGTATGCAGCCCTCTTAGATCCATATTTTTTGAAAGTAAAGTCGTAATATGCCTCTACCTCATATTCAAATTTTGAATTTTTGGTATTTTTCATAGCTGTTAAGTGGGCTTCAATTGATATCTTAGACCCTTTTTTAAGTAGTTCAATCTCTTCTGAGCTTTTTATGGCTCTCATCTTATGAATGATTGGTAAAGGATTGATAATCTCAACAGGGTACAACTTTCTTTGTCTCTTCGCTTCTGATATTGAATTTAAAATGACCTCGTCAATACTTTGATTAAATTTGAAGGGAAAATACAAACATTCAGTTTCCGTAAACCAATCACTAAGTTTATTTTTCAATTCACTGTTCTCAAAGGCTTCATCTGCAAAAAATTTTTCTTTTGCACCTACAGTACCCTCTCTTCTTCCATTCCATGTTTCAAACAATTTGTCCCTTTTTGGAACAAAAAGAATGAACTCATTTTTGTCTTCTCCCTTTTTCAAGACCAATGTTGTGTTCGGCTCTTCAAAACCACAAAGATACAGAATATCCGAATTTTGTCGGTACACAAAATTAACATCATTGCTCATCGTTGATTCTGGTAACGATGGAATCACTAGGATTCCATTTTTCATAGTTTGCAAAACTTGATTTCTTCTTCTTTTATATTCTTCAATACTAATTTTCATAATAGCTGGGACAGCCTAATCTTTAAGAATTTTCACTTAGGGCTTGTATTGATTTCATAGGGATAATGTTCATTTTAGAATGATGGCAAAGTGTCAATTCATAAACAAATTCAAATTTCAATATTAAGTAATTAACTAAAATTTTTTTTTATCAGGAAAGCTATTTAAACATTAGTCTTTTATTTTTTTTATAAATGAAGGATAATCCATTTACGAAAATGGCAGAAGAAAGAGAAGGAGCAGTTCAAAATTTATCTGAGGAACTAGTCTTTTTAACAATCGTAAAGAACACAATAAATCAAGAAACTCTAAAAATACGAGAAAAAGTTGACATCCTTTTACAGGTAGTTCAACCCCTAGAATTTTTAACCAAGCTAATTGATGATTGTTTTCAACTTAAATATATTAATGAGGAATCCAAGAATCAAATAAATTCTATGTTGAACCTTAGACCTACAAATTAATTAGTCAAAATGTGCTTCCGAAATGTTGGTACTTTTTACAGCAGGATAAATTTCGAGTAACTGTTTACCAAATTCATCTATCCGTTCGATAATATCGCAAAATACCATTCCAAAATCACCAATAAAGTAAGTATGATGGGGGGGATTCACGGTTTTTTTCTCCAAAACACCATGGACTTGAAAATCAGATAATAATCCTGAAAGAACAGAAGCTGAGATCCCTGGTATCTTATTTTTCAGTTCTCCAAATGTAAGTGGTGAATGGGTTAATTCATGCAACACGGGGATTGCCCATTTTCTACCAATTAACCTTAATGTTTCTTCAATGTGCTTTGGGAGTTTCCCACTTGTATCGCCTTCCATTAGTGTAGGATTATTCTTTTAGTTTAAAAATATTCAGAGTTTATCTATCTGAGTTGAATAGACTTGTTGTAAATGTGATCACAAATTCAACCAAAGTAGGTGAATTAATTTAAACCTATAAACTTATTTGCATCAATGAAGATCCTCTTTGTAAGACATGCATCCACAGATTGGAACCAAAGAAGGATACTTCAAGGACATCAAGACATACCAATAAACAAGAAGGGGATGGAAGAAGCCACTAAGTGTTCAAAATTTTTAAAAGATTTTGAATTTGATGCTTTTTATTCATCAGACCTTACTCGTTGTGTGCAAACTGCGGACATCATAATGGAAAACCACAGATCTGTCCCAGTGACATATAGTGATTCTCTTAGGGAAGCTTTTGGTGGTTTGTTAGAAGGAAAAAAGCTATATCACAGCTCAACTGAGGTGAAATCGTTGACCTCTTTGAAGAAACTTTTTGATCATAAAGGTGAACAGATTTGGGAGGTTCAAAAACGAGTAGTTGATAAGGTGAATTTGCTAGTCAATCGAACACAAGAAACCCAAAATATATGCATAATAGCTCATGGTGGTGTTATACGCTCGTTTTTAGCATATGTTCTTCAACAAAATCTTGAAGAAGTTGTTAACACAACCAAGATAAAAAATTGTTCTGTTACATCATTCAATTATATTGAGGGTGCCTGGAGCGTTGAAGAGATTAATCGTTCAGAATTCTTGGAATAACATTCATTTTGCTTTGCCTCATTCTGCTTTGTTAATAAAATCCAACTGAATTTAACCTATGAAAAGTGTTCAAAAAGCTGTTTTAATGATTATTGACGGGTTTGGTATCAGCAAAGAGATAGAAGGAAACGCGATTTATCATGCAAAAACTCCGAATTATGATCGACTTGTTAATGATAGCCTTTTTACAGAATTATCAGCATCCGGTAATTCAGTTGGCCTTCCCAATGGGGTTATGGGAAACAGTGAAGTTGGTCATCTTACTATGGGAGCTGGACGAATTGAATTTCAGAGTTATGAAAAAATTAATCAAAGCATCAAATCAGGAAAAATCAAAACTAATACAGCTTTAACCCAATCAATAGAGCATGTTAAACAATCAGGTGGTAATCTCCATTTCTTCGGCTTGGTAAGTGATGGAGGGGTACATAGTCACATTAACCACCTTAAGTTTTTGGTCAAATTTGCAAGACAGAATTGTCCAAACAAAATCTTTATCCACGCATTTACTGATGGGCGAGATGTCCCTCCTACAAGTGCTGTGATCTATATTTCTGAATTATTAGAATTTACCTCCTCCCTCAAGGACGTGTATCTTTCAGATATAGTTGGTAGGTTTTATGCTATGGATAGAGACACTCGATGGGAACGAACCAAACTGGCATATTCTATGCTAACTTCAAAAAGAACCAGTGTTATTGAAAATTGTGTCGATGAGATCAATAATAGATATCAAGAGGGAGAAACAGACGAATTTCTTAAACCAATACTATGCGATTTAGATGGGACAGTCTCAAATGGTGATGGTGTCATATTCTTTAATTTTAGACCCGATCGAGCCAGACAGTTAACAAAACTGTTTGTGCTACCAGATAAGTTTGATGTAATAAAAATTTCCAACCTGTTTTTTGCAACAATGACAGAATATGAGCAAGGGCTTCCCGTCCATATTCTGTTTCCCTCAGCAAATGTTAAGAATCCAATTGCTGAGGTTTTCTCCTCCTCTAACCTTAAACAAATCCATATAGCGGAAACTGAAAAATATGCGCATGTTACATACTTCTTTAACGGGGGAAAAGAAGAACCTTTTCCACTCGAAGATCGTATACTAATCCCAAGTCGTCGAGATGTACCAACTTATGATTTAGTACCAGAAATGTCAACCAGACAGATTGGAGAAAAAGTTATTGAGTCAATTGAGAACGGTATGTATCATTTTATCGTATTTAATGTGGCAGCACCCGATATGGTAGGTCATACAGGAAACTTTGATGCAACTGTTAAAGCTGTTGAAATTACTGATGAAGTTATTGGGAAAGTGGTTGATGCGTGTATTAAAAACGATTATAAATTTCTTCTGACGGCAGATCATGGAAATGCAGAGAAGATGTTAGAAAATGGGAAACCACACACTGCTCATACAACAAATCCAGTTCCCTTCATTATATTCAACCATAACAATGCTATCAAATTAAAGGAACACGAAGGTTTGTCGAACGTTTCACCCACTCTACTTGAATTAGTGGGGTTGGATAAGCCAATAGAAATGGAATCAAATTCAATAATCGTTTAATCTTCGTCCGTCTCTACTCTATCAACACCTGGTGTTGGAATAACTATACGATAGGATTTTGAATCTATCCCTCTCCTAATTTCTAACAAGTCACCTTCTTTTGCACCCAACATGGATACAGCTGGATCTCGATCAAATATTTTTGGGATTTGGTGAATTTTACTATGGAACTTCTTTAAAACCTCTCTTGTTGCTTTTTTATCAAGAATTACATGTTCTGGAACGAGGCCATTGTTGAAGATGTTAAATACTGGGTGATTTTTACGTAAGGGGACGATTCCAGAGAGTTGACATTCTCTATCTGCAGTATACGTGAATCTTTTGATGGGGATGAGTATACCAGAAGAGATACCTAGGTGATCCATCTGTTCCTTCATGGTTCGGACCGTAGCAACTCTAACAACTTCATCTTGGGGTACTAGCACTAATGTTTTTTCTGAACTTTCCTCAGCGATAATGTATTTACCCAGTTTTTCGCTTCCTGCTCTTAATGGGTCATATGCCTTATTTTTTTCAGGTAAAATTTTGTATCCTCGGTACTTTAGAATTTCAATTGCTCCTCTAATCAACCGTTCTGTCAAGTACTCAATTTCTGGAGAAATTGCTGTTTCTTTCTCCTCTTTTAAAGAGATCAGGGTAATCTTTGCTTTTTGTCCATCTCTTTTAGCTGCAGTTGTAAATTTGTCTGGTACAATGATCCCGGCAGCTACATTTTCGTGCTCCTCAAGATACGATTGGAATTTTCTAATTTCCTTTACTCCTACTGGGTTTTTTTCGATGGTCCTGTATACAATTAATAAATCAGCTGTTGAAGAAAATCCCTTAACATCAAACGCTTCTTCATAATCCTTAACTTTTGTCACTTTAATGCTTTCAGGTTCTCTAGTTTTGACAAGGTTCATTCCCTTTTCAATTAAATCTGATTTGGGAATCTCATCGAGAAAATCTTCTTCAACTTGGAGGTTACTTTTTTCTCCTGATTTTTTCTTGCTGGTTTTTGATTTTTTCGAACTCTTCTTTTTGACAGTGTCTAGGTCTTTGATTAACTTAACCTTCGAAGCTTTTAGAATTTTACTCCCAGCTGCCGTAGTTCCTCCCTTAGCTATCAGAATCATATCTACTTTCTGACTCTCTTTTCTAGCCTTTAGGTTTCTAATGTCTTCAATATAAGCTCTATTATCTCCAAAAAACCAAAGAATACCCTTGAGTCTCGCATCAGCTGTAAATACTTTAACTTCTAAAAATACACTCCTATCACCCTGTCTTTCCTCAATTGAAAGTCTTCCTTTCTCTACATCAAAGAGTGTAAATATTTTAGTTTCATTATCGTCAATAATTTCCTTTAGAATGCTAGCATTACTAATCTATATCACCAGACTGAGTAAGTTCCATTACATCAATACTCATTTAACTTATACTATACTTTCGTGTGGTAAATAACCAACCTAAACAAAAATATCTTTTGTTTCCACTTTATTTAATTATTTTGAATTGTTCAAGTGTGACAACATACCTTTAAAATGAACGCCCTATCTTATTGCTTAGATGGCTCTTTCTAAGGAACTCCAGGAGAATATCGAGATATTGTCTTATGGTTCACCGGAGAGGAGAGTAAAAGCGGTTCAAAGGCTTGGAAGGATAAGAACAAAGGAGTGTGTCCCTCCTCTACTGTTGGCGCTTAATGATACTTACTACTTGGTACGAGTAGTGGCAGTTCAAAGTTTGAGTTGGATAGATCTAGAATCAGTAATTCCTGACCTCTTAGATCGTATGAAGGTGGAAACAAACAATTTTGTGAAAAAACAACTTGTAGAGACTCTAACACCCTATGTTGATAAATCAGTGGTGAATGAAGCCTTTAAAGCACAGCTTAATGACACTTACCTAGATCTAGAACTCTCAGAACTAATAACGAATGCTTTAACAAGTCAAGATAGAATTAGATAATATAAATGAGTTATCTGTTTATTAAGCTGCAATGGCAACCAAACCCAGTTCAAACTTTTTTAATCTATTCTGATACAGTGTCTGGAGATATAACTCGAAAGGAAATTAAGATTGGTGATGAAATCCAGATTAGAGTACTTAACAAAGGGCTTTGTATCGGGGGAGAGGTAGAAAAAGGAAAATATAGATCCTGTATTCAAAACCAGATGCACAGTTCAGAAAAATCAGAAACTTACAAAACAAACCCTTCAGTCAGAAACCATAGATGTTTGCTATGTGTTCGATCTGATTTTTTTCTCTGTAGATCTACTTGTACTGGAGTCATCTGTAATCCTTCATCACCAAGGGCAAAGGAACTTTGTACACCTCCCAACACCGCAGTATATGTAACAAACATTGCTGG
The DNA here is from genome assembly GCA_030149205.1 of Candidatus Heimdallarchaeota archaeon. Taxonomy (GTDB): domain Archaea; phylum Asgardarchaeota; class Heimdallarchaeia; order Heimdallarchaeales; family Kariarchaeaceae; genus WAKA01. The sequence goes on along the minus strand of JASBSB010000001.1, from coordinate 292,668 downwards.
AATAGATAAAGTAGGGGTTTCACTCTCTGTAAAAAGAAGATGGCTTGAACAGGGAAGTGATGTTGCCACGAAAATTGCTCTGCTACCCGGACTAGAAGCAAGAGCAGTGGAACAAGAGGTTAACAGGGCATTACCAGTAAAATTACAGGTTTCATCAAAAAAGAAAAGATCAAACTTGAAACTGGAAAATTTTAATTCTGATGAATTCAGAAAGTTAGTGGAGGAAGCTTTGTCCATTGCAAAAGGGGTTCAAAATGAAAAACACATTCAGGGTAAAGTATTTGAGAATCCGGATATTATTTATTTAGAGGAATATTTTGGAAATCTTGGTGAGATCCCAAGTTATGTTCAACACTTTGACCTATCACCAAATAAAGAGGCAGGAGGGAAGATAGTTGCGATTAAGGGAGCACTGTTGATCATAAAATCTGGGAACTATTATTACACATTAAATACAAAAGAACTCATTGGTTGCGAAATTGAATTCATTAATAATGCTCAGGTCGAAAGTCAATTCTCACTTGATGAATGGTTTTAAGTTCACAGAAAACGATTTTCTATAGAAATTAATTAAATACACCCTAATCTAGTTCATTTATTGATGGATTACGATAAGATCGGAACTACACCTATGATGAAGCAATGGGTTCAGATGAAAAAAGAGCTAGGTGAAGACGTAATTCTCTTTTGCAGGGTTGGGGATTTTTATGAACTATTCTATGAGGATGCTGTTGTTGGTTCAAAGGAGTTAGATATTGTCTTAACCTCCAGGTCTCTAGGGGATGGTGATCATCCGCTTGCAGGGGTACCTTTTCGGAGTGTTGATTCTTACATCGGTAGACTGGTTAACAAAGGCTACAAAGTTGCTATTGCAGACCAACTAGAGGATCCGAAATCTGTTAAGGGGGTTGTTAAAAGAGGTATCACTCGAGTGGTAACACGTGGTACACTTGTGGAGGAGGAGTTACTGACCTCGGGAAAAAACAATTATATTTGTTCACTTAGTTGGAACTCGACAACAAAAGAAATTGGTGTTTCTTTAGCCGATTTATCGTGTGGGGAGTTTATGGTTAAAAATCTGGAGGAAAATGATTTCGAAAATCTCCATACTATCATTGATAGGTACTCACCGGTTGAGTACTTAGTCCCAGATTCACTTGAAAATTCCTTGAAGTTGTTGTTGGGTAGAAAACTAGATGAAAATGAAACATTAACACTTCGTGCCGACTTTTGGTTTAATTACACTGAAGCAAATGAACTTTTAACAACTCATTTTCAAGTAAAATCACTTGAAGGATATGGAATAAAGGTTGATTCAGAGGTAGTTGGGAGTTCAGGAGCCTTACTCAGATACCTTGAAGAGACTCAGATGAGAGAGTTATCTAATATCTCTAAAATTCAGCTGATTAAACCTGAAGTTCACATGAATTTAAACAGAACAGCAATTAAAAGTTTGGAGCTGTTTGAAAATAATCAAGATAAAACAGAATATGGTACACTAGTTGGTTTGCTGGATAAAACTTGTACTCCTATGGGTGGGCGTAGACTCAGAAAATGGATTCACAGTCCACTATTAAATAGTAAAGAGATTGAGACTAGACACTTATTGGTGGAATTTTTTATCAAAGAAGAGATTATTCAACATAAGACCCGTAATCTATTGACTCATATGGCAGATATAGAGAGGATTTCTACACGTATCTCCTTAGGAATCGCTAAACCCAAAGAGCTGATTCAACTATCTATGAGTTTGAGCCGGACACCAGAATTATTAGAAATTCTGGAGTCACATAGTACAACTTACAAGTGTCTTGATAATTATCTGCCAAAGTTTGACACTTGCTTAGATATTCAAACGATGATAGAAAAATATCTCGTGAATAATCCAGCAAGTTCACCATCAGAGGGTAGAGTCATTAATCAAAACATTAACGATCGATTAGCTAGTCTGGTTCAAGTGTTAAGTGAAGGGGAAAAATGGATAGAGAGATACAAGGAAAGTCAAATAGAGCAAACCGGAATTACAAGTTTAAAAATAAAACAAAACAGACAACTTGGTTACTATATCGAAGTCACAAGGAAGAACGAAAATAATGTTCCATCAAACTATATCCGGAGACAGGCAATGGTAAATGCCGTCAGATTTGTTACTGATGAACTCAAGGATTGGGAAAATGATATATTAAACGCTGAGATAGAAATAATCCAATTGGAGGAAGAGCTCTATAATAATCTTCTAAGCTCTTTGTCAAAGCATGTTAGCAGACTACAGGAATTGTCATCGATAATATCAGAGTTGGACGTTTTATCCACTTTTTCATATATTTCACTCACAAATGCTTATGTAAAACCAGAGCTCAGTAATAAGACTGAAGTTTATATTGAACAGGGAAGGCATCCCATAATCGAGACCTTTTTGGATGGTGGGAGGTATGTACCCAATGATATTTTCATGGATAAGAAATCGCAAACACTACTCATTATCACGGGTCCAAACTTTAGTGGAAAGAGCTCACTGCTCCGGATGTTAGCATTGATCAGTATATTGTCTCAGATTGGTATGTTTGTTCCAGCTAAAAAGGCTCGACTGGGAATATTTGACAGAATTTTCACCCGAATTGGAGCTTCAGATAACCTAATCGCAGGGCAAAGCACATTCCTTGTTGAGATGCTTGATGTTGCTAATATGGTGAATAATTGTACCTCACAATCTCTAATAATTGCAGACGAAATTGGACGAGGGACATCAACTTATGATGGTTTGGCAATCGCATGGTCTTTGGCAGAATTTCTCCACAATCACCAAAACCGTCCACTCACAATGATTGCCACTCATTATCATCAATTAGCTGATTTGGAAGGGTATTTAGATAGATGTATGAACTTTCATTTTCAAATACACTTTGATGGTGAAAAACCAATTTTTGACCATCTTCTCTTTAAGGGTTCCTCTGACAAGAGTTTTGGGGTAGAAGTAGCAAAACTAGCAGGAATACCTAAAGAGATCATTCTTCGTGCAAGATTTCTTTTGCACCAAATGGAGAATCAATCAGTCTCTGTTATTCCAACAGAAAAATCAGAATCATTTGCATCTCAGGTCATACGAGTGTCTGAAGAACAGGAAAAACAAGGATCCCTGGTCGATTTTTTTGGTGGATCAAGCCTAGGCCGACCCTTAGTTGAAAAGAAAAGAGTTTCCAAACATAAAAAGGATGTATTACTCAGGTCACCAGAAGAACTCGAAATATTAGCAACTCTATCTCACCTTTCCCTTGACAATATCACACCATTAAAAGCGTTAGAAATATTAAATGACCTGAAGTCACTCTTAGGTGAAACCCCCAATGGCAAATAAGATCCATCTAATTCCAGAAGAAATAATAAGGCAAATCGCAGCTGGTGAGGTAATTACTCGTCCAGCCGATGCGGTAAAAGAGTTGGTTGAAAATTCCATTGATGCCCATGCTTCAAAAATTGCGGTTATTCTGGAGAATGGTGGCATTGACAGGATGATTGTTGAGGATAATGGTGAAGGAATACAGCCAGGAGAATTAAAACTTGCATTTGAACTTCATACATCAAGTAAAATTACTCAAGATAATATTCATAATGTTTCAACCCTAGGGTTTAGAGGAGAAGCACTTTCATCGATTGGAAGTGTTTCTCGTGTCAAAATACGATCAAAGGTTGAGTCAGAAGAATTTGGCAGTGAGCTCATAATGGAAAATCTGCGAATTATCTCTCAAAACCAGGTAAGAATGAGCAAAGGAACCAGAATTGAGATAAGTGGATTATTTCATAACTATCCTGCTAGGAGAAAATTTTTAAAATCAGTTGCTACAGAGAAGAGACACATCTTAACTGTGATGACACATTTCTGTTTAACCTACCCAGATATTCATTTCACAGTAGGTGAAAGGAAGGGGAATACAGTGTCAAGCGTATTGGAGAGTCCAACCAGAAAAGAGCTTTTAGCAGTATTGTTTGATGTTTTTGGTCCAGAAATCACCTCAGGATTAGTACCAATCAGAGGCAATGTAGGATATTGGAAAATAACAGGGTATATCTCTAAACCCATTCTTGTAAGAAAAGACCGAAAATTTCAGTATCTAAGTATAAACGGTAGATTGATTAGGAATACAGAATTGGTAACTCAAATCGAACGAGCTTATGGGTCCCAATTATTGAAAAGCAATTACCCTGTAATAATCTTATCATTGAAGGGAGATTACAATCTTGTTGACTATAATATACATCCACAGAAACTGGAGGTAAGATTTAGGGAGGATGACCCAATTTTTCACGAAATCTCTACATTGGTTCAAGAAACCTTGGTAGAAAAATCTGAAATACAGCAGTTACCTCATAAGAAAGCTCCAAATGTTTCTAATGCAGAAATAGATTTACAAGAAGGTTATGAACCTTTAATTTCTACAAAAGAGGTTATTCCAGGAGAATCATTTGTACAAACTTCTTTGGAGGAGATAACACCTCAAAATAATTCGGTCAACCACACAAGGGCGGTTTTTGTTCAAGGAGGTTTTAGAGTTTTAGGACATATTTTTAATAAATTCGCATTAATTGAAAAAGACTCTGAACTTTGGTTGATGGATGTTCATGCATCAGATGAGAGAGTCAAATTTGAGAGATATCAAGAACATCGAGAAAGTCTAGTAATGTCACAGACCTTCCTTAAACCAGTTTCCGTATCAATCAATTCAGGAGAACTAGATCTTTTAGTTGAACTTCAGGACACGTTTCAAAAGTTTGGATTTCAATACAGTATTCAGCACTTAACCTCAACAATATTGATACATGGAGTTCCTGTGTATTATGACCAAAGACTTGACAAAGATAGTCTTCATAAATTGATTAACGATTTTCTAACTGCAGACACGAATATTGAGATCTCTTCCAAGTTTAATGCAATTGAATATCGTGTTGTATCTCGATTGGCTTGTCATGGAGCAGTTAGGTCTGGATACCCTGTAAGTGAACGAAAAGTTGCTGAAATTCTTTCAAATTTGCTTAAGTGCAATTCTCCTTGGACATGTGCTCATGGTAGACCAACGATTATTCGGATATCTCATTCAAAGTTAGAATCATGGTTCAAACGACAGGGGCAATAAATTTAGATTATGGGGTGAATTAGGATAACTTAACTTTGATTGAGTGCTTTTGTAAATCCAAGCGTTTTCAAGGTTAAAGGTAAAAATTCATATTCCTTAATGAAGTGAATGTTGTTTATGGTCATTGTGTATGAAACTGGCTCATCGATAATGTAATCATGTTTAAGATAATATCTCATAATTTCATCATGCGCAGTGTTGTACTCCTCAAATGATCTATGTGCGGAAATTAAGAATCCATCCAAGTTTTTGGATACATAGAAAAATGGAGATAAAAGGTTTCTTACCATCTCTGCAGCCTCTTCTCTTTGTTTCATTGTAGTTCGTGGGTTAAATTTTCTGTAAGAGAAAACTAATATCTTCATACCAAGCTTCTGTAGGTCTGGAACAGCCCTAGGAAAACAAATATTCTGATTTAAAAATTTTCTTTTTGCATTAGCAACTGTATTTCTTGAAACACCAACTTGCTCAGCAATTAAAGTGTCAGATTCTTCTGGAAACTGTACTAATCCAGCAAGTACTTTCTTTTCCGCCTTAGTTAATTTAGTTGGCTTGACTTTTCCTGAGGGGATTGTCTTTCTTTTGTCATATGGATCAGAGGCAAATCCAAAGGTTTTCGCAACCAAACTCTCATAATCCATAAATGCTCTAATTCTGCTTATTTCAAAGGGGAAATAGACAACTTTCATTCCATTTTTATCTAGAAATTTATTGTCTGAGTATAACTGAATGAATTTTTCTTGGTTTTTTGAATATTCTGTCAGATTTTGACTTGCAGACAGATTAAAAGCTTTATTTGATTCCGACGCGATGTGAAAATCCTCAACGAAACTTTCCAAAAGGTCTTTTGCAACTCTCATTCTCTCCTCTAGTGTTGTAAACCTGTTAAGGTTTCCATGCATTGATACCAATAGCTCAAGACCAATTTTAGGAAAATTAGGGACATAATATCGCTTGTAGAACCCATTCTCTTTTAGTCGTGTTTTAATTGAGGAGAAAGTTGATTTTTTCATTCCTATTTGGGAATGAACTGCTTGATCTGTTAAGTCTGGCCACTTAATTAATGAATGCAGAACTCTGGCTTCATTCTGGCTCAGTACATTTCCTCGATCATCATTTTTATTCCAATCTTCGTACATTTGCATAGTTTACATGTTAATTATAACTTTGCTTAATAAAAACGTTTTGACTCAACTCTTTCTTAGATTTCTCAAAATAATCAAAAAAAATTTCGTAAAATGTTAAATGAGTTCGTAAGATTCAGGTTTTTCTCAAATAAAAAAACTTTATAATCAATTAGTCTTCCTTTTGTTCTTTCTCATCTTCTTCTTCAGATTTAGAATCGGAATCATCCTTCGATTTTGAGTCTAAAATCTGAACATTGGCAAAGTGATCTTGAGGTCCAATTGTTATTTCAGAGGGTATTTTTCCTTCTTGCTTTGCTTTATTTCTTTCCTGCAGTTTAGATTTGAGCTCACTTAAGAATCCTAAACCACCTCCGCCTCCTGAAGATGGTCCCGAAGGTGGTCCACCGCCAACAGGCCCAGGAACAAACGTTGACTTCCCTTCTGATCTAGGGCCAGAACTTCCCCCACTGGGTCTGGATGGTGGAGGTGCAGCACTTACGGACATGGCCTTGGCAAGAGGTGAGCTTGCTACCGGAGCTGCTGCGGCAGCAGGAGCAACTGAAGAGTATAGGTCTTTAAGTGAAAAGACAGTTTTAACTGCTTGAGTTGGTGTTAAACCAGATTTTCGAATCATTTCCAGCTCATCAGGATCTAAACTTATGGTGATTGTAGTTGATTGATCATTGAGTCTTGGTGTCAATTTTTTCTTGTCTCGTTGAAGTTCATCAAATTCTGGTAGTTCAGTCAAATCTTTTAGATTTTCTATACCTCTATCTTCAAGAATTTGATTAACAACGCGTAACCCTGCCTCCGGTCTTTTATATCCTGCAAATCTACTGACTGCAGCTAAATCCTTTGTCAACCAATAATGTTGAAGAATTGCCCGTTTTCGAAAATCCCCAATCGTCCATCTCTGACCAGGTTCTTTATCTCGTTGAAGTCTAGCTAGCCATGAGGAAACTGTTGTGGGTCTCATTCTCTCCTTTGTCTTTTTGGTAATAAAATAAGCGTTTGATGGTGAAAGTTGCCTTAAGCGCCATCGTTCGTATAGTCTTAAGAATGGTAAAGCTCGTTTTGGCATCGCAATAACTCTTGAGATCTGAGTATCAGTTTCAAAAAACATTATTTTTTTACCCTCCAAATCAATATCTGAGACGTTTAACTCTATTATCTCTTTGAGTTTTGCACCTGTGGCAAATAAAATTTCTAGAATTGCTCTTTCCCTTATATGATGAGTTCTTTTAAGTAAATGTTCTAGGTCAGTAAGTGTCATAATTGGTTTTGGGGGCTTTTTCTTTTCCACCACCCGGTTTTCTGCAGGGACAAACTCTTCACTAAAACTTAGATTCTCATCTCTTAATGTTTCCAAAACAGTTTCTGCCGATGTTTTTGGAGCTTCAATCTCAATTCCCGCCTCCTTCTCCTGTTCTTCGATCTCATTTAGAAGAGTTATAGGGTTATCACCCTGAAATTCTCCTGTGTCTATGAGCACTCTATAGAAGGTTTTTAGGATGCTTTTAGATTGTGGTGTACCTCCTTCCAATAAGAACTTTTTTACGTCTAATGGAGCAACATCCCAAAATGATTTTTTATGAACCATTAAAAACTCTCCAAAAGAATGAATCACAGTTAAATACTTGTTCCTGGTAACTGGTTGAAGCCGATTGAACAGATTAAAAAGGTCTATTGCCTCTTGATTTCGCTTTTCATTAGATTTTCGCCTCACAAATGGTCGTCTAGCTATGCTCCACCACCTCTTCCTTTAAGAGAAATACCCAGTTCTTCAATAGCCTCTTCAATTGCATCTGTAACCATTGACTCTTTCCAACCGGGGAAAGTCTCTTCTTGTCGTTGGAAAAACTCCTTTATCTGTGCATCTGTTTCTAAGTGCAAAATAATTTCTTGAAAATCAGGAACCTCAGCCACACCCTTAGTTTCTACAAAACGTTTTACCCTTGAGTAAACCATCTCTTCTGGTCTTATCTTGAGGACCTCATCCTTATCCAATACATCTGAGAGTTCATCGTCTTCCTCAACAAATGCCTGTTGTTTTCTACTTTTTCCTCTTCTAGTGGAAGATTTTCTGGTGTCAAGTGCAATTAATTTACCTATCAATGAATTAAAAGTATCTTGAAGTGTGGAAAGTCGAATTTCTACTCTTCTTTCTAGGTTCTCCAGTGCTCCAAGTATATCTTCTCTCAATAGATCCTCCTCATCCTCTTCTTCTATCTCCTTTTTATAAATGTCAGCAGAAAGAGTGTTTACCACATAAGCCGTAAGATTTGTATCTTCTTCCTCAACCTTTTCAAGGAGGTCTCTTTTGAATTCAGGGTCAACCCTGATATGTATGAAGGCAACAGATTTTTTCTCTGGGATGAGGTCAGATTTACCCTCATTCTTGTCAACACTAGAACCTTTAACCATTGTTTCTAATTATAATATTAGTATTATTGAATATAAGCCTAGTTATTTTGTAGCAGAAGAGATTATGCTTTCACATCAACACTTTTTTGATACTCCACAGGTAATACAAGTCCCTCCTCCTTAACCTGTGTTTGGATTAACGTATGTTTATCATATGTTTTTCCGTGGACTTCACAAGATATTCCACTTTCTTCAAGAGAAGTTTCGCTCTTTACCCTAATGAAAGCAAAGTTATCACGTCGTGAATTTACATCCAATTCCCAACCTACAATTTTACAGTTTTCACCATCTTCAAGTACTAGGTCGCCATTTGTCTGATCAATTAGTTGAACAGAGACACTCATAGGGAATTTTAGTTTTAATCTGATTTGATCCTCAATTGCATGCGATGTTCGAACCCCTATAATTATACCAATTCCAGATTGATATTTCAATTTTTTAACCAGCTTCACAATATCAATTGACACATCTTCGTCTAACTTGACTTGACTGATTTCTCTTTCAACAAAATTTTTTTCTCTCAGAAAATATTTTATTTCCAATTTACCTCCTGGTTTCAGGTCTGTAAAAGTCCAAGTAACCTCTTGAAATTCCTCTGTTGTGTTAAGGAGACCAAGAGGCGGCTTTAACTCAGGATTTGAACTTTCAATTGAATAGTTCTTTGGAAGTTGGTCTACTATTGTTAAGTCCTCTAAATCTGAATCAAAGTTATTTGTAAATTCCGTAAGAACTGAAGGTTCTCCATCTTGTGTGATTATATTATCAAAGGTCTGAAGAACTATAATCGTATCTTTCAGTTTGGCAATGATCATCCTTCTGAGTCGTAATTGTAAATGGTAGGTTATTTCTACACTTTCTCCAGGTTTAAGTTCTTCAATTCTCCATGAAACGTTTAAGGCCTCTTTATCTTTCCTTTGATCATTTTTGGTTGCGTTTGAGGTTGAGGAAGTTTGAACCAGTGCTAAATCAAAGGGGAGAGAATCTTCTAGAACCAATTCCTTCATGGGTTCTCCTGTGTTATTTATAAATTTAGAAATATACTTGATCTTATCGCTTGAGAGTTTATAAGCAAGCGTTCCTTCTTGGTTAATTTGTTTATCAGAACCATCATTCCCAACAAACTTGATCATGCTTTTTATGGTTTCAGGTCGTTCGGTTCTATGTTTCTCAGTTAAAGTAGCAAAGACTTCGTCCTTTACTGGTGAGACTTTTTCACTCTCAACATCCATTTTAACCCCAGTTGAGGTTATTTCCGGAGAAACTGGGAGGATTTGTTCAATCTCTTCCTTCTCTAACTTCTTTTCAGTTCCTAATGTATTTAAAATCTCCTGAGGGGTGACGTGTTTGAACTTTCCAGCTGAATCTCCTTTGATCGCAGCAAGCACATTTAGATAATTTACTTTAACACCTAATTCAGCAAGGTACTCCTCAAGCCATCTTGCTAACCTAGCATCTTGTATTACACCCTGCCTTAACGAGGCTTCCCACATCGCTCTAAGCCCAGAAACTAACTCTTCCAATGAGGTAAACTCTTCTTCTCCTTTTATCCATCTTCTCTCATAAAGTGAGAGTTTACCAGATGATTCATTGCTAAATATCAATTCATCTAAATGAAGCTGAATACGATAATTAGAAGTACCCCATATCAACTTCCCCGGAGTTTTTTCTCCAAAGCTCATGTAAATTAAGCTTTGACTAATAGAATTTAATAGTTCTGCATATTTATTTATCAAATTGAATGAAATATTCTTTTATCTTTTCAAATTCCTTCTTTAGTACCCTCATGAATTTCCTTGAGGACTTTTTCTCCTTCATCAGTCATCCCCCACATTAGAACACCATCCATTTCAAAATGTTTGATCAAATCTTTCTCCTCTAATACACCAAGTTGAGTTTTGATTGTTTTCAAGCTAATTTGGGTTGAGCTTAAAATATATATGGCTTTCAATTTAGCGCTAATATCGGGGAGACTAAAGGATTTTCTGTTTAATCTTGCAGCGCTAGGTTGGAAGAGCTCTAAGATATTTAACCGCAAATTGCTCAAAAAATTATCTTGATTCATCAGGTTTTATTTTGTCGCAATTTTATTAAAAGCTTTATCGGATTTTCCATAGATATTAACTAACTGAGGAACATTAACTTTCGAGGTTGAAAACCGTTTCCACAATCTCTAATGTCTCAAACTTACCAACAGGTATGTCAACCCTTCGTTGTTGATTTGTATTTCTTTCTATCATATGGACATGATACACACCATATGGGAAATAATCTTCCAAAATTTCTTGAACCTCATTTTCATCGTTAAAATCAATCAAAGGGATCGGATTAACTTTTATAAAGTCTCCCCACAGAGTTTGGAGTTCTAAATTTACTAAGTAGTAGTGCTTTCTACCAGTGTCTCCCTTTCCCATGTTTATTGAATGTGCAAATCTAATTTTCATGCTAGTGAGATCGAGATTTTTTTCGATCATTTTCACTTTAAGCGGATCATTCAGAAATGATGCTCGAACCAGTGCAAGTGCTTTTGCTGAGTTTGCTCTCTCCACATTATCAAGTTGTTCATACCATTCTCCCAGTTTCATTGCCAACTGGAAGGATCCATCAAAATCTTGTTCTTTGTCATAATTCCTGATATTTTCAATTGTTTTTGCAATTGTAATTTCTGGGTCGTTCTGGTATTCTTTGTCCAGTTGTCTCAATAATGACCTTATTTCAGAAGAACTCATTACAAAAGTAATTAGTTTCCCATGAATTAAACACTTTCTCTCAAATGTTAGTCGAAATGAAACAATGGTTTAGTTTATTTCCTCAACCAACACAAATTAATGCTCCTTTGTGAATGCATGGTTATGGAGTTCAAATCTAGAAGGTCCCCTGTCTTTTCTACTAAGGGTATAGTTGCCAGTTCTCAACCGTTGGCTACAGCAGCTGGCTTAAGTATATTAGAAAAGGGAGGAAATGCTGTTGATGCAGCCGTTGCGACGGCAGCTGTTTTAAATGTGGTCGAACCTACATCCACTGGAATCGGGGGTGATTGCTTCGTCCTCTACTACGATTCCAAAAGAAAAGTGGTTGAAGGATTAAATGGTAGTGGTAGAGCACCAAGTGATTTATCATTGGATTACCTGAGAGACAACGGGATTACAAAGCTTGATCCGCATAGCATTCATACAATAACTGTTCCTGGTGCGGCTGCTGGTTGGGTGGATAGTGTAGATAGATGGGGTACACTTGATATGAAGGAGATACTTAAACCAGCCATTACATTGGCTGAAAGTGGATTTTCCGTATCACCAATAACCTCTTATTACTGGAGTCGAAGTGAGAAACTTCTACTAAGTGGCCCAAATGGAGCTGAGATGTTATTAAACGGTCACGCACCTAAGCCTGGACAAAGAATGAGAAATAAAACTCTGGCTAACACCTTTAAGGTACTTACAGAGGAGGGTAAGACAGGATTCTACGAAGGTAAAATCGCGGATGCCATAGTCTCACTTATCAGTTCCAGAGGTGGAGTACTGAATCTAGATGACCTTAAAGCTCACCATTCGACTTTTGACAAACCAATCTCAACAAATTATAAAGGAGTAGAGGTGTATGAGATTCCACCAAATGGACAGGGCATAACTGCTTTAATGGCATTGAATATTTTAGAAGAATTTGATTTGGAATCTCTCTACAGGGAATCTGAGTCTAAATATTATCATATACTTATTGAAGCAATGAGATTGGCATTTGCGGATACACGTTGGTATGTCGCTGATCCAAGCAAACAAGATGTTCCAATTGAAAAAATGTTATCAAAGAAATACGCATCGAGTAGAAGAGAAATGATTGACTTAAACAGAGCTACAATGAACATTGAAAAAGGGTCTCCTTTCACCAGCTCAGATACTGTTTATTTCTCTGTTGTTGATGAAGATAGGAATGCATGTTCATTTATCAACTCAAATTACATGGGTTTTGGTACAGGGCTGGTTCCTAAAGGTACAGGTTTTACCCTCCAAAATAGGGGGCATAACTTTAGTATGGATCCAACACACCCCAACCATCTGGCGCCAAACAAGCGACCTTATCACACAATCATTCCAGGGATGGCTACATCAAACAAAGAATTATTTTCATCATTTGGTGTTATGGGAGGATTCATGCAACCTCAAGGTCACACTCAGGTGTTAGTAAATATGATTGATTTTAAGATGAACCCTCAGGAAGCCTTGGATCACTATAGATTCTGCATAATGGATGGTACACAAAATGGTGTGGTTGCACTTGAAAGTTCGATGAACGTAAGTTTGATGAGTCAAATAGCTTCTTATGGGCATCCAGTAAGACCAATGGATGGATATGGTCGATCTATCTTTGGACGAGGTCAAATAATTAATTATTTCCCAGACTCTGATATACTTACTGCAGGTTCTGACCCGAGAGCTGATGGGCAGGCTTCTGTTCAAATATAGCATGGGTCATCATCTGAAAGAGACAAAAAGACCTTTCCGATAAAATAAATCCTTAAAGATAGGCTTTGCAGAAGAATCATCCTGTGAATAACATGCTTGAAAGTCTTGAATTCACCTCTGTTAAAGTTCATCCAATCCTTAACGAGCTGGTGGTAGGTACCTCAACTGGTCTGGTTTTAAAACTGAGGCTTCCAAGTTTAGAAAAAGTATGGGAATACAATGAGAAGAGGAAAAATGAGTATGGTGAGGAAGTCCCAGTTAATAGTTCCATTCTCTCAATTGCGTATAGTCACGATTATACGTATATTTACGCAGTTGCCTCAGATTTTGCTGTTTGTTTAAATGAGAGAACTGGGGAGAGGTTAGGTGGGATTCCAGTGAATGAGCCAATTGTTGCTTCGACATTATCAAATTCAGGTGAAATAGCGATACTATCTGAGGTTGGATATCTTTCGGTTTGGTCTCCTAAATTTTATTCTAGGTTAAGTCATTTTGACATAGAAAAAAAATTTAGAACTGCATCGTTAAATTTCGTGGATACTGAACATCTGATAATTCTGTCTCCAGAGAATGAAATCATTTCTTGTAATTTTTCTAAAAGGTACTATGATATCTTATCCAAACATCCCCTGATAAATTATGTTTCATACAACAATGTGATGTCATCGAACGAAGAATTTCTTGCATCTATTTCTGAGGACGGAAAATTAACCATTAACAGTTTAAACAGAGTTGACGATGTGAAATTAAATTCATTTCGGGATGTTGATGTAACTCAGATTCTTCAAAATAAAAACTCAAAAGATATCTTTAAACAAATAATTAATTCTAATTCAACGAGTAAATCTGCATCTAATCGTGTTTCTCAGATCGATCCAAGGCAGAATAAACTATCAAAAGACAGATATGAGCTCCATAAGGATGTAACTTTGGGTCATCATCAAAGTGGATTAAGTCTTAAACATGATGATATTCCAGATATAGACCCAGATTTCATTCTTCATCACACGTTTATGGAATATTCTCAAAATCCAAGTTCAGAAACTAAAATCTTGCTTCTCAGACATTCCTTACAATTCAACATTGATCCAAAGCTGGGTTATTTTGCTTGGACCCTACAAAATAAAACTCCTGATGGTTTGATCAGCTTTACAAAAAGGTTGGAAGAAGAGAGAGAAAGTAGGTTGTTTAAACTTAAAATAGTTTATGGAGCAATGTTTTTGTTATCCGTGATTGTATTTTCACTACAGTTATACTCTACAGAAAATTCAGTAATCCTTATTCTTACTTTTCTTGTTTTGGTTACCTTTCTTGTTTTGGAAAAAATTTCAAAGCAGATAAACAGACTACCTGTTATACCCTTGGGTGAAAACTTCAGACCGATGATTTATCTTTCGAGATTCTTTATTTTGATCTCTGTTGGTATCCTTTTGTTCAAACTTTTAAAATTATCTAGGTTTCTAACGTTCTAATAATAGTTCAAGATAACTTGTTTTTATTTGAGTTGTGATATCAAGATCTAGGGCGGAAATAATTAATTTTAATGAATTAATTGACTCATTAATTTTGCTCTCTTCATCAGTGATAGCTTCAAGTTCAATGAAATCTCCCAAATATTTTACCCTGTCCAATGAGATTGTGAAATTTTCCTTCACCAAAATTGTTCTTTCTTTTTCAACCGTATCAACTTTGGGAAATCCCAGATGCTCTAATATTTTCCCCATGGTATTTGCATTTGAGATTTCAGTTTCCTCCTCAACACGAATTTTAGCGTCTCCCTTTAATTTCGGACCTTTGTATGTGATAAATGTCTTAGAAGAAATAATATCATGGCGCAAACGAAGTGCCTCATCAGACTGAGCAAAATTAACTTTAGGGCTGTTGTAATAATCATCTATCTGATGTTTTTTTCCCTCAAGCTGAAATCCCAATTTTTCAAGTTTACTTATAATATTAGTGTCATCTGGGAGAGGAAGTTTTATCTCAACTTCGTATGTCATTACTTAAAATTCAGAACATATTGTATAAAATATCCTCTAAAGAGGGGTGAATCTAACTTCAGTTTTCTTAATATTTATGCATCTTATTCAAGAAGATTCTTCTCATTTACAGCTTTCTTAAGTTCAGAGTCTAATTTGTCCATGAACTCCTCAGTCGTCATCCATTTATCTCTTGGTGGGTTCAGAGTATCATAAACTGATCTTGCCAGATCTTTGGTCATTGCACCATCTTCAATTGCCTTTACACAAACTTCTTCAAGTGTACGAGCAAACTGAATTAATTTCTCATTGTTATCTAATTTACCACGGTGCTCCAACCCGATGGTCCAGGCAAAAATAGACGCAATTGGGTTTGTGGAGGTTTCCTCTCCCTTCAGGTATTGCCTGTAATGACGTGTTACTGTACCGTGTGCAGCCTCAGCCTCAACTGTTTTTCCATCCGGACATACCAGTTTTGAGGTCATCAACCCAAGAGAACCAAAGCCTTGTGCAACAGTGTCAGATTGAACATCACCATCATAGTTCTTTAATGCCCAAACAAATCCACCATCCCATTTCAGAACTTGAGCTACCATATCATCAATCAATCTGTGTTCATAAGTTAGGCCCTTGGCATCAAACTTGTCTTTGAATTCTGTTTCATAAATTTCCTGAAACAGGTCTTTAAAGCGCCCATCATACACCTTCAAAATGGTATTTTTCGTGGATAAATATAGGGGATAATTTTCCTCTAATGCTACTTGCATACTTGCCCTTGCAAAGTCTCGAATGCTGTCATCAAAGTTGAACATTCCCATAGCAACACCACCATGCGCTGGATATTCTGCCACTTCCCATTCTTTTGTTTCACCTTTTTCGTTCTGGAAGACCAACTTCAGAGTTCCCTTTTCTTTTATCAAAATATCGGTTGCTTTATATTGATCAGCATGTGCATGTCTACCCATAATAATGGGTTTCTTCCAAGCTGGAACCAACCTAGGGATATTTGAAACAACAATTGGGGCTCTAAAAATAGTTCCTCCGAGAATGTTTCGAATTGTTCCATTGGGGCTCTTCCACATTTTTTTAAGGTTAAATTCTTCTACTCTAGCTTCATCTGGAGTTATTGTAGCACATTTAACACCGACATTGTACTTTCTGATTGCTTCAGCAGCTTCAATGGTCACAAGATCATTTGTTTCGTCTCTGTGTTCAATTCCAAGGTCATAATATTTGAGGTCTATATCTAAATAGGGTAAAATTAATCTTTCTTTTATCCAGGCCCAAATAATTCGAGTCATCTCGTCTCCATCAAGTTCAACTACTGGGTTTTCTACCTTGATTTTTTGCATAAATATATGGTCATACATCTTTTTAAAATGATTAATATAATTTACAAAGAATATGTTCTTTTTTGAAAAAATCTTGTTTTTTCTACCATATTATACAATAAAAACTATATACATAAGACTCAGCACTAATATATGGAAGAACCATCTAAGAACGTATCTGAGGATCCAACCAATAAAATGTTAAGTGATGATAAGCAAGTCGAAGACATTCACCGAAGTGAGTCATTCATAAAGCTAGGAGGATTGCTTCTCGTTATCTTTATCATTTATTATGGGCTAAAAGGATTAAAGGTAATTTGAAGATTTAATTTTTCTTATTTTTTTAAATATTGGAATTATGAAGATTCCTGAAATTCCAAGTATCTGATAGGGAACAAATCCCTGAGTTAGTAATACCTCTGGCGCACTTAGTTCAGTTAGTTTATTTAATAACAGTAAAGATTGGATTGCGTACCATGTATCTTCCATGTTTACTTTTTGACTGGTTGTATCTTTAAATCCAGACCTAGGTTCTTGGAGGTTTATAATAAATGTTGTTAACTCCTTTTTGTGATCTAGAGACTTTAATTGGTTTAGTGAACTCAAGGCTAAGAGTGCAAGATAGCTAGATTGTAGAGTTTCAGAACCATTAATTTTGTTTGAAAACCCTCCTGTTGTTGAATTTTGAAATGCTCGAATATACTCGCCAACAGCTAATGCGTCTCGAGGCTTTACATTTAAGGAGTTAAGTACTAGATTGCTCCAAATAGCCGTCTGAAAATTTAAGTAAGAACCATTTTTGTACTGGAGTGCTTTCAAAGAGTTTGATAGCTCTTGAAAAGGAATTGTAGGAAGTCTTCCAAGTAGAATATTCATCTTAATATATTCGTACCAACTTTTCATTATGGAGGTAGATAAGGGTTTTATCTCAAGCTTTGAGCTGTTTCCCACGGTAACATTGTTGTAGAGTAGAGATGTAGCAGTAGAGTTTGTGTATTCGAATATTCCCCAATTGCTTATTCTGGTTGAATTTAGTCCAAGATACTGTAAACCTAAAGCTGCATAATATGTAACCTGCCAATTTGAGCTTTTTGATGTTTGATTGTGAAATCCTCCATCTGAATTTTGAGAGTCTTGGTAATGTAGAAGAATACCTAAGGTGTTATTCACAGGTAATCCTAGCAATGTTGATATCTCCAATGCCTCTGTAGTTGCTTTTATTGTGATTTCACCTGATATTGTGGGAGAGTATCCAGAGATAGAGGTCCTCGTATCCTGTAAAAACCTATCCACACCATCTTGTCTGGTGAGTGCAAAACTCGGATTCAACAGGAAGGTTAAGCAAATTAAGAACATCATCGTTGAAATGACTTTATCCCTATACATTCTCAATTCCTTTGATATTCCACATTAATAAAGCAATTCAAAACAATTTGAGTGAGAATTAATATTCAAGTGGTTAATGGAAATTAGAAAAGTAAGGATGGACAAAATCACCAATTTTTGAAGTAACACAAACTTTTGTTCGTATTTAATCAAAAAAATATGGTCAGTTCGTAATAGCTTAAGAATAATTGGATTAATATTCCTTCGGTGTATAAATTATGACCAAAGTTGCAGTAATAGGCGCTGGAAAAGTTGGAGAGTTAGTTGCTTTCGGCTTAGTACAATCTGAAGTTGCAAATGAAATCGTACTACATGATATCATTAAAGGAGTTGCTGAGGGTAAGGCATTAGACATGTATGAAGCAACACCAGTCTTGTATTCAGATACAAAATTAAGTGGATCAACTGATCCCTCAATTATCGAAGGTGCAGATATGGTTGTTGTTCCTGCTGGGTCTCCTCGTAAGCCAGGCATGGATAGAATGGATTTACTTAAAGTAAATCTAAACATTTGTAAATCTGTTGTAGGTAACATCAAGGAATACGCTCCAGATGCTATGATACTCTACATTGCGAACCCTGTTGATGTAATGACATACAGTGCAATGAAGATCAGTGGCTTTAATCCAGAAAGAGTTTTTGGTATGGCAGGTGTTCTGGACACCGCTAGGTATCGAACGTTTTTGTCAATGGAGGCTAAAGTATCTGCTAAAGATATCTCAGCCATGGTTCTCGGTGGACATGGTGATGCAATGGTTCCCTTAACCAGCTCCACTACTGTTAATGGTGTACCAATCAGCCATTTCGTCTCTGAAGAAAAGCTGGCAAGTATAGTTGAAAGAACTCGAAAGGGTGGAGGTGAGATAGTTAACATATTGGGCTATTCCGGATATTATGCTCCGGGTATTGCAGCAGGTGAGATGGTTAAATCAGTTCTCAGGAATCAAAGAAGGGTTTTGCCTGCGGTTTCTTATCTAACTGGTCAATATGGATTCAGTGACATTTATGCAGGTGTTCCTGCAATCTTGGGTAAAAATGGTGTCGAAGAAATACTCGAAGTCCCAATGAGTGAGAAGGAAAAAGCTGCCTTAAATGTTTCACTTACCTCAGTTAAAAAAGGAATTGAAGAGGCTAAAACCTTATTATAAGAAAGATACAAATCAATTGAATAAATTTATCATACCGGATCTAATTGATTTACAAGTAAATTATATTGGGACTCTTCGAACCCATTCTGCATCCGTAATTTGTACTGGTAATTGATTCTCAATCTCCTCCTGTACCTGATCAAGATAGTCTTGAATGTCACTGCTTCTATCCTCCCAAGATGATTTAAAGGTAAATAAGAATTCCACATCATCACTGAGTCCTAAATAATCTAACTCTAGCACTGGATCCCTGTTGGGTTGGATCTTTACCAATTCAGAAGAGGTAAAGTAAGTTCTCACATCTAAGTCCTCAAATTCAACTTCTTCATCATCAATAACTATTCCAGATAGTACGAATGTTTCGTAGTAATAACCAATCAGGCTCATTTTTCTAAAACGGGATTCCACCTTTATTATGATCTTTTTTGGTAACTACAAATAAATCTTCTTCGATTATCTCATGATTCTTTCTATCAAAAGACTGGGTGAATTTTTCCGCAATATATTCGAACTCTGGAACCAAAGCCTCTTTTAATACGTCAGAGAAGGTTTCTACTGGGATAATTTTGATTTTCCCCTGATATTCTGCATCAAGTTTTAAGTCTTTTAAATTGAGTTTTGGAACGATTACTCTAGAAATTCCAATTCTCGCAGCAGCTTCTGCTTTGTATGTGGCACCTCCGATAGGAAGAACTTTTCCTCTAACACTAAGTGACCCAGTCATGGCAGTGTCTTGTCTAACAGGTGCATTTTCTATTGCAGAAACAATTGCTGTTGCTATAGTAATCGACGCAGAATCTCCGTCAACCCCATAGGTACCAACAAATTGTATGTGTATATCATGATTTGAGATATCTTTTCCAAGGTATGTTTTAATTAAAGCAGAAATGTTTTGCACTGATTCTCTGGCGATTACCCTAAGTTGACCAGTTGCATAAATTTTTCCTGATCCAGGTGATAGGGCTGGTGTAATCGCAGCTTCTATAGGAGTGACAGTTCCGGAGGATTTCCCGTATACTGCAAGTCCATTAACTCTTCCAACTTCACCATCAGGGTTAATTTGAATTAAATTGTAATCTTGCCTAATTTGAAGTGTTTGAAGACTCATTTGTCCTTCCAATGTCAACGCTAACTTCTTTGCATCTATTACTTCTACTTCAGTAACCAACACTTTGTTTCTCTCTATAGCTAGGTCACCTGCTGTTCTAATTAGTCCACCCAAATCTCTAAGGAGCAGTGTCAATGAATTTGGTCTTCCACTTCTTCTTTGAGCCTCATATATAATTTCTTCAACTGCCTTTTTAGTGAAATGAGGGATTTTGTGATCTTTTGCTACTTCCTGAGACACAAATCTAGCAAGTTTTCGTCTGTTAGCCATTGAGTCTTCCATCGTGATTTCCATCACTATTTCATATCCTTGCCCTCGAATTCTTGATCTAAGTGCAGGATGAAGATTTCTGATAGTCTCTTGATTTCCTGCTGCTATCAATATGAAGTTACATGGCACGGGGTCAGTTCTAACCATAGCTCCAGAAGACAGTTCACTTTGACCTGTAATTTGAAACTTTTTCTCCTGCAGAGCAGTAAGTAATTTTTGTTGGGTTCGAATATTCAAAGTGCCAACTTCATCAATGTAAAGTATACCTTTGTTGGCCTTATGAATCAGACCAACTTCCACACGCTCATGTGGGGGCGTTCCTAAGCCTCCAGATTGAAATGGGTCATGTCTAACATCCCCCAATAATGCTCCACTGTGAGCTCCAGTTGCATCAATAAATGGGGCAGTGGTCATTGATTCTGTGTCAACTAGTAACTTTGGTACCAGGATTTCACTCCTTCCTCTTAACATTCCTCCAAATACAAGAAAAATTAGCAAAGCTGCTATAATAGAGAATAAAATTACTGTTGCGTCTCTCCAACCTGTTGCAAATCCAAAGATAAGAGGGATTGAAAGAGCAACAAGAAACAAGGTCAATGTGCGAGTGCTATCTCGTTTTCGAGCTTTCTCTTGACCTTCCTCCACTCGTTGTCTTCCAATTCCGGATGGAAGAGTAACTATCTTAGGGTTATTTGCATTGCTTGGGTTTGGAACGACTAGAATATCCTCAAGGGTGTCTTTAGGTAATAATTCTGCAGCTGCTGCACCTAGGAGTGATTTTCCTGTTCCTGGGTCTCCAATGAGTAAAACATGACGAGATTGTAAAGCGGCTTTTTTTATTATTCTGACTGCTTTATCCTGTCCGATTACTTGATCAACTAGCTTGGGAGGAACACCAATCTCACTGGTATCGTGGAAATCTATATCTAATAATGATTCTTGATTTTTATCTTCCATTAGTTTCCTTCAAATAATATATAGATTTATACCTTAAAAAGAAGTTCTATTAAAGCAAAGGTTTTCATTATTTCTGTAGTTATTGTCATTTTTCAGAACTGAGAGAGAAATAATAGAAAATTAACACCTATTTACAAAAACCTTTAATGTTATTAAACACAATTCAGTTTGTAATGTTTCGCTCTAAAAAGAATAAATCGTTATTTGATTTCTACCCTGAACATGAGCCTTACACTAATATTGAGTCCTTAAAGCGTGCAATTTACAAAGAAGGCAGTGTAACTGTTGAACATAAGGAACTTGAGGCTTTAATTGATGAGTATTGGGAAATTTTACATCCGCTTATCAGGGATTACATAAATTCTTATGTTGGGATATATAACAGTTTAGCAGCCTCAATTGAAGACCTGAAAAGTCGATTAGATAGCGCTCGACGAGCACTAACCATTGAGCAAGAAAATGTTCAAGCCTTGTCAGATGAAGTGCGAGAACTCAAAAAATCATTGGCAAATGAAGCCACGGTTCGCCGTGATTTGGAGTCGAGATTAAAAGATGAGAGATCGTTAATGGAGTCCCATTTCCAACAAGAAAAGAAGAGTTTAGAGTTGATTGCTCAGGCTAAATTTCCAGAAGGTACAGATATCAACACAATTCTGAAGCAAATTTCTCAACAGGTTGGATCCTCGGATGATGTAAAGAGACTAAAACAGAAAATTTCTGAATTAGAAGAAACGCTTAAAACTGAGAGAGAAGATAACGTGAGAATTCAGGGAGAGTTGTCACAAAGTTTCATGGAAAAAATGGTTAGAAATGATGATATAATTAGAAACTTGAAAGAAAGATTGGGTGAAGAATAACAATCAAACAGCGCGTATCAAAATATACCTTTTTTAAAAAACTCGTGAAATAAAATTTCAGAGAACTTATGACCGATGTAAGTGAAGTAAAGGGTGTTGGCCCAAAGACAAGTGACAAACTTAAGTCCGGTGGATTTGAAAGTGCTGAAAAGCTTGCTAAGGCTACACTAGATGATATCATTAATTTAGGCATCGGGAAAGCTACAGCTTCAAAAATTATTAAAAATGCCGCAGAAGTTTCTTCAACAGAAGAAAAGGCATTTGAGGTGGTAGTTCCTGAAACTTCTGCAGATGTGGTTTCCAAAGAACCATCAGTAGAAAAGCCTAAGAAATCTGTAGAAAAGAAAGTTAAAAAAGAGGTTTCTGAAGAACCAGCTAAGGAAGAAAAACCAAAGAAGGTTTCACCTAAGAAAAAGAAAAAATCAGTAGCTCCTCCTCCTGAGGATGAAATTTTCCTTTCAAAGAAAAAGAAAGGTGTTCAGGTTACCAAAGTTACAGATAAGGATCTTAAAGATGTAAAAACTGTTGATGAGGACACAAAATCTGAAAGAGAAACCTGGAAGGTTACTGCTAGAAAATTATCCAAAGAAGAGAAAGAAGCAAGAGCCATTAGAAGGGAGCAAAGGAAAAAAGCAGATCAAATTACAAGAGAGATACCTACAGCTCCACAGGCAGTTAAAGCCAAAAGAACTGGAAAACGTGAGAAAGGAGTAAAACCTATCAAGAAAGAGAGGGTCAGCAAAGAAGCTATTATTCAACCCAAAAAGAAGAAGGCTGTTGTTGAGGTCTACACTAATGACGATTTATTACATGTGGAGCATTCAGTTAGAGCAAGAGGTCTCAAAGGTAAGAAGACTGAATCAAAACCACGAAGTATTGTTGGAACAGGAACAGTGATTGGCCAAAGCTCATCCTATAGGAGAAGTAAAAGGGTGATTCATCCCAACACGTTAATTGTAAAACTTTCCAATGGTTATAGCCCAGAAGAGTTAATTGGGAAAAAGGTCAAGCTCACCTATCCTGACACAAATTCTGTTATAAAGGGTTCTGTTGTTAGAACTTTTGGTAAAAGGTCATCTGCAAAGGTTCTAGTAAGATTCGATAAAGGTGTTAGGACAAGCGGGATTTATCAACCTATTGTAATAGCCTAAACATAACCACTATAACTAAGATTTATAAATTATCCTTCTATAATTTTATAATGGAGTTAAACTACTCATTCGGAGAATATCAAAATTATTTTGTATATTACGCCTACAGCAATAAAGGAGTTGTAGCCACAACAACTCCAATACCTGATAAACAACAGGCATTCGATAATTTGAAAAAAAGCATAGAGCAAATCACCAAAGACCATGTTCACCTTATCTTTGGAGAAAGAGACCTAATCTTGGAAGATATACTCTTCTCGGTTTTAAAAGAACCCAAACATAATCCTGGTGAAATCCAGATTGATTATAGCTTTTTAACAGATAAGAAGAAACTAGTAATGGAAACTCTGAAAAATTCAACTCCTGGTTCAGTAATTTCATATCGATCCTTAGCAATTGAATCAGGTTTAACCAAGAATCATGCAAGATTTGTAGGAAATGTCATGTCATCAAATCCGCTTCCCATCTTAGTCCCTTGTCATAGGGTGGTCAAGGAGAACGGGATGCTTGGAAATTATTCTGCATACGGTGGAACGAGCTCAAAAAAACGTTACTTAGAATTTGAACAAAATCACCTTCAATCTTGAAATTCTACATATATTACCTTGTTTTGCATAAATTAAGAATATTTTTGATTTATAGGTTTTAAATGCTAATGCCTATTCTTCCCGTTCAGATGTTGAATTCTCTTTTTTCTTTGTTTCAGATTGTGGTTCCTCAGAACTCAAAGAAACAGATTCCTTAGAAGCATGGTCTCCATTTTTAGAATTCTCATCCGTTTGACTTTGTGATTCTACCTCATTGGAAGTTACTTCGGCCTTTGCCGATACAATTTCTTCTACATAAGTTCTTGAGGTGGGTATGTGAATCAATTTTTTAATTCCTTCCTGAGATTCAGCTTTAAATTTAAAATAATAAACAAGAATGATTAATGATAAAGGTAATACCAAAATATATATCCCGTTTAACAATAAGTTGAGAAACACTATAAGGTTGTCAAGGAAAGTCGAATTTTTGTTACCGGTAAGGGACATTCCAGCTGTTATAGCACTAATTGCAATAAAGCTATTGAACTTCACCCTGTATTTATCTGCAACCATCCACACAGTCATTTTCTTAGAATTGTAAGCTTTAACAGATAGGTCTTCAAGAGTCCAGACAACTGGAATTATTAATGTAAGCAAAAGAGGAACTACGATTACGGTTGCAACCCAACCAATTGAAGTCCCTATGTTTTCGAAAGGATTTGCAGGTTTAATCACGGGGAAAATTCTCTCAACTAATTTAAGTAATGTAGTTGCCAGTGCTAAAAAGGAAATTAAGAGTGAGACAAATTTAGAGATTGGATCGAAGGGTTTTACCTCAATTTTACTTTTTTGTTCCTCAAAATATATTTTATTACTACCAGAAATTACTTTTTGACCCACAATATTATGGATTAGGAAGTTGATAATATTAGGGGTTAATTTTGCCCCGTATCTAATCCAAATATAATATGTAAGAATAACACTTGCAAGAGAGCCTGCTAGAAAACCTAACCCGGTAAGGGTATCTTTTAGAATCAAAAATTGTATTTGCAACCAGATCCCAACAGCTATGAGAAGTCCTAACACAAGCTTGAAAGAGTTCGAGTGCATCATTGTTTTATATGAATTTGTCATAAGTAGCTAAAGACAAACATTATTCAAAAGCTTTGTTGTGATAAATTCAATGTATTTTACTTTTAACCCAGTCTGTATTGCTTTAATTTAATGTTGTAGATTTTCTCTTATGGCTCTAAGCTCCTTCACACCACGTCAATACCAACAACAAATTTTAGACAAAACAATAGGGTATAGAAGCTCTGGTTCAAATGTGATAATCGAGCTTGATTGTGGAGCTGGAAAGCGATTTCTTCAAACGAAACTGGTTGATGATTTGGAAGGAGACAAAATTTTACTTTTATTACAGGCTTCAACAAGCCTTCACGAAACTTTCACTTATTTGTCCAAACATCTACCAAATGAATTGATAGGTCTTCTAACTAGTAATATTCCCACAAAATTTAGAAGGCATATAATTGAAAAATCTCGAATCATTCTTTCTTTACCTCAGACCTTCTATAACACCATAAAGGATCATGACAGTGACTTTAATAAATTTGATGTCATCATAATTAACGAAGTAGATCAAATTGTTCGAAGGATGTCAACCCAGAACTATCTTAAAGTTCCTTATAACCGCTTATTTAACATGCTTCATCATCAGGTTGTAATAGGTATGAGTGGTACTTTGAGGGATGACCACTTTGTACTGGACAAATTTCAGTTAGCACAACGAAAAGATCTTGACTCACTTTTAAAGTTAATTCCCAATACTAAATTTATATCAATGGACTCTATCTTAGATACAGATTTTTTCAATCATGTGACTAAAACTGAAATAAGTGTTGTTAATGTTACTGATCCCTCAATCATCTCCTTCTCTGCATTATTAGAAGAACAGATTCTTCAAGTGAAAGCAATGATTAAAACTCAAATGGAAAATTCTACTAACTCTAATATTGCAGTACATCTGGATCCTAGGATTGATGAAGATGAAAGAAATAAGTTGTCCAAATTATACTTTGTCAGAAAGTATTTATGGGCATTTCCAGGTGATAAAGTTATTTATCACCTCAAGGCTTCAGGAATCGATTTAACTGGTCAATGGCTTAATATTTTCACAGGAAAGTTTCACGCAACAAAATTCTTGATAGAAGAAGCACATAAATCTGTAATTCTCTGTTCTTATATTAGTACCTGTGAGCGGTTGAGTCAATTGATTGGAAATTTGGGTATATCAAATGTCGTTATAACTGGAAAAGTGCCACAAATGAAAAGAAATGAGTTACTTGAATCCTTTAGGAAGTCAGAATCTAAAATGGTGGCAATTCTTTCAAATGTTGGAGAGAGGGATTTAGATATTCCAGAAGCAGATCAACTAATAATATTTGATTTAGTTAGGACCACTAAGACAGTTTATCAAAAATTAAAACGAACTAGAGGTGGCAAAGCCTTAATACTAACATATAGTGATACAAAAGAAGTTGAGAAAGCTGATTCTGTACTGAAATCAATTATGGAACATTATCCTTGGTCAACTGAGATTTTTCCTAGTAAAGAAATTATTGTTCAGTAACTTTAGGAATTGAGAATCAGATTTGGTTTTGGGGGATATTCCAAATTGAGAGTTTTAAGGAGCATTCTTGTTGCAATCTCATGATATTCTTGAGTTGAAATCACATTAGTCTGCAAACAGTATTGAAGTTGGTTCAAGGCAGTGACATAATCAGGGAAAGCTTGGTAAAACAGGTCAAGTTTATCTTTAAAAATAGCTCTTGCTTGAAATATATTGGCTGCAACCTCATTCATGATCTTGAAATTGCTAAGTGATTTGGATAACTGTTCCCTGTAAAACCCTAGATTTTCCTCAAGCACTAAATAGTCTTAATAGGTTTGAATTCTTAAATCTTGTTAATTTACGAAAATGTCTAAAAATTTATTCAGAAAAATGAAAATATTGTATATAGAGAGTCTAAAAATCCTTTTTTTTGAGGATAATGTTGAATTTTGTTAGATTTCATGTTATGTTGGTATTCCAAAATTTCAATAAGGTGTATTTACAGAATTTTGATTTTATACTACAGGTGTTGTTCGAAATTCGTTATATTATGCAGGAGTTTAGTCTGATGAATAAGACAAAAAAGATTAGAATTGATAATTCATTGGAATAAAATCAAAATTATTTGAAAATATCAGATAAAATTCAATAAAATTAAAATTCTATTGGAAAATATTTAAATGTCATGTGACACAATAAAAATTATGATAATGCAAAATACCTCTCAATCCGGACTATCTGAATTAGAAGCACTTTTCAAAAGTGATTCTTTTCAACTCTTGCAGACAAAACCGTTTCAACAAATTTACCAAATATACAGTGAAATAAGTAAAATAATCAGAGGTAACTTAGATTCTCAAGAATTCTTAGAATTTAAACCGCCATTAATTGGACCTGTTACAGACCCTGGTACAAGAGGTTCTAAGCAGGTTGAAATAGATTTTTATGGGAAATCATATAAATTTATGAGCAGTGCGATTTTATATAAGCAGTACCTTGCGATTTCACGTAAGCATTCAGGATATCCAGGTAAAATATACTTTTTTGCTGACAATCTTAGAATGGAACCTTTAGAAACTGCAAGTACAGATAGGCATTTGTCAGAATTTGTCCAAGTTGACCTAGAACTGGTTGATGCAGACCATTTTGATGCGATGAATGTTGCTGAATCTCTGGTGAAAAGCATATATAGCGGTCTTAAGCCCCATTCAGGGTTAGTTTCAGAAGTCAGGGATTATTTTAGACCATTTAGCAGAGAAAGAGGACTTATTGATCTTCCTACCGAAATAAAAGTACCGTCTACCTTCAAAAAAATTACACATGAAGAGGCAGTAGAAATGCTTCAAGTAAAACTTTCTGAAGATAAGGATGTTCGTGGGGTAATTCAGCGTCTCTTTAGAATCAAACCCAACAAATTAAGCAAAGAAACTGAACTTCATTGGGAATATGAGTGGTTGCTCTCTTCAATGTTCAAAGAACCCTTCTTTATTCATGATTATCCAAGGGGTGCAAGAGGATTTTATGATCGAGAATACCCTCAAAAACCTGGGTATTTAATGGATTTTGACTTGATCTTCCCCTACGGTTATGGAGAAGCGATTTCTGGTGCTGCCAGAGAGTTTGATTATAAAAAGGTGATACCAAGGATGAAAGAGAGCGGGGAAAACCTAAAAAAATATCAATGGTACCTTAAATTCCTTCAAATGCATGGTGAACCTACCTCTGGTTTTGGTATCGGTCTTGAAAGAACGGTAAGATTTTTCTGTGGTTTACCTAAGGTTTACTTTGCTTTACCTTACCCTAAAGTTCCAGGGATGTATAATCCTTGAGGTGTTGATTATGTTAGATGGCTACCCTTATAAACAAATTATCCAGAAGGCTAGGTTAGGAAGAAAAGCTATCTTTCCTTACCGTAACACTCAGAATCCTCTTTCAGTATATGGGGGTTCTAGTTTAAAAAATTCTTCAGATATAGAAAAAATTGTCTTAGCTCCCCCACAATTTACACCTCATAGACTTGCAAAATCCATTGATTTGATTTTTAGAGAGCCTGATTACACCGATGTAGACCTTAGATCAGTTATTGGAGGGTTTGAAACGACTGGTCCATTCATTCAAGCCTCAATGGGGAGTCCTGATGTTTGGAATCAGGTCTCACTAGCATCTGCCAGAACATTTGCATCTTTAGGATTAATCATTGGAATAGGTGAGAATGTGGCATCCACATGGGGTTATGATCAAAGGATCAAAAAACAACAACCAAGTTTTGTTGAAAGAATATTAACATATTTTGAAGCTGAACAAGAGGGCATTGGTGGTGTGGTGATTCAACAGAACGAGGAGGATGCCACTGATGAGCTATGGAACAGAATATATTCTGACAAGAGATTTGATGAATTCATCCAAGATGGGAGAATCGCCTTTGAAATAAAGGGAGGTCAGGGTGCAAAAGCAGGATTAGGTGGAGAAAAACTGGTGAGTAGGCCTCAGGCTTTAAAAATGAAAGAGAAATACCATATCACACCTGACCCTGAGACTGTTGAATGTGATAGTTACGAGAGGCATTCTGCTCCAGATATTTACACAGAAGACATACTTTTTAACAGGATTAAAAAATTAAAAAACGATTATCCAAGGTTAAAAATTTGGTTTAAGACTGGAGCCTATAGAGATATTGGAGAGGTAATTAATATTGTCGCTAATGCCAAATCTGATGCAATCACAGTTGATGGTAGAGAGGGAGGTACAGGGATGAGCCCTACCGTTGTAATGAGGACATTAGGGGTGCCAAGATTAGCTAGTTTAAATCTTTTTGAATTGAAGAAGAAACAATTTCCCCATCTAAGTTTAATTACCTCTGGTTGTATAACAGATGGAGGGGATGTTGTCAAGTCTCTGGCTTTGGGAGCAGATGCAGTTGCTCTAGGTAGACCAATTGTATTCTCAGCATATGCATATCCTTTTGCTGAACAGGTCTTGTCTAAAGGCCTTTTACAAAATCGTTTGACTGCTTCTTTCTTATTTTTAACATCAAGGTTACTTGGGAGGTCTGAAAGTTACATCAAAAGGTATTTAGAAACAATCACCCTAGAATCAAAGATGTTGATCTCAAGTCTAGGGAAATACAACATAAGGGACCTGGGACGTGAAGACCTAAGGACGACAGACCTCACTCTTTCCAAATATCTAAAGATTAAATATTTCCTTGATGAACCAAGCAGCCAAACCGAAAATCTTCAGGACGTCTTGATTGGGAGTGAAATGGAAAATCAAAACGCTAATATACCTGAGTCTAGTTCAGTCTGAGTCATGTATTTGCAATTATAAGGGAATACACAACATTTCAATTTACTTTTAATTCACTTTTAGAACTCTCTGTCGATACTTATTTATAATGAATGTGTAAGTTTATTTGTAATATATGTCGAATCTTTTTGATAATTATAATAGGGATAGTGTATTTCGAGATAGATTTAGTCTAACACCCGAATTTGTGCCTGAGGAATTACCTTGCAGAGATGATGAAACTCAAAGACTCGTAGAAGGACTATCCATCCTCTTAGACCCATTCAGACCAGTATCAGTTAATATTGCAATAATTGGAAATGCAGGGATAGGTAAAACAACCCTGGCAAAACATGTGACAAAACACTTAGAAAGTTATTCTGTTGCAAATAAAATTAGTCTTGAGACCCATTATATCAACTGTCATTCCTTTAGAACCAAAACTTCAATCCTTAGACGGTTAGCAACTGATCGATTTCATATTCAGGGTAGGGGATTTAGTGATGAGGAATTAATGGAAATGTTGGCAAATAAGCTCAAACGCGAGAACAAAAGGATAGTATTGATCATCGATGAAGCTGATATGCTAAGAGGTGAAGATATATTGGCTTTTATTCATATGAATGAACTTTTTGAACCAGGTGTCGGTAGACTTTCATTAATAATAATCAGTAGAAGAAGAGCTTGGACTCTTATGCTTGATGCACACCTTTCAGGTAGAGTGCAAGACCAATTAAATTTACAACCATACACTCGTGATCAACTTGAACAGATATTGGAATATAGAAGGAAGTTGGGTTTCTTTGCAAATGTTGTTCCTCCAGAAGTATTTGAGATGATTGTTGACATAGCAGCAGCAACTGGCAACGCAAGACATGGTATTGAAATTATGTTACGTTGTGGAATGATGGCAAATTCAAAGGGTGCTTCCCAAATAAACCCAGAATTTGTAAGAGCGGCCAAAAATGAAGTTTATCCAGAATTGAGACCTGAAGTCTTTACTGATTTAAAACCAAATGAGTTGATTGTTGCTCTGGCAATTGCAAGAATTCTATCTTCTGGGACTGGAATTGCCTACACAACAATTAACGAGGCATATGCTAAGTATCTTGAAACATGCAGTGAATTTAGTATCTCAAAACAAGCTAAGGCGTCGTTTCGACTGTATTTAGAAACATTAACCCGCCTAGGTATTGTTAGTGCTCAAGTAAGAGCTTTAGGCGAAGGAAAACGAGGGAGGCGTTCTTATATAACCTTGCATGACATACCTGCTCTCATTATCAAAGAAAGGGTTGAACACGCTTTAAAATCTAAGCTTAAGGAAAAGTAATCGTTATATTTCCGGTTTTTTGTTTTTTAAGGCAATTAATGAAAAGGGTAAAGTAATTACTGTTCCATCATGCACAATTACTGCATCTTGATGTTGTTTGGTAATTTTTTTTTCCTCAACAAAATCTAATATCCTAGTACCAATATGCGTAACTGCCAATTTTTTAGCACCTGATTTTATAGCTGTTTCAACTGCTTGTTTAACTGTTGAGTGTTCCCTATCAGGTCCAATTTGCTCAAACGTTGAAGGATATGTTCCCTCATGAATAAGTAAATCGGCGTCTCGGGCAAATTCCACTAAGTTATTGTTAGGTCTTGTATCACCTGAATAAATAATAGTTCTCCCCATTCTTTCCTTACCGATTACCTGATCAGGTGCTATTTTTATCTCTCCTACTTCAATCGTGTTTCCAAGCTTTAGTTCCCTCCTGAGTTTATTCGGAACGTTATATTTTTCTAGTATTGTCGTGTCCCACTTCCCAGGAAGATTGTTTTCTTGCCATTTATATGATAAAGAATTGTTAAAATGTAAGGCTTTGATTGTATGAATGACATATCCTTTTCCACGAAAAGTTTGATTAGGTTCAATTTCAACTATTTCTAATTCATAAGTTGGATTAATGAAAAATGTTTTCAAGACCATTCTTACGACTCTATGAACTCCTGGAGGCCCTAAAATCGTAACTTTTTCTCTTCTCTCTAACATACTTAATGAGGCTAAGATTCCTGGAAGTCCCTGATAATGGTCTGAGTGTAAATGGCTTATGGCTATTACAATTTCTTTCCGTATTGGAACATTAAACTTTCTCAGATTAAACTGAGTTCCCTCTCCAACATCAAAGATTGTTAATCCAAATTTGTGTCTTACCGCCACTGATGATTGAAATCTATCAGTTGGAGGAATTGCAGCCCCTGTCCCAAGAAATGTTATCGATATGTCATCCATTTGTGATCACCCTGAGTCTTCTTGTTAAATTTTTATGAACAAAATCTTCAGCTTCAAGGACAACTTTCCAAGGAGTGGGTAATTGTTCTAGTACATTATTTGGTAAAGAGAAAGATATTTGACATGTCTGAGAAAGGGAAAGTAACCATTTCATGAATAGTACTGCTGGTTCTCTTCCTGAGGTCGTGGTTTGGATCGCGTAAGGTGGGTCAGTTACAAACTTTTGGTCACCCAATTTTCTTAGAGGCATGTGGAGGGAGTCTCCCATTATTATCATAGTAAGTTCGGATCCCCTTACCTGTAACAGATTTACCTGTGCTTCTCTAACAATTTTTCTATCTAGCTCAATACCTAAGCTCGAAATTCCTAATGATGCAAGCTCTATAAGTAATCCTCCATGACCTGCAAATGGATCAATTATTAGTTGGTCATTCTCTGGAGATAGAAGGTTCACCAAAAATCTTGCAATTCTTGGTTTTATTGCGCCACCACGAAAATAAGGAAATACTTTTGGTGAACGAGCAGAGAAGTCACCAGCGCTAAGGCAATTCCTGGTATAAATTAATCCAAAACCTGTTTCCCAAATTATCACACCTACCTCAGATTCAGGATTTGATAGGTTAACAGATACATTTGAGTTACGATTCAATACTATGGAGCCAATTTTTCTTTCAATTCTGTTCCTATTTATTGAGAATCCTAGATTTCCATTCTTGTAAACCCTGACTCTGAAAGTGGAACCCAAAAATAATTGATTAGATTTAATAAATTCATCACATCTTATCAAAAGTTTCTCTTCAGTAATAGGAGGTTCTTCTAAAAAGATTAAATCGCCTCCTATCTTACAGCCAGCTGAGGTGTCAAGGTATTTTTCTTCTAACTCTTTATTCGCATCAACTTGGAAAATATTAGATGCGAGGGATGTTAGCTTGTCTCTAAAATACGCTTTTAACTCCACAATCGCTAGATTAGTATGACCACAGGAGATTCGAATAAGTAAAGTCATTTTAAAATGAAATCGTGTCCAATAAATCTGGGGTAATATCTATTTTCGATATTTCTGATGGGACTGATAGAGTTGACGCAAGAATGTCAATTTTGGTGTCTTGAAATTTCTCGATCAGATTGTTCGTCAAAGAATGAGTAACTATCACGCAAACCTTTTGAATCTTTTTCTTCTTCAAAATTTTAACTACCTGTAACAATGAATTGCCAGTTGTCACCATATCATCAATCAATATGACCTTTGTCCCAATTATGTTTACATCATCTATGTTACGTAAATTAACAGTGCCTGTTATTGGGTCACGGTGCTTTTCAAAGGAGGTGTATCTGATTTTCAACAGCTCAGCAAGCTCCTTAGCACGATATTCAGCTCCTTTATCAGGAGCAACAACTGACCATTCACTGTCTATTTCTCCGACTGTCGCAGAAAGAAAATTTTTTATCGATTTAGTAGGGAGAACGTTTGATATCTTCAGCTTTTTGGAGATTTCATCCGGAATTGCACTGGGGTTATGAAGGTCTACGACAATTAATTCATTAATGGGACTGGCTTTAATTAATGAAAGCACTGTTAGCAAACTTACCGCTTCTCCACCTAATATGTCCCTGTCAGCTCTGCTATAACACATGTATGGTGCGATAAGTTTTATTGAGGTAGCCCCTAGTCGTTTTATTAAATATGCGAGGTTTAAAACTTGAAAAAGATGGAACTCCTGTGGATAGTATAATGATTGTACAATTAATACTTCGTGATTTGATAGGTCAGTCTTTATTCTGATATATGTTTCGTTATCTCTAAATTTTTTTGTCTCTGGTACCACTAACTGACAGTTTAATGCACGTTGAAGATTCTGTGCCACTGGATTTATTTTGTCCAAACTAATAATCGTTTGCAATATAATTACTGCATATTAGTTCTGTAAATAAGTTAATCGATACCATTATCAGGTTTTATAATTCAACATCACAGAATTGAATTGACAGATTATTTTTCAGTGACCACCTTTCCATCTCAAGTTTAAAATTATCAAAATCTGTTGTAAACCCACCAGAAGCAGCCTCATGACCCCCACCATTAAATTGTTTTGCCAAATTATGTAATTGTAATATTTTATTCATCTCTGGGTTAAGACCCTTTTTTCTTCTAAAGGAGAGTTTGTAGCCGTCTGGAACCTTTGCAACTGATATACTTACAAAGCATTTAGAATTCAGTAATTTTCTGTGGAATGAGTAGGGAGTTAATTTTCCATCATCGAATTTAAACACCAAACAATCAGCTTTTGGTAAGTTTTCAGCAATTTCATATTCTTTTAACCTTTGAATTCTAAGTTGGTTAATTTTTTGTTTATACTTAAAGAGAAAGATGAATCCCTCTTTAGCTAATCCATCATAAGTTTTCTGCATTTCTTCAAAGGTTGAAATTGATCTGACAGCATCATCCAGTACGTAAGCTTTATGTTGAATTGCAGTTTTGTTTTCTAAATTAAGGGATTCATACCTGGTGTTTAGTATCTCATTATCTTCATCTAACTCATATGTTGGGGGAATAAATGTGTAAGATGCAGTGTCTGTAATTCTTGTAAGGGTTACCAACTCTATGATCTTATCAGGCATTGGTCTCAAAAAATTACTTAGAAGTAACTGAAAAGACCCACTCTCTCCGTTATAATCATATCTGATTTTCTGACTGTTTATTTTCTTTCCCAGAACTCCGATATGATGATCGACCCAATACTCAGTTGGTCTTTTATTAAAGGGTTCAAGATCGACGATTCCTTTCCAATGTAAATCTTCTAATCTTTCGCGAACTCCCCTTCCATTTAATACCCAGTAATCTATGGGGATAATTTCAGCAAATTCGGAATCATATCTTATCATAGAACCTGCCACAATCCCGTCAGGGCAATGACCATGTGTAGCAATTATTGAGGAATTTGGATCTAATCTCTTCAAAAACTGATTAAGATCATCTACCCATTTTCTTTGAAAATCAGGATAAGACTTGATTGAGTTAAGAAATTCATCCAGCATATACAGAGGATCTAGAAACAAAATATAAATATGAACTCATTTCCTCGCTTAATAATAGAAAAGGTTATAGAATTTAGGATATTATAAGATAAACTAATTCAAGTTCCTAATCGTTTAAAAATATCTAAACAGGAGATAGTTCATTGAATACTAAATCTATGGCATCCATAGCTGAGAGTGAGAACTTTGTACGCTTTAACCCTTCTATTTTTGCTTATGCTAAGTTTTTGTTTTTCTTTTTAATGATCCTCCCAATTCTTTATCTAGGGAATATTGTTATGGTTCTTTCTTCTTCTCCCTTCTATGCAAATGATTTCATTAATGTTTTATTGGTTAGTCTATTTTTCTTTGTGTTTCTAATTCTATTAGAATATCGATTATCAAAAGAACTTGTACCATATACATTGATAATTGAATCAGAGCAAATAAAGTTTAAATTTTTAGGTATAACTTTTAAGTCTGTTTCATTGAACACCCTCTATCTTGTAGAAGAACTTGACGGTTCAACAATCTTTTCTAGCATACTTGGGACCTCATATTATTTCGTGTTATATACTTTAGATAAAAAAATTAAGATTCCTTTGAGGAAATACAAAAATATTGGATTAACTGACTATTTTGCAACACTTTCTTACTCTAAAACTGACAAAGTGATAAAATACTACTACGGGCACACTCGTGGGGGGAAATTAAATCTTCTCTGGAGTGATCCAAGTGGGAAACTTAGCTTATTTTTAGTGGGATTACTTCTTTTTTTCTATCTCTGGGGAGCATTTTCAAATTTCATTTTTCCCCCAGATCCATTAATTGCTAATGCTGGATACTTAAAAAATCCAATTTACCAATTTGCGTTTGATAACAGATACCGAAATTTCGCAGTAGACCAACCTCCAGGTGCTAATTTTTGGCTTGGATCTGATTTTTTAGGTAGAGACCTCTTTTCCAGACTTGTTTATGCAACGTTCTATACAATTAATATTGCAGGGTTAACGGCTATATTAGTAGTTTCATTGGGACTATTTTTTGGGATCATTGCAGGACTTTCAGATGGAGTTGTTGATACAATAATTGTGAACGTAGCTAATGGGTTATACCTAATCCCTCCTTTTGCCATTTGGATGTTTGCAACATCATTTAGTGGTGGATTAAGGAATAAGATTCCAGGTGGCTTTTTTATTCAAACTTTTCTGGTGTTAGCTTTAATTATGTGGGGCTCTCCAAGTAAGGTTATAAGACAGGAAATAAAATCTATTAAAAATGAAGAGTTTATTCTTGTTCAAAGAACCATGGGTTCATCGGGGTTCCGTATTTTTCGAAAACATATTCTTCCGAACTTATTTCCTGTAATTATTTTATTATTAATAACATCATTAGTTGACTTTGTTGTTATCGCAGTTACCATCTCCGTTCTTTTGGGATTAGAATCCACATTAATGTGGGGTTCAGATATAGGTTATAGACTTGACCCTGCATTTTATAAACAAACTATTTATGACTTGGTAGTTCTTGATTCAACGATTTGGATAACACTTGCATTGTTTGGTCTTTTGTTGTTTACTGATGTCCTCAAGGACGTATTAGACCCTCGATTTAGAACAGTAAACAAGCAGGAAGATAATTTCATAGTAAGAGAAATATT
Organism: Candidatus Heimdallarchaeota archaeon; assembly: GCA_030149205.1. Lineage (GTDB taxonomy): Archaea > Asgardarchaeota > Heimdallarchaeia > Heimdallarchaeales > Kariarchaeaceae > WAKA01. The sequence goes on along the minus strand of JASBSB010000001.1, from coordinate 255,965 downwards.
CGTCGAGCCATCGGAGCAAGAATTAGAATCCTTAGGGAAAACTAATGAGAGGAGTCCATCATTATGAGAATGAGCAACTACATTGTTTTTCGATTAATTTCTATTATATCACAAATTTTTGGGGTTTCAATATTATTGTTCGTTCTTTATTTCTTTATGAATTATAATCCTGCGGTTGCTCATAATGCCTTCTCATCCAATCCAAAGGTGGCAATTAAACAAGAAGAAGTCCTCCTAGGTATAGATAAATCCATATTCGATCAATTCATAAATTATTGGAACAATTTGATATTTCACCAAACATTTGGTTTAGGTTGGGAAGGGAGTACCTTTCACAAACCACTTGATGCGGTCCTCTGGGAATCCACCATTAATACCTTATTTTTATTTTTTGGTGCCTTTTTTCTTTATGTTTTTCTTGGTGTTGTGATTGGCTTGGTTTCTGGAAGTTACGCCAATACCCCCATAGATTTTATTCTTCGTTTCTTCACAAACTTCACATACGCGGTTCCATCAGTTCTGTTAGCCATTTATCTATTCAGATACTTAGTATCAATAACGGGGCTCATAACATTTGATCAGTATAACCGTCAACCTGTTCAAAACCTTAATTTTCAGCAGTTGATAGGTTCAATAATGAACCCCGGGAGTCAAGATTCATCTGCAGTTATCAGTTATTGGCAAACTTATGGTTATTTGTTAATCATTGTTATCTCACTTGTTGCAGTGATTTCCTCGACCTTCTTAGCAAGACAAATACGAGCATTGACAATCGTGGAGTTAAGAAAACCCTATGTAAACACTGCTAAAGCCAAGGGTCTAAAATTCTCTATAATTATTCGTAAACATGTAGTCCCTAACCTAAATCCAAAAATCATGACAAGTATTGGTGCGACAGTACCAGTTGCGATAACTACAAGCGCTATTGTAGAATTTGTTTTTGGGTACCCTGGACTTGCAAACTTGATGATTGAATCAGCGAAATCATTGAACGTCCCGATCCTTATGGCTGGTACTTTGGTTTTAACCTTTGTCAGTAGCCTTTTAGTCTCAATTACGGATATCTTAGCTATATGGTTTGATCCTCGAAGAGATTGATGTACTGAAAATATTACTGCAATAATCTATATTATCATCATAAAAAATTATATTGATACGTGAAAAGTCCGTTCAAAATAGAGAGGTTCTTAATCTGATATCTAGAGTTCAATATACCAAATATCCTCGCTATTCAAAGTAATTGTGAGATTAATTAATTAGAGGAGTTAAATCATGAGAAAAAGGTGTACAACCTGTAGAGGCAAAGGATTTATAGAACATGTGACTACTTGTACAGCATGTAACGGTTTAGGAACAACAAAGCTTGTCATTGGTCAGGGAGATTCAAATGATCAATCAGCAAAATGTGAAGTCTGTGGCGGAACAGGTCGAATTGTGGATCCTGAAACCTGCCCTGAAGATTGCGAAGAGGGATATTTTTATGTCTGTGATCTTTGTGGTAAAGAAATTAACAAAGAAGATGGAAATCTTTGTGGAGAATGTAAAGAAAATCCAGTTGCGATCCGGTTCATAAAACCACTGAATGAAGAGGCGCTTAACAGCGGGAAAGCCGTAGCTGCTATTGTTACCAGAATCCTGAGAGATGAGGTTCATGTTGACCTTGGTGCTGGATTGAAGGGAAAATTTAAAACTGCAAAAACTAATCTATTTAGGCAGGGACAAATCATCCCTGTGAGGTTAGGAAAGGTATCCGACCCAAAAAGACCATGGTTGTATTATGTTGTCCCAGTTAAGCAGAAACGATTCAAAATAGAGTTAGTTCATGCTGAAGTTCCACAGAAGTCAATACAAGAGATAGTTGAAAATGGGCAAGAGAAAGTTGCGTATTCATTTGTAGGACAGATTACAAATGTGAAACGGCTTAGAAGAGGACCTTCCTTCTTCACCTTTGTGGACGAATCTGGAGTGTCAATAATTGGAACCGCCTTTGGTATTGGTGGTAGAATTCCTTTTCCTAAGTATGAACAGTTTTCGGTTGTAGAAGTTATAGGGGAATTAGATGAGTATAAGGGGAGAGAGCGGTTTTTAATTCACACCTTAAAACCTGTAGATTTTGAAGAGAGACAAAAAATCTATGGTAAAATTGCTAATGTTGTTCTCCGTGGAGATAAAACTGTAGCAGATTTCGATCTATCAATTTCTGAGAAGCAATTGAACAGTTACAAGGAAGAAATCGTAAATGCAGCTTTAAAAATCAGAGAAGCTGCAATATCAGGTCGAAATATTATACTTCGTTATAATACAAATTCTGTTGATAGTACTGTTGGAGCTTATGCTATGGATTTTGCCCTACGAGGGTTTCTGAGATCAAGAGGAGTTAGACCAAGTGATTTTAGACATGTCTTGAGAAGGTTACCAGTACGTGGAAACGTAGTAGATTCCGGGGATATTATTAGAGATATATCGTTTGTTCTCGATGGACCTGTTCCTGGGGAAATCATGCCACTTGTTGTATTATTTAATACCGGAACAACAGAAGATTCATTGAGCAGTTATTATGTAGCCCAAAATTATGATTTACCAATCGTCACAATATCTCATCAAGGTATTGCGGAGGCAGTTCAGAAACTAACCAATCCAGTAGGTTCCTCTAACGTTATAAGTTCGACTAACATTTCTTCAGGGATGTTAAGCTTTGAAGTTGCAAGGTTAGTCTTAGCTGAGTATGATTTTAACTTTCATCATCTACCGGTTATTTCTGCACTCTATACCAGAGCTAAAGGAGATGCTTTCAAATCATACCTCGAAAAAGTCGAATCTAATGATGAATTAAAATTTGATGAATCTAAACTTAGCACCATTGCTGATGTTTTGGATTATATCCTCTTTAGCCTGAGGTATTCTGATGGTGGGGAAGTCATCCGTGATCTGTTATTTATAGGTCGCAGAAAGGAAAAATCTCTAGAGTTAACATCCCGGTTGGAAGAGCTGGTGAACACCCAGAGAGACTCAGTTTTACAATTAGCGGAGCAAAATTTGGAGAAGGAATCTGTCAATGATGTTGAGTTTAACATTATAGATTTAGAGCTTAATGTTCCTAGATTTGAATATCCACCTCATGGGCTCTTGTTAACCCTAATTAACGATAAAAGCAACTCGGACAAGACAGTGACCCTTGGCATTGGGTCAGATTATTGTATTATAAGAACCAAGGGGCTAAGCCAATCATTTTCAGAATTGCTTTTAGCTATACAGTCAGATCTCCCAACAGCAAACATTCAAGGTGGAGGTTATGATCAGGTTGGAAGCTTCAAATTTATCTCAAGTTCAAAAGCTTCCATAGTTAATTTTGTTAAAAATTATTTCAGCGCATAAATAGTTACCGTAAATAGAAGCAAAATATTAAGTAAAGAGACAAAATCACTTCTTATTGATAAATTGGGTTCATGAAACAATTGTTGGTTTTACCTTTATCCTACCAGCACTGTTCGCAAATACTGTTCCAGTTTTTATTGGAGGTATAGGACCTATTGACTTCAACAAGAAATTTATTGATGGAAGACCTATATTCGGAAAAAACAAAACCATAGGTGGATATATCTCTGCAACCTTGGCGGGAGGAGCAATAGGGATTGCAATTTTTTTATATTTTTCTAATTTTTTTGTGAATTATCCTCTTTGGTTAGGATTTCTCCAAGGGTTTGGAGCAATGTTTGGAGATTCAACTGGATCGTTCATTAAGAGGCGAATAAATTTGAAACCTGGGGGACCTCTTCCTCTTGTGGATCAAATAGGTTTTGTAATTTTTGCATTTATTTTCTGTATTCCTTTTGTTGGTTTAAACTGGCTTTGGTTATCGATCACTTCTTTAGGCACAATTCTCCTTCATGTGATCGCAAACACTTTTGCTTATAAAATGGGTTGGAAGGATGTGTGGTGGTAATCACTATGGATTGTAAACAATTTCAGATAAACAGATCCAGAGGAAGAAACCTGAGAGGTAAAAAGGGCGAACTCAGAAACTGTTAATTCTAGTTCTTGAACTTTTATTTGATTTAAAATTTCAACCATCTGACTTTCATCCGTTATTTTTCTTACTCTACCTATTGTAATATGGGGGTTCCAATCGGAATATTCTGAAATTTTTATGTTTAAGCTACTCAACTGAATCTTTATTTTATTATAAACTGATAATAACTTATCATTATCCTTTAACACATCTATATAAAGAACCCCTGATCTTGACTTCTTCCGATAGAAGTACCCTGTCGAAATTACGTGTATGACAAATTCTGCGAATTTAATCGAATCTAACGAATTAACTATTGAAGAAATTTCATGGCGGTCACCAAAATAATGGAACGTTAGATGATAATTAATAGGTGGTACCACTGAAAGTTTGTATTTACTTTTTTGTAATTTTAATTTCTCTGAATAATCTTCATGCAATTTTAAAGGTATTCCTAGGAAAGTTCTTGGAATTATTTTCAAGTATTTTTGTAATAATTCATCAAGTTAATAAAATTCATTCAACAAGAAAGGAATATTGAATGAGAAGAGCCATAGTACCATCATAGGTGTGACAGGACTTCCAGCGTCAGGAAAAAACACCTTTGCAATTGAAGCAAAGAAAGAGGGGTTTCTTCAAGTCGTTATGGGGGATGTTATTCGTGAAGAATGTAGAAGCCGAGGATTAACACCATCCCGTGACAATAGTAACAAAATTATGCTGGAACTGAGGGAAACGGAGGGTAATGAAGTTGTGGCAAAGAGAACCATGGAAAAGATTTCTAGATTGTTGGACCAAACCAACTCAAATATTATAATTGATGGAATTAGAAGCCTAGATGAAGTTAATTATTTTAAGAAATCAATTAGGGATTTTAAAGTTATTGCGGTACATGCCTCACCTAAGTTAAGATTTGAACGAACTATATCCAGACAAAGAGGGGATGATCCAATTGATAAAGTTGGGTTTAACATGAGAGATCTCAAGGAATTAAGATTAGGGATAGGAAGTGTAATTGCCCTTGCAGATTATTTAGTATCGACTGGGAATAATTTATCAGAATCGATTGAGAAGTTTCATTCATTGATAAAAACGTTTGGTGAATCTCTATGATTGTTGTTTGTGAAGTAATGGTTCGTCCAACAGAAAAAGCTTTAGAACTAATTGGAATTCTGAAGCATCTCATTAATGCTGATTTTAAGGTTGACAATAGGGGCTCTGAGGTTTATATTTATGGTCGAACTAGTGGAAATCATCCATTAAAAGGGTTTACTGAAAAATTAAGAGACCAAAGGATCACAGATGTAGCAAGATCTCAAATTCGGCAAAACGTTGAGAATGAAACATTGTCATCAGTTTACTTGTCAAGACAAGCATTAGCAATGGAGAAAATAAGTTTTGTTGGTTTTAATGATAACATACCACTAGGCCCTATTTTATTACAAATTATATTGGATGAAGATGAATCTTGGGATGACGTTTTGGATGTGGTTGCACCAAAAACATTCAAAGGCAGAGAGGTTAGCATACAAGAGTATTTTCGGCTTGTTGAAAAAGAGAGAGCAAAAAAGCAGAAGAAAGGTTAAGAGGATAATAATCAATGCACAAAGACTAATAATGGTTTCGAATTCTTGGGTATTATGATTGAATACAAAATTGGTCTAAAACAGGCTAATAAACATTTAGTCAGTTTATCAATGGAATTTGAAGCACCGTGTAACAATCCGATTATCGAACTTCCAAGCTGGACACCTGGTAGTTATTTAATACGTGATTATTCTCGTCATATCCAAAATTTAAAACTAACATCCCATGATGACAGCTTGAACAAAATTACCAAAAATCAATGGATGATTCCTGTTTCCAAAGACAGTAAGGTCAATTTGGAATATGAGTTATATTGCTTTGAGTTTAGTGTGAGAACTAACTATCTTGATAACAGATATGGATTAATTAATGGTGCAGCAACCTTTTTTTATCTCAAAAATTTAGATGGTCTAGATTATAAATCTCAAGAATATACCATTTCATTTGACTTAGATGGCTTTGAAACATTTAGTTCCTTACCACATGTAAAAGGCAAATATTTTGCAGAAGACTATGATGAGCTAGTTGATTCACCTGTTGCAATAGTGAAACCAGAATATTATTCAATCTCTGAATATATGAAAGAAGATATAAAAAACAGAGTTCTTGTGATTGGAGAAGAAGGAAATTATGACATTCAATCCATCTCAAAGGATTTAAAAGCGATTCAATCATCAACAATTAAACTATTTGGGGAGCTTCCCTATAACAGATACCTTTGGATACTTTTTGTTGTTCAAAGTGGTGGAGGAGGTCTGGAACATAAATTTTCAAATGTAAGTATTTTTAATCGTTGGAAATTCAGAGAGAGAGAAAACTACATCAAATTTCTCACTCTGGAGTCTCATGAACATTTTCACGTATTTAATGTCAAGAGAATTAGACCTAAACAGCTGGGGCCATTTAATTATGAATCAGAAACCTATACCACAGCATTATGGATTGCTGAGGGGTTGACAAATTTCTACGAAAAACAGTTGATTCATAATGAAGGGTTAATTGATGCTAATGAATACCTATCATTATTAGAGAAGGCAATTAACTCCTACCTTAAAACACCAGGTAGATTTGTAAGGTCATTGACCTTATCAAGCTTTGACGCATGGATAAAACTGTACAAGCCAGATGAGAATTCTATTAACTCTGTGGTGAGTTACTATTTGAAAGGTGGGTTAGTTGGCTTTCTATTAAACCTTGAAATCTTAACAGAAAGTAAATATAAATCTTCTTTAGATGATGTTTATCGTTATTTGTATACAGAATATAAGAAAGACCCTACCATGGGTTTTGATGAGAAAAGTTTTGATTCAATTGTTCAGAATGCAACAGGTGTAAACGTGACAGAATTTTTCAACAAATTTATTTATAGTACTACCGAACTTCCATTTGATAAGTATTTTGAGAGGATCGGAGTAGAAATAAAGAAAAACGAAATTCTGTCAGAAAATTTGTTTGGTGTAAAATTAAACTCAGCGAATAAGATTAAGGAAATTTCAGCAGATTCTGACCTTTACGGAACAGAGATATCTGTCAATGATGAAATAATTTCAATAAACGGTTCAAAAATTTCAGGTCAAATCATGAAGGAAATTAATTCAAAAATCCCAACAGATGTTAAAATTGGTTATTTTAAGGATGAAATGCTTTATTTTTCAAATATAAGTCTTGTTTCAAAGGAATTTGAATTTAAGTTATCTTTTATGGGTACACCGAGTGAATCACAGCTTAACCTCAGATCAATGATTTTTAATGACAATTTAACTAGCTGAATTTGTCATATAAGTCCTAAATTGAACAAGTGCACAATATTTGCGAACTTGATTTTTTCTGTTTTATAAACAAATAATAGTCATTTCCCATTTAATAAATCTCCTTGAACGCTATTACCATAATTTTCACACATCACAAATTTCTTTATATAAAAAAAGCATACTTACTTATTCTTTGCTTATAGTAAAGCTTTTATTCATTTTCATCAGAAATCGGTTATGCAACAGGTCAGAGATGAGAATCAAAACGAAAAAAACACCGAATTTTTCAATTCTGTTGTAGGATCACATAAAATCAAGACTATGGGTGTTACGGAAATTTATAATTATTCCTACGTTACTCATAGGTTAGCTTACTATGTGGTGGGTGCAATACTTAAGACATTAATTAAGTTTTTCTGGAAATTTAGAGTAGAAGGACTTGAACATGTTCCAAAAGATTACCATATGATATTGATGCCAAATCATTTATCTCACCTTGACAGTGTTGCCGCACTAATTCCACTCTACCCTAAAATCCCAGTTCATTTTATAGCAGATGAAAAATTATTTACAGTCCCATGGTTTAGAGCTATGGCCTCTAGATTAAATGTTTTCCCAGTCCGTAAAAAGGCAAAACAGTTGAAAGTAGTTAATTACTCCATCGACTTGGTGAATAGAGGGTCCTCACTTTTATGGTATCCAGAAGGCCAAAGAAACAAAGATCCGAAGCATTATAAGTTAAATCCAGGTAAGGTTGGGAGTGGATGGATTGCTCAACAAACAAGAGCACCAATAATCCCAGTTTATCTTAAGAATACCGATAAAGCTATGCCCCTTGGAAAGGCAGTAACCTGGGGAAAAGGATTACGATCGATTGAAATTTTGGTTAAATATGGTCCCCCGGTATATCTAGACGATCTTAGGAAGTTACCGCCTTCAAAGGAAGTTTCAAAGGAGGCTGTTGATCGTATAATGCAATCTATTCAAAGTTTAAAGGACGAGTACGAAAACAAAACTCATAATTAGCTATAAAAAAGATTACTACAAACTTTCTACTTAGTTAAAACTTATATCAGTTCAAAATGTTTACACATAAGTGGAAAAAGGGTCATTCAAATATTATCAGTCAGGAAACTTCAAAGCTATTTTTCTCCTACTTCTGTTATTATTCTCTGTAAGTGGATTTATTATTTACAATGCGAATTTAGCACAAGCGAGTCAAAATGGCAAGGAAATAAATTTTTATGGTATTCTATCCAGTCGTGATGAAGATAAAAACGGACTAATAGATTTGTTGTATCTTAACCTTAGCGTTCCAAAATCAGGAGTTTTTCTTAAGGCACTCGTTATCTCTAATTTAGGAGTTCAAAAACTATGGAAATTTCCTAGTGATCCTTATTTAGCAAAGGGATTGATTAATGTAGTTGTTGTCCCACAAAATGCAAGCTTTCAAATTCAATCATACACCAATTATACAGCATATATCATTTACTCAACTTATGGGTCAGAAAAGAATAGGTTAGCAGAGATTGCACTTCCTGTACCAGCGTTACCTATTTATAGTTCACTGGTAATTGGGGTATTCTATTCGGATAATTGGAAAAACATTTACCTTTCTAACCAAACAAGCAGGGACATTTATTCAAACTTTACTGAAAATATTAAAAGTAATTATCCAAATGCACAACTCGTTAGTTTGAGTGCAGAGATGGTTCCAAACTTTTTAAGTGATAGTATTCCTAAAAACGAAACGCGGTGGTTTTTTTCAGCACATGATACGCTGCCAGGCTCAGTATATTCTTTTAGCTTAGATTCTACGGGGCCCCTGATGCGATTTGTTAATTCTGGTGGAAATGTTGCTGTATTGGGTGGATATCCCTTAGTAAACGTGTATGACCCTGGGGGTAATGTAAAATCAAGAGGTTCCGCGGTAGAAAGGGTCTTGGGGATCCAAGTCTCTTCTATTATAGTCCAAGAAACAAATAATGTTTTCCAATACACTGATATTGGTTCGCTCGAATTATCAAGAGATCTTTACACAAAATTTGATTCGCGGTTTTCCTTCTATCTACAAGGTCTCAATAGTTTTAGAGCTAATATAACCGTTTTAGGGCAATCTCTAGACGGAAGGTTTGGTGTTCCTTTAATTTTTCAAAAGGGATCTAATAAGTTAGTGTTCGGAAAACTTGGAGTTATTTTGAATTCTGAGGTAGGAGACAGGGTCTCAGATTTGTTTAAAATGATGAACTTAAGCTCTGTAAGTAATATCAAAATTATCCCTTCTCCTAATCCAAATGTGATTGATGGCGGATATATGAACCAAGAATCTGCTCTAGATGGAATCAGAGGATTTCCTTGGCAAGGAGTGCCTCTTAACCCTACGAAATTGCTGTTTGGGACTCATATTTCAAATATTACCCTTTCGTTTGCATATTATTTCACTGGTCTTTACTTTTTTATACAAGTTCAAGATCTTACTCCTTCAAATTCTTCCAATGTAAGTCTGTTAGATACACTAACAGTTCTATTCAACCTAAATAACAACACAAATTATGACAAGGGCGATTTTCTGTTAAATATAAAATTAAATATGTCTTCTACCCCTCTTGTTAGTTTGTTTAGAAATAATGGTGTAAATAACATAAGTGAATCAACTAGTACTATGACAGTAATGTCTGTTTATTCAAATAGGAATTGGAATATAGAAGGAAAAATTAACTATGCAAATTCAATTTTAAATTCAACTAGTCCACTAACAATCCCTGCGGTTATACAATATAAGGATTACAATGTCACAACAATCCAAACTTCTTTGGCCTATAGCAGTGTTAAAGATCAAACTCTAAACTCCTCTATTCCATTGAATAAGTTTCCGATTATAAAGTTTGCAAATCCAAATCCAATCCTGTTTACCTACTATGAAGGACTAAAAAGCTTTTACAGGCCTGGTGAGAATGGGAGGCTCAAGGCTTATATTTACCTCCAAAACTTAAATTCAGTTAAAGATTTATTGATCACTGTTTCCTTTAAGTTTCCACTTGATCGTCTGGTAGGTACAAGTTCGGATTTTAGAAAGGTAATCTCTCTTCAGACAGATAAAATTTTTATAAAAATTGATTTCACTCAGGAAAGCGGGTTAATTGTTTTAGACTACATTTTTAAGACTAGCGGTCTACCTCAGGGATCTTATGAATGGCCACATATCAATGCAACGGGGGTAGATGTGCGAGGGGTACCATTCAGTGTACTAGATACGACAAATATAACAACGACAATTTCCACAAACCCAATAATACGAAATATTCAGGGTTTTAATTTTCTGGCTTCATTTAACCAAACCATTCCCGTGCATAGGGTAAATTTGTTTGAGGTCTTGTTCCCCATTCCATTGCAATTAAGTTTTTTTGGAATTCTATTAATTGGATTATTAGGGGTGATAGTTTGGTTGGGTATCGATCTTAGAAGGTTTAATAAAAATCTGATATCATTTATCACTACAGGTGAAGGTCTAATCAATGAAATCGTTAGTAGGAATCCACGGGTTGATCCTGACAGAATAAATTCCTTTATTCGTATCTCATATTTTGATTTTAATTTAATCCTTAACAGGCTTAAGATAAAGTATACTCAAAGGCACATCTCATCTTTAGATCTTAATTATTATTGGTTCCAATACCAGAAATTACTTGAAATAAGAGTACAAAATTATTTTGATTTAGATGTGTCTAAGGATCTAATTAACCTCATAAGGGATACCAAATTATAAGAAGAATGGAAAAAATCTATATAAAACCTTCTCAGATTCCATAAAGATGCTCTGTTCTCCATCAAATTTTTCAATCCTCGATTTGTTGAACTGGTAAAATGCTAAGGCAAAACTTTGATTAGTCTTTTCAAGTATATATGAAACCTTGTCAGCAATCACGATTGTAGTTACTCTCTCAACAGTCGAGAAGAGAAGTGATTTATCAGATAAATCAATGGTTTGTAATCTTCCTTTCGCATTTGTTATTTCTTTTAAGAGTACTTGTATTGCAACTAAGGCAGGTGCATTGAGTTCGGACTTTACAGTTTTACCTTCGTTGTAATGACTAATTTCATTTATGAAATTAAATAATGTTATACCTTCATCTTTTTCCATTACTACTACCTGATACACGTCGAAAGGGACAGTATATGCAAAGTTTGGATTTTGGATATAAGCTATGAGTAGAAACAAGTTCCCTAATAAGATAAGCCAAGAGGTGTGAATCTCAAATAATTGAATTTTTGAACCAATAACAATTGACCATAAATTTAATCCATCTCTTACTCCCAAAATTGCAAATAGAGTTAAGAATACAGAAAAGCCCACCATGACGAGGAATGAACTCACTTTTATGGATGAAGTATTTGAAAAATAGACCATGTCTCTCATAATTTTAATCCCAAAGATACTCACCCAGAGGACAATTAATCCAAATATGTACAGATAAACTGTTATTAAATCGGTTAATTCTTGATATAAAGTTGGTCGGTTCAAGAATACAGTGATCTCTGGAATCCACCAAACTAGTTGTTGAAGAATCCCTCCTAAAACTAAAGGAATTCCAGAACCCAAAATGCCTATACCTCTAAACAATGAAATATTTTTGTTTTCTATTAACTCTAGATGGACATAGAGGAAGATAATTGCTAATGGCATCATCACATCTCCGATTTGACTGAAAATATTTCCATTTCTGTGAAATGGTGTGGTTTGAAACTGAGTCACCCCAGCGAGAAGTTTAAACAAGTCAGCAATTGTTAAACTTAAAACGAATGCAAAAAAGAATACCAACCCATGAATTTGTTGGACACTAACCTTGTACAATAACACTAGCAATAACAAGAGAGCAACGGAAAATGGAATAAGGTAATAGTAATGAGTCGATTTCAATAACTCAAACTGAGGGTTCAATAAGTAGCCAGTTATCCATCCAAAAATCATTGTTATCAAGAACCCACTGATAAAAGCGAGAACTCCTAATATATTTAAATTAATCCTACTGGAATCCCAGGATTTTAATTTCATTCGAATTTCTACTTGATAGTAACTCTAAGAATTTTGGCAATGTAGACAAGCAATTTTAAATTTCTATCAAAATTTTTCCATCAGAAATTTTTGTGTTATAAACATACAAATCCTCAGTTGCCGGAGGATTTAGAACCTCTCCTGTGTCAATTTCAAAAATTGAACCATGGAGAATACAGGTGATGTACCCATCGTTATAGATCCCTTTTGTTAAATCAAAAGTTTGATGTGTACATATTCTTGAAGTTACATGAAATTCGCCATTGTGCTTTATAATCATCAGAGGTGTGTCTTCGAAATCGATAGGCATAATTTCCTTCTCATTCAATTCAGAAACATCACAAAGCTCAATCCATTCGCTCATAACCTTTTCCTACTCTAATTTTTTGGTTTCCCACGATTCAGCGATGAAGGTTCTAGCTAATTCTTTTACACTTTCATTCTTCAGATATTTGATTACAGGTTCAAAATATCCCTTAATCAATAAAGATTTAGCATCCTCCTCAGTAATCCCACGGGATTCAATATAAAATAATTTTTCCTTGTTTAATGGTTCTACGGAAGCAGAGTGGGAGGCAGCAATATCGTTTTGGTCAATTTGAAGTGCTGGTATAGCTACAATCTTTCCTTTCCCAACTGTTAATCCATGAGAGGTAAGCCAAGAATCAGCATTTACACCAGATTTTGTAATGTGGATTAAACCCCTTAAAATCGATTCTGCACGGTTCATCATCACAGCTCTGGAATGAGTTTGTCCGATAGTTGATTTTCCAGTATGAATTAATTCAGATTTTACGTCAAATCTTTGTCTTTCACTCCCAAACTGATTAAATAAATCATAACCCTCAGAATGTTCTCCGAAAAGTTTCATAAGTGAATTTACTCTACTCATTTCACTTCCTTCTAACTGTGTGAAATTTGTTAAATTAGCTTTATCTTTCAAATCAGAGGATTTAGCTACTATAAAGATGTCTTGATCATTCAACTTTTGAAAAACTGAGTATTCCAATCTTGAGTTTTCATTTAAAATTACATGTGTTCTGTTTACAATTAAATTTGCTGCTGCAAGAGATTCTCCAGAGCCTAAATAAAACTCAGTGATTTTACCCGAAGAATTTGTATCCAGGTAAATTATCAATTCTGAAAACAATGCAACTCCACTAGCTGATATTGCAGTTAACAGATTAATTGCCTCAGGAACTTCCATATTAGGTGGAATATATACAACTAATGTAGATCTTGTAAAAGATCCAGCCAATGCTCCAAACTTATCATCTCTTTCGTGCTCTTTCAAGGTTTCTAATATCCTGATTGCAACCTGTTCATGAGAATTTATAAAATCTTGAAGAGTTTCCACCACAACTCCATTTGCATTTTCTATCAACAATGAATTTGGATATCTAGTTGCTTTAAAAGATATATTTTTCACATTTTGTTTTGAAATAATTGGTGCTTCCACTGTTGGTGTCTTCCATTCTGGGAGGAGGGTTTCGGGATCAAATTTCCTAAATGTTGTATATTTGTAAAATAAGGTGTCTTGGTCAATCGGGAGATCGTTAAAGATGTTCCACAATCGTTTCCTTCTTTCTACAAGTCTGGTATCCTCATTTAATCCGCTTACTAGTTTGTTAAGTGAATCTTCAGTTGTATAAGAAGTTTCCAAAAACCTAGCAGTCTTCGTGGCACTCATATCAATAAAATAATTCTCATGTTATTAAATAAAAGTAAAGATAGTCATAATTATTCTTGTCTAGAAATAAAATAGACAATGTAGATTATGATTGAATTTATAATAGATGCCTCAATATTAAATATAGATACAAATGGACTCAAAACTCGATTTAGAAATAGATTATAAAGCAGGTTGGGCAGATCCAGAACAATTTACAGCATCCACTGACTTTGGATTGACTGAGGATATTGTTCGAGAGATATCAAAGTTAAAGGACGAACCTGAATGGATGTTAGAGTTTAGGTTAAAGGCTTTAGAGATCTTCAAACAATTACCTATGCCAAAATGGGGAGATCAAGAAAAACTTTTACAGGTTGACTTCCAGAAGATCAGGTATTATGCTAGGTATTCTGAAAAGACTGAAGAATCTTGGGATGATGTCCCAGATGATATTAAACAAACTTACGAAAAGTTAGGAATTCCAGAAGCAGAGAGGAAATTCTTAGGTGGAGTAGGTGCTCAGTACGATTCCGAAACAGTTTATCATAAGTTAAGAGAAGACCTTGAAAAGCAGGGTGTTATCTTCCTATCTACAGATGAGGGTTTGAAAAAATACCCAGAATACTTCAAGGAGTACTTTGGCAAAATTATTCCAGCTAATGACAATAAATTTGCAGCGTTAAACTCAGCGGTATGGTCTGGCGGGTCATTCATTATAATTCCTAAAGGATTGAAGGTTTCAGTACCACTTCAGGCTTATTTCAGGATCAATGCAAAAAATGTAGGTCAGTTTGAACGAACCTTAATTATAGCAGAAGAAGGTTCTGATATACATTATATTGAGGGTTGCACTGCCCCTTCCTATAGTTCTGACTCACTTCATGCAGCAGTAGTTGAACTTGTAGCACATAAAAATTCCAGAATACGATATACGACCATACAAAATTGGAGTAATAATGTCTTTAATCTCGTTACAAAACGTGCCTTTGCCTATGAGAACTCTCTTGTTGAATGGGTTGATGGAAATATTGGATCAAAATTGACAATGAAGTATCCTTCCATCTATTTAATGGAACCAGGTGCAAAAGGTGAGGTTCTCTCAGTTGCATACGCTTCCCACGGTCAACATCAGGACACTGGGGCAAAAATCCTTCATTTAGCTCCAAGAACTCATTCGAGAATAACGGCAAAAAGTATTTCACGGGGAAATGGAAAAACGACATACCGTGGATTGATAACTGTTGCCCCTAATGCAGGTAATGTTGTGTCCAATGTTGTTTGTGATGCCCTGTTATTAGATGAAGATTCAACAAACGATACATACCCATATCAAGAGATTCAGCGAGACGATGCCACAATTACTCATGAAGCTACAGTAGGTAAGATTGGAAAGGAGACAATGTTTTATCTAATGTCACGTGGACTTCCTGAGAATGAAGCGATTGCACTGATATGTATGGGTTTCTTCGAACCCTTTGCCAAAGAACTACCAATGGAATATGCAGTAGAACTTAACAGACTAATTGAAATTGATATGGCCGAATATGGCGCAGTCGGATGAACTAAGTCAATCGAAACTATCTATTTGATAAGTCAATTAAACTTATCTTTTTCATTAAATAAAACCTCATACGATATTAATATGAATATTATTTCAGATGATGATGCTATGAATCAACAGATTTTGGTTGAAAAGATCAGGGAAGATTTTCCAATCTTTAAACAGAAGGTTCGAAACAATCTTGATTTGGTTTATTTAGACAATGCAGCTACAACCCAAAAACCGAGACAAGTTATCGAAAGCCTAACTGACTATTATACTCACTGGAACTCAAACGTTCACCGTGGGATACACTATCTGAGTGAGGTCGCATCAGATATGTATGAAAAGGCTCACCAAGATGTTGGAAAACTAATAGGGGCATCAATGGAAGAGATAATATTCACTAAAAACACTACCGAAGGATTAAATCTTGTAGCGAGAGGTCTGGAACAGAAGCTAAAGCCAGGGGATGAAATAGTGTTATCAAGGATGGAACACCATTCAAACCTTGTCCCATTTCAAATTATTGCCAAACGAACAGGTGCAAAACTAAAATTCATAGAAACTAGCAATTCACAGCTTTTAGATATCCATTCTGCAGAGAAGGTAATCACAGATAACACAAAATTGGTGTCTGTTCCACACATGAGTAATGTGTTGGGAAGTATTAATCCAATGGAGCAAATTAGCGAAATAGCTCATGAACATAACTCCCTTTTTATGATTGATGGAGCTCAAAGTGTCCCTCACATTCCAATTAATGTGAAAACACTTAACCCCGACTTTTTAGCCTTTAGCGGTCATAAAATGTTAGCTCCAATGGGTATTGGTACACTTTACGGGAAAGCAAGTGTGTTAGAGGAATTCGAACCACTACTTTATGGTGGAGATATGATTAGGTCTGTGAGTTATGAAAGCGCTACTTGGAATGACTTACCCTGGAAGTTTGAAGCTGGAACACCAAACGTAGGTGGAGGAATCGCATTTGGAACTGCCGTAAATTATCTCCTTGACTTAGATATGCATCGTGTCAGAAGAATAGAACATGATTTAACAAATTACCTAATCAAAAGAATGAAAGAAACAGATTATGTTAAAATCTTTGGGCCTGAAGATATAAACCATCGAGGTGGTGTAGTCAGCTTTAACATCTTCAACAAGGATGGAATGTTAATTCATCCTCATGATGTCTCAACTCTGTTAGATGAAAAAGGTATTGCAATAAGAGCGGGCCATCATTGTGCTCAACCACTGATTGAATCATTACACACACCTGCAACCAATCGAATATCATTTTACATTTACAACACATTTCAAGAAATAGACTATACATTGGAAGTCCTTGAAAACATTCATACGATGTTTAGTTAGAGGGATAATATGGACATCTATAGAGAAAATATTATAGAACATTACAAAAATCCCCTTAACCATCACCCAATGGAAGATGCTACATTAGTGGATGAAGATTTAAACCCTCTATGCGGGGATCGGATTAAAATCTGGGTCAAGTTGGACGGTTCTACTGAGACAGTTGAGTCAATGACTTTTCAAGGCAATGGATGTGCAATCAGTCAAGCAACAACTTCCATGTTAACTGAGGTGGTTCCAGGGATGTCTATTGATGAAGTGGAATCAATTAGTCAAGAAGATATTAGGGAACTCGTAGGTGTAAGTCTCTCACCTGTGAGATTAAAATGTGCGTTACTTGGAATAAAAGTTGTACAAGCCGCACTTTTAAAATATAGAGCAAATCAAATTAAAAATGGAGAATAAAAATTATGTCAACATTAGAAATAAAAGAATTGTATGTTTCTGTAGAAGATCAAGAGATACTACATGGGGTAAATCTCACCATAAAGTCTGGAGAGATAGCAGGAATTATGGGAAGAAATGGATCTGGAAAATCAACACTTGCAAAAACTATTTTTGGACATCCTGATTACAAAATAACTTCAGGAGACATCCTATTTAATGGTGAGAGTATATTAGAACTTTCGACAGATAAGAGAGCCAGGTTAGGTATATTTTTAGGATTCCAATCTCCAATTGCAATTGAAGGTGTAACTATGTCCAATTTCCTTAGAACTGCGTTACATCTAAAAAACCCTGATGAAAAGCTTGAAAACCCAATAAAATTCCATCGTAAATTAAAGTCACAATTTGAGCAAATTGGTTTAGATGCTTCATTAGTTAATAGAGGTGTAAATGAGAATGCATCTGGTGGTGAGAGAAAAAAGGCTGAAATGATTCAAATGTCTGTTTTGCAACCTTCAATTGTGGTCTTAGATGAAATTGATAGTGGGTTAGACATTGATGCGCTCCGTGTTGTTGCTGAAAATATAACTAAGCAAAGAGAAGAAACAAATTCTGGCTTTCTCTTAATTACACATTACAATAGACTCTTGACATACACAAAACCAGATATCATTTACTTGATGCATAAAGGAACAATTGTTAAATCTGGTGGACCTGAATTAGCAGTTGAACTTGAGGAGAAGGGATATGAAAAACTAGTTGCTGAGTCTTCAAATCAAAATTGAATCAATCTGTATAAAAAATTAACGAGCATATAAAACAAAATAAACACTACTATAACAATTAATGGAGAAGTTAGAAAAACCTCACGTTTTCGTTCAATTGATACTTTTTCTCGGTTTTCCCAAGTGATCATCATTACTTTCACAACTTGATATAGGATAGGACTAAATAAAATAAAACACACGGAAAAAATTAGTAGGTTCTCAATAAGTGTTGGCACATGGGTTCTAAATCATAATAATAGAAATAGCTTAGTTATGACCCATGAATTTTTTTAACATAAAATTTCTAATTCACTTTTCCACTCCTTAACCCGCTTCAAAGGTGCTTTTGTGATACTTTTTATCTCTTCAATTTCTAACAACTTGAGATCCCTCATTGAGTTCACTCCGTTCTCACGTAATCGAGTCTCGTAAGTTGGACCCAATCCTTTCAAAGTGGTTAGATTAGATTGTTGAAGAGGTTCTTTCTGGATACTGCTTGATTCAGAAATTGAGGTCTTTAATTTATGCGCTATTGAGTCAGATACCTTCAGCATCTCTGCTAGTTCTCTCTCGGATAGTCTGTTTAGTAGTTCTGGTGTATCAATTGAATTTTCTATCAAAATCTCAGCCCGTTTCTTTCCTATCCCTTTAAGCTTGATTAAATTGTTCAACTTCTCGTCTATATCATGCATATTACTCTCATAAATTTTCGAAGGAGGGTCAACCTCCACATAGGACGATGTGGATATTTTGTCTTTAGTTGTAATTGGTGTAGTATCATAATTCAATTCACTATCTGTCCCAACTAGTTCTATGTCTATTTGGTGTTCAACTTTAGAGATATCTCCCTCATTGAAAGTGTTGGAAATAGTTTCATCCTGTTCTTGAGAAAGGAACTCTTTTGCAGCTGAAATAAACTTTACTGCTTTTTTAAGGCCAATTATCTGTTCAAGATCAGTAGGGTTTGAGTGAGATAGATCTTCTATGGTTTGAATTCCTGCAGCTTCAAACAAAACTGATTGAAGTTTCTTTCCTATTCCCTTGATTAGTGTTATATCTGAAGATATAGATTTTATTTGACGATCTTGATTGAACCATTTTCCTTTTTCAAAGTATTGGGTTCTAATATGTTCATACCAAAGAGTGACTTTAGTTAAAGCAATGTCTATCATTTCACTAACTTGGCTAGGTTCGTAATCTAAAAGGTCATTAATACTACAAATTTTGACACTTTCTAACTTCTGTTTGGTTGAAGGACCAATTCCAAATATTTCAGTTAATTCAACTTTAGCTTCAACTAATGCTTTTTTGAGCTCAGAATTACTGATTTGAGTGATCTTAACCTCTTGTAGAGGTTCAAGTATACGAAGAGTTGAAACAATTCCCACTGGATGACAAAATTCTATCTTTCCGTACAATTCATCGAAAAATTCAATCAGAAAATACCATTTTCCAAATTTTCTAGTGTTTTGGACTCTAGTTGTAAAAACAGGGTTTTGGTCTCTCAACCTTGCCATATATCTCTTTTCACCGTTAAAATCAAAAAGAGAAACCACAGTAGAACTTTGATCTGGGACATTACTTAGTCTAAGACTCAGTAAATCCATCGGTAACAATTCATTTACAGAGTTCGAAAAGTCGTCATTTCGGAATACCTCTACAGATAAATCGACACCTCTTAACAAATCATTACTAATGTTCATTTATTATTGATTTTCAATCAATATCTTCTAGATAAATTTTCCTTATTTCATATAAAGAAAGTCACAAATTCGAAGTAACAATCACACACGAAGAAGGAGACAATACGCTATTTTATATTACAAAAGGTTATAATTTCTAAAAATTGTATTTATTCAGATTGATATGGTAGATCTGCAAAGTTTACTGAATATGGCAAATTCAGATAATAAAAAAGAACGTAAACAGGCTGCACAGGAATTGGGAGATCTTCCTGAAAGCTACCCTGAGGCAATATCGGCTTTAGAGAAACTTACGAAAGACTCAGATAGAGGTGTTAGAAGGGAATCTGAAAAAAGTCTCCGAAATTTGAGTGCAAAACCAGCACCAGTTGCTGCTGTTTCTACACATGGAGGAACATCTGGGACAGGGTTTGACAAGACAATAGGTGATACATCTCTTCAACCTGGAGAATTTGACTACGAAACAAGCCTTAGTGCTGAAGAGGAAGAAAAGCTAGATAAAGAATTTGAGGGGAAGGGATTAAATGTTATTGTTCATGAAACCTCAGAATTCACCTTAGATAGCAATGGAAAGCTCGTAGAAAAATCTAAAGCCAAAGGGAAATTAACTGTAAGCAATGACGGTTCACGGGATGGTATTTATGGTATTGACTTAGAACTCGATAATATAGGGGCTGTAAATGTATCAGAAGGGAATACAGCTCTTGAACAAAAAATGCAGGTGGAAGACTTAGGTCCAAAAGAGTCATGGAGCTCAGAATATGAGTTTGAAACTGAAGAAAGTCCAATAGAAGTTACTTCAAAATACTATGAAAAAGGGTCTTCACTTGTACCAAACTTTCTAGGTGGTCGTGAAGTAGATTTCATAAATGAGATTAATATAACAAATACAAGTGAATCAGGCCTTCAAAATTTAGTAATAAGTAAATCAGTAAATCAAAATGCAACAATTGTAGATACTGAATGTGAAAAAGGTGATGCCTCTACAAGTGGATCAGAAGTCACATTGAAACTGGAAGAACTCAACCCAGGTGATACAGTAAATCTCAAAATAATTTTGAATGGATCTCTCCCAGAAGGTGTTGAGATCTATAAAGCTGGAAAATTAAAAATTGAATATAAAGAACCCAAATTGTACTCAGGATTAAGTCCAAAAAGTATCGATGGGGTATCTAACCTAAGGCATAGGATCCGAAGAGCTGAGAGGTCAGAAGAACCTGGAGTTTATGATTGTGTTGTTCACATAGAGAATACTTCCGAATTTACTTATAACCTAAATACATTGAAAGTGTTTGAGGGGGACATCAGTAACCAAAACCTTATCCTAGATTGGGATGGCACCACAGCTACTGAACAGGAAAGAGAAATTCAACCAACTGAAAAACTCGCTTTTGAGTTCGCATATGATCATCCAGAAGGAGATCCTCCTACCTTCGGTCAGTTTTTAGATTTCTCAGTACAACACGAGATGTATTTAGAGTCTACTTCTACTATTGTTGTTCCTGAAGAAGACTTAAAATTCATGGCTTTGGCGGTATCCAAGGAGTATAAAGTAACCAAAGTACCTTCCTATACTAGAACTGAAATTCCAACGGTAATCAAAGTAACAGGAGTTGGAACTTACCCACTTGAAGCAGTAACAGTTACAGATGAGATACCATCTGGATTTGAAGGACCTAAATCTGAGGAAGTGGTTGTTAATTACAATGGACAAACCCTCTCTTCTGGATATGAAGTTCGTGGTTCAGGAGTAAACAGTACAGACACTTCATCCAAAAGAGATTTAATTGTAGAGTTCGAACACCTTGAAAACAATGATTTGGTGCATGGGTTTAAGCAAGATGATGTATTCGAAATTAGTTATCCAACTCATATTGTAAGACCAGAAAAGGATTCACCCGTACTAAGAGGTGCAGTTAAATCAGAGGGATTCATCTACTCTGCCCCTGATCAAAAAGTTACTGCTGAGGCTATGGATCTAATTGAAGGTATTGAAGTGGTTCATGAAAGAATTGCCATGGATATTTCCAAAGAGGTTCAATGGACTAGAGTCGAAGGTCAGAAAGGTTTCAACATAGTTTTACATGGGACAAATTTCGGCAACAAGACAGTAAACTTTACACTCAAAGACTTAGTTCCAACTGGATTTGACATCTACGGAGAGACACATGAAACCCCACAGGCAACTCATGAGGATAGAACCGAAACTGAGGAAGGGGTCTTGAAGTCTTGGAGATTTGAAGGAATTTCTCCAGATGCGGAAATTGATGTAAAATACACAATTGTTGGTTCAGGAAGATATGACTCTCGTAAAGCACAAGTTATTGCTCAAGGATAAATGAAAAAATACATTATAATTTAAGAATACTTAGTCTTACTTACTCTTTAATGAATCAATCATCCATTTAGTAATTGATTTTAAATCATCTGAATTTTGCCATCCCCAGTCTCTTCTGGCAAAGTTATCATCGATTGACTTAGGCCAAGTATCTGCTATCTGCTGTCTGTAGTCTGGAAGATATTCAATCTTAAGACTGGGTAAATGTGTTTTTATTTCATTATAGAGTTCAGCCGGTGTAAAACTAATTCCTGTCACATTATATGTTCTATGTGTCAATTTCTTAGAATCAACCTCTAAGAATTCAAGTGTGCCCCGAACACAATCTCTCATTGACATCATGGGCAATTGGGTATCCTTATTAACAAAACACCGATAGTTTCCATTATTTAGTGCCTCAAAAAACATTTCTATTGCCCAATCTGTTGTACCACCCGATGGGATAGAATTTGGTGTGATTATTCCCGGATATCTTAAACATCTAAAATCTAATTGATATTTACCCCAAAAGTATTCTCCCAATAATTCAGTAAAAACTTTAGATATACCGTAGATAGTTTTAGGTCTTGTAATTACATCATTTGGTGTGTTTTCCTTTGGGGTCTCAGGTCCAAAGGCTGCAATCGAGCTGGGTGAGAAAACCTTTTCAACTTCTGCATCTCTCGCTACCTCTAACACATTTCTCGTCCCCTCAAAGTTAACATCCAAGGCAAGTGACGGGTCTTGTTCCCCCTTAGCAGATAAAATTGAGGCATTATGTATTATTAATGAAATGTCATATTTAGATACCAATCTTTCCATTTCCTTCTTTTGCCTTACATCCAAGATTTCGAAAACCTCATACTCGAATTCTGTTTTTGGAAGTTTAACATCAGTTGCTATGATTGAATATCCTCTTGCGGTTAACTCGGGGATAAGTTCTGAGCTAATTTGCCCTGAGCTACCAGTAATTAAAACCTGCTTGTTCAACAGACTCCTTCTGGTATAACACACTTAAATTATGTGTTTCCAACTAATTAATTTGGTAATTGTGATAGGAACACGTTTATGACTCAAAGCAAACAATTGAGAACATTCAACCTATAAGAGGGAATTTTTAAATTTTTTGGAGAAAAAGTTAATATCATCAAATTATTTGATATACATATGGCTACTCCAACATATGTAACCTACATAGCGGATTACTATACCTATGT
This sequence comes from Candidatus Heimdallarchaeota archaeon, assembly GCA_030149205.1. GTDB lineage: Archaea > Asgardarchaeota > Heimdallarchaeia > Heimdallarchaeales > Kariarchaeaceae > WAKA01. The sequence goes on along the minus strand of JASBSB010000001.1, from coordinate 232,588 downwards.
AATGATAATAGTGGGACTCTTAGGGTTCCTTCTAGGTATAGATCGTATATTGAAAAAAAGAGAGGAAGAAAATAAGGTGTTACAAGCATTATCATTTATCGGTGGTTTGTTAATGCTTGCGGTTCCTATTCTTCTGATCTATTACATAGATACACCTGGTGTATATTCCAATTACACCATACTCCTCATGTTGATAACTGGCTTATCTTTGAACTCCAGACCATTCGAAAAGATTCCAGCAGCTTTTGCTTTTGTAATTATAATTGCAATGGGGATTATCTATATGGTTTGGAATCTGAGAACAAATAAAGGAATCGGAGGTGATATACCGATCGAACTTGTCGCAGTCATTATCGGTGGTATCGTTCTGGTTCTGTTTCTCTTGAGTTACGCATTTGAACAAATTATGGATGTTTTTCTTTATATGATGGGTTGGGGTGTGTTTGTCGGTCTAGTGTCAGCACTGACACTTGCTCAAGGGGTGGCAATCATTGTCTTAAAGAACCATTATGGACTTCTCACATATCTTGGGTTCAGCTAAATGTAAGATTTAAAAAGTATTCTTCTGAAAATTTTAATATTAAGTGATAAAAGTTAATAACATTGTTTTATTGACTTAATCAATGGTAACGACTGTTATAAGTAACATAATTATTACATTCTACCCGTATTTTATGATATTAACAGGTATAATTGGTGTAATTTTTGGAATAGACAGGATATTTATCAAAAGAGAAATTGAACTAGAAATAATAAGGTGGACTTCGTTCATTTTTGGAATATTAACATTTTTTCTTCCAATTGTATTGATAGAATTTGTTGATACATCAAATTCTTATGTTAACTATACTTTAATTCTTTTGTTGGTAAACGGGTTCGCTCTGGTCTCCAGACCTTTAGAGAAGCGTCCAAAGAGTTTTACACTTGTTACAATGCTATTTATGGCTTTGGTTTATTTGACTTGGTTTTTAAAAGTCAAAAACCCTATTGGGATAGGTTTCCCTGTAGAATATGTGGTTCTTGGAGCGGGGGTGTTATTAATTATACTATTTGCAATAAGTTACTTTTTTGAACATGTTACAGATACTTATCTCCACATCTTAGGTTGGGCTGTAATCATTCTGTCGATGGTTGTATTAATAATGGTCTGGTTTCAACGATCCAATTTAGGTGGTACTCAAGATATTCCTATTTTCATTGTCGCAGGATTTGCATTAATTATGGGTTCTCTGGTATTTCTTCTATTCTTATTGGGTTATTTGGTTGACGGGTTAATGGATGTCTTACACTTCATGATTGGATGGGGATACTTCGTCTTTTTTGTATCTTTGTTGACATTAATCCAAGGATTATTCATTCTAATCTTTGGAAACCCTTATGGTTTGTTAAAATTATTTGGATTACCTTAAAGGATAGATTTTATTGACAGAAAGACATTTCGCTGTAACCACCTATCTTATACATCCAACAAAGAAGATCACTTTGTTTATCTGGCATAAAAAGCTTAATGCATGGGTCCCACCAGGAGGTCATCTCGAACAAAATGAAACACCTCTGGAGGGAGCTTTAAGGGAAATCCACGAAGAAATTGGTAATGTGAATCCAACATTTATCCATCCTGTCTCAACAATAAAGTTGAATGACGATCGGGTGAAAGTTCTTAAGAAGCCCCATTTTATTATTGAGGAAATTATAGGGGGAAGTCATCCTAACCATATGGATATGATTTTTTATGCAAAAATAAACGATGTAAATTTAGAAGCGTCACCAGAGGGATTAAATTTGAAATGGTTTGATCTTGATAATTTAAGAAAGAATAAAAATATATTTGATAATGTTCAAAAGTTAGCCGAATATGGAATTAATCAAATAATAACACAATAATTATATGTTCTCAATAAGGCTTTAAAACAGCTATAAAAAGTAAATACTATGGTAGACCTTCTCTATGTTGCTCTATTAATTGTTGTACTTACAATTTCCGCAATGATTGTGCGAAAACTCATTAATTCAAAGTCTGTTCAGTTTGACTTTGACAATCTAGGAAAATCATTTATTTTTGCTTTGTTGGTTTATGGTGTAATGTTTTTGTCTCAATTTATTGTTTCAGCGATATCCTCAGTTCCTGGGATCTCAAATATTACCCCAATGTTACTCTTTGTTTTTACTAGTTACCTTGTTTACCTGTTGGATCAGAAAAAATATTCCTTTGAAAAATCGGTCTGGATATCACTTTTATTTTTCATACTTGCGTTTTTATTTGTAGGAATTCTTTCAAATATAGGAATTAAGGTATTGTAGTTTCCATATTATAAGTTATCACACAAATTTTTGCCATATTAATTTTATTAATTATGGGAATAATTTTTCACTTCTTAGAGTAGGATAAGTTCCAACTAGCTCTAATTTGAATGATTCAGACCCTTCCATAGAATTTACAGTTTTATCCTTCAACAATAGATCAAGAAGGATCTCATCATTCGTTATTTGATATTTTGAAATTAAGACTCCTTGATTCTCATCTAGAACTGTCATTAAGGTATTCGTGATAAGTGTGTATCTCTTGTATCTAGGTTTACCCCTGTTAACCATTCTTGCTAATGGCTCTTGACCTAGAAAACACCCTTTATCTAAATTAATTTCATCTGAAAATCCGGCTTCGATTGGATTAATATCGAGTAAATTTCGGATTGCTGGCTTGTTCTTCTTCAGAAGGTAAAGAGAAAGGTCAAAATTGACTTCAGCTTCACTTTTTTCTTCCCAACCCAAAAATACCTCCATCGAATGAACTATTGGGAAATATTCATCATGTATCTCCTCAGAACTTTGTCTGATCAGTCGACAATTAAGAACTCCAACCTCATCTGTTAAATCCTCAAGTTTGATATCAACATTAATGTTGTACTTTAATAAATCCTCAACTAGGTTGGCTTTATACTCAGCTGTTGTAATTAACCGAATTTTGTTAGAATTGAGTTTGATTAGATAAAAAATTGATCTAATCTTACCCTTAGGGTTGAGAAACATTGATGGAGAGAAGATGTTTTGGGGAAGATTTTGTAGATCTAAGGGTATTAAATTGTCTAAAAACACAACAGTATCTGTTCCTGATATTTGAAAGGTAAACCAACCTCTAAGCTGATATTTCTCCATTTTATTAGTCTTTAATTCATTCCCTTATTAAAATTTGTATAATTCAATTAAACAATTAGGAATAAGAGAAAATTATTAAAGTTGAAATAAAATTTGATATGGTGAGTTCTGCTTCAAAATCAATAATTGCCTTATTACCACATCCTGATGATGAAATTGGGATGGCAGGAACGTTGGCTGCCCATGCTATGAGGGGAGACATAGTAAATCTGATCTACTTGACTTATGGAGAACTAACAACCAAGTTTAAAGATCAGAGTATGGAAGAAATCATTAATATTCGAAAGACTCAAGCAGAGGATGTGTCTCAAATATTAGGCGCACAAAAGCCAATATTTCTAAATATGGGAGATTCAAAGATTTCTGATTCTAGAGATTCATCGCTTGAACTTGCAAACTTAATTGCAAGACTCAAACCTGACGTAATAATTACTTGGGGGTCTGAAGCAAAGCACCCAGATCATAAAAATACTAACTCTCTTCTAAGAAATGCTATTTCATATGCAAGAATTCCAAAACTTATGGAAAATAATTTTTCTCATCGATCACCAATTTATCTTTTTTATTATTATGATGATAGCTCCTCTCTTCCTGTTAAGTTTATCGATGTGACAGATTCGATGAACATAGCATTAGAATGTGGTGAGTACTATGGTTCTTTCTTCAATTGGAAAAATGTTAGTGAATTAATGAAATCAAGAAGAAAATCGCGAGGGATGGAATGTCAAGTTGCATTTGCAGAAAAATACAACTATGAGACCACCACAGCGATCCCTTCAAAATACCTCGTCTAAGAATTAACGTTTGTTCACATTTTAAAAGTATACAATTAAAACCTAACAACCTTTGAACAGTTGTGCGGTCTTTAGGATTACTCTTGATCTTAATTTTTATTATTCCTCTCACATCTCCTCAAACACCCCATATTCAGCATGTTGAGGCTCAACAGCCTTTGTTTCAAACAACTCTAACGTTGAATATAGTTTTACAATTTTGGGGGATACCCACAAGTCTATCTCTCCAAGCCAGCCAGCTTCCCAACCAGTTTACACAAACCACAGAATTTCCAGGATATAACGGTACTTTTCTCTTTACTGAAAATATTATAGGTAACAGCTTTAAATTCAACTATCATATTAACTATATCACAAAAAATTTGGACACAAAGCCCCTTAATGAATTTATAAGCAAAGAAAGAGAATTGAGAGTTGGGCAAGATTTTTACCTCAACAACAGTGGCCAGACACCTGTGAATGGTGTAAGGGTTTCAGTTGATAAATTACCAAATTTCTTTGCAGCATATGACCAACAAAATGCGTACACAATAAACATCTTAGACCTAAGTTCTGACATCTTCAAAAATCAGACATATTGGTTTTATCATTATCCTTCCACTGAGTCTTTAGGACAATCAGATATGCGAAATGTGTTTATTACTGGAAACAAATCAATTGGATATGACATCAATGCGTTTGCCCCGTTTTATTTTCAGGCGAAGGAAAACAGCAAACCCTATAATTTAGTGAGTTCAAACAGTACCATTCGTAATCAATTCATGAAGTCAAAGCTTGAACAGATCATTCAAAAAACCATAATTGGAATGCCATATTCTCGACCATATGGTTTGATTGATTACACGAAGGTAAGTGATATTTACATAGCTAATATAATCTATAGCAGTACTGGTTCGAAAGAAAATTATTTTTCAATGTTTGCAGATTCTGGGGTTTTACTTCTTCCTAAGACAATCAAATCATTTTTAAACTTTTATCCCAAGAAAATTGATGTTCAATCAGCTTTTATGCTCCCAACGTATTCTTCTTTCTTAAGATCCTCTTTAGAATCAAAGGTAATAAAGAATGGGAGTTCACCATACTTAGTAATAGATTCATTTACCGCAGAAAATATTAAATTTGCAATTCGTAACTCCAAATCAGTCTATAACAACTTTCCAAATGGGTTCTTCTTTCTAAACCTAATTTATGGGTCTGACCCTCTCACTAAGTTTTATTATAACTCTAGCACCGGATTGGTCCCTTACAAATCAGATATAGTAGGGCTTTCAATCATGAATAATGCACGATGGTCTTCAACATCATCTGGTTTGAGGGCGAAAGGATTTCTTTATACTGAAGTCCTTCATCAATTAGGGAGGATGTTCGGTTTACCTGAGATATCTAACTCATTTGTGGGGTTCATTCAATCACCCATGACAAATTATGTTGAAGGAAGTTTGACTGGGGCCACAAAGTTCACAGGTCTCGAAAAAGAAATTCTGGCAAGAAGATGGGCAATACCGTACAATATGAGTTCCAAAATTTACTACCAAGCCAGTAGTTCAAACCTTGCAAACAAGAAATTATTCTTTATTGATAGGAATGAGTTGGATCAAGCTGAAGCCGGGAGACTAAATGCAACTCTTGACTTTGCAAGAGGAAACTACCTGAGAGCATCGGGTGAATTTATTCAAAACAATATTAACATGCTATTCGCGGTTTCCTTGGTAAATTTGAGGTTAAACGTATTATATAACTCAATTTATCTTTCAGCTACAATCTTTTTCCTTAGTTCTTTATTCATTTTATTAAAAACATTTATTGTAGAAAAATCAAAATCTAAAGGTTTACAAAGTGCTAGTTGGTTCTTAAAAGATAATATTAATTAACATTATCAAATCTATTTTATACCTGAGCAATTAATACGGAGTCATGGTTGAACTAAATACTCAAGCACCATCCACCGTAACTTGGAAAACATCTCTTGAAAGTCAAGAGAGAGAGTTTGATTTACAGACAGAATATGAAAAAGGAACAACTGTATTATATTTTTTCCCCGGTGCCTTTACAGGAGTCTGCAGTGATTCATCATGTGAATTACGAGACTCCCACAAAGATTTTGAATCTTTAGGTGCAAATTTGATTGGGATATCCGTGGACCTCCCTTTTTCTCAGAAGGAGTTTATTAAAGAATTTAAATTAAATTATCCAATCTTATCTGATTTTAACAAAGATTTAATTATGAAGTTTGATATTTATGATGACAATTTTGTAGGTTTCAAAGGTGTTGCCAAACGTTCGCTTTTTGTAGTGAAGAATGGAATGATCATATACAAATGGATAGCTAACGTTCCCAGTGATTACCCTCCTTTTGATAAACTAAAAGAATTTTTAAAAACTAATTAAGTTGAAATTATAAACCAAGATAAATTAGTTAAATCAATATAGAGAAAGGTTTTGTTAATAAAATTGTTAATCTCTCAATTTAACTGATCCATCCTGAACTTAGAATTTGACAGGTTAATGAGGGATTATGAAATTATGCAGTTTCTTCAATTTCAGAAATAATTTGTTCAACTTCATGAATCTTGTCTGCTGCGAGTTGGTAAAAAACAGATCTCATATCTTTGAGATTTGGATATTTTACAATTAGACCTCTTTCCATAAGTCTTCTGATGCAGTATCTTACGGATCTAATAGGGAGATTCAAAGTTTGAATGATTTCTTTTTGTGTTTTTCTTCCTTGATCGTGAAGAAATCTCAACATAATGATTGCGTTACCAGGTAGTTTTTGTTCGTTTTGGTTGTACATAACTACATTCTTAGCAACTTATATTTATAGTTTATGGGGTTAGTATGAGATGTCGAATTTAGATATATGGAGATGCGAATTTTACGTTTTTCGAAAAAATTTGTGGGGGGATGTACGACTTTTGAAATATCTCTTCGATAATTGTGGCGCCAAATAGTGAATTAGGAAGACCATCATTTTTTTCACACTCTTTTGATTGCTATAGCCAAGTATATTCTTCTTACTTCCACAAATTTAAGGTCTTGTAGCGAAAATGTTCATGTGATGTTATTTATACATTAAGTTAGAGTAAATTTCAAGCCTTAAACGATGTTTAGAAATTTTTTTAAACATATGAAGAGTCATAAAACTAATCTTTATATTCAAACGGTGAGCCAAAATTCGTTTTTAAACACTACTATATTTTTATTTAACATTGACAATTCTCTTGTCAAAGGTTGTTACCTCACATTCATATGAGTTAAATAAGAATGATTTTGTAAAATAAATGTTGATTAAAGAATTTTTGAAAAAAGATGGATTCAAAATTGTGGAAAGGGACTTTGTTGCGATTAGTAATCTAGAAGATGAATTAGGGTCTCCCTTGAAAATTATATCATCAATTAATGAAGATGAGTCAGGAATAGTTCTATGGTTCAAAAAGATAATTGGATTAACTATTGCAAATCAAGATTTGTCTAGAATTAATTTTGACTTCTCATCTCTTCCCAATTTAAAATATCTCTATTTGATTAACTGCAACCTTCAAAAGGTTAACTTTCATAAAAATCCTAGTTTGCAATTAGAGGTCTTAAACCTCTCAGACAACAAGCTTAAAGAATTGGATTTTCAAGGAAATAAATTGAAAAAATTGGTATTAAGTGGAAATAAGTTTGCAGATGTACCAGATTTTAGTGATTTTGAAAATTTAGAGCACCTTTGGTTAAATAAAAACCATCTAAAGAATTTTAATATCAAAATTTTGAAACTAAAGACATTACAGGTAAGTGAAAATCAAATAGTTGGTTTTCATATAACTGGGAATACAAGATCATTAGTATCTCTTAATCTTTCAAAAAATAGCTTAATGAGCATTCCTTATGATATTTATTCTTTGAATAATTTAGAAGTACTGAATTTGTCAAACAATAGAATCACATTACCAGACAAGTCCTTCTCATTTTTATCTAACTTAAGAGAACTTTATCTTGCTTCGAATAGAATATCGAAATTTGAATTAGATCAATCCTACAACCCACCATTGGAAAAACTATCTTTAGCGAACAACAGATTGTCTGAACTTCCAAAATTCATTCAGAATCTTTCAAAATTAAGGTCATTGTATCTAGGGGGTAATGATATCCAAACTCTTACCACCTTAATCTCACTGAAATCATTAGAAAAATTGTTTTTAGAAAATAATAATCTTCATGTTTATCCTCAAGAATTAAACAATCTTTCTAGTTTGAAATTTATAGATTTAAGGAAAAACCCCATTATTGAAACTGTGGAACTGAATAGTAAGGTAGTAATTAAAATCTGATATCAGTGTCAGCAACCATAAAATACAAGAAACTTGAAACAATCAAATACCTGAAAATGGTGAAAATTGAAGAAATTAACCCAGGATGTCCCAAGGTAGACATTAAGATTCCTACAGAACCAAATTTATCCATAAAATATTCAGAGATAAAGGTTCAATTGTTGGATTACATGGGACATGATGATGATAGAAAACCCGCAAAGGTGGCAAGAATTTCATATGGGAACATTTTCTCAGACAATGAAGAGGGGAGAACCTTAGAACAGGATTTAAGGCTTTCACGATATTTGATGTGGCACAGACACACAAGTCCATTTGAAAATATTGAATTTATGTTTCAGATTCATGCTCCACTATTTGTCGCTAGACAGATCTTAAGACACCGTACTGCCTCAGTCAACGAAATTTCAAGAAGATATGTTTCTCATGATCTTGAAATGTTTGACTTTGAACTTAGGTTTAAGGATACTGAACTAACCAAACAGGGAAGTGGTGTGGTAGTGTTATTTGAGAATCATCAAGATTTGTATAATGAGGGAATTGAACTTATTGAAAAATCAGTTCGTTTCTATTATAAGTTGATTCAAGAAGGAATAGCTCCTGAAACAGCAAGACAGTTTTTACCACAGCTCATGATGACCACTTTCACATTTAAAATGGATTTACATAATTTATTTCACTTTTTGGAGTTAAGATTAGATGATCATGCACAAAAGGAAATCAGAATAGTTGCACAGAAGATCTTAGGGTTGATTGAACCTGTGATTCCAAATTTGGTTGAAATGTTCCTAGAATACATCTCCATGAAGAAAGGGTTTATGGAGGTAGGTTACGCTTATTTTAAAGATAACAAGTCAGATGAGTTCAATGAATCACTTAAAGAATTTAAACCTAAATCATAGAAACAAATAGGTGACTTAAATCAGTATTTAAGTTGGATTGATACTTCTAGTGAATATGGATTCTCAGGTTTTAATGAGAATTAAAATCCCAGATGAATATCTGATCAATGCAAGACAGATTACGATAGCTCAATTACAGGAGCATCTTGATAAGCCAAGACCAGCAGTGATTCTAAATTTTTATGCGCAGAAATATGGAGTACACATAAAAGAGTTCCCCTATCTTCCGAAGGTGGGGTATTTTGTAGACATTGATAGAAGAGTTGCTACTCATAGTTTCATCTGTCATGGAATTGAAAGACGAGATAAGATTCTCAAGGATGAGATTTATCAACCACTTATCCCAGAGATTTATAGAATGTCATGGTTTGATTTAAAGGATGCAGTAAGGTCATATGCCGTAATAATTGAGCAAATAAAAGAGATAGATGAACCAATTCCCCTGGATAAATTCATGGTTTATAGTACAAATCTCCCAATCAATCCGGATGATCAGCTCCATCATCCAAGAATGGTAAACCTGAATTTATGAACGTTTTTTAAGATGAAAATCAATCTTATTTTTGGAGGATTTATGGTTTCTTATGTTTAATGGAAAGGATAATTGGCCTCATTCAGAAAAAGAATTGATAAGAATACTCTATCAATCAAGAAACCATGGCTCCATTCAACAATTGTTAAAAGCGGTTAGCTCACAGAGATTGTTTTTGGAAATTGCAAAAAATGCACCATATCCTCCAACCAGGGCAGAAGCAGTTCTCAGGATAAATGAAGACTTCTCCGAAGAGTTAGAGGCAATTACGATCACGGATTCAAACTATGTCGTTAAAAGAGAGGCTCTTGAGAAAATTAATAATCAATCCTCTTTGTTCAAGATCGTTAAACTTTGTAATGATATCAACATCAAAAGACTGGCTCTCCAAAGACTTTCTGATAAAAAATATATTCACTTGATCATAAAAGAGGAGAAGAATTATAAGATTAGAAGACAGGCAGTAAGGAAGATCCATCGGACCAATCAAAAATACCTCTTTGAAATTTTCATGAGCGACTCTAATTATTATGTTCGTGAGGAGGCGTTGTTTAGACTTATCTCCAATGAATTTCTTTCAAAAATTGTGTTAGATTCTAGTGATACCATATTGGCAGAAGCAGCGATTCATAAAATTACTGATGTCAATATCCTTCTGTTTCTAAGGATCAGCGCAAAAAACCATTTTCAAAAAAGTATATCTGAGCAATTACGTCATTTATCCTATACTCACTGAATAGTAATTCTACCAATAAATACAGAAAATTATTACTACACAAAAGAATTTATCAAGAAGGATTAAAGTTTAATGTAGTGTTAGAATCTAATGACCTAACGTCCTCTGAAACCGTGAATATTACTAATAATGCTAGAGATGAATTGCTTAAGGTGTTGACCTCAACTGACACACATCTAAGGATATTTTTGAGGTTTGTTCAGGGGCAATATAGTTATTCCATGTCCTTGGATAAACAGATTCACCCCAGAGATATGAGAACAAAAATCAACGGAATATCACTTCTAATCGATGAAATTAGTCTTCCATACGTCCGAGGTGCAACACTGGATTTTTCCAATGCTGGGTATAAAATAAATAACCCTTATGTTGACTTCTCCAAATTGAACGAAAAAGGGTGTACTGGTAAATGTACCTGTGGTAAAGGCGGATGTGGTTAGAGTTACTTTATCAATAGGCTAATATCCAGAGGTTTAGTTGTATGAGTCAGAGCCCCCATAGATATAATGTCAACACCTGTCTTCACATAACTTTCAAAATTAGATTCATTTATTCCACCTGAAACTTCAATTAAAATTCTGTCGTTAATTTCTTTGATTAATTCAACTGTAGGAGTTATTTGTTCTAAACTAAAATTATCTAACATGATTATATCAACTTTTCCAGTTTTAGCAACTCTTTGAGCTTGATTTGGGTTTGTAACCTCCACCTCTATTTTATGTGTGAAAGATTTAGTTGAAAAGGCAGTGTCGATTGCCAATTGTTCACTTTCAAATTCGGCAAGGTGGTTCTCTTTTAACATAACCATGTCAGATAATGACATTCTATGTGTATCACCCCCGCCCATTTTGATCGCGTATTTTTGAAGAGTTCTCAATCCTGGTAGAGTTTTTCGAGTTCCAGCTATTTTCACATGGGGATTTAACAAATGGGCTCTGTCAACTAGATTCCTTGTTTTTGTGGCAACACCACTCATATGTCCCAGTAAATTTAACGCCAATCGCTCTCCAGTTAAAATATGACGAGCTTCTCCTTTGATCTCCATTATTTTGTCAGACTTTTGAACATCAGTTCCATCTATCACAAAAGATTGAATATCATTTGGATGTATACCAACGAGTTGAAATACCTGTTTTACAACTTCTATTCCACAAATTGTACCAGCTTCCCTACTAAATATGTCAGCAGATACTGTTCGTTTATATCTCTGATCGGTGGTTGAAATGTCCCAAGAATGGATATCCTCCTTTAACCATTCGACCAATTGTGAATCTGTTAGCATAATTTTCATTAGATACTCCTAGCTTATGTTTGTTCGTACAATTAAACAATTTTCTTATAAATAACGGAAAATTTTATGGTAGGAAAGTACAATCTTAAAAATCTGTCTGAATAACCCTTTTAACATGTTGACTGATAACATCGTTATCCCCAACCGTGATGAAATCAAATCAAGAATTTCTGAAAGAGAATACGACGTGGTTGTAATTGGTGGTGGGATTACAGGAGCTGGTGTATTAAGAGATGCAACTTTGAGAGGATTAAATGTGGCCCTATTCGAGAAGGGTGATTTCTCATCAGGAACTTCATCTGAGAGTACGAAATTACTTCATGGGGGGCTTCGGTACTTGAAGAATTATGAATTCAAACTTGTACGAGAGGCAGCTTTAGAAAGAAAAATTGTAGCTGATCTTACTCCAAACTTTTCAACAGTTAAAAAATTCATGATACCAATGTACAAATGGACCCCAGAGAAGTTATGGATGCTTCGTATTGGTCTTTGGTTTTATGATTTATTAGCTTGGCCTAAACAAATCGGGAAACATAAAACCCTATCCAAACAAAAATTAATTGAACAGTTTCCAATTGTCGAGGGAGAAGAAGACCTGATTGGTGGTGCCTATTATCATGATGTTGAAACCAACGACTCGCGTTTGGTTTTACTTAATTTACTTAGTGGTGTAGCTGGACATGCAGATGTGTTAAATTATACTGAAGTCACACACTGGGAACGAGATGAAAATGGGATTAAACTTAACGTGAAGGACGTAGAAACTGGTGAGGAGACAGAGGTTCACACAAAATTATTGGTAAATGCTACAGGTCCCTGGTCTCATGAAACAGAAGCCTTAGGGAAAGATTTTGACCCAAAGATTCACATAAGGAGGACAAAGGGAGTCCATTTAACAGTAAAGAAGAAACTTACCGACTATTGTGTTTTATTAGCAAACAAAGATGATAGACCTATTTTCATACTTCCTTGGGATGACTTTGATATTGTTGGTACAACCGATACTGACTGGAAATTACCCTCTGAGGAAGTCAAACCAGAAAAAGAAGATTTAGATTACATATTAGATGCTTTAAACACCCTTTTCCCAACAGCTAAATACACCCGTAAAGACGTGTATTCTGCATGGGCAGGGCTAAGACCACTGGTCTATCAACCGGGAAAAGATGAGAAGAAGACCAGCAGAGAACATACGGTCAAAGATTATGGTGATGTAATAACCATTGCTGGAGGAAAGATGACAACTCATCGAAAGATGGCAAAGGATGTTATGGATCGGGCAATAAAAAATTTAGGATTATCACCCTCTTCACATAAATGTGTGACAGATTCTGTCCCCTTTTTTAGTACGGATTTTGAGGATTATGAGACTTTTAAGGAACAGAGTTACAAAGACCTGAAGGAGAAGTATAACCTTTCAGAAAAGACAATTAGAGTTTTACTCCAACATTATGGTACAGAAATTCCAAGGCTTACTGCACTAATTGATGAAGATAAATCACTCACTGAAATCATTGATCAAAATGCACCGTTTATAATGGCTCAAGTAGTATACTCCACGCGATATGAATTTGCAAGAACTGTCACTGATGTGCTGAGAAGAAGGTTCCAAATGGCATTCTACAAGGGTCAAGGGTTATCCTCTGTGGATAAAGTTGCAGAAACCATGGCGAAAGAATTAAATTGGTCTGAAGAGACAAAGAATCAAATGAAGAATGATTATGTAGAATATGTGAAGAATTTTATGGGGACTCCCTAGGTTTTGGAATAATACAACTTTCGTCACGGTCTATTTTTCTTAATTTGTTTGAAACGTAAATGAGAAGTAACAGGGAACCATATACAATGGTTTTTTGGATTAATTTGTTATACCAAGTATTCAAATCGATGAATATCAATACCAGAATAATAATTGAGAAACCTAAGTAATCCCAGATTGAGGTAAATCTCTTATAATTAGCACAAAAATGCAATACTTTTAACATCAAGAAAGTGATGATTACATAATAAAACCCTATGCTTAAAAAGAATAGTCCAGCAGCGATGAGATGTGGGATTAATGTTTGAGGATTTGCTGGAATGAGACCAACTAATAACAAAGAAAGAGAAGAAAGAATTGCTAAACCAAAAGAGAAATTTAGAAACTTTATGTCCTGCATCATTATATTACGTTTCATAATTTTGTAAATTGCATAATACGTGGGAATTAATAATATTGCAGTAATAATAACCGAGGAATTAAAAATGAAGGATAACGGATTCTTAGATGTTCCAAGTGCACTGAGATAGTTTTGACTGAAGGAGTAATGAGGGTAGGTCACCATTGCCAGAATTGAAGTTCCAACAAAAAAAATGACAACAGTTAAAGTGAACGTAAGAATAAAATTCTCCTGCTTATCCTCTACCTCAAACTCTTCTAATTCATTAAAACTGGTATTAAAAAAGTCAACAAAATCTTTAACAGAAATCAAATATCACACCTCTGAGTTGGAAAACACTTCCACTTAAATTTTTTATAGGCATGATATTAATAGATTCACCTCAAGGAAAATTACTACTGATTTTTTTGCATCTTAAAATTAAGAATAGTGGGATTCTGTCATAATCAAGAAAGGTTTCCCTTGGATCAGTTTTGTATAGGCTATCTTTTGGAACTGGCTCTACCATTTTATCTATTAACAAACCATTCTCACTTAAAATATTTACATAAGTCGATAATGTCCTGTGAAAGTGGACAGTCTTGGTTTCTGAAATATTAAATTTGATCCAACTCTTTTCTTCTTTGAAATAGTTATCAACAATAAACACTTTATCTTCATTATGTTGAGAATCTTGAGGAAATTTGATAGTAGTCTTCGTTGAAACATCGAAACAAGGATGCAACAATGAAATAATCACCTCTCCTCCCCCTATTGTTAGTTTACCCAAACTTTCAGCTAAACTTCGAAGGTCTTCAACATCCATTATCATCATATTTAGGACAATGTGTTTGAAATCAGATTGACTTCTTTGAAGAAACTCCTGAATCGTCTCCTGAAAATAGGTGATTCCAAGAGGTTTAATTTGCTCTTTTTCTATTGCAAACAATATCATATCACTCGGGTCAATTCCAATAACTTTTCTCCCACTTTTTGATAATATCCTAGCAAGGTTGCCGTTTCCACATCCGACATCTAAAACCACTCCATCTGAATCTGTAATCAAGTCAAGTACATGAGGAAGAATAAGGTTCTTATGATGAAAATCTCCTTCAACATCAAAATTATTATCCCAATCCTTAGCAATCTCAGACCAATTTTGAACCGGATTTAATACATTGGGAACTGAAAAGGATGAATCTTTATATCCGGTAAACTTACTTAACTCATGGAATCCCCTCCTCTCATTAAATTCTAGGCTAGGTTGTTTTTCCAAATAGTCAGAAGAAAATTGGATCCAAACGTTTACTGGACTTTGAGGTATAATAACCCCCAATTGAAACGGATGTTCCATCATAAATTCAGAATAGTCAAGAGTTGGATTCCATGCGTCACAGTTTGGACATTTTATTTCATAATAGTAGGAGTTTACAAAAAAATCAGTCCACACTATCCGCTCACTCTCGCACCGTACACAAGTGAAATTTTTGCAAGAGTTACACCACGAGATCCCGTTGAAGTGGGACTCCCCTAAACATTGATCACAACGGAATTGGTAATGAATCAGGCATCGTGGAAAATTACTTTCTAAACCAAAAATTGCTTCATTTAATGGATAATCCATGAATACTGAATTGTTTTGAGTACAGTAAAAGCACTCTTTTGTAAGTTCCATATCAAATTGTATTCCTTTAAAGTAATAAATTTAACCAAGTAAATTTCAAATCTTAATTATAAAGTTTTTATGAGAAAAGCTAGGTAGAGTCATTATATGCCTCTTTCAACCAAGTAATTAATTCCTTATCAACATCATTCACTGAACTTACACTCACTCGGTGAGTACACATAGAATTCCATTTTTTGCCATCTGTTAATCTTTTGGTCACAGGTTTCCCTTTCAAGTTCAATCCAATGTCAAACCTAGATTTAGTAGAGGGTTTTAGGATTGCAAATTGTTTCTTTACTCTTAATGAGACATAGGTCTTCTTTGGAGCAATTTCAACCTCTCCAAATTTATTGACTTTTTGCAAAAGTTTATCGTAAATTAATTTCATATTCGGTTTGTTTGTGAATAAGTTCTTGACTAATTCATTTGAACCAGTTTTACCCTCTAGCTCTTCTCGAACCTTACTAGTAAGTGTATTTGCGTACCCATAAGTCAACCCGTAGGACTCTTTGAAATAATTTCGAATTTCTGCATGTTTTTTTAACTGAAGATTTTTTATTTCCAAGGTAAGAGATTGAATATCCTTCCCAGTTTTTTCTCTAAGGGTAGTCATCATAGATTCTAAGGTTTTACCAGGATCCATATCACCAATTGTAATTTGATAAAATAAAGTTTAACATATATGTATAATATCTATACTAATCGATTAGGCATCTCTAAAAGACAAGTATAGTGATTTCAATATTTCTTTCTGTATTCATCAACAACTCACTGTTCTTCTCGTTTCCAAAATTTACAGTAATAATGCATAAAAGACCAGTTTACCTTCTATCTGTATTCATTTACTGAAAATCCTCATTTGAGTCGAATTACCCTCTAAGTCCTTACCATTTGAAATTAGACTGCAAACTCTTTTGAGGTATTATGATCCCAATTCAAACATCTTGTCCAAGGAACGTTTTGCTTTCACTCGAATCTCTTCATCGAGATTGATGATCTGATCAGGGCGAGGATCTCTTAACACCTGAAGTATGTTACGAAGCTCATTTTTCTTCATATATGGACACATAACACATGATCCGATAAACTCTCTATCTGGAAATTCCACACTAAACCTGTCAGCAAGACCACATTCTGTTGCTAACATAATTTTTTTCTTTTCAGGGTGCTCAATGATGTATCTTTGCATACCTGTAGTTCCTTCAACTACATCAACTCTATCAAGAATATCAGGGGGACATTCACTATGTGCTAAAATTACCAAGTCTTCACCAAACCTGTTCCTCTGTATATCCAAGGAATCTGGTTGTATGTTGTCATGAACTATACAGGTGCCATCATAGGTTATTACTTTCTTGCTTGACGTTCGACTGAGGTATTTTCCCATATTTTTATCTGGAACAAAAACTATGGTGTCACCTTCTAACTTTTCGACAATCCTTTCTACATTTGCAGAGGTAACACATACATCTGCCTCTGCTTTAACCTCCGCTGTTGTGTTTACATATGCAACAATAGGGATTCCAGGATATTGATCTCTTAGTTGTCTCATATCCTCTGCTGTAATTGCATCTGCAAGTGAACATCCAGCTTCTTTAGATGGGATTAATACTGTTTTATCTGGTGAGAGAATTTTCGCAGTTTCGGCCATAAACACGACCCCTGAAAAAACAATTATATCTGCACTGGTTTTGGCAGCTTCATTCGATAGTCCAAGTGAATCACCAGAATAATCACTTACACCGAATATAATATCGGGGGTAACATAACTATGAGCCAAAATTACTGCGTTTTTCTTTTTTTTGATTTGATTTATCTCAAGAGTCAATGGAGCAATAATTTCACAATCTGAATGATCCCAACCAGCACCCTTTAACTTTGTAAACAATCGATCAGCTTCTGTTTGAATCTCTTCTTCAGTAAAATTCATCTGTTCTGAAAGTGCCATAATTAATTATATGCTGTAATTCGTAAAAAAGTATTCTATCTAAGCAAATTGACAAGAAAAATATATTCCTTTATTCTTTTTCATCTAAATGTTGTTTCTTTAAGTCTGGAAACACCACAATATTGTTGTGTATCCACTGTCCTAAACCGTTTGCCCTTGCACCACTGATAAAGTGTTTGTGGACATCATCAACGGTCGCCAAAATTGAAAAGCCAGTAATCATCAATCCAATTATTACCAATAGTGATAATCTTGTAGCAACACCTACATCAAAGCCCAACCAGCCGATACTAAAGACATAAACTGCAAAGGCAAAAATAGCTGGACCGACTGCTGCTGAAATTCTACCGAAGATGTTGGAAAATCCAAAGTAGTTACCAACTTTGTCAGGGGGTGCTAATTCTGTGATAAAGTGTCTCTGAACAACCCAAGTCCCACCTAACGCTGGTCCCAATATTATTGGAAAAATAATAATTAGCGCTGAGAAACCATTAGTTCCCCCACCAATCCTAAGCCAATCAGTTGTACTGAATAGGTTGAGCTGAGTTGCGGTGGTGTGAGAGATATTTGTCATAAAGGCTAATATTACACTAATGACCCAAAGTGAAGTGACCAAATAGAGTGCTTTTTTTGGTCCGTATTTGTCTGCAAATATTCCAACTGGATAGGTGAATAAGACAGCAGAAATTATTCCAACTCCTAAAGTTATACTGGTAAATATACCAGAACCAAATTCTAAACCAACCAACACAATTTGAGCCATAAATAGTATAGTTGTATTCGCCGCATCAACAAATATCAACCATCCCAGCAGAAACCTCTTCATTTGTTTGTAATGCCAAATATCTTTCCCTGTGGCTACCACGCCCTCCAAAGTTTCTTTGAAGCTTGACTTAACCTCAGCCTTCTTCAATCTCTTTTCTTTGACAGTATACATTGGTAAAGCAAATAGTAGAAACATTAATGCTCCAATGGGGTAAATATAAGGGATATATCCAATCTTAAAATTGTCCGGAGTTACCAACTGTTCAACTCCGTTCACCAATTTGAAGGTCGCAGCTTGTGCATGATAATCTCCAAAAAATGGGATTAAAGCGTATGTTAAAGCAAGTCCAATCAGTGAACCAAAATACCCGATTGCTATCCCAATAGAGGCAATTTTTCCAATGTCAAATTGATCTGCTACGAAAGGAAGTGTTGTATCATATACTACTAGCCCAATTTGGTAAAAGAAGTTTGCAATCAAAAAAATACCAATTATAATGTATATATTTTTTACATAAAGAGAGATACCCAAAGCAGCCATGAAAATTACACAGAGCCAGGTTATCTTCATTAAGAGTCGCTTTTTCTCTTTTCTTGAATCTGCTATCGCTCCAACATATGGTGAAATTATTGCCATCACAATATTTCCTATGGCCACCCCTATTGCAAGTGCAAAGTTTCCAGTGTTTACCGCGATCTCTCCTGCTTTGTTTGGAGCATAGTTGCCTTTTAATTGATCGAATAAAAGGATATAGAGAAGAGGTCCAATCGTAAGGGAAACCACAACCAGTGAGAAAATGGTGTTGCCTAGGTCATATAAACTCCATTTGTATATGTTGGACATATAAAACGGTTTCCCCCTCCATATTCGGTCTTCGGGCACAAAATCTATTTGTGTGTTCTGACCCCCTGATTCAGCTTCGGTCATATGGTTACATAATCATTGAATTTATGTACTTTGTCTATTTTTAGAAAAAAATGGTAAATTCTCTGATTTAGATTAATTATCTCAGAGTATCTGACAAATATATATCTAAACAGTCTCATTCTATTAAAATCTTAACTTCACGAAAACATTATCACATTAAAAAATCCGTTAAAGAAGTTTGTCCTATTAATTTTGATTTTGTCTTGTAAAAATCAATTGAGCTTATGAGACGTGATTGTAACCAATTTATTGCTTCGTTTTTATCATGAAAAACAAGAGCTTCACCTTTTCGTTTCTCAGGAAGGTGAGACTGAAAGATTTGACCTTCGAGTGCAGATTTCGCTGCTTCTCTTACCACCCACACTCCAGCAGGTATCATATATTCTGGAGTTATCTCTCTTATAGAGAGGACGGAACCCTGCTTTCGCATATTGTACAGCTTCTCTAGGATTGATAACCTTGCCGCATAATACCCTCCAGCCTGAACTGAGTATCTAGTCAAACCGGAATATTGAGTTGGATAAGAAAATCCTTCAAAGTCATAGGAAATACTAGGTGTTGTCATGCCCAAAGTATATATGGTTTGAGGAAACCATGTTTCAAAATTTTCAAACTTCCAACTTCCTGGAAAGATTAGGATGGTGAAATAGTTCCCCAAATGACCACCATGAAAGGCTAAAATATTGTTTACTGACGAAAAATCCTGAATTTTCTTCAACAAGATTTTGCCTATCTGATCGTCAACTGCAGTGATTGACCATCTAGTTGGAACCATTTTGGACGCTTCCTGACGCCCAAATGCTCCTGATGAGAAGGCGTTTTGAAGATAATATACATCTAAACCAGAGTTATAAAGACCATTAAGCTGATCCCTGCTGTTTAAATCATCCTCAAGGATCATATCCACCTTGCTGGGGATCTTTGGGTTCCCAGACAGATTGAATTTAGAAAATTCACCACTTGGGCCATAGGGTTGCGTTATTGTGTCAAATCTCTGAGAAAACTGAATCTCACGACTCAATTTTGCCTCTATCTCTGTGGGATTGACTGATAAAGACAAAGATTCTAACTGTTCCTGTACTCTACTTTTCCCTTTGACATCTACCTTCTGCATGCCTCGAAGCATTCCAAATCTCATTTCAATAACCTCATTTAATCCCATCCCAACCCATTTTGAAGGGTTGCCAAGTAGAGATGGATCTGTTTCGTCAGGAAACAATGCCGAAGAAGGACCTGCGTAAACCTTGGGATAATGCCTGTGACCAACAAATATTTGAGGTGAAGGTGCGTTAATTTCTGATAGGTTTTTTATCTCCTGTACCCTTGTCTCTGTCTTTATTGATTGATTAACAGCTTTCAGTAGAGGGCAAGTTCTAAGACCACATAACAACTGAGTTGCCTTACATCTCACACATAAAGAAACATCAATTGTCTTGAGTTCAGGAACCTTGTTGAATAAGTCCTCCGCTGAAATAATGTTCAAGATAAGTAATCCTAATCAGGATGTTAATAAAAATTTAGTCTAGAGTGAAAGTTCGCTGTCTAATTCTCTACATTCCTCGAGGTGTGCAACAGCCCTCCTCAGATGAGGAATCACAATTGACCCTCCAACTATTAATCCTATATTGAAGGTCTCATAAAATTCTGCATCAGTGACACCTACTAATACTCCCTGTATTATATGGTAGGTTATACAATCATCACATCTCAAAACCAAAGATGCAATCAATCCTAATAGCTCTTTTACTTTAGATGAAAGTTCTCCCTCTTCATAAGCCCGGGTATCTAAGGCAAAGAACCGCTTGATCCCCAGATGTCCAGAGGAAAATATTTTTTCATTCATCTTGTGGCGAAACTCTTTGAATTCTTCGAGTGAGGTATAATCAGAATTACCCATAAAATTTCTTTGTTCAAACTTTTTTATAGTTTCTGAAAACCTCATGACAATTATCATTCAAAAATCTAAACCGTGTGTGGACTATGAAGGCTTCATCAGATAGGTAACTTCCTAAAAATTAATTCTAAGATCCACAAAATCAAAAACTAAATTTTGTGTGTTAAATTATCCGAAATTGAATAAAACTATGATTAAATAACCTCAGCATCCATTTAAGTACTTTTGGTACTCTTGAGATTCTGATACATTTACCTAAATTATTTTCTAATGCTAAAAACATCTCCAGACCATCAGATAGTAATATTTGTTATTACGAGAAAATATCCATTTTTATTATATAAATATTGGAAAATTGTATAATATTCTATATTAAGTTTGTGAACTTGCTTTTTATCATAATTTAAATAACTTATGAATCTATTTGCGAATTATGAACAAAAGCCGCTTTCTAGAATTTGTTCAAAAGATACCACAAGAACAGGTTTCACCAAAAAGGAGGCAACTCCAAGAATGGGCACAACCTCAATCAATCAAAAATGAATTTGGAAATCCTCTATTTCATTCAAAGATTTCAGCTAGATCTGCAAAATTTACCTCTCTGTTAAATGAGGAAAACCAAAAGGTCATAGATAAGGTCTATGGGATGATCAAGCCAGAAGACTTCATTGTCATGAATCTATTTGTTGGTCAAAACCCTAAGATTCGAATGAAGGCTACCATTGCCGTCTATAAGAAAAACCCAAACATCCCACTCATGAATGATATAAACTTCTTTACCAGTGATAAACTCCATGAAAACCCAGATATCATGACTCTGTATGTTCCACAATATCCAGAGGTAAAGGTGATCCTAGATCCAATTGAAAGAATCACTTATGTGTTGGGAATTGATTATTATGGTGAGGCTAAGATGAGCATTCTCAGAATGGCAATGGAAATCATGAGGACAGAACAACAAGGGTTGGGATTGCATGCAGGTTCGAAATATTTCAAATTAAAAGAATCAGATGGAAAATTGAATGAAAAAGGAATGTTGATTTTCGGATTATCAGGGACAGGTAAAACAACCCTGACTTGTCATGACCACAACCTTAAGGATCCTGAAAAAGTGGTGATACTTCAGGATGACATTACACTTCTTGACAAGGAGGGTAATGGGTTTGGAACTGAGAAAGGATTTTATGTAAAATGTGATTCATTTCCAGAGCACGAACAGCTAACAACAGCTACCACCAAACCTGGAAATGTTATGGAAAACGTTTATGCTGACCCCAGCACTGGAAAAGTAGATTGGAAAAACTTCTCCATCGCAGCAAATACAAGGGCTATCATTTCCAGAGAGAGTGTACGCGGAACAGGAGAGACAATTGACCTTCCAAGTGTTGATTTCGTTTTGTACAATACCAGGAGACCAGAACTTCCACCAATTGGAAGGCTTAGAGATGCCAATCAATCTGCTGCCTATTATGCTCTTGGGGAATCTATAATTACCTCAGCAGAGGATCCAACTAGAGTAGGGGAACCAAAGCGAGTTGTGGGGTTTGATCCCTTCATCATTAGTGATAAACACGTAAACATCAATAGAATTGCTGAGATTTTTGGTAAAAAACCCGATATCCAGTCATTTGTTGTAAACACCGGATATGTTGGTGATGAATCTAACAACATTAGTGTTGAAGATACAATCGAATTCATTGAAGCAGCTATCCGGGGAAATATTGTGTGGGAGATGGATGAAGAGTTGGGATATGAGATTCCCATTAAGGTCAACAACAAATCTCTAGACAAATTTCTCCCAAGAAATTATTTTGGAAAAGAAAAATATTCTGAACTCGTGGAAAACCTTACCAAAGATCGTCTGGAATATCTTCATAACATTGGCGGTATTAATCAAAGTATTATTGATGCACTAAGATAGAACCTCAAACCTAAGTTAATACAGATTTATGTTAACATAATTTTTTTACTTCCCTTTCAATTGACTCAGCGAGGAAAGATTTAGCTGAAATTGAAATTTCCGCATTTTCGACTAATATATCAAATGCATGATATGCCCCCGTAAACACACGGTAAGTCACAGAAACTCCAGCATCTTCTAAAGCCAAACAAAAATTAATAGTTTCATCTCGAAATGGATCCAGCTCTCCGACGTACGTAATTGTTGGAGGAAATCCTACCCAATCTGAATTTAAGGCTGGTGAGGCAAGGATTGGAATATCCTTTATACCTTTTAAGTACAAGGACCAGGCAAGTTTGTTATGGGCAACTGACCAAACAGGGGCATTATTGTTTATCATTGACTTTGTTTGCATCCGATGATCCAACATAGGATAGATAGGAATCACCATTGTAACCCTAATCTTAGTTGACTTTCTTAGCCAGAGTGTTAGAGCAACCGCCAATCCACCACCAGCACTTGTACCTGCAATTATAAAGCACTGGTTTTGGTTTTCCAGAAACTCTGAATTTATCCATTCTGCTGTGTCATAACAGTCCTCTATCCCTGAAGGAAAGGGATGTTCCAATGAACGTCTATAATCCGGTGCTATAACAACGCAAGGAGTTGAATCCAAAATTCTTTGAATCATTTTGTGGTCACTCTCCGGAACATTAATTGCATACCCACCACCATGGAGATAGAGCACCACAGGGAGATTTTTCTCTTTTGACCCCCAAGGCTTGTACTTACGAACCCTAATGTCTCTTTCCAGGTCTCTGCTTGGTATAAATATCTCTGAACAGTCATACCCTTGAATGTTAGCTCCAGAAAGTCTTTGCGACAATTTGTTGATCAGCTTAAAAAAACGTAGAGAAGGTCGGAAGAACACCCTCATCAGCATACCTAAAGAGCGAAGTTGAGGGTCAATCATCGCGCTAGTCACTTTCATGATTCGTACTGTAAAAGGATACAATTATATGTTTTGCTTACTTTAAGTCAACTTTGTGGTTTTTTATTCTTAATATTTTTCCCTTCTCCCGATTCTAAATTTAATTCACCAGCATGGAAATGATTTGTATAGCTTCTTATACTGAATAAATATAATCTGAACTTACACAAACTAACCATAAATCTCTTAAGGAACAAATTCTGATTTTTCTTATGTCATTCCTAAAAAAGTTCTTTAAAAGCAAACCAAAACCCATAGAGAAGGCAAAATTGTTTTTATTAAGTTATGAATTCAAGGATCCAGTTCAAGTAACTACACTCCCTGATGCACCTGTTCAAGCTGATCTAATGTTGGAAGCCATGGACGAACTAA
This sequence comes from Candidatus Heimdallarchaeota archaeon, assembly GCA_030149205.1. GTDB lineage: Archaea > Asgardarchaeota > Heimdallarchaeia > Heimdallarchaeales > Kariarchaeaceae > WAKA01. The sequence continues at coordinate 208,262 of JASBSB010000001.1, read as the reverse complement.
TCTCCACAAAACAGATTCAGGGAAGAATGGTTGGCAAAAAGGGGTGGTTTCTCCCAGGGGATGGTGTAGAATTACAGGATGCAATTGACTTACTTAGCAAAAAGCCATTAACAATAGACGAACTAGGATCAATGGTTAAACTCTCCCCTAAACGCTCATTAATTGCTTTAAAAGATGAAATGAAAAGGAAACAACTTATTAACAATTTCATATTTGCCCAAGATTCAATATATTCCAAAGAATTTGTCGAAAACAAATGGAAGTCTGTACTCAATTCATATGATTTTGCTGAGGAAATTATAAATTTTAAGGACCTTTTGTCACAGATTCCTGAAGAAGAAGAGGTAAGAAATTTTGTTAAAGATATAGTCTACTCAAGGTCTTCTCCAATAAGTGTCCGACAGAATGGAACCGTTGTACTTAGAGAGCTTCTCCCTGAGATAATTAGTGAAGAGGTAAAACTAGACTGGGAAGGGGGAAAGACTGAGATCAAATTTGAGGATCTAAGTGAGGAATATGGTCTTGATATTGAGCAGATAACTGACTTAATCCTGAAAATGGTCAATGAAAACGAAATAGATGATGTCACAGTTTATACAAGTGATTTACTAATTAGACGTAGATCAACACAATAATACTAGATTGGAATATCTGAAGAATTTACAACTAACGTAGAGTTACCCCACAGTTTAAGCAAAATTTATCATCCAGTGCAATTTCCGAATCACAAGATGGACACCTAAGTGGTTCTAGAACCTCAGATTTGATTTTATCGACTCCTTTGCTGATAAGGCGTGTTGTGTTCCTTGCCACACGGGGGATAGTCTCATCAACTGACTCATGAACCTTAAAACCCTCGTTTTTTAAGACCTCAATAAAATCATAAAAATTACCTCGATACGCCAATGTGGTTTTCATCACAAGTGTTGAAGCTCCGTCTGTGCGTACCGCTGAGAGATTCAAACTTACGCTTCGAGAACCCAACCCGCTGCCGAGTGATTTATCATTTACCTCAAAATGTGAGAGTGTGCTAAGATCCCAAGATTGATACCTATGTCTCCCTCCGATGACTTCATCTTTGTATAGCGTATTCATCGGATCGATGTAAAAAATGATTTCACGCTCTAACTGGGAATTGTATCTTTTCTTGAAAAAATAGATTCCAGCTACAAAAATTGCAACTAGGAGACTTAAAAAAATCAAGGAAAGCACAATTATATCAATCCCAAATGATGGAACACCCAAACCTGGAGGTGCAGAATTTGCAAATGAGATAAAGCTAAACACCACAAATACAAAAATCAAAATAATTGGAACCAATATCCCAAGCAAAATAATACCTAGGACAGTGAATAATGCACCCCCTCCAGATGAGAAAGAATCCTTGGAACCATACAAGTTTATGTCGAATCTAAAGATCTCACGCCACGATCTTTGGTCATTAACATCAAAGTTAAACATAGTCAAAGCTTAACTAATCAAGTATAAATATGTTTTTCTTACAAAATGAAAGCTTCACTAATCTGTAAGATTTCAATGTTCAATATTTCTATTGATATTAGAGGATCGTTTAAAATTTTACCAAATTTTCCAAAATTTGGTTTAACTGTATTACCTAAGACATTTTTAGGTTAATAGGATTTTAATCTCCTATCTTCTTGGATTGTGAAATTGCAGTTAACTATAAAGAAATTAGTTTCAATTGATTTAGTCCAATTTTGGTTTGAATTAGTTGAACCCTGTTGTTAAATAAAAGATTGAACCTCAATATTAACTCTTTTTAATTTTTCAAAAAATCTCTCTTTGAATTCCAAAATGTTAAACCTCTCTCGTATATCCTCAACACTGGTATATTGTGATACCCACTCACTGATGAATTCTTTGATCTCAGGCTGGTTTGTTAACAAAATTGTTGCTTCAAAAGGAACAAAAAATTGAAGAAGCAGCAATGATTCACCTTCTAATCGATCATCAATCTCCTGCTCCGATTTAAGCCTAAAGCTGAAAGCGTATGTTTGATAATCCTCGATGTCTAGGAGCGGAAGTGGTCCAAAAAATCCAGATTTCCAATACGATCCTTGCCCAATCGCAGCAGTCCAAAATATAGAACTTTTTCCATAAAATTCAATCTCTGAATCTGAGGAAGAGGAGATGAAAGGTACTGGTTCCTTTTGAATAACCATGTTTGTTGGTAATCCATTGAACTGTGTTAAAGCTACAAATACTTTGGACTTGAGTCCCTCTCTGTCCAACAGTTGTAGATATCGAACCTTCTTTTGAGGTGTAACATTTTGCATAATCTCAATAAATCCGTGAATACTACCATCTGATTCAAAAATGGGAACGTGCCTAATCTCAAGCACCATCTCCTCACCATCCTTGTTTTCTGTCTTCCGAATAATGAAGTGTTCCTTTCCATCATGGATGGAGAATTTTGAAGGACAATCAACACAAATAGCGTTTGTATAATCATCCAGATAAGACCAGCGAGTGTAACACGAGTTTCCTATGCGAGAGTCAAAAATCTCTACCATTTTCTTATTTTCATAAATCACCTCTCTTGAGTTCTTTTGAATGCTTATTGCATAAGGGAGACTATCTAAAATCTTAGCTGGAAGACCTGAATTGTCTAAATCTTTAAGCAGAGATGAATCTAATGACACATTAATAATATGTCCTAATTTATTATAAAAGATATAGTAAACGCTAACAACTAATTATAAAGTAGCAATTTTTAAATTAAGTATTTAATAGTTAGAAGTGCTAAGATTGTTTTTCAGGACAAACAATTACATACTCTGAAATCTGCGTCATTGGTAAAAAAGTAGGTCGAAGTCATATGCTAATCTAGATGCATAATTAAATGATCCCTCTTCAATTTTTTAACCCAATCTTCTAATCTCTGCATTGTTCATGTAAGAAAGATCAGTTATACCCTTGAAGAATCTATGATTTGGTAACCACAGGATCAGTGTAAATGCCTTGTGCACTGCAACATCCTTTCTTTGTCTGCCTTGTGCACTGCGCATCTTATTGCGCATGTGCAGTTCTAGGCACTGCGCAGGGTCATGCGTGCACTGCTCAGCAGACATGCGCACTGCGCAGGATGGTGATGCACTGCTCAATTGCAAACGGCACTGCACAGGATACAACAAAACCATTAAGTGATCATAGAAGTAGAGCTATTCGTGAGAACATACCAGACCAGCCTCTTAATGTTGATACTCACAACATTCTTCTGGGGAAGTACATTCTTTCTGGTAAAGGAGACTGTAACATATATCCCGATCGATGGATTCTTAACAGTAAGGTTTCTGATTGCAGCAGTAATACTCACACCATTGGCTTTGAGAGAATTAAAGCATACTTCAATCAGAGGTGTACTACTTCCTGCAATCCTGCTGGGGACCCTACTGTACATATCATTCATCTTTCAAACTATTGGATTAACTCTGACAACACCAGCTAAAGCAGCGTTCATAACTGGGATAAATGTGGTACTCGTGCCGATTGTAGCAATCACCCCCCCATTCAAAAAGAAAATTTCAAAAACACAGATTGGGACAACCGTCATTTCACTGACAGGGCTTGCGTTGATGACACTTGATTTTAACAGCCTAATGCCACAAATTGGGGATATGCTAATTGTGGTAACAGCCTTCGCTGTGGCATATCACGTTCTGTTCACAGACAGATATGCTAATCTACCTGTGTACACCCTTGTAACACTTCAGCTCTACGTGGTTTCACTCGAATCTGGTGTTCTTTCTCTTATAAATTCTACATATTGGATACCAGGTACAGCTAATGAACCTATGATCGTCTGGATCACCCTACTTGTAACCGCTTTTTTTGCAAGTGCCTTCGCATTTGTCAGTCAAACTTTTGCTCAGAAGGTTGGTGTCACCCCACCCACAATTGCAATAATTTTCGCATTGGAACCAATATTTGCCCTGCTAATAGATATTATACGAATGGTTCTACCAACAATCGTGGTAATAGGAGGAATGATCTTAATTCTAATTGCCAATGCGGTAGAAATTAACTTTGAAAATAAATTAAGGTCTCAAGATTAATTAATCGTCTTCACTTAGTGCCATAAGTGTCATAGTAGTTCTAATACCATCTAAAGTACGAAACTGCTTAAGAACAGTCTGGTTGAGTTCTTGTTGACTTGTGGCCTTTACCTTCACAATCAGATCAAAAGTTCCATAGACAATGTCTGCCAGGACAACTCCCTTCAAGGATCGTATCTTGGGAAGAAGGTCTAGTTCTGCACCAACATTGGTGTTGATTAAAATGTATGCTTCTGCCATAGTTTCACCAGTTTTAGCTAACTTATACTAGTTTCCATAATTAAAAAGACTAGTGAATTCAAAGAAAAAATGCCAAGTTTTTATGAATAAATCTGCTAAAATTACGAATCTTCTTTAATTATCTCAATGTTTAAGGAGTGAATAATTGTCTTACAAATCTTTCTTACACCGTGATTCCCTGGTTCATAACGACACTCGACAAGTTTGGCTTTCTCCAAATGCTTAACTTGTGCACTAATATTTGCCTCTGTCTGATCCAAAGTACGGGCAAGCTTACTAATATCATATTCATCTTCAGATAATAGTTGTAAAATTGAAAACCTGGTTTCTGATGCCATTGCTTTTGATATAGTAATTATTTTACTTCTGTCTTCCTGTGTTAATCTTAATTCTGTCACTTCTAACCCTCTAAATGCTATTCTTACTTGGTCGGAAGGCTATTTAAACCTTTCAGTAAATAGTTAATATATGTGATGTCTTATTTAATAACCTGAGATATTGCGGAAAAATTATTAAAATAGCATAAAGAAACTGAATTTTATTAAAAAAATCAGCATGTTATTAACTGTCTACTGAATTTTAAATTATATAAAAAGATTTCAAATTGTATTCTTCCGACCCAACACACATATTTTAGGACAGTTCGAACGAAACAAACCTAAAATATGCTAAATTATCTCTTAAAAAGCCTTATGATTATTTACCTTAGATTTGAAATAATTCATCATAAATTCATACATGAGGGTCTCTAACCAAAGAAATCAACATCTGATTGATTTTGGTTCTTCCTTGGTTCGATTAATCAATGCCAATCAATGTCCTTATAAAGAACAATTGATACAGTATGCTATGGAAGAGATACCCAAAAACTTCCCAGAGCACGTAAAGGTTTATGTACATCCGAACTCCGCTTGGGACTGTGTTGATCTCTTCAAAGAATTAGGGTTTGTCTATACCCCATTTCAGATCCGGAGGGTTGGTCAAATATTTGGAGGTGTAAAATTTTCACACTTTCAAGAAATACCAATAGAGATTCATATTCGAGTTTACCACAACGGTAAGATTACTGCAGAGTTCGAACATAAGAGGATAAAGAGCATTAAAAAACATCTTTTCACGAATAGTTATTCGGCACATGAATATGTGGTTACACAATTGGAAATTTATGATATTGATTATTTGATTGATGAGAGGATTAGGTCAATGTATAATAAATATTGTCCACAAACCTTCGCGGCAACAAAATTTAAAATATTCAAATGGCTCTTCATCGAGTCTCTACTAATTACCCCAGTTGGCGTATTATGGCGGACCCTTTATACTTTGAGTCGTCCTAGAGCCTTGTTCAGAAAGAAAAAGGTATTTACTTCTTCAGAACATAGGGAAAGAAATAATTTGAATTTAACCCAGAATAGTTGAAATAGTTACACATAGATTTTCTACCAGGATCCATGAGATTCTAAACCTCTACGTCTTTCTGTTTTTATTCATATCATTTACATTTCAATACCTTATCAAATTATGTATGATTATTTCATCGATATAGTTGTCGATGGTTCATCAATTAAATTGCGATGAAGTGATGTTGTAACATCGATGATTTGTGATGCTCTCTATCGAATCATATTTGATTCTGATGGTGAGTCACCGATGTGTAGCGATGAATTATAATATTTTATGATGTAAGGGCCCTATTATCGGCTATAGCTGTAATTATTGGGGATTATTTAATACTGTTTGATGAATTTATCGATATAGTATCTAATCTCCTCATCGATGATTTAGCAAAATTAGAATTGAAATCATCCGCACAAATTTCTAGAGAGATTCAAAAATGAGTTTTTTTCGGTTATTATAATAAAAATGAGATAGGTTAAAATAGAGGTGTGTCAAAAAAAACATGATGACTAAAACTGATTCAAAAGCTTTTGTTGGATTGCTTATTGTAATCCTAGCATTCAGCTTCTTGGTTCAGATAAACTATACAGATAACGAACCCAAATTACCTGGTAAACAATCTCCAACTCCAATTAATACATATCCAAGAACAAACAATTCTAAAAATAATGGAGATGATGTTTTATATCCTCCAAAGAATGATACTAGACCCAAATTTCCTAGAAGTCCAAGAAATCCACCTTACACTCCACCTCCAAACGAAACCAAAATTCCTAAAATTCCATCTCCTCAACTCAAAGCAGAAAGGATCCTTCCATTAAATTACTACTCAACAATTCATAACTCGCGGTTTCCTAGAGTCGCACTTGTTCAACCAACATTTACAGATGCTGCTTACAACAAATTTTACACCTTCTTTGGTAATCCAAAATTAGATCCAATAAAGTATTTGAAGTCAAAGGCAGGAACATCTTCATATAAAGCAAATACATTAAATTCTCTTCTAAAAGGGATTCCTAATTCAACAGGGTCAATCTTTCTAATTAATGATCAACAAGTTCATTTTGGACAAATATTTGACAAAGATGGTCAACCCATTTATTCAACTATGATATTTTTTCATAATGAGTACATCACATTAGACGAGTATCAAAATATTATGAAATTCGTAAAATCGGGTGGGAATATTTTAGTTGTTGATGGAAACGCCTTTTTTGCGGAGGTGGATTACAATCCAACAACCAATGAGGTTATTTTAATTTCAGGTCATGGATGGCAATTCAATGGACATTCAGCAAAAAGAACCGATAATTATCAAGGGCGTTTTTTCAATCAACGGTCAACTTCTGAACATTTGAACTGGTTTGGTAGCTTTTATGATACCTTTCGAAGAGGACCAATCTATGGAGCGGTATTAAATAATGATTCGAACCCACATCCTGTGACAATGGAGTTTTTGAAGAAAGGAATCAAAAAAATTGGTAGCGCTTATTATACATCTCATGAGGAAAATTCCGTTATCACACCTAACATTCACACGATTGCTACCTGGAAAACATCCTTTAGTCAAAAGTATAGAGGAATTAAGGTGTATGAAAAATTACCTTATGGTCCATATGGCGGAAGTATTGCTTGTCTTGGTATATTTTCCAGTGATGTAATGGCAAAGAATGACATTTTCGAGTTAGTTCGGTTACTCATCTTGCATCAGGGTCGGAGACTAAATGATCCCTGGATAAGATATCCTTATAACGGAGGTGTAATGTCAAACAATGTGCCAGTTCAATTTACAGCTGGATTAAATTACTCCGTTACTCTTAATGGCAAATTTATAAACATTTCAACTTCCGCAGAGTTACACCTCTCTGATGGAACATATAAACTCGAGGTCCATTTTTATAACTCAAGTAAAGTTATTTTACGTGCAGTTACATTTCGAGTTGAGTCAGACAAACCTGCTCTCTTATTAAATGGGGTCGACATAAATAAAAATCCCGTTGTTGATACGAAGAAATTACTAAATGTGACAATGGTCGATACTAGTGCTTTGTACCTTAGGTGGAAAACTTCCTTTAGGATTGGAAATCCTTACAAAGGTTATTCCTACGTTAATCAAAATTTAAGTCGTCCAATAGAGGTATTATTGAATTTATCAAGCTATTCAGGTCAATTTCAAATAAGCTTTATAGGGGCTGATGCAAGGTCAAATTTTGTTCAATATTCAGTTTTGGTTAATCCAGCTTCTAAACTAGAAGATAGAATACCTCCACAGTTCAACCCTGAGATTCTATCAAACAATGATCATAACTTTTCAATTGGTATATTAACTGGTGGTTTAAAATTTGCAGCTGACCTAGTAGTCTCTTCAAACTATGGTCGAAATTGGTCAGTTTATCCAATGATTGCAAAAGGTGATTGGATGTATTCAAACGTCAGTTGGCCCACAAATGTGTCAAAACTCTGGTATTTGGTTTTTGAGAAAACAAACAAAGAGTCAGACTTTTTAAATAATATACAAACTATCACACGTGATTCCACTGTTTTGGTAATTCAAAATGTCAATTTAACAGCATCTTCAGTAAGAATTCGAGGACTCATCTCCACCACAATTAGTTCTGTCAATGTTTCTTTTGTGGATAGAAATTTCACATTATTCAAAAACATCACAATCAATATCCCAAATCCAATATTTAGAGTAGGCAAGGGTAATTTATTAGATTTACCTATTTTAGTTGGAAATAAAAGCACATTTGGGATACTTATAATAGTGTCTTCTACTAGATTTAATCACTCTATGTTTTTCCTTGTAAATTTCTCAATCCCTAAGGTTGTTCTGTATCAAAATTTAAGTAATAATGGACACAAATTGTCAGAAATATATTCTTATCAAGTAAGTTCTCATCTTTGGACAGACCCCAAACAGATACTCGTAAGGTTAAGGTTGATACAATCTTTTAGTTTAGAATAACTGGTATTTTTACTGAACCTTTGTTCGATGGTAATTTATAATGATCTGGAGAGGTTTGGGTTAATGTTTTATCTATTCTTTCAGGTTTTAAGGGGAGGTAGAGGAAAAGTGGTTTGTTTCCAGAATAGTCATATTCAAGCTCAAATATATTAGCTGTGAGAGATGCTTTCAATGAAATGTGATCTCCATCTGAAAGATGGAGGTTTTGGGCTTCGACTCCATTCTTCAACCAATCTAAGGGAATACCTTTTAACAAGGTGATATCCTCAAACAGTGGTTCATCAACAAAGAGGTCAACGATTAGGTTAATGAATTCTGCGGCTGCATATCCATTGGGAGAATCTCCTACAGATGCACTGTTCCTGTTTGGACTTATTCCTTCTCCCCAACCCTGTTTGTTTGTTGGATTCTTTATTAAGAAATCAATGGAGTTCTTTATTTTCTCTGTTCTCTCAACATACCTTAACATCTGTGCGTATTGCATAGTTAGATAAGTTCCGTAGGCATTCCATGGTTGATACATTAAAAGCCCCCCATCTACAACATATTCTTTTGATATCTGATTCAGGGTGTTAATGAGAGGCTGAAAATTGTTTGTGTGTAACCTAAGTGGATAGAATGAGTGTAAATTAAAAAACATGCTCGCATTTTCCTGTAATTTTGGACCAAGGGTAACAAACCCATTTGTTGAGGAAGATTGAATCATTAGTGAGTTAAGGTCGTCACGATATTTTTGTATTTCAGAAGTCTTTGCCTCACTTTCGTTCTTTCTTCCTAATTTTAAAGCTAGCTGTCTAAATATCTCAATTCCCTTTAATGCCCACATGTTATGGTAGAAAAACTGGTCTGATATTTTAAAGATAGGGTCATAAAATGCCTGAGTTCCTGCTGGGAGTAGGACATTCCTTGGATCATCTGTTTGGTTTTTTTTCCGAAGCTTTGAAAAATTTTCTATTATTTTTTTGATGATTGAAAATTTTTCGCCTAACCAATTCGTGTCATTTGTGAACTGATTGGAGATAGCAACACTTAGAACCAATGATCCCAATGCATCCCATTCATTTAAATCGTTGATAGTTCCTGAGTCATTTACCCTGCTCAGTGCATTATCTATTATGCTCTGAATTGTTGAATCTTCTACCCCTAATCTGTGAATCGCCTTAATCTGAGTGTATAAACATTGTGGCCACATTTCTTCTTGTAAACTTGGACCAAGTGTAATCTCATCATTGATTTTATCGAGGAGTAATCTCAGTGTTATTGCACTATTCTTAAACAAAGTGTCAACTAAAGGGTCTCCAGTGTGGATTATTGGAAAGTTTTCAATCTCCTCTATCCATTTATCCTCTACATCATCAGAGTCAACCATCTCAAATTCTTGTCCCTCAGTCAAGTTAACAAGAATTGAAACTCTGGTTCTTACAGGAAACCTTACGGCCCACGAAGCAGCTTGAGATTTACAAGTCGCTACGTGTGATGGTTCAAGCTTATTGACCCACCTTCCAGCATGACCTCTTTCAATAGGTAATGCAACAGCGTTGAGGGGCTTTTCTGAAACTTTGATTTGTGCTTTCCCATTGACAATTAATGTCTGGGACTTATCCATCCATTCAAGGGTCTCAACCCTTGTAAGTTTCACCTGATCAAGTGGTGTGAGTGTCAGAAGTAGTTGGTGATTAGCAAAACCTCTAACAACATTGATAGCGAGAGTCTCTACTCCTTCTTCATCTCTGTCTGCAACACATTCATACGAGCATTCATCTCCGTCAACTTTCCAATTCACCATGACTATAGGGAATCCGTCATCATGGAGCTGAATATCAATTTTACCTGCTTCAGAGGAGTAAATTGGTTTATCATTTACAATTGTCCCTACAACGAGAGTGTAGGAGTCAGGTTTTGGGATTATACCTCCTCTATGGTCTATTACAGGTTCAATACTAGAATCAGGAGACCCCACCGCATAGTAATCTCTATACTCATTGTTTGAAATGATTGGCAGTGCAGCTAAACCATGCTTTGCCTTTCCACCAGGGGCAAGTTGCTCAAGTATCCATCCCGGAACCACAACAGAATTCTTTCCTAAAGAGAAGTATTGTCTGGTTTCAAAGGCTGCCTTTAATTGAATATCAAACTCAGAAAGTGTTAATTCGGAGAATGGGTGCTCAGAGGAATAAAAATTTTTCACTCTTTCGATTAAGTCTCTGACCATAAATTCTCAATCTCGAACCTTCCCCTACAGGTGTATTTATTTCTTATCGTCTTTGGAATCGTATAATATAAAATTTAATATATAAAAGAGTCCAAAAATACAGTGTCGTGTTATAAAATTCCTCTATTCGTGTCCCCCTTTAGATAATTTTTTCAAAAATCTAAATAAGCAGACATATTGAAGAAAATTACAAATTTGGTTCTCTGGGTTGATGCCGCTGTGGCTGGGGCTTCGGGTGATATGGTGGTTTCAGCCTTACTAGGTCTGTTATCTGAATCTGATCGAATTAAGGTTTTGGAGAACATTTTAACCAAGTTTTCAAAGGTCAGCGAAGGAGTAACAATTGATCTTAAAAAGGTCAATAGTCACGGATTTTCTGGTTACCAACTCATGTTAACTGGTCTCGAAAAAAGGCAAACGGTTCAAGAATTATCGAACAACCTAGTTGAATTTAGTACTAATTTAAGAGAAAAATACAGGTCATTTGGGCAGGAAGCACTAGATTTGTTGGTAAGTTCAGAAAAGGATGTTCATGGTGTTGAAACCAAGCATCTTCATTTACATGAGCTTGGGACTTTAGATACTCTTTTTGATATTTATTCAACAGCATACCTCTTAGATTTTCTCAGCGTTCAATTTGTTGGGTTTTCTCCAATTAATGTCGGATCTGGAAGAGTTAAAACCTCTCATGGTGTCGTTCCTGTTCCCAGTCCAGTTACTCTGAAAATTTTGGAGGGAGTTCCACTACAGACAGTACCCTCCATCGTTTCAGGAGAGTTCCTCACACCAACCGGAGCGTCAATTATTCGCTCATTATTTCAGAATTTCAAATCTGTGAACCAAGTAATTTGGACTGGATCTGCATTAGGATTTGGGGTCAAAGAGTTCGAGAACTTTTCAAACTTTCTTCGACTTAGAATTGGCTATTTAGCACAAACTCCCTCTGAAATTGCAGTTATAGAGACACATTTGGATGATATCTCTGGAGAATTCCTCGGTCACAGTTTTGAAAGTTTAGCAACCGCTGGTGCATTGGATGTCTCCTACTATCCTCTAATTATGAAAAAAAACAGGCCAGGTTGGTGTTTAAGAGTACTAACTAAAATTCAAGATGTTGATAAGGTCTCAGAACTGGTGATGAGGGAAACTGGGACATTAGGTGTTAGAATAACGACAGCATTCCGTCATATCAGCGGTAGAAAAGTTGAATCTGTTGTTGACATGAACCCACAAATACGAATTAAACGTGGGTTATATTCCAAGAAATATGAATTTGAAGATCTTCAGAATGCAGCAAAGCATCTTGGTATTACTCCTTTAGAGCTTCAACAAAGACTCTCTTTTGATCAAGCTATTGAAAAGATTGAATCAAATAAGGAGAAAACTAAGAAACAAGATATAGTTAAAGATGGAGGTCGTGAATAAAATGAGTGAATACTTTAATTTTGAGTTTGATAGGGAGAACCGTCAAGGGTTCACTGAGGTAATTTATTGTGAAGGAAAACCAAATGAGGTCTTTCTAGAAATATTAGATCAAATCACAGACAATCTAAATGATACTCTTTTTCTGCTCTCTAAAGTGACTAAGGAACAGGCTTATCTATTAAAAGAGAAAAATGTGACAGTTTACAAAAAATCCAGATTTGGGTCAACTTATATTATTGGGGGTGGTAAACCAAAGATACGAACAGGTAAAGTATTAATCCTATCTGGGGGATCAAGTGATATTTCTGTTGTTGAAGAAATTGCATTAGCTTTAGAATTTCATGGTTTAGGCTTTGAAAGTTACCAAGATGTTGGTGTCGCAAATTTAAGAAGACTCTCGTCTCTCTATTCTAACATTGATGAGGCAGATTTCACCTCAGTTATTGTAGTTGCAGGTTTTGAGGGTGCTCTGTTCTCAGTTGTTAATTCTTTGTTTTCAATACCTGTAATTGCAGTACCCTCTCCTGTTGGATATGGGAAAGGAGGACAAGGTGAGGCAGCCTTGTTTTCTGCTCTACAATCCTGTTCCCCTGGTTTATCAGTGGTCAACATAGGGAATGGTATTTCTGCTGCTGCTATAGCTGTACGTATAGCGAATTTAATTAAATCTACCTGACCTTCTTAAGTATATGGCTTGCTGATTTTCTGACAATGTCTTCGGGGTCTTTTGTTTCAACCATCTGAAGAATTCTTACTATATTAAAATTTAAAGGAGAAATGGAGTGTAAGTGTGACAGTAGGGACATCCTCACACTTAGAGACGAGTCTTTAGCTGCAGTTACTAATATTTCGATGGGTAAATCTGAATGAACCGCCAATAAGTTCACTTTTTCAAGTTCCCCGAGTCTCAACCAAGTAGTTAGATCAGAATCGTTTTGTTCCAATAAGTTCACTCCAAAATAGTATTATGATTCATAGTCTAAATTAAAAGTTTTTTGGAAAACTTGGACGGACAAATGTTTATTCCTTTCCAAAATAAATTTAAGCGTAAAGCTAATATTTAATTTATGAGAGTTGTCATTCTTGGAGTGGATTATTTGGTGGGAAGTATCTTTGCAAGATATCTCATTCCACGGATGCCAATTAAGGATCTGGTATTTTGCAGCTCTGAGGGGTCTGCTCCACGAGGGATATTTCAAAGGTTTGATTTACATCTTGCAGATGTCAGATATCCTGAGAGCTTAAAACATATATTTCAAGAAAATGATATTGTGGTAAACGGCCAAGTTGATTTCTCCTTGAATCCAAGACTTTCATCAATGGATTCTATGATACTACATAGACAGGGGTTAATCAATTTGCTGGCTATTGCAAAGGAGAAAAAGGTCAAACAGGTCATAAGCGTGGTTCCAATGTTCTTAAGTTGGAACTCTATGAAATTTATCTCTCCCGACTCTGATTATGACACGAATGACCCTTATCATTTGTCTTTGATTGGAGCAATTGAAGTATGTAAAAACTACTTCTCTCATTCAGACTTTGGAACACCTTCAAATTACGATGAATGGATGGATTCTATAAGGTCCTCCGAAGGAACAGGATTCAAATCAAACACAAATGAAGACCCTTCGGAATCTGATAAAAATATAAAAATCTCTACTTCTTCACCTAACTTGGATGGCAAACCCAATGTCCCCAATCTAGATGGCAAACCGAGTGTCCCCAACTTGGATGGCAAACCGAGTGTCCCCAACTTGGATGGCAAACCGAGTGTCCCCAACTTGGATGGCAAACCGAGTGTCCCCAATTTACATGGTAAACCCAATGTCCCCAATCTAGATGGCAAACCGAGTGTCCCCAATTTAGACAATAAGCCTAGTATCCCTAACTTAGATGGTAAACCCAGTGTCCCCAACTTGGATGGCAAATCGAGTGTCCCCAACTTAGATGGCAAACCGAGTGTCCCCAACTTGGATGGTAAACCCAGTGTCCCTAATCTAGATGGCAAACCCAGTGTCCCCAATTTAGACAATAAGCCTGGTATCCCTAACTTAGATGGTAAACCCAATGTCCCCAACTTGGATGGTAAATCGAGCGTTCCCAACTTGGATGGTAAACCCAGTGTCCCTAACTTAGATGGTAAACCCAATGTCCCTAATTTAAGTAATACAGTTGAAGAATCTCTTGATCCAGACCTTTCAGATCAGCCTAGTGAAAAGGAAGAACCCTACTATCCCAAATTAAGCATACTAAGACCAGGATTCTACTTCGGTGCTTTTGATAGAGAACTTACATTTGAATTTTGCAAAGGTGTGAAACTTCAGAGGATCTCATTACCAAGCTCTGGTAAGAATAAAATTTCATGGATAACTGAACTAGATTTATCTCGTGCAATTGCTTTGCTAATTAACAAGAGTTCAGAGGGCATGTTTAGTTTCAAAAGCTTTGATGCTTCACCTATCGAATTGCTGGAGGCAATGAGTGATGTTAACCACTCTGAAATAGAGATCGAACGTACTGATTCATTGTTTTCTAAGGCTAAATCCAGCTTTTCAAATTTTTTAAATCGGAATATATTAGAATCAGATTACAAATTTACACGAAAATCCTTGTTTTCAAATGAATTTACCCTAAATGATGAGGATACGATAAGCACACTTGCATGGAAAGCCAAAGATGATCCTATTAGTTCGTCTGAAGCAGTATTTGATTGGTTTACTAGGTATATACTAACACCCAGTTGAATTAGTCATGAGTTTTTATATCTTGAAACTCATTTGATGTCATGTTCGACAAGGATGATTATCCCTATAGCCTTCGAACACCATTAAGGGCAAAAACTTTGGTTGCACTAGATTCACTGGGACTTGGAACAATTAAAGAGCTTATGGAATTTGGGCTTAAGGCTAAAACCACAAATCGCTTCTTAAAAGAGTTTATGGATGATGGGTTGGTAGTTCAAAGGTTTAGTCTGTTTAAGCTAACTAATCGAGGAAAGGAAATAGTCAACGATATCAGACAGTTTAAGACTATCTCAAAGTGGATTTCCCGACAGGTAGTAGAATCAATTACGATTGAGAAACCTCGCATCGTAAAGATATCAACTCTGAGAGAAAAGTCAATCTGATCAATGGAAATTTAGTTGAGTAAACATCAAACTTTATCTCTTAAGCTAAATTTATATGACCTTCTCGAGACTATTTACTATGTATAAAACAACTGAGATAGTGAGATTCAGTGACACGGATGCAGCTGGTATACTGTACTTTGGGTCATTTGCCACTTACTTTGATGAGAATTTTTTAGGAATTCTTCGGTATTATGGATTGGATTGGGAAGCTCACAAAAAGTTGGATTTTTTGCTACCAATAATTGAACATAAGACCAGCTTTCACCATCCGTTGAAATTTGGTGATGAGGTAGAAGTTTTGTGTTATGTTTCTAGGATTGGAAATCATTCCTTCACAACAAATCATGTTATTGTGAACAAAGAAACTGGAGAGATCTGTGCGTCAGGCTACATTTCCAGAGTTGTTGTTGGCTATGACAATTTCGTCAAAAGAGACATTCCAACGGAGGTTAAATCCGTTCTTGAAATGTTAAAAGAGCTCCCGGGGAATGTTCGACAGGATATTCGGGAGACTATCAAAACAGCTTACTCAAAGTGAATAGGTCTTAGGTGTAATTTGTTTATCTTCCATTATTATTGTTTGTTTTGGAGAAGACTAATGATTTGACAGTTACTGGAACAACTTGACCACTTACCATTGGTTTGCCAATGTCTATCCAATCTCCTTCTTTTACATGTATCTCATCAATACTTATGAGATTATCTTCAATGGCTGTTTCACGTCTGATTACATTCCCAACCGAATTTCCAATATCTCTTTCAAAAATCAAGATCACAGGTATCCCTGACTTTATTGTGTTAGGAAGTGCTTTCTCTAATGAGATCGCAAAGGTCTTCAATTTTTGATATGCAGCTCTCACAGGATCTTTAAAGTGAAAAGCTACTATCTCTTCTCCTTCAATGAAGTCAAATCTCTTGAAAGCCTTAGAAATCTCTTCTATTACATGATCTTCACTCAAGAATTCTCTTTGGATGTTTGCTTCCAAGACGGGTATATTTTTTATTGGAAAATCCATATCATCTAGGAAACAGGTAGAACCTGACACCTGAAGTGTATAGTTTCCAGCACCAATTACCGTTGCCCTAATTTTATTTTCTGGTTCAAACATTTGGATCCCTAATTCTTCTGTTTTGACCTTAATTGCTTTACCTAGCTCGTATCCTAGATCATTATAGTACTCTCTTTTTGATCCATAAACAAACTCTGAGACTCCACCAGAGTAGAACACCTCGTCGATTTCTGAAATAGGTATTGAAACGTTTTCCGTCATCAGAAGTTTATCAACAAGCTTATCCGAATGGTTTCGAGTAATACTATTTAGTAATGCAGTCGCAAGCCTTTCAGCAACCTGTTTCTGTTGGGTCTCTGTTATCTCAGAACCTATATTTAGATTCAGTCCCAGTTCATCAAGTACCAGTCTTCCTGGTCCATCAATCCTGGTTATAATCCTATCCTTGTCAAATGCGATGAGTCGACCTCCGACTGAAATACAGGAGGTTTCTTGGACTAAGCCACCTTTAGAAATGGCAATGTTCGAGGTGCCTCCTCCGATATCACATGAAAGAATTGCTATTTCTTCCCGTTCTGACCTTTGAACTGCACCACTTCCATATGCTGCAATTAGTGACTCAAAATTTGGTCCAGCTGTTGCAGCAACAAAGCTTCCTGCATCTTCTGCCAAGGTTTCAACTATTTCTTTTGCATTTTCCTTCTTTGCTGTTTCACCGGTAACTATGACCACACCAGTCTGTACCTGCTCTTTTGTAATTTTTGCAAGTTCGTACTGATCTTGTAAGAATTTAACCAATTGTTTTACATCTATTGTTGTGGGATTCAGTAAGGGGGTATCGATTATAATGGATGAAAATACAACCTTTCTGTCTACAATTTCAAACCTTCTTGAGTAAGAATGCTCATTTCTCTCTAATGTAATGTTACTAAATACCAAGTGACTGGTAGAAGACCCAATATCAATTCCTACACTGAGCAAGACAATTCGATCGTCATTCATAGGCTTCAAGTTTTAGTGTTTTCAAAAATCTTTGTTAATTAACCAATAAGCTCCATCTACTTTCTATTAAATCAGGTTTATCTCGCCTTAAAGCTGTCTCTTGCACCCTTTAATTTGTCCTCAACCTCAGCCTCATTGAGAACCACCAATTTGAAATTTCTTCCAATCATTTCTCCACTACCTAATTTGAATCCACTGACACATAGGTTATTTGATTGTCTAATAATGGTTCTTTGTTTGACGATTCCTACATTTCCGTTAAAGTTTAAATTAGCTATACCATCGCTTCCATCAGGAATAAGCTCTAGAGTGGCTAGTGCTTCTCCCTTAACTTGTTCCTTAAATTCTCCCCCGGAGTAATACAAGGTTTTAACCATAGTTATTATAATTTTTAAAGGAACTTAAAACTATCTCAGCACTGAAAGATTTTAGCACATTACTTCTTATTCTGACAGCTTTTTAAGAATCTTTTCTGTTTCATGTTTCCATTTCTTAAGTTCTCTAATGTCCGTTTCGAGTTCTTTGATCCTCTTGAGGTTTGATTTTTCGATTTCAAAGTCATATTTAACAGATATCGCGTATTCCAAAAGCTCTGAAATTAAAGTTCCTTTGGGGATTCCTTGCTGTTTAGCCAGCCTAAATAGTTCTTGATTCAATTCTTCTGGACAGGAAAAAGCAATTCTGGTTTTATAGACCATAAGACCACCTAATCTAACAGCTTTTCAAGTAATGAAACCACTTCTTGTAGAGTGTCCTTTACTCTTTCTTTGTATTCTTCATCAGTTTCCCCATCTTTTCTCTCAATATGGTTTGGTAAGTCTCCATCAATATATCGCGTATCTGTAATGACGGGGTCATATTTTTTTGGAGGTTGAGCGGGTCTTTGTATCACACCTTGCTTGGCAATTTCTGATGGTTTCTTTAGCGTATCCTTTGAAGTTGATTCTGGGGTTCCAAACCTTGAGTCTTGTGATTTGATAAGTTCAGAGGGTTTGAGATTTTTCTCATCTTTCCCATATTTTTCTTCCATAGCTTTCTGATAAACATCTGACGGTTTCACTGGTAGTTCTTTGGCAGTTGGTTTTTGAATTTCCTTTGATTCTTCAGGCTCTGGCATATCTTCTTTTGTTTTCATCAATTCAGAAGGCTTAAGCAATCGTTCTTCAGGCTCTGGGTTAGCTTCCTGCTTTTTTTTGGCAAGATATTCCTTTGGTGTTAAAACATGTTCCACTTCTTCGGCTTTAGTCTCTATTGCTTCATCAACGGATTGTTCCATCAATTTGTCTGCATCTGCCTCAGTGGCTCCGCATTCCGGACATGGGTATCTTACAAAATATGACTGACATTTAGGACAAAGAATAGTTACATACCTCTATTGTAAACAAATGTATTTATCATAATTGGCTATAAAAGTTTATTGTAGGTGATTTTTAGTCAATTTAAAATAGTTACTAAGTCTGTGAAGCTTGCTAAATAATTTTAGAAATTCTTATCTTCGAATAGAGTAATTTTTTATAGTTCAGATTACACGGAGGTTTGAATTAGTTTGTTTTGGAAAAAGAAGTCCTCAGAACCCACCACTCAAAAATCAAAGAAAGATGATCCATCTGCTTACTTTATAAAACTCGTGCTTATGGGAGATGGTGCAGTTGGAAAAACTAGCCTAAGACGAAATTACCTTGGTGTAGGGTTTACTGAGGAGCACATCTTAACAATTGGTGCGGATTTCGCTGCTAAATCTGTGAAGTACGAGTTTAATGGGAAGAAATATGATGTAACTTTTCAAATTTGGGATCTTGCAGGTCAGGAAACATTTAATTCGGTGAGATCGATGTATTACAAGGGATGTTTTGGTGGAATATTAGTCTTCGATAGAACGAGACCATCCTCATTTCAAAATTTGAAACATTGGCTAGAAGAATTATCTAAACATAGCTCTAGAGGACATGTCCCTCTAATTATCCTTGGAAACAAAGCTGATTTGGTGGAGGACGGGACAGGCGTTCCAGCCGAAGAAATAGAAGACTTTATTTCCAATTTGAACAAATCATACAGTAAAGGTAAGTTTGAAGTACATTACCTTGATACCTCTGCAAAAACCGGATTAAACGTTAAGGAGGCTTTTGATCTGTTAGGAGAACAGGTTCTCCATTGGTTGAAGGCAATTTAGAGAAAACCTTACAAGTTTAGAAAAAATTATTCGTGAAGTCTTGAAGTTATGACTAAAATAATAAGCATGAGAATTCAAGTAAAGTTGTGAGGTTATTTTCCGGGTTATTTATAGTATTAATTCTTATTTTGCCTCTGACAGTTCATTCTCAAGCACCACCGCTTCCAGAACAAGACTATTCAACATACCTGGGATTTGAATATGGTGGGGCTGGTATTGCAAAAACTTTGATTAAAGTCTACCCTATTCTCCCAGTTAAGTTACAGGGTGAAGTAAACAGGAGCTTAAGTCAATTTTATCAGGGCCTTTTAAATGAGCGTATAAATGACCTATATGGGACCCCCCTCTCCCTTTGGCGAAAAACGGTTGATAATTATTCAGTAATTTATGTTGGTGATAAATATGGTCAGTCAGGAATAATTAATTCGTTGTTGTCCTATTACAATTTTTCAAAGAATAGGATTTGGTTTGACCAGGCTCAGTCCGCCCTCAATTTATTATTTACCCGCTCAATTTTGGATGGAAACAAGGCTTTCTGGGGATATGCGGATTCAAATGTGAGCAAAGCATTTGGCATCCCTCTGTCAGGACTTGAATTCGGCTCAGCAGGAATCTTAGGAGCAGTTGGTTCCTTGTATAAATTAACAAAGAATCAAACCTATCTTAAATGGGGAGAAAAAGTAGTGAATTGGTTGTATTCAATTTCAACCAAACACCAATCGGGGATATCAATACCTTGGTACCCATTTGAAAAGGGGTTTGCTGGAGTTGAAATATACGGATATGGGAAGGGAATGGCAGGAATAGCCCTATCACTTCAAAATTTTGCAGGAATAAGTCAAAATTCCTCAATATTAGATTTTTCCAAAAAGGTGTATTCCTACTTGGTCTCTAGGCAGCTACCCAATGGTCTTTGGAATACGGAAAACGATACAACTGAGCTTAATTACAATCTTAATTCAGGTGTCTCTGGTATCCTTGAATCTTTAGGAAGCTCACAAACTGATTATTCAAAAGAGATACAAACACCACTCCAATTAGTGATGAATAAACTTTCCTCTGTCTCCCCCTATTTTCACGTGCAACCGAACAGTTCAATTCAACTAAACTCCCTAAGTTCAGGTGTCCTTGGTGTTTTTGATTTCCTTTTGAGTAGTTATAATAAACTTACTCGGACTCAACAGACATCTCTAAAATCTGCCTTTCTTGACTTTCTTAACTCACAAATTGTGAATGTAACCAACGTCCAAACAGGTAGTTGGAATTATTATCTGATCCACTCGTCTAATAAAGAAGATCGATTTTTCGATCTTTCCTATTCTGAAGGTATAGCTGGGGTATTGCAGGTTTTGGCTAAAAATTATGAAACTTTGCGGATTCTCCAACTATCGGGGATAGTCAACAATACAATTCAAAGATTAACAACTACCTTGCTAGATAGTCAAAACTCTAATGGGCTATGGGTTAGACAAATCAAAAATTCAGGGATTTTGTCCGCTCAGTTTGACAGCAAAACTACTCCTGTTCCCTTTACGATTATCTCATTCGTTATTTTCACACTAATTTTGGTAATTATTAGAAAGTTAAAAAGATAGATAAGAGTTTTATTTGAGTAAATCTTATTATTATTGTGGTCTCAGGTAAAGATAAACCAAAAGTTGCAAAAGGAGCAACCCTCGGTCGGGGATTAGGTCCAGAATCTTATTTGAACAAAACTTCAAGTAAATCGCCTCGAAAGGGTAATTCAACTGTTTCTGAACGGCTATTTTCAATTAATACAAAAGAGCGTAAACTAGATGAGACCAACCTGCCTTATTTGCTATCTCATCTTAAAAAGCAAGGAATCGAAACCTCAGCTTACAAAGAGCGATATATCACTCGTAGGATAAGGATGAGAATGAATAGGTTAAACATGAGTTCTTATTCTGAGTATTTGGCCTATATCAAAAGAAATTTTGGTGAAATTTCGAAAATCAAGGAGTCATTGTCAATCAATGTAACTCGATTCTTCAGAAACAGAGATACATTTGAACTTGTGAGAGATCATATTGTACCACAGATCACTTCCAATGGTTCGAGGAAAGGGAGTGAAATCAAAATTTGGTCAGCAGGGTGCGCAGTGGGAGCAGAACCTTATACGATCTCAATGATATTCGAAGACAAATTAAGAACAAATGACCTGAGGTTGAGAATTTTAGCCACAGACGTCAATCCAGATTTACTCGAAATTGCTCGACATGCGACTTACGATGGCTCTTATTTAAGTGAGACTCGTAAGATTGAAGCCACAAAATATTTTAAACTTACAGGGGAAGGGTATTACAAGGTAAATAAGGAAATTCGTAATAGAGTAAACTTCTCTTTACACGATCTCAATAAAGATACCTATCCAAAGGGATTTGATGCAATTTTCTGCAGAAATGTTTTAATTTATATTGATAAGCAGGAACAGAGGAGGATAATTGAGAAATTTGTAGAATCATTGAACCCTGGTGGGTTCTTAATCATTGGGAGAACTGAAACTCTTTTTGGAAGTTGGAAAAACACTCTTAAAACAATATCTGGTAGTCATAGGGTTTATCAAAAAATTGGGGATGTAATGGCTGAACCTATTTCTGTTACTCCCCGATCACCTTCGAGAATAGGTGTTCGAAATCAAAAGACTGAGGTAACCTCTAAAAAGTCAAGTAGGTTAAATGAATTAAAAAATTTTAAGGAACAATTTGAAGAGAGAAAGAAATTATGGGAAAACAGAATTTCAAGGGTTGATATTTCTTCTTCCACTAGTTCCGCTGCGAGTTCTGAAACGGGTTCTGAAACCAGTTCTAAGGGAAGTCAAAGTTTGGAAAAACGGTTTAAAAGAAACATAATTCAAGGAAACAAAGTTGAACCTGATGATATGTCTAGGATGAATTTTCAAGAGAGGAAGAAATTCTGGGAGGAACATCTTAACCAACGTAGAATTAAAAATCTCAAAGAAGAGAGAGAAAAACCAAGAGATTTAAAGTCCTTACTCCACTCACGCAGGTTAAAAAAAGGCAGAGATGGTCGAAACAGCCGTTAATACTCAATATGTAATATCGGCACAAATCCAAATAAATTTCCTATGTTTAGATTGGTCCAAATACCCTGTTATTATTTGCAATTACTAAAATAATTGCTAACAGAATTACACTGGCAACATAAATCAATATTTTATTCGTACGGCTTGCAATTTCAGTTGACCTCCTGGATTCTCCTGTCGTCGAAGCAAGTCCTAAAAATAGGAAAACTAAAGAGCAAGCTAGATTGATGGCTACTATGTTTAATAAGAGCAACAATGATGCTTCTGACGCATATTTCCACATAGTACCCGCTAAGAATAGACCAATGGCTGCTGCTGGTGGTGCTAATGATGCAGCAATTGCCACACCAACAATAGATAGGTTTGACCCCTTTGCAATTATTATTCCGGCAGCAAGACCTGAAACCAATGCAAAAATTAATGCTACCCCATCGATCACACCTCGTGACTTAAGCTCAGGTAAGGTATCAATTGGAGTTGAATGAACATTAACAACTATCCCAACTATATACCCCACAATAACAGTTAAGGAAATCCCTAGAATTTCAGCTATTAATCCTTTTTGCAAAAGTCTAGAGCCTGGTAAAATTGCTCCCAAAGATGTCAATGCAATAGGGGCCATAAGAGGTGCCACAATCATAGATCCTATAATTATAACGACATTGTTGGCATACAAACCATAACTAGCTAAAATCGCAGAAAGTAGTACAAGAATGATATAATTTATATTTAAGTCCCCAGATTCAAGTAACACTGATCTGATCTCTTCCACATTTGCCCCCCCTGATTTCTTGATACTCGGTGATGGGTTCTTTGGAGAAAGGTGAGTTACTATTGGTGCTACAACAATCTCACCAAAAACAGTCCCGACCCCCCTCAATTTAAGTTCATGTAGCAAGGTGTTAGAATATTCGGTTTGGATGATAAAGTTGAAGGTTGCATTACCTTCTCCCAGAATAAGATGGTAGGGGATGTTCATTTCTTGAAGAGATTCTGCAAGCACATCCTTTTTACTCTGAGGAACTATAATAATAAAATTTTTCACAAATTTATCCTCCTGGAAGTCTCTTACTATTTCCTTCTCTTGTCCTTAATTAACCTAACTTAAAATCTGAAAACAATTGAGAGCCATTAATGTTCTAATTAGAGAATAATTTTAATGAGAAAGCTTACTTTTTTAAAATCCATCTAATTGCTAGACCTACGTGCTTTCATACTCTTTGGCATTCTTGCGTGTCATAGAATCAAAATTTCACACCCTGTATTCAAAGTATGAACCATATCTGGATGGTTATCTTAAGGATTCCATACAATATTTGGGTTATAGACTCAAAGTTCGTGTGCTTGTGGTCTCTTCAGCTCTACAAAGGAAAAACATCGCTTTAAATCGCGATATTTTTTCTGGAATAGTTTACTATGGAATTATATCTAACCATTTGCTTTTCCCTCATCAAATTGCAAACCAATTGTCTTCTCCTCAAACTTATACTGCCTATGTTGAAATCATGAGCAAATTAGGTCTCAAACCCATCCAAATCTCTCTCGTAGACCTAATTTGGATTTTTGATCAACCATTAAATAAATTAAATGTCCTTGTTCCTGAGTTTAGGAGGTTTCTGTTGAATTTTCAACCATCAAATAATTCTAGGGAAGAATCACTCACAATTTTTGCTGGTCTATTGTATCTCTACCTGAAGCAAAACAAAGGAAAAATCAGCCAAAAGAAAATTAGTTTAATGTGCAGCGTGCCCATTTCGTCGCTTACCCGATTTCTTAACAATTATAATCAAGCTTAAGGCACCTGCTGCAATCACTTCAAATAGGGTTGCAGGGGTTTTGGTTGATAAGCTCTGTGAGATTTTTGTGGTTGTTGGTTGTAGTTCAAGGTTTATCCATTCATAAACAACCTTAGTGACTATTGTTATGGATAATGTTGATATAGACTGTAGATCATCAGCCAATGTATGATGTTCGGGGTAATTGAAGTCGATTATATCAACAGAATTAACCCCAGCTTTGACAAACGGTGTGTGGTCATCAATTAGATAATATCCCACCTTTTTGACAAATTCTTTAGTGAAATTGTATTTGTGTGCAACATCCCAGATTTTTGATGCAAGGGTCAGGTTACTTCCTCCCTCGTAAAATATCTGAAGATTTTTGTTCGCAATCATGTCCAGTAATATAAAGTTCTTGATGTTATTGATCTCATTTTTATGAAAATCAACAAAATGAGTTGAGCCAACAATCCATTCCCATCCTTCCATTCCAAATCCAGTGTCAAATCCTTGGTCCTCCCCATCAAACAGGACAAATCCAATCTTACCATTCTGTGTTTTATTCATCACTCGAATTAGCTCCATAATTGAAGAGACTCCCGAGGCACCGTCATTAGCTCCTAAGATAGGAAGAGTGGGATAATTAGGGTCTTTGGTGGCTCTCTTTCTTGTATCATAATGAGCTCCTATAAGAATTTGAGGCAACTCAGGGTAATTTCTTTCATGTACAAATATATTTACTAGAGTTACTCCCTTATATTGAAATGGTTCCTCTCGCATCACCCAATTTGGGTACTGGTCAACGAATGATTGAAAATAGTCTCTAAATAACTTGATACCTTCTGATCCAGGGTACCTTGGACCAAAATCAAGCTGATTTTTCATGGTTTTTGTAATTTCAACCTGCGAAATGGGTTGTAGTTTTTCTACCGTTTTAGCGTGTAAAGGGTTTTGACTGATTAGCAAGATAAGAACAATTAAGAATAAAAACGATTTTTTGTGATGGATGATAAATCTGAAATTGTAATGATATAAAAATATGCTTTTTCTAATAGTCCATTCCCATATCTCCACCTGGTGGGGCTGGAGATCCTCCAAGGTCTTTTGCAGAAACGACGTCGTCAATTCTGAGCAAAATGGAAGCCGCTTCAGAAGCGGAAGAGATTGCTTGGTATTTAACCCTCAGTGGTTCTAAGACACCTA
Source organism: Candidatus Heimdallarchaeota archaeon (assembly GCA_030149205.1). Taxonomy (GTDB): domain Archaea; phylum Asgardarchaeota; class Heimdallarchaeia; order Heimdallarchaeales; family Kariarchaeaceae; genus WAKA01. Next base: position 182,586 of record JASBSB010000001.1, on the reverse strand, counting down.
AAACAGCCATATCATCTATTTTCCCTGTATATGGATTGATACCAAATGAGGTTTTATCTTCGGCAAATTTTTTGTTCATTTCACCAATGATTTCAATGGGGTCTAAACCAGCATTTTCTGATAATGCTTTTGGTATGGCCAGTAACGCCTGAGAAAATGCTCTAATTGCAAGTTGTACTTTTGGTGATTGAGTATCTGCAAACTCATTTAATTTTCTTGATAGAAGGAGTTCAACTGCACCTCCTCCGGACACAAGTTCTTGATCCTCAACAATGTTTCGAACTACAGATAGTGCATCATGGATTGATCTCTCATATTCATCAAGCACGAATTCTGTACTTCCTCTGATCAGAAGGGTTACTACGGAACCATGAGGTGCTTCTCTTAATACCATGACCTCATCTCCACCAATTGGAACCTGTTCAATTAAACCAGCAGAACCTAAGTAAGACTTTTCAATGTCATTAATGTTTGTAACAATTGTGGCTCCACTAATTTCAGAAATTCTTGAAATATCTGATTTCTTAACCCTTCTTACTGCAAGAATGTTTTTCTCCGCAAGGTAATGTTGAACATTATCATCAATCCCTTTTTGGGTAAAGATAACATTAGCTCCTGAGTTAATAACTTTATCAGCCATCTCTCTTAACATCTCTTTTTCTCGTTTCAAGAAGCTTTTAACTTCTTCAGGAGTAGAAATTGTTAGCTTGGCATCAAATTCAGTTTTAGTGATTTCTAAGGCAGAATTAACCACAAGAATTTTTGCATTCTTCACATAGTTAGGCATATCAGGGTGAACTCCCTCTTTATCAAGCACTAATCCTTTAACCAGTTCTGATTTCTCTAAATTCTCACCAACTTTTTTAACCTTCACGACTTTGTCTAAATCTACAGTGTATGTCCCATCTTCCTTTTTCTCAGCAACTGAAAGAATAGCGTCTACAACTAAATCTGCAAGAAAGTCACTTTGATTAGAAACTATCTTTGATGACATTGATGTTTTTGCGATATTAATTAATTGTTTTCTGTCATTTACATCCACCTTGATGGAATTTTCCTTCAAAATGTTCAGAGACTTTTCTCTCGCAAGTCTGTATCCTTCAACTATAACTGTTGGGTGAATGTTTTGATCAAGAAGGTCTTCACTTTTCTTCAATAATTCACCGGCGAGGACAACGACACTTGTTGTTCCATCACCCACCTCTTGATCCTGTGTTTTTGCAAGTTCTACAACAAACTTGGCCCCAGGATGTTGAACGTCAATTTCTTTGAGTATTGTTGCACCATCATTTGTGATGACAACATCTCCAAACCCATCAACTAACATCTTATCCATACCTTTTGGACCTAGGGCAGATCTTACAGCTTCTGCAATGACTTTTGCAGCTTGAATATTGTTTCTTAAAGCATCTTTTCCTTTTGTTCTGGTTGTGCCTTCTCTGAGTATGATTACTGGTTGTCCTGTTAAACTCATAATTTATCCTCCACAGTTTTGTTTTGGAACTTCTAATTAAATTATATCAATTTCTATTTTAAATTTAAAGATATGGTGCAAAGCTTCAACCAAATTATTGTGATGATGAATAAGCAATAATTTACTAAATTTCTAATTTACAGCTAAATTGGCTGAAGTTGTTAGAAATTAGAAGGATTGATACCTTTTGTAAATTACCAATGGTATAATTGTACCGCCAATTCTCTCATTGATCTTCATAATTAATGGGGGAATCTCCATTGAAATTAAGTGTTAAAAATACGCCCATAGGGATTAACAACATCCCTACGACCTCAACAAATGATAATTTTTGCGAGAAGATGAACCAAGCAAACAGTGCTCCAAGAAGAGGTTCTCCCAAAGTTGCTATAGACACCAGTGATGAGGGAAGTTTGCTCATTGAATATTGAAATGATGCGTGACCAAGTAGTCCTGGGATTAAAGCCAGACTAAGTCCATAAGTGATCGCCATAAGACTGACGTGAGATAAATTTCCAGAAATTGTTAAATAAATATAAAGCCCAACCGCAGCAACCAGATTAACCTGCCCAAAATATAACCATAGCCCAAACTTGTCCACACCATACTTTGCAAGAGCCAAGTATATAGCCAGTCCAAAAGCAGAAATTAGAGCTAAGAGTGCACCCAAAGAAAGTCCTTTGTCTAAAAACAATGTCAAGTTGTTGACACTAAGCACCACTGCTCCTCCCACTCCCACTAAAACCCCAATCACTTGTTTAACTTTTTGGACTTCTCGATAAAAGATAAACATAAATGCAAGTATCCAAATTGGAGCTGTGTTTGTAAGTGCTAAAGACACACCAATTGGGAGATAGTCCAAAGAAATGAACCAAAACGAGAAATGGAGAGCTAATGCTAGTCCAGAGCTTGAGATTACTAAGAAATCTTTCTTTGAGTAGGTATGTTTCACAAGTTTGTGAGTTTTGCTCCTTCTTATCCAAACTATGGTCAAACTTAACAAAGCTGTAAAAAGAACTCTAACAAAAGCAAGACTCACCCTATCGACCTGTGCACCACTTGGTTCATAAGCAGCAAGAATAATGAAGCTGGATGAAGTGACCGCTAGAATTCCAATGAGCAAGATGTACTCTGCGCGTAAATTTGCCTTCAATCATCATGATTACCGTAATTGCGTTTAGAAGTTTTGTTAAATTGAACCTGTCATATATCATCTATGAATTGTAAAAATAGTATCCCTTCCCTAACAAAATTTTTATTCGTATATAATAACTAAATTTTATGACTTCTGGGAATTATGGTGCAGTTCATATGCAACAGCTAACAGAGAAAAGGAAAAATGAGTACACTATCTTCATTGAGGAAGCTGGTAAAGTAAATTCTATATCTGACTGTAAAATCTTAGCAATCGATTTGGCAGGTGTTACCTTTGAGGAAATGGCACGTATTGCAAAAAATCGAATAAATTTTGTTCCTCATAGCAAACTTGTTAGAATCAGGTCTGAAATCGTATAAAAACTACGAAAAACTTCACATTTGGCTGAAAATCGTATTCTATCATTCTTTTAGTGCTTCATTTGGGAAATGTACAGGTATCATACCAGTTGATTTCAATGCATTTTTTTTTCATACAAACGAAATTCGTAAGTTCAAATAATTTATATATGTCTGTCAAATATGAACAACTGATTCCAATGTCAGAGATGCTTGACAAGATTGATCAGAAAATCCTACAGATCCTCACTTCAAATGCCAGAGAAAAGAACACTGTTATTGCTCGTCAGTTAGATATTACGGAGGGAGCTGTGAGGAAGAGAATTAAAAAACTAAAGGAAAACGGTGTAATTGAACGGTTTACCATAGAACTGACCGACCGTCTTTCTGGAATACGTGCAGTAGTTGGTGTTGTGATTGGAGGTACTGTTGAACCAACGACTATCAAAGATGAAATTATTAAGAAGGTTGGAGATGGTATTGAGGCAATCTATGAGGTTACAGGTGAAATTGATTTGTTTGTTATCTTGAATACCCAAAAAGATGTACTTCTAAAAAGAGGAATAGAAGATATTCGAAGGATCCCTGGTGTTAAAGACACTAACACCTATGTGGTGCTGTCAAAAACAGCCAGAAACTTCGAAACTGAGGGTCACTAGCTAGTTCTTTCATATTAGGTATGAACAAGATTAGACCCATTTTTTACTGGTTTTCTCAATAAAAAAACCAAAGCGCGCGCTCTACAGTCAAAAACCCTGAAAAAAAGCGCTTTTTAAGGTTAAACTGCGCGGATTTCGAAAGATTTTGTGATATAAAAATTCATTTGGCACAAGTTTATATACTTCAGGTGTTGAAACTGAATATACCAATGGAACTACCTCCTGATTTGGACAAAGATGAATTATTTCACTGCAAGAATGACACTTGTGGCCAGGAGTTTTCGCCAATAATTTTCCCACGAACACATCAAGAGCTTGCGATAGCTGAGGGACAAGTGGCGATTGAGAGGTGTCTATTTAAATGTCCTACCTGTTCGACAATCTATAAGGCATCAACTTTGACCTTACTTCAAGCTAAATTAATCAAACTACCAACAATTTTTATTAACTCTCCTAAGCCAATTAAATGGGGAATTAATGTTGCAGCTTCTTAAATCGTCATCAAAAAAGATAAAAGAGTGTATAGTAAATTTTAATTGTTGTCAATTTTAAGGTCTCTCCTCAAAAATCTACTCACATTCATACGGAACCTTCCTCCAAGGGCTAAAAGATTATGGATACTTTGGCTAAAAACCTCAGATACAGGACAAATATTGGTCTATTACTCCATTTTGGTGGTTATACTGGATGTTTCCACATTCTCTTGGACAATTGGACAGGTTATTTACCTCGTCTCCTTAGTTGGGCTTTTTTTCATTGGGATCATTTCTCAATTTTGGGATAGGGTGAAATCCACCAGATCACTGCTTATAGGAAGTGTTGGATTTCTATTGGGGTTTGTCTTTGATCTGACATTAAACATGTCTTTGATTATTTATGAAGGCTTATTGTTCTATCCTCCAATACTTATAACATCAAGTATCGACTTTATAGCAATTGTAAATATAATTTATTTGTATCTAGGTAAAATTCGTCCGAACCAACCATCAACATAAATCAATTCATAAGAGTAAATCAAGCTTTCACATAAGGTTCACCCAAAGAATTTAATTGATTATTATCTTAACAACAATCATGGTCTTTCAAATCACTGCCGTAATTGTGTTTTTATTGCTAATTGTGGTAGGAATATTTACAATCCTAAATTCAATGAAGTACCCATCAGGTGGAATAAAGAGGTTAGAAAGGAGGTTGACCTTCCTTAATTTTGTAGGTGGTATTCTTTTAGGGATTGGAATTTTCGAATTGCTCAATAATAGACTGGTTTCTCCTGACACTATATCAAGCAATGGATTTTTATCATGGATTGCTGGTTGGGACGTTTTAGCGTTGAGTTTGTCACTCATTGTTATTGGATTGTTGTTTTTCATTATCAGCAAAAGAGGTGTAGAAGAACAGTTAATTTTTCCGGTACAACAAATCACAGCTGCCTTAGACATGTATGGAAATAAGGCACTTTTTGTTAGATTTATAGAGTTGGGTGCTTTTGAATTTCGAATGTTTGCCAAGACCTTCAACTCGGCAACCATGGAGATTGCGAACAGAATTGACATGGCAAACCAATATTTTGACAAATTAAAAGAGAGGGTGAATGATGTTGAGAGAAAAATCAGTGAGACAAACCAAAGAACCTTTAATTATCAGGAACTCCTGAACCAATTTTCAGGGTTTTTATCCAATCAACAGATTTTTCTTAATGATCTAAGGGAAATTTATAATCAAACCAAGTCTTGGAGAGAGGAATATGAAATTTCATTTGGTGAAATGGCTGAAGAAATGCGTGAAATTACAGAAAGCTTGAATCTGATCACAATCAATATTGCTATAGAATCGGCAAATCTTGAACAAGAACAATTCCAAGAAATATCATCCAACAGTCGAGAGGTATTTAAAAATCTGGAGCAATTATCTATAAAGTTCGCAGAGTCCTATTCAACAATTAGGTCAGATATTAATTTTGATGTTGAACAGATTATTGAAAACAACCAACTAAATCAGGAAGCAGTAAGAAATATAATCCAAGGGTTGGATGAAATAGTGAACAAACTTGAAATCACGGTTAAAGACAGGATTGAAGTGAAAGAGATTAACGAAGAATTAAGGGAATATATTTCAAAAATTGATCAAATTTTACCTCCATCTTACTAGAATTAGTAAAATTTAACTAAAAACATTAGACTTCGATTTTAGAAATTAACTTAAGGACTGTTTCAGAACCCAATGACACAATCAATTGAGAAGCATTAGGGCCACGGTCTTTACTGATAATCAGTTGATAGAAGGGTTTGAACAACTCCTTTGGTTGGACCTGTTTTTCGTTTGCTTTTGCTCTCAATATAGTTGAGATATCATCCTTGGTACTGTTCTTATCAAGGGTATTAAGAGTCTCTAACCAGATGTCTTTGTAAGTCTTAGTCCAATATTTGTTGACCCCTTCAGGTGGAATTTCATTTATTTTAAATTTAAGGTTATCTGGCCCATATGTATTTAACCAATTCATTGCTCTTTTAAGTCTTAGAGAAAGCTCTTCCAGAGAAATATCCTCTTCTAACTTTCCTAAGCTTTTTAGCTTATCTAGAAGTCTATCCCAATTTTCCAAGCTAATTTGGTACAACAACAACAATTCAGTCATTTTAATGTATAATGGGTTATTTTTCTCATGGTAAGGGGTTTTAGTTAACAAAAACGCAGCCTTTAGTTTAGTAACCTGTTGAGTAGTTCCTTCATATTTGTCCCCAAAGAGTTCATCCCTCCAGATACCTATGTATTCATCAATCAGATTTAGTAAGTTCATGCTCTTATAATCAAAATCAACATCTCTAGTCAAGTTAGTTTTGTAGACCAGGTATAAATAACTGCTAGGATCAACAATCTCACTTAATTTTTCCACTGGTAATCCTAACCCTGAGCTACCACTCATTTTTTTCCCGTTAATAGTAATGAAGCCATACCTTGGCATGACTGGTGGTTGATGGTTTAATATTTCTCGATGGATGGCTATTGAGGTATCTATGGATCCACCTTCTACAGAGTGGTCTTTACCTGCAGGTTCAATAGTCACACCACAAAATGTTTGTCTAGCAGGCCAATCTAATCTCCATTTCAATTTCCACTCGTGACTCTCAACGGAAACTTCACTCGTGGTGTTACACCCTTTGTATTGACCTGATGTTTGGCATTTTATACTTATCTTGGTATCATCCATCTTGAGAACCTCAGTTGACTTATTTGAACCACAGTTCGGACAAATGACAATCAGAAAAGAGGATAATTCAGACCCGGATACATCCTTTAAGATCTCCTGAACTTTCTGGTAGTTCTGTAAATATAGACTGTAAAATTTATCATATTTTCCTTCCTTGTAAAGGTCAGAGGCATTTAAAAACTCTACATCAATGTTCCATTCTTTACATGCTGCTTTGAGACTACTTGCAAACAATTCACTATATGAGGCAAATTGCTTAGTTGGATCAGGAACCCTACATAAGGGATGACCAATATATTCTTTTAAGCTTCCTTTATATTTTTTTAGGGTTGATGGAATTTTTTCTAGTCCATCAAAATCGTCAATTACAAAAACAAAATTTGAGGTTATTCCTAAATCCTTTAATTTTCTATTAATTGCATTTGCTGTGATTATCTCTCTAGAATTTCCAATATGAAAAATTCCGGAGGGAGACCACCCTCCCATAATCACATGCTTCCCACCAAATTTTGTCGTAGCTTCATCAATTATCTTATCGGTCCAATGTGTGACCTTTTCATCAGTTTCCAATTAGCTCACCTATTGTATATTCTTAAATACTACCTGAATCTCATCCCAATTAATAATTTGACTGGTCTCAGAAATTATTTTACTTGCATCCTTTGAATTGACCTCGTAATAAACATTGACTAATTCAGGTATCCATCCCTCATTACGGTACTCAATTATCTCATCTGTACTGATGCCAAATTCGTTGATGTTCTCATCATCTTTTGAAAATGAAAGTTCAACAAGTTTATCCACATCAGGTAATGTGCTCTCAATAAGTGACATGATGTCGGCTACATAATCTGGATGTGGCACAATTTTTCTTCCTTGTATTTCCCTTATTAAGAATCCTTGTTCTTCTAAGAATCTATTCAACCACATGTTTCCTTCGTTAACAACAATCTCAATAAATTTAATTTTTTTAGTTTCTGCAATTTTAAGGACCTCTCCAGGTATCTCTTGAAGAGAAGAATCGTCTGTGTCAACATCAGGTAAGACCCAAATTTCATCTATGACTAATAGTTTAAACGGTTTATCATCATCATCAAAATCCATCTGTTCATTTAGGATCAGGAATCCAATTAATTTCTTATCATTTGAAATCTTATACAAGGAAACCTCATTAAACTTTATCATGTCTAGGAGTGTTTCTCCGATATCCTCTGCCAAATCTTTTGCAAGGAATGATTTTAATATTGGAGAAATGACATCGTTTGAATCTTCCTCGTTCACTAAAGATAATGTCATTCTAAGTGACCTATGGTAAATTCCTATTTGAATAAATGTATAAGTAACCTTGATTTCATCTTCTTCTTCCACTCGGTTTAAGGAGTAATTCAAAGTAAGCAACAAACCCTGCATCTGATTTATGGATCTCCGGATCCACTGCTAACCAGCAGGAGGCAAACATTTCTTCTTGCTTTAATCTGGAACCATCAATTGTTCCTCCTTGAGAAATTGTGGGAATTTCTGGAAGTGCTCGCATTATTATTGGATAGGTTTTTCTTAGTTCATCAGTTAAAACCAAAGGTGAAAAGTAACCCTGCCTGAACGATTGAACCACAATATCTTCATTTTCACTTGGATCTATCGAATGGGAAACATAAGCAACCTGTGATTCGTTTGTTCCAAGCAATGATAATGCACGTATACCCTGAAATTGTCCTCTGGCATAGCTGATGATATTCTTTTCTTCTAAATCAACAAAGGGGTTAGGTCGGATACCCGTGTTTGATGAAGGAAACTCAATAAAGAAGTGTGTAAATTTTCGCCTTGGTCTGCTTTTAGCGTATCTATCGATCCCATCAATGATGAATTTAAAGTTGCTTTCTTCAAATCCCAGTCGTTCTATTGTCTCCACCACATCTCTTCGGTGGGCGTCATTATTGATGACGATAGCAATTTGTGATTCTTCAGGTACTTTCTTAAAAAGCTCAACTGCAATTTCACCTTTATCCTCTGCGATAACCAAGACGTTTGCAGGAGTAGATTTTTTAAATTTGAGCAAATTTAAACCTAAAATTCTAGGTAAAGTTGTGACGGAGTAAAGACCATTCCTGAACCTTTTTTGATGATGAACATTAAAGGTGTCAAACCTTCCTTCTAGTGTTCTGATGGCAATTCTTCTTGGAGATCTTTTTATCTCTTCACTGCTTAGCTCAGCTATACCATAAGCAACAATGTCATAGTAGATGTTTTGAATCACAACTTCCTGTTGTGGTTGAATATTTGAATCCTGTAGAATATCTCCAGAGACAATAGAGGCGCCTAATGAGGCAGCAATTGATGCTTCCCTTCGAACAACTGCTGTGGGAATTCCCTTCTGCTTAACATATTCAATATCAAACCTGTTAAGGATCTCACTCTTCTCTTCTTCGTTTTCGGCCTCTTCAATTCTTCTTTCAAGTTCAAGTTTTCGATCTCGGGTCTTTATGCTTATAACATTGCCTAAGTCTTCTCTCAATTCAAACTCATAACCTTGAATCTTGATTTCCTTTATGACCTTCTCCATTACTCTCTCCATGTTTTTTTCTTTGGGTGGAACATTTAATATAAGAAATTGATTTTCTGCTGCATCTTTAACAGCCATCATTAATCTTATTGCTTCTCTTGCACCAAGTAGAAAGCATAACCTTGAAGATGCATCCTGATGGTATCTTGTTAAGCTGGATATATCTCTTAGTAGATGAGAAATTACCCTAGACATAAGTGACTAAATTTTACAGTGCTTATAATATCCATTCTACTTACGTGATTTTCGTAATAAATTCTCTGTTTTTTTTTGAATATGTTTAAATTGAGGAAATATTTAGAAAAAAACCGGTTTTTGAGGCAATAATTTATGAAAATGGGCAAAAAAATAGAAAAAATTATATCTCTGTTTTGAGGTCAATGGGACATCCTTTCAATTTGTGTTGAAAGCTTTGCAAAAGTTAAAAACAAGCATGTTATATTCAACTATTAGGTGAAGGTTAATTTCTAAAGAGATTTTGTCTGATAAGGTTGAGGTTGGACCACCATATCTTACTAGGTATGAAAGAGCCAGAATTGTTGGAGCAAGAGCGCTACAAATTAGTTATGGAGCTCCTGTACTCATGCAGATGGAAAATATCAGTTTGCCCCCCATCAAACTCGCCACTGAAGAGTTGAATGCAAGAGTACTACCTATTGGAATTAGACGGCAATTCAATAATGGAAGGTTTCAAATTGTCCCAATTCAATGGCTAAAAGATGGGCAATACGTTGCTCAAATAGACCCACAAGAAGAATTAGTTAAATTCAAGAAATAAATATCCCTAAGAATTATCTCAAGATTGCAGAATTACATTAGAAACTACCAAACATTAAAAAAAGAGTATCCTATTATTCTAGTGATGGATTTAAAGTTTCAATTAGATGAAAGACTTGTTTTTTCGAAATTTGAATCATTGATTAACGCAAATAAATTATTATACAAGAATTATCTTGATATAGATGAAACAAGTGAGATTGCAAGAGATTGGAATGACTTTTCTCAGACTGTGGTAGAACACCTGTTATCTGTAATGGATTTAACAGAATCATTATACAATAGAATAATTGATGAATTGAAAAGGTCTCCTGAAAAAGTTAAACCTGAAGATTTCAAAAGAATTCAATCTATTACCGATTTTTGGTTTGATATAAATGTAATGGGATATGCATATGCCACTATGATGAGAAGTGGAATTCTAAAAGAGTCAAATCTTTACAAAAAAACAGAGGGATATGTTAATACTAAACTAAAGTTAGATGAATTAACATTATTAGCTTTTAAGGATCAACCCTCGTTCACTCCAGAAGCACTATCCTCCTTAATTGAACTGTTGAGGTTATACCAAATCCAAAAACGGTTAAATTATTTAGGTGAAATTTATGACCCAAAAACATTCAATGAAGAGAAAGCTCAACTCCTAAGCACTTATGACATGGGTCAATTCAACTTCTTGTTAACTGTCGTGCTTAAACGTTTATCCTCTGGTCTGACTAGTTGGTGGTGGCAAGACCCAATCGTAATGCATTCCATGGTATCTCATGCATTAAACCATATGGAGTCAATGAAAGACAACTTGGAGAAAACTACATCTGATTTGGCTAAAGAGATATTGGATGTCTATGATGCTAACCATGTACGTGCCGAACTTCTTGCAAACGCGTATTTAGCTCAACATTACAAGACTCTAGCAATTAATGCCCTTTCGTCAAAAGACTTAGAATCTGCTGGAAGTTACTTCCAAATGGCATTTAACCTAATAAACGTTTCTGAGGACGATCCAGCTGCATTACTTGAGGTCATTGATGGATGGACTGAATATACACTTGAAGAAGAGCGTGAGTTGTTTTTCCTTTCCAAATCCATCTGCGAGCTTAACATTAAATATAAAGGGATCGAGGAATTAATACAGAAAAAGGATTTCAAGAGTATCAAAAAACAAATCAAAGACTCAGAGAATCTCATACAAGAAATGCTTGGAAAAGGAGATTTGCAGTTTATATCGACTTTTCCCTTGATTTATGATAATATATTTGCGTATGTGTCTCATATCGCAGATGAAGAAAACGGAGAGAACAGTAAAAAAGACTTGGAATTCATAAATAGTCGGTTCAATTCCTTGGAGGAGAGGCTTAAGGTGGCCTTTCAACACTTAACAACACAGTGGATGCAAGCTCTCAAACAGGGGTTACCTCCCAGCCAACTAACTCACATAAACAGACATCTTGATCTACTTCTAGTTTCATTTCTCCTACTTCCTAACCAAAGCGAATTCACTGATCAGGCAGTCGCAGAATTATATGCCATTAATGAAGCAACTGAAGCAATCCAAATCCAATCAATCGCAGAAAATGAATTTGGTTCTAACCCGGTTAAAGAATTAATGATGAGGGCTAAATCTTACTTTTTAATTTTTGATGCAATTTCCTATTGTACCAAGGACAACACCGGGCCATTACAGGAGACAATTGAGACCGTATTAAAACCAATTGCAAAAAATGCTCTCCTAAGGGGGTTAATCGCTGAGATTCAGCTTAGGTCTGCTCTTATCCAGTTCACCTTCATTAACAAAATTGCAGTATTGATAGAGAGCTCCGCTTTAGGAAAGGGTTCTGGAAAGCCGGGGATTATGGCTTATGACATAATGGAACTCGATACCTTTAAATCCGCACTCTCAGATATTCTGGTAGCCTTGGATGCAGTGTTAAAGAATCAAGCACCCATAATAATTAGAGGTTCTCTTGTGAACTGGGATTTTTTCAAAGTCTTAAAGGGCAACTTAACTGGTGCAATTAGCTTTATCGAAGCAATTGAAAAGGCACTAAATGCAACTGTTGCAACTCTTAACAAAAATTATTCTGAAGCCATATCAAACTGGTCTAGTGCCAAAGACTTGGCTTACTCTAGTGCAGATCAAGTAGGTGCCAGTGGAGCTCCTGATGCAGAAGGAACAGCCCAACAGGTATATTCAATTGGGACAATGTTCGCAAACATGGAACAATCCACGAGAGACAGGGTTAAGACAGAACCCTTCCCATTTGAAATATTAATTGATACACTCCAAACGTTGATCATGGGTTCTTCTGGATAAAAGGAATTTCAATAATTTTTCATACAACGTCTTAAAAATCAAACTATCTAAAGAATATACACTGTGAGGATACCTGACGGATTATATTCTAGTGAGTTAATCATAATAGGCTGGGTAACTTACATCATCATACTTTTGATTTTAACTGTCAAAAGAAAAAATTATGAAGTTTTAGATTACAGTAAAATGGGGTTACTAGTTTCTCTTGAAATAATACTTCAACTAGCCAATATCCCCTTTTTAGGATTCCCTGTCACAATTGGTCTAACAGGGATCCCAGCGGCAATATTAATACTTGGAATTTTTCGGGGGATTTTAGTAAGCTTAGTTTCAATTTTCATTACCAGTTTATTAATTCCTGGGTTTTTAGGCTCCGTGGGTGTACAAGGGATGAACTTAATAATTACAACAATAATTTGGGTTGTTCCATTAAGAACTCTTCTTCTTAGAGTGAAACCGAGGAAGTTAAAATCTCTTCTTGTTTTTATCACAGCAGTTGGTTTTATTTATTCACAATTTCTGATAATACTAGTTGAATTGTATTTATCAAATTTACAGATTGATTCCTCAATACTTCTTATCCTTTTAATCTGGATAAGCTTAGCTGCCCTTCTAGAGGGGGTGCTTTCAATTGTGGCTTTTAATTTGTTTTACACCTCAAAAGAGACTAAACTGCGATTCCAAGAAAATAAACTATTGCTTCAATCGTTACCATCATTTTCAAAAGATAATCCCCCTCTTTCTGATAACTTGACAGAGGATAAACATCTAATCAGTAGAAAACTCAAAATCATTATGACTTTTACTATTTTGATCACACTTGGGGTGAGTACAACTATTTTACAAGCATCTCTACTTTTTGTTCTGTCTCTCCCTCTATACTTTCTTTATCGTCCTAAATCCTTTTTTGTAAAGAGAATCGTCTACTCTCTTCCAATTATCACCCTTGTCACATTTACTTTTTACCTAAGTCTAAATAACTTAGGTCTGACTATGACCCTTGGATTAAGGTATTTAACTTCAATTACTCACTCATCAATTCTGTTAGATTCTGAGGGGTCTGTTAATGAACTTTTGAGTGGAATTCTTGAACTCAAATTACCGAATACCCTGTTATTAGTGGTTTTATTTGCAAACAAAATCATCTTTGATCAAATTGAGTGGTTTAGTGAAACGAAAAAAGCAGCTAAAGTAAGGGGAATTAATCTCGGATTTAGCTTAAAATCAAGGGATTATAGGGTTTTCTATCATCAATACCTTTTGTTCAAGAACCTCTTCTTACAATCCAATGATTATTTCCGTAAGATTAGCCTAGCGATTCAACTCCGGGGTATTTCACATCCAGAGTATACATATAATTCGAGTTATACCGTCACAGAAATAATATTCATCACTGTTACATGCTTGATTTGTTTAATCTTGCTTAGTACTAGATTCTGGAATTTGTAATAATTTAATTTTACTCGCAATGGTTTAAGACTCTCATCTATTGAAGTGAATCTGTGGTGCCTATTATCAGTGTTTCTGATTTAAGCTTCAGCTATGGTAATGGGGCAGTTTTCCACAAACTAAATCTTGAACTATTTGAACTGGAATTTACTGCAATCCTTGGAAAATACGGACAGGGAAAAACAACTTTATTGCATCTGTTAACTGGGGCTATTGAATTACAACATGGTGAGATTAAAATCGGAAAATATGTCCGTTCTGTTAAATCACAGTCTAATCTTCCTCATTTGATAGGATACCTATTTGAAAATCCAGAAGATCAAATTTTCATGCCAAAAGTTAGTTCTGATGTTCTATTTGGGTTAGAAAACCTTGGGTTCTCACGCAGGGAAAGCCTACATAGGTTGCAAGTAAAGGCAAATTTACTAAATATCTCTCATCTACTTGAAAGATCAATCTCATCATTGAGTTTTGGTGAGAAAAAATTGGTTGCATTACTTGGTATACTTGTAATTGATCCGAAAATCATTATTTTAGATCATCCGTTCACAGGATTAGATTTTTGGACACAAAAACAGCTGATTGGGATACTGGGACAGTTAAAGAAGAATACCACATTAATTTGTACTTCCAATTCTTGGGAACTTCTTAAGATGGTAGAACGATTTCTCGTACTTGATAAGGGGGAGATAATAATGGATACAAAGAATATTGATGAGATCAAAAATCTCATCGAAAAAGGTGATGATTAACTTGGGAATAATCTCTAAAGGTGTTTCAATATCTCCTCGTTAAACTCTTCTGCAAGAGATTCAAACTCGCTTAACATGATATCTCTAAAACTTTGGTTAAAATATCCTCGAGCTAATATGCAAAAATCAGTTAAACCGATTCTCACTATGATCCAAGCTTCGTGTGTATAACTTATACCATTGAATTCGATGGGTTTAAAAAGTCTCACTTCTCCCAACCAACTTCTTTCAAAAGGAATTTCACTTAAAATTTCCATCAAAACTGTTATGATATTGTTCTCTCTTCGAAGCCATATATGTTTTACACCATCATCAAGGTCTGCAAGAAATATAGTCTCAACCCCTTGAACACGTGTTAATAACTCCTTAATCCTATATTGAAAACTTTGTAAGACTTGGGTTGGAAATTTCATTGTCGTTGTGAGTTCCACTATCCTTTCTTTGATTGAACCTAAGCCCTGGATTTCTCTACTAAAGTCCATAGATAGAAATTTATCATGGAATTCATTAATTATCGATGTAAGAATTTGTTTGGTGAAAGGTTCATTGTCATAGGTGTCTTGTATAATTACATATGCAAGGTTGTCTAACTCGTAACTTCCAATTTGGTAGTCGCCAATTTCTAACTCTCTTAATTCGCCCTTCGGTTTAGAGTTGCCAAAACTCTGTGATATTAATAGAATAGATTGTATCAAGGGAATAAGCAGTTCTGAATCAAATGTGATTGTGTTATCTTTGAAAAGCTCCAATCCTACACTCTTTTTACGGTCTATTAAAAGTAGGAGGTGAATCATTGCGTAATATGTGCTTAGCAGCTTTGTTTATTTATCTAATTGAGTAAAACTAGTTAAATTATTAATTTAATGGTTTTTGGTTCCTATTCTTCTTTAATTTGTGTGGCTAGCTTCTTCTTCCCATTGAAAAGATCGCCTATTGAGACTCCACTCTCTTTTAATAGGTTTATCCCTGTGATCATCTCTGTAAAGAAGCTTGACATACCGTTTGAAGGAAGAATTAGTTTGCTGTTATGTTGGATACCTCTTGCAATTGATTCTGCTGCTGAGGATTGTACAGATGCCTGAATCTCAGCTAGCTTTACACTAATTGCTTTTTCATTGAATTTATTAAGTGCAACAGCTAATTTTGTAGTACCTTCGGCCTCCGCTTGAAGTTTGAGATTTATTGCCTCTGCCTCTGCCTCAGCTTTCAATCTTAATGATGTGGAGTCAGCCTGTGCTTTTAACTCTATAGCCTCCGCTTCAGCTTTTATATTAATTAATCTGGTGTCTGCCTCTGCTTGTGCAAGCTCTCTTTGCTTGTTTGCAATACCAGCTGATTCAATTTCAATTCGCTCAGCCTCAATTTCTGCCTGTCGTTTCTTCTCAGCATTAATAATATCCATCCGCTTTAATTTAAGTTCTCGCTCTTTATCAGCAATCATCATCTCTTGATTAAGCCTTGCAAGCTCACTTTGTTCGAACGCTTTTTGTCTTTGAATTTCTGCCTCAGCCTTTTTTTGCGCCTCAACAATCTCTGCAGAGCTATTTTCACGGGCTTCCGCTTCTCTAGCCATTCTCTCCAATTCAGCAGATTTCACACGTTCCATATCAGAAATTACAGTTGAACCTGGAACATCCACAATGTTCTTGATGTCGAATAGAACTACTCTTATTCCTATTCTGGATAGGCTGTCATTCGTTGCTGTCAAAATTGACTGTTCAACCTCATCTCTCTCTCGCATAATTTTCAGCAATGTTTGTTTCATGGCTTGTGCTCTGGAAGCAGACTGAATAGTATCATCCACAATAGGTCTGATTTCATTAGGGGTGGTTCTATTTAAAGATCTGACTGATGTTCTTGCGTCGCTAATTTGAACCTTGCAGCTAATTTCAACACCAAATGGTAGATTGTTCATGTCCAAAAGCTTTATTCTTGGAATTGCAATTTCCAATACTTGAAGAGGAACTATCGACCTTTTGGTTACAAAGGGTAGATAAATGTAAGATTGTCCCCCTACTTTTTCAGTAACTCTTCCATTTCCTGAAAGGACATGGATAGATTGTAGATCCACAACAGTGTACGACCTGAGCATTAAGATAAATGCAATAATAAAGGCTATCGTAAGTCCAGCACCCAATGCTGGATTAACCCAATATGCAAATCCAAGCACTGTTGCTCCAAAGATGATTGTTATCATCCAATATTTAGTTGTCATAGTATATCACTTAATTTCTCTTGATAATTGAACTGTCGTGCATTAATAACCCTTGACGACAGTTAGGGCACCTAGGAGACACTGATAACCAATCTGCTAGATGGTTCTCATGAAACTTTGCATCACACCAGGGACAGTTTACCAGCTCTGAATAAGAGACTTTAGAATAACAGATCTGACAAAGTTCATCCTTGTTAGGTCTAAACCTGAGTTCTCTCAGCAATTTTCTAAGTGTGTTGACTCTTTCAACAGGTTTTCTTTTAATGGTGTAGTCCACCTTATTAGAGCCAATAACTGCAAATGCTCCTTCAATAGCTTGGATATAAACTAAGTCTCCCTTCTTGAATCCTCCCTTTTTATCGGAGGTACCTTTTGCGATTCTGAACTGCATCCCTTGTCTTGACATAAACTTAATTTCACCAGAGGAGCGTTCATCTCCGAATGGTACAGTAACTTCAGCTTCAGTGCCTATGATTACAGCTTCAGCATCATAATCATAGATGACAGAATTATAAACCATGTAGAATATGATCAAAACTCCACAAAACCCCATGAGGAAAGAGGAGGGTTCGGTTACACCTGCAAGTCCAAAAATGCCCCAAACAAACATCGCGTAGGGAAGTGAGAGACTAAACTCAGCAGAACCAGGAATTTCGATTTCTAAAACTTCTTTCAGAACGGCAAACATAATACCAAAAATGAGTATTGTAAGGTAAACATACCATGGTAACTTGATGTTTAGTAAATCTGCAAGTTGTGTCATAGGTTGCCCAATACTGTGTGGGTAAAATAAATTATTAAAGGTTTAGCTATAATAATTCGAAGTTTGATAAAAAAATTCATTTTTCTGCACCATACTAACTATACAAATAATTGTATTATTTATTAAAATAATACAACTCATCATAAACCCAAAGCAAAGAAGTGCTATTTTCAAACATAATATTTGTAGGTCAATAATTTCACAAGTTGACCTGCATCTTCTATAATGTTCGCTGATTTTTCCAAAAGATCAACTGTGTCGGTCAATGACCTAAAATCAAACAGATCTTGAATATGCAAATCTTTAATCTCATTCCACATGTTTTCATAGAGCTTGTCCATCATCTCTTCAAACAGAGAAACCTCCTGACTTTTCAAGCCAGTTAGGCTAATAGTATGATTCATTGTTTCAATTGTTTTAATAAATGAATCAATCTGAGTTAGCAGTAAAATTGAATATTCAATCAAATTTTCCTTTAAGTCCTCACCAATTGGGCCAGAATATAGATTTATTCTCTTTAAGGCTCTAAAGGCTCTCCCGGCAGACTTGTCAATTAAGGATGCAGTATTTAATAGCTCAACAGCGTCCCTTCTTGGAATTGAATACATGTATGTAATGTGGGTCAAATTATCAAGAAGTATATCAGCCTCTCTTTCTGCCTTTTTCGCCTTAGCTATATAGTTTTCGTTGGTCATATTATTCTGACCTAAAAAGGAAAGAATACCCCAAAGGCTGTACAAAATAGTTTCACGTGCTTTTTGAGCATGTTTGACAAGTAAGGGAAGCTGCCCCCACACAGGTTTTGTGTCTTTCATAAACATAAATTGTAGAATGCCTATAGTGATTAGAACTCCTGCTACTATCTGTGAAGTCAAACTGTAATTTCTTAAAGTAGAAAGGTTTGGAGTAATTGCAGGAACAATAAACTCACTGAGTAAATATAACAGAGCAAATCCTACTAAATAACCCCCATCAAGAAATAGTCTGTAGATTCCGACTACAATTCCCTTTTGATCAGGTGCAAATAGATCTGCTGTAATTGTACTACCTAAGGGATAATACAATCCAATTCCAAACCCTGCAAAGAAAACCGAGATCATTACCATTAATTCTACAGGAACTGTTTCAATCATAAATAAGGCAATACCCTGTATAATAAATCCAAAAACCACAGGGAATTTTCGACCTGTGAAATTGACAACGTAAGGTGAAACTAAGATGCCTAAACCCCATGCTAAGAGAAATATTGTGTTCAGGGTTCCATAGAAGAAAATATTTTCCGAAAATTTCAATGACAAATAAAGCGGGGTTAAGATTATAAAGATAGTGTCAAAGAGTCTCGTGGAAGTACCTAATGTAAAAGTTAAGATGATTGTTGGATTAAGTAAAAGTTTTCTAAGTTTTTTAGGTGAAACACTTAGATCGTAATTTATATTTTCTAACAATTTTTCTCCTGAACCCTTTGTAAGTCCAAGATCATTCACAGACTTTTTTATTTGCTCTTTAATATCTATAGAGCTAATCTCCATAGATTCAACCTCTAATTTTTGTTCCTCTGAGGTATCCCTTATAAAATAAAACACAACAAAAATTGAAAATGCAGCAACAACTAAACTGACCACAAAGACTAATGAGAATGAAAGTCCTGCTGATAATGTCCCCGCAAGATAACTTCCTGCAGCAGTTCCTGAGTAAACAGCCAGTTCCATTGATGAGAATGCTTGAGTTCTACCATTTATACCGTAAAGATCAGATAGAGCAATTGAAGCAGATGCAAATAATAGACCTGTACCTACCCCTAAAAATAAGAGGCCTATTAGATACATTGTTAGATTTTGAAATAAGAAAATAATACCAGAAGCAATAAAGATGATGACAGTAGAGTAAATCATTGTAATTTTGCGACCAATACGCTCAGAACCAAACCCACCAAATATATTTCCTAAGGATTTTGCTGAACCATAGATAACCAAACCAATACCACTGGCGAGTAAAACCGCGATACCTGTAGATAGCTGCCCAGTATAACTAGATAGCACTGTTCTTTGGATTCCAGTGGCAAAGGCAGCCATTGCAAGAATCAGCATGATGATACGAATATTTAATCTGTGTTTGCTGTGGGACACGTGCAATAAACTAAGGTGATTAGCTCTTTTTAGAGTTATTATTGATTTCAATATATTTTTATGTTTAAGAAAGATTAACTCTGGTTTTGTAGGAATATTCCTCATTCGGGAAAATTCCTTCCCTAACCTCTTTTGCATAACCATCAACTGCATCACTAACCATCTTTCCAAGATCAGCGTACCTTTTTGCAAATCGAGGTGAAAATTCAGAGAGACCTAGTAAGTCATGCATTACTAAAACTTGACCATCACAGTGCCATCCAGCACCGATTCCAATAGTTGGTACTGAAACTGCTTCAGTTACAAATCTAGCGGTGTCAATTGGTAGTCCCTCGAGAACAATTGAAAAAACACCTGCCTCTTGAAGTTCCAATGCTTGGTCTCTGATTTTTTCTGCGGAAGACTTTGTTTTTCCTTGAACCTTCCAACCTCCGAGCAAGTTAATAGATTGAGGAGTCAAACCCAGGTGTCCTTGAACTGGTATTCCGATTTCTACGAGATGCTTAATAATAGGAGTCATTCTTCCAGCTCCCTCTAATTTTACTGCGTTTGCTCCACCTTCTTGAATTAACCTTCCTGCGTTTTTGACTGCGCTGGTTTCATCAATTTGGTATGACAAGAAAGGCATGTCTCCAATGACCATCGCATGTTCTGCCGCTCGACTAACCATGTTGGTATGATAGACCATCTGGTCTATTGTCACAGGGATAGGTGTAGGGTTACCTTGCACAACCATCCCTAGTGAGTCTCCAACCAGAATCATATCAACGTTAGAAGTCTTATCAATTAGTTTTGCAAAGGAATAGTCATATGCTGTTATTTCAACAAGCTTTTTGCCATCAGTTTTTGCTTGCAATATATCCAAAACTGAAAAGGGAGTATTCATGTATTTTATTCTAAGATATTTATTTAAAAGCTTGTTCTATGGAAGAATTGTTAAATTACCTCGGTAAACTTTTTGTTGAATTCTATTA
Organism: Candidatus Heimdallarchaeota archaeon; assembly: GCA_030149205.1. Lineage (GTDB taxonomy): Archaea > Asgardarchaeota > Heimdallarchaeia > Heimdallarchaeales > Kariarchaeaceae > WAKA01. The sequence goes on along the minus strand of JASBSB010000001.1, from coordinate 161,824 downwards.
CTGCCTTTGCCATTTCTTCAAAGCAGATATTTATGTTCTCACCAGTCATAGCGCTTGTTTCATAGTATTTCAGAAAGGTGCTATCAGACAGATCATTTTCAGAACGAATTTTGTTTAGAAATTGCAGGACATCTTCCATTTTAACCTCCGGAGTTTCAAGATCCATCTTATTTCCAATTATCGCGATAGGCATTTCTTTGCTTTTATTTACATCCCAAACTTCATTAATCCATTTTTCAAGTTTGTAAAAAGTATCTTTTCGTGTTAGATCAAATATCATGAACGCACAAGTGGCGCCTCTAAAAAAGCGTTTTCGAAGTCCTTGGAAGTTGGTTTGACCTGCAATATCCCAAATTTGCAATTCTAAGGTGTTGTTTTCGTCCAATGTGAGTCTCTTAATGTTGAAATCTGCTCCCAGTGTGGCTAAGTGTTCTTTGAGAAATCTTTCACCAAAATATTTTCTTCTGATACTGGTCTTACCTACAGCCATTTCACCACAGAGCACAAGTTTTGAGATGTACCTCTTCATTTGGTTTGCAAAAATTCATTTTCGTGAGTTTATAAATATTTTTTGTAAGACTAGACAAGTATTGCTTGAAACTCTCAAAAATAAGGATTAAATTATATGGTTTGATAAAGTCTAACTTTAATTTATTAACAATTTGACTAGTCTCGACTAACAGTTTTATTAATCATGAGGTAACTGTTTACCTGTGATCACAATCGTAGTGGGGGGTCAATTTGGAGACGAAGGAAAAGGGAAAATAGTTTCATATCTTGCCACTGGTTCAAAATACTCTGCAATTGCAAGAGCGGGAACCGGGCCTAATGCAGGACATACTGTGGTTCATCATGGGCAAACCTATAAGCTTCAGTTACTTCCCTCTGGCTTTTTCAACAAAGATCTTAAGTTATACGTTGGCGCGGGTGTCCTCGTAAATCCTTCAATATTGTTAAATGAGATAAAAGAAACAAATACTTCAGGGAGAGTCTTCGTGGACTATCACACTGGGATCATTGAGCAAAATCATATTGATAGAGATCGCAAGGATGATCATCTCCATAACAAAATTGGTTCTACTGGGACTGGATGTGGTCCAGCTAATGAAGACAGAGCATCAAGAAAGCTCAAATTGGCAAGAGAGATGCCAGAGTTAAAACAATATTTAATTGATGTTTCTAATGAATTAAACGATCTTCTTGAACAAGGTAAAGACATAATTATCGAAGGATCACAGGCAACACATCTCAGTCTCATTCACGGAACCTATCCGTTTGTTACTTCAAAAGATGTCACTGCGCCCACATGTCTTGCTGATGTTGGTGTGGGTCCAACCTATGTAGATGAGGTTATAGTCGTTTTCAAGGGATTTACAACCCGTGTGGGAACTGGTCCATTGAATGGTGAACTTTCAGAGGAAGAGGTAATAAAAAGAGGTTGGACCGAGTATGGTACAGTCACTGGAAGACTAAGAAGAGCAGCTCCATTTGATTACACTTTAGCTAAGAAATCAGTAAGATTAAATGGTGCAACTGCGATCGCTTTGACAAAGCTTGATGTTCTATTTCCTGAGGTCAAAAGTGCAACAACAATGGATAAGTTGACTCCCGAAGCTATCAAATTTATTGAGTCTGTTGAATCTGAAACAGGTGTACCAGTGAAATATCTATCTACAGGACCAGGATCGGACGAATTAATCATACGAGAAAATTGAGTTTCATACCTTTAAATCATAAACTATTTTGACAGTTCAATCTAAGTCTTTTAATGTCAGTAATTTTAAATATTTTCATGGAGCTTCAAATTAACCAAATCTCAGATTCTGAGTTAATTCTAAAGGGTAAAACAGTCTTTCAATCTTTCACGGGTAGTGGATTTGTTGGAAATTTGGCTTCTTATCATCTAATTCAATCTCTAGACTTGGATGAGGTGGCATTTATTGAGAGTGATTTAATCCCAAATGTTGCTGTGGTTCGTGATGGGGTTGTCAAACATCCTATGCGGATTTTTCAAAACGATCGTTATATTGCGGTAGTGAATAATGCAAATATTACTAAATCTGATTTAAAACCACTAATCAAATTACTTTTTAAAACCTATAAAGAGGGTGAGGTTTCAAGAGTTTATGTTCTTGGAGGTTTACCAACGGGGAGACGAGGAGACGCTGATGAACTCCCGTATCATCTTGGTACATCAGATGAGAAACTGAGAGAAGAAATTTTATCTAAGACGAATCTATCATTTACCACATCAGGCTTAGTTTTTGGTTCCGTTGCTCTATCTTTATTGCAAGGTTATCTTGAGGATATTAATGTGATAAGCATTTTATCTGATTGTATTCCAGAACTTCCAGACTACTTGGCTGCATTTAATGTATTAACAGTCTTTGAAAAAATTGCTTTAACCGGGATTGATCTTACCACGTTGAAGACAAAGGCAAGCAGTTTACGTCAACAATTGATTTCACTCTCATATGATGATGAGTATGATGATGATTTAACCGAGGACAAATCGAAATTTAAGTGATAAAATTTTTTATAAATTTCGAGATTTTCTGGAAAATGTTCAACAAATTTAGCTATTATATAACAAAATATGCTGTTATTTCTTCATAAAAACAATCTTTATAAAGATTAATTCGTACCTAAGATTAACATTAAATCCCACGGGATTTTCTGATCACACCTATAGACGAGCTTTGGTTCGTTGGCTACCTGTTGAATTAAACATTCAAAGGTAATCAAAAATGACTGTAACAAACATCATAACAAACCAAAACATGATCGACAGAGTACATGAGCAGTTGGTTGAATTAGACTCATTGTGTCTTTCGTGTTCCTTTAAGGGGAAAAGCTTTCTATGTTTGGTGCTCAAAAAAGACTATCCAAACGTAAAGAAATGCTCATCTTACGACCCCAAATAAAAAATACACCAAAATTTCTATCAAACAACAACTACTTTTACTTTTCAACACCTTGAATTTAACCTAGGGTTTTTAATTTTGATATTCATAACATAATTTATGTATAGCATCAAGAGAGCATTAGCCCTACAAAATGAGGTTCAACATCCCAGCCTTAAGGTAAAAGACTACTCTAAGGAGGAAGAACATGAACTTTGGTTAAAAGCTGGTGATCTTGGAAAACAATTGCGGGATAAAATGGCATTAGAGGTAAAACCTAATGCATCCGTACTCGATCTTTGTAATATCGCAGATTCATTCATTAGAGAGAATGAGGCAAAGCCAGCTTTTCCCATTAATATTGGGATTAATGATGTGGCTGCTCATTACACAGGTACTCCAGAAGATGATTTGAAGATACCTAAGAAAGGAGTGGTAAAGATTGATGTAGGTGTATCACTTGAAGGGTATATTTCCGATACAGCAACTTCAGTGGACCTGGATGGAAGTTATTCCAAACTTCTGGAAGTAAATCAAAAGGCATTGGATGAAGCGATTCAGTTTATGAGACCAGGGGCTGACACTGGGTCAATCGGTGGTATTATTGAGAAAATTGTAACAGATGAAGGATTTTATCCAATTAGAGAATTAAGAGGTCATTCAGTGGAAAGATTCGCAGTTCATGCTGGGAAAACTGTTCCGAATGTGAGGGTAGAAAAAGGGGATAAAGTTGAGTTAGGTGAGGTCTTCGCAATTGAACCTTTTGTTAGCACTCACCCAGGAGGTCTTGGGCAGGACTATTCCAAAGTTAACATTTTCAGAGTTGCACCATTCAAAGTTCCTTTGAGAACAAAACCAGCTAAGAAAATTCAAAAGCTTGCTATTCATGAGTTTCAAGGGCTTCCCTTTGCAGAACGATGGCTTATTGAAAAGGGTGTCACCAGACCAGAACTAAAGATGGGGATGATGGAACTTCGAAAAGTTGCAGGGATACAAGAATATCATGTTCTTAGAGCAACAGATTCAAAGGCTGTTATTTCTCAATTTGAACATACAATGATCATCGAAGAGTCAGGCGCGAAGGTAACCACAATCTGAAAAATTATTCACTTTTTTGGCTTATATAAAGTGCATAGAGGTAATCTTTATTATAGATTACTGTAACTATGATTTAACATCAAAAGATGGAAACAAATTATAAGAGGTTGAACAACAATATTCGATGATGAAGTAGAAACTTGCTCAGTATGTGGATTACCAGAAGAATTGTGCATTTGTGATGAAGTCGCAAAAGGTGAAGCAAGGTTAAAGGTAGTCCTAGAAAAAAGAAAATGGGGAAAGATCTATACTGTAATTTCAGGTCTGGATCCCAAAGAATTCAATTTAAAACAAATTGCCAACACCCTTAAAACAAAGCTCGCTTGTGGGGGAACCGTAAAAGGAGATTTAATAGAGCTTCAGGGAAATCATGAGTTTAGAATTCTCGACTTATTGGAAGAAATTGGTTTTGAAAGGGAAAGTATTGATTTGATACGAAAATAGATCTTCATGCCACGGTTAGAAATTGGGATAAACCAATCTATTGGCTCCAATCTACCCAAGGACTTGGTGCACGATAGGGTTTGGTTTGGGACATCTCTCTCTTCTTCTGAGGAGGAGGTCATCAAAGCGATTATCGAAAGAAAAAGGTTATCCCAGACTTTACAGCCAGTAGGAGTAGCTATTGCATCAGCAATAATACTTGCAAACAACACCAACCTGCTAAAACAGTATTCAAGCACCGTAAATTCACTGGACATGTATTTAGGATTGGGCTTAGGAGATTTTGAACGTTTGAAGAAACTGGAAATGTTTCCTTCCTCGCCTAGTCAAAAACTTATTTACTCCCTAGATTCAATTATTCAGAGCCTCCCAAAAGATAAAGTCTTAGTGGGTTCTATGTCTTCGAAGGTATTAAAATGGTCTTCTGATCAGGGGTTTGGTGTAGTATTGAATACGTCATCACCAGTTGAAGTCAAAAAAATTACTGAAGGGTACTCTTTCAATAAAATAATGGTATATGCACCCCTATTGCTTAAGGATCTTCCCCCTAGATCTTTTAAAAAGTATAATGGGTGGGTTAAAAGAATGGTAGGTAAAAGAGATAGAACTCAGATTGAACTGACAACAAATAATCTTAAAAACAGATTGTTAGATCTAAACCAGTTAAATGTTGATGGAATAATATTGTCAGCACCTTGGCTCGATTCAGATGAATGGAAAGTTGTAAATGATATTTTATCTAATTTCAGAGAAGGTGTTTAATCAGTTCTAATTCGATGAATAACTGCAGGTCTGGTTTTTTCAAGAATTCTGTACCCACAGTATGTGCATTGAATTTTCTCATCAACAAGTTCTGTGGGATTGATCCTTGTTCTACAGCGTAAACATCTATATTCTGTCATAATTAAAGTATTCGAAATTTAGTATATGTACTTTTCAGTAGAGACCCTAGGCTTAAACAAATATAAAACCTTTAGACCCTTAAATTAATTGGGTGTTTTACGAGCTTTTCTTGTTTTGTTTCTTCTTGCTTCTACCTTTTTTTGTATTCTGTTGAGTTTTGTTCGTTTCAACTTTGCGCTTTTCTACTCCTTTAGTGTCACCAGCATTAATTTCTTCAAATTCTTGCTGTAGATCCTCAAAAGAGATCAATCCTAAAACTAGTTCTTTTACCACCTGAGCAGTTGCATCCGTTGGGATTCGATATTGGATAGTAGTATCACGGTCTCGAATGGTAACTGTTTCGTCCTCTAATGATTGGTAATCTATAGTAATACAATACAGGACACCAACTTCGTCTGCTCGAGCATACCGTTTTCCAATTTTACCGGACTCATCATAAATCACATCAATTCCTTCGTCTTTTAACTCCCAAAAGAAATTATACGCCTCTTCTTTCAATCCATCTTTTTTCATCAGAGGCGCTACCAGTACCTCATATGGTGCAAGAACATTGGGAAATTTGAACCAGGTCCAATCCCTGCTTTTATTTTGATATGCATTTAACAAGATTATGTAAATTAACCTAGTTACACCGAAAGATGGTTCGATCACATGAGGGACTATCTTTTTTCCTTCTGGGGTAACCACGAAGAGATTAGCCTTAGAATACTCTTGGTGCTTCTTTAAATCATAGTCTGTTCTGTAAGCGTTTCCCACACATTCAACTACGCCAAAAGGAAATTGAACCTCTAAATCAAAGTTTGCCTTGCTATAATGTGCAGTCTCATCTTCGAGTAGGTGTCTAAACCAAAATTGGCTTGTCTCTACACCTAACATTTCTATAAACTCACTTTCAAGAGCAAGATAGTAACCAAAGTATTGATTGGGAATGATATTATCGTCTAATGCCTTTTGAACTGTCATTCTCTTGAACTTTTGTTTTTTCAGTTGGTTTTCTCTGGTTAGTATGTTAATTTCAAGGTCAGAGATCTCATCCCAACTTGGGTGTTCGTTTATTTCATCTGGGTTAACAAACATTTCAATCTCCATCTGTTCAAATTCCCTCATCCTAACCAAAAAATTTCTTGGCGAAATTTCATTTCTGTAAGCTTTTCCAATCTGAGCTACTCCGAAAGGTAACTTATCTCTTAGAAAATTAGCAATTCTCTTGAAATTTATAAAAATATTTTGTGCCGTCTCAGGTCTTAGATATCCCTTTTTATCTGAGGATGGTCCAATTGTGGTTTCAAACATCAAATTAAACTTTTTAGTTGGGAGAAGGTTACCACCACAGCTTGGGCACCTGATCTTTAATTCGTTTATTCGTGTATCAAGCATTTGGAGTGTCAATACATCAAAATTAATAGTTTCAGTATCATGATTCTCAAGAAGATGATCTGCCCGATACATTGATTTACACTTATCACATTGAGTTAATGGGTCACTAAAACCTTCGATGTGGCCACTTGCTTCAAAAACCTTCTCTGGCAAAATAGTTGAACCAAATATTTCAACTATGTTTTCTTCAGATTGAATGAAATGTTGTCTCCAGAGGTTGATCAACTGTAGACGAAGTGTCTGCCCAACAGGGCCAAACTCATAAAAACCTGCCACACCTCCGTAGATTTCTGCAGTCGGGAATATTATCCCCCTTCTTAAGCACACCTCTACAATCTCTTCCTGTAAAGATTTTTGATCAGACATAAGCTTAGGTATTAGTTGAAGATTAAAATCTTAGTAATGTTACGGGAAATTTATTGAAATTCAGATATTATAAATTTAGGTAAATCGAAAATATTACACACTATATTATTCAACTCTTAATGAATAGAAAAAAATTAAATTGTCTTAATTTTTCAAATGGGTGGATATTTTTTTTATCCTACCCCTGAAAACAACTATACTTAGTAAAGATTTAATGCTTATGTCTCTACTATCAATATAGATTGAATACAAATTAATAGGACAATCCCCGATATATTTAAAAACAACAAATTTTTAGTTAGCTCATCTTAACAGGTGATAAATTGAACAACAAAGTAATAAAGACATCATTATTCATGTCAATGATCCTTTTCCTGTTGGTTTTCTCAAACTATAATGTTTCTGCAACACCACAGATGGGCTTAGGATATATAATGAAAAGTAATTGTACTACTCCAACTGAGTCTGTTACCATTCAGGCAGGACCAGGGTTAAAATATAATGTTAGCGAGATTAAGGTACCTAAAGGTGCTTGTGTAACCTTCACCCTTGTAAATAAAGATACTCAACTTCATGATTTTGCCGTACAAAACTCAACAAACAAAGACGTAAAAGCGTTTATGATTGAAGGGGAAACAACAGTTAATGGTAAGACGGTATATGATGGTGCAGTTAATTCACTTAACATTCAGATGCCAAATGTAGATGTAAAAACTGATTTTTGGTGCACAGTCTCAGGTCATAAAGATGCTGGTATGAAGGGAACATTGGTTGTGGGAAGTGTAGCAGGTAGTTTTCTTCCAGGTTATGAAATTTTAGGTGCCTTATTTGCATTACTAGTTACATCCGTCGTAGTGGTCAAAAGAAAAAGATAAGTTAAAAGAAGCCTTACTAATTAATTATAACTTATTTTACATTTGTATTAGTCGAAATGATAGACTTAAAGTACTCATCCTAAGAATACTTATCAATATATTAAAATGTAAAATATTATTATCAGAATACAGTGACCTATGAATTTATCAATAAGTTCGATGAATTTTAGAAATTTGTGATTCTCAAATTTTATAAAATTTTGTAAAATTATTAGTGGTAACATTCGCTACATCTTCTAAAGTCGCCCCTAAGACCTTGGTTACTGTTTGAGCAGCAATTGGAACGGTTTTGGGTGAGTTTATCTTTATTTCTGGTGAGGGAGAGCAATAGGGAGAATCTGTTTCAAGAAGAATGTTCTCCAGTCCCATACGTTGAACTACCTTTTTACGATTTTTTCTAATGGTTACATTTGTAGGAACTGTTACTTTGTACCCCAGGTCTTTTGCTTTGTTGCACGCTTCTAAATTTCCTTCAAATGAATGCAGAAGCACAGGAACCTCTGCGAGCATCTCAAGCAATTCTAAAGTTTTCTCTTCAGCTTTTCGACAATGAATTATGAGGTTTAAATTCAATGAATTTGCTGTCTCAATAAGTGTTTTAAATACCTCCTGTTGGATTTTTCTCTCCTTCTCTGTTTTCACCCAGTAATAATCTAAACCAACCTCCCCAATTCCTTTAAATTTTACTTCTTCGTTTAAAATATCTGCAAACAATATTTCCCAATCTGTCCCCCTATGATATTGAGCAATTGTTGGTTGAATTCCAAGAGTAAAGTAAACTTCATCAAAACTACTAGAAGACCTAACAAAGAAATAATCCTTTGGAAATGATGCACAATTTACAATTGTAGTCACATTTGCCTCTAGAGCTTCAGCTACAATTTGATTTAAATTGTTGTTTGTAAACTCAGGAGGATGTAAGTGGGCATGTGAATCGGCAAACTTCATTGGATATCGTTTTGCTGTAGGATTACTAAGATAAAACAATTTCTTAGGATTGCAATATTTACATTGGGATAACGAAATGTAAACCCGTATAGAAGTGTGCAAATATTTTTAGAAGCTTATTACTTTACTTAGACTTTGAAGGAAAGATATTAAACACTCAAGGATACTAAAAATTATAGATGGATTTAAAGACGAATGTTGATCTTAGCACAAATGAAGTTGCGGAGTTGTTTGCACTCTTTTCTGAGAGTCTCAGAACAAATCAATCACTTGAGCTACCTCTTGGCGACTCTAAATTATCTATATCCGTTTCAAAGGATATTCAACTGGAATTTGAAATAAATCAATCTGAACAAAACAATTTTCTTCGTCTAACAATTAATTGGGAGAAAATCCCGGAAGAGCTGTCCAAAAAATCAGAAGATGCTTCTGATTTAAGAACTGCTGCGATGAGCAACGAAAAGTTGGTCACTGCAGAGGAAAGTTCAGAAATACTCAATGTTGAGCCCATACAACCTAAAGCAACAACAACCATAAATACAGTATCACGCCAAATTCCCTCTAGGGTGCCGCTTAACGTTAACTATACTCATGTCTTATCAGGGAAATATGTGTCTGCTTTTTCAAAACCTTCTCCGAGAATTTGGGCAAGTTTATTGAACGGTGACTCATCAACACCATCAGTAGATGAACAGGAAGACCTTTTTTCAGATGTGCTTAAAGAAAAAAATATGCCCAATAACCAACAACAGCCAAAACCGATCGATAACAAGTACGTTACAGAAGAGGCAAGCTCAACTAATATAGAATGGCAAGAACCAAAAGCAGAGGATAATTACACTGATGATCAATGGGCAAAGCCCTCCGATATTTTAAAGCATCAAAGAGAGGACAAAGTCGAAGCTGTGAGTCCCCCAAATCCAAAAGTTAACCCCTTAATTAACGCAGATATCCCATCGCCTAAGAATACTACATCTTCAAACAGTTCAGATCAGATGGAAATGAAACCTGATAAAGTTGCCCCAAATTCAAATATTCCTCTGTCTTCACTTCCAGAGAAAAATGTTGAGGGTCAAAATATTGGAAAGGTAAAAACTAACAAGTATAACATCCCTGCTCCATCTATTCCTAAACCTGAAAAATCGAAGAGTGAAAAACATATAGATAAAGAAGACATACCTGAAGGAGCTCCAGTACCACCTGATAAAAAGAAAAAGTTAGGTTGGTCAGGTTGGGAGAAGTAAAGTTGTTACAAATTCTGAATCGCGATGCTATAGAGGTTAAAATAAAGAAACTACAGGATATGTTCAAAAACAAAAGGGTAATTGTAGCCTTTTCAGGTGGTGTAGACTCAACGGTAGTTGCATTCCTACTATCCAAAATAGCAAATTCTGTTCTCCTAGTTATTCAAGATGGTGACAGTCTTGCATCAGGTGAGATTGAAAATGCTCGAAATGTCGCAAAGCAATTGAATCTAGGGTTACATGTGATCAAGTACAATGAATTTGAAGAAAGTGTTAATTATGCCCAAAACCCTGCAAACAGGTGTTATTATTGTAAACAGCTTCTTCATTCAAAGCTAGAGCAGTTAAGAGTGGAACTCTCTTATGACGTTGTGGTTAATGGAACAAATTATTCTGACCTTTCAGGTCATAGACCAGGTTACAAAGCTATCAGTGAATTAGGAGCAGCGACACCTCTTGCAGATTTCAAATTAACAAAGGAAGAAATACGAACTATAGCTCATGAAAATGGATTGACAAATTGGAATAAACCTTCATTACCTTGTCTTGCAAGTAGGGTGTATACTGGCGTCAAAATTGATCAGGATATATTAAAAAGAGTAGACAGCTCTGAATCGTACCTGAGGCAAAATTTTGAATTTCGTATCCTCCGTGTTCGTGATCTAGGGAATGATGAGGCACTTATTCAAGTGTCCAGAGATGAAATTGGAATACTAAGCTCAAATATAGATCGTATAAAATCAATTTTAAAGAAATTCGGGTATAAAGAAGTATCTTTTGATCCCAATGGCTATTCCCCGTATGTCCCCCCCAATAAATCTGAAATAATCTAAAGAAATGTATCACACAGTTGTAAATAACTTTCTACTTCTGCAAGTGCTTGACCTGTTAATTCCACAATAGTGGTGTTCTGAGATTTCTTACCTAATTGAATTGCTGAGAGGAATTTGTCCTTTGCAGTCAGGTACAACTCCTTAGCTTCATCATAAATTTCTTCATCAAAGCTTTGTGTTGCTTTACAATAGAGAGCCATTGCTGAATAGTAATCTCTTTGGGCAGTGAACGAGTCTCTAAGTTCCGATGAACCCAATGACCCCAATAAAGCGATTGCTTTATCTATTATCAAAGAGCCCTCATCAAATTTGAGCTGTGCCTCTTTGAGATTGTTATTTTTTCGATACATCTCATTGGCGTCACATTCAAAAATTGATGCTTCCATAACCTTAGACATTGAAAGTAATATCCTTCTATTTCCCGCAGATTCGGCTAATTGAGCAGCTCTATTATAAAAAAGATTGGATTGAATAAAGAGTTGTTTTGCTGAAAGATAATCGGATTTTTCTGACGCAATGGTTCCTTGGACCGCAAGTTTATCTGCTTTCACCAAAATCCGCTTTCGAGTTAAGTTATCTAGATTTTCTTCTATACTTTCGGTAAATTCAGTCACTAACTTGTTAATGTATTGTGCCTGTCGGACTGCGGATCTTGCCTTCATCAATCTTCTTTTTGCTTCGGCGCTGTTATCAATCTCTACCTGGTTTCCACGCGCTTGCCAGAGTAATGCTTCTGTTAATGAAGCTCTCGAAAATGACACCAGCATACTAATTTCTTCTTTCATTTCAGTGGATTGATTAACTTCATTGTTAAATTCTAACAGGGCTTCGGAGAAGTAATCAAAGGATTTTTTGTCACCTGGCATTTGAAGGGCTCTGCTTAGAGCTATCATACCTTTAACCCAATGAATATTTTTAAGTGTTAACAGATCAAGTTTAAAGCTCGCTCCTCTTGAAGATTTAAAAAGACTAAACTCACGGAGAGACTTTGTATATTCATTTACAGCTGATTTGAAATCACCCTTCCAAAAATAAGAATCAGCCTTTACCAAGTTCTCCATTCCACCAAAAAAATATGATATGACCTTAGATGTTACCGAGCCTTCAATTCCCTTGTTAAAATAATCTTCCCTCTGAGTTTGAAAATAATTTTGGTACCAGAGGAAGTTTCCCTCCACACCATCATAAATTCTCAGGTCAATCTCGTATTGATCAAGGGCTTCAGCCATAACTTAGATTCCATCTTCTTCTATCTATATTTTATGTAAGTGTGAATGTATATGTACCAATAATTGCGATTAATTCGACAGAAAAGATCAACAGCACTGTTAGCCAATTTGTAGGCTTTGGAGTGATGTTTAAAAATAAATTTTCGTGTGCCCCCTTCCATCCTCTTGAACGTAAGGTTATTGGAAGAATTTTTGCTCTTTGTATAGCTCTAACATATGCCAGGATTAAAAGCGACGTGGAAAATTTAACACGGGCTTTAATTCTTTGTAACAAGAATCCCTGATCTAGATTACTTTTATGAATCTCAAGGAGAATTTGAAATTCATCAACAAAAAACTCCATATTTCTCTGAATTTGAGTTACTGTCCAAGCAAATGTATGAGGGAACTTTGATTTAATCATCAGGTCATAAAGCTCACTAGAGTTGAGTTGAGTTGTTAAAAAAGCCAATAATCCAATCATTATCAAAAATTTCTCAAGGAAATTTAAAGTTAAAAAATTGGGGGAAATTAGGATTAAAATCAACGAGGCCAACAAAATAATCCATTTGAGTGACCACAATAGAGAAATAACTTTTCTATAACCTAGACTAACGAGAGCAAGTCCGAGAGAAAATACAAGCAGAAAATGTAGAGAGGGAAGTACGTTTAGAAATGTTAATCCAAAGGGGAGCAGTACGAGCAGCAATTTTATTCGAAATTCAACTTCCATTTAAGTTATCTCCTCATCTTAATTGCCTTTTTGGAAGTGATTGTGTACGACTTATTAGGTAGTTTTCCAAACAATAAAACTTCATGCGATGCGATAATTACAGTCTTTTCAGTCTCACTTAACCATTTTAATAGGAGTTTAATGTTTTCACTATCTAATGCAAACGTAGGCTCATCTAATAAAAGAATCTCTGTGTCACTAAAAAATACCAAGAACAAGCCAAATAGTTTTTGTTGTCCCTCTGAAAGTTGGAATATTGTCTCCACAGATTTGAATTTGTTAGGAATATCCATTTTATCAATTTTGTATTCTTTAAGCAAGGACTTTATTTCTCCATCCATAAAGAAAAGTAGTGGATCAGCAGGTACAAACTTTGTCTTTGCTTTTTTGGTTACCGACCCTTCCAATGGTGAAATGCTTCCATGTAGGGTTAACAAAAATGTAGTTTTACCTGAACCGTTTGATCCACTAAAACATACGATCTCTCCAGAGTTAATATTCATGGGAGGGCATTGAAATAACATCTCAGCTCTTCCTACAGATATCATACTGTCCCAATAAATGGCTAAATTCCTTTCCTTTTGAGTTGATTTGGACAGTAAGCTATTTACAAACTCCTGCAAATGTTCTAAGTGATTTTTGAATGTGGGAATTGAAGTTTGTTTTAATCTAAAATCTTCAATCAAAAATATGTTGTCAATATATTTTAGCAAATTTAAAGGTGGTCGATGTGATACGACAACTATACTCTTCCCGAGTCCCTTTAAGACGTTCAACGCACTGATGACTGACTCTTCGTTTGTTTTATCAAGCATTGAAAATGGTTCGTCTAAAAGAAAAATATCAGAATCTGAAATTTTTCCCACCATCAATAACAGAAGCTGTTGTTCACCCGAAGACAGTTTTAATGGATTCCTTTCGAGAGTCGGTTTGAAATTAAATTGATTTATTACATCAATAACTCTATGTCTCCTTTCTTCCCTTGGGACTCTTTTAAATCCTAAGGGGCTGGCTAGCTCTTCATCTACCCGCTGCGTTAGAAGGTGGAATGCCGGTTTTTGTGATAAATAGTTTAACGTTTCACCTTTTAGAATTTTTATTCTTCCTGAGCTTTTGATTGAGCCTTTAGCATGTGCTTGAAGTAAAGTTGAAATTAGCGTAGACTTTCCCGATCCATTTTTTCCGGTGATTAGTACAATCTTCCCCTGAGTAATGGTCAAATCTACGTGCTCGAAAACTTTAACCTCTGATGGGTGAGTATACGAAATTCCTAGGTCTTCTGTTGTTAATCTAGGTTCAGTTGAACCTGTCACTAAGTTATAGGTTAAAAATCCTATTAATTAAACTAGGTAAAGAAATCAATTGAATTCACATACTAAGACAGAGGAAAATACGTATGAAATTATCTCAAATTTCGAGTCCACAGATGAGAAGCTGCAAACCAAAGCATTAATGATTGAACTTGGAGCAGCAGTTCTTGGAATTAACTGGTTACTCATCACTATACCAAATGTGGAGATAATTTCTTTTAGTATCTTTTTCATTGGGTATTTATTTAGGACAAAATTTGCCTTGGTGACGAGTTTGGTTATAATATTTTCCTGGGAAGTATTAGCCTCACTTACTTTTGGGTTAGGGTTGCTTGTATTCCCACTTAAAGTTATAGGCTGGTTGTTATTTTTGATTGCTGGTCATTTAAGTTATAAGTTCAAAGTCGAGAAGGCTTATGAATTTCTGATAATTGGTGCCTTCTTTACACTTATTTGGGATATGGTGGTGACCTTAGGAACAAGCTTGTTCTTCATTACAACTCCTCTTGAATTTATCTCGGTCTATCTGACCACATTTATATTTGGAATAAATTTTACCATTATTCATGTAGTTGCAAACAGCTATCTATTTGCCACATTGCCCTATATAGAAAGAACAGTGTTACCCGTCGTACAGATAAACTATGATTATTTACTTCAATCACGTGGGGTCAATAAATGAAAAGAACTCTATTGTTCTTGGTGATGTTGTTATTTATCTTAATTACATTAACTGGCGCTTTGTATCTCTTTAATCAAAATCAACAAAAAGGAGGTGTTTCGGTTGGTTTAATCTATTATTCTCTAGAAGTCAAGTTTAATGGAATAAAACCGGATATCCAAAAATCTTATCTCCTCAACACCACACTTACAGTTTATAACTTGACAATCCTTGATAACAACGTTACAATTAAGGTGTATCCTAATTTGGGATATTTTGTTACCTCCATTGATGGAGTGTTTAACAACATTAATCGATCAAATGCATTTTGGATATACTACCTCAATAATGTTCGGGGTTCTTTAGCAGTCGACCAGATGGTTCCTGTTAATAATACTGTAATTAGCTGGAGATATGAATAAATCAGTATAAAGGGTTTCATAAAACGATGAATAAAATTATTAGAAATTAATTGGTTACTGAATTAATGTTCCCTTGATTTCATAGATGACTTTATAATTTAAGGAAATACTAAATGAATAGAGATGGATGCTAACAAACGACGGGAGATCAGTTTAAAAGCAGTCAAGACATTTGGGATCAATCATCAGATAGACAAACTAATTGAAGAGTTAGGTGAACTCCTTCAAGCAACAATCAAACTAAGACAAGCCACAAAGGATGGTGTTATCAAGTTGACCGATAACAACAATCTTTTTTTTACCAATTTTATTGAGGAGTTAGCTGATGTGGATGTTCTAAAAGATCAAATTGTTCTCGCTTTTGCATTGGATGACGAAGCAAATTCACTGCTTCAAGAATTCAAAGATATGAAGCTAGAGAGATTAGAAAAAAGGATGAGTCAAAAGAGTATTACAGATTTCTTTGAGAATTCAGATTAACCCTTGTTCAGTCAAACGTAATTCAATTACACCTTCTGGTATGAAAGGAGAGCTAACGATTTTAAACAATCGTTTATTTCCACCGTCCATTCTCTCTATCTGTAGCCTATGGGTCACCCCATGTGCAAGAATATTTCCACCAACTGGAATATTTCGTTGGGCTTGGTAATCCATTCCGACCTGATTTGTAACAAGAACTGCGATTTTGTTTCTCTGTGCTAAACTTCTTAATTTCGACAGTTGAAGATTAATAAGTTGCTGTCTTCTGATAATTTGGCTTTTTGAGCTCAATTGAGCTCTGAAAAGGTTTGTTAGAGAATCAATTACAATTAGCCCAACATTCTCCAGATTTGGCATTTGAAAAATGCTTTGAACCACCTTTATTTGATCCTTATAATTACTCACTGAGAACACCATAATATTGTCAAGAACATCTTTGGTTGATGATTGACTTGCTTTTTGATGTTTCAACATTTGTACAATTCTTTGAGGTTTAAAAGTACCTTCGGTATCAATAAAAATGCTAATTGGTTTATACTTCCCAAGAGAATTATTCTTGGTTATTTGAAAGGCAAATTGAGATTTGCCAACCGTGGGAGAGCCAAACACTTCCGTAATACTACCTCGCTCTATTCCTCCATGCAAAAGCTGATTTAGACCCGAGACCCCAGTACTTATTGGTTGGGAGAGCTTTGAGTCCTCTAATATTTCACTGGCTGACTTAAAAACAATTTCCCTTGATGGTTGTTCTTCTAAAACAAAATTCTCTTCTACAGTCCCCACCCTGATTTCTGTATTCTTTTTATTCGGGGAATACTTATCAAAAAGATTCAATACTTAACATAATTCACTTTTATATTAAATATTTTCATCACAGAGGTAATTTAGAGTGATGATTTATTCATTATCCTCTGTATTTTCAGTATCTGACATGAATTTTTCTATTTTCTCCTCCTGTATCCTCCTTTTCTTTTCAATCTCCTCTTTCAGTTTATGCAGTTTAATGTTGTTGAACTTTTCGACCTCATCAAAGACCACACTGAGGATTTTTTTGTACAGAGTGGAATTGAATTCAATCTCTAAACTTTGATCCCCAAAACTTTTTGTGAATACCTTTCTAAATTCTTCTATCTTCTTAATCTTTGAGACTAAGGTTAAAATCAATTCATCTCTTTCTTTTTCTGTTGTCTTTATTGGGGGTTCAGATTGAAAGATAGTGATTAAAGCAAACTGATCTTTTCCACTGGAAGGGAGGTAAATATCAAAAATGATGTTATTAAAGGAAAGTTTTACAAAATTATAATTTTTTCCCTCTAAGGATGGTCGTACAAATCGCTTTGAAAGACTCACTAGCGTCGTTGTGATTGTATCATCTGACAAATTTGGGTGTTTTTCAGGATCTAGTGGGGTCTTCCAAATTGGCACTCCCTGAGGTTTTCCATCCACCATCCTCATAATGTTTAGATGAATTAGCTTTAACACAACCACATATTTGTTAGGTAAATCTAAAACCTTTGTTAGTTTTGCAAATAAAAAGTTATTATTCAGCTTGATGCTAATTTATGTGAAATTGATTAGTACAACATCATATGGGTTTTAATACCAAAAATTAATGTTAATTAGGGTATTCCTCTGGTAATCAATTCGATAAAGGTTGTGGATTTGGTAGTTAACGAGCAAGAAAGACAAACATTATTAGATATGGTGGAGGATGTAGCCGGACCTGAGATCCGAAAAGTAACCATTCTACTTATTGATCAAGATGAAGAGGTTACAGATGAATTTATAGCAGATGAGCTAAACATTAAACTTGATGAGGTTAGAAAATCCTTGTATAAACTCCATGATTTGGAGATAGCAAGTTTTCGTAGGATCAGGGATAAAAACACAGGTTGGTATATTTATTTTTGGAAACTACTGACTGAAAACATAAACTCTGTCGTTATTAAGAAACAGAGGGCAATACAATGGAAACTTATGGAACGGCTTCAACATGAGAAGGAAAACATGTTTTTCACATGTGGAAAGAAGGAGTGTTACCGTTTGACGTTCAACGAAGCTATGGAGTATGATTTCATCTGTCCAAAATGTGGGGAAACACTTGAAGAGTTCGACAATACAAAAATCATCAAGGTTCTAGAATTAAAAATTGAGCAAATTGCTGGGAAGATTCAAGATAACCAAAAGCTTGTAAGAAAATAGTTACTGTGTCGTAGGAAAATTGTAGAAAAATGCATTCTCTTTACAATTCAAGCGTGTGTTTTTATGTATCAGAACATACAAAATAAAAGATATTTTTACTAAGCCTTATAAAAGAGCAAGTTCTTAATCATTTTGAATCAAGATGAGTCAAGAAACACTTCCCTCAAGAGAAAAAAACAAAGACGACGGATTAGATTTCAAAATTATAATCCAAAACTGTGTAGCTTCAGTTAACCTGTTCACAAACATAGATTTAGTCAGTATCTTTCAACAGTTAATTGATGATGATGAATTAGAAGTAAGCTATAACCCAGAACAGTTTCCTGGTCTGATCTTAAAAACTAAAAAGCCTAAAATCTCATCCCTTGTGTTTTCAAGTGGTAAACTGGTTATAACGGGTGCAAAATCTGAGGAAATGGTTCATCAAGGTGTTTATCAGATGATTGATATCCTAAGAACTGTGGGCACAACCATTGAAGAGACTCCTGAAATTATCGTCCAAAATATTGTTGCCTCTGGGAATTTCAACAATAGGGTGATTAACCTTGAAGCCGCAAACATGTGGTTAGAACAATCAATGTATGAACCTGAGCAGTTTCCTGGACTTATCTATCGATTAAAAGAACCTAAAACAGTATTGTTGCTCTTCCAAAGTGGGAATCTTGTGTGTACTGGTGCAAAGACCGAAGATCAAGTTCATCAAGCAGTTAGACAGACCTATGACGATCTTGAAGAAATTGAAGGTTTCGATTCGTAGATTAGTTGTTGATTGAAACACAAGTCTGAAATATTGACTAATATTATTTTTGTTAACACAAACCTTTGAAATTTCAGAAAATGATCTAATTATCGATTAATTTTGTAATGTCTCGTTCAAATACTATAATATACAATTATTCCACAGTTATGTTCATGTCAGGCAGAAAACAACATTATATTCCTCAGTGGTTTCTACGAAATTTTGTTATTGAGGAGGATTTTGAAAAAGATAACAAAAAGAAAAGAGTATTTAGGTTGAACAAAAAGACTGGGGATATTGACAAAAAAAAGATTAATCAAAGTTTTTATTCTCCAAGGTTTTTAGAGGAACTGATTGACGATTTGATGAGTGAAGCTGAGGATAAAGTCGCTAAGTTCTTTACTGGATTAGAAAAATTAAATTTTCAAACTGAGAAAATAAAAATTTACAACCCTAGTAATAGAGATAACATATTCAAAAAATCATTAGATATAAAAAAATTTGCGGAGACTTTCATAGATGCTATGCATTTGCAATCAAATTTCGAAATTTTATGTGATTTTATTAATCATCTAACGTTTAGAACACCTTCATTTAGAAATTACATGAAATTTAGTAAGATATTGGATTTTAGTTTTATTAGCACTGAAACACAGGAGATTCTATATCAAAGTAATATTAAATATGACGAGGTGTTTTTACAAAAAGCACAGGGGTATTTTTTAAAAAACGACTTACAAGGTATGATATCCTTAATAAGTAAAAATATTAGTATCGGAATAAAGAAATCTTTAGATCATAAAGATAGTCAAATCGAAATTGAAAATAAAATCAGAGAAGTTTTACAAAAATTGCCTGATGAAACAGTTGATAAACCACTAAAACATACTGAACTCAGGCCGATCATCATAATTAATCTATCTGGACTAAATCCTCAAGACCACCCTGTAGAATTAATTACTTCAGACAATCCATTGATTATAGCAGAGTTAATAGTAAATGGAGTATCAGTTATGTTAGAATATTACATACCAATTAATCCCACAATTGCGATAGGATTGTTAAATCTGGAAAATTTTATGAAATACATAACAAATAATTTATCTACAATTGATAACAAAACTCCTGTTGAATATAGTATTTTCGTAAAAAGTGACATTATTCATAGATTAAATCAAACTATGTATGACAATTCTTTTGAGTATTTGGCAGCTCACAATGAAGATACATTGCAGCATATTAAGAAAAACAATAAACACCTGGATTAATTCATTCAATTTCATTTTTTTTTTGGAATTGGTAGTCATAGTTGAAAGATACTGGTTGAATATATATTGTATACTGACTTAGCAAGTCGAATATCTGTGTACTTCCAACTCTTATAAGATAACAATATAATAAGAATAATTAGTAGACGAAGAATATTTCAATCAAGATTTAGATTTACTAATTTATTTTCTTGATTATATCCGAGATATTTCAAGGAAATCACGGTTATAGGTCTTTATCCAGCTTCGAGTTCTCATTTATTTTAAGTCTTTGCAATAAAATTTTTTTGATATCACATATTGTATATTTAAATTTTTAAAACTTTCATTTTGATTATTACAATATCTCTGAATTATTATAAAGAAAACTAGATTTAAAATATTGCCAAGTGGAATTGATACAAACTATGGTATTAATTACCAAAATATGGTTGGAGTACTAAGAGTCATTGAATTCATTAAAGGAGATCAGATTTTATCAATTGAATTTGAATCAAAGGATGATGAATTAGAAGATATTAACATAGAATATACTGGGTACTTTATATTTGAACAGGTAAAGAAAAAAGAACATAGTGTCTGGAATAAATCAAGTTTGATACCAATTTTAACAAAGTTCATACAGGAAGATGAAAAAAATTTATCTGGAAAAGAAATTAAATTTCGATTTACAACTCAATCGGGTTGGAATGCAGAAATTACTGAACTACTGCAAATTCAACAAAACCTTCAGAACAATTTAGAAATTTCAAATGCTGATAAAGGTAGAATAAATTCTCTTTTCAAAGGAAAATTCACAGATCAGAAAAAAATTGAAGTATTCAAAAAAATAGAATTTGTTTGGAATTATTTTGCCCCCAATCATCCATCAAGTCCATTCGATAATATTAAGAGTAAATGTCTTGAAGAGCTATCAAAATATAATATTCTAATTCGTAATCCTAAACAAATATTTCAAGATATAATAGAACAAATAATTACAAAATCAAGCTCTCAAATGAGAACAAAATACACAGCAAAAGATTTTGAGGAAATATCTGGAATTCCGGCTTTCAGTGATGATTTCAAGTATTTACAGGAGAAAATTGGTCAAAGCTTCCTCAATGTAATTCAAGAATTCAATCCAATTTTTATCCGTAAGGAAATAAAGATTACAAATAGTCAGAATGAGAGTATAACAATTCCCATTTACATTGAATTGAATAACCTAAAAATTGGATTATGGATTGTAGATATGCATTTACCTTCTGAAGAGGTAGATGAAATTAATTTTGCTTTTACTTCGTTTATTGATATTACCCATTTTATTATTTTAAACAATTCTAATCAATATTATGATGAAATACGCTACAATTTTAAGAATGTTGTAATTGTAGATAATTCTGAAGAACTAAAGTCAAAGATTAAGGAGATAGTCAGGTGATTGATATGAAACCTAAAGATTCAATGGAGAAAGCAATTAAAAAATTAATTCTTGATTTCCTGCGAGATTATGGTAGTGCAAAAAAATCAAATATAGTGAAACATATTTGGATGAGTTCTGGGAGAAGTAATCTATATTTTGATCATATACCAAATGTAGAAGTTGAAATGATACTTAGCCAATTAACTAAAGATAATCTGCTTTCTTATGAAGAAGATACAGGATTGTATCAATCCAATCAAACTATACAAGTATTAGACGTAGATAAATTTAATTCTAATTGGCACCTGAGAGTTATGGGGAATTATTTGTTAAAATCTTCAATTATACTACCTATCAAAGAAATTAGCGAAGAATTTAATAGATTAGACGGGTTTAATTCAAGAATTGAAGATCTTTTTTCACTGAAGTGTAATTGGAAAAAAGATGGAATAAATTCTTTTTTGTTTTTGGATGATACGAGTTCATTTACAATCCAAGTATATTTTTCAACATCAGTTCATCCTGAAATAATAGTTAATGATATTTTATTGCAATCCGCAAAAAACGAGTTAATGAAAACTGCGTTAGGTACAGGATTTTTCATAATGCATTCAGCTTGTAAGAAAATACTAACAAAAACGGTTAACACAGACCTTGCGGTGATAAGTTCATTTGAGTTACTTAAAAACAAAGAGAGATAAATATGGAAATAATAACTAATATTTTAAAATTTGAAAAAACACCATTCAAAGATAAAGTTACAGTCTTTGAATATAGGAAAAAAGAAGAAATAAACTTTCGAAAACTTGGTGATGTATTACTTAATCTTAGGAAAGTTCCAGATAATCGACGTAAAATTATAATTCAATTTGGAGATAAGATAATTTCAACCGAATTACTTGAAGATGATTTCGAAAAAGATTTGGCAGTAAATTTATTTCCTCCTACTAGTAGATTAGTTTCAGCCCAAAATGATGATGATTTAGATCTATTGAAAAGAATTATTGGAGATGCTATTGCTGTCAATTTACGACATAGTAATAAATTATGGAAGATACAAGAAACTTACAATTCAATATTTGAGGTTTCTAGCCCTGAGACCATCGAGGGTTTTGGAAAAATTGATGTTTTCCCAGGATTTCAATATGCTCCAATTTTGCTTAAAAATGGTGAAGTTGGAGTAATAGTTGATCTCAAATATAAATTTCATTCATCCGTATCATTGAGAGAGAAACTTTCATATTCTAGTATAGAAATAAATCCGAAAAATTATTATGTAGATACTTGTCCAATTATTCAATGTCCAGAAAAACAGGATCCTTTCTCAAACTGTAGATATGCTGGAACTGGGAAGACTGTGAAATTGAAAAAAATTGTAAATAAGAAACCTTCAGAGGTAATAATTGATAATTTAGATATAATTGAGTTTCACAAACAAAAATTCATTTGTCCTAGAGCACCCGTGCTTGGTGAATTTATACAAGATGAACCACCTATTGCGTTATCATTCTATAAAAATGATAATGATGAGTATTATTCATACCCTTTAGAAAGAATTCGAGAATTACCAACATTTTCACATTTGGATTATCATGATAGAGGTGCCCTGATGAAACAAATTAGGCCTGACCCTCCGATTAGATTTAAACGATCACAGAATTATATGCGTTTTATAGGTAATTTAACCGTGGGTTCAATAACTCTAAATCCAATTAGAAACTTTCAATCTTGGAACTCATGTAACTCTGGACTATTAGATTTGAATAATTACATTATTGGTAATTCACATAGGACTGATTACCCAGCATTAGAAATTCAAAAATATGGGATATTTGATAAGGGTCCCGAAAAGTTAAAAATATCGATTTTATTATATCGAGAGTATAATGAATATCAATTAGGATTAATAAAAAAGCCATTTCTAAAAGAAACAAAAGAAATAATCATTCTTCAACAATTTCTTAGTACAGAAATTGAGTTTGATGAAATAAAACTTCTCGAAAAAAAGGGAGACTTATCAGAATATATGGATAAATTTGTAAATAACAACAATTGTATCATAGTGGTTCATTCTGATAATGATAGTGTAGATAGTGAATTCAAAGAATTAGTATCTGGTGAATTAATAAAAAATGAATATCCTCATCAGGGAATTAATTTTAATGTTCTGAAGGATAAAATTGAATCAAGACAAAATGGGTATTTTCGGAATATATTTTTGGGTATAATTGCAAAGTTAGGTCTACATTCATGGTTACTGAATGTTAATGAAAATGGTTTTGTAAAATATATTGGTTTGCAATCTCAAAACATCTCACTAGATGCAACTAAATATCGGGGGTTACTAAATTCATATTATAATTCGGGTAGATTTAGTGGAGGATACTACATTTCTGATAACGTCGAAAATCGTCAACAAAATTTTGAAAGTGCTTTTAAGTTACTCACTAAAAATAATGATGAAGTAGTTTTAATAAAGAATGGAAAATTTTATGATAGAGAATTAAAAGATATTGAACATAGCCTTAATATTCTTAATTTAAAACATTCAATTGTTGAGGTAATTTCTTCGTCTCCACTTCGTATTTATTCAAAGAATGAAAAAAATAGAATATTTCGGCCACATATTGGGACTTTTTATTGGATATCTAAGACTGAAGTTGGTTTAATTTCAACACAAGGAAATGTTGGGACTCAAAATCCAATTGTATTAAGAAATATTAAATGTGATGAGGAGAGATTTGAAAAACTTCTTTATGAGATTTTTGATTTATGCCATTGTTATTCTGGATGGGATAGAATTGAAACTAAGCTCCCAGTTCCAATTCATTCATCAAGTAGAGGTATGGGCAAAATTCCTAAAGATATGGCGAATTTCCATTTTAAAAAGCCGTGGTTTATATGATATGCAAAATACTTGGTTGGATAGCACAAATTGATACAGCTGTATTAAAAATGTACAAAGTTTCCATGCAGTACAACTATGAATTTAGCTTTCTGACCTTTGCATTAAAAAATGGTGATTTTTTATCAGATGTTCCATTTACAATTATATATGTAAAGGATTCATATTACCTTTTCGCACAAAAACCACCTTCACATTTGGAGATTGCTACAATCCCTGTTTCAATCTGTACTACAGAGATTAATGAAAAGAAAGAAATACAAAATCTTGACATATTCGTATTGACAGCCTTATATATTACATTTTCAAACAAAGGTTATTATAGACCCAGTGAGGTACTGTCATTTATTGGAAAATCTAAAGGAGTAGCTAGTCAAAGAATAAATCCTATCGTAGAAAAAACTGTTGAACAGTTTAATGAAACATTCACGTATTCGATTTTTCAAGCTGAAAGGTTTGAATGCCATGAGATGCGAGATGATAAGGTTATGGTTTTTTATGATCCCAGACATGAAATATCTGAAAATTCATTTAACTTAACATCTAATAAATTAATACCTGGTGTAATAGAAAAAGAAGTATTACAATTACATCGAAATTTTGAATCAGTGGAACAAAGATTCCTTAAAATAATCAAAGTAATAAATACAAATCAAATCGGAAATGTAAGATTATCTGTTATTGAGAATCTGAAAGGGGATTTAATAAATAGTCCGTCGATAAAAATCAATTCAAACACTATTGAAACTTTAAACACTACTCCATTAGTAGATATTTTAGAGGATAACATTTCATTTGATCCATTTATTAGCAATATATTATTTTTAATTGATAAATCTGTGACAGATAATACCCCCATTAAGATTCAGAATTTTATTTCATATTTTGCAGAAGTTACAGGATTAAATATTACAATTCAAAGCTATTATGTCTCCAAGCTTCATAAATTTGAGGCAGATGCAGCTATAATATGTATCGACGATAGAATAAAGGGTTCAGGATATGTATACAATAAAACTAAAGAAAAAATTGTAATTCCAAATAAAATCATTAAATTTTCAACAATATTAGAAGATGATTGGGGAAAAATTGTAAAACTAATTTGGTTGAATATTAGATTTAGATACACTCGAAAATTATATCAAAATGTATCAATGAAGTATCATCAGAATATAATCGCTCTTCATATAACACCATATTATGCAGGAGAATGGATGATATTATCAGGTGTTAGTTCTAATAAGGGAAATATTAACATTTCACATGATATTTTTTATAATGATAGAGACAAAAATATCGATGAAAAAGTTAAAATTAATGATTTCTTACAAAAATTGATTAATTTTAGTGATTCAGACCACTTCTTAATTCAAATTTCAGACAGACAGTTATTACCTTTAATTGATAAAATTTCCCATTATAATTTTTGTTTAGTTTTAGTTAATTCATCACACTCAATCCTTTATGGACAGATCGAAAATACTTCTAAAGCAATTGATGGCTTATCAGTTAGTATTAATGATAACAAGTCATTAATTATGACAAATGGATATCCTAATGATTTATTTGAAGGTATTCCCAAACCATTATTTATTGAAAAAATCAAAGGATTGCATGATATCCAAGAAATACTTCAAGATGTATTTTATCAAACCTTCATAAACCCATACAGTTTATCAAAACCGAAATTTCCATTTATCCTTGGATTAGCTATGCACTATTCTTCAGAATTTTTATTGGAAAATAGGAGGACATTAAATGAATAAATCAATAAGATTAGGAGTTACAAGTGTAAATGAATTTAATTGTAAAAGAAGAACAATGTTACAGGTATTATATGCTCAACAGGAGATAAAAATACCATTTACACCTAACAAATTTGTATACGCGGGAAATTTTTTACATTTAATTTTACAGAGAGTATTCCTAAGAAATTTTAGTAATGTTGAATTTTTTTATCACCGTAAAAGTAAGAATATAAAGGATGCAATATTATTATCAATGGAAATTGAATTAGATTCAATAAAAAAAATATGGATGAATAATACAGGTCCATGGAAATACCATCGCCAAGAATTTTCAAATAGTTTTGATATAATTACAAGTCAACTTCATAATCTTGCTCTTATGGCAGAAAGTTTGGTTACAATTAATAATAATGAGATAACATCACTTGTAATTCAAGATGAATTTACTGTTATCAATAGAATTAACCACAATTTTCAAATACGTGGTAAGATTGACTTGGTAGCATTTTCTGAAACAGGTGGATTACGAATAATTGAATACAAAACGGGTACTCCAAAACTAGAAGATGAGAATCAAATAAAAATTTATGGTGAAATATTATACAGTTCTTTTCCAGACCAGCAAATAAATCTTGAACTTTGGTATAGTAAACCAAAATTTGATCAAATTCAAAAAATTGACCAGAAAACGATTGGGGGATTATTGCAAGAGATTTCTAATTTATACGAAAAATCACAACAATTAAATAATATAAAAAAGTTACCTGAACAAGATTTCACATCTAAGGTATGTCAATTTTGTAAATTGTGTGACTTTATAGATTTATTAGAGTTTGACACTTGAAATTATATTAGGTCATTGAAAAGAATTAACCCGAACTTAAATTTCTTTTTGCATATATTTTTCCTTAAAATGGTTGTTTATCTTCTGTTCTAACAAACTTAGATTGTTTTTTGTGAAATAATACTCTGCTTTAGTACAAACTAAAAAATTTACTAAGATGAAATGTTTTTTATGATATTTGCAATTAAAACATCTAATCTTTGTAATCTTCTGTAATATTGTATTAATTTAGTAAAGTAAACTACCTAAACCACTAAATTAGATAACTACCCATATTGGTTTTCAACTCTTCTCTTCTCTTTTTACGATCAATAACTATTTCTTTCATTTTAATCCCAAATTCATTGGGATGTTCTGGTTACAATGGACAATACCTTTCATGAACAAATTTAAAATCAAAAATCGACATTAGAGCAAATATGATTTTACAATTATAATTTATAGAATCTTTATCTTAGCTTGTACTCCCTCTATCAGTAAACTGATTAACTTGAGCAGAATTTTAGGGAGTGGTAATTTCGCAGCTTTTTGTTGATAAGAATCTACTATTGAATTAACTTGGTCTTATGCTTTCACCTTGTACCATTTGATAGGTTTTGCTCTTATTTTATCTTAATAATTTTTAGGTTTATCTGTTATCGTAGTTTCAATTCTTTCTTGTTAAATATGGAAGCGACTTTCTTTATTTTTATTTTCTTAATGAATAGTCTATTTCTATTGAATTGTGTTAAAGTGTGATGTTTTCCGAAATACAGTTTCGTATTGAAATTGAAAATAGATTTCATTACTTTAATTAAAAAGGTATTAGTTGGGAGACTAATATCTGTGATGACTTTTGTAGACCCACTTTGAAAAAGTGGATGTCAACTAATGTTAGTAATTAGTAGACTTTTAATACCTGTAAAACAATACTATCTTGTGTTTAACCAAAGGGAACTGATATGGCAACGAGTGACTTCATTTTAGTAATAGTTTTAGCTGTGATAGTGTATTTGATAGCCAAACAGGTTGCCAAATCACCAAGAAATAGCTCGAATCAATCAAGAAGAACAAGATCTACGAGAAGGAGGCCTCGTGACCGTCAACAATCTAATAACCATTACTTCAAGACTGCTGAAAAGCTAGTGAGGGAAGGAAGATTTGATGAAGCTTCAACACTTTACATTCAAAGTGGTCAAACTTACTTGGCTGCTAAGGCTAAATTGCTGAAGGGTCCCACTTATGCCAATCAAGCTCTGTTGATCCTACAAAACAGACTTGGGAGCAACATAACAAAAGCAGTGGACAACCTAATTCAGGAGCTATATTATAAGAACAATAGACCAGACCTTGCAGCGGCTCTACTCAGAGCCAATGGACAGATTGAGGCTGCTGAAGCTATTGAAGTTGTATCAAATATTCAACCAGTAGAATTTGAAGCCTTACCTCCCTCACAAGTGGTGACCGAAGGTAAAATATCAACATCAGATTCAAATCATCCAATTAGACCAACATCCAACAATACCAATGGCTCAGGTCTTCCAGTCGAAGTATCAACCATTGATAAGGAAGAAGTAATTATTCCACAAGTTACTTCTAAAGCAATGGGTTCAGATTTGGATTCAACTGAACTCATCCAAAATCAACCTGCTTCAAACTTACAAACTGAGTCGATCCCTAACACACTCTTACTTGCTTCTTCCAAATTAAATGATAATTGTAGTGTTTGTAGAAAATCAATTGAAACTGGTGATACCTTCTTGTATTGCATCAACTGTAGGGCACCCGCTCACTCTCGTCATCTTTTAGAGTATGTAAAAGTTAGGGGAGTTTGTCCTATCTGTAACAAACGATTAGCTGTATCGATGTATGAACTAGAAGAATAATCCACATAACTGAGCTAAAAAAAATCTAATGTATAAAAATGAATTTAATAGAGTGATTTATCCTTGAGATGTGTCACCTGGTAAATCTCAAATCTCTCCTTGGAACAATGAACCTTCATCTACCCAGTGTGGATATTGTCAGATATATGTTCCTCAAGAGTACTATAATGATACAATAAAACTCTGTAAAGGATGTTCAAACCTCTTGTTTACATCAAGATTAAGAGCGGCAACCAGACCAATGCTTTATTTCTCAATTATTCTCTCTCTTGGAATCTACCTTCTCGATAGTAAGAATTCTTGGATGGCTATACCTGTTATTGGTGTCGCAATCCTTCCCGGTCTTGTTGCATCTTTGTACCAAGGTTGGATCCATACTTATAAAATTGAACCAAATTATAGACCTTTTGTTTTTTTAAGAGGATACGAGATTACTCCATCAGTAGATTATTATGAAAGATCCCTGTTAAGTACTGAAAAGGTAGAAAGTAAACCTGACTGGTTTAAGAAAAATATTATTGAGTTCCTTCTTACATATATCGTCTTGGATGATGAACCCACTCCCTTTAATTGGGTTGATGATTGGGCAAACGCGTTAGACATGACACCTGAGGAATTTGTGTTGTTTATGTATGAGAATCAAAAGAAATTGTACAAAGAAATCCTAAAACCAAAATACGGATTTGGTGTGCTTCCAGATCTTTGGAAGGTCATTAAAACCTTGAATCATGAGACGATAGTCCAGAAAACAATTTTTGCACTTAACTCATACGCAAATGACCAGAGTTCGTATAATGAACATGAGATTCAAATTTTTAAAGATGAACTCTATTTGGTCGGAGATGAAATTAAAGCGCAAATTGAAGAACTTGAGATTCAAAAAGAAACCAAAGAATTGATAGAACTTCTAGATTCTTACGAACCTGAAGAACCACCAACTAATCCTCTCTCTCAGAGAATGGCCCTTCTTAAGTTCCAACAAGCAGCAATTGATGCAAAAATGCTTGTTAAATCTGAGAATTCAAAAAGATAAGATAAAATTTTTCGAACAATTAGACAACTTTTTTGAACAATTGATTTTTACATAAGAATAGAATGAGTACCGTTGATAATAATCAGTTCTATTCGAGGAATGAAATCTACAGGTTAATTGCTTTTCTCGTTATGGGTATACTGTTGTTTTGGTTTGTCAGCTATTTTATCGGTCTATGGAATGATCCTACTAACCGTTTGGTTTCGAACATCAGGGAATCTGGGTATATTTTATATTTTCTACTTATCCCATTAAGTGTGTTAATCACAGTGGCAAGTTATTTCTTTATCGAGGTCAGTATTTTTATAAAAGACATCATCCTATTTTTAATCTTTAAACCCGAAGAAGAGAATTAGACATCTTTGAGTTTAAATCAATCAATTTCAACTTTAATTTTTATGTTCAATTGCCTTAGAGCTTCCTTTTGTAATTTAAGAGAAGGATTTTTACTTAATGCTAATTCCTTAAGATTAGAATTTGTAAGCTCTGCAATATCGATGCTTCTTAACTCATTGTCACTTATATCTAAGGACTCTAGCATTGGGAAATTTTTAATATCATGAGCTGTAATTTCAGTAATTAGGTTTTCAGAGAGTGTTAATATCTTTATACTTTTAGAACTTGAAATGCTGTTAATGCTTTTAATGTTGTTTCTGCTCAAATTTAACTCCTCTAGGCTATTGAATTGAATTAAATTGACTTCTGATAAGCTATTATTTGATAAATCTAAAGATTTTGCATCTCTACTAATTTCAAGTGGAATCTCATGAATTTTATCTAGTTTTAATCCTGACAGGTCTATTGAATTTATTTTTCCTTGTATTATTTTTGTTTGAGGTGAAGTTATTATCCTTGAATACTGTTCTGGTGAGTTTATAATAGCTAAAAACTGAAATATACTCATTCTGGTTTGCCTAGTTTGTTCAAAAAATAGAGTAAATTCTTCTAAATCAAATTCATCAGTTAAATTCCTGTCCCAATTCGAGGGGAGGGGATTTCCCTTTAAGAACAATTGTTTTAGTAATGGTAATTCATGTGTGAGTAAGGGTAAATCGACAAAACTATTATTTCTTAGATCTAATATCTCGATTGAATTAGGAAGTTTTGAGATTTTATCAAAATGGTTGTCATTGACATATAGGTTTGATATGCTGTTAAATTTGGAATCACTAAGATTTAATATTCCTGAGAGCCCAAGACCAGATAAATCCAAAGAAATGATATTATCACCCAGGATTACTGTTTTATCACTTGAGTAAACCTGGGCGAACTTTTTTTCTATCTTTAGTATTTTCAATAGTTCAAATACTAACTTTCTTGATAATTCCTGTTTTTGAGTTTTTGAACACCAATTCTTGATCATCTCAAAGGAATTTAGGTTTCGATCTTGATCTTCTGATAGTTCATTACCTTCTAACCATAGAAGTTCTAATTTAGAATTACAGATAAAATTTGTCTCAATATAATTTATTTTGTTTCTTTGCAGAAAAACTATCTTAAGCTCAGGAATGCCCTTGAAACTCTTGTCATAAATCTCTGTTATAAAATTTTCACCTAAAAACAAGGTTGTTAGAGATGGGAGATGAAACCTGGGAAAAGAAATAAGATGGTTTGATTGAAGGTTCAAAGTTTCAAGAGGGAGGAGTTCAACATGTTCATTTATAATAGACTCTAACTGGTTGCTTTCAAGATTAAGCTGTAAGATAGATTCAGGGATATCACCTAAATCAAGTTTTGTTAACTTATTATACCCCAAATTTATTTCTTTGAGGTTAAGGAGCCCTTTAAGGCCTTCTTTTGTAATTTCTTCAATTTTATTTGAGTGGAAATCCAATGTAACCAATCTGTTGCATCTTGTTAAATTCGGGATTTGTCTTAATTTGTTTGAGGCAACAGAAAGTTGTTTGAGCTCAGTTGATTTTTCGAAAAAGAACTTATCAAATTCTCGAAGTTTGTTTCCATCCAAATTTAATGTCTCTAATAACCTGAGATTTCTTATGAGGTCTGAAGGAAGTGATTGTAACTTGTTTCCAGAAAGGTTCAGTTCTTTTAGGTTTACCAAAGGGTCAAAAATATGTTTTTGCAATGTGTTAAGTTTGTTTCCTGAGAGGTTAAGCCGCTCTAGTCTATAGAAATAAGTAAAAACTGCTTTAGGGATTTCATTAATACTGTAATTTGAGAGGTTGACAGAGATTAAGTAACCCTCTTCAATTAAAGTTTGATCATCTTGTAACACATCAGCTTTAAATTTATCTAATTTTAGTTCTTTGAACAGCATGAAAATGTCATAAGAATTTTCCACAATATATTTTCTCCTAATTCTAAAATAAAGTTACTCTCTGTCTAAATTACCTATTGACATATTTCTAAGATTTTAAAAATTATATAAAAATGAATAATTATCTTGCCTAAGAAATTATTGTTCGAATACGCCTATATTGGTTCTAAAATAGAAAAGGATGTAACTATTGAATTTGATGATAAGGGGATTATTACTGCAGTTTCCAAGGGGAACAGCGATCACAAACAAATCACAAAAGGGATTGCTCTGCCAGGTTTTGTAAATGGTCACTCTCATAGTTTTCAATATGGATTACGGAATTATACATCCACACCTCAAGACTTCAAAGATTGGGTGAAAAACTATCTTTATGACTTGGTTGAAAATCTCACACTAGAATCCATGAAAAGACTGACCAAAAAGGCTTATGAGGAAATGTTAATATCTGGGATTACTACCGTTGCAGAATTTCATTATCTATATAAGGACCTTCCACCGGCTACGAGCCCTAAAGAAGTTATCAATGGAATTATTGAAGTCGCAAAAGAGGTTGGTATCCGCTTACGTTTGTTTTTATCAGGATACGATCTGGGATCTAAACCAGCCCAGAAAAAATTTCAGATGAGCTTTGAGGAATTAAAGAAAATAGTAACTGAACTCCATTTTCAATATTTAAATGATCCTCAGATTTCAATAGGTGTTGCACCTCATTCTCTTCATGGAGCTTCAGAAGAAATGATTTTAGGGTTGTCAGACCTTGCAAATGAACTTGATATTCCCTGTCATATTCATTTGGCAGAGCAATATTCTGATATAGAAGAGGCAAGAGAATCTTTTAATGACACACCACTGGGATATTTAAATCGATTAGGGATAATCACTGAGAGATTACATATTATCCATGGAATCTGGTTAACTCAGGAAGAGATTAAACTGTTTGGGAAAAAAGGTGGGACTTTGGTTTGTAATCCTATCACAAATATGTATCTGGGTGATGGAATTGTAAATCTTGATGAATATTATCAATATGGTGTCCCGGTTTCTTTGGGCACGGATGCAAATACACAAATTAATCTTGCTGAAGAGTCTCTTATGGCTGAATATCTTCAAAGGCTTAAATTTTTAAAAATGGGTGTTTTAACAGCAAAATCAGGAGAAGACCTTTGGAGGATCCGACTCAAAATGATCACAGAAAACGGGGCCAAGTCATTAGATTTACCGATAGGCAGTATTGAGGTTGGAAAATATTGTGATTTAGCAGTTATAAATCTTGATACAGAGTTAAATTCTGAACAAAAAATTCATTTTACTATTGGTCATGCAATCTCTGAGGTAATTGTTGGAGGACAAAAAATTAACTTGAATTGTTAACTTTTTCGCTTTTCCGTTTCTTATATGACCGCTTTGCATATTCAAAGAGAAAGAATAGAGCCACGGTTATTGGGAGTGTCTGGATTAAAGCAATTAGCGTATTAAACGAAAAAAAGTTTCGAATTTTGTCTGCGACATTTTTTGGAAGCAGTTTCAATAAATCTGGGGGTTGATAAAAGTTCCTGGGATTAGAATTTTTGTAGACCCTGACAATTGCGGTAGAGACTGAAAAGTGGTTCAATGAATCTGAAGCTACTAAAGTAAAGTTGTGTAATCCAAGAGGTAAATCTGTTACGTTTAGGATAATCGGAACCCCACTGCTCCACCATCCATCCTTAATTAAAGTGCCATTATGAAAGATCTTGTACGTTGCGGGGTCAGTATCTATAATTATCCACGTAACAACTCTAAAAGTTGTGTCACCCGCTGGATATGAAATAAGGGGTTGTGAATTTATTTTTGGATATACCTGATTGTTTACGCCCTGTGTATCTAATACATTATTTGTAATGATATTGTTTGCGCTTTTTCCATCTAATATTGAGAAAGTGGGAATATTTGTAGCTAAGTTTTGCTGAATAATGAAAAAATTCGAATTTTGTAAATTGACAGCACTTATTGAAATATTGACGTTATTGCTCTTGCTTTTTGTTTCAAGGAAGTTAGAAAATCTATTATTACTGATTTTACCATATGTACTATCCACTAATAATACTCCAGCAATTAGGGTACTTGCTAGAAGTTTGTCAATCAAATTGTCTTTTATCACGATATTTGTTGTTTTAAAAAGTGTTATTCCAGTAGATAAAGAATCACCAGATGCAAATAAATCTGAAAATTTGTTATCTCGAATGGTGGTGTTTTGTTGATTTTCTATAAACATACCACTGGTATAAGCAGAATAAAACAATTTTTCAACACCAAAGTTATGAATACTATTATTTGAAAACTCTGTAAAATTGGATTGATGTGAGTGTATTCCAACTGCACGGTTCACCTCTCCTTGAACACTTAATTTTGAAATATTGTTAGAATTAACTTCGACGTGGTCGGAATACAGTAAATCTATACCATACACAAAATTTCTTACAAAAGCTTGAGAGGTAGATAATGATAGCTGTGTAAGGTTCAAGTTTTGGATAGTATTTTTTGTAATCGAACTATTCCTACTTAACTCTAATGAAATCCCCTTTAACATCACATTTAATGTTGTTTGAGAAGGGTTATATGAAAATTTAGAATTAACAATCTTATTGTCCGAAATCTTACTATTACTGGAGTTATATACCCTAATCACACTGTTTTCAGCCTGAAAATTTAGGTTTGAAAATGAATTGTTTATTATTTGAGTCCCAGGGCTGTTAATAACCTCGATCCTCATGTTTGAGGTAACTCTGTTTTTAATAACAGTGTTTGGGGCATTGATAATTTTTAAGACCTGAATTTGTTCAGAACTGAAACTTAGGTCAGATATATCTATTTTTTTTCCTTGACCATCTATGGTTACAACACGCTGCTTTACAGGGTAATTTGAATTTTCGATGTAACTGGGAAAGTTTGAAGATGCATCAACTGATTGGTTTCCAAGGAACAGAACACTACTTATCAGAATTAATGTAATAGATAAACTGAATGTATAAGTTTTGTTCATTATTGAATATTTCACTTAAACATTTTTTAATCTTTAGTGCGAGGTAAAACTTAGTTGTGGGTTAAAAACCCGTTAGATTGCCTCTATTTAGAATATTCTTTTTATCCATGCAAGACTTGAACTGCTTGAGTTCTTCTAGCCCCTTTTTACCAAACTGAAATTCAATTGCTGGGATTCCTGAGAACTTTTTCTTACCTAATCCATGTTCTGCTGCAATTGATCCATCAACTGAGGTGACAAATTTCATCATTTCAACCATCTTCTTCTTACAAAATGTAGTTTCTTCGTCAGAGCTCGGAAGGAAATTTAAATGAAGATGTGAATCTCCCGCATGTGCCCAGATCGCATAGGATAAGGTTGATTTAACTCCTCTGGTTGTCTGGAATACCTTGAACTCTTCACCGAATTTTACTCCTAAAGCCATTAGTTCCTTGAAATATTTGTTTGGGACTGAATAATCAGTTCCTAATTTGGGTTGCTTGTTGTGATGCATAATTTCATTAATTGTCGAGGGTATCAGGTGTCTTAAAAATTTAAATCTCTCTATTTCCTTATTTGTCTCTCCAACCAGGATTTCATCAATACCCCTAGAGTCAAACAGATTAGCCCAGAACTCAAGAACAGCATTTTGATTCTGAGTTTCACCTATGAAACACTCTAAATATATCAACGCTTCCTTATCTACCGGAATCGAGCTATCTTCCTTGTTCATGATTTCTACTGCATGTTTATCTAGGAATTCCACAGACATTGGCATAAATTCAGATTTATCATCTCGTAAGCTTTGACAATGTGTGACAAACATTAGGCTCTCTTCCCATGTATCAAAAAATGCAAAGAAGGCAATAATATTTTTAGGTTTTTTGATTACTCTCAAGCTTATATCAGTCACCACACCAAATATACCATTGGTTCCAATGAAAACATCTAACGGTTCATTATAAGGTTCCCTTAATACTATACCCGCCACATTTTTGCGAACATCTGGGATTTTCATATCAGGAAGTTTACAGCTAGGCTCTTTGGATGTTTCATCAGTGAGTAAATTTTCGTCAAGTTTTAAGGTCAGATCTCCTTTGGGATAACTTCCCCTCACAACAGCCCGTTCTAGCCGAGTGATTCTTCCGTCTGGCAGAACGATGCTCAGAGCCAAAACCCAATGTCTTGTTGGTCCAAATTTAAAAGATCTTGCTCCAGATGCATTTGTTGCAACATTCCCACCGATAAAGGCATTACGTTCAGTTGGGTCAGGAGGGTAAAACAGACCGTTTTCAGCACAGAAGTTTTGGATTGATTTTAGTCGAATAGCGGGGGGTACTCTAAGAATTGTTTCTCCACCCATTTCAAACACTGATAATTCATACCTTTCTAGAAATTCTGGATCAGTCCAAAACACAGTCTTATGACTAGTCTGGATTAAACTTGTCATTTTATCTGTTGCGATAATCCACCCACCGAGTGGAACCCTTCCACCAGATATGCCTGTTCCTCCACCTGAGACTGTAATAGGGGTACTGCTAGAATATGCTTCAACCAAAATTTCAGTTATCTCACTTTCAGATTCAGGGAAATAAATCTTTGATGCTGTTCCTTCCAATAGTTTAGCTTCATCATTTAAGTAGGCTGGAAAATCTTCCTTGACATTTGAGCTAACCTTCATTATTTATTGGCTGAATTTTCCAAAATAAAAGCTATTAGAATTCTTTATGTTTTAATAACATATCAGAAGAAATTTCGTTAGTTTTCGCAAGATAGTCTTCAAGTTTTCCATACCAAAGAAGAGCAAAGGTAAGAGGGATTATTGAAATGTAAGTGTTGAACAGTAGAGCTATAACCTGAGGACTTTGAAAATTATCATGAAGAACAACTAAAAATAAAGAAATTCCAATCATAAAAATGACGATTGACATTAAAAGGTACTGATTCTTTAAATATTTTAGGTGGTCTGCAGAGGATCCTTTTGATTTAGGTGTCCTATTAAACGTCACTTTAGATCCAAACCATCCTTTAAGGACAGCTCCAATTAGGAGGGGTTGACCTGCTGCTACTAACATGTAATAAACAACTATGTTGGTAAATTTTGAAATGTTTCCTCGTCTCACATAAATAATAGTTTTATCATCTCTTAACAGTGCACCTAATCCAGATACCAGGGGGATACTTCCCAAAGCTGCTAAAATCAGAGAGGTTATTGGAAGTTGAAATCCAATGATTGTTAACACAGCTGAGTATCTTGGAAGATCAACATGAAAATACACAATGTACCCAAGTAGGATGCTACTTAACCAGGAAATTACTCCAATGGTTGGGAACAAAAGGGCAAAGGAGAGGTCAAGCTTTACGTAAAATGGTGCATTTGATTTAATAAGCTGAAATGTCCTTGCACGTGCACTTCTAGTTACACCAGTCATCCAACGCCAGAGTTGTCGTATTAAGGATAATGGATCCCAAGGTACAAGTGCCCAACTACCTATTACATCAATATATTCAATTCGATGTCCCCTCCCAATTAGAATAACACTTGTATCCGTGTCATCGGCTATAGTCAATGGGTTCATACCTCCTTCTTTCAATAGCTTTTTACGGTCAAACAAACATGAACCCCCTGCAAAAATAGCGCTACCGGTATTCGCTCTTCCCCTTTGAAACAAAGAGTAAAATTGCAACTGAAGAAATGCCCCCATTTTTGTAAGAAAGGTGTGCATATTAACAAAATCGATCCTAAGTTGAACTGCTATTGATTTCTCAGTCAAACCATTGAGTGAATTAATTAAAGCATAAGGTTCAATTATGTGGTCAGCATCAAGGAAAAACACAAACTCATCAGAAGTCTTAGTTAATGCAACATTAATTGCTCCTGCTTTAAACCCAGTTCTCTCTGTTCTTTTATGGTATTCTATTTTTTGGGTGTTACAGTAATTTGCGATTGAAGGGTCTTTGGGGGAGTCTTCGATCACCATCACCTTTAATTTTGATTTTGGATAAACTACATCAAATGTGGCATCAATGGTTCGTTTCACAATTGGGAAAGGTTCTCTATAAAGTGGTATTATAATTGTGATTGAAGGTTCCTTTTTTTCATTAATCTCTGTTGTATTAACTATCAGTCGGTTATGATATCCCCTTTTAAAGCCTATAACTGGATCAAACTGTTTGGCATAGATCCAAAGTAAAAAGAGAAAATAATTCCCAGTTGCAACTTCGACAAAGATCATGACCAAGTTGACGAATAATGAGGTTCCTTCTAAGGTAACAATAATCCCGAGAGATCTAATAATGTAATAATTGAAAATCAACATCATTGAGAAATAAACTGAGAGCAACCCGAGGTAGAGAGTGCGACTATAAAATCTTCTATCCTGATAGATTCCGAGAAGAGGTCTCTCTACCTTCATGATAAACTGATTCTAGCCAAGCAGAATTTAAGAAATTTCTAAGTTACATAGTTGAAAAAGATTAATGGCTGAAATTCCCTGTTAATATTCATGGGATTAATAAAGGAACCAAAACAAGTTACATCATGCCCCATAAA
This sequence comes from Candidatus Heimdallarchaeota archaeon, assembly GCA_030149205.1. Taxonomy (GTDB): domain Archaea; phylum Asgardarchaeota; class Heimdallarchaeia; order Heimdallarchaeales; family Kariarchaeaceae; genus WAKA01. The sequence continues at coordinate 123,175 of JASBSB010000001.1, read as the reverse complement.
ATTGTTCTAATTGGGTATGGGAACATGGGCAAATTTCATGGACGAATCCTCAATCGATTAGGAAATCTAACCGCAATTGTTGAACCTTTTGAAGGTAACGCGACAAAAGCAAAAGAGATTTCGGAAAACGTCTTTGCTAACCTGTCTGAAGTTCCTTACCCTGAACAGATTGAATCAGTAGTAATTGCAGTACCCACACAATATCATTATACGGTCTTGGAAGAGTCTTTGAGTACATTTCCAAATTTAAAAGCAGTCCTCTTGGAAAAACCAATGGCATTATCAGTTCAAGAAGCTCAGGAAGTTGTATCCAAGGTGAAGGAAAGAGGAGTTAAATGTCTTATTGGACATATTGAGGTGTATAACCCTGTTGTGACAAGATTTCTCCAGCTCATTGAAGATAAAACATATGGCGAGATTCGTTCGTTTCACGTTCAAAGGAAAGGAGCAGTTGCAACCAAAAGGCTGGGTTCTCTTGCAGGAGTACTAGAGGATTTAGGAGTTCATGATTTTGATATTATTTCACGTTTGATTTCATCGCCAGTTAAGGTTTATTGCGCAGGCATTGAGAGGGAAGGCTCATTAAATTCTGTTGAGATAGTCTTTAGCTCGGGAAAAAATATTTTTGGGACTTTAAATCTCTCTAGAGAATTTGCAGGAAGGGAAAGGAAAATTGTTATTGAGATGGAAAAAGCCACCTTATTTGTTGATTTAGTTTCACAGACAATTGAAGTGAGGGGATTAGGACAGGTTGAAGGGAACAGTACTTCTGTAATTGTTCCACATGGTCCAGGCTCATCGATCAAAGTGTACGGTGAACCTTTACTCGAAGAACATTTTAATCTTAATTCAATTCTAGATGAAAATGGAATCCCTCTTGTCTCTGAAGACAACGGAGTTATCACATTAAAATTTGTAGAAGCCTGCAAAAAATCAATTCAAACTGGTCTGCCAGTTTTTGTTGAATGGTAATGTCAAAAATGGGTTGTTTCTATTTGAACAGGGGCTTGTTCTATCGAAACATTTTATTAAAAAATCACAGGGTCTAGGTTCGGGACAAGTCCCAATTAGCTCCGTGGTGTAGTGGCCAAGCATGATTGACTCTGGATTTTAAGAGGTATCAGTCGACAAGGGTTCAAAATTCTCATGAATGAAAGTCCCTTCGGAGCTATTTTCTATTTATTTACTTCATTGACCATAAAAGTATTATAATAATTCCCCCAATTTAATAAAATGAAGACAGAGAAGGAGATTCTTGAGACAGTTTTGTCAGAGCTCAGGATCTCTGGAGAAGTTAAAAGTCGGAAATTAGGGGATGTATTCCATCTTCCCAAACAACTAATAATAGATGAAAAGTATAAAAAATATTTATCAACACCTATCTCTAAGATCTCTGTCGAGAGAAATCTGACTTATTTACCCAACGAACTTGCATCGTTGCCAAATCTTAGGGAATTAGTTCTTAACTCATCAGTTCTAGAAATTCCCAAAAATCTTTCACAAACAAAAAAATTGCAAATTAATTTTGATTATTACATTGATTCGAAACCGCCATTAAATTCAAAGTCTATATATAGTCTCAAGGTTTCAGGACTGAGAAACCATTCTACAGCGATCTTATTCAATTTTCTAAAAAAATTTGTTGAATTAAGACAGCTTGACCTCTCTGAAAACTTTATAGGAGAACTCAGCAACCCTAGTAAAGTTATTTTTCCGAGAGTGAGGAAGTTGGACCTATCGTGGAATCAGTTGGAAGAATTAGACACATTAACACAAATTTTCCCTAATTTGTCTCACTTAAAGTTGAAAGGGAATAATATTAAAACAGTAGATTTTAGAAATTTAAACAATCTCAGGTGTTTAGACCTCTCTTTTAATGAACTAACTCAACTCACTAAAGAGGATTTACCAATCTCATTGAGGTTTTTAAATGTTTCAAGCAATAGTAACGTTAAAGTTGACAAAATGATAAAGATGAATGTTATTCTATGAAAATTTTTGGCCATAGACAACGTTTCACAGTTTTCACTATAAAATCACTTCCCGCACACGATCTTTTCTTTGATCTGTCACATATTGAAATATTAAATTACATCCCAGCCAGCTTTAAGTCTGCTTGTATTGAAAGATGCTTTCTTTAACATAATTTCTTTCAAGACAAAATAATTTTTCCTCCATTAAGATTCAATCTCTATAGACCCGAATGGAAAATCTAGTTTACCTCGAGAATTATCACATAGTTATTCCCAGAATAATCCCGATAATATTAAAAATTACCCAATTCTCTAAACTGACCTTTTTCATGCATAATAACTGTCTTCAAACTCAAATTTAATTCAAATTAAATTAGCTAGTTTTAAGTGTGAGCTATTTGAACATTGATAAGTTATGACGATTTTCACGAAACGAGGAGGTCAAATTGTATTTTTAGGACTTATCTTCATTTCAATTGGAATTGCAATTGCAGGTTACATCGCAATTTCCATTTTTTCTAACACATTTCTTGTACAACTTGCACAAGGGGCTGTGAGTGATCAAAGTTTAAAAAATATGTACCCAAGCAACTCCCGGATCTTAGGGACAAATGGTATTGATGGGATGGGACAGGTCTTAGGATCCACGATTGGCGAGTTTTTTCTAAGGCTGATTTTCAATAAACTTTTCTTTATTCCTTCATCAAGTATTTACTTTTTCATTTTATTGGGTACCATGCTAATCTTTTCTGTTGTCATAAGCTTTCCTTTGTTTGCAACTGGAGCGGATTACAAAAGCATTAAGATTGTTAGACGTGTAGCAAAAGAAAAAGCCTTTGCTGGGGATTACCTTTTGATCGAGGTCTTAGTGAAGAACAAATCGTTTAACCAGATTCCCCAACTGGAGATCTATGATGCGTATCCAGAGGTTTTTGATCTGGTGTTAGGTGAGAATTTTCTTGTTACACAACTTGCAGGTAAACAATCGATAGTGTTTGCTTACATTGTTCGATTACCAATTCGAGGTAAATTTTTAATTGGCCCAACGAAAGTTATTATACACGATAGGCAAGGCTTTTTTTCGACTGAGGCTATTTTGGCTGAACTAACAGAACTTACAGTCTACCCATCATACGAGGACATTAAGAAATTAGAGATGTTGGGATCAAAGAGACAACTTGGAGTTCTCTTTGGTGCACATAAAACAAGAATTAAAGGATCTGGGACTGATTTCTTCGGTATCAGAACCTATCAACCAGGAGACCCCATGAAATTTATTCATTGGCCTTCAGTTGCAAAAAGTGGAGGAGAAAAAATGTTGGTTCGTGAGTTCGAGTCTGAACAAAACATTCGGGTGATACTCATGGTTGATGCTAGCAGTTCGATGGGTGCAGGTCTACCAAGAAACACAAAACTTGAATATTCAATTCGAAGTGCGGTGCTAATGGCCTACCTTGCTCAGGAGAAAAAAGATACTGTTGGGTTATTTGTGTTTGATAAAGAACCTAGAACATGGATGGAACCTAAATCATCTCAATCATTCATGTTCCAATTTCTTGAAGCTCTTGCAAACATTAATCCTCAAAACTCTCCGGATGTGTTAGGTGCAACTGAATACCTTGTCCCTAGATTAAACAAAGCAAGTTATATAGTCCTTTTTACAGATCTTGAATATCCTTCAGAAGATCTGCTAGAATCAATGAAGAAGCTTAGGGCACACAAGCACCGAGTAACAATTATATCTCCATTCGGTCCGTGGTTTGAGTCAAAATTAGCAGATCTAACACCAACAGATCGAATTATTGGTGAGGCGATTCAGGAGTCCTTAATCGCAAGAAGAACTGAACTTTTTAAGAAACTCAGAGGATTTGACGTACTCTCTATTAGTGTTGGCCCAGATGATATGTTAGCAAATGTTATGACCGAATTTTCAAAGATGAAAAATATAGGGTGAAATAAAACCTTTGATTATTGTTAAACAATGTTTAAAAAAAAAGTCTTATCTCAAATTTTGATAAGGAACCTTTTTTTATCTCAACATCAGAAACAATTTGTATAAACATAATTGGTGAAGCTATGGCAGACAAAAAATCAGAAGAACCTACCCCAAAAACTTCTAAAGACACAACAATGCTCCCACAGGATATAAAAAATATCTGGGATGAATGTTTTAGAGAGGTAAAAAAGGTGGTAATTGGAAAAGCAGATGTGCTTGAAGATATTATGATTGTTTTGCTCGGTGAAGGGCATATCTTGTTAGAAGGAGTACCTGGTATCGCAAAAACACATATTACCAATGCCTTTGCAAGTGCAATTGGCTTAGAGTTTAATAGAGCGCAATTTACACCCGATTTACTTCCATCTGATGTATTAGGAACTAATATCTTTGACCCCAAAACAGCGACATTTAAATTACGACGTGGCCCCATCTTCTCCAATCTATTACTTGCAGATGAAATTAATAGAAGCCCACCAAAAACACAAGCAGCGTTGTTAGAGGCAATGGCAGAAAAACAGGTATCTATAGAAGGTACAACTTACAAACTTGATCGACCTTTTATTGTAATTGCTACTCAGAACCCAATTGAGCAAGAGGGGACATATCCACTTCCTGAGGCTCAGGTAGATCGATTTGGTATGAAACTTGTTCTAACCCTGCCCTCTTCAGATGAAGAGCTAGACATAATCAGGTTGAAACATGAGGGTACCAAACTCAAAGTAAGGAGGGTGACGACTGGTCAAACTATTAACAGAATGATAGATGTTGTAAAAAACGATATCTATATCTCTGATGAGGTTATGCAATATATGAGAAATGTTGTTGTCAAAACTCGAACTGATCCCAGGTTAGTTTTGGGATGCTCACCACGTGCATCAATTGCACTCATGAGTCATTCTAAAGCGTTTGCTGCATTACAAGGTAGAAATTATGTTATACCTGATGACTGTAAACGTGTTATGGTATCAACCATACATCATAGACTTCAGCTAAAGGCTGAAACTGAACTTGAGGGCACCAGTGGGCAGGTAGTAATTGAAGATATAATGAAATCCACTACTGTTCCTGTTTAAGCGGTGTGAAGATGAGTATTTCTAGTCAAATTCAGAGAGCAGCAGATATTTTTCGAGTCGAGAGACTTAAAATTAGATCCTCACAGATTATTATCCGAAGCTTTGGATCAATTATGCTATTAGTACTCTTTCTGCAGATTTGGGGTGTTGTAACTCCCGAAGTTAAAAATTTGAACAACTTATTTGGTTTTATTTATTTTATTTTCCTCTTGATCTTCAGTGTATTACTTGCACTGTTTACCTATGTTGCTACTGGATTAGCAATTCTAATTTCTTTCATTCCGCTAATTAATATTTCTTCTAACGCTCTGTCAACAGAATTAACTTATATAACTAGGGCATTTGTGGAAAAGGTATTATTTCAGAGCTTAAACCTAAGTATAATAGGGTTAAATACAACCTCTTATCTTGGCTCTGGTGCAGATGCATTGCATCCTCTGGTTTATCTTTTGAATAAACCTCAACGAGATATTTATGAACCAATTATTGTAAATGGGATGATCTTATTTTTCCTCTTTTTAGCTCTAATAACCGGAATCAATTTTGTAATTAAAGGAAATCTTTCACAAGCAATATCTACATTTCTCTCAACTCAGATTGCTTTAACCTATGCACTTTTTATGCAAAGGGTAATTCCTTTATCTTTTAATAGTTCAACCGTATTTACGCTCCTAGGGTCTTCCTATTTCCAAATCGGTTTTGTTTCCTACCTTTTCCTTGAATTCGCATTTCAAACCAGTTACCTTGCTTCCCTTGTGAACCCTAATTTGGAACGACAAAATAGAGTTGCCAAACAATTAGAAGAGTTATCTAAATTTAAACTTGGAGTAACTGAGTTTGATGAGTCTGGAAAAATTGTTGATCGTAAAGTACAAACAAGTCAAGAAGAGCAAGTTTCTGGGGACGCTATCTCAATGAGTGCTGGTGGATCAGGTTCCACATCAGCCAAAAAGTTTGGGGGAGAGGCCCTTTTGTTCCTCTTAGAAAACACACAGTCCTCACTCTTTAGTAGACCTGGAGGTGAAAAAGCTAAACTAACAGGAAGATTGCAAAGATATTACGAAGGATTGTTAAGACACGATCAGAAATTGAACCAAAAACTAGGAGGAACGACGGCAAAAACATTTAACCCCCTTTACATTTTGTTTTACATTTCACTTTCCTCAATTTTGCGAATCTCAGCAATATTACTTCTTTCTTGGTTAGTATTAAATCCAAAGCTCTTCTACCAAAACATCAATTTTCCTAAAACTATAACACAGTCAATAGAGTTCAATCAACCTGAAGGATTGCTTCTTGTATTTGTTCCTTTAGTGTTTTTAATTTTAGGTGTATCTCTCTTGCTAATTAAATTACTAAATATTTCCAGAAAATCTGAGGAGCTTATAATCTCTGAAATTGAGATTGAATCAATGATTAAAAGGGGCAAAGCAGTGACATCCCGTGAAGCCTTTGAAGGTGGAGAAACCCCTTCAAGTACCTCTCAAGCAACCCAAAGAAAAACCAAACCTAAAAGAAGAAAAAGACGGTCTACATAGATATGGCTTAGAGATCTAACTTAATACTGTTCTAACACACTTTTTAAATTATCATATATTTCATCAGTATTCAATTTCATCCAAGTTTCAAGTTGAGATAAATCTTTGAACCAAGGTACAGTCTTAGTTGACTCCATCTCATAAATTTTCATGTCCCCATTTTTTATCAAAAATTTTACGAAGAGGTGTAATGAAGACTTATACCCATGTTTTCTTAAGATAGATTTTGTTGTGGTTGGATCCCAAACTTGACTTAAGAACTGAATTAGATATTTTTTCCATCCTTTCTTCAATGTAAATATACTGGTGTAGGCTAACTTATCATGAATAAAGGGTTTCTCACGGAATCTTAACACGTCCTGAGTTCCCTTTTCGATTTCTGTTATACCAACCCTATATTTCACTCCTCTCATTACTAATAGTGTCCCTAGTCCGTTGTGTGAAAGATCAAAGTTGACAAAGTCTGAAAGATTTGCATTTGTAAGAATATGACCTGGGTATATAATCAAGTCTTCATCTTCCAGATTAATTAGTTGTTCCGCACTATACTTTTCATGTAGGATTTGAAGGGTTGTTTTGATGTTATATTCATTTGAGATCTGATTTACCCATGTCTGTAATTGTTCTATAGAGTGATCTCCAATAATGTTTATCCTGTTTAATTTATTTGCATTAAATTCGGCATACAATAACTCAAGCATTGAAAAATTACTATAATTTTTTTTCTCCTGTTGGGTTTTCTCTCCCACAACCCATAGAGCTGGATGTAAATATTCGCTGACTGGTATCAATCCATCTCTCTCTGGGAACATTAAAATTAATTGCCTCATCTTTCGAGGTCAACCTCCAATGTTAGATGTGAGAGTTGATGTGATAGCAATGTCTGTGATACAGAATTTAATCTTGATAAGCTTCCAATATCCAACCACCATTCATCTGTAATATATGCCTTTATTTCTTTTTGATCAACCAATCTTGAAAAAACTTCACTGGATAAATCAATACTTAAAGTTTGATCCCCCGAGGGGACATTGAGATTAGTATTAAGATCTAATTCTTGTTTTTCAGTAAACACATCTTCTAAAACTCGAAATACCTTTCTATCCAAGATTGATATTCCGGTGTTTACAAGTTCAGTATTTACCGAATCTAATTTATCGACCGCGGAGCTCAGTGAAGATGCAACACCTTCACTGTTGTATGAAACCGTTATTGGTCCCTCCATCCAATTTGGGTCAACCCAAATGGATCCTATTTTGTTGTGTCCCTGATGAAACTCAAAGAAGTGTTCAAGGTTCAAGGATGTCAAGATATCTGTGAAATAAATCAAATAATACTTTGTTTCACACAATTCTTTTGCGTTAAGTAAAGCTCCACCTGTTCCCTTCATATGTTCGGGGTCTGTAGAATATTTTATGTTCACACCAAGTCTAGAGCCATCTCCAAAATACCGTTTGATTAAATTTCCTCTGTATCCTAACAAAATAATGAAGTTTGAGATTCCGTAGTATTTGAGATGATAGATTACTATTTCAAGAAGAGGTATTCCTTTCCTACCAATTGGCATCATCACCTTTTGATAAAATTCGGAAATTGGAAATAAACGAGATCCTTTCCCACCGCTAAAAAGAACTGCTGTTAATTCGGATAGGGACATCCTAATGAATAAAATATATCCTCTTAAAAAAGGTTCAGCTAAAATATTGACTTAGCGAAATTTAGAAATTCAAAAGGTTACCTAGAGTTTAAGTTGGTTCCCACAGATATTACAAAAACTATATTCCGTCGGTAACTTTGAACCACATTCAACACAAAATACCTGATTTAAACTGTCAAAACTTTCAGTTTTAATTAAAGGATCTGTATCAAAAAAACTACTGTATCCTAAATCTTTTTTCATTTTCAGAGGATTTTCTCTCTCATTTAATATCTTCGCTGCAATCTTATCGATTATAGTTTTCTTAACATGTTCTAATTCCTTGACCACCCTAGGCTGTGAAACATAATTTGGATTTTCAGGAATTGATTCATCTCTGTTTGCTGAGGTGCTAAAACTCTGAAAGAATTCTAAAGGTCTCTGAGCGAATGTTGGTCTGATGGTTTTTATTGTTGGTCTAGTTTGATTTGACTTTCTCAATCCACTTCCCAGTTGACTAATCCCTAATGTGTTTAACAAGGGGAAACTGTTTTCACTCAAGGAGGGGAGAACTGGTCTAGGCGCATTATTTTTTACTTGAACTGATAGGTCTTTTAAGAGTGATTGATAATACTTGTTCTCTAATATCATCTGACCAAGCATTGAAATTCCTGAGATGAGAATTAAAAAAAGATGTAAAATTGAGTAACTTTTGGTGAAGGGATTGTGATCAATTATTGGGAATGCTAACACTAGTAATGGTACTATTCCAAACATTTGGACTGATTTGTATTTGTAAACATTTAACTTTTCAACTCTGATATCTTTATGTAAAACCACAGAACCTGTTATCATAGAAAAATATGGATGTAGAAAAAAAAGATATCTTAGAGCACCAGCCAATAAAATTACAAGAAATATGCTTGATATATTTAATTTTGTTCCATAAAAGCTAATGATGATCTTGTTTACTAATGCCAGGTGAAGTGAAATAATAACGAAATAAAGAAATATCAAACCAACTAGCTCTTGAATTAGGGTGGATAGAATTATGTTTCTTTTAAACTTTAAACTTCGATCTACAAAATGTTCAATTATAGACTTGGCTTTCACTAAATTTAGAACCAAAATTACAGTTATTGATACGAAGTACATCATCCATAAGAAGAGAAATGTTGTAGATGTAGAATCGACCGAACTAAAAAATATAAATGAAAAAATGAAAACACAGAATTGAAATATTGTAATTAATTTGGAGAATAATATTGAGAAAGATTTGATTTGACTGGATTCATTAATTGATTCCTCTTGAAGCATTGATTGACCTTGTTCTCCTAGTACACTCACTTGTATTCGATTTTATAAATAGAAAGTGAATACTGGGGTATTATGTCAATTAAGCAAATCCAATACATAGTAAATAAAGGATTCAAACAAGTCTACAACATTCTCTCCGCTAAGGGCTGATGTCTCAAAATAATCTGCACCAATTTCTTTAACAAATTCTTCTGCTTCCTCTCTGCTTACTTGTCTCTCATCCTTAAGGTCTGTCTTATTCCCGACAACGATTGTATAGATTTCCCCAACCTCGTCCTTTACTTCTTTTAACCACTTTGGAATATTATTGAATGTCTCACGTCGTGTGACATCGTAGACTACAACAGCACCATTAGCCTTAGTATAATATTTTGTTCTAAGGGCTTTTATAGTGGGTTGACCCGCCGTATCGAACACCAGGATCTTGATATCCTTGTCATCTATACGTACCCGTTTCATCAGAAAGTCCACGCCAAGACTGGGTTTGTAATTTTTGGCAAAGCGATTTTGTGCATATCTAACTGCCAAACTCGTTTTACCAACTCGGCCGTCCCCAAGTAAAACAGTTTTTACTCTAATGGTGTTGTCGAACGACATTTATAACTGAATAATGATTTACTGCCTTTAAATCTTTATGGAACTTCAAAATTGTAAGTGCTTTTTATTTCAAAGAAAAATTAGGTAATTCAATACTTAAGACAATTTAACTGATACTTTTAAGTATTATACTGAAGTTTCTTGTGAAAACCTAAATAAACCATTAAGTCTAAAATAGTGATATGCTTATAGAAATCTTGGAATCAGGTGAAATGAGTGAATCTAAATCTGCTGACCTTTCTGAAGAAGGGGTTTATATCCTCCTAGATTACAGACAAAAAAGATCATACATTTGGAGTGGACAGAACTCTTCTGTAAGAAAACGATTTGTAGCTGCAAAAGAGGCAAGCAGAATAATGAGAGAAACCGGGTTTCAGAATTTAAATGTCCAACTAGATGAAGTATATAATGACTTTGAAAAAGCATTAAAAGGTCATATTGCTGATATTAAAAATAATTATGATCTTCCTCTCGTTATTAAAGAACAAAAATCAACATTAGGAGTACCCGTTGCTTCAAAAAATAAAGAGGTGAGTATCACAAGAGAAGAGAGTCCAATACCGGAAGGAATAGACTTTGATGAGGTCTTAAAACATCTAACTGAATTAGAAGATGTAAAGGGGAAGAAAAGAGATTACGTAGTTGCCTCGGGAAAAATTTACGCTGTAGAAAATTCAAAATCTAAAACAGAGTACAAACCAATAGAATCACCTAAAGAAGGGGTATTTGAAGTTTCTAACTATCATCCTCGTTTTTATTTGAAAGAAGGTAAATTATTAGCAATTGAGCTATGGAGAAACGAGTAAGTAAAATTTTTCATACAATAGAACAGAATCTATCCACTCACTTTTTCACTGAAATATCGGACACTTTTGAACTGTAAGGTTTGCTCATATTGAATTACAACGGTTCTAGTCCTTGAATTGAAGCTTTGAATGCATAACTCTTGTAGGCGCCTTTTTTGGTGGTTCTACCTCTAAAATTTGTTCAGCACTCTTTCTGTTGCGTTATTAAAGCTTCAAACCATGTCTATAAAATTATATAATTTTGGATCATATGAGTGGTATTTTATAAATATTTAAATTTTTTATCCAAATATTTGCCAAAAACTAATAATTCTTAGGATCGCTCTTCGTGAAATTGAATTTCAATCGTTCTAATCAAACTTTTCTTATCAGAACTCACGAAACATTTAAAAACTAAGAGTACAATGATTATATGTTCATGATGCTTTCTCTCGTTGAGATTCAGTGTCCTGAACAAGGTGATAACAATGGCAGTAGAATTACTCGTACAATCCAAAGTTCGCAAATACATTAAGGACGCCGGTTTAAACACTGGTGGAGACTCACTTGAGCAAATTGAATCAGCTCTAAAGGCTGTTCTCGATGACGCTATTAAGAGAGCTCAATCAAATGACAGAAAAACCTTAATGGCTAAAGACGTATAATTAAATTATTTAAACAATCTTTAATTCTAATTTGCATTTAAAATCAATCAATTTTTCTTAAATAGATATCTTAAACCGAAATAACCCAATATTATTGAAAAAAGCCCTCCTAAAAATATATTATTCGCATACACACCAAAGTAAACTGACCCTACACTCATAGCGAGGTAAAATACACCGATTATTGTGTAAGTTAAGTTTCCCTTCTCTTTCTTCGAGTCCTGAGATTCTTCTTTATCATTCATAGAATTTTCGAGTTCTTTCTTTCTCAATCTTTTGATGCCCTGTTTCCTAAGTTGTTCTCTTGTAGGCATAGGTCTCTATCCTTTAACTTAATATTAATACTTTCATTTTATTACTAATGAATTTCCACATTTGATCAAGTGGATAAGATATGTTCGTTATAATCAACAGGTTTTAATTTCATCTGATTGTCAAAAATTATTGATTGTGGAAAGTAACCCAATATTTTTGAAAATTTCAAATAAGATTTTAGGAATTTTATTGACTTTGGAGGTTGTTTTAGGCTTTGGTTTCGTCATTCTAATGTATACGAACAACTTCTGGGGTACTTTCTCAGATTTAAGTTTGATAGTGTTACTAGAACTTGTGGTTCGAACAAAAATCACAGATTCTAAGACTCCTGAAAATGAATTTCTTATAGCCAGTGTTCATCGAGTGATGGAGACTCTTATTTTCCTTGGTTTGACACTCTCAGCCTTTTTGGCAAATCAACCGGTGTTAATAATTGGGATGTTGTTAGGAACATTAATCCTAGGCTTCACCATTACATATGTAAATGCCAAGCTTGCCACATTCAAGATGGAACCAGCATTTCATAATTTCATGGAATATTCTGGAAGATTAATAGCTGTTTACCTCCTCTTTGTTTATTTTGGAATAGTCTCTCTTTTAGGGATGAATATCCCAAATTTTTATTCTCTATTTTGGATTTTATTCACAACAGTGTTAATCTCTTTATTCATCCATCTTTACAAAGCAAACTCATTGATCATATTAAATCAGAATTTTAAGCAATAAAATCAGGTAAATAACCTGAATATTAAAAGTAGAAAATGTACACAAATTTGTTGAATCAAAAAGATTTAGAGAAAGAGATACGTGTTGAACTATTAATCAATGCAAAGAGCTTTAATGGCTCACCTAACCCAAAATCAATTCTGGGGAAGCTACTTCCAAGATTTCCAGAATTGAAGAGTCAAACCAAAGACATAATGAACATCGCTATAAAAATTACCAAGACCGAATTTCCAAAATCAATTGAAGAAATTGAATCTTTACTTGAAAAGTTAGATCCCCTAGCACTTAATCGTGACAAATCCAGGAAAGAGGAATCTAAAATCAAATCGAAAGAGAGAAAAGAAAATTTAGTTGAGCTTAATAATGTAAAGACTGGGGATTTTCGGGCTAGATATGCCCCTGACCCATCTAAATTCCCTCATTTAGGCCATGCAATACATTATAAGATAAATTCGATGTATGCAACAAAATATCAGGGTGAAGTAAACCTGAGGTTTGATGACACCAATCCAACCAAAGTCAAGCTTGAATATTATGATGCAATTAAGGAAGGTCTTAATTGGGCAAAATCAGCTTGGAAGGAAGAGGTAAGAGCCTCTCTTTTCCTTGATGACATGTATGAAGTAGCAAGGTCATTATTGAAGACTCAAAAATTTTATGTCTGTTCCTGTTCTAAAGACAAAATGAAAGAACAGAGAGACCTTGGAATCCGTTGTACATGTCCTGAAGAAATGGTTCAAAGTCAGCTAAATCAGTTTGAAGATATGGTAAAAGGAAAGTATCCTGAAAACAGCCTAGTTATTAGAATGTTTGGAAAAATGGATTCTGAAAATCAAGTGATGCGTGATCCAGTAATGTTCAGAATTATACATGCCAGTCACCCAGCATTGGAGAAATCATATTTTCTTTGGCCATTGTATGACTTTGAATCGTCTTACATGGATCATAAACTTAAAACTACCCATGTCATTAGAAGTGGAGAGTTTGGAACCATGCGACAAGAGCTCCAATCCCAGATTATTAATTTATTGGGAGGCCCAATTCCAGAGTTTTTTAGTTATGGTCGTTATAACATCATTGGCAGTCCTACCAAGGGAAGAGAAATCAGAGAATTGGTTGAGAATAAGGTTGTCGATGGCTGGGATGATATTCGTCTCGTGACTATCGCAGGTTTGAAAAGAAGGGGAATCAGCCCAGATATTCTAGAGCCATTGATCAGAGAAAAAGGAACAACACCCAAGCAAACAAATATTTTATGGTCTGACATAGTAAATTTTAATAGAACTATCTTGAGTCCAAAATCAAGACATTTTTTTGCAGTTCGAAAACCTACTAAGATTCACATAATTGAATTTCAATCAAAGAAACTCATTTTGGATTACAATCAAGAAAATGATAAATTGGGTAAAAGAACAATTTTAGCTACGCCTAATCTTTTCATAGATGTTGAGGATGACAAACTGCTCAAGCTTGGAAACACCTTTAGATTGAAGGATCTAGCGAATGTTACAGTATCAAAGATAACTAAGTCAGTAATTCAAGTTAAAATTTCAGATGACCAATCAATCAATACGAGGATGCCTAAAATCCAATGGGTTCCAGAAAAAAATTTCAAAGGAGAAATACTTGTACCTGAACCATTAATTGACAAGAATGGAAATCTTCAAGAAGACAGTCTTAAACAAATTGAAATATATTTTGAAGATAATATTTCCTCTCTAAAAGACGATGAGATTGTTCAGCTTGAAAGAATCGGTTTCGCTAAACTAAGCTTCAGAGAAGATAGGGTGTATGGACATATTATACATAATTAAGAAGAGAAAAAATGGAGGAGTATCCTAATCTAATCTACCTTTAAATCGATTAGATTAAAAAGAATGACTCAGATAAAAGTTTTAAGGAGTTTATAGGATGTCACAAAGTTACTCATACACCTTCAAGATCCTGTTACTTGGTGATGGGGCAGTTGGTAAAACTGCATTGGTACAGCGATTTGTTCATGGTAAATTTCAAAAAGCATATCTTATGACCATAGGGATGGAGCCATACAGCAGATATGAAACTATTAACGACGTCAAGGTCTGCTACAGTTTATGGGATATAGCTGGACAAGAGAGATTTAAAGCCATGAGAGGAATGTTCTTTAGAGGAGCAAGAGGTGGATTAATCACCTTCGACCTCACAAGAAGACAAACATTTGATAATGTAGAAAATTGGATCAAAGAAGCCAGGAACGAGTCTCCTAATTCAATTTACATTCTGGTTGGAAACAAAAATGATTTATCAGACCTACGAGAGGTAGAATACGAAGAAGGTGTAGAAAAGGCAAAGGCGCTAAACTGTATTGATTATATCGAAACTTCAGCTCTAACTGGTGAAAATGTAGAAAACGCCTTTTATAAAATTGGGGTAACTCTTCTTGAAAAGAAGGGCTAGATTCTGAATTTTTTCTGAGACAAAATTAGAAGTACATAAATAGAACCGCTAGAAATAATTATTAATGGTTGATTTACCCTCAACAATTTATGAATTAATCTCATCTAGTGAGACTTTCGATAAATATTTACAATTGTTTCCAAACCTTTCGGGTTCTATGAAGTTGGAAGAGGCAATAACTGCTTTTGAAGGGAGTGAGGATGAAAGGTTATCTCAATTAAGAGCCTTAAGATTACTTCATCTCATTGAGCAGTCTGAAAAATCTACCATCACCGTACCTCCATTTACTGGTCTAATCCAGTTGATTCTTGAAGACATTCAACATTATCTTGATGCATCATTGCTTGGAGAAACAGATAAAATTGTGGAATTTACAATCACTGAGTTCCTGATTCTACTAGAAAAAGTGTTACGAGAGTTTCAAAACGTCCATATAACTCAATTTGGAGACATGAAAATAAATTTTGAAAAAGAGTTGCGAGAAGTTCAGGGTAAGCTTTCATCTGGGATAGAGGAACATAGTAAAAACCTAAACTCATTTATAAGTCCAAAAGAGGATGAAATGAATGAAATGCTCTCAACTCAACTTAAAGACCTCCAAACTTCAATTCGGGTTTCACTAGCAGAATTTGGATCAATTCTCGGCAAAGAGATAAATCAAAAGCTCGCAAATTTAAAAGAAGGAAGTCAATCATCCCCGTCATTAGTTGGGAAATTAAATAATTTATATGATCTATATGTTGACAGATTTAAATCTGATGTCAGAATCTCTGAGTTAGAAATAAAAAAAATAAATCAAAATACTAATTCCATGGTAATTGAAATTGAAGAGAAACAGAAAATGGAATTTCTTGAATTTCGAAAAGGATTTATTAATGAGATAAAGACATACTTCAATGAAACTCTAAGCGGGTTGGAGAGGGAAATTCAATCCTCAGGTGATGGAGGGTCATTTGAGCGTGGAGAAGACCAGGATGCTGAGGTCGCCCTAACAGAGTTTAACAAGCATATTGAGGATTTCACAGCAGAAATGTCTCAAATTAGCAGAAAATTAAAAGATATAACCTCTTCACTTGAGAATAACCTTTCAGGTCAAATAATTTCCTTTATTGAAATTCTTACAAACGTGGAAAAGGAGGTCCTAGAAAACATTGAATTTAACTTAGATTCAAAAGCAGAAGCAATAAAAAATTCGACACTTGGATTAGAAGATGATAAAACTTACCTTCAGATTTCTGATGATCAGATTGCAAAGTTTGAACAAGACTATTACATTATTCCAAAATCATCCGTAGACCCTGAAATGAATTCTTTTGACTCTGTTTCTTTAAACAGTATATTTTCTCCTGAAACTAAAGAACAGTCTGTTAAAAACACACTAGAGGAGGTTATGCGTGAAATAAGGGAGGAAATAGCCAACTCAAAACGACAAACAATAGAAGGAAAGCAAAATCTAAAAGAAGTTGTCTCCAACGAACTCACTATCGATTTGCAACAGATATCATATCTAGTTACAAATCAACTTGAAAATATATCCTCGTTTTTCAATCAAATCAAAGAGGAAAATGAAAAGCTAGCAACATCCCTGCAAGCAATTGGAAACAAGAGCTCTAATAAGGGAAAAACGTCTTCAGCAAATTTACAGGAAATCATATTCTCACTAGAATCCCAAATCGTCAATTTAGTCGATATTCTCTCCAAAGGTTATCTGGAGGAATCAGCTGCTGTAATGCAAGAGAATTTATCAAAAGTTCAACAACTAAATCAAAAAAGTATAGATTCTCTAAATAAAATAGAAGATGTAAAAATTAGAGAATTGCAAGGAATGATAAAACAGTTTCTATCATTGATTAAAGTCTCTGAAAACCCATCTGATGAGACATTAGATACAAGAGCAATGAAATACAGAATAAACGGATATATACAAGAACTAACACAAATTTTTGAAGTGCAATTGCAATCAATTCAATACATCCTGAGAACGATGACTCTTGAGGAGTCATCAACAGATAGCAGAATTGTGGACACTTTAACAGAACTTATCGCCCAGAACTTTAACAATTTGTATCTTCGAATTTTAAACGAATTGAATGAGCTACAAATTAACACATCAATTAATCAAACACTGGACATTATTCAATCTGGTTCAGCTACCTTGCTTCAAAAGGTCTCTCTTTCATTCAAGAGCAGAAAACAACAGTTTGATAAATTAATCCAAATTTATAACGAACCTTTTGTTAGAATCAATGACCTTGAAGGTGTTCAACTTAATGGTGGCGACTTGGAGAATAATGAAGCTCCAACACCAGATCACTCTGGAAAAGATGATGAGTTATTTGGTTCAATAGATCATTTAAAGGACTTAGATTAGCCTCGAGCTTGTCTATACATTAATAGTGCTTCTTTTTCTGCTTTACTCAGCTTTTTAGGAACTTCAACATTTAAAACATAAAATGCATGACCATTAGATTTGGAATTTGGAGTTACGGGAAACCCTTTTCCTTTCACTCTTAAAATATCATTTACTTGAGAACCTGAAGGAACCTTTAATTTTACCTCTTTACCTTCTGCGAATGTTCCAATGGTTGGAACGTTTACTTCGCCACCCAGAGCTAAAATGTCAAAAGGTACCTTTAATTCCATATATGTATCCGAACCTCGTCGAGTAAATACAGAGTGCTCCTTTAACTGGATTCTAAGGATCAAATCTCCAGCCATCCCACCATTGCTGGATGGGTATCCCTTTCCTTGAACTCTAACAAGTTGTCCTTCATCTATCCCAGGGGGTATCTTCACAGAAATAGTTTCACGTTCATTAGATAATCCTGATCCATTGCAAACTGGGCAGGGTTTCTCTGGAACCTTTCCAGTTCCACCACATTGACTACAAGCTGATCTAGTGATCTGAACAAACATCCCCTGTCTAGTTTGTCTTTCCACAGTTCCAGAACCTCCACAGGTTGAACAAGTTACAAGCTTACTACCTTCTGCTGCCCTACTTCCATTACATGCTTTACATGCTCTTTTGTAAGGTAATTTTATTTTCTTTGAAGTGCCCTTGTATGCTTCTTCCAATGATATATTGACATTGAGAACGGCGTCTTCCCCGCGGGTGGGACCTTGAGGTCTTCTTGATCCAAAACCTGAAGAACCAAATCCAAATCCACCACCAAAGAGGTCACCAAAAATACTGGAGAAGAAATCCATTGGATCAGTTGCATATGTTTGCTGATGAATACGTGGGTCTAACCCATCATGTCCAAATCTGTCATAGATCTCCCTCTGCTTAGGGTCTGATAAGACAGCATATGCCTCATTTAGCTCCTTGAATTTTTCCTCAGCCTCCGCCTTGTCACCCTTATATCTGTCTGGGTGATACTCCAATGCTTTTTTCTTAAACGCCTTCTTCAGTTCGTCTGGTGAAGCGCTTTTTGAAACTCCTAAAATTTTATAATAATCTTCTTTTGCCATAAATTTACATCCTTTCCCAGACAATTAAAGCTAGGGGTTGTTTCCCCTAGCATTGGAAGCTTAGTTATTATCTTCCACTTCGTAATCTACATCGACAAATCCACTGTCTTTCGCTGAAGATTGTGTATCATTTGCTGACCCAGTAGCAGACTCAGGGTTTACACCCCAATTACCTTCTGGGGTGGCTTGCTGCTGACCTTGAGGGTACAGCTTAGCAGCGAATTGTTGGAAGGTTTGTTCAAGGTCAGTTTTTGCAGAAGTAATTCTGGTTTCATCATCTGACTTGAGTGCTTCATCAACTGCAGTAATCTTCTCATCGATTACTTTTTTATCATCTTCAGTTAATTTATCTCCTGCATCAGTTACAGCTTTCTTGATACCGAAAACCAAACCTTCGGCCTCGTTTCGTATCTTCACATGCTCCTTGAATTTTTTGTCTTCCTCAGCATGTTGTTCAGCTTCTCTGATTTTCTGTTCGATGTCTTTTTCAGATAGGGATGTCTGAGATCTGTTTATAACCATTTTCTGCTCATTCCCAGTTGCTAAATCTTTTGCGGTCACGTGAACAATTCCGTTACTATCAATGTCGAAGGTCACCTCAATTTGGGGTATTCCTCTTGGAGCTGGTGGGATTCCTACCAGATTAAATTTCCCTAGAGAAATATTATCTCGTGCTTTTGGTCTTTCACCTTGTAAGACATGGATTTCAACAGCAGTTTGGTTATCTGCAGCAGTGCTATATACCTGGGATTTTCGGGTTGGGATTGTTGTGTTCCTTTCAATCATTGGTGTCATAACACCACCCAGGGTCTCAACACCTAGTGTTAATGGTGTGACATCAAGAAGAAGAATATCATCTACTTCACCCGATAAAACACCTGCCTGAATCGCAGCACCCTCAGCAACTACGAGGTCTGGATCAATTCCTTTGTAAGGATCTTTTCCTGTGACCTCCTTTACGACTTTTTGTATTGCTGGAATTCTGGTTGAACCACCGACCAAAATGACTTTTGCAATATCTGATAGTTTCTTTCCAGAATCTTCTATTGCCCTTCTCATTGGTCCTACAGTGGAATCTATGAGTTCTCTGGTCATATCTTCAAATTGAGCCCTTGAAAGGGTTTTTTGAAGGTGTTTTGGACCACTAGCATCTGCTGTAATATAATTAAGGTTGATTTGAGTCTGCATTACGGTTGAAAGTGCAATTTTAGCCTCTTCTGCAGCATCTTTTAACCTCTGCATGGCTATTCTATCCTTTGAAAGGTCAATACCTTCATCTTTCTTGAATTCTTCAATCAACCAATCAACGATCTTTTCATCAAAGTCCTTACCACCCAGTTTATTATTTCCTGCAGTTGCTTTCACCTCGAAAATACCTTCGTCTAAATCTAAGACAGAAACATCAAAGGTACCGCCACCAAGGTCGAAAACCAAGATAGTTTCTTCTTGGTCCTTCTCTAGACCATAGGCCAAAGCAGAAGCTGTTGGTTCTGCAACAATTCTTAAAACTTCTAACCCTGCAATTCTGCCAGCATCTCGTGTTGCCGTCCTTTGACTATCTGAAAAGTAGGCAGGTACAGTTATTACTGCTTTTTTAATGGGTTGTCCCAAGTATCCCTCAGCGTCAGTTTTAATTTTTTGTAATACAAATGCTGCAATTTCTTGGGGGGTATATTCTTTTTCACCAACTTTGTACTTTTTGTTGGTTCCCATGTCTCTCTTAGATTCCGCAATTGTTCGTTCAGGTTGTGACACTGCCTGTCTTTTTGCTAATACTCCCACTACTCTAGTTCCGTCCTCGTTAAAACTTACTACTGAAGGCGTCAAATTTCCTCCTTCAGCAGTGGGGATAACCTTGGCTTCCCCATTTTCCAAGTAAGCCGCAACAGAGTTGGTTGTTCCTAAGTCTATTCCTATTACAATTTCCTTTGCCATATTAATTCTCCTCTTTATTTTCGTTAGTTTCTGAAACTTCATTCTTTTTCGAAATGACAACCTTTGCAGGTCTTAAGACTCTCTCACCCTTCACAAACCCCGTATTTACAATATCAACCACAATGTTTGGATCGTGTTCTTCTGAGGGCAGTGCAAATATTGCCTCATGAAATCTAGGGTCAAATTTGGTTTTACCCTTCTTGATCTCAATAAGTTTTACTCCTTCCTCATCAAAAATTTTCTCAATCCGAGCAAGAACACTTTTAATTGGTTGCATATGTGTTTCATCGATAGTGTCCTTCCCTTGTTCGACCAATCTATGAAGATCATCAACTATAGGTAAGAACTTCTCTAAAATCTTAGCTGACGAGTATTTTAGAAATTCATCCTTTTCCTTTTCTACTCTTCTTCTGAAATTAAGACTATCAGCTCTTGCTCTTTTTACTTCCTCCATAGCAATTTTTTCTATGCTTACTAATTCCTCATACTTCTTTTTTTCTAGAATTACATTGTCCTCCTTCTTTTTATTTTTTGATTTTTCATCCTTTTTCACTTTTGATTTGGATTCATCCAATTCAGGCTTATCTGTCTCAGAAGGAATTGCCTCTTTGGTTGTTTGTTCTGCGGTCTTACCTTTCAACTCTGGAGTTGAGTCTTTATTTTCTTGAGTGTCTTTTCTCTCATCTGTACTCATATTTCAACCTCGTAGTTCTCACAACAGTATTGTCACTGTGGTAATATACCTAATGTAATATAGTCTAGATGTTATTTAAAGGTTGTGAATAGCAACAGAAAATTATGAATAAATTATGAAGTAGAGGGGTGAATGTTTGAAAGATAGGCAAGAAAGGAGACAGAAGAGGTTAGTGGTAGGATCAATCGAGGCACAAATTCACTAAAAACAGGCTTTAGCTCATAGGTAAAAAAATCTTGGTCATCTGATAACACGCCGCCCCGTTTGAGGTAATTTTTTGCTTTGACCTGCACTTTTTTTGCGTTATCAAATCCATGGATGGATTCTATAGAAGAATCAGTCAACACGGAGCAAAGCGCTATAAAGGATTGTGTTACAGCAAGTGATACTCGTTTAGTCTCTTCGTAAACCTTCCAAAAGTTTGTTAGTCCATTCTCGAAAACTTTTGAATAACCCTCTGAGATGACCTTAAATAAGGTATTCTGATTTGCAAATAGCTTATAAAAATCTAATAGATTAATGGCTGAATCTAAAATATGTTCCACTGTCTCCGGAAAAGTGACTTCTACTAATCCCTTTAGCTTGAATGCCGAATTAGGTGTACCAAACAATAGCTCTAAGATGTAGACTGTATCTTCCGGTGAACTGTTTGTGATAATCTCATTAACCCCAGATTCAATGGTTTTATATGAGATGTCATCACTTATACTTGATCTTCCTGAAATTTCGAAACCAGAGGATGTGGCAAGTGGGATTAACAAAAAGGTCTCACCATAGATGAGGTTCTCTATGTTTGAGTTGCTTTGGATCTCCATGTTTGCACGCTGACTTAACCATCCTAAATCAATCTCATCCACATCAAGGTATCCTCTTTGATACAATATTCCTCTCTTGGTAGATTCAAACACAGTTGATGAGAGTTTGACTATATGCTCAACATAGTTTAGGAATAATTTCTTTTTATGAAACCTATCAATTAGCTCTCCTGGGAGGGTCTCTGAATAATAAGTGTTAGTTAACCCAATGATAGAGTTTTGAGAAACCCAATTTGACAGAGTCGCAAATGATTCCTGAGGTTGACTTTCATCATCTCGGTTTTGGAATCTGTCAGGTTCAAAAAACCCCATAACATACTACTGCTCCACCCATATAAAAAAATCTTTGAAGGTTACCTTGTTCCTATAAGAATTGATCAATGGACTTACTTCTTTCCCAATATAGCTTAAAAGTTTCTGACAGCATCTTAGCCATCCCAGAATCTTCACTGTAAAGTCCAACAAATTCCTTTTCCTCCTGAGTTTCTTTCACTGAGGTGTACGTAACCTGCACGCTATAGGTTGTGTCAACTATAACCAGGATGTTTGTCAGCCTATGTTCAGTTATGCGAAATTCTAAGAACTTTAATTCTTTGTAAATATTTATTTCATAACTATCATTAATTCCTTCAGGTGATGTGAGAACTTTGATGTTTACACCCTGAGAATAGAGATCTTTAAGCAAACCAATTGATTTACTTAGTTCTATCTCCACAAGAGTGTCTAAAGAAATAAGGAGATTCGTTGATGTACTCGTTAAAATCTGTCGTAGGGTTGCATTTAGTTCATTTCTTCCCGTAATTGTATAGGTTGTTGGAAACTCAGTACGTTTTTGTCTTTCCAACAACATGCTGAGTTGCCTTCTTGCTAAATCAACCTTTTTTCTAAATTCTAACTCTAACTGATCGAAGAGCTGGTTAAAGTCAGTTGGATAAAATTGATAAACAGAGCCCTTTCCTTTTAGTCGTTTCACATATCCTTTTCCAGTTAATCTCTCTAAAACCTGATAAATTTTGTTGCTAGGTATATCTGCTAACTTTGCCAATTTAGGAGCTGTTGATTTTCCTTCCTCAAGTAAACTAATAAAACATCTGGATTCATACTCTGACAGTCCAATTTCTTGTAAACAAGTTATCTGTACATTTAAATCACTCATCGTAAAGTAGAATTTTGTTCTATCAATTCATTATTTACTTTTACTTAAGAATCCCCTTCTCTTAATTGAATAATATTAAAATAAGTGCAGAAATTTATTAACTTGTGAGTCAATCATCTGACTATGAATTCTTACTTGATAAAATTAGCCTTATATTTTCTGGATTCGTTGACATGAGAATAACTGAAAACGTTAGGGAAACTTTTTTTTTAGGTACAAACGGTAAAATATTTAGTCACAAATTACGAGATTTTGGGATTTTATCAAAATTTCAAGCTGGAAAAGAGAAGGCTTATTATTACTCGAATAAAACTAATACCTTGGATTCAAGTCTGACTCGCTTTTCACGAAGAAGAGAAACTAACATGGGTGAGGTAGAACCACTTCCTCTTTCCCCAGTACCCATAAAAACTGCGAAAATTGATTTGAGAGATAAGCGGATTTTGACTGCAAGCTTTAAAGAATATGCGAGTGACCTATTGAAGGATATTACTGAATTTATTGAAGGTAATTTCAAAGATAGAGTTAGGATAAATTCAAGACTGATTCTAAATGAATCAGACAACAAATATTTTAGTTCTGAAGGAATGCAAATTGAGGCTCAATCCTTGTCTTTGGTCTTAGTCATTGATTTATTTGTAAACACTCCAGTAGGAGAGCTCAAATTCTCGACAACAATAGGGGGCACGACATTAGATTCAGTCACATGGGTAAAGGTTGTAAAATCTTTGAACCTGTTCATTGATGATGTAAAATCTCTTAATTTTAGACGGAGTGTAGATATCGACAGAGGTGATATATTGTGGTCACATGACGCAACATGGACACTATTTCATGAGACATTGGGTCATGCACTCGAGGGAGACACAGTAGTTAAAAATCAATCGTTTTTGAGGTCATCAATGGGTCAGAAAATTGCAGGCTCTGAGATTTCTATCTCAGATGTAAAGTCTTTGGAGCATTTAACTTGGTATGGGTATGATGATGAAGGAGTCAAGTCCGGTGGAGTAAATCTAATCGAAGAAGGAATCTTGACTAACTACTTGGTTGATAGAGAATCGTCTTTCCAGCTCAAGCTGCCATTAACTGGAAATTCAAGAGCAGGTTTATCATTTGAAATTCCTAGACCAAGGCAATCAAATCTGGTTCTAGAACCTGGTGATTTCAAAGAAGATGAACTTTTAAGTGAGGTCAAATCAGGGATGTATATAATTGATGTTCCTCAAGCACAAATTAACGTGGCAACTGGAGAGTTTATCCTCTCACCTAACCTGATCAGAGAGGTAAAGGATGGAGAGCTAGGTGAATTACTGGCACCAATAAGGATACGAGGCAATGTGGGCAATATACTAAACAAGCAATTTCAGATTACAAGGTCCTTAAACTCCCGTCCTGTAATTTGTGAGAAAGAAATGGACCCTGTCATAGTTGGAAGCGTATCTCCCTCTGTTAAAATTTCAAATGTTGCATTGACAAGGAAGGATATGGAGCTAACACTGAGGTGAATAATATTGAATATTCAAACTGAGATTACAAGTGATATAGAACTATTAGAATTAATGTCTAAACAGATTCGTAGTATTAATCCTGTGTTGAAATTTAGAATTTCTCTTATAAACGTCCACGGCGGGTGGTACACAGCTCCTGTAAGTAGGGAAATCGAAAGAAAAATGCTTATTCTATCATTTCTTAACAAAGGTGTTACAATTAACGATTTAGTGGTTGACATTTCTCATATCAATGACCTAATTGAGGATGTAAGAAATCACATGATAAATTTCCAACCCGAAAAATCCGATGAAGTAGAACTTGGATTGAATTGGGATATTTTAAGTGCTTGGAGTATTCCTGGGAGTGTTATTGAAGAATCAATTCAGAAATCTGAGAATTTTAGCTATGGAAATTGGAAAATTATTTTAATGGAATCTTTTAATGGGTATAAAATCTCATTTGAGGTTGATAGGTCCCCAATTCAAGATCCATTAAACTTTATTAAATATTCAGTTCTTCATAACAATCAGGAAATGTTTTATTTTCATTCAAAGATAAATAGTACTCTTGATTTTCAAAATTTGTTGGATAATGCAAATGAATTCATTGGAGTTACATCAGAATTACCAAAATCAGTGGTTGTTCACCCGTTTCTGGTTGCAAAAATGATCTCAGCCCTTTTAACTCAGGAAATTGACACACATTTAACCTTTTACTCAAAATTTAAGATTCTTGATATTCCAGACCTTCATGATGGAATGATTACACAAAAGTTGGATGATGCATGGAGTCCAACAGTGCCACAAGAGTTGATTCGTCTTGGTCAAAACCAAATCCAAAATTTCAGGTCACAATTCTCCTTTCGGAGAAGAAATGATCGCTTCCTATTTTGGGACATGAGTCATCCACTCAGACCATCATTTTCAAATATAGTTGTGTTGGGAGGATTAGGTGATGGATTTAATTTTGGGAAGAATTTCAAAACTTTGTTTCTTTGTAATAATGATGTGAGCTTTAATTCTGATAAGCAAAATTTTATTATCAAAGTAAGCGATCATCAAACATTATCCATAACCCTACAAAATTTTTTCTCTGAGGGACTATTTTCAGCGAATTCACTTTATATCTTGCTTGATTCATTCTCATTCTCTGTGAAAGCCCCCTGGTATGAGATCCCTTTGTCGGCTTGTCTTTTAAGATGAGTGTTGGGGTTACTTTATATCAAATCTTGCTGAACTTACGACCACAATAAGAAAACGTATTTAAACTAACTTTTGGGATTTTCTATTAACAAGACTCAAAATTTGAGGTAGGTTTACATTCATGAGTAAATTTAAAATTCTAACATCAATGATTATTGTTTGCCTTTTGGTGCTAACATCATTTCAGTTAGCAACCATAACAGGTACTTCAATCCAATCAATCAATCTGAACCCAAAGGGTTCTGAATTTGCTACACCTTTACAGATTCAACAATTCTCCCGACCTATTGTTGAGTCAGTTAAGTTTACCAATGGAACATCTGTTCCCGTACTCCGTTCAAGAAACGATTCTTTGAACTTAGGTGGTATTTATAAGGCTCAGGTGGGGCAAAATTACTCATTCACCTATCTTGTTATCAATGGTTCTTCTACCACCTTACCATTGTTCCATTCAGATGCATTGGGAATAAATTCATCTTTGAATTTTGCAAATAAGAGTGTCCCCAAGTTTAGATATCTCAATACTGTCAATGTACCAACCTATAAGTTACCTTATGATCCATTTACCACACTAAAAAACGTAACCTATTCTAGATATGAGTATAATTTCACATTAAAATCATCCTTCTCACAGTTTTTTGTTGAGGTGAACGGTCTGGCTGATACTGGTGTTCATGACGTTAGAAACCTTATATCTGACAATGTAACCTTTGGAACAAAACCAAGCACGAATTTCTATATACAAACAGAAAATGTTACTTTTGTACTCAATGGATTTAACAAGTCAACTGGTGTATTTGGGTTTGCATACAAAACTACTCAAACACCTCTAACCAAATTTGCTAATTTTTCTTCTGTTGCAACATTTCCTGGCAATCTGTTTAACTCAACATATAATTTGGGTAAATTTAAACCGGGAGTAAATATCACTTGGACTTCAACGTTGTATATTTTTGATCCACATAGGAATACCACCTATTTTATTAACAACATTGATTATCATATGGTGGAGGTTGTAGATGGTAAACCAAAGGTGAATCTGACTGTTAAACTCAGTGACAATACAGCTGTTTTCACAAAGATTAACAACACCTATTATTCCAACAAAACTAAATTCACACTTAATTATACCTCTGTATTAGCTAAGGGTAACCTGTCCGAATATACAATGACAATCAAGAATCTTTCGGATAACAGCTCAACTGTTTCTGTGATCAAATCTGGAAATTCATCCCAACTCACCTTTAAAGAGAATAACAGGTATAATTTAACATTTGTAGCCCTGTCTGATAAAGGAGTTAACACAACAATCCATCTCCAGTTTGTGATTGACAATGTTAAACCAACTTTAAATTTAAGTAACTCAGCAACTTCGTTAAATATACAATCCGAATCAAGAAACATCACGTTTTATTTCAACTTTAATGATAACCTATCTGGAATAAAATATGCCATCTTGGATTTAGGTAATAATGTTTCAGTCGAGGTTACAGGTCTTAGTTCATTTACCTATACATATGCAAAATACAATTCTTATACAGTAACACTGTATGTAGTCGATAACGCAGGAAATATGGCAAGTACAACAACACTATTTACATTTGTCAGTCCAACAGTACCACAAGTTGGAGCACCATTTTCGGCACTTGCATTTTTCATAGGGTTTGTTGCCTTAATTCCAATCATAAACAAGCGGAGACAGGATTAGAAAAAGTTGTATTATAGTTTAAATTTCATTTAAAGGAACCTGACGAAAATACTTCATAAACATATATTTATAATTAACAAAAGATATAGTTTAATTGTGCCAAACGGCATGGAGGTTTTAATATCGGCGCAAAAACTTATGAAGAAGCAATAAAATATAAACTAACCGCGCAGGTGACCGTAGATGGTCTTGCTTCAGAAGCTGATATTGTAGGTGCATTATTTGGCCAGACCGAAGGAATTCTTGAAAGGGAAATGGAATTCAAACAGCTCCAAAGAACTGGGAGAATTGGAAGGATTTCATTAAAAATAAAAACATCCGGTGGAAAAACCATTGGTACAATTGAGATCCCTTCAAGTTTAAACAAGGTTGAAACAGCAATCCTAGCTGCAACCCTTGAAATAGTTGATCGGGTTGGTTCTTATGATGCTTCAGTCAAATTAAACGGGATTGAAGACGTTCGTAAGGAAAAGAAAACCAAAATTGTTGATAGAGCCAAAGAAATAATGCAAAACTGGAAAGAAGATCCAGAAATTAAAAATCTTAAAGATACAGTGTTAAAATCCACCCTATCTACGAAGAAGCCAATCACATTTGGGAAAGAAAAACTTGCCGCAGGAAATGCGATTTTCGAGAATGATGAAATTATCTTAGTAGAAGGAAGGGCAGATGTTATCAAATTATTGAGCTGTGGCATCGATAACGTTATCGAAGTCAGAGGGACAAATTTACCCTCATCTGTAAGAAACCTGTGTAAGAAAAAATCTGTTACTGTCTTTCTCGATGGAGATGGCGGAGGGGATCAAGTTCTCAAGCAACTCTTAAATCAAATTGAAATTGATTATATTGCCAGAGCTCCTCCACATAGTGAGGTTGAAGACCTTTCAAAAGCAGATGTTAGAAGTTTGCTCGAAAGAAAAATTCCCGCTAAAGATGCGAAATTCTTAACCTTTGAAAAATCCGTCAGGGATTTCTTAGGTGATATGAATGGTTCAAGAAGAGGAACCTCATCAAGGGGAATTTCCAGAGATAGACGAAGGTATTCTAGTAATCAAAGAACTGATGTTAAGGATGATGTGAAAACCACACCTGACAAAAAAAAGTCATTTCTTACTAGAGTTAAAAGTAAATTTGATGGAAAATCAGAACCAAAAAACAAAGATGAAAAGCCTCAGAGTGAAAACAAACCCCGGATGTCAGAACTGAAGTCTAAATCTAAAAAGACAAACAGGTATTCAGAACCTAGAAGATCTGGAAACCGAAGGAGATTTGACAAAAGACCTGGACAGGGATTCGATAAACGCTCTAAATTTTCGAGAGGATCAGGAAGAAGAGGTGGCAGAGAAAGAAGACCACCTGTTCCTGAATTTGAGATTCCAAGAGAACTTCTTGGGGCGCTCAGAGAAATTCAACATTCCACATCCTCAACGTTTTTTGATTCAGAAAACAGGCCATTTCAAACAGTTTCAACAGCAGACACCTACAATTACCTAACCCAGACCAAGAGAGATATCTCCGCGATTTTGATTGATGGAGTAATATCCTCGAGGCTGCTTTCTGAAGCAAAAAATAAACATGTGAAATACTTACTCGGTGCGGTGGTAAGTGATGAAATACCTGAATATGGGTCACAAACTGATTCAAACGGTACAATTTATACTACATTCAATTACATTAAACATTCACTTTAATTCCTAATATTTCACATATATATACATTCGAATACATTAAACATTCACATTAATTCTTAATAATTCACATATATACTAAGACTTTGAATAATATTACAATATCAAGAAAAATTAAGTTAAGATTGAATTAACCTATATTGGGTAAATATTCAAATGGAAGGTAACGCCAATTTTGCACTGACTCTCATTGATACCTCGAGCAGCCCTCGAATTGGCAAATAGATAACTTATAGACTAATTTTAAACCCTAGGGATGTAACCTACAAATATTTCCTTCAACTTTTCAATATTTCATCTCCTAAGAAGTTTTAAACTCTGAAAACAACAATTTATTTGTGCACTCAGACGTCCTAGAAGTCTTTATTATTGCGAATTCTGTTCCGGTCTTACATTTAAATCAAGAGAATAAAGAAGACTCTGACAGTGTTTTAAAAGCTGGTAGAATTTCTGTCCAAGACATGCTCGGTGAGGAAGCAACGGGTGAAACTCTACAAAAGGAAGTGTATGAAGACTCAACCATAGTCTATGGTAGAACGGGGGGTATCCTTGTTACTATAAGGGTCACTAATCAGATGAGTCAAGGTGGAGTGGATATCCTATTAAAAAATGTTCTAAGGGTTATTCAAGACAACAAAGAAGTAATATTTAATTCATTCGGAGATCGAGGGATACTAAATAACCTAATTAACAAACTCCACAGAGTACTTGGAGAAAAATTGCCCTCTAACCCACTCTATCTTGCAAAAATTAATGATATAACTGAAAACTACTTTAAAAAATATTCATTTATTGATAGGGTTGGATTACTCACAGAAGAAAGCTGGGTTGTTAATATCAGTGAGAGACAAGACAGACCATTAACATTATCAGATCAAAAAATTTGGAAAAATGCAGTTGAGATCCTTCATAAACCATTAGGGCTTCAGAGTAAGGGCGCTATCATTAAAGATGATGACAGTGTATGGTGGCTTAAACCAATCTTTTACAAGAATTCTAAATCCTATTCAGGGATATCTTGGTGGGCTTTAGTTGTTCAAAACTCATTCAAACTATTAACTCAAAACAAAGCTGATGAAACTTTGCCGAACTTTAACGATGAAAGAAACATTTCCTCTGATATGTTTAAAATTCTCGAGTTGAGTTTGACCAACGATTTGTTTTCTCAACTTTCTCCATTAATACAAGAGATGTTGGAAAGGGAGGTCAAGAACTTGGATAGGCAGGGGATTTTTGGACAAGTTTTTACATTTATCGAAACAATTGAGGATGAATTCTTGGAGATCCTCATTGAGGAAGACCGATTTTTGATTTATGACACAGTCACAGAAGAAAAAATTAGCCCTAAAGCAAGGTACTCGGTTTTCCTGCTATCGTTACTCGAATACTTTAAACTAGGTCAGAACGATCAAATATTGAACCAGAAACCAACTGTTTTCATTCAGATTGAGAAAACAGAACTCATTAAATCCTTTGTACAGGTATTAAATTCTTTTAACTCATCAGATTTTGAGATATTTCAAATTGATGTTTCAATAAATTCAGATCTAATTGATCTATCTGATTTGTATCAGACCTTGAATAATGTGAGTGCTCATACAATTAATTTATTCTCTGCAGGTCAAGTAAATGTTGAATTTACAAACAACATTACCATTCTTGATCAAATTAACGAAGAAGCTTTTTTGAATCTTTATGATTTTCTTATAATTCATGGGAAAAACAATTCTCTTGCATTTCTTACATTTGAGCGTACATTTGAAAACTGTGAAGGAATTTTTACAATAGATTCAAATCTTATTGAACTTATATCACAACGGGTATCACAACTCCCTCTTCTATAATTTATTTAGATTAGGTAAATTCTTTTTTACTTGATTGCGTAAATCCAATAAATATAGTTAAGGCTAAAACTATAATCCAACTGACATAGGAGGAAAATTGATCGAAATAAGGGATTTCTCTGCGTAGAAAAAAATTTGGAAAGACAGTTTCGAATCCTAGTACCTGTCTCGCCAGAATATTGATTCCAAGATATAGGGGTTCTATTCTGTTATCAATTAAATCAATAAGTATTTGTTCAATCAATATACTAAAACCTAAAAATAGATTCAAGAGTAGGGGACGATTTACCATCAAACCCGTAAAAATAAATATAGCACCTAAAGTTGAAGTGATAACAATAACCGAAATAACGACTAAAAAAAGATCAAATATGTTGATATAAAGCAAGGTGGGGAGATCAATAAGAGGACGTGAATAATTGAAAGCTGAGTCATATCTTGCAGTAAATAAAAACGCAGTCAAATATTGAATAACCACCGCGGGTATTGTTATCAAAGTTATGACCTTGAAATATGCTAGGAATTTTTGGAGAAAGATATAACTTCTTTTTATCGGTTTAGTCATAATGTAGCTAATTGTTTCATCTTTGATTTCATCTTGGTACATACTCGTTCCTATCAGTAAAGTAGCCATTGTCACAAAATACGGCAAGACTGTATCGAGGTGAATTCTATAATATGTACGCCAAAAACCTCCATTAGTTAAATTTGGTGCATTGCTAACGTTAATCAATGAATTTGTGGGAAGCACTGCGTAAACAAAAATTATCATTTCAATCAACCACGGAAAGAACATTAAGAGGAACAGGCCCCATGTTGATTTCTTTACCCTTAACTCACGTAAAGATAATTGATATACAGGTCGACTAAATTTGAAGTCCTTTTTGAAATTCTCAAACAGTTGGGGTACTTGAAGTAATCTGAAATTCATTGCATCAACTCCTCCTCTTCTGGGATGGGGGCTTTAAGTAAAGAATAGACACTATTTAAGTCAGAATCTAAGGGATAAAACTCAAAGATAGTTGACACTCCACTTTTTTGGATTTGTAACAATTGATTCTCTACATCATAGAACTTTTTGGTTGTAATGTCTAAAACCCCATCAGATTTAATTGTGATATCTATTACCAGGTCAACCAGAGATTTCAATACTTCCCTTGAGTTATCACAATGTATTCTGAATTTTCTGGGAAACCCTGATAGTTTCTCACGTATTTGTTCAGATGATCCCTTTGCAACCAGCTTTCCCTGATCAATTATTATGAGAGACGTGCTTAAACGCTCTAATTCATGAAGGACGTGTGAAGATAAAACTATGGTAGCCCCTAAATCCTTGTATAATCTTGTAAATGTATCAGCAATCATTATTCGTCCTAAGGGGTCAGTTCCAGACATTGGCTCATCAACAAAAATTATTTCTGGATCATTTAACAGTGTTTGTCCTATTTTAATCCGTTGTCGCATTCCTCTAGAGTATCCCTGAATTTTTCTATCTGCAGCATCTTTTAAGCCAACTAAATCAAGAATTGATTTTATTCGTTTTGTAAGTGTTTGTGAATCTAGATTGAACATTTTACCATTCCATTCCAAGAATTCTCTTCCACTCATCCAATTGAATTGTCTATCCTTTTCTGCTGCGTAACCCATTTTTGACAAGTAATCGTAATTTAACCAAATTTCCTCACCGTTTACTGTGACTGTACCAATATCTTCCTTGATTAATGAGGTACACAATTTGATTGTGGTAGATTTTCCAGCACCATTTGTTCCAACCAGTCCTATAATGCCCTTATTGAAACTAAAACTTACCTCGTTCAGTCCAATTATCTCTCCATAAAACTTTGAGACGTTGTTAAATTTTATTCTATTTATGTAAATCCCCTCCTTGCATATCTCTTTAAATTCCAATATGTACCATACAACGAGCCAATGATCATTAATATAAGCGCCAATAGACTACTTAAATAGACAGAGTTGGATGGTTTAGAAACAGTTGAGGATGGAGCTCCAAATCCTCCAAAACTTGTCCCAGTGGCTAAATTTACAACAAAAATCTTTCTGTAGACATTACGCAATGATGTTACAGGGCTAAAATACTGAAAGAATTCTATGTTGGTGGTTTCGTACAAGATTTCTTCAAAGATAATGTTCGAAGCTATTATGAAAACAATGAATAGGACTCCTGCATTAATCGCTCGTTCCGTTGAAGATGAGAGGAAAAGAATAATAGAACTGTAAACAAGTATAAGAAGAATTGAAAAAGCTATTATCTTTGATAAGATTAGAAGGTAATCCCCTAATAGAAGCACTCCATAAGGGATCGCTCTATAAGTTTGCAATCCTAAAACACCCATAAACCAATCATAGATCCAGGTCGGTATATCGACAAAAATATTTGGAAATCCCCTTTTATATATAACAATTACAAAATAAACCAAAGAAAAGAACGGTAGCCCAATATAGCTTAAAACTAGTGACGCAGAAAATTTTGAAATAAAGTAGTCCTTCATATTTACCTTTGTCATATAAATTGGTAAGGTTTTATCTTTTAGGTCAGAAGCAATCAATCCAGAGCATACCACTGCGACCTGAATTGAAATAAGAGATCCAGGTCCAGCTGTAGGAGTAAGGAAAAAAGCTGAAAAGTATTCTAAATTGTTTAGGTAACTTGATTCGGGTAAAATTAAAAGGGCAGTCAAGGCAGTTATTGAAATAAAAAGGAAAAAACCAGCTAAAATCAAAGGGACTTTTGCCCAGCGACCACTAAACCCTTTTGAGATTTCAAACCTTGTAATTGTCTTAAGGTCCTGTTGGGTACTATCCTTTGATTTATCTTCAGGTTTCAAGGGTCTATATCTGTTATCGAATATAATAGACTCTTCATCCTCAATTTTCTCCACAAAAGAACTTGTTTTCCCCTCTTTTTTACCTTTTGTTATTACTGGATTTTCAACATCTAGATTATCATCTTGTACCATAAGTTTTTCACCTCAATTTTTCTGCCTAAGCAGATTAATGAATATATCTTCAAAATTAGGTTGCTGTTTTCTAAATGCCAACAGTTTGAAATCTGTGTTATCGAATATATCAGTAATATCTGAAAGTGTTAAATTTTGTTCAGTATTTAGATATAATTTGGTTGAATGTTGAATATCTCTTTGAATCTCAATAGATCGCTCAGAAAATAGCTGTTTCACTTTTTCATTGTAATGATTTAAAATGACCTCATATTTCCCTCTGAAGTTCTTAGCAGCTTCACTGAAGTCACCTTGATATACCAATTTTCCATAGTTCAATATAATCAACTGTTTGCAGATCTTCTCAACATCAGGAAGAATATGAGTCGAAAACATAATTGATTTTCCATATTTTTGTGATATTTCTTTAATTAAGAACAGCATACTCTCCCTTCCCTCTGGAGAAAGTCCAGTGGTGGGCTCATCTAGAATAATAAACTCAGGATCATTTACCAAAGCCTGAGCAAATAAAATTCTTTGTTTCATCCCTGTAGAATAACTGTTAATCGTACGGTATCTTGCCTCAGTAATCCCTACATAATCCAAAACCTCATGTGCTCTCTGCATGGCTCGAGTTCGACTTAACCCACTCAGCATTCCCATGTGACGAATGAATTTCACTGCATTCACCCCTGAAATAAGAGAAGGTGTCTCAGGCATATAGCCGATACGATCGGTGATGGAACTTTTTGTGTTTGCAGAGTCTCTAAACAATGAATATTTTCCTGATGTTGGAGGGGTAAGGCCCAGAATAATCTTAATTAAAGTTGATTTACCACTCCCATTCGGACCTAATAAAGCCGTGGTACCATCCTTTACTTCAAGACTTACTGAGTCTAGGGCAATGATCTCTTCTTTCCTCTCTGTGTAGATTTTTGAAAGATTTTCAGTTTCAAGCACCGTCAATATTTCTAAAATTGTTTTTTCCTATATAAAATATCTCACATGTCTAAACTACATTTATTTTCTTTACAAACGGAATTTGGTAATAGAACAAAATATAAATAAGTATTAAAATACTATTGGATACCAAAAGGTGATTTATTATCGTATTGAATGAAATATTCTTAATTGGACGTATAATTGCTGGATTATTAATGTTGATGTTTGCAGTGAATCATTTCACCAAACTAGAGATGATGAGCCAATATGCTGCTTCAAAGCATATCCCATTTGCTAAGCTTAGTGTTTTAGGGAGTGGACTTTTACTAGTCATTGGTGGATTGAGTTTACTAACTGGGTATTATCCACAAGTAGGATTGGGAGCATTAGCACTATTTTTCCTTGGAGTCACTCCAATGATGCATAATTTTTGGTCTGTGAGTGACCCGCAAATGAAAATGAGTGAAATGACTAATTTCCTAAAGAATTTCACTATCTTTGGTTTAGTTTTG
The DNA here is from genome assembly GCA_030149205.1 of Candidatus Heimdallarchaeota archaeon. Taxonomy (GTDB): domain Archaea; phylum Asgardarchaeota; class Heimdallarchaeia; order Heimdallarchaeales; family Kariarchaeaceae; genus WAKA01. Next base: position 87,700 of record JASBSB010000001.1, on the reverse strand, counting down.
ATGCTTTATCTTACGACCTCAACCGTATGGCCCTATTCACTTTGAACTAATACAGATTTACATACTGGTTTACGAGTTTTTAAATAATCGAAGGAGTATTTTTAGTACGAGAGTTGAATTAAATGAAATCTCAATCAGAAAATGAAGTTTGTCCCTTATCTCAAGCTGCTCTTCTCTTACAGTCGAAATGGGATTTTATTGTAATTAACAATCTTCTATCTGGCACACTCACATTTTTAGAGATAAAATCTTCAATTGAAAAAGGATTATTAAAGGAGGTTCCACCATCAACAGTTTCAAGAATCTTAAAGCGCCTCGAGAAAATTGGGCTTCTGGTACGTGAAGTCGACGCACCAGTTGGAGAACCTGTAAAGATCCAATACTCTTTGACTCAAATGGGAAAAGAATTAAAACCTGTTTTAAAAGATTTGAAAGCATGGGGGACTAGATGGTTGGATCAGAATAATTCAAACCTATCAGAATGAATTATTCAAAAAAACATGATAAGAATCTAGTTAGGTTCATCCTTATCTATCGAACTCTTTTAATTAGTAAATTCGGATAAACTATTGTATGTCATCTATCCCCATAGAATATTCAATGCTAAAGAAAAAATTTAAGAAAGAGTTGACCTCTAAATTAGGTGAAGACCTGTTTGATTTGTCAGTTTATGGAAGTGCTGTAAAGTCTGATCTTTTTCCTGGAGTTTCAGATGTTAACTTCTTAATTGTCATCAAAAATCCCGAGACTTTGAGTAAACAAGCGAGTGAAGTTATTCAAGAAATTTCCTCTATGGTCAAAGCTTTTAGAGATGATCCGACATTCACTACACTGTTGGATTATAAACTATTATTTGAACAGAACCTCCCAAACAAGAAAGGCTTGAATGGATTTTCACCCCTTAGGGCTTTATCGTTGTCTGACGGTGAAAGCTTAATTCATAAAACTTTCCCATATTCTGACTTAAATATTTCTGAGGAGGAATTACGAAATGATGCACGTTCAGTTCTAATAGATATCATCAATAAGATAACAGAACCACTAACTACACCTGACTTTGATTTTATGGAAGAGGGTGATACAGAATCTCAAGAACATGAACTTGAATTTCTTGCCATAGAAGGAGCTCTACTTGCTGCACAGGTTTATTTTATGGTAAAAGAGAAAAAATATATCACAAAAGCTGAAGTAGCCTTCTTAGCTGAAGAAAATGAGAAAGAATCCTTGGATTATGAACTGTTAAAAATAGTATCTACAAAAAGACAAGGTGCAGACTATGTGGGTGCCCTTTTTGAATCTGGTGAAGAGGAGGAACCAGACAAGGAAGAAACAAGTTCAAAGATTTACAATGTACAAGACCTTCATCAAAGAACATTTGACTTTATAGCCAAAATCTTTTCCATGTTATAATTAATAACCTGAGATTTACCGCAATAAACCCTCACTAAACTTTTAATCTTAGAATAACAAATATACTTGTGACAAAAAGGGACATGCTTTCTGTTGAGTTGTTTTTTGCTTTGTCTCATTTTAATGAGGTATTAGGTCCAGAGGTAATTACAATGTATCCCTTTTCATCTAACCCTTTTCTCCCTCGAATAAAAGACTCATTACCGGAGTTGATGGATCTCAGTCATTCTGAATTCAGTAAAGACACATTTATCTTTGCTAATCAATATTTTATGAGCAATAATGTTACGTTTTCAATTCCAAAATTAGACGCTAGGGGTGCAGAAAAAGATTACTTACTTTCTATACTACTAACACCCACAGATAGTAGGGGGTTGATTGCAATATTGGGGTTAAATGACCTTCTCCCAATTTTAAGAGAAACACTCGTTCATGACATCATAAACTTTCACAAAAATGAAGAAATAACAAAATTCAAAGATGCAATTTACCAGAAATTTGAGGATTTTTTTAATGAAACCCAGCTATTTGTAGAAGCTCAGCTTACCGTATGGGGAAGAGGATCATTTCTTCTAAATGATTTTGATTCATGAAACTTAGCTTATGTTGTTCCACGTAAACAAATCGCTATCAGTTAGCCCCTTGAAAAATTTGACCCTAAATTTCTCTACCAACTGATTTTCAATGTCCTCTTGTTTTATCTCCAACTTGCCATCCATTAGAGATTCTATCTGAGTAGACTTCAGACTGTCTAAGACAGAATCATCCTGAAGGTACAAGACCGTGTGCATTTTATTCTTGGTTCTAGAGTTTAGTGTTTGAATAAAATTCATTAACATAGCTGTCTCATTATAAATTGCTAGTAAGCTTAGTGGCCAAAGTATTATCCGTAGACTTGAAGATTTTTTTATGACCTGGTTAATTGCAATTGAAAGAGCAGTTAAATCATCTGCGGTAGTTAAAAAATTAACCCCTGGAATAACTTCTTCGGGGATCCCACTTCTAAATGAATACATGTCAATGATATTAAACTGTTCATTCATAATTGCTTCATTCATTGACATGGCAGCACTTTCTGAAAAATTAGTAATATCCTCAAATAATTCATTAGCGCTTCGGGTTAGTGTAATTATACACACGCTTTCGTTCTTTTCTAACCCTTGTTGGATGAAATCAAAAGTAAGATATTCTCGTCTGTAGCCTACATGTCCATATAAGATGAAGTTTCTCCCATCCAATTTTGGAATGATAGCATCAATAGAAAAGGTTTGACTCACATTTTTTTCTATGAACCTTAATTTAATAAATTTCCTTATAAAATCTTAACAATAAGCAATTTTCTATGATAGCTTTTTCTTTTTCTTTGCTGATTTGGTTTTTCTCTTCGTACTAGCCATGCTCTTATATTTCTGACTTGAAACCATTTTTTTCACCTTATCATTGTTCTGGAGATGTAAAGACATTGTCAAGAAAAAGAAACTTACAAAGGATTTAACCTTTGGTCTATCAGCCTCCTTGAATTTAAAGCTCATCTGCATATGGGGTTCTGTATCCTCTCTTGCTGGTTGAAGCATTAGAACCTCCAGATATGGTTCCATTTTAATTAGTGTGTTAACGAAAGTCTCATCTCCAAGAAAATGATTGACTTCAACTGATGATTGAGATTTTAACATAAAGAGAGAATCCGCCTTCGGGGATGTTGAAGGAATGTCATCCAGAGCTACATATTTTTCGAAATTTTTATTGATTAAGCTTTTGTTACGATATGGGACAACATAGAACTTATAGGCTGGATCCACGTCAATTTTATCGTTATCTCTAAATTTAACTCCAATAAATAGCTTTTCAGAACCTTTGATCACTTTGTTAATAAGAACATTGGTTGCCATCGACCTACTAATCGTTGTATAGTTCACAGTCATCACACCAACACGCTTGTCCTTTGGTGAACATCTATATTCTCGAACCTCATTTTTTAAAGGAACAACAGTGATTTTGTTGGTGTGTTCTTCTAAAGCAGTTTCAACCATCTCATCAATTTGATCGCTATTCTTTGTTCCTAATTTTTTACCGTAATACCAGTTGAAAAAGAGCAATGCAAAAAAGCCTATCATTGGCAACAAAGATATCAGGATGGTGATTACGGAGTCTAAGAAAGAAACCATAACTTCCTGTCTTCCTAGAGAATATCAATACTTGTTTATTAGCACATTAGGAGGTTGAGGAATGCTGGTTAAAGTGACCAGAATTAAGTTCTCCTATAAAACCATCTCTCTGTTTCTCTAATGATAAAATTATTACAGCAATTCTCTCAACAACATCTGTGGCAAGTAATCCATTACCGTAAATCTCTGCAGCCTTCTCACCAGCTAATCCCATAATATATGTTCCGATAACCGCAGCGAGTAACCTCTCTTTAATGAATGCCATACAAGCTGCTATCAATCCTGCGAGAACATCACCAGTTCCACCGACAGTCATTCCTGGATGACCAGTATGATTTTCATAGATCTGTGTTCCGTCTGTTATCAGGTCTACTCTTCCCTTCAGGACAATAATAATACCTAATTCTTTGGCTTTATTCAGCAAAAAGGTCTTTAATTCTTCAAAATCATCAGGTATCGGTTCATTTAACAGATACCGTAACTCAGATTTATGAGGGGTGATAACTGCACCTGTGTCTTTTAAGAGCTTTAAATTGTCTCTAAATGCCCTTACAGCATCAGCATCCAATAAAACTTTCATCTTTTTTGAGACTTCTGGAACGAAAGCTCTCACAAACTTATACCCATCCTCATTGTTGGATAGACCCATCCCCACTGCAACAACATCGTGCCTTCGAATAGCAAGGTCTCGAAGCAATTTTTTGTTTTTCGGACCGTGATGGTTTCCTCTGACCTGAAAAACCAAAAAATCCTCTGAAAAGGAAGACACTATCTGTCGTATGCTTTGAGGAATAACAATTCTAGCAGTGTCGACACCAGCACGTAGGGCTGATCTAGAGCTTAATACTGGTGCTCCTGTGAATTCTTCTGATCCCCCAATTATTAATATTCTTCCATTATTCCCTTTGTGACTCTCAAGACCCCTATGATACCAAGATGAATAAAACAGGTATTTTGAGGAGAGGTGAAGTGTTTCATCTAAAACACCAATTTTCACAACCTTGGTTTGGTCTTGAAACTTTACAAGTCCTCGTTTCATGAACTGAAAGGTTACAATCAAATCTGGGGAGATTTCCGGGCCATGCCAAATACCAGTGTTTACATCAAGTCCAGAAGGAACGTCCAAGCAGAACAATTTTATACTGCTCTCTTCTGTTAAAACTGATTTCAATAACTTAAAATAATTGAATAAAGGTTTCCTGATCTCAGATTTTAGGTTAATTCCAAAAATTGCATCAATCACAATGTCAGAATTCCGTATTATCTCCTCAAATTCAGATAATTCAATAGGTTTGAATTTATCAACAGATTCAAGTGAGCCCAATGTATATAACTTATCTGTTGAGGTTGTATTCTTGATTAAAGATGAGAAAAAGTACTTTGCCTCATTGGATTTCATTTCAGGTTTACCCAAAAAAACTAAAGTAATATCGTAATTAGCCTTTAACTTTGTGTAGGCTACCAGTCCATCACCTCCATTGTTCCCCTTCGAAACAATGATTGTGATCCTTGATTTCGGATTCAATTCTGGTGTAATTTCATTAACAAATGCAGTGCCTGCATTTTCCATAAGCTGTTGTGGAGAAACTCCAGTAGAGTAAGTCAAGTACTCCAAAGATTGAATCTCTTCTCGATACAAGACAGGATTAAACATATCGGTTGAAGATTCCATAGTCAATCAAAGTTCATTCTCCACCCTTAAAGCTTATTCGTTTTTCCTAAATAGAATTTTCCCCAATTACGTTAAAATAGGGTGTAATATTCAGCGATATATTAGGGAAAGGAATTAATATAACGAGCTGATTATTAAGGAATTTTAAATTCCAAAATTTCCATTTGATTTATTTTGAGTCAAGAGATTTATATAAGTTGGAGGATAATATTGTAACTATGTACCCGTATACAAAGAAAGAGGTAACTGTTTTTCTCATGTTGTTTCAACAAGTAGCATCTGTTCATAAAATATCTTTCTCTGGTCTCATTAACGGGTATCTGACCAAATAATGTGTAAACACATTAATTTTTATTTGGGGTAGAAATATATGACTGAAAAGATTCGTAAATCTGATTCCTTGTTTAATGATTTAGTGAATGTCAAACAGCTCTTGAAAGAGGTTCAACTTGAATACTCCAGAGAGATCGGTGAACTTGCTTTAATTACAAAAAGAAACCTGTACACCCACCTGACTTCATTAACTAAAGACCCATCCTCTAAAACAGCAATTCAACCAAAATTAGAACATGATTTTGAAGAACTTGAGGATAAACTCTATAACGTACAAGAGTTACAAGCAAAAATTGATGACATTATCTCACAGATGGACGGATGGGAAATTAATGATAGAGCACACGTGAAGATTTTGGATATTCTTCGAGCGCAAGAGAACCAACAAGTGGAATTAAGGAAAGATTTGGATTCTCTTAAAAAGGACGTTATTGTTTCTGATGAACTGAATAGTGAAGGTGCAAAAGATGTATATGATTCACTTGAAGATTATATGATAAACTTTTCAAGATTGCAAGACTACGTTGCTGAAAGTATTCCACAGGTAGAAAAATTATTTGATGAGTTGGATTCATCCTTAGCCCGAACCAAGCAATACAGTGAGAAAGGGCTTATCTAAACCTAAGAATAAGTATTTATCTAGACATCAGTTCACAAAGATTATTAATAATAGATTGTTGTTTAATTGAAATAGAGTGAAATTTTATTTTTCAACTACTGGCATACGAGGAAAAGCACCAAAAGAGCTTTCTGTAGAGTTTTCCGTTCAACTAGGTAAAGCAATTTCAGGATATCTATATTCTAAATCTGAGTGTCCAAATGTTGTGGTAGGACATGATTCAAGGTTAAGTTCTGACCAGATCGCCCTTGCTCTTTGTTCATCTTTGTTAGAGGAAGGTGTCCATGTAGAATATATTATTGATCCTATCCCCACTCCAGGAGTTATTTATTACACAACCCTCAAGAGTTTCACAGCAGGGATAATTGTCACTGGGAGTCATTTACCTGCTACAGATAATGGTATAATTTTAGTGTTTTCTGATGGGTCTTATTTTAGGGGGTACCTGGACTTACCGAGAATTGAACAACATGAATTATTCATAAAAACTGGAGTGATGTCCTTTCAAAAGGAGATAGCTCAAGAATACTTCAAAAGATTGGTTACAATACAGAACAATCTTGGGATCTCCAACTTAAAAATTCATGTTTTAGTTGATGCGGTTCATGGACCGATGAGATTGCCTTTGTACAATTTGGTTAGTTCAATTGCCAGCCAAACAGATGTAATCAATTTCAATGATGACCCGTTGATAAGTGGTAGAAATTCAGAACCAAGACCATCAACCTTGGGTAAAACAATTGAGAAACTAAAAGAAACTCAAGCGGATATTGCAATCGCGACTGATTATGATGGAGATAGAGTAATATATTGTACTCCTGAAAACGGTGTGATTTCTGGAGATGTGATAGGTGCATTATTCGCTCAATACTTCTTGCAATTTGAAAAAGCACAAAAATTGGTTGTACCAATTAACTCCTCTATCTTAATCAAAAAGGTAGCCAAGGAAAATAGCGCTGAATTAACCTACTCAAAGGTAGGTGCACCTAAAATCATTCAAAAAATGATTGAGCTAGATGCGGAATTTGGTTATGAAGAAACAGGAAAATATTTTTTCAATAAATTAAATCTTTGGCCAGATGCAGCAGTATCAACTTTGTACCTCTTTAAAATTCTTCAGACCCATAAAAAATCGTTATCTGAGCTAATATCAATCTTCCCACGGATTTATCAATCCAAAAATAAACTATATTCTTTAAGGTCAGCAAAGGAGAAATTAATGGCAAAGATTAAATCTGATTTGCCAAAATTTTTAGCATCACTAAATGTAAAAATCGATGAGATTGATATTAATGAATTGGACGGTATACGTATAGATTTTATGGATGATTCATGGGTCTTATTTCGACAATCAGGGACGGAAGAAAGTTTCAGAATTTTTGTGGAATCTTTTAGGGAAGATAAAACAGATGAGATAACAACACTGGCATTAAAATTTGTAAGTGAAAAAATAAGAGAGATTACAGAATAAATACATCATATCCATCTTTTAGTTTAAATGTAGATAGGGTTGAATTATAATCGTGAAGGTTCCAGATATTTTTCTCCAGAATGATATTAGAGGAATAATAGATCAACAGATTACCTCTGAGTTTGCATATAATCTAGGTAGAGCATTAGCAGATTTTTTTAATAATTCTGGTACAATTGCATTGGGCTATGATTCTCGACCAAGCTCAAAAAGATTACAAAAAGAAGTGACCAATGGGATCGTTGAAGGAGGAATGAATGTAGTTAACGTTGGGCTATCCCCAACACCTCTTATTTACTATACTTGTGCTAACAACCCTGAAACTTTTGTTGGTGGATTAATTATCACTGCTTCTCATAATCCTCCTCAGTTTAATGGATTCAAAGTCTGTGATAACAATGGTATTGCTTATGAATTTGAGTCATGTTATAATTTTCTCAAAGAGAGCATGATAGCAGAGGAATTTTCTGATGGAGCTGGGAGTGTTATTGAGGGTTCAAACTACAATGATTCTTACTATGAATTTCTTAGTAAAGAACTCGAAAAAGTCCAAGCTCTTGGGAGTTTAAAGGTGTTCGTAGAGTTTGGAAACGGATCTACCAGCAAATTTCAAACTGTAATTCCAAAGAGTTGGTTCCTTCAGACCTATAACAGTGAACCTGATGGTACATTTCCAAACTTGGTTCCAGACCCAACTAAACCAGAAAGTTTTGTGAATCTACTCAATTCAGTCAATAATGGGTCAGAAATGAGTTTGGGAATTGTATTCGATGGAGACGGTGACAGGGTTGGTTTTTGTGTCAATGGGTACGGAATAGTCGCTCCAGATCATGTAATAAAGCTATTTGCAAAGGATATGCTTGCTCAAGACCCGGATTTGAAGGAACGTCCAATTCTAATTGATACAAAAGTGAGTCTTTCAACAAAGGAGTATATTCAATCCTTGGGAGGAAAAGTCGAACTATCTAAGGTAGGACACTCATGGGTACAAAAAAAATTACATGAAGTTAATGCTTGTCTAGCAGGGGAGCTTTCTTCACACTATTATTTCAATGATAGGTATCTGGGTTTTGATGATGGACTCTACTCAGCTGTCAGATTTATTCAAATATTAATACACCTTCAAAATGAATCAGTAAATGTAAATCAATTGTTAAACTCATTGCCATCTTATTTTGCCTCTAAAGAATACAGAATTAAAGTTTCAAAACCTCTCCAACAGAAGATAATTAAAGATTTGAAATCAAGAATCAATGAAAAGGCTATCTCTATTCTTGAAATTGATGGACTTAGACCTGAATTTTTAGATGGATGGTTTTTAGTCAGAGGGAGTTCCACTGAGGAGAAACTAAGCTTTAGGGTTGAAGGAAAATCAGTAGAATCAAGAGATACGTACCTCAATTTAATAAAAGAGGTATTAGTCAAGAATGGAATTCTGTTTGACTATTAGAGGGATTAATTTTTGGATTAATGTTAGTAAATTGATTTAGTTTAGATATTAAAATTTAAAATTGACACTTACTTCAAGCTTAAATTAACTTTAATCATAATTAACTGTTGGATTTCCAAAAATTCCTCTCCACTCAACGAAGAGTGTTTCGAATTGCGAAACCTCAGATTAAATTCTTTAGTGTAGGTGTTTTATCTATGATTCTGGGGGTTCAGTTAGGTTTGTTGATCCCAGTAATTGTTGGTTGGTTTATTGATTCAATTGTGGTTAATCACAGAGCTAATGAACTTTGGGCTATTGTCATTTCTCTATTAGGCGTAACCGTGCTTAAAGGTTTATTTGATTTTGGAAACCGATATTTCAACGAGAAGGGAGGGGAACTTTCAATGTATAAACTTCGAAACCAACTATTTCAAAAACTGCAATCTCATTCTTTAACGTTCATACAAAGTCGGTCAGAGGGAAACATTTTATCAAGAATGACTGCTGATTTAGATGTAATAAAATCATACTTATCACGAGATTTTAGGTTGGGTATCTCTGCTATCTACTATTATTTCTCTATTGGTGTGATAATTTATTTAACCCTACCACTTCTGATTTTGTTTTATCTGGTTTTAGTCCCCTTTTTGTTTCTAATTTCTTGGGTTTATGGTAGAAAAGTTCGACCTATAATCAAAGAGAGGCGAAAAACTCTTGATAGGGTATCTACACATATTCAGGAGAAAGTTGCAAATGTTGATATTGTGCAGGCTTTTACGATGGAAAAATATGAATTGGATCGATTTCATGATGAAAACAAATTGTATCGAGATTTGGCTGTTAAATCTTTATTAATAAGAGGATCTACTTTACCTCTCGCCACGGTTTTGGTTTCTGTTGCTGGTGTAGCGATCATCTGGTTTGGGTCTGTAGAAATTGTCACAAACCCATTAACGGGTCTTACAATTGGACAAATAGTCAGCTTAAATTTACTGATGATTCAATTAAGAACTCCAACAAGATTGTTTGGAAATTTTATCTCAGGTGTCAATTCAGTTCAAGTATCCGCAGACAGGGTGTTTGACATCCTGTATTCAGACGTTGACATTAGAGATAAAGAGAACCCATTAACTCAAATGGGTGAAATTAAAGAGATAACTTATAACAAAGTCACGGTGACTATTAAGGAGCGAAAAATTCTAAGTGATATAACCCTTAAATTTAAAGGAGAAACCGTGAATGGAATTCTTGGTTCTTCTGGTTCTGGTAAAACCACGTTAATAAATCTGTTACCAAGATTTCAAGACCCACAGGAGGGGTCTATCTTGATAAATGGTGTAAACATAAGAGATTACAGCCTTAAAACCTTACGTCAGAATATTTCTATCGTTAATCAAGAAAACTTCTTGTTTAACAAGTCTATTCTTGAAAATTTACTTTTCAGCAACCAAAATGTATCAATGGATGAAGTTGTAAAATACACAAAAATAGCTCAAATTCACAAATTTATTTCCTCATTACCCGAGGCTTATGACACAATTATCGGCGAACGAGGAATTACCCTTTCTGGAGGCCAACAACAAAGATTATCTATCGCCAGAGCTCTCCTTTCTCGACCAAAAATCATTATTTTTGACGACAGTACCTCATCACTAGATGCTGGAACTGAATTAATTATACAAGAAGAGTTACAAAAATTAGAATACAAAGTTACAATGATAATAATTAGTCAGAAGATATCTTCCGTTCGATACGCTGATTACGTGTGTCTCCTTGATCAGGGAGAGATCATAGAACAGGGTAATCCATCAGAACTGCTAAACAGCGAGGGTCTTTATCGAAAGATCTACTCATTACAACGTCTCGATAGTATGGTTGTTGAAGAGGAGGTGCAATAAATTTGAGACATGGGTTTAGAGTAGAGGTTTCCAATGAACCCCGAAGAATATCAGATCGGAAGCTTATAAAATTTGGATTTAATGTGTTGTTACCTAGGAAACGACTGATTATTTTCGCCTGGGTTTTGATCACTATCTCCACTTTTGTCAATCTCCTACCTGAACTTTTCCTGAAACAAATTTTAGATCAAGGAGTTAGTGGAAAGAATCTTTCCATCATTAACAGAGATGCGATATTGATGATTATAGTCTTCATCATTAGTTGGATTTTGTCATTCACAGCTCAACTCACAATTGTCAATATTGGGGAGAGCTCTACGCTAGAGATTAAAGATAAAATGTTTGCTAAGCTACTCAACCATACTCAGAGTTACTTTGATAAACATAAATCTGGTGAAATAAACTCTCGAATTACCAATGATGTGAATAGTGTTTCAAACTTTCTTGGGTTAAATCTGATTGACATTGTAAATGTGTTTCTCCAACTAATTGGCATCTTACTTATCATGTTAAGTGTTGATCTTACCCTTACCTTAATTAGCGCCAGTATGATTCCCTTGTTTGTTCTGTTAGGCATTTTCTTAGTTGGGCCATTGAGAAGAATATCAATGAAAAGAAGAAAGGATATCTCAAAAGTTACATCAAGTGTTGCAGAAAATATCTCAGGAATCAAAGAAACTAAGAATTTTGCAACTGAGAAAAAGGTAGCTAAATCATTTGAGCAGGTTAACAAGGAAAATTATCAAAGTGCGCTCAAGGCGACCAGTATGTTTTCCCTTTTATCTCCTTTAATGACACTTTTTGGTTCAATTGGCACTGCGTTAATCTTCATCTTTGTTGGATATAATATGGATATTTATACTGCAGGTGTCCTCGCTTTATTTTATTCATACCTGAATAAATTCTTCGGTTCGGTTATCTTCTTGACAACCTTTTATAGCAGTTACCAAGCTGCCTTTGCATCTCTGGAAAGAATATATGAATTTATGGAAGAGGAACCAGAGATTACAGACCCCAATAATGGGAAAAACCTTATAATTACCAAAGGTGAAATTTTATTTGACTCTGTGTCCTTCTCCTATGACAAAAAGGTTACAATTTATCAGAATTTCTCGACTAAGTTTGAAGGAAAAAATATTACGGCAATAGTTGGAGAGACTGGAGCAGGCAAATCAACACTGGTTAAGCTTATCTCAAGGTTTTATTCCATCAATACTGGAAAAATCTTAATAGATGGTCAAGATATAAGTTTATTTGATAGAACAGAACTTAGAAGCCATATTGGCTTTATAACACAAACACCTAAACTCTTCAATTTATCAGTCCTTGAAAATCTCAAGTATGGTTCGCCTGCTATTGAAGAAGATCAAGTGATTCAGATTGCGAAATTAGTAGGTTTGCATAATTTGATCTCTAAACTTCCCAATGGTTACAATACACAAATCACCTCAAAAAGTAACCTCTTTTCAATGGGTCAAAGACAGCTTGTTTCGTTTTGCAGGGTGATATTGAAAAATCCTCCCATTATACTTATGGATGAAGCAACTAGTTCACTTGACTCCATTTCAGAGTTTAAAATCCATGAAGCATTAAGTGTGGTCTTTAAGGACAAGACTGCCATAATAATCGCACATAGATTATCAACCATCCGGAATGCTGATCACATTTTAGTCATTGATGGTGGTAGAGTCATTGAAGAAGGGTCTCATAGATCATTGATAGATCAGAAGGGCAAATACTATTCACTCTATAAAAAGCAAGTACACAGACTTATGAAGGTTTCAAATTAAGGGTAAGTTTCATTGTTTGTTTACTGTAACTTTACAAGACCTTTTAATAGCTAATAATAAAGAAAACTTATAGGTGTAAATTGTGCCAGTAGCAAATCCAGAACACAGAGAAATTGCTAGAAGTGTGTTAATTGACAAATGGGTATGCAGGTCTTGTTACGCAACTAATCCAATAGGTGCAAGACGTTGTAGAAAGAAGAGATGTAGATCAACAAATCTTCGACCAAAGAAATTTAACATCAAATAGTAATGTATCAAACTAAACTCGAAATATAAGTTGAAAGAGATTCTAAAAATTATTAACTATTCTAACAAAATTCTAATAAAACTTAATTAGGTATTTTTGATATTAAGAGATATGACAAGGTTAATAGGTACACCCACAATCAAGTTAAGAGCTAAAGACCCAAGATATGCTATCTATGCTCAGGTTGCTGGAGTTATAGGTTCAATTTTATTAAGCTTCACAGGACTTTTGTCCTTTTTGCTCTCGATTACAGGAAATATATTCCTTATTTTTCCTTCTCTGGTTACTTTACTCGTGGGTTTATTTATCCTATCTATTGAAGTTGGGAAGTATGATATTAGAATGCTTAAGAAGGCAATTAACAGGGGTGTACTCTGGCTGATCGTAGGTTTGTTAGGATTTACCCCGTTGACCGATTCTTTTGGAATCAACACCTTAAGTGCAATAGCACTTATAATTTCAGGAATTTTTTATATATTATATGACCAATAATCAGAAATTCTTCTCAAAATCCTCTATCAATTGTCTACCGATTTGATAGGTTATATTTGGGGGAACTGCCTCACCAACCATATCATAAATCTGTTCAACATTCCCCAAAAATTTATGGGTGTCTCCAAAAGACATCAGCTTTGCATTTTCTCTCGGGGACAAAAGTCTCATTCCCTCAGGGTGAATAAACTTTGATTTACCCATAACTACATCCGCTACTTTTCTATAATCTAAAAGTTTGAAGTTACCTTGTTGTGCTTTTGCCCCTTGAAAGTAAACAAGGGCTTGCCCCCTATTCATCCGGAATGATTTTGTAAGATGTTTTTCTGGAATAGGAACATAGAAATGATCATCAAATTCATTTGGGTATCGTGGGTCCACAATATTTCTCAACACTTTTCCAACTGATATACTTTTCATTCTTGGGTTCCTGAGTTTGAGGTTTGAGATAAACACTCTCGTTCTTTTAGAAGGCACCCCCCACTCCACTGCATTAATAATATTAAATACTGGTTCGGGCAAATTATATCTTCTGAACTCATCTTTCAGAAGCTCTTTATTCGCTCCATCTAGAATACCTAATACATTTTCAATAACATAGTATTTGGGTCTAAGATCACTTATTATACGAATAGAATCTATCATCAACCTTCCCACAGGATCATCAAACATTCTAAAATAGGGGTTTTTAATCCTCTTGGAATTTGCTGCAGTGTAAGGCTCACAAGGTGGTGAGGCATGGACCAAAAAGGGCTCTTCTCTAATTTCGTTAAGTATTTCTAAACCATGAATTGTTGAAACATTTCCAATTCTTGCGACTTTCTCAAAATTCTTGTTGTAAGTTTTAACACAATATTTTTCCCTATCAATCGCGTAGATCGATTCAAATCCTGCGCGATGATATCCTTCTGATGCACCACCACCACCACAAAATAAGTCGACATAGCGGAATTTTTTAGACACTTTCAGACTAAACTAAATTCCTATCTTATTATAGATTTCTTAAAATTCAACTATGGCTTTTGATTTTTTAGTCGCTTTAAACTTCATTTCTCATAGTGAATGTTCTCAATCAAAGACTCTAAAGTGAATAACCTTTAATTTACACAAATCATAAGAGAATTAATGGGAAGAAGCTACACTGAAGATGACATTAATCAATTGATGTTGGGTGACGGTAATAGCATGACTGGGGATATGGGGATGTTTTTTCTTAAAGCCTGTCTGGAATCTGGGATTAGTTTTGCAGCAGGTTATCCAGGTGCACCTACCTCAAATGTAATGGATCTTCTGGCAGATTCTAACGATATGATTCTTAGAAAGTCAGGAATTTATTTTGAATCATCGACAAATGAGGCGGCTGCAGCAACCAAACTCTATCTCTCAATAAATGAAAAGATAAGAGGATTCGTGAATTGGAAGGTAGTTGGAACAAACGTTGCTTCTGACGTCCTTGCTCATATTTCATCAAGTGGAGTAAAAGGGGGCTCTGTAGTTTTGATAGGTGAGGATGAAGAATGTATTTCAACCACAGTTCAAATGAAAAGTCTAATTTATGCTAGCGGGTTTTTGTTACCTATTATAGATCCAATTGCCTCACCTAAAAGCATACATTATCTTACAAAAAAAGCATTTGAACTTTCAGAATATTGTAATCAACCAGTGATGCTGCTCTTTCGATCTCTAAGTAGCAATATGATAGGAACTGCACCTGTTTCTAACAATCAAATTCCTAAAATTTCAAATCTAAACAAATCTCCAGAATTTCTTCCTGAGAGTTCAAGGGTGCCAATTCCACCTGATACCTTGGTTCATGCGAAAGAAAAGTATCATGAGAGACTTCCAAAGGCAATTGAATATATTCGTAAAAACAAACTTAACGTTTCAAAATCTGGGTATCATAGCCAAAACATCGGGATAATCACTCAAGGTGGTCTTTTCAATAGTTTGATGACGGTGTTAAGCGATCTGAAACTTGGAAATCTTTTTGGTGATGTTGCTGTTGACCTGTTAACACTTAATGTTTTGTTCCCCTTAGACCCAGAAGAGATTAAAGCATTTTTGATTGGGAAAGACAAGATACTAATTGTTGAACAAGGAGAACCTAACATAATTGAAAGAGAAATCAAGACAATTGCTTTTGATTCGAAATTAGACATTGAAATTTATGGGAAAAATCGAGAATCAGGAGAAGGATATATACCATTAACAGAGGCATTGAACTATGATGTGTTGTTGTCTCCAGTTGCAGCTTTCTTTTTAGAGCAGACTTCACTCCCTCAGATTTCATATATTCGTGGATTTCTTGATGAAAGAGAGGAGATTAATGAAAAGATAGCAAGTGACATAATGACTAACTGGATCCCACGTTCTCCATCTTTTTGTACTGGTTGTCCAGAGAGACCTGTTTTTTCAGCACTCAAGAGAACGGAAGAAGAGATGAACACACGGTTTATTCGCTTGATTGATATCGGCTGTTACACAATGGCAAAGCTCTCGCCTTTTAACATGTCAGACTCTTGTACTGGAATGGGTTCAGCTTTAGATGTTGGAATGGGGATGGCAAATCTCTATGATAAGCCAATTATTGTTGTACTTGGTGATGGAACATTATTTCATAGTGGGTTGAGAAATATTGATAACGCTATTCACAACAACCTAAACCAGATTTATCAATCAAACAATCTTGACAAGAAAAAGGCTAATGTGTTAGTATTCTTGTTGCTAAATTATCACACTGCTATGACTGGTGATCAGGCAAATCCAATGACATTAAATGAACCGAGAAATTCAACACAAGGGGTGAATATGAGAGGGGAAGTTGTGGAACGGGTCAATCTCACAAACTTGTTTAAAACACATGGAGCAAGATGGGTGAAAACAATCCCTTCTTATGATATCCTCAAAATGAAAAAAACAATAAGTGATGCTCTAAAGGTTCCCGGGTTAAAAATAATAATTTCTGATGGAGAATGTATGTTGGAGAAACAAAGAACCATTCGTAAGGAAAACTCAAAACGTTTAAAGATGGGAAAACAGGTAGAAATTCCAAAGGTACAAGTAGACCCTAGACTTTGTTCTGGTTGTTGGCCCTGTTCTGAATATGTTGGGTGCCCATCAGAAGGTAAAATACCTTCACCTAACCCATTAAAGGAAGGTTTTATTCGTGAGATGTTACCGACTTGTGTTGGTTGTGGTGTATGCTCAGAAGTGACCCAAAAATTTGGGTTATGTCCAAGCACATACAATTACAAAATCATCAAAAATCCAAGCTTATGGACAAAATTTTCTTATCAATCACAAAAAATGATAATCAACGCGCTTCGTAAAATTTAAAGAATCAATTCATTAGTTAATGATGTAAAACGATAATATTTTTGTATTCGTTTCTAAGCAAAATCAATGATTGATAAATTTAACCCTCTGTTGTTAGTTGCAATAGGAGCTGTCTTTGGAGCCTTGAGTAGATACATTCTCTCAGTACAACTCAAAAGCTTTCTTGCCATACCCGCGGGAACCCTGACAGTAAATGTACTTGGTTCCTTTTTTTTAGGTTTCTTGGTTACACTACAATTTTACAATTTCTTGGATAATTCTTGGTTACTGTTACTTGGGACTGGATTTATGGGTAGTTTTACTACAATGTCGACTTTTGTTGTCGAGACCTTAAGATTGGGTAATGAGTCATCGACTTTAGCACTCAGTAATCTAATCCTGACATTGGTTTTTGCCTTTGTAGGGGGCTATTCAGGACAAATTCTTGGCAATATTTATGTGAAACAGGTGAGTGGATTATGAAAAAACTGTTACAGGTGCTGATTCGATTGCCAGGAAAATCTCGAAAAACAGTTAAGGAGGTTATTGAGCTTTGTAAATCCCGAGAGATAGTTGGGGCTTCAGTAATCCAAACCCTCTATGGTCTAGGTGAACATGAATATGAGTTTCACATTTTAGCACGAACCCCAGAACTACCTCAAATTATTGAAATCATAGGAGAACCCCAGCAGATAAAATCTCTGATCTCTGAATTAAAACAACTTGTTGACAATAAGGGCTTAATTACCATTCAGGAGGTATATACCGTATGAATTCAGATGAGGTAAAGCACAGTCAAGTACTCGAGATTACCAATATTCTCCTATCAAACATTATTGAGCAATCCAAAATATTTATTGCAACCTTCTCAGAAAACAACCTTCAAATGATTTACGAGGAGATCAGAGAAATTGAATCCAAAAATGATGAAATAAAAAGGTTATTGACAATAAATTTGAGTGAAGGAATATTTTCATCAATTGATAAACTTGACCTCCTCTCATTAATTAGTCAACTAAACAAACTTTTAGATCTTTATCAATCTTTCTTACACAAAATTGACCTCTATCCCCTGTCCTCTGATTTAGAGTCTCATACTCTTGAAATGCATCAAATACTGATTAAGATGATAGAAAAAATTATGAAATATATATCAACACCTTCAGAATCGTTTCAAGTCATCATTGAAGAGATTCAAAAGTTGGAAAATCAAGCAGATGAAATTCACAGAGGATTTCAAAAATACCTGTTCTCAATCATCCCTGAGAATGAGAGTAGGAGGTTTAGCTTTGAACAGTCAATAGACGCTTTACTAGAAGGTTCAATTGATGTTACCGAAAATTTAGCAATGGTGGTAATTTCAATAGTTCAACAACTCAATCTTTCCAAGCAGATTAAAAATAAATATGTGGATTAATCAACAAAATAATGTTAAATATTAGTGTTCAAATTTTATTTTAGATGGAAGTTTTAAGTGAGTCTCGACTGAGAGAAATTAATCCTTTGAAATGGCATAGTCGTATACCCGAAGGTGGATTTGCATTTGGAATCGCAGACATTGACTTTCAAGGACCAAAAGGTTTGGCTGACTTCTTACGATCTAATTTAACTGATGACTTTACTTATTATCAACCAAAACAGGGTAGTCCAAAAGCAAGAGAATTGGTAAAACAATTTATGGAAGATCTTGGGCATTCAAATGTCAACCTTACTGATATTCAGATTTTACCTGGAACAATGTTGGGAATTTATAGTGTAATGGAATGGGCATCAAGGAGAGAAGGAGAGGTATTAATTTTAGACCCTATTTACCCCCCGTATCATTATCATGCAACATTTAGAGGAAACAAAATATATTGGTCCCCCTTTAAGGAGAACGGGTCAATAGATGAGGAACAACTGAAAAATAATTGTAATAAAAACACCAAACTCTTTGCAATTAACAATCCAAACAATCCAACAGGACATATCCTCACTGAGTCAGAAATTAGGTTAATCAGAGACTTAGCCACTGAATTTGATTTTTATATTGTGGTAGATGAGCTCTATCAACAACTTGTTGTATCACAAGGATTCCAAAGTTTAGGTTCAGTTGACGGATTAGAAGATAAGGTATTTACAATTAATGGGTTTTCGAAGGCAAATGGTTTAGCAGGTTTTCGGTCTGGATTCATTGTCACACCGAGTAAGGAATCAGTTGAGATTCAGGAAATCGTTTCTCAAACTATTGTCACTCCTTCACCGACAAGCTCATTAGTTGCAGAATTTGCCTTGACTGATCAACATCTTAAAGCTTGGACAAAGGACTTCGCAAATACAACATTAAAGACCTCTAGGTTTGTAGCAGAAAAATTTAACAAAGAGGGTTATAATTGCCCAAACCCATCGGTTGGATTTTTCGCTTTTCCAGACCTTGGTATACTTGAAGATGAGATGTTTGCGGGTAAGTTGTTAGAAACTAAGGGGGTAGAGGTTGTTCCAGGGTCACAATTTGGGATGCATGGATCTGGAAAAATCAGGATTAATTGTGCGACTTCAATTCAAAGATTGGACGATGGAACCAACCGTATCTTTGAAATGTTAAATGACTTTAAGAAAAATTTAAGATAAATAAAGAATTAAGTTTAGAAGTTATTAAATTTTTTTAAAACTAGGTTGTTGGTAAACTATGACTGTTTGTAGACAAATCTTTCCCAGGTAGCTGCGGTAGGTACTTCAGTTTTAAGTCCATTCCTCTCTCTGATAAATGTGACTTTCTCATCCACAAGGTGTGGTGGAACTTCTTCAAATTTATAAAATTGATACCCAAAGAAACCTCTTCCAGCCGTTGCTCCTCTGATCTCATCAGCTAATCCTGTTGTCTCAGAGGTTGGCAGGATTCCTTTAAGGACAGACGAACCAGATTGTTCTGTAATGGATTCAATCATACCACGATGTTGTGTTATTAACCCAGTTAAAGCTCCAAGGTAATCTTCTGGTGCCTTGATATCAATTCTAAGTAAAGGTTCCAAAAGTTTGGGACCAGCAGATAAATACGTTAGGTTACACGCAGATGAAACCATTGCCATTATTTCTGTCAATCCAGTGTGTGCCGGGTCTACGTGTACTGTTGCATCCGTCATTTCAAAGAGAACACCCATCAGGGGTTCACCGGCTAAGGTTGCTTTTCTTGTAAATTGTCTCCAAGTGTTAAGAACGAATTCTTTGATCCTATCCAATCTCTGTACACCTTTTGTGTTTTCAATGAATAAGTTGGTTTCTGAAGAACCCCAAAATCCTCTAAAGAATTTTTCATCAAAGTCGGGATATTTGCTGGAGTCGATATGACTTGCTAACAACCTAGATCTTTCCTTGGTATCCATTAAGGATAATTCTTTTCCTTCTCTTAGGAAGTCAATCATAGATTCAGGGAGTTTGTATAACTTCAATTGTATCCTGTTATGACCATTTGGTGATTTTGTGGTAAACACGTTTGATGGCTGAGAAATCGTTTCTCTGTGCACGATAATGGGGTCACTCACATTAATGGGTACTTGTTCATTAATTCTGGTAATAAGAATATCAATCTGAAGTGGGTCAATCCCTTGCAATGTATAAGTTTTTGTCTCAGGATCCATTTCATATGATGCTGTTGGGTCTGCCATAATCCAAGTGCTTATGACCTTACCTAGTTTTGCAACATCTCCGCTTTTCTTAGGAAAAATTGATTGTGACACAACAGGTTCAGCAGCATAAGAGATTGAATCAAATCCAGTTATCTCTGTTCCTGCTCTTGTGAATGATTCTCCTGCTGGACAGATAAAACCAAGGGCAGCAAATAAATTCCCAGCTGGAATTTTTGGTACAGGTAGGATATCTGTAATTTCCATTACCCCTAATCGTTTAATTGAGACCGTTTCTCTTCTATTAATTAGATAGATTTTATCATCTTCACCAAGAGTCCCAGAAAATACCCTACCTATGATTGTGGGCCGTTTGCTTCTCGGGTCAATGAATATTTTTGTTATCATACCTAATAAGGGTCCATTGGGGTCACACTCAACTAATGATTTTCCCTCGGGGGATTCTAAATCACCTTGCCAAATATGTGGGATTTTTATTTTTTGTGATCGCTTTGGATCTGGTAGATGTTGAATAACCATTCTTAACAAGGCTTCATCTAATGGTAAATTAGCTCTGAGCCATTGTTTATCATCTTCTGCATATTTTTGAAAAACATCCTGTGGACTTAATTTCTGTTGTTTCAGAATTTCGACAGTAAATGCCCATCCATCCTTTGCAGAACCAACAGCAACAGAATTGTTTTGAAAAGAGACCTTCCAACTTTCTGCCATATCTTTGGAGACTATACTCTTTATTTTGTTATTGACCTGAGAAACTATGATGTCTAAACGAGAGAATACATCTTTGGGGTCTAATCTTAATTCTGAAATCAATCTATCAACTTTGTTTATGAAAAGAACAGGTTTACACAGTTCTTCACCCACAGCTAACTGAATATTAGTCTCAGTTTGCGTCATCATTCCTTCAAGTGCGTCTACTAAAATGACTGCACCATCTGATCCTCGTAACGCACGAGAAACTTCTCCAGTAAATGATAAATGGCCAGGGGTGTCATTAATTTGAAATAAATAATCATTTTCTGTCCCATCTTCTTCTTTGTAGGTGAATGAGAGAATTACTACTGTTGTAAAAATTGTGATTCCTCTCTCCTGTTCCTCATCATCACTATCAGTCATTCTCTTTTCTCCGGCGGTTTCAGCTGACATCAGCCCTGCCTTCGAAAGAAGGTAATCTGCAGTTGTTGATTTTCCATGGTCTATGTGTGCTGAAATTGAAAAGATACGACGTAGTTCAATTGGATGGTTCATAATCATATCTCGAATTTCATCTGCGTTTTTGACTTTCATAACAATAACCTATCTTTGTAACCAAAGACCATATTAGTCTTAATTTTTCGTTTTTCTCCTTATTTAAAATATCATAGTTATTGACACCTTAGAATTCATTTGAAAAAAACACACGACTCTTCTCTTATATTCTTTCATCCACTTTTTTAGTCAAGATCTCTACCAACTTCTCCTTGATTTTTGGCAGTTCATCCTTTTTCCCCACTTGATTTAACGTTTTAAATTTGCGCATATAGTGTTCTATCTCCTTTTCTAACGCATCATCAACTAGAATTACCGAGGCAAACTTTTTAGGATAGAATAATGTAAAAATCATAAAATTATTTTCAATCCTCTCATCTTTAAACCCATCACCTTTGATTCTTCTGGAGATAGCTAATATTTCGAAGTCCTCATAAAGACCAGTAGGTAGTCTTGTCACCGCTTCTAAATATGTGTGCCCCTTTCCTAAAGAACTAATTAATGTGACAGAGAGCTCATTTAGGTTGTCATCTAGCATCTCTAAGTCTTTAGAATCAAAAAGGTTTAATTTATCCCTCGAATATATGCTTGGTCCCATATCGTCTAAATAAAATGTGAAAAGCATATAATTATTTGTGTTTTTGATTTCTTGTAACATTATTTGACTCTCAGAGAAGATCGGAATTAAACTGTTAAGTGACCCAGATAAAGCCTCTTTTACCCCATCACCAGTGATTGCTGAGGTATAGTAGATTTCGGGTGATAATTCAAATTCCAATGAACTTAAACTCTTCGTAAGAATCTCAAGTCCCTTTACTGTTTTGGATGGGTTGAGGTCTAATTTATTGAAAAGAATGTTAAACCTAAGTTGAGGATTATCTCTAAGAACATAAGAAACGAATTCAAACCAATCATCCACAGAGGATTGATCAATTTCTCGGGTCAAATCAAGAACGTAGAGCATCAGGTGTGACCCTTTGGCATACATTGTTCTTATGGTCTTCAAGTTTTCCTCACCAGCTAAATCCCAAATACTTAGAATAAATTGTTGCTCTTTAACCAGTAATTCAAAATGACTTATGTTGACTCCTACAGTTTTCTGATAATTTTTCTTAAACCCCTGACCCATGAATTTTCTTTGCAGAGAAGTCTTACCTACCCCTGGGTCTCCTATTAGTATTAATTTTACCACAAATTCTTTTTCCCCAGCTACCGAATGAATTTAGGTCACCTCTCTGGATAGTCAGCTTTACTATTAACCTTACATAAATTTAATCGTTTTGGTATAAATCCACACATAATTTGTGAGAAAAATGTTCTTTTAAAGATTGAAAATATAAAGATATAACTTATACTTTTAATATTTTTCTAATTCTTTGTTTTTGAGATTTGTTTATAAATTTCCTTAATTCATCATCATAAAGGTCTGTAGACTTTGAATAATATCCTTTGATCATATTAACAGCGGCTTTGGGTGACCTAAACCAGATATGTTTAATTGTCCTACCCCAAGCCAACACCCAGAAATAACCATATGCCCGCATTGCCTGACCATATGCAAAATAGTCTGTTCGTCCACCTGTGGGTCGTATAGACTCAAATATTAGCTCTTTAAATAATTTTAACTTCAAGCCTTTAGATTGAGCTTTAAAAACTGGATATGATTCCCAACCCACCTTTTCTGGAAATAATCCACCCAAATCCATCCAGAAGGAAAATTTACATATTCTTCCTGCACCATGCACATAGTTTTTAGCTGCTTCAAATCCTCCGGGTCCTTTTAAGGCTCCACTTGTTAGGACAAGCTGATGATCTTCTTCCATTCTGGAAATCAAAAATTCTATGTAATTTCGGGGTAGGTTTAGATCCGCACCTAGAAATAATACATAATCTGTTTTGTTGGATTTACTAAACTCATTTATCTTTCGTAAGGACTCATTGAAGACCTTTGCAATCTCTGTTGTACCAACAGCATCGTATCCCCTGTCTACTCTTCGAGATAGAACTACAAAGGGAAAAGATTCACAAATTTCTGCAGTCTTGTCAGTTGAACCGTCATCGGTAATAAAAACTTTTACTGGTTTTAATGACTGTTCTTCGAGATCTGACAAAAGTTTCCCGATGTTTTCCTCCTCGTTTCGAGCAGGGATCACAGCAACGACATTAATATTATCCATATGAAAATTTCCAAATTATAGTTATAACATTGCTGTTAAATTTATTCAGTTTGGTATCCTAAATAAATTAATGAGAATAGTTTATTTGGAATATTTTAAATTTATACGATAGTCCTAACATCATGAACATCTTAAAATTGAATCCCTTGGAACTAACAGAGAAAATTCAAAATAGAGAGATTCAGTTGACTGTTGTGGGTCTTGGTAAAATGGGGCTACCCATCGCAATGGTTTTTACGAATGCAGGGTTTAAAGTAAAAGGACTGGATATTTCTGAAAAGATTATTTCTGAATTAAATCAGGGAAATACAACTATTGCTGAACCTGAAGTGCTGGAAAGACTTGGAAAGGCAGTCAAAAATGGAATGTTCAAAGCTTATATTGATCCTAAGGAGGCTTTGGATGGATCAAATTTTGTGCTTATTATCATTCCTGTTTTAGTAGATGATCAAGGCAATGCTGAATTAGATGGACTGCTTAAAACCTATGATTCCTTGGTTAAAAATGCACCTCCAGGGATTGTATTCATTCAGGAAACGACTTTACCTCCCACTACAACCAGTAAGGTTATAGTACCAAGAATTGAAAAACAAGGTAAAAAACTCGATGATGATTTTGGGATTGTATTTGCTCCTGAAAGAACTTATTCAGGGAGAGCAATAAGGGATATCGAACAAAATTATCCAAAAATTATTGGGCCTCAAACTCAGAAATCAGGTGTGGCAGCTAAATTATTATATGAAATAGTTTCGAAGAAGGGGGTTATCCTTGTATCTGATCCAACTACAGCTGAAGCAATAAAAACCTTCAAGGGAGCTTATAGAGATGCGAATATTGCGATTGCAAATCAACTGGCGGTTTTAGCTGATAAAATTGATATCGATATCTTAGAGGTTATTGATGTCGCTAATACTGAGCCATTCTCACATATTCACAGACCAGGAATAGGGGTGGGTGGACATTGTATTCCAGTCTATCCTCATTTTGTAATCAAGGAGGGGCTCAATCATGGTTTTGAACCGATGCTGTTTTCAGATGGAAGAAAAGCTAATGATTATATGGTGAACTATGCTATTGAGAGGATTACAGAGGTTACTCCAAACTGGAAACGAAACGTACTGATAATGGGGTTAGCATATCGTGGTGGGGTTAAGGAGCATAGATTATCTCCAACGCTTCGCATTATTCCAAAGGTGAAAGAGCTCAAGCCCTTGTCTGTTAAAATAATTGATCCATTGTATACAATGAAAGAAATTGAGAATATTTTTGGTTCAAATACTGCTTTTGAACCTAATGAACTTGAACAAGCATTGGATTGGGCTAGCATAATTATTATTGTTACTGACCATAAAGAGTTCGGTGAGGTAGATTATAGGTTGTTTTCCAATAAAATCATTTATGATGGTAGATATGTAATTGACCCTGCTCTTACAAGAGACTTCTTTTTAATACAACCAGGAAGAATTGGTAAATTGAAGTCTCTTAAAATTCTATAGTCTGTTGATCATAAGGAAATATTGCATACAACTTTAAAATAATGACTTGGCAAAAGCTAAGATCTGTTTTTTGCCAATTTTTGAACTACCATGCGCTCGATTTTTAAAGATATAACCAAATTCACAGACTTTTGTATTCTTATCGATAATTTTTAGCATATCAAATAAAAATTTGTATCCACCTTTCTCTAAGAAAGAGTCATCTTTTAGCAGTTCTTTGTAAAACTGGGTTTTACCACCAAAATAACCTGACATTATGTCTTTGGGTATTGGTTTTCTTCGTAAAAACAAAGATACTCTTCCTAAGGTTTGAGCGCCCCATGAAATTAGTTTCCTTGTGAAAGGCCAATTCTCAACATGGTCTCTTCTGCCAATTATAACCTCGGGATCATTAGAAATACACCCTAAGGCGATTTTTATTGATTCTGGGGGATGTTGTAAATCACCATCCATATTCATAAACCATTTAGTATCAACATTTAAAATTCCATCCCGGATTGAAATTGTTAATCCCTTCTCCTCCTTGTTACTTCTGTCAATCAACCTGATGCTATCATTTACTTTTGATTTTTCTTTGACAACTTGTTGTGTGTTATCAGAAGAACCATCATCGACAACAAGGATATTAATTTTGGGATATAATTTTACAAGTCTGTCTAACAAAATTTCAATATTTTCTTCCTCATTTAGTGTCGGGATGATGATAGTGACAGAAGAATGAAGTTCCACGAATATCAATCTTTTGTAAGCTTAAATATTTTGTAATGAAGAACGATACTCAACAACTTAGTTTACAGAATGAATAACATCTTCTGAAGACTTTTTAAATTTGAGTGAGGTGTTGAAATGAGTGATTGAAAAAACCCTGAGAGAGAAATTTGAGAAAGTGATTGACGAATTCCATGAGCTAAATGTGAAATTTGTGTCAGATCAATCGACTGAGGAATATCGAAGAGTTGTCATGAAAAGATATCAGGTTGTCTTTACTCTAATATTAGATAAAAATGGTGTCAGCTTCGATACCTACGCAGATTTAAAATCTGGTGTGTATGAATTAGGTGATTTGCATACTATGGTTAGATTCATGTTAAAGGTACGCGAAAAATGTAAATATCTTGGATTTCGTGAGATGAACACCACAGAAAGGTTATACCCTTCTAACAGAATAGGTGATATGACCAGAACTTCTGAGCTTTAGATTCTTTGAATCAAACACTGGTTAACCGTTAAGACAGGAATTCTGTAAATTTTAGGTAACCACCCTTAGGTATTCGTGAACCATCTATCTGTTTCACATGAACAAACCCTGTGGCTTCTGATATGGATCGAATCGATGATGAAGTACTAAAGGTTGGGACAAATACTCCACTTCTGATTGTTCCTGGAATTAATCTTTCGAAACCTTGGTAGCTCTTGATTTCATTACTTAATTCTACAGACTGAATTTTTGGAATCGTAGTTGAAACTCCTGTTAATACTTTAAAGAGGGTTGGAAGAACAAAATTAGCCATAATGATACTCGAACCAAAAAATCCTGGAAATCCAATAACTGGTGTTAATTCTATTTTACCAAAATAAAGCGGTTTCCCCGGTCGTAGAGAAATTCCATGAAATATTGTTTCTCCAATCAATTCAACTGTCTTTTTTACATTATCTTGCTTTCCCATTGATGTGCCGCCAATTGTTATAATTAAATCACTTGAATGGAGAGATGTTGCAAACTTAGCTCTAAGGTCTTCTACAGTTTCATCAACATATGTAATGTCTATTACCTGTCCACCCAGTAATTGAACATAAACACTAAGCAAGGGGGAAATCGAATCATAAACTTCTGTGATTTCTTTTTTTTGACCTACTTTTTTAATTTCATGACCAGTTACAAAGATAGTTATACGAGGTTTTTTGAAAACACGGATTGATGAAAAACCGAACGCTGAAAGCAGCGCAACTTTTGTTTCTGAAATTAAACTTCCTTCTTCAACAATAATTTCACCATCTTTGAAATCAGATCCTGCTCGGACAATCTCCTGGCCCTCAATTACCTCTTTAATTAACCTAACTGTATGTCCTTTAACTTCTGTATTTTCAACTTTAACCATTGCGTATGTGTTTTTTGGAATCATAGCTCCAGTTGGTACCCATTGACATTCGTTATCCTTTAAGGTTCTGGTATTTTGCTCTCCGATTTTTACCTCACCAATAAGATTGAACTCCTTTCTATGAGACCCCAAAGCATAACCATCTACCTGAGAAAAATCAAATTCAGGGAGTGGATATTTGGTACGAAGGGTGTCTACACTGATTCTTTTACAAGCTTCAGAACTAGGTATGTAATCTATGTCTTTAATTGGTCTAATCGCCCCTCTAAATATACTCTCTAAATTTGAAGGATTAACCCGATTATCAAACATCTAAGATTCTCTATTCAAAATTACATTAAATGTTTATGTTATAATAAAGGTCAATCTACATACAACTCTTCTCAAAAAGAACCTGAATTACAGACGTAAACATAAAAATGTTTAAGAGACAACTTACTAAAGAAAATTTGTCCATTTCACTATAATGTGAATTCAAGGGCTAGTAGCTCAGCTTGGCTAGAGCAGCGGGCTTTTAAACATTTAAAGATACCCGAAGGTCAAGGGTTCGAATCCCTTCTAGCTCATTTTTGAATCATGTTTAAATAAAAAAACTAATATTCATCTCAAATTCGACTATTTCTAAGATTTAATTCTAATGTCTGGCAATTGTTTTAAATAGGTTTCATCAAAATAAAATCTATGATTAAGACTCTCATTGTCATGACCACTTATGGTACCATTTACTTTTCAAAAGAATATGGGAAAAAAAATGTCGAGACTGATGTATCCTTAACTGCAGGTTTGATCAGTGCAATTTATTCTATGACCACTGAGACAGAAGGTGAGAAAATAGAGAACTTAGATTTGCAGGAAGTTCGAACCATATTTAAGGAAAGACAAGAGAGTCTTCTCTTTGTTTTGACAATTGATAAACGAATGGATGAGGATGATGCTCAAGAGCTATTAAATGATATTATTAATAGCTTCCAGACAAAATATGAAAACAAACCCATAGATGGGCAAATCCTCTCTGATTTTGAACCAGTTCTCGATGATATTGTCAATGAAAGGATATGGTATAACACAGTTGAAAAGAAGCCTAACCTAGTTAAACTTAGCATACCATTCTTAGCTATGTTATTCTCATCATTTTATTACCCCTTGATCCTCATAAACTCAGATCAATTTATTTTGTCTCCATTATTGCTTAATCTTGCAAACCCTGTCACACTGGTTATTACTGGACTCATCATTGCAGCAATGCTAATAGTTCCTGCTTTAATTACTTATTATTTGATACAGAAAATTGGGACAGTTGACAAACTCCTAAGGTTTATTGAAGATTTTATTTTTAGGCCAACTAGAGGGGGTTATGCAGAGATTCTTCCCGGTTGGTTTCTATTGAGTGTTCCACTAATTGCAACTCTGCTGTACTCAGTAATTCGTTATGGAAGAGGGTTCTTTTATTTTTTGAACTTTCAGGTTATCAGTGTCTCATCGGAGCAAGCAGTTGATGCTTCAGTAGGTCATGGTCAAATTTGGACTGGGGTTAGTCTGATGTACCTAAGTGTACTGTTAAGTTGGCTTTTGATTCAACCATTAGTCGTCGGACTTGTGACTGGTAATTTAAGCAAAGAATTCTTGAAATCAACTATGATTATAAGTAGTGTCTCAATGTTGGTTCTTATACCTGCCCAAGTCATCGCTGGGTATCAATATCAAGTCTTTGTTGGATTTACACCAGATAGCAGTGAATTTGCAGCCAGACAGATCTCTTCTCTAAACTTTCTATTCCTAGTCTCAATTCCGATGTTTCTTAGTTTCTTCTTTTTTGTATTTACGCTCGGTGTTGGTCAGTCAAAAATAACATCAAAGAACCAACAGAGATATCCGATAGCTTTTGGAATTTCTATATTGACAAGTTTGATATTCCAATTGCTATCATTCTGGTTAATCTTTCAAAGTAAATGGGGATTACCTTATTCTGTCCAAATATTTTGAAGCTAAAAACTAAATGGGATACTTAGAGTTACTATCGAGTTTTCTAAAATTTAAATCAGCTATTCACCAACAGTATAAATTATTTGTTCTACAATAGGTAGATAAGTACTCTCAAGGTGTAGATATTCACTCTCTTCAGAAGATTCAATAGTTACTCTCACCTTTGGACTAGTGTTAGATACTCGAACTAAGACTCTTCCCTTGGGGAAATTAAGTGCAACTCCGTCTAGAACAGAAATTTCACCATCCATTCTTTCAAAGGTAGATTTCACCTCGTCGACAACCCTGAATTTTACATCGTCTGGACATTTCAAGTCATAACGTTTTTTATAGACAAATGGAATAGATTCGTTTAAAGTAGCTAAATCTTTCCCAAAAAATTCTAATGCTTTAGCCATCAGTAAGGGTAAAATCAAAGCATCATCAAAAAGAAAAATCTCAGGAGCAATAGCGTGTCCACTTGCTTCTATCCCCCAAATTGCTTTTGTATCTTTGGCTTCTAAAGAAAGAAATGAGTGTCCTACCCTAATTCTTTTTGTTTGAGCACCTAATTTTAAAAATTCATCTTCAATCATTTTCGAACATTCTTCATTAATTATGACTGAATTGCCTGTTGATTTATTCAATAGATATTTTCCAATTATTAGCCCTGCATTTTCTGAGGGGATGACTTTTCCATTTTGATCGGTAAAAACACACCTATCACCGTCACCATCAAATCCAGCTCCAAAGTCGTATTCTCCCTTTGACACAAATTCAGAAAGTGAGTGTAAGGTTTTTTCATTTGGCTCTGAGGGTCTGTTAGGGAAAGTTGGATCAGGTACATCAAAGATCGAATTTACCTTGAGATCAAGGTCTTGAAAGAGATTAGGCATTACAACTGCAGTTGCTCCGTTTCCACAGTCCACCGCTATGTTGAACCTCTTAGAAAAATGAAATTTTGACTTCAAATAGAGTAAATACTTTTCATAAGTGTCAACATCTTCTATCTCACCAAGATTTTCTGAGAAATCAAATTTTTCGTCTGAGAATAACGTGTGAACCTCATCATTTTCTTCAGGTGAAAACCCAACCCCTTCTCCCCAGTAAAATTTTACACCATTCCACTCTGGTGGAAGATGAGATGCGGTAACAAAGGCTGACGCACCTAACTTATGATCAAACGCCTCAAATAAAGCCAGGCCTAGTGGACTGGTTTGAACTCTATGAACCTTTAAGCCAACTTTTTGGATTCCAAATATCAGTGCATTCTTGAGTTCAACTGTTGTCCCTCGGATATCTCCACCAACAGCAACAGCTTTTATTCCCTTCCTTTTTAAAAAGGTGGCAAAAGCTGAACCAATTTTTTGCATAATTCCAGAATTTAAATCAGTTGGATAGATCCCTCTGATGTCGTAAGCTCTAAAAATATGTTCTATACTCATGATTACCCGAGGTGGCTTCTAGTATTAATAATTTGTTTAATTTACCTGTATCTTATTCAGACAATATTAAATTTATCTACTTTAGAATCTGGGGATACTGGTTCAATGAGGATATGGTTTACCTTTGCCATAGAAGGGCCATGTTTTGACCATTCAACCATTTTGTCAACGTCTTTGTCATCACCTTGAAACATAGCCTCTACGGTTCCATCGGGCTTGTTTGTCACCCAACCTACTATATGCAATTTATTCGCTTCTCTCTTACAACTTCCACGGAAAAATACCCCTTGAACTCTTCCAGTTACGATTACTCTGACAGCTTTCATAAATCTTGACCTATTAAGGTCAATCCAAGGCTAAATTAAAATTTATGTTATTTGAAACGAAGGGATGTTAAACTCTAATCTCAAAAATTTAAGTTTAATCGGATTTCTATCTCATCTGCTTAATTGAAAATGTACGTCCTAATCAAACTTTATTTGTGTAAATAATAAATTCAAAATAATTCAAGATAAATCAAATACTTGGAGATTACTTTAAAACATCATAGGTATTTAGAACTTAAGGAATGCAAATAGAGGACAACTTCCTGATTGAACTGGTAGACACATTCAAATTCTATTACAGGGAGCAAGCTCTCCTTCACTTCGATGACAATTCGAAAATTGTAAACATTAAAATTTCACAAGTCAAAGAAAAAACCGGTGCCAGTGGAACTGTTTATTTAACAAATGTTACTGTAGAGACAAAAAAGAATCAGTTTCCAGTGTTTATAGCAATTAAAATTGCAGAAGATAAAGTATCGGTATTAAAGGAATTAAAAAACGCAGTGCTTTTAGAGAATAGATTTTTAACCCACCCAGAATTTGGTATTCCAAAGGTCATTTATTCAACTACTTACAACCCTCCCATAATGGTCTATCAGGGGATCAATGGGGTTAACTTTGATGAAAGTCCACCCGTCCCAAAGAAATATATGTTGGCTGGAATGTTGCTGGCTATAATCCACGGTGGTTCCTTAAAAACAGTGGATAGAGACCTTTACAAAAATTTTTCAAGGATAATTGGAAAGAATTTTGCTGCTTCAGGTCACGAACCTGCAATATCAACAGGTTTGGGAAAAGCCCTACGTTACATAGGCAAGAAAAATGAGGGATGTGACGCATTTTCTGATTTTCATCAAAGTAATGTCATGGTGAATCTTAGTAAACATGAACAAATAGAGAAAATGTGGATTATTGACCCTGAATTCATGAGTGCAGGAAATTTTGATAGAATGGAGGATATTGGCACATTTTTTGGGCAAGAACTCTTTATTGAATTTGCATCTACCTCTGATATTCAAATTACTGCAAAAAACATTGCTGAATTTTTAACTGGTTACAGTCAAAAATTCTTTCAACTCTCAGAAACTAAGTTCGAACATCTTTATCCCAGTGGTTATCCATTAGCATTTTTTATATCACAATGGGCGTTAATGGATGCTCTAGATAAAGCCTCTCAGGGATTAACAGAAGAATGGGACCAAAAAATTCAATTTGCCCTGTTTTTGCTTGAAGAACAAACCATTGAAAATCTGGCAATGATTAAGCCATCAAATAAACCTTTAGATGAAATTTTCTAGTATATTTGAAGGTATAAACTCAAGAAATTGTTTTATATGATTAAATCTAATATGTATTAAGAATAAGTGACCTAACAATGTCGGAATTTGAGATGCCCAAACTAGATGATCTGGCAAGTGTTGAAAGCACTATGCCAATTTTACAGGGGAATTATCCCCTGAAACCACCATATTCTTATGCACTAATACAGACTGACCCTGTAAGCAAAAGAACCACCTATCAAGTTATGGAGGATCAACTTGATACAACTGAGGAAAAATATTTTAACTTCATTAAAGATGTTTTAATTGAAGAATTGGCTGTGGATTTCACTGTTCTTTCAAACGAGGGAAAGGCTCAAGACTATTTGAAAAAAATGGTTACCGACACAATCAAAACGTATGGGATTAAACTTACAGCTGAGCAACAGGCTAAATTAATGTATTACATTGAAAGAGATTTAATAGGATATGGTATCATAGACCCCCTCCTACATGATCATCTAATAGAAGATATCTCATGTGATGGTTTAAATGTCCCAATTTATATCTGGCACCGTGATTTTGAGTCAATTGCCTCTAACATAATGTTTACTGATGAAACAGAATTAGATTCTTTTATAATTAAATTAGCCCAGCGATCTGGGAGACATGTATCTATCGCTCAACCATTACTAGATGCGTCCCTTCCTGATGGTTCTCGTCTCCAACTCTCTTTTGGAAGGGAAGTGACCCAAAAAGGCTCGACCTTCACAATCAGAAGATTCAGGGCAGACCCTTGGACAATAACAGATCTAATTATAACAAACACAGTTGACAGTAAAATCGCTGCATATTATTGGTTCATTATACAATATCAAATGAGTCTGCTAATTGCTGGAGGAACAGCAGCAGGAAAAACATCATTTCTAAATGCTCTGTCTATGCTGTTGAAACCTGATCTGAAAGTTGTTTCTATTGAAGATACCGCGGAATTAAACATTGGGCTGGAAAACTGGATTCCATCAGTTTCCAGAGGTGGTTTCGGAAACAAAAGCAGTGATGGAACTCAAAGAGGAGAGATCTCAATGTTCGATCTACTTAGAGCTGCAATGAGACAAAGGCCTGACTTCATCATAGTGGGTGAAATTCGTGGTGCCGAGGCATATACTCTTTTCCAGGCAATGTCAACAGGACATGCAGGGATGGGAACCATACACGGTGACAGTGTTCAAGGTGTTATTGGAAGACTAGAGTCTGCACCAATGAACGTACCGAGGGCAATGATCAAATCTCTGGATTTAATTCACATACAGAAGAAAGTAAGAACCCAAGGTAAATTTGCGAGAAGGTCTATAGAGGTGACTGAAATAATAGACCTCGACCCCGTAACTAAACAACTACTTACAAATAAGCTGTACTCATGGAACGCAACCAAGGATAACTTCTCCTTCTTTGGAAGATCATATCTTATTGAAAAAATCAAAAACACCACAGGTATGAGTGATCAAGAGTGCTGGGATGAAATTGAAAGAAGGGAGGTTGTGCTAAGATGGCTTGCCAAAAAACAAATCAGACATTTCAGAGACGTCTCTGCCCAGATTGCTGAATATTACTCAAACCCAGACAAGGTTTATGAAAAGGCGAAGCGTGGGTTAACATCATGATACTGTTTTATGAAATATTAATAAATTAGGCAAAATATATTAGAGACTTTTATTTACTTTATAGAAAAATAATAGTTAGATGAGTACACCACCTCTCGTTAAAATTAAGGCAAAAGCTGTTGCACAAATGATTCATTTTGATAAGACTCACCCTGGGAAAGAGACTGCGGGTCTTCTAATAGGACATTTAGATGAAGGCGTGTTATATGTGGATGAAATTGAGGTGGGAGAACAAGAGGGAACATCTGTTCACGTTACAATGTCAGATCAGGCGCTAGTAAATGCAGTTATGAAGGTGAGCAACAGAACTGATAACAAAACAATCGTTGGGTGGTGGCACACTCACCCAGGATTAACCTCCTTTATGTCAGGAACAGATATTAACACCCAATCAAACTATCAAAATTTGTTTCCAGAAGCGATTGCTATTGTCATCGATCCATTAAAGTATCAGGAAACTTTAACTCTAAATAATTTAGATTTTGGTGTCTACGTTGTTAGAAACAATTCAGCACTTAAGATTCACTATGAGGTTATTGATGGATTGGAATTTGGGTTAGCGGTATATCTAAAATCTAAATTTCCTGAACTAGAGATTCAAGAACTATCTAAACCATTATTCTATGCACCAAAGATAACTCGAGAAAAAGTAGAATTGATAAGGAATGATCTTAATGCACATAAGGCAAACCTCTCTACTGAAGATTTTGGGGCTTTAAATAGGTGGTTGGATCTCGTTGAGGAAGTAGATGGAGCAAACCCAAAACCAAGCAGTGTTGACACAAGTGGTCTTTTTAGGGACCTGGATAGGTCAATTCGTCGAATCGAAAACCATTTGAATAAACTTAGCTCCAAAAAGTATGATAAACAAGATCTTCTAACATTTCTGTTTGCAACCTTTATTGCAGGAGTTGGAGGGATAACACTGGCGATAATATTTAGATATCTTTAGAATTATTTAAGATGAGTTTGGACTGACCGATGAATTTAATCTCTTCTCAAGTGTTTCTATTATATACTCAATAACAGGGTCAAATAGGTCATTGGAATCCTTTTGGGTTGAAAATATTGGAAGTTCAAGAGTTTCAGCTTGCTTTTTCAAAAACTCCTGGATCTTCCGAATCTGTGGAAACTCTTTTGTTGTTTCATACTGTTGTTCTTGATCTAAGGACTCAAGCAACTGTTTAAGATGAATTTTAGGGTCACTTTGATGAATAGTTATATGAAAGACAAAGGGATGGCTTAATATCTCTTTCTTAAACAAATTGGGAGCCAAGTGCTCTCCATGTATTACAATGCTATTATCTTCTTTCAATGCTCTAAGTATCATGGATTCAATTGCTTCAACAACATACTTTGTATGTTCTTCATACCCTATGATTACTCGGTCGTAATTAACCGCAAATTTAGGTTTTAAATGTTCTGAAGCCTTGTAACTCTCAGCATGGAGCTCTGGTGCCAATCTTGCTGATATGAGATTTCTGAGTAAAGCGACAATCATATCTGATGGAATGACCTGAGAAATTCCCAAGCGAGTCGCAATTTTTTTACCTAATGGTTGTTTTCCTGCACCAGGTGACCCAGAAAGCAAAATGATAATTGGTGTCCCACTTCGTAACCACCTTCGAATGATCATATAATTTTTAATTGAGATACCTTCATTCAGATGGGAAAGAGCTTGGTCTTCAATCAGTTTATCGAGCTCTTTTTCTGTTATTTGACGGTTCTTTCTATTGAGAAGAATCTTTTGGGTCTGTTTTGCTATCTCATATCCTAAATTATAATCCAGTCCCTTAGAGTTCAATTCCTTGGCAATTAGACCACGACTGAAAGCATATTCAAATCCATTTCCAAGAACCATTATTTTCGAACTCAACTTAAAGCAACTCTAGGATTATTACGTAATAATATTTGTATAGAAGAAACATTATAAAGTTGTCGAGAAATATTTTATAAATTGACTAGTGATATCTCCTCAAACGAGAAGGAAGGAACCGAACCAGTTGACTTTAATGACATAAACAAGATTGAGGTTATAAGTAGATCTAACAAAAAGTCACCGTTCTCAGTTGGTTATCTTGCTAATATACTGCTTGCAATAGGTTTAACCTATGATCAGGCATATGAAGATTCACTTGGAATTGCAGGTCAGCTATTAAAACTAAATATCAGTTCCATTACAACAAATGAGTTAATGACTTTAACCCAGTTGTGGTATGATGAACGTTCAAAAAAACAAGCCCAGAGAATTCGTATATTAAGAGAAAAATTAGAACCCATTTCTCCCCTAGTAATCCTAATTGGGGGAGTCACAGGTATTGGAAAATCAACTTTGGCTGAACACCTTTCAAATCGCTTGGGAATTAGGCTTCTTATTGGAACTGACTCAATTCGAGAGGTAATGAGGTCTGTTTTTTCTGAAACTTTAATGCCTTCTTTACACACCTCCTCCTACGCAGGAGCACCAACAATCATTGATCCCCCTCTCCCAAACACCACAAAAAACATTTTGGCATTTGAAGAGCAATCCAGATTGGTAATGACTGGAATAGAAGCTGCAATCTTGAGGTGTATTCAAGATAATCAAGTTTTAATTATAGAGGGTGTCCATATTCTCCCGGGAATATTAAGTAAAAAAGTACTCAACTTCCCAAATATAATTCAAATTGCACTGACACTAAATGATGAAGACGAACACATGGCAAGACTTAGAAAACGTGAGGCAAATTTGAAAAGAGGTACCAAATACTCTGAACTATTCGAAAATATCAGAGAAATTCAAAAGTATCTTGTGAATCAATGCAAAGAACATAATATTCCGATAATAGATGTTCAAGATGACGAGAGAGCCCTTCAACAGGTAATTAACACCATTTGGGATGACTCTGAAGAGATTTATTAAGAACAGTCATTTATCTATCCCAACTTCATAAAAAATTATATACTTGGTAAATAATTTAGATAAGAGTACCTTGTCGAGTTTCGAGAAAAAATCAAGATTTTTTGACACATTTGCATATCGATACTTTGGATGGGTTGTAGAAAAAAGAATTGATAGGTTTGAAGACCTAAAACGACAATTAAGGAGGGCAGGTGTTGAAAAGAGCCTGCGTATGTTCCTCTCAGTCACAATATTTGAATCTATCTTGACCATGCTTTTTGTCACTGGATTTGGTGTACTTGCATGGTTCTTTGTCAACGTATCTGCACCTCAAATCTCCTTTCCTATTGTGTTTCCGATTCTTTTCGGGATTATATCTGCCTTTGTGACATATTCCGTTATTATCTTCAATGTCTCTCTTAAGGTAAACACCCGTAAGAGAAAAATTGAGGCAAGTTTACCAACAGCAGCGAGTTATATGACTGCAATGGCCTCTGCAGGTGTGACACCTGACAAAATTTTTCTTTCACTTGCCCAAGATGAAATGGATCTGTATCTAAAGGAAGATGCAAAAATTATTGCAAGAGATGTTGAAATCTTCAATCAAGATATTATACGGGCAATAGAAAATGCGTCTAAGAGGTCTCCCTCACCCAAATATTCAGCATTTCTTGAAGGGATAGTAAGTACTTTTACAAGTGGTGGAGATCTTCAATCATATTTACAAAACACTTCTAAAACCTTAATGAATGATAAATTACAAATTGAAAAAGGTTTTATCGAAAGTCTTGGGTTAATGGCAGAGTTGTTTTTGGTAATGTGTATTGTAACCCCAACGTTTATTGTTGTGATGATTGCAATGGTAGCAATGCAGGGGACTATAAATCATGATGCACTTTCTGGAATAGTATTAGCACTTGCATTCATAGTCATTCCAATGCTACAAGGGATAATAATTATACTAGTAGATGGACTACAACCGGAGGAATAAAATGTACAAGGATAAAAACATGCCAAAACTCTCAAGAAAGAAAACAGATGTCAGTTCTGATACTTTGATCTGGATAGTTACTATATTCTTAGCAGTTCTATTCCTCGCAGTGGGATTTCTGGAGTATTTTAATGATTACAAAATTATTCCCGCTTCCTCTTCAGTTACATATGTTAACCCTTCAACAGGTAAATCTCAAACCGTATCACCAATATTTGGTTTAGTATCCGTTCCTACCGGTGCTCAAGGTATAATTCCAAACGCGTTAAATCTGTCTGTCCATGACTGGATAGCCATGTCACTTATCATTCTAATAGGCATCCCATCATTTGCTATTTACTTTAGAAATGAGAGGAGATTAAAAGCTATTGACGATAACTTACCTTTTCTTCTTAGAGAAATTGCTGACAGTCAAAGGATAGGAATGCATCTGCCCAGAGCAATCGCAGAGGCTGCCAAACGTAATTATGGCCCTCTTACTCCAGAACTAAAGAAATTGGCAGCTAAGGTATCTTGGGGTGTCCCCTTCAGAGATGCTATGGTATCTTTCAGGGAGAGTATTGGGACTCCACTGGCAAAACAAGCGAGTATCCTGATTCTCGAAGCCGAACGATCAGGTGGAGATTTGGAGCAAATATTTGACGCAGCACAACAGCACATTCAAGAAATTCTAGATATTAAAAGAGAAAGAGAAACCCAAATCCAACCTTACATAGTGGTAGTTTATGCGAGTTATCTTATTTTTGTTTTTGTAATCTATATTCTGTTTGCCACATTCTTTGAAACCTTCGGTGCAACAGCAATTCCCGTCAATAATGTAGAAGTGATCCCAATTCCAATTCATGCCTTTAGAACCATATTTCTATATGTCTTGTTAACACAGGGGTTCTTCTCTGGTCTGACAGCAGGAAAAATGGGATCAGGTAAACTTAAAATAGGATTGATCCATTCATCCGTGTTAATGTTAATTGCTTTCTTAGCTCATAAATTCTTAATAGCTAAATAAAGATTCAAAGGTATCAAAGAACGTGACATAATTCCGAAAGGATTTTAATTAATTAAAACAATTTTAATTAAGAATGGCAAAGCTGGAAGATGAAATCTCCACTCTCAAAAATGAAATTCAAGCATTGAAAAAAGAGCACAGTCAAATTAGTTTCCAAATACTTAGACTTATTTCTGAGATTGGAAAAATCCAACCAGGAGTAGTAAGTGAGGATGGTGGAAGCAGTGGAGGTGGTGGTACATCCACTGTTGATCTTGGACCAATTCAAGAACGTCTTGATGAACTCTCAAGCAAATTGGTCACCAAAGATACAATTGATGAAATCAACGCAAGATTAGATACCCTTGCTTCTGAAAGAATGAAAGAAGCCCAGGAAACAATTGCAAGATTGACAACCCTATTTCAAAATGGCTTAGAGATGGTGAAGTTAGAGTCTTCTCTATCTGACATCAAGTCTCTACTAGAGGAAACAGTGCTTAAAGATTAAAATGAATTTACGGAAGATCAGAATAATCAGAGGAAATAGATCCCAGATTCGGGGAATTGATTTCGCTTTAGCAATGATTGTATTTGTTTTGGTTATGACACAGATATTGGTGTTGACCAGTAATTTAATATCAAATACTCAGGTGAGTTTTAACATAATTAAACGTGACACGCAAACCAATCTTGTGTATAACTCTGTCTTCAATCAGGCTGGAACACCTTCCAATTGGGAAAGAACCCAAACAACCAATTTGCTTGGAACAAGTTGGAAATTTGGAATGTTACATGGAAATACCATAAGTCCAACCAAAGTGGGGCGATTATCTAACTCCAGTCTAACTCAGTATTACATGGATTATAACTCTCTTCTTGGTCATGTGGAGTCTTCAAATAAGTCTTTCTCAATTTCGATATCTTCAACGATTAACAACACAATATACTCAGTGACAGTGTCTGGGACCAATCTGATTGTTACAGGCAAGGTAACAAGAAATTCAATCCAAGGGATTTCAAAAGCAGCAATTTCACTGTATGGAGTTTCACTCTCAGGGGCAACTCCAGTTACAGTTTCAAGTGTTGGGCTCACCAATTCAACAGGGGGATATTCTCTTACACTGACAGGAGCAATTCAGAGTGGATTTGTCCAGGTAGTCTCCATTGCTAACGTGAAAGGAATTGGACAGGATGTAGACTTATACCAGTATAAGGCAAACACAAATGTAAATTTTCTCCCTGCTAAATCAAATGTATTTGAAAACTTCAACTCCTCCACCAGCTCTGTAAACTTTGTAATGGAAACACACACAGGTGAAACGTTGAATTCTATTGAGGTACTTTATACTGGTCAACCAGGTGCTGTTAACACCACTAGCGTTTCTTCAGCCTCAATTGTTACAACCACAAACTTCCATAATGCTTCTAATGTTAGAGTTCCACCAGCAGGGATTGTTGTGTTTGTGGCAATTTCAAGTACTGGCACAAATACGGGATATGTTGCAGTTAATGTATTTCCGACCACACTTGACGGTAAAATAGCGCCTGTTGTTCAACCAACGAAATTACCACCAGTACCAAGTTCCTCTATTACCAAGATCATTCTTATTAGAGAGGTTGCATTTGTGGTAATTGTCACCGTATGGGAGTGAAATAAAATGATAAAAATAAGAGCGAAAAAGATGAATAAAAGAAGCCAACTTTTTTTGATAGAAGTTATCGTTGCATTATCTGTTCTGATAATTCTTATAAGCAGCTTGTTCGCTGCACAAAATTTTCCAGCTCCTTCCAAGGTTGATAACTCCAAAAGTTTGGATGTTTTAAAAAGTGTAACTCAAGAGCTTCAATCATCAGGTTTACTTGCGAAATATGAAGAAGCAGCAAAACAACAGTACTTGAATGGTTCATTTCTTAAGGACACCAATGCCACAGAACAGCAGCTAGTAACAGCTATTTATGCAGGGCTACTGCCAAACACAGAATTTTCTGTAAAGCTATTTTATGATACAAACGGTCAGGGAAATTTTCAATTAATAGATATCGCTAATCAAGACGTTCCTCAAATAGCAGTCCAGCAAACAACATCATTTGAATATTACTCACCGGGGTATTATTCAAGTGTCTATGGCCCAAGTTTCGATGCCTTTAAATTCGTTATTACAAGCTGGGTGGTCTGATGAAACTACGGAACAGAAGCCAAATATTTTTGTTGTTAACTATATTGACAATAACATTTCTCCTTGGTATAACCTCAGTCCTATTAGACCTAAACAGAGCACAATACACTGATCCTACTGCAGGAAGCAGTGAGTTTATACTAACTTGGTCCAATGTGGGCGATAACGTTCAACAGATATCTAAAATAGAACTCGCAAGATTCTCTCAGGGATTAAATACCTCAAATTTTGACGTTGAAGTACAGGCCCAACTAAACAGGTTAAGTAACAGTTTCTTGACACGTGGATTTACCTCAAACTTTCAGGTGGCTCAACCCACGCAGTTGACAATTAGAGCTAACGGATACTTGGTTGTTTCAGTATTTTCTCTGGAACTG
Organism: Candidatus Heimdallarchaeota archaeon; assembly: GCA_030149205.1. Taxonomy (GTDB): domain Archaea; phylum Asgardarchaeota; class Heimdallarchaeia; order Heimdallarchaeales; family Kariarchaeaceae; genus WAKA01. The sequence goes on along the minus strand of JASBSB010000001.1, from coordinate 46,146 downwards.
AGCAATAGTAAGAATACATTAAAGCAAACTTATCATCTTACTATGGAATACAACTTTAACAAAGTAGGGACTACTATCACAATCTACAGAGTCATAAACGGTGTAACCATGCCAATTGGAGATGCCACAGTCACAGTCGTCTCACCTGGAACCTCTACTGTAACTAACAATAGAGATGGTACATATTCAGTAACCAACGCAGGCGACTCATTTCAAATAACCACATTGAATGGAATTCGTATCACTGTATAGAATTCGATAACTGTATAGATATTATTATGAAATTCTAATGTGAAAAAGATAATATTTTATTGAGTTTTTTTGTTTAGTTGTACCATTGGATTAGTTTTGGTTCCGAGAACATTGATAGGTTTGATCTATAATTTATTAATTCACATAAAAGTTAAACACAGTTACCCAAAGGAAAACAAAACTAAAAAATGACATCAAGATTGAGTGTCTGAAAGCCTTCATAAGAGACATTTTGTTAAGTTTATATTTGCTCTTGACATAGACTCCCAAAAGGAACGCTTGCAAAAGGAAAACACCGAGACCTAACCATCCGCTTACGAAGCTGGATGATAGATAAAAGACACCTGAAAAGACTCCCCATAATATCCCTATAACAGAAGCAGCCAGAAGCTTGATGGTATACGCTTTATCCTCGGGGGAAAAAGTGTTGAATTTCATGATGCTTCCGGGTGTTTGCATTGCCATAACTGAAGAAATTATCCCTCATAAATAAATTCTATTTTAGTGTTTCAGTCTCATTAATATGTTAGTTCATAGAAAAGAATTAATTGAGAGTATTCTGAATACTTTTGTTGACTGTTAATCAAGACAAACAAAGTGATAAATGGATCGTGAGACTCGAGGGCGTAGACTCCTCATCAGAGTTTGATGACGTTCTCATAGAGTTTGTTGACATTTCTTCTTTTCTTGGAGAACCTACTGTTGATAGAAGCTTTTTGGACACACTGATTAATTACTCAAACCTTTATGAGCATTATTCAGTGTACAGGAATTTGAAACAGGTTGTCTCTAACACAGGAGATGACTTATCCGAATTGGCTATTTTTGCCCTTCTTGGGGTGGTTAAACAGAATAACCAACGAATCGGGATATTGTTTGGTATTCTTCCTGATAACAGGTTACATGTGATTGCAGTTTGGCCAAGAATATTTGTTGAAAGATTAAGAAGTGACTCTTTGTTACTGGATTCAGTTATTGAAAAATATTCTAACGATGTGGAATTCTGGGAACAGGTAGATTTGGTTATAGGGTATGTTTAATTTCGCATCTGTTCTATTCAGTTAATAAAGTTCTATAATCCCGAACTTCTAACCCTGATTTCTTTGCTAAATTCACGAAGCGCAACAGATTATCGTCAGATGTTACTAGAAATCTCAGATGATCCTCTTGGAACAGTAATTTCTTAATAAAATCATTTCCCCTCTGAATAATCGAACGTTTAGATTGATCAGAAAGTTTTAAGTTAATCTCCAGAAGAGCAAGGGGATAATCTTCCTCAGAAAAGACTGGAAAAGCTTTAAATCCCTTTTGTAAACGATTTACTTGTATGTTCTTGATCTCAATATCCGCAATCAGGCCATTAATAACAGATAGCATCCTCTCAGGCGGAGACTTGGCATAGATTTCGAAGAGTCGCTTAACCCCAAATGTTGACATTAGAACAGCAGGGAGTGAAAAATTTAAAACTGTACCAATGACCAAGCTAGATATCACAACGCCGGGTTCACCGAGGTCCTTAGTTTCTACCTTATGTGTAATTTCTTTGATATGTTTATATGGAACCCATAAAATCCCTTGGTTTTTGATGAGAATCAATATCCCACCAAGTACCGCCAAAATACCAATGTTCTTTACATCCAAATCTAATTGTTCTATTACTGCAATAACCCAGTGCTCGAAATTGTTGATATCTTGTGTTGTTTCCTTTTTGCGGAAAATCCCCATAATATAATATTGGTTTTTAGTACATAATAACCTATTGAAATCTAATAATCACCAGGTACCAAATTATGAAATTGTAACTGAGAATTATTCAATTTATTTCTTGCATTGGATTATGCAAACCAAACACCAGATCAATATTTTTACTAAACTTTTTCGTGGCAGGTTTCAACCGATGAAGCTTTAATGTGCTCTATTCAAGAATAATTGTGGAGTCTAATAACCTACTCCAACCTGCAAATGGATTTTATGATTATTATCCAGAAAATTGGGAAGAGTTGAATCAACTTCTTAAGATAATGAAAAATATATGTCTAAGTTTTTCTTATCAGGAATATGAAGGTCCATCCTTAGAATACCGCTCATTATATGAGGCAAAATCTGGTGAAAATCTAATGGGTGAGGTGTTCCAGTTGAAAGATAGATTCGGGAAGACTTTGGTATTAAGGCCAGAACAAACACCAACATTGGCTCGCATGCTTGCTAAAGAACAAGTTCGTTACACCAAGCCTATTCGTTGGTTTTCTATTCCAAGATTGTTCAGGGATGAAACACCTCAAAGAGGTAGAAGTCGTGAATTCTGGCAACTCAATGTCGATATTCTGGGAGAGGATTCAGTTATGGCAGACATTGAAACCATTGCAATTGTTGCAAAAATTTTGTTTGCCACAGGATTGAAATCTGATGATTTTGCTATTCTTGTAAATCATAGAAAGTTAATAACAGAATTTTTAGTCTCCTTGGGTCTTAAAGACAAAATTCGCAAGATATTGGAAATTGTAGATAAAAAACTCAAACTTATTCAAGAGGAAGTAGAAAGAAGATATGTTGAGATGGGTAAACCTAAGGAGGCACCCGAAAAAGCTAAACAATACAGACAGTTAATATCAGCAAAAGGTGAGTATTATATTGAACTTTCTAACAACGCGGAATCAAATCTACTTGTCCTTGTTGAAGAAAGAGAAACAATTGAAATTGCTGTTCTCTCAAAATCAATGAATGAAATTGGTATAACAGACGTTAACTTGATTGAGACAATAATATCGATTACAAACATAAAAGGTGACCCCAAACAAGTTATAAATGAATTAAGTAAGATAGACCTCCCAGAAAGCTGTATAAAACCCTTTGAGGAATTACGATTAATTTCAGAAACCTTTGAAAGCTGGGGAATTAACGATGTCATTGAATTCGACCTCGGACTTGCTCGAGGACTTGATTATTACACTGGAATTGTATATGAAGCGTTTGACAGAACTGGAAGAATAGTTAGAGCATTATGTGGAGGTGGAAGATATGAGAATCTGGTAGAAGCGGTTGGAGGCTTACCCTTGTCTGGGGTTGGATTTGGAATGGGTGAAGCAGCCATACTTGAGGTCCTCAAGTCCCGAAGGATTACATTAACAACTCAGACTGAATCATCTAATATCTATGTTGCACCAATTAAGAAGGATCAGATTGCCAAATCTATTGAAATTAGTCATTTATTAAGAAATGTGGGTTATACAGTCCTTAACAATCCCTTTAAATGGAAAGTTAAGAAGCACCTTGAGGTCGCAGATCAATCAGGTTCCCACTATGCAATTCTGATTGGACCTAAAGATGTTGAGAATAATCAAGTGAGCATTAGGGATATGAGAAATAAAGAGACCATTGAAGTTAAAGAATCTGACTTGATTAATTATCTTAAACAACATCTCAATTGAAACTATTTAGAACAGTCTAAATTAAATAAAATCCTTATCATACCATCTTGTGACCCTAGCTGTTGGATTCGATCCTAGCTTCATTGATATAATTGTCGAGGCTAAAAATAAAGAGGGAGAATTTCTAGATAAGCTTCCAGTTCCAGGAAACCATAACAGAACTGCTTCAATTCTTCAACGACCCGGGGGAAATGGTGTCAATGTTTCTATAGAGTTAGAGAAACTCAAAATTCCTAATACTTTGGTAAGCTCTATGTCGAACTATTTTGTACTGATGCTCAATAAATTGAAGCTTAAATACACAGAACTATCGCCTATTCTCACTAAGGATCAGAATCAAACCGTTGCCATAAACTGGCTTGAGGGGGATAACCAATACAATTCTGTGGTATCCTCTCTGGGCAAACCTGAGTTCTCAAAAGATGTGTATGACTTATGGGTGGGGAGTCCCATTAAAATGTACCTAAATTGGGGATTAAATCCCAAGTCGCCTGAGTGGATTGCATCACTATATCTGGCTTCAAATGGATATAAATATCAAGAAATTTTTGACGAGCTTGATGTGATCAAATTAGCATTGAATGCAGAATCTACAAATTCTGGTCTTGTGTTGATAGAACCATCTAACTTTGATTTTCATCGAGATGAACAAGCTCTTTTCAATCTCTTGAGAAAACTATTGAAGGACACCAATAGTTATCTTCTCTACAATGAATTTGAGGAATCGTATTTTAATGAGAACCTTAAAGGTTTAAGCTACAATAAATTGCTTCATACAGCAAAAGACGTCCAAATTGATACACCTTCAGAATCAATTACCGTTGAGGTGCCTAAGCTAAAACAACCTGGTATTAATTTTACAGGAGCAGGAGATTCATTTCTTGCAGGTATCATCTCCTCGAAACTAAAAGATAATAGCCCTCAATTGACCAAATACTCTATTGTTAAGGGAATCGAAGCTGCTCAAAATCATATCTTAGGTATATGATGTATGTAAAAAAATCTGTTGGAAAAGAACGTTGTTCAATTACTACACTCATATAACTCCCAAATTATTTGATTAAGCTTTAATAATACAATGTTCAATTAAGTATTTATAGAAGAAAGTTGTAATTGTAATTAACAAATTATTCCACTCTAGGTGATATGATGAATAATAAAATATCAAAACTTACTGTAATATTATCGGCGATGATGATGTTATTAATGCTCTCTAGCTCGGTAACAGCGAATCAGCAGATTATACAAAATGATCTGTCAAAGAATTCTCTTGTAACCAGTTATGGACTTGAATATGCAACAGTCATCGCAGGAAAGGGAACTGCAACCTTGAACAGAATCGTGGTTCATGGTGGTTCAGCTTCATTTCCAGCAGCAATCAGCCCAAGCAGCAACGGATTTAAAACTGCTGTCAGCTGGCAGGTTGCCTATGTGAATAACTCTGGATACGACACCTACCTTCAAAGAATCCCAAGTAGTTTTCCCGATGGATTGTCATTGGCTTTACTTTATCCAATAACTATGACTTTAAGTCAGGCAGTAGATCAGGCAAACATAGCCGCAACTGCTCTTGAGGCAAAATATAGTGTTAAAATGCACCTCACCTACTCGGTAGGTCTAACTGCAAAAGGATATGTTTTCATGTTCGCAGGTGGAAATGATACTATTGCGTCCTCAGTCCTATCTGACGTCAAAGGTATAAGGACAGGTGGTTTCAGCGATCTTTTTAACGCAATTTCAGTCACTAACAAACCGTTTGGTTTTGCCTATAGTGTGTTAAACTACGGAGGAGACAGTTATGCAAGTACGTGGGGATATTTTGTTTCACCTAACGGTATTGTAAACACAGGAACAAGTGGAGAGTACAAAATCAGTGTTAAGTCTATTTTTGGTTCTGCACCAACCCCTGACACAATCAGAGGTTTGAGCAGAGTAAGAATAAATATTCCTTATCCAATTACCACCGTAGCAATTTCACCAGCTCAAACATCTAACCCATTACCTCAGGTAACTAGCGAGGCATTTTGGGATGTAAGAAGCTTCAGAAGTGATTATACTCTACCAACTGCGCCTGATTACACATACACATTCAAAGTGGGGATGTCCAAGACATTTCCAATGGTGGAAAATCATTTAAGCATAAATCAAACCAAGCTTAACACACAGGGTACATTAGAAGCTAATTTTAATCTGACAAATATTGGGTCAGAAGTTGCCAATAACGTCAAGTTAAGCTTTCCACTTGGGAAGGATTTCAACAGAATTGTAAATGCTAATATGAGTATGTACAGGATCAGATCTGGAATAACTCTAAATAGTACTTTCACTACCAATTTTAATATTTCTGTGAGTAGTACAATCGCTGGAATATCAAACAGTTTCAACTTTAATTTCCTTTCACTGGATGGATGGTATTACAACTCGTCTGGAAAATTAGCAGATTGGAATACAACAACTTCCTACTCTATTTACTCTAAATCGATAACAGGAGCTGACTTTAGTGTCTCATTACTCACACCTGATGGTGCTCCTCAAGGAGCTATAAGTGCGGTGTATAATTATATTGTACCCGCATTAAACGCAGTCTCTATCACAACTGCCACAGATTTTCCTAAATTGAGGACAGCTCTAAGAGATTCGTTACCTTCTACATTAAGTGCAACGTTTAACTCATCATTGGCGGCCTACTATGATAAAATCCCAATTTTCAAATTGTTACCCGTCAACTTTACAGCAGTACAAAGAACTGTTGGGTCTGTGAATCCAATCAATATGACATTTTTAGAGGCAACCGTTCCAAGCATTGCTGCTGGAGCATCTGTAAATTTACAGCTCCAGATAACAAACATTCCATCTGCTAGTGATAACCTCGCATATATGAAATTAGTTAAGGGGACAACCTCTGCAGGAGGCATTTCCTTTAATAAATTGACCTTACAATCAAGCCCCAGAAATTACAATGAGCTAATGCAATACATTTTTGCATTAGAGAACTTCTCTGGACGCCCACTCTCATTCTATACTGATGCAATTCATAACCCATTAGGTGCTTCAGTTGACGCATTTATTACCATGGGAGTAATGTTTACCTGGCAAGATGCACAAGGTTTCAAATTCTTCGGATTATCAAATGGTCAGAATATTCAGATCGCTGATGATGAGGCAGTAATTGGCGCAACTGTAAGATTCAAAGATAACAAACAGGTTTATAATGTTGGAGACCCCATCACGTTCGATGTCAGTGTTTTCAATACAGGAAATGCAGCTGCATCAGATGTTAAGGTTCATCTCGTACATGCCAAGCTAGGAAGAAACTGGAAACTAACCGAATTTGACAGGTTTTACACAAAATCTCTTGGAACCCTAAATGCAAATTCCAACACCTCATTTTCATATACTGTTCCAAGTGCAAATACCTTTGTGGGCTACCATCCAGTCTTTGCAGTTGTTGAGTTCACATCTGAAAAGGGTCAAGTTGCACCTACGACTACTGATTTCTTCGATCGTGGAGTAACCTCATTTCCATATGGTGGACAAACAAAAGAATTTACTGTCTCAACTCTTATAGGGGCATTACTTTTGCCGCCCACCATTAGTCTTAACCCAGCAGTCCCAGAGGCCAGAATTAAGTTGAGTACATCCTCATCAACACCTGACACAAGTGGAAAATTCACTTTCACCATAACTGCAAAGAATATAGGAAATGCTGCAACTGATCATGCAATAATTACACAGTTCTTACCTCTTGCTGACTTTACAGTAACTGCAAGTTCAGCATCAAAGGGTACACTTAGTATTTCTACTGTTGGAACAGATACACAGGTCCTACTAAACACTTCATTTGCAGTTGGAGAAAGTGTTACTATAACGCTTTCACTGACCCTTAAGACGAGCTCAGGATATATTCCACCCGCATTAATAGAGTTCATGATAGAAGGACAATCATCCTTCGGAACTGTCGCAAAGTTCGGGTTTAGTGCAACATTTAGTGCCACAATAGGTTCATTACTGTCACTTAACACTGAAGCAGCAGCACAAGAACAAAGTCAGTCCTCAGCAACTGGACAGGGTTCAAGCTCTGCATATTCATCTGGTGGTGCAGTTTTTGCATCAACATCAAAAGGTGGTGAGTTAACCTCGTCAACTGTCACCTCTAAACCTGGAGTCAGTTTTGTGAGCTTTGGATGGACACCTATCCTTGCCGTGGTTCTGATACCTGTGGTTAGCTTAATGAAAAAGAGAAAATTAATCAAAAATTAATTCAAACATCATTGTAAAATTTAATTTAACCTCTAAAACTTGTATTTCGTTTCAATTGTATTCCTTAATTCATAGTAGGTCTCAGAACTTGAAAGTAGAGATTAATCATTAAAAACTTGTAAATAACAATTAAAATTTCGTTATACAACAAACTTAGATCTAATGAACTATTAAATTGAATTTCATAATTTTTCTGACACAATACAAATCGTAGACAACCGAAAAGATAAATAGACACTTTACTTAATTCTTTAAATTATAATTGGTGTTCATATGGAATTCAAAGTTTTACTGAGAGACCTCGTTGGAGGCTCTCCAAATTATTTTATTGTTCATCCAGACTACTTAAAAACCTTAGATGTTGAACCAGGACTCCTCATTAAGATTATCGATCGAAATCAGGGATTTAGACTAATGAGTTCAAGCATTGTACCACCTACATTTGCAGCAATTTCTCCTGAGATTGCAAAACACCTTAGGTTAAAGGAAGGTGATGTTGTAGAATGTGAAGAGATAGGTTTGGAGAAATATACACGGGTGGTTAGAAGAAAAATGGCACGTAAGGCTCTAAACAAACAGGAAATAACAGATTTTCTTGATGCCATAGAGTACGGTTACGTGGCTGACTCACATATAGCAACATTTGGAACAGCAATCGAAATCAATAGTATGAACCTAACGGAAGTCACAGATGTAGCAGCAGGAATTCTAGAGCACTCAAAAAAGTTAACTCACAAAAGGTCTCCCATAGTTGATAAACACTCTATAGGGGGGATAGCTGGGAATAGAATTACTCCAATTATGATACCCATAATCGCTGCGGCAGGGTTGACTATTCCTAAAGTCTCAACTAGAGCAATTACTTCTCCAGCAGGAACTTCAGATGCTCTTGAAGTTGTTATGGGGGTTGAGTTTACGCTTGAAGAGACTGCTCAGATCGTAGAAAAAACCAATGGGTGTATGGTTGATGGCTTAAAAATTGGGTTAGGGGCGGTAGCTGATAAATTTCTAAGAGTCGTAAAGCAAGTAAAGATTGACCCCAAAGAGATGATGTTAGCGTCTATTTTGTCAAAGAAAAAAGCCGCAGGTTCAAAATATGTGTTGATTGACCTTCCAACAGGAAAAGGTTCGAAACTTCCACAAAGGGAAGATGCCAGACAGCTGGCTTCTCAGTTCGCTGCATTAGGATCTAATTTAGGGTTACAGATAGAATCTATTGTCTCTCCTGGAGATACTCCAATAGGAACAATGATAGGTCCAGCCTTGGAAATAAAAGAGGGGATTCAGATTCTTGAAGGTCAAACCTCCTCTCTTTCTCTGGAAAAGAAGGCTGTGTCTCTGTCAGGTATTATTTTTGAGATGGTGGGAAAGGCAAATCCTGGGGAGGGGTACAATCTTGCAAGAGAAATCCTGACATCAGGAAAGGCATTAGATAAATTTAAGGAAATTTGTGAGGCTCAAGGTGGTGACCCTAAAATTAAAAGTGAGGATGTACAGGAGGCAAGGTACACTCATGTAATAAAGGCGACCACAGAAGATACCATATATTCTCTTGATTCTTATAATGTTGGACTGATCGCCAGAGCAGCAGGAGCTCCTAAAGACAAATATTCAGGGTTAATAATACATAAGCAAAGAGGGGATATTGTTCATGAAGGAGATGCGTTGATCACTATATGGGCAAACTCTGAACACAAAATTGATGAGGCTATACAGATTATGGAGACTGCACCCCCCTACACAATGGAAAGGATGATTCTTGAACATATCAAGGCGCCAAGAGAATTTAAGGTGGATATCTAATCCAATAGTGACTCATATTTCGTTTCAGTAAATACGTTTCAAATTAATTCGCTGTTTAAAATGTCATCAAAAAACTTGATCTTCTTATTAAGTCTAAATTACTCATCCTTTTCTGAGAAAAATTCATACAAGATTTTGTAAAATCAACCCAATGAAAATAAATCTTAATGTATCCTTCCGAGAACAGATTTCCTATGCAACGTGATGAATGGGCATATCTCTCCTGGCAAGAAGCCCAGATGAAGTCAGTTGATATGTTGCGACCATATGGGTATATGAGATTTCATGAGAAAAATCAATATGGGAAGAGGTTGGATGGATTTGTTATGAAAAGCACTCTAAGTGAAAACATATACGGGGTGGTTGAAGTCAAACACTACAATACCACACCATTATCAATGCTTAAGAAAACGCTAAGACAGACCCAAAAATACATGATTAATATTGCAAGGCTTGTAAGCCAATCTAACAGGAATACCAACAAATCCACCAAAATTTTTGGTGTTGCTGTATTTACAAAAGATTTTCCCGTCACTAATTTAGATACCACAAAACTACTCTCTAAATGCTCTGCTAAATTTTCATCCTATGATTTTGATATTTTTTATGTTCGTCCTGAAAATTTCTTAGAAGTTCTTAGAAGCCATAAATTAATAGATCCACCTCAAGACTCGTTGGATGAATACTTCACAAAGATTTGATCTATTTAATATTAATTTAAAATATAAAGTTCATTTATAATTTCAATTTACTTAAGATAAAATAACCGAGGTATACTATGACAATGTCCTTTCACGCAAGGCAGGAGTTAGATTTTTTTTATATCTAACTCCCTCCTTTAAGGTCTAGACCTTAATTGGTGATGGACAACAAATGGTATAGTTCCCTTTCTTATAAATTTAAGTATACACTTCATTCTCAAGCAAACTTATATTTGGATTGGTAACTTAAGATTTTTTCTTACTTTTTACTCAATATTAAATCTAATTCTCGTTTCTAATTTTGTAAGTTTGCATCTGTATATTCTCCAAAGCAATCTGAAGAAAATTTTTCATAAGTTGCTCTCCATGTTCCGTTAAAATAGATTCTGGGTGGAATTGAACTCCATAAATCGGAAATTTTTTGTGTTCCACTGCCATAATCGCGTTGTCATCAGTACTCTGAGCCGTGATGGTAAGTTGTGGGTCTACAGGTTTTATGACAAGAGAGTGATATCTGGCACCCCTAAATTTTTGAGGGATGTCCAAAAACAATCGTGAGCTGGTATGAATTATTTCTGAACACTTACCATGTCTGATTTCTTTTGCAGGGACAATTTTAAACCCAAATTCTGCACCAATCCCTTGATGACCTAGGCATACCCCTAATGTAGAAATTGTTTTAGAAAGAGTGGAGAGTATACTTGTACAAACCCCAAAATCCTCATGATTAAGTGGGTTACCAGGGCCAGGGGAAATAACAATTGCATCTGGAAGCGTTAGTGTAGCTAAATCCAATTCATCATTTCTATAAACGTCTATGGAGATATTTTTGTCTATTCCTCCAATCAATTGAACCAAATTGTAAGTAAAGCTGTCATAATTATCAATCAATAATACCCTCAAGTAGAAATCACCTTACCCGTAGCCTCAAGAATTGCAGCCATCTTGTTTTTTGTCTCATAATACTCTTTGATCGGATCTGAATCTAAAACTACGCCAGCTCCTGCCTGTGCTCTAAAATTGTTTTCCTTTCCAAATATTGTTCTGATACTTATGGCCTGAACACAATTTCCGTTTAAGCCAAAAAAACCAACTGAACCTGCATACGGCCCCCTGGGAACCCCTTCTAGCTTGCTAATTAATTCCATTGACCGTATCTTTGGAGCACCAGATACAGTCCCTGCCGGAAATAACGCAAAGAAAGCATCAAATTGGTCAAAATCTTCTCTTAATTCACCTGTAACTTTGCTAACAATATGAATAACATGTGAAAATTCTTCCACACTTAAATAAAGTGGAACCTTAACAGATCCAAATTTAGATACTTTACCTATATCGTTTCGACCAAGGTCAACTAACATATTATGTTCTGCCAATTCCTTTTCATCTTGCATAAGGTCTGACTTAAAAAAATTCAAATCGTCTATAGACTTTCCCTTCGGTCTTGTACCTGCGATGGGATAGGTTGAAATTTCATTACCTTTGACTTCTACCAATAATTCAGGACTACTTCCAATTATCGTGAACGAATCTAACTCTAGACAATACATGTAAGGGCTAGGATTGATTGTCCTCAGTCTCTTATATATTAAGAAGGGGTCTCCTTTTATCTCAAACCTGATAGAATGAGAAAGAACAGTTTGAAAGGTTTCACCTGCCTTTATGGATTGCTTAATAAGACGAACTGCCTTTTCAAACTCGAGTTTTGTCATACTTTCCTTCGATGACAGTACCTGAAGCTCATCAGAATCAACTGGTTCACCAAGAACCTGAATAATCTCAGAAAATCTTTCACTTACACCATCCACATAAAAATACCTGATGGTGCTTTCTTTGTGATCAAAGACAATCCCATCCAGATACAATGCATAGACTGCCTCGGGAAAATCCTTGTCCCACTGAATCTTTAATTTTGGTTCAATGTTTTTTACAAAATCATAACTTGTAAATCCAACAAGACCACCCCTAAACTGGTTCGAAGAATGGATTCCCCCAACTTGATTATCTCGAATAATCCTCTTAAGATACTTTACTGTCTGATTAAAATCTGAGCTTAACTGTCTGTTACCCTCATATAACTTTCCCTTCTCAACCTTGTAGAGGTTTTTAGGTGAAAAACAAATTACTGATTGAGTGGCTAATTTTTCAGGACCTTCCATTGACTCCAGCAGCACTGAATTAGAATATTTTTGCCTAATTAGTGAGTATAAGCTAACTGGGTCTATCTGGGGAAAATCTATGTAGTTAATTTTAAGCAGAGTGTCACTCATTTAGATTTCCCCCTTATTTAGGCTCTTAGAAGGGTTCAATTCATTCGTTGAGTTTACTGAGAAGAAGTACTGATGAATTGTACGTAATGCGTTTTCCAATTCTTTTTCATTCACACTAAAATGATAGGCTACTTGAGATGCACCCGCAGAAATAAACTCAACATTGATATCGTTGTATGCTGTAGTTTTGAAGACATTTGCTGCAACGCCTGGTGTTTTTCCTAATCCCTCTCCAACAATACAAATAAGTGCTGCATGCTCAGAAATTTCAACCCGTTCCACTATGCTTAATTTAAGTAAAATCCTCTCTGCCAACGAACTTTGTTTATTATCAATCAAAAAGGCGATACAGGTCTGAGAAGTAGCAATTGAATAAATATTGACATTTTTATTTTCCAATGTAGATGCAATACTGGAGAGTATGCCATGAGTTGTTCCTCCGTTTATTACGAACACTCGAAGAATGTTCAATGAATCTTTGTATGAAACACTCTTGACAACCTGTTTAATCTCATTTCGTCGTTTACTAACAACTGTTGTTACACTTGGATCAAATAAGTTTTTAATCACTATTTTGCTTCCACTTAATCTCGCAGGTATGACGGCCTTGGGATGCAATACCTTTGCCCCAAAATGTGCTAACTCACCAGCCTCATCATAAGTTAACTCAGTAACAGTTTTTGCAGATTCTATAATTTTTGGATCAGCTGTCATAAACCCATCTACAGTCTTCCAAATTATTATATCTTCTGCTTCTAAGATATAACCAAGAGAAGTCGCAGTATAATCAGTACCTGAGGGTCCCAAGAGGTTAATTCCAGTTTCTCTGGAATATCCATAATATCCCGGGATAATTAGAGCATCATTTGATTCAAGGAGTTGTTTTAACTTAGATTGTGAGGAAGCTTTGCTTTCATAAAGCAAGATGTTTGCATCCATATATCTTCCATCAGTGATCAAAACCTCTTCTGCGGGTATCAGTCTACATTTAATCTGATCCGTAACCAAATGTCCCTGGATAATTAAAGAACAAATTCTTTCTCCGTAACTTAAAATAATATCATAAATCTTGGGTGTTAGTTCCTCTGTATATACAACACCAGTAAGGAGCGTTTTTATTTTTTTGAATTCTTTGTTTACCTTTGTCTGAACTGATTTGGAATGTAATCTGGAATCATTGAGAATTAATGGTAGATGTAAACTTTTTAATTTATTCATGAAAGGTTCTATCTCATCCTCAGTAAATTTTGAAGTTAAAAAGGTTCTAAGTTCCTTGGTAACTCCTGCTACTGCTGATACAGTGATGACCACCTTCTTTTGTTCTGAAAGTGCTGTTAAAATATGATTTGTCACTCTTCTGATGTTTGAAACTGAGTCTATACATCGACCTCCAAACTTGAAAACAACTATTTTTTCTTCCACGATAATACCTCAATGTTATTGTTAATTTTCTCCCAGCAAAAACATTCTCCCCTGTTCCATTAGTTCAATAAATTCAGAGGGTTCGTCTCCTTCTATTGCGAACATAAGCCTGTTTAACGAATCCTGCATCTCAAAAAATAAGTTTCTTCGAAATTTGTTTAAATGTTGAATAGAATAGTAGAGATAAGGATTCTCAGAAAAGACTTCTAAGGTGGTTAGCATCTGTTTATCAAAGGTTGTACCAGCCACTCTTCGAAGTGAAGGAAAGTCATATTCAGAGGATTGGAGAACATCACCCATCAAAAGATTGATGAGATGGGAGAGACCCAGAGTGTATAGAATATACTTATCATGTTCATTCAACCTTAAATGTGATATTTCTACTGTTGTGTCTGAAAAGAGTGCTTCAGTCATTCGTTCCTCCTCTGGTAACCCATTTGTACAGATAATTAGTTTTCTCCCGGATAAATTCACAACATCTGCTCCGAACATAGGATGTATTGAGACAACCTTTCCACCACTTTTGATCACTTCTGCTATCGCATCTATTAAGTGGGACTTTAAAGAACCAATTTCTATTATAATGGAATCAGGAAAAGACCTAGCAGCATTTTTTAGGTCTTCACCAAGTCTGTCAAGTGGGGTTGCTATGAATATATAATCATAGTTTTGATCATTGGGTAATGTTTTGAAATGTGTATCATCCTCCTCCCTTACTTTAATATCTGCCACATGCACAATGTATCCAGAAGATTGGAAGAAGCCCAACAACCAATCACCCATCTTACCCAAACCACCAACCACCAAAACTCTCTGTGAATCCTCAAGCAAAACTGGGGTAGATTTAACCTCCTGTAACTGCTTATTAACAGAGGCATTGATTGTTAGGCTCATAATATTTTCCATGAAATCTGGATCTAATCCAGATTGCTCACTTAATAACCTTGCTCGTTGAATAACTTCTTTTTCAACTTGAAAATTCTTCACAGGCAATTTCAACTCTGATTTAATCTTTCCAATTTCCACAGCAAGCTCCAATCGTTCCTTAAGTAGATTCACAATTTTTGAATCTAATTCACGTATATTAGTACGTAATTGATTCAACTTACTTTCATAACTCATGAAAATTGGTACGTTTCCTAATTTGTAAAAGTTATGGAATAAAATAACCATTTCACCACATTTTTGGTGATTCAATTCCGATAACCTATACGCAGCTTCGATTTCCTAATAATGGTCCAGATTCAATTGTAAATTATACCAACCTCGAAATTTAGATATCTATTCTTTTTGGAACACTTTTAAGTTACTAACTAATAATGTGGCAAGTTACCTTTATATAATGTTTAGACTACAATTTTGGGGCATTAACATATATTTTTATGATCCTAATTCTAAAAAGGTTGATGAGACCTGATATTTTAAAAGAATTTGAGAACAAACCTTCTCGATTAAAAGTTGCGGAATTATTTCTTGAGTATGGTTTTAGAGTCACAGAAGAAGGAATTTTTGCGGGGCCAGTTCAATTATCAGTAACCAAGGTTGCCAAAGCCTGTCGAGTGGATCGTAAAGTTGTAGAAGAAACTACGAAAAACATCAGAAATAATCCTGCACTATTTGATGTCTTTTCACATCTTAGTACAGTTGCGGATATTAGTGACGTCGCACGTTATGATAAACATTCCTTTGAGGGTGTAATGGAAATCCATGCATTTTCATCAGGGGTGGGTATTGCAGCATTAGCTGCTCAATTAGTTGCTGATCAAGACTTGGTCATTCGATATATGCTTTGTAAGGATCCTGAGTTAAGTGTTGAAGCTACAATGACAATTGTTACAGACAAGAAGATACCAGGGAAGATCGTCGAAAGGTTGCTGAAAAACAAAGATGTAATCAAGGTTACTCTATCTTAAATTTTCAATTAAATCTCTGATGAAACAGTGGATTCTATAATATAAACCAGTATAAAGTATTCAATTAGATTTTTCAACACATAACTCAAAATTATTTCAGAATAAGAAAATCCTTATATTCTTAATTAGAGCTTGTAAACTGTGGCTAGCGTAAATACAACATACTCCAGTTCTTCAGAACAGGCAGACGGAAGTGGTTATAGACTTAAGTTTAGGGCACAAGAATTTTTGGATTTAGTGGCTCAAGCAAAACCTAAAAGGATTTACAAGGTTAACAAATTCTTTTTTTTCAACTTTGATGGTTTTACAATGTATTGTGAAGAGGTATCTGAAAATGAGCTTCCGGTTGGAAGGATTTTCCATGCTATAGAGTTCAGTAATTATCAATGGAAAAAAACTTGATGAATTAAAATATAGGATAAAAAGGACAATAAAACTTCTTATAATTCTTCAAGAAATAGCTGATTTAATCCCTGAGATATAATCTTCAATCTCTGAAAATTTACTATCAATTAACAGTTTTAGAAATGCAGATCCTATAATAATTCCATCCGCTCCAATTTTCATACTGTTTTTAGCATCTTGCTCATTTGAAACACCAAATCCTATGAGATTTGGTGTTTTTGGAGTAATTTTTTTCACCTGTGAAATTACATTTTTCACCCTTTTATCAGCATTTGATTGAACTCCTGTAACATTTAGTTGAGATACAATATAGTTAAAACCGTAACTTCTTTCAGCGACCATATGTAACCTTTTCTCTCCGGTTAGTGGTGTTAGAAGAAATATAGGTTGAAGAGATTTTAATTCTGCTGGAAACAGTTCTGGTGGAATGTCTGGCAGGATTATCCCTTCGGCTCCAGATTCAAGGGCATCAGATGCGAAATTTTGGTACCCATAATGAAAGGGAATATTTCCATAGGTCATAAGGACAGTGTTTTTTCTGTTCTTTGTGTTCCTTAATATTGACCAAGTATCTTTAACTCTGATACCATTTTCAAGAGCCTTTTGAGAGGTAAATTGAATGGTTGATCCATCAGCACTTGGATCACTAAATGGTATTCCAATTTCAACGATATCTGCACCTGATCTAAAGAGAAGGTCAATCAGCTCTCCTGTCTCCTCTTTTGATGGAAAACCCAAAGTGAGATAAATTGATAATATCCCTTCACCTTTGTCTTTAATTTGATTGAGTTTATCTCTGAGACTGGATTTAGGACGGTTTTCTAATAACAAATTATTCTTTCTCCTGTAGATTTAAAACTGAGTTAAGGTCTTTATCACCTCTTCCCGATAAAGTGACAACAATCTCTTCTGTGCTATCTAATTCCTTAGAGAGTTTGAGGGCATATGCAAGCGCATGGGAACTTTCTAATGCAGGGATGATCCCTTCATATTTACATAACAAATTGAATGCCTGAAGAGCTTCTGTGTCTGTGATAGAGGTGTATCTAACTCTCCCGCTCTCCTTCCAAAATGAATGCTCTGGACCAACCCCTGGATAGTCCAATCCAGCAGAAATTGAGTGTGTCTCAATTATTTGACCGTCATTGTCTTGAATTGAGTAAGATTTTGCTCCATGGATAATGGCTGGAGATCCAAAGTTTAGTGTGGCACTGTTTTCACCTAAGTCAGTTCCTCGACCACCAGCTTCAACACCTATGAGCTCAACATCATCATCAATTAGAGGATAAAAAGTTCCAGCAGCATTAGATCCACCTCCCACACATGCAACAACATGACTTGGCAGTCTCCCGTAGGTTTCAAAGAATTCAGATTTGAGTTCCTTCCCAATTACAGATTGAAAATGCCTTACCATAAGAGGAAATGGATGTGGGCCTACGACAGATCCTATGAGATAATGTGTGTCTTCGACAGTGGCAACCCAATTTCTCATTGCCTCATTAACCGCATCTTTTAATGTTCGACTCCCGGACTTCACAGCTGTCACTTTTGCTCCAAGCAGCTTCATTCTTTGGACATTTGGCATTTGCCTTTGGATATCTACCTCTCCCATAAATATCTCTGTTTCTAAGCCTAAAGCAGCTCCTACAATACTTGTAGCCACACCATGTTGTCCAGCACCAGTTTCAGCAATTATCCGAGGTTTACCCAAAAACTTTGCTACCAAAGCCTGACCGATAACGTTGTTAAACTTGTGTGCACCACCATGCACAAGATCCTCTCTCTTCAGAATTATTGGTGCGTTCCCAAACTTTTTAGTCAACCTGTTCAGTTTGTACAATGGGGTGGGTCTACCACCCAAATGTCTATTGAGATAATGTAATTCTGATAGAAAATTTTCATCTGATTTTAGCTCTTCAAAGGCTTTTAGCAGCTCTCCTAGGGCAGGTTGAAGGATCTCTGGTGCATAGGCTCCACCAAACTTTCCATAAAATCCATTAACAGGATAATCTGAATATTTCTTTGATTCAATTTGAATCTCATTTCTGTCAGTTGAAATTATTTCTTTCTCAGAATTTTGCTTTAACACTTTGTTTCCTCCTTTGATTTTCAAATTTCATAATTCTATCATGAATTGCCTTAATTAGCCTTTCATCCTTCCTCCAATATACCCCCGAACCTGACTCATTTCTGTAAAAATGATAAGGTGATGTCTCTCGCTGAGGTTGATATAATTTTTCTTCTTTAAGCCCTTTGATTTCGTTTTCAGGGACTGTAATTTCAATTCCTGAGGATAAATCAACTCCACATGCATTGGTCTGATTTAATGCTTCAATGACATTATCTGAATTTATACCACCTGCAATTAACAAAGGTGTGGACGTATTTGGGATATGTTTCCAATCCCAGCAAATACCAGTTCCCCCGTACCCATACTTATTAGTATCTAGGACAAAATATTCAATATTTTGAATTATTTTTTCAACCTTTGATGGTGATAAAGAATTTATATCCGATTTTTCTATAGATTCTATCAAAAGATTCTCAAAGGGTACTTTATTTTCTCTTACTCTAACTTCTTCAAATCTGTTCAAAGCATTGGTTAATTCTTCATAATTAATTGATAATGCTATTCTTGTGCTAGAGTCTATAAAATTAGAAAAGTATAGATTTCTCGATTGTCCATGTAACTGAATTATTATGTCTTGTTCATTGAAATACTTCGTAAGAGTTCTTAGATCAGTATTCACAGTAACTAATACCTTCTGGTTCTTAGGTACTGATAAGTCTATGAAATCATCTAAACTAACATTTCGCTTAGATTTAGGAGAGCCAACTACTATACCGATATAATCTGGGTCATATTTTAATGCGAAATTTATCTCATTTTGAGTCATGAATCCACAAAGTTTCAAGATAGGAGTGTTTTTCAATTAATTGCACCTCTTTCCTTTATAGTTAAACTGCTCTTCTCTTGATTCTTCGTAAGACTGGATTTTATTATTGTGTTAAATCTTTCCAAAAGTTTCCCTGGGTTTCTTGATTTAGATAATGCTGTCCCGATTAGAACTCCACTTAAACCTGAACCAACAATATTCTCGACATCTGTTGGGTCACTTACTCCTGAAAAGCTCAAAACAGGTCTTTTAGGTTCATATTCTTTAAATATTCTGCTTGCTAAATTTTGGTCAATTTTTAATGTTGCCAAATTTCGATTGTTAATAGCCAATACTCCATTAAACTTTAAGTTTAACAAATTCACAAAATCAGACTCGCTATCTACCTCTATAATACATTCTTTATCTAATTTATTGATAAAATTTACCAGTTCGAGGAGAGAATCAGGAGAGAGGATTCTTTTAATCAACAGAAATGCATCCGCTGAAATTCCCGCAAGAATCTGTTCCTTCGAAATAATAAAATCTTTCATTAACACTGGTTTTGAAGAATTTTGAAACTTACTTAGACGGTTTAGCTCTCCTGAAAAGAAGTTAGGTTCAGTTAAAATAGAAATTGCATCTGAATACTTGACCAATGTGGTTGATCTATCTATAATCATATTGTCAGGAAAATATTTCTTTGAATGACTGGGAGAGGACTGCTTTAACTCTGAAATCAAGATAAACCTTTTTTCCTTGATAGCTGAAACAAAACTTCTAGACTTGTTACCCTTGTGATTCAAAACCAAAGAGTCAGGGGCTGTTTCCTTAAGATAATAGCCAGACTCAATTAAAGATTCAGCGTTTCTAAGAAACTTTTGAAGGTGTCCTGAATTTCTTCCAGAATTGATAGATATAGAACTATTCAAATTATTCAAACCTTTCAATTAATGTTTTCAACTTTTCACTATTCCCTTCTGTAGTCTTAACAATTTCAAGCAATTTATCTATAACATTTCCACTAAAAAGCTGCTCTTGAACCATATCCACACCTTCTGGGTAAGAATCTACCTTTCCAGCAACCTTTAATCCAACAGCACTGTTCATAAGAATGAAAGGAAGAATCGGATGGTTCTCCCCAAGAAAGAGTCTCACTGCTAACTCAGCAGACTCCACTGAGCTACGGTTTTGAACAACTTTCAATTCAATTCCTGGTAATCCAAAATCTTTTGCTTGAAGTTTAGTTTCAAATAATTCATTGTTTCTTAACTCAACTACATGGTTGATACCCTTAGGAATAAATTCATCTGCCCCAATTTCATTACTGACAAGTACTACGTTCTCGTATCCACGCTTTTTCAGTGATTCACCAACTGGCATAAGAAGTTTTCGCGAAAACAAACCTGTAACCTGAGATTTAACCTGTGCCGGATTGGTTAATGGACCAAGTAAATTGAATATTGTTCGTATTTTTAGCTGTTTTCTGACAGGGATAACAAACTTCATCGCTGGATGATATAAGGGGGCAAACATGAAAGCAAATCCTGTCTTATTTAATATTTCTTCAGATTTTTTAGGATCTACATGAATGTTAACCCCCAATTCTTCAAAAAAGTCTGCAGAACCTGATTTACTGGTGCTACTTCGATTACCATGCTTTGCCACAGCTATATCAAGGCTCGAAAGAATGATCGCCGATGTTGAGGAAACATTGAAAGTTTTGAATCTCGAACCTCCTGTACCGACAATATCTATTAAAGGTAAAACTCCATTATATTGAATTCTTCTTGCTTTATCAAGCATGATTGAGCTAAATCCGGCTATTTCCTCTGCTGTCTCAAGCCTGGACCTTAATGCGGTGAGAATCCCGCTGGTTTGTATCTGATTCAATTCACCTGACATTATAAACCGCATTAATAACTTGGATTCCTCAAAATTTAATCCATTTCCATCAAGAGTCTTTTCAATTAGATATTGGAAATCTTGTGACCCTATCTCTTGGCTAGTTACAGGTGAAGATTCACTTAACATTATATCCTTACAGGAAAGTAATTCATCAAAATCCTATCGGGACAGAATTTTGTATTTTCTCTAGAAAAGTACATTTTTGTCCATTATTCCACAAATTTGTGGTTTCTATTTCATTGGTGTTTAATGTCTTATCTGTTTAGTTTCAACATTGTTCTCTATTTCAAGCGGAGTAATGCTTCTCAAGTTAATGCTCTTATTCTAACTTTTCTGTGTACTTTTTAAAGTTATCAAGAATTGCTTGCCATCCTTGTTGCTGCATCTCTCGAGAGTTTTCTTGCTCTGGTTCGAACATCTGCACCACTTCAACCCCATTGCGCTTTGGAGAAAAGCGGACACTAACTTTTCTTCCATCATCTAAATTGTATTCAATCACTTTTTTCTCCTCAACACTGGTGTAAGTTCCTGAAAAATCAAATCCAGCAGATCCATCTTTCGCAGCCATATGTGTTTTGAACCTCCCTCCTAGTTTTAGCTCATTACTTACATCAGAGGCATGCCAATCGTCACTGGCCGCAGCCCAACTCTCAATATGTTTTGGTTCAACCCATGATTTCCATACAGTTGATAAATCGCTTTGTATTATAGTAGAAATTTTGATACTGTTTTCATTCATGTATAGCACATGCTCCTTTCACTTTTAAATATTATTTCTTTTGAATGAAATAAAAACTATCAAATTTGTATTTTTTAAAAGAATTCAACTCAAAATGAATCATTTATCATTTGTTGAAATCAATAAATTTTCGCCGAATACCCCAAATTGCTTACTTAAGTTTAAATGTGAGAAATATTTTCTTTAAATATACATGGTAATGTCCGGAGTCTTCCAGTTTTTTTCATTTTTTTCTGTGGTACTTGGAATACTGGTTCTTGGAATTATATTAAGAAACAGGCAACAAGTGAAGATCAGAATGAATTGGTTGTTAATCCTTACAATTGTGAGTGTTATATTTTGGATCACATCCACATATCTTCAGGAAACTTACTTTCAATATTATCAAACCAATGATCCTAACCTAATGGTTCCCTTCACGATTCTAGCTTTTACGAGTAATGTTGGCATACTAACAGGAATCATTTTCCTGACAATGTTTGTTCAGTTGTTGATAAGTCCGACCATCGATATCATTTGGACAGGGTTTCTAGTTACTCTAGATATTGTTGTCTTTACTTTGTATATATCCCTGTTTTATGTTGCACCAACAAGAAATGTATCGCTCTTCAATCAAATTGCATTGCTTACAAACTTTGTCAATCTTTTGTTTCTTGGTCTGGCTATCTATGTGTTGATGAGAGATTTAAGGTTCTTACGTGAAAACCTGAAGGGAAGAAACAAAACCCTAGACACACAGGTAAGATTTCTCACATTTTCAATTCTAATGGGGATCATCCCTATCATCCCGATTTTGATAATTGCTAGGTTTATTGATCGAAATCTCATCTCAGTGGCATTCATTACCCTCATAATATCTCTGGTTGCATTGGTCTATACCTATGTTATAGACCCTAGGATAGTATTTGTTCTTCCAGAAAGAATTGAAAAGGTGATTGTGGTTGGTCATGATGGGGTTCTTCGTCATGAGAAAAACTTTGTAAAACCAAATGATAATTTGCCTCCCTCTCTTATATCTGGTGCTCTTTCAGCAATATTTACTGTCATGAGTGACTTTTATAACTCAGAGGTGTATCCCAACACCATAAAATTTCAAGATAACTTAATCCTACTAGAATGGTCTGATACATTTTTTGTTGCAGCCTTTGTAAAAAGGGAATCTACCTTGCTGAGAAGCTCACTGAAGAATACGGTAACCGAAATCATAAAGAAATACGCAAGGACGCCTGAGATTTTAGTTAAGTCTTACCAAGGTTTGGATCTTAGTGATATATTTAATGAAACCTTCTATTTTGTTTATGCATGATCACTTTTGGATAAGTTAACATAAGTAATGAATATATATCGTCTAAGCTCGAATATCACAAATGAATACTTTTAGAATTATGTTCGCTCCATTATTAACTTACTGATGTTTAGACCCATTAACACGGATGATTCCATTGTTGCAATAATTGTGTCCATCGCGTTTGCGTAGTAGATGTCCTTACTAATTATAATCGGGGGAAATGAGTTTTTAACCTTTAAATCAGCAAATGTGTAAGGCAATTCAAAGGATTGGCTAATCTCAATTTTGGTAAATAGATTATTTAAGATGTCATCTGAAAGTTGGGTTGATGAGGTGATTTCATAAATGTCACCTCCTATGGTTGAATCTCTAATTTTTTCAAATCCATAAAATGGTGATGTCATCGTTGTGAGTATCATTGGGGGAAGATCGTTCATACTTTTAGTACCAAAATAATCCAGATTTGGATATCCTTTTACAAGTGTCTTGTAATATCCTTTAAAGGTATTTATCATCAATCCCTTGTTGTTGACATTTGTCAGTTCAATGTTGCTTATCTCCAATGGGGTACAAATCACAGCCATATCAAATTTTAGTTCATCATTTATCATTACACCATTTTCAAGCTGTTCAATCTTCTCTATTGGTGAATTAAGATGTACTTTTGAAATTTTTGATGCTAAATTTTCGATAAGCGCAAAATTTCCCTCTGGAAGATAATAAACAGGATCACTGTCATATGCGATCAAGGATACAATTCCTGAAAAAGCATTAGAATCACTTGATCCAGCATGATGATACACATATCTCAGAGTTGGTAACACAAGGTTCTGAATAATTTTATCTGAAAATCCTCTAGACTTTAGGTACCTTACCACTGTTTCAGAAGTTGATTTTCTCATCATACCATCTCCAAGAAATTCCTCAACGGTCGTGAAGGGTAACCCAGTATAAAATGAAGAGTTCATATCCTTGACTTCACCTATAAGACCGCCTAACTTTGTTATACCAAAACCAAACTTCCAGAGCATCTTCAATTGAGTTAAAAGCTCTGAATTGCTTGTCTTAAACACAAATCTCTCACCATCCCAGAGACCTACACGCTGCCTTTCAAGTGGTTTAAAATTTAAATTAAAATCATTAACTAATTCTGAAACAAGTTTATTTGTGGAATGATAGTAAACAGCCCCAATTTCAACTAGTTCTTCAGAAAATTCAACTGTCTTTATTCTTCCTCCTATTCTGTCCCCTCTTTCAAACACCTGAAGTTCAATTTCTTCATCCTTTAAAAAATAAGCAAGTGAAAGACCGGTAATTCCTGACCCAATCACAGCGACTTTTAAGGACACAAATATAGTTTTTATATTTAGTATAAAGAGTTATTCCGAGCCAAAGGAAATTTTTCATCTAATATTTTTTTAATAGAATATTTATTCGTATTATTCTTCAGAATATTTTCTATTGATAGGTGTGTAAATTTAAAAACCATGAAGCTTATACTACAATAATGTTACCGTTTTTTTCACAAGTAATGTTCTATGTATCTATGACATTAGCAGTCGCTATTTCGGTTATTATATTGCGTCGCAGAGAACAGGCAAAGGTGAAAATGAACTGGTTACTATTTTTTGCAATACTCACCACAATGATTTGGATATTATCAGTCTACATTGAAGAAATGTACTTTCCGTATTTTCCTAAAAAACAAGTTGAGTTTATGCTCCCATTTGGGATCCTTTCAGGGATTAGTAACGTAGGAATTGTATTAGGATTAAGCTTTCTTTCCACATTTTATACCCTGCTTATCTATCCACACATTCAATGGAAAAGGATGACTATTTGGATTTCCTTCACGATGCTAATCATTGCGGGTTATGTACCCCTGATCCTCATTGCTATTCAAAAAAACGTCTCGTTATACGATGAGGTGTTTATGGTCATCAATGTTTTTAATGTCCTGTTCTTAATTGTTCTTCTCTATTATGTCTATAAAGACCTTAGAGTTCTTAACCAAAGCTTGGTAAACACCAACGAAACTCTGACAAAGCAAATGAAGATCATTACCTATTTTACGTACTATGGACTTTTGTCACAGATTCCAATTTTAATACTTGGAAACTTTGTGGAGAGGAGTCTTATATCTATAGCGTTCATAAACTTAACGATTACCATGGGAGGTTTAACCTATGCCTATTTAATCGACCCTAGGATAGTATTCGTTCTACCTGAAAAGATAGAAAGAATAATTGTAGTAAACAACAGTGGGTTACTCAAAAGCTATAAGGAATTTGAAAGTAAAGATGCAGACACACCGACAATGTTGATCTCAGGTGCTCTTTCAGCAATTTTTACAGTAATGAGTGATTTCTATAACACAGAGGTCTACCCAAAAACTATTGAGTTTGATAACCAGCTTATTCTTTTAAATTGGTCAAGCAATTTTTTCATTGCAGCTTTTGTTAAGAGAGATTCCAGTCTCATTAGAAACTCAATGAAGAAGACGATTCAAAGAATTCATGACACGTATGGAGAAGATTCAGATGTATTTACAAAAGGGCACTCTTATATCAATTTGGATGGAATTTTTGATGAAACCTTTTATTTTGTCTATACATAGCCAATTTAGTGCTAAGCATAGTTCGGGACATTTGGGCATCCACCCTTATTATATCATCACTCCCATTGGTTTTCAATTCCTCTTATTCCATTAAGGGGTTTTTACTAGTTTTTACGCTAACCATTGGGTACGTATTTGGGTTTGCATTGAATGATTACATTGATAGAGAAGAGGACAGATTAGACCCAAACAAAAGGCAGAAGAATTTTTTTGTGATATATGAGCTTCCAGCCTCTCTTCTTATTATTGTTACATTAACACTTATTATAGGATTCATTTATGTATTTTTACTGTTTAATACTGAGGGAATTATAGTATTGGCAATCCTGATGTTCGGTGTTTACTCATATTCTATGAAACCATTTCAGTTCAAAAAACGTCCTGGTTTTGATATTGCTATACATGGGATTTTTGTACAATTCGCTCCCTATATTGTTGTCATCTATCTAATGAACTTGAAATTTCAAAACATTGATCTCTTAATTTTATCTGTTCTGCTTTTAAGTTCAATTTCAGGTCAAATTGCAGGTCAGCTTCGTGATTTTGAAATTGATTCTAAACACTATACCACATTCGCACATCTGCTTGGATTTAAATCCACCTTAAGGGTTTACAGGATGTTACAGTTTACAATGATCTTCATTAGCCTTTATGGTTTTATTACTAAAATTCTACCAATCATCTTCCTACCAATTTTCCTCGTGGGTTTAGTCTTTATAATCCAAAGACCTGTTGACCCCTCAAATATCAACAGATATTCGAAAAAAATTAATACAATTTTAGGAGTATTAGCAATAATGAGTTTGTTGGTTACGGTTTTGTCCATAAATCTTCTAAATAAATATTGAAAAAATAGCACAGAATTACGAACTTAATTTTGATTTCATCAAATTTTTAACATTCATAGTCACTTTAGTGGCTACATTCATACTACACTTCATGGCTATCTAGGCAAATTCTACTCATATTTTTTGGGATGCTTAGAAGATCTATATGGGTCTCAAGAAAATAACTGATTGATTATATGTCCCTTAGGTCTATTTGGAATAATGAATTCAATTTAAACTACAGGAAATGTATATAAATAAGTAAAATTCTTGACCTCTAATGAGGAAGAAACTTCCTGTAATTATAGTAATCTCATTCCTTCTGTATATTTTGATAATACAGACCTCAGCAAATAGCTTTCAGCCTACCATTGCAAAGAAAACCTCGATTTTTGATACGGGTGTAAGCTACAAGGTCTATGAAACAGATGGAAATGGAGTGGAAACATTAGTTGCCACAAAGAACTCAAACGAACCTGTTCTAAATCAAGCTCCAGTCTCTAAACAACCATTGAGCAAAGGAAAAATAGCTCTGGTTGGCAGCAATGAGCTAATGGCTTCTGTTTGGAGACAGATTGATTATGCGAATTTTCCCGGAGATCTGGGATATTCAATCATTAGTAGTCGAAACAAACCTAACTTTAATTATTCACAAGAGCTTGCAAAAACCGTTGTTGGACCAAACATTATGTCCAATGGAGATGAAGCAAGACCATCCAATGTTGCTAATGGTGATGTAGACGGTAATTTTAGGTCAGATTTAATCATGGCATTCACAACAACATATAAATGCACAGGCTGTCCTGATGTAGGAATACAATTAAGGGTTATTGAGACTTGGGGTCCTAAAGATAAATCGTTCTTAATTAACAACTATGCAAACCCTTTTGGAGGTGCACAAAATTACCCTGGTTCAAGTAATATTCAAATCCCACAAATACTAACACTAAATCTAGATAATGATATAATGAATGAGTTCGTTGTAATGGGTGTAGAAAATGGTAAAACCACAATTTGGGTCTTTGACGATCTAATGAATTCTGTGATTCCAGGTCAAATTGCTTACGGGCAAGACATATCACTAAGAACAAAATCTGGAAGCGCAAGATATATCTCTGGAAGCACTTCTAATACTCTTGCCACGACGGAACTTCCTGGATTGAATAAGGCTGAGGCAGGACAAAAATTCACTTTGATAAACCCATTTAATAAAAATGATAACTCTACAATTAGGTATGGTCAGACTTTTGCACTAAAATCTACATCTGGGAATTATTGGTCTGTAAATAATCAGACTGGTGCATTGAGTCTCCAAAATGTGACAAAACTTAACTCACTTGAAATGTTTTCATTTGAAGGTGACACAACTTCTTCAAGTCTATCAGGAGGGGTTTATATTAACACTTTTGGGACAATAAAATCTAAGACAGGGGTCTATGTTAAAGGAAATTACGGAACTATCACTACTGAGGTTCCTCAAGGAGCAACCCCTCTTGAAATCTATAAGATTTCAAATTCATCTGCACTCCCAAATAATTTCGGAAATGGTCCTAAGTTTATTAAGAAAATACAACTACCCCAAATCACCTATTCAATGCAAAATACAGGTGATTTTGATATTGAATATTTTGGTACAAAATCCATGAGTGCTGGGAACTTAGACTCAGATTCAAGTCAAGAACTCGTCATTTCTGGCATAGACGCACAGAAAAAGCCTCATGTGATAGTTCTAGACGACAAATCCACTGATTTTAAAATTCTTAAAGATTTAACTTGGGATCAGGTCAACATGGGAGTCCAAGCCACAGTTGGTGATTATAACAATGATTCTGTCTCTGAGATTGCGGTAATAAAATCTGACAAGAATCTAGGATCAGTTTTAATCTATGGTAACAAACTAAACAACTTTGTTCTGGAAAAGTCTTTGATTGCTGATAATCCCACATTCAAGGGAACAATTCCTAGGATATATTCCTATGATATAAATCAAAATAAGGAGTCAGAACTATTTGTTCTTCTTCCGGATATGACTTTACATATGTTTGCTGGGAAATCTCAAAGCTACAAATCTCTCTTCACCGGAAAAGTGGACTATTACCCAGGAAATTCAAAGAACGGTGATTTACCCGGTAACTATGGAATGTGGGGTGAATTAGGGTTTGGTGACATAAACCAGGACACAATTCCAGAAATGACCACTTCATTTTCTTATGGAAACAGTGGATATGGTATCAAAGTGTATCAATGGGATGGAACGCAGTTTAAACTTCTTGATCAATTTTTCCAGACTCATGATTCTCGCTATGTCATCCATATTTCAATTGGAGATTCAAATGGTGACAAGTTTACGCTCGAATACACAGACCAATTTGGGCAATTTAAAACTGGTGGTGAGATAATGGTGGTAGCAGCAGCGCCTCCAAGTCAGGAAGGAACCTCACAAAATTTTGCGAGTACAGGATCAACCTTTGGGAAATCAGTCACCAACTCTAAAACAGCAGAAAACGAGGTAACCTCTTCATATGGTGCTTATGCACAAGCTCAGATCAAACCAACCTTCTTTGATGTTTTTGAAGTTGGTGGAGAGTTTCAGTATAACTTTAATGAAGAGTTTACGAAAACTAACACAAAGACGACCACCATCATAAAAACTGATGATTTCTCGGGTGGATATAAGGACGACTTCGTGGTTTATACAACCACTATAATTGATTACTATGTGTATAGAATCCTAGATTCTCAGGACCCAAGGCTAATTGGAACAAATTTCACTTTGAATGTACCTAGAGCTCCAAGCCTGTTGCTAGAGACAATTCAATACTATAACGCTCACAAAAATACAGCTGATGTAGAACTTGGAAGTAACCTCTTTAAACATGTTCCAGGATATGTTCCTTCTTATCACAACAAATCTTACTTCACAAACTTTATCTCAAACCCAATATTGTCAACTCAAAGAACTGTGGGACAAGGAGGCGGTTCTCAAGGAGTTCAGATAGATTTAAGCACTGAAAAAGCAACTGGATTCACTTACTCCGTGTCTGAAGATTACTCTCTTGGAGGAGGTGCAACTCTCTTTGGAATAGGAGGTGGAGGAGGAGCAACCTGGGGAATCACAAAGACTGGTTCTCACTCAACAGCCGTTGGACAAAATACAGCATTCAGAGGAGATATTGGTAGTATAAGTAATCCTCAGGAGTACACTGATCTCCAGTACTCTTTCGGAATGGCTGTCTATCAGACGAGTCTAAAGAAGTTAGGTAAAACTCAGAGCTTTTATGTTATGAATTACTGGGTAGACCTTCCATTAAACTGGGGTGCAAACTTGGTTCCCAAGGCAAAATCAGTGCAAAGCGCAGCTGGACAGGTAGAAAGTCTTGCCAACTCATTACCATTCAATTGGATAGTTATTCCTACCTTTTTAATTGCTCTTCCTGTTGTGATGAAGCGTAAGAGGAGGCTCAGATTATGAATCTCAAGAGTCTTCTTTTACTGATTCCAGGTGTGGTTGGTCTGGTGATAAATTTTGCATTGCTCTATGCTCTGACCCTGGTTGGATTGTTAAAGCCAAGTATACCTATGACTGACCTGTTGACTAAATTTCAAATCTCTGGTAGCTCGGATCTTACAAACTTGGGAATGCTCTTTGATGTATGGTCAATGCTAGTATTTACCTTGGTTGGAACTGAGGGTTTTGTTTCGCTGAATTTCAACATTTCCTATGTCCTCTATTTTGCAGTTTTCCTAATTAGCATCGTAGTCTTAGGATTTCTATCTAAGAACTTTAAGCATGCATTATTCTCATTTGTTGTATTTGTATTCCTTAGTTTAATTGTTTCAATGCTCATCGCATTGTTCGTAGGTCAAAGTCTTTATCTTGGTCCACTTTCCCCAGCTGACCAGCAAAAAGCCAGAAATGTGTCCTATGCACTTGTAAGACTATCTTATTTGGTTCCTTTCAAGGCAGCAATCATTGGATTTGGTATTAATACTGCTATAGCTATGGGTATACTATTTGGGTTAACTCGAAAAAAGAAGTAGTGCCTAGTTAGGATAATGCTAAAATAAATACATTCAAATTTAATTGATAAATTTTTAAAAAAATTATAAATAAATTCAAAATTTAATTTTACCCCTTAAAATCAAGGTCAGGGTCTTGTAGACTTAAAATTTGATCCTTAAGAATATTCCTCAAATTTGATTCTTCGAAGCTTAACCTATACACTCTTTTGAATTTACCCCTCCCTCGAAGCCCCTTAATCTTTTCAAATGTAATTAATCCCTTGTTAACAAGAGGCTGTAACTTTTCAGTAAGATCTATTGTCCTACGATATCTATTGCCAAATTTTTTATTGATATCGGATAGTAATGCACCATTTGGAATAGTAGGATCAGTCCATTTCCGCATCGCATCTATTACCTTGTTATAGGTATCAAGCTGTTCCTCCTCAATACTCAAATTTGTTATTTTATTATTGTCAATGATGGGAAGCGGATTTACATTGTACATAGGAAGTTGTCTAATTATTGAATACAATTGAAGACATGAAAAAATAGAGGATTGGCTAGGCTCGAGGAGGTTTAGCAAAAACTCACGATACTTTTGTCGTAACTTAATAACTCTAGACACTTCAAGAAAAAAATGGCGACTTATACTGACTAATAAAGAATCTATCCTTGCCTTTGCTCCTAAGATGAGTGGATTATACTGATATAACAATGTCATCCAGATCTTTTTGGGATACACAGAATCATTATTAAATCCAAGAGGAAGATCCTTAACAAGAATATTTGTTCCATACGCTAGAACCAAGGGGTTGATTAATAGTTCTGCCAAATAATTCTTATCGTTAGGTAATTTCTCGGTTGCAAAATAATAAATCTTTTTGCTAAAGTATTGTAAGTCATGTTTTTCATCATTCAGTTCTTCGATCCCTGAATTTATCTGAAATTCAGAGAACAATCTCTTTACATAGCGTGAATCATCTGCGATATCTCCATTATGATACGAACCATAAACCAGAAACACTGGGTCAAAATTTATGAAAGAAAATATTCGGTTCGCATCCTTAAATTCCCTAAAATAATCACGGATCTCTTGTCTTAAGCTACGCCTAAGTTTGTTAATTTGATCAACATCAGTGTTGTCTTCGATTAATACAAAAGTTACTAGATGATTAATTCCACTTTGTCGAAGACAAAGTACCAAATTTTGATTTTTATGTATTCTTTTCTTCCAATAGATCGGGCTATGACTTAACAGAGGAAGGTCCAAACTCCTAGAACTGTCATTAGTGTATACATTTAATCTATCAAAGTGTTTCTTGTAGATGTGAAATTCAGTAGAGCTGTAATTTTTCTCAAATTTTTTAAGAATTTGTGGTTTGTAACCTAAGGAGTTAATTTTTAGCATTTTGTTTTTGAGTTTTCTACTCCAGTCTTCCAAAAATTGTACAGAGACAATAAATGGAAAGATAACATAGAGTCGCTTCACAAACTTCATACTGTATTGATTTATTTAAATCACTCGGGTTTGCTTAAATTTGAATGATTAAGGTTGGGAATGAAGATGAGGGAGCTTAAGTGGCCATCCACAAGGAACCCTATCGGATAACGGTTCCCACTCCCTATTTTTAGATTGAATATGTTTTTATAAATATTATCTGACGAATTTGTCAAAATTTATGTAACAGTATCTGAATTTTAATAATAAGAATTTAGATATAAGTACAAGACTAGTACAATTGAGGAGTGTAAGAAAAACAATCCCTAACAATTTTCTCTTACAAATTACAGCATAGTCATGAAAAACTAAGTACAGAACTCTCAACATCCTATTGGAAATATTTTCCTGTTATGACCAAATTGCCATAGTATTTTACTCAAATAGCTTAATTTACTATGATTACAGTTACCACAACTTCAATCATTTCCGTGCTTCTTCTGAAGCTCGCTGCTATTGTGACTACCTACTATCTGATGGGCGACCCAACGGATCCACCAAGTGTCCCACCTGGTACAGATCCTTTGCCCGCATAGAGTTTGGTATTCGATATATTATGTTGTTTAAATGAATAATTCAATTATATTATAATATTAACAATTAACCCAATACATTAAAATTAACATTAGGTAAATTATTAAAGACCCACCCTCTGTTATTAATTTTTGTTAAAAAGGATGGTGTAAGTTCTCTATTACCAATATACACAGTTTTCTTAATATTAGATTTGTATTTGGTTGAAAGGTTATGTAACAAAGGTGACAATAAATGGTGTGGGACTGCTAAGTACAGCAGCAAGGCATTTTCATCGACACCAGATTTTTCTTTTTGAACTATTCTAAGTTCAAATCCTTGAATTATGGGAAGAACCGTCTTGAATTGATCAAAAAAATTTGAAAAAGTCTCATTCTGAATAATACAAAATATTGTGGTTAAATTTAAGAAAAATGGCATAATAAACCCCTCATAAATGATGTGCTCCCTAACTAATTTTTGACCGATCCTTTTTTCACTTGGATTAAATATTGTTGAATCTTGGAAATTCAGAGTGTTGTAATTTAATACTTTTAAAACAGTTTCAAAATATGATTTTTTCTGAGGTAATGTTGCTGAGCTTGATTTCTTAAATTTGTTTATTAAGCTATTATTTATTTCAGTATAACTTTCCCACCTATTGTTCTCAAGATTGTAAGCCAATGGATTTTGAATAAGATAAGATTCAGTTACCTTATACAATTCAGGAGGGTAAATGACGCTTATATTGGATGAGGTCTGGTTCTGATTAGAGAGCCATTTTTTTAATTTGTTTTCACTCCCAATTTTATAATTAAAATTTACTAGCTCTGTTTTTACAACATCAGAATAGTACTGAATCCCATTAAGAAAATTAAAATTAAAAACGTTTGAGCCATAAAATTTGTCAATTGGATGAAATAGCAGAAAATATTTTTCCAATCCAATTGCTTCCAGGTCAATAAAAATTCGATTTCTTATGAATTTGTTGAGAATTAAGAAATTAAAACATTCATAGGAGAAATTCTTGGAAAAATTCGTTTCCTTCCAAATTTTTGAAACTTTCGATTCTCTAGAATTAATAACATGTTGAAAAAACTTTAACCTCTTTAGAGTCAATTTCGAGAAAGGTATTGGAATGGTGTTAAATAGCCTCTCTATCCATTTCTGTTGTGAATATTCATAAATGACCTCAGCCGTTAGTGGTTCTATAGCCACTTTGATGAATTCATTATTTATGGGAAAACTCGAAATTGCCTTTGAAACGTCAATTTTAAATGAGGAACTTAATTGCAATTTTTCATCGACTTGCTCACTCCATAATGAAACAACATTATCTCGAAATTTTTCTTCCAAATTTACCCAAACAATGGTGAAGGCTACATTTGTACTGAATTGAAAATCCTTGATAGATGTTGATGCAAGTTGAGAAAATAATGCTACCAACGAGAGTATCTCCCTATGTGGATTTAGTGAATAGTAATCTTCTCTGATCACTAATAATTTTTGTTTTCTCGTGATTTTAAGAGAGAAGGGTGTTTTCAATCTCCCTCTATATTCTCGGTTCGTAGGTAGAACATCTTGAATCTTATCTGTCATGGAAAATCCCAGCTCTTCAAATTCATTGTAAAGGTTATAAACAGCAAGAGTAAATTTGTTTCTGGTTAACTTCGCACCGGTTGAAATATGGTTTACAATAAACTCCTTAAACTTAGAATTTATCTCTAGAAAATTCAACAATTACAAATTTTATGACTTTTATAAGCATTTACTACATTGCTATGCATCAGAAAAACTAAATTTATCTTTTTTGTATCAAAAATTCTATGAAAAATGGGAAAGAATTACAGTTTGACTAATATTAATTTTGAGAGATTTGAATTAGATCGTCGTTAAAAGACATTATCTTTTATTTTATGGTAATGACTGATTTCACGTTACATATTTATAGAAGATTCTTATATTGATAACTATGAGAATTCAGTATAAATTTGAGTCATTAACTCATCAAAAAGGAAGGGTGAGACCAAATAAGCATGCAATTCAAGGATTTTTGTACAAAGCTTTACAAGACACTTCTTATTCTGAATTGCATGATTCTACGAATTCCAAAAGTTTTGTCTTTTCAGATTGGTTTAATCTAGACCGGTTTAACAAAACCTTCACATTTTACGTCTCAAGTCCTTATGACAATCTGATTGAGAGCTTTTATAGATATCACACAGAAAATATTGAAACAGAGTTTTATGGATGCAAAATTACGGAGATAACAAAATCAAAGCTTCCTCAGTTGAATTACCTAAAAACTGGAAGTCCTGTGGTTCTTGTTGAGGACGCCAACCAAAACAGATATCACTCTTTCAAAAGGAACTCCATGACTTTACAATCATTTAATGATGAGATCAAAAGGAGAGCTATTCAAAGATACAGAACATTTTCTGGTAACGAGGACTTTAATTTCGATGGAAATTTATTCACACAGCTTGAGATAAGGAACGAGGTTCCTGTTAATATCAGGCGGGAGGGGGAGGGGTTCCTATTTATTGGATCCACCTGGAATAAACTATTTCTAAACCAGCGAAAGGATCTATCTAAATTCAAATCTTGGCTTCAAGAAGCCGGAGTTGGACAAAAGCGAGCATGGGGATTTGGTTTTCTCCAACCATTCAAACTCTCAAGGAGACAAAGACATGTTTGAATCGGCTTATGAGATCGCCAAAGAACTTGACATAGACATAGAGGATTCAATTTATGAAAATCCAAATGTTTCACATGTTTTATTCCTTGAGTTGGAAATTAAAGAAGATAATTCAATAGAGCATTCTATTGAAGTGGTTGAATATGATGAACAAAAACATCTTAAATCTACTCCATATCAAAAACCACCCGCGAGTGGTCCTGGTGGAGTGCCTACAGTAAGACTAAACCTAGACAAAATTGGAAGTACACTTACAAGAAAAATCATTGGTTGGTTTGATAAAAGAAAAAAAGATTCATCAGCATTATTACAACCTATCTTCATAACACTATCAGAATTTTATAAGGTGAGTAGAGGTGAATCAAATCCAAATCTGCAAAAATTAATCGAAGATATCAAAGAAAGAACTGACAATCAAAATACTTACCTGGTAACTGTTAGATTTATCGATAAAGGGTTGGATCAAAACTTTTCTCAATATATCCAATCTAATCTCATGTCATCTGCAACAGCTAGTTTTTCTGAAAAATATGATACTGTAAGTAGAGGTACATCCACCTGTTATTATTGTGGAGAAGAAAAGACTGTAAATGGTTTTGCAAGCCCAGAAACATTCTACACGCATGATAAGACCACATTTTCCCCAGGGTTCGATAAAAGTGAAGCTTGGAAAATTTTTCCCGTTTGTGATGAATGCGAACTTCTTGTTGAAGAGGGAATGCGATTCATAAAAAAGAATCTTAGCTTTAACCTTCATGGTGTATTTTATCTGCTATTCCCCAAAGCGTTCTATAGTGAAGATTTAGAATCACTTATTGAAAGATTAAAGGAGGCACATCTTGATCCTGAGAGAACTGCTGAAACAGATAAGAATCAGGTGACAATAAGAGATGAGCTATTCGGGAATGAGGATGAAGTCTATGAGGAGCTGGGTGAAAACAATGTTTTAACATTAACTTTCCTCTTCTATCAGTTGAATAACTCTCAATTTGAGATATTATCTTTAGTCAACAATGTACTTCCATCTAGGATAGCTGAGCTGTTCAAAGCCAAAAAAATAGTGGAAAACCGAGCATTTAATACAGGCTGGTATGATTCCTTGACAAAGGAATCATCTCTCAGATTTTCTTACTATAACCTCAGACAGCTTTTCCCTAAGTCTCCTGTAGGAGAAGGTGGAAATAGTGATATTTTCAAAAAGGAATTCATTGAACTAGTAGCTGCTAGCTTTAGGGGTGACTCTTTGCAGCAAACAAAAATTATCAACCAAGGAAACAGAATGATCAGACACTTATTTGTTAACAGAGGGGACCTAAACGATAATTTCCTTTATATGACACTGACAGTTTACATGGTGCTTGAATTTTACAAAGAAATTGGTTGTATACAAAAAGGAGAGATACAAAAAATGGACATAGAAAAAGAATTAACAAATTTCGGACTCTCAAGTTCTAAACTTGCAAGAAAGAGTCTCGAAATATTTAACGAAAATGAATATTTTGACCATCCCTACAAAAAAGGGGTGTTCATACTAGGAATATTGACAAAACAGATTGCAAATCAACAATACAAGAGACTAAAATCAACACCATTTTATGAAAAATTGCAGGGTTTGAGGTTTTCTCCACGTGTTGTTGAAAGGTTGTTCCCCGAGGCTATTAATAAGCTCATTGAATACAATGCAAATAAGTTTGAGGTGAGCAGCTTAGAAACACTTGCCAGTAAATATTTCCTTGAAAACACAGATTATCCATCCAATGAAACAATCTCATTCACCTTTGCTATGGGGTTGTCATTTGGGAATGCCATCTGGGCAAACTATAATGTTGAAACAGATAATGAGGTGAAAGAAGATGAATAACACACCACTACAAAATAGAAGAGAATTATTATTTCTTTATGATGCGTCATACTGCAACCCCAATGGAGATCCAGCAGATGAAAATAAACCAAGAACAGACCCTGAGACCATGCACAATCTTGTGTCTGATGTTAGATTAAAGAGAACAATCAGGGATTTCCTTAGAGAAGTAAAAGGTCAAGAAATTTTTGTTCATGCACTTGCTGATGAGGATGGAAATGTGCCTGATGCCAAGGAGAGAGCAAATTCGTTCCTTCCAGATCAAAACTACTCAAGTGAATATGAGGCCAAAAATATTCTTGATAAGACTATCATTTCAAAATGTGTTGATGTAAGGCTTTTCGGAGGAACAATTCCATTAGAGATTAAGTATAAAGATGAAAAGGGAAAATCAAAGACGGCAAAAGGAAGTTCCATAACACATACTGGCCCTGTTCAGTTCAAGATGGGAAAATCATTACACAAAGTTTCTGTTGAAAGAATCAAAGGAACTGGAGCATTTGCTTCAAAATCGGGCTCTCAGCAACAAACTTTCAGAACCGAATTCATGGTTCCATATTCTTTAATAGGTTTTTATGGTGTTGTTAATGAACATAGGGCAAAAGAGGTTGATCTGACAGAGGGAGACCTTCAGAATCTCCATGAAGCAATGTGGGATGGGATCAAACACTTAATCACCCGCTCAAAAATTGGTCAAAACCCAAGATTGCTCTTTCAAATTACATACAATCCTGGAAACTTTCAGATATCAGAACTCGATAAAAAGGTAGAATTAGTATCAGATCAGGATGATCTTGCCATTCGATCCTGTGATGATTACGTGCTAAAGATCGATAAATTAGTTGATAAGCTGGAGAAATATAAATCTAAAATCGAATCAGTTGAATTCTATACAGATGATGAAATTAGATTTTCCCTGCATGGTGAAACTTACTCTGGAACGGACCTTGGAAAAGCACTCGGATCCTCAGGTGTAAAAGTCTCAGAATTAGAGTTATCTTAGGTGATGACTATGAGCTTCAAAGTGTTAAAATTCAAATTGTTTGGTGACTTCGGACACTTTGGAATCAGATATACAACATCCTCTCCTGCCACATACTTTATCCCTCCTAGACATACTATCGCAGGAATATTAGGTGCAATCTTAGGTCTACAAAGGCACGAGGTTTCGGATGTGTTCCATCCAGATCACTCAAAAATTGGGATAGCCCCAGTTCATCCCCTCTCCATTTTAAGATTTCCGCTGAAACAACTCCTTCTCAAAAAAGCAAGTTTACAAGGGTATCTAGGTGTCAAACAACACAGCATAGTACCATATCAGTTTATTAGAGAACCAGCTTACTATATTTTTGTTTCATTACAGGATGAAGAGATGTATTCAACCCTCAAAAAATTGCTAGAGAATCATGAGTGCGTCTATCCACCAGCAATGGGACTAGCACAACTTTTAGCAGATTTTGAATATATTGGTGAATTTGAAGGAGAGGAATTAGATACAGAGGAATTCGAAACAAATTCAATTATTCCTCTAAAATCTTTTCTGGTGAATCCAAAACCTGAAAATCATGTGGTCATCGAAAAAGTCGCTCATTACATGGATAAACAAAGGGTTCCATTCAACTTTAGAGAAACAGTCGTTGATATAAAGGCCAATAAAATAGCAGGGAAATTGATATCCAATTCTGAAGAAGTTCTAAAACCAATTAAACTCATACCTGGAAATGAGACATTATTCATGTGGTAGGTGATGAAATCTCTTTGAACCCAATAATCGATGTCAGCTCTTCAGACGAAATTTGGTCACATCCTGATACCCCTTTAATACAACATCTACTGGAGACAGCAGAAAATACCCGAATTTTGCTTTCAGAGATTAATTC
The DNA here is from genome assembly GCA_030149205.1 of Candidatus Heimdallarchaeota archaeon. Taxonomy (GTDB): domain Archaea; phylum Asgardarchaeota; class Heimdallarchaeia; order Heimdallarchaeales; family Kariarchaeaceae; genus WAKA01. The sequence goes on along the minus strand of JASBSB010000001.1, from coordinate 6,982 downwards.
ACCTAAATTTCAACTTGACTATAACCTTAATTCATCTCTGCTTAGAGATCTCGCAATTGTGATTTCTTCTCTTCACGACATTGGCAAATCAACTGGGTACTTCCAAAAATATATTAGAAATGAGGGGTACAAGAACAACCCAAAGAAAAACCACGCAAACCTAGGGATGTTGTATATCTTTTGGTTTCTATATTCAACTGAATTTCTAGAAAGTTACACCCATAATCAACTTCAAAAGATATTCATCGCTTTCGTTTCTTCAATTATTATTAATAGACATCATGGAAACCTAAAAGAGTTACCAACAGAGAAAAAACATCTACGAGCTGGTTTTCAATCCCTTGCTGAGCAATCTGAGAACAATATTTTAAAATTACAGCTAGAATCAACTCGATCACACACAGCTCATATTGATAAAATCCTCTCTGATCTATCTGTGTATTTGACAAAACAGATCGGTAAAACTATTTTACTACCTAAGTGGACTACTTTCATAAACCTCAGTAATGCACAATTTTCAGATCTTTATAAGGTAGGAACGAAAATTACTAAAGCTGGAGATTCATTTAAAAGACTCTGTGAAGACAGGCAGAGCAAAAAAGACAATTCATTTACTAACTTCCCATTTAACTCCATAATGATTATTCAATTCTGGTATAGTCTGCTTCAAGAATCTGATAAGACCAGTGCCATGACCGAAGAGATTATCCAAAGGGTAAGCATTGACTTAAATAACCTGTTTCAAAAAAATTACTTCAAGAAATTTACCTTAACCTCTCCCCTTGAATCAAATGAGAAATCGAATTATGTTGACACCTCAAACTATTCTCCTCCCAGAATTAAAGAATCCTCACTTTCATCAATACGTACCACAAGGCCAAAAATTTATTCCGAAGTGGCAAAATACGCCAATTTCTGTGATCTATCAACCAGAATTTACAGTCTTGAAGCTCCAACCGGATCGGGAAAGACGCTTAGTGGAATGAACTTTGCACTGACTCTTAGACAGAGATTACTCGAGATAAAAAACTCCAAATACAGAATAATTTACATCCTTCCCTTCACCTCAATCCTTGAACAAACACATTCTGTGATGAAAAGGATGCTCGGGGTCATCAATGATTCATCAAATGTCCTCTTGAAACATCATGGGGATGCTGATTTAAAGTTTTCAAGACAAGAGTTTTCTGATATACCAACCTCTTTTGCACTTGATGAAGATCCTTCAACTGTCAGCAGGAATGAGGAAGAGGAGGAACCAAACGTATCTGCTTTCTATATTGAGGGTTGGAACAGTGAGATTATTATCACAACCTTCCACCAGTTCTTCCATTCTGTATTCACAAACAACAAGAAAAACCTGAGAAAATACTCAAAGTTCTCAAACTCTATAATTATCATGGATGAGGTTCAAGGGTTTCCTCTGAGGTATTGGAACTTATTTGATAGATTCATCCCCAAGTTCCTTGATTTTCTTGATTCATACCTTCTTTTTAGTACAGCAACTCTACCAGGAATACTCACAATAAATCCCCCCATCGTCTCAAAATCAGCAAGCTCACTCTTTCAAAAGCTCAATCGAACAAGTGTGAAATTTATTGATCAAGAGATTCAACCTGAAAACTTAATTCAAGTTCTACATCAACAGAATGTCTTCGACTCAATTCAGTCCTTTCTGATAGTATTAAACACAATCAATTCATCTCAGATAGTTTATCGCTCTGTTTCATCAGATCCGTTCTTTGATGATTGGGAAAAATATTATCTCAGTGCATCTATCACCCCAAAAGAGAGAAAGAATAGGATTGATACTATTAAATCAAAGCTGAAGGGAAAAGAGAAGGTTGTGCTTGTCTCAACACAAGTGATAGAGGCTGGTGTTGATATATCATTCCAAGCTGGTGTACGTGATATCTCCACAATGGACTCAATCATCCAAACAATTGGAAGAATCAACAGAGAGGGTGAAATTGGACAAGGTATATGCTATGTCACCAAACTGATTAACCAAAAAAAACGGTTACTAGCTTCCTTCGTCTATGACAAAGAACTCCTAAACTTCACGATTAAGATTTTGCAAGAAAATTCCCCAATCAATGAAAAATCATACAGGAAGCTAGTGAGAAATTATTTTGAATTGGCAAAAGAATACAAAAGTACCAAAACAAGCAGAGATCTCTACACATACATCTGCAAAACTGATTTCAATAATGTTGAGGCAAAATTTAACCTGATCGAGAATGACTACTCTGTCCCATTATACGTCACCAAAGATAACAAAGCAAAAGATTTACTTGAAGAGTACAGAGAAATAGCAATTATTAGACCGAGTGACTGGAAAGAGGCAAGAAACCAATATTACAGGATAAAACCTCAAATGGCAGAATACCTGATTAACACATCCATCAGAAAAATTGCCATGATAAGTACTGACCTTGAACAAGAAAAATGGTTCTGGATATTACCTATGGAACAAATTCAAAACTACTATGATCAGACCATCGGATTCACAACTAACTTGCCAGGGAGTGAGGAACTTGTCTGGTGAACTTCAAGACTCTTTCAGAATTGGAGGGGTCACCATTCAATACTTCTTCAGCTGCCATAGAGAACTCTGGTTCTATACCAATTTTATTGATCCTATGCAAGACGATGAGAATATTGTGGTAGGAAGGCTCATCCATGAGAGGAGCTACAACCAGAAAGGAACCAAGGAGGTAAGTGTTGGAGATGCAAAGATTGATGTCTACATCGGGGGAAAAACCCCAACTATACTCGAGGTTAAAAAAAGCTCTAAGCTTATTGAGCCTGTCCTATGGCAGCTTAAATTTTACCTATGGCAACTTAAACTCCAAGGAAAGTCAATCAAGGGTGAGGTTCGAATCCCAAAGGAGAAAAAAGTGATCCCCGTTCTTCTAACAGAAGATGATATTGATGAGCTGAAGGCAGCTATACTTAAGATCAAAAAAATTGCAAGACAATCAAATCCTCCACCATATGAAAAGAAACCATACTGCAAAGGATGTGCATACAGAGAAATTTGTGAGGCCTAGTACAATGAAAATATCACTCTTTATTAGATCAAATGGAATTATCGCACGAAAAGATTCTACCCTTCAATACATTAACGAGGAGATGAAAAAGACCATCCCCATAGCACAAATCTCGGATATTCACTGTCTGGGCAAGGTAAGCGTGAGATCAGGTGCTATCGGTCTTTTGGCAGAGCATCACATCCCTATCCATTTTTATAACATGTACGAAACCCATATATCCAGCCTTTTACCCAAAAAACAATACCACAGTGGAAAGGTTCTAATCGAACAAGTAAAGGCCTATCTCGACGAGGAAAAACGACTATCAATTGCTGCTCAGATTGTTCATGTGACCAAACTAAATATGATTTACACACTCAGAAGATACACAGATAGGAATGAAAGCATTGAGACCATCATAAATGAGCTCTCCTCACTAGATAAGCCAGAAGGATCTATCAATCAAATCTTAGGAATGGAAGCAAACATCTGGAAAAAGTATTACTCAACTTTCGATATGATCTCTGGAAACCTAGAATTTCAAAAAAGAAGTTACAGACCACCCCTAAACGAATTCAATGCATTGTTATCACTAACCAACATGCTGTTATACACTGTCGTTCTAAGTCAGATTCAACAAACCTATCTCTCACCTGAGATAAGTTATCTACATGAGCCCACGGCAAAGCGGTTCTCCCTTTCACTTGACCTGGCTGAATATTACAAACCATTGATCACACATCCCCTCATCTTCAAACTCATCAACACCAAACAAATCAAAACAAACTCTTTCTCCCAGGGATACCGCCTCAAACCAAAGCCTTTCAACCTTGTTCTCACAGAGTTTCAGGAGAGCTTAAACTCAGTTATCGGACATAACAACAAAAAATTGAGCTACAGAACAATAATTAAACATGACTGTCATAGACTCCTTAAGACGATTTTAGAAAACAAGCCTTTCAAGGCATTTTACAGGAGCTGACCATATTACCCTTCCTTATAGTTGTCTACGATATTGATACGAAGTATGTCACCAAGGTTCATAAGCTTCTGAAAAGATACCTCTATTGGGTTCAAAACTCTGTCTTTGAAGGTCAGCTCTCAGCTGCACAGACCGCAACATTACAAAAAAAATTAGAAGATCTTGCGAAAGGGCCAAATGATATGGTAATAATTTATAAGTTTGAAAGTCAGAATTATCTTAAGAGAGAATTGGTCGGAACTGAAAAGAATGAGGTTTCTGATATTCTCTGATTCAAGAAAATGGGTAATTTATAGGTTTTCGCTACGAGGGGTTGTGTGCAAAACGTTTCTGTTTTTCACACCTAATAGCATAATGCTACTGCCTCAAAAATATCTGAGGCTTAATTATTCCTCTGAAAGAGGTTTTCGTACCTATCGTGCGATCCTCAGACCATTTAAACTACCCATGCTATCGGAGGTTCGGGGAATCGGTCTCGCTGAGATCCCAACAGATTGGGGTATCAGACGCAGGGAATAACCGTCTAAGTAGTACCTTTATGGTCTGGAAACCCCAATACTCAATATCTAAATCAATGCTTTCACTGGTCTAAGTAGTACCTTTATGGTCTGGAAACGCCATGCTACCAACTCCAGTTCTGATGGAACACGTGTCTAAGTAGTACCTTTATGGTCTGGAAACAGCTTCTCATCAATATAAGAATAAATTTCTTTCATAGTCTAAGTAGTACCTTTATGGTCTGGAAACTACTCATGATGATTCCTCCAGGTTAAGCTGTTGCTGGTCTAAGTAGTACCTTTATGGTCTGGAAACAAAGGGATTCATGGGTGTTTTCCAATGATTTTTTTAGTCTAAGTAGTACCTTTATGGTCTGGAAACGATACTCGCTCCCTGAATCCAAAGATCTCATCACGAAGTCTAAGTAGTACCTTTATGGTCTGGAAACCCAAACTCAGCTCTTGGATCTGACAATGTTACAGGTCTAAGTAGTACCTTTATGGTCTGGAAACTGTTCGAATCATGACAAACAAGGGAAATCGTTGGAAGTCTAAGTAGTACCTTTATGGTCTGGAAACGTGAAAATAATACATTTACCGCTTACAGTGCATCATGTCTAAGTAGTACCTTTATGGTCTGGAAACTTGTTTCATTTTTGGGGATCATATTGGCTATCTTTTGTCTAAGTAGTACCTTTATGGTCTGGAAACAATACAATGCTCGAAAGATTCCGAGCAGCACAGATTTGTCTAAGTAGTACCTTTATGGTCTGGAAACATTATTTTTGATTAAAATGGTTTTTGCATCTCTAAAAAGTCTAAGTAGTACCTTTATGGTCTGGAAACTTCTTGTCTTGGTTCCTATGAGTGTCGCAGGAATATGTCTAAGTAGTACCTTTATGGTCTGGAAACGGAACAATACAGTGCGGGGCTATTCATGATGAATCGTCTAAGTAGTACCTTTATGGTCTGGAAACACATAATAATCGGTCCCAGCCACCATGGCTGGAGGGTCTAAGTAGTACCTTTATGGTCTGGAAACTTGTAAAAATATCCATTTTTATCCCCCCAAGTCCCAGTCTAAGTAGTACCTTTATGGTCTGGAAACCAGATGCTCACATCAAATTTTTGAGCTGTGAGCCTCTTCGTCTAAGTAGTACCTTTATGGTCTGGAAACACGAACGAAAACAACTCACCAGCAGTCCCAAGCGCTGGTCTAAGTAGTACCTTTATGGTCTGGAAACCGTCTGACGGTATAGAAATAGGTTGGGGTGTCTCTAAGTCTAAGTAGTACCTTTATGGTCTGGAAACATAAATCATAATAATTTTTATTTTTCTTTTCAGGAAGTCTAAGTAGTACCTTTATGGTCTGGAAACATCAATAAAATAGTATAAAATTATACTGTAAACATTTGTCTAAGTAGTACCTTTATGGTCTGGAAACGACCACTTATTAAAAAACCAAGAAAAATTCAGGTTCGTCTAAGTAGTACCTTTATGGTCTGGAAACAATATCCTCCTGAGTCCGTAGCAGATAAATTCTGACGTCTAAGTAGTACCTTTATGGTCTGGAAACAAACGTTGTTAAATACATCTTGAATGCTATATGAGTTAAGTCTAAGTAGTACCTTTATGGTCTGGAAACCTCATATAGACTCACCCCTTTCAAACTTCCAATCAATGTCTAAGTAGTACCTTTATGGTCTGGAAACTTGGATCGAGTACTTCGGTCATCCATTCAGAACAATTGTCTAAGTAGTACCTTTATGGTCTGGAAACAAAACTTCGGGATTTACGTAAGATACAAAAAATCTTGGTCTAAGTAGTACCTTTATGGTCTGGAAACATCATGATAATTTTAGACTTAAGGAATATCTAAAAGTCTAAGTAGTACCTTTATGGTCTGGAAACTGTTTTTTGCAGACGTTAAAGCACTCACACCAGTCATGTCTAAGTAGTACCTTTATGGTCTGGAAACCCTTTGATTTCTGGTGCTATCTGGTCAGGATCAACCGTCTAAGTAGTACCTTTATGGTCTGGAAACAATGAGAGTAAACGGATAAGGTGCTAAGCAAGTCATGTCTAAGAAGTACCTTTATGGTCTGGAAACACGTTTAGGGTTGCATTGTAGTTTATATCATTGTTAGGTCTAAGAAGTACCTTTATGGTCTGGAAACATAAGATAATTTGTTTTGATCATCTAAAGCAGATTCTTGAAGGTCTAAGAAGTACCTTTATGGTCTGGAAACGTAGGAACATACACAGGAATAGAATATATCTCAGAAGTCTAAGAAGTACCTTTATGGTCTGGAAACAAAACTCCTAAAAGCTTGTGGGGTTCAACAAAGTACGTCTAAGAAGTACCTTTATGGTCTGGAAACGGAGCTTACCACAGGTTTGACATTTACCCCTGGCTCGTCTAAGAAGTACCTTTATGGTCTGGAAACTCAAAATTTCTCTCATCTCTT
>JASBSB010000010.1 GCA_030149205.1 Candidatus Heimdallarchaeota archaeon | reverse complement strand
GCACTAGTCAGCTCTGACCCCCTCTTATAAATCTAGTTCGATTCTAGCCGAATCTCAAGCGAGGTTCTCTCTCATCTGAAAATCTTTCATCCATTGAGCCTGAGGGCTCAATGCTTGTCCCAGGAGTTTTGGGACAAGCTTAATATGGTAATTATCAGTTTTATTAAATTAATTTGTTCATGCTTCAATAAATTTCGTTAACCTTATTAGTTGTATAAACCTTTTAAACTAAATGAGAATTGCAATCTTACTTGGTACTAGACCTGAAATAATCAAATTGAGTGTCCTAATCTCACTATTGGAGACGAAATTTAATTACTATTATTACATAATCCATTCGAATCAGCATTATTCTGAAGAATTAGATGCTGTTTTCTTTTCAGAATTGAATATCAATAAACCTAAGTATAATCTTGGAGTGGGAAGTAAGCCCCAGGGTGAACAGACAGGACTGATGATAGTGGAAATCGAAAAAATCCTCAGAAATGACCCTGTTGACTATCTTTTAATTCATGGTGATACTAATACAACACTAGCAGGAGCGATTGCTGGTTCAAAACTTAATTTAAAGGTTGCTCATGTTGAAGCAGGATTAAGGTCATACGATAAGAAAATGCCTGAAGAAATAAATCGAATAGTCTCTGACCATGTTTCTGATATTCTATTTGCTCCAACTATGAAACAAAGGGAAATTTTAATTTCTGAAGGAATAAAAGCAGAAAATATTTTTGTGATCGGCAATACCATTGTAGATGCGGTATATAGAAATTCAGGGTTGTCTATAAATTCGCTCCACCTAAAACTTGGTCTAGAAACAAAAAAATATTTTGTTTTAACTCTCCACAGACCAGAAAATGTAGATAATAAAGATAGATTAAAGAAATTAATTTTAAATTTAAAAGAATTAACTAGCATTCATCCATATCAAATTGTGTTCCCTGTACACCCTCGTACTCAAAAAAGACTAGATCAATTTGAGTATAAACTCCCCCCAAACATAATAAAAATTAAACCAATAGGTTATACTGAAATGCTCGATTTAATTAAGAATTCTTTGTTGATTTTGACTGATTCTGGAGGAATTCAAGAGGAAGCAACAGTATTAAACATACCATGCGTTACTCTAAGAGAAAGTACTGAAAGACCTGAGAGTATTGAGGTTGGAGGTAATATATTAGTAGGTTCAGATTTAGAAAAATTAATCAAAGGTATAGATGAGTTTGTGAACAATAAAATTAGCTGGCAAAATCCTTTTGGAGACGGGAAATCTAGTTTAAGAGTAATTGAAATCTTAAGAAACATGGAACACAAATAGCTTTAGTGGTTGATATAAACAATTATAAATTATATTCTCACTTTTAAATTTATGTTAAAAATAAATGTTGTAGGGATGGGTTATATTGGAACGCCCTTGGCTCTATTACTTGCAAAAAATGGTTATAAGGTCCTAGGTACAGATATTGATGAAGAAAAAATAAAAAAGTATCAGTCATTCCAAATTAATATTGAACCTCAGGTAAATGAGCTTATAAACTTACAGGAAGTTCAAATGAATATTAATTTTTCGACAGAGATTGAACCTTCTGATGTATTTATAATTTGTGTTCCTACGCCTGTTGAGAATAAGAATCCAAACCTTGACTATGTGGTAAATGCTGCGAACCATATTTCGAAGAAAATTAAAAAAGGAAATTTAGTAATTCTCGAATCTACTGTTCCACCTAACACCTGTCAAAAAATCATCATTCCTTTAATTTCTAGAGAGACAAATCTAAAATTTCCTGATCAATTTGGAGTTATTCACTGTCCCGAACGTGCACTCCCTGGGAACATATTATTTGAGTACGAGAACAATGTAAGAATAATTGGTGGAATTGGAGATAATTGGCTAGAAAAAGCAAAAAACATATACAAATCATTCGTTAAAAATGAGATTATCCTAACAACTGATACTTCAGCTGAATTTATTAAACTGGCCGAAAACTCATTTAGAGATGTAAATATAGCTTTTGCAAACCAAATCAAAGTTTTAGCCAGTGAACTCAAATTAGATGTGCATGAAATCATCTCAATTGCGAACAAGCACCCAAGAGTCAATATTCTTAATCCTGGGATTGGAGTTGGGGGGCATTGTATTCCAGTAGACCCTTATTTTTTGATTTCACAATCACCTTCAAATTCTAAATTATTGAAAGCTGCTAGAGATATGAACAACTCAATGCCCGAATATACAACAAAAATAATAATTGGAAAGTTTAAAGTTTTTCCTAAGAAGATATGTATTGCTGGTATATCCTACAAACCAAATGTAAGTGATTCACGGGAAAGTCCTGTATTTGAGATTATCGAGAAATTAAAAGCGAAAAACATTGAAATAGTAATTTATGATCCTCTAGTTTATCCAAATCAAGAGGAGAAATTAACAAATTTCGTGAAGGGTTGTGATGGAATGATAGTAACAGTCCCCCATAAAACCATCATGGATGAATTAGAACACCATAAATTTGAAATATTAGATTTACTTGTTGGAGACAAGATTATTTTTTCTTTTTAAAGCTTAATATTCCTTGTAATATTCTAAAAATTATAAATACACCACTAACTCTCTTTTTTTAGGTAGAGCATGAACTTTGCAGAACGAGGATTTAAATATAAAATTTTGGCTATTCTAATTACTATTTTAATTTACCTCCCTAAAATTAATTTTCCAACTGGTGATGATGGATTTTATGTTATCTGGCAAGCAAAACTCCTTTTATCAGGAAACACTAAGTGGTTGGTTTCACCATTTTCTTATTTTGGAATTTATACATCATCAGGATATCCATATGGTGGAATATTAGTATATGCCTTCTTCAAGAGCATATTTAAAGATTTATTTATCACAATTTATTTAGTAAATTTATTTTGGACAATTCTTTTGGTACTGGGAGTTTATTCATTGTTAAATCAATTTGAATTAAATGATATTGATAAGCTTTGGTTGTCCTTAATTTATAGCTCAACACCCATAATTATGTATAGCTTCTCATTTACAACATCAGTTCGTATGATGTTTATAGCGATAATTCCTTATATTATTACTTCAACTTTGAAGATATTACATGAATTTACTTATAAAAACCTGTTTGTTTTTCTTGGATTGAATATAATTGCGAATTTTTTTCATCGAATTGCTATGTTATTTTTTGGAGTTGTGATAGTAAGTTTAATAATTTCGAAAATACTAACCAATCACAAATTTAACCAAACTTCTCAAAACAACCTAAAATTCTTAATCCCAATCCTTATTACTACCCTGACATTAATCTCTATTTTTACCTTTAAATTAGACCCATCACAAATAACTTCTCCGTGGTTTTCTAATTCAACAATTGTTGGTGGACTTATCAATCTTATTATTGATTATATTCTTAGATTTGGTGTCCTAATATTATTATTTGTTTTTTGTTACTCAAAATTGAATTTCAATGACGCTTCTATTCGATTTGGCTTAATTTCTTTAACTTTATTAACAACCATAATTACTTTTTCATGGTATGTAGGTTTTTTAAGTTCAATTTTCTTATTCTTATTAATAGTTCAAACATATTATAAAACAAAAAACTTTAAACCATTAAGGTTTTTAAGTTTAGTATTTATCTTAATTAACCTAATATATGTTTTGGGATATTCATTTTTAATCAAATTATTTAACCCGTTTTTATTAATTGGTATAATCTTTTTCTTATTATTTCTTCTTATTATTAACGTCAAAAGTAGAATCTTTCAAAATAAACCCAAAACTTATAAATTTGTTTTTCTGAATCGAAATTTCAATCATAAAACAGTTTTAATTATTTTTATAATTTTAAATTCAATTGTGTTTTCAGTATTTAATAATACGACCCTATTATACGGGGCTAATTCGAACTTTCCATATTTTTATTTGAATTCTGAACAGATTCAACTTGCAAGATTTTTTGAACAAAACAACCAATCATTTAACCTTGCTTATAGTAGAGTTCTGGAACAACGTATGTCTGCAATTAATGGAAAACCAATGTTTGGTGATTCCAGAGGAGTTGCACTTCTTACATCTTCAATAATTTCACCCGAAAATTTAACTAGATCATCATATTTTGACCCACTACATCCCTTAAAACAAGCTCCATATCTTTTCACTTCAAAATATTTCGATTTTTTACATGATAAATGGATTGATCTTTTTGTTAATACAAATAAAACAATAATAGTTTCAATCCTGAAACAATTTTCTCTTAATTTTGTTATTACTGGTAAGACATCTTATTATTGGGGGTACGACAAACCCAAATTTTCTCCCTTTATCGCTTTAATTTTAAATCAAACTCTTAATAGAAACCTAGTTCTCGAGACTGAACATACATTAGTTTGGCAATTAAAGTATAATTAACAATAAATTACGAGTATAAACTTGTTTTAAATTCCCATTTAATCAAATTCCTTATTTATTATCAAGTTAAGCTTGTCCCAAAATTAGTTTACATTGGAATCACCCCCTGAGCTCGGATTCTGTGGTTGTACCAGACCACAGAGCACAGCAGGCTCTTCAGCTTGTTCTGAAGCTTGTGATCCCGCAGGAGGCGTGGTCGCTGCTTCAGGTGACCAAACACATGCTTAACCTCTGCCCGGAGGTAGACCCGGCAGTTCTTCACATAGATCCCCCGATGCTGGCTCTGCAGCCGAACCAGTCGATCCATGGGGCTGGAAGTCCCATGATCCCTGGAGTTTGATTTCTTGGGGATCACCGCCTGAAGCGACTCCTGAGCCAGCAGTCCGATGATGCTCCCACTCCAGTAGGCCCTGTCAGCATGAACACGCCTCAGAGGAGGGATCAGGCGCCGATACACCCCCTTCCAGAGTCTGCCAAAGGCAGTCGCATCATGCTCGGCACTGCTGCTGGTGCAGACACCGACGACAGCTCTGCTTGGCAGCCCCACTGCCAGGTGGAGCTTGACAAAGATGGGGGAGCTCTTGGTGAGGGTCTGCCTCCCCCACTTGAGCAGCCTCCAGAAGCTCCCCTCTGTCAGCTCAAAGCCTGAGCTGTCTATCGCCACATCTGCGGTGTGTTGAGAGCAGGCAAACCCCAGTTGCTTGATCAGGCTCTCCAGATTCGCCTGCGAGACCTCATCCCACGCCCTGTGAAAGGTGGACTTGCTGGGAATGTGCTTCAGGTATCCAGCTTTGATCAAGAAATCACAGAGCCTAAGCTTGGAGGGAAGATCCCTCCAAACAATCTGCTCCTGTCGGGCAAAGAGGCAGATGGCGGCCAGCACCCATCTCAGACCAATTCTTGGTCTGCCCAGTTTTGAGGTTCTTTTTGCGTCTGGGAACTTGGGACGAAGGAAATCTTGATTTAAGATGAGAAATTCGGACAGTACATGGGGGTCAATGACCTGTGTT
>JASBSB010000006.1 GCA_030149205.1 Candidatus Heimdallarchaeota archaeon | reverse complement strand
ATGGCGGCCAGCACCCATCTCAGACCAATTCTTGGTCTGCCCAGTTTTGAGGTTCTTTTTGCGTCTGGGAACTTGGGACGAAGGAAATCTTGATTTAAGATGAGAAATTCGGACAGTACATGGGGGTCAATGACCTGTGTTTGAGGCACTAGTCAGCTCTGACCCTCTACTATATATCTAGTTCGATTCTAGCCGAATCTCAGGCGAGGCTCTCTCTCATCTGAAAATCTTTCATCCATTGAGCCTGAGAGCTCAATGCCTGATCCAGGAGTTTTGGGACAAGCTTAGAATCGATGATAAAGATCATACATTCTGAATATAGTCCATTCGTATGTGAGATTTGGGATGGGAACGTTGAGGAAAAAATTCCTAAAATGATTGTTTGAAAAGTCAAGAATATTGCAGATTGACTACTGTCAATCCTCAATTTTACTAAAACAATCATCTAAACTTGAGACAGGCTAGCCTCGATCATTGATCACTTCCTAAAAAATTTCAAAAATGATTTTATGTTAAAATCAGAAAGCAACCTAAATGCGTTCCCTACAATTAATACCTCTGAGCCCTCATGAATAAAAATTGTCATATAAAGATCGATGACTCCCAACAATACAGCAATAATTAACCCGAACAATATAAATGATGAAAAAACTATATTTTGGAGGATAATACGTTTCATTTTTTTTCCATATTGAATTGATTCAACTAAATTTTCAAGATTATCACTCATAATTGCAATGTCTGCAGTTTCAAGTGCAACACCTGTCCCTGCAGATCCCATAGCAACTCCTAAATCAGCCAAGGCAAGAGCAGGAGCATCATTTATCCCATCTCCGACCATCGCTAATTTGAAATTCTCCTGTAATTCTTCTATTTTATTCATTTTCATCTGAGGGGTTAATTCTGAAAAAATATTACTTTGTTTTATTCCCAATTGATTTCCTATTATCTTGGCAATAGACCTCTTATCGCCCGTCAACATAAAGACTTCAATTCCCTTTGTATGTAATTTTGATACTGCTTTGACTGATTCCGGTTTAATTTTGTCCTCAAAAGAGAATGCAGCAATTAGGTTGCTCTCATCAAATAGAAATGAAACTATTTTATCATTTCCTGATTCGTTATCTTGTTTAACAATCACTGTTCTTGAAATGTTCGTTTCCAGAAATTTCAAATTTCCAATAAAATAGGTTTTGTTATTAATTGTTCCAGAGACCCCACCACCAGGACTACTTGTAAAATCTTTGACAGGATATAATTCTAAGTTTCTTCTGTGATTTTCATTCATGATTGATTTTGCCAGAGGATGATTTGCATATTTTTCAATCGAACTTGCAATCATGAAAGACTCTTCTTCACTCATATCTGCATACAAAGTAATTGACGAAAACATTGGAATACCGTATGTTAAAGTACCAGTCTTGTCAAATGCAACCGCATTTACCTCACCAAGGGTCTGTAAATATGTACCCCCTTTGACCATAATTCCTTTTTTACCAGCACTACCCAATGCAGCAGACACGCTTACTGGGGTGGCAATTGCCAATGCACAGGGGGCTGAGGCAACTATAAGGGTAATTACTAATTGTAATTGACGATCGACATTTGCCCCCATTCCAACTGGGATTATAAAAACAAGAATCACCATGACAATAATGAAGGGATTATATCTACGTGTGAATTTTGACACAATGAGCTGTGTTGGCGTCTTTTTGTCTTGTGCTTCTTCCACAAGAGAAATTATTTTCGAAACGGTACTTTCAGAAAGGGTTTTTGTCACCTTAATTTTAACAACCCCATCCTGGCAAATAGTGCCTCCAGAAACCCTATCTTGTTCCAGTTTTAGTATAGGTATAGATTCTCCAGTAATTGAAGATTCATCAATGCTTGCAGTACCTTCGTAGATAATTCCATCAACCGGTATACTATCTCCTGGTGTAATCAATAAAATATCATTAACTTTTATATTATCTACTTTGACTGTAATTTCGGTGCCATTTTCAAATTTAACTGCAGTTGTGGGTACTAGCTTCATCAGTGATTTAATTGTTATACGAGTACGAGTTTTGGAATAAGATTCTAAGGTTTCAGTGATAGAATACAAGAACACAATAGTTAATGACTCTTCAAATGCCCCGAGATAAGCAGAGCCGACAATTGCAAGGGTCATCAACATGTCAATTGAGATCTTTTTCTTCTGAATTAAAGTTTCAAAAGATTCCAAATAAAAAAACCATCCACCTATAATTGATCCTATTAAATAAATTAGTAATTTTGGAGTAAATTCCAGAGGTAAAAGATATAATGCAATAAGAGAAATAAATGCAATTACTGAACCTAATATTCGATTCCACGGAATTGGGATTTCATATGATGAAATATCGTTATCAGCCATATTTATTCCTCCAGATAATTTACACATTCATAAATTTCCGAATAACAGATTTGCAATAATTGATCTACATTTTGCAGGATTTCTGATATTACAGCAGACGTCAAATAATACTGACGAGATCTACCAATTTTTTGTGAGGTTACCAGATTACAATCTTTTAAGCAAGATAAATGCGAAGACACGGTTGATTGGGGTAAATTTAGTGTTTTAACTATTTCGTTAACGTTTTTGTTACCATTCATTAATAATCTGAGAATTGAAAGCCTTGTCTCATCGGCAAACCCTCTAAATAACTTTGATCTCAATGTCATTGCATCAACTTGGATTTTTTCCATCGATGTATCGAGATATGTCAATATATTAAACTTTATTATTGATTACTCCTTACTTTACCACAACAACTCACATAATATAATCAAAAGATGCATCGATGATAAACTTCTTTGGCTCGTCATTGTATTTTCTAATATATGTGCAGTTAAAACATCCATTCCATTGGTGACCCTCCAAGCATGGAAATCATGAATTTCATTAACTCCATCCAATGCTAATGTATCCTTTTTTATGTTCTCTAAATCAATCCCCTTCGGGCTTGCTTGAATTAAAATATTTAGCGACCTTATTGTTATGGATAATCCACTCTTGACTATGAGTAAAGCAACAATCAAACTAGCGACCACATCAAGCCAAAATGCATTGAAAAGTAAAATTCCAATATCTGCAATTAACGCCACAACAGATCCAAAAGCATCCCCTACAACATGTTGATATACACCTTCAATATTAAGACTGCCTTCTTTTTCTGGGGGTAGGAGGTATATTCCAACTAAATTCACAAATAAACCAACAAATGCAACCACCATAACTAATGCTCCTTGGATCTCGAGACCCTCTAGATTTCTTAATCTACTAATTGCCTCCCTAATAATTAAATACTATATTGTGAGCAACGAAATACCGTTTATCAATCCAGATAGAACTCCCACCCTTTTATACCCAAATGTTAGTTTTGATGTGCTTTTAAATTTACTCAGAAAAATAGCTACCAAGGCTAGAAATATAGAGATGACATCATTTAACAAATGTCCAGCATCTGCAATCAAAGTGTGTGAATTAGCGATGTAACCAACAATTGCTTCCACAATCATAAAGATGAAAGTTAATAGGAGGATTAATCAAAATCAAATAAAATTATCATTATTGAAGATTTTGATCATTAATGGCGAAAGATAAGAAATCCTCCTAATACAATAACTGTAATTATAAGAAATTGTACTAGTGTTTTTGCCCAAACGGGGAATTTTCTTTTTTTATGTGTCATCTCCCCTACCTTCAAATCTGCAAATCTCGGATCACTTTCAATGAGTTGTTTTTTCTCTTCAGCTGTCATGGCTGAAACTGATTTCTCAAATGGATTTGATGCACCTCCATAGGCAAATTTACCTTTCTTTCCTGCAACACCTCCTCCAGTGATAATATCTTCATTAAGTTGATATTCTCGGAGTCTGTCAGGTTTCTCAATAAAAAGTTTGTAAATCACGAATGCAAAGAATATGGTCCAAAGAATCCATAGAAATCCTGGATCCCAAAAATTGTTAGGGTTCGATCCAATTTTCATCTCAGCATTATCTGGAAAGCCATCAAAATCGGTGTCTGGATTGTAAGGATTGGTTCCAGTCCCAGTTCCCACAATGCCATAACCTGGAACATTCACAGGTTTACCCCTAGGGGTCATCTCCATTACATCTGGAATCCCATCATTATCTGAATCCTTAGCTGTGTCTAACCACCTTTGAGCAGAGAGTGATTTTTTCACATTGGGAAGGTCAGAGAGTTTAAACCATCCTAAGACCAGTTCGATGAAATAGGCGGCTGAGACAATAAGGAGTACTATAAAAAGCACAACTAGGATATCTTCTCGTAATTTCCTCCAAACTGCCCTAAAAACTTCTTTCGAATTCATGATTGGATATGAATTCCTAAGTATTTTAAACTAGAGTTTAGTTCTAAATTTCTGTGAAATTATAATGTTTCATCTAATATTTACTCATTATCTCATTCATTTTAATGATAAGTTCCTATTTTTAAAATCATTTGTCTATTTTAACTAAATCCTCATTATTTAAATTTCAATTTTTTTGCTTAATTTCGTCTTTGATGTTACTATTATTTCAGGACAGTATTGGTGGGTAAAGTATACCTTTGCGTTTAAGCTCTACTATATGCAATCAATGATTGTACATGTAAATATTCTTTTTTGATTACCCGTTAGAGATAATTCGAATATATTTATAGCTATTTTAATAACTCATATCTTATAAATATAGTTAAATTGTTATAAACTCTATTTTAATTGAGATTTACTTCGAAAATTGTGCAAATGTCTAAAAAATGATGGGATTTTAGTCGCAATGTAAATTTAATATCATTAGTATATTTTTCTCTCCGATATTCTTTAAAATATAAAATTATAGTGGCTTCAGCTCACAAACTTTGTCCGAATTTCAGAATAATCGTTGAAATTCGGAATTGAGTCAGGAAATAGAAAATGGCAATTAGCAAAGGATATTTAGCAGCAATTATTGTTATCGTACTTGCAGGAGGTGCCCTAGGTGGGTATTTGTATTGGAACTCCACACAGATAAAAACCAGTGATGTGGTTATTAAAGTCGGTGCCACGGTTTCAATGACAGGAAAATACCAAACAGAGGGTCTTCGTGTTTTGAATGGATACAAGATGGCAGTTAACGAGATCAACAATGGATCTGGAGTCGTCATCGGAAACACAAGATATAACATTAAACTGATCGTTTACGATGATCAGAGTAGTGCTACAAAGGCTGGACAGCTTTATGATACCTTAATAAACAATGATAAGGTGAACATTCTCTTAGGGCCCTACAGTAGTGGAATTGTCAAGGCAGTTGCCCCGAAGGCAGAAGCTGCAAAAATTCCATTTATACAAGCAGGAGGTGCATCTGATAGTATTTATACTCAAGGATACAAATATACCTTTGGGTTATACAGAAAAGCCTCATTATATAGTCAACCACTTTTCCAATGGTTAAATGAGTCTACCAATGTAAAGCAAATAAAGACAGCAGCTATCTTTTTAGAAGATTCATCATTCCCATTGTCTGTGGAACCCGCAGTTGAGACTTATCTAAAAAATGCTGGAATTACTCTGGTTAATAACAAGGCATACAAATATTCCTCAGGTGATCTTAATGCAGTTGGGACTGATATGGGTCTTCTTAAATCTGCTGGAGGTGCAGACTTAATCGTCACTGTGGGACATTATGCAGATGCAGCAGAGGTCGTCAAACAGGTTTCAGCTCAGAGTTTGACTCCAAAAGCAATATTTGGAACCGTTGGTCCAGCAGAGTCTGCTTTTGCAACAGAATTGGGGGCAAAGGCAAATCATGTATTGGGATTTGCACAATGGGTACCAAATATTCCAGAAGCACAGGCTCCAGGTATAACAAATTTTGTTAAAAGCTATAAACAGCTCCATAATAATGAAACACCTGCATATCATGCAGCCGGTGGATATTCTGCAGTTTATGTGTTAAAGGCAGCAATTGAGAAGGCCGGAACATTCACAGATGGATTAAAGGTCAGAGACACTCTTACAAAACTCAATATAAAAACTGTATGGGGTACAGTCTCTTTCACATCCACTGGGTTAATAACTGGTTCAGGCTTTATGACTCAGGTTCAAAATGGGGTAGTAGAAACAGTATACCCATTAGCATATAAAACCGCAAATATTGTATTCCCAATGTAATTGGTTTTCCTAAAACATAACAAAACACTTTAGAAAATTTAAATTAATTTCCTAAATTATATCAATTTTTTGTATCGATATACATTAAGCTTATTTACTATAGTTATTTCAGCATTTATGTGAATTTGGATATTATCTTTAACTTAATTTTGTTGGGAATAATCATTGGGACAATTTACTCATTAATTGCGATGGGCTTATCCTTGATTTGGGGTGTTTCCAGAATTATTAATGTTGCACACGGTGAATTTATTGTCATAGGTGCATATGTTACATATTATATGTTCAACACATTCCATGGGGATCCATCACTATATTTGATACCATCTGGATTGGTTGTTGGGTTAATTGGTGTTATTATTCAACTGTTGTTGTATAACAGAATTGTTGGACGTGACCATTTGACATCACTAGTACTAGCATTTGGAGTTTCCATAGTACTGTCGGGGTCAATGTATATCCTCTTTACAGGTAATCTCAGGGTCGTAAATAGTTTTTACAGTGAGAAATCCATCTTAATTGGGTCTGCTACTGTACGTTGGGGTGCAATTTACGGGTTTTTCATTGCACTCATTCTCATCTTGTTGGTATTTTTACTATTAGAGAAAACAGATATTGGCAGAGCAATTCGAGCAATCGCACAGGATAAGGACGCAGCAATATTAATGGGTATAAACCCTCAGAGAATTTATCTGATTGCCATGTTCATAAGTGCGTTCCTTGCTGGAGTATCTGGGAATATTGTGGCAGTTCTATACAGCTTTGATCCAGGGGTTGGAGAATCTAGCTATCTAGGGATTAGTTTTGTTATTACGGTGTTAGCAGGTTTAGGTTCAATCAAAGGTTTAATCTTAGCTGGGATTTTTATCTTAACAGCTCAAAATTTCACCTCAGTATACGCACAAGGATTAGAGACAGCTATGGGGTTTTTAATTATGATCTTATTTATCCTATTCAAACCAACAGGACTCTTTGGGAAATTATTGGAGTAGATGCTAATTATGTCGACAAGTGATAAAAATATACCAACTGAAACTGAGCAGCCTTCTGAACAAAAGTGGCAGTATAAAGGATCAAATCCTCTTTACAGCTTTTTTAATGAACTCATCTTTGGTATGGGCACCAAAAAAATGATAGAGTTATTAGCATCCCCCCTTGGTTTGATTGGAGTGTTTTTTGTTGTTATTTCAGTTGCTCTCCCTCTTCTACCGAACACCGGTGGATTATTACAGACATTTAGATTTATCTTCTTCTTTATTGCACTGGGAGAGAGTTACAATATAATTGGGGGTTATGGAGGAGAGGTGGATTTCGGGCATGTTGTCTTCTTTGGGATTGGAGGTTATGCTGCTGCCATCACCTATGTGAATTATGGTTTAAATTTATGGTTAGCCTTCTTAATGGGAGGTGTCATTGCAGCCCTTTATGGGTTGATTATTGGTTTTCCCATCTTGAGACTTAGAGGGGCATACTTTGCAGTTGCAATGCTTGCTATCGCCACAATCACTCAACAGGTGATTTCCTACTTCTCAGACTTTACTGGAGGAGGTCAGGGTATATCAACAGGAAAAATCTTGAGTGAATTTGGAGATATTTATATTGCTGGTTATTATCTTATGCTTGTAGCTTCAATATTAGCCTTCATTATCACCCATTATGTATCATACAGTAGGTTGGGGTTAAGTCTTAGGGCCATAAAAGAGAGTCCTGAAGGAGCCTCGTCAATTGGTATCAATGTATTATACACCAAATTAACTGCATTTATTATTTCTGCCTTTATAGCCGGGATTGTTGGGGCGTTTAATATCACAATTTTATTTGTGGTCACTCCAGATCAAACATTCCCAACTGCCTTGACAGTACAAATGATAATTATCACCTTCATTGGTGGAGGAGCAAGTGTCTTTGGACCTGTTATAGGAGCAATATTACTTTCTCCCCTTGATGTCTTATTGACTCAGATGTTAGCAGGGGTCTCTATCAGTCTTTTTGGTCTCAAGTTAGATTTCAGCTCTGGTTATATAATTATTTATGGCTTAATATTTATTTTGGCAATTCTATATCTTCCCAAAGGAATTATGGGTTACTTTCATGATAAGGGTTGGGTAGCAGAAGAGTCCATTATTGATAAAGACTCTGTAAAGATTGGTAACAAACGACAACTGTATCCTTCTTGGAAAGAAACTGAGATTGCGAAATCTGAAACCATTGATATAAATAAAGCAGGTAAAGAACCAACCATTGGTATAAATAAACCAGGTAAAGAACCACCTTTAATTCTAGAAGTTCTAAACATCCACAAACAATTCGGTGGAATTAATGCAGTTGATGATGTGACTCTTAATGTCTACAAAAATGAATTACTGGGGTTGATTGGTCCAAATGGTGCTGGAAAGACAACGTTGTTTAACATTATTTCGGGGTACTACAAACCTACCTCAGGAACAGTTCTGCTTAATCAGAAGGTTATAACAGGTATCCCATTTCATAAGTCAATAAAATTGGGAATCGCCCGGACTTTTCAGTTAGTTCACGTGTTTCCCAACTTGACTGTAATGGAAAATGTACTTGCAAGTGCATTTAACGGTCGAAGAGAGAGTGTTAGTTATACAGATGGGTTATCTATTTCAGTTGAAGCATTAGAATTCATAGGTCTAGAACAATTAGCCCATCAAAAAGTTTCAAATCTGGTGATAAACGAGCAGAAGAAACTAGAGCTCGCTAGAGTTTTAGCAGCTGATCCCGATGTGATTCTTCTTGATGAAATTATTGCAGGTCTCAATCCCTCTGAAACCGAGGAGCTTATGAATATAATTCGAAGGATTCGAAACGAGCGAGGGAAAACAATAGTCTTTGTTGAACACGTAATGAAGGCCGTAATGAGTATATCTGACAGAATCGCAGTTTTGGATCTTGGAAAACTCATTGCAGACGGGAGTCCCAAGGAGATTTCTAAGAATGCAGCTGTGATCAATGCATATCTGGGATCAACAGCCTCGGAGGTATCAAAATATGTTGAAAATTAGCAATCTACAGGTTAAATATGGAAAAATACAAGTGATCTGGGGATTAGATTTAGAAATCCCTAAGGGCTCTGTTGTTGGTCTGCTTGGGCCAAATGGAGCTGGAAAAACCAGTACCTTTGCATCAATCGCAGGGTTGGTTTCACCATTTGAGGGATCAATATTGTATAATGAGGTTGAAGTCACAAACCTGAATCCTGCAAAAAGGGTAGAATTAGGCATTTCGTTAGTTCCAGAGGGTAGAAAGCTGTTTCCGGACATGTCTGTGAAGGACAATCTCTTGCTAGGTTCTTACCAGAAAAGAGCAAAATCTAAGAGAAAAGAATCACTGAATCGTGTGCTAACACTGTTTCCAATACTTGAAGAAAGACTTAATCAGCAGGCTAGAACCTTAAGTGGTGGACAGCAACAAATGTTAGCAATCGGGAGAGGGCTTATGTCCGACCCCAGTCTTCTAATATTGGATGAACCATCCTTGGGTTTAGCCCCAATCATAGTTGATGATATTTTTAACGCATTTAAACGAATCAATGAGGAGGGAGTCACAATATTAATCTCTGAACAGCACGTTCATAGGGTATTAGAGATAATTGATAAAGGTTATGTGATAGAGCAAGGGAGGATTGCACTCAGTGGCAATGCAAAGGAGCTTGAAGGAAACAAACACATAAGAGAGGCCTACCTTGGAATTTAGTTTCATCTGATTTAATTTGCTTTAAATTTGGTATTCAAATGTCAAATTTTTCTAAATTATGAATAATCCCTAATTTAAACTTTATAGAACTTGCTTTCTAAACTGTTAATATGCATAAAATCACAACCATCTTTTTTGATTTGGATGGTACATTATATTCCTATAGCACCTCACACGAGGAGGGACTGAGAGGGGCATATGATTATTGGCAGGTTTTAACCAATGAGTCTTATCCTGACTTTATTCGCCGATATAAAAATGGAAGACAAAGGGTAAAAAGATTCTTAGAGGGAACCTCTGGAAGTCATTCAAGAGTGTTATACTTTCAAGCCATGGTAGAGGAATATTATAAATCCTCAAAGCCTTTTCATATAGCTGAATTGACACAAAGGTATTGGGATGCTTTTCTCAGGAGCATTAAACCATTTGATGGGGTCGTTGAAACGTTACAACAGTTAAAAGATTCTTACTATAAACTTGGGATAATAACAAATATGTCATCAGAAATACAATTTAGAAAACTCCATAGATTGAATTTGGACAATTTCTTTGAAGTGGTCATCACCAGTGAGGAGGCAGGCAAAGAGAAACCTCATCCCCATATTTATCTTCATGCCCTAGACAGACTAGATGTTAAACCATTCGAAGCGATAATGGTGGGAGACAGTTGGGAGCATGATATTGAGGTGACAGAGTTTCTTGGAATGGAAGGTATATTAGTTGAAATAGAAGGAAATAAAGAACATTCTGCAAAGCATAGTATAACACAGTTTTCAGAAATTTTTGAAGTTTTAAAAGAGTTCAATTCAGAACCTCTGGATGGAGTAATTAAGTATGAGTTGCAGTATCACAAAAAGAATTTAAAAATTTCACCGGGATACCTTGATGAGATGATAAAGCTTAGAGATAAACTACATAAAATGAACCTGATTGGGGTTTATCCAGCCGATCATTCCAGAACGCCTAATATAGGGTTTGGCAACATAAGTGAGCGTTACACTGATGATGGACAGTTTTTTGTCTCTGGCACTCAAACGGGACACCTTGATAAAACCAATTTTGAAGACTACTGTCTGGTAATGGATTTTGATGTAGCGAATAATCGTGTTATTTCTAAGGGTCCATTAAAACCCTCCTCTGAATCAATGACTCATGCGGCAATCTATGATGTTGCTCCAGAGGTAAACTGTGTAATACATGTTCACTATGAGGATATGTGGGACAGGTACTCCGAGTTTAACATGTTGACAACTCCCAAGGAGGTTCCTTATGGGACACCAGAAATGGCTAGAGCCATACAAAAAGTGTACACTGATAGTCCTAAACTCACCAAACCTGTCTGTCTCCTTGGTCATCAGGATGGGTTAATAGTTTGGGGAGAGACCAGGGAAGAAGCATATAGTCTCTTAAAAGAGGTATATGAAAAGCTTTAGAAATTTCATTTATTTGTTCCTTTAATAATAATCTATAAATCCCCTAATAACAATTCATGGTTATATTTTTGGTATTTGTTAAAGCCGGTAATTTAACCATCATAAAATCTTAATTCAACTTCATAAATTCGCCAAATATCTTTTCTTGCTATCTTGAAATAGTGTTTCACAAAAATTTTTAAACTGTCTTTTTATCAATTTTCAATGAAAGAGTACACAATATCAGAACTTCAAGTGTTGATGGATTCTGGTGAACTGTCTTCTGAAAAACTCGTCAAACTCTACTTAGAGCAGATCCAAAAAATAGATAAAATGACTAACGCAATTTTAGAAGTTAATCCAGATGCTGTGTCAATAGCTAAGGCTCTAGATGAAGAAAGAAAGGCTGGTAAGAAGAGGGGCTTGCTTCATGGTATACCTTTGGTACTTAAGGATAACATTGATACCAGAGATCAAATGATGACTACTGCTGGCTCTCTGGCTTTGGTGGGTCATTATCCTAAGCAAGATGCTTTCATTGTGAAGAAATTACGGGAAGCTGGTGCAGTAATTCTTGCCAAGGCCAACTTAAGTGAGTGGGCAAATTTAAGGGGACAAAAATCTATCAGTGGCTGGTCATCACGCGGAGGTCAAACCCGAAATCCCTATGCTTTAGATAGAACTCCCTGTGGTTCAAGTTCTGGGTCAGCTGTTGCTGTTGCAGCTAACCTTTGCACGGTAGCTGTAGGTACAGAAACTGATGGTTCAATTATCTGTCCTTCCCAGATCAATGGAATAGTGGGTGTCAAACCAACAATGGGTTTAGTAAGCAGATCTGGTATCATCCCCATCTCACATACACAGGACACAGCAGGCCCAATGGCAAGAACGGTAAAAGATGCGGGAATACTTCTTCACGCGATATCCGGGAATGATGAGTCTGACCCAGTGACTCAGCATAATAAATTTTCTTCCTCAGATTTTCTTGATGAACTCTCTACTGAAGGTTTACGAGACAAAAGGTTAGGAGTATTACGATCATCATTTGGAGGTGCTCCCAAAGTCGATAAACTTATGGGACAAGCATTAACAGACATTGAAAAAGCTGGAGGGGTCTTAATTGATCCTGTCGAAATACAGCTTCCAGAAGGTTCCTTGAACGAATTAGAGGTTCTTGTCACTGATTACAAAGAGGATCTAAAAAAATACCTTGAACATGTAGAGGTTCCCACTGGTGTAAATAGTATCCAATCCTTAATCAAATTTAATGAAAGGAACCAGGAATTGGTTATGCCTTATTTTGGACAAGAATTTTTTTCTATGGCGTTAGAAAGCCAAGGATTTGAATCAGAGTCGTACAAAGAAGCAATGATTCGCTACGATGAGTTACGAAGCAACATATCTGATACTTTTGAAACCAACTCATTGGATGCAATTATTTTTCCATCTGGAAATCCAGCATGGTTAATTGATTATGTCAACGGTGATTGCTCTGGGGGTTCTTCAACCTTTTATGCGGCTGTCTCTGGTTTTCCTTCTATCACCGTCCCAGCTGGCTATATACAGGGGCTACCCACGGGGGTCAGTTTTCTAGGGTTGCCGTTTACTGATTACAAGTTAATTAAAGTTGCTTATGCCTATGAGCAACAAACTTTACACAGAACACCTCCAAAGTTTTTGAATAGCGTTTAATATTTATTAATTGATCTTGATTTTATTGAATTCTTAGAAATTTGCAGTTGGATAAAGGTCTTGACTTTCGATCCTATTAACAAGCTGAATCTCAAGATCAATCAATAGATCGTCGAAAGCTTTTGGAAATTTCATTAATTTTCTGATGAGAAGGTAGTTTATTAGGATAATCAACCCAAACCCAAGGAAAACATTAGTATCAAGTAGAATTACAAGGATTATTGATAGAATAATATAGACTGGTCCGGTCAGGAGAGGAGAGAATATGAAATATTTTGACAAATTAGGGCTATTTTTTGTAATAGTCGAAGATGCTACCATAGCAAGTGAGAAAATCATACCCAATACTCCTAATCCCAAAACCATCACAAACAATACTCCAGAGAGAGTAGTACCTATATTTGATTGATTAGCTATTGCTAATGTGAGTGAGAGAAGGGGAAACATGAATACCAAATTGAACAACATGTATCCTTTAAGTATATCTGATTTTATTCGATTGGAAATTTCCTTAAGTGTGTAAGTGTATATGGCGAGATAAAATACCATCACCCCAAAATATAAAATCGAACTCCAAAGTGAAATTACAAAATTTGGTTTAAATAACGACCATCCGACTGATTTAGCATTTATTATGGATCGATTGGCATAAATAATATAAAATTGTGTAATGAGAAATAGAATTGAAACAGCTTTAACAATCAAAGAGATATATTCGGCTTCTAGATGTTTAAAATTGTTAAGTTTAAGGCTTTTCATTATACTACTTAAGGCTATGATACTTATATAACATTTCTATTTATATTAAATTGTGGACTAAATTTAATTTCCTTAATTTCTTAATTTATAGGAAATATAATAAAATTAACTAAAAATTATTAAGTATAGCAACTGTCTATTTTAAATGGTCAGATTGACCAAAATTGATAGCCCTTAGGTGATATGTTATTTCTTCAATTTAAATAAGTTTTAAAAAATTATAAAAAATGACTGAATCTTTTCTTAAAATCTTATGCATATTCTTGTTTCCCAGATGGTGTATTTAACATACCAGAGTTAATTAAGTTTAATCCATTGAAATATTGTTCTTTGTTTCATTCAATTTCTTCAATTCCTGTATTTCATCTTAAACCGATTGAAAACTAATTTTATGAAATAATACCTTTGTTGTTTTCTGTGTATCAGTGAGTCAATTTTTGGATTTTTCAAATTTGAAACTATTTTCTCCAGTTTTGTTTAATGTGAATCCAAAGTTCAGTAATTCAAACTCGAGGTTCTTAAACTGAACAAGGCAATACTCAGAAAGGTTTTGATGATTCAGTCCATCAAAATATATCATTCCTTTAGGATTGTTACCAAACAATCTAATTGTAAAATCATTTTTCAATGTCTCTTCCATGGTTCTTCCAATATTAGTTGAAATAGGTAATACAGTGTTTTCCCTTATATAAATTGGAATTTGATCATCCTGAACAGTTATATCCATAATTTGTCCACCTTCAAGTTTTTGTCCAGTATAATAATCATACCACATTCCTGGAGGTAAGTACACCCTTCTATTGTTTTCATCACTCAATAATGGAGTAATTAACAGGTTAGAACCGAAGAAAAACTGTGTTTCACAAAATTCAGGGTCAAAACATTCTGTGGTCGAATACTGCATAAATAATGGCTGAATGATAGGTTCAACTCCTAGTTGAGCCAGATAAAAACAGGTGTAAATGTAAAAAGCCAGTTCATATCTTAGTTCTATTGCTTTTTTAGTTATTTGGAGGGTTGTATTATCAAACTTCCAAGGTTCTTGTGCAATTGTTCCAAGAGCTGAATGATTTCTAAAGAACGGGTAGAAAACACCAAGCTGTGTCCATCTTTGAAGAAGCTTTGAATTACAATTTCCTGAAAACCCACCAACATCTGCCCCACATAACACGTAACCAGTTAAATTCATTGAGATGATTTGTTTGACACTCCATCTCAGGTGATCCCATGATGAAGAGTTGTCCCCAGTCCACATCCATGCAAAATTCTGCCCTCCAAGGTATGATGATCGAGTAAGCACAAATGGACGATTCTTACTTGCTTTCCTTATAGCAAGGTTGGTTGCCCTCGACATCATCAATCCATAGATGTTGTGAACCTTTTGGTGGGAGATGTTTTTCACTGTATGAGATACATCGCTAGGGAAAGTTCTTCTCATTGAGAATATGGATGGTTCATTCATATCGTTCCAAATTCCTGCTACTCCTTGATTAAGTAAAATTAAATTATTATTAAACCACCAATCAAGTAATCCATCGTCCAAAAAATCTGGAAAGTTACAAATTCCAGGCCATACCACCCCAGAATAGTATCCATCCTTCTTTTGTCTGAGGAAGTATCCCTTTGAAACACCTGTTTCATATATCTCATACCCCTCTTCTTTCTTAATTCCAGGATCAATTATCGTCACAATCTTTCTCGGTTCTATTTTTAGGGACAGGTTTCTTAAGTCCGGAAAATTGTCTCTGTTTATGGTAAAGCATTTATAACTATCCATATAATCAATATCGAGATAAAATACATCACAAGGAATATTGTGTTCTTCAAATTTTTTATCAAGTTCGACAATACTGTTATGATCTGGATAGCTCCAGCGGGACTGTTGATAACCTATTGCCCATACTGGTGGTAAATCAAATGTTCCAACAATAGTTGTCATTTTTTGGTACAGGGATTTCAGTTCCAGAGCAGCTGAAAGATAGACTGTGAAATCTCTTGATTGAATGATAATTTGAATACTGTCAGAGTTAATTGTCCACTTTTGATAGCCAGGGTAATCAACAATGAGATTTATCCATGTCTCAGGTGATTGAATAATAGCATTAGGGTGGCTTTGGTAAAGGTTATCTGTCATGTCATTATAGTGTGGATTATCAAGGTTCCAAAAGGTAAATTCCCCCTTTCTTTTTAAATCTTGTATTTTGTCTCCTAAACCAAATACCCTATTGAAATCAAATGAAAAGATCAGCTTGGTGTATCTATTGGTTTTTTCTATTCTCAAGTTTATTGATTGATATCTGTTTACTAGAAGAATTTGTTCCTCTGTCTGTTGTATTTCAAATTTTAAGTCTCTACCCTTTCTTTCCTCCTTAAATATTTGTGAAACAGAATTGTGTTTGATTTCAGCGAGATTTAACGTTTCCAAAAATGAATAGACTAACAAAGGTGGATTTTCTGTCTTTGACAATTGTAATTTTAGTACATCCTGTTTGTAGACTGTAGATAAAACTGTTCCATCTCTAAATTCTATAGTCTCATTTGAATTTATTTTAATAGGACCTTTGAGTTTAAGTTCCTCCCACCATCTGATTTTAAGTGGAGTATTCAACCAGTATTGAACTTTGACCTGTATTTTCCAGAAAATCCATTTTTGGCTGAGGTTCATTAGAAAATCCACAAACTTGCCCATAAGTTCAACTCAGGCAAAATGATTAAATGTCTATTTGGAATAAACTGTGAATTTGCACCTGTTTTGTTTGAATTCGGACCTAACCACAATGTAATTTTATTTTTGAATATGTCCCTAATGCAAACAGCAAGTGTTAACCCCTTATTCCAAAATTTCAACTATTCCTGTATTTCCATCCACTCGAACCTTTTGTCCTGTTTTAATGAGGGACGTTGCATTCTTTACACCTACTACAGCAGGTATGCCATACTCCCTTGCAACTACGGCACCGTGGGTTAAAGCACCACCAATTTCAAGTATCAAACCTTTTGCATTGATAAATAATGGAGTCCAACCCGGGTCGGTGAATTCAGCAACCAAAACCTCATCCATTTTCAGTGATTCTGTTGTTGGATCTCTAATGACGTGAGCTATCCCTTCAATTACTCCTCCAGAAACAGGATTTCCAAGTAATGCACCTTCAGGGGCATCTGCAATTTCATAGTTAACTTCTGGTGATTCTCCGTCACTACTAATGATAGCTGGTGGAATCAAGCTTTGATACCTGTTGTAATCTATTTTTCTCTGCTTAATTTCTTCATTTCGATCAATAGTTGAACCTTCAAGTACCTGAACCAATTCTCCCCATTTTAAAAACCAAAGATCGTCGATTTCCTTTAATTTTCCTGATTCTACAAGGCTATTTCCAATTCGAAGAAGTGATTTTTTCACTAACGAAATTAAACGGATCATCATAAATTTATGGTGTTCCCTCATTCCTCCAACCTCAGTCATTACAAAATAGAGTCTTCTATACCTTCTTCTTCGAAATCTCCCTCGAATTCCCTTAGATGCTTTTAGTAGTAATTCATCAAATGCCTGTTCTCGTAATTGAATAAATTCTGCTTCCTGTTTTCTGTGGCTTCCCTTCTCTTTTTTCATATATTCTCGAATCACATTCAATACTGGAAGAGGATCTTCCCACCATCTAGGCTTATATATATCTAGTTCAGAAGGGCCACGAGCACCATAGCTTTCTATAAATTCTTGCCATGCATTTAGAAACTCATGACCTCCTTGGATGGATTCTAATGAATTTAACCAATCAAAAGGGTCATTATTGAGGGTCTCAATTGAACGCGAAAGTTCGGGTGATTCACGAAGCAAATCAGCAAGATCTCCAATTGCATAATTCATTTCATTAACCACATTACCCCTTATCCCAAGACTGATATTTCCTGCTGTAGCGTCATCTAACCATTTCCTGCTATATCCCTCAAGGATCTTAGTTGACGCAATCCCAGCAAATGCTTCAGGAACAAAATTCAACATGAAAGAGGGTGTTTTCTGTAAATATTGCTCACACAAATTTAGAAGGTTAATATCTGGCTGTAAGCCTTTCATCTCTTCTCTAACTTCATCGAGGAATATGTCTATATCCCTATTGGTTTTATCAACAAACCCTGAGAGGTTTTTCCTGAAAATATCGTTGACCACTCTTAAGATAAGTTTTATTCCTCGAAAGGCTGTAGAAATTGGAATTTTTGCTCGAGGAGATTTTTTAAATTCTGGTCTTTTCATAAGAATCTGGATAGATTTTGGGGCTAATGCATCCATTTGCCCAGTCACCCTCAATACAATCTTCTTTAAAATTCGGTGTCTAAGCATTGTTGTTATATCTAAAAATGCCCTATCTCCACTAATTCTGACATAATCTGATTCATATTTGCTTTCAGTATGACCCACTGGAAGAAAGGTGGTGATTGAAGACAAACTCATTGGGGTCATGGCTCGGAGCATGTTTTGCTGATGTCCAAAGCTAAAAAATATCCCCAGAGTGCCTTCAGGGTATTTTAACCCATCTATAGGATATAGGGATGTGATCGGCCTAGATTGTACAATGTACAAATTTTGCGATTCAGATGCCCATTCAATGTCCTGGGGGGACTTATAATATTCTTCTATTTTTACACCAAGCAATCCCAGTTGTAATATTTCCTCATCAGATAACACCTGCTTGTTTCGCAACTCCTCAGATAGTTCTACCTCTTTCGTTCCCCCATCTTTAAGGGGGTAGATTCCAATCTTCTTGTCGGAAATTTTCACATCAACAATCTGAGTTTTTCTTTTATCAAACTCGTAAGTATCCGGATTAACCAAACCACTCACAAGTGCTTCTCCAAGCCCATAGCTAGCATTAATCAGAATTGTGTGACGATGCCCCGTCACAGGGTTTGCAGTGAACATTATCCCCGATCTTTCGGATTTTATCATCTTTTGTACAACCACACTTAATTTGACCTTATCATGGGGAAAATTGTTTTTTATTCGATAAAGTATTGCTCTATCTGTAAATAAAGATATCCAGCATTTTTTAACTGACTCCAAAAACTGTTCTTGACCAATGACATTTAGGTACGTATCTTGTTGTCCTGCAAATGATGCATTTGGGAGATCCTCTGCTGTTGCACTTGATCGTATGGCATAAACTTGCTCAGAACCTAACCTCCTCCAGGCTTCTAGCAATGGAGATTGCAATTCTTCTCTAAATGATGCCATATTAAGCAAATCACGAACCTCTTTTCCTGCCTCTCTAATTTTATCTAAATTATCTACAGAGAGGTCACTAAGAATATCAAAGATCCTAGTGGATTGATCAGAGGTTGCTATGAAATTATCGTAAGCTAGGGTTGTTATGCAGAAACCCGGTGGAACAGGAAATCCCGCGTAAGTCATTTCTCCCAAATTTGCTCCTTTTCCACCTACGAGTGGTAAATCTTTTGACCTGATTTGGTCGAAATCTAAAACTAATGGTAACTTTGTTGTCATAGTAGATCTGTAACTCCTTTAAATATAAGCAAGAAAGAGAAGAAGATTGGAAGGTAAATAGATAGTTTGTGACTATGTGTATCTAAATATGCCTTAAAGCTAGTAAGTTTAACTTCAGAACTTTCTGGAAACATTAGATAGATCAATACTGGAAAAAACACACCAATACAAAAGATGATTGAAATGAGGAATGTTAGTAAAATTTTGTCAAGTATATCAACCTGAACTAGGATTATCCCAGACATTGCTGTCATATAAAGTGCAAGGTTTTTAACATTGATCACAGTGATTGCAGCTCCTAACATGAAAGACTTTCTAGAATTAAATCCATCTAAGGAAGAAAGAAATCCTTTGTTCTCTTTAGATGTCTTTGGCCCTCTTCTCAAATTTCTTAATCCTAAGAATAGAAGAAGTGTTCCTAGAGCCAACAAGAATATGGGTATAGTCGAATTTACTTGATTAGTAAAATTTACAGGAAGAAACAGACTTAAAACGATCAAAATGTTTCCAATTAACACATATCCTAAAAAATAACCCAAGGTGTACCCGAGACCCTTGTAAAAACCATCCTTAGAGAGTATGAGCAGAAGAACAATTGTTATTGACCCCAATGAAACCAACCCTGTGAATGCTAATCCGATGGATTGCAAAATTAGACTATTTACCAATTAATATCCTCCTTTATGTAAGTACTTACTTACATTAACTAAATAAAAATCTTTTGTTAGCATGTACTTGCATTAACAAAAACCTATATCAATGATCGCTCAATTGTTTAGGTAGTGCCAAAAATAGTTAAGGATGAAGCAGTTTTTAACTCTGTTATCAAATTGATAGGATTAAGTGGGTATCAGGGTGCAACCACTAAAAAAATTGCAAAATCTGCAAATATCAGTGAAGTCACTCTGTTTCGCAGATTTGGGAGCAAGACCCAATTAGTCAAACAATCAATTTCTTATGCAGTGAAAAATTCTCATTTTAGTAAATTACCAGATTACTCTGGAGATGTCAAGAAGGATCTGACAAACATAGTTTTGGTTTATCAGAAATCTGCTATTAAATTTGGATATTTTTTCTTTCATATTTTTTTAGAAATCTCTCATAATCCAAATTTAAAAGAATTATTACAGGAACCACTAACATATTTCACTCACTTTTCAAAGATAATATCGAAGTACCAAAATACTGGTGTTTTAAAGAAAGAGTTACCATTTCGAACAATTTTATCTCTCCTTGGTTCAATACTGTATTCTGTTATACTAAAAAATATTATTCCAGATGAAACACTTCCCTCTATTGAAATTGGTTCTTATGTCGATTTCTATTTACAGGGAAGATTAGTTAAAAACTAATCCGAATGATGTTTTTTCCCTTTTTCCTTAATAATTGAACCATTTTTTTTTGAATAATTTTATTGTAAACAAATTTATAATACTAATAAAACTAAGCCAATTGCGAGTAATAATCCTACATAGAATTGATGTAATCCTCTTTGTCTTATTTTAACAACTCTTCCATCCTCTAGGTAGACTTTGTTGACTATAACATAAGGCATCATGGATCTCTGGTACCATCCTACTACTCTGGCTTTCTGCTCGATGTATGATCCAACTTTGAATGAGCTGATAAAATTACCAAGTCCTCCTAAAATCGATCGTATGTCAAGTTTCATAATGCCAGATTCATCACGGATAACAAAATCCTCAGAAAACATATACCCAGGATTTCCTTTTCCAATAATTACTCCTTCAAGGACAATTGGTTTAGATCTCACTGGTGACGCTTTTATGTATCCATCTCTTTCTACTGAACTAACAGCCTCAAAGACAGTGTTCTTGGAGACAGAAGGGTTATCCCAATTTTTCAGGTTAGGGTAGGTTAGGTTCGTCTTCCAATAGTACAGGAATGTAAAAATAATCACACCCACGCCTGCTCCAATGAATGGGTTTCCAATGGTGAAGAATGTTGATAATGCTCCTATCCCTGCTAGTAAAATTAATGAGAGAATCGAGGATGCAAACATTACAAAGATATCAATTAGAAAATCATCCCACAAAGATTCTTCTGGTTTTACAGACCCTAAGGCAGGATATTTTTGAGGGAGATTAAGCTCAATTGCAAGTGAATCAATATTTACAAGCCTCTTTCCGGTCAATGGATGTGTGCTAGTTAATTCCACAACCTTTGCCCAAGGTGTACTTAAATCCCAGGTAGCTGCAGCAGCAACAGCATCGGCTGAAACTTCTGGTGAACGAGCATATGCCTGCATTACGAGGCTACTTGCAGTATTAGAATCAGCCAATCCCATGGCCTTCATTCCCTTCCAAAAGTTTTGTTTACGTTTCATCTGTGTGATTTCTTTTTTATTTTCCTTTGAATCACCTTTAGTTTCATTCAATCTTCTTTTGATATTTGCATCAGCAAGAACCAATCCATATGCAACTTTCACGAGAGCAGAGGAGAGTGCATTCGGATTGTTCGTGTTAAAAACACTGAAATGATCTGCAAGGTATTCTCTTGTTCGAGATAAGAGGTAAACAAAATATTCAGACAACCAGTAAAAAATAAAACTTAACACAGCGACACCTATAAATGCAGCACCAATTCCCTTTGCGGTGTTATTATCCGATGTTCTTGCCATCTGTGCTCCTGCCTCCCTTGAGGTAATATAAGTCATATACAACAAGAGTGGAATTGCTTGGGCCAATGTCATAAAGATGAAATCTTTGTTGACTATATGGCCTACCTCATGTTCAAGAACTGCAACACGCTCTTCAGGGTCTAAAAGAGTGATTATTCCTCTTGTAAAAACCATTCTTGCGTTTTTTGTAAATCTTCCATAGGTAAAAGCATTAGGGGTCTCATCCTCAATTATTCCAATCTTTGCCAGGGTAAAACCATGTTTATTCATTGCACCCTGGAGTGCTTCAGCCATTTCAGGAGGTAGAACTTCTAAGTTACCCCAATGAATTTTATAGAGCCAAGACAACTGAAGATCCATTATCCATGGTGAAACCAAGAATTGGATGGTTAAAAAAAGAGCTGCTAATACAAGACCTATTATTGCTGGACTTATAACCACGGCTCCAACCGTTAGCGACCAATTTGTATAGGCTGACACGACAAAAGTGATGCCAGTTATTATTGCAAACAACAATCCAAATGTTGTTCCTAATAACATTGATGATCTAAGATAAATTCGATTAACCGTGTATAATAGTGCTGCCTCAAATTTTCAAAGCTATTTTCGTGAGAAAAGAAAACTGTGATTTAAAATATAGAATTATACACTAATCTTACAAGTTTATCTTCTGAATTAAGTAAAATAATACTAAATAATTTAATAAGTACAAAAACACCTTTAATGGTGGGTGAAATTTCTACGTCCATCGTAAGCATCCAAGTCTACTGTGAAAGATGTAAGAAGACAGAACAGATATCTGTTGATTACTCTGACCCCGATGTGAAGTATTCAATAGATCAGGGATCAGGGTTGCATTCATTTTCCCTTCTACATAAAGATCATAGTCTGGTTGTAAAGATTGATGGAAAGGGGGCAGCCCGGAGGGTTGATTATTTTGATCTTATAAGTGAGGAAACTGAATCATATTATTCAACCACTTTGGCAAATATTCAGCCTGTAATTGGTAAGGAAGTAACAGTATTTATTTTAACGAAAAACAACTTAATTCGCAGCTACCTGAAAGGAGTATTACGACTGGCAATTGTAAACAATCTTGGTGAAATTACTGTTGAATCACAAGATCAGTACCTTTCCTTTCAAATTAATGAATTACAATTTTATTGTGGAGCATGGACAGGAATTGCCAAGAGCCTGAGAAAAAAGAACAACTTTTTCTACTTTGAGGTAACTGATGAAGAACTGCCTAAAGAATTTAATATCAATAAAGAGGGTTTGGCAGTATTATATAACCTTCAATATTTGGTAAAATCAAATCTCCAACAAAATCTCAGTAAGATGATAACTAAATACTCAGTAAAAAAGTTAGATGATTTTAGGTCAAATAGAGACCTTTCCCTTATCCTGTTTGATAACTACTTCAAAGAGTGGGTTAAGACCCTTAATTAGTCACCCTCTCTGAGGTACCATCCAACATCTATAACCGGTTTGAACTTAGATTGTTGACACATGCCAAACCCAATTGGTCGGTCTTTGTAAGTTAGGATTACCTGTTTGTTCTCAAAGATCTCAAGTACACTCATGCTAATTTCTTTATGATTTGTTACTTCAGTTGCCACTTTTAAGGATGTGATAGGTATCATTGGATATTCTGGATGAAGAACTTCAATAATTTGGGGGATGAACCCTTTTTCTTTCTCTGAATAATAACAAAGCATCAACCCTACTGATGTTATTTTAGAAATTGAGAGGGACTGATCCAACATTATGGGATTATCGCACCAATAAATTTCGTTTCTTTCTCTTTTTTGAAACAAAAAGAAGTAACCTTTGGGATTTAGGCTTAAGTAAATACCATATTCACTCATGATGATAGCTTCAACTTCATCTTTTGTAATATGGGTAATCATAAACTTATACTGATTTTGTGACTTAAAAAGCTGCTTTTCTGATGCTTAAAATCAAAGGTCAAATAGAAAAAAGCATAGATTTATCATAGATTGACAAATTGGTAATTAATGAGATTAAAAAACCCAACAAATATCCCCCCAAAATATTTTGAATTTCTCTCTCAACCCTACGTGGCTATGTTAGCAACAGTTAATGAAAATGGATTTCCACAACTTACCCCAATTTGGTTCGATTTTGATAAAGAGACTGGCATGTTCTCTTTCAATACTGCTCCTGGGAGAAAGAAATTCAACAATGTATTGAAGAATAACAGAGTCGCATTAGCTATTTTGAACCCAAATGATCCTTATGAGTATGTATCAGTGCAAGGGGAAGTAGTGGATCAGATAAATGATCAAGAGATTTCAGTTCCTCACATTGATAAATTAGCAAAAAGGTATATGAATCGAGAGGTTTATCCACTTCCAGAGGGAGAAAAACGCATAATCTTTATGATCAAACCACTCTATATTCACGGTTTATGAAAACTAAATTCTTGGAAATTTAATTTGGTTTCAATTGGGTTTTATAGGAAAACCATGCAATAATTCATTTATATTCGAAATAAATAATATGAAATTACCCGAACTTCTATTGAAATTTATATTTTTTCGTAATAATTTTTTCAGTAATCGTATTATATCTTGTGTTTTTGCATAAATGATATATTATATCGCATTATTTTCACATTTTTACAGTCTTTATTGAGAAATACGTTCGAAATTTGAACATATTAAAAAAATAATTCCCAAAATATAATCTAGTACGAAAATAGAAAAAATTACTAACATCAAGTTTATTGATACTTCAAGTTTCGAATGGCACCTTTGTGGTTATATACTATATTTAGTAAATTAAAACACCATTGGGTGAGATTTATGTCAACTACTGAAAAGAAAAAAAGAAGAAGAGAGGCAGTGCCAAAACATTTTTTGCCTGTTGAACAGAGGGTGTCAAACTTTGATGAGGTTAACTTAGGTTATTTAACTGAAGAAGAGGTGTATTCTGAAGCTGATAGGTGCTTGACTTGTGGAAAACCAAAATGTGAGGATGCCTGTCCAGCTCATTTTGACATCCGAGATATGATGGTGAACTTAAAGGAAAGGAATCCAGAGGGTGCTGCGAAGATTGTAAATGATTTTTATTGCTTTCCTTCCTCAT
Organism: Candidatus Heimdallarchaeota archaeon; assembly: GCA_030149205.1. Taxonomy (GTDB): domain Archaea; phylum Asgardarchaeota; class Heimdallarchaeia; order Heimdallarchaeales; family Kariarchaeaceae; genus WAKA01. The sequence continues at coordinate 644,107 of JASBSB010000006.1, read as the reverse complement.
TCAATAGAATCTGTCCTGCGTTTTGTCAGGATGCTTGTGTGGTTGGGAAAAAAGGGGAACCAATTCAGATTGTTACAATAAAACGATTTTTAGCAGATCACAATGAAAAAACATTGAACCCTACCACTCCATCAGGGAAGAAGATTGCAGTTATAGGAGCTGGTCCGGCAGGCTTAACCGTAGCTCATGATTTGGCCTTAAGAGGTCACTCAATAACTGTTTTCGAAAAATTTCAATTGTTGGGAGGAATGTTGGCTGTGGGTATCCCAGAATACCGGCTAAAGAATTCTTTGTTGGAATCAGAGATTAGGAAGCTTGAGTCTATTGGAGTAATTTTTAAAACGGGAGTTAACTTTGGTGTTGACATAAAAATTGATGATTTATTTTCATTAGGATATGATGCGATTTTTATTGGTCATGGAGCTCACAAACCAAAATATATGAATATACCCGGTGAAGACCTAGAGGGTGTAGTTCATGCTATAGATTTTCTTAGAAATGTGGCACTTAGAGAAATTACCTCAATAGGGAAACACGTCGTTGTTATTGGTGGTGGTGATGTGGCAATTGATGCAGTAAGAGTTTCACTAAGGTTAGGTTCTACTTCAGAAATAATTTATCGTAGAACAAAAGCAGAGATGCCAGCTGCTAAGGAGGAAATAGAAGCAACCGAGGAAGAAGGTATAAAGATCGAATATTTACGAAATCCAACCAAAATTATTGGGATGGATGGTAAAGTAACAGGGATTGAAGTAATTAAAATGGAGCTTGGTGAACCAGACGAAAGTGGTAGAAGACGTCCCATCCCAATTCAAGGTTCAGAGTATATAATCCCCTGTGATACTGTGATTGAGGCTATTTCTCAAGAACCAGAATTTGATTATCTCAGTGAACAAAACTTTGTTTTAAGTAAGTGGCACACTTTCGAAGTAGATCCGGAGACCTATATGACTTCGGTATATGGTGTTTTTGCAGCAGGAGACGATGTAACTGGTCCTAAAACCGCTATTGAAGCCATAGCAGCAGCTAAAAAAGCAGCTGAAAATATCGACAGCTTTGTTTCAGTTGAAGAGACCTCAATGGAAGTTCCTGCAAATTAGCATTGATTCACAAGGCTTTGAAGTTTTTCCAGTAATCATCAATTTTCCTTTTGTTATCAGGATATGACTAAAGGTTGAAAAAGCAAAATAATTGATCTAACTAATGTTTGAATCCTACAAAGGGTTGACTCCATTCTCATATGTAGTTATTTTTGGTGCTTCAGTCACAAATCTGGCAATGGGGATTCTTGATCCTACAATATCAATATATCTGAAGCTTCTTGGGTCGTCTTATCAAGAGGTTGGGTCAATTTTAGCAGCAAGATTTCTGATTGTTGCTATACTTTCTTTTCCCCTTGCGTTGTTTGCAACACGACTGGGGTTATCGAAGATTGTTGGATTCAGTGGACTCAGTGCTTTAATAGCAGGTCCAATGATTATGTTTAATCAAACTCAGCAAGGTGTTTATAACTTTTATTTAATTGCGGGTATCTCACAAGCAGCAATGAGTGGACCTGGTGCAGCAATCTTAGCACAGAATAAGGGGAACAGTAGGATCACAGCGTTTGCCCTCTTTAGTACAACTTGGATGATTCCACCTGCTATCGGTGCAGGGATTTCAGCTTTCTGGTTTTATAACACTTCATCGTACTCTTCACAAAATCTGTCATCTATCTTTTTCCCAGTTTTTGTAGTTCTGACCACCGGTGGCTTGTTATTTTTTGTATTGTTTTTTGTTCAAATTCGAAAAGAAACAAAGGAAGATATGGATTCTCAAGTTAATTTTAAGGCTCAAGTCAAAATTCTTTATACCTCAGCTGCTGTAGTCCCGTTTATTCTATTTACCTTGGTGAATTTAATGTCTGGTGCTGGGGCTGGTGCAACCTTACCATATCTTCCCCCCTTCCTTAAGTCACTTGGTGCTCAACCTGCACAAATCTCCGTATTAGTCTTAATTTTAAATCTTGCAATGGGGATAGCAACACAGACAACACCTTTCTTAACCCGAAAATTTAATCCAACTAAGGTCTATTTAGTAACCTCAATGTTATCTGTATTCTCATTGATTGGATTAGTGATATCTACAAACTTAATTACAGCAAGCATATTCTACATTCTTCGAGGTATGTTTGCCAATATGAGTTCACCTATTGTTCAGGCATCCTTTTTGTCATATATTGAGGAAAAGATCCGTGCCACAGGAGGTGCTTGGTTAAGTACATTCAGGTGGGTAGGTTGGACCGTATTTTCCCCAGTAAGTGGCAATTTGATTGATCTCTACGGTTATATAGAATCATTTCTCATTACCTCTACACTCTATATTATTTCAACACTTCTTTTCGTTTTTACTGTAACAAGGTTCAGGTCAGTTGATGATTCGATCCCAACCGATGAATTTACTGAAGAGTTCGAAGAGTCTATTAGTTTGGGATAACTTCGAACAAATATAGTTTCAATTCGTATTGTAAGAGGTGACACTTTCTCATTTAATACCCCAAAGAATCCCTATTTTATTAATGAAGAACAATTTTGAGACTGAAGAAAATCGAACCACAAAAGTTTCTATTATATTTTAAAATGATTTTTTTGGTAATATAGGGTTTCTATTCTCAACTTTGATGAGTATCGAAAATCGTAATGTGCATGTGTCTTTCGTTAACTTTTTAAACCAAAATATTAGAAATAACCTGCCCAATAGGGTACGAGATTATATATGAAAGCACGAAAAAATACTCTAAAAGTATTCGCTATTTCTGTTTTCCTTTTGATATTTGTAATTGGTGGAACTAATTTGAGTTCTGTCTTTGGATACACAGTTACAAATTTCCATTATGAAAAGAGAAGTGTAAACGGACATTCAGGATATATTACTGAATGGAGGATTGCTGGTGCATTAGACAAACCAGTGATTGTATTGTTAGGTTTCGATCCAGATAATTCATTCACCACAGATACTGCAATTTCACAGTATAGCTCATTAATTAACACAATGACCAGTAAGGGGTTTGATGTCATCATATTTGATTATGTCGACGGAGACCTTTGGTTAGGTCAGCAAGCTCAAAATTTGGCTGATTTCATCAGATATTTAGATGGGTATTTCACAGGAAATTATAGATTGGCAGTAGCTGGTGCATCCATGGGTGGTATAGTTGCAAGAACAATGTTTGTCCAAGAAAACTCTAACATGGGTGTGGACATTTTTATCACTTTAGATTCTCCTCATTATGGAGTCTACATTTCTGGTTATGTGTCTTGGTTAAGTGGATTATTATTTGATTTCTTCACAATTACACCCGCAGGACAGCAAATGTATCATGGCTCAGACCTTTATAATCAACATTATGGTTGGTTACAAAGTGTGGAAAAAGGATCATGGTTTAAAGCAAACGTAATTGGCCCAATGACAACAGCTGCTTTTGCACTAAGCAATGGTGAAGGTAGGTGGTCTATCGGATGGGGTGGTGCTACTGTGAACACGATCTATCATCCAGTAGCCTCATACATCACTGTTATGGGAATCACTGTTGATTTTATTCCTTATCACAGCGCAGTTTACAGTGATAATGTTAAGGTCAATGACAAGATAAGTTGGTTCAAATATTATTACTGGTATGAATCAACAGCAACTTCATATTTTGACTATAAAATTGCCTCAGCAAGAGGATTACATGACTCAAGCAATTTTAATGGGATTTTATCAAGTGGTATGGATTTCATAATCAATCATTGGTAGACTAGATTTTAGATAAAGGTTTAATATTTTCATTACCATTTATTATTGTTGGAAACTTAATGTTTGATAAGTTAGAAAGAGGTTTATTTAAGAGATTTCTAAGAAATGAAGTTGATGAATCTATAATCGATTCATTTGATTTCCCTCTTTCTAAAGCTCTCTTACTCAAAATAATTTATCATTCAATGCAAGGGCAGTTCACTAAGGCTAATACTGCTATTGATATGTTTTTTGGTTTGGAAGATGAACCTCCGTCCCCAGAATATCTCTTTGCTTTGGCATTTAAAATCGATGTCACTCTACGTGGTGGGTCTAAACCTAAAGTGTATAACCAACTTTTATTACTTGAAGAATTAATTAACACAAAATCCGATGAACTTCATCCAATGGAAAAATCATTTTTATTAGCTCTTCTGAACAAAGCCTATGGCCTTTACTATTTTATTGCAGGAATGTATTCTGAGGGTATTAAGCATTATAAAATTGCAATAAGTGCCTTCGAGTCGATTGGGGATAAGGCTTGGGTGTTTCTTTGTTATGATAATATTGGTTATTTTCTAATGACAAAAGGTGATTACAAATCAGCCTTGGAATATCTGACCCCTGCAAAGGAGTATTTTGAGAAAGAATCATATCTGAATTACCTTGCTAGTGTACTTGAGAACTCTGCAAGTTGTTATTGGAAAATTGGAATGAAAGACTTAGCTATCCAAGATTTTGAGAAGTCTATAAGCTTGCTTACTGAACTTGAAAATGCCTACTATCTAGGGTGGGCCTATTCATCATACATTGAATTTTTAATTAATTCAGAAGAATTTGAAAAAGCAGAATTACAACTTAAAAAATTTAATGATTTGGCAATCAAATTTAAGGATCCAAGCACGATAACTCGGTATAACTATACTCGTGCCTTGTTGTTAAAAGAACAGAAAGATCTTTTTAAAATCTTAGAGGCACACCAAATCTTAGTAGACCTTATTGAAGATGATCGAACAATTTTTCAGTATCAGGTAAAAGCCAGTTTTGCGAAAGCAGAGATATTGTTGTTGAATTATATTTTATTTCAAACCCAAGAATCTATCTCTCAAATAATTGACACAGCTAACAATCTTTACAGGAGTTCTATAAACTATAATTCCTATGATTTTGCAATTCAAGCGTTGATTCTTAAAAGTAAGGTTAATCTAATTGATGGGTCTTTTAAAGATGCAATCCAAAGTGTAAATGAAGCTAATAAGATAGCTAATAAAAATAATATTGCTTATCTTCGCCCAATTATTGAAAATCAGTTGGAATTATTAAGCTCCCAAGATAAAGATTATAGCAACATAAAATTCGAAATAGGGACTCTTCAAATTAACCAGGCATTTGATTTTGTAAGATTATTTGTTCACCCAGATCAACTATTTACTGAGAAACCAATATTTGTGATACTAGTCGATGCAGGTGGGAGCGTTATTTTTGATTTGCAATATTCTCAGAGTCCCATTGGTCGTGATACAGATAAGCTCATTGGAAATTTTATTCGAGCCTTCAATGATTTTGGAAGAGAGATATTTAAGAATGAACAACACTTAAAGTTAATTCAGCATGGTGAATTTACAATAATTTCAAAGCAGCTGTTTTTCACAACGGAGAACAAAAAGGGGACAGACTTTCTTTTCATCTATGTGTTTAGAGGAAATTTAATTGCAGCTAACTTAAGTTTAAATCGAATAGTCAATCAAACTTTAAAGTTAAATGTTTTATCTCCTCTCACTAAATCCGGAATACATGATCTAAAACCCATTCGTTCAGAACTGCAAAAGATAGTTCAACAAATCATTCCTAAGCCTTGATAGAAGAAACTTTGAATTGAATTTCCGTATGTTCTAATCCTGGTGAAAATTTCTTGACTGTGTAACTTGTTACGTCTATTATACTGTAATTATTCGCTTCTATGATTTTAGAGTAATACTCAATCCATTCAGATACATCATGGTTTTTCACGAGAGGATGTAAGTGAATTATTCCATTTTGTTTTAACGCTTTAAGTGCAGAAGTTAAATGCTCTTCATTCACATCATGATATCCCATAAATATTCTGTCTGCCCAATTTTTAATTGTAATGTCTCTACAGTCTATGTTTTGGGTAATTCCTCTGGTTACATCATTAATTTTCAGTGTTTTCAAAAGAAATTTGTACGTGTAAGGTTGTTTTTCAATCAAATGAAAGTTTATTGTTTTATATAGAATTGGTTGTAAACTCAAATTACCAACTGCAGCAAACATGTCCAATAGATTTTCTCCATCATTAACCTCATTTATTAATCTTTTTCGAAGGTTTGAGTTACCTTGGGAAAACGTAATTTTCTCAATGTCTAAAACATATTTTACTCCGTTTTCAATATGTATGGTTTCTGTGTTTCTTTGACCTGCCAAGTAGATTAATTTTGGTATTCTCCCCTCAGTCTGAGTCGAAACATGTTGAAAAACCCCAGTTGTCCATGAATATATGTTTAGACAAGCTTCACCAATTCTTTCGTCTAATTTATGGTTTGATCGTAAAATCAATATTGAACCAGTTCTTTGAAACCCTTTTGGGATTCCGAAACCTTTGATTGTGTTTTCTGAAAGAGAGTAAGCTTCTTTTAGATAAAGGCTTACTTCCTCTCTAAACTTCAATGGAACCAACGAGATTTGAACTCGTGATCTTTGCCGTGTGAAGGCAACGTCATACCAAGCTAGACCATGGTTCCTAATTTGATTTCTATGAAAATCATTTAAAGATTGTTTTGAATCTCTCCCATTAAACCCCTTTAAAGTTGAAATGTGTTGAATAATTCAAAGTTGAATCAGATAACTTTTAGTTTTAATTTGCTAAGGATAATCTTTATATTATTGAGTCATAATTTAATATGTGGAACCTATTGGGGACTTTCTACTTGAATCAAAACTATTACTAATTGGAAGTAACCCTCCCATTGAAAGTTTAGTGAAAAAGGTCAAAAATACACTAACATTGGATCTACGTCGGTTTAGTTTTGTTGAAAACAAAATTCCAGATTTGATTATACCTGAATTATTTGCTGGCACATCAATAAAGGTCTATAAAAACATAAACCAAATAATTAACCTGAAGGTAGCAAAGACTAAATCTTTGGAAATTATGGGTTTAAATAATTCAGATCGAATTGACATAGATTTAGTATCTTCACTAACAATTTCCAATTATGGTTTAATTAATTCTGAGCGTACTAAACAGTTAAACATCAAAATTAAATGTAATACTGTAAAAGAAATAAGAATTGAAAACATGAACCTTAATGAATTTCCAAAATTTATATTTGCAAATAATAACCTAAAAAAGCTTAATTTTAAACATAACCAATTGTATTCAGTTACCCCCCAGATACTAAATCTTAGGAGTTTGCAATCAATTGACCTATCTTTTAACTCCCTAGATGTTTTCCCTGAAATTTTACTTGGTTTGCCTAAACTTTCAAAAGTAAAACTGACTGGAAATTCAATCAGCAAAATTCCTAACTCACTTACGGAAAATCAAATTATTGAAGAGTTGGATCTATCCAGCAATCATATTTTAGATATTCCGAGGTCAATAGAATGCCTTCAGGCTTTAAAAAACCTAAATTTAAGCAATAATTTTATTGAGAATATCACAATCGATACAACATTTCTTCTAAATTTATCTCAGCTAAATTTAAAAAATAACCCCCTAAAATATTCCACGGTTAATTTGGAGGAATATCCCCAAATACAATTTTCATCTTTTCAAAAGAAATTAAAACATCCTAATTTATTAAACAAGCATATCAGCGCAGAATCAAAATTACTCGAACCATTAAAGTTAGATTCAATTCATGACAATACAATTCATGCTACAAACTCTGTCTACAAAAAGTACTCTGAGGGGCTGGATCCAAATAATTTTATAAGAGATACGGAAAAGTTCACAAAACTAAAAAAGAAATTTTAGATAGGTAACACTAATTTCTTTTCTCTTCTTATTATTTGTAAGTAGGTCAGTCATAAACATATTAAATCCATTATTCAAAATTTATTGTGGATGAATCTATCGAGTCTATTTTCTGTTTCGAGTTCTTGATAGATTTTTCTAGAATTAATTCTCAAACCTTGAGACACCTATTAAGTTTAAAATTCACCTCAAAGTTCATTCATCATTTCTTCAGTCAGAATGAGTTTGTACAATCATCTATTGAATCATTATCAAACCTCAATGGGTTTCATTTTGAAGCATTCAGAAAAAATTTAACCTCAGAAGGAACCACATCCTTTTTTCAAGTTAAGGTGTCTAAGGAGAGGTCAAGTTCATTGGCAGGTGAAAAAATCGAGGTAGATTTATTGCGCTTGCTTTTTAAAAACCCAGATTATGGTGAATACTTAGATTTAGGTGCTATACGAAGATCAAACCCTCAAGTTAAATTCAATTCAGGATCTTTCCTGTTTATAGGGAATATCACTCAGTTTATAGTATTTAGACAGCTTTTCAAAGATTTACAAAAATCAGAAATTGAGTTTGAAGGGTTGAAAACAACTATAAGGCATAAATTTCATTTCACACCTTTACCTCCAGTGAATCAAGATTTAAGCCAAATATTCAGTGAATTAGAGGTATCTTCAACTCGCTTTTCATCCTTTGAATCAATGTTTAATGTCAAAATTGATAAAATTCTCCTTAAAATTTCAGATGAAACCTTAATTGTAATTACTGAGAACCAGACAAAGAATTCAATTTCACAAAGTTCAAGCTATAGGGAACCTATACTGATTCAGATCAAAGATATATTAGAAGAAGATTTTCAACCATTTAATTCAATAATATTAGCCCTGAAATATTTACTTAATCTTAATTTGCCAGATTCACCTCAAATAATTGAGTCCCTTAAATTTATTCAGAACATATTGAAGAATCAAAATCTTACAACTAACCTTCACCTTTTTCTTACCCATGAAGAATTTTCAAAGGTTATCTAAAGCTTAAATTCTGTTATCTCCCCAGAGATATAGATAATAACTGACTAACCAAGCAATAAGGATAAGAACAACCAATCCTAAAACTAAATTCAAGCTTATTCCAAGCCAACACAATCCTAAGAAGGAGTAAGTTGCAATTTTGCTGAAATGAAAGATTGCATGTAACCAGTTATACCTAATTGTATGTAATGTCAATAGAAAATAGCCCATGAATGAAATCACTGGGAAAGTGAGAATATATGGTAACATTGAAAGAAACTCTATTAATTTCCCCTGAAGCAGCTCTATCTCAGACAAATAAAGAACAGAAAGTAAATACACGCCTAAGATTAAGAAAAGTGTGTATTTGGTACCAAATCTCACAGGGAAGGTATTAACTTTACCAACCTTATCCTTCTGGTAATCTCTTAGATCTCCAGCTATATGTGAATAAAGGTCGAGCAACCCAACAAAAAGTGCAATAAGAAAATCAACACCAGTTAATCCAAAATATGAGGCTACAACCAGGTAAAATGTCACACCTGAAAGTGTCCGAAAAGAGTAGGTTTTGATCATTTGTTTCTTATGCTTGAAATATCCATACAAGAGACCACAAATAATCATCAGATAAAGGAATAAACCCGTAATCATTGATCTACTAAAGGCAAGATAATTCATCACCAAAAAAATTGAAAGTGTAAATGTTAACACTTGTGTTTTTGAAAAAGAGTTAGAGGTAAACAATCTATCTCTACCCATCTCTTTATCTTCGACCCTATGCCAATAATCATTCAAGCCAAACAAAAAAGGCATCAATAAAAACAGCATTAGCCAGGCAGAAATAAATTCTGTGGGAGTCACATTAATTTGTTTCAAACCTATTACTAACAGGACTATTACGAGTTGATGAATTATGTGAAATGGTCTTATCAGTAGTATTAATTGCTTTAGAACTTTCAGATCGAAGTTAAATGTTTTACTATACAATTCTACTGTGTGCATTCTGTCTCAATCTCTGTTGTTCAAAGGGTTTGCTTCCGTAGTTTATATAATCTATTAATGTAGCTTTTATATTTTCAAACCCCGAGAGAATAACTTAACAATTATATATGTGTTGAATAATATACTAAAAATAAGATTTTTTTTCATATATCCCATACAATTGTACATTATTTTTTAAAATATCTCGAAATTATTAGCAATATTTTCGGTAAATTTGCCAAAAACAAAACAATGTACAGTTAAGTCATCTACAAGTAATGGTGATTCAAATAACTTAAATTGCTATACGTTCTAAATATTTTAGAGAGTTTTGATCATACAGGTTCAGGTAAATTTTATCAACTGTCTAGTTATTTATGAGATCAAGGACACCGCACAACACTATGCTTGGGAATCTCTGACAAAGTTGCTTTTTCTTTTCAACATGAAGGAAATGGAACCAATAGACCAACTTGAAGATGCATATAAGGTATTTTGGATAACTAATGGGTTAAAGAAGGTGAAACTCCAATCTCTTAAATGTAGATTTTTGAAATCAGAAGGAATTTTAGATGAAAATCGGAATATAATTGATTTTCAATCATTTAGGATGTTTGGTGTGCCAACCAAAACACTTGATCCCCTCTCTGTTGTAATTGCAAAACTAAACCAAGAGCTTAACCTATCAATTCAACTGAGGGTTCATCAAATTAAGCTTAGACTTAGATCTCCAATTTTCACAGACCTGTTTGATGAATTATCTGCCTTCGGTTATCCACTTGAAAACATTGAATCTGGAACAAAATTGGTTGTTCAATCAGAGTACTTACTTCACGGAATACCACAATTTATCAAGTTAAATCTAATTAAATCTGAAAATGATGCATTAATTGACCTTATTTTAGATTCAGATGCGTTTAACCTGTCTCAACCATCGAAAAGTGTTCTAATGTCTCTCTATGAAGAGTTGATGAAAATTTTGGAAATTATATTAAGAAATGCAATAATTCATGTGTCTAAACAGTATTCTCTGAATGAGAGCCTAACCAAGAAATTTCAAAATCTTCAAATTAAGTTCTAAGTTCTTGAAGGTAAGGTTAAATAGGTGGAGGTGCAGATTCTAGCTGATGAAGGCTTCCCTTAGAGACTCCCCTTCTGAAGAAAGAATCTTGGAGTATAAAGGTCGTGGCAAATTACTGCTCGAGAATAAACAAGAGAATCAAGCAATAGATTACTTTCAAAAAGCATTAAGGCTTGCAAGGGAGATACAAAATGTTTCTGAACAATGTGATATACTTCGGCTCATCTCTAAGACTTATCAGTCCAAGGGGTTCCTTCTGTTATCAGTTGCTTATCTAAGGCAGATATTAAAGCTTGAATTTGATAATAAATTACCAACGTCGAAAACCTTAGGCGAAATTGCTTTTATCTTTCAAAGGCTTGGTCAGTTAGATAATGCTCTCACATACTATCGTCTTGCGTTAAACAATCCCCCAATCGAGAAAGAAACAGTGATTTTAAACAATATAGCAGGTATATATGAGTCGAGAGGGAACCATGAGAAATCCTTAGAATATTACCAGATAGCTCTTGATGAATCTAGAGATAACGGTGACCTTCAGAGCCAGATAGAGACCCTTAACAATATGGGAGTTATCTATATGGTGCTCCATCAGAGAGATAAAGCTAAAAAAGTGTATAATGAGGCATTATCCTTGGCAAATGAAATAGGAGACTCGCAATTAATCAACACCGTAAAAGCAAACCTCAAAGATTTTGAGGATGAAATTATAGAAAATTAGGAGATATCTCTCCAGTTTGGCGCCAAATTCGAGTCAGATTTCTATTTCGCCTGAGTCAAATTTCTTCATCACCTTATTCTCTTCTGTAGGTGGAATTATAATCATTAGAGAAACGTTAAACTTTGGTTCATAATGTGTCTATTGTTCAGAAATAATGTGTGAGGGCAGTACAAACTCACCACGATTCTCAACCGATGCATTTAGAAATGTCAGTGTAAGCTGAACTGTTTCATACGCAATTCGTAATACTATTAGAATACTATAATTGACAAGATTCTAAAAAAGAAAAGTCCTATGAATAAAAATATCCTCTGACAATGTATATTGTGCTTTCAAAACCTTATCCTAGATATACTTGGCAAGTCTAATAAGTGAACCCACCTAAGTCAATTTATCTGAAAGTTTCAATACGAAAAGCGTAAGGGACTTACACGCGATGAATCACAGACGAAACAATCAATCAGCGTATACTTAAACAAAAAAGTTAACTCAAAATTTATATAAGCAAGCGATTTAACTAAATATGCACTCGTACGCGAGTAACAACTTATTTGAACAAAGGAGTGTTGCAGTTCGAGCAATCCTGTGATGACCAACTGAATCCCACCTTTGATTATAACACCTCCAAACTCTATGACCATCAAATAGGATGCAAGAGGAAAAAATTACACACAAAACACAAAGAAAGCAACGACGAATTGAAATTGTATTAAGTGATCAGATCGACAGCAAGGTGTGAAAACACTTGCACCCTCAATTTATTGGGGGACACACCATTTGATGCTGATGGATCAGGCCTCTATCTGTTTTATACTAAGTCATGCAAGTCAAAGATAGTTTACTATCTTGGCGAAAAACTGAGTAAAACGTCGTTAATCTACCCTACTGCAGAGAATAATCACGGTAACCTGTGGCTAATACTCTATAGGTGTGGAGACTTGGAAAAGACCAACACTCAAGGTAGGATGAAACTGCGCCCAATTAACTTGTAGGTGAGGTAGTGGCTCACCTAGGTGATAATTGGTAGCGGCTCTTAACGGAGGAGCCGCCAGGTGGAAACTGAGATAACGTTCCAGCCTCTACGGAGTCCAGCAGACGAGAAAACTTCACAATGCGAGAAATCGTGATGAGGTAAAACAGAGTGTTTCTCTAACGGGAAACTGTTGCTAACTGTAGATAAGTTAGAAAGAAAGAAGAGGGCAAGGACAGTGCCAGCAGCCGCGGTAAAACTGTCTCTTCGAGAGGACTGATATACTGAGCCTAAAGCAAGTGCAGCCGGAAATCATAGTCACTGCTCAAAATCAATCGCTCAACGATTGAATCGGTGGTGAAACGTGGTTTCTTGAGAGTGGAAGAGGAGTATGGTACAAATAAGGGAGCGGTGAAATGCGTAGATCTTATTTGGACCACCTGTGGCGAAAGCGATACTCTAGGACACATCTGACGGTCAGACTTTTAAGCCTTGGGAGCAAAAGGGATTAGATACCCCTGTAGTCAAGTGCCGTAAACGATACCCGTTAAGTGTCGGGTTCTTAGAACCCGGTGCTGCAGCGAAGGCATTAAACGGGTCGCTTGGGGATTACGATCGCAAGATTGAAACTTAAAGCAATTGGCGGGGGAATACCGCAACTCGTGGATGCTGCGGTTTAATTGGATTCAACGCCGGAAATCTTACCTGTGCCGCCTATACTTATGAAGGTCACTTTGATGAAGTTACCGGAGGTATAGGTTGGTGGTGCATGGCCCGTTCAAGCTCGTGACGTGAGTTGTGACCTTAATTGGTTTAACGAGCGAGACCTTCATTTACAATTACCAGCAATTCCTCAGGGAAGTTTGGGAACTTTGTAAAGATCGCTAGCGATGAGCTAGATGAAAGTGAAGTCTAGACGAGGTCAGTATGCCCCTTATGTACAGGGCCACACGCGGCATACAATGGCAGTGGCAATAGGATGCAACGTCGAAAGACGACGCCAACCCTTAATCGCTGTCTCAGTTGGGATTGAGGAATGTAATTGTCCTCATGAACGCGGAATGAGTAGTAAGGGCATTTCAGTATGATGCCCTGAATACGCCCCTGTTCCTTGCACACACCGCCCGTCGCTGCATTCGAGTCTGCTTGTGTTGAGGACATGCCTTCGTGGCATGGACGATGCATTTGTAGGTGAGAAGGCAGAAGTCGTAACAAGGTATCTGTAGCGGAAGCTGCAGATGGATCACCTCCTAAGTTTCATTCTGATTATGATACAATTTCACGTCAAAGTTGATTTCTTTGTGTAAAGAAAAGGGGACCCATTGGGTTCCTTTTTTTTTTTTTGCGATAATATTAGTTCTTAAATATTTTATCTTAATCAAAATCTAATGAGTCAGTCAACAAAACCATTAGCAATTCATAACTGGAATTATGAAAAAATTCCAGATCAGACTGGTAAAACAATCATTATTACTGGTTCGAACAGTGGGTTGGGATTCGTTGCAGCTAAAGCTCTTGCCTCAAAAGGTGCTGAGGTGGTCATAGCGGCAAGAAACGAAGAGAAAGCATCAGATGCAATTAACAAAATTAAAGCAGAAGTTTCAGATGCAACCCTTAATTTTGTAAAAATAGATCTTGCAAGCCTGGGAAGTATTAGAGAATTTGCAGATGAGATCAATAATATTTATGAGAAAATAGATGTCTTACTCAACAACGCCGGAATTATGCAGCCTCCATATCTGAAGACAGAGGATGGTTTTGAAATTCAGTTCGGAGTAAATCACCTTGGTCATTTTGCACTTACATCTCTCCTCTTTAAATCATTAAAAGGTAGTCCACAAGGTAGGGTTGTGAATGTGAGTTCAATTGCTGCGACAAGAGGAAAAATTAACTTCGTAGATTTAAACTCAGAACAGAAGTATAACAAAACCACAGCATATGGTCAATCTAAGATAGCTAACCTTTATTTCACGTATGAACTCTCACGAAGGATTAAAGCTGAAGGAATTGACGTAATTGCAGCTGCAGCACATCCCGGTTATTCCAGGACTAATTTACAATCTGCCGGACCGAGTGTGGATGGGAAAAGTGCATTTTATTTCTTGTATAAGGTGTTAAATCCTCTTTTAGCTCAAAGTGTGAATGCTGGAACCCTTCCACTGTTGTATGCAAGTGTGGGGCCAGATGTAGAAAATGGGGATTATTTTGGTCCAAGGAGGTTTGGACATACAAGGGGGCCAACAGTTCGACATAAATCTGTCGAGATTAGTTATGACCCAGAAATTGCTAAAGAGCTATGGAAAAGATCAGAAGAGCTGACAGGCATCAAATTTAAGATTTAATATACAGAAAATGAATTTTGAAGCAATATGTTGTGCTTTGTTAACCACTTCCTAGCCTCCTTATAGGAGGGGTAATGTCTTGAGACTTCTTTCCAGAATAATTTTGAATGGTTTCTATGTTTGAGATGACACACTTCGTGAACAACAACATATCGAATAATCTCCTCTGGGGTAAGTATAAGTCTCCAGTTAAAATTCAATGTGTTCAGAGGTGTACATGTTCCCCAAGCGCTCTTCAAAGTCTTAATTTTTATTTTATTGTAACTTACTTGAATTTTTTTAGTAAGTCTGTCAACCTCTAATTGGATAAATTGTGATATACTTTCTTTATAAGTGGCTATGAGGGCTTTTTCTGTTAGATTGAACGATTCACTCTCTTTATTTTTCAAGTCAAGTAAATTAACTGTATGAGGCAGGGTGATGATCACTCTTTTTCCTGGTTTGTCAATTTCAATGTCAATCTTTTCAAGTATTACTGAGGTCTTTATTGTAACAGTGTAGGATTCCCCCATAAATGGTAGATTTCCCCCACTTTCAAAATTAAGCTCATAGCTGTTCTTAACTAGAGTATTCCATCGTGCTAACTTATCTTCAATCCAATTAGATTTATTTCGAATGAAATTTTTAATTTCTTCTGTTTTTACGGCTTTAGATGCATAAACCAAGACCTTCCCTTCTTTGATAACGAGCTTTAGGTACCATCTCTTTTTGCTCCTAACTTTTCTATTTAGATAATAAGTGATCTGTTTATTTCCTGCTTGCAGGGAATGTTCTGTTAAATTCAAGCAATCATTTGTTAGATTCACTAAATTTATGGATATCCATTGCTGTCCTAACTTGACTCTTCAACTGTTATAGACATGAGTTTACTCTGTTTCCTCAAACACTTCTCCAATAATCTCATTCCTTAACTCATCTATGACATCAAAGGAGTGCTTTAAGACGTCTCCAACAAGGGTTTGAATGTATTCCTTTGCTTTGAAAGTAACAATTCTTGAAGCCTTTTCTCCTAAAATTAATTTGTGTACAGCTTTCATGTCTTCTGAATAGTGTTTTTTGATCACCTCAATTATCTCCTCCTTAACATCCTTTTGGATGCTGTTAATGAGATTTTCAAGAACATTTTCCTTAAAATATGGATCTAGAGCCTCTTTGATCTCCTCATCAATCTCATCAAAAATTTCGTCAAATATTGTTTTAGCTGTTCCAGTTAAACTGTCCATAGGTCAATTTAATTAGTAAATTTATAAGAATATAGCTATAATTTCAACTGAATTGCTATACCTACCATGAAAGATCTTCCTCTTTTTACATTGCTTCTTGTTTTATTTAAATACGAAAGTTTGTTCTATTTTGTAAATTGCATCTTACTTTACTCCCAGAAAATTTACAAAAATTTGATTTTTCTATCATGAGAAACAGTATCCTGCTTGTTAGACCCTTTCACATAATTCATCAGATAAGTATTATAGTTTTAGTTCTTGGGTTAAAGCACATCTTTCCCACTTTATCGGATTTTCTATTAGTTTGGCTGATGGTTTTTCTCTTAATGCCCTTCCTATTTGGTCTGAATGATTATTGGCATAGATTGGATGATCAGAAGATGAATCGAGATAGATTATTTACAAATCATCATATCAGCCCAAATTTTGTACTAATGTCCTCATTATCTCTCCTGTTAATTATGAACGTAATTGCATTCCAAAGATCTGCAGTTACTGGGGGCCTACTTTACTCGATGATACTCTCTGGCTTACTCTATGGGTATCTTAAAAAGAAGAAGAGGATGCTGTTGACCTATCTCTTTAGACTGCTCTCAGGTGTGACATTTTATCTGGTTGTTGCATCCTATTTCCATTTGACTGAGGCTGATGTTTTAGTTGCTCTATTTGTAGGATTCTTAGATTTGTATTCACATATTGCAGGAGACCTAAGAGATTTTAAAAAAGATAAAATTGGAAACGTAAACACCTTTCCCGTTAGATTTGGGATTAATAAAACACTTATTCTTATTGAAAGTGTTGGGTTCTTCACTCTAATTAATTATTTCATATTTGAAGCAACCATACTAAGACTTCACTCATTTGCTACCCTGTTAGTTTTACCAATGTTTCTGATCATATCCATCGTGATATTCTGGTTTCAAGACTCAGAAAAGTACAAATGGTTTCATGCTATGTTTCATGGAAGCAAAATATCTGTTTATTTCATGTTGGGTGCCTCTCTGTTATTCACCCCACAGCTTTCTATCTTGCTTTTAGTATTTGGATTCCTGCCTTTGTGGTTTCTTTCTTACTATCTGTATCTATGGGCGGATCACAGACTCTGAACATACATTATCAAGAAATTCTTGTAATTGTGTAAAATGAGAAAATCAATAGTTTTCATTTTTCGCTTTAATTTACCTCCAATACCAACTGAAACAAAAATTACAAGCTTGAGTATTTACTACAATGTTGCTAAACAACAAAAGGAATGAAATTATTACTGAGACTACGTTTAGTTAATGGTCGATATGTACTGAGTCTTATTGACGTCAAATATTTTTAATTGATATGTGTTATTACCTCTAAAAAACAATGTGTGTGCGAGAATATTGGAATAATCACTCCAGAAATATAAGAGACTAATAGGGCATTTCTTTGGGGTGCAAGCAAAAGACGGCCAGTCTTGACCAATCTGTTGAAAAGTATAGACCATTGATGCTTGGGGGATGTTCCAAATTGTATTAAATTCCCAACTCAATGGAGAGGTGGCATATTTGCCATCAAAACTTACTATTAGATTGGAAAACGGAAATGATCCATTAATTTTCACCTCAGTCACATTTTTTCCACTGAAATTTGTGTAAATAAAACTCATATTTGTATAATAGCTCCTAGTTCCAAGAAGTAAAACAGATTCATTTTTCCACTTTAATACCTTTCTACCAATAATTTCATATCTTACCTTTTCCAATTTTATATCCCACACAGATGAATTTCCTTTCCAATCAAATTTTGGTATAACAACTAGTGAAAGATCGGAATTAGGGAGAATGGTTGGTCTGTTACTAGAGGTGTTTATGAAGCTTGTCTGGATTATATTCCAGGAGGATGTTTGAAATATTACAAATGAGTGATTGTAGAATTTTTCACTCGGTTCAATTTTGTTCAAGACACTTTCTTTCTGTAGCAATAAATACTTTTGATCATTTGACCATTGCAGAGTTCGTTTGTTGTATGAGTGGTATGTATCAACTGGTTCTGTAAATTTATGAGATACCACCCATGATTGAATTTTGAAATCATATATTTGTAAAATCATTGCACCATCATCGTAATAATTTATTCCGGAAATGGCTAAAAGATTTCCCTGAGGTGACCACTGCATGTTAATATCATACTTAACAACCGGATTAATTTTTTGGACTAGCTTTCCTGTGGTTACATCAAATATCTCTATCTCCCAATTTTGAGTAAATATAGCCAACTTATCCCCATTTGAGGAAAAAGCAATTTCGATTGGATAGAACTCTCTCTTAGAGCTGAAATTATCTGTTAAATTAATATAAGGTGAAATTAGGGTAGTACCCAAGATTATAATGATTAATATAACAGCTCCAAAGGTTATGTTTGACCCGAGAACGTCTTTATACATTCAGGTTATATTTACTTTGACTATATTTATAGTTTTACCCTAACATGAATTTCATGTAATAATTGAAGATTTCTCGAAGGGAGTGTTCCTAGACTTTCTTAGTTTTTATTTTCAAGCTGTTTTTCAATTATTTGAATCAACTATTAATTTTAGGTATGGGCCTGCAGGGATTTGAACCCCGGACGAATCGGTATCTCATGAACTTATGAGCCGACCACTCTAACCAGACTGAGTTACAAGCCCGATGGTGCATTGGCACCTACTTGTCTGTGATTATTCTTCATATAAAATTTCTCTTGTTTTTCGAAATTAATTTATGGAATAGGTCTAAATTACAACCATTATCTCATCAAGTGATTTTTTTGTAATTTTTGGGACTGTGGCATCTTCTGCTGGGTAACCCACAGGTAAGATTAACACAGGTTTTTCGTTGTCAGGTCTCTTGAGAACTTGTTTCAAGAAGTTCATAGGACTTGGTGTATGCGTAAGAGTCACTAATCCAGCCTGATGAATTGCTGTAATCAACATTCCAATCGCTATACCCACAGATTCATTTACATAATAATTTGATTTTTTCTCACCATTTTCATCGATTCTATAACTCTGCTTGAAGACTACAATGAGATATGGTGCTATTTCTAAGAAAGGTTTATGCCAGTCAGTCCCTAATGGGGAAAGGTCTTTTAGCCACTGTTCTGACATCCTTCCAGTATAGGAAATCTTTTCCTCCAACTCGGCAGCCACCCTGATCTCAGATTTTACGTTTTGGTCTTTAACCACAACAAATGTCCAAGGCTGTTTGTTTGCACCACTGGGTGCAGAACCAGCTGTTTTTATGATGTTTTGTATTACCTCGAAAGGAACATTCTTAGGACTAAATTTTCGGACACTTCTCCTGGTTTTCATAATCTGATAAAATTGTTCTGAGCTTAACTTAAGCTCCTCCGGTGTGGTTGGGGTGTAATCCAAAGGGATTTGTTCATAATTGGTTCCCATATTCTTAATGGATGTAATCTGCAATAAGTTAAATATGTTGACAAGAATGAAGGATTAAAACACAAATGTACTTAAAAATTTTGAAGAATCATCTCTAATCTTATTTGAAGGAATTTTATCGAGATTTTTCGAAAAAGTTGTTAAATTATCAATATCCATTTGACAAGTATTAATTATTATCGTACTATTATGTAATTATGAGTTTCAAGGATAATATTGACAAAGCAGTAAAGAGCTTTGCCATGGCGAACCTTATGGATTTTATGATTAATGACCTGAAAACAGGAAAGGGGTTTGATGTTAATTCTATCAAAAAAAGTATAGATTCTAAAATGAAGAAAGGTTTTGGTGACTCTTGGATGAATCTTCCAGTAACCAGTCCAAAGCTTCTGGCATTATCACTTTTATTGGAAAAAACTCTTGGATCTAGAGGGATCAGTCCCAAATCCATTGCTGATTCTGCTCTAAAGGCCTCTCAAAATTTTGATTTAGATGGAAAGACAAAGGACTTACTTGAGAAAATCAAGTCTTCAGACGCATTTAACATGGAATCAATTAATGGTTTTGTCAGTGATCTGGGTGATCAAGCCAAAGGCTTTGTCGAATCAATTGATACAGATACCTTAAAGGACAAATTTTCGGCAACGAAAGATCATGTCATCAAGGATATGGGGAAAGGGGTAAGTGATGCCAAAGAAATTGGGAAGAATTTTAGCACGAACTTTTCCAAAAAGTTTGGAAAATCAAAGACTGAGGAAGAAGAAAGTTAAGTTTTGTTTCTGAAAGTTTTTTTAATGACAATAACTAGTTTTTTTGATGAGTATACCCGTTCTGGTAGATAATGATGGAGGTACAGCCATAGGAGAACAGGCGATTAGCCTTTATAATTTAGGATCTTATGGGACGCCACAAAGAGGAGGAGGCCTCAGGTTATCAGCTTATGAGGTTTTGTATCTCACCGAGAAACAGAAGATTGAGCCACTTTCCTCATTGAATCTCCCATTAAGGGAACCAGAGCTGTTTGAGATGTTTTCACAAACCCAAGAGTCATTTTCTGTAAGATATATAGTGTATAAAGATTTGAGGAATAGGAATCATGTGCTCAATCAAGGAGCAGGATCTACATTCTTCTTTAGATTGTATCCAAGAGGATCAAAAATCTCAACTGCAAGTGCAAAACATTACATTCGTCCCTTAAAGGAGGGTTCTTCCATTGAGGTCTCAGATTTAGAAGAGTTGTTGAAGAAGGCACAAGAAAGCAAAAAGAGTCTGATTATGGGGTTAGTTGATGCTTTGGGGGACGTATCATATCTGAAGGTCAAAGAGTTTTTTGTCTATCCCAATAAGGAACCATATCAATTTGACTCCTTCGAAAACTGGGACTGGAACAAAGAATGGGAGAAGATTGAGAGAAGCATAGATGACAAACAATGAATTTTTAGATGCCTCACTTGGATGTAAAACCATTAAGGAATGTCTCGAGGTTTGGGAACCTCTAAATTCGTATGCAACTGATGGAAAGCTTGAATTAGGCAACCCCCATGCTCTCCTTGAATACAACAAAGCTATTTTATACCTTCTGTATAAACTCAAATTGATTATTCCATTCGGAAATCTAGTCCCAAGCGTTTGTGTAAGAAATACGTATCTTGCCTATTTAATAAAGAAGTTTCCTGATTATAACACCTATCTCGATCTAGGTACTGGTGCATCTGCTTTACTGGCATTAATCCTTGCAAAACAGGGTAAACAAGTGATTGCTACTGAAATTGACCAGCAGTCATTAAACTTTGGGAATAATAATATTAAGCTAAACAAGCTAGAATCTCAGATTACAATTCTAGCTAGTCAAGGTGGTATCATTGAATCAGTGCTAACACCTGAGCAAATTTCAAAGATTCAAGTGGCTGTTACCTACCCCCCATTTTATCCCAACGATAGACCTGGATATACCAGTAAGAAAAAGAGGGGGTTTAAAGGAACAAACTCAGAGTTATTTTCAGGAGATGATGGCATGGAATTTATAAGAAAGTACATCAGAGAAGGATGTAAACATAGGATTCCAGTTGTAACCCTGATGGTACATAAATCTTTTATCGCTAATGATTCGGTTAATTTGTTTGGATCTAATTACTCAGTAGATATAGTTTCTGTTAAGGCTGGTAATCGTAAAAGATTTGTTGTGATTGGTGAACTAATGCCTTAAGGTATGTAATCATTCATCTTTGAGATCAGTAAATCTGGTCTCTACCTCAACCCTGCCTAAGAAATTTGTCCATACCTTACCAACATTGGATAACCATACTTTTTTCATCAATCTAATAGAATAAAATTCATCCTTCTTATCATCTAATCTTGGCTCGTTAAACCTTGAAGTAGCCTCTGTAAAGTAACTTTCATTTAAAGCATCAGGAAATGGAAATACAATTGAATTTTCTTTTATAATTTTTGGTGGATATATAACGGTCAATTTATTTGTTGTATAATAGAGTATCTTAAAAATAATTTTCAAAATTCCTCTCTTTTTCTCAATCTGTCTGTTATACCAAGTTTTTAGTTTGCTAAGCTTGTACCTTGTGTTTGAAATCTTAGCCAAATTTGTTTTGTATTTAACGCCATTGATAGTTAATAATGCAAAGCTTTGATGATCAGAAGAATTCAGAAATTCCAAGATGGAATTAATAACGGTTGGGTCATCTCCCGCCTCAAAATGGAGGACTAAGTTATTGTCTTCAAAACCCCATTCCAGTAGCTTTTCTCTAAAACTCCAATGTTCTGTGAAAATATGCGATAAAACTAAATTCAAACCTTCCTTAAGATCGTTCATTTCCAGAGGGTTTGCATCACCAATAAATTCTGGATCCATGGGTATTAAATATGAGTTCGTTAATACACCTATATCTGACCCTACTTTCCAAAGAATATTGGCTCTTGTTCTATTAAACACCCTTTCAGTCATTGCTGAGTTTATTCCATCATAATTAAGGGATAATGCATAAATCGTATCTTCTGAGTTTATATTTTTAGGAAGATTATCCCTAAGGCTAGAATGAAACTTTTTAAGTCCATTTCTAATTATTCCGTCATCGCTAATACCAAAATAATTCTTGTGGCGTTTTCTAAAATAGTTAAACAGTTTATGGTGACTATCACTAAAATATTTTGAATATTCAATCCTGTATACCTTGGGTGAAATAACAAACTCCCAGATATTAGATACCTTGCTCGAGTCATCAGGATCCTTACGAAATGCTCTTCCTTTTATTTGATTAACCGAGGCATAGTTTGGTGTAAAGGTTAAATCGAAGAGAGTATTGAGTTTTCTACTATCCCATCCCTCACCTAAGAGATGGCGAGTTCCTACTAAAAGTTTCGTTGCTCCTTTCTCAAAAAGATATGTCACAATTCTTGTTTGGGTCTCAGTTGTCCAATCTGGACCAGTTCCGGTTATCACCGAAAATTTAGAATGAGAAGGTAATTTCGTCTGTATTTCAAAGGTTTTTGAATGTTCCTTACGCCAACTTTCAGCCTCTTCTAAGAAGGTGTTAACGAAATCATCATCAACTAGGAGTGACTTTCCTGTGACGAACACCGGGTTCATAGAATCAGTTTTTGGCTCCGTTACCAATGCTTCAAACAACCCTATAGCTCCCCCCATTCCAGTTCTAGATAAAACTTGGTTTCCAGTTTCATTATCAAAGATAACCAATCCTCTGAAATTATTTCTCATTGATGAGATTTCAAGATTGACCACTGTCAGAATTTCTCTGAGCATCCACTTCGATGTTTTCAGTTTACCCACTTCAATTGAGAAATTATTCCAATCAAGATTTGGATTAAATTTTAGGTCCCAAGGTTTAACGTAAATTTCCAATATCCCTCGAAAATATAAGTAGTCTAGGAAAGATAATTCAGATTCTTGTTGGCTATTTTTTACCAAGTTTTTGTATTTTGTCCTTCTAGATATTTTAAGGGCAAGATTACGCCCCTCATCTGACAATATACTAAAACGTTCAATTATGGCCTTTTCATCTGGAATATCTATAAAATGAACAAGGTCTCTGTAAGGTGCAACAATTCCAGCTCTGACCAATGGAGGTAAAGGGATCTCTCGTACGGTCTGAGTAAAAACTGTTTCGAAGACACCCCTTCCATTCAACGGAGGTGTAGCCGTCAAGCCAACTATTTTTGCATCGGGGAATAACTCTACTAAATCATCTAAATCTTTTCCCCACTGTCCCGTCAATCTATGTGCCTCATCTGCTATGATGAGTTGAATTTTATGGTTCTTTAACCGCTCAACCAGAGTTTTTGGATACATCCTAAACCCGTTGGTTAAGTCTTCTCTTTTTAGATTCTCTTGACTTAGTTCACTCTTAAGCTCCTTCTTTTTACCATTTTTCAGGTGTTTGGAATCGTGAATTACATTTAGATTTGTCTCACCAGAGGTGTTGAATTCTTTACTTAATCTAAAGTCTGAGTTCAATTTTTGATAAGTGAGAATTGTAATTGGAGTAAGCTCACCCGCATCTTGACCTACCACTTTGGTTGAAAGAGCCTCTTCATCCTTTTCTAAGAATAACTTTGATATATCCAACCAACTCCCCAAGACTGCAAGATTGGGGGTTAGAATCAATGTGTGAACTCCTAATCTCTGAGCTAAGGCTAACCCAATTATTGTCTTTCCTGATCCAGGGGGTGAAATTAACAGATAGCGTTGATTACTCTTCAGATCATTCTCAATCTCAGCAAGTAATTTACTTTGAAAGTCATAATATGGCAACCTGAAATTAAACCTTTCAAAAATTTTTTCCTTTTCAAGAACGCTCTTGTGTCTTAGGTCTACCAATTCTTGAAAATTTTCAGAACTAGGACTAAACTCAACAAATATATTAGAACCGATTGATGTTCGACAGACAGGGCATTGTTTGTTCTCTTTAAGCCATGAATCCATTCTTTCATAATGTCCTAAGTAATTACACTTTGTACATCGAATGATTCTATCTCTCTCATCAAATGACTCAAAGCATAGAATACAGGTTGATTGAGTGGTTAAACAACTCAAACATATATCTTGATCTAATGAGGATCCGCACAATGGACATTTCTCTTGAGAAACAATTACCTCCACACACACATTTATTTTTCATCACTTTTAAAAGTGTCGGAGCAATTTGAAATTTTTTTAAAAGATATGGACAATCAATTTAATTTCAATTTTGGATTACTACTCATTTTTTGAAAATAGATAAACAATGAATTCAAGACAGAATATACCTTTGTTGTGTAATAAAAGCAATGTGATTGAAAATGTAATAATCTGAAATAGATATACAGAAGGTCTTGAAAAGAAACCTAAATAACAAAAACAAATAAAAAAATAAAAGGTGAGTCTAATAACATAAATTATAAGTCCTTAAAGTATTTCTACTTAATTTGAATGATTATAAAGAAATAAACAAGTTAAATTGGAACGAGCGGGTAGAGCACCATAAAATTGCAAAAAGCTATGATCTCGAGGGATTTAAACGTGGAGGATTGAGTTTTCAATCGAATGAACACAATGAATTGGGGGATGTTAAGGGAAAAACTTTGGTTCACCTTCAATGTCATTTTGGATTAGATACGATGTCGTTCACCAGATTAGGAGCAAATGCAACAGGTGTAGATTTCTCTGAAACAGCGATAGATTTAGCAAAATCTCTTGCAAAAGAATTAAACTTAGATACTAAATTTATTGAATCAGATGTTTACGAGCTCCAGAGAATGGAGGAGTTAAAACACAAATTCGATATTGTCTTTACCTCTGTTGGGGCTTTACCTTGGTTACATAATTTAAAAAGTTGGGCTAAAACCATTAATTTCTTATTGAAACCTGGTGGTATCTTTTTCATTAAGGATTCACATCCTCTGTCTGATATTTTTGATGAAGATGCCGAAGGGAATTTGGTCATAACTTATGATTATTTTAATCAAGGAACTCCTTTAAAGTTCGAAGAGGAGTTCACCTATTCACACGATGATAAATCAAAAACCTTAACCAATAAAACACATTTTGAATGGCCTCATTCAATCAGTGAAATCATTCAGAGCCAGCTTGATTGTAATTTGGTTTTGATCGATATCAAAGAATCCAATAAGAGTTTTTACCAAAGGTTTCCTTCAATGAAAAAACAGGATGGATTTTGGGAACTCCCAAATGAAATTAAAAACAAAATACCACTAACAATTTCTTTAAAATTTCAAAAATTTAAAGTTTGAAAATTTAAAACTACAGAGACTATTATTCGATTTTGGAGATAATTTGAGTAGAAGACCATTGAAATTATAAAATAATAAGCCTAGATAATATTACTCTGACTTAGAAGTTTACTTAGAGTCTTAAAAAGTGGTTTTGTAAAAGAGTTGATGGACAATCCTAATGATATACTTCCATTGAATTAACTTTGAGTAAGAGAAAAAATAATATGTTAAGAATTGAATAGTTTACTCTTTATGAGTTTTTCTTATAAAACTAATAGATTGAAAATGTACACAGAATCGAGGAATTGTTTCACTTATAATGTGCATTCATAAATAAAAGTGCGAATATATATCGTACCCCTAAGAGTTTTAGTTGTAATTTATCCTTTAGGATGTTTTACTTATCAATAATTAAGTGTTTATTGAAAGCATTTTTTGACTACTAAGTTAAATTTACTCTTTTTCCTCATGACACTAGGTAACTTTAACTATTTATTTTATATTGAAGCTATGATGTCAGAAGTTAAAACTATTATGTTTATCCATGGAGCATGGGTCAACTCAAAATGCTGGAATTTGTTCAAATCATTTTTTGAGCAACAAGGATACAATTGTATAACACCAGATTGGCCATATAAAAACAAAACAGTTGAAGAATTAAATACCAGCCCAGATGCCAGATTAGCGAAATTGGGAATTACTGAAATTGTGAATCATTATCAGGAATTATTAGAGGATTTAGAGACCCAACCATTTTTGATTGGACACTCTTTTGGTGGACTGTTTGTGCAGATGCTTCTTGATAGGGGATACGGAAAAGCTGGGATAGCCATAGATTCTGCACCACCAAAAGGTGTAACCCCCATAAAATATTTTTCGGTACTTCGGGCTAATTTTCCAATTCTAAAAAATCCCTTTAACAGAAAAAAAGTTGTTCATATCACACAAAATCAGTTTAACTATGCATTTGTACATCTTTTGAGCAAAGAACAACAGATCCAGGTCTATCAGGACTATGTTGTTCCTGAATCTGGAAAAATTTTCTTTCAGGCTGCGTTTGCTGATTTCACAAGCACAACAAAAATAAATTTCAAAAACGAAAACAGAGCTCCATTATTATTGATTGCTGGTTCCAAGGACAAAATCATCCCTGCAAAATTAAATAGGGTTAATTTTCGAAAATACAAAAATTCAACAAAGCTTACAGAATACAAGGTATTTGAGAATAGATGTCATTGGATAATTGCCCAAGATGGATGGGAGGAGGTAGCTGAATACTGTCATAACTGGCTGAATCGACTAGATAACTGACAGAACCCCAAAAGAAACAATCAAAATATAAAATGTTCTTTCCAACACTTAGACTAATATTTTAAAACATCTCTATTTTAATAATTCTCGACAAAACTATCTCGAAAGGCTTCTTGATATCTGTTCTGGATAAAAATTCTAACCCTTGCGAACTCATCAATAAGCCTCTATTTATTTATTCCACACAAACTGAATAATTTAACATAAGATAAACCGTTTTATTATATTTATTATGTTTGGAGTTTATGTTGTTTGAGTATTACTTTTACCTATAGGTGGTAATACTCTGACCAAAACTTATATGTGGGAATATCTATCCGTTGATCTAACTTAATATTTCTATCCCTCCTGTTTATATTTTGTTTCACAGGTTCAGATGGCTGGGGAAGCGGAGACGGCTGCAGGGTAATGTGGGAGATGGTCAACTTTTGTGACTTTGTTCTGTTAAAAAATTATAATGATTTAATCAATTTCTTTCTCTTAATTAGCACCAATGGAATAAGTGCCAGTAAAAATGCTGATCCAAAATTCACTCTTCTACTTGTTGTATCTTTAGCAAAAATCAAATTTCCACCTTGAACTGTAAGGTTATATAATTCTGTCTGGAAGACCTGATCACAAACGTATGCATTTTTGACCCCAGTATTATCAATAGAAAAGCACGATTTGTTATTACTCCAGGGGAATGGGAAGTTGATAGTAACGGGAAACAAAGCTGAAAGGTTGTTTTGTGTGACTCTGAAGAAGGTTAAATCTAGAGAAACCGGTAAGAAGGTTGCTGTTCTTGAATATATCCTAAAATTTTTGTTTAACAATTGACTAAAGTTAAAGCTGTAAGAGTTATTTATCATGACGCCCACAGGAAAGGTTAAATTTAAATCTGAGATGAATGTGGAATCTCTCTGCAAGATATGAGTCCCATTGTCAAAGGAACTCCTTGTGACGCCTTTGAAAAACCCAGTTATGTTTGACGACTGTTTCAATCCCAGTGCTTGTTGAGGAAAAACCTCCAAGGAGATTGGTGATAAAACGTAACTGTTGAAATAGGAGTATGATATTGCAGAAGAAGGTTGTGTAAAGTTTAAGATGAAGAAACTTAATACAAATATCCTAGCAAAAGTTGACACAAAAAAGCTTATGACTACGATATATATATATATGTATTTCACACATCGTGTATGGCAAAATCAAAGAATAAAATTTACTTCATTTTTGCTGTTTCTGTTCTTCTTGCATTGCTATTACCAATAAGTAGCAATGCTCTGACCAGAACTTATATAACAAGAACTACTGCATTTAGAGACCTTCAAGTTGAGGTTAAAAACTGTCTGAATCACTATAATGTGGAAGGAAAACTTGTTCAAGAATTCAAAAAACCCACAGGAAATTATTTTGAATTCACCTGCCTAGGGCGTGATACCTATAAATTTTATTATGAACAGGGAGGAGATATCTATCTTGAGTTTGGTAGTTACTTCTATACTATGGGTGATGGGAGAGGTTACTTTATGTGGAAGTGGTCTAACGTAGATTTAACTTATTATCTCTATCCTCCTGTGTATTTTGTCCCTCAAGGCTCAGGTGGCTGGGGAGGCGGAGGTGCTTGTTTGGTAATGTGGGGAGGATGGTCTACCGTTTTAATTTTCTTATGCTAAAAATTATTATATTTCATAATTTATAGGGATTATTTCTCAAAATAAATTTTTGTTCTCTACTATGCCAAGGTTGTGTAGTATGCGATGTTTTTCATTATGTTATCAGACCATTTCATTCCAATGAAAGTTAGAGCTAGAATCGCTGCTATCATCACAGCTATTCCCCCTACCCAATTTCCAACAAATATAAAGTAAATCCATCTGATCAACATACTATTTTTAGACTTCATCCCTAATGGTTTACCTCCCGTATCTCTTAGGGTTAATGTCCAATCTAACTTATCCATCAAACTCATAGAGAGTTTATTTGTTATGACAATGAAGAATAAAATCTGTGCAACAAAATACACTAGACCAGTAATCCAGTAGCCTAGAATTATCATCCAAAGCCATCGTAAAATAATATTCGGAGCTGATTTTGACCTGCTCATGTTTAACTCACAGAAATCTGTTTTTTAAACATTGTTGGATTAGGGTTAAAAATTGGTGGTTCTCTAAGTTATACCTTTCGATGATTCTAAAGTAAATTGAACCTTCTAATTTTTTCTTTATATACAAAAATTGTAAGATGTTCTTAGAGTCAATATGGCAAAGAAGAAAAAATTTAACCCGAAGACTCACTTTGAGTATAAAGGCACAATTTTCACAAAACGACCTCATATTGAAGACTTTGTTGAGGAGATTAAAAAAGCAGGTATCTTAACACCCACTACCTGTACAAAGGTACTGAAGTCATTCAAGAGAGAGGGGTTAGAAAATTTTGCTGCGATTGAGAACATGACGATGGCTGACTTTGGACTGATTCCAAATATTTCTGAGAAGGTTGCCAAGAAGCTTGCAGAACATAAGCTGGTTGTTGCAAGTGAAGGGAATCCTATACAATCTTTTGAGGATCAGATAGAGCTTACGAAAAACAGGAGATACCTAGAGACTCGAGTTATTGAACTGAACAAAAATCTAAACGATGGAGCAGGTGTGGGTTTTAGAACTGGGTCCCTGGTTGAGTTTTTTGGAAAGGCACAGACGGGCAAAACACAGTGGATGTATGATCTTGCAGTCAGAGTTATGCTACCAAAGGAGAAAGGTGGTTGGGGACAATCTGTCTTGTATCTAGATACTGAAGGTGCATATTCAGTACAGAGAATTCTAAAAAGTGGATTATACTGGGGATTGACAGAAGAAGATTTTCACAAGAAGATGTATTACATTAGTCCAAGAGTTTTGAGAACAGGATCAGATCTCCTTACACATTTAAACACCTTAGATGATTTTATTCTAGAGAGAGATATTGGCCTTATCATAGTGGATTCTATCATACAGCCCTTTAAAAACGAGTTTAAGATGGTATCTGGAGATGGACTAAAATTTATGGGAAAGAGACAAAGTCTGTTAGGACAGGTTTTGTTTAAACTTAAAACCTTGGCTCAATCCTATGAGATCTTGGCATGTTACACTAATCAGGTAATTGCGAATATTGGTGGGGCAATGATGGGACCAAAGGAAGTTCCAGTTGGTGGTGATACAGTCTCGCATGCGTCTGATCTAAGATTCAGTCTAAAGAAAACAAAACGTGCTGCAACAGGTGCAGTTACTCGAAAAATGACCTTAGTAGATTGTGGTTGGTTGCCTCCTAGTGTGAGTGAGTATTGTCTAACAAGTTATGGAATAGTGGATCCTGGTGATATTCAGGCAGTCATGGATTTTGAGAAAAATGTCGAGGACGCCATTAATGACAAAACCAAGCCCCTACTTAATCATATGGGACAAGAGATTGAAAGAAGTCCCTTCTTTTCTCAGGCAAATATTCCTCTCGTTGATTTTGATTTTGATGATGATGAAACTGAGGTCTCAGTTTAATTTATTGGTGTAGCTTCTAAATTATTTTTGGTATTACTAAAATACGACATAAAAAATCAGTTGAATAACTTTGAGATTCACTATTAAATTTTGGGAAAATTGGACAAATTAATTGACAAATTTTTTTCACTTCTTCTTGATAAAGCATAATGACAAATTTTTTGTGTATATGACTTGAGTGAGTATTTTTTCATCGATTTAAATTTAGGAAGTCTTTTGGTTTTAAATTTTCGTCAAATTTAGACAAATTATCAAGTTAATAATTTCAGTGTTACTAGACTATTTTTAGATATTGCTATTTAAACTTCTGAACTTTCTATTCACAAATTTCACAAATTTCCTTAGATTTACCATCATGATGGGAGGGGGGAAGGAGAATAACTATTTATGGCAAGTAGCATAGAAAAACTATCAAATCATACATTTGATTTTTCAATAGAAGAACCGGAATCTTATCAAGAAATCTCTAAGTATTATGATTTAGGGAGAGATGAACCAAAGAAAGAGAAAACATTGGAAGATTTGTATTTAGAAGATCTAAGAGAATTAGCAGAGATAGAGTTGATGTATGGTACTCAAAAGGCCCTCTATCAACAACAATACTCATTTGATGTGACATATATTGCAAATCAGCCCACATCAGCAAAGCTTATGCCAGAAAAGCAAAGAACTGGATTAAATCCTCAGGAATACAAAACTCTGATAAAATTGGGGGGGTTAGGATTTGCGAAAAGGATCATAATTGCTGAGTCTAACTCTGAGTCATCTAGAAATATAGTACAGACAAAGAAAGTTGAGGCGAACCTTAAGAAGATTCCATACTGTCTGAGGACAGTTGCGGAAGATTATAAGCAATCTTTACATGAATCGTTCTTAGAATTTTTGGAAACCAAACCAGATGGAATTAGAGTTAATAGTATAGCACCATATCTATACCATATACTCTGTTCTTGTTACCTGAAACGCCATGGATATAAAATCCCTGATTCAATTGATTCTGATCTTAAGAATTCATTGAATCTTACATCAAAGGGTCTAATGAAAACAAAATATGAGTTAGAGTCATTTGGGATTCTTTCTGTCTCAACTCCACAGAAGAAAAAGAAGTTTAAACAGAGATCTAACAAATTAAAAGCTAAGGAAATAATCTATAAGCTTAGGTTTGAGCTCCCTAAAGGTATATCATTAAATGATGCAATCAAAGCGACACAATCAATACAGAAACAGTATGGATTTGAATTGAAAGGTGATGTTGCTAATTCTGAAACGCTTGCAATCCTGGGTTTGTTAGAGGTATTACTGGGACATGAGTTACCTTCTAAAATTCAATTTATTGCAGCAGTTTTAAATAGAGACCCTAGTGAAGGATTAGTACAACAGGTATACAAGAAAATAGTTAGGTTACAACAGGCATTTGATTCTGTCAAAGATTTCATTAAATCTTGTAAATTTACTAAAAGTTCTCCAGAGGTGGTATTTGATGGGTGGAGCAAGCAAGAAATCCTAAAAGACTCTGAATCAAACAGGTTTCAGAAGAGTTCAAGATCACAGGAAGTATCCAAGGTTATCAAACTTATACAAACTGAAAAACAAAAACCTATCAAAAGGATCAGTGATGTAAAATTGGAAACATCTGAAAAATATAACAATTCAGATTTGATTTTCCAAAGCAACAAAGCATTAAAAGTTGAAATTATAAATCAGAAATCGGTTTACAAATTTGGTTATACTTTAGATTCTCCCTCCAATACTCTTTTGGATTCACTTGATACAAAATTTCCTACTCAATTAATACAATCAGAAATTACAGATAAATTTGATTTAAGTTGTTCAAAGTGTATACATGATATAACCAAATCTAACTTTCAAGTTCATCCTATTTTTTATGATAAACTAACACTTCACTCCTTAATGAGTAAAGACTTCAATCAGAAAGTACGGAAATTTTTACTTAACACACACTGCGGGAGTATCAAAACATGACAACCACCTACTCTTCCCTCCATTCGAGATCAGTGAGTGTCCAGAATATTATCCCAGAGCAAATTGCAAAAGTGCTTAATGACAATCAGAAGATATTGTATTACTCAAACTCTCCAAATTTAACGGTTTCATATCTCTATTTGTCAGCCTACATCCTCCAAAATCGAGAAGCCAGATTTACTCCTGACTCACCTACTGAAGGGACTTTGAAAAATTTTTTTGGAAAGGATATTATTGAGCTTTTGAAACCTGGTTGGTCAAACAGATCCTCATTTTCAATTTCCCTTGTTCCAAATGAAATTCCTTCAGAGGCCAGCATGACTTTTATCTACAAACCCTTCGGGAACAATCCTATGTATATTGGTCAAAATAACTTGACCGTGGGAGGGGATTCAGATCTGGTTATCATTGAACAAGGACAGGATCTCTTGAAAGAATTTGTTTCTTCAATCACTGGAAAGCGATCATGGAGAGTATCATTCCTTTGGGTAAATGATAGTTTCTATGTTGTTTCTTGGGATAAAGATGGTGGAAAGATAATTTTTGATCCAAGTTCGCACAAATCTGAGCTTGTGAGTAGATTGAGGGAGGGCTTTATCTCATTTAAACTCTCAGGGCAGATTAACTCTGACACCTTAAGATACAATCAAATTTTCCTTGGAGATGAGTATGTAAATATCTCAATTTTGAGTTCGTTGTATCAAATAAACAAGGCTGGTCTGAAGGATGACATTGGGAAATTACCCAAAATTTATTGGTTGGAGTCTGAGGAAATTTTTGTCCAAAAATGTGGACAATTAGGGATAGAATCACCAGAAAATATCATTGGAAACCTTGATATTCAATTTATTGAATTCACACAAGATCTTTCAATCTATGAATTTCAAGCTATGGTTCAATCATTATACCCTATTCTTCCCAAGTCCTCTGTGGTCGTAATTCCTCAATTATTCGACTTAATTAAATCTGAGTATCTTAGTTTTGACTCCACTTTTCGTGATGAAGAAGAATACTATGAATATCTACTGGAAAAATTCAGTGAGGAAATTAAGGTAAAATATTCCTCTTCAAAATTAAACGAATTTATCAGATTAAACTTAGAGGATTTTATTGAGCCAGACACAGATCCTGAAGATATAAGAGCCTACAAAAAGCATCTTATTGAAAAATTTGAGGAACGGAAGATAGATGAAACTCTTCGATTGGAGCGCAAAGTTAGAGAGCTGGTGGAAGATCGCACTAAAAATTTGAAATTCAGGCTCTCAAACAAGTATTTTGGGGAATATACCTCAACTTCTCTCCAAAGGATGAAGGAGTTATTGGAGTTTACACGATTTCTTTCAAACAAACATGAAATCATAACAATCTACAGGTTACCTGGGCTTTATTTTCTTGATTTTCAAAAGCTAAACCAAAAGAAAATTGATACTTTACAAGAAATTACAAGAGAAACTAGTAAAGTTGATCTCTTAGACACAGACAAAAGATTTCATCTGTTAACAGAACACTTCATAATTGATTTATTAGAGGAATTAAATCAAAATCTTAGTCTTCCCTGGACGGTAACTTTTCAAAAAGAATTTCAAAACTCTGTATTCTCATTTCAAACATCACCTAAAATGTATGGATGGCAAATGCTCTCCTGGGTTCCTGATGTATTGATTAATCATTTAAACAGGGTGATGTAGAACATGGAGGACAGAATGGAAAAAGTGAAACTGAGTCTCCGGATAATCCTTCAGATTGGAATTCCAGTTAGCTTGGGGTATCTGGTTAACTTTGTTTCGAAGAAGGTGGTATATTGAGATCTTTATTATTCTGTGGACTTCTAGTTCTTCTTCTCGTTATGAGTACAAGTTTTGTTCACTCCGAACAGAACTCAAAGATAAGTTTCATCACAAAAAAAACGGAGGTTTTTCATCAGTCAGTTTTGAGTCCTAACTTAGTGTTTGAGAGGTTTATTTTGAACACCTCAGTAGAGTACAAGGATATATTAAGTTACGATATAACCATCAAAAGTAATCAAACTGGAATTTTGGAATTGTATTTTGGACAGATTGAACCCCTTTTCAATAGCTTTCGTGTGTTTACTCTGACTGGGAGCGAAGTTCGATTGAAAGTACAACCTATACCGCATTCAAGCATTGTACAAAATCAGCTGTATTTCCAAAACAAATTTCTATTTTCTTCTTTCAGTGAACATAAAGGTCAGATCCCTGTCAGTATGAAAGCCAAATTTACAAGAGGTGGTATTGGGGGCTCTAACCTTAATATCAGTATTACAATTAAAACAGGCACCTACTTTCTTCCTGGGCAGCTCCCAGTTGATTTAACCCAAACAAGATTACAGCTGGAATATATCCCGTTTTTCACTGTAACTTTTGGGAAATCAATCTATTTTACAGAGACTTCTCAAGAAATCAATTGGATGCTCCCAGTAACAGCAATTCAGAAAATCGCAAAAGTATCAATTCATACTCAGGTTACTATGGTTGGATCACAGGGGTTATTGGATAAATCAACCCTTAAAATATCGTTGAATGAAATACAATCCCAAAATGTCGTTGATAGAAAAACGGGTTCTCTAACTTTTAACCTTGAAAATGTGAAGCTTAAAGAACAAAACAACCTAATGATTCTCTTGTTTGGTCCTGCAGTAAATATAAGTTTCACCTCTATTGATCTCTCTTTTCCAGTATTAAAAACCAATCAAACTGGGTCTGGGTGGGGATTCAACCCTTTAAACTTTATATACTCTAGCAACGGAAGTGGTACCCCTATTATTGGGATATTAATTTTAATTTTAACCTGGGGAACCTACTTCAAAATTTCAAGAAATCGTATTAAGCAATCAAGTGTAATTCAAGCACCTAGAAAGAGATAATCCCTCACTTAAATAAATAACTCAATTCTTACAAATGTGATGCAATCTTATCAAGCTTATGAAACCAATTTTTCTAAGATTAGAAAAAATCACCTGAAAATTGATTTAAATAATAATTCTATGGTTTATTCATTTTACCTTGTTAAACCACCAAATTTTAGCATATCATATCAAACATTAGATGAAAAAGAGAAATTGGATCAGATTCCACAACTAAGAAATCTGAAAACAAAAGATGAGAAGTTGACAATCATTAATTCCAAGATTTCAGATAAATTCAAAGAGGTAGAAAGCAACTCTTTCTTTGAACTTCTAAAATATTTACAAGAGAACAATTGGAAATTGCGGATCATTCGTTACAATCATAGGCTTGCCTTTGTAGCAGTCTACCATCAGGTACATCCTAAAACCGATGAGATTCCCATTCAAGATTTAGCAGTCAAAGGTTTGTATAAAGCAAAAATCAGGTCATCACACTTTTCATTAAATCCAAATCTCGACAGAAGTACTGATGATATGCTTTCAATTAACCCAAAAACATTCTACCTAGACAACAAATTTGGTTTTATTGAAGCAGAAGAGCCTGGGTATTTAAGTGATTTAATTAGAAAACTCTTCGATTTCCCTCCAGCAGATTTTTCAGAAATGTTGGACATCCGTGGATTGAAACCACTTACAGATCCTCTTATGGAACCATTTGTTTGTAATCTTGCTGGGGTAGAATATACCTTAGTTGAGGGAGAATCTTTGGTTGCATTGGCCATGAAGGAGCAGTTTGATGAGTGGTGCCAAAGGTTCCTCTCTGGATATGCAGGGAGAGTCTTATATGTTGGAACTAACGAGTTACCATTTAAAGAAATTGACTTTAAGTTATTAAAGACTGATTATTTTAAACTATTGGAAAAATTACCTGCAGGGTTTGATCTCACCTTATTTGGCAAGTTCTTAGAAGTGTTAGTTGATGTGGATAACCTGACTGAAAATTTGCTTTTACTTATTGAATCTGCTAAATCATCTACTCTTTCCGTTTCAAACCTATCAAAATTAAGGTTTGATTCATTACTCGAGGATAAAACACAGTTTAATGGCTTTTCAGGATATGATGAAGAGATGAATAAAATTTTGATAACGTTTTCACACTTTGAAAATTATACATTTCTAAACCCTCCTGACTCAGATTCCTCATATGAAACAGAAATATTTAGGTTCCCTCTACTAAAATTTAGCCATAAATCTCCTATTCAGTCATTATTTCAACTTTATACATTCATCATTTTTGCAAAAGTCAAGGGAATACTCTTTGATACCCTAATAATTGAAGACCCCTTGATATCCAATCTATTGATAAATAGGGAGACATTCCAGCTAGTTAAAAATTTGAGCCCACAGACCAGGTTTATAATTCGTGCGGTTAACCCACGCCTGCATCCCATTAATCTTCCTTTATTGGTTTTAGAACCTAAACTTCTCAGTTATCCCCAGAATCAATGGTTCATAAATCAATTCAAAAGAATGTACTCTGGATATTATTACAAATCACCTTTGTCTGATAAGTTTCAGATAGTGTCTTTCAATCACTCTAAACCCTTGAAGCAAATTACAAACCAAGATGATGAATTGTTACTAGATGAATTGCATGAGGTTGATGAACAACCAATTACAACTGAGAACCATGAAATTCTTCTGTTTATAGAATCTGAGCTTAAGGGAGATAATAGTATCAAAATAACATATTCTCGATTGTTAGAAGAATACGAAGCAACTAAAATTGAGTTGCAACTGCTAAGAGAACTTGTACCAAAGAAAACTTTTCTTGGTTCAGCAATTTCAAAAATTGAAGAGATGGGCAAAAGTACTCCATTATCGCTGGTTCTGAATGAAAAAGGTGATGAACATGCTCTTAACAGACTCATCTCTCGAGGATTAGTGGAAAAAATTAGAAAAGGTTATACTGACGTTACAGAGGAGTTGATAGTAACAAATCAAGGTAGGGAATATATTGATATGATCTTAGGCAACATAAGGTCTTATAGAGTTGATCTGAACAAATTTTTGAGTTCTGAGGAATTAATCATAGACCTGTCAAATAAAGGCCTGATTCCTGTAGAACTAAATATCACTTACTTTTATGTGAAATCCTTGTTATCTCTAAAATATCAACTTCAATCTGAAGATGATCTAGATAGTTCTCTTCTTTCATTCATAATTTGTTGGAACAAAAATACAATATTAGATGATGCATCAAAATTCCTCAGATTTATCTTATTAGAGCTGCAATCCAAAGTAGCTATATTCTTTCATCGATATATCGAACAATCAACTGAAATTCAAGATATTAGTTCAAGCAACCAGCCTGTCAATGAGGATCAAATAGTCCTTGAACCAAAAATTAGAGAAAATGAGACAACAGGTGATTTAAAATCATCAGACTCTGTGATTAGTGCAAAATTTGAACAGGACAATCATTCTCCGAATTCGGAATTTAAAATGACTCTTGAAACACCTTTGATACCCTTTATCAAAATCGATTTTCGAGCTTTACCCACATTATTGATTGATGAATCTCAACAAGTAGATGAGAAGGTATTATTGGATCTATTGGATCGTTTTGCTCTGAGATATTTCATTAATTGGAGGCATGAATACTCTAAGCTTAGTCTAAGACAATTCTTAAAGATTGAAGCTTCAGAGTTAGAAATTGAGGATCGAGTCTTACTTAAAGAGATAAAGGAATTGAGGTCACTCCGAATAAACAAAAAGTCCAAAGGTTTACTAATGAAACTTAAACCTTTAGGGAGATATATACTACTCTCTCAAGGAATCTCTATTCAAAGCTCTCTCTATCCCCCAAATATTGGATTCAAATTTAATGACTCCGAGAACAATTCTATTTTAGAAATTTTAAACAGGAGCGGAACCCCTTCAAAAATGATACAGGACAGTGTTAGGTTTATTCTCAGTTATTGGAAACTTTCTGAAAAATCATTTAGAAAGCAGAAGTCGGATTATGATCAAGTAATGAAGATACTGAATCTAGATGAAACCTCTGTGTTACCAGATTCAGAGTTTTATATTTCATTATTACATCAGAGGATGCTAGATTATCAGAAAATCCGTGGTGGCATGATTGTAACTGATCTTGTTGATTTTGAGATTAAAAATCCAGTTCTTAACCATGTTTTAATTGAGAGTTCCAACAAGTTTCTAGTCAAAAAACTATCACTACGTGGGTATAACAAAATTCTATCTCAATATCAAAAAGCAGAATCCTCTCTTGAAAAGAGGAAAATATTAGAGAACTGTAAAGAATTTCTTTTGGCAAAATTTGAGAGTGTATTAAAGGCAAAAACCTAATTTTTGTTTATAAATTGATTTTGGAATTATCAAGTAATGAACTTTATTCAACCTTGGATGACTTTAGACACTGAGAATCTCCTGAGGAATTGGAAAAAGATTTTATTAAACAATTTTGTTTTAAGAGATTTAATAGCTTATGTACTTTTAAGGTTTGTAATCTCACTTCCCCTGATTCCGGTTGTGATTTCTATTGCATCAGTAGAATTAATTTACATTGGCTTGAAATATATACGTTCGGGGTCTGAAGAATTTACCATGGAGATATCGGATACCAAATATTCTCTTTTACAAATGCCAATAGAATCATCTGTTTATCTGTTAGAAGAGGAAAACAGTTCATTTGAAATCATCCTTGATGATGAGGGTATAAAGGTAATTAAACAATGACTTTCTCAAATTTCTTACAAATATATCTAATCCATGTGATTATTGGAAGTGTACTTCTTTATGCATTGGTGCCACTCTTACCAAAAACGTTCATTGACCCTTTTATGAAATTTGGGCTTACATTAAGAACTTCCATTTCCCATCTTATTGAGGAGATTTACCCTAGAACAAATTCAGAGGTTTTCATCAGCTCGAGACTTATTGCCCCCTTTCTGTTATTTTTGATGCTTAACGTGTATCTTCAAAGTTGGATAATCTCTCTTCCCAGTCTCTCTTTGTTGAAATACGCAGGGTGGGCGTTGTATGGTGTCTTTATCATCAACTCTGTACCCACACTTGATGATTGGAATGAGATATTTTCTGGTGATAATCTGGCTTGGGGGATCCTGTTACTTAAGATTGCTGTAATTTTTGACTTGTTTGACACGATTTCTGCAATCAGTGGAATTGAATTTCTTCCTTATACACTATTACTTTTCCCAATTTCACCCTATCTACCGTCTATTCAAAAGAATCAAGGGTTTGAGACCCTACCAAGTAAATGAGAATCTTTCTTTAAATAAATAAGAAATACATTACTTAGAGAGTGAAAACGACAAGTCAGGTAATTACTGAGTACAACAGCTTATTTCCCTATCAATCACCGAGTACCTCACAGTTCAGAATGATGGAAGAAATTGCCAGTGCGGAGCCCAAAAGTAAAATCATGATTCATAACTCTACAGGGGCAGGAAAGACTATTGCTGTGTTATCTGCGACGTTGGCGAAGAAAGCTCCACATCAAAAAATCGTTGTATTCTGTAGGACAATCTCTCAGCTTAGTTCTTTTCTCAGAGAATGGAGAGCGATATATCATAAAAAGAAGAATCCCCCATTAATAGTGCCTTTTCTGGGAAAGTACAAAATGTGCAGGATCTTAGCGAACACCTCTCAAAAAAGTATGCACATCGCTCCAGAAGCTGTTGGATTTCTCTGTCATCTTCTTCCCTGTAACTTTCATCCCAGTCGTACCATTGAAAAACCACAGGGGGAACGTTATCTCCACACCATCAATCTAAAACTATTGAAAGATCCTAACACTGAATATTTTAAACATCAAGTATTTAACTCTAAAAAGAATCAATGTCCATACTATATCCAGCACTCAATGCTTAAGGCTGCTGATATTGTGTTGACAACCTATCCTTATATCCTGGAGCCTCTTTTTTCATACCTCTTAAATTCTATGAATCTATCGTTAGATGATACCATAATTATTGTGGATGAGGCACATAACTTAGCCAACACAGTGAGAGAGTCTTTAACCCTCAATGACATCGAATTTATAGAAGAATTCATTGGAAATCATGTTCTGCTTAACACTTTAAAGAAGATAATAGGACATATTGACCTGCTGTCGACAGATGAGGTTGCTCCAGAATATGTCTGGGATGAACTAAGCAGCATGCTTGATGTAGATGATAGGTTCACAGATCCAGAAACTTTTACTTATCTCAGTTCTGAACCAGTACTTCAATTTAACCGATTTTTAAAGATGAGGAATACTGGTTATCTAATATCAAATAGGTCTGAAATTGCTTTTGTAAGGGTTTCTCCAGCTAAATGGCTGAAAAATTTGGATGATGCAGCTTTGCAAATATTCATGAGCGGTACATTACGACCACTAAAAACTTTTCAAAAGATATTCGGTTTCCGTAAGGCAAGGCTACTTGATCTTGAAGAAATCGATAACACACAAATGTTCAAGGGCTTTGTCGTAAACTCAGGACTGACCAGTAAATATGAAAGAAGAAACCCCTATCTCTATACTACAATGAGCAGGGCAATTCTAAGGCTTGCAGAAGTGTCACCCAGACATATTATGGTCGTGTGCCCCTCATACTCTTTTCAAGAGGATTTATTTGTCTATCTTAACAAGATTAGTAAGATTCCCATTGTGAAGGAAGATAGAAGCACCCAAATCTCAGAGATTCAGAATTCGCTCAGATTTAGAAAAAAGAAACATTTGATACTGGCTATCTCTTCAGGTAAGCTTTCTGAAGGAATACAACTCGTACAACATGGAAATTCTTTGATTTCTACCTTAATCTTTGCTGGATTGCCCTTTGCTACTCCTTCTCCAGATCAAAAATTTATTTCTCAGCTATTACTTAACGTTTTAGAAAACCATATGCTGGCGACCAACTTTGAACAGGTGATTCCATTGTTTCAACTGATAAGCCAAGCCATTGGAAGGACTGTTAGATCTAGCGTAGATAAAGGTGCTTTAGTTATTTTAGACTTTAGGGCTGAACTACTTAGAGGGTTTGATAAGAGCTTTGAAATCAAGAAATTCACAAATTTTGAGAGATTAATTGGGGAAATTGACAATTTTTTCTCAGGTTATGATACTCTTGAGGAGTTAAACTCATGATTTCGTCTGAATTATCTCCAATGGTCAGAATTGGCTTCTACGCTGATACTAAATATGAATCTCGGGTATCATTGATTCATATCTTAAACAACCTGGTTAAGAAAAATGTTCGTATACTTCTTCCTGAGATTAACTTACCCAAGAGTAAATTCCTAATAGTTGATACCATAGAAGAATTTCCAGAAAGTCTTATTCCTGCAAACCTGAGGTCTTACGTTTATACCATCTCAACCCGTAATTGGATGGAAGACACTAATATTGGGAGGGGTCTTCTTTCTCAAATTAAATCTGTGATTAGAAACAAAAAAATGAAAAACTTTACTTTAGTTTTTTATGATCTTGATGCTCTGCACCATTACACAAAAAATTATCTTCGATTTTTAGAAGAGATCCTTGTAGAACTCAAATCAGCAAAGATCCATACATTAATATTTTCTCCAATTCGTCGAAACAAACTTAAGGTTCCTTATTTTCAGGTCTACCAGAATCTAGATGTGGTACAATTTCCACAGATTATCTCTTTATAAAACTAATTCACACTTTAATTGTGATGGATCTAAGCATTGTCTATCAGATTTCGTATATTGTCCTTGCTTTTTTCTTAGCTTTGCTCTTCTTCCCTATTGTCCATGAGTTCATTCTTGCTCAATTTCTAAGATTGCTAAGATTTACAGCAGTCAAATACAATGATGATACAGTGTTTAGATTGCTTAACAGAATATTCTTTATTGGAACGCTCTCAAAACTGTTTATTAGACTTACTGTTGTCCGATTGTTTTCAGGTGATATCACAAGTGGAATTGCAATTACCTTTGATAGAGTATATGTAGGTCTGGGCGTAAATCTAAGGCAAAATTTCAAGGCTGAGGTAACCTTTCTTTTTGCCCCATATGTTTTGATAATTGTTGACCTCCTGTTGTTTATCTACCAGGATAATCTGATCCTTTTTTTGGTCTATAATGGATTTAATGTATATTTTAGCTATTTTATGCTGTGGTATATTATAGTCTCAATCTTCATATCTGGATTACCTAGATCAAATGAACTTTTTGGAGTCTTTGTTTTAATGGGCAGGGATCACCCATTAACACTAATGATGTTAGCTGGGATCATCTTTAGCTCAATATTCTTTGTTCCTGCATTAGGACTCGAAAATACCTCATTACTTACTCTGAGTCAATTGGTTATTTTTGTTGTGATGGAGCTAAGAAATCGAAAAGCGATGCAAGTAGTGTCTCACCCAGAAGAGGATCCAGACACATTTCTAAGATATGTGGAGTTAGGTGTAATTTGATGTTGACTATGCCAGTGATTCAAGAAGTCATAGAACATCTTTCTGACAATGACTTCATTATCACCTCATCTGTTAAACTGCAAAAAATCATAGAAGAGACATTCGAGATAAATTGCTTTACGATAAATGAGATTTTGTATAAAGACACTCTAAAGGGGCTGTTAACAGATTATATTGAACAGATAGATTCACTCAGATTTATTCTGGTAGAAAAATTACAATTCGAACACCTTCCCATTTTCCTCATTAGTGAACTATATGGTATCCCATTGGTTCTATCAAACAAAGCTGAGGAAAAAATCTTAGATGAGCAATTACCTGTCTTAGATCCTCCTATTATGGGATCAGAAATATCTTCTTATGAAGAATGGAGCAGGGAATCAAATTTAACTAAATTTCACACAATGAAAATTTTAGATACGATGGGGGTTAATATAACCGATAAGTCTCAATCACAACAATTCTTACCTCGAATACCAAACATTCTTTTTCCATTCAGATCGATTCAAGAACAAATTCTACGGGTAATTTTCGCTACACATTCCTTCCCTAACACCACCCTGATCACAGGTATTCTGAAATTTTTCAAAAGATTATACGAGTTGGAAAGCTTAGACACCCATTTTATAATAGGCATAAACTCTTTCAGAGAGCTTAAAGAGGTATTACAAAATTTTTACCAAATGAATATAAATAATTTAGATTTAACTAAAGTTACTCGTTTAAAGATCAGGATTTCAACTATTGATGGATTACACACAGTCAGCCTCAAAGGAGATGGAGTTTATTGTCAACGATGTACTAACCAACCTTTCCTATGTTTGGGTCAGCTTATCTATATTTATATTATGAAGGAAATGATCAAAGCATCATCTATTGATATTCAAACCCACATTAAAACTCAGCTTGCAAATTTTGGTATGGTACAAAATCTGATTTCTCATCAGTTATTATCTAAAACATCAAGAAAACTCAGTAAAAGTAATCCGTTAGAGAGTCTAATTATTCGACCAAATACAGGAATTAAGCTTTATATTACTGAAATTGGGGTTGAAGCAGTTCTATCTGGCTTACCTTTGGATTTGGTTATTACGCTGACTAAATTTTTTAGATATAAATCATGTCCAGATAACCTTGTGTCTGTCTTCAGAGGTGTGTTAAGAATTCTTAGAAATAATAATCTTCCACTTAGAAAAATTCATAGGATCATATTGTCTCTATCCTTTAAATTTGGTTATATGGAAACATATACAACATTATCTGAGATAATGAATTCATAATAAGGTAAACTTTGTTACTTCAGAAAGAATCGGATAAATTAATTTGAATATTTTGTCATTCAAAGTGAAATTAGATTTGAAGTTTGTACAAGCTTTTCACCAAATTTTCAGAATTCTTCTTTATTAAGACATCTTTAACTTAACATATAGATTGACATCTGCTGTTCAAAGCTCACTTATCATCGATACTGCAGATCATAAAACCAGTTTTGATGTTAGAGTATTCATCTTAGATTTTGCTAAGATCCCAATTTATCCCAGTCGTTCAGACCTCTATTCAATCTCAATCACAGATCAAATTGTCCCAAATCAATTTATCAGAGGTATTTCACAGGTAATCAATGAATTATACAAGATAAAAATCAAATATGAAAACACCCATGTTCACATTACCCCTCATCTATTGTTTTCAAATTCACCGAATCGAGAAAAAAAGATCCTGTACATTGCAGTTAGTCTTGTGGGACGATTTCAAAACAAGCTCCTAGCTCCCCTATTAAGAGAACTGAGGAAGTTTTGTAGCTACTTTCTTTACCCAAAACAGTTGAAAAAAATTATTTCACTGGTTAATTATGATTCAAATG
The DNA here is from genome assembly GCA_030149205.1 of Candidatus Heimdallarchaeota archaeon. GTDB lineage: Archaea > Asgardarchaeota > Heimdallarchaeia > Heimdallarchaeales > Kariarchaeaceae > WAKA01. Next base: position 599,378 of record JASBSB010000006.1, on the reverse strand, counting down.
GAGTTCCAGTGATCAGTTTGGATGTTTCAAATTTTGTAAATACAGTAACTTTGAGTCTGGGCAAAGAACTCAACAAATTAGAGGTTCTTATGCTGTCACAACAGGTATCGGGAATTCATAATTCACATTTTAAGAATCAAAATCTACCTAAGTGGGACCAAGGTACAGCTTATCTTGGGAGGTCTCTGAGAAACAGCAATATTTATGTGGACACTGTCAAAACAATGACTTTGATTGGCGATACAGATCGATTGTTTAGTTTTGCTCTTCATACTGTTATTTTACCTTCAAATCAGATTATTTTAACAAAATCACCTCAGTCCTATACTGATGTCCTCAAAGGCGTAGTTGGAAAGGAAAGGAAGGTGAAGATTATAACTGCAGATAAACTTAGTTTTAATCTGTATCTGTTAATGAAACAGAGTTTTAGGTTTACAAGTTTGTTAATCAGATTCTGGTCTATTCTTTTTGAGAGCCGTGAAGATATATCTGCTGCTCAAATGTTGTTCAAATGGATAAACAACCCACGTAACTCTGTGTCAACCTTTGCAAATATGGAGGAACAAATGAGGTTACCCAATGAATACAGTGATTTTGAGGATTCACAGTTCAGAGATGTACAGATTCGACAATTTCTAACCAAATACAATGATTTGTTAAACCTGAGCTCGTTTTCAACAGACTCATTTGATCATATCTTGGAAGGTGGAACATTAATTATAGATGTTACGGAATTATCACGTAAGCAGACATTAGCCTTTGGGTTTATGTTGCATACTTTGCGCATGGTGGGGAGATTGAATTACAGTCTCAACATCACTGGATGGGAATACTTCTCAACAGAAGAGAGGAATAAATCCTTGGGAATTAAGCTAAAGAAACTTAGTAAATTTTGGGAAATAGAGTGTTTCCCAACCCAATTTTCAATGGGGAATTTGGAAGACGAATTTTTTTATTTTACTGAACTTCAGATGTTTTTAGGTGTTCCAGCCCCAAAGTTTGTCTCAAAATCATTAGGGATTAAAATTAATCCTTCACAGCATATAGTTTTAAATTCATATCTAAATTCACCCACAATTCTTCCCTATGATATAATCGATGAAAAACTTTTGAAACACTTCGAATTAGAATTTGAAAGCAATTTAGCAGGCACTTTCTATAAAATTCCTGATGCTAATTTAACAGACCAGGACGAAGATGAGCAAGAAATCAAGCAAGAGACACGTGTATTATTTACTGAGGAGCAAAACTTAGAAGAGCTGTTTGATCAATGGTTTATCTTTACTCAGTTTGAATTAGGTAAACCCTTGAATCTTGAAGAACTCAGAGAAAGAACTAGAGATGTTATATACTCTCAATTAAGGTTGGAAAACCTGTTGAGTCAGTCTGTAGAGAAGAGACAAATCATAAAATTAAATTCTACATATCAACTAGATCAAAATCTCCTGAATCTCATTGAAGTCACTAAGAAAGAGCTATCCATACCAAGCAAACGTTTGGAGTCATTTGTGGTAAATTTAAAGCAGGAACAGAGACTTGAAAAACTAATTTCATTTCTGGTAAATTATAAAACAGATATTGAGTCTATCTCTGATATTAAATTGTGGTTGAACGATGCCTTCCTAATTTTCAAACAGTATGTTGAGGATGAACAGCTACTTGAGAAGCTTCTAACATATTACTCAATTATTGAATCAATTCCGTTGAATGTTGGTTCTGTAATTAAACTAAAATCTAAACTATCTGAAATTCTTCTTGAAGCTCAATCTATTGCAAATGAAGGGTTCTTAGAGGAAGGTATTGATATTTCAGAGGGACTGGAAGATGAATCACCTCCCTTAAGAGAACCAAATGAAGAATTACAAGAAGAAACTAATGAAGAATTACAAGAAGAAACTAATGAAGAATTACAAGAAGAATTACAAGAAGAAACTAATGAAGAAACTAATGTAAATCTCCTTGGAGAGCAGGAGATTGGTCTCAAAGACATTAAAGAAATTGACAATGTTAGAGAAATCTCTGGTGCAAAAGAAGAGGACCAAATAATTGGAAATGACAAATCTCTAGAATTAGAAGAAGTTAGTTTGGGTGACTCTATAGCAGTTGATGAGGACATGAAGGACGAAAATTCTCAAGCAAAAGATCCAAACAAAACATCCAAAATTGCATCGTTCTCACCTGTTAATTCTATAAACACTGTCAGTGAATTGCTACCTAAGGAAAATGAAACATCTAAAGATTTTTCACCCCCTCGACCTTCTATTCAGTCATCTGAAGAATTACACATAAAATCACAAATAAAAGCATCACAAAGTGAAAAATCAGTTTCAGTAACAGAAAAACTAATTGAAAATGAATTTCCAGCACCACCAAAACCCAGTAGTATCAGACACGAGAGAACATCAAAATCCAAAACAAAGGTAAAACAGAAGGTGGGCATATCAATCTCATCAAAGCAACGAATAGCAATCCCTGGTTCTGAAAGTGACCCTAAGCTCCATGCTTTCCAACTAAGAGCAGAATTTATAGAAAAGGTTGGATTTTTGCTAAATCCTAAAAACCAGTGGTCTCTTCGTAAATATATACTTGAAGTGATGTCTGAGTGTTTTATCTATCCAATCACTGGGCATAAATTTGATTTGCCATTTTCAAAATTAATTTTAATTCTAGATGAATGTAATTCTATCAATTCCACAATTCCACAAAACCTTGGAGGTCAAATGCTTGATTATTTAGCTAAATGGGAGAAACTACATCCAAGAGATTTTGCTGGTTTCTTGCTGAATCTAAGAAAAGATCTACAATTTATTTTGATAAAGGTGAGATATTCACGTGAGTTTAAGTTATGGCTTGTAAGGATGATGGACTTAGATTCTGTGTAATCCCTCTTTAAATAAGTATCTAAATTTGTATTACTGATGAAACTTAGATCCATAAGTCTATTTGTAATAGGATTGTTGGTATTTTTAACAATAAGCCAGATCAGCTTAAATTCTAACGCATATGCATATTATGCAAATACAGATACCACCCTTACAGTTCCTTCTAAACTAATGAATCTCGGTCAAACTTATCCACTCAAAGCATCAGTAAAAAACGTAGACAACACTTTGGGGATTTTTGGAATGAATGTTCTTTATCAGGCAACTGTGGTTTCAAGAATAGGGTCTACAAAATTTACTAATTCATATCAAAATGCCACACATCCGGTTTTCACTTGGACTCAATCCCAAGATGAACAAATCAATGGTTTTAGAATTCCAGTCAAAGGTGTTACACTGGATTCTCAGATTAACTGGAAACTTAAAAATGGTTTAACAACCATCGTAGATGGTGTTATTGACACAACTGGTGCTCGAGCAATGGTGAAAAAAACAGGTACTTTATGGCTGTTATTTAACTCTTCACAGGTCTCCAGTAGTTATCCTAGTTCTGTTATTCTCACTAAAGCTGTGTCATATACTCTGGAACTTAACTATAATGGGTATACTGTCACACAAATTCAATTTCCTAAAGGACAAGATGGAACTTTATACCTGTTTGATGGGGGTTCTAATACAGGTTCATTGGTTGCAATCGAAAGCATTCTAACCTCCGTTCTCAAAAAAGAGACAGTCACACCCAGTTCTATTACTTATAATTATGTTCCAAATAGATTAGGTAGTGTATGGCTACTTTCATACTTTACAGATGATCTAGCTATATTTTCCCCCTCTTTCGATGGAGCATCAGTTGTGGTTACACAAGCCTCAAGTCTTTCATTCAATTTTCCTCCGGTGGTCACCTACTATAATAAGGTCGCAGATATTTCTTTGTTCATCAAAGATTCTGGATTACCCGTCACAGGGATAACGGTCGACTTTTCAATTTATTATAACACATTCTGGGTGAACATTGGGTCTTCTCTAAGTTCCTCTGGTGGTATAGCAACTGTCCCTTATACTCCTTTGATCTCTGAAGGATTATACCTCTTGAAAGCTGACATGATCATTCAATCCAAGGAGTATCATTCAATTTCTAATTTTACAGTAAACCTTCAAAGTTCAAAAATTAATATACTCGGTTCAAAAGGGTTTTATGGTTCGGGAGACTTTCCTGGTTCAAGTTTAGTATCAATAACTGGTAATCTGCTAGATTCTTCAAATGTTCCATTAGTCAACCAAGAGCTTAATTTCTACAAATTTAACACTCAATTTATTGGGAGAGTTACGACCGGAAGCTCTGGTTCATTTCAATTCAACTTTCTTCAAAACACCACCGTTGGCATCTTTCCAAACTATGTTTATGCAGTTCATAATTCACAAAATTACAAAACAACATCTATCAACATTTCAACAGAGATTTTAAAGGGTAACCCAAGATTTTACAACCTTACTACCCCTGTTAACACTTCCTCCCCAACTATCACATTAAGTGGGAGAATTGAGGCCAGCACATCAAATCTATTGAATGCATCAATTGATTTATACACTTATAACTCAACAGGTCTCAAGTGGACCTACACATCTTCAACCACCTCAATCTTTGGATTGTTTAATTTTACCGTGGCAAATCCAGGTGCAAAGGTAATGAATTACAGATATGTGTTCACAGGTTCCAGTTATTATAATGCTATGACATACGATGTCATATTAAACATCAGTAAATCCAGTGGATATGCCTCAAGACTTGGATTGTTGGACACTAAAGGGATTCAAGTTTCATTAGGGACACCCTCAGATCCAATTCAATACATAAATTACCATGGTGGAAATTTCTCTTTTTATGTTAAGGATAAACAAAACAGAGGGATTAGCGGTGCTGATGTAACCCTCTATTCACGTGCCTACAATGGTTCTTTCAAGGATTATCAGGTTGGAACATTCAAGAGTAACAAGAATGGTCTTGTAAATATCCAGTGGACGTTACCCAAAGGTTTTGACAGTCTCAATTTCTTTAAGCAACAATTTCTGGTGGGATTCCCTTACCTTCAGGCCAATATTCAACACGCTAATTACAGCTTTGCTCTAACACAATTCTATTGGAACTTGACAGGGTTACAAATCATCGGTACCACAACTAACCAGCAGTTTTTTTACAATTCACCCACGACAGTTAAATTGAATGTCACCGATACCTTAGGGCTTCCTATCGAAGATGGTGCGTTATTTAACTTGTATTTGAATAGCAAGTCCCTTGGAAATATCAAGACAGTAGGTGGTCAGATTGCAATACCAATCATCTTTAATGCCACTGGAATTCAAACCCTCCTATTAAGTTATACCTCGCCTTATAATGTCTATCCTTACTTAAACTCATCTCTAACTTTTGACCTTATGGTGAATAAGGCAAGTTATAAAATTTTGATACCAACAACAGCTTACAACGTGCATATTGGGCAAACAGTCAATTTGAATGCCACAGTTCTCGATGGACAAAATAAGCCCATGTCAAACTTAAACATTGATATCTGGTATTATAATGGTGCTTGGGTTAAGATCAGTACACCAACGCCTTTGATAACTGATAGCAATGGTTATGTATCAATGAATTACAAAGTCCTCTTGACATATCTGGGTTCATATGTCTTCGAATGGAGGCTTCCAGAGAATATAAACTTCCGTTCAACAACACAGCAATTTCAACTAATTACTACAGCCATAGAAACCAGACTAACAGTACAAAATCCCTCAAGTATTACGTATAGTAGTTCAACCTACGGAAACCTGACACTTCAGGATGCATTAGGCAATAAACTCAGTAACCAAGTTTTAAGTTTCTCTCTTGGGAGCTATTCTTGGGTACGCACGACAGATGTCAATGGTTTTACCACATTTGCGCTTCCAAACTCCATAACACCTGGAACTTATCAATTAAATGTAACATTTGCTGGACAGGGTAGCTTTCTTAAAAACACCAGTTTATCGACCTTACAGGTTACTGGAATGAAAACTTCTTTGAAAATTTATGGAATTCAAGTTGGGAAGATTTATGTTGCTGATCGTATTCATGTAGGTATTCAAGCAGTTGATGAGCTAAAGAACCCAATTTCCTCTGCCACACTGAATATCTACCTTGATGGCTCACTATTGACCTTGAAAACTGACAGCAGTGGTTTTGCTAACTTTACCTATACGATTCCAAATGAGAAAAACTTTAACCTAACAGTACAAATGAACAGTTTTCTGGGATATGAAAAATCACAAGCCTCAATTTCCTCCGCAGTCTACAAACGTTCAGTGGTTATAACTGATCTGACAAATCCTCAGATCCTGAAATACAACCATACAGTTTACTTCCTGTTTTTAATACAGACAGACAACTATCTTCCAGTTTCAGGTGCAACAGTAAATGTGACTTTTAAGAGCCTCTATTCCTCCATCTCAATTATAGGATATACTAACTCAACTGGCTATATGACACTCAATTATACCTTAGATTCTCCCGCAGGTTCATTATTGCTGTTAAGTATACATAGCACTCACTTATCATATCTAGATGGTACAACCTCTATAAGTAGAACAATATTAGAAGATACATTCAATAGGACAGTCAATCTCACTGAACTTGTCTACACCAATAATTCAAGAATTCAGGTTATTGTCACAAACAGCCTGGGAGATCCCCTTAAAGGGATGCAGGTAACTGTGACTTATAACTTAAATTCAGTAACTATCCTAATAGGACAAGGTTTAACAGATTCTAAAGGGTATGTCACCTTTACCTTTAATGTCAGATTTACCATGTCACATGAGCTCTTTCTGCTAATAGAAGATAAGAATTTCAACTTTCATCAATTTTCAGAGAATATCAAAGTTTTCTCTAAAGCCCCCACAGGAGAGCTATATGTAAAGATGAGTGAAATAAACTCTAATCCAGCCATAACAGGAACAATATCCATCAACACAGTCTCACCCCCTGAGGTTAATGTGCTCCTCTACATTTTTTCAGGGTCGCAGTGGACTATAATGGGGAATATATCAACTGTTAACGGTGGATTTGCCTTTGTAATTCCTCAATCTACTGTTAGTGAGCAGTATAAAGTTGAGATTGGTTCAAACTCTTATGTTTTAGGAAATTCAAAGCTCATCACCACCAAGTTTCAATCAATAGTAAATGTCTCCCTCCTAAACAGCACTGTAGAAAGATATGACATCTTTCACCCTATGTTTGTAGTTAAATTAGACAATGGCAGTATTCTTCAAAGCTACTTTGCAGATATATACTGGATAAATTATGGCACGGGTGGGTCTACCTACACCCTCTGGGGTCGTTATGACACAAGATCAATCAACAGCTTAAACACAACTGTGGTGACTGGTAATTACAAGATTCTGGTGGTTATTCCAAACCAGGGTTGGATAAGGCAAAACGTGAACTCGTCATTTAGCCTCACTGTTGCTCATGAAAAATATTCAGTCCAGTTTAACGATGTTAAGGTAAACAGATTGGAATCTGTAACTCTTAGATATATCCTGCTTGATAATGATGGCCAGAAGGTTTCTGGTGTTAGTGCCACTCTCTCAATCCAAATTAATGGAAGCTGGACGAGCTTGGCTTCATCAAGCATAAAGAATGGTATTTTGGAATTTATGATAAAACCAGATGTTCCCTTTGGCACTTATAACATCCAACTCACGGCAAGTTCAACATCGGTCTATGCTGGAGTGATTCTACATGCTCGCTTAAGTATACTTCAAAGTACCACACTTACACTGATCAACAGTCAATCTATTCAACCAATCTACACAGATGGATTAAATGTGAGTATAAGGTTGACTGAAAACTCCTATGGACAGGGGTTGTCAAATCAATCTGTTAGGTTTACCCTGTTAATGAACAATAAGATATTCTTTTCGTTTGAAACCTTCACCAATCAATCTGGGTTTATCACACTTCATTCCATATTCCGTGATGTGGTTCCTGGGAGCATTTACACCCTCACAGTACAATTTAATGGAAACAGTCTCCTCAGTAGCAGTTCTGTAAATTATACTCTTCCCACCACTCAAAAGGAGACAGTCAGAGTTCTGTTGGACAGAGCTCACACCAAAGATTATGGTGTGACATTTAATCAAACTTTAGCCTTCTCAGTTAATGATGAAACAGGAGTGATACACAAAGGGAGTGTTAAATGGCTGTTGTTACAATTCAAGAATGGCAACTGGATAAACACTGGGGTTTCTGGCAAGATACAGCTTGGTTCCTCCTCATATTATTCACTTTACTTCTCCCTTACAGGGAGTTACAGAATAATCTTCGAGTATCAAGAAAACACACTTTTTGTCCAGGGCTCACCTCTTATTGTTGACCTTGGATGGAGAGCACCAACACCTGTGATTGAGGTGAAGATGATTAATACTTCTTATCTGGGTACAATTAATCAAACATTTTATGTTTACAACAATGGAAATTCAAGTCAACCTCTCTACAACGTGAGTGTTTATATTTCAACCCCATGGGGGAAAACTACAATGCAAACAAACAGATTTGGGGCATTTACTCTTCTTAAATCATCAATTGATCTAAAACCCGGGAGGTATACCCTTTATATCTCAACCACAGGTGGTGTACAGATTTCTAGCACTGCCACTGAAGTTCCCATGAATGTGAACCCAAGATATGAATCCTTCAAGTACAAGATTTCTGATCAGTTTTGGGATCGTCTTATTAACGGAACACTGAGTGATCAAGTCAATAATGCAAGTTATGATATCATAATTTATTCTAATAACTCTATCATCTACAGTCGAAACAACTTGACCTCCTCTGAATTACTTCAGGGATTCTATTCACAGATCCATCAAGGTCAGGACCTTAATTACAACATAACAAGACATAAACAAAACTATGCTGATTTGACTCTCACAGGGAAATTTATGCTTTTGGATATTCCAATTCAAATATCTGTGACACCTACCTTCTATAATGGAACTGGACTGTTTCAGTTGACAACCATAGACCTAAGAACTCAACTCTCACTCAATGGTGTTCCAATCAAGGGTATGTTGGTAATTGGAAATCAAACCTTTACATTGGATATAACAGAGACCAGTTTCCTTATTCATCTCCCCATCACAAACGGAACAATTTATCTTTCACTTAACGCTGGATTGGGTTACACAGGCACCAACTCTCAGGTATTTTCATTCAACAGCCCACTTATTTTCCAAAAACTTGGACAACAGAATGGATTTGCAATTCCGATGGATGTTACAGTTATCTCTACATTCGTCATTGGTGCGTTGATAGTAAAATATGTAAACAAAAAAGGATTCTTTAAACGTACATCCGGTCAATAAACTCCAAGTTTCTATATTAGCTGAACTTAATTCTTGGCTAAACTCTAAAGTGATTGTAGAAATTATTAGGTCTTCTTAAAAAAGCAAGAGAAGGGTTTTTGGTTGAAAACAATGAAATGATTACTCAAGTTCAATATCTTTTTATGGTCAACGCGTTTCAATCGAGGTATTTTTAATTACACAAACATTAGATAGAATGAAGAGAGATGTCTGAAAAGAAAGTAGTCAGAAAAAAGAAACGATGGGGTAAGAGTTATGAATACACACCAATCACCCGTGAGCTTACTATGGATGATGAAACCGCTGAGGCTGTAAAGAAAGATTTAAAGAATCTCAAAGCAGTGACCCCAGAAAGCTTTGCAAATAAACATAGCCTCAAAGTTAGTGTTGCCAGAGCAATTCTGAGGGAGCAGGTAGAGGAAGGGAAGATTAAACTCGTAAGCAAAGGATCAAGAACTGAAATTTATTCTGCTTAAGAAAGTAACCAAATTATCACAGGCAAAAAAATAAAAACAGAATCTTGTCTCGGCACAAAGATAGGATGTTAAAAAAAAATCTTCACCCATTCAAACAAGAAACTTAATACCAAATTTATTGACGTTTCCAGACCATAAAGGTACTTCATAGACGAAAAATTGGAGGCTGAAGAATGAACAGACTGCCAAGTTTCCAGACCATAAAGGTACTTCTTAGACCGGTTTTGATATTTGTTGCTGGTGGGTACATCAATGAGTTTCCAGACCATAAAGGTACTTCTTAGACCGTCAATATCCCTTAGATATTTTGGAACTGAAGGTAGTTTCCAGACCATAAAGGTACTTCTTAGACAATTAAATTGTTATACATATATATTTTATTTAATAAGTTTCCAGACCATAAAGGTACTTCTTAGACTCTGTTAAATAATTATATGCTAAATAAAAGACTTCGTTTCCAGACCATAAAGGTACTTCTTAGACAAGCCCCATATACACCGCAGCAGTATTGATCAAATAAGTTTCCAGACCATAAAGGTACTTCTTAGACTCGGCCTCGAACGTAGGTTGTAGGGACAAGAAAAGCGTTTCCAGACCATAAAGGTACTTCTTAGACTAAAGATCTTGTTAGTGTGAATGGTACATTATATGCGTTTCCAGACCATAAAGGTACTTCTTAGACATTCCAGAGAGTGGTAAAAGCACCATTGCACAAATTGGTTTCCAGACCATAAAGGTACTTCTTAGACCTGTGTTCACCTAATTTAAGGGAGTTCAGTGTCTGGTTTCCAGACCATAAAGGTACTTCTTAGACCTCTAATCCGTGCATTATCAAGGAATAAGACTCATGTTTCCAGACCATAAAGGTACTTCTTAGACAAGTAATAGTAGGACAATTTTTTAATGATACTACAATGTTTCCAGACCATAAAGGTACTTCTTAGACTTAGCTTATTGCCATATGGTATATGGTGATATTGTGAGTTTCCAGACCATAAAGGTACTTCTTAGACTCAGTCTCGTTTCTATTGGAGGGCTTTCTATACCTTGTTTCCAGACCATAAAGGTACTTCTTAGACCTGTCATACTTTTCTCCTTGTATCTCCTATTATCTGGTTTCCAGACCATAAAGGTACTTCTTAGACCGAATACGCTAACCAATTACTAGCGCATATCTCACTGTTTCCAGACCATAAAGGTACTTCTTAGACGAAGATGTTAAAAAATTTGTTGCTGCTGGTTGATGAGTTTCCAGACCATAAAGGTACTTCTTAGACCAATAATGCCTATGCAAACACCATTACAAAATTCATGTTTCCAGACCATAAAGGTACTTCTTAGACTTGTTTCTGGTGTTTTAACCATTTTAATAGCGCCTAGTTTCCAGACCATAAAGGTACTTCTTAGACCCGCTTGGGTGTTCGCTTTGAGCGAAGGGCCAGAACCTGTTTCCAGAACATAAAGGTACTTCTTAGACCAGTGTTCCTTCTCTTACTGGTTACACACAGTCAGGCAGTTTCCAGACCATAAAGGTACTTCTTAGACTTTGGAGCCCTGTTCATAGACATAGAAGAATATATTGTTTCCAGACCATAAAGGTACTTCTTAGACCTTTAGTTCTTGGTAAGCATCACCACCTAATAAATGTTTCCAGACCATAAAGGTACTTCTTAGACCTTCTCACTTGGAATCTGAGTTCTATATTCAAATATGTTTCCAGACCATAAAGGTACTTCTTAGACAGGGATCTAAGGGCAAAAGATTACATGTCCATTTCAGTTTCCAGACCATAAAGGTACTTCTTAGACGCGAATATAGAGGAAATCTGAATAGCTCATATTTGCTTCGTTTCCAGACCATAAAGGTACTTCTTAGACCTCTCCCAAGAAACTACTATTGGGGGAAAGATCTTAGGTAGTTTCCAGACCATAAAGGTACTTCTTAGACATTTAAGTTTCCTGAACTTCCAGAAATCCTTATCTTGTTTCCAGACCATAAAGGTACTTCTTAGACTAAATTTTCTAATCCTTGAAAATCAAAAGAACGAACACGTTTCCAGACCATAAAGGTACTTCTTAGACTGAGCAAACACGGTCTAGCTCCCTATTGCAAATCACGTTTCCAGACCATAAAGGTACTTCTTAGACTAATATGAAACCTTACCCGTTTTGTTTTGTTTTTATGTTTCCAGACCATAAAGGTACTTCTTAGACAAAATCCAATTCCTGTAATCCGTGGAGATATGATATAGTTTCCAGACCATAAAGGTACTTCTTAGACATTAATTTTAGATGGAACCAGTTTACAGGAACACCGTTTCCAGACCATAAAGGTACTTCTTAGACTGAAGGAGATAGCAGAAACAAAGGGTTATTCTTACCCGTTTCCAGACCATAAAGGTACTTCTTAGACGTGTTCTGGAAACCAGCAGTCCAAACATGCAAGTCTGTTTCCAGACCATAAAGGTACTTCTTAGACTTTTGAACGGTGATAGTATGATCGCTAGTCAGTCTAGTTTCCAGACCATAAAGGTACTTCTTAGACCATGAGAGAAAGACTGTGACAGAGTACCTACATTCGTTTCCAGACCATAAAGGTACTTCTTAGACATATAGGCTATGGCTAATAAACGTATGGACATCGTATGTTTCCAGACCATAAAGGTACTTCTTAGACGAGCGAGCATGGAACCGATAGCCTGACCAAGCCCAAGTTTCCAGACCATAAAGGTACTTCTTAGACATCTGAACTTTGACGGTGGGCAAGTTGGGTTTGCGAAGTTTCCAGACCATAAAGGTACTTCTTAGACGAATTACACTTTATAATACAACTCTGTTTCATAAATGTTTCCAGACCATAAAGGTACTTCTTAGACTAAAAATCTGTTTCCAAAGATCAGAATCAATTTTCCGTTTCCAGACCATAAAGGTACTTCTTAGACAATATTTCTTTTTCAGGTTAAGAGTCTGTAGATTCGGTTTCCAGACCATAAAGGTACTTCTTAGACTAAAAACTTTCCCCCTCTCAAGCTGATACCCAAAGGGTTTCCAGACCATAAAGGTACTTCTTAGACCTCTAAAAACAAGGTGGCATTCATCTTAGAGCTTCCTTGTTTCCAGACCATAAAGGTACTTCTTAGACAAACCTTCTCAGTCCCTTGTCTCTCAGTATGAGGCTAGTTTCCAGACCATAAAGGTACTTCTTAGACTATTGTGTTTGTGCCCAATGAGACATGTTTAATGTGGTTTCCAGACCATAAAGGTACTTCTTAGACAAGAAGGAGGACTCAGAATGACCACAACAGAGGAACGTTTCCAGACCATAAAGGTACTTCTTAGACATTCAAAGACCTTATCGTCGGGTTCATCACTAAGCAGTTTCCAGACCATAAAGGTACTTCTTAGACCACCATATCCGCGTTATATGGTTTCAAGAGGTGAAAAAGTTTCCAGACCATAAAGGTACTTCTTAGACTAATCAGAAAGTAGCTCATCATTCTTTTAGCTTGTTGTTTCCAGACCATAAAGGTACTTCTTAGACATCTTTCTTTTCGAGTAATGCCGGTTCGATTTCTTGGTTTCCAGACCATAAAGGTACTTCTTAGACATACTGGCAAAAGGTGTGATATCTGCGATGTTTTCACAGGTTTCCAGACCATAAAGGTACTTCTTAGACGAGATTGAGTGTCAGGATGGAGCCAGACATAATATAGTTTCCAGACCATAAAGGTACTTCTTAGACGGTTATCGTCTCGCCTTGAGATCGACCCCTGTGAGGGTTTCAGCGCGACTGATTCCCCGAACCTCCGATAGCAGGGGTAGTTTAAAAGGTCAGAGATTCGCACCAGTTGTACGAAAACCCCTTTTAACCACAAACTCCATGCTCGGCTAATTTTGCGGTGGTAGTCTTTTGCTACCAATGCTTGAATCCTGAAACTTTTTGCATACATTTTACCAACACAAAGATCTCAAATGTAGTTTTCAGGTTTCTGATTTTCTGTCAAAATTTCAAAATATAACCTTTAGGGAACATGTATGGATAATTGAAGGAATATAAACACGGTTTCAAATTGAAGAGCAGTAAAGTTTCATTTAACTAACCACGTCATTTTATATTTCCGATGCTATTTCCAACTATGTCTTCATATGAATCCCAGATTATAGATTTTCGCAGTCGTAAGGACAAATTTTTCAAAACTGATCCACATAACACCCCCTTGACTCCCACCCAGGTGAAAAAATTTAAGCACCTGGAATATTTCCCTCCAAATCCTGAGCTAAGGCTTGAACTCGAACTTCATGATATTTCAGACAAGGAGGTAGTTACAATGCAAACTTCTGATGGTATGTGGAGGGATTATATTAAATTTGGATATTTTGAGTTTGATGTAGAGGGTGACAAAGTCCAGTTGTATGTGTATAAATCAAGTGAGGATGATGAATATTATTTCATTCCCTTTAAGGATGCTACATCAGGGAAAGAGACTTATGGGGCTGGTAGGTATGTTGAGGTTGAACCTTTAAAGAACGGTAAGTTTTTACTTGATCTAAATATGGCTTATAATCCGTATTGTGCATACAACTCCAACTATTCCTGTCCGATACCCCCTAGGGAAAACTGGTTAAAGGTTCCCATTAGAGCTGGAGAAAAAATATTTCCTGGTGCTGTCTATTAAAATTCAGGACTACCTGAACCATTATACAAAGAATCTTCATCAATGATTTAATTATAACAAAAAATAACATTCATATCCTTGTGACAATAACTTGGCACGAAAGCTAATCATCAAATATATCCATGTTTACAATTACTTGATGCATTTACCTTCTTCAGTTTTAGACTTAGGTGGATCCAAAAAGATATTGAACAGTGTGGACAAGGGAGAGATAATCTGGTATGGGTCAAATCAGGTTCCCAGTGGACTCTACATGATATTTTCAGTGGAGCGTGAGCCCTCTATACCAGCTGCATTATTTGAGATATGGAGATTTCAAGGGGGTTATGATCATTACTTTACACGGTTTCTTGCAAATGACTTTGCGTTGAATGAGTTAGTTGATGTATACACACCCGTTGTTCATACGGGGGTCATTGAGTCTTTTACCTCTTATCGACCCAAAAATCAGGGACTGACAGACAAAGAGGAATTTCATTTTGACATGAAACCCAAAGAGACCCGACAAGAACCAGATTCTGAATTTTCGTATCCTTACACTGCGGAGGTTAAGTTTGGTGAGGAGAAACGAGAGGTGATCCTGACACAATGGACACCACAGCAAAAGGTTCCTATTTTGAAGCTGAAGGTTGGAACACAGATAGAGGTCTGGCAGGTTGATGAAGTATTCACGATGATGAAAATTCTGAAGCTTTAATCACTTTTTAAGATTCAGAATGTGGTTTCACTCCTTTTTGACAAGCCTTCTCTCCAAGAGAACCAGTTTTTTGTATCTATCGAGTTCGTCCACAGATAATTTATGAGCTGCAAAACATTGGTATCTGAATCCTTCCCCTTTTTCGACAATTTCCACAAATAATCTGATGGGGAGGTTTGGGGAGAATTCTGCTGAAGATACCCTTCCAAAATCAATTTCCAGTTGTTTTTCTCCGTCATTTAGAACAAAACTCGTTGAGCCTACAGTGACAATTAATCCAAACAATCTAATGAATCGTGGTGGATTTTCTGTTGGTATCTCTGAGATGAACAGGTCGACTGCTGGATCCAGATTAACACTCATCAATATAGTCTACTAAAATCCATATTTAAGTTAGTACACAATTATCTGTACATACAGAACAAATTTATGATCCTTGTTTAAATAAAGAACTTATTAAAATTTAGTGTTGAATATTTTCCTTCTGTTAATATTAGTCGGGATTTTGTTGATAATGTCTGCTATTTTTTATTCACCTTCCACTATATCACTTTCTCTTCCAAATGTTGGCTATGGTAAAATCAGTGGTTCTGATAAGTTTCAGATAAGTTTTAGGAGCAGAGGTGAAAAGCGGATAGCAGACTTCTTGGAAAAGCACAACATTTCATACTTTTATGAATTACCTTTGCCTAACAGCTCTTTTCTATGTGATTTTTTTCTGATAAAATCTAAAACTTATGTTGAGTACTGGGGGTTGCATTCACTTCAAAACGAGGTGGGTGACAGATATAGAAGACGTGAGCTTCAAAAGCGGCAATACTATGATCAATTGGGTCTTAATGTAATTTCAATCTATGAGAAGGACTTGAAGCGACTATCGAGGGTTTTCTCTGAGGTTTTAAAATTACATGCAGAGGTATAAATTTTGTCTGGACATTTTGTCTGGGAAATTTTATCTTGCAGAACTCATTGGAACCCAAGTTTCAGATTAAGAGCTAATTGGAATTTCTAAGTTTAGTTTGAAGTTGGTTAATATTGGAATTGTAACATTGCTGTTACTTTGATAAGATAGAACACATATTCTCCTAGTTCTTTGTACAGCAGAACAAACAATTATGAACCAAAAAATTGATGGTAATTAATGAGGAGATCTGAGCTTTCTTCAACAGATCCATTAGAGTTTGAGGAGTTAGTGAGTCAGGCTGAGGTGGGTCATCTCGGACTGGTAGACAAGATGGGGTATCCTCGAATTATACCCCTTAATTTTTGTGCAATTGGCGAAACAATTTATTTTCATGGGGCCTTAGAAGGAGAAAAATACGAGTTGATGAAAGCTGCCCCAATTGCAACCTTCTCTGTTGATATTCCTTATAGCTTTATTCCATCACACTTCACGACCAAAAGGTATGCCTGTCCTGCCAGTCACTACTTCAAATCATTACATATTCGTGGGAAAGCCTTACCAGTAGATGATTTGGAGGAGAAGGCTGAAGCTCTTCAGGGTCTTATGGAGAAATATCAGAAAGAGGGGAGGTATCAGAAAATTACTTCAACTGATAAAATATATTTAAGGCCCTTGGAAGGTGTTGGTGTCTATAAGGTAGAGCCTGTGGAGATAACATTAAAGATAAAGTTTGGTCAGAATGAACCGAGGGGAATTATTGAAAAGGTTATCAAGGGCTTACAAAAGCGAGGGTCACCAACAGACCTAAAAACCATTAAGATGATCAAATTTTACTATCCTGAATCATTAGACTGAAATTTACATTTTGGGATCTACTAAAGGCAAAGGGAAAACCTTAGCTTTAAATTAGCTTTAAGTTGCTTAGAGCTTCACATTGCATTCAAATTGCTTCTATTTTTATCGTTTAAACCAAATGTTCCATAATAAAATTCTCTAAACTCTCATCTTGTTCTCTTAATCTAATATGGTTAGTTTTCTTCCTATATTTCGGATGACAAAGTTCCTCACATTTTCAGTGGGTAAGAGGGCAATATCCCCTTTCTTAAAGGGTCCGTATACCTGTAGGTCTCCTCCTATAATTTTATCATTTTCATCTTTTGTTAATAAGCAGAATTCATAGGTGTCATCCACAGACATGAAGTCTTCTTCTACTTTTTCCTTGTTTAGACCTAATGCTTCATCGTAATGATTCTTGATCAGTTTTTGGAGTTGTTTAGAGAATGTTGTCTCTTCCATCGAAATATTTTCTGGTAATGGTTGGTTCTTCAAAATTGCAAGATAGAACTTCTCCAGTCTCATACGAATGAGATCGTTTATGAGGTAGTTTACCCGAAGAAATCTTTTATAGAATACCTTCTGTGTCAGTTCACTCTCGACAGAGTCTTTTGAAATTGTTTCAAGATGATTTAGGTAGGTTTGATATTTTTGGAAGAAGTCTTCCTCAATCTGTAGGATTTTATTATCTAGCCTTTCTCTTCTCCAGACGTTCAAAAGCTTGTCGTAAAGCATTCTCTTTCACTTAATTTGATCTTGGAGCAATAGCTATTGCCACATATCCTGCTTCTTCGGGGAATTGAAATATTCCAAGGAGTGGTTTTGAGTCATCAAAGCATAGCAATACATTATCCTGTATTTTTGAGAATTTGGAGAGGTTTTTGAGGTAATCAAGAGCAAAAATAGCAACAGACTTCTCCTTTTCGGACTTATATGTCACATTTGAGACTTCTTCATTATCAAACTCGATCAGCATATTTGCCTTCTTTGTGGTTCCTTTGGACACAAAATTAAGCGAATTTTTGTCCATAACCATTTCGACATGTGTTCCTCCAAGAGTGGAGATTTTCATCGCCTCATTTAGGAGATTAACAGAAAGTAATAGACTGAGATTTAGCTTTGATTGGAAGTTTATTAGATTCCTGAATCTGTAATCTTCACTAATTCCAAGAATTCTAAGGTCAATTTCCTTTTGGAGCTGGTCTCTAGACAAAATAAATTTGAGAGTTCCCTCTTGCTCATCATATCCAATTGTTAAGGTTTCAGAAGGGCTTGCAGTTTTGATAAAGTCTGTGAGCTCTTTTAAACTGACATTGAAGACTCTGTTATCATCCGAGACTTCATAGGTTTCAAATTCAGATTTTTTGAGTTTTGCTTCAATTGCCCATATTAGTCCTTCCATCCCCGTGTGTAGTTGTAATCCGTCTTCTGCGAACTCAAGGATCACACCCTCATTGATTGGAGGGATTGGTTCAAGAATGCTTTTTAGAAGTTTTGGCCCAGAAAGGGCTACTTTTAATGTCATCTCAAATGATTATTGAGTAGATGTTTTATAATATTATGTCTGATTTCTGGAATTCAGGAAATTTATTTGAGGAGTTCGAGAACTTCGCCAAAGACCTCTGCTTTTCCACCTCTTGGAGAGGCAAGAATTGCTTTGCAGGAATCATTGAGACATTTTACCTCAGTTTTTGCGTAGACAAAAATAACAGATTCTTGCTCACACTCTGGACATTTTACCCTCATGAAGCTCTTTTTTTCTTGGATACTTTCTTTCATATACTCTTGGATGAATCTGGTAACAATTAAAGCTTAAGGAATGTTACAGAAAATTTTTCTGAAAAAGTCGAATCAAGGCAAAATAGTATCAAAATTTTTCTCACTCTGGGGATCGAATTTAGTTGTAGACTTAAAAATTCACAGGGTATCTTAAGAGGGCTGCAATACCGGTAAAGGATCTAAGGAGTTCAGCTCCAGATTCATGTTTCGTTGATATTACTTCAATCTTTGCTCCACTATCTCTGGCTAGTCTCTCGATCTCATCAATCAGTTCTTCTTCATCCTCCACAAAAGTTGTATTTTTTTCGTGGCAATTTGGGCATTCAAAATTCTCGGAATTTAGTTCTACGGGTAGCATATCATCTGATGCCTTACTGACTAAGTGTTTGAATTCACAGTTTTTACAATTGAGATGAATATATACCTTATCGATTCCCTCACTAAAGAGGATAATATCAACAGCACCCATTTTCAGAGCATTTCTTACTGCCTCTTCACCATAGGTGATTTTGTTTGAGCCAATGGAAAGTTCTTTTTTGAACTTTTCAACCAGATTTCTTTCTTTTACAAGACCAATTTCTTCAAGGTCATCCTTTGCTTTTTCTAATATCTCTCGGATTCCCTGTTGACCAGTGTAACCTACATCGTACACCTTGAATATTTTCTCCTTTAACCTGTAATCCAAATTCTTGTTTTCTAGAAACTGGTCTTTGCTCATTGCGGGTCCTCCGACAATTAAGAATTTGACTGGGTTTTCATCGACGTAAATTTTATTTGCTAGTTCGGCCATTTTACTAAAGAATTCCTCAGCAAGGATCTCAATTCCTCTTTCAATTCTCCCCTGTGATTGACCTCCGCGTCCATGTTTGCTTGGGACGAAACTATCCTGCTCATGGATGATACGTAAGTCACTCCCTCTGATTACGGCAAATGTTGCACCACCTCTGTCTATAGCGATTATCCCGTATTGATCTTTGTCGCTTAACATTGCTTTAAGGTGATCTGTGTCGAACCTGGTCTCGCATCTATAGGTCTTGATACTCACTTTTTCAGGGGGGTCAATCGCAAAAAACTCAACTTTGTTCTTATCATCAGTTATTCCTGCAAATATGACTAATCCGTTTTCACCAATTTTATAATTGGGTAACCTTGCAAGGATGCTGGAAATTGCATCCATCACAGCCTTCCCTGTTTTTTTGTCTTTTATGTTTGAAGCAGTCCCATACTCATTTCTTAATAGTGAAGTTATTTCAGACATCTGGGTTCCGGGTGGGATATACAGTGTTATAAGTGATGTGCTGTTGGTTGCAGCACCTTTCTTGTCCAGTAATTTCAGAGTGTGTTTAAGGTGATAAAGTTCCAATGATGACCTTTTACTCTCTACTGTTTCTGTCATCTTATATTTTAGAAAGTGTTCTCATATTTAATTCAATTTCGGAAGGCAACAGTGAAGTATATTGAACACTGCTCAAAAGAACAAAAAATTTCTTATGAATCATGTTCTACAAAGAAGAAGCTATTTAATCTTAAAGGTTATCTGAGGGTTGTGAGTCAGATTGAGATGCAGACCTGCCCATCATGCAATGAACTTGTTCCAGTGGAATATGTGACCTGTGTATGGTGTGGTTATGATTTAACTGCAGAACATATCAGAAGATCTGGAATAAAGATCAACTGGAGAGATGCCTTCCGCAGGGGAAGAAACATGTTTCAAGAACCAAGGCTTACAACGCAAGAGATTGTACTTGTTCCGGATGTTGTTGGGGGAAGATTTGCTATCTATTTTATTAGTCTAGCTTTCACACTCCACATGCTGATAATGCTCTATAAATTTGATGGGATATCATATACTAAAGTTAACTTTGCGTATGGAACAAATGTACTAACGAATATATTGATATTTTTCATTTCCTTGTTACCAATTATAGTTTTCTTGCTTTTATGGCCAATTTTGTTCACTGTTGTTTTTACAGTGGTTTGGAAGGTTGCTGCACGTTTACTTAACACTTTAAATCGAAGTTTAGGAGGACAGAATGAACCAATTAAAGTCAGATCAATACTTGGATACTCATTGGTTCCTGTGCTTGTTGCATTAGTTATAACTCTACCATTACGATTATTTTCCCCCTCTTATTCTCCTAGCTCAGAGGTGTATAATCAATTTTCACAGGGTATTCAGAATATGACAAATAGTCCTATTGGTATTATCATTAAACTCCTGATTGGTGTTGGGTGGTTACTGGGTGCATCATTTGCAGTTTATGGGAATAGTAAGGCAGCCAAGTTATCAATTTTTGAGTCTTTTATAACAGTTGGAATCCCGTATTTGATTTTTCTATATTTCATTCTTCTTTGAAAAGACCTGAAATTCATTTATTTGAAAACGATACTGTTAAATTTAATATAAGGCTGTTATTCAACTTTTACTTTAACTGAGATAGGCTTCGCTAATCTTTCATCAGAGACAAATATCTTTGTCCCATTTTCAAGCTCCACCCTCTGTTCATCTACTAAAATCTTCCCCTTTACAATCAACATTGGTTGCGCAAGTCCAAATGCCAAAGCTATTCTCATTCTTAAGTCTTTAACATCCTCATTTTCAAAAACTAATGCCTCTCGCTCTTCCAATTCAAATTTTGAACCGCAGATAGGACAGTTTTCATTTCTTTTCAACTGTAATTTTGTGAATTCTTGGTTTAAACCGTCATAAAACATGAAGTTTTCAATAGGTTTCCCGATATCCATTAGAATTTTCAATATTTCTTGTGACATCAATCCAGCAATAATTGAGGAGAGTGTTGAAACAGAGGGTAAAGGTGCTTCAGGTTTTTCCATCCCAATTCTGGCTTCTCCAAGTGGAGAACATGCCTGAGATAATTTTTCTTGTGAAATCAATGGTTGACACTCAAAACACGGTGTCACGTTTGGGATTATAGTTTGAACATCACCTAAAAATCCATACATGCCTCCATTAATTATAGGGACCCCCTCTCGAATTGCGAGTGAATTCGCCCATCTTCTCCCCTTAAAAGTATCTAAACAACATGCAATCACATTTATTCCTTTGAGTAACTCCTTTGGTAGTTTTTCCATGGCTTGAGGGAATGATATAATTGTAGAATCTGGATTCAATACCTGTAGCTTTTCTTTTGCAACCATCGCTTTATTTTTACCAATATCTGCTTCTGTAAACAATAATTGTCTGTTAAGATTTGATAATTCAATTGTATCAAAGTCAACGAGTATTAGTTTTCCGACCCCAGCCAAAATTACATTAGTTGCTAAATAAGATCCTGTGGCCCCGACACCTAATACCAAGACAGTTGAGTTTTTTAAAGCGTCTTGATTCCAATCGGGGATAAGTTGTTGTCTATTGTACCGGTCATCCATTTAATATTCAAGTCCACCTTCAGTCCTGGTAATTAGATAGCATTTATCACCATCTACCATACCAATCGCCTTTAGTGTCTCTGAATCATCGAGTTGTTGACCCCTAAATACAACAATGACTGTACTTGCTGGGATTCTTTTTTCTTGGGCAACCATTGCCTTAACTTTTGCTACTGTGTCATGAGGTTCTACTTCAATATCAATAGGTGCACCGCCACCAATAGCAGACACTACTTGAATTTTCATATATTCTTATTGGTATTTTTTGCCCTATAAATTAATCTAAATACTTACGTAAAAACTAATTAATTGCCATAAAATCTGATGCATATTATGTGAGCAATTAGATTCCTTTATATCTATCTTTTCTTGTAGCTTTAGCTCCCTCTGGGAGTTCAAACATTGCAGAAGGAAAGTGCTGGTATAGTGTATCAGAACCTAGTAGATCATTCAAGAAAATTCCCAAAGCTGAAATCTCACTGTGGGGTTGAAGTCCTACGGCAGTATTAAAATCTGCGAGTTCATAGATTTTTGGAGGAACCTTTGCTCCACCGACCACAACCAAAATATTTTCATTAAAAAGGTGGTTTTGTATTGTTTCAACGGTTTTCTTATGATGTTCACCGTACATAGTCAGGTGAATTGTAATTCCTTTCCAGGCGTTTATGAACCTGGTACTGCTTGAGACATGTTCGACACTCATGTTTCCTCCCCATCTTCTTATAACGTCTCTCAAAGATTCTTCAAAGCTACTGTCTTTATCTCCTGTGTATGCGTAGACTTCAGCACCAAATGCTCTTGCGACCAACCCTACATGCGTTGTCATCCTATGGTCTCTTTGTATTCTGTGATCTAATCTTAATACTGCCAGTTTAGCCATGAACTATCGTACCTTTCGAGTTGCCTTTTATAACTTCAAATATGTCTTGAGGGGTTCTTCCATCAATAAAACAGAGCTTTAATTTTGATCTTTCAACAATTTTAGCACCCACCACATCAAAGAGAGAGTATTTTCCTGGGGTCTGTTCCAGCTTTGTTACAATTGAAATAAATTCAGAATATTTCAATTTATGTAATGGCTTTGCATCTTTGAACTCATTCGGATCCTTGTCATATACATAGTCGACATCAGAACAGTTAAAGAGAAAATCTGCCTGTAATTGCTCTGCTGTAAGGGAGGCAACAGCATTTGTTGATTGACCTGGTTGTAATCCCCCTATAAAGATAAAATCAGAAAGGTTTAGTGCTGTTCTGAGCTCCTCATATGATCTTGGTGGATGAGGATAGGCCTCTGGAAATATAGAGATGAATAGTTGTGCATTTATTCTTGATACTTCAATACCAAGGACATCTTGTGCGGTGTAAGTGACATTAAATTCTTCAGCCACTCTTACGTATTCCCTTGCAATTTCCCCACCACCAATGATTACAGCAATCTTGTGACCCTCATTTCTGAGCTTCTCTAATGTTTCTTTGAAATTCTGTACAATTTTTGTAGAGATTTTTCCATCCTCAAAGAGAATACTGCCACCAATCTTTAGGACAATTTTCACAACTGTCAATTTTTGTGGTCGGTCATAAGTTTTAAGCTGGAGTACATCGGGAATTGTTCTTCTTGATTACCCTCATCACCCAGAAGTCTGAAGAATATTTATTAACAATGTATCTTTGAGGGGGTTAGTTGTCTTTCGTAATAGGAGTCTTTGCATTAGCTGGAAGGGTTCTATTTTTAGGATCTGAAAGAATATTTCTTAGGAAACTAAAAGAATTTTCTTCACTTGTTGTTTCATCTTGGTTCTTCCTGTTGGCTGCTATTTTTCTCATCCCATTTATGTTTACAACTGTTATTGGAAATTTCCCAATTACAGCAGTTTATGCAGCAGCACTAAGTTCACTTATTTACGCAATTGGGTTTTATCTCTATGTAAAAGCTTTGTCCCTTGAAGAGGCATCAATCATAGCTCCGTTGTATAATTTTGCGTTAATTTGGTTACTGGTGCTGAGTTTTATATTTTTGCGTGGTGCTGTTACAACCAACAGAGTAATTGGAATCTTTACAATAGTCACTGGTATGTTTCTTTTGTATCCCGGGTCGTTGAAAAACAGATTAAGAGCACTCCGAAACTCAAAAGGTTCCTTGCTGATGATATTTGGGTCTGTTTTCCTGGCAACTGGTAGAATTATCGATACCATAACAATTTCACATGCAGATGAGAAAATCTATGCTTTTTTCATAAATCTCTTTATAGGGTTGTATTTACTGATCTTCAACCTAATTATAAACCCCAAGAAGTATATTAGAGAAACGAAAAGCACGTTTCAAAAAAGTTCATGGACTATGATATTATCTGGAGTAGTAAATGGGTGGAGTTATCTCTTACTCCTGATAGCAATTCAAAATCTACAGGTGACAGTAGCGGAACCTGCATCCCTTCTTTCAGTTCTTGTTACAGCATTATTTGCAAAATTGTATTTAGGAGAAAAGGTGAAAGAGAGGCTATTTGGGATTGTTATAATTTTGGTTGGTTCATCTTTATTGTTTGTTAGGTTTTAGAGTAAATAACTTTGGAAAATTCGATAAAACTGGGGAGTACTGTGAGTTAGATAGTTTTTCTTTATTCTTCACTTCTTCTTTTGATTGTAACTATATCACCGAATGTGGTCTTCTTTTTTTCTTTTGTTTGTTGATGTTCAGGTACGACAGACATTTCTTCAAATAATGATATGTTTAATGTACGCTCCAACTTTTTAGACTCAGAGTCTGTGGGTTGAAGTTTTCCTGTCTCAAATGAGGATAACTGACTGACAGAGATTCCAGTTTTTGCAGCTAAATCTTTTCGAGTCATCTTTAACTTGGTTCGCTGACCCCTGATTAGTTCATCATAGTTTTCTTTTAGCGAAACAGTTGAAACTGGTTTTGCACTCCCTCTGTATCTGTTAGGGGGGTTACTCACAGATTGTACCCTCCGTGAACCAGGATAACTTGATTGATTAAACTGTTTCTTAGGTGTAGAGGGGCTTTCAACGATGTTACCGTACGATTTACACTTTGAACAGACTTTCAAGAGTGCACCTTCGACCTTTATTGTGTATCCTTCACCATGGATTGGTTCGCCACAAAATTCGCAAGTTAATGTTGGCTTTTTCTTCATAATTAGTATTATGAGTTAAAACAAAAAAGGGTTTCGTAACAGGGATTATTCTGAAGTAATCAATCCATGAGTTGTTATTTCAAATACAGCTTCGCTTTCTGCGAGCACTGGGCTGTCAAATACACGGATAACTCTTTTATCACCCTTTGATTTTCTCAGGTAAAATCTTGTACCTGCCCAATGACCCATAATGTTTCCTCCAACAGCAGTGGTTGGATCACCAAAAAATTGAGCTGGGTTCGCTTGAACCTGATTTGTAACGACTATTGCAATATTATATGTGTCTGCTAATCTGTGGAGAGTGTTAAGATGACCATTCAGTGTTTGTTGTCTGTCTGCAAGTGTACCTCTCCCGGAATATTCAGCTCTAAAGTGAGCGGTTACAGAATCTAAAATTAGTATTCCGTATTCATCTGGTGATTGACTTAAAATTTCTAAAAGTTTAATCACAATAGCTTGTTGGATGTCACTGTTCTTTGCTCGGGCATACATTACATTTTTGAGAACATCGTCTACTTCAACTTTCCAACCTTTTTCCTTCTTGAAACCTTCAGTTATCTGTGCTATTCTTGCTGGAGAAAATGTTCCCTCAGTGTCAATATAGATTGCCTTTTTTCCAAGTCCACCAAGCTTTTCTGGAAGTTGAACCGCAACAGCAAGCTGATGACAGAGTTGTGATTTTCCAGATCTAAACGCACCAAAAAATTCGTAGGTATCACCAAGCCTGACACCACCTACACCAAGTTCCTCAACGAAAGTTAAATTGTCTAAACTCTCAACACCAAAGGTAAAGGTTTTCGCAGATTTTTGTTGTTCTAACACCTCGAAAGCGTTAGTAAAGAAACCTCCTCTAATATTCTCTGTGATAAAAGATTGATATTTTGTGGCTGCAGCTGTTGTCAATCCATATCTTTCCTCAAGCTCCTTTACAGGAGTTGTCTCAAGTAAACCGAGGCTAACACCTTTTTCTCTTAGGGATTTGGCTGTTGTTGGTCCTATACCTTCTATATCTTCCAAACTCATTTCCTCAGTATATGCCTCATACAAATCTGGGAATAGTTCAACGATGCTAGACTTAAGTTTTTTAGCAATTGGTCTGTTTACACCTAGAGCTTCTAATTCACCTAATTGCTTTTCCATTAACTGTTGGGGATTTGTGACACCTCCTTCTTCAAGTAGAGATGCTGTTTTTGGCCCAAGACCAGGGACATCAGTTAATTTCATCTTGTCTGGTTTGACTCCTTGCGCTATTGGTTCACTAACAGGAATATCTGTTAATGCTTCAAGTGACTGATCTGCCTCAATTACTATTACATCTTTTTCCTCTGCTTTCTTCTTTGCCAATTAATTTCGCCTAAGAATTACCCCCTCTCCATAGGTATAAAGTTTACCCACACTGAGAGAGTTGATTGAAAGTAATATTTTTTAGAAAACCAGAGCTATAGGTTTACTGAGTGTTTCAGATGGACTCAAATAATTAATATGCTCTTGCATCCTTCAATCTCCTTTCTAAATTACTTTCATTGGATCTCTTGATTATTTTTAGTCCAATGAGTTAGTTCCATCTCTGAAGGATAATTCAATTTGTGACTTTCATTTATGTCATGTCGCTTTTTTTTTTTAGAGATTATCAGATTTGAATTCGAATAACTTTAATTTTAATCATAATTGAAATCACGTATATATTGCTCTAATTCTAGTTGAACATATATGTAGTACAACTGGAATAAGCGTTGTTGGAAGAAAAATAAGGTCTCTATAGTCAATTAGGATTTCCTTGACAGAAATAAGTCAGAGAAGATGGAGATAGTTAAATCCCTAGTTTGTGATTCTAACATCTTTCTTTCTAAAATTTAAATTTAAAGGCTTTAAATCAAGAATTTTTTAGTATCCGGTAGTTCCACATATATTAACAAATGTTACTATTAACATATAAAAATAGCAGGAATTAAATAGTAATAATTCTATTTATTTAATGAAGGAGCTACAGTATGACGGGTTCAAACATGTATTTTTTGTTTACAACATTTGTCCCATACGTAATTTTCTCAGTCTCTCTTTGTTTTCTTCTCTCAATTTTATGGGTTAAGGAGATTCAATTGCGAAAAATAACCTTTACCCCATTCAGTATAAAACTTGATCTTTCTTCTTATCAGGCTAGTAAGCCCCCCATTTCTAATTTCTGGGCTGCAATTGGAAATCTGTCCTTTAAAATTTTAAAACATAATGTGTTGTCAGTTACTCTTGTACTATTTGCTGTATCAGGAGCTATCATAGTCTTCATTTTAAGGTTCGCAGACAAATTACAGGAATTTCTTAACCCCCTTGGATCACCCTTCCTTATCTATTTTATTTTTTTTCTGTTTTTCTCTTCATTCTGCCATGATCTTGGTAAATTATTGTTTGCCCTATCCAATGGCATACAAACCAAGGAACTAAAGATCCTTATTGTTCCAATTTTTCCAATCTTCTTGACAACCATATCTTTTAAGGAAATTGTCAGACCTTTGATGATAAAACACTATGGTCTATCTGAAAATTATCAAAGTAAAAACCCAATAAAAGATGAGTCATCCCTTCTTGTGAATTATCCATCCGTGGTTTTTCAATTAGGTGCTGTTTCTAGCTCAGGACTATTATTCAGCTTGATTTTGACTTTAATTGCTTTTAGTCTTACCTTCATCTGGTCTCTAGCCGGTTTATTCGCATTTGCAAATTCTATCGTTTTATTTTATCAGGGAACAGCGGACACACAAGAGTGGGGAAATGCCGCTGCTGATATTATGAAATATGCTAGAATTTTAAAAGAAACTGAGAATGGATGAAAATCTAAATTCTTTTAGTCCTCACCCCCTAATTCAATATCCGAATTAAGTTTATGTCAAAAATCCTTTTTTTCATTAATTAGTTATAGTATGCTAAACTAAAATTATATTTGCGATTGTAATAAAAATGATTAGGGTCAATCAGATAGGTCTTGACCTAAACCATACGTCCAGAGTATCCAAAAAATAAGACTTACTGCTGGATTTACTTGTACAGGGGCTGAAGCTATCACCAATGCACCAAGAGCAACTATTAAAGCACCCCAACCTAGTATCTCCCATAATGACATATATTTGTTAAGATTAAAAAAGTTTCAAAATTTATCAGAATATATCAGAATTTAAAAACTAAAAATCAGAGAATCTAAAATTTCAAAATTTGATTAAGCAATTTTTTATAAATTCAAAATTTGTTCCACCCTTACATTTCTCCTTGGTATAGGCTACAAAAAGATGTTGATTCACTTAAATGAGAGATAACCTCCTACTATTCACCCCTAAAACAATAATTTTATTAGAAGTTCTATAAAATTTCAAAGATAGGAAAAATGGATACAATAAAAAAAATTCAGTTATTTAGAGGGTATTCATTTCATGTTTCTTTACTGTCGTTTATAATTATAGTTTATTTAGGAGCTTTAAGTGCTGGATTATATGCATTAGATCAATTTTTAAACCTAACAGACCTAAACTGGCAAATTTCAATGATTATTCTTAATTTACTACTGTTCTTATTAATATTATTTTTTCTTCCTAATACTTTAACAGGTTTGGGTTTTTATTCACATAAGTTTGCGGTGGGTTATGGAGGGCTATTGGGGACTATTATTGTGATTGGCATCTTGTTGGTCAACAGGTCATTGTATCTGTCCTTCTCATTCATTACTTTTAGTATTAGTGGATCTTATTTTAGTTTTCTTGTACTTATAATTGCTCAAGAACCTTATGAAAGTTTATTGTCAATCAAAGATAAGGAAGATAGTTTGCAAATAAATGCCACACATAAATTTCTTTGGAGACGTGAGTTTAAGGTAAGGTATGAATTAAAAAAAGGGTCAAAAATATATGTTTCTAGGAATATAGTTTCATTCAACATTATTTGGGTATACGAACAAAAATTTCACAATTTATTTTTTGTTGAAGAAGGAATAAAAACTGATTTAATTTTAATCCCAATATGGTTTAAAGGGATAAGAACATATAACCTCCTATCACAAATATTTCCGATGAAACAGGTTATTTTTGAAAGTACAACACTTTTTAAAAATGGAAGAATCTATGAGCCTTTCCAAGTCTTAAAGGTAGAAAGTTTTAACAAATCTGACAAAATCATTTCAAGAGTTGTAATTCCAAAGATTAGAATAACAAGTTACATAATTATTGAATTGATATTGAGATTTGGGTTCGTAAGCATAATAATGATTCTATTGTCACTGATTATTTATTCTATGTTTATAAAGGCGAATCATTTCCTTACTTATATCACTGCACTTATCTTCCTTGCACTATTTTTGTATATTTTTATAATGGCAATCAAAGCATTCAAAGAAATTATATTATCTCGGCTCACATACCTTTTCGGCACCTCATTTTTCTATCAGTCTCAAAATCAGCTGGAAATTAAGTTTCAATGGATTTTTAGTGTTGTTTTCCAGCTACCAATTGAATTTGAAACAATGAGTGAAAGGAATAAACAATTTATGGTGTGGAGATTAGGAGATAATTCTAAAGCAATAACTTTACGTGTAAGATGATGCTATTAGTGTTATGTGAGTTACTTTGGCATAAGATAAAAAATTATGATTAACATAGTCATAAAATAGATTAACCATTCTAATCGATTCATTAAATTTTCATCTCCTTTTAAAGATGTTGAGTATCTGAGTATTGAAGATCCATCAACAATATAGATGGGTAATAAGTTAAGTAAGGTAATTATCCCATTTATTAACGCAATGAACAGAAATACGAAATGTGTGGTAGCAAACATCCAGCCTATTAAAAAAATTATCAAATTTGAGAAAACTCCTACACTTGAAATTGCACCAAGTTGGTTTAGTTTCGTTGGGTAATTTTTCAAAACAGAAAATTCATCATATGTTAGGTTTTTGAAATCCGAATCTTCTAACAGATCATAATGTTTTATTACTAACTCTTTGACTGGGTCTTTAAATTCAATTGCCAAACCAAATATTGGTATAAGTGGTGTGAAAATAAAATGGATGTGTGTAGGTTTAATGCCGTTTACTGATCCAACCAAAACATGAGAGATTTCATGAATTAAGAGTGATAGGATGAAAATTATCAAAATTACTATCCAAAAGACCAAATTCAATGGAACAACTTGCATAATTATATTGTTAACATTGGATTTATTCAATAGATCTAACAATCCAACACATACAACAAAAAAAATCAACAGATACATAGACAAATTCCGAAAAATACGAAAAGATAAATCTCCGAAAAACTTCCAAAAACGACCATATATTGGGACATTAAGCTTAATTTCAGAAATATTTAATTTTATACTAAATGGAGTGGCAGAAAACGATCTCCATTTAACTTTGAAATACCAGGCAATTGTGAATAATGGGAAAAGGAGTAGGGATATTAATAAATACCATTGAAAAAAAATCACCATCTTATAAATCTCTAAAAACAATTTAATTTATTTTTTTTGTGTGAAATTTTTGTTAACCAAATGAATAAAAATTCAATATATAAATGTTCTTTTTATAAAAACTATGTTTGATAATACTAATACTTTTTTCGAAAAAATTTTTTACATATAAACATATGAATTATTTTAAGAACAAGTCTGTGTTCTTATCTGGGGGATTAGGGTTTATCGGTTCCCATATGATCGACAAACTACTAGATTTAGGGGTCTCAAATTTAGTAATTGTTGACAATCAAAGTGCACATACTGATACCCGATACATTAAAGATCATCTGGAGCAAGATGTGATAAAATATTATAACCTTGATATCACTGGAGATATGGGAAAGGAGGTAAGTGAATTCAAATATGATGTCCTTGTTCACCTTGCAGCTCAACCAGATGTTAAAATATCTGTAAATAAACCATACTTTGACTTTATGCAGAATGTGGTTGGTTCAATGAAAATGCTTGAGTTTGCAAGGTCTCAAGACATTTCAGATGTTATATTTGCAGCCTCTGGAGGAACCGTATATGGGGAACCAGAAATTAATCCTATCTTTATATTGATGATTGTGTTAAGGGATTCCTAACCGCAGGTTCGCGAAATTCGTCAAAGTTTGAAGCATTCAATATGGCTTTTCCAAAGACTTACACAGTGGATGATATTGCAAATCTGCTCATCGTTGAATTGTTTGGTGAGGATAAAGTGAAGCGTATATACACAGGTGGGGAAAGAGGTTGGAAGGGGGATGTGCGTTATATGAATCTAGATATAACAAAACTCTCCTCGCTTGGATGGGTTCCCGAGGTAAGCTTAGCTGAGGGGATTAAACGATACGTGGAATGGATACGGATTTCGAAAGAATTGAAGGTCAATATTCATTAGTTATTCTTATGAGAAATAATCAAGGGCGATAACAAATCTAATGTAATTCACACATGAACGGGTTCATAATTCTATACTACCTTACTCATCTTAAGGTGTTGAAGAGTTCAGAGGAAATTACAAAGCAGTCGACCTAATCCCTTTAAAATTGCTTCTTCTTAAACAAGGGAATAAAGAAAATAAAGTAAATTATGGTTAATGTTAAATCAAGGATCAAGAGAATGTAAGCATTACCTTTAAGAAATTCGATCCCTTGTAAATCCTTTTCTAATACATCATTTGCATAAATGGTTTCAAATATAAATTTCAAAAAATAAAAACTACCAAATATAATCAACCCTTTCAATGCTTTCTTATCGTCCACATTAACACGTTGTGTTTTGTAATCAAAGTTTTTCACTATTATCCAACATGAGAACATGATTACAATAGTGGGAATGCTAGATAATATATTTAATAATGTGAGCATTAAAAGCAATCCCAATTCAAATGGAGACCCCAAAGGAGTGAAAACTATATTTGAATTTATAAAAGGTAGTCGTGTTACTAATAAAAATACAATAAGAAAGATAATCATGGATTGTATGAGTTTGTTAAGAGTAAAATTTATTTTCTTCTTGGAAAAATGATTTTCTTCATCGCCATTGTGAAAAATATTAACTGATAAAGCATAATAGAATATTGCAAACAGCGGAACGAAGCTTGAAGCTAATAAGATATACAAAAAGAAATTGGATCCTGCAAAGGCAGATATCATAAAGGACATAAAAATATTAAATATAAGTACATAATTTAAAATTTTTTTATTATCATTTCCTCCTCGTTTTGATTTCTTTAAGTTCATATTAGCTGTTTGCATATAATTATAGAAGCACACTTAACTTTTGAAATTTTTGAAAGACGTCTAACTACCTCATCAATTTGTACCAAAGTATTCTGCTAAATAAATTTGGATACTTCATATAAATCTTTTCTAAGATGGGTTCCTGAGGTAGGCTTAGGTATGGGAATCATACATATGAAGAAGAGCTGCGAATTACTGTAGAATTGTAGTTTTATATTTAATAGATGAGTCATTTTGAGGATCAACAGAGCTAGTGAGGTTCCACTGTTTAACATGGAAATCATAACCTTAATTGTTCAGATTTGGGAAGATCAGTTGACTCTAAACACCAAGACCAAGATATAATGATCTTCTATCAAGAAAGTCTATAGGTTCTTCCTCAAGCACAAAAATTTCTTTTGAGTTCAGGTTGGTTTTGATGCTTTGTGCAAAGTTGAATTTTGTATCCGTGATATCCCAGATGTATAATGAAGTTTTTGTAGTTTCCGTATGTTCAGCAAATTCACCCAAAGTTTCAGAGAGCATATTTATTTCTTCTTCCGTACTTGGGAATGGAGACCAAGGGAATAAATGAATGAGTATGTGTGAAGTGACCTGTCTGATACTGTTGTAATCCTGTCCGAAATGGCGTAATGAACCTTCTAAAAGCCCGGTCTGTAGATCTAATAGGAGTTCAGGGAGTACATCAATTTTTTTGATCTGATGTACCCTGTTGACAACTGTTGAAATTAACTTATTTACGGAATTGGTTCGGAAGGTTAACCATTTGTGAAACAAAGTATCATTTCTCTGTAATCTTTCTAGTGAGAAGTCTCTATCCATGTTATTTCGTTGTGAAAAAACCCTTCTACAACTTTCACAAAAGCAGGTGGTTTCTCTTGGATAAGCCAGGTCTGTCAGGATAATACCTTCAATAGGAAACTCAGCAACTTCTGCACACAATTCCGCCAAATACAACCAATAATTCTCCCGTGAAGGGCATACCCATCCAGGGACAGGTTCTCCTCCGTTATTCACAAGCTGGAAATTTGGATTTTTGGAAAAATATTTGTCATGTGTTGAATGAAACATTGCGTAGACCTTAATTCCTATGTCTGTGGCAATTTGTGCAAAAGATGAAAAGAATTGACCATAATCCTCATCTCTTGGTGCAGAGTTACTTGGGTAGTAAGTTGTTCCCGCCTGAGATTTTGCGACTAAACAGACTGTGTCCATATACGAACCATAGGCTGCCAGGTATTCATCTGGTGTCATTCTTATCTGTTGGGGATCAATTACTATAGTTGCTCCTCGCGTCAAGAGTTGTCTTGTGTCCATTACAGTTTGTCAATTTCTTATAAATTAAATTTATTTTCCCCTAGCTGACCCATATTTTGTATAGAATAATTTTGAAATCCCTCAATTTTCTTCATTAATATTGCTATGAAAATATCGATTTGGTCTACCCGAAATTTGAACAATTGTATTGTCTTCCTGAGAAAGCTCTCTGGAAGCTTGTCTACAGGTGGCATCTGGCATAGACAGCTGTTGTGCTATCTCAATCGTTGTAAATCTTTGGTTTGAATGCTCAAATAGAAATTGTTTGATTTTCTCTTTAGAAGTCAATCGAGAATAGTTAGAGAGTGGATTTGATAAAACATTTGGAGTTTGTAGTTCTTCTTTTAGCCTGTTAATTTCCTGTCGCAGAGCAGGGATCTGATTAAGCAGCTCTTTATCCTCTGGTGATAGGGTGGTTGAGACTCTTTTCCGAAATTCCATTACCCTTTCTTCATCCTCTCCAAGGTATGCCATTTTGATCTCTTCAAGATATCTTTTTACATCCTCGAAAAGCTCAAGAGGCACCCTAAGGTTTCTGTATCCTTTCCATACGCGTTTCGGGCCTTTTCTTGCGGGATTCTGGATACTCATGTAATGATACTATACATTGAGTATTTATAAGATCACTGATATGTTATACAATGTATTCATTTAATCGATAGGAATTCACGCGAAAATTTAAATCTCTAAAATCTGTAGTTCAAATTGAAAACATCTGGATATTAAATATATTCAAAAATTTGTACCGAGTCCTCTATAGGTTTTATATTGATTGATAATCTTTCCTTGAGATATAATGATTATTTCATCGAAATGTTCATTGAGTTCTCCAGCTTTTGCATGTCGAAAAAAAACCAGATCTCCAATTTTCAATCTGCCACCATATCTAATTGGTGTTTGAACCTCACCCATTCCTTCGTTCTCTATCAGTCGAACTCCTTCAGGATACACCGGAACAGGTTGTTTATCGATACCAATGCTCCCTGATGCAATGTAACCTCCACCCGCACACGTGAAAATATTTTCAGTGGGGTTTCTGGTAACTCTTAAGACAAAGAAATGAGCTGGACTATGTTTGAAATTTTCATAATAGTCAAAGAGGGAAGGGCTGTAGAATCCTGATCCTACGGTAACCTCAGTGACTTCTAATTCTTCTTGTGTACTCTCGACAGACCCAGTTCCCCCACCATTTACAAATTCAAGCTCTATTCCCATCCGGTTAACTAATTGGACACATTCTAACCTTCTTTCTCTGATTTTTCTAATTGAATTATGTTTTAATCTTCTGATTATCCAGTTTAATACCTGAGATCTTGCTGGAGAATAATCTGGAACACCAGCGATTTGAGCTTCATACCCCATTAACCCCACGACTTTTAAATTTTGAAGCTTCAAAATATAGGAAATTAAAACTTCCAAACTCTGTACATCTCGAATTTTAGATCTAAAGACCCCAAAATAAATCCCAGGGTAATTCACACTCATATCAATATCAACACAGACCCTAATCTTACATCCGGATTTCTTACCCACCTCCTCTAAAAGATCCACATGTTCGATTGAATCTATCATCAATGTAAGTTTTTCAGAGTTAGAGGGATTTGAGTATAAATTTAACAAGAGTTCTTTTTCCATACTTGGATATGCCAGAAGGATGTTTGAGAAATCGTTTTCCAACAGAAGTTTTACTTCTCTGGGAGAATACGCCATTATCCCATCAAAAATTGGGTCTGAGTTCAATATATATCTCAATACATCAATACTTCTTATTGATTTTGAGGCAACACGAATAGTTTTTTTGTTTGATTTTAATCTTTTTTTAATTTCTGCTATGTTATTAGTTAGAAGGTCTAGATCCAGTGCAACAAGAGGTAATGTCTCATTTTTTAGAATTTTTGAATAATACTCATAACTGCCCATAAAATTGAATTGTATTGATAATATAGAACTTTTTTGTCTAACGGAACTGTATTTGAGTTTTAAAATTGCTAGTCTACACCATTCTCATCAAGGCTTGTAGGTAGCTTAAGGGAATTAATCATCTGATATATGTCCACTTCCATGTTTACCCCATTTTTCGTCCTATTAACGTGTGGGTTATTCAACTTAGTCTTAATTATTTGAACAAATTTTTCGACCTCGTTGTAACTAACCCCATCGATATAAAACTTAAAATTATCGTCAAAACCTTTCAAATCAATTTCTAGTAAGACCTTTTTTTCTGGATTTACATGATAGTATTTTTGCCTTAAGTAAAAGATCAATGGGAGAAGAATACCACTCGAATCACCAGAGCCTTTCATCTCCCTCACATAATATATGTACATTTTCAAATATTTTAACTCTGAATAATTCATCCAGTGGACTTCTCCATCAATAGAAAATTGCATCCTCTCAGCAGTTAATTCGATTGAGTTGTCTACTTTTCCAACGAGGGCTTTTCCAAGAAAGTAACCACTAACTATAGCCAAAGGGAACATTATAATTGCACCTATTGAAATGCTCAGAGTTGTAGGTGTGTAGTCTATTGCTGGAGTCAGAATTAATATATAATAAGAAAATCCAGTGACTATTAATGCCGCTATAGTATAATTTCTAGGTCTTAACTTACGTTTTCGCAGATTTTCTGGAGAATAGGTTAATTTGAAATATTGTTGCACACCTACTACTCAAGTTGTTATTTATACATATTTTTCTTTAATCAGTTTGCAACCGATAATTTTTTGGTTAAAATGTACTCAAAAATTTGAATAAATGGATTGTAGGATGTTTACAGATTAGGAAAGAAATAATTTTCTCAGGTATTCACTTAAGAATTTATCATGAGGGTCCATTTCTTTCCTAATTTGACAAAACCTATCCCATTCTGGGTATAGCTGTTTAAGGTTTTCAGCATGCAAATAATGCATCTTACCCCAATGTGGTCTGCCTCCCATTTCGAAAAATATTTCTTGACAGTCATGAAAATACTTCTCATAATTTCTTCTATGATACTTATGAACGGCTATGTAAATCCTATCTTCACCATAAGCTGGACTAAGTAGGAATTTATCTCCTTTAACATATCGAAATTCTACTGGAAACAAAACCTTATGCTTCTTTTTTACAATCATCTCTTTGATTTTGATCAAGGTGTTATACCCATTTGATACAGGAAGACTAAATTCCATCTCGTTAAACCGAACATTTCTTGGAGTTGTAAATATCCGGGGGCTATTATCTGTCTTTTTTAATTCTGAAATACTATTCCCAACAATCTTTGCAATTAGGTTGTTAGTGAAGGGTAACAACCATGTTATAAAACACAAACCTCCAAAGAGGTAATTTTCTAGAATAATATCATTGATAAAATCCTTTATGCGTGAAGAGTCTGGGGATTCATCTGAATGATTAGAGATTTTAAGCTGAACATTATCTGTAAAAGGAAACCAATACATCTCAAAATGTGTATTCTCTGTAATAAGGCTTTCAAGCTCGTTTTTAACCTTTTCAAGGGTAGTGACCCTGGATCTATAATGTAGAGTGAACTTTTCAACCACCTTTAATGTTATTTCAGATACAATACCTAGACTTCCAAGGGACACTAACGCTGCTTTGAATTTAGAATCATCTGAATTTCCTTCTAATTCTTCCACCTCTCCTGATCCATTGACTATTCTTAGATTAGTTACCATTGTAGAAAGTATCCCAAAACCTTTTCCTGTTCCATGTGTTCCAGTCAATAATGCTCCAGCAAGTGATTGTTTATCAATATCTCCTAAATTTTCTAATGCCAGCCCTTCTCGGTTGAGGATGTCATTTAATTGATACAACTTTATTCCCGCCTGGACAGTGACTTTCATCGATTCTTTATCAATCTGCACCACCTTGTTATATTCATCCATGTTGAGCAAGGTTTCTTCTGTTTTTACAACATTCGTAAAGGAATGTCCAGAGCCAGCCACGCGTACTTTTAAAGAGGAATTAATAGCTTTTATAATATCTGCCTCTTCTCTTACTATCACAAGGTTTGGAAATTGGAATTTAACATTACCACTCCAATTTTTCCATTTCATTATCAACCATTCGACGCATACGTTATGACTTTAACCCTGTAAAATAGGCTAATTATCAATTATGAATTATTTTATTGTTAATTATAAAAAAATGATTACTTTTTAATGAGGATTGTTAATTTGAACCTTCAAATTTTTCCCGTTTCTTTTCTTTGTTATTTCTGCTTTTACAAGCTTAGAAGTTAGAAAATTTACGAATTTGTCTAAGTTATTGTAACTTACTCCATCAATAAAAAAATTTATCTTATCTGAAACTGTTTGAAGATGGATCTCTAACAAGACATCTTTATTTGGGTCAAAGTCCTTGAAACCTTCCAAGACAAAGCTTGCTGTGTTAACTAATGCATCAACCCAATCAGTGGAGGCTTTTGGATCTAAATATATGAACTGTATTTCAATTTTATCAATTTCAGAATATCCTAAAATTATGTTTTTCTTCCCAATTTTTAGTTCTAGTCTATCTGACCTTAAAATCATGGTGTTGTCAATTTTATCTTTCTCTATTTTTCCAACATAGTACCCCACAAAGGTGGCAATTGAGACAACAACTAAACCAAAAATGGCTAAAAGGACAATATTTTCGTTATGAATGTTTGATCTAATTGCAAATCCAGTTAGGACCAACAGTGAGACAAAAATAAAAGAGATTATCCAGAGAACCTGATTAATGTCTTTCTCTCTTAGTTTTGCAGCTGTAGAGCTTAGCTTAATTGTTTGATCCATAGTCAAATCTATTGCAAATTTTGAAAAATATTGTCATCTCTGGAATCGGAAAATCTCTCTATTTAGACCTAGATTTGACAAAATGAGATTTCCTTGTCCGAGAAGATTATTATAGCTTAATTTTTTACCTATCTGTGAATATTTTTGAATTTATATTTTATATAATCCTTATTTACCTCATTTCCGCAGTTTTTATTTTCTGGGTTCTTACGAATAATATATTCATTTTTAGATCAAGGGAGTATGTTATACCCTTTGGCCAAGAAACTCATACTCAAACCAAAGGAATGCTATTACCTGAAAAAGTGAGGTACTGGAAATGTGTTAACCCTCATTCATCAGATGAAAAATGGGTTGTGCTTCTACATTCATGGGGCAGGAATTCTGCCAGAATGGTTAGTAGAGGTGAGGTCTATTGGAATAGAGGATACTCGATTTTATTCGTAGACGCATATTCCCATGGACAAACTCGATACTATTACACCTCAACGGCCCTTTGGTTTGCAGAACATGCCCACAAAATCTGTGTAAATGAAGGAATTCAGAATCCAATCTTACATGGATTGTCTTTTGGATCTATTGCATCAACAATATTTTCTGCACATTGGGGAAGTAGAGCACTTGTAGCAGAAGCTCTTCCAAACAATATTAAAGGAACATTCTATGGATTTTTAAGAGTTTTACATATACCCACTTGGCTCTACAGCTGGGAGATATTTCTTTTATTTCACTCTGGATTTCCATGGCAAAAAGTAGAACCAGCGAATAATCTCCCTAAGATTAAAGTTCCAATTTTTTTAATACATGGTGAAAATGACTCTATGTTCCCAATCGAAACTCACTTTAAAAGGAACCTGGAACTCATCAAACCAACTGATTTCAATTGGGTGGTTTCTGGGTCCCCTCATTCTAAGATGGGTAGGAATATAAATTATAACTCCAAACTAAATGAATTCATTGATTATGTTGAAAATGAGTTTTGAAGTTATTACTCATCAGTTTCATAAATATAATTCTTATTAGAAACTCTAATATTCTAATGCTCACTTCGAAATTAGTAGTTAATGACTGACACTTTTATTAGCGTTGAAAATTTAAGGAGTTTAGATAAATCAAAAGTCTATGTAATAGACCTACAGTTTATTCTCGGAGATCCAAAGGGTGGCTTAAGACTTTATAGGGAGTCGCATATTCCTAATGCTGTATTTTGGGACTTAGAAAAAGAGTTGACAGGTGAAATAACAGAAAGAACTGGTAGACACCCCTTACCTGATATGCATAAATTTATAGAATTATTGAAGCTTAGAGGTGTTTCTCCTAATAAGCAGATTGTAATTTATGATAATGCAGGTGGAGGTTACGCAGCAAGATTATGGTGGATGTTGAATACTCTGGGATATCCTCATGTTGCTGTATTAGAGGGTGGTATAGACGCATGGAAGAAAAAGGGATATTTGATTGATTCAGGTGAAAACTCAGTTTCTCATTCATCATTAACATCTCTGAATCTCAAATTACCCTCAAACTGGAAAGGTGGTCAATTTCCGCTAATCTTCTCAGATGAAATTAAGACTAATTTAGGATCTCTCTCTTTAATAGACTCAAGGGATTTAAACAGATACAGAGGGATTGATTCTGGACCTGATCCCATTGCAGGAACCATTCCTGGATCTTCACACAGACATTGGAAGTTTAATTTAAACCCAGAAGGAACACTTAGAGAAAGCGAAATTCTTAAGATTGAATTTAGAACAATTAAAGAGGATTCTGTCTTTTATTGCGGATCTGGTGTCACAGCTTGTTTCAATTTGTTGGTTCAGAAGCATGTCACAGGTAAAATGGGATGTCTTTATGCAGGTTCGTGGAGTGAATGGATAAATGTCTATCCAGAAATAATTGAAATGAAGGAAGAAGACGACAAAAATTAAATGTAAATTACGACACTATTCTATCTCAATTTAGACATATGTTACTTAATAACTGGTTTGAGAAATATCTGGCTCAATTTTGGACTGATTTTGAAACTCATGTTTTCTGATCCAAGCAGCATCTTTTCTATCAGTATATACACGGATCATCACATATCTCTGTCTATCCTCAACATTACTTAAAAATGATTTAAAATAGCTTGTAGATTGGATAGCCTCACTGAATGTCAGTGATCTCTTTCCAGGCACTAGTCTTTCTCTTTTATCCCAGATATAGATATTTCCTGCATTGAATTCATCGTGGTCAATTGTGCTCATAGGGTAGGTATTGAAGATATAAAACTCAGGGGTTTCATGGCCGTTTTTCTCGGATATCGCTTTAATTTTGTCGATGAACTGTTCATGAGCGATGAGTTTTGATCCTCTTTCTAAATCACTGCTGATAGTTTTTACAACCTTTTCAGGAACTATGGTTTCCCAGACGAGCTTGGGTAAGTCTCTTTGTAGCAGTCTGGTACAGTAGTCTTTTGCCTTATGGATCTCTTTGTCGTTTCTGCTCATAATTTCACCAATGAGTGTGTATTCATTGATAAACTGAAATTCCTCTAGATTCGTCGTTCTTTCAGCGAGATTCAGTGGTTCAGCGGCAGCACTTAACATCCTTTTAATTAGTATATCAGCTGCT
This sequence comes from Candidatus Heimdallarchaeota archaeon, assembly GCA_030149205.1. Classification (GTDB taxonomy): domain Archaea; phylum Asgardarchaeota; class Heimdallarchaeia; order Heimdallarchaeales; family Kariarchaeaceae; genus WAKA01. The sequence continues at coordinate 558,262 of JASBSB010000006.1, read as the reverse complement.
GAACTAGCTTTATGGAAATATACCCCTCGGTACATGTAAAATCTTCCTAATAAAGCTTGAAAGATATCATCAAGGACCTTGGTTCTATAATGAAGAGACCTCTTTCCATTGTGTTCTGCTATGATTGAATTACTGATGATTCGAGAACTGGCGACTGTCCCAAAATGACTTGTTCCTGCAAAATAAGAGTCTCTTAGCATAAAGTCCATTCTATCTGCCCCAAGTGCACCTTGAACAGTGGCTTGTGCAACTGGATCTTCCCCTTTCCAAAGATCAATAATTGCTTGTGGCTCTACACCACACGCTTCAATTAATGGTTTCAAATATTCTGATTGAATGAGCTTGTATCTGTGTGTATCATGACCATGTGGATTCCCTGGATAAACCAATTTGTAGACAGTATCATCATAGGCATGAGAGAAAGCACCATGAGCTACATCATGTAACAGTCCTGCAAGCCTTGCTAATTGCCTGTTGTATTTCAGCTCCTCTGTTGATAAATCATCGTAAACACTTTCTGCATATGAACCACTTAGATGCATGACGCCCATGATATGTGCCAATCTGTTATGTGTTCCTCCTGGGAATACCAGCTTTACTCCACTGAGTTGAGACACCCACCTTAGCCTTTGAATAAATGGAGAGTCGATTAGGGCGTTCTCAGCCTCATTTAATCTGATGTAACCATGAATTGGGTCACGTACAGCACGGTTGTCTTGTTTCATTCAATTGTTTTTAGAATATATGATTAAAAGACATTTTGATAAATCTATAGATTCACTAGTTATTCATCTTATATCCACAAATTTTTAATCATTTGAAAGTCTTAATATATCTCATTACCTAAATAATAAATTATGAGACATCGTCGACCAAGATCAACATATAGATCTCATAATCGTGGTCATTACACTAGTCCCTTTTTTCTTCGAAGGTTTCTGTGGATAATCATTGCTTTGGCAATAATGTTAGGATATTATAATTCAGTCTCCTCTTTTCTTGTCATTGGAGTTGTTGTTATCTTGGTAATCGCCATAAGTAGGTTTTTTGGAACTAGGACACCTAAAAACTCCTATAATCAACCCTTGTATCAAAATTCGTATGAAGCTCAACAGATGGCTTCATCTCAAAATACTGGATACCGTCAGAACCTCTATAAAAACCCCTATGAGGTTGAAGCAGAACCAGAATATTTGTCTAATAAACCTGCGAAGCCAGTTACTCAATCTTATGAATCTGGGTATAAAAAACCAGCTAAGACTCAGTACTGTCAAGCTTGTGGTGGAAAGATTGCAGATGGCGATGTTTTTTGTTCGTACTGTGGAACTAAAGTTTCAAATATTTAGAATAAAACTTACTCTAAATGAATGATCAATTTCAAGCAACCTTAGAATTTGCAAGAGGCATGGATTCTCAAGATGAACTAAAAGAATTAAAAAAATTGTATTTGTTTCCAAAGCAAAAAGATGGGGGAGATACAATATACCTCTGTGGGAACTCCCTTGGCTTGCAACCTAAATCTGTTAGAAACGATATTGAAAGAGAGTTACAATCATGGGAGCTAAATGCGGTTGAAGGTCATTTTCAAGACACCGTTTGGAGTGAGAAACATATTGAAGCCAAAGAGCTTATGGTGCCTATTGTTGGTGCAAATGTAAGAGAGATTGCAATATTAAATACATTGACAGTAAATATACATTTTCTATTCATTTCATTTTTTAGACCGTCTTCAATGAGAACCAAGGTTTTAATTGAGGGACATGCTTTTCCTAGTGATAAATACGCTATAAAATCTCAATTAAGGTATCATGGATTGGATGAAGACTCAAATTTAATTCAAGTTTATCCCCGTGAGGGTGAGAATGAACTACGAACTGAGGACATTCTATTAAAGATAGAAGAACATAAAGAAAGTTTAGCTTTAGTTTTTCTGGGTGGAGTGAATTATTACACTGGTCAGGTATTCGATATGGCTGTTCTAACCAAAAAATGCAAAGAATTAGGCATAACAATTGGATTTGACCTTGCACATGCTTTTGCTAACATCCCTTTGAAGCTTCATGATTGGGGTGTAGATTTTGCTACTTGGTGCACTTACAAATATGGTAACAGCGGTCCAGGTGGTTTAAGTGGGATTTTTATTCACGAAAAACATTTAAATGATGATCTACCAAGATTTGAGGGTTGGTGGGGGAATCGTATGGAAACAAGATTTCTTATGAAAGATACATTTGAAGGTGATGGCTCCGCAGAGGATTGGGTTGTGTCTAATCCCCCCATTTTATCATTAGTTCCTGTGATCACAGCTCTCAAAATATTTAAACAAACTAGTATGGAAGCCCTACGCTCAAAAAGTCTTAAGCTAACCTCCTACTTAGATTTTTTAATTGAATCTCTAAATAATGAAAATATTTTTGTGACCCCAAAATCATCAGAATGGCGAGGTGCTCAGATCAGCATCCACATAAAGCAACATGGGAAAAAATTATTCGATTATCTTATGTCAGAAGGTGTAATCTGTGACTGGAGAGAGCCAGATGTCATACGAGTCGCCCCTACACCAATGTATAATTCCTTTGAAGAGGTTTTCAAGTTTTATTTGATATTAAAGGAAGGATTAGAAGTAGTAAAATAATCAGGAAGAACAGAATAATAAACAACCCAGTTAGATTTTTTTCCTAACACTTTTTAATTAACAGAAAAATTGGTGATAGATGCCCTTCAAATCCAAGAAGAAGTTATTCTTAGTCTATTGGAGAGAGCTGATAATTCGACTGAGATCATTCAAATTCTTCTTCATAGCCCTTGTGTTATATTCCTCCTTTGGAACTATGGTGTTAATGCTTTCTCTTGGTGTGGGTGTTTATCGGGCTTATTTTGAATCAATTGCAATGATTTTCTTTGCTGGAACCCTTCCATTCCCACCAAATAATCCCTTGCTCGAGGTGTTTTGGGTTATTTATCCCCTCTTTGGTTTGATAATTATTGCTGATGGTATAACTGGGTTGAGTACTGCATTAAGGCTGGGTGATGTACACTCTCGGGAATGGAATTTTGAAGTGATACGAATGTTAAAAGATCATATAATACTTATAGGCATAGGGAATGTGGGATTCAAGGTCTTGCTCAAGTTGATAGAAAGTGATAAAAAAATTGTTGTAGTAGACCTTGAGGATAAATCGGGACGTGAGGATGAATTCAATGATATTCAGGCTGAATTTCGAATTCCTGTTGTATTTGGTGACGCAACAAGGGAAAAGATTCTGATGGATGCAAATATTGATTCTGCCTCTGCAGTTCTTATTTTAATCGACAATGATCTACTAAATATCAAGATCTCATTGTTGGCTAAAAAACTAAACCCTAAGATTCTAACTGTAATTCGAATGTTTGATATTGAATTTGGAAATGAGATTAAAGACAAGTTAGGAATAGATCAGGTGATTTCTACCTCAACTATTAGTGTACCTTTCTTTCTTGATGCATTGAATATGAAAAAGAATATTTAGGTATTCAGTCTAATTTTCTCCATTTTTTGAAAGGTTTTATCGTAATCAGCATAATTATTTTACTATTTAGAGTTTTGTAGGATTAGAATTTTTATATTCATTTTCTTTGGGATTACAGTGACTGATGAGACATTAGACCCTGAAACATCAGAAGGATGGTATGAGTACAGAGAGCTGGGAAGACAGATGATTGAAGACATGATCGAATATCTAAAAACTGTCCGTGACAGACCTCTTTGGCGACAGATGGGAGATGAAGAAAAAAGATTCTTTGAATCAGAACTCCCTAAAAATGGAATCCCCTTAAAAGAGATCTATGAACAGTTTAAGGGACAAATTCTTCCTTATAATATGGGAAATATTCACCCTAGGTTTTGGGGTTGGGTGATCGGTGGTGGAACTACTGGTGGGGCATTAGCAGACATGCTGGCTTCATTCATGAATCCAAACAGTGGTGGAGGAGATCATGTCTCCCAGTATGTTGAAAAACAGATCATTCAATGGTCAGGTGAGATGTTGGGACTAGGTTCTGATGTATCTGGGTTGTTGGTGACTGGGGGGTCTATGGCTAACTTTATTGGATTAACCGCAGCGAGAAACACCAGAGGTGGAGCTGATATTATTCAAAAAGGGATTCCACAAAATTTGACTTACTATTGTTCCGAGGAAACTCATTCATCAGTAAATAAGTCGATTCAGATTCTTGGAATTGGATTGGATAATTTAAGGAAAATTCCTGTGGATTCTGAGTACAGTATTCGATTAGACAAACTTAAAGAGCAAATTTCTCGAGATATATCGGAAGGATTCCATCCAGTTTGTGTTATTGGAAATGCAGGTACTGTAAACACTGGTGGAATAGACAACTTAGAAGAGCTCTCAATAATTGCTAAGGAACATAACCTTTGGTTTCATGTTGATGGAGCTATTGGAGCAGTTTGTGCTGTGAGCAAAGAGACAAAAAATGTAGTAAAGGGGTTAAATCTGGCAGATTCAGTCGCCTTTGATTTTCACAAATGGATGTTTGTCAATTACGAGGTTGGTTGTATCTTAGTTAAAAACAAAATTGATCATTATAAAGCCTTTAGCCTGACCGCATCTTATCTTACTCACCAAAACAGGGGGATTGGTGCTGGCGATTTATGGTTTTCAGATTATGGGCTTGACCTTTCCCGACGATTTAAAGCACTAAAAGTATGGTTTAGTTTAAAGGAGCATGGTATCAACAAATATGGACGAATAATCGCCCAAAATATCTTTCAAGCACAGTACCTGACAGATCGAATAACTGCAGAAAAATCCTTAGAATTACTTGCACCAACCACACTAAATATTGTAAACTTCAGGGTGATCGACCCTAATGTTAAGGATTTAAATAAACTTAATCAGGAAATTCTCTACCAACTTCATGAAAGGGGTATTGCCGCACCTTCAAGCACAATATTGGATGATAAATTTTCTATCAGAGTTGCCAATGTCAACCATAGATCCAAATTAAGTGATTTTGACTTATTAGTGGATTCATGTCTTGAGATAGCTAAATCCATTATTTAAGATTAAAAACCACATCCCACTCGAACTTTACGAAACATACAAAATAAAATCAATATAAAGGGGAATCTGAAAGCAACATATGTGGCAGGTTCATAAATTTGGTGGGTCAAGTTTAAAATCAATCGAATCCGTAAAACAGGTTAAATTAATTGTAGAGAAGTTAAGAAGTTCTATCCAAGATTTTCATATTGCAATCGTATTCTCAGCCTTTTATGGTGTAACAGATCGTTTAATTAGAATATTAGAGCTTGCAAAAAAAAGAGATGAGAGTTATAAATCTGAATTAGAGTTACTTAGAGAATTACATATTAAAAACATGCAGGGACTTATTTCAGATGCAAAGCTCCAATCTGTCTATATTGAATCAATTTCGAATGATTTCAATGACCTTGAGGATTTACTAAGAGCTGTATGGTTGAGTAAATCTGTCAGTGTTGAATACTCTGAGCTTATCTCTGGCTATGGTGAAGTTTGGTCAACCAAGCTTATGAATCTGTATCTCCACGAGTATGATCCTCTATGGCTTGATGCAAGAAAAATATTAATAGCTGAGAACTCACCGACAGGAGTTATAGTTGACTGGACTGGGTCTCAAGATCATTTAAATGCAGTTCTTCAAGGTTCCAAAACTAACTTTCTGGTTATTACTGGGTTTATTGCTTCTAACTCTGAAGGTATTCCTATTACTCTTAAAAGAAATGGAAGCGACCTTTCTGCCTCTATATTTGCTGTCCTTTTGAAAGCCAGTGAAGTAACGATCTGGAAGGATGTGGATGGTGTTTTTAGTGCAGATCCATTGAGAGTACCTGAAGCAGTAGTTTTAACGGAAATGTCTTATCTTGAGGCATTAGAACTAGCATATTTTGGTGCAAAAGTTTTACATCCAGGAACTATCCTACCAGCGATGAATCATCATATCCCCATCATAGTGAGAAACAGTTACAATATAACTTCACCAGGAACCAGAATTTACCTCCCTCACACAAAAATAACTCAAGATAAGTCCTTAGTAAAAGGCTTTGCAACAATTTCTGATCTGGCAATATTAAATCTCGAAGGGGCGGGTATGATTGGAGTTCCTGGTATTGCACAAAAAATGTTTTCAACATTAAGAGAAGTCGGAATCTCTGTTATAATGATATCTCAGGCGAGTTCAGAGTACTCAATCAGTGTGGTAGTTGACCAAGAGGTTGGAAAAAAGGGTAGAATTGCACTTGAAGACGCTTTCGAATCAGAGATAAGAAAAGGGCATATACAGTCAGTTTCATCTGAGCTAAATTGTGGGGTTTTGGCAGTGGTTGGAGATAACATGGTAAATCAACCTGGGATTGCAGCAATTTTGTTTTCTGCACTTGGAGCTTCAAGAATCAACGTGAGAATGATTTCACAGGGAAGTTCTGAGAGAAACATTTCAGTTATCTTGAAGAACGAAGACTTAACAAAGGCATTACGTTCTGTCCAATCAGCTTTTTATTTGAGCAACCTAACACTTTCAGTAGGGATCATAGGGGTTGGTTTGATCGGAAGTGAGTTGATTGAACAAATTCAGGAACAGAAAGAATATTTGAGAAAGAATCTTAACATCTCCCTAAAAATTACCGGAATTGCTAATTCTAAAAGTATGTTAGTAGGTGATGACATAATCCTGAACTCCTGGAAACAAGATTTAAAAATCAAAGGGCAAGAGTTAGACTATCAAAAATTTGTGTCTCATATTAACACACAAACCACCCCACATTCAGTCATAATTGACTGTACTGCTTCACAACTTGTTACTGATATGTATGTAAAGTGGTTAAACTCTGGGATTCATATAATAACAGCAAATAAAAAGGGAAGTTCTGGAGATATATCTTACTACAAATCACTTGAGAAATTTATACGAGTCGGTCCATCTACAGACCCTATTGTTAAAACGACTCACTATTTTTATGAAACTACTGTTGGAGCTGGTCTTCCCATTATTTCTGTTATTCAAGATTTATTAAAAACAGGAGATGAGATCCTCAAAATAGAAGGTGTGTTCTCAGGAACTATTTCCTATATCTTTAATAACTTATCAATATCCAACAAATTTTCATCAATTGTCAAGGAGGCAAAGAATTTTGGCTACACTGAGCCGGATCCACGTGATGATCTATCCGGCTTAGATTTTGCAAGAAAAATGGTGATTCTTGGAAGAGAACTTGGTTTGTCCCTGCAACTTCAAGATGTAGAAATCGAACCTATAATTTCTGAAGAATTATTCTCCTTAAACTCCATTGATGATTTTTTCAATGAATTACCAAACGTAGATGAAGATTTATTGAATAAAGTCATCCTTGCCAAAGAAAACCATTCTGTTTTAAGATATGTTGGTACTGTCTCTTTGTCTGGGTCATGTAAACTTGCACTTCAAGAATTCAAAGCGACTCATCCCTTTGCTAATCTAAAGGATGGGGAAAATATCGTGGTTATTACCTCGAAAAGATATAAAAAGTTCCCTCTTGTTGTTCAAGGGCCTGGGGCTGGTGCAGAAGTAACAGCGAGTGGTGTATTCTCAGAGCTTTTAAGGTTAGCAGATCTGTTGGGAAGTTAGAAGTGGGCCTTTAAATTGAATATTTGACATTATAAGTTAAACTTAATTATTGTATAAATTAGTTATATTGGCAAAAGAAACTTATTAAGCCTAAAATCTGTAGAAATTCAATGGTTGATTTAGAGGAGTACAGCCCTCCAAGATTTCTCAAGATCTTTTATTTACTCCTAATTGCGTGGTCAATCTTCGGTATCTTCCCTGCTTTAGATCCAAATTCAGTATTTTATGTTTCTTCTGGGTTATTATTGGTAATAATTGCAAGTTACAGTCAGGTTTTGAGCCTTAGAGGGAACACCATGCTGGAAAGCACAACATTTGTGTATGTGACTTTTTGGTTGGGTATAACCTCCTATCAATTACCAGGACGAGATTTTTCATTCTACACGGTCACTTTTCCAATAAGATATTTTGACTTTGGAATTATTTTTCCTGTTTACCTGATATGGTTGCTTCCCATACGGGGCGATAACTTTTTTGGATTACAGGAGCTAAGTTTAGAGGAAGTGGCTCATAGTATCTGGAAGTTAAGTTTATTGATACTTTTGCTCATAAAGTTCTTTAGGTTACCCACATATCTTGAATTTTCTATTCTTATTCCTATAGTATTAGAACCCATAATATTACACCGAATTCTTAAAACTGCTCCTCCAGCTCTCACTTTATTTATTCAAACAGAATTGACTCAAAAGTTTGCGGTTCCGATTTCATTGATTAAGTCTGCTCTCTTCATCTTAATTGCCTACATGTTTGAATATCTAACATTAAGAATCTGGATCATATTCCTATTGATTATCTCTTTGGTTATCTTTATTTGGTTTATCTATACATTTGGGCAGTCTCTTTCCCCCCCTGAAACCACTGAAGCCACTGAAAAAACAGTTGAAGAATCAGTAGACAAACATACAGATAAAGTGGACACTACTGGACAACCATTAACTAGACAACCGTTATCCTCTCAGCCTACCTCAAAATTAGTTAAAAGCGGGAACAAATTAATTTCTAAAGATGACAATAAAGACTCTGTCTTTGCGTTTAAATTAGGTAAAAAGGTTAGAGAAGAAATTAAAAAACCTCGTTACACGTTGAATCACATACTGGCAAATTTGAGTAAAGATGACTTTAAAGAGGGTTACATTGTTACTAAGGACAAGTTAACATTGGGAAGCAAACATGGGCAATGGAACCCAAAGAAGGGTTTACTACTCTTTCCGATACCTCTTGGGAAATTTGATTATAGAAGAGAAGATGAGATTCTTTTGATTGGATTACAGAAACCCAATCTCTATGGTTCCGCTCGTTTCAGTGTTTCTGGTTCAAAAACCTCTAAGAAGTTTTCTATGGGAAAGGGTTTCATAAAATTTGGAGATCTAACGTTCAACCTTAAGACCTTGATCGTTAATAAAAACGATTGGGAGAAAGAGAAATCTACATTAACACCAATTGACTCCTCAATAGATATCTCACATACAGGATTTGAGAACCTGGATGATATTCAAGAAAAGCTGAGCCTCATAGGTCAAAAATGGATAGAACTGCGTAGCAATCTTCAATTAAAGCTATATCAATTTCTGATGGGTTTAATCGGTGCTGAAGATGCAATCTTTCAAGGTACTCCAGAATTACCCAACTCAAAAAATGAACTTCTTGAGGAACCTTCTAATTATGATGATTATGAGGTTCTAGAATGACAGGCTTTGTAACTCCTTGAAAATTTCACAAAATTTGCGTTTAATCTCTGCTATACGCAAAAATTGTTGTCTTAAAACTGTTGGTCTCATTAATAGAAATTTATATCTGAGATAGAAATAACAAGATCTTTTATTGAACAAAGCCCTGTCAATATTTTCTATTAATTAATTGTAAATAAATGAAGCTTTCATAATACATTTAGAGACTATAGATAATGATTGTTTGTTAATGGAGACCAGACATCAGGTTTATTTAACTGATTCATCGAATTTAAGGGAAATTCGGGCTGATCATGTGGATTTGGTTGTAACGTCTCCTCCATATCCCATGATTGAGATGTGGGATGAGCTATTTTCGAAGATAGACCTAAGGATTGAGAAAGCCCTCCGTGATAGAAATGACACTTCTGCCTTTAATCTTATGCATGAATTCTTAAATAAGGTTTGGTCTGAACTCTCTCGAGTAGTAAAACCTGGTGGATTTGTTTGTATCAATGTTGGAGATGCAACTCGCAAGATAGATGAGAACTTCAAACTTTATTCCAATCATGCAAAAATAATTGAGTGTTTTCGAGAATTAGGTTTTGATGTTCTACCACCAATAATTTGGAGAAAACAGAGTAATAAACCAACGAAATTCATGGGGTCGGGAATGTTACCTGCAGGTGCCTATGTAACATTAGAGCATGAGTACGTATTAATTTTCAGAAAAGGTGCAAAAAGGTTTTTTTCAGAAGAAGAAAAGCATATGAGAAGACAGTCAGCCATATTTTGGGAAGAGCGAAATGAATGGTTTTCAGATATATGGTTTGATTTAAAGGGAGCATCTCAATCATTAACACTTAAGGCTAACCGTGAGAGATCTGCTGCTTACCCACTTGAGTTAGCTCTAAGACTGATAAATATGTATTCAATTATGGATGACATAATACTAGATCCTTTCTTAGGAACTGGAACAACCAGTATTGCAGCAGCATTACTAAGAAGGAACTCAATTGGTTATGAAGTCGATAAGTCATTTGAAGCAACAATTTTGTCTCGATTCGAAAATCTCATTTCAGATTCGAAACTAGTCTGTGAGAACAGACTCAGCTCTCATCTACAATTTGTTGAAAGTAGAATGAAGAATGGACAGGGGATGAAATATATTTCAAAATTTTATGGTTGTCCGGTTGTTTCTTCACAAGAAACTGATATTCAGTTGTTTAGTATATCCTCCATTAATCATGCTTCTGAGAATAGTTTTGTTACTTTTCATAGACCATTTCAATATAATTCTGGTCAATTTTAATAACAATCTATTCCTATAAATGGACACAATGGTTTTGGAATATAATATCTATTTTTAATCTTTTTTGAAAAGAGTTTAACCAATGGGTGTAGGGTGCCCTCGGAAATGGTGAACTCAACCTTCTCTTCATTTTCAAATGGATTAACCTCACCTGAATCTATCTCTGGAAAAAGCTTAATAATTTTTTTCCTTATTGAGTTGAACTGAGAGGATTTAATCAGTTTTTCCTCTATTGTTAGTAAAATCTCAATTAGCTGATCAAGGCTTATGAGAGAACGATCTGAGTTTACAGCAGCAAGAAGCAGCTCAAAAATTGTCCAGTTCCCGTTCAAAACAGTTTCTACCCTTTTAATCTGTGATTTGTTAGCAACTAGAGGTGTATATAATGGTGCGATCAAACTTAGGTATGATTCTATGATATAAGGTCGAATGTTTATTTTGAACTTTGATTGATGACTTAGGAGAATGAATACTGTGGCGCAAATGTAATTCTGGAATTTTTCCGGATTGATCTTATCAATATCCTCGCTCAAAAGTAAAATTGTGTGGCTTGAGCAAATATTTAGAAACAGCATTGTTTCTACAAACTCTCTTTTCTCTAGAACAGATTTATCCATCAATAGAAGCAATGGCTCAAAGTATAATCGGTTGGTTAATCTATTTGATCTCAAAATTATTGATTTATTCTCAATCACAAACCTAGCTGGGAACACAGAGGGAATTCTATCCTCTAAAAACCAGAAAAACATGTCTAAGTTACTTAGTTCTTTCATTCTTAACCTGTTTGAATTTCTTGAGATTTGTTCATCAAAAAAATTATGTAATATCATAATAAAGGTTCTAAAGTCCTTTTTGAAAGTTCGACTTTTTGCAAACTCATTATATGACCTGTAGAATCTTTTCTTATTTAAGTCAAGGAAGGTTGTATATTCTTGACTCATTACATCCATATTTTTTAGACAATATCTTTAATATAAAAATTCTCCAGAGAGGGCGCATTAAATCTGTGGCTGTAATAAATTTCAACCTTCTGATTACAATTCAAGATTTAAATTGAATAAAGTGTTATAAAGTGAGTGTGAAAGTCCACTTATTGAGAATAAGAAAACTTTCGTTTATATTAGTCCTAATATTATTTACACCTGTGTTTGTTCAAGGTCAATCCACTAACTCTGCTTGGGTTCAGGGGAATCTTGAAGGTGTGAGTTCCTCCATTAGGTTTTCAAAACCTGTGTTGTTTCCTTTCACTACTAACACAAACTTAGACCTATTTTTAGGACATGATGTTGGTCCAATTATACATCAAATCAACGTCGGTACTAATAAAACAGACCTTAAATTTAATCCACCTGAATCTGGTCTATTCAGTCAGGTGTTTTCTCGATCAAGTCCAAGTATAGGTGATTATAACGGTGACGGGTTGACTGACCTAATCGTTGGAGTTGCTGATGGGTCATTACATCTGTTGATACAAAACTCTAAGACAAAGAATTTTGAATCAAACGATTCATTGGTTTCTACCATCAAGGTGGATGGTCACTCAGCACCAGCAATGGTTGACTACAATTCTGATGGTTTAATGGATATTATCGTAGGGTCGGAAAATGGGACCTTAGCAGTGTATCTTAACAAAGGAACTGTATTATTACCTACTTGGGAACTTCAAATAAACGCATTAAAATTTCCGATGGGCACATTTCTCTCCCCAACAATCGTTCCTGTTGGTAAATCCTTTGATATAATTGTAGGGAGTAGGTCATCTGGTCTTTCCTATTTAAAAAACACCGATACGTCTGGCTCTTCACCCAAATTTGATCTGATACCCTTTCAAAACCAAGGGAGCCCTTTTCGTAATCTTAAATTTTCTACTAATGCCTATATTACCCCTTTTATATTGGATATTGATGGGAATGGATTTATGGACCTGTTAGTAGGACAGGAGTCTGGGGGTGTGTCCTTGTATTACAATAACAATATAGATTTTGCAAAGGTTAATTCTGTTGCAGATAATTCTTTGTTAATTTGGATCATCGGTGTTCTCCTCTTAATCATCTTTGCTGGTGTAGGCTTCATTGTTTACTCACGTTACTTTAAGAGGGGTAAACCTGTATATCTTATGATAATGAATTCTAATGGAGGGGCGAGTCATACCTACAAATTCACAGAAGAGGTTGTTACAGATAGTGTGTTAGCTGGTGGGGCATTCTCTGGAATTCAAGCTTTGATTCAGGAGATTACAATGAATCCTCTTGAAAGTTTTGAGGCTGGAGAGTACAAAATTATAATTTCACGGAAGGAAATCAATGAACATTATAGCATCAATATATTCTTATGGGCAACTGCTGATGATCCTCAATTAAGAGGTTTATCAGAGAAATTACTAGAGAAGATCTCAAAAAGCCTTGCTGATGAATTTGAGTTAGGGTTTTTTAAGGACAAAGACTTTGATCTAATGGATTCATATATTGAAGGTACCTTTCAAAAATGGGTGAAATAAGTTTCCTGAACAAGGATTTTGAACAAATAAGTATTAATATATTTGACAAAATGACAAATTATGAAACGATTATTTCTTCAATATTCTGGAGTCATTGTATTTGTTTTACTGGTAAGCACCTCATTTGGAAATGCTGAAACAATTACAATTTCATCTGGAAGTGTAAATCTTTCATTTAACACAGAGGGGGCAATTTCCAATACGTTGTCAGTTAAGTTAGAAAACTTTCCTTCTCTCCCCAACAACGTTAAAGTAAAACTGGTTTTCTCCCCATCCGTAATAAAAACATTGTCAACTAACATTAACCTAACATTTACCCAAAACCTATTTACTGCATTCAACGGATACTCTGTTATTTTAGATGACGGCACAACCAACTTCACCTTAATTTCTCATGTAATACCAACAGGAGTCTTGGTTCATGTAAGACATGTGTACAGTAATTGGACTTTTGGGCAACCTCCACCTCCAGATGGTAGAGGGTTAGGTGTAGGTGCTATGATTGATTCTCAGAATTTAGTCAAAGCTATCCCATCAAGTGTTAATTCTGTTTCAGAAGGTTCTTCTTTTGGAGAGGGACTTGTAAACCTTGTACTTGGGAAAACCGTGGATTACAATCAAGATTCTAAGGTCACCACATTTTCGGACAACTGGGGCTTTGCAAGCTACCTATACGGGATGCGAGACCATATATTCAATGCAGGTAAAAGTACCGATGCTTCAGCATCCACCTTAACATTAGCTGAATCAATCAACCAAAACTTCACTGAGATTATACCTTCAGGGAATTTAGGCTCCTTTCTTTCCAATATCAATACTTCGACCACACTGTTGGCTAAATTATACAGGGACGGAATAGACCTTTTGGAGTCTAAATCAGTATCAAATCAAACGACAATTGTCTCTAATGTAACCACTGTCTCTTCACAATTGCAGACAAAACTTACAGGCCTTTTTAACATTTTTAGGACGCATGTCATTTCAAATAATGTAATTATTTCCAAAAGTTTCAATTTTACCTTATCAACCGGAACACCCACGTCTGCAAAGGCATCCTCAAATAGTCCAGTACCTCTTGAGGGAATGATTATCATTATAGCCTTGCCTATAATCGCATATCTAGGCAAAAAACAGAAAATAATTTAAATTTTATTCTTTTCATTAAATTTCTCAGAGTGTCTAATTATTCTTCCAATATTTTATCTAATTCTTCTTCTAATTGCTTTCTTTTTTCAGTTGACTCAAGAGCATAAGTTTCAAGCTTTTTTTGCTCCTCTGATTGAGGAATCCATTTAGGGACATCTGTAGGTTTACCATCTTGATCTAATGCCACAAAAACTATTGTACACTTAGTCGTTAATTTATATTCAGGTTTCAAGGTAGAAGAAGCTCTTACCTCAATATTTATGTGAATGCTTGTTTTCCCAGTGCAAATCACATCTGCATTCACTTCAACTATATCTCCAATGTGAATTGGTCTAATAAATTGAATTCCTCCAACATAGACTGTCACACAGTATTTTCCTGCCCAAGCTGTCGCACATGCATATCCTGTTTGATCGATCCATTTCATTACAGCACCACCATGAACCTTACCACCAAAATTTACATCTGTAGGCTCTGCTAAGAACCTCAAAGTCAAAGATGAATTATCTTGAGTCATAATTGAAATTGGAAACTGTATATATTTCTTTATTGGGTGGCCTTTAGAATATTGTCTCACCTATATCAAAACCTTATGTGATTGTATTATTGGTCATTTTTTATTATCCGATGGATTATTAATCTCACTTGCATAGTTTTGTTATGGAAGAAAAGTTCAAAGAGTACAACAATTCAGAAATTCTGGTTACCACTCAATGGGTAGAGGATCATATCAAAGATTTCGCTGACCAAAAAGGAGATTACAGATTAGTTGAGAGCAATGAAGATCCACTCTTGTATCATTCTAAGCATATTCCAAATGCGGTTGAAATAGATTGGACATCTGACTTAAATGATCCTGTAACCAGAGATTATATCAATGAAAAGCAATTTGAAGAACTTTGCTCGAAGAAAGGTATTTCAACAGATACAACGGTTGTTTTTTATGGTGATAAGAATAATTGGTGGAGTGCCTACGCGTTGTGGGTATTTCAACTCTTTGGCCATGAAAAAGTTAAACTAATGGATGGTGGTAGGATAAAATGGGAAAAAGAAAACAGAAAACTGGTAAAAGAGATTCCAGAACTACCGAAGGCTATTTACAAATCTAAAATTCGAAATGACAAAACTGTTCGAGTTTTCAGAGATGATGTTCTGGCTGCAATCAAACTAAACATAGGACTCGTTGATGTTCGAAGTCCAGAAGAATTTAGAGGTGAGAGGTTACATATTCCAGGATATCCAAATGAAGGTGCACTTCGTGGAGGGCACATCCCAGGAGCTCATTCAATTCCTTGGGCATCCAGTATACAAGAGGATGGAAGTTTTAAACCCCTGAAGGATCTGAAAAAAATTTATGAGAACGAGAATAATCTCTCGAAGAAGCAACCAGTCATCACCTATTGTAGAATAGGAGAACGTTCCTCACACACCTGGTTTGTCCTAAAATATCTGTTAGGATTCGAGAACGTTAAAAATTATGACGGTTCTTGGACAGAATATGGGAACTTGGTTGGAGCTCCTATTGAAAAATAAAATAAATTCTTAGGATTATTTTAGACCTTATAAAGCAATAATTAGCATTAACGTGACTTTGATATAACCCCGAATTCAATTTAAAATGTGACATATACTAACCTTCCCATTAAACTTCAAGCTTTGTTAGATGAATTCGCTGAAATTAAAGAAAAAAGTGAAAGGTATCAGATGTTGATATATCTTGCAGATGATTTTACTGAGGTACCTCCCTCTGTTGCAACTAGACCATTTCCGGAACAAAACAAGGTTCCTGCCTGTGAGTCACAAGCTTATGTATGGGTGCAAAGTGATGAAAATGGTAAAGCATTGCTAGATTTTGCTGTTGAAAATCCACAAGGGATATCTGCCAAAGCTATGGCGTTCATTTTAAAGGATACTCTGACTGGTGAACCCCTAGAATCATTATTAAGGGTAGATGAGAACATAGTTTTTGATCTTTATGGAAAGGAGCTTTCGATGGGGCGAAGTGCAGGTTTAACATCAATGATTGCTTTAATGAAGGCTCAGGCTAAGAGCATACTATCGAACTAAGTGTTGTAATGATGATGATGACTGTGTAAAAGTTCGCTATCACAAGTTGCACAATAATATTTTTCCACTCCTGCAATATCCTTCCAAATTAGTTGATGTCCGTCTAAATTTAATGAATCTTTACCATTTTGCTTTTGTGTTGCCTCAAATCCAAATCGCATGTAAAAAGATGAATATTCACTCGGCTCATTACACTTAGTACAGTAGCCATAGTTTTTCAAAGGATTTTCTTTCAAAAATAATTTTTCTAATGGTGAATTACAAGTTTGACATATAGGAGAATTCATGGGTTAACTAATTTAATTATTTGATAAACTCTTATTTTGTCGATGGGTAAAAAGTTAAGATCTCTTAGATTTCTTCAATAAGGCAATGAAAAATCCATCACAGCTATGAATACTCGGTAAGAGCCTAATTGTCCCTTTTATCCCATCTGATTCAATTGGATAAGGTCTAATACTCTTGCGTAGATTAATTATCTCAAGTTTTTTTAGGTATGGTTCCAAAACCTCTTCATTTTCTATTTGATTTAATGAGCAGGTTGAATAGACCAGTTGCCCGTCTGGTTTCAGACTTTTAATTGCCGCATTGAGCAATTGTTGCTGAACTCTTTGTAGAATGTACGGGTCTTCAGGTTTTTTCGATTTTCTTCTCATTGGGTTTGAAACAACTAAGCCTTCTCCAGTACAAGGAGCATCCAATAACACCCTGTCGAACTTTTTCTTGTAGGAACTTTCAACCGCGTCTTGATTTGTGACAATTGTATTTTTGATTCCATGACGATTTAAATTTGAAATTAGGGCTTTTAACCTAGGAAAGGATCTATCATTTGCGATTACGAGACCTGTGTTTTTCATTCTTTCAGCTATGAAGGTTGTTTTTCCTCCTGGGGCAGCTGCCATGTCAAAGATTATTTCATTTGGTTTAGGATCAAGTAAATGTATAGTTAACATAGAACCTAAGCCCTGTGGTGTTACTAATCCTTGAAGATATGAAATAGAATGACCTAAGCTCTCCTTGTTTTCTATGATTGTTATGGCCTCTTCCAAATCTTTATGAGGAAGACCTATAATTCCCTCTTCAGCTAACTGGTCTAATGCTTCCTCTCGAGTAGTTTTCAATAGATTCACTCTTGCTGTCCTGTTAATCTCATAACTTTGCATCCTTAGAATGTTTTCGGTCTCTTCTACACCTAACGCTTCAGACATGGATTTGACGACATGTTTATCAGTGTTATATTTTCGGGATAGCTCGTTTAATTTCACAATATTCATTCAATTACCTCATATGAATTCTGGAAGAAACTCGATGTTGTTAAAGCTCCAAAAGGCGTTTCCATCGGTTGCATGTCTGAAAGCATCAGCAGAATCTAATGCCTCCTCAAATTTCATTATACAACTAATAGTTTGAAGTTTTCCTTTAACTGAAATGTCAATAATCTGTGCAGACCTTTTTTGCAATTCTTGGATCAGGTTACCCACATAATCCTCAGGGACTGATATTGTTAGATGATAATAAGGAAGATGAATCTTGGCATGAGTTTGTTCTAATGCCTGTCTCACTACTCCCAACATCAATATCATCCCCTCTTCATATGTTTTTAAGGGGTTTTGATCGTTTAGCTCTTCAATACGAACAGTTAAGTTTTTTATATACTCATTCGTTATAGGAGAAGCCCTTACACATTGTTTGAATGACTGTACCATACCTAAAATCGCTTCAGAATTGATTGTAAAGGTTGTACCCAACAGTAACTGATTCTGGTGAGTGTCTGTATAGAGTATCTCATCGTTTGATGAGTCTTTCCATTGATTTGAATTTCCTGCTTTGACAGAGAAAGAATCCCATAATGCAGCAATAAATTCCGCAGAAGTTGTTGGGATTTCAAACTTAAGCACAATTGGTGGGGTGACCTCAATTTCTAACCCAGCCTTTGTTAATTCTTTTTTCAGGATATCTAACTGTAATGTTCCTACACCTATAACTGTTAATTGTCCTGTGTCTTTGTTCATTTCAAAAATCAATCCGGGAGTTGACTCAGTAATTGACTCTAAAAGCTCAGGGAGCTTGTTGACATCTTTTATCCGCTTTGGTTCTATATGCATAGCTACAACAGGTTCCTGAACATAACTAATATTTTTTAGTGCTAAATCTTTGTACCTCTTCTCAGTGATAACATCTCCGGGGTGCAATTGTGGTGATGTAATTAAAGCCACTACCTCTCCAAAAGCAGTTGAATCAATGGAGAAGGTTTGATTGCCAACCATTTTGACTATTTGAACCACCTTAATCACTTTTTGAGTTGCATTGGAATACAGTTTCATTCCTTTTGAGACCGTGCCTGAGCTTACTCTAACAAGCGCACCAAATCTTTGTGACTTACCAACTTTTGCTATCTTTCCGGATAATAAAACAGTTTCACCTTTTTCTGAGGCAGTATGCATTACCTTTGTAAATTCATCTCTTGTTGCGTCAGGAGTTTCTTCCAATAATAAATCTGGAAATTTTAATTTAAGTGCTGCAAGTGGGTTTGGAAGGTTATCGAATATCGATTGAACAAGAACTTCCCCCAGGGGAAATAACTCTTTTAGTTCATCCTTCTTTCCAGCAAGGTAGAGTTCTTTTACATCTTTAATATTTTTGGTAGACGTTTCCGTAATTTTATGATTAATTCCCCATCCATCAATTGCAGAAGCCAGAATAATGGAACCTTTATTAAAATTAGGTTTAACCATTCCAGGAAATTCATGATCCTTTAGAATCTGGTTAACTTGGAAAACAATTCGTTGTATTCGACTCTGAATCTGTTCCAATGGCAATTCTAACTCTATTATTAATCTGTCAATTTTATTAATTAACAAGATAGGGATAATGTGTTCTGCCATTGCTTGTCTTAATACCGTTTGTGTCTGAGCCATCACTCCTTCGACTGAATCTACTAAGACAATACTGCCATCGACCAGCCTCAAGGCTTCTGCAACCTTTCCAGAAAAGTCTACATGTCCAGGTGTGTCAATTAGGTTTATTTCCACTGGCTCATCGTTGTATGTCAGGTTTAAGGATGCTAAACTGGTTTCTATTGTAATACCTCTGCTTTGCTCCTCTTCCATATCATCCAATGCACGAAGTTCTCCCATGAGCTTCTTTGGAACTTTTCCACCGATTCCTAACAGGTAATCACTGAGTGTTGTTTTTCCATGATCCACATGAGAAATAATACTTACATTTCTGATTTGTTCAATAGAAACCATATCTTAAGAAATAATTGTTTGTGAATTTAAGAACTTCACTAAATCTCTCAAGGGACATAGGTTCATTAAATAACTTTTCTTCTTAAAAATCGATATAATTTTCTCTTAACCCCAATAATTCCTCCGTTAATTTCTCCAGCCTTAAGATTTTGGAAAACCTCAGTCATACTTTCAGCTTCTTTTATTTCATTCCAAGCTGTGCCAAATTCACTTAACCTGTGTGCATCAGAATTTGCCAGCCTATACTGAAAAATACCTTTAGAGGCATTATTTGAAAGTGTATTAAAGTAATTTAACCAGGTTGAAGCGTTCAGTATTTCCACACCATCTATGCCAGATTCAAATATCCGAAGTCCATGACCACTGCGAAATCTGTCAAAGGGATGTGCGGCTATACATAGCACCTCCTTTGACTCATCTCTGACAAACTCGACAGATTCTTTCATGGTATAGTTTTTTGGAACTTGGGGTACCCACCCATAAACTAATAGATGACCCTCTGTTGTTGAAACCTCCTGACCTGGAATAAGCAAAACTTCTGTCTCTTCCTGTATTTTCTCAATTGTTTGATGACTCTCTGTATTGTTATGGTCAGTGATTGAGATAACGCCAAACTTCAGTTCTTCAGCACGGGAAACATAATCTTTGATCTTTACCATGCTATCCCATGAATACTCTGAATGAAGGTGTAACTCTGCTTTCACAAATTTGTTTGAATTCTATGTTTATTTGTATACTCAAAGGAGTATAGATTACTGGGCAATACTTTTATGATATCTCCAGATTAGATACAAAACAATACCTAAGGTGTCCAGATGGATAATCTGGAGAAACACAATTGTAAGTGTATTAGAACCAGGTATACCGAATGGGCCAATCAATAATGCAGCATACACCAAGAGTGAACCAAGAATGAATAACTGAATGCTATAATTTGGGAGAAATCTCTGTAACAACCAATATGCGATAACTGCGCCTATAGTGGTTCCAAGAGTAAGCATAGTGAACTCGATGAATGTGAACGGGTTGCCTGTGGTTGGCAATTTAATCGTGTCAGGAAAGGCCCCAACTAATGTTCCAATAAAAAACAGTGCAAGGTTCACAACCAAGGGCACAACAATTGCTATAACAGCAGTAGTAAGAAAAGATGGTCTTTCTTGAGCCATATCAGAAAATTTGAATTAAGTATTAAAGAGTTGGTAAGTAAAATTGCAATTTACTACAAAATAGTTTGATTACAGATATAGTTTATACTTACAGTCTTATCCATTTCTATAACCTATGCTTTTTTAACTCCTAAAAATCTAGAGGATTAAGAATCAGATAAAAGTCTTCTATTAGGGTTTTATCATTAATGAGGCTGCAAAATGTCTAGACAAGAAATTGATTTTACTGAAAAGATAACAGAGTTTTCTGAGAAAACCTATAATTCAATCAAAGATCATTATGCAGATTATGATTTGGAGAAGCGGTCGTTCCTGCATGGGACAGCTTTGGCAATAATTTTGGTCATGGCTTTCACCGTTAGAATCTTTCCGTCACTACAGGGATGGGATCCATTGATTAAGGCTTTTGATCCATGGTTTCAACTGAGAAGTGCGGAATATATCTTCCATAATGGTCTGTTAGAATATTTTAAATGGACGGATGAGTTCAGTTGGTTCCCTTACGGAAGAAATGTTGGGGCATCTATGTATATAGCCATCCCAGCTGCTACAATTCTGATTTATTGGATATTGAATCTTCTAGGGTTCCATGTAACCTTTGCTACAGCTGGGTATTTTGTCCCAGTTGTATTTGGGACGATTACAGTATACTTTAGTTATTTGTTGGGAAGAGAGCTCATGTCAAAAAGAGCTGGTCTTATAACTGCCTTAATTATGTCTGTAACTCCTGCTTTTATCCAGAGATCAATTGCTGGCTTTCTTGATAATGAAGCCGTAGGTGTTTTGTTCACTGTTATGAGTCTATATTTCTTCATAAAGGCTTTAAGAAGAGGGAGCACCACAAACTCAATATTTGCAGGTATATCTCTCGCACTCTTAGCATCAAGCTGGGGAGCTTATAGATTTACCTACGACTTTATTGGTATATTTGCTCTCGTTTTGGTGATGACAGGAAATTACTCTGAAAGGTTGGTTAAAGTCTATTCAATTACTTTGGCCGTGGCTGTACAGATAATGATATTGATTCCTCGTGTGGGTGGTGCATTTATCTTATCTACTGAGGGAATAGGTCCTATTGGTGTCTTGATATTTCTGATAATATTTGGACTCATTGATCACCTTTCAGAATCACTACCTCCTAAACTATTTCGGCAGTTTATCTTCAGTGCTTTTGTCTCTCTTCTGGCATTGGCATCATTATTTGCAATATTATTAGCATCTTTTGGATCCCTAGAGTTAATTGGGAGCAAATTCATTTCAGTTATTCTTCCGAATTCAAGGAATGCATTACCATTGATACAATCTGTAAGTGAGCATCAGCCTGTAACTTGGGCAGCATTGTTTGCTAACCTGAACATGATGGTGTTCTTTGTTCCGTTGGGTATATACTTTGCAATGGTTAAACCAACTGAGAGGAACATATTTTTGGTGACCTTCGGTCTGATTACAATATACTTCAGTGGTTCAATGATTAGGCTTGTTTTGCTTCTTGCACCCGCAAGTGCTTTGTTGACTGCAATGGCGGTAGATAATCTATTGATTCCTTATGCATTGATATCACACAACAGAATAAAAATAACCAAAACAACGATGAAACTCAAAAAGATTGATAATGGTTTAACTTTCTCAGCTTATCTTATTGTCGGTTTGATGCTCTCAGTTCTAGTAATCTCAGGTATTGAAGCCACAGCAACCAGTTATTCTGCACCAAGCATCTTAAGCTCAAACACCCCAAGTAGGTCATTGGATGATTGGTTCCAAGCTGTTGAATGGATGCAGTCTCATTCTTCGTATCAAAACTGGACAGGTTCTCGACCGGGGCTATTGAAAGGATTGCCACCTGCGATGCTTTCATGGTGGGATTACGGATATTATATCACTAGTCTTGGAAATACTATAACGTTAGCTGATGGTGCGACTATCAATTCAACACAGATTGGTGTTGTTGGTACTATGTTAATGTGGAATGCAACAGCAGCTTTGCCATTGATGTACAAATATAATGTTAAGTATATTCTGGTAAACAGTCAAGCAGGTTTAAGTAGTTACGGTTCTGATTTGGCAAAAGCAATTTGGATGATAAAGATTTCATCACAATATACCCCACAATTTGGAATAAAGGAAAATAAATATTTTGATCCTAGGTCCGGGTATACTGACTTATTCTATAAATCCGTTCTTTACAACTTAATTGCTTATAAATCCAGCGATATGACAGGGACAGCTCAAT
The DNA here is from genome assembly GCA_030149205.1 of Candidatus Heimdallarchaeota archaeon. Classification (GTDB taxonomy): domain Archaea; phylum Asgardarchaeota; class Heimdallarchaeia; order Heimdallarchaeales; family Kariarchaeaceae; genus WAKA01. The sequence goes on along the minus strand of JASBSB010000006.1, from coordinate 535,285 downwards.
CAGCACCACCCTTTGTAGATCGACCCTCATTTAAAAACTCAATTCTAGCTGGTGTTGACAAACACAATGTGCTAAGTCTTCCCCCATTTTTTAAAGAAGCCTTTAGAAGTACAGGTTTTCCAACTCAAGCTGGTGTGGCTACAACAAAAAATGGAGATTATCCAATGATTCGAATTTATGAGGTTGTTTACCCAAGTGATATTCTCCTACAGGTCGCAGCTTTTAATCAAAAAATGGCGAAAATAGGATCATAATAAACTATTATTACATAAAATTTTCAAATTAACAATACAAACTAGAGAAAATATTAAAGTATCTTAAATTTTTAGAAGCCTTAGGTTAAAATTTATGAGTGAATCAGATGTCAAACCCGTTAAGGCAGGACAATTAAAGGTAGGAAACTATATTGTATATGATGGAGAAGTTTACACAGTCAAAACCCTCACATCATCAAAAGCAGGTAAACATGGACATGCTAAGGTTCGAATGACAATCGAAAATGTGTTTACTGGTGGAAAAAAATCTATTGTAACCCCCACAGATGATAAATACATGCAGCCCATAGTTGAGAAGAAGGCTGCTCAGGTTTTATCTGTGACCCCAGATTCAATTCAGTTGATGGATCAAGAAAGCTATGAAACTTTTGAGACTCCAATACCACACGATGAGGGGTTAGAAAACTTAGAGTCGGGTGAATTTGTCACAGTTTGGTATGTAATTGGTAAGCGTGTTATTCGTGAAAGAAGAGCAGATGCTGGTTCTAGTGCACAGGATTATTAATCTCTAACTAGTATTTTCTTTAATTTAGGTACAGATTCTCTTATTGTGTTCAATGTTAAACCGATGGAATGTATCTCTTTTGATGCACCAATGAGAATAAATGGTCCAGCAGTTGCCAAAATTGTAAACCCTGTTTTTCCACGAATAACCATATCATTAAGGTCTCCATGGTTCATTTTTGAAGTAACGCTTTCCCCTGTGGATGTTATTGCTGCAGAAATAGCTGATAACAGGTCTGCATCAGCTCCTGCACCAACAAAAAATGCGAGAGAAATTCCCTGTCTGTTTACAATACCAAGTGCCTCTAGTTCACATTGCTTGGAGATTGAAGTAAGTAGTTTAACGAGGTCTCTTTTCTGTGTTTGATCAATATCTATACTCATCTATGATAACTATACAACGTTCTTTAAGAAAAAGGTTTGTAAAACGATTCGAGCAAAAACCAATTTTACAAAAATTCTAGATAGCTTCATCCTAACAGTAAGATTAAATAAGTTTAGAAGAGTTGTTTAATTATGCAATTTTGTGACAAATGTGACTCTCTTCTTCAACCTAAAAGGCTTAAAGGAATGGAAAAGTCTGCGTTATTCTGCCCTGACTGTAATGAATTTAAAGAAGACATTGAAATAAAAACCATTACTGTAGAGATAGATAGAAGTGATGATCCAGAGAGTGGGAAAATGTTAGTTGTGGAGGAAGGTGATGGAAGGACTGTTGGGAGGCCAAGTACTCAGATCTACTGTCCAAACTGTGAAAGTAGACAAGAAGTAGAATATTGGGAAATCCAAACAAGAAGTGCTGATGAATCACCTACCAGATTTTTTAAATGTTTGACTTGTTATAAGCAATGGCGAGAGTATGATTAAAAATTTAACGAACAGACTTAAATCTTAGATTTCCTTTTTATAATTTCAATTGATATTGTTTTTGAATCTTAATGAGTTATGAAGATGATATTTTCTATCAAATTGGTAAAGAGTTCGATTTGCAATCTCATATAATTGCGAAATATTTTGTTACTGCAGATGCTGATAAACTTGATCTTGTCTTAAAGGAAATTCCTGCTGAATCATCAGTAGGTACCTGGCAGAGAGTACAGACGGTAACCGAAGATATTCTTAAGAGACTTGCTGCCTCAACCTTTGAAGTGGAAAAACTCAGTCCATCAGCAGCAATATTAAAGGTTGCATATCCAATTGAGTTATTCGAAGAAGGCAATATAGCACAGATGTTATCCTTAGTTGCAGGAAACATTTATGGAATGAACACACTCAAAACCCTAAGGTTGTTAGATGTAATATTCCCCGATAAATTTATGCGAAGTTTTCCAGGGCCAGAATTTGGCGTTCAGGGAATCTATAAAACCTTAAATGTCGAAAAAGGTCCTATTCTTGGATCCATAATTAAACCTAAATTAGGTCTTCCCCCAAAAGAACATGCCAAAGTGGCGTATGAGACATGGGCTGGTGGAATCACTTGGATTAAAGATGATGAACCGATGACCAACCAATCATTCTGCCCATTTGATGAAAGAATAAGCAATGTGCTGGAGATGGCTGATCGGATAAAAGAGGAACAAGGGAGACAGGTCATCTATGCATCAAATATAACTGGCACAGTGTCACAAATGCTGGAGCGAGCGGATTTTGTGAAGGATCATGGGGGTAAGTGTCTGATGATTGATGTTTTAACCACTGGATTTGAAGCTGTACAACATATTAGAGAGTCAGGATTTAACCTTCCCATTCACGCACATAGAGCAATGCATGCAGCAATTACGAGGCACCCGGAACATGGTATAGATATGAGTGTTTTAGCAAAGGTGTTTCGACTTATAGGTGTAGATGCAATTCATACAGGAACAATTTTTGGTAAGATGGGTTATGGTGAATTGAAAGAGGACAAAAAAGAAGTGCTCACCAGCAATCAAGCATTGTTAAACAATGAATACGGTGGGTTAAAACCTGTTATGCCAATTGCTAGTGGAGGAGTGGGGGTTAAGAACATTGGAAAGATTATCCAAGCACTTGCTCCTAATGTAATCATTACAGCAGGTGGTGGAATTCATGGGCATCCTGATGGTTCATTTTCTGGTGCTAAATCTCTTACACAGGCTGCAGAGGCTGCTAAACTTGATATAGTTGAACCCGAGGAACTTCTTAAATGGGCGGTTGAGAATAATAAATCAGAACTGATTAGAGCACTAAAAGGATAATTTGCAATTTTGTTATATCAAAACATAAAACACTTCATCTAAGGAAATAAAAACACCTACAAGTATCAAATTTATGAATGAGTTTGAGTTAGGTAGAGAGGTAGAGAAATCGAACATTCTAAGGGTTTGCTCCATAGACACCTCAGTAATCCTAACAACTGATGTATCTAATAAAGTTGCAAAATGTCGCGAGTTTTTAGAGAAAAAATTAACTGAAAAGACACCTATATATGGGGTTTCAACAGGTTTTGGATTCTTAGCAAATAGTTGGATTGATGATAGCCAATTGAGTAAGCTTCAGACCAATCTCATCCACTCACACTCTTCAGGACTTGGAGCTCCCATAGATCCTAAAATTACCAGAACTGCAATGATCCTCCTTGCAAACTCATTGGCCAAAGGTCATTCAGGAATAAGTAGTTCCACATTAGAACGACTGGTTTTATTCATAAATCATAACATCATTCCAGTTTCTTATGAAATAGGTAGCTTAGGTGCATCTGGAGATTTAGCACCACTGGCTCATGTTGCACTTTCACTACTCGGTGATGGAGAGGTAACAGAAAATGGGGAAAAGTACGGCACAGTGGATGTATTAAAACGACATAAACTTAATCCATTAAACCTTGGAGCTAAAGAAGGATTAGCATTAATAAACGGTACACATTTTGTGACTGCATACTCACTACATTTACTTAAAGAGGGTAAAATGCTTATTTATTACTCCATTTTAGCTTCTGCATTGAGTTTAGAAGCTCTACGAGGAACACTTACAAGTTTTCATGCATTGATTCATAACCTTAGACCTTATTATGGTCAACAAGAGGTTGCAAGGTTGATGAGAAAACTCCTTACTGGATCAGAAATATTAAAATCACACCATGATGTAAAGGTTGATAAAAAAGTTCAGGATCCCTATTCTCTTCGATGTATTCCTCAGGTTATGGGTGCTGTGATTGATACACTTAATCATCTAGAAAAAATCTTGTCAATTGAAATAAATTCAGTAACTGACAATCCCTTGATATTCCCTGATGATGATTTGATATTGAGCGGGGGGAACTTTCACGCTGAGCCTTTAGCAATTCCCTTAGAATCCGTGAAAAACTCTCTAATTGAAATGGCAAATATAAGTGAAAGTCGAATAGATAAGCTAGTTACACCATTTACCAAAGAGACCACTCCATTTCTTACTCAAAGTCCAGGATTAGAATCTGGCTATATGATTGTGCATTATACGGCTGCAGCCTTATTAAACAAATTAAGATCTCAAGCCTATCCATCAGTTGTTGATAATATAAAGGTCTCTGGAGGCCAAGAAGACCATGTTTCTATGGGAATGAATTCAGCAACTCAGACATATCGGGTTTTAAAAGAAGTAAGACAGCTTGTTGCTATTGAGCTATTAACTGCTGTTCGAGCTCTTAACTTACAAGAAGGTCGCCCTCGATCAACAGAAATTTTAGAAAAGGTAATTTCAATAATCAATGGTAAAGTTCCCTTTGTTGCAGAAGATCATATTGTACATTCGGATCTTCTGAAAGTAATCCAATTGGTTGAATCAGACAGTTTAGACATTTATTCTATCTTTGATTGAAAACAAAATAACAGTATTAGACTCCAATATAACTGCGTCAAAAGGAACATTCTTTTATTTGTTGAATTGATGATAGATTGATGGCAACTCAAAGAAATCTTGACAACATTAATTGGCAACACCCAAGGACAATTTGGGTTTTAGCATATCAATTATTTTTTGCTTTGTTGGTACAATTACCTCTTTATTATTACATGAGAGAGATTCTTAAATTTACAAATACGTCTTATGAAGCTGTGGTATTTGGTTTACCAATTGTTATAGGATTTTTGATATTTTTCATTGAAATTATGTTTGATCAATATTTCTGGCAGAATGAGAAGGTATTAAGGAATCGTGACATACTAATTGTGGGAATGAAATCCTCAATTCTAGCAGCGGCTTTCTATTTTGTGACATTCTTTTTCTTCTTTGGATATGTTCTTAATTCCTGGAAAATATATGTGGATAATGGATTAAAAGACCCAATGCAGAAGCTTTTCTTTGAACTTTTCGTATCATTCTTTGCCTTTTATCTGTTTGCTGGATTTTTACAAACACAATCACTATCATTAACCAAAACTAAGACAACCAATGTTTGAGTGGAGTTATCTAAACCAAATTTTTAATTAGAGAAATAAATAAGAGGGTAAGAACATGAGTTCCACCGAGGATAAAATCCGAGAAATTGAGGAAGAGCTTCGTATTACCAAAAAGAATAAAGCTACAGAGACTCATGTTGGAAGATTAAAAGCTAAGTTAGCCAAATTAAAACGAGAAGCACAAGAACGAATCCTTGCTTCAGGTAAAAGTGGAGGAGAGGGCTATGATGTAAAGAAAAGCGGAGACAGTAGTGTCGCACTAATAGGGTTACCATCAGTGGGAAAATCAACCATACTAGGAAGATTAACAAATAAAGATTCAAAGGTTGGTGCTTATGCATTTACAACACTTGAGGCAATTCCAGGGGTATTAGAATACAAAAATACTCAGATCCAAGTAATTGACCTTCCAGGTATAATTTCTGGAGCTTCGAAAGGGAAAGGGAGAGGAAAGCAGGTACTCAGTGTAGCACGAAGCGCAGATATCATTCTGATTGTCTTGGATGTGTTTGATGCAGTGAACCATTTCAACTTAATCATGAATGAATTGTATCATTTTGGAATAAGGTTAAACCAAAGCAAACCTGACGTTGAGATAAAAAAGAGTGATAGAGGTGGAATTGGTGTAGCAAGTATTAAGAGATTGACGAAAATTGATGAACCAACCATCAAGGCAATTATGAATGAATATAAGATTCTAAATGCTGCAATCACAATCCGAACAGATATTGATACAGACCAGTTGATTGATGTGTTAGAGGGTAATCGAGTGTACCTTAAATCGTTAGTTATTGTGAATAAAGTTGATTTAGGTACCCCAGAAATGCTTAAGAAAATTCGAAATAAAATACATATCGACCTTGAAATATCTGCACAAACAAATTATCATGTAGAGGAGCTAAAAGAACTTATTTTTGACTCAGTTTCACTGGTGCGACTATATCTGAGACCACAAGGTGGTACAACTGACTTCGATGAACCGTTGATTATGAGAGAAGGTTGTACTGTGGGTGACGTTTGTGATAAGTTGCATCGAAGCCTTCGAAATGAGGTAAAATTTGCACGGGTTTGGGGAAAGAGTGCTAAACACCCAGGACAAAAAGTAATGCTTAATCATGTATTAGAGGATGAAGATATCTTGACCTTGATCAAGAGCAGGGGATAGAATAGGCCAATTCAATAGCCTTCATTGTAACAGGATTAATTTTAAAGTTTTCAACGGATCTCCAAATGTTGGGGTCGATTAATTGATCTGGCACACTTGGAAGTTCATATCTTAAAATATAGGTCAGAACATCTTTGATTGATGATAAGACGCCTGACCAATTTTTAATCAACAGAGCTTTTTCTGCGTCCTTAAACTGTGGCCAATTTCGGGTTATACCTAGCTTATTGTAAGAATCTTTCGTAAGCTGGAACAAATTTTGTATTTCAGATGGGTCAGTAACCTGATTTAATCTAGGATAATCTTTCCTTCTGAATGTAGCAGGTTTATTGACATGAATTTTTTCTTTTATGAGTTGAATAAGAATAAGATTTTCTTCATAGGCTTTTTGTAGGAATTGATTTGAGGGAGGGGTGGAATTGAAGTTTAGTAAATCTTCTGTGTCTTTATCCCAAGTATAACTTTTAGCTAAATTTTTTAATTCAGAAATACTATCACCTCTCTCTTGTAGTATCTCCCCATCAAGGAGAAATTGGAGTGATATTGAGATATTAGCAATTTGGTTACTATCGACTGGTGGTTCAGTGAGGTCAAATCTTAGCGCATTATAGTCATACACCCATACATCAAGAATGAAGTCATCTTGAATCACTTCCCTCTGCTCTATTGCAGCTAATTGGTTCTTTTTAATTTGTGCGAAATCAATATCATTTATATCTCCTTCTCTGTTTCTTGCCCAAGAACCTATTAGCATCAGCCCATCAGTTGTTTCGTCATACAAATTTGCTTTAGCCCAGTTCACTGCTTTTTCAAGAACCATATGAATCAATTCCTGATTGAATTATTAAGCTTTATACCTTTATTCCAACAGAAAGACTATTCAGCAGGTAATTATGTACACTTAAATCTAAATTCGTTTACAGTACATTTGTCAATCCTTAAAAATAAAAAGAATATATAATAATAGGGAACCTTTGAGGATAAACACTAAAGAAATTTTTCATTCAAATAATTTTATCAAATTTATAGATGAACATTTGATTGATTTAATCGGAGAGAACATCGAGTCACCAATTAATTTTCTGGATTTAGATTTTCCATTAGCTAAAAAGGAATTTGAATTGATAGTGGTTTTAACTTCAATCAACAGTGCCTTGAACGAACTTACAACTTTAAATGAAGGGATCAAATCAAAAGTTCAAAGATCATACGAATCTATCTTCAAATCAATTCAAGTTACCAGAGAAAAATCAGAGCTATTTGAGCTAAATTTCTTGTTGTTATGGATATGGGCAATGTCGTGGGTGTACTCTGAGCCCAAACCAAACATTGCTATACCAATTTTGGACAAAAAAATGACAGTTTTGTATAACGACTCAGAGTTTAAAGGATTACTTATTAAAAATAGTCAAAAGTATGCTTCAATTATAGAAGAAGGCCCCTTTACCATTCCTGTTTTATATAATTTGAAGAATTATTTTACGTTCCTGGGAGAATATTTCATAGTAACTTCGAATACTCTGTCTTTAATATCAATTTGTGACCAAGGTTTAGAATATGCGAGGGAAGTAAATGACCCAAAACTTGTTTTACTTTCCCTGTTTCTTTTAAGCAAGGCATATTATGATCTTGGGGAATACACTAATTACCTTAAAACTACGCAGGCTTTAATCTCATATTATGACAGATATGGTGGAAGTGAGGTAGATCAGCTTCGTGTTCGATATAATTATTGTTTTGCTCTTTATCTTCTAAAGCAGTACACAGACGGAGATAATGAGGTACTTCGGGTTCTTGAAGAAAATGATTTTGCCTCAGCTTATCTAGAAGCTTTTGTTCCAATTTATATCACTTCATTGTTCATTCAGTCAAAATCCCGTGAAGCAATTGATTTTTTACAAAATAAGGTTTTCAACCCGTTTAAGTTGGGTAGCATTCACCAGTTTTGGGAGAGAGGGATGTTTTTATTGAATATATTTTTTTATTTAATTGATAACCCAACAGAAAAGAAGTCATATTTAGCATTATTTGAAGATAGGGAAGGAGAATTTTCAAACCTTCGTGAATTGTTTGACTTAATCAATATCATTTTATCACCCCACAAGGAGCTTTCTGATTTTCAAAATTTTGATGAACTTCTTCTTCCATTATTTAAAACAGAAACAAACAAAATTGTTGCGAGATACACATTACAGCATTATATAATAAAAGAATCTGTTAGTGAAGGGAATATTTCGGAAATTAAATTACAATTTGTAATAGAGGTGTATCATGAGATAAATAAACAGTTTAAAGAACATGAATTTCCCACTGAATTATTACATGCACTAACGCTTGAAAACCGTGCCTTCTTTTATATTTTACTAAATCAAAATAATCATGCAAACTCCTACCTCGAGAAACTCAAATTTTTATCCAGTACCTTTGTTCCAGTAAATAATTTTTTCCCAATTGCACAAAGCTTTTTAAAACCGGGAGTCTTCGAAGGGAAGAAGTTTGAAACAGTAAAGCTTGAAAATAAAACTTTAGATTCTGTGAGAGAAATCCTTGAAACCTCACATCAACTAAATCCTTTTGGTTTAGATAAACTAAAGTTAATGGTTGGATCCTCTTCATATGTTCTCAATCCAGGTTACAAGTCTGTTAATCCAATTGATTTTTGGGGTCTTTTTTCAAAACAGGAAGAAGATATCTTAAAAAAGTTGCGTCTATTAATTTGGTCTGGTGAATATGATGAATGTGAAAGATTGATCACACATCATTTAAATATAACAATTCGACCTGCTCTTAGATTACAAATTTTCACTCTTAAGATATTGTTACTGACAATCCGCAAGAAAAAATATTCCTCAAAATTAAGCTTGGAAGATGAATTTCAAGAATTTTTCAATATTTGGTTTAATGAACTTAAATCCGAAGAAAGGGCAGTTTTAGCCAAAGTTCGAGCAAAAGAACTTATGGAGAGCTATGAAGAGAGAGTAAAGTATACTGAGAACACACAGATATTAACCTGGATGAGTGAACAATTCGATTTTGAATTATCTTTTGTATTGCTTCTTCACGTGATTAACTCAGTAAAGAATGACAAATATAATGAGGCGGCACTTATGCTTGATATTTTATACAAATTAAACAATAAGCAAAACCTTAATGCATCTGATGAATACCTATTCTGGAACCTCCTAAGAAACTTATATGAGAACTCTTCTCAAAGACTACCTGGCATATCTCTTAAAATGATTAAGGAACAAATTTTGAACTTGAAACAAAAATATGGTTTTGATGATTTTAATTTTGGTAATTTAAGTGATTATTTTTCTCTGTCAGACGAATAATAGCCCCAAAGGGATTTTCATCAGAAAATGATTTTGAACCCTTGTCGATGGATTACTTTTGAAAATATTCAAAGTCCACCATGATTGGCCACTACACCATGGGGCTATATCTTGTAATAACCTTACAAGTTAATTTCCTGATAATATGAGTTTAAAAAAGTATTTCGATAGAAAATGCAAGTTTTTAGGATAATTTTGCTAAGAATTATTTAGTTCTTTAATAGGGGAAGTTTCCCTAAAACGTCCTGCATTAAGACATCCACCCAAAGGGTAATTGTATCAAGAATTCTTACATCATTTTTTTCAATAAAGATTGTAAATAGTATTGTACCAAAAAATCCAATTGGCTGTCCCATCCAATCATGAGCATAATGCCATGCAATGTTGTGGTCTACCCCAAAATCACTTGTGAAAATTGTTGCGATTGCTATCATAGAGGCAATTCTTAATGCATTTCCAATAAATAATGCAATTAATACTGTATATGAAGCTTTAATTTTGTTTTGGAGATGAGCTGGTGTCATCCAAATCAATCCAAGAAGTAATGCACCAGCTTGCATGCCCGTACAAGCTCTTATAATCATATAATAATTTGGAAGCTGATTTTTACTTTCTATGGCAATTGCTGGGTATGTTGCCCTTGTGTTGTCAAACAGATTGTAAAATATTGCATCTATGAACTCAAGATTTTGAATTTTATCTTCATAAGTAAAATACCTGGGTTTAAATCCAAATATATCTAAAAAGAAATAACTGGTATGCGTCGTCAGCATCTCCAAACCGTAGTATGGTGGAACGATATATAACAGAATTGTGATCAACACGGTACCGGTTAGTGAGTATATTGCAAACTTTCTCCTTTCTTTTCCCTTTAGTTTAAGCAGAGGATGTTCATTATCCTCTGTTGGGATCAACCGTTCATCATTGTAAAAAGGCATTAATTGATTTTCAACCTTATTTAATTTAAACTATTCCTTATTTGAATCTACATTCTGTTCATTAAGGTATTCTCGGTATTTTTTAATTGAGCTACTCCAAGAATCAAAAACAAAAGCAGAAATCAAAGGTAAAAGTGTCACTTTGAATGCATATGCAAGTACTATTTGATTCCACAATTGGAGGTCTAAAGGGGTAATTACATAATTATAAAATCCGAAAATTGCCATAGGGATCGAGAAGAGAAGATTTATTACAGCTAATAATAGTAAACCTCTTCTATTAGTGAATGAAAGGTTAGTGTATGAAATTATGAGCAAAATAATGCCGAAACTAACACTTGAAAGTGGAGCTATTGTGTATATCCATGTAAATCCGATTTGTGTAACATATGGAAATAAAACAGAAAATATGACATTTATTCTTGCATAGAGTGAGAGAAGAGCAAAAAGTAAACCAAAAATTTTCACAATCGATTGGTATTTCTCTGTGTTTTTTGCTAAAAGATAAATCACGAAGATACTTACAATATAGTCGACCAGCAAAATTATAGTCAAAAGGATTGATAAGTACCAAGGTACTGTAGAAGTGAAATTAATTAAGTAAACTTTTGTCACATCAATAACAAATAGATAAATCAGGAGAAATCCAGCAAATTGAGCTCCGTTAGTAATTGAAAGATAGCCAATCCATTTTTCTAAGAGATGGTATTGGGTTTGATCGTTCATTTTATCTAAAAGCAAGTTGATCTTCTGGAACTTTATCCATTCCTTCAAAAACAGATTGTTTCATTTTTTCAATATCTCTTGAGAATATCTTTTCTTTTATATGATTATTTAATCTATCAAGGAGCAAATCAAATTCTGCTGGAGATCTAAACAAAATCGTAATAATTTCATCTGTGGTTCTTATCTTAAATTCCTTATTTACTCGATAAGAGACTACCCCCTGGATTTGTTCCCAAGTTACAAAAAAGTTGTAATCATTCATTTTTACTTGATCTTCAAAAGATAGACTCTTGTATTTCTGTCTTTTTTGAAAATCTGTTATAACTGCGATTCCAGGTATTCTGACATTCATCTGTTTCCACATGAAATTCCCTCCAATACCTTCGTTGAAGACATTTAAATCAAAAAAATGAAGGTTTGAGTTAAACATCCATCTTCCTATTGCAACATTGTTAAAACTTAGTTCAGGCTTCATTTGCTATACCTCCAAACTTCTCCTCCTTTGCCGATTCAATTTTCTTTTTAATAAACTTGAGTCTGCTGAATGTTTCTCTGTCATCTTCTTCAAGAGTTATTTCTATAAATTTAGCAGTATTTTTTAATCGAGGAATAATGATGTGATGTAAGGCGTTGACTCGTCTTTTTGTACTATTTATGTCATATGCAAGTTTTTGTAAAGTAGCAACCTTCTCAGCTAATTTTACTACCGAACTTATAGAATCTCGAAAGCTGTTAACTGCAATATCAAACTCTAATGTGGTGGTTTCTGCGTCATAGAATGGTAGCTCTAGTTTTCTCTCAACAACTTTTATCTTAGGGACCTTAACACCCATAATGTTTCGAGTGGTCGTTTCTAATGAAATAGTTTCTGGAGCCAACTTACCTAAATTTCGTAGAACTGACCTACCTAATTGTATACTTGCTAACTTTAGCTTTTTGTGAGCCTCATCTAACACACCAGCGGTTTCACTTTGCGCAGATTTGACTTCACTCAAAATTTGGTAAAATTCAATGATTAACGCATCCATCTTTTCCTTCAAAAGATCGTGACCATGCTCTGCTAATTTTGCCTTTCCACGTAGCTCTAATAGCTTCATTCTGGTTGCAGCGACACCTTCGATCTTATCTGCCTGACTCACAACTTCTATTAATAAGCTGGTTTTATAAAAAGTCGTTTATTTTTGATGGGCTTTCAAACTTTTTGCCCCTTAAATTTAACAAATTTCAAACCCTCTATGATTTTGCCCTTACATGAACAATTTTCAAAATCTCATTCCCAAATTAAGTTTAATTACATAGAATAAGCTTTTTATGATTCTAAGGAATTATAGATTAATTTGACCCAAAAAGTACAAATGCTGTCAAATAAACTAAAAAAAGAATTATCCAGACAATTTCAAGAAGAGGTGTCCTCTTCATTTGATTTGAATCTAACCAAAAAAGACAAGGTTGAGCTAAATCAAACCGATGATGGAGAATATTATAAGATAAATGATTCAATCAGATTGATTAAAATCAAAGAACGACTAATTCCCCATTTAAACTTCATTAAGGAAGAAAACTTAGGAATTCCTAGGGTCTTCGTAGATCGAGGAGCAATTAAATTTGTAACAAATGGTGCAGATATAATGCGACCCGGTATTACAAAAATTGAGGAAAATGTACTTGAAAACAAACTCTGTGTGGTTGTTGAAGATTTGAATGAAGTTCCGTTAGCTGTGGGGATAGCACTTTATGATTCAGTGGATATGAAAGCAATGGATTCTGGAAAAGTAGTTAAGAATATTCATTATATGTCAGATAGCTGGTGGAAATTGGCCTAGTTTATTTTAAATAGGTTTTTGATAACATAAATTATCATATGGGGATTGTTTTTCATTCTTCTTTTTAAATACGCTGTGGCATCATTTTTCCTGATAACAAAAGGTAGGTACAACCTCACCTTATGACCATTATCCACTAATTCTTTCTGTAACTTCGCTAAAGGAACTCCTAATAAGAACTGAAATTCCAAACGATCTTTGTATTTCTCCCCATAAGTGTCAACTATCTTTTTAACATAATACTCGTCATGTGTTCCAACCTCTACATAATGTCCCTGTTCCAATAAATTTCCCACCTGCTGAATTAATTTTTCCTTCATTTCTTTTTTATTAGTAAGCGCTATGGATGCAGGTTCATTGTATATTCCAATTACACAGCGAAATCTTCCCTTGATTCCTTTCATCTCTTCAATATCTTTATCAGTCCTAAATAACCTTGATTGAAGTACAGTCCCTATGTTAGGATGCTTCTTCAACAATTTTTTATACATTTCAAGGGTTTTATCCACAAATTCAGATTCTTCCATATCTAGAGTTACAGGGATATTGTGTTTATCAGCAAAGTTAACCAGGTCCATAATTTGTTCTTCCGCAAACTGTTGATCAAAATTTAACCCAAAGGCAGTTGGTTTTATTGATATAGTAGCTTTCTCAACTTTGTTAGTTTTAGCGATAAGTTGTTTATAAACATCCATGGTAAATTCAACAGCTTCCCTATTGTTCACACTCTCACCTAATAAATCCAGAGTGCTATAAAAGTGATTTTCATTATAATAATCTTCAGCTTTTTGTATTGCATTATCTATCCCATATCCTCCAATATATGGTTTAGCGAAAAAGCGAACAATAAATCCAGGTGTTAGATTAATAATTGCATCTTTCAACATAAATCAAGTTAAAATAATCCGTAATCTCTTAAGCTTAACTTTAATTCAACATACATTTATTTCATCTTTCATCAATAACCATATTATTTTTTTTTGCTCAATAAATAGATTTAGAATTATCTAGAACAATCGAACTTAGGTCTTAAATTTTTGTTAAAGATGGTGTTAATTATAAAATTTGATTATAGGATGAAGGTTTACCCTTATTTAAATTAACATTTAACGTTTAGAAAACTGAGCCGAGTAAAACCTATACATAGAATCTACTGCTCTTTTTATCGTGTTTTCATCCTCTGTTCTTCTCAACACTTTAATCAAATATATTTTAAGTGTCTCAGACATCTCTTTAACAGATGCAAGTCTATCTTGTGGTGGTGAATTCGAAAGTTCAGATATACTTCTGGAATATTTTACCTGCCAGTCACGAATAGATTTCCAGATAAATCCAAGGGTAGCTAACTTTGAGAGTTCAAGATAATTATTAAGAACTGCTCCGAGCTGTTCTACTATCGCCCTTTGTTCAGGTGCTAAATTTAATTTCTTATAATCTTCCTCTTCTTTTAATATTGCTGAACTATTAAACATAAGGTTCATAAGAATAAGTTGTTGAGTTTGACTATTTATATTTTCTAGGCTAATTTGCTACATTTAAAAGATTAATTCTTACTTATCAACCACAGCAGCCAGCATCACCACTACAGGAACCACAAGAGGCTCCACCAGCAGCTAAAAGCTCAGCATTTGGGCTAGAAATTGAGAAACCTGTCTGCTCACCCACGGTGTAAGAAACTGATGCACCTTTTAGGTAAGGGAATGATAGGCTATCGATTATTACTTCAATTCCACTTTCATGAATTTCAGAATGATCGTCAGAATTCTTTTTGGTATCTAATGCCATTCCAAATGACAATCCTCCACCATTTGGTTGAATAAACAATCTCAAATAAAGTTTCTTTCCACCCTGTTGTTTAACAACTTCTAAAATCTGCTTTACAGCTTCATCACTTACTGTAACAGAAGGGAGTTCTAATTGAGGTTCTAATGTTTCCATTACTTTGTATATGGAAGTTGACTCTTAAAAACTAATCGATTGTTGAAGTTATCACTCAGACTCTAAAAAAAACGATACTTGTCAGTAAAAATCAAAGAGTAAATTACTCTAAGGAAACAAATATTAAAAAGGAACATTATAGTTTATCATAGGGAACTTATGCCTGTCGAAGAAGAAGATGTAGAAATTCCAACCCAAGATGCCTCATATCTATTAAGTTACACAAGACACTTAGAGAGACAAACAAAGAGGTTAGAGAAAGAGAAGCAAGTTGTTGAAGGAGAAAGGTTAAGGTTACAGAGAGAGGTTAATAATATAAGAAGTGAATTGGAACGCTTAAGGGCACCCCCCCTATTTGAAGGAGTAATCTTAGAATACCTTGGAGATAATAGAGCAATTGTTAAATCCAGTACAGGGCCTCAACTAGTGGTTAATGTAAGTAGCAAGATCTCTGAGGATCAACTCAAACCTAACACTCGTATAGGCTTAAATCAAAGGTCATTCGCAATAGTGGAAATATTACCACAATCTCACGATCCAACAGTCAGGGCCATGGAGGTTGAAAACAAACCTTCTATTAGTTATGAAGATATTGGTGGACTGAAAAATCAAATTGAAGAAATAAAAGAAGTTGTTGAGCTTCCCTTAAAACACCCAGAGATATTTGAAGAGATTGGAATATCCCCCCCAAAAGGGATTCTTTTACATGGGCCACCTGGAACAGGGAAAACCCTGTTAGCAAAGGCAGTAGCAAGAGAGACCAATGCGAAATTTATAAGAATTATAGCCTCTGAACTCGTGCAAAAGTTTATTGGAGAAGGTGCTAGACTTGTTAGAGAGCTATTCGAATTTGCGATTGAAAATTCACCTTCAATAATCTTTATTGATGAGATGGATGCTATCGGATCAAAACGGTTAGAAATTGCCACAAGCGGTGATAGAGAGGTTCAAAGAACTCTGATGCAATTATTATCAAGTATGGACGGATTTGAATCCAGAGGAAATGTAAAGGTAATTGGTGCTACTAACAGACCTGATATCTTGGATACTGCTCTCTTAAGACCTGGACGGTTTGATAGACTGATTGAGGTACCTGCAGCTGATGAGGAAGGAAGGAAAGAAATTTTTGCAGTTCATCTGAGAGGACTAAATCTGGCTGAGGAAATCAACATAGATTATTTAGTCAAAAAATCTAAAGATTATTCAGGAGCAGATATTCGAAATGTGTGTATAGAAGCTGGAATGTTTGCCATACGAGAAAAAAGAACGCAGATCACCATGAAAGACTTCCGAAGCGCATTTGACAAAATAGAAACCGAGAGAAAATCCAAAGATAATGATTCTTTAGATATTTTTATTTGACATCTATTTATTATAGTAATAACCTATAAATATACAATTAAAAGTATTTAAACGTAAATTCATGTTTTTTAATGAATTTAATTTGTGATAAAAATAATTTACAATATCTCTTCTTATGTAATTACTCAATTATAAGAAATTTATACATATGATAGGAATTATATAGAATATTGATATAAATGAAATAGCTAGGAGAAAAATTTATAATTTATTAATTATCAATCAGCACAGTGGTACAATGGCACAACAAATGACACCTATACCTACAAGAAATGCAACTAACTGGTTCCTCCTATCTATTTTTACAGGAATTGGATTTTTGGTTTATCTTTGGTTTAACTTCTCTGAAATGGAACAAGCTGCTCAAATAGTCTCACAAGGGGGCACCCCTGTTTCAACTATGAGTCCCTTAATGGCATTTTTATTATTGTTTATTGGGATTTTTTTTCCAATTCTTTGGTTTATTCCAGCTTGGACTCGATATTCAAACCTTAACACTTTAAGGATGGCAAAAGGTCTTCCTGAAGGCACATCTCCTGTAATGGTTATATTAATGTCAATATTAACTTTTCTAATTATTCCTTTCTTTGTATTAATTTATTGGGGATTCTGGAAATGGCAGAATGATATGAATGAATTAATCATGGCTTTATGATGTATTCAATTACTCACGGAAAGTTTTAGATATATATAAAAATTTTATACAATCACGAACTCTTTGAGGTCATCATTCCTCTCATCAAATGTGAAATACGCTGGAACGATTAACTGATGAAGTGCACGATTCACGTCTGGGTCATACTCCCAACGATGAATTAAACTGATTACATATCGAAAGATAAATTCAGGATATGCCTTTGGTTCTGGTAAATCACTTCTATCAGCATTTGCAAGTACCCAATTAAGGAGAGTACCCTTATCATTCATCTCGTAGGTTGCACGAATGAGAGTATGAATATTTTTAGTTCCGTAATAAAGCTTTTGATCCTCTGGGAGGTTGCTGATACCCTCAAACCAGGTTGTATAGATTGCTCTACGTAAAACCAGATCTTTTGTAAAGGAATGTGAAATAATTCTATCTAAAAAGTCAAGATCTTTTGAACCTCTTAAAACTCTGACCAGTAAAAATAACAAATCATCCTCACTTTCTTTTGATTTTTCCAATAGAATATTCTCTCTTGTGACAAGTGGAAAAGGCTCACATAATTCAACAGCAAGCATTCTTTCTCTTAAATTACCAGTAGAAAGATATTTTTTGATAATATCAGTTGCCTTTGTGTAATTCAATGATTTTGTTAAATGTTTGATGGCTTTAAGCATCTCAATTTGGATTTCATGGGTAGGTTCTTTCCAAAGATTCAGCAATAGAGTTTCTAAGTCTTGAATTGTTCCAACTTCCATCAAAACGTGAATAGCAGATATTTTATCTAGGTTATTTTGGTTAGAAAGCCTCTTTCTTGCAATTCTACTGAGAAGATTGTCATTGATTTTCTTAAAAGGTCCCATTTCAACTGTCCTCCTGTCTAATGAGATATCGAATTGCTCTATGTTGAGGTTCAGAGAGCCCCTTTAATTTAGAATAATCTGCAGTCTCACTAAGTTTTCCTTCCTCCTCTCTCAATACACTAAGATAAGCATCCTTTTTCTTGGATACCTGAATTGCCCTTGTTATTAATGGTAAATCATATGGGGATTTTGGATATCTGTCGGTATTCTTTACTCCAATATATGAGGCAATGTGCATCCCAGCAAATTTTTTAAATACAATTACATCAGGTAATCCTGGTAGGGGCGTGAGAAATTCATCTTTTCTGGCAAGCAGATGATTTCTAAGAATTATTAATTGTTCTTGACCTATTGTATCAGGTTTGATACTAAATACCACTACTTCCTTGTCAGAGAGTTCTATACTTCCATGATATTCTACTTCTGGTTTATCTTCCAATATATCTGCTAAAAGACTCATATTTTTCCTTTGAATCTTTCCAATATATGCAGCGACCTGATCAAAGGTTCGAGCTCTAAGTGGCCAAAGGTCAGTCCAATAGCCATTTCGGTATGAATGCCAATGAATTGCCTCTTGGCTTGATTTTTCTCTTAGTTCTTCTACGAATTGCTTAGTTTCTTTCCTATTCCAGTGACGTACAAGGTCATAATCACTTTTTAAGTCAGTAGCTATCTCCAAGATGTTTTTATCTTTATTTTCCTCTAATTCAGACAAGAGATCAAAAAACATTGAACCTAACTCTCCAATTGGTTGACCGAGATTAGCTTTTAATTGTGGAACCACCCCTTCCTGGACTTTCTCAGGTAAGGAGTTTATGTATGTCCGCAATACCTTATGACCAAATCCAACAAGTACAAGATCAAACAAAGGAAGTTTTCTTGTGAGTTGGGCCCTCTCCTTGTTAATATCCTTTATTTCAAGTAAAAAGTTATAGAAGACTGAAGTTTTCCTAACTGTGTTCGGTGGAACATAAAAATCATCAAACCCATAAATTGCTAGCAATCTCATGGTTGCAACAAAATCTTGGAAATATTGCCATGCCCATGGAGTTCCTCTCTCTTTGATCAACTCGAATACATTATTTGAAAAAAGTTCTTTAATGATAGAATCATTTCTATATATCTGTTCTAAAAGGGTCGGAAATCTAGACATGCTATTTTCACAGAGAGTTGCCATTGCAAGCAACTGAACTAATTTAGCTTTTAACACCTGCTTGGACAATTTAAATCTGTTACTGGGCAGATAGATCCTTGGTTTTTTAGATCCAAAAAATAGATCTATACCATTAGGGACAATCTTTTTATTATCCTTAATCTCCCGTAATAGCTCTAATTCATTGGTTGATAATAATGCATGGGGTGTCTCTCCTTGTAAGGTTTGCATTAGTACAGAATCATAAATTTGTGAATCTATAAATAAAGCAACAACATAATCTGACGGATCCTTTCCAATTAATTCTTTCAACTCTTTTCTTGCTTCTAAATATGCTTCAAGAAATTCTTGTTTTAGTTCTAACATCAGCCCATCACCATATTCCTAATAATAGTTGCACCAAGCTTTTCTATCTGTGTTGGATCAACTAATACTGGTTTTGTTATTCCTGTTAACATTACCTGAGTGTCCTTAAACAGGTCAGAATTCCTAAATTTTTCTGGTGCCATCAGGAAATATGAAATATCCCATTCTCGGATTGTGTTTCTTTTTAAATAGTTGAAAAACTGGTTAAGCTGAAGCATACAGGTCTTGGTATCTACGTTTGTGGTAGATTCATTTAAATATTCATTTAGGAACTTATTTTTAACACCTGGGACTCTTCCCTCAAAGGGGACATTTGGTCTTCCATCTGTTAGGACAATTACCTGAACATCAAAATCATTGTTTTTTTGATAGGATTTCACATGATTATGTACTGCATTTAAAGCATGCACCAATCTTGTTTTTCCCTTTGCCTCAGCATTATAGAGAAAATCTTCCAATTTTCTCTTGTCTTCTATCACATAAGGAAGTTTGGTCACAGGAACAAGATGCATCTTAAAAGTATCAAATGATCGACGTTTCCGTCTGTTTACTGTATTGAAATAATAAAACATTCCTAGTGAGGTGAGTAGTGCGCCATCTAATCTTGTGAGCCCTCCTGAAAACACTGGTATTGACATAGATTGACTTACATCTACAATAAAGTAAATCAATGAAAGCCTATCCTGATTTACAACTCTTATATCATCTGAAATTACCTCATCTGGTGGTATTCGAGAGGTTCTTAACACAGCTGCTTTAAATGTCTCTTTTAGCAGTAGCTTACCTCGAGGTTTGATATCAACCTGGTCTACAGGTCTGAGAGATGACTGTCGTATGATCAAATTTGCCAATGTCCTTCCTAAAACATCCAACACTTCATCTCGATTAACTTTTCGTGACCTACCAAACTGATCCTTTATTTCGATGTCAGTAATATCCTTTAATTGGTTCAGTATCCCCTGAGCCATTCCTACGTCTATCTGAATTTCTTGTTGCATAAGGTTAAGATGTTTTTGTATGAATTTTAACACATCTTCAATAGAAAGCAACTGGTCGGTATTGATTAATTCCAGTGCCTCAGGAAGGGTAAAGTTCAACATAAAGTTCAAAATTTTTAGTTGTTCGATCAAGTCTCTCTCTGTTTTCTCATCTAATGAGGTTGTCAGAAGCGTATTCTCAATGGTTGTTATCGTACGATTAGCCTCATTTGCTAATCGAATAACCGTTCCTTCTCTTGATGATCTTCCTAGTTTAGGATTTCTCCATTTTTGTAACAGATCTGCAGCATTCTCAAACTGTAATACAAATTCAGTTGACCCATAGTCTACCAATGGATCCTGATAATGTGCTTCTGTTAACCATTTGATCCTGTGAGGCATTTAAATTCCTCTTATAAGTATGCTACTTCTAATAAGGATTCGTAGCTTGGTTTAAGCTTAGTCAAAATCTCATCAACATCCTTCTTATCTTTTCCTTCAAGGGATTCATAGCTCATGATGATTGAAATCAGGTCTTGCTCAGTAAGAGAGGTTAACCGGTCTAGTTCTTCAGAAACATCCTCCACCTTAATTGCGCTCTCACCTTCTCTAATATGATTCCTGAGGTTTAACTTGATTGACTGAAGTGCATTGTTAATTAGTGTGGGTGAAATATCATAAAGCTCTAAAGTCTTCTGGACACTTTCTAAGGTTAAAATATTCCCCTCAGTGGTTATATCCTCAGTAGCCCTAATAACTATCTCTCCAATTGCGTTATTCAAGGTACGCAGGTCAATATGTGGGCTCCTTTGAGGGTTGTGAATTTCATCAAGGCCAGAATAGAACTCTGCACGTGTGTTTCTGTTCTCTGATCTTCCTCTGAGATTCTTTAATGAGTTAGGTATTGATTCACCAGCAAGTGTTGCTACAAATTCAATGGCTAATTTAGAAATAAAGTCATTTTTCCCCATTCCAGTTAGTTCATACATTTGAATTAAGGTAGGATTAGCAACGATATTTGCTCTTTGTAAAACCAGATGTTCTTCAAACATATCTTGAACTATTGAAATTCTATCCTCAATATTACGTGCTGGCCACAGTACTTCAGGAATACGGTTGATTATAGGTTGTGACTCTTCTCCGAATACAGTTAGTGGTGCATTGGAAGTAAAAATTATTGCTCCATCGACGTAAATTGGTTGACCTGCAAGGTTGTATTTTATACCCTCAGGATCCTCCAGGAACCCCATAAGAGACTCCAGCAAAGATAGGTGTAATCTCTGTATCTCATTAACTATAAGAAATCCTTGGGATAATGATCCAACTTTATGAGTTGTATGGTGAAATGTTGTTTCACTTTCCTTACTAAATAATTGCTCTAAGTTTTCAACACCTGCAAGAAGCATATACAAAGAATCAGGGTCATTTCTTGGGTCAATCTGTGCAGTTCTCACCAAGGTTTTTTCAGCTTCTAACTCCATCAATGCCTCAGGAACTTTCTTTCCAAGTTTTATTAGTTGTTCTGTATTATCAAGATTTACCTTTGTTGTAGCATCAGATAGTACACTCTCAATAGCAATTCTACTATATGGGGAAAGACTTTGAAGTACAGCTATTGAACTAAAAATATTTTTATCATAATTTTGTATAACTTTGATAATATATCCAGCATCTTCCAAAAATGGACTTGTTTTTATATGATACTTCTTAGTATTGATTTCTCTGGTAATATGATTAAGTAGTACCCTGGCGAAGAGAGTCTTAGCTTCTCCTGTAGGGCCAGTTAGTAGGACTTTTCCACCGACTGCAATCTTATCCATTACTAACTTCTTTGATTCATCATTTCCTCTGACTGTATTATCTGAAAGTACACGGGAACGAAATGACAGATCCGTCATAATTGATCTAATGGAACAACCGTCGTAACCATCCTCCATTAATTTCCCTATTGTTACCATATACTCGCGTTTACTTCGACCTTGATATAAAGGAAACGATGCTTACTTAATTATTTACTGAATTAATTTTTTGATGCTTAAGTTGTTAATTCATCAATATTGAAATCAATTCTTTGATATTGGTATTTGATGGTATGACGAGTTGTTTTTGGTAAAAATGTTCTGCCCTTTAGTGCTAATTGCACAATTTCCTTCTTTGTATATCCCCAAGAAATCACTGAGGTGGTATTCAAGTCACTATGTTTTATTGATAACTCTTGAGAATCTGTGTATATTATTCCCTCTAGGTATTTTTTGTTAATGAGCTGAAAGATTTTCTCTCTATCACCCTTAACATGACATTGGAGTTTGTTGTTATGTATAATTGCTGTAATATCTCTAGATTTTAGTTTAGACAAATCCTGAAGAAGGGAGTTTTCAATTTTTACAAGTGGTGAGAAAATAAAGCCAAGTTCTTTCAATTCTTCAAGAAACTTTGTCAATTCTACCTTAATAATAGGATACCAGGTGTCGACCTGTATCAAATCCTCATCTTGATAATCAAGTTCAATCACAGGTATTTTCTTGAATCCAAGTCTTTTGAGAGCTTCGAACCTATGATGTCCATCTAACACAATCTTAGATTTCTTGTCAATGACAATTGGATACCATAAAATCTTATTTTTTTTTAAATCTTCAATAACAAACTCTAACTCGCTTTCAATTATCATTTCATGAGGATTTAGCATATCTATGTCAATAACATTGATTGGAAAAGTTCTCATCTCTCTTTTCCTATGGGGAGAACGTAGTTCAATCTTTTTCTTCAACAGTTTACCAAATAATGCTTATACTTAAAAAAATTGTAGTTGTATACATGAGGATATTATATTTTAGGACTTAGGCTTGAACGTGTTTGCATGACAGTTTGGGCAACCCTTTCTAAAATCTGATCTGCAGTATGGAAAACCACAACTTGCACAGATACCGTCTGACTTATCACCACATACAGAACACACATTAATCTTTTTGTTTATAACTGTGGAGTTTTTAAAATATTCATAACCTCTATAACCAACTATTGGGGCAAGAATGATACCCCCAATCCACGCGATCACTGTAAATGTCTGACTTAGAATGTTAGGACCAGACGATTGAGGAGCGGCACTAGTGTAACCCTGTACCCCAAGTATCTTTACAGTGAAAATTAGGGTAAGTCCATATAATTTGTGACCTTTTTGAGTGTACCCCTGAGATGGAGGAACTTCAAAAGTTTTAGACTCTCCAATTTTCATTCCAAGCACATTGGTGACAAAACCATCAATATAATTTCCGTATTGCAGATTCTTGAATACAGCATTTTGGTTTTGGTCAAAAATTGTTCCATTCTTAAACACACCCTTATATGCGAGCCTGATTGTATCACCGAGTTCAACTCCTCTCGTTGCAGAATAGGCTGTTGCTTGTGAATGAGAGATTAAAAAAGTCAAAATAATAAGGAAACAAATTACAGTTATTCTTTTCTTATTCACTGTAAATCCTTCCTTTCTTGAATTTATATGTGTTGTTATTAATGTTGTTAACCTATGGGGGTTGAATTTGAGTTTGAACCTTTTAGAATAGTATAGTATTTTCTAGTTCTCTTTGATTTAAATTTTCTAAAGAATTTTATTACTTGAGAATGGTTAATGATCAAATCTAAAAAATAACATTTCAAATAAAATCATATAAGGTAATAAATTACAATTATTCCTTTCTTTTTCTTTATATTTTGACGCTTAAACACATTTTAGACTTTTTATTTTTTGATGTTAAATATTGAGAGGGTAATCTTTTTTTTATTTTTTAGCAATGTTAATAAAAACCTTTAATGAAAATACTTTAATTCTTCATTGGGATTCAAAAAGAAGAGTTATTATAAGTCTATTTAATATTTCAATTATGGATACTCTTCGATTCGCCTTTAATAAGTATTCAATCATCCATCCTAAAATCCTATATCTTAAGGTTGGAAAGCCAAAAAGTCTGTTTGATTCATTAAATGAATCCTCTGACGATAAGACGGAATGGTTGGTTGAAGAAGTCGAATCCTTTTCCAAATGGAAGAAAAATTTCTCTAATAGTTCAGTTGATGCTATTGTTCTAAATCTTGATGTCGATGATGATTTAGTGATAGAAATCAGGAAATCCTTTTGGAAAGATTTTATTTGGCAAACCGAGGATAAGGCCTTACCACTTGCGATAGTAATTCCAGAGACTACTCAAATAGGGTCTTTAAGCCGTTCCCAAATTATTGAATCTCTGAGTTTGAATCGAATTTATGATAGGGGTTGGAATGTATTTGAGAACAAGCCATCTGTATCGTTAGAAATTATGGAGTGGCTTTATCAGTTTACTCATAGCTTTATTCTTCAACGAGAAAAGGCAAAAGAAGAAAAGGAGAAACTTAAGACAAAAGAATGATAAATTTCTCTTGAATTTGGTTAAAAGTTTCTTTCATAAAAAAAGGGTTTTTATGCCTAACTTTATGCGCGAGGCATCTTAATACTTTAATAAAATTGATTCTCCAATAGGTTAAGATATATCTAAAAGTTCTTCAAATTGTCTCGAAGAGCTTTTTTTTTTCAATCACAATTCCGTGGGTGTGACATGGCTTACAATTTACCTAAATCTATTGCAGCAATAAGGTTCGGACTTTTATCACCAGATGAAATCCGAAAGATGAGTGTCCAACGTATTATTACAGCAGACACATTTGACGAGGATGGGACACCAATTCCTCATGGGTTAATGGATTCGGCATTAGGGACGATAGACCCTGGTACCAGATGTACTACCTGTGGAAATAGGATCGGTGGCTGTCCGGGGCACTTTGGTCATATAGAATTACAAAGACCAATTGTGCACGTGGGGTTCAACAAAACAATATATAAGATCCTCCAAGTAGTTTGTAGAAAATGTTCAAGGATTGTATTGCCCCAGCGGCAGGTAACTTTCTATGTAAACAAACTAAGACAGGGACGAGAGGAAACAGGTACACTAGATCAGTTACTTTTGGAACAAATATGGAAGAAGGCTAAAAAGGCACGTGATCAACTGATTAACCCAAAGGGTGGTGATGAAGGTCACGGCTGTCCTCATTGTGGGGAGTTCCAGCATAAAGTTAGATTAGAAAAACCAACTACATATAATGAAGAATTTGAAACCGCTAATGGAAACAAAGTAGTTGATAAAATTTCTGCTTTGGAAGTTCAAGGTAGACTTAAGCTGATACCAGATGACGATGCCTTACTTCTTGGAATTGATGCTGAGAATGCAAGACCTGAATGGATGATTTTAGATGTATTACCTGTTCCTCCAGTATCCGTAAGACCAAGTATCACACTAGATTCAGGGATAAGATCAGAGGATGATTTAACACATAAACTTGTTGACATCATACGAATAAACCAACGACTTTATGATAATAGAGAATCAGGTGCTCCTCAATTAATTGTTGAGGATTTATGGGAGCTTCTCCAATACCACGTCACAACTTATCTAGATAATGAAGTTAGTGGAATTCCTCCAGCGAGACATAGGAGTGGGAGAGCTTTACGAACTCTGACTCAAAGATTAAAAGGTAAAGAGGGTAGATTCCGTTCTAACTTAAGCGGTAAGCGTGTTGATTTTTCAGCCCGTACTGTTGTCTCTCCAGATCCGTTACTCTCAATAAATCAGGTGGGTGTCCCCAAGGAAATCGCAGAAATTCTGACAGTTCCAGAAAGGGTGACAGAATGGAATATAGAGGAAATGAAAGAGTTGGTTATGCAGGGACCAAAGGGTGATCCTGGGGTAAATTATATTATTAGAGATGATGGGAGACGTATCGACCTTAGGTTTGCTCGTGATCCATCTATAGTTTCTGAATCCCTGAGACCTGGTTTTATTATAGAACGTCACCTTAGAGATGGTGATATTGTACTGTTTAACCGTCAACCAAGTCTGCATCGAATGTCAATTATGGCTCATGAAGTCAAAGTGATGCCTTATAAGACCTTTAGATTAAATCTTTGTGTTTGTAGGCCTTATAATGCTGACTTTGATGGAGATGAGATGAATCTTCATGTCCCTCAGAGTGAAGAGGCAAGAGCAGAAGCGAATATACTTATGAAGGTTCAAGAACAGATCAGTACACCAAGGTACGGAGGCCCAATTATAGGAGCAATTCAGGACTTTATCACAGCTTCATATTTCTTAACAAAAAGTGGGACTTATCTTGAAAAGAGAACTGCGAGTGAACTACTCACGGCTGCTGATGTTTGGGAGATGCCTGAACCTGATAAAAAAACCATTGATGGTACACCATTATGGTCCGGACGTACTCTGTTTAGTACATTGCTCCCAAAAGAACTTAATTTTTCTATGAAGAATAAACTATGTGTCTGTGATAAGACTCAACCAGATGGAAAATGTCTAAAGGAGAGATGTCCAACAGATGGTTATGTTATTATTAAAAATGGAAAACTAATTGCAGGGGTAATTGATAAGCAAGGGTTTGGTGCTGAGGTGCCTAATTCTGTATTACATCGAATTTTAAAGGAGTTTGGTACAAATGCCACAAGAAAATTTTTGGATGGTATTACTAAAATGCTTGCTGCCTATATCACAAGACGTGGATTTACAATTGGGGTAGATGCAGTTGAGGTTCCAATCGAAGGTAGAGAGAGAATAGATTCTGAGATAGGGAAACGAAAGGAAAATGTAGATAAATTAATTGATGAGTTTCACTCTGGAAAATTAGAACGTATTCCCGGAAATACCTTAAGAGAATCTCTCGAAGCAAAGATTCAGGATGAACTTGCAAAGGCTCGTGATGAGGCCGGCAGTGTTAGCGCAGAATATCTTGGTATGACGAATGAGGCGGTTATTATGGCAAAGACTGGTGCAAGAGGAAATATGTTAAACTTGTCACAGATGAGTGCTTGTGTAGGGCAACAATCTGTCCGTGGAAACAGGATTATGAGAGGATATGAAGATAGAACATTACCTCATTTCACCCGGGGAGATCTTTCTGCTGATGCTCACGGATTTGTTAATTCCAGTTTTAGGAAAGGTCTTACGCCTATTGAGTTTTTCATGCATGCTTGTGGTGGAAGAGAAGGATTAGTAGATACTGCTGTCCGTACAAGTTCTAGTGGATATATGCAAAGAAGATTGGTAAATGCAATGCAAGATTTAACCGCGAATTATGATAAAACAGTAAGAAATTCGACTGGTGAAATTATCCAGTTCAAATTTGGTGAGGATAACATAGATCCAGCAAAAAGTGATAATGGAAAAGCTGTTAATATCGATGTAATCCTACAAACAGTATTAGGTGAGGATGAAGAATAATGGCAAAGAAAAGCACCGTACCCAAGAAAGAAACTGCTAAGAAGGCAACCACCAAAAAGGCAACTACCAAGAAGGCAACCACCAAAAAAGAAACTACCAAGAAGGCAACCACTAAAAAGGAAACTACCAAGAAGTCAACCACT
The DNA here is from genome assembly GCA_030149205.1 of Candidatus Heimdallarchaeota archaeon. Taxonomy (GTDB): domain Archaea; phylum Asgardarchaeota; class Heimdallarchaeia; order Heimdallarchaeales; family Kariarchaeaceae; genus WAKA01. The sequence goes on along the minus strand of JASBSB010000006.1, from coordinate 507,367 downwards.
AAAAAGGAAACTACCAAGAAGGCAACAGGTAAAAGTAATGGATATCTTTCGTTTGACGATATAGAGACTCAATTAGCAGATTATCAGAATAGATCTGATCGTTTGGTTTCTCTTGATGTCTTAAATCAACTTAGGGCAAAATTAAAAGAGCGTGCAAGTGAAATCAACGCCACAAAATCTAAACCAGATAAAAATTCAACATATGTCACTCAAGAACAATTTGAAACCATAATGCTTGAGATCTTTCGATCATACACCTTTGCAGAAATGGATCCTGGTGCAGCAGCAGGTGTTGTAAGTGCACAGAGTATTGGAGAACCTGGGACACAAATGTCAATATCAGGAAACGAAAGGATCATTGTGCAATTTAAAGATAAAATTCAGGTTTTAACTTTTGAGGAGTTGGTCAATGATCTGATTGATCTTTTACCTGAATCTAAAAAAATTCAAGAAAATGATAGTTTTATTGGTGACGTCACTGAACTTAATTTACAGGTTCCATCACTGGTTCAAACTGAGAAGGTTGAATGGTTACCGGTTGCAGAGATAAGCAGGCATAAACCTAACGGAAATTTGATAAAAGTTGATTTTGCCTCAGGAAGGTCAATAATCGCAACTCCATCTCATTCATTTGTAGTCAGAGCTAAAAACTCTATTATTCCTATAAAGGGAAATATGCTAAAGATTGGGGATAGCATTCCAGTGATGATGAAATTCCCAAAACATTCTCCTCAACAGATCTCAAGTGAATTAACCTATGGAAATTCTGGAAATGTCCAAGTTGCGTTGAGAGAATTAGAGAGAAAAGTTAAAGCATCAATTGATACTACCGATATTTCTGTAGAAATTTTAACAATAGTTAGAAATTTGGAGGAAAACTCAGATTATAAAATTCCTGTAGACATATTGGAACATGATGAAAACTTCAGAGCTGAATTTCTTGAACATTTATTATACTCCGAATTAACCTCTTTAGAGGGAATGGACTATCGGATCAATGTACATTCTGATTGGAATCTACAGATGATTGGTTTGTTGTTCTCAATGTTTGAAGTTATTACTAGGTTCAATAAAAATAATTATTCTCTTATTGTAAATGAAAATGATTTTCAATATGTATTGGGATTAAACTCGATTAAATCCACAAAGACTGATGTTATTCCAGGCTTTGAGAATTTAAATGAAATTGTAAATATTAAGCTTAAAACCAGCTTCCAAAATTTTTCATCTCTACAGAGAACAGAATTAATACAGATCTATAACTCTTTGAAAAATCATAAGAACTCAGCAGAATTAACTGAAGAGCTTTTAATTCTTGAAAATGCAATCTATAGTGACGTAACTTGGGATAGGATAACCAACATCAAGAGAATCAAATCTCCCACCACTTATGTATACGATTTTTCGGTTCCTGGGAGTGAAACTTTTGTTACGGCCGATGGTGTTGTCACACATAATACTCTAAGAACCTTCCACTTTGCAGGTGTTAGAGAGATGAATGTAACACTTGGTTTACCACGTCTAATTGAGATTGTTGATGCAAGGAAAAAACCCAGTACTCCTAGTATGACAGTTGCTTTGGAACCAGAATATGAAACAAATAGGGAGAAGGCAAAGGAAGTTGCCCAGAATATTGAATTAACAACTGTAAATGATCTCGCAGAAAAGTTAGAGACGGATCAAATCAATTTAACCATTAATGTCAGCTTAAACAAAGAACTTCTCAGTGATAAAGGGGTCACACCTGAAGAGGTTAGAGAGAAAATTCAAAAAAGAAAGTATAAAGCTTCAGTTGATGGGAACGTAATTGTGGTTTATCCAAATGCAGAAAGCCCAACCTTACAAGAGCTCCAAAAATTATCTGAAAAAGTTAGAGCTATCCCAATAAAGGGGCTAAAAGGTGTAAGTCGAGTTATGATCAAGAAGAAGAGCTCAAAGGAAGGAGAGGAAGAAAGATTCGAGATAATCTCTGAAGGCTCTAACTTTATACAGGTACTAAGAATTCCTGGAGTTGATCCAGAAAAATCTTATACTAACCATATCCATGAAATTGCAGAAACTCTTGGCATTGAGGCAGCAAGAAATGCAATCATCCGTGAATCAAATGAAGTTATGGAAAAACAAGGATTAGAGGTTGACATGAGGCACTTAATGCTTGTTTCAGATTTAATGACCTATTCAGGCGATATTCGACAGATAGGGAGACATGGGATCTCAGGAGAAAACACTTCGGTTTTGGCCAGAGCTGCATTTGAAGTTACTGTTAAACATCTCTTAGATGCTTCGATAAGAGGAGAACGTGATAATCTTGTAGGTATCATTGAAAACGTTATTGTAGGACAAGAAATCACCCTTGGTACAGGTATCGTTGATTTAACCATCTCTCCAAATTATAAGGAATTCGTAACAGAAAAATCAAAATAAAAACACGTAATTTTTCATCCTTGAAACTATCCTATAAATTTACAAAATTGTTTTCAGTATCATTTACAATCCTACATTCAATAAGAAGCAAATTCATTAACTTTTGATTTTAATTTATCAAATGATGGATTGAAATACCGCATGTAGACATCAACGATTACAACAAATGACCCAATAAAAAAGGGTGATATTTCCAACCATTGCACAGTTCCACTGATATAAATCATTTCAAGAAGACCAATAACAAGACCATAGATACCAATCGATTCTGCAAGTACAATAATTATAACAAAATAACCAAACTGTTGATAAATTTGTTTGGTTATTGTATCAATAGCCTCATCGGGATATTTATACAAATCATTTGTAAAAGATAACAAGTTGTTAACCTGCTCATTAATTTTTGGTATAAGAAACGCATAGATTACCCCAATCGAAACAACACTTACACCATAGAAAACGATAAGAAGCAATTGAATTGGAATAGTAGAGGGTTTCTGGGGTGTTCCAAATCCACCTGTTAATTGAATTAATAGGATTAACAAAGGGTAAAGGAGAGAGCTCCCCAAAAAAACAAAATACATCACTTTAAGGTTGTAAATAATAACAGAAGGATCTTTAGTTTCATTTAGATTATTCATAGGTGTGTGCATAATAGTATCCAATATAATTTTTTTCATCACGTAATGTAATTATAATCAATTTGCCTAAAATCTAGGATAAGTCATGTTATTGAATTTTAATTTGAATCCAAAATCATGTAAATTGAGTTAAAGAACACGTAGGAGTGTAATAATTTTAGGTGATACCCAAGGGTAAAATTTATCTTGTACCTTTTTCTTTTCTACCTGTTACCAACTGTGAAAGTGCAACACCATTTACTTTGAGAACAGAATATTTAATACCTGGAATATCCCCTTTTGCCCCTTTCTGAGCTCCTCCAATATTATGAATTGTTACCTGGTCATGAACATTAATGTACAAAAGTCCTCCATCGTGAGGGACATAAGCTCCGACTTGTTTACCATTCTTTATCAGTTGAACCCTTACACATTTTCTGAGAGCGGAGTTCGGTTGTTTGGATCCAATTCCATACTTGTCGAGAACAATACCTCTTGCTTGGGGAGCACCCTCTAATGGATCTGATTTTTTGTTTAACCCTAGTTTTCTTCTTTTGTAATAGATATCTTTCCATCGAAAGTGTTTTCTTTTCCTGATGAGCTTTCTTGCTGCGAATTCACCATTAGGACTTTTGCTTCTACCCATAATTTTCGACCTATATAAGAAGAGAAGAAGTTAAGTTTTTTTAATATTATCTAAGATGACACATCTTATGAAGATCAAATCTTATTTCTTTGAATTCTAATCTCGGTCTCTATCTTGAGGTAACTGCACTTTCAATTAGGTAATATTTTTTACGGAGCCTTACGAATTTTCTTGCAAACTCAGTATCAGAAATTTCGATTTTGTCATATTCGTCTTCCAAACTAAACAGTTCTGCCTCAATTTCAGACATAGATTGTTTTAGGACATCAGATGTCAACTGAGTTACAGGTTGTGAATTTGATTTGATAGAAGATAACTCAACCTGTTTAGTTTGAATTCTTTCTTTGAGTTGGTTTATTTGACGTTGAAGTGAATTTTCATGCGATAGAATTGCATTTTGATATTTTTGTGTTTCTTCATTTCCTGTGGTTTTAACCTGTTTTAACAGGAGCTCAACCTCCTTTAATATTTGATGTACATGCATTCCTCGTCTCCATCTTCTCATACTTCTCGTGTATAGCTTTCCTTGTGCGTCAGTTATTGGAGTTGAATAAGATGGGTCAATAGTTATACTTGGAGGAATATCTGGAAAGTTATCAGGTATGTCAACATAAACTTTTACCAAAGTTCCAGTAGAATCAGAAAGGATCCCTTCCCATCTTAATAAATTCCCTTTAACTGGTTCAAATCCAGTGGAATTTGAATAGATATATCCTGCTTCCTCACTAAGGACAGAATCATCAACCATACTTTATCCTTGATCATTCAGCTATTTAATTGTTCTTTAATATTGCCGATAATACAGAATTTCATTGTTTTGGAATCTTCAATTTGAGTAAAAAACCCATAAGTAATTGCATTTCATCATCACTAATAATGTGATCATCACTTGCAATTGATAACGCATTATTAACCAAGACCTCTTTAAGTTTTAAGAGTTCTTCACGTTCGTCATCCGTAATAACACCATCACTCAAAGCATTGTCTAAGTGTTTTGAAAAGAGGTCCAACGAGTAATTAATCTCCTTTAACAGGGTTTCCTCATCTTGGCTAATGATACCATCATTTGCTGCAACCTCAATTAAATCCATCATGGTTTGAACGATAAATCGATTCGTATCTTGAACCATGTGTATTTTGGAACATTTAAAATAAAAATTCTTTGTTCTTCAGATTGTGTGGTTTCGCTATTCTATCTTAAATAATCCCCAAATATCCATTTATTTTAAATTATAACAAAACAATGCTAATTTCAAATCCATCAAACAAGAAGAGTTTTAATTTAACATACAAAATTATGCATATGGTAGAATGGTTTGGATTCACAACAGTTCAAATTATCTACTATATTCTTTTGTCAATTTTACCCTATTCTGTTTTTGCAGTTGCTTATTGGTTAAAAGCTAAAAATTATGAAAGGTGGTTTATCCGTAAATTCATTCATGTGATAGGTATCATGTCTGTTGGTTTGTATTCTCTTTTATTGTTTAAAATTGAAGCGATAATTTTTGTAGCCCTATTAATCGGTGTTATTGCCTTAGCTCTTTCTTTTACTCCTTTAAACTTCATTATTACCACCGCAAAAATGACTACACGGGATGGAGAAAACTGGATGGAGACTTTTGTCAATTTTCTATCCACATTTTTGGCTATTGTCGGTCTTTTCTATTACCTTCAAAATTTCCCACAATATTTTAGAGCTATCTATCTTACATCTGTTGCTGCTTTGGCATTTGGTGATGGTTTAGCAGAGCTTATTGGGAGAAGATACGGTAAGATTCAATACAGAATATTCACAAAAAAAACAATTGAAGGCTCAGTGACAGTTTTAACTGCGTCATTCATTTCTGGGGTTTTGATTTTTAGTTTTTTTGATGTAATTTCAGCAAAGGTTATCTGGTATCTTACTATATCAAGTTTTATTGCGATGGTACTTGAGGCTGTTTCCCTCAAATTTTTTGACAATCTAATCATCCCTTGGGGAGTTGCATTATATTTAGTTGGAGTATTAGGTAGATAGCATCTTGAGTTTTTCACGATGTCGGTAAAATGCAATTAATTTACATTTATTACTAATCGTATTATATGAATTGTGTATTTGATAAATAAATCATTTAATGAAAAAATTTTTATTAACTCTGTATAATGTAAATTATAAATGGCGACTACGAGTTCTGCTGGAAAAACTGATATGCCTGAATCTCTTTCTGAGAGGAAGGAACTAGTTAAAAACTTGAACAATAAGTCTCAACTACGTAAAATTGCACTTAAGGATGAATTTTGGGAGGTTAGGAGAGAAGCGACCTCAAAAATTTCAGAAGAAAAATTACTTCGAAAGATTGCAACAAGTGATGATTATTGGCAAGTGAGATTTGAGGCAGTAAGTAAATTATCTGATGAAAAATTCTTAGCAAACATTGTTAAAAATGATGATCAGTCTTGGGTTCAAAAGGAAGCTGTTTCAAATATCTATAGTTGTGATATTCTCTCACATATTGTGATGGATAGAGGACTAGATGAACAGGTTCGAACCTACGCCATTAGACAAATATCAGATTTGAGCACATTAACTGACTTAAGGTCTAAAGTAGAGTCTAAATTGACAAAAAAACTTCATGAGAGAATTAAATCTCTTCAAAATTACCAATAAATTCTTTTTTCCAGCCAAACCTAACACTGTTGTCAATAATTCGCAGCCAAGAAATTTTCACTGACCAAAAATCAATGTTGTTTAATCTCTCCAAAAGTTCCTTAGAACTTTTAATATACTGAAATTTGTTTAAATAAACCTTCTTCACCGAGTTTATCTGTTTTTTATCATCAATTAAATGAACAATTCCCTTTCCTTGAAATCCTATAATGGACTCCCAGGACTGATCATCTTTATTCACTGTAAATGCAACTCTTCCATCAGTTAGTAAACAATTTGAATGAAAAGTATTTTGATCTGAGATATAAATCAGTTCATTATCCTCATATAAGGCAAACCAAACAGCACATGCATAAGGTTCTGAGTGATATTGATAAGATAAATTAACCACTTTGTGTCTGTCAAGTCTCGATCTTATTTCTGAAAGATTCATTTACTCTTTTAGTTTTAATCCAACTATTTTAATTTATAGTATCCTTTACCCACAAACCTTTCAAAAAGACCTCAATTTCTGTTTCTAATAGTTGAGGTTTATTAACCAGTTTGTCCGTGTATTTTCTGTAACAAAAAAATGGCGATAAAGGTAATACTCTTACCACAGAGTTATATGCACATAAAACACTTAGTTGTTATGAAGAGGTGCTTTGGTTTAGAATGAGAGATGTGGCCATAATCGGCACTGGGATGACCAAATTTGGTAACCTAGGACGAGTAACCTCACGTGAGTTAGTAACCTCTGCCGCTTTAGAAGCAATGAATGACGCTGGAGTGGAAAGAGGAGATATAGACGCAGTATACTTGGGAGAATTATCAGGAGATATATTTGAGCATCAAATGCATGCAGCACCTGGAATTCCTGATTATCTTGGGTTAGAAAATACCCCTTCAACCCGAGTTGAGGCAGCATGTGCCTCAGGAGGGCTTTCTGTTATGCATTCTATAATGGCTGTAGCTGGAGGTTTTTATGATGTTGTTCTGGCAACTGGAGCTGAGAAGATGACAAATTTACCAACAGCTCATGTTACTGAGGCGTTAAGTATGTGTGCTGATGACATATATGAGGTTTCTTTAGGTGTTACCTTTCCAGGGGCATTTGCAATGATGGCACGAGCACATGAGATGGAATATGGGACGACTCCAGAGATGCGTGCAGCAGTTGCGGTAAAGAATCACAAGAATGCAATGGATAACCCCAACGCTCAATTTCACAAAGAAATTACAATTGAGAAGGTAGTAAACTCTATTATGGTAGCAGACCCTTTGACTCTTTATGACTGCTCCCCTATTACTGATGGGGCTGCTGCCGTGGTAGTTGTTCCCTGGGAAGATCGACATAAGTACGAAGGCCCTGCCGTCAAGGTCAGATCATTTGCACAAGCTAGTGATACAATGTCTTTACATGACAGACCTGTTCTAACAGGATTCAAAACCACTCAAATTGCTGCTCGAAATGCCTTTGAAAGAGCTCAACTTCAACCAAAAGATATTGATATTGTTGAGGTACATGACTGTTTCACGATAGCTGAAATAATGGCGATTGAAGACATGGGATTCTTTAAGAAGGGAGAAGGTGGTAAGGTAACACTTGATGGTGTCACAGCTCGAGATGGACAAATACCTGTAAATGTCTCAGGTGGTTTAAAGGCTAAAGGTCACCCTATTGGTGCCTCTGGTGTTGCTCAAGTTGTGGAAATCACAAACCAGCTTAGAGATAGAGCAGGACCACGTCAAGTACCAGATGTAAACATAGGTATGACTCAAAACCTTGGTGGAAGTGGGTCAACCATTGTCTGTCATATTTTGGAGAGAGGTGACTAAAATACAGATAGAACATGTTGTTGAAGCATATGAAAAAGCAATAAATGAAGACAAAATTGTGGGCACTAAGTGTTTGGAATGCAAACATGTTGCTGTTCCACCTCGACCAATTTGCAGAAAATGCGGTTCAAGTGATATTGAAATTGTTGAAGTTGATCCAAATGGAGAATTAATAACATGGACTGTAATTTTTGTGGGTCCACCAACATACGAAGATAGGGCCCCATATATTGTCGGAATTGTAGAGCTTGAAAACGGGGAAAGGTTAACAGGTTTGGTTGACATCCCTGCGAATGAGTTAAAATATAAAATGAAAGTTTCTGCAACCTTTGATCCTGAGGTTAAGAATGCAGCAAGGTTAATTTGGAAATCTTCAGAATAGATTGGTGGAATCATAATTCAAAATAATCAAAATTTCTATTTTACAATAAGAGAACAAAGAAGAATCTTTAAAGCCTAAGAATAAATTTAAAATTGTGATCGATTTTTTAGCAGTAAAATTCATCTCAATGACTGTTGGTGTAGTGACGGTTGGGTTAATATTGGCTTATCATTTCTTCAATATGGAAGATGCAGACATTAGTAACCAATAAATACTTTACAGTTATAATATTCTTGTGGATTTGATTCGTGGTGGAAGAAAAAGAAGTAAAAGAAAATGAAATAATCTTTCCAAGAATCAAAAGAAGGCTTGTTAACCCCAAGGAAAAGGAGGAGAGGAGACAACACATATTAAGTGTAGCAACAATGCTACTAATAGAAGGGGGTTATTCTGAGGTAAAAATCAGGGATATTGCCAAGGCTTTAGATACTTCAGCCTCTTCAATTTATTCATATTATGAAAGTAAAGAAGCCATTCTCCAAGCCATTGTTGAACAGGAACTTGAAAGTTTAGAAATGGTACTGAGTGATGTCAAACTTTCTCAAAACCTGTTTGATTCCTTAAAAACAATATGTGTTACTTATTATAATCATGCCGTTCAGAACCCTTTCATCTACAAGTTAATTTTTCCCAGTTCCTATGAAAACGTAATAAGTACCACTGCACCTTTACAACTATTTAGTATATTCAATGGATATGTATTCTCTGCATTTAAATCATTTAAATCAAGATATACAAAAGATAAAATTAAAACTCTTTCACAACACTTATGGGCTCTCACTCATGGTTCTATATCCCTAGCAGAGGACATCCTCCAAAACACTGAAAATAGCCTAACAATTGAAAGATTAGTGGATATTTTCTTTGTAGGTTGGAAAAAATCTGTGAAAACCTCATAAAACGACCTAGAAATGCAAAAGCTTTATTGTATATTTGTATTTAATAGTCTGTGATAAAGTGGGTTTCTGATAACGTAGGATACACAGAAGGGGCAGTAAACTTAGGTGTTATTTTAGATTCTTCAAACTATATAGTAGACACAGGTTTAGATAATACAAGTATTAACAAACTCAAAAAGGATTTTTCTGGAGAAATTGAATATGCATTAATAACGCATCATCATGCAGACCATATTGGTGGATTATCGAAGTTGACGATTTTAGACTCAAACGTTAAAATTGTTTGTAATGAAATTGAGATTCCATTTATTGAAAACACCCTATTAGAGCCACTTTCAATCACAGGTTTTTACCCTCATAAGAAACTTCGAAACAAGCACCTAATGGCAAAATCAGTCTCATTAAAAACAAGATTAAGCTTACCACCAAATTCAATTGAAGTTATTCATACTCCTGGTCACACACTTGGACATCAAGTTTACAAATATGAAGATATAATATTTGTTGGTGATGCAGCGTTTAAGGAATCAACACTTTCAAAATATAAAATATTATTTGCTTCTAATCCCCTGGAGGCTATAAACTCAGTTGATTTGTTATTGAAAACAAAGGGTAACAGGTTTGTACTTGCCCATGGAGGATTAGAAGAGGATCAAGAGTTTTTGAAGGTCACAAAAGAGCATTTTATCTCAACCTTTGAAATTATTGAAAGCCTAATCAAACCGTCAATAAGGCAGTATGATCTAGTTGACCTGATATTTAAGGAACTAGATCTTAAAGAATCGATAAAATCTAGGGGAATCACACAATATTACCTTCTTCAACATACAATAAAGGGTTATATCTCTGGTTTAGTTGAGAGAGGGACTATTGTTCAATCTGTCAATGATAGTGGTGAATTGGTCGTCAATATAAATTAAAAGGCTATAACACAAAACGAAACTAAGGTACGAGATTTTTAGAATAACATGAAAGCCTATTAATTTAATAATTAAATGAGTAATAACTCAGTTATAAAATAATAGCACACAAACTTATTTAAATGTTGTGGAGAAAAACCATAGTTTTCTCTTTCTAGTTCTTTTTGAATATTGTATATGAACCAATTTTATTTCGAGTCTTTACAGAGAATCCTGCTTTCTTCATCCGTTTGATTTGTTCAGACCCAAAATCTCTTCCCTTTGTTATCCCCTTTTTGGGTAAATAGAAATATAATTGACCATTATTTTTCAATATTCTAAATAGATGATCTGCATGCGTCTGTGAAAAGAATAACCCTGAGCTTTTCGGGGTACCTCCATCTTGAATAATAAAATCAAATGTCTCATTTTCTATCTCTTCGACATATTTTGTTAGATCAGCATGAATGAATTTAATGTTTTCTTTTTCAAATAGGTCTCTGGAATGTGGGTTGTATGAAGCTATTTCTATCACATTTTTGTCCCATTCAACAGTTTCTAATGAATTTGATGAATTTGCTGCGATAATTGCACTGTACCCCAATCCTGTGCCACCATCCAATCCATTTCCAATAAAATTTTGATTTTCTAACATATCCAGGAACGGTTTTTTATGCATCTGTGTTGCAGAAACTCTCAATATTGGTCTGAATGATGTGGGTGCCAAGGTGTAACTATATCCTGTTGTAACATCATGGAAGGAGAGTTTATGCAAAAAACCATTTTGTAAGAAATAACATACATTATCTTTTGGGTCAAAGGAAGCAGGAATTTTAAAAGATTGGTTTAACAGTGTGATTTCTTTACGTTCAAAATCTAAACTAACCAATGTGTTAGACGTCAGATTCAAATCAGTTGAGACAAGAAAACTCTCAGTTCCACTAGCTTTAGATTGAATTTTTGACTGAAGTAATCCTAAGATTTTATTAGTAAAAACTGGGAGATTCTTAAATTTGGGAAAACTATACAAGTGCTCTGAATCCAAGTTAATTTCAATCTAAATTAATTTATATCTATTAATGGTTTTTGTTAAATTGCCCAAACACCACAAATAAGAATTAGAAGAAATCCCCTCAGTGCTCCAGATTTTCCTCATAAAATAATTCAGCAAACCTTAAGTTTCATCATCGGGGTGGTCTACTCCTCACTAGAGTGACAAGATTTAAAGTATCTTACCCTTGGAGCTAATACTAACAATAAATTAAGAAAAAATTTAGAGTTGATGCTTCAGTTTTAATAATAAAGTTTTATCGTGTAAATTATGAAGGTTGGAATATTAACCTCAGGTGGAGATACCCCTGGGATGAATACTGTAATACGCGCAATCTTAATTCATGGAAAGTTACTCGGTTATGAATTCTTTGGATTTAAGGGGGGCTGGAAGGGATTGATGGATGGTGAGACCCTTTCACTGCCTGATGACCCTGATGATTTATTAAACCTAGGAGGAACAATCTTAAAATCTGGAAGAGTTAATCCCTACAAAGACCCTGAAGGGATAAACAAAATAAAATCAACAATACAAAATTTTGAACTAGATTCAATCATCGCAATTGGAGGTGAGGACACCTTGGGTGTTGCAAATAAACTTACTCAAGAAGGTATTCGTATAGTTGGAATTCCTAAAACAATTGATAATGATCTTGATGAAACTGATTATACCTTCGGTTTCAATACTGCTGTTACGATAGCAACAGATGCCTTAGACAAGGTAAAAACTACAGCTAAGTCACATGATAGGGTTATAGTGGTTGAACTTATGGGGAGACATGCAGGGTGGTTGACTTTGTACTCTGGAATTGCAGGTGGTGCTCATGTGATTCTCATCCCGGAATATCCATTACCCTTTAACACAGTTGTAGAGTTGATAAAGAAAAGGTATGAATCTGGGAAGGAATGGGGTATTATTGCTGTGTCAGAGGGTTATGGGTTCACAGAAGAGCATGAAGAACATTTTATAAAGGATGAATTTGGGCACATCAGAATGGAGAAAATAAACATAGGTCAAAAAATTGCGGATGAGTTAAAGAATGAATTAAATGTCCCAACCAGAGCAATTACTCTAGGCCATATTCAACGAGGGGGCCCACCCAGTGCTTATGATCGGGTGTTGTGTACAAGATTGGGTCTAGCTGCTATTAATCTCCTTAAAGATGGAGAATTTGGAAAAATGCCTGCACTTAAAGGAACAAAAATTATTCCGGTTGATTTGGCTGACGCTGTTGCAAATTTAAAGACAGTTGATGAGGAACACTGGAATACGGCATTACAGATTATGGGGATTAAATAAATTTCACAAATTTACTATTATTAATCATTTGTTAGAAACTTTTGTATTTGAATTAAATTACCAACTGTTAAGTGAATTTAAATGAGATAGAAAATCCTTTGTATCACTCAATAATTAGCTTGATAGCAAATGGAAAAAACAATGAACACATCCCTCATGAGCTTGATATTGAATTTATAAAAAATATGAATGACTTACTTTGGTTAGTTCAAAATGATGAAATTGAATATAGCTCGTTTATTCCTAAATTTATGTACTACAAAAAATATTCCGATCAAATTTCAGATGATGAATTTATTGGTTTAACACGTCAAATATATTCCAAAGGTCTTCTGGATGGAGTGAACACAGTATTCATTTTTTATTTTATTGAGTCTGTCACTACAGTAGCTGAACTTATGAAATCTGCATTGAGTTTACGAGATTTACTTAATATAGGATATCCAAATCCAGAGGAATTAATTTATTACTTGCAAGAGTACACGCATGCAGAGGTAGATTCTCAAACAATATCACACTATCAGAAGATTTCGAGGTCTCAAAAACTTCTGAGAACCAAACCGAGTGTATTTTTTGAACATCTCAATGAATATTCTCAACAATTTCTGTCTGAATTGACTGATTGGGTTGATGCACCAGTAAAATCACAGTTGATTAAACATATGATTACCGAAAGTGTAAGTTCCCTTCCTACTTCAACCTCATGGGAGGAATTGTACAAGAAAATTAATTCAAGTGATACACTCTTAAAAGATTTTCCCCCGTCTTTCAGAGTGTTTGGTGATAAACTCTCCAAACTACCAAAGGTTTCACTAGATGGAGACATTGCAAGTAATTTTCCACCAAAAATCGCTATGGATCTGATCCCTAAGTTTGTTTTTTCAAGACCTGAAGTTTTAGAACAGATAAAAATATATTTCCCTGGTGGTTCCCACATTGGGCACTCATCAATTCTTATTAAAACTAATTCAGGATTGCTATTGTTTGATTTTGGGATGAGCGTTGTTAACAACAGCATTCCAAACTGGCTACCTTACTTGGAAGGATTAGATGCAGTTTTTGTATCACATGCACATCTTGATCATTCTGGTGCCTTACCTCTATTATTTTTAGAGCAAAAGAATCTACCAGTGTTTATGACAAAGGAAACCAAGGTAATTTCAGAAATGTTGTGGAATGACACAGCAAATATTTTGAAGAAAGTTTATTCTAAACAGGTTGTCAAAAACTCTAAGACACTGTCGAATTTGACTAACAAATCTAACATTCTTAATACACTAGATCAAACCATTGAGATAGAATATGGTCAGAGCATAAATATCCTTCCAAATGTTGAGATTATTCCACATAATGCCTCCCATTTATTTGGATCATCTATGTTTGAAATAAAAATTGGAAACAAAAGTATAATTTATACTGGTGATTTTAATGCAGATGGAACAGTAATTTTTCCTGGGGCAAAAGTTCCATTGGATAATGCAACAAAACTTATCTTTGATGGAACTTATTACAATAAAGCAGAATCAAATGAAGTGTCCAACTCTGATAAACTTAAATCTAAGTTTCAATCATATGATAAGATCCTGATTCCTGCATTTTCAGTAGGACGAACTCAGGAGGTACTATATCAATTGATAAAAACTGGGGTCCCTAAAGACTGGAAAATCAAAATTACAGGTATGGGATCGACAGTTATGAAAAAGTTGCGTTATCAGTTTGAAACAACTCCATTATTAAAAAAACAATTAAGTTTGAACAGAACTGTAAGGCCTGATGAATTTATAGAGAAAACTATAGTAATAGGTGGTCATGGTATGCTACAAGCAGGTACAGCCAGAGGTTTAGCAGAGGCAACTAAAGATGATCCAAACACCAGTATATTATTTACTGGATATCAAGCCCCTACAAGTCTTGGATTTGCGTTATTAAACAAAAAATCAGGTTTAAATTTCAAGCAAGACATTGATCGCCTAAAGCTTAGTGGACACACATCATCCCCCACGTTGAATTCTATATTAGATGATTTTGAGGGAGAAAAAATCATGGTTCACACACCTAAGGAAACGAAAGTAAAAGATAAGCAAATACTTACACCAAAAACCTATAAAAATTGAATAAAACAGACAAAAATCTATAAATAAGCTCACACAACTCTATTAGTAGGCGCAATTAGTGTAGTGGTAGCACATGAGCTTCCCAAGCTTAGGGAGCGGGTTCGATAGAGGATTGTCTCCGAAATTCCCGCATTGCGCATCTCTTGATTATACAAAACAAAACAATTTATTTATGATACGAAAATTCTAAATTATGAGCGCAAGAAGAAAAGCCAGAAGGGCAGCAAAAAGAAATCAAAACATTCCCGGAATGTCCCAAAAAGGTATGAAACAGGCTATGAACCAGATGGATGTCAAAGAGGTTGATGACGTCAAAGAAGTCATTATCAAAAAATCAGACTCACAAATTATTTTAACTGATGCAACTGTACAAATTTTAAAGATGAGCGGGCAGGAGATCTATACAATTACAACCAGTAATGTTAGGGAAACTTCTTTGGATACAGATACCAGTCAAGAGGAGGTTGTTGAAATTGAAGTGTCAGATGCAGATGTTAAATTTATAAGTGATAAAGCATCAGTTTCACCAGAACAGGCACGTGAAGCTTTAATAAAATCTAAAGGAGATTTAGCTGATGCTCTATTATCTCTGACCACCTGAGAGATTTAATTGAAATTTATTTACCTAGGTGTCGTAATAATCAATAAATTTTTCACCTAATTAATTTATATTTCTGCCCTTCATATTCAACCGTATTTTTTTCTTGGGAAGTACCAATTCAGTTAGTCTGTCATTATGAGATGAAGTTTAATCCACATAAATTACTTTAAAATTTGAGAACACCACCTAAAATGAGCTAGTCTACACATAAAACGTGAAGTTTAATAACAGTAATCACCTAAACTATTTAGTGTCTGATGAAGCAAGTCCGATTAAAAGGACATTAAAATTTATTGTTCAAAATATAGATAAGTTAAGAGAACAAGTTAGTCTAAAATTTGCAGAACTTGATGAGAGGTTAAACAGTTTCAACCAAGAAATAACACAGATGAAGGATCAAATTATAAGAATGGAAAAAGGTGCAGCACAATCCACTCAGACGGATCTGAAAGGGTTGAATGAAAAAGTTTCCATATTAGAGAAAAAGCTTGAAGACCTTGTCCAACAGTCAAAGTCTAGCATTGAACGTACCATAACCCCGCAAAAAGTTAATCCTGATATTCCTACTCCAATCTCACATCATTCAATACCTTCAACCCCAGTTCCAGAGAGAAAGACTGAATCAGTAGCCCCAAAACCTGCACCAATTACTGCTTCTATACCCCCTGCTCCTACTAAAAGCAGCAGTATCCCTAAACCTACAGCTAGTGTACCTGTCTCTCCCCCTCTATCAAGGACTATCCCATCACCACAGACAGTACCTAGCAAAGAAACCAGCACACAAAAGAGTCCGGAGAAAACTGAACTTCCTGAAGTTCCAACTACCGATAAAGATAATGAAGAACTCTTAAAAGCTTTAGAGAAACTCGATTCCATCTAAGAGAATATAATTTGTGTCCAAACTGATTTTTTCCCATTAAAACTTGCTTGAAATTTACAAGATAAATAATCTGAATGTTTTTGTACCGATATTCTCCATTGACAATATGGAAGAAAAATCAAAGTTTTCATTTAACTTTGGCCCTTTATTTATCGCCTTTGCAGCGTTTTTATGGACAACAGATGCCTTTGTTCGTACTTCGCTTAATGGGAAAATTAGCCCCATTCAACTGGTATTTGTAGATCACCTAATTATAATACTTATCATATCTCCTCTTGTTTTCAAGTACATTGGGGGTTTAGGCAAATTTTCAGGTTTTGATTGGTTTGCATTGCTATTTATTGGGATAGGTGGTAGTGCATTAGCTACCATTGCATTAACAGCAGCATTTTATTTGGGAAGACCATTTGAATTTATTGCAGTAATAGTTTTGCTCCAACAAACCCAACCAATCATAGCAATTGGTCTTGCAAAATTATTATTAAAGGAGAAACTTCCTTCAAATTATATTCCTTTATCACTTGTTGCGATAATTGGTGTCTATCTTATTAATTTCCCTTCATTGAGCAATCAAACAAACACATTTTCAGGGGTAATTTCAATTGTGACATTGAATTTCTCAAATCCATTAGGTGTTACAGCAGCGTTATTAGGCTTAACTGCTGCAGTCCTTTGGGGTGCATCAACAGTGTTTGGAAGATATCTTTTAGAACACAGTCAACAAAAACTCGAATTTCAGCAGATGACAACTTTTCGATTTCTGATTGCTTTTATTTTCTTAACAGTGTTAGTTACTATACCTAATTCAGTTAATCCAGAGGGATTTCCAAATTTAATGAAACTATCGACAGACGTTTCTGTTCTAACGTCATTGTTATACTTATCAATTGTAGTTGGACTTCTTTCCCTTTTGATTTATTACTTTGGTTTGAAAAGAACTAAGGCAAGTGTCTCAACCATTTTTGAATTGGCTTACCCGTTCTCTTTGTTCATCCTATTGCCACTATTTAATAGCACACCTTTAACTATGGTTCAGTACGTTGGTGCAATAATCCTCATTCTATCAACAACTATTTTGTCATATTCATATTCACTTTCTGAACAAACCCATCTTCCCACACCTGAAATCACACTATAATAATAGGTCTATCCATATACATTAACTTCTTCACAGAAAAAGTCCCAAATTTTATATACATACTTGAAATCAAAAATTGTTGAAGAGATTAAATGAACCTACAAGTCTGGATATTCTTCGATTTACCACTATCCTGCATTTTCAATTTCCCTCTGTTGATGTAAATAGACTGGTAAAAGAGTGTAATGTTAGTGTATCATATTCTAAAAAGACAGGAAGGATAAATTACGTTCATATCAATGGTTCTCTCTCTTTCAGTTTTCGTCCCACTGATGGGCGTTTTATTCCAACATATCAAGGAGGACTACTTCTCTTAAAATTTGGATTACAAGATCATATTGTGGTCGCGGTTGACGAAGCAGTCCCGTTTGTTGCTACTGGGAAAAGTTTATTCACAAAACATATAAGCTCAGCCTCTCAGGGGATTCAACCCAATTCTGAGGTTTTTGTGCTTGATCAACAGGGAGATTTACTTGCAGTTGGAGTTTCCAATCATCCGACGCATGCTCTTCTCTCATTTCAAAAAGGAGTTGGAGTTAAGGTAAAACATTACAATAAGCAGTAAATTAAGTTCAAAATCCTCTGTCACACAAACAAATTTCTTTTAATAGGTACTTGATTAAGTGAATTTGGAGAATATCTATGAGTTCTGACATACTGAACCAAATTCTTGATTTAGAGAAAAAAATCAATGAGGAAGAAAACCTAGCCCGTAAGCAAGTCGAAGAGCTTATAACTGAAACAGAAACCAAAGCTAATGAGATCATAGCTAAGGCAAAATCACAAGCAGAAGAGGAAAAGAAGCAACTATTACTGAAGGTTGAAAAAGAAAGTGAGTCTCAAATTAATTCTATTCAAACAGAATTTGAACTAAAAAAAGAAGAGCTTCAAAAATCCAGCCAGAGCAAACGTTCTCAAGTAATTGAGGCAGTCAAGAAGATAGTCTTGGAATGATGGTAACTAATGAGCAGCAGACAAGCAAGAACCAAAATTGTTGGAATTACAGATGAAATGACAGCACTTGGGTTGAATCTCGCTGGGATAAAAGAAATATATTCAATCAAAGAGGGTAATGGTCAGGAAAAGCTAATAGAGCTTGTAAATAGAGAGAATGTTGCAGTCTTAATCATCACTGAAAGATTAGCAGATCTAAACAGAATGATATTGAATAGAGTAACTAGGAGACCATGGCCAGTTGTTGTTGAAATCCCCGGTCCAGAAGGACACAGTGATCGAGAGACTAGCACTCTCCGTGAACTTGTGAAAAGTGCCCTTGGAATCGACATTGAAATTTAATAGTTGTAAAGATTGGTACACAATTTTTAGAAAATTGTTAGAAAAGCAAATACAAATCGATTTACTGATAAACTGATTTATGTAATATACACTATGGATTTCGATTTTTCTGATGAACATAAGACAATCAGACAATCTGCAAAGAGTTTTGCTAGTAGTGTGGCACCCCAAATCCCTGAGATGGATAGAAATCAAACCTATGACAGAAAAACAATTCTTGAGATGGGTGAAAATGGTTTTCTGGGTGTGTGTATTCCTGAACAGTATGGCGGTGCAGGCTTAGATTACATTTCCTTAGGCCTGGTGAGTGAAGAATTCGAGTATGTGGATACATCTTTACGAGTGGTCATGTCAGTTCACACTGGATTAAACTCATTAGGTTTGCTTCAATGGGGTACTGAAGAGCAAAAACAGAAGTACCTTGTCCCTCAAGCACAGGGGAAACGGATTGCGACCTACGCTCTAACCGAACCTAATGCTGGTTCAGATGTTGCTTCAATTGAAACAAGCGCTAAAAAAGATGGAGACTCATATATTTTATCTGGGAACAAAATGTGGATTTCTTTGGCAGACACCGCGGATCAATTTTTGACATTTGGGTATACTGACAAATCTAAGGGGCACAGAGGAATTTCTGCGTTTATAGTTGAAAGAGAGTTTAAAGGTGTTTCAACCGGGAGTATCAAGAACAAGTTAGGTGTGAGAGCAGGAAATACAGGATTCATCACGTATGACGAAGTTGAGGTTCCTAAAGCAAACCTGGTTGGTAAAGAAGGTGATGGATTCAAAATTGCAATGAGCTGCTTAGACAATGGAAGATACACCGTTGCAGCTGGAAGTGTAGGATTAGCAAAGGCTTCCTATGATGCTGCAGTTGCTTATGCTAAAACCAGAAAAACTTTTGGAGTTGAGATTGGTCAGCATCAGTTGGTTCAAAGACTAATTGCCCATATGGTCAGAGGGATAGAAACTGCAGAGTTATTGGTTTACAAAGCTGGTTGGATGAAAAATGTTGGAAGAAGAAACACAAAAGAAACAGCGTTGGCGAAATGGCATGCCACAAATGTTGCCTCACAGTGTGCGGATGACTCAATTCAAATTCATGGATCATACGGCTATTCTGGAGAATATCCTGTCGAAAGATATTGGAGGAACGCCAGAGGTGCAAGAATTTATGAGGGAACTGATCAAGTTCAAGAAATCATTCAAGCAAGATATGCTCTAGGATACCGAGATGACAAACCATTATCTCATGATCTTCCAAGGTATAAACCAACATAAACTTAGTTTGTCATTGTGTGTTCTGAATTTTACCATTTGATGAGATAATATTAATAGCATCATAGACTGGTTCGATTTTGACTTTTCTCGTGTTATAGCTAAATACCTCTCCATCTACATCAAAATATGGTGTTTCTTCAAACTCTAGTTGTATTTTCTTAGCATAGCCCAAGTTGATCCCATCATACCCCTGATGTTTTCCCTGTTTAATGACTTTAAGCATTTTAATCATTGTCAGTTTGGAAAAATTCATCGCAATTAAATATCCCATTTTATCACCAAATGGATTAACATGTGGTTGAGTTTTAAAATCTCCAACTTGGGTTGAGAAACCCGCAGTAAATAGAGATAAATCTCCTTCTATCTGACTATCATCTGCTTTGATTGACACGGGTAAGTTAGCCCATTTGATTATATGTTTAACTGCCATCACATTATAACGGAGAGAACCTTTTAACCATAACAGTTTCCTCAGCACTGAGGCCTCGTATGCCATTTTCGATCCAATTCCAGTCCCCGCAAGATTTAATGCGTATCTTACCTCATCTGCTGTTGTTTTGGTTAAATGTGTTGTCCTGATTGTACCCTCTTCAATTAGCTTTACTTGATCTTCCAAGGTCTTGGGCCATCCCATAACTCTCTGGTAATCATTTACAGTACCAGCCACAATGAACCCTACTTTTGTAGCTTTTGAATTTTTATAATTCATTACTGCATTGACAACCTCATTAACTGTTCCTTCTCCCCCAACTGGTACAATTGTATTGTAGCCCTCTAACATAAGATCCTGTGTGATTCTATAACCTGCACCAATACCATCTGCTAATTGATATCCTGAATCGGCCCTCAATTGTTTCAAAATCCTGGCATACATTTTATCCCAATTCTTTCCAGTTCTACCTCCACCACTGTTGGGATTGACTACGAAAGCAATTGAATTTTCTGAATCCACTATTCTTCATTTTTAATTGATTTATAAAAATACTTTTTTGCAATAATCCTAACTATTCAAATTACAATCTAAATATTTTTCATTAAATTTACAATTTCACTTCTAAAAAATGCCATAAATTCTTAAATTGCCAGTGTATAATAATTTATGGCTGGAGAATATTATATCTCCCATTTTAATCATCCAAGCTTAAGGATTCTTTCTTCAATCTCAAATCGGTTGGAAGATAAAACCATAGTATTTGGCATAACCGGGAGTGTTGCCTCTTATCTTGCACCTGCATTAGCAAGAGAATTGATTAGGAGGGGTGCTAGGGTTATTCCGGTTATGACTGAAGCAGCTCTAACAATGGTAGGCAAAGATCTCATGTGGTGGGCAACAGGAGTTGAGCCAATAACTCGAATAACTGGTGCTTTGGAACACATAGCATTTTCTGGAGTAATGAATAATCCTGTTGATCTTATGCTTATTTTTCCAGCCACAACTAACACTGTGGCAAAACTTGCCTCTGGAATTGCTGATACTCCTGTGACCTTAATTGCCAGCTCTCTCCAAGGAGCAAAGGTTCCAATTCAAATTATGTGTGTTGCTCATCAAGATCTGGTCAATGCAGATGCAGTACAAACTTCTCTTGACACACTACGTTCAAGAGGGTTTCATATCATCGACCCAATTTATGAGGAAGGTAAAGCAAAGGTTCCTCCTATTGATGATGTTGTATTTGAGGTGGTTAATTTGTTAACGCCCAAGTTACTTTCGGGTAAGAAAGTGGTTATAACTGGAGGACCAACGAGAGAGTACATTGACAATGTTCGGTTTGTCACAAACCCAGCAAGCGGTAAAACAGCAGTTGCTCTTGCTCTGGAGGCAATGTTACTAGGAGCAAAGGTTTCGTTAATCCTTGGCCCCACAAACCTTCCAATTCCTAGAATTCTTGAACCTATGAGAGTTGTCAGTGCAAAGGAGATGTTAGATGTGCTTCTAGACCAGATAACCACACCAACTCAAACAATAGTGATTCTATCAGCAGCAGTAGCTGATTTCACTCCACTAAAAAGAGAAGAGGGAAAGATAAAAAGTGATAAATCTCTTTCATTAAAACTTCAACCAACAGAAAAAATCTCAGATCATGTGAAAAAAGTTAATGAAGATGCCATCCTAGTAGTATATAAGGCAGAATGGGGTGTGAGCCGAACTGAACTTATAACTCGCGCAAAAGAGAAAATGAAAAAGGTGAATGCAGATTTAGCAGTTGCCAATGACTTATCAATCGAAGGAGCTGGATTTGAATCTGACACTAACCATGTACTTTTAATTCGGAAGGATGGCAAAATCCGAGAGCTGGAAGGGCTTAAATCAATGATTGCATACGAGATCTTTTTGTTTATCACGAGAAATTTGATTAAAAGAAAATAATGTTACCTCGATAAAGGTAACATTTTTATAAGTGGTTAGAGCTTACATTAATATGGTAAGTAACTCGAAGTATGTTCATGTCCTTGGGATAATAATCTCTCTGTCCCTCATCTCCGCAGTTGGGATGACTATTCAGAAAAACACAGACTTCTCGCCACACATTAGTGTGGATAGAATTGGAAATTCATTCTCCACAAACCACCATGATGGGGATCATTATGAATCAGGTCATCACGATTCTGGGCATTACGAATCAGGTCATAAGGATAGTTACGATTCCCACCATGAGGATCTCGATTAATTAAAAGTCAATTAAAATTAATAAAAAGTTTTGTAATTTGAATAGGCGAGGGGAGAATCGAACTCCCGATCTCCTCGGTGTAAGCGAGGCGTCATAACCCCTAGACCACTCGCCTAGTTAGCTAATTTTGTTTGAGATGTTTACTAACTTAAACGTTTTGAAGTGTTTCATTTTTCTTCGTGTAATATCTACTGAGCTTGAACTAAGCAAAAAGTCACTTGTCAGATTTCGTGTAACACTTCAAAATCTTTAAGTTCTTGTTGAGAAGCTCAAATTAAGTCTATTCTCAATAGAATGACTAATGGCCTAGTGGGGTAGTTCGGTCAATCCTAATGGGCTTTCATATGGTGTTTTATACATCATAGAGAACCTCATCGACCCGGGTTCAAATTCTCAATGCTGAGATGAAATTCCCGGCTAGGTCATTTTAAATTTCCTTATATATCTTTTCAAGTAAATCGGATAACCTCATTTTTGCATCTTCAAGGATTGGTGGCCCATGTCCAGGTAGAACCATTGAAAATTCAGTATTTTTCAATTTGGTTAATGACTGCTTACAGAGTTCTAATGATTCAGTAAACAATTTTGTAGGAAGAGTTAGCTCACCTTTCTTATTTACTGCTGCAGCATCACCTAAAAACAAAGCTTGAGATTTTCTAAACCCTAAAGATCCTAAGGTGTGTCCTGGGAGAGAATTTACCTCAATATCATGAATGACGTCTTTATCTTTAACTAAATCTAGTTTTTGGACTGGTTTCCCAGTAATAAATGGGTCTATGATTCGAAATAACCATGACAAAGCCTTGATGTTTGGTGGAGGTCGCCTTTCTGAACCATTGATGTATTTTGAATCTTCATGGGAGGTGTACATTTTTGGATCATACCGCTCGTAGATTTTATGTAAACCATTAACGTGGTCAGTGTGGTGATGTGTCAGAAAGACCTCTGTAACTGGCTTATCTGATAACTCTGTCTTGATGTATTTCATCACCTGTTTTGCAGCTTTATTGAAAAGTGTATCAATGAGGATCAAATGATCATTTTGTTCTATGACATACCCATTCACAAATCCTCCCCCTATCCAGTGGACCCCATCAAAAATTTCTGAGTTTGATCTTAGATCAGACATTATAAACTGATTTAAGCCCGAATTTTAAAGTTTATTAGAAATAAAAATTCTTTTGATTACTTGTCTTATTTTATATCGAATCACTCTTTAACGAGAGCTAAAATCACAATATATGGATGGGAAAACACCAAGTGAAACTGCAATTACAACCTATCAATTAATGATGCCAGGTCAAAGCAACCCAAGTTGGAGTGAGGATGGAACATTAGAATTAGGGTCGATAAATGGGGGTGCAATTTTGAATCTCATTGACAATGTAGCTGGGTTAGTCGCATTAAGGCACTGTAGAACAAAGGTTGTTACGGCTTCAATTGATAGAATGAGCTTCTTAAATCCAGTTCATGTGGGTGAATTACTAATTATAAAATCCAGCGTGAATTACACTGGTCGGACATCTCTTGAGGTAGGAGTTAGAGTGGATGTGGAAAATTTAACAACAGGATCTCAACATCAGACTGGGTCTGCTTATCTTACTTTTGTAGCTTTGGATAAACAAAACAAACCTATGGCAGTCCCTCCATTGATTCCGGAGACACCGGAGGAGAAAAACCGGTTCGATCAAGCAAAGATCCGTCGGGCAGAAAGAATGAAAAATATTTCCTAAAGGGAGTTTTAATTTTTGAACAATGAGGATGACTTGAGTTTTTTTAAGGTTCCGGAAATTGAATTTGATAATTACCCTAACATTTGGTACAAATTTTTTGATAGGTCGGATTCAACCCCAGAATCAAATTTCAGGTCGCTCATCACAAAATCCATTCAGTCTCATTTAAGAGGAAGAGACAAGCTGGGTGTAAATTCATTCTTACGATATGATCCAGAGAAATTTTTAAGATATGTTATCCAACAGAAGCTAAAATCAAGATTTCCAATTCAAGAAGCTAAAAACTTAATCATTCAAGAGACCATACGTAGGGAAGAGTACTCTTCTTCAAAGTTTAAAAACCCAGAATCATATAAATCTGGTGTTTATAGAGGTTTACAAAAAAGGGTGAAAATGTTAGAGAATAGATATGATGAGTTTCTTTCACTTCATGCAGAAAACAAATCGAAGTTACGATCACCAGATACATTTGAACAAATTTTTGAAGCACTTTATGGGAAAGACCCTGATTCCCTAGTTGCGAGGACGGCTGATCTTCTCATATTAGGTTTTTGGTTTTATAAAATCGATAATATACTTATTGAGGTCACTGGTGCTCATATTGAGAATGTCGTCTCGAATTTTTTTGAGGAGACATTTGGAAAAAATTTACCTGATCAAAAAGAAAATATAGTTGCATCTGAGGGAATTCGAGGGATATCGATGCTTTTGAGACTTATTGGGGGATACTATCAGAGGTTCATGAATTCAGCAATGGTGTGTCATTACAAAAAAAATATCAGAGGTTCAAGGCCAATTGATGAACCTCTAATGATTTTATTTCCTAATATTTACCTATTAGATTGGTTAAGTTTCTCAACTAAGGACAATTTGGGAAACTTCACAAAATCAATTATTGATAAGGTGTTTCCTCTCACAGAAATCTCTTCCGAAAGAAGATCGATTGTAGGAGCCGCGACCCAGAAAAATGTTAGATACAGATATTTGGCACTTGAAATTGTTGGTCTCATGAATTTACAAAAAATAAACAATCGTCCTCCCCACCATGAAGGGCTGTATATTAACCGTATTTTGTATTTTCTAAATCCCTTTTTGATTCACTTTTCAAATGTTGAATGAAGGAAGAAAATTATCCGAAATTGATGTAGAAATGTGTTACCTTTTTATTCATTTAGGCAACAGCTATTATGAAAACAATGTCTGATGATGTGTTTGGAAGATTACTTGAGGATGAAGTTGAAATTGATTCTTGTGACAAATGTGGTTCTCCACAAGTAAAATGGATGCACAAGGAGACTACAGAACATGGACAAACAATGGTTTATTTCTTTTGTGAGGAATGTCATGAATCCGTCAAAATCAGGACTCCGACCGTTCATAGGCAGGTAGGTGATGCTGTGGATTTTGAAGCCCCAGTTCGACCTGTATGGATGGATGACTTCCTTGAGGAAGGAAAAGAGCAGGGGTCAATTAACACCATAGGAGATACTGATATAAACTCTGAGGTTTTAAAACCATCTGAAGCCCCAGAAAGCCTTGAAGAGGTTACAGAGGAGGTTTACTCAGATGAAGAAATGAAATCACCTGAACTACAGCAGAGGGTGGTTGCATCCTGGTCAACTGCTTTCATTCAAGAAGCTCTGTTTGGAAAAGATCCCTTGAATTGGCTTAAGAACAAGAATGCCCTGAGTCCAGATCAGATAGATCAAACAATTCATACATTGGAGGTTTTGGGAACAAATCAGGTTGATAAAGTTCAAATGCAGGTCGTAAAGGTCTTAGGATATATCTTAGACAATAACCTCTTCAGTGATACAGAAAAGGTCAAAAACATCCTAAGGACATATTTAGATGATAATGATCAATCAATTGCTGCGTTTGTACAAAAATATGTGTGAAATTACCATAATATTACTTTAGTATTCCCCCAACTTTAATAATTAATTCCACTTTTAGTGCTTAGGAGTTATTTTATGAAACTTGTAACAGTGTATTTGCCCAATGAATTTCTTTATGGTCTTGACGAACTTGTCAGACAACAGAAGTATCCAACACGATCTGAAGCTATCCGTGTAGCAATTCGAGATCTTTTAAAAGATGAACTTTGGGTTCCTAATTCAAGCGAACAAAAAGTAGAAGCAACATCGTATTAAATTCAGAAGGTATATTAAAAAAGAAAATTTATGGACGGAGAGGGAATTTCTCAAAAAGAAGCCAGTTCTCTTTGTTTCGAACCCCCGACCACTGGGTGTTTTGATTTGTTACCCAAACCCAGCATCATACCAAGCTAGACTACCCGTCCGTTATTTATTGCTGTTATTCTTAAATGACAGCTAAATCATTTCCATCCTCTTTGAACTTAAATATTTTGTCTAATTACGGATATTTTCTCCGTTCAGCCCAGGTTGTTTAGCCAAATAGTCTATAAATTAAAAGAGAAAGTAATTAGCTATATCATAATATATTGCTCATTTGTATATTATGATATATATAATATTTAAATATGTGAATATAATTATTGATTCATGGGTGAGAATGATGAACAGGTGCAATCCTATCTCACGTCTTGGAATGGAAGACTAAGGGGTGCTTTAGTGGAGCTTGCAATATTGTATCTTGCATCATTCTCACCTGAAAAACCACATGCTTATTTTGTTTATAAGCAGTTACATAACCATTGGGGAGAGTACACTCCTCCTCTCCCCACCATCTATTCTGCGATAAATAGACTTGAAGAACAGGGATTTGTAAAAATTAAAAACGAAATCGAAAACAATCGAGTCAGAAAAACAATATATCCCTCAGAATCAAGCTGGGATCTAATGAAACAGATGCAGAATGATCTGGTTCAAGTATTGTCAACATTTGAATCTGATTTCAAATCAATGTTAAGGTGATATCATGAACATGAAAAATACTGATACGTCAAGAAATGGTGCAACTTCACAAAATATTCCCATGGCAGCAGACTCAGCGGAGTATCTCAATAGTTTCCTGAATACTCTTGGAGTTGAACTCTTCAAGATCGGACACAAAGATGTCTATTCTATAGTTTCAGATGTTGAAAATCTAATTCTCTCCGATCTGGCAGAACTAAATAAGTCTACAAAACTCACGATGGATGAGTTGAAAGCAGTACTTTCTAGGTACGGCACCCCTGAATCCATGGCAAAATCCTATGAGTTAGAAGAGGAATTATACTCTCAAAAAATTTTTGAAGGTGAAAATAGCAATGGACTACAAGATCATGCATTGAATCCACAATTCCTCTTATCTAAAATATCAAAAGATAACAGAATTAGTAGTTATATTTTTATCGCATTTTTCTCTTATGCTTATTTTATGACCTTATTCGTTAGTATAGGAATATTCACTCCATATGGGTATAATGGAACTCTTACTATATTTGGAGTCGCGTTTTTACTAGTTGTCACTTTGTTATATGAATTCTTATTGGTTTCTAAGAATAAGAGTAATCAGATTGATCGAGTGGTTTTTAAAACAAGAAACTATTTCCTTAACATATATGAGGGCACTGTCTTCATGTTTCTGCTCAATTTAATTTTGAGTAATTATTTTGTCCAATATTTAAGATTATTTGGATTAAGACTCTTTCTTTTTCTTGGGGCTTTTCCGTACTATGGTGATTTGTATGAGGCTAATTTTTATTGGGAGAAAAGTTATTTCTTATTTTTTACATGGCTTGTTCCTTATCTAGTTTTTAAGTTTTTAATCAACAGAGAAAACAAATACTATGGATTTTTCACAAAAGGGTAT
Source organism: Candidatus Heimdallarchaeota archaeon (assembly GCA_030149205.1). Taxonomy (GTDB): domain Archaea; phylum Asgardarchaeota; class Heimdallarchaeia; order Heimdallarchaeales; family Kariarchaeaceae; genus WAKA01. The sequence goes on along the minus strand of JASBSB010000006.1, from coordinate 479,190 downwards.
ATTAAGGAACAGAGAGGGATAAGATATCTAGAAAAACCAAACTTTTTCCTGGAATTATCTTTTATAGGGTTCTATGTTGCAGCATTGCTGAACTTCCCAAACTTCAACTCAAGTTATAGTGGCAGCTATAATTTTAGTTTCGGATTAATCCCTTTCATATTTTATATTCTTGCACTTATTTTTGTAGTTCGTCTTGATTATAAATTTTCATCAAGATATCTTATGTATGTTCTCATTTGGTGGATAGTAATAATTGGTACTGTATTGAGTCCATTTGATCTGACCATAGCTATCATTTTATTTTTTATTACTTGTGCAGTATTCTCTTATAGATATCGAGAATTCTTTTTTTCAGTGTTTGATAAATTTGTACAGGTGTTATCATTAATAAAAGGGGTCTTCAAAGAAGCTGGATGGTAATCTGTAAGGATTAGCCATGAACCTCACCAGTCGATTCTTTGGGGAGTAGTTTTATAGTTTCGATCACTAATATCGCCTTGTATAGAACAAACCCTAGAAATGGTAAAAAGATAAATTCAGAATATGGAACCTTAATTCTCTCTATAAAAATCTCAAGAAAATTAGTTAACGAATGAATTGCCATAGGTATCAGAAATATATTGTGTAATGACCGAAGTGGGGACCTTTTGTCCTGTAAAATCTTTGTGTAATAAAACAAACTTAAACCTGTTAGAAGGGGATGGCTTGAAAAAGCTAACAATTCGTTGTTAACAAAGAATAAGAGGAAAGTTCCCAACGGCAAGGTTGAATTAGAGAAGATTGTGATTTTAACTAGTACTTCAAGAAATTGATACCCTAATCCAGCAATTACACCTATTCCAAAAACATTGTTTAGCCCTATCTTACTGAATTTAAACTTAGTGACTTTCAAAGATACTAACAGAACAGAAAATTTCAGAAGTTCCTCTTGTATAGCTATAATTATGATATAAATAAAACCAATCAATCCATTTTCTAAGGTTATAATGTTTATTTGAAATAAGTTTCTAAGAAGCTGCAAGGCTAATAAATTAACAAGGTAGGCCCCCATCCCGCTTAAGAAGGCATTTGAGGAGAGGTTAAATCTTACAAATGAACTGATTTTTCTTTCTACAAATACAAAATAATATCCATAAATCAGAATAAGAACTCCGTATCCTAAAGCTAAATCTATGAAAATATCAGATAAAAAAAGATCTAGTATACCCAAAACAAATTCATTCCTACAAAGCTAAGATTATTTTCTTTCTATTGTCTTTTTATTTAAACCTCATTCTCAGTCTCATGATCATCATAATCTCGTTGAATCGAGCTAAAGAACCTGCTTCTTTCATATCTATAGTCATTTATGGCACCCATCAGTTTGGATCTTTGTTCTTGAATCTTCTTCTTTTGATGAATCCTGTTGTAGTTGTTGATGGATCGATTTAAATCATCAGGATGAATTAAAGCAATTGTATCTAATATTTGTATGTTATAACCCTCGGCTGATATTATTGGGATCTCATAATTAGAAAATACACTCTGTGCTTCTGGTGACAAATTATCCATATTTAAAAATACAATTCTTGGCTTGTATTCAGCTAGTTGGATAGCTGTCAACCTTCCTCCTCCAGAGGAATCTAGGATTAATAAAATATCACCTTCTTTTATGGAATAATCTCTCTCGAGTTTAGCTATCTCATTAGCAGAAAATTTACTTAATATTTTTATAGGGTATTTTCCCTCTTGTAGGCTAATCCAGAGTGATTTACGTAACTCAGTTATGAGTGATTTCATATTCTGCTCTCTCTGATTTTTTTGGGCTAATAACTTTCTGAGACTGTTTATTTCTCTGATCTTTTCAGAAACCAGATCGTCCTTTAAAGCCTTTAAAATATTGGCGTCCCTTAAGTCATCAATTTTTTTAACAAGTCTAAAGTTTATGCTTTGTTGAGTTTCCAAGCTATTTTCTAACTCTCCAATTTTCCCACGTAGATAGCCAAGAGTTGATTCAGATTGAGCAAGATATTTTAGAAGATTGTCAATGCGATTCTGAAGGGCCTGATTAATGTCTGACTCTTGTGTAATTGGTTTTTCTTGTTCTGAAGACTCTCTTTTTTCTCTGGTCTTGGCTGCATCAATAGCGTCAGCTACCGTCATTCCTCGGATTACCAAGGCTTTAGCGATATCCTTTTCATGGTTTTTGAGGTGTGAACTTTCGACTTTATCTAATTTAGGTTTTAGAAGGTTGTATGCCTTTATCGCAGCAGATAATGCATCCATCTCATGGTTGTTTCTTAAGTCTGGATAGTCTTTGGTTAAGTCACGCTTGTCAACTTTAGAAAGTAAAACTTTTGGTGAGTAAAGTTCAGCATCGAACGTTGCAGCAAGCTTGGAAACTAAATTTGGAATTGGGGATACATCTGAGCAGAATGCTACCGGTATTCCGTAATCTGTTACTTCATAAATTATCTCTGCTTTGGTCATTTCTCTCCGACTGAAGGTACCTAAGACCTTTCCTCGTAAGTCCATAACCGCTCCACCCACTGTTGTTCCTGGATCAATACCAACAATTATTCTTCTTTGATAACTGACGTGTTTGATATTAATATCAGAATTAAGTGGTTTCAGTTTAGGGGTTCTTCTAGCAGGAGAAATAAATTTAACCTTCGCAGGTTTTAAATTAACTCCTTTAAAGATTTTTAAAATCTTCTCTCTGGGTAGAAAAGTATGAAAGACTGCGTTTTTTGCTCCGTATTTTGTTTTAGCTATGTTCGCATCAAAGATTACATCATTCAATCTAAGCTTATCTTGGACTTTATCTACTGCATGAAGAACCACCTCTTCATTCTGTCTTTCATAGCGAGATTGAGACCATCCTCCTTTACTTGTTCGTCTGGGTTGCGAGATTTTAACTAGTGTCTCATCTTCGTAAACATCGATAATCATTCCTATATCTTTGTTAATTAATTCTACAATCCCTCTTGCGGTTTCAAGTGGTGATGCTTTTCCATTTGATTTTATGTTGTACCGTTTGAACAAAGATTTAATTTCTATGGGTTTTCCTGTTCTGGTAATGTTTGCTTGTGCTATATTAGTGTTGGTGGGGAGTTTTCTATGGAACCTTGCCATAGATTCATTCCGCAAAAGTATCTCTTGAACATTGTCGGTTCCTACAATCCGAGGTTTGTATTTATGGATAATTTGTAAAAGTTTATGTCTGGAGATATTTACCCACTGTTTTTGGGTACCGTCCTCAAGTTGTAAAAAGGCTGATATTCGGATTGATTGTTCTGAGTTCGGCTTCGACATTGGTAGGATATCAAATCCCAACACTCTCTTTACAGTAACCTTGAACCATCCTGACGTGTAATCGTCTACATTATAAATTGGGAAAGCTCATTAATGTACCTTTTCATTTCTAAAACTGAAAATATTAATTCTCTGTTCTATGAACACAATCAAGTACGTCATTTAAGACAGATGTCTCATCTTTCTTTATTTGAAATTTTCTGTCAAAAAAGGTTAGAATATTTTGGATGTCTCTTTCAAGAAGCTCAACTGCATTTTCTGCTGAGCGTTCAACCGCTTGTGGAAAATCAATTATCTTTAGCTCACCCTCAACAGAAATTATGATATTAAAGGCTGAGAGATCCCCATGAACGAATCCAACCTCACACCACGCTTCATAGATAAATTCTAATATGTCAATTAAATATTCCTCAGGTACATCGAGGTCCTTCAACATATTAAGGTTATAACCCTCTATTAATTCCATCACAATTATGTGGCGGTTACTACCCATAAATTTCGGCACTGGTAAATTGAATTGATTACATTTTTTCATCCATTTTATCTCTTCATCTGCAGAAAGCTTAGATGCATACAAGGCAGAAAGATGTCTCTTATCTGAAGTGTATCTTCGCTTCTTTCTTGTTTGGGTAAAACTAGTGTACCCCACTCTATGAATTTTGATAATACATTCTTCACCAGAAGGTGTACGAGCAAAAAATACTTTAGATTCCTTTCCTACACCTCTTTCTTGACCTATATCTGCCACTAACCTTGATTCATACAAGGCATCCAGTGCAAGTGCGTCATATCCCACGGTGGTTAGTTCATAACCCACGAAATGTCCCTGCCATCGATTTACTAGATCCATCTTGTGACAGAATTTAAGGATGTAATCAATTCTTTCTTTGTTATATTTAAGATTTTTATAAATAAAATCAATGTCTACATATTCTGCAAACCTCATCCCTGATTCAATAACCAAAAGCAGCCTGATATGCTCTTTTTTTAAATCCTTTAGAACCTTAACAGCAGGAAGTGTCAACTCATTTTTTCTTGATTATCTGAATTTAAGGGTTTGTGTCTAACTGTCAGGATGCCACCAATGTCTTCTATACTGGGTGATCTTAATTCTATATCTAAATTAGTTTGCTCTGTCAATCCTTTTAACCCAAGCTCTGAAATTTTCTTATCAAGCACAGTTAGAACTAGTTTTGAGTTTGGTGTCATAACTCTCTCCATCTCTAATAACCCTTTCAATGGATTTTGTAGATTTGGCAACATACTGAAAGAAGTAATTAAAATAAATGACCTATCTCTAATTGGAAGTGATTCTGCATCGCCTGCGATAAGATTGATTGAATTATATTTTTCTTGACCAACCCTTAACATTTCAATGGACACATCAAAAATTACCAAAGGTGAATTAATCACCCGCTTTAATAGGCCACTTCCTCCACCCACATCAAGAATTAACGGTTCAGGAGTTAAGACGTCCAAAAACTCATTATATTTTTTGATTTGTATTGGCCAATATCTATTATCGTAGTAATCTGCGGTTTGATCATAAAGGTTTCTCATTTTATTTTGCTTTTTTTTCATGCTAAAGGCTCCTTATTTTCCTCTCATGTTTTACTGCAATCACTACATGCTCATCATCAATCAGAATTGAATCAAGTTTTAAGACAGAATTTGGAATAAAACTTATGCGAATTCTGGATGCAATTAAATTATAAAATTTAGGTTTTCCACCTCTTTTACCTTTTGTTCCAAATACAAACGCGGGTGCCACAATATCTGTTTCATTCAAAGTTCTAAAAATCCTAAATTGATTTGGAAGCACATTATTTTCATTTTTTACTTTGGAATAGAAACTAGATCTTTTTACTCTTTTACCCTTTTTGGGTTCGAAAATTGATTTTTCAGTCATATACGATTCTGTCGACTTGAATTTGGCAATAAAATGCCAAAGCGCACGTTGAGCAAGCATTTCAAACAAATGTAGATTTGTAGATAATTTTCCAGATTGAAGGTCACCATCGAAGATGATGTTGATTGTGTTCTCCTCAGAGAGGGAAATTTGATCAACTAAATCAATTATGTAATTTCTTGCTTCAAGTTTATAACAATCAACCAATCTTTTACCCTCAATAGATTTAACTCTAAACTTTTTCTTTCTCAAGACTCTTGTTCGAGTCAATACAAATAACAGATCATAAAGCTTAACGAGTGAAATTCCTGAAGTTTGTGCAAGCAATTTAACACTCCAATAAGCAGGTTTATTATCTGATACTGAGTTTAATAAAAGCTGAAACAATTTACTCACTTCAAATGAACTGAGAACCCTAAAGAGTTCTATCTCATCCTTTGAAATTTCTTTATAGCTGATTGAAATTGGCTCAGTGTTAATCAAGAACAATTTTAATTTGGATTCATACTAAATAAATTTCACTAATCTTGTCCCTATAAGCTAAGTGAATTACTTAATTTTTGTGATTATAATATTCTAAAGGCAATATCTTTTATTTGTGATAAGGCAAATAATGAATATGGTTCAATATCTTGAGGATGTTGTTGCAATATTAAATCTAGAATCTTCGGGACCAAACTTCTACCATAATTTGAACTCGGAGCTTTTTGATATACAGGCAAAAATGCTTTATGCATCCAGAGCAATCATCCTCTGTGGGTTAGCGAACCAAAGAAGCCCGGAAAAAGAGTTACAGGGTCCTGTTCCTGTGACTGAATTATCTAGCTCACCTTACAGCTTTTATTATTTTCAGCTACGACCTCATCTGAAAGGATTACAAAATATTCATCTTGTTATTGGACTAATCTTCAAAACTATGAACAAGAAGAAATTTAAACCAATCGAAGATGAGTTAGAGGCTATTCTAATCTCAAGTTTTGAATCTCTTGATTTTTCTTTAATCTCCCCAGAGTCTGCGGATCCCAAACTTAAGGAACAGCTGAATCAAATCTTCGAAAATATTTTTGTTGAAATCAATTCTCTCTTAGAATCCTCAAATTCTGAAAAATCAATTTTCAACCTGGGTTTTCTGGTAAATCTCTCCGGTGATGAATCTAAACTGGCAAAGAAGCTGATGCTGTTTCCAGATGGGTTACTTTTGAATACCCTGTCAATTGATGAACAAAATACACTCAATCTACTTGAACAAAAGGGATTGATTGAAAAACATGAAAGTGATGAAGGGATAGTAATTATTCCGCAGTAGAGGTGCGTACTTTTGGGAACAACAATAACAATTTTTTCAACAAGAGGTGGGTCAGGGAAAACAATAACTTCAGTAAGCCTGGCCAGCACCCTCTCGAAAATGGGATACAAAGTTATAATCATAGATGGAGACCTTGAAGCCCCAAGTCTCATTCACCTAATTAAACCTCAAAAACCGGTGGCAGATCTAAATTATTGGACAGATTATCTCGGGGCGAAAAACCTAAAAGTGGAAGACATAATTAATCCCACCAAACTCTCAAACCTATCAATCATCTACTCGTCACCCCCAGAGATAGGAAAATCTTTCCTTAGCAAAAACTCGCAACGTTGGTGGCAAAACGCCCTCAGAAAGAGTCTCACAACCCAAAAAAAACTATATGAGATTGGCTATGATTTTATCATTATAGATAATCAGTCAGGCACGTCTCTAAACAGTGTAAATAACATGATTTTGGCAGACGTAAGTCTTCTTGTTGTAAGACCTGCGAGCTATGGTGTAGGTGCTGCGGAGGTTTTTATTCAAGAGATGCACTCTCTGTTAAAGGGTATGAAACCAAGAAAGGACTTTTTTGTTTGGAATCAGGTTCCAGTTACAGATAACCCAGAGGAAAAAACACTCCTAAACCATTTCCTCAGCAAGTGGGATGTTAAGATTGAGGAGCTGGGAATCGAGGTTGCGACAGTTATTCCATTTGATCATATGCTTAACTTACAGCTCTTAAACGAAATAACGAATGAAATTTTCAGTCTGACAATTTCCATGAACTCTTCGATGCTGGAGATAGTAGATCGCATTTTAAAGTATCAGAACCAGCAAAAACGAAATGGTAATTAGTTATAATCGATGAACTTCCAAATTTCTAGAACTTTTCTACTTTCAGGTTGGTGAAATCTTGTGTCACACCAATTCTTAACTCACCATACACTCCATCGTACCCAGGGGGTTCAAAACAAAAGTTTCTATTCTTTATCTCTTTTATGCTTTGAATAATTGAATTATCTTGAACATCTAACTTATCCTCTATATTAGGTTCCTCCCAAAGTTGAACCTCAGATCCCACCTGTGAAACAATTTCAAAATACAAACGCTGGACTTTTTTGCTACTAATTGATTTTATCCCCAATGAAGCAGCGATCACCTCAATGAGTGGAACTATGGTCACATAGCTTCTCTTCTTTTTGGAGGAAAACCTGGAACCATCAAACAGACCTTCAGATTGCACTTTTGAAATTTCATATGCCCGTTCGAGCACACCCACTGTGAGTTGTTTTTTGCAAATAGGGCAAACTCCATTTTCTGGAAGAAATTTCGGTGAGTAATAACAAAACTGTCCCTTATTGTGTTGATAAGGAGCTTTTCTTTCCTCCCTATGACCAGTCAAAAAATATCTCCCCTCTGAGGGATGAAACTCACCAGTCATAAGCACCTTGTTTTGTCTGAGTGAGGTTATAATATTTTCATAATTTAGATTTTGTGGAACAATTGTAGTGAACTCCCTCCCTACTCTATTGAGGGCAGAGGAATGAGCATCTGCATTAGAAATGAATGTGAATCGCTCAAGCTCAGGGATCATCTCAAGAATGGGAGGATCAGCGGAGAGTCCAGTTTCCACCACTGATATTCTATTCCAACTGTCTCCAAAAAAATCTTTTCCATAATTGATCCTATGAGACCCTCCAAATACCCCCTCAGGAGTCATTATATGTGCAGGAATAACTTCAATAAGCTTGTCTAGATCAAGAATTGCATGAATCCTTTCTGAAACCTCTCTATTTGAAGAACAGACAATAAATGGTCTCGCCATCTTTTCATGGTTGACTCCCCACCTTTCAAACAGTGTAAGTAACCCATCAACTGTTACCAGATCGGGAAAGAGAATGATTAAATGTGATTTCTTTTTGCCTCGATTAGGTATTGGACAAGTAAATATCACTTCAGTCTGAAGAACATATTTTGGTTGTTCAACTTCATCAGAAACTTTCTCTGGTGTGGTTCCTTCTACCTCAAATTCGTACAAACCATTGTTTGTTTCACTTACATGACCTAAGACAAAATCTCTCCAAGGTTTAAATTGAATATCTCCCAGTCCTAGAACGGAGATTCCTTTTAATGGTGAAAATCTTGCAAGCTCGTAGAATCGCTTCAACAGATATTTCTCTGTGAGTTTGGAAGGTCTTGCTCCTCCAGCAAACGCTGAATGTGTGTGCAGATCAAAGGTCAGTCTCATAACTCACTGTTAGAAAATAAATATAAGTAGTTGTCCAACATCTGTAATCACAATGTAATTTGTAAGTCATAATCATAATTATAACATTATTCTAATTAATAAAATTAATTTTTGAAGCTCTTAAAAATTAATTACTGAACTAATTCAAAGAGTTTTTGAATCTCTTCTTGATCTCCAGAAAATCCACCCCACAATCTTCTTTGGTTTAATTCCGGGATTTGCGTTGCTGTGAGATCCAGTTGTTTCAAATTGTATAATTCTTTAATCTGGTAGGGTAATTCCCTTATTTTGGTTCTTCTAAGTTTTAACTCTTCAAGAGTTCTTATTTCAGTAACTGAAATTGGAAAATTGTTTATCGGGTTTGAACTGAGGTCTAGTGTGTTTAACTTTGACAATCCAACTAAGCTTGTGGGAAGCTCTTTGATCTCGTTTCCCTCCAAATAGAGTTCTTCAAGATTTATTAGATTACCGATGCTAGCTGGAATGTTTTTAATTGCGCAATAATTTAAATGCACACGATAAAGTTTTGTCAATTTTGAGATTTCAGGGATAAGCTCTTCGATCTCATTGTAGTCTAAATGGAGTTTTTCCAGATTTACAATTTTTGTTAATGAGTGAGGGAATTTGGTGAACTTATTTTTGCTGAGGTCAATTTCTTTTAAGCTTTTAAAGTAACCCTCATTCTTATTTCCGTTTGGAAGTGACTTTAGTTTGTTATGACGTAGATTCAAATCCTCTAATTTAGGAAGTTGTGAAGTCTCTTCAGGAAGTTTTGAAAGTGAGTTATAAGAAAGATCTAAAGTTCTTAAGTCCTTAAATTGTCCAATAGTATTCGGAATGTGAGTTAAGTTAAGAGAGGAAAGGTCAAGATTAACAAGTCTCCCGTCCAAAAACTCCACACGGTTCCCCCTGATATAAAGGTCAAGTTTTCTCTCTAATTCAGTGAGTGCATTATAATCGCTCGCGACGTATTCTGATGCAGTCATAACCACAATTTTCCATACACTTCCACCTTATAAAACCTTCTTAAATGATTCGAGAAAATTAACTAGAAAGAAACCTGTCAACCCCTTAAGATATTTTTATATACTTTATACTAGTCTAACTGTTGTCCCGATTGGTGGAGCTAAAGCTTCACGTTTTACCATTTTATGGATGGTTTTAGCGAGATTCTTACATTTCGTTTCCTCACCATGGACAGTTACATACCTTTTTGGTCTAGGTGAAATTCTTTTGATGTATTCTAATAGCTCACCTCTATCACTATGACCAGTAAATCCTGAGATTTTGTGAACTTCCATCTTCACTTTTAAGAGATAAGTTTTCTCTCGATCATCTCTCAGAGGGATATCTCGGGTTCCATCTTCAACTTTTCTACCTAAAGTCCCTGCTCCTTGATATGATACAAAAATAAGAGAGTTCTTTTCGTCCTCAGCAAGAGCTGTAAAGTACTTAACTGATGGACCACCTGCTAACATCCCACTAGTTGCAAATATAATACAAGGATCTCCTGATATAATTTCATCTCTGGTATTATCATCTGAAACGTTATGGAAAAATTCAGCAAGAAATGGGTTATGTTGTTTATCTAAGATTTCATCTTGAAGTGTTTTAGAAAGAAACTCTGGAAAAGCAGAGGTTATGGCATTTGCCTCACGAATCATACCATCAATAAAAATTGGGACTTCGGGGATTTTCTCATTTAACATAAGATCTTCTATAATTACTAATAATTCCTGAGCTCTTCCCACAGCAAGGACAGGGATTAACACTTTCCCGTCCCTGTTCAGTGTTAATTCAATAATTTCCCGGAGCATCTCTTCAGACTCTTTCCTTGAGGGAACAACATCTTCAGGGTTTCCATAGGTGGACTCCATTACTAATGTTTCCAGTCTAACAAATTTATGGACTGCTCGATCCAATATTCGCGAGGGGGCAAATCTAAAATCATGAGCAAACATGATGTTATGAAGTCCATTTCCAATATGCAAGTGCGCTAGAGCTGATCCTACAATATGTCCTGCGTTCTGAAAGGTCAATTTTACTCCTGGAGCAATATCTGTTACTTCGCTGTAATTTAAGGTTATCGTGTGTAGTACAACATCTCTCACGTCAGTTCGTGAATATGGAAGGAGTTTACCTTCTTTGGTTGCTACATCGAGGTAATCTAAATGAAGTAATATCATAAAATATAATGTTGGTGGAGTGCAATAAACCGGGCCTCTGTATCCATATTTGAAAAGGAAAGGAACAAATCCTGAATGATCTAAATGGGCATGTGTAATCACAACAGCATCTAATGCATTAATATCAAACTCGGGTAAGTCAAACCTTGGGAGGTATTCTCCCGGTGCATTATACCCGACACTTACCCCACAATCCACAAGAATATCTGCGTCCCCCGTCTGTAAGAGTGTGGATGACCTACCTACCTCTAAATATCCACCCAATGCAGTCATTCTCACTATTGGTTTTTTTAGATAAGTTGGTCGGTTTATGATTCTTCCAATATTTTTCAAAGCTCTTTTTCTGCTCTCGGTCTCAGAAAATAAGATGTGTCTAATTGATTTTATCATTGTGGATTCAATGGGTGGTGTTCTATAGAAGTGAGGTCTCCATCCAGTATTCTTTGTGATTAATTCAACACTATCAATTCCCTCCCCTTTGAGTTTCTCAGGATGATCGACCTCAACAATAACTTCACCAAGTGCATCGTCAAATTCAATTGTGCTGATATCCACAGAGGAAGAAACTATTTGACTAACAATTTGCTCAACATCCTTTTTCCCAGATCGAATGCTCACATCTGGACGAATGACAACACGTTTTCTTAGTTTTTTAGCTAGCTGTGAAATAAAATTTGGTTCACTAATTAATGAATTTATATTTTTAGTATAGATTGCTATTTCAGGTCCTTCAAATTCAACGTTTGTAACCTCAGTATTATCTAGAATCATCTCTTCGATTTCTCCCCGAATTTCATCAATTGATTTATTCTGCTTCAAAATAGACCCTCAAAACAATCTTCAATCTCACCATAGAATGACTTAACCGAAGGAGAATAATTAATAGACCTCTATAAACTTTATAAATAAATGGACTCTCGATGGGAGAGACCACAAGAATTTTGACTTAAAGTATCTTCTCTTTACAATTTACTCAAAATTGTTCACCCTTTTCTCTTACGAACTTCTTAAAGATCTCTAATGCAGCAACCGGCAGTAATCCGAAAAAGAAAACAATGAAGAGATCCAGCGGGTCTAGAAAGATTAGGTCAATGTTGATCCCAAAATACCCAATGAAATATTGAATTGGAAAGATGTACATGAGTCCAAAATGAATGATAAGTGGGGAGAAAACCATTGCTAATATGAATAGATTTGAGTCTCTTAGACTTTGAATGAATGATCTGTTCATTCTCCTAATACTAATAACCATGAATGTTTCTGAGATGTAAATCACGGAAAGTAACATGGTTCTAGCTTTTGCTTGGGTCCATTCAATTGGTTGTTTTGGAAAATCAGGTGTTCTAAACTCTGGGTTGAATCCTAGTTTATTAAAACTGCTCACACCTAACCATCCCAGGAAATTACCATCTTGCATGAAATAAACTAACAAAATCCCACTGACAGATAATAAAGAATAGAGAATCAAAGCTTGGATCATTCGTTTAGACAAAATTGCAGCTTGTTCTCTAGGTTTGAGTTTCATAATTTCCCAATCATTATTCCCAAAAATTATTGCTAATGGTGGAAGGGCGTGTACTATTGAGAAAATATAGGTTCTCTGATAGTTGTTCAAAAGCTGAAGGAAGTTCCCCTGTTCCATTAAGAATTGGGTTGAGAAATACATTATTGCCTCTGCAAAGTTTACAGCAATATAAAAGAAGATCATTATTCGTATCTTCTCAAAAAGGTTTCTTCCCTCTTCAACCCCTGTAACTAGACTTACATATGAATCATCTGCTATAATCATATCTGCTGCCTCCTTTGTAACCTCTGTACCAGTAATCCCCATGGCTACTCCAGCATCAGCCATAGCAATTGCAAGTGAATCATTCACACCATCACCTGTCATTGTTACAACTTTGCCTACGTCTTGGTACCGTTCTACTATCACTTGTTTATCTTGAGGTGAAACCCTTGCAAAAACAGAAACCTTAAGAAAATCTTCATCGTTTAAATCCATGATTTCCTTCCCTTCAATTACCAATTCATCTGGGTCTAGAATGCCTACTTGTTGCGCAATTGTACCAGCTGTTGATGGTGCGTCACCTGTAATCATAACAGGAAATATACCTGCGCTATCAAGTTTTGCTACCGCTTCTTTTACACCTGGTCGTGGAGGGTCTAGAATTACAGTATATCCTAAATAGGTCAAGTCTGATTCTATTCTCTTTCTTTCTTCAACTAAGTCATCTTCATCCTCTGGAATGCTGTCTAATGTTTTATACGCAAGAGAAATTATTCTGTATCCTTGGTTAGCCAACTTGTTGATCTGACTCAGGATCTCGTCTCTTTTCTTCTTAGTTAATTTTGTTGAAGATGAAGAGTCCTTAATTTGGGTACAAAGTGGTAGAAGTATATCAGAAGCCCCCTTAGTGAAAGCTAGAAGCTGTTTGGAGCTTTTGTCTTCAAAGACCCCAGACATTCTTTTAACCTTGGAATCAAATGGGTAGGATTTGATCTGTACAAAGCTATCTTTGATTTTACGAATGGGAAGTCCAATTCTCACACAAAGGGTCAACAAAGCACCATCTGTTGGATTACCAGCTATGTCAAAATGTTCTGGATCAGATGTTTCAACTAACTTTGCACTGTTATTCAACAGGGCATTGTACAGGAAAAGTTTATTGTTCTCATCCTTGATAATTTTATCAAGACTGACCTCCTTTCCATCCACATATGTCTCAACAGTACCATCAATTGCGTTTACATCAACCATAGAGACTCTGTTCCAGAATTTGACAACTGTCATCTTAGACGTGGTCATTGTCCCGGTTTTATCAGAGCATAAAACTGAGGTTCTTCCTAATGTTTCAACAGCAGAGAGCTCTTTGACGATAACCTGTTTTGTTGCCATCTGGAGTACCCCAGTGATCAATACTACCGTTGTAAGTAGAGGAATGTTGATCGGCATAACTGCCATTGCGTTAACAATTGAATCAGCAATATCCTTGGCAATCTGATCAATGGTGAAGTTTGACCCTTGAACCATTCGTATCCAAAATTTGACTATTATTGCAATTGCTAAGAAAACACTCATCAAAATCCCTAATCCCCTTCCAAGAGCGTTGATCTTTGTTCTTAGAGGAATCTCTACCTCTGTGAGCTCATCCATCTTGCTGGAAATTTTACCCAACTCTGTGTTATTTCCAATTTGACAGACCACTGCTTTAGCAGATCCTGTCTGTATGAAAGTACCCAGATATATCATATTTCCCCTCTCTCCAATGGGTGTTTCAGCAGGAAGAGCAGAATTTAACTGTGAAGTTCTGAACTTTTGTATAGGAACACTCTCTCCCGTAAGAGATGCTTCATCAATAGATAAATTGTTAGTCTCAATTAGTCTGGCATCTGCTGGAATTTTATCACCCAGTCCGAGAATAATGATATCGCCTGGGATTAAATTTTCTGACAAAACTTCAATTTCTAGTCCATCTCTAATTACATTAGCCTTTTGAGGGCTTAGTTTCTTTAATGCATCAACCTTTTTCTGTGCTCGATATTGTTGAAAGATTGCCAATATCATGTTCAATGCAATTATTATTATCCAGAAGGTAACCTGACCACGAACCCCAGGTACGAAGGCCGATAATAATGAAAGTATCCCCGCCATTATCAAATATATAGTTATCAAAGTGTCAAATAAGGGGGCGAGATACACCTTCCAGATGCTAGGCGGTTTTTGAATTATCTTGTTGTATCCATATTTTTCATGAAGACCTGCAACTTTACTAGAATGAATCCCTAACTCCTTGTCTGTTGAAAAAATGTCCAAGGTTTCTCCTAATTTTTTGGAGTGAAAGGGTATTTGTTCTATATTTTCTGAACTCACTAACCTAAATTTCGGGAGACAGTTAATATGATTTTTTAAAGAATTTATAATACTGTCAAAAATCTCAATTTTATTTTACAACTTAATTAAAGGTTATTCCGCATAAAAGTTAAAATGTCATTTGTTATCCACTTTGCCACGAGTGAAGCAGGTTTCCCCTTTATCTCAAAGTCGATATCTCCACCTTTGATGAGTTTCATCTCACAAAAGGATGCATACATCGCAAGCTGATTTTGCAACCTTGTAAAGGTACCTTTTGAATTTTTGTCTGTTTGAATAAACAATACAGGACCAACTATAGCGTGAATTTCATTTATATTTAATTTCTCAGGTCTATTGGGTGGATACATTGGAAAATTGAGGCATATTGTAGGGATTGGCTTGTCATTTTGCATAATAAGAGAAGAAACCCGTAATGCTACTTTAGCTCCAAGGTCGTGACCTCCAATCGCCCATTTTTTCTTAGAAAGGTTTGAGTCAGATTCCACCCAATTCCAAACACTAAGTAATGCTCGATCTAAAAGCTCTGAGTTGTCGGGAATCCTCTTTCCTCTAACTCGAAATGGATATCGTACTTTGATAACGCTTACATCATTTTTGTTTAATTCTTTTGTCAAGGATTTTAGTATTGGGAGGTCTATGTCAGATCTATCCCCGTGACCTAGTATAACCCCAAGTTCCCCACTTTTCAGATTTTGTTCAACTTCTAATGGTTGTTCGAATTCAATTAATCTGGTTTTCAATAACACGAAACAGTGTTCCAGCTATTTGTATAGTTCTGTATAGAACTAAAAAATACTCCGTATTTATTATATAAATATATACCTGCTAAAGTCTTAAATATTAATTAAAAGCCTTTAAAATTGGATATACTTTAACTATGTGGATTGTATGAGATAATTTCCGAAGCATTTAAGTACAAGAAATTTAACGTCAAATCAACCTCAAATAGGTGAAAATTATGAAAAAAAAATTAGGATTCGGCTTTGGATTGCTACTCATTAGTTTAATGGTTGCAAGCGCAAGCCTTCCAGCTTCTGGTGCTGTTGGTGTATCCGGGAAAACCTTCCTAGTGTACTTAGGTTCAAGCCCAGCACACACAGATATTAGTGGATTTTACACTAATTACACAGCTAAGTCAAATACTGTTATCAATAGTACAACCATGACTCTAGCTAACTTAAAGGGAAATCTAACTACAAAGAATGTTGATGCACTACTCCTTCCTGGTAATCAGTTTAAGGACTCAGACAATTTAACATTTATTAAAACTTGGTTTGATCAGGGTAACAAACTTTTATGGGTCGCTGGTGACAGTGATTTTGGTGGTTATTTCAACGCATCAAAAATAAACCCAGTCTTGAAGCTCGTGGGTTCTGTTCTTAGATTAGACGCAGGTGCAGTTGCAGATCCAGTTTGGAAAGATGGGGCATCATACAGAGTTGTCGCCAACCAACTAGGAACTGGAGCAATTGCTGACAAAATTAAGAGTCAAGTCACAAACTTTACTGCCCCATTCCATGGCCCCACAGCGGTCTACTATGAACAAAATGGTGTTGCAAAAGATTTAAGGACCACAACCCCAACTAACGT
Organism: Candidatus Heimdallarchaeota archaeon; assembly: GCA_030149205.1. Taxonomy (GTDB): domain Archaea; phylum Asgardarchaeota; class Heimdallarchaeia; order Heimdallarchaeales; family Kariarchaeaceae; genus WAKA01. The sequence continues at coordinate 462,801 of JASBSB010000006.1, read as the reverse complement.
TCAGGTTGTTGTTAAATCATCTGCAAATGCCACTGCCTTAGATCAAGACTTAAGTGGTACTGCAGCAGATTTCTATGTTACCTCAACTACCACAGGGAATTATCCACTTTTAGCAACAGAGACTATGAAAAGTAATATGGTTGTAGTAAGTGGTGAGGCTGACTTTACCAGCTACAAAAACATGTATGGGAAGACCTTAGAAAAATCTGGAAAGGCACATGATGGGATGATAGTTGTTGATACAGTAATTGATTATTTCTTTAACTCTGTCGCAACAAAAAGTTCATCCCCATTGAATTTCGTTGCAGTCACCATTGGTCTTGTTGCAATAGTTGTTTTTATTAAAAAGCGTAGAAATTAAATCATACAATTTAAAAAATTAGATTTACATTAGAAATAGATTAATCAACTGTAATAAAATTAGATAATCTGTTTTAGGAGTTCTTTTCTCAGAATATTAATGTGGAACCGCTTGCTTAAGGATAAGAAAAATCATGAATTTAATTATAGGTCTTTTCTTATTCAATAAGATAATTATTCAGAATTCAATTTACTGGAGTTTCTCAAATCGAGATAATCTTGTGCTGGGTATCCCCTCATGAACACTTGGAACACCTCTGCATATTTTACATTACTCTTCCATCCAGCGGTCTCTAGTTTAATATTAGCTAAACTCTTAATGTCCCAACTTCCATATGCTTCTTGATATATGTCAATGAATTTCATTATCTCATCAAATTCCTCAGAAACATCAATGTAAATCAACTGTGCATGGGGATCAGAAACATCATCATAATACTGATAAAGTGATATATTATTTCGGTAAGGATTAAATTTACTTTCTGCCCTTTTGTATCGTGCATATGATATGGCATCTACCACTAATTGTGAGGTGTTTCTATGGTCAGGATGACCTCCCCCAAGAAATTTCATCTTATTCCAAGTTATGATAGCATTTGGTCTTATCTCTTTAATAAGTTCGGCTATTATGTATCCTCCTTCTACAGAAACTTCCACCTGTGAATCTTTAAAATTTAAAAAGTGGACTGACACACCCAAATGCTTCTCGATTTTTCTTGTATGTTCCATTCTTTTTTTAGAGATTGCGTCGGCATCTCCATCTATAAATGTAGTATTGCTTCCATGAGTAAGAAAAGCTAAGTGTACATCATCTCCTTTTTTTGAATGTTTTAACAATGTTCCAGCACATGACATTTCATCATCAGGATGAGCAAATATAGCAAGTAAGGTATTTTTTTGCATAACACAAAATTATAGATATCAGATTAAAGTTTTTCTTCTTAAGTTGATGGTTCTAGAGCTTCCTTTTCTTTTTAGTAATATATTATTTGGAATCGAACAATTAATGTTAGCACCTATCAGAATTAAATTAAAATAAGGAAATTAAATAAATCAATGACATTAGACTCAGTTTTATCTCGCTTGAATACTTCGGTAGATGCCACAGATAGGGTGAAGGCAGCCAGTGAACTTGGTGAACTCGGGGATCCTAAAGCAGTTCCGTACTTAGAAAAAGCGCTTTGGGAAGATTCTCAGTCTGGTGTACAACAAGTTGCAATAACAAGTATTATAGAAATTTTAAAAGAAGATGCAATTGACCATATTAGAAATGTCATGGAAAATCATCCGGATGAATATGTCAAACTTAACGCCTTACAGGGTATTGAGATGTTACAAAAACCACAGATCAAACAATTATTAGAGATTCTTCTTAGTGATTCTGATTCAAAAATAAGAGCTATGGCTGTAAAACTGATAATGAACTACCAATTTGAGGGATTTGATGACAAGATTATTGAATTATTGAAAGTCGAGGATGATGATATTGTTTTGGGAAATATATTCCAATATGTTGCGTTTAATAAATTAAAATCTGTGGAAGCTTCTGTGCTATTAAAAATGAATAAGGTAAGAGATGAAGATTCATTGAATTATGCCTATTTTTCACTTGCAAGTCTTGGGAATCAAACAGGGAAGGATTTATTTGAAAAAGCTGACTATCAATTTATCAGAATAAAATTTCAAGGTAAATTTTATCGTGGTAAGGATGGAATGAGGGTGTTAATAAGTTTACTTAGAGGATGATTGTCCCGGAATAACTTTTTCGACGTTTGAGTTGTTATGATCATAGTTTATCTGTTGAATAAAAAACTCTAATGTCTCAATAAAAAACTTCGAAAAAACAATTTCAGGAACATGTGTTGGTTCAACACTCTCAGGTCTTGGAAAAACTTTTTCAGCCTTAAACATGTTGTGATCTGGGGGCGAACCAATGGAGAATAGTTTTGCATGTGGGATAGCTGATTTAAGAAAACTGAAATTTGATATGTTTACAGTTGGATCAATTGAATCCCAGAAGGCGATCACAGGTCGCTTCCATGCATTCAATAAATTAATAGTCGAACTATTACATGCAGGGGCAATTAGTATTAATCCTTCTACTTTTTCTGGAATCTGGTTTGTTGCAGTGAGCGCAACCAATCCTCCATAAGATCTCCCTGAAATGAATATTCTTTTGTTGTATTTAATCTTAAGTTCAACAATTATCTCTATAATGCTTAATACGTCTGTATCTAGGCTAGTTTCCCGGTCAGTTTCTGAAAGCCCATGCCCAAATAAATCAACATAGACAGGAATGCAAAACTTACTAATTTCTTCATGTAAGGGTTCCCAGAACTCAATGTTCTGGTGAGTCTTATTTGCCCCATGAATAAAGATTCCAATTGAGAGATCATTAGGTTTAAGAAGATGTTCTTCATCAACTGTTTTGTAATGAATCCTTCCCACCGAAGTATCAAAGAAATTCTCTTGTAATTCCATCTATCAAAATCTTTCTGGATTCCTTCCTTTTATAATTTATGTAATAAGCTCCCTTATATTTTCTTTGTTTTCTATCTAATCCTCAATATCAACAATGATTTTAAGATTTAATTCATTTGCGATGCTCTGGGCAAATTCCTTGGCATCTTCTAATTTTCTCCAGAGCCCCATTTTTATCTGGCTTTCTCCTAATGAAAGGAAAAAACCCAGCTCAGAATATCCTTTTACAGAGATTTCACTGATTTCATCCTTTTGAATTATTATGGGTTTAGATGAAGCCGTATTGGGGTGACCAGAAACGATCTTAAAGTTCTCCTCATCTATTTCCATTACAGCAGTTTTCCTCATAAGTAGTCTTCCCTTCCTTACCAGTTTGAAATGAATAAAAAATAATGCAGGGACAACAAATCCAAAGAAGAATATCAAGGACACAAGAGAAAAATTAGAGTTAAAGAGAAAAGTTAACCCGATGAGGATGAGTATTCCAAAGGTTATAAATCCCAGATAATAGTTAGTTAAGACACCGCTATAAAGTTGAACTGCTCCGGATCTCTGGATTGGGGCCACAAATTCTTTTGTCATCTATTAACCTCTGCTAAACCTTTGAAATATCCCTTTTTTCTTCTTTTGTTTATATCCTTCTAGCTTTTCATCTACTTTAGTGCTAGTGATTGGATCTACGTTGATTTTTTCCATTTCAAGAGTTGCAACAGTAAATTCCTTCAACTTAGGATATTCTTTTATCTTACCATTCAGTTCATTAGATAAATAAAGATCTAAAAGCTCTCTATGGTTATACCCTTGAAATATAATTTTGAGCTGCTCAGTGAGGAGATCTGTATTTATTTCCTTAAGATTTGGATGGAACATTTCTATATGGATGGAGAAATTATCATTACTTCTAAAAACATTCCGTAATTGAATTTTCCTGAACTTAATATCCATTTTCAATAAGTTTTGTAAAATCAGGGTTTCTTTAATTTTCTGATACTCTTCCTCTAAGAAGAAAAGAGTTAATACATACAAACTAAGTAAAAATTATTAACAGGTTGAAATTATAGTGCATAATGAGTGATAAATCACTTTTTTCATCACTTGTTCATTCTCTTGAACACGCAAAGGATACAGTGCTTGAACTTGATGATGTTAGAGATATCCCATTCGGGATGGTCATAACAGATAGCTTGGATGATGTGAGTGAACGATATGATGAAATGGAGAAACTCTCACAAAAGATGAAATTTGAATATCTTAAAGTCTTTCTTTATGACCTACAAGGAACCTTGAGGGGAGAGCTGGAAAAGTTAACTGAATCTATGGACGATGAGGATGATGATAAGGAACCTACTGAGGAAGAAATAAAGGAACGAGAACATACTATTTTGCGAGTATTACAAACCCATTCTTCAAGGATAAAGGAATTGAAACAAGAGAATACAAAAATTCTGTTAAGTGATAGTGTTAAAAATTTATTATTTAGAATTAGATCATTGAGACAGATATCTTCAAAAGAGGAGGAATTAAGTAAAGAGGATGCATTTGCTCTTACAGATTATTTCATTGAAGAAATCATCGAAAACAAAAACTCTTTGAACTCAATTCTAACAGATTTAGTAGATCAGGAAAAACCAAGTTTTATCTATTGTAAACCCCCATTGCTTGGAAAAAGAGATGAAGAGATGAGAGATAATATTATTGGAAGTCTTGAAAAAACTATTTTGAGAAGAAAACCTAATGGATCTTGGTTGTTTTTACAGGGGGATACTCCATATGAAAACGTAAAATCGATTGCAAGTGTTATTTTAGCTGGTCAAGATGAAACCGCAATGTTAAGGAACGCACAGGCAATATATTCGCTTATCCCGAATCTCAACAAAGTTTCAATTACTTATTTAACAATTGTAGACAACAAAAATCTACAGATGGCTTCACTGGCCTCAGATCAATCAGATTTGAATGAACTAAAAGCAAAGCTAAGCTCAAAGATTACTGACCAGGTCAACCGACTCCGAATCGGTGGGAAAACTCCTGATTCAAAAGTGATTTTTGGAGAACCTGAAGATGTTCTACAACCTGCTCTTAAAGAGATAGAAACAGATTTAATGATAATTGCCCCAAAGCCAACAGGTGATACAAGTTATGACGAAGAGGTCTCAGATGATTGTAAGCTGGCACTGAGAATAGGAGTCTCAGCTTTCATAACTTACTAGGTGATTGTTAAATGGCTGTTGTGAATTGGACGAATTTAGCAATCATCCTAAGTGTGTTCTTAATTACTTATTTTTTCATAGTTAAAGCATCATTTGATAAATATATGGCTGCCCTTCTCGGAGCAGTTGCTACAATGTTTGTTGGAGGATTATTCCATATCTTTGACCAGGTTGAATTCGTAACTGTAGAACTCAGTAGTGATTATTTAATTTTAGCAATTTTATTTGGAAACTTACTAATGGTAGTTGTTGGTTCAGAAGTCGGTCTCTTCCAATTTATCTCTATAAAACTATTGAAATTCACCAAAGGTGATCCCTTAAGACTTTATATTATTTTAGGATTTCTTACCTTACTATTATCTGCTGTAGTAAACACCATCCCGGCAATATTAGTGGTTGGGGCGTTAACACTAGTTGCTTGTAATGAACTCGAGTATGATCCCAAGCCTTACATTCTGATGGAGATAGTGGTAACAAATACCGGTGGGCTGACAACCTTAATCTCATCTATCACTAACTTAATTATTGCACTCCCATACAAGATTACTTTTGGTAAATTTCTCATAATTGCTGCACCACTTTCATTGTTACTTTTTGTGGTTAGCCTAGTTTTGATGTATTATATTGCTCCCATTGATAAACCAAAGGATAAAAAGACTATTGAGCTTAAGATAAGTACTTTCAATGAATGGAGTGTAGTTAAGGATAGAAGGGCCTTTTATTATACAACTATAGCCTTTGTCTTAACGATGATTGCACTTTTACTATCAGATATTATCAAACAGAATCTTGCGATTATATCTGTGGGTGGAGGTATTTTGATGCTGTATGTCTCCAAAGCCAAGGTAGATAAGGTGTTTTCTAAGGTGGACTGGCCTCTACTTTCATTCTTTGCCTCATTATTTGTCATGATCAAAGCCTTAGAGTTAGTTCATCTCCTTGACCTTCTGACACAATTTTTGATTGTGATTTTAGGAAATGACAATATCATTGCAACCATTATAATGTTACTGTTCTCAAGTCTCTTGAGTGGTTTCCTTGATAATGTTGTCTTAGCAGTTACTCTTACCCCGATGTTAGGTCAAATTGTTGCCAACTCATCTCTACATCTTGGTCCATTAATTTGGGCCTTAATAATTGGAACTAACCTTGGTGGAGGATTAACCCCAATTGGTGCACCACCCGGTGTACTTGGTCTTGGGATCCTTAAGAAGGAAACTGGTAAATTGGTAGGTTGGGGGTACTTCTTCAAGACTGTGGGAGTGGCTACGATTGTCCGAATCTTTATCTCTGGAATTTATCTCATTCTTCTCGTATGGCTAATTCCCGACCCAAACTTTTTGGCACCTGCACCAAAATAATTTAGCACTCAATCCAAAGTATTTTTATTTCTGTTGAAATCCTAGGACAATGGTAACTCCAATAGAATGGTTACACGATTTTATTATATTAATAGGATGGAATCGACCACCATGGGCGTCTTTCTTTTTAGTTCTTGTGATTGTATTGATAACAATCTTGTCAAATTGGTTAACCAAGCTGTTGGTAAATCAACGAGATCTTAATAGGTACACAACAGTGACCAACCAATTTAAGGGGATGCAGTCTGCGCTTTCAAAAACGAAGGATCCAAAGCTGTGGGTGGAAATAAAGAACAGAAGTAAAAGCATAGATGAACTTAATCAGAGATTTATGTTCAAACGTTTAATTCCTCAGGTGGTTATCTCGGGAATGTACATTTTTGTTTTCTCATTCTTCAGAGGAGTTATGGGTGACCCAACTTTGAATCTTACCCCTGCTCGAGGTGGAGTTGTTGCAATTCTTCCATTTCAGATCCCCTCCTGGATTCCTTTTATTGGAGGATGGTTTAGCCAGTATGCACTAGATCCACGGTTAAGTGTGGCAGGATTTGGATCTTGGTATTTGATTGCAGCAATGTTTACCAGCTCTGTGTTGTTACCTCGAATATTTGGCTATCAGGCACAGAGGATGATGTAAAATAAAATTTTTTTAATTCAATTCAATAGGGGAAAGTTTTAATTTAGGTGGTTTTAACTTAACGCAATGAGAACCAAACTCGTTTTTCTCCTAATGTTGGGGCTAGTCTTCACACTTCCGATTGGAGGTATAGACGCTGCTGTAAAAAATCTCACAACAGTTCACCCCGCTCAAAGTGTAAAGCTCACAATAGTGACACGTCATGACGTAGTCATTTATGATGAATTTGCAGCAGGATTTGCAGCATCAAGCTATGGTAAAAGTGTAGGTATAACAAGTCCTACTGATATTAAATTTCTATCCATTTCTACTTATGATGGGTTCAAAAAGGCTATGGAAAACCCTCAGCTCCGAGTCAGCTTAGGTTGGGGTGGTGGTCCAACACTTTTTAACAACTTATACCTTGATGGAGCAATATCTCCGATCAAAAACACAACCGTACTTCAAACGATTAAAAACGTTGTTCCTGATAATATTGCAGGAGCAAACATGAAGTATTATGACACCAAAACTAATGATCTTGTTTGGGTGGCAAACGCCATTTCAAGTTTTGGGTTTACCGTAAATAATAAAGTTCTAAAAGAAAGAAACCTGACAAAACCACAAACCTGGATAGACTTAGCGAGCCCAGATTTCTACACGGATATTGCTCATCCAAATGTTGGTCTGGGAAATGCACCATTGACAACAAGTAACACCAGAATTTATCATATTATATTACAAAAATATGGATGGGTTAAAGGTTGGCAAATTCTTTCTCAGATGGCAGGTAATGGAAAAATTTATGATGGTTCTGTGGAGACACGTTCTTCAGTTATCAATGGAGAAACAGCTGCAGCAATGACAATCGACTTCTATGGGTTAATTGCCCAACAAGAAAATCCTGATACAGAGTATATCATCCCCAAGAATGCTTCAATTGTTAATGGAGATCCAATTGCTCTTGCAAAAACACCAGACAACCCTGCAGCAGCAAATGCCTTTATAGAATTCTTGTTATCAAAAGAGGGGCAAAGTCTTTGGTTAAAGCCAACAATTAATAGATTACCTGTGAGATCAGATGCTTTTGATACTCCGATTGGAAAATCTGCATCAGGACAAAAGATTCACAAGGTCTATAATGATACTTTGGCTAACCAAGGAATTCAATTTAACGAATCTTTAGCACTCTCATTAGAAGAACCCATGAGATACTTCTTTCAATCTTCAATTAGTGATGAACATGTAACCCTTCAATCTGTTTGGGATGTTTTGGCAACAAATTATAAAACGAAAAAGATATCAACATCCTTATTCAACAACCTAACTGCTCAATTTGGAACACCGACTCTATCGGAAGCAGAAGCAATTAAGGTTAACCATCAATTTATCACCGATGCCACTTTTAAGGAAAAGATGAAAACCCAATGGAGAGATGATTCCAAAGCAAAATATTTAAACTTAGAAACTCAACTGTCATCCCTTGGGTTTATAAATTCAAATGTCAAGTCTATCCCTGTTTCTCCAATACCGTTCCTCTACTCTTTGATCCTTTTAGTCCCCGTAATTAAACGACGAAGACAGCTTAAACTATAAATAAAGTACCTTCTTCACAATTTCTCAATCTTTAATTCTACTAATGCGCTAGGATAATAATTAAAAATCATATAATCAAAGACAACCTGAATTTAATGGAAAAAAACGTCTCCTATTGGGAAGAAAAGAGATTAAATCTTGGTTATGGATTGAGGCAGATTAAGAATGACATTAGATCAGACCCTATCTCATGGTCAGTTATCTTTTTTATTAGCCTATTTTTCATCACTTTTTTAGTTGTCCCATTGATCTTAATTCTTTATTCCGCGATTAACTACAACGGTACAATCAAATTTGACGCAATTGTTCAAATATTTTCAGATAAGCAGTTCTTTGATCCAATAATTGGAGGTGGTGATTATTTTATACAAATTTATACTCCTCCAGGTGGAGGTGTTTCGACTATCTTTGTTACAGGACTTGATTTTGGAATAGTCCTAAACACCTTGATAATAGGTATATTTACAACTTTGCTCTCTGTTGGAATTGGTCTAACTACTGCCTTCTTAATGGCAAGAGTGAACTTCCAAGGTAAAACCGTTTTAAACGGTCTTCTGCTTATTCCTCTGGTATTACCCCCCTTTGTCAGTGGGATTGGATTTTTTGCAATGTTTGGAAATGAGGGGATTATTAATAAATTCTTTCTTGGGCCAGTATTGGGGATAAATGTTATTTTTCAAGGGTTGTTTGCCATAATCTTTGTTCAAAGTATGCATTATTTCACACTTATCCATTTAAATGTTTATTCAGCCCTAATGAATGCTGATCCTTCAATGGAGGAACAAGCAGAAAATCTAGGGGCTAAGAGGAGCACAATCACTAGAAAAATTACTCTTCCTTTAGCAACTCCAGGTATTGCATCAGGAAGTATTTTGGTTTTCATTCTCTCTATGGAAGACCTCGGTACCCCAATTATCTTTGGAGGTTTTGGTGATGCAATTGCCAAGAAAACAATGACCTATTACATCAAGAACAACTTCTTTGCAGGTGATGCTACAACAGAAATTGGAAAGACAAGTGCTGCGATAGGAGCTCTACTTCTTGTGATAGCCATTTTAGGCTTTATTTTCATCAGAAAATACGTATCATTGAGGCAATATTCGATGGTAAGTAAGGGAAGGGCTGGAACTTATCGCTCATTTAATCCTAATGTTTTCCAAAAGGTTGGGGTTTATCTGTTTTTTGCTGGCCTCTTAATTACGGCAACACTTCCTCATATAGGAATACTCTTCCGATCTGTCACAAAGGCAGGGACAACAGATCAATTTACATCTTCCTTTTATCAGTTAATTTTTGAGTCAAACCAATCTCAAGGCTTTCTGCTTTATGTGCAAAACACGCTGATCTATAGTTTTACTGCCACAATTTTCATAATGGTTCTGGCAACCATGGCTGGTTACGTAGCAAACAGGAAGAAATTTTTCGGGATGAGTTTTTTTGATACTTTGGTTACCATCCCGATTGCGATACCAGGTGTAGTCTTGGGGATTGGTTACATCAGAATGTTCGGGAACTTTCCAGACTGGGGAATCTTCACATTAAACCCCCTGTTTTTCCCTCCAACAATCCTAATTATTAGCTATACAGTTCGAAAGTTTCCGTTCACAGTTCGTTCTGTCTATTCAGGGTTGCAACAAACTGATGAGGTTCTTGAAGAAGCAGCATTAAACTTAGGAGCTTCTAAGCCCAGAGTTCTCGCAAGAATAATTATTCCATTAATAATTCTAAACATAGTGGGTGGTGCCTTGGTTTCTTTGGTATACATCATGAGTGAGGTCAGTACCACGCTAATTCTTATTTCTGACAGTAGATATGGTAATCTTGTATGGAAACTTGCAGATATCTCTGCTGGGAAGTTAGGTGTATTTGCTGCTGTTGGGGTTTTGCTGATGATGATCCAGGCAGTTAGTTTAATGGTAACAAATCTACTTCTGAGGAATCGTGCAGAGGCACTTACAGGTATATAGGTGAACAATATGGTAGAACTAAATTTACAAAACATACACATTTATTATGACGACTTTCATGCTGTTAAAGGAATCAATCTTGATATTGAGAACGGAGAAATCTTGACCTTACTTGGTCCTAGTGGTTGTGGTAAAACAACTATTTTAAGAGCTGTGGCAGGATTTATTACTCCAAAGGTTGGTTCAATAATTCTTGGGAATAAAGAAATCACCAATTTACCACCCAGAAAACGTGATATGGGGATGATCTTTCAAAATTACGCACTATGGCCGCATATGACTGTTTCAGAGAATATAGGGTTTGGATTAAAACTAAGAAAAAAACCAAAATCTTTCATACTTTCCAAGGTTAATGAGCTGTTAGATCTTGTTCATCTCCCAAATCAGGGTGATAAATATCCAACACAACTCTCTGGAGGTCAACAGCAAAGGGTCGCACTGGCAAGGGCTTTGGCAATTGAACCTCTGGTTTTGTTATGTGATGAACCACTTTCAAACTTGGACTATAAATTAAGAGTTGAATTACGAAAAGAGATCAGAGACGTTTCAAAGACCTTAGGTGTCACCGTGGTTTATGTCACCCATGATCAAACAGAGGCATTGGCCATTTCTGATAGAATCGCAGTTTTAAATGAGGGAGAAATAATACAGATAGGAACGCCATTTCAAATATTTCATGATCCTCATCATCTTTTTGTCGCAACATTCATAGGAGAAAACAACATCTTTGAAGGTTCTGTGGAAAGTATCAATTCAGGAACTTGTAAGGTCGAACTCTCAAGTGGGGAAAAGTTAGAACTAGTTCTTCCTTATAGCGACTCCTCTTATCTTAAAAAGAAAGTGAAGCTCATGTGTAGGTTTGACCCGTTTGTTCTCGAACCAAAGGATACTAAAAACACCCTTTCAGGCATTGTAAAACATAAATCATTTATGGGTACATATGTTCAACTCGAGGTTGAACAAGAAAATGGAAATGTCTTTATTATAAATGAGGAGGAAAATATCAAAAAGATCGATGAACTCGCATTAGGGGTTCCACTTTCAGTCCATATTCCTGCAGAAAGCCTGCTAATGTTTGATGCTGAAACTGGAGAGAGACTGGGAATAAAATCATCAGTGGAAGATACACCTGTTAATGCTAGCAAATCGGTTTCTTAAATTAGTCAATTCGCCCTTGCATCTTCAACCTTATTAAGATTAACAGAGACAATTGTTAATGAAAAGATGTGATTGGGCAAATTCACATGAATTAATGACTGAATATCATGACTATGAGTGGGGAGTGCCTCTCCATGATGATAAAAAATTATTTGAATTTTTGTTACTCGAGGGCGCACAAGCAGGATTAACTTGGTTATCAATACTTAAGAGAAGAGAATCATACAGTAAGGTATTTGAAAATTTTGATCCCTATAAAATTTCTGCATATTCAGATCCAAAATTAAAAATGATATTAACAGACACAAGCATAATACGAAATAGGTTAAAAGTAGAAGCATTCCGTATTAATGCACAGAAATATTTGGAGGTAGTAGATGAATTTGGTTCATTCGATAGATTCATCTGGTCTTTTACTGGTCATGAAACAATAGTAAACTCCTGGGAACATCAGGACGAGAGTCCTGCTAACACTCCAGAATCAACTAAAATGAGCAAGGAACTAAAGAAGAGAGGGTTTAAATTTGTAGGGCCTACAATCTGCTATGCATTTATGCAGGCAACAGGTATGGTAAACGATCACATTATCTCTTGTTTTAGATACGATGAATTACGCTAATGAGGAAATAGAATTATAACTGAAGGTAATTGATGTCATGATTGAGAGTTTCGGAGAAACTTTGGAAGAGATCACTGCCACTTTTATTTAATATGTAAGTTAACTCTCAAAGGTATTGTATCAATTTTATTTAATCTTAAATCACTGAAGTTGATATTTCTAGTTCAGATAGCTTGGTGACAAATTAAAAAAGATAAAAAAGATAAAAAAGAATGGCTAAGAATTCAAATTTATAATTATAACATCTTTTTCCAATCAGAGGTGAGAAGCATTTTCCCTTAGTCACAAATGCTTTGTGGTTTGTTTAAATTGTAATCTCATCTCAATTTCCTCTCCATTCTCCCACATTTCATTAAACTCACGTTTCATTGACTCTCCCAATTTTGGTTCATCTATGTAAAGGGCAGCCAAAGGCACAGTTCTTTTAGTAGGTTGTGATATTTTTAACAATAATTTTTGACCATCCAAGATAAAAAATGGGGTTGTTATAGTTTGAGTTATTCTAATATCATATGCGTCAAGGATCTTAAAGAACTCTGGATCATTATGCTGTATATGATTTAAAGCCTCAATAACTTCAATGCCTATAATTATTTTTAGTTTAATTCCTTTGCTTTGAAGTTTCGACAATATATGATTGATCTGATATAACTCATTTCTCATTCCATCGTATTGTGAGGTCACGTCAACATATGATAGAATTTCATGTTTAGCCTTAGCCAATAATTCTGCGAACTCTTCCTTGATTTCATCACCAATGGCTACTTTCCAAGATAATTTATCTCTAGTCTGAGAACGATATTTTCCAACTAATTCTTTGATCTCTTCAGTAGATGTTGCTTTCATTTTTTTCAATTCTGTTTCCCTTTTGTTAATCAGAAGATTTATTCCCGTCTCTGGATCAACTGCCTCATAGGTCCTTGGCCTTCCTGATTTTTGAAATACAAGCTGCTTATCAATTAGGGACTCCAAAATATCATAAATTCTTCCCTGAGGAACTTCAGATAATTTAGATATGGTTTTCGCATCTTCCTTACCCAGTTCCAGCATTTTGAGATAAACTTTGTTTTCATAGTTGCTCAAACCATACTTCTGTAACATAATAGACCTCTCTCCTTATAATATATAAAAGTTAAAACTATAAGTTGTTTTATTTGAGGGAAATATTTTTAATAAACTCTATTAAGTTGTTTTTATTAAATTGATTTTATTCTGTCTTAAACAAGTTGAATTGATCGATTTGACCTATACAAAGGAGACAAGCGTATTATGAGTGACAATAAATTGCATATGAATAGTGATAAAAAATTCGGAAAAAAGGGGTGGACACCAGAGCGACTTGGTTCCCTTGAAGGGAAAACTTATTTAATAACTGGTGCAAATAGTGGCACAGGATTTGAGGCATCAAAAATACTTCTTTCCAAGGGTGCACAATTGGTTATGTTAAACCGTAACCCACAAAAATCTACTGATTCCATCTCAGAGTTAAAAAGAGAGTTAGGTGAAAAGATCGATGTATCTTTTATTCGTATGGATCTGGCAGATTTGTCTTCTGTAAGGCAAGCTGCTGAAGAAATATTAGAAAAACTAACTCGTATTGATGCACTAATTTGTAATGCTGCCATAGCCCAGATACCCAACCAACAAATCACTGTTGATGGATTTGAAAGCCAGCTTGGTGTGAATTACTATGGTCATTTCCTACTACAGGGTTTGCTTTTTCCGTTAATTGAAAAATCAAAAGGCCGGATCGTGACTGTAGGAAGTGAAGGTTATAAATGGGGGATTAAAACAATCAAGTTTGATGATATGAACTGGGACAAAGACTATAGTGGTAATAATGCCTATAGCCAGAGCAAATTGGCTCAGATCATGTCCGTCTATGAATTACAGGACAGACTGCAGAAAGCTGGCAAAAGTGATGTTAAAGTTTATGCCTGTCATCCAGGAAGTTCTAGAACTTCGCTGATCAAAACAGTGGTAGTTTAATGATGAGGGTTGCTTTTCTTCTGATGTATCCCTTTACACAATCTGCAGAAAAAGGTTCCTATCCCTTAGTCATGTGTGCTTCAGAACCTAATTTGGATCAGAAAGGTTTCTATGGTCCTACTGGAAGAAGTAATTGGGTCGGACCTGTGGGTGAATGTAAATTAGAACCACATGCATTGGATAAACCAGTAGCAGAGAGGTTGTGGACTTTATCGGAAAAAGCAACTGGTTTTACCTGGAATTTGTAATATTAATCGAATAGGGTGTGGAAGTCTAACAAATCTTGGACATTTCACCAAACACAGGCTTTACACAAGGGAGAAAACCTTAGATTCATTTTCAATTTAAAAATTAAATTTCAGAGAGTGTAAAGTACTGAGAATTTATTAAATTACATAAAACACCAATGGACTTTAAAAATTTCTGCCTATATGTTCTCGCAACAAAGTCTTTTGGAATTGAACCACCAGTATTTATCCAAATTGAACATTAAAACCTTGAAAGCAGGAATGAAAATCCACAATCAATAAGAATTTTGAGAATGGGTTTAAAGCATGAGGTAATTCCGTCTGCTCAAAAAAAATCTCATGGTTATGCTTAAATTGATGGTAGATGATTGTAAGTGTCATATATCTCTTTCACCTTATATTAGATATCTGGAAAATCTCTCTTTGAGAAATAGATTATGTCTTGATGTTCAGTAAATTTCAATTTCGAAAACAGAAGCTTTGATGTTCTATTATCATCCTCTATTAAGGCTGCAAATAGGTAAATTTGTTGAGTTCTTAGAAATTCTTCTGATTTCTCAACCAGTAAACTAGCGATTCCCATTCTCTGAAAGCTTTTCCCAACTGCTAGTCTATTAATCCATCCACGCTGACCATCATGACTAACAATCACCACACCTTGAAGGGGGAGAAAATTGTCAATTTCATCTGGGCTAGTTTCTATTTTTATTTGTTTAGGATCTGACTTAACAGAAAACATTATCCATGTTGGGGTATGCTTTAACCTTTGTTGCAAATTTACAAACGAATCTCTTCCTTTTGGTTTGTAAGGAAGATCTACTTCATCCCAAATCCGAATAATATCATTGTATAAATTTAAAGTAAGATTTTGAGTCAGGTGAATTCCCATGAAGTTACTAAATTTGTAAATAATAGAAATTTTTTGTTTGGTAATGGTTTGTTTATACATTTAAATTTGAATTTTCTTGGTTTACCTCACTCTCATACAGAAGTTTTGGATCTAATTATAGCATGTAAACAAATATTTTAAGACATAATTTACTTACTCACTCTTATGGGTAATTTTTCAGTCTTAGGCTTAGGACTTATGGGCAGAGCAATTTGCTATGATCTTCTGACCAATTCCAATAAAAATGTGATTGGAATTGAATACCATCCTGAACAAATAAAACTAACAGAATCAAAACTAAAAAGGTATGAAGATAGATTACAGTTGTTCCAATTTACGCTAAGTACGGAATTCCCCTCAGACGTTTTTGATGACCTTGGGAAGTTGCTCAATAAACATAACGTATCTGTGGTTATTGGAGCAATAGATTACAAGTTTAATCTGATTCTTTCGGAATTTTGTATAGAAAATAACTTTTCATTTGTTGATTTAGGTGGGAATCCAAACATCGTAAAAAAACAACATTTACTTGATGAAGAGGCAAAAAAGGCAAACATCACAATTATTCCTGATTGTGGTCTTGCACCAGGGATGGTAAATATTATCGCTAATCATTTAATCTCATCATTTGAAAGTGTTCAAACTTGCAGTCTATATGTAGGTGGACTTCCACAAAGACCAGAATCTATTTTAAAGTATCAGCAGGTTTTTTCGATAAGAGGATTAACAAACGAATATCTTGAAAAATCTGTTGTCCTTAGAGGTGGAAAGATTCAAGAGATACCTTCATTAACAGAAGGAGAGGTTCTCAAATTTGATTCACCCTGGGGTGAACTTGAGGCATATCACACTGCAGGAGGAACTTCATCTTTACCTACTCTCTATGAGGGGAAGATAGAGACATTAGAATATAAGACGCTGAGATACCCCGGACATTTTCAATTTTTTAGATTTTTAAAGGAATTTGGATTTCTGGATGATTTGACTCATAAAAACTTAGGAATAAACCCAAGGCAAGCTACAGAAAGACTCTTAGAAGAGCACTTACCAAAAAATAAAGAGGATGCAGTTATAGCCCGAATTAAAATCTCGGGTAACAAGAACGGAAATTCACAGGAAGAAACATATGATCTGATCGATTTATATGACAGCACTAATAAAATTTCAGCAATGGAGAGAACTACAGGTTATTCTATAAGTATAATTGCGATATTTATTGCTGATGGGAAAATCAATTCTAAAGGTGTTCTTCCTGGTGAGTCAATTGTTCCCTCAGACTTATTCATCAAAGAATTAAGACATAGAGGTATTGATTGGGTTGGTCTGTGATTCCAAAGATGAAGATTATTATGCAGTAGTTGTATTTCCTGAATTGTTAAATTGATGGTTTTGTGAATTACCGTTTGTTTTTCCCTCAAGTTCTCGAAGTAAAGCTTTAGATGAGATTTTCTCAAGTGCAGTTTGTCTAACCAAAATTGATGGATCGGAGAGTACAAGTTTCTTTAGTACTCTTTGATTTTTTATGCGTTCAGTAGCTCTTTTTCGTACAATGCTGTCAGGATTATTAAGTGCAATGTGTTTTAAGACCTTTGCTTTCTTCAGTGATTTCACTATTTCACGTTGAATATCTACAGGACTGTTCTGAATTAGCTTTTCAAGAATTTGTTCGTTTTTAACTTTCTGGATAATATATCCAAGGTCTTCTGGGTTGTGCAAATTTTCTATTAGTTCTTCGGCTATTTTAGGGTCTTTAATCCGAGAAATCGCAATTACTCTTACAAATTCGTCTTCGCTTCTTAAGTATAGGTCTTTTAAATAATTCTCATCCTCAATATTGTACGCAGCAGTTTCTCTCTCCATCTCATTGCTGTCGTACATTGCAATCCGAAACAGACTTTTATCACCCTTAACTTGATAAACCTTTGACCGGAATGACATCTTTATCACCTAGTAAATAAAATACTATGTATTATTTAACTATAACTTTTCTCTTTAAAAACAGTAAAAATTATTCTCCGTAGGGGACCCAGATGTTTTTTACTTGGGTCGCTTCTTGAAGAAATTCAGATGACTCACCTTCAGTCATATTGAACCAATCTCTTTCAATATAATCTGTGAATACCCTTTTCATGTTGGTTGAGGAGTTTTTTTCAACAAGTTCATTTAGTTGAGGATTCCCAAGGTTCCAAATTCCATCTACTCCGGCATGTTTGCTTAACACATCAACTAGCTCATCTTTTGAACCAGTGACTATGTTCAAAGATCCTTCAGGTAGATCTGATGTTTCTAGAACCTGATAAAAATCTGTAACAACAAAGGGGTTTTGTTCACTAGGTATACACACTGCTCTGTTTCCCATTGCTAGGGCTGGGAAGACAGTTGAAACGAATCCCAAAAGTGGGTTTTTCTCCGGACAAACAATTCCTATCACTCCCAAAGGTTCATTCATAGCTAGTGTAACGTTTCTAAAGGGTGGTGTATGGACGAGTCCATCAAATTTGTCTGCAAGACCTGCGTAAATGAAGATTCTTTCAATGGATAGTTCAAATTCCTTTACTGCCTCTTCCTCAGAATATCCAGAAATTCTTTGCAGCGTTTCCAAAAATTGGTTTTTTCTTTGCTGTAAATTCTCAGCGATAAAATACAAGACTTGAGACCGTGCATGTGCTGTGAACCTTTTCCATTTTATTCCCTTCTCAGCAGCTTCTACAGCGTTTCTGATGTCTTTTCTGTTCCCCTTCCCAACCTCTCCGAAATAATCACCCCAGATATCATTTATTGTTACACTGTATCCCCCATCGGGTCTAACTTGTTTTCCTCCTATATATAATTTCGGTGTTCGATCTATTAGTATTTCTTTGGACTTCTTAGGTTTTGGAGGGAGTGTGTTGTCTTCTTTATAAACTCTAGACTTTGTCTTACCTTTCCACTTCGGAGTTAGATATTCTTTTAAACCTTCAATACCCCCTTCTCTTCCATATCCTGATTCTCTGTATCCTCCAAATCCTGAAGCTGCATCGAAAAGGTTTGTTGAATTTATCCAAACTGTCCCGGCTAAGATTTGAGATGCAACATCCAATGCAAGATTAATGTTCTCAGACCAAACTGTTGCAGCAAGACCGTATCGAGTGTTGTTTGCCAATAAGACAGCCTCTTTTGGAGTTCGGAAAGTCATGCTTACAAGGACAGGTCCAAAAATCTCCTCTTGCGCAATAACTGCACTAGTTCCAACTTCTGTGAATAATGTCGGTGGACAGTACCACCCACCTTTTGGAAGTTTAATGTTAGGTTGGAATATTTTTCCCTCATTTTTTCCAATTTCGATGTATTCCTGTATTCTTTCAAGTTGAATCTTATCAACTATAGCTCCAATATCGGTGCTCTTATCCAGTGGGTCTCCTATTCTCAATTTCTCGATTCTCTCTTTAACTTTCGAAATAAATTTCTCTGCAACACTTTCTTGAACCAGTAACCTTGAACCCGCACAGCAGACCTGTCCTTGGTTAAACCAAATACCATCAATTAATCCTTCTACAGCACTATCTAAATCAGCATCTTCAAAAACCACAAAGGGAGATTTTCCTCCCAACTCAAGTGAAAGCTTTTTCCCTGTTCCTGCAGTAACATTTCGAATGATTTTACCGACTTCTGTTGAACCAGTGAAAGCTATTTTCTTTATTTTTGGATGATTCACCAATAAGGCACCAGTTTCTCCATCACCGGTTAGAATGTTCACAACCCCGTCAGGTAATCCTACCTCCTGACAAATTTGTGCGAAAAACAATGCTGTGAGTGGAGTAAACTCAGCAGGTTTTAATATTACCACATTACCCATTGCTAGTGCTGGTGCTATCTTCCAGGAAAGCATCAGGGTAGGGAAGTTCCATGGAATAATTTGTCCGATTATTCCGATCTCCTCATAATCATTGAATCTTCTATCTTTCAGTTGAGCCCAACCCGCATGATAGTAAAAATGCCTTGCAACCAGGGGAATATCAATATCTCTTGTTTCTCTAATTGGTTTACCGTTATCTAATGACTCTAAAACAGCTAGTAATCTAGAATGTTTTTGAATATGCCTGGCTATAGCATATAACATCTTTGCTCTATCATGTGAACTGAACTTTCTCCAAGCTTTCAACCCTTTTTCAGCTGCTAGCACAGCTTTTTCCACGTCATCTTCTCCTGCCTGTGCCACATTTGCGAGTAATTCTCCAGAACGAGGAGTAAAAACTTCGAAATATTGTTTATCTGTTGGTTCTATCCACTTGCCATCAATGTACAGTTTAAATTTTCTGTCAAAACTTTCTAACCACTTATGGGCCTCTTTTTCATTTTCTGGGGCAACCCCATAATCCATTTTATCAATAATCTCTTGTATTGCCATTTAACTCACCGGATTCCTGTTTGCAGCAGAATAGAATCCCTCAACATGATATTCTAACTGTCTTTCAATGTCAGCCAAAAGGCTACTTGCTCCAAACCTAAACAATTTTGGAGTTAACCATTCATCCCCCAGCTCCTCTTTTATGAGAATAAGCCATTGAATACTTTGTTTTGCAGTTTTTATACCTCCCGCAGGTTTGAAACCAACCTTATACCCCGTTTTTTTGTAAAATTCACGAATCATTCTAACCATCACAAGGCTCACAGGTAATGTTGCGTTTTCTGTTTCTTTTCCTGTTGATGTTTTGATAAAATCTGCTCCAGCCATCATACAGACAACAGAGGCTTTAGCAACATTTCTTAACGTCCCCAACTCTCCAGTTGCTAATATAGTTTTCATGTGAGCATCTCCACAGGCAATTCTAAATGCTGAAACTTCTTCGTAGAGCTCCTTCCATTTTCCCTGAAGAACTAGCTTTCTGTTTATCACAATGTCTATTTCGTCAGCACCATTTGCAACACAGTATTCTATATCTTTTAACTTCAGATCAAAAGGAATATGTCCGGCTGGAAAACCTGTTGAAACTGCTGCAACTGGGATACCAGCACCCTTTACCTCTTCTGATGCTTCTGAAATAAACTCGGGATACACACAAACAGCTCCAGTGTGAAAACTTTTAGAATTGATGGATAATTTTTCTAAAATTTCTTTTCTTATAGGTACCTTGGCCTTAGTACAAAGTCGTTTGATCTTCCCCTCGGTATCGTCTCCTGAGAGTGTGGTTAAATCTATACAAGTTACTGCCTTCAAGAGCCATGCGATCTGCCAATCTTTCTTGACAGATCTCCTTTTAGTAAGACTGCTTGCCCTTCGTTCAACCGCACTTTTATTTACACGAATGGAATTTATCCAGTTCAGGTCGAGAACAGTTCCCTCGTTTCTTTCAATGCTCAAATTTTTGGTTTTTTGTTCCAATTTAGGTTTTGTCTGAGCCATCTTCTAGTTCTCTATCTTTTCGATTATTAAGAATTGTTCTATTTGTTAACATAATAATTGAAGGTCTGAACTTAAAAAGTGATATAAATATGCTTGGGGAAAGATTTAACTTCTTCTCTTGAATAAACCAGTCTGTTAGATGAGATGTTTAATATTTTTAGGTTTGGAATTTTGAACAGTGATTTGGGAATTTGGGTAATAGTGTTTGAGTTGAAATAAGCACGTTCAAGGTTTGTGAGCTTTCCAACTAACTCTGGAAGCTCAACCAATTTATTATTTTGCAGAAACACCCTTTTTAGACCTATCAATTCAACAAACTCATCAGGTAAACTTCTAATTTTGTTGTCTGCTAAATTTAAAATTTCCAGTCGTTTTAATCTTTCAATGCTTCTTGGAATATGTTGAATGGCATTGTTGGAAATGTATAATTCTCTTAGGTTACTTAATTTGGTAATTTCTCTTGGAAAATGAGTGAACAAATTGTTATCCAAATCTAAAACTCTCAATTTCTCTAGATTTTTTATATTTTCAGAGATATGTTTAATGCTGTTTGTATCGGCTTTTAGAACCTTTAAATTTTTAAAACTATTGAAAACTGACTCAGGTATGTTTTCAACGTTGTTTTCCCCTATGTCTAAATGAGATAAGTTTGTTAGCTCACCTAGGTTTAATATATTCTCAACTCCAATAACTTTTCTGAAAATGATCTTGGATAAACTATTCAGGTTCTTAAATTCTGGTGGATTTTCTCTGACGTCTACATTTACCATCAATAAATTCTGTAAGTTTTCGGGAAATACAATTCTACGGTGGTTCCTATCCTTGTTGGTAAAGAATACGCCAAGACTTTTGAGATTTTTTAACCGTGCAAAATTTCCACAAGAATTCCCACAGACTCCTTGTAAGGTTAATTTCTCAAGATGTTCAAGATTCCAAAGGTGGTCGGGGATATAATCAAAATCAAAATTGATATTAAGTTCAATTATATGACCTTGAGAAATTCCAAAGTTATAAAAGATCTTATCACTTAAGTTTTTGTTGATTTTGTTCCTTGGTTTATTAGATTGTCCTGAGAGCCTTAATTCTGCAACAAGCAACTTTAGACTTTCAAGCTCTCTCAATAATGCAGGGAATTTGTCAATCAATTCACTGTCCTCAATTTCAGAAAGAGAGGTAAACCTCTTCATTGGATGAGGTAGTTTAATTTGATTGATCATTATCATTCGAATGATTTATGTGCATAAAAACTTAATCAATTTTAAATTCGAAAAAGTCAATTAAGTAAGTTGAAAAAATGAAAATGTTAAGTTGACTTAAAAAAATTGTTGAACAAAAAGACAAGTAATTTGATAGAATACTTTCTTTGCATTTACTATTAAGAATTGAATTAATGCCTCTCCGTAATTCTTATATGGATTTACTCATAGACTTATCTATACTTAGTTGATATTATTATGGCAGACTCACAGGACATCAAAGTAAAATTTCATCAGTCACAACTCTCAAACCAGGAGGATCAGGTTGCAGAGACGGTTGGTATGTTAATTCTAGCAACTGATTTTTATGGAGACAAATCAATTAAGAAATACGAAAAAGTTACACGGATCTCTAAAACTTCAATTCCTATATTTCTTTCTCAAACCAGATCAGGTGGATATTTGGCTATTAACCCTTCAAGTAACCGAGAAATTAGAATTCCAACGACAAATCTGGTCTCCAACCAAGAGCTAAGAACATTTGTAGATAACCAAAAAAACCTTGAGCTTAATCAGATTTACAAGAAAATCATGAATCTTAAGGTCGATTATGAGGTGTTAAAAGGTGGAGTGAGTAGAGAGGAGTTAACAATATTAAATGCACTCCTTGCAGCACCAAGAGTTTCAGGTAATTGGGAATTTACTCCCTTGCCCTCACGAAGACCACTTAATGAGATAAAAGCAGACATAAAGGCAATTAACACCACAATTTTGGATCAAGCAACCCTTGGTAAAGAAATTGACTCTAGGCTTGCAATTATTGAAGAGGCATTTCAAAAAAATGTTTCAGATCAAGAGAGCACTCTTAAAGAGAAAATGGCTTTTTGGACACAGGAATTAAAAACCATAAAAGCTACTGAGGCCTCCAAAATCAAAAGCAGACAGTCAGACCTTGAAAAGTCAATAAGTGTACTCGAAAAAGATCTAGATAAAAAGAAACAGTCAAACCTTGCAACCTTTCAAAAGATTGTTGGAAGAAATATAGTTAAAGATGGAAAAGAGATCGTAAAACTCTTAGGTGCATTTGAAGCTTTAGAGAAGGATACCAAGAATGATCCAATACTCCAAGCACAAAAACTCATTGAGGAACTCAAAGATGCAACTGATGTATTTTTTAATGATCTTCACACTGCAAGACGCAATGTAACTTCAACTCAAAATACTTCTGCTGATTTGGATGCCGATTTTTTGATGGAAAAACAAGACCTTGAAAAAAAGGCTCAACAAGACATTGAAGCAATAAAAATGGAGTATGAACAAGGCTTGACGAGAAGTCAAACTGAGTTAGCAGATCTAGAATCAAAAGTGACGGCTTCAAAAACAAAATTGGATGAATATTCAGATAAAAAACTAAAGTGGAAGAAAGAATTGGAGAAGAAAATTAGTATGGAAGGTGCTCCAACCCTTGCATCAGAAGAGCTTAAAACTAGGTCGCCTGGAGATTTTCTAACCCTTTATATCCCGTTTTACCTCTTTCAATACGTAAATAACAATGGAAATGATTTAGCCACAATTACGATCCCTCCTGTTGTCTTACCAACAAATCTAAAAAAACTGGATAAGTCTGGAATTTTTGGGAAGCATAAGTCTATTTCCTATCTCCCGGTTTCTCCTAAGGCTACATCTTTTTTTGATTGGTTACCAGATGCTCTAGAAAATGATCTTGTTATTAAAAATGCGGTTGAAGGCTTAACTAACCTCGTTGAACAAACTATACAGATGAGGGATATCTTTTTGCAACCTAATACAAAAGAATTATTTGTTAAAAAGTTAAATATGAGTGAAAAAGCCTATGGAGCTGCTTCTGGTAGATTAACAAACAGTGTTTTCACATAAATTTAATCTTTACCTGAATGCTAATGAAAAATTAAAAAAGGTTAACATTAGACTTAATTTAGCCATTCTTGCGTAAGTGGTGAAATGGCCATCATGGGAGCCTTCCAAGAATTATTTCAAAGGAAGCTCTAGTTCCGGGTTCGATAGAAATTCAAATTTCCGAATTTCCCGGCTTACGCATAAAAAACATATTTGCATAATCTTTAAATTATTTGATTGATTGAATAGTTGAGTTAGAAGCCCCATATTACCCAAATGTAGTATTTTCATGAGAAGACTTAAAATCTATAAAACTACTCTTAGTATAGGTATTGTTGACAATAAAACTTATAGAAGAAGAAAACATCATTTTAATTTCAAATGAAGAACTAAATTTAGAAAATCAGAACTTGACTGAATTCTCTCTTTCAACAACCTTATTGGAAAAATTAAAGGTTCTCTTGGTATCGGGAAACAAACTTAAATCCCTCCCACCCGAAATCCAGTATTATAAAAACTTGGTTGAGATCGACCTATCACATAACAATCTTGAAACTTTCCCTGAAAATGTTCTTCTACTTAAAAAATTAGAGATACTAAAAATTAATCACAATAAATTTGTGTTTGTCCCTGACCTTAGCAACCTTACTAAGCTAAAGCAAATCATCGTAGATCAGATTCAATATTTCCATCTCCCAAAAACATTGAATGGTAAAAAGTTAATAGTAATTGATCCCATTTCTACTCAACATCACAATTCTGATGAAATCACAGTAAAAATAAAGAAAGGAAACAGAAAATATCCTCTAGGTGAGAATTTTGCTCATGGTGACCAAAAGTTTTTGAATTTAATGAATTTTAAGTTAAAAGAAATTCCTCCTGAACTGTTCAAATTTCACTCGCTGGAAACATTAATTTTAAGCAGAAACAATATTACAATATTACCGACCAAAATTAAAGAGTTAATTAAACTCAAGGCTTTAGCAATCTCTTATAATCGACTTTTTGAATTACCTCAAAGTATTTGTCAATTAAGAAATTTATTGATGGTACATTTAAACAACAATTACCTTCAGCAGCTCCCTAGTGATTTCAGTTTATTATCGAACTTAGAATTACTTTCTCTTGAGTCAAATCAGATTTCTCAAACAAAGCAGTTAGTGGAGAGGCTTTCATCATTAAGTAATCTACATGTACTGTTATTGTCAAATAACCCCTTTGATAGAAAATTAGATCAAGAAGACTTTGAAGTTCTCTCAGGTTTAAAATCACTGTCTATTTCAAATTCTCAAATAACAGATCGAGCCAAAAAATACCTCATAGAGAAGCATATTACCTTGATTATAAAATAATGCATTTACATATCCAACTAAACATAAGCTTTGAAGTCTTAATTTGATCTAATTAGTTGAGGGGTTTTTTTCTTCATGATACACATCTATTTGGTTAAGATTTGCAAATGGTCTAATAGCTAGGTATACATTTACAAGTATTCCAAAAACGGTTAATAACATAAATGGAATGCTTAAGTCAGTTAGAATGGTCAAGTTTGTAGGTGTTGACAAGGCATCTCTTCTGATTCCACCCCACATTCCTTGGATAAACCACATACTGGTAAAACTCAACGCTCCAATCATAATACTCCAAAAGCCGACATTTGCCCATCTGTTGTTTTGGATGTCAACTCCAGTATAATCTTGAACTATATAAAAGCCAGTTGCGAAGAGCATTGAACTCAATCCTAAGAGTGCCATTGTGTGGAAATGAGCAACAATGTAAAGCGAGTTATGAACAAAAACATTAAATGCCATTGTTGCTTGGATAATTCCAGAGATACCTGCTAAAAACCAGAAAATAATAGTTGTTACCAAATATTTTGTGATCAGGTTCCATTCAATTTTAGCTATTAAGATCGTACCCACAATAGCATACAAGGATACAACAGATGGTAAAACAATAACATATGTTGAAACTTGACTGAAAATTGGAATCCAAGCTGATTGAACAAGATCCATGTAAATATGATGAGCGCCAACAATATTTTGAACAATGAAAGCAATAGACCATCCTAATTTGGTCAGTCTTTCTCCAATTAGTCTTTTTCTTCCTGTGTTATCAAGAACCATTTGATATATCATACCCACGACTGGGAACAGAATAAGATAGACAACTGGATGACCGAACCACCATAGCAAATTCTTTGCTAAAAGAGCGTCCATAGTTCCAACAACTCCTAAAATCTCAAGTAATTGATAGATCAAGAGATATGCAAAAGGAATAGTTGCAATTATCATACCAATCCCAATGATTGATAATGGAACAGCTGCAATTGGGAAAGTGTAATCGTTGACATCAGACTTCTTCCATGACTCAAAACCCCATGAATCCCAAAGTGAATAACCAGCCGATCTGATTGTGAGTAGAATTTCTAACCCATATAGTATAATGCTAACTCCAGCTAATATCACACCTAAGGTCCAGAAAAATGATGCCCATGCAGGCCAATTTCCATGGAACGTAATAGGATATAAAAATACCCAAGATCCTGCAAAACCACCCCAAAATGATCCGATTATCAACATGGCTGCTCCAGTCATAAAATTCCAATAAATAAATCTTACTAGTTTAACACTATGGAGTGGTGCATTTAATGCCTTGACAAGTGTATACCAAGTTAAGCCCATCGCCACGAAGGTACCCCATCCTACGAAGGCCAGCATCCCATGTAAAGTAATTAGGGTATAGAACATGCTAGGGGAAATCACAAACATCCCACTTTGAGATGTTCTAGCGATAAATCCTAAGAGTACTGCTAAACCGAGTACAAGAATACCCGTGATAAAATATCCAATTGATAATTCTTTTGCTTCTTTAATAAAATCTTTTTCTTCCATATTGTTCACCTCAAGCCACTGTGATTGTGGTTTCCATAATTTGATGCCCTGCTCCACAATATTCCATACATCTAATTGTATATACTCCTGTCTCAGTAAATTTCATCAGGAAGTGCGTGTTATATCCAGGGACAATTTGTGATTGGTCTACAAGCAAGTTCTGTGGTGAGTACACTCCAAACCCGTGGGTTGTATCTGAGGTAAACAGAACAAATTCATAGAGTTTATCCTTAATTAATGTCAATGTGGGCATCCATGTGTTATTCGTTACTGAACCAGTTCCATTGGTCTTAAATTCAAACCCAAACTGAAACGCATGAGCGTATATTAGAGTATCCGATGAGCTAATTCTGGTTCTATTATCTCTGGCCTGTGCAAGTTGATTTGTCGTGAGAGGTATAGCGACAGTTAGAAGCAGCATAACTAATAAAATGCTTATTGCGATCCAAAAATATTTTTTCTCAAACACTTCGATCTTTTTGTGGGTCTCTTCTGGGACTTCATTTTCAAGAGATTTTCGTGCAAACCCAAAATATAAAATCACTAAGAATACAACAAGACCGAATTGTATTGAAAATAAGCTGAATTGAACAATAGACCATTTTGAAAGGTCAAACGTACTGGTCTGCATTCCCCCCATTTTAAATCCACCAGGAGAACTAAACAATGCATACAATAGGGATATAACTGCAAATATAGTTAATCCCAATAGAAATTTTACTACGTTTTTTATAAACATAATTCTGACACCTTTGCTATTTTTTTTAAAGCTAATTTGAAGTTTTATTTTAACTATATAAATTATGCTAAGAAATTATCAGATTTCGTAAAAATTTGTTACATTATATTTGAATTATTTCGTTTAACCTTATGGAAGATAATGTAATAAAAGGGTAAGCAATGCGTATAAACTATGTTTTTTTTTAAATGGAAAGTTAAAACTTTTTAACTTCTTATCAATTTTGAGTATAAGATGGGAAATCTCAGAGTATTTCGTCGATCTATCAGGTTCACCACACGAAATAAAAGAAGATTTATTGTTTTTCTACTTATGTTTGGTCTCACTGCTACGTTTGTGGCCTTTTTTGTGAATACCTTAGATTCTTACGTTACCACAAATTATTTGGATCAGAGAGGTATGTTCCTAACACAATCAACAACCTATGGAGTGACTCAAGCAGAAGGGAACAAATTAATCGATGCAGTTAGGGTACTGAAAGTAAATTACTCAATTCAGGATGCAGTCTTGTATAGATATTTCGATGTTGGGAACAATCTTAGAATTTTCAGTCTGAATTTAAGTAACCCTTGGTTAAATCCCTGGATTAATCCTTCTCTGGTGATTGATGGTAGTTTTCCATCATCAACCAACCAAGCGTTGATCCCATATGGGGATGTTCAGGTTCAACAGTCTAATGGTGTCTTTATCTCTTCCACTGTGGCAGTAGGAAGTAAATTTAGCGTTTGGGACACCCCCCCCAATGCAACAAATGCAGTTCCTAAAGTGTCCTTTACAGTTTCTGGCCTATTTGATGGGGCTAAGTTTGGAAGTGGTAAAAGGAACAGTTTATGGGTGTTTGTACCTGATTTTGGGTTTGATAAGCTAATAGCAGCCTTCGGTATAAGTGCATCAAATGTGTATGTGTATTCTGCATCAATTACTGTGAAAACCCAAAATCCAATAATTCCAAGCTCATCTGATTATGATCATGTTGCTGATTTGAAACAGAAGATAACAGATACTATTCTAAATCAACCAAGCCAATTCGGGAAGTGGGTTCAAGTAGCCCAGTCCACCATTAGAGAAAAGAAGGAAAAGAGTAATCTAGATCTTTCTTCCTTCTTCTACGGTTTAATTGGAGGTGCTGTGCTCGTTGCAATGTATTCATATCTGCTTTCCAGACTTAGAAGCAGAGAGGTTGCGATTCTCAAAGCTATGGGTTATTCAAATAATGCAATTCGATTAGCACTTATTGGTGAGATACTCACAACATCTCTTTCTGGTTTTATAGTCGGTATATTAAGTGTTAATGGGATCTTAATTTATTTAAGCCTTCAGGATCTTGGGAATTTCAGAACATCAGCTTTATTAAGATGGGAATCGATACTAGCATCATTCTTGATAGTGGTCTTATTTACACTCATTGGAATACTGATCGTTACATGGAAGGCATTGAGAGTTTCTCCAATGAACCTCTTTAGGGATAGGTGATAAAAAATGAGTTTAACAAATATATTAAAGGCGGAAAACCTTTCAATGACCTACAAAAGAGGACGAGCCGAAGTGGTGCATGCCCTGACTGAAGTTAACTTTAAGATTGACCCTGCTGAGATGGTTCTAATTTTTGGACCCTCTGGATCTGGGAAATCCACATTGCTTCATCTTCTATCTGGACTTGAAAAGCCCACATCTGGGTCAATTAAATATGAAGACAAAGAAATTACGACTTTGACTGATAAAGAGCTAACTACCTTCAGAAGGGACGAAGTTGGCTATGTGTTTCAAAGCTGGGAATTAATTGATCATATGACTGCAGTAGAGAATGTTGAGAGTCCCATGTACCCATCAAAATTGGATAGTGGAGAGCTCCGAACAAAATCTCTCAAAACCTTACGACAATTGGATTTATATGACAGGGAAAATCATTTTCCAAAGGAACTTTCTGGTGGTGAACAGCAAAGGGTGGCAATTGCCAGAGCCCTAGTGAAGGAACCAAAGATAATATTCGCAGATGAACCAACAGGAAATTTGGATCAAGAAACTGGAGAGACAATTATGCGACTATTGAAAAAGGTATGCAGATTGGGAACTGCTGTCATTATTGCAACACATAATGAAGAACTGAGACGGTATGCAGATAGAGTTGTAAGAATTTCAAACGGTAGATTGGGTTAGTTATCCTTTTTTCATACAATGAATTACTAGATAATATCAATGTACAACATAACAAAATTTAAGTTAATTCCATTTAGATTAAAATTGCTTCTACGGAAGCAGGGCACGAGTAGTATAGTGGTAGTATGCCTGCCTGCCAATTTTTGCAGAACGCAGGGGGCCCGGGTTCGAAATAGTGTAAACTACGAAATTCCCGGCTCGTGCATATTTTCATAAATTTAATAAAATAATTTATCAATTATAAACAAAAATAATATAGGGTGTAATTAAGACTGTTTGATGAGTGAAACACGACAAAGTCAAATTTCTGGATTAATAAACCAGTTAAATCAAGTCTGGGTGGAGATTGATAACGAGATGACAGAACTTAAAAAGTCACATAAGGTTGAAGTACAGACCCTCGAAAAAAAAATAGATGAACTTCAATTTGAAAATGATACCCTTAACTCCAAATTTCAAAAGATTAATCAACAGATGGAAGAGACATTGACAAAATTGAAAGACCTCGAAACTGAAGACAAAAGAGATTTAGATGCATTAAAACTTCTGGACATTTATTTAGTTCTAGTAGGAGAAGTATTCAATTCTGGGTCTCATGTACGTATCTTGTTTATACTTCACGGGGAGAAAGAAATCTATACATTAGATGAACTAACAAAAGCTTCTGGACTACGAGGATTGGAGGTTAGGCAAGCGGTTTTTGACCTAAGAAATGCTGGGTTAGTAGAATATAATGATGATAACCAAGAAGTAAAGCTACTCTCTAGATTCATGTGAGGTCTAAATATAATGGTTATTCATCTTAATATTGGAAAAATAATTAAACACATTATTCCCACACAGATTCTAAAAAGATAAGAAGCCTGATTTTGAGAATTGACTGATGAAAGAACAAACCTACAGAGATGAGGTCTTCAATTTTAAGGATGTCCAACATGATTACGAGACTAAGTATGACATGTTTTATGATCTCATGAAATTTAAGGTTAAGGAAGTTCTTCTCATCTCAACACTTTATGATGATTTTATTATTGAAGAAGATGGAAAAGGTACAGAATTTTTCACAGAGTACAGTGAATTAAAATTAACTTCACCTCCCCCTCGAGTCACACGTGTCTCGAATTTAGATGAGGCCTTAGACCTATTGAGAAGGCACAAGTTTGATCTTGTTATAACTACCAGGAGAATTTCAGGACTCGACGGATTTGAAATAGCAAACATGATTAAAGAGGAATTTCCAGTCATTTCAATTGTTATGTTAGTTACTAACCCATCTGAATTGGTAAATTTACCTGCGATTGAAGAGCAAGGTTCTGTAGATGCAGTTTTCACATATACTGGTGATTCAGGGATCTTCTTTACCATGATCAAACTAATTGAAGATCGGATAAATGCCCCATTTGATGCAGATTATGGGTTGGTAAGAATAATTCTTGTCATTGAAGACTCTATCAGCTATTATTCAAGATTTCTCCCACTTTTATATAGAGAAATCCTAAGGCAAACTCGTAAAATCATGGCTGAAGGAGTCAATCACGTCCACAAACTGCTGCTTTATAGGGGGAGGCCTAAGATTCTTTTAGCAAGAACTTATGAAGAAGCAACAGAGCTAATTTCGATTTATAAAAACAACCTCCTTGCTCTGATTTCTGATGTTGGTTTTCCAAAAGATGGTAAGAAAGATTTAGAAGCGGGTTTCGACTTAACCGAATTTATACGAGATCAACTGCCAAACATGCCAATATTACTCCAATCTTCTGAATTAAAGAATCAGGATCGTTCAAGACAGTTAGGTATTTCGTTTGTTCATAAGAGGTCACAAAAGTTTTTCCACTCACTTGTAAGATTTCTCTTTTACATCGGATTCGGTGATTTTGTGTTTCGTGCAGAAGCCAGTGGTCGTGAAATCGCCAGAGCACATGATCTAAGAGAGTTTATTCGTGTAATAAAGAAGATACCAGTTGAGTCAATAGTTTTTCATGCATCGAGGAATGATTTTTCAAATTGGCTGTTCACACGTGGAGAATTTCATCTTGCCTATCAACTACGTGACATCTCAGTTAAACAGTTTGATGACGGTGAACAAATCAGAGAATTTTTGATCCATTTCTTTAAAATGACACAAGAGGTACAAACAGAAGGAGTCATCACTGAATTTAACCCTGATTCATTTTATGAACTAAAGCCGTTTATGAAAGCTGGAAGTGGTTCACTTGGTGGGAAGGGCAGAGGATTAGCATTCCTAAACAATTTAATTTTCAAAACCAAACTGGCAAGCAGGTTCTCAAACATTTCTGTGAAACTGCCTAAAACCTTAGTACTAACCACCTCGTTCTTTGATGAGTTCATTGAAATTAATCACTTTGAGGACCTTATTCTAAAGGATTTATCTGATGATGAGCTTCGTAACAAATTTTTAGATGCCAAACTCCCTAAATCTTTACTACGAGTTTTGAATGTGTTTTCCCGGAAAGTCAAATCACCTCTTGCAGTAAGGTCTTCTAGCTTACTTGAGGATTCACAATTTCAACCATTCGCAGGGATTTATGCAACATTTATGTTACCAAATAACCATCCTAAAGCAAAGACAAGAGCAGAAACTTTACAGAAAGCAGTAAAATTGGTCTACATGTCAACTTTTACCCAAACTGCCCGAAGTTATCTTCTATCCTCAGGTCAACAACCAGAACTTGAAAAAATGGCAGTGATTATTCAAAAAATTGTCGGAAAATTTACAGATCATATATTTTTTCCAGATTTTGCAGGTGTTGGTCAAAGCTACAATTTCTATCCAGTCTCATATATGAGGCCTGAAGAGGGTACAAGTCAGATAGCAGTGGGTCTAGGAGAGCAGATTACCAGTGGACATAAATCATTGAGATTTAGTCCTAAATATCCAAGAATTCTACCACAGTATTCGAACACGAAAGATATGTTTGATAATTCTCAAACACATTTCTTTGCTTTAGACACCTCTTCGACCGATTCAAACTTTAAACGTGGTCAACTTTCAAATTTACTAGAACTCCCAATCGATAAGCTGAGAGCATCTAAGAGATTGAGTTGGTTAGCCTCTACATACGATGGTCATAACGACCGTATCATAGATCGAGTAGAAGAGAAAGGTCCATTAGTTGTAACATTTGCATACCTGTTGAAATATAACAAAGTCCCTTTCCTTGAACTACTCAACTCAATTATTCAAGTTGGAAGGATGAGCTTTGGTTGTGAAGTGGAATTTGAATATGCAGTGACACTAGATCAAAGGCCTGATGAAACTCATTTAAATTTCTACTTGTTACAAATGCGTCCTTTAATAACTGATTTTGAAGAGGTAGACATAAATATTTCCAAACTTGTGGATAATTCAATAATATACTCAGATACAGTACTTGGAAACGGGAAACGTTCAAAAATCTTTGATGTGGTTTTTGTAAAACCTGAGACCTTTAGTACCAATCACACCTTTGACATTAAAGATGAGGTAAGTAAATTTAACAAGCTTTTGGGATCAGAAAAACCATATATTTTGCTTGGACCAGGGAGATGGGGAACCCAGGATCCCTACCTGGGCATCCCAGTTCAATGGCATGACATAGACAATTCTCAATCCATAGTTGAATATGGTATGGAAAATTTTCAGGTAGATGCATCCTCAGGTCAACATTTCTTTTTGAATATTACATCGAGTAAGAAGAGCTACTTTTCTGTTCCTTTTCATCATCAAGAGTCAAAGATTGATTGGGAGAGGTTAAACACACTTGCAACAATTAAGGAAGGTGAATATATAAAGTGGGTTCATTCTGAGAATCCTCTTGTTATCTACATAGATGGAAAAATAGGAAAAGGTGTTATCATTTTTGATAATGAACTCAAAAAGATTAAACTTAATGAGGAACTAATGGATAAAGAAAATTAAGCAAACTGTCAGGGGTAATTTAAAAGGTTTCATAAAATGACTATTGTAGAACCAATGATAACAAATGAATCTAATTCCAAGTGTACCGAAACCATCCAATGAGCCAGTGCTGGGGTATCTTCCAGATTCTCCTGAGTTAAAAACCCTGATGGCAGAGATTCAATCCCTCAAAAATCAGAAAATAGAAGTCCCATTGGTTATTGGTGGAAAAAAAATATATTCTGACGAAAAAGAAAAAATAGTCATACCTCACGATCATCAGCATGTGCTTGGGTATTATTCAAAGGCTAGTAAAGAGCATATCTTGATGTCAATTGAGGCTGCTATGGAGGCAAAAGAAGTCTGGGAATCTTTTGATTGGCAGGATCGGGCTGCTATTTTCTTAAAAATGGCTGATTTGCTAGCCGGGAAATATCGACCAGTGTTGAATGCATCTACAATGTTGGGACAGTCAAAAAATATTTACCAAGCTGAAATTGATTCCGCTTGTGAGTTGATAGATTTTTACAGATTTAACACATATTATATGCAAGAAATTTACAGAGATCAGCCATATTCCCCTCGTGGGATGTGGAATTCTGTAAACTATAGACCACTAGAAGGATTTGTCTTTGCTGTGACACCCTTTAACTTCACTAGTATTGCTGGTAATCTACCGACATCTCCAGCAATTATGGGTAATACAGTTGTTTGGAAACCTGCATCTACAGCTGTCTATTCAGCCCACTTCTTGATGGAACTGTTTGAAGAATCAGGGTTACCTAATGGTGTTATAAATTTCTTACCAGGAAAGGGTTCTGAGGTTGGAAGGATTATATTGCCTCATCCAGATCTGGCTGGTATTCATTTTACAGGTTCTACTTCAACATTTCATCAAATGTGGAAGGTTATTGGAGAAAATATAGCTACCTATAAGAGTTACCCCAGAATAGTTGGAGAAACTGGCGGGAAAGACTTTATTTTTGTACATAACTCAGCTAATTCCAGAGAGGTTGCAATAGCTGCTTTACGAGCATCATTTGAATATTGTGGTCAGAAATGTTCTGCAGCATCAAGAATGTATGTACCAAAATCCCGCTGGTCAGAAATCAAGAAAATTATGCTTGATGAGCTTAAAGAATTTAAACAAGGGGATGTTGAAGATGTTACTACAATGATGAATGCAGTCATTGATGCAAGTGCCTATGAAAAAATCACATCATACATATCCTATGTTGAGGAGTCCACAGAAGCAGAAGTCATCACTGAAGGAAAAGCTGATTCTTCCAGAGGATATTTCATCCCCCCAACGATAGTTGAGACAACAAACCCTAAATTCAAAACAATGCAAGAAGAGATTTTTGGCCCTGTTCTTACAGTATATGTATATGATGATAATAAATTTGATGAAGCACTCAATCTTTGTAACACTACCTCAATTTACGCTCTCACAGGCTCGATTTTTGCAAAAGAGAGAAGTGTCATCAAATACATGACTCATACCCTTAAAAACGCCGCAGGAAACTTTTATATCAATGACAAACCCACTGCTGCTGTAGTCGGCCAACAACCATTTGGTGGAGCAAGAGCATCAGGAACTAACGATAAAGCTGGTTCCTATTTAAATCTTATCAGATGGGTGAGTGTCCAAGCAATTAAGGAGACCTTTAGCCCACCTAAGGACTTTTCGTACGCATACATGAGATAATATTGAAACACTTACCAATATACTTTGGGAGAATTGTTACTAGACTAAACAAATTGTTACATTTTAACTCTTAGTTCATTTGTGCATTTTACCGACGATATTTGTGGAAAAATTGGCATTAATTATCAAAATAAAGTGCTAAAATCTTTAATTAAAAGGTAAAATCTCAAATAAATTGATTTGAAGAAATGCATGATTTATTCTCAGAATTTGAAAATTGAGAAATTTCTGCTGGATAAATTCATAAACTTCCAAATAAATTCACAATAACTAGCGATGGATTTCAAACCAAAATATTGAAAATTCTTCGTGAGGATGATATAAATGAAAAGTAAAACAAAATTGTATTTCATGATCACCACTGCTCTTCTTCTAGTTAGCAGTGTTTCAATCATCCAGCTCGGGTTTGCAAACCCTTCTTTAAACCAAAATTCGAAAACTTTAATCTATGCTCTGCCATATGATTTCACTGAGTTTTCATCGTTCACAGTTCAAAGTTACGCAACTGCCCAATGGCTTTCTGCAGTTACTTCTGGGCTCTTTAAAAGAAGCGCAGCAAATAGTCGAGACTGGGTGCCTGATTTAGCAGCTTCGATGCCAACTGTATCTGCAAATAGCACACAGTTCACAGTAAAGTTAAAGCCGAACCTCAAATTTGCTGATGGTACTCCCATTACGGCAGATGATGTTGTTTTTAGCTTTAAGGCTCGTTTAACCCCTCTAATTGATGTAGGTGTTTATCCAATTGCCTCACAATATATGACAAACTCATCTGTGAGTAAAATAGATTCATCAACTGTCTTTTTCAATTTAACCAGACCTTATGCATTTGCACTAGGATTATTAGCTTCAACAATTGTTGAAAAAAGTCATTTCCAAAGTAGGTATGACTCCTGTGTTTCAACAAAAAATGCTACAGTTTGTAACTGGGATGCTTCAGATGGTTCAGATGTAGCTTCCACTGGTCCATTCAAAGTGCAAAAAATTGATACTACCAATATGGTTGTAACTGTTGTAAAAGATACAAACTATTGGGATGCAGCAAACACTAAATTGGACTCCATCGTATTTCAAAAAGTAAGTAGCAAAGCAGCAGCTCTTGGTGCTCTAGCATCTGGAACCATCAATTTAATGGATTCTCAATATGTTCCTTACCCATCAGAATTGAAATTAGTTAGAGGAATAACAGCAACAATCGTTGGAGACCCGGCTCACCAAGAAATCTCACTTAATCACTTCAACCCATACTTTGGAAATGGCTCAGGCAGCCCAGCAAGTAAATTTGGTGACTCTGTTGCTCTGAATGCAAGTCGTGGACGACTCGTTAGACATGCTATGTCATTAATAGTTGATCGAAGCTTAGCTGCAAATCAGATCTTACAGGGTCTGGGACAACCAGCAGCTTCAACCATGCCATCTAGTGCTTTTGGCTGGGATGCAAACATCAAACCAGATCCATTCAATATAACAATGGCAAAAGAGATGATGACAAAGGCAGGTTATGACTATTCAAAACTTGGAACACCTAATAATAAAACAGGCGTCTATCCCAAATTCTTTTTCAATGTGACTGTTTTATCACCCAACACAAACCCAGCCAGAAATCAATGGAGTGATAACTTTGCAGCAGAATTACCAAAGATCGGAATTGGTGTTACTAAACATGTAAGCACTGGTTGGGGTGATATTCAACCTAGAACATTTGGTTCAGATGTACCTCCAAAATCATACGATAAGGGAGGATTTGATGTTTTCTTCGTAGGTTATGGTTGGGGTCTGGACTGGGATCCAACTGGATTATATGAGAAATCTAACTGGAGACCTGTTGGTGGAAACTTCTATAACTATAACAACAGAACACTTGAGAACGCAATCAGCAATTACACGTCAACTTTAGATCCAGTAAAGAGAACAGAATGGGCAGTTAAAGTTCAACAATTGATTCATCAGGACTTACCAGTGATCCCAATTGTATACCCTAAATCCCAGTGGGCCTGGTCTGATACCTTAACAGGAATAGACGCATTATTGTTATCAACCT
This sequence comes from Candidatus Heimdallarchaeota archaeon, assembly GCA_030149205.1. GTDB lineage: Archaea > Asgardarchaeota > Heimdallarchaeia > Heimdallarchaeales > Kariarchaeaceae > WAKA01. The sequence goes on along the minus strand of JASBSB010000006.1, from coordinate 425,416 downwards.
CTTCCTTAGAATGGGGTAATGTGGCTTTTAAGTCGACAACTACAACTTCAAGTACTCCGACTGGTACCACTACTACCTCAACCCCAACACCGGTATCACTTGTTCCTTTCATAGTAACATTTGTGTCGATATTTATTGCAATTACTTTAAAAAGAAAAGTTAGAAAGTAAATCATAAATTTAAGTATTAATTAAATTCTAACAGTAATTATTTTAATCTCTTAAAAAATGCAAGTCTATGAAATTCAAGTTAACTGCATTCATTGTAGTATTTATGCTTTTTATTTCTTTAATTCCTACCCACGGACAATTAAGGGAATTCTCGAGTGAGGCTCTAACTAAAGTTCCAGCGAACAGTTCTCGATTGGATTTAAAAAATGGGAGCAATGGTCAAACTTTCTTTTCATACCTTGTTGGTCCATTAAACGTAAATGAGCCTCGTGGAGAAAACTTAACTGGCAAGCATATCTTTAAATTTGCAGTTCTTCAAACTAATGGTAGTCTACATACAGAAAATGTTACAGATACCCCTGTTTATCCTTATCACTATAATTTTGTAATAGCCTCCAATGGTTCAATATATACAAGTTATGTTACTCAAAATTACACCTTATTTTTTGCAAAACGTTTGGGAATAAATAATTGGATGTCTGTTCCAATTACAACACCTTCAAACTGGTATGCAATGTCTCCTTATATTGCACTTACTGCCAGTGGATCCCCCAGAATTGTTTATTCTGTAATATATAATCAAAACTCAAAAGACTATTTCAACTCACAATTTAACGTTCAAGGTTACACTTCTATTCATTATGCAGCATTATTAAATGGACAATGGAGGCATTTTGATTTATTAGGAAATCATATTGGAGGTTTTTACTCTAAAAGCAGGCAGCTGATAGACGTATATTATCCTGGTATGACAATTGTTAATGGTACAAGTTACATAGCTTTTACGAATAAGATAAATTTGGCTAGACAAATTAATATCCAATTTTTAATGATTCCAAATAATCCTACTCAATTCTTAAACAGTACTCCAGAAACATATAAAACGGTAATTTTTCCAGATGCCTATGATTATCAGTCAATTGGATCTACATTTACCCGACCGGTTATCTTTCCAATAAATAAGGGAGTTTTTATTGCTGGAGGTTCTTGGTTTTCTGGAAACACTTGGGCAACTTACCTTCCTGATACTTCTGTAAAGCCAGAAACAAATTCACTAACGGCCCGGGATCAATGGTCATCTGTTAAGTTTGATCCATCAAGAGATAACCGTGAAGTAAGGTCGATGACAGGTGTTCATACCTCAGGTAATGATATTTATTTAACTTGGTCAATAAAAGATGTTTTTGATTCAGCAACTGGGAGATTTACCTTTGATATTTCAATGGCAAAATACACAAACTTCCAGGGGGATATTAAATCTTACGTTTTGTTTCCTGTGACGAATTCTCTCAACATAGAACATACCTACCCAGTTGTAAGAGAAAACAAGGTAAACAATAGAATAGAAATTTATAGCTTGAAAACCAATAACACAATTCATACCTTAGACAAGTATAGTGCATTAGCAGCAGTTAAAATTCAAGGTGGAGCAGGCTTAGGGCTAGTGTACTCCATTCTTGGTTTTACCTTGATCGGTGGACTTGCAATCGGGGGAATCAGAAAAATTAAAAAACCCAAAGTAGAGCGAGCCCTCTTACCTCACGAAATAAACTTAAAAGATTTTATTGAAGAACATTAAATTTATCAAACCCCTAAAAAATATGCATTAGTAATAACCATTATAAGCACAGTTTAATTGTGAAATAAGAAATGGATGATACAACGCTGATTATGGATGCCTCTGACCATGAAGAACCACTTACTTTATCTGAAATAGTTAAAAGGTTTGCAATTTTAGAGGCTATCTTATTATTCCTATACTTTGCACCTCTCTTATATTTCAACCAATTTGTTGGATGGATGAGTAACTCATTTGGAGGAATAATTTCTGGGAAGAGTTTATCTACAGTATTTTATGAATTTTCACTTTTACCCACATTTCAGTTTTTTAGAGGCTTTACTACTGGAATGAGTTTTCAAATTCAAAACATTTTTGGAAGTTCTGGCTACACCGTAATCTACAATCAATCAAGTAATTCATTTCTTATATCTCAATTTTCAATCATTCTTCTTATCGTTCTTTCTTATCTTTCAATTCCAATAGTCATAAAAGAAAAAACAAGCTCACACATTACTTTACGAACTCTAATATTTCTTATAAGCTTTCTGTGGTTTGTAATGAACTTCACTAATAATAACTGGGTCGTTGGAATTACAATCGGTTTGTATACCCCACTGATTTATTGGTATTACCTAAAATATGGGGATATGAAATCTTTTTTTGAAAATAGGATAGTAATTTTTTCGATAAGAAGAGTCTTTGCAATTATGTTAATGTTTATTGCCATCGCTTGGTTTACATTTTTTATTTCTAACACCATAACTGACCCCATTCAATTATTACTCGGGAATATCAGAATTGGAAGAGATCAACAAGCGACAAGGCTAAAGCTTCTTTTCGGATTCATTGACCCAGTCACTTATAAGCCATACACATTATGGGATAGATTTATGACCTGGACTTATGGTTTCCTACATTTCGATTATGGGCTCTCATACATCTCTAAGCAACCAGTGCAAAGTATAATAGGTCCCTTCATTTGGGAGACATTAAAAATGCAGGTTATTTCTTTAATTATAGCCTTTACAATAAGTGTTTTACTTGGAGTTCTTGCTGCGTATTATCATCAGACTTTCATTGATTCATTGGTCTCTATGATAGCCCTGTTAGGTCTCTCCATGCCCATATTTGTGACGGGGATTCTTGCATTGTTAATTTTTGGAGGAATTGGATTAAACTGGTTTCCAAATGGAGGTGCACATTTTGTTCCTGTATTACAGGAGAGATATTGTGGGGTCTGTGGACCAGATCCATCGTCTTTCTTTTCTCAAAACATTGGGTCAAAATATTCCAATTTATCATGGTGGATGGACTATTTTCAAATATTTTTCTGGTATACCTATGATTCTATCTGGCATTTAGTTCTACCAGTTCTAACTCTAGCGTTTGCTACCATGGCCACCTTTGCAAGGTTGACAAGAGGGACAATGTTAGAGGTTATGAGAGAGGATTATATACTTTCAGCAAGAGCAAATGGTTTATCTGAGCGTTCAGTTATCATGAACCATGCCCTTCCAAATGTGATGCTTCCCATAATAACATTTTTGGGATTAAGTATTGGTGGTCTTCTTGCGGGTGCACCAATTACAGAAACAGTTTTTAACTGGCCTGGGTTGGGACAACTTTACGTTAAAGCCGTTTTTTCCTTTGATATCAATATGGTGATGGCAATGGTGTTGATTATTACAATTATGATATTAATTGCAAATATGTTGACAGATATTGTCTATACATATTTAGACCCGAGGATTTCACTTTAAGAGGTTAGTTTATGACAGAAGTAAATTCTAATATTAAAAAATTCAAATCGGAAAATCAGTGGATAGTCGTTGGAAAAAGACTTAAGAGAAATAAAGTCGCAATGATAGCACTATATTTTCTAATTTTAACTATTTTAATCTCAGTATTTTATCCAATTTTAATCAGTTTTAATCCAACTTCTATTGCACCAGCAAGAAACAGTAAATATGGTGGTGGAGCCAATGCTTCTCCAAACTTAAAATATCCAGCTGGAACAGACATAAAAGGAAGAGATGGGTATTCCAGGTTGTTGGTAGGTTCAGAAACCTCTATGACTGTTGGTATAGTTGCAACCCTTATTTCATTGGTTATCGGGGTACTAGTAGGTATGGTCGCTGGTTACTATCAAGGAAGCATAGAAGAAATTCTAATGAGAATTGTGGATCTCTTTCTTGCTGTACCATTCCTGTTAATTGCACTACTATTAGTTAATTTAATCACGTCAGGGAAAGCTCAATTTTTAGCAAATATACCTGTTGTAATGGTCATCACATATGTTATTGGTTTGTTTGGGTGGGCAGGTTTGGCTAGATTAGTGACAGCAAACGTTAAACAAGTTTCATCCTTAGAATACGTTTCTGCTGCTAGAGTTATGGGTGCAAATGACCTTAGAATCCTATTTGTTCACATATTTCCTAATATTCTAGCCCCAATCATTGTATTAGGTGCATTATTCGTGGCAGGTGCTATACTTTCTGAAGCTGGATTAGCTTTTCTTGGTTTAGGTGACCCTGCCAACACTGTAAGTTGGGGAATTATGGTTTCTCAATCTCAAGGAACCTTGTATGTTAATCCCGAACAAGCTCTCGCTCCTGGCTTTGCTATATTTTTTGTCGTTTTAGCAGCAAACCTGTTTGGTGATGCCTTAAGAGATGCGTTAGATCCCAAATTAAAACAGTGAAAAAGATTGAATAAAATCGAGCTGACAACCTATCGTAAATTTTTTCTACAAAATATTTTCATTGGGCTAATCTACGGGATTTTTATTTGGCTTGTATTTATATTATTGGCTTGGTTGAGTTCAAATATATTTTCATTTTTGTTCTTTCTGTATATACCGGTTATCTATGGTTTGTTTGCAGGGATGCAAATATTACGTGGTGGTCTATCATTATGGTTTGTCGACTCACCCAGTTACAAACAGACCATAGGAAAAATTATCACAATTAAAGAATTTGATGATCCCCTAGATTTTTATAAAGGAATTGCCAGAACTGTAATTTCTGGTTTAACACTAATATTTTTATTTGAGCCTTTTCTCAAAATCATAAATCAACTTCTAAATTAAGGAATATTTTTTGGTTTGAACAAACGTTTAATAAGATTATATTCAGATTGCCATTAATGGATTCTAGCCAAGAAAATATGCCTCAAATCAATCACGATCAAGATCTTGATTTTTTCCCGGGGACTCCCACGGGAAAAGATAAGGATGTGGTTTTAGAATTACGTAATTTGAGGAAATATTTTCCAATCAAAAGTCAGTCAATTTTCCTTTCAAAAGTTGTTGGTCAAATCAAAGCAGTTGATGGAGTTGATCTACAACTATTAAAAGGTGAAATTTTAGGGTTAGTTGGAGAATCTGGCTGTGGTAAATCTACACTTTCAAAAACTATTGTGGGTTTAGAAAAACCAACAACAGGTGAAGTTTGGTATAGAGACATTAATTTTAACAAAACTAAGGATAGAAAAAGCATAAAAACGTTTCAAAGAAATGTTCAAATGGTTTTTCAAGATCCTTATAATTCCTTAAACCCTCGAAGGTTAGTTATTGATACTTTGAAAGAACCATTACAGATTCATGGACTGGCAAAGGGGAACCGTGATGAAGAAGTATATTCTATCTTGAAAAAAGTTGGATTAGAAGATTATCATGCATTCAGATACCCACATGAGTTTTCTGGAGGACAGAGACAAAGAATCGGATTAGCCAGGGCTTTAATTCTAAAGTCCGAAGTTATTATAGCCGATGAACCAGTGTCTGCATTAGATGTTTCAGTTCAAGCTTCTATCCTAAATTTAATGCTTGATCTGAGGGACGAATTTAATATTTCCCTCATTTTCATTGCACATGACCTATCTGTGGTAAAACATATTTCAGATAGGGTTGCAGTTATGTATTTGGGTAAAATTGTCGAAATTGGTCCAACTGACAAGGTATTTGATAAGCCGGCCCATCCTTACACAGTATCCCTATTATCTGCAATACCATTCCCTGATCCTGATATCAAGAAGAAGGAAATAATACTTGAAGGTGATGTTCCGTCACCAATCAACCTTCCAAAGGGTTGTAGATTTGTTACACGTTGTTATAAAGCTCAGGAGAGATGTAAGGAAGAAGAACCAATATTAACTGAGATGAGCGAAAATCAGTGGGCTGCTTGCTTTTTCCCCGAGATGGAACCTGTGATTTTTTTTGATGTAAAGGAGGAGCAAAAATGACCTCTATTAATTCCACCATTCTAGAGAAATCTTTGGGTCAGAAAGTCCTAAAAATACTTTTAAGGATATTAAAATCAATGGCTACCAGTCCAACAACTGTATGGTTTGTTTCATTATACATTTTTGGTCTTCTAAGTATGGTCTTCTTTAATATTGCAAGAGTTGGATTAAATCAAGATGGTATTTTTGGTGGGCCTTATTATTATACTAACTTATTTCTACATTTTGGACTTAATAACAGCTCCACTTATCAGTCTCCTCTTCTAACGAACCCGTTTCTAACGACTTTATTTGCACCTTATCTTGCTATATTCTTTGGCATGGCATTCTTTATGATTCCAAATGCAGGAAGGGCTTTCAACAGTACTGGCTTTTCACCTCAAGAGGGGGCAAATTCATTTGCATTCTTTAATCAAGATGTTTATGGGTTTGAAATTAGTTTTCTCTTTCCAAAATTAAATTTATTTTATATTGGGATTGTATGGCTTCCAATCATTGCCTCTTCAATAATCACAATTTATTACAAAAATTGGCTTAGCAGAGAAACATCGCTGGTGTCCCGTAGTATCATAAATTTAATAATTGCATATTTTGTTGGTGTAGAATTTGCAAAGATGACAGACCCAAATTTCAAATATGTCTGGCAGAATTTCATTCCAAGTATTTTGTCTGAGCGAAGGAATCAAACTTTTGTCGTTTATAGTGGTCAATATTTTCCGTTAATGTTAATGACAATACTGTTCTTCTACCAATTTATTCCTATAATAGTTATGGGGTTAATAGAAAACGGTTATAAATCTTCAAAAGTGTTGTTACAGACTTGGAAGCATAGGAGTGTATCAATGAAGGATATAACCACAGAGCTTCCCGAAGAATATAAAAATATTGATTGGTTGACAAAGAACATAACTGATAATAAATCAGTACCAAAGAAGGAGGTTTAAAATGACAGAAGAGTTGAAATCAAAACATAATAAGAACATTCTCCTTGTGGAAAATATTTACACCTATTTTAAGACTGAGAGTGGTGTTGTGAAGGCATTAGATGGTGTATCCTTTGATATTCGTGAAAATGAGTCTGTTGGTATAGTTGGAGAATCTGGGTGTGGAAAAACCGTCACATCAAGATCTATTCTTCGCATTTTACCGAAAAATGGTGAAACCGTAGCTGGACAGATTTTCTATAAGGGAGTTGATTTACTAAAACTTCCAGAACACCTTATGAGAGTTGTGAGAGGTAAAGAGATAGCATTATTATTCCAAGACCCTCTTTCGGCTTTAAATCCGGTTCTATCAATCCGAGAACAAATGGTTGATGTCATTAAGCTTCATCGAAAGGTCAATGAGAGTGAAGCAGCTGAATTGGCCATTAATATGATGAGGCAGGTTGGTATCCCTGAACCAGAGCAACGAATTGACGATTATCCCCATCAGTATTCAGGAGGTATGAGACAAAGAATCTTAATTGCAAGGGCCCTTGCATTACAACCAGATCTTCTGATTGCAGATGAACCAACAACAGCTCTAGATGTTACTATCCAAGCTCAGGTCTTAAAAATTATAAAAGATATGAGAGAAAAATTAGGATTATCTCTGATGTTGATTACTCATAATTTGGGGGTCGTAAGTGAGAACACTGACCGGATCCATATCTTTTATGGAGGAAGAGTTGTAGAATCTGGCCCTACAAGAGAAATATTCAAGGATCCTCATCACCCTTACACCATTGCACTTTTAGAATCTATACCCGCATTTGATCGAAAGGAAAAACAATTGAAAACTATCCCTGGAAGTGTACCTCAATTAATAAATCCTCCACCTGGATGTAGATTTCATCCTAGGTGTGAATTCGCAACAGAAATTTGCAAAACCAGACCAACTCTTGAGAAATTTAGTGAAGATAGATTTGTTGCATGTTTTCATGTAGAAGAGGTTTTAAAAAGCAGAAAATCAAAATCTTAAAGTATTAGAATATTTTAATTTTCAATCAGATTGTAATTGTTGGTTCGTATTTTCCAAATACTCTTAAGAGAATTTCACAAATTTCACCTATTGTACATCTTCGACGAACTGATTCTAAAACAAAGGGGAAGAGATTAACCTCTGGATTATTAGCTGCCTCAGAGAGCGCAATCAATGATTTATTAACGAGCTCTTGATCTCTTGATTTTTTGATTCTCTTAATTTTCGCTTTCTGTTCGCTTTCTACCTTTTCGTCAACCCTAAGGATATCTACATCAACAATTTCATTCTCTTGTACATACTCATTTACCCCAACAACAACCTTGGATTTCCTGTCTATTTCAAGTTGATATTGGTATGCAGATTCTTGGATCTCTCGTTGGATAACACCCTCTGAAATGGCATTCAATACACCAATTTTCTCAATTTTATCTATGAGGTCTCCTGCCTCCTTCTCCAGTTTATCGGTCAGCCACTCTAGAAAATAGGACCCAGCAAGTGGATCAACAGCATTAGTTACTCCACTCTCTTTAGCGATGATCTGTTGTGTTCGGAGTGCAATTGTAGCTGCTTTATCGGTTGGTAAGGCCAAGGCCTCATCCATACTGTTTGTGTGTAATGATTGTGTTCCCCCTAAAACTGCAGCTAAAGCCTGTAATGTAACCCTCACAATATTGTTTTCTGGTTGTTGAGCAGTTAATGTGCTTCCTCCAGTTTGGGTGTGAAATCTTAACATCTGTGATTTCTTTTTCTTGGCATTGAACTCATCTTTCATGATTTTAGCCCACATCTGGCGTGCAGCTCTAAATTTTGCTATCTCTTCGATGAAATCATTATGCGCATTAAAGAAGAAACTAATTCTTGGAGCAAATTCATCAACCTCCAAACCTGCCTCTAGTGCATACCTCACGTAGGTTTTTGCGTTAGCCAAGGTAAATGCTAGCTCCTGAACAGCAGTCGCACCTGCTTCACGAATATGATATCCACTAACGCTTATGGTGTTAAATTTTGGGTATTCTTTTGTACAATACTCAAAAATATTTGCTATAAGTCTCATGGATGGTTCTGGTTTAAAAATATAGGTTCCTCTGGCAATATATTCCTTCAGAATATCATTTTGAATTGTTCCTGAGATTAACTTGGGATCAATTCCTGACTCCTCAGCCACAACTACATACATTGCCAACAATATCATGGCAGGGGCATTGATTGTCATTGAAGTAGAAATTTTCGATAGATCAATCCCATCAAAGAGCTCTTTCATATCGTCAATTGTGTCTATAGCTACCCCAACCTTGCCAACCTCTCCCAATGAAAGTGGATTATCTGAGTCTAAACCCATTTGTGTCGGCAGATCAAAAGCAACGGAAAGCCCTGTTTGACCCCTTTTTAGCAAGAGTTTGAATCTCTCATTAGTCTCCTTTGCAGTTGAAAAGCCAGAATACTGACGCATCGTCCAGAGTCTCCCACGGTACATGGATGGGTAAATCCCCCGAGTATAAGGATACTCCCCAGGATTGGATCTTGAGGCATCATAATTTTCTAGAAACTCTGGTACTTCTATACCCGATAATGTGTATCGTTTGCTATTGTTCATCCTAAGTGTTCCTCTTTTTTGCAACTTCTTTCTTGATAAATTCAATAATTTTATCTAATGGTGTTCCTGGACCAAAAATTTCAGCAACCCCTATTGATTTGAGGTAAGGGATGTCTTGATTTGGAATCACCCCCCCACCAAATACAAAAATATCCTCTGCATCTTCCTGTTTCAGGAGTTCCATCACTCGCTTAAATAATGCGTTATGGGCACCAGATAATATTGACAATCCAATTGCATCGACATCCTCTTGAATCGCAGTTTGTACTATCTGTTCAGGTGTTTGGTGAAGACCAGTGTAAATTACCTCCATCCCTGCGTCTCGTAAAGCACGGGCAACCACCTTTGCCCCTCTATCATGACCATCCAGTCCTGGTTTACCGACCACCACTCTAATTCTTGAAGTTCCCATCACATCTCCATTAATTTTAGCCTTAATTATATTCTTATTATAGATTTAAACAAACGCGTGTCTTCAATAATTTTTGATTCTTTTTCTTCTTATGTTATAGAAAACTAATAAATTAATTTTCTCTGATTTAACGTGTGAGAGGACTATTTATTGCTAGGTTTCAACCCATTCACCTAGGACACATTAAGGTCATCAAATCAATTCTTAAAGAAACGGAGGAGCTTATAATCGCCATTGCTGCAGCTCAGATAAGCCATACCTTACAAAATCCCCTAACTGCAGGAGAAAGATATGAAATGGTTAGATCTGCATTAATCAACCAAGGGGTTGATTTGGAACGCTTACATATTATCCCGGTTCAAGATATTTTGGACAATGCACTTTGGGTACATCATTTGAGGAGACTCCTCCCGGCGTTTGATGTTATGTATAGTAACAATCCTTTCACCAAACGTTTGTTTGAAGAGGCAGATCTTCCCACAAGTGGAACTGAGGTATTTGAAAGGGAAAAATTCTCATCAACCAAAATTCGGGAACAAATTTTAGCTGGGAGAGGATATTCGAAGTCTATTGAAAACAGTACCAAGTTATTCATAAAGACTTGGAACATTCGAGAAAGGCTTCAGGCAGTTGTGGAATCTGATCAACCCTCAAAACCTGGTCTTACGGGAAGTGAACTTCTCAAAAATAAGTGATTATCCACAAGCATCCACGCGTTTATCATGCCAAAGTTTTAAATGATTGAATAGCAGAAAAATTTGAAACTTATGCCTCTTGAGATTCTTGTAGGCCTCTGGTTTCAGGTGATGCTTTATTACAGCAAGAAATAAAAACGCACCTCATCGAAGTAGTTTAGGTTATAGACGAAAAAGAGCGAGTAGTAATAAACCAAGAGTACGCGGTTGGCCAGATCACGAAGGTGAACCTAAAATCCTCGCGTTTCCTGGATACAAGGCTGGAATGACCAGGGTTATCTATAAGGAAGATTCCCCCAAGTCACATGTTGCAAATACTGACAGAGCTACAGCAGTTACAGTCATTGAGACCCCACCCATTGTGTTAATGGGGATGAGAACTTACCATGAGACCCCTTATGGATTAAAAATATTGGCAGAGGCGAAACTCTCCAGCCCCTCAAAGTTTTTAAGGAGGATAAGGACGAGATTCCCTGATGAGGAACTTTATAACACTCAACTTGAGAATGTAGAGAATTCATTAGAGAATGCAGTACAATTAAGAGCAATCGTTCACACCCAACCCGATTTAACAAGTGTTGGAACCAAGAAGCCAAGCATCTTTGAGATCATGGTTGGTTGTAAGACCTTTAAAGAAGGTTTTGAATGGTTGAAAGAAAGAATTGGACAGGAACTTCAGATAGGAGACCTCACGAAACCAGGTCATTACCTCGATGTAGTTGGTATAACCAAAGGAAAAGGTTTTTCGGGTGTTGTCAAAAGACACGGGGTAACTCTGCTACAGAAGAAGTCAAAACACACAAAAAGAGGTGTCGGTTCAATCGCACCATGGACTCCAGCAAGAGTACAATGGGTTTTGCCTAGATATGGACAACTTGGCTATTTCAGGAGAACTGAGTTTAATAAACGAGTGATGATTGTTGGTGAGAATCCAGATTCAATCAACCCCAGAGGTGATTTTATCAGATATGGTAAGGTCAAAAATCGATATGTGGTTTTGAAAGGATCAGTACCAGGGCCAAAGAAGAGAATGGTAATGTTAAGAGAGCCAATTAGGGCTCAAAATAAGCTAATTGTTGAGCCAAGGATTAGTTATGTCTCTTTGGCATCACATATGTAAGGAGGATAAAAAATGACAAAGGTATTAAATCTAAAGGGAAACAAAACCCGAAAAGACGTTACTCTACCAGAGGTTTTCACAACTGCTTACAGACCAGATATTATAAAAAGAGCAGTTTTAAGTGAGCAAAGCAAACAAAAACAACCTCAGGGGAGATTCCCCCTTGCAGGTAGACTCACAACTGCTTCTTCGATGGGTCCAGGAAGAGGTACTTCCAAAGTACCTCGAACACATGGGAAAGGTTCTCATCACTCTGGAAGAGGTGCATTGATCCACAGTACAGTTGGTGGAAGAATGCTATTTCCTCCAAGCACTGAGAAAATTATTGTTGAGAAAATCAATAAGAAAGAACACAAACTTGCACTTAGATCCGCTATTGCAGCAACAGCTCAAAAAGAGTTAGTTGAGAGTAGAGGACACTTGGTCTCAGAAAAGTTAGAGTTCCCTCTGATCATTGAGGATTCTTTAACGGAAGTTTCAAAGACATCTCAGTTAAAAGAGACATTAGAATCTATAGGTTTAGGTGAAGATGTAAAAAGATGCAGCAAGAGATCTATTCGAGCTGGAAAGGGTAAGCGTAGGGGTCGAAAGTATCGTACTAAAACCGGGCCTCTTATAGTCACATCTGATGATTCTGATGTGGCATCTGCTGGTTCCAATCTTTTAGGTGTTGAAGTTGTCAGACTTTCTAATTTAAGTGTTGAACAGCTGGCACCTGGTGGTGACGCCGCAAGACTCACCCTCTGGACTGAGAGTGCAATAAAGTTGTTAGAAACGGAGGTCTAAAGATGGAAGCACATGAAATAATTATAAGACCTGTCTTCTCTGAGTCAGTATATGACCTCATTGTAGACCAGAACAAGATTTTATTTGAAGTTCATAAAAACGCAAATAAATTTCAGATCAAACAGGCTGTTCAAGAACTGTATAACAATGTAACTGTAGAACATGTTAACACCTTGATTACGCCTCGAGGTAGAAAGCGAGCTATCGTACAATTAGCCAAGGAATACAAGGCTTCTGATCTCGCTGCAGACCTTAACTTATTCTAGGTGATATAAATGGGTAAAAAATTAATTGTACAAAGAAGAGGAACAGGATCTCCTGTCTTTAGAGCCGCAGGTCACAAAAGGATTGAACCTGTGAAATACAGAAAATTCTCACGAGAGGAATTGACTGGGTCATTCAAAGGGAAAATAGTATCTTTTCACCACGAACCAGGTAGAGGGGCACCATTAGCCAGAGTGCTTTTCGATGATGGACTCTACAAATATATCCTTCCAGCTGAGGGAATATCTGTAGGGCAAGAAATTGTATATGGAGCGGATGCATCTATTCAACCAGGTAATGTTTTGCCATTGAAATTTATGCCTATTCGTACCCCAATATTCAATATTGAATTAAGAGCTGGTGATGGAGGCAAACTTGTTCGATCAGCTGGTTTAAGTGCTATTATTGACTCAGCCTCGGACAAATGGATTTTTGTCAAACTTCCATCTGGTAAAATTAGAAAAGTTACTCCAGAAGCAAGGGCAACTGTGGGACTGATTGCAGGAGGAGGTATAACCTCAAAACCTCTTTTAAAGGCAGGTACCAAATATCACAAGCTCAGAGCCAAGGGTCACAAATACCCAAGAGTTCGTGGAACAGCAATGAATCCAGTGAGTCACCCACACGGTGGTGGTGCTCACCAGAGTCCTCCGAGGGCTACCACTGTTTCTAGAAATGCTCCACCAGGCAGAAAAGTAGGGTTAATCGCTGCTCGAAGAACTGGTAATAAGCGTGGAAGAAGCAGAAGAGAATAAATCTCATCAACTTAAAGTTTAAATTAATTAAGTTTCAATATTCCCAATATACATATTTAATATTTCAAATAATTCGGATATTTTAGACTTTGACCATAGTCTTGCCAATTTTTCATCACAGGGATTATCTCTTAAATCTAATTGATTCAAATGTGGTAGTTTCAGAAGGGATATTAACTTACCTGAAGTTAATTCATTGTTTGATAGGTTAATCTCATTTAATTTTGACGGCTCATCCCCTGAAACCACAAGTTCTGAAATTTGATTAAATGATAAGTCAAGACTTGTAAGATTTGTGTTAAACTGTAGGTTTAGCTCTCTCAATCGGTTCTCTTTGAGCTTAAGTACCCTCAAGGATTTGTAATTTTCTAGTAATCTTAAATCATCCTCGATCTCATTAAAATTTAAATCAAGCTCTTTAACTGACCTAATAGCTTTAATGAAAGGAAATGAGTTGATTCTATTTCGATGAAGATCTACAAATTTGATATGTTTTAAGGATTTATTCTCGATATTTATGCTTGAAAGATGATTTTGTGAAATATCTAATCTTTGAAGTTCATGATTTAAGACATTAACACTTATATCTACCTCTTCTATCATATTTTTTGACAAGTCTAGTATTTTCAACTTAGGATATCTATCAAGAACATTCCTTGGAATTATTTCAATAGAGTTTTGTGAAAGATTAAGAACTTGAAGATGACGAGATTCCATTTCAGGAAAAGTCTGAAGATTTAATTCACTCAAATCTAGCTTCCTTAATATCTTCATTGAATTTTCATACTTGACACCTATCCGTGCAGAGGGAATTTGGTACTCTCTCAGTAAATTTTGAATCAGTTCTGAATCATCCATTATAACTTACATGTCTCTTGTATCATATTATCCTATTCATCTAATTAAGGACAAAAGTAATATTAGGAAATGATATCAATTAAAACCTGTAGATTTGTTTTAACAGAAATAGAATTTTCTTGACTTACAAGCCTTTTTAACTCATTGACAACCAGAGTGTCACCCTGCTCCACCCATTCACTAAGTTGGTCTATGAACTTCAATTTTTGTTTGAGATCAGTTGAGGTGATCAAATCTTCAAGTATCTTGCTAATCAGGTATTCTCTGAGCTCTTCTCCAATCCTCTTCTGCTCATCAAGATTAAATGAACTGGAACCATAAAAGGATATCAGATCCGTGCTAATGGTGTCATCCATATACTGATACTTTCTCTCTAAAATCATAACTTCATAATTGATCACTTATTAATAAGCTAGAGAGGAGAGTATTAAATGTGAAATATTAGTTGATGAGTCTTATTGATACTGATTTATGACACTTCGTCCATTGTAAATATCATAAGCTTAAATTAATCGTAAAGGAATCTAATTTTGTATTATAGTGAGAAGTACACCCAGACTTGAGCTCCTCAGAGAAAATCTTCACCTAGAAGAAGAGGTATTGTTTGAAATTGAAATTGACAAAGAAGCCCTCTTGATTACAGATGACCGAATTATGGTGTATACACATGATGGATGGGTTTTGGAGTTTTATCAGTCCGAGATTAAACTTCAAACTCTAAGTACAGTAGAAGGAGATTTCTTACATCTCATTCACCTTGATCATTATGATTATTACTTTGAGAAACTTGGACGTGAGGGGGCTTTAATCATAAACAAAATTGATAACTTAGTTAACGTTTAGCTGTCTAGATAATAAATTTAACAGTCTCTTCCCTTAATTGTTTTTCTTCCGTTTTGTTCTGCTCGTCGGACTGCATCAGCTAGAAGAGCACCTACTCTCTGACTGACAGATTCCATGACGTCGCTGGCGATGTTGTAATCACCAAGACTCTTCACGTATTCTCTAACTTTGCTTTGTACGACAAGCATTTCTGTTGGGGCTTTTGCTTTCTTTTTTGCCATTGTGTTCACCTCGGTAGATTATTTGTGAAAAAACAAACTACCTATGTCTTTAACGACAAATTTACATATAAACTTTATTGATGTCTAGTTTTAGACAGTGAAAGACTAATTTCGTAATTTTTTTTTCCTCATTTCACTACAATAAGCCGTAGCTTATATAGGTGGGAAAAATACAGTTTTAATGCTTAGAAATTGTATAAACTGATTTATTTCTATTTTAGGCTCACAGTCTGTTTTTCGTAAATTTAGAGCATTTATCATAGTGAAAAATAACGGTTTGAGCCATATATGAACAAAATATTGGGGGGATGTCAAATGCCTTTAGAATGGTTTCTAATTGGCTGAAGATGTAAAACCTTGTTAAGGGGGTTATATGCCTAATATTTTGGGTTTTCAATGGAATATCTAACCTATCGCCGAGAGGGCGCCTTCTGGGTGATTACTAAACAAGATTCAATTGGTGATACGGTAAAAAAGCCTAAATTTTTTCAACCTTGTTTGTATCAATATGAAAACTAATTGATAATTCATATAAATGTATGAGTGATTAAAAAGGGTATTCAAAATGAAGAAATAACTAATCCGGTGCACAATGAAGGGTTTAAGATTAATTAATAATGAGTATAATTTGTCAATATCAGAAATTGAACAAAAATTAGAAACTCAGCGATCAAATGGTTTGACTAACAAACATGTGGATGAACGAACCAAGAGATTAGGGCCTAATGAAGTTGTAACTAAATCTCAAAGCAAATTGAAGATTTACCTTGCACCATTGTTTGACACCTTAATCACAATTTACCTGATAATGACAGCTGTGCTGATTGTTCTCTCTATTTGGGTTCCAAAAATAATAAATCAGGTTGCATTTTGGTTTTTCATTATCTCATTTAACATGGCAATTGCCATATTTCAACAATTTAGAGCTCAAAAGAAATTGGATGCATTGAAAAAATTAGCTCCGCTAAAAACCCAAGTTATACGAGATGGTAAACCAATGGAAGTTTTAGCAACTAAGCTTGTCGTAGGAGACCTCATTGAGCTAGGTTTAGGAGACAGGATTCCAGCAGACCTACGAATCATTAGTTCATCTGACCTAACCATAAACGAGGCATCCTTAACAGGTGAAAGTAAAGCTGTTACCAAAGCAAAAGATGGCGAAGCAGGGCTCCCCCTAGATACCCCATTGGCAGAAAGAAAAAATATGCTGTATCTTGGTACTTTCGTCCAAACTGGATCGACGAAGGCTATAGTAACACAAATTGGAAATAACACGGAGCTTGGGCAGATTGCAAGCCAGATTTCTGAAATGCAAACAATGGACATCCCTCTCCGAAGAAGGATAAACTTGCTAGGTAAGAGACTAGGTTCAATTATGTTGTTTTTTCTAATTGTTTCAATGATCTATAAAATCTACGAGCGTTCAAAACATAACTATTCAATTGAGATCTTTGCCAGAGACCTAAGTTCGAGTATAACTACCGCTATGTCTGTGATACCAATTAATATCCCATTATTGACTACAATAATCTTGATCACTGGTGTTTTAAATATGGCTAAAAAGAAAGTGATAGTTAAAGAGCTATCAGTGGTTGAAACTCTCGGGAGAACATCTGTGTTATGTTCTGACAAGACTGGTACGATGACCACATCAAAGATGACTGTTACTCGGGTTTGGGACACAGAAAATTACTATGGTGTCAGCTTCAACTCAGAGGGAAATGCTAATGTCTATCCGATTGACGAGCACAATAGATACGATATCAATGGTACAAATGGCTTGGTTATTGATGAATTGGATATAGTTGCACGTAACTCCTCTTTAGAACTCATTCTTTCCTCCATTACATTAAACAATGATGCCACCATAGTTATTGAGGATAACTATGGACAGGCTGGATTAACTTCTTGGGAAGTATTTGGAAATGCAACAGATGGTGCTCTGTTGGTGCTTGGCTATAGATCAAAGTTAGATATTAATTATATTACCAACAGATACGAACTTCTAAAGTCTTACCCATTTAATTCCTCAATTAAAAGGATGAGCAAGCTATTTAGAGACCATGAAGAGGGTGATTTGATGTTATTTTCAAAGGGGGCTGCAGAAGTAATGATCCCGAAGTGTTCTTATTATGGCAATGAGGGAACAAAAAATGTCAAACCGCTGGAAGAAAGCACAAAAGAATCAATATTAAACGATATCAGACAATTTGCCAACCTAGGTTACAGAGTCGTAACAATAGCCTACAGAGCATTCTATGAGGAACCACAAGCCAAATCTCCAGAAGAGGAACGAGAGTGGATGGAGAACGAATTAGTACTTATTGGCTTCGTGTGTCTTTTAGACCCTCCACGTCCAAATGTAAAAATTGCTGTGAAAAAATTAGATAGTGCTGGAATCTTTCCGATAATGATCACTGGAGATTCTCCGGATACCGCAAGAACAATTGCTACACAAGTAGGTGTTCTAGATCCCGATGAAATCGTAATCCAAGGAAAGGATATTTCAAAATTAAGCGATGAGGATTTCTTTAAGGTGTCTGTGTTTGCCCGTGTCTCACCACAGGATAAATTAGTCATAGTGGACAAGTATCAGCAACGAGGTGATATTGTGGCTATGACTGGAGATGGAGTAAATGATTCACTAGCTATAACCAGAGCAGATGCAGGGATAGCCATGGGTATAACAGGAACTGAGGTTGCAAAAGAAGCAGCAGACATAATACTGGCAGATGATTCTTACGTAAGCCTGGTGGATGGGGTAGAACAAGGAAGGGCCTTATTTGAGAAAATAAGGATGATAATCTTTTTCTTTATTGCAATAAACATAGCTGAGGGGTTGGTATACATTATCTCCTCCTTTATCCCAGACCTATTTCTACTGAATAACATTCAACGTGCGTATATTTTTAGTATTGTACATGGGATTCCACCTATGATCCTAATCGTTGACACAATTGCGGATGATACTATGAAGCTTAAACCTCGGCAACATGACAACATATTGAGTCGAAATTTAACTGTTACAATGACAATCTATGCACTATCATTCAGCTTGATCCTTGGGTTATCTTATTACCTGACATACACAGGTGTTTTACCAGTCAATGCGGAAAACCTTTCTGGATTTCTCCCAACATTATACTCAGGGCATAATAATCCTCTATTACCGGTATCATATGAACAAGCCAAGGCAAGAACAATATTAATAACGATTATTTATCTCTCAGAATCATTTATGATATTTTCAATTAGAAGGATAAACCAAGATATCATTACCTCAATGAAACAAAGTGGATTATTAATTTGGTTTTTAGTGCTATTCGCTCCTGCTATGCATGTGATTCTCATGTATTCTGTATTTTTCCAGAACACACTCGGTATTCTAGGACTTAATATTGCCTTAATTGCTCTAAGTCTGGTAGATTGGATATTTGTAATTCTTGCAGCAGTGTCCCCCATTCTGATTCTTGAACTTATGAAACTAATCTACAGAAAATTTGGCTCACAGATATGAATAAAGTCTAGGTTTTTCTTACCTAAGAATTAATCATTAAGAATAATTATTCTTTAACTATTTAGAATATGTTTTTGTGTCAGGTTGAATTCCGAAGTTACCAGATTGCAAAGATTGAATCTCCCCTTGAATAGACCTTGTCTGTTCTGCAACTTTAGCAAGCTCTTCTGTTATTCTCTGTACCAAATTCTTACTCCCTTTAATTCTTTCTTCAACAACTTTTATAGAGTCATCAAGTGATTTAGGAAGTAGTGTGCCTGCCCCAACATTTACTAACATACGTTCCCAATCTGTGATCCTTCCAGTTAAATAAACACCTCCTGGAAGTGGGATCATTATATCTTGTTTATAATCTGGCTCTTTAAGTCCCCTTAATGTATCTAAGGTAACATTAAGCTCCGAGATGTTTCTGAGGAAAAACTCTCTTTGTTCTTCTAACGCATTATTTTGGGCTTGTAATTGTTGTAATGCTCCCTGCAGTTCATTAATTTTTTTGGGGTCAATTTGCGGTAAGTTTGACATCTAACACATCACATTTCAAAATCTTCGCTATCTAGGTCTTCAAACTCTTTCATTCTTGATTCTGAAGGATCTTTGATGACAGTTAAGCCACCCTTCTTTGGTATCATGATATCTTTTCTTTTTACACCATGTCTGCTACCAACTTCTGCAAACACCTTTTCAAGAACTTCACGTTCCTTGGTTGCTCTTATGTCCATGGTTAACGGGATGTTTCTTTTGTTCTTTCTATAGTGACCTTGTACTCTATAGATTTTTGCCTCAGTCATATAACACCCCTTACACTTTACCTTTTTTTAAGAGTTCGTTGAATAACAAATTTTTACAGAAGAAAAGAGATATTCTAATGACGTCAGTATACAAATTAAATCTCTGAGACTTTACAACAATCTTCTTATGGGAAATCTCAGTGATTCAAATAAAGATGTTTGATAGACTGAGAAATGGCTTAAACAAGCTCATTAACAAATTTAAATTCAAGACATTGGATGAAAATTCGCTTAGAGAACCAGTACAGGAGCTTATCAATCTAATGATACAAAATGAGGTGGGAGTTGAGGTTGCCGAAGAAATTGGTAAAAAACTAAAGAAGGAGTTGATTCAGAATAAAACAGAGTATGAGAGATTCCGAGACCCAAGACCAATGCTGAAAGAAGGGCTCAGAAGGTCAATTCGATCTATCATTGAACCCGAAAAAAGGAGAGACTTAGTTGCTGAAGTTAAGCAAAAGGTTCAGGAAGGAGATCCTTACGTAATTGTTATAATGGGTATCAATGGAACTGGAAAGACCACGACCCTTGCAAAGCTGGCATATATGTTACAAAATAAGGGATTTTCAGTTGTTTTTTCTGCCTCAGACACATTTAGAGCAGGTGCTATAGACCAATTAACCAAACATGGAGAAAACCTTAAAATTAAGACCATAGCTCACCAAAAGGGAGGTGACCCAACTGCAGTTGCAATAGATGCTTTAGACCACGCATATTCGAAAGGAATAGATGTTGTTATGATTGACACAGCAGGAAGAATGCAGAATAATTACAATCTGATGCAGGAACTTCGTAAACTGGTTGAGAAAACAGAACCTGACATAAAAATATTCATTGGAGACTCTTTGGCAGGAAATGATGTTATTCGTCAGGCACAGACATTTGATGAAGTTGCAGGAATTGACGGAGTTATCATGACCAAAGCAGATTCAGATGTGAAAGGTGGTGCAACACTCTCTGTTTCAAAAGCAATTGGAAAACCAATTATGTATCTTGGAGTTGGACAGTCATATGATGATCTTAAAGAATTCAATGCAGATGTGTTTGTGGATCAATTAATCCCGTGAGACCTATGGAATTCAATGTCTTAATTATTGTCTCAGCCCTTGATGAAGCAGGCTTAAATATGAAGAATCACCTTTTAGAACTTGCAAACTTCACCAAAGAAACAAAATTTGATCCTCCGAATCATTGGCCAAGAGGAAGTTACTATATTTCTAGTCTTGCAAATAATGGGATATTAACTATACCAGTATCTCAAATTGAATCCGATTTTCTTGAACAGGGTGTGACAGCAAATTTGCTCATATATGCTTCAAAACACAGTTCTAAAGCGGGAATGAAGGCTCTGCTTGTACATTCAACTGGAAACTGGGGAGCAACGTTTGGAAACAGTGGCAAAGAATCTCAGCTCTCTTACACTCCAGCTGACGTACTATATTTTGCCTTTCATCACCTAAAAATTCATGCTACAGAAATAAAGGAGAACGAATACTGGATTGGTTTTGAATGCACTCACCATGGGCCAACAAGCCTGAGTACACCATTAGTATTTATTGAATGTGGAGGGACCAAAACAGAGTGGGAGGATCAGGAGGCAACATTGGTGGTAGCAAAGGTGATTTTAGAAACAATTCAGTATTGGGAAAACAAAATTCAATTTGAATTGCCTGATACTACAGCAATTGGAGTGGGTGGTGGACATTATTGCCCTGGATTCATTAAAAGAGTGGAAAAGAAGATGTTTATGTTGGGACATGTGGTTCCAAAACACAATCACGCCTACTTTACTGAATCTTTGATAGATCAGGCGTATATCAAGACACTTGGTCCGAACAAGTTTTTCTTGATTGATAAAAAAGGAACCAGAGGAAAAGATAAACAAAAATTTATTGAATTATTTGAAAAAAAAGGATACAAATGGGCTCTTACCTCAGAATTTCCAACAAAGGATATTTGATTCACCTAATCCATAAATTAAAAATCTCACCTCAAACCATAGTTTAGGTAAATGTTTGTATCGAAGGTGTACCTTAGCTCAGTGATGATAACATCTCTGTTGATATTTGCAACACTTAGTGTGTCATATCAGAACAAAGACGTACTTCTGCTTGGCACAACCACCTCAGTTGATAATTCTGGTGTGCTAGACTATATTATCACCGGATATCATCAGAAATATCCACACACTATTGTCAGAGTTATTGCAAAGGGAAGTGGGGCAGCTATCCAGCTTGCTCGAGATGGAGAGGTAGATGCAATCTTGACACATGACCCTGTTGCAGAAAGTCAATTTGTTTCCCAAGGGTTTGGGATAAATTACACAAGGTTGTTTCATAATTATTTTTTACTTGTTGGGCCAAAACAGGGTAAAATCTTTCAATCAATCTTAGATGCGTTCTCATACCTGTATGAACAAGGATCGAAAAAGAGTATCCAATTTATCTCTCGAGGTGATTCTTCTGGGACACATTCAAGAGAATTAGAAATCTGGCGATCCTTAAACCTGACAGTTGACACCAGATCGGGATGGTACAGAGAGAGTGGTTCTGGTATGGCTGCAACCTTAAGGTTGGCAGGTCAAATAGGTGCCTACACCTTCACAGATATGGCTACATTTATTAGAATGGAAAGTATCACAAATCTAAATCTTAAAGTGGTTTATACAGGGAACGAATCATTATTATACAACAGATACTCATATTCAATCGTTTCACCATCATTACATCCCGGGAGAAATTTCCATGGGGCAAGTAGTTTTTTAAGTTTCCTCTTATCATATCTCCCCATGATCCTAAACTATAGAATAGATGGAAAGCAGGTGTTTTTCAAGGAGGCTAATTAACATGTTAGATCTAATTGTAAGCTCTTCAATCATCGAAATTACATTCCTAAGCCTTTTAGTCTCATTGACCGCTGTAGGCTTATCCACAATAATAGGGGTTCCCCTTGGAATCAGAATGGCAAGATCAACGCGTTATGATGGATTCTGGGCAACTTCACTTTTGAACACCCTTATGAGCCTTCCTCCAGTCTTTGTCGGCTTGGTTATTTATCTCATATTATTCAAACAGGGTCCATTGGGATGGGTATCTGTTGATTTGCTTTTTACACCTTTGGCAATGGTTGTTGCCCAATTTATTCTAACACTTCCAATCGTTTCTGGAATCACCAAAAGTACTGTTAATGATATCTCTGATGAGATACCACTGCTGTTGAAATCCCTGGGTGCTACAGAGAGACAAATTCAAATGAATATCTGGTCTGAGGCAAGACAAGGAGTACTGATTGGGATAATCTCCGCATTTGGGAGGGCGTTCTCTGAAGTAGGTGCAGTATTAATTGTTGGAGGGAATCTCAAAGGCTACACCAGGGTTCTCACCACAGCAATTGTTACAGAAACCAGCAAAGGGAGCTATGAGGTGGCAATTTTTTATGGTGTTATTCTTTTAATTATTAGCTACACAATAATCTCTGCCTTAACATCTTTACAGCTTAAAAAGAAAGGTTGATCTTATTTGGGGGAACTATGCAGCATTCTGTGTTGTTCCAGCAAGTATCAATATAGTTAACAAACAAATCATCATTTGTCAGTAAGCCTATATGCCCATTCGAATTATGCATGATTTTCAACAATCGCTTGTTATCAACAGTGATGTATGAGTTGAATTCTAATTGACTTTTCTTAACTTTTACTGAGTCTGGTAATTCCCTTAATATCTCTTCAAATTCTTTTATGGCTGGTATGGCAATTTTAATTCTTGACCCAAATTGAGAAGCTGATTTAAGTGGTAATTTAATCGTTTCAATAATATTTTTGAATCCTGTACCCAAAATTAACCTGACCTCTTTTTGAGAGGAATTAATATGACTTATGATGTGCCTTTCTAACTCCTTACCTTTCAAGAGTGATAAGAGTTGTGAAGGTTCATTTACATAGGTCTGCTTAGTGCAGATTTCCAGAATGCTTTCAATTACCTTAGTCTTAGATGAAACCTCCTGTTTCAATCTGTTTTCTAGGTAGATTCGTAGATGTTCTGGCTCTGTAAACTTGAATCTTTTAGGTCTTATACTCTCAACAACCTGAACCAAGTATTTTTCGTGTAGAGAATTCAATGCTTGATACAGCTTTGGATTATGCACATTGAGTGAATGTGAAAGCTGTGGAACATTAAAATCCCCATTTTCGCTAATTAGGAATGATAGGATTTTAGCCTCTAATTTTGTAAACTCAAAAATTGGGTCATAAAGGAATGAAAACATTTCGTCAATGGAAGAATCTGGATAAATCAACAGATGAATCCAGTTAATATACAATTAAAATGTACTTATCTGTGAATGTTTGATTTAACATAACAAAATGTGTTTTTATGAAGCAAAGTTAGTACTTTTTCATGGTATTTATTGGGATAAAGATTTATTAATTAAATTCAACAATAAATGATTATGACAGATGAAATTAAATTACGTGTCAAAAAAGCTTACTCTGACAGGGCAAAGAATCTACTCGCAGGAAAGGATGATCAATGCTGTGATGATGATTGCTGTGAAACTGTAACTAAGGCAATAAAGACCTTTGATGAACAATCTGGATGCTGTACTGGTGAAGAAGAAATAAGCAAAACCACACCAACTCCTTCAAAAGTGACCCCTGTACCATCATTTGGATGCAATACAAATTTAATTGACGAGGTGAACCTTCAACAAAATGAGAGTGTGCTAGACCTAGGTTCTGGACCTGGGAGTGATGTATTCAAAATTGCTGATTTAACAAACAACCAAGTAACAGGGATTGATTTTTCATCAGATATGATCAAGTTAGCAAATGAAAACCTGAAGAATTTAAGGCATAAAAACGTAGAATTTGTGCAAGGTGATATTGAAAATCTTCCTTTTGAGAAGGCGCAATTTGATGTGGTGATTAGTAACTGTGTTATTAACCTAATTGAGGACAAAGAAACAGTCTTCAAAGAAGCTTACCGTGTTCTTAAGGATGGAGGAAGATTGGTGTTCGCAGATATGATAACTCTTGATTCAAACATACCTGAAGCAGAGAAAGATGAGTTCTATTGTGCCTGTATTGGAGGTGCTAATTCAAAGGAGGAATATATCGAAAGACTTCATAAAGCAGGGTTTCAAGAGGTACAAACCTCACATTCGTTCACTGAAAATTTAAAAATTAACCTTACAGAAGTTCCCTTTGAGTCGGTCATTTTTTCAGCTTTTAAATAATAAAATTTGATACATAATAGACACTGAGCAGTTTAATCTTACCTTTTTTAGGTTTAATATTAAGTTCAATACGTTGTTATTCTATTTTAAGGATCAATTTTTGTTATCCAAGAGTGTTGATACTCAAAAGATCTGATTTCCATAAAATCGATTGCTTTGAAAGAGTACAACTCTATTTGTAAATCCTTATATACTATCTTAACTATTATCATATTGATAGTAGTGGTGAACCTAGAAGAGTCAACCTGGTTACACAAAGAGCTAGACTCACTGAAGAACAGCAGTCTCAGACTTTCCCTTCTCCTTGTAATCCGTTTGTATCAGAATACAGGGGGTGTCTATGGGTACAAAATCAGTGAAAAGTTGCTTGAGCTTACACAAGGTGAATTTGATGCGTCAAATGCAACTTTTTATGCCATACTTAGAAGATTAGAGAAGGACAGACTCATTTTTTCAAAGGTTCAACCTTCGGATGTTGGACCTCCGCGAAAGCATTATTTTCTAACTGAGCAAGGGGTTTCTGTGATGAATACACTTGGTCTTGAATGGGATCGACATTACTACTTCTTAAAGAAACTGCGTGAAGCAAATACAAAAGGTGAAAACAGTGTCTAATACAAACGTAAATCAATTCATAAATGAGGTGAGACAAGCACTTCAAAATCACCCAGATGCAGATGACATAGTCTTGGAACTACAAAACCACATCTGGGACCTCGCAAATAACTACTCAACTAAAACTGGGGCAGGTGTTGATGAGGCATTCCAATATGCTCTAGATCAAATGGAGGATCCAAAGGTTCTCGCACAGGACTTCTTGGCAGAGTTAAGAACGGGAACATATGGAAATTGGGCAGAGACCAAATCTCCTGTTCCTGAGCCTCAGTTGACTGAAGGTCAAATTATAATTTTATCAGGGGTAGGCACTCTTATTGCAACAATTTTGCTTTTTGCAATATCTTGGGTGGCCAGCATCTACACCCCTGGTCTTGCACCCTTTGATCTGTTTGACAGACTTGGTTTTGTAGTAGTGGTCATTCCAATAATTGCACTAACTCTCTATTACAGGGATAGAGCAGAGTTTGAAAGACAGGTAAAAAGACTTCGTAATCGATTTGCACGGGGTGATGAAAAGGTTCCTAAAAGTCCAGCAGAGCAGTTAAAGGAGAAAAGAAAGCAAAAAATATCCGCTTTTGGAGCTCATCTGAGCGGATTCCTAGAGGCTGTATGGAATGCAGGAGCCATTATCTTCGTTCTTTACATCTCTTATATCCTTTCATTGTCAGTATTCAATCCAACTTGGTATTCCATGGGTATTTACCTGACAATTTTCGCATTATCATTGGATATCATCAGAGGTATGATAAGAATGTTCGTGGGAGAGATAAAAGCTTCAAGGTTGATTGATGGAATTGTAGACATCAGTTCTGGAATAGTTATGGCGATGTTTTTTGTGTTCTACCCCTTCAATCTGGACTTGTGGATCCATGAAACGTTTGGAACATTTTTCTATCAAGCTGTTACTGGGTCATATGACTTGGATCTTAGATATCTCTTAGGTTTTGGAGCCATAATTCAAGTCGTGAACTCAATTTATAATGTCTTCAAATTTGGCACATGGAAACCTAAGGATCATAAATCATTAACTATTGTGGGATAACTAAAGAGAGTGGATGTCTCATAAAAGTTTAAAATAATTTTAATATTTAACCCTTAGATTCTAGGAATTTATATTTATAGAGATCAAGTTGTGTGAACAATTCTGGTACTAAATGGTGATTCGGACTTTAAGGGATTAGTGATGAAATCAGTCTTTAAATCTCTGATTAGAATCTATGCTAATGGAAATTGGAGTAGATAGTTTTGCAGCATCACATGGAGGTCAAAAGGATGTCAGTTTAAATGTTCAATCAATACAGGAGGTTTTAGACCTATAATTTAAGTCGTGAACTCAATTTATAACGTCTAAAATTTAGTATATGAAAACCTAAGGATCATAAATCTTTAACTATTGTTGGAGGTTCAATTTTGTTTAATAACAAATAATCAGAAATGATGGATTATTTTGTTTTTAACTATCAGATTCAAGATGTTCATTTCTGATTAAGTCGAGTAAACTATTTAAATCATATACAATATGAACTTTCTTTGTGAAAGGAGAACTATATCTTTCATCCAATGTTGTCAATACTATTACATCTTGAAAGCCAATTTTTTGTGCTAAATCAATCAGGTATGCAATATTGTTCAACGGTAAAGCCATCGAATTTTTATCTACGTCACCTAAAATGATCAAATTTCGGTTTATGCAGACATTTGTTCTTTTAGACCAGATTTGAACCAAAAAGGATGAGGGTATTGATTTCTTTTCTTTAACATAGGAATTTAAGAATTCTGAATATTTATCATCTGTCTCCACAAAGGCAAATTTCTTAGAAAGTTTTGTTATAAAACTTGAAAGAAGAGATGATTTTTCTTCAGAATCTAGAAAATCATTTACTAAAATACTTCTTCCTTCATCTTCCATGAGAAACCAAGACTTCCCTGCTGACCAAAAATTTTGTCCTTTATTGTAGATTTCACTTAGTTTATTAATCTCAACTTGTACTTCAAGAGGTATCTGTAACTTTAAAGCTTCTTTTAATACTATTGGGGACAAAATATTATCTTTTGAAATTGTAAGTGCTGTTCTAATCAAGCCACCAATGCTTCTAAATTGAAGAGTAATGTAACCATCTCTCTGTGACAAGACCTCGGCATATTGAACGAGTCTTGCAATTACTTCCTCTTTATTTTGAATAAGTACATTTTCTCCTATTTCCTGAGTAAGAAAATTTTTGATTATTATGGATGTAATTTGGTCAATTTTCATACTTTTATCCATCAATATCTCAGTTCCATATCCTTGTATTCTGTTTCTTAATGCGGGGTGTAATCTTTCGATGGTTTCCATGTTTCCTGCAGCGACTAAAATAAAGTCACAAGGTAAAGGTTCTGTCTTAACCATACTACCTGAGCTCCCCTGACTTCTCCCTTCAATTGGAAATTGCTTCTCTTGCATTGCGGTCAAGAGATAAAATTGTGTTTCAGCATCTAATGTTCCAATTTCGTCAATAAACAGCACACCTCCATTTGCTTTATGTATTAATCCTGGAATTAACAAATGGTTAGGTGGGGTTTCTAAGCCACCACTTTGATAAGGGTCATGTTTTACATCACCCAAGAGAATATTTTTTGCTGACCCTGATGCATCAATAAACGGAGTCTTCCCCAGTTGGTTTCCTATTAATAGATTTGGGATTATCTTTAAAGCATCTGGTCTCGCCTGTCTTCTATACATCAACCAAGAAATAAGGATTAGAGCCGAAAACAAAAAGTCGATAAATCCAAATTGCTGTCTCAATAAAATTAAAGACAATAATGATCCAACAACAATTAATATACCAATTTGAGTTACCAAATCATATTTCTGAACCAATTTTCGTGCTTCCCTTTTCTCTTTGTCTATAATTGTAGGTCCTAATCCTGTATCAACTATCTCGATTAGCGGGGAATTTTCATCGTTTGGATTATTTCTGGCCAAAATATCATGAGTTTTCCCATGCTCTAATATTTCTGAAAGGCTTTTTGCTAACATACTTTTACCAGTCCCAGGTAACCCAATTAACAAGAGATGACGTTTGCTTCTTGCCGTTTGTTTTATCACCTCCACAGCCTTTGATTGACCTAAAACTTTATCAATAAGCTTATCTTCCATTTTTACCTTCACTTCCTCTGTATTTCAGGAGCTTATAAATTGTGTACGTTAGAACTGAGACCCATAATAGGACTAACATTGACAATCTATACACACTATACTGGATATTCACCTCAATGGATTTGGAGTCAGAAATAAAAGAACCATATGTTAGATTAATTGTGATATTGAAGTTCCCTTCCATAAAACCATCAAATTTTAATGCTATAGTCCCAAAATTTCCAGAGTTAGTTAGATTTATTATATTTCTTCTCTCTCCTGAAATTATATCTATACTCCACCTTAACGATTTTTCAATGGCAACTTTGTATGAAAATTCTAAAGTGTCTGTTAAGGGGTTTAAAGAGGGGATATGTTTAAATTCTAGAATTTTACCACCCCAATTCTCTGTCCTTTCAATTATCCTTTCAAATACTGTAGATGGACTAGGTAACGTAAATTGATATTTATCAGAAAAATATGATAGGAGGGGCGAGATTGAACCTACTAAAATTATCTTTCCATCTCCATTTTGTAAAGCTGATCCTATTTTTGTTATCCTAGAAAAATCAGTAAGACTCATCTTCTCATTTAGTTTACTCTTCTTTGTATCAATGTAATATCCGCGGAACGGAAAGAGTGGAAAACTTGAGTTTATACCTTTCGAAAAGACCCAAGGACGTAGGACAAATGGATGTTTGCTTACTCCATCATCTATAGCATCCACTGAAAAATTCCAGTGATTTAGATCCTGCTCATTTAATTGAATCCCCTTTCTTGCGAAGTAATATTTCAATTCTGGGTCAACCTGATACTCACCTATACTAAATTTACTCTGCCCTTTAAATGGTTGTGACCCATTGAAATAGTCAAGAAATATCATTAAGTTTCCTCCTCGTTCACCATACGTATTGATAGAGTTCAAAAACGAGAAAGAAACATTTTCTGGGTCAATAACTAACAACGATAATACTGTGGGGCTGCTTAACTCATTTTCTAAAGTTTTTGATGAATCAAAGTTAGAAAAACGATAACCTTGCTTATAAAGTATTTCAAACAAAGTGTAATGTCTTGAATACGGTGAATTTCGTCTATAGTAACCATCTCTCTCAAACAGACTTGAGAACCCCAATAACTTTAAGGTCGGATCCACTGTGATGTTTGTCAAAGCAACTGAATTCTCCGAATTGGAGGTGGCATTAACCTCAAAATAAAAATTCGAGGGGGTTTTAACATCAGGGATCTGAAAATTTATTTTTATAAAACTTGGACCTGTGGGTAACCTGTTCTTATCAAAGGAGAGTGTAAAGTTAATTTCCTGAATCTCAGGAGCTGTTGTAGCCCTTAAATTATATCTTTCGAAATAAGTTCTATTAGATTTATCGATTAGTTTAACAGAATTAACGTTTACAGCATTTTCCGAGCTAAAAAGAAGATAAGTGGATACAGTTTGTAGAGGGGCCATTTTAACAGTGTTGTTTTTATATTGGGTTCTTAAAGGATCTAGTACAAGAGGGAGCAATTTCAGATTTGAATAGGATGAAATTAAAAACTGAGGTATCCCATAACCCTGCTGTGAACCCGGTTTGTCTGAGATAAAATGACCATTCCGACTAAGAATACCTAATATCTGCTTTGGAGATTGGTCTGGATTATTCAATAGAAATGTAATATATCCTAATGCAAAAGTAAGAGTTGGTAAGTGTATTGAGTACAAATATTGTGGAGTTTCCAAAGAATTTATCAACCGTAATTTGACCCCCGGAATCAGAAAGTTGGGGTACAATTTATAGTCTGGATTAAACACTGGTGAAGGAGTAAATTTAAAACCAAACAAATTTGGATTGAGAAGGTCACTAAACTTGTTGGTACTTATAGTCAAACCTAAAATGCTTGTAACTGAGGGTATATTTGCTGGAGAATAAACGCTTCCTCCTGGAAATGAGTTTTGAAATGTAGTAATGACAGGGATGCCAAAATTCGTAAACTTAATAAAAAATTGTGCAAGATTATCGTTTGGCAATCCTACGTAAGCTCCAAATACAAGAACCAAATCAAACTTAAACCTGTTAAAATTACCATCAATATATTTGATCAAAGATGTACTGTTGATGTTTAAAAAATCAATACCAACCCAAGAAATATTTAAATTTTTGTGGGTCTGATTATTAATGAATGAAAGATAATATGCTAAATCAAGTGTTTCCTGACTAACAGATGATATATTTTGATAATCAAAATAATTAAAGGTATAGGTTGTCGAATAGTTTCCTAAAGGCTGTCCCATGACAAGTATGTCTAAGGAGTGAGAATTCAATTTTACAGATGGTATCTGTAACCAATCAGTCAACAGACTGAATGGAATTCCACTAGAGGTATTAGTTGTTTTAATTTGAGCCACCTTGCTTTTATTCTTAATCATTGACTCATTTTGTTGCGCTTGAACAGATAATTGTGTGACAAAATGTGAATTAGAAAAATGTAAAATCAAAAATAGCAAAATAAACAGATTTATCTTTTTTCTCATTTATTTATCCTCAAAGCATTCTTTATCATGGTATTATAACCTCCTTTGTCCTTTCCTGATGCAATTGCTTTCTTTCTCTTTTTCCCAAACAATTGGTAGCTGGTCAGGAGGATAGTTGTCCCAAAGACTGCTGAAGTACTGCTCGTACTTGACACCCCAATCGTTGTTGCCAATCCAAGGGTAGGGGAGATCACTCCATCGATTACCTTGAAGAAATCTATTCCTGCTGAAGGAGAACCAGCAGGAATCCCACCTATTAACACACTTTCTGTCAACGGTATGGTAGAACCGGTAGGTAAACTGATGTTTCTATTATGTCCTAAATATACATGATTTGGGAGTATAATTGAGTTTGGTAAAAACTGAATTTGCTTCATTTTTGGGATCCCATCCCCGTTTAATATGAAACTTACTGATGCAGGGTGTTTTATTACCTCATAAGGAATACCGAAAGCATCTGCAGTTAGAAAAGTTCTAAGGGTTACATTAACTGTATTTCCAGTTATGGTTAATAGGTCAGACCAATCTGATTTTTCATTCAAGTTAATCTTGTCATATTTGTAATCACCAATTGTACAACATGGTGTTAGCTTCTGTGGTATATAGGTCGTTGTAATCGCACTTATATCTACATTGGTAAATTTCAATGTAAAGCTTATACCAGTGTAATTTGAAGGGATATTAGAAGGATTAGTTGAGGCATTCCAGAAATTAGGAAAGCTATTTGTGTTCCCAATCCAGATGTTCGGACGAAGTACTACCCAGAAGACTCTGTTCACCCCATCCCGACCAAAAGACAATGACGAGTTGTACTTGAACAAGTTTGGATACACATAATCTTTAAGAAAGTCTGATTCCGCTGTTTGATCACTAGGGCCAAAATAGGGTGAAGGTAGACCTATTGCACCAATTATATCTTTTCCATCAGATATGAGTTTAAAATCAGTAGGTGTAGCAACGATGTTAAATGGGAATATAAAAATAATCACAAATAACCATAATTTTCTCATGATGAATCTTCTTTCTCCTTGTTTGATCGATATATGTAAAGTATGAGTGTCACTGCCCCTAAGACTACTGCAGCGATAAGTAGGTATATAATATTATTAAATCCTTCAGGTGGAATCGGTTTACTAACTGTTGATTGAACCTGTGTGTACAATACCTGTGAGAGATACACTGT
Organism: Candidatus Heimdallarchaeota archaeon; assembly: GCA_030149205.1. Lineage (GTDB taxonomy): Archaea > Asgardarchaeota > Heimdallarchaeia > Heimdallarchaeales > Kariarchaeaceae > WAKA01. The sequence continues at coordinate 392,947 of JASBSB010000006.1, read as the reverse complement.
TTTATGCCCCATAATCTTCTTATATTCTATGCTATAAAGTCTGTGTTGAAGTGAACCTCCAAATGACTCTACCATCACAAGTAGTCTGTTTCGATCTACACTAATCCCCAGATATGCCACGAAGGTCTTCAATGGATCATTAACGGGATTTAATATTGTCGTATTATCCACAATTGAAAAATTTCCCTTGTTAAACGTAAATAGGTACCCTGGTTGTGCGATCATAACCAAGGTTGTTGAATTCATCCACCCACTGGTGAAGCTGTTCTCGTTTTTATTTGAAATTTTAGGGTAGTTGCTGATATCAACGAGGTTCCGGGTTTTTATAAAATTGAGGCTGGAATCAAAAAAAGTTATGTTTCCGTGTGAAGTAACTAGGATGTAAGAGGATTGGTTATAATGCGAAAAATATATTACATTTGCTCCATAATATGAAAGTTTTGAAACTTGAAGCCTTTGTATAAGTATACCATCAGTTGACATCTCCAATACAGTCCCATTCAGAAAAGAGATGTAAAGAGAGTTTTCATATCCAGATAAGCTCCAAGGCTCAGATTTTCCCAGATCATGCACTGTCAAGAATGACCCGTTATTATAGACTGATTCGACCTGATAGGTTCCAGAAGTTTTAGAAGATAGATAATATGTCCTGTTATCCTTGTAGAAGATCCCACGTTTGGGTGCAGGATTATCGAGAATAATTGGATTTAATGATGAACTATTTACCTCTTTCATTGTTCCTCCACCAAAAGCTATAATGAGGAGAATAAAAAGTGGCAGTAAGCTCAAAAGCTTCATCAAATAGGATAAAAGAATGATATTATAAAACCCTTTTGAATTTCCGATCAAAATTTTTTGACTTACAAAAAATATTGGTCGCCCAATAATCCAACGAGAAAATATTTGAGTAAAGTTTGGTTTTGATCAGATTTTCAATAATAAATCAAAAATTTTGTTCAAATTTCTTGTAAATGAGTGTGTTTAAAATTATCTGGGTACTTTAACCCGTAACCAAGAAATCTGTCAAGAGAAATATGTGAAATCCAAACCGCTCCGATTGCAATAATCAAACTATTTGTAATGGAAAATCCGACGATTAAAAAAATAAAGGAAAAACTATAACTGTGAGATAAATTATAGGTCAGTGAACCCAGTTTTGAATTGAAAAAATATCCAATCATGCCTAAATCAGGAGTTATCCAAGTAGCTATCAATATCCACAATTGGTACCCTGTGAGACCAAAAAGATAGATTGAGAACAAAAAAAAAATTATCGCTTCTAATTTTAATGTGAAGGAAGGCATTGATGTCATAAATTTAATTCAAATTCAGTTTTTTAAATGTTGAGTGGTTTGTTAATTTAAACATAAAATTTATTCATTAACTTGCTTTTGATTAAGTTAAATGTGAAAAGTGAGGTTTTTATAAAATCACTGTAATGTATTTTTAATGAAACATAACTTTACAGAGTTCCCTAATTTAGAGAGATTAATTTTTACATTCAGGGTGTTTTATGTTTCGAACGGACTTCCATGGATTATTATCGTGGGTGCGATATTTTATTCAATTAGTCAGTTCATGAGAAGACCTGACCTTCTAGCAATTTTTGCAGCAATATATTTCATATTCATCTCCCTAATAATTTTGGGGGTTGTTTTTTTTGTGGTAGTAATCTTGGAATCTCTTCTTACCCCTATAAAGCAGGAGTATAAAGCAAGTCACTATAGGATTTCAGTTGGCGTTTTACTAATATTAACGTTAAATCTTATTATATTTGGGACTCAGGCTTTAAGTAATGTACCAAATACAGTGCTTGATTTCTTGTTCCTAGTTTTATTTGTTACAGGCTTTTCTTCAGGAGTTTATATTCTATATCTACTTAATACAGATGTTGCAAATGAATTTTTATTAAAAAGAAAAATACGCGAAACACCATATATGATTTACCAGAAATTTTGGATAATGATGCTTTAGGCTCTTCATTTAAGAGTTCAGTAGATGATATCTCTTCATTTGACGACAGGTTTTGCTCAATTTGTGGTGTTGAAGCTCTAGGATCTTACTGTTCAAAGTGCGGAAATGTATTTGTGTAATTCCTTTGATTTGATTATTATTAATGTTAATTTATATTTTAATCAATTTAGCCTTGTTGAAGATTGATGAATTTAATTGAAAATTATTTGTTTTACAGAAGAAAAGGAGTAATCAAATTTTTAGGAGGGACTATAGGAAATTAAAACTCATTGATGTCCGTTGAGAGATTGAAGAGGAATAGTGTTAAAATCAGTCTTTAAATCTCTGTTTAGAATCTATATTTATGGAGATTGGCGTAGACAGTTTTGCAGCATCACGGGGAGGTCAAAAGGATGTCTCTTTGAATGTTCAATCAATGCAGGAGGTTTTGGAGCGGATAAAGGTGGCAGACAAATTTGGGCTGTCAGTGTATGGGCTTGGTGAGCATTACAGGGAGGATTTCCTAGACTCAGCTTCGTATATGATTCTTGCTGCTGCCTCACAGGTCACCCAAAATATTCGATTGACAAGTGCAGTTACAGTTTTAAGCACGGCAGACCCTGTAAGGGTATTTCAGAACTTTGCAACACTTGACCTTTTATCAAACGGGAGGGCTGAGATTGTGGCTGGCCGAGGGTCATTCACTGAGGCTTATCCTTTGTTTGGGTACAGCCTGCATGACTATGATGCCTTGTTCGCAGAAAAACTCGATCTTTTGCTTAGAATTAGAGATAACATTACAATCAACTGGTCAGGAAAGTTTCGAGCTGCCTTGTACAATCAGTCCATCTATCCTAGGCCTGTCCAGACCTCACTTCCTATCTGGTTGGGAGTTGGGGGGACTCCTGCCTCATTTCAACGAGCAGGTCTTATGGGTCTTCCTCTTATGGTGGCAATAATTGGTGGAGAGTCAAGAAGATTTCGTCCATTGATTGATTTGTATCGAAAGTCATGGAATGAAGCAGGACATAACAGAGGAGGTTATACTGTTGGTATTCATTCACTTGGGTACGTTGCAGAATCAGACAGCATTGCAAGAGATGAATACTACCCAGGCTATGAAGAGATGTTTTCCAAGATTGGAAGAGAGAGAGGTTGGCCACCTATCACCAGAGACAGATTTGATTTTCAAGCGGGTCCAACTGGTGCATATCTCGTTGGCAGTCCAGAAAATGTTGCAGAGAAAATACTTAGGCATAGTGAAGCGTTAGGTGGAGCTGTCAGATTTACTTTTCAGATGGATAACGCGGGATTAACACAGGAACAGATTCTCAGATCCATCAAGTTGATTGGAGAGGAGGTTATCCCCCATGTCAATGATCATCTTGAGCAATCCTCAGAGAATAATTACGTATAGGGATACCTATACGCAAAGATAATGATACCAGACCTAAGTCAAAAAAATTTTATTAAATTTATTTGAATATTGCTCTAAATGTAAGTATGAATTCTTTGGTTGAATGAACCTCGAATTTTCCCAATTAACTTCCGAAAACATAATATGGAACTCGTGATGTCTATAATAAGATATGTCTGACCTTATAATGCCTGAGGAAGTCAAACTTACCCAAGTTTCTTTAGAGAGTTCGAATAAGCTTATACTTGACAAGGTCTCTCTTAATCTACGTGCAGGCCAGGTTCACATTTTCTTTGGGAAAAATGGGGCAGGAAAATCCAGTCTAAACAAGATCATTGGTATCCTGCAACCACCAAGTTCAGGATCTATACACTGGGACTCATCCCCTGTTTTTATTGATGGTAAATACTCTTATCCAGAAGAAGTATTACGGAGGTCAATTGGGTTTATGTGGCAAAAGCCGATCTTCACAACAGGTTCACTGTATAAGAATATTGAGCTCCCACTGATTTTTCAAAAGATTCCAAAAGAGACGCGGAGGAAACTTATAGACTCAAAGCTCAAAGAGTTCAATCTTACTGAATTAGCCTCCCTTTCTCCAAAGAAACTTTCTGGGGGGGAAAAACAGAGATCCTGTTTTTTGAGAGCAGTAATCCACGAACCAAGGATTCTCATTTTGGATGAACCATTCAGCTCTTTGGATGAAGAGACTTCAGACTGGTTTGTTCAACATATCAATCAGTTGAAAAATGAAGGATTGATCATTATTGTAACAACTCATGATGCTCTTATCTCCAGACAGATAGGTGATGTGATTCATGTCATCAGTGAGGGAGAGTTGTTAGAATCTGGGATTCCACCTGATATTTTTGAATCTCCGTCTCATCCTCGAACAAAACAACTCTTTGGTCTAAAATAAGTTAGAATTCAAATGTGTCTCTCGAAAATGTTAATATTCTGTCATATCTTTAGCGTCTTATGGCTCAAGCCTATGTTTTGATCAAATGTACATCTCAGAGTGTAGATTCAACCTTTGAGAAGATCAAGTCACTACCTAACATAATATATGCTTACAAGCTGAGAAATGCATTTGATGTTATTACAAAGATTTCAGCTGATTCTTTAACTCAGCTTCGAGATTTCGTTCTTAATGATATCCGTATTATTGATGGTATTCTTGAAACTCTCACCATTCTCTGTATTACCCCTTAGTTTGTTTTCAATAGCTTGTAAATCACAATCTGCCCCTAATAGAACAGAGAGAAGGATCACGGCATCTGTGTTTGCAGATGGCATGTTACTAGCAGGTGCAGAGTGTCTGTGAGCCAGAGCAAACATTCTGTCCACAATGCTTTTTTTCACTCCTAAATCCCTCAGACGCTTACTGATCCTTCCTTGCTGGACATTTAACCTGGTTCGATAGGTTCGGAGAGTTCGTCCCATCTACCTGAAATCATTTTTTAACTTTAAAAAGCACTGACGTTTCTAAGAAGCCACAAAAATTTTGTAAGGCTCACTAAACTATAGTATAAATAAAACAATTCTGCTGGAGAATCAGGGAATGAAGACAGCATCAATTCTAACCTATGGATGTACCCACAATCAGAAGGATTCTCAGCTGATAGAGGCACAGCTTCTCAAGAATGGGTATCAATTGGTAGACGAGAATGATGCAGAACTGGTGGTTGTCAACACATGTACAGTCAAGAGTCCAACAGAAAACAAGATCATCCGAAAACTTGATGACTTACGTACAAAGGGGCATGTGATAGTCACGGGCTGTCTCAGTCAGTCAGATCCTGAGCTCATCGAGAATCGTTATCCTGATTACACTGTAATGGGTATAAATGCTGCAAAGTTTCTGCCTATGGTGCTTAGACAGGTGAATGGTGAGACCACACAATTAAAGACTGTGAACACATTAAACGAGGAACACTTTTTCGATAAACCTATGATGGAAGGTACTCAATGGAACCCACATCTTCATATTGTGCAAATAAATGAGGGATGTTTAAATTCCTGCACCTTCTGCGCAACAAAACTGGCAAGGGGAAGATTACAGTCATATTCTAGGGAGAGCATTATCTCAAGCATTCGAAAGACTCCAACGCCAGAGGTATGGCTTACCAGTCAAGATACAGGCTGCTGGGGATTTGACATCAAAGATAACCTATCCAAATTGATTTCTGAGATAGACAAGATTGAGCGAAAATTTTGGGTTAGAATTGGAATGGGAAACCCAAATAATTTTATAAAAATTTTAGATGATGTCATTGATGCCTTTGAATCTCCCAAAATTTACAAATTCTTACACCTGCCTGTTCAAAGTGGGAGCAATGAGGTATTAAAACATATGAAGAGGGGATACACAGTAGAAGAGTATGAGGAGATTGTCACAAGTTTCAGGAGAAGATTCCCAGAGCTTACCCTATCAACAGATGTGATAGTTGGATATCCAACTGAGACTGAGGATGATTATTTGGAGACTGTTCAGACTATATTAAAAACAAGACCCTCAATAACCAACATTAGTAGATACTGGGAGAGAGAAAACACACCTGCTGCCCTGCTAAAACAACTCTCGCATCAGGTCAGAATGCAGAGATCGAAGGATCTTGACATCCAAACAAAGGAGATTCAGAGGATTGATAATCAAAAATGGATAGGATGGAAAGGAAAAATGCTGGTGACCGAGCATGGTAAAAAAGGTGGATTAGTCGGAAGAAATCTATCATACAAGCAGATAGTCTTAAGTGATGAATCGGATGATATTATGATTGGAACATGGCAACATGTTAAAGTAATTGATTCAACTCCAACTTATCTCTATGGAGAGATAATAGAAACGTAATTTGGAAAAAAATACGTAAGATTATATTTGAGTGTTACAAGTCAACCATGGATTTAATTTTGAACATTGTAACGAGCAACAACATATTCATTTATTGTAAGAATATCTAAAATTCTGATGGAAGTATAAATTTAATGCACTTAGATGAAACATACACTCATTTGGTAACCCAAAGAAGTTATTTTCAAGCACTTAATTTTCGAGGAACAATTTTCTTCTGAATTAAGGATGTATCTTTACGAATAAATATGGAGATTAAGTTAGTGATTTGAATTGATTGTTACCATTACATTAAACCCTTCTGTTGATATTACTTTTATTGTAAAGAAGTTAAATGAAGGTGGCTCAAACAGGACAAACAACTTTCGTAAAGACCCAACAGGGAAGGGAATCAATGTTTCACGAAACCTGGCTAACTTGAATATGCCAAATATCGCGACTGGATTCTTAGGTGGTCATAATGGGGAGTTCATTGCCAAGGAACTGAGTAACACGATAGTATTACAAAATTTCATTCCAATTAGCAACGAAACCAGAACCAACATTGTTGTAATTGACCAAATCAAGGATATGGTCACCGGTGTTAATCAAGAGGGTCATGTGGTTCCTCCCAAAAAATTTGACCAACTGTTTCATCATCTCCAGAGGCTCATTCTACCGGGGGATTTTGTGGTCATCTCAGGCTCTGTGCCTGAAAAGGCAAGAGAAACCATCTACAGAGAGATAATAGAGGTTGTCAATGAAATTCCGAATACAACTGTAATTTTAGATTCATCTAAGAAATTACTACTTGAGGGGATGAAGGCCAGACCGTATCTTATCAAACCTAATGTTGATGAGTTAAAGGCAAGCTTTGGTATATCACTCGATGATCCTGAATTTCCTCATAAATGTAGAGAAATCCTTAATTTTGGTGCAGAGCACATGTGGGTTTCCTTGGGAGGAGAAGGATCATATTTCTTCTCAAAAGACAGATATTACAGAGTTGAACCAGTTAAAGTAGATGCAAAAAGTACAGTTGGTGCAGGAGATGCAATGGTTGCTGGGTTTGTGCATGCTGTTTCTTTGAACAAGGACATTGTTGAAGCAATTAGATGGGGTACTGCCTGCGCAACAGCATCAATAATGACCATTGGTACAGCCCCTGGTAAGCTTGAGGATATTGAAGAAATTTACACTAAGGTTAAAATTGAAAAGTTAGAATATTGATGGAGATATTTAATTGGTTCAAACTATTTCTGTCTCTTTCTCAGCTTCAAAATCATGCACAACATGATCCTTCCTTGTGATTCTGATTGGTAATGCCAGAATATTTCCCTCGATATGATCAATGGTGTCAAAGCTAATGGCTATTTTATCACCCAGTTGAGCTAACACTTCAACTATCTCATTATCATCCTGTAATAGTTCCTTGTAGTTTTCTGGGGTAATCTCCTTGGTCATGTCAAATTTGTCTCTGGACCCAACAAAACACATACTTTCAAAATCATCTATGAATGTTGGGCGATCTGTCATCTTTCGAATTGGTATCCTGGCCTCTATTCCATTGGGGAGGAGTACACTGACATATCCACCAAATACCGAGGAAACAATTCCATTTCTGTTTTCAAAAGATTCATTCTTTGCCAAAAATGAATATCCTGCAGCAACTATCTGCCGCTCAAGATTGGTTGCTGTAATTGACTGATCGGTACAATGGAGAGCAAGTTCTTCAATCTCATCTGCCTGATAGACAAGCTCATCCCCTCTTGATTTTCCAGTTCCATTCTTCTCCAAGATTAGTTGTTTACAGATCCTATGGGCAATAATATCTGGATATCGACGAATTGGGGAGGTGAAATGGATATATTTCAGACTTCCAAGCCCAAAATGTCCAATGTTTCCAGCACTGTATAGAGCCTGTGGGAATACTCTGAGTACCAGTAGATATACCAGTCTCTGCAACTCTTCATCAGTCATTTTTTCGACCTCTGAAAGAATTTTGATAAAAGGACGTAATACTTCTTCCTGTTTTTCTGGGGAGAGTTGGGCTAATCCTTTCGCAAGTGGTGTGCCGATATCCCTCTCTTTCACTTCTTCAGTTTTTTCTTTCTGTTTGAGTTGATCCCCTAAGGAGGAACCTCCACCAAAGGATATAGATATACCTCCTCCACTAAACCCACCCTGTTCTTTTAATTTTCTAAAGATTTCCTCTGGATCCTCCTCCTCTTGAATATCTTCGTTGTTTTCAAATAGTTTCTCAGGATAATCAATCTCATATTGTAAATCAACAACCTTGAGTTGTCCATTGAACTTTATGATCTTTTCCCTTTCTGGTAAAGGATGTATCCTATAAATCGCAGGTACCTCTGCTCTTAGGCATATATTCCCAATTGCCTCGTTAGCAGAGACCATAAATGTCTCAATCATCTTTGTCGAGGCAGAAGATGTTTTAATTGCAATACTCATCTTTTCACCGAGATGGAGTTTAACTTCAGGTGTTTCAAGGTTTAAACTTCTACGATTGTTATTGATAAGAGTAGCTAGCTTGTGATAACTTATAAAAGGTTCAACCTGTTTACTTATTGCATCATTTACGTAATCGTATGATAGGTTTTTTGTAACCTGAATTACGGTGTTGTACACCTCTTCATCTCCCTCCCGTTTACCAGACTTATCAAATGGTATTTTAACAGACATGGCTAACCTGGGGGCGGTGTCTCTTAGTGAGCATAAGTTATCTGAAAGATGGGTTGGCAACATTGGAAGTACTTTTGTTGGAAGATATACACTTGTCGCCCTTTGCTGAGCATGCTTATCAAGAAGTCCATATTTTTCCACATAATGAGCTACATCAGCAATGTGCACCCAAAGCTCGAAACCTTTATCTGTTTCAAGCACTGTCACTGCATCATCAAAATCCTTTGCTGTCGGAGGGTCAATTGTATAAGCTTCCATCTTTCTAAGATCTAATCTGCCTTCGAACACCTCAGGGGTTTCTTTTGGTTCTTCGAATCTTCTGGCAGCCTCCTCTATGTTTTCTGGTGTCTCCCAAGAGAAATCAGGTGCCAGATTTACGGCCCTTTTCGAAATTTTAACCAAAGCTTCATCCTGTCCAATAAAGGCAGTGTTCAATAGAAACTTTACAAAAGAATCTGCAATAGTTGTTCTTCCTTCATTGACCCAATCTTCGGCTAAATAAGCTACTAATTTATGCAAATCAAATCCATCGATAGTGTTCTTCCTTGTTCCTGCTAACCCGAAGGTACCCCAGTTGTCAAACTCAATAAAATGGCTCATTATTTTTTGAAGTTTGGAGACGAGTTTTAATTCGTCATCATTAAATGATATGTCATTCCAAGGTACTGACTTCCTAACTGTGATTTTCTCCTCGGGATTTTCCTCATCCGCCTCCTCAACAAATACAAACAACTTATTACGTATTGTCCCAAGCAAAGCAATTTCTTTTCCAATCGATTTCTTCTCTTCTTGAGATAGTAACCTCCACTTTTGTTCCTTTGAATTAATCAAGGTAAAATGCCCAAATCCCACATCAGTACATGGTTTTAACGCTTCCTGAATCTTTCTAACCTTTGTTCTTGAGACCTCATCAGATTCATACCAAATTTTCGTCATTTCTTCAGTTGTGTATTCAAACCTGTTTGGATTTATCCTGATAAGTTTATCCCACAATGTCCTCTCCGTTAATGCCCCAAGTTCTGAACCAGCTCCTGAATTTCCTCTCTCTGTCTGAACCAACTTGATCCATTCAGATAATCTTTCCTTTAATTCCTTTTCAGGAGGTAAACTTCCTCCCTTTAATTGTACAAAATAACCAAATTTTGCTTTATACAAATTGTTTTGTTTGGTCTCCCGTATCCCTTTTAAGGTATAGAGTTGAACGAAAACACCTTTCTTTCTCTTTGAACTCTTAACAAAGATTCCGAAATTATTTGGTTCCCCCAATCCAAACAGTCCTGGTTTAAATTCTACAAGTTCCCCTCGTGAAGCCATAGGTAAAAATTTCTTGCTTAGTTAAATACCTTGGGCTTATCTCTTTTCAAATTTGAATAAAAATGCTTTCACCTTTAAGTTTGATTTTCTTATTTCAATCTAAGTGGATTATCAGGTACCTCAAAAATTGGTAGTCTTCCCCTTACATGATCTTTTAATATAATCATCGCCGCTTCACGCTCGTTTGGGACCTTTCCTTTTCTGTATTTGTTAAATTTGACTGCGAGGATTTCTAGGAGCTCTTCCTCATTATCTTCAATCTCATAATACTTAGCTATTGCTCCAGGATTCAGTTGATTTCCTTGGTGATATAATACCAGAGCTGCATGTTCTGGGTCTTGTAGTTTGGTAATTGAAACAATCCCCAAAAGAATCTTGTGTTTCTCTGGCAGTTTTGCAGGGATAACACCTGGTGTGTCAAACATAAACAAGCTGTTACTTACCCTGACCTTTTGCTCTGATCGAGTTTTTCCGGGGATCGGAGCAACACCAGCAGCAGATTTTCCGCGGAGCGTGTTAATCAAGCTACTCTTTCCAGTGTTTGGGAAGCCCACCACAGCTACAACCGCAGTTTTACGTTTGGATGCTCTAAGAATGGTTTGTCTTATTCTTGATGTACCAAGTCTTTCTTTTGCAGATACTCCCACCGCTGCCAGTCCTTGATCCTTGAACCAAGATATCCATTGATCAAGTCTTTCTCTGGGGATGAGGTCAGTTTTGTTTATTGCAATAATGAGGTTGGTGGAATCGGAGTCTAACACATACTTCTCTAGCCTGTTACTTCTGCAGATTGAGGGGAATCTTGCATCTACAACTTCAAGTACCACATCAGACTTATCCACTTGACTGTAGACAATACCCCAAAACTTGTCCATACTAACCTATTTCTGTCTTCTATTTTAGAGTTTTACAATGATTCGGAAAACATAACATTATGGTTTCTCTAAATTCAATCATCAAAGATTTCTTCAAATTCTTTCTCCAATTCGTTCTTTGTAATTGATTGATAGTCTCTCGGGTCTAGGCTAAGGAGTTCGAGAAACCTCGATACATTCAAATAGTTAGACTTATACTCTTCTAAAGGTTCAACATCAGTGGTTTCAATTACAATTGGTTTATTAATTACCTTAGATATAATTTCGGTTAAATCCTCTACAGATAATGAGTAGCCACTTCCGATATTTAAAATAGGGGTAACTCTATCAATTTTTCCAAGTTCAATAAGGAGATGAATGAAATACGAGAGTGAAATCCAATCTCTTTCCCCAGTTTTGTTAAACAAGGTTAATCTTATCTCATGATCGTTATGTCTTTTATTGATTTGATTGACAAGCTTTCCTATTAAAAGTCTGTCATCATTGAACTTAGCAACAAAATTCGATGGTCTTATTATGATAAGATCACCTTTAAGCCTGTCAGTGTAGTAAAGACAAATGTCTTCTAAAACAAATTTACTTTTTCCATAATCACTGACTGGACAAATCTCATAATCCTCAGAAATGGGTAAATCAGAACTCTTCACCTCTCCATAAACAGCAGAGCTGGAAAGAACAAATAGTTTTGAAAATTGGATTTCTCCCCAAAACAGCTCTTCCAAGACTATTTTTGCGGTTTTTGCATTTATTTTATAATGAAAGGGAAACGAATTGATGCCGTAGTATCCAACAGCAAAAAGTATTCTACCTATGTTTTTGTTTTCAAGAACTTCGATGATTGTTCCAGGTTTCAACCTCAATAGATCAATTGAGATGAAAGTGTATCGGGGGTTGATTGTATTTGGATTTTTTTGAATATCAAAACCAATGACTTCATGCGATGAATTATTCAATATATATTCAACAAATTTTGTCCCTACAACTCCATTTGCACCAAAACACACATCGACAATCATTGTTTTCAGTCCTTATGTTAAAAACTTCTCTGAATCTCCACCTTGGAACAATTCCATTGCGAGAGTGTAATCATCTGGTCTCCCCACATCCAACCATGTACCCTCAAACTTGAATGCATTTACCTTTAATTCTGTTTTTATTAACATTTTAATCAAATCAGGGAAATCAAAGTAATCTTCTGGAATATGTTCTAGCACCCTACGATTTAGCACATACATCCCCATACTTACATCAAAATCATAGGTTGGTTTTTCAATATAATCTAGAATCTGATTATTCTCATTGAGTTTTAATACACCTAGGTCTATTTTGACCTTTTTTGAGTAGACTGAGATAGTAACATCGCTCTGGGTTCTCTCATGAAATCGTATCATCTCGCTGAATGATAAGTCAGTCAATAGATCACCATTCATTATCAAGAAATCCTCATCTAAGTTTGGAATGAGCTTAAGTGGCCCTGCTGTTCCTAAAGGTTTATCCTCATGTGAGTAACGAATATTTACACCAAATTTTTTCCCGTCACCAAAATATGCTTCTATGAGATGTGAAAGGTACCCAGTAGCAATGATTATATCCGTTATGTTGTGATGTCTTAATTTTTTTATTAAAATTTCCAAAATGGGAAAATCTCCTAAGGGCATCAAGGGTTTGGGTAGAATGAGGGTGTAAGGTCTTAGTCTTGACCCTTTTCCTCCAGCTAAAATCACTGCCTGTTTAATCTCATTCATACACTGTACCTGCTCTGATCCTTTTTAGAATATTTCTCATGCTGTTTAAACCACTTGATTGTTTCATCCAGACCTTTCGCGAAACTGTACTTCGGTGACCACCCCAGGGAATTGGCTTTGCCTGCATCACCCAGTAGTTGTCGAACCTCACTTTTTGATGGTCTCATTCTTTGAGATTCACTAACGACTTTTTTATCTGTGTTTAGATTCTCCTGTACCAAATCAACGATGTCACCTATTTTGAATTCTTTACCTGTGGCTAGGTTCACAACCTCCCCAAATGGTTTTTTCTTAGCCAACTGAATGAATCCATCCACAGTATCTCTTACATAAACATAATCTCTGGTTGGTGAGAGGTCACCTAACCTTATTGTATCATTAAACATTGCCTGACTGATTATGGTTGGAATAACTGCTCTATCGGATTGCCTTGGGCCATAAGTATTAAATGGTCTTACAGTAACTATTGGGCAATCAAATGAGAGGAAATAGCTTTCGATCAGTTTATCTGCACCTATCTTTGTTGCTGAATAGGGTGATTGTCCCTTTAAAGGATGCTTTTCATCTATTGGGACATAATTTGCAGTCCCATAGACCTCACTGGTTGAGGTGAAGAGAGCCACGTCAGGTTCAAATTCTCTTGCTGCATTGAGGAAATTTAGAGTGCCAATAATATTTGTTGACACATAACTCTCAGGAGCTACATATGAATAAGGAATTCCTATTAGTGCAGCGAGATGAAAAATAATCTCTTTGTCCCTTGCTAAACTATTGACAAATGTTCTGTCTTCGACAGTTCCAAAATTGAGGTCTATTTGATCGTAAAGGTCTTTATCGAGATATCTTAAATTTCCAATGTTTTTTTCCGAGGTATACCTTAGCAGTACAGAGACATTTGCCCCCTCCTTTACAAGTGCCTCTGTCAGGTGGCTACCTATAAAACCACCTGCACCTGTGACCAGAACCTCTTTCCCCATAAGTGACATAGGAGTTCATGAGAACAGAGTATTATAAACTTTAGCCATCATTCTTCTAAAGAATTCTATTGTTACACTATACCGAATAAATTTGAGAATTCAGAGCCGATTTCCAATCAATTTAATTTAGCTGAAATTTCTTGCATTCTCATCTAATTTAATGGATTCTGAAATTGATTCTTACTCAGGCAATAGATTATTTCCATGTTTTAGAAGGGCTAAGGTAAGTGATAGAGTGGCAATCGAACCAATATCCCCAACAGACAACTGAACCGTTCTTCCTAAATCCAGATCCTTTCTTGACAAACCTGGGTCATTTCCTCCGAAAACCACCACTGTTTTTTGAGCCTTGATCTCATCAATAACACCTTGTGAGAGATTTTCTTTCCCAAAGGGAGGGGGCGCAATCAGTACAACCTGCTCAGGGTTAAAAAGCTCAATTACATCTTCAACTGAATATAAGGCCAAAAAATTTAGCTTATTCTTGAGAGCTAATTTTTGTGCACTTGGAATCCCATTCTGAGCAGCTGATCCCTGCGCCTGTGTGATTATTAAGGTTCTGAACCCAAATGCTGACCCAATTCTGACAAATTCTGTACATTTGCTTGAAGCATTGACATTATGTAAAACTATCAGTGGCCATTGATTTCCTATTTCCATTAAGGTTGTCAATCATATCTAAAATTTAAACTAACTCTTAAGATACAGCTTATTTTTTGACCTCTAACTCTCGTAATCTAGTTGAAGAAACTGGGATTCCCTTCTCGTCAAGAACCCTGTTAATTGTTACAATAGTGAGAGGTGCTAATCCCCTTTCTTCTCTCATTTGATTGATTTTCTCAGCAGATGAATACGTTTCCCCTGAAACGACAATTAGGTCTGCATTCTTATCATAAGGTGCTGGTCCCCAAGGATCTTTTAATTCACCCACCTCAAATGTAGAATTAAATTTGGACAGAAATGTTTCAACATTTCTAATTCGGGTCTCATAATCCTGAATTCGATCACCATGTTTCTTATTAGGGAACATTTTCTTACCTAACTCTACTCCAACCACCCCAACGAACAACGATTTTGCTAACAAGGCAGCAGTCTTTAGTAGCAGTCTATGTGCATCATGAAAGCGATCAAAAGTTCCTCCTAAAACGGCTTTATTGAATGGTTTCTCTCTGTTAGGATATTCACTTGAGAGGTACTTGTCCCATTCCATAACGAAGATTATAAACAGAGTTAATTACTTTATCTATCATTATATTCAATTTACCAAGTTTTCTCGACATGGACAACCATTCAGAGCTAAGCAAAGTATCTCCAGTTCACCATAAACGTATTGGTTAGGGGATAAAGAAGGCTCATATTGGCGCCAACAGGGGGTGCCAATGTTCAGTTAATACTGTTCTGAACCTCAAATCTGTTACGGATAACAAAGAATCATCATTCAACTCACAGAACGACCCAAAGTCATTTTGTTTTAACTGTTATCTAGTTTAACTCTTAAATAGAGAAACTTTCTTGGGATGTTATAACGAACTTACGAGTTCATTGGTGCTTAATAACTTACCAGAAAGTTAAGCCCTGCCTCGGAAAGCCCTGTACTATTCTGCGCGAGCGTATGGGAAAGGCGTCACGCTGTGACTTGATCACGGTCATAGAGCAGGTGCTCCACCCAGCAACATCCCGAACCTGGATTTGAAGAATTAAGGTGCAATACACAACAATTCTTTTAGTCCTCCACAAAATTATTATTTGAATGCAGAAGACTGCAATTCTCCTTTCTTATTATAGCCATCCTTCTTTGGAAACAAATGAAATAATTGATCTAGCTCATGCAGGAGGCTATGAAATTGTTTACCACAAGAAAGTTATCACTCAAAAATATTATCCTGAGACCTTCCTATCACATTCAAAAATTCAAGATGTGTTGGAAGAAACGGAGGATATGAATTACAATTATGTCCTCCTTAATCAGGGTGTCACACCTTATCAGTATGCATTTTTGGAGAAAACATTTGATAAAGAAATTCTTGATAAAATTATGCTAGTCCTTGAAATATTTGAGAATAAAGCCAGTTCAAAAGAGGTACAGCTTCAGATTGAGCTCGCACAGATTCAATACTCAAGGCCACGAATTACTCGGGGGTTAAGGCAGGGGGTCATTCGAGAGAAACAGGCAAGGTCTGGGGGTATTGGAGAGCAACTTAAGGATATAATGAGTGCGGATATAAGGAAACGATCAAGCCAAATAAGCAAAAAGCTTCAGAACCGTTCTCAACCAACAACTGGTGACGATAGTATTCCTAAAATCCCCATCATCGGTTTTTATTCTGCAGGGAAGTCGACTTTGTTTAATATTTTGGTTGGAAATGAGACTCAGGAAACAGATATAAAAGCATTCACTACAATGTTTATCAAACAATCCCGGTCTAAAATATTAGGATTTCCAGTAGACTTTGTTGATACAGTGGGTCTGGTAGACCTACCTACAACTGTCTTGAATGCCTTTAATCAACTTCTTGATCCTATTTATAACTCGAAAATTCTAATAGTAATGATTGATGTTAGTCTAGATGACCAAGCTTGGAAGATACACTTTGATTACCTTAAAAAAACTATTCAAGAATTTATTAACAGAAATCAGGCTGATCCTCGTCTCATTATAGTTCTTAGCAAATCCGACCTTACTTCCCCTGAAACCATAGAGTCAAGGATACAAAATATTCAAAATGACGAAAAGATACCTCCAAGAGAAGTGATTAGTGTAACAATGAAGGATCCTGAATCCCTAATTTCAGCTTTTAAATCCACTCTCTCGAAAATACTGCAAAAAGACATTATTAATTTTACTTTTGAAGAAGTTAGTCCAAGTCTGCTAAGCTTTATTTATGAAAACAGCGAGGTCGACCAAGTTGAATGGAATCAGAATGGCACTTCCATGGTTTCAGGTAAGACAATACGGGGTCTTTACATTGAAATGCAACGGAAGCTGGATGTGGTGTCTTAATTCTTGACACCACTGTTTTCAATTGTAAGCTCCCACCATAATAGAATATCTTTAAGAATGGTAATACAAGGCGTGGAAAACAGCCTAAGATCAAATGAATTATTTATTGTGTTAACAATAGTAGATTATAAATTTAGAACCTAAACAAAATTTGTGCTTTTTTCCAAAGTGATTATAAACTATTATATAGCAAAAAAATATGTAGCGTTAGGTAGGGCAGGACATGGTCGCACTTTCAAAATTTGCAAATAATTTACAAGAGCGGTTTGACTCAATTCATCAAATTTTGATTGATGCTGTTATAGAATCAAAAAAATCTATTGTAAATGGTGATGTTTCACTTAAAGAGCACGAAGAATCCATTAATGCTGCCGGACAACAGCAGATTCGTGCTGATCTTGTTGCAGAGCAATCTTTCATAGATTATATTTCAGATAATGGGGTGAACGGAATTTTATTCTCAGAAGAATCTGGAGTAAAGAAAATCGGTGACGTTTACTCTGAAGATTCTGTAGCAATGTTGCTTGACCCTTTGGATGGTTCTAATAACTTTAGCAAGGGTATACAGATTGGGTGTATATCATTAGCATATGGCCCCTTGCGTAGAAATCCAAAAATGGGTGACCTTGACAGTGCGATTCTTCTTGATCTATATTCACCGAAAATGCTATCAACTGATGGTTACAACCCAGTAAAGATGAATGATAAACCACTCAAAATCTATAAAGGCAGAAAACTCAGACTGACCAGAAAAAACAAGATTCACCTTTATAGTTATAACCCCAAGGTCAAAGAATACTTTAAATCATTTTCTGGACAGTTTTCATTAGAATCTAAAGGGAGTGTGGCTTGGGAGTTAGCTATGGTTGCTTCAAAACAAGTTCAACTCTTTGTTGACCTAAGAAATGTTGTAAAAGTTCACGATTTTGCAGCAGCTAAAATTTTAATTGAACAGATGGGAGGATATGTTATGGTACTTTCGGGCTCAGATGTGGATGAATTGCCGATTAATCAGTTTAAGAAGGGGCATAGCATCATAGCATCACATGATTATGAACTCCTCAAATGCGTAGCTGAAGACATAGAAGAAATAACATCTACCAAACCAAGAATGATATTAAACACAATCTGATTTTACAGGGTCTAATTCTCCTGCAGATCTATAAAGAAAAAGCTATCATCAAATTTTTTTTTAAGAATGGAAAAGCTTCCGGCGGGACTCGAACCCACGACCTGTTGATTTCTTTGAAACTTACAAGTCAACCGCTCTACCAGCTGAGCTACGAAAGCAAATACCTTAGTAGGTATTCTTAGTAATTTATGTAAGAATAAAAAAAGTTTGATTGTTTCTCTAACAGTTGTAAGGAATTTCTGAGACCTTAATTACATTTCCTTCTGAATCTCAGTTTGTATTTTGACTGTCTTCACCGATAGTTGAATCTACTTTTTATCACCTTCTTTTCCCATCTGATAGATGGAATTCAAAATATTAGATTAGTACAAGATAAATCTCTCTTAGGAATTATATACTGTTCTACTAAATTTAAGTAAATTCTTGTCTACTATATTGGATGGGTTCAACTTTTCAAGCGGTTCAACGCCTCAAAAATTCTGTATTTACGATGGCTAATTCTCCAAATTAGACAATTGTGCAAAAAAGGTTCAACATTTCTTTATCTCCTAAAGAGAATCCGATTACCTTATATTCATTGATGTCAAATTTAATATAACAAATGGTGTCAGAAGGTCATAAAGTAAGTAACAAGGGTCAAATCGTTGTTCCTGCTAAATATAGAAAGCGGTTAAATATCCAACCAAAGGACAAAATGAATTTTCGAATTAGAGGACATTTTCTTATCGCAGAAAAAGCTCGCGAAACTGAGAAAAATATCAAATATCTAAATCAGAAATCTGGACAGCTTGGTGAAAGGTTTCTAACTCTAGATGAGCTTGAAGATATCATTAAAGACCTTTTGTATCAACAATTTTATCGTGGTGACAACTACATCACAGATCGTATCGGTAAGGTTGAATTTAAGATTTTAGGAGCCCAGGCTATTTTAGATGAGGTTGTTGAAGTTTTAAAAGAAGGCTCAGAAGAGTGGTTGACAGGAAACTATGTGGACTGTTTATCAAATTTTGCAGAAGACCTTGATCTGGACTTTCCAACCCTCCTCGAAGAATTCTCAAATAAGGTGAAAAATTTAGAGATAATGGGGCCAATTACAGACAAAGAAGGAGCTTCAATTATGTATGCTTTATCAATTGGTGAGACCCTAAGTGAGTTTAGAACCCGTGTTGGAGACATAGTAACAGAAAATCTAATCAAAGAAGCTGAAGTTGTCCAGGCCCATATCCCTGATAAAAAGAAGAAGCTTGAGACCGAAGAGATTGAAGATATGATCACCCAAAAACTAGCTGATAAATATTCCATACTTATGAATATACGAGTACTAAAAGAACTGGCGAAAGTGTCACTAAAAACCATTGGTCAGCGTCAATACAAAACAGCAAGCGAGAGACTGTTCAATGAACTATTTGTACAGGAGGGTCCTCTAAAACCTGAACAGGATGTAAAGGATATAAAAGAGCTTAAACCCAGTCTTCCATCTTTTGATGGATTTTAATTTCTAGTCTATTTCGGAGAATAGAATGTTATTCATTCTTCAGATGCTCAATTTCACTTAAAATATTGATACTTTACACAGTATAAATTTAATTGGCAGTTTTACATTTTCTGCTACATTTAAAAATTTCACAGTCTCAGATTGGGTGAAAAAATTCAACCAAACATCCTCAACATCTTATGATGTTTCTGTTGACCTTATGAGTGATTATAGTAAACAGGGAGGCCCTTATTCATAATTTATGGTTTAGGTGGTTATATAGTCTTTATGAATGAAATTTATTGCTAATTAATGCAATTTTATATAATCCATTAATTATTCTAACAGAATTTTCAATATTTATCTTAGAATATTTACGATTTATTCTGATAAACTATGATTTGTACAGCTAAGGTTTGCTAAAAGCTTAACTTATTAATAATATGGGGTAAGCTTGTCCCAAAACTCCTGGGACAAGCATTGAGCCCTCAGGCTCAATGGATTAAAGATTTTCAGATGAGAGAGAACCTCGCCTGAGATTAGGCTAGAATCGAACTAGATATATAGTAGAGGGTCAGAACTGACTAGTGCCACAAACACAGGTCATTAACCTCCATGTACTGTCCGAATTTCTCATCTTAAATCAAGATTTCCTTCGTCCCAAGTTCCCAGACGCAAAAAGAGCCTCAAAACTAGGCAGGCCTCGGGTGGGGCTCAGATGGGTGCTGGTCGCCATCTGTATCTTTGCAGGATCAGATTGTTTGGAGGGACCTTCCCCCCAAGCTTAGGCTCTGTGATTTCTTGATCGAAGCGGGGTACCTGAGACACATCCCCAGCAAGTCCACCTTTCACAGGGCGTGGGATGAGGTCTCGCAGGCGAATCTGGAGAGCCTGATCAAGCAGCTGGGCTTTGCCTGCTCTCAACACACAACAGATGTGGCGATAGACAGCTCAGGCTTTGAGCTGACAGAGGGGAGCTTCTGGAGGCTGCTCAAGTGGGGGAGGCAGACCCTCAGCAAGAGCTCCCCCATCTTTGTCAAGCTCCACCTGGCGGTCGGGCTGCCAAGCAGGGCTGTCGTCGGTGTCTGCACCTCCAGCGCCCCCGAGCATGATGCTGCTGCCTTTGGCAGGCTCTGGGAGGGGCTGTATCGGCGTCTGATCCCTCCTCTGAGGCGTGTTCATGCTGACAGGGCCTACTGGAGTGAGAGCATCATCGGGCTGTTGGCTCAGGAGACACTTCAGGCGGTGATCCCCAAGAAATCAAACTCCAGGGATCATGGGACCTCCAGCCCCATGGATCGATTGGTTCGGCTGCAAAGCCAGCATCGGGGGATCTATACGAAGAACTGTCGGGTCTACCTCCGGGCAGAGGTCGAGCATGTGTTTGGTCAGCTGAAGCAGCGACCACGCCTCCTGCGAGATCACAAGCCTCAGAACAAGCGGAAGAGCCTGTTGTGCTCTGTGGTCTGGTACAACCACAGAATCCGAGCTCAGAGGGTGATTCCAGTGTGATCTAATTTTGGGACAAGCTTAAAAATAAGTTCAACAATAACCTTAATTTTTAGGTGAATAAATATGAGAAGAAAACTTTCAATCATGCTTGTAACACTGTTTTTATTTAGCTTTTTAAGTCTGAATAACTCCAATGTCACAGCTGTTCATAATGCAGAATTTCCAACAAATGGATGTGCAAACCCAACACAGACTCTTCATGTAGGAGTAGTCAGTGGTCAACTGAAATTCAATGTTTCAAAGATCGAGGTAGCAAAAGGAGCCTGTTTACAGGTATTCTTTAAAAATCCTGACAATGTACAACATGATTTTACTGTAAAATGCAATACGACCTTATCAAATGGTACCGTACAAACCATTGAACTAATCCACATGGATACACCGTCAGCAATGACAGTTAACCACACTTGGCAGATGCCAAATTTAGACATGAAGGTTCCATTCTTTTGTGAGGTTCCAGGACACAGAGCAGCTGGTATGGTCGGTGATTTCATTTTAGGGACTCCAACAAACAGCTCTTCACCCGGATTTGAATTCTCAACAATGTTACTAGGGTTTACAGCTTTATTGGTAGCAATTCCTGTGTTAAGAAAAATTCGAAACTAAAATCATTAAAAAGTAAAATCTATAACAACTATCTCTAATACTATCTCTTTCTTGAGGTACAGAATTAATCCTTACAAAGAAATGAAAACGAGTAACCAGATTCAGAATCCTTGCTACCCTTTAAAATGCTCATCTTACTCTTTTCCCTGAGAATAACTTAAATTGGATAAAAAAAGAACTAATTTACCATGGGGTTAAAAATTGAAAAACTGCAAACTGGAGAATTTACTGTATTCCAATTTCAAACTAGTTTATTGGAGTGGAGACAGAGGGCCACGCTTAGTTTTATAGTTTTTACATTTGTCTGTTTAACAATTTTCTTTTTGTTAGTTTATCTTCAATCTTTAATTGCAATCATTATAGAAATCTTCAGTATCCTACTTATTTTGTATCTATATTTAATGACCTTAGTTGTTTATCAAACAAAAAGAATGTTGGTTTCATATTCGCCTTCTGAACAAAAGCTAAGAGTTAGAGATTCACAGTATCAAGGAGAAATTGTTGTAAAACATAATGATTCAGTTTCTGCATCACGTCAATACTCTATCTTGGTTTTTCTTCAAGAAGAGGGGGAAAAATCAATTTTTCCAAAAAATAGTAAATTAGGTGATCGAATTTTTTTGGATCAAGAGAGCAAGATAGAAGCAGAATTTATAGAATTTCCGATGAAGCAAGTTAACCCGAAATTAAAAGTTACATCAGGTTGGTCACTCGACCTGGTTAAATACCCATTGCTCTTTGAAGAAAACAAGCTTAGGCTAAATCAGGCAATTAAATTAGATAATAAACCATTGAAAATAAATAAACAGGATTATTTGATCTTGAAAACCTATGTATACCTCAAATTAAACATTTCTTATCATTCAAATGGATCAACTTTTGTTCTCGCTAACTTTTCAAACATTTCTTCTAAATTTGATTTTAAAGTTAGGGATCATGATTTAACAGAGTTATATTCATACATGCTCTCTTACTATGAAACAGCAAGGGAATTAGCCAAGATGATGAATTTAGATTTTGATGATAAGTTTGGTGAACCAAAAACCGCTAGCTTGAAAGATCAGGTTAAAGACATAAGGAGCTCTGAAAACACAGAAACTCCAATTTTATTAAAAGGTTTTAAGACTAAAAGAAGAACGGATTCCACCTCATTATCATTAAAACCAAGCTTTACACAGAGATTTCCATTAAGTAGAAATCGAGCTAAAAAGTATTTTCTTTACTTTTTATTAATAATAGGGGGAGTTTTATTCTTAGCAACAGCCTATTCATTAAGAGATGGCAGTCTATCGGAAAGTGACATTATCTTTATACTTGCAACTGCCGTCACTCTAGGAGGACTAAGCTTCATAGGTATATGCTTTTATATAATTTACAATTTGTATTTCCGTGAAATTTGGAATATAGGGCCCACAAACGTGGAGTTAACAATGAGGACATTATTAGGAAAAAGGAAGGGATATTCATTTCCACTTTCATCATTAAAGTACATTGATCTCGTAACCATATTTGAACAGTATTCCATAGAGTTTGTAACCACAGAAGCTCGATTTAGGTTTATTTCCCATTCTGATTACAAAACCATAAAAAATTACCAAACTGGTTTATTGAAGGTTCTTTCAGATAAATTAAGGGAAGGGGAGTAACAAATTTTTGATTAAGGTATCAATGCGCTTTGTTATGAATTTTTCTCTTAAATTGAAACACTAAATAACATGTTTTCAGCATTTAACCTTTTATGAATTTAAGAATGATCTTTCTTGTTCTGGGACCATCAAAGTCACAAAAAAAGATGCTTTCCCAGGTTCCCAATAGCATTTTTCCATTCTCAATTATTACCTGGGCTGAATTCCCAACCAGCATTGACTTTATATGGGCAGCAGAATTTCCCTCACTGTGCTTAAAGTAATCTGTTTCCCATGGAACTGTTTTATTTAGAAAACTAAGAATATCAAACTGTACATCCGCATCGTATCCCTCGTTAACTGTCACAGCAGCTGTGGTATGCGGTGCATAGATGGTACATACCCCTGAAATACCCTGAGGTATTTTTTTCTCTATTAAATCCGTAATATCCATCATTTCTTCCCTTTTATGTGTAGTAATGTTAATCTCTATCTTCATTAAATTAAAATAACAATTAATAAAATAACACTTTCTCTTATCGGTAATTTTATGTTTCCTTTTCGATTAGTAATTTAGCAAAATCTAGTTATACACACCATAGAATTGTGAATGGTGAAAGCAGAACTCGGAATTATTGGGCTTGGAACCATGGGTTCAAACCTTGCATCAAATTTGTTGAATAAGGGTATTTCTGTTTCAGGATATGATATCGACGAGCAAAAGGTTCAAAATTTTCTGAAACAGAATCCAGAGGGATTTGCTTCAATAAAACTTGAGGAATTTGTTAAAACTCTAAATGCCCCCCATGTCTTTCTCTTGCTAGTTCCAGCTGGTGAAGCTGTGGATCAAATTCTCGAACAGCTTGAAGCCTATTTTGACACAGGTGATTATATTTTTGATGGGGGCAACTCCTATTTCAAAGATACCGAACGAAGGTGGGTCAAACTAAAAAGATTGGGTGTAGAGTTTTTTGGGATGGGTGTTTCAGGTGGTGCTGAAGGTGCACTTAATGGACCTTCGATGATGGTTGGTGGAGAGAAAGAACCTTGGGAGAAAAAAAAATGGATTTTTGAGGCCATCGCTGCAAGATATGAAAACACAGCATGTGTAGCCAGAGTGGGAAATTCTTCTGCAGGTCATCTTGTGAAAATGATTCATAACGGGATAGAATACGCTTTAATGCAACTTATATCAGAGCTGTTTGTCATTCTTCAAGGAGGCTTAGGGATGTCCAATGATTCAATCGCAGAACAGATTGATATTTGGAACAAGAAAAAAATTATAAACAATACAGCCCCTAACCTGTATCTTCTTGACATAACCTCACGAATTCTTCGGCAGAGGGATGAAAATGGCATCTTGGTATTGCCTAAAATAGATACAATTACTGGACAAAAGGGGACAGGAAAATGGTCAGTGATAACAGCATTAGACCAGGGAATTGATGTTTCTACAATGGCTTCTGCTGTTTTTCAAAGGTTTATTTCTGGAGAACCTTCACTTAGAAGTCGTTACATTAAATCAGTAAGTTCTGAAAATAAAAATTCAGATAGAACAGCTCCCGATTACCTCATTGAGGATATATTTCAAGGGTTCTTCATTTCGGTTTTGGTTGCCTTCAATCAAGGGTTCAATGTCCTTAATAAAATGAAGGATGATTACTTTCTGGACATCGTAAAAACCACTGAAGTTTGGAGAGCTGGATGTATCATCAGAACTGATCTCTTGAACCTAATAGTAGAGGCTTGGAAGGGTGAAGAAACTGAGATTCTCCTTTCATCTAATTTCAAAGGTTACATATCAAATGGACTCAATGCTCTAAGGAGGGTGTTGCAATATTCAATCTCCATGAAGTTACCAACTCCAACCTTACTAAACACATTAAGCTATCTTGACTCAATGTTATATCCTGAATTGCCAACCAACCTTATCCAGGCCCAACGAGATTATTTTGGGCAACATGGGATAAGACTTAAAGATAATCCAGAGATAAAATTTCATTACAATTGGAAACAAGATTAATTAAAGCCACCAAAAATCTCTTTGCTCATTCCAACCAAACAGTCAAAGATTTATATCACAGAACCTTAATACATTCATGGAAACATCAGTCATTGATGATGTAGAAATTAACTTGAGTCAGCCTTCAGACTTGGAAGTGAAATGGGTTGGGCAAGAGCACGTAAAAAACCAACTGCTGGCTGCTTGGTTAGTGCTGAACGACTCAGATGTTCCTCTGACACCTCGATTAATTGGTTTACCTGGTGTTGGAAAAACGACCTTAGCCTACACAACAGCAAAGGAACTTGGGCGAGAAATTTACTTTATTCAAGCCACCATGGATACAAGACCTGAAGACCTCATTATATCACCAGTGATTGGTGAAAATCAAACCATACGATATGTAGCTTCACCACTGGTTACTGCAATGATCAAAGGTGGTGTCTTGATTCTAGATGAAGGAAATCGGATGCCAGAAAAATCATGGGCATCTCTTGCTCCCTTATTAGATCAGAGGAGATATGTGGAGAGTCAACTAGCTGGTATCACAATTCATGCTCACCCCAATTTTAGAATGGTGACTACAATGAATACTGACCCAAGCACCTTCGAGCTACCTGAGTATATTCTCTCCAGACTTCAACCCTTGATTGAGTTGGATTTTCCAAGCAAAGAGGAGGAGAAACGCATTCTTAAGCTTCAAGTCCCATTTGCAGATGATGAAATTATCGATATGGTTAGTGCCTTTCTCTCAGCAGCTCATTTGGAAGAAAAACCCTTTACTGTAAGGTCAGGGATTCAGATATTACGTTACGCATTAAAACTGAAAAAGGTCACTGGACAGTCTCAACAGGATTGTCTCTACCAATCAATTGATCAAATATTGGGAGAAGATGCACTAGACTTAATTTAGCTGGGATTTCAGAATGAGAGAATCATCAACGATCAGTGAGGATAGTCACCCAATAGAGGTTTTTCCACGATTCAAACCGATTAGGGTTAGGGATATCACCACTTCATCAAAGCTTAGTGTGTTTCCAGTAATTCATAATTCATTGTTAACAACAGATTCACTTCTTCAAACATTGAATTCTGAGAAATTTGATAACATATTAATTGAAGCCCCTAATGAGCTAAGAAATCTGTTTATTGAGGCAATCGATCGGTTCCCAACACCGACCGTAATTCATGAGGGATTTGATACCCATATTCCTGTGTCTGACCAATATTCATCATTTTTAATTTATTTTGGAGAACCACACTATTCAACTATAGATTTTGCACTTAATCATCAGATACCTTTCTCTTTAATCGATCAATACGTTGAAGAGGATGAAACCAATCCAATATCAGTTTCACCTTATTCGCTGGTATTCTTGGAATGGGAAACTATCTTTGAAAAGCTAAATCTTGAGAGACATAATGAATCTTTACATTTTTCTCGATCTATGAAAATGGCTAAAAAGATACAATTAGCTTTTGAGGGGTCTGGAGAAAATATATTGGTGGTCGTAGGTCTAGCACATGTACCAGTGATATTATCATACCTTAAACAAAATATCACAATAGAAACCGATGTCAATCTAGAAAAGATCATAAAACCAATATTCCAGTCCAAATTTGATAGAAGCTTTATTCCCTCAACTCAAAAGAATTTTAACCCTAGACCTAGCAACTTTAATGAGAGAGACCTTGAAAATTCAGATAATTCTCCTCATCCCTTCAGTGATAGGGTGTGGCAACTTTCAGATGTGTCAAATACAACACTTTACCTTAAGACCTATGACTTTCCGTACATGATCCTACGGTATTATCAACATTACCAATTCAGCAATCAAAAATTTAACTTCCTCGAAAATCTAAGAGAAAGTTTCATCATTGCAGAATCAAGATATAAAGAAAATTATCCTGAAAAAATCTCTGTAGCTGCATATCTACGTCTATTTCAATATTTAAGAAATCTGCAACGAACCTATGGACAAGTTTTTCCAGATCTAATGACCATATTACTTGCGACTAAGGGATGTACAAACGATGATTACACGTTTGAGTTATACAAACTACTTACGCTCAGTGAAATTCCAAATACAAATGCCCTAAATTCAGAGATCTCATTTGTTCCATCGTCAGAGCAACAAAATCTTATTAAGATGACCTTCAGGAGAAGAATCCCGAAGAGACTTCTCAAAAAGATGGCTGAGGAGAAAGTCGATCCATTTGACTTTGCTTCAATTCCACTCGAAAAGTATCCCGGACAATGGGCAGAAATCTGGGATAAATTTTCACCGTATTCTACTGTGAGCTATCCACCTGAAGATATTTACATTGAAAACTATTTTCATTTACTAAGAAAGAAGGCTCTAGACATAATCAGAGAAGAAAAATCATCGGTTAAAGAATTTAAAACCAGCTTAGAGGATGGGATTGACTGGAGAGAAACAACCCGAAAAATGTATGAGCACAAGATCTATGTTAAAAAGATTCCAAACCTTAATATTCAGGTAGGAGCTCTTATCGTGGCATTTTATCAAAAAAGACCGGAGGATGCTACTTATACAACTATGCTATATGCTGAGCATGAACTCGAAAGTGATCTAGGTGTTGTATCCACAGTTCCTGGTGAAACTTTTGTAGGACCAGGCATTACACGAATCAAAATTGCAGGATTAGTATCTGTATATCCCCCAACAGGAATTGGTTATTCAATCCCTGACATTAGGGATGATTTTATCTCGTCACTTCTTCTGACAGGTATGAACATGAGTATTAGTCCTCTTGTGGTTCTCGTCTCCCCGAGACCCCCTACCTCCTCACAGAAATATCTGGTAGAATCAGAAGGGTTTACCCTGATTTATCTTCCTTTAAAAGGCTTAAACCAGAGAAGCTTTCACAGATTAAGAACAATGCATCTGCTTGCTCATCCAGACCTTAGGGAAGTTGCTAGAGAATTCATTGGATTTTAAGGTTGACTTAAAAAAGCCATTAACAAAGTTAAAAGGAAGTATCTTTTATCAGTGTCAATATCTTATTAGTAATTTCTGCTCCTGCCCTTCCATTTCCATATGGATGCGTTTCAGTAACCGCAAAGCTCCCTTGTTTTATCTCATTTATCGAACTTAAAACCTTCTCCTTATCAAATCCTAGAAGTCGGTTTGCACCTAATTCGAGACTCTCAACCCATTCAGTTGTTGTTCTCATGGTGATACAAGGTTTTGAGAGAATAAATGCCTCTTTCTGAAGTCCTCCACTGTCTGTAATCACTCCTTTACACATTGATAAATATTTGCTAAACTTTAGGTATCCCATAGGTTCTGACAGTATCAGATTATCCAGATCCATAAATTTGTCGTAGAGTTCAAACTCTTTCAGTTTTTTAAGTGTTCTTGGATGGGCAGGAAATAATATCTTTAACGGAGAATCCTTTATTACCCTATAAAGTGTCTCCATCTTTTCTTTCACATCAACATTCTCTGCTCGATGCATTGTCATCAACAAAAACTCTTCATCTTGAACAGGTAATTTGTTCTCCAGAGGTTCTTCACGGTTTACAGTTGCATACAGTGAATCCACCATAGGATCTCCAGATAAGATAATAAACTTTTCATCTGCTCCTTCTTTAACCAGTTGTATCAAACCTGTTAGAGTGTGAGCAACATGTATTCTGGAAACACGGTCAACAATTATACGATTTAATTCTTCAGGCATATTCCAATCATTAGACCTTAAACCTGCCTCAAGATGTATCACTGGTATTTTTAATTTCACAGCCGTTAGTGCTCCTGCCAAGGTGGAATTAGTATCACCAGGGACAATGACATAATCTGGTTCTTCCTTAATAAAAATCTCCTCCAATCCCACTAACATTTTCGCTGTCTGTTTTGCATGAGAATCTGAACCGACATTCAGGTTATATTCAGGGGATGGTATTTGTAAATCTTTAAAAATCTGATCAGACATGCTAACATCATAATGCTGTCCAGTATGAACATGAAAGAAACTCAGATTAAGCTCTTCAAATGCCTTTAATATGGGTGCTAACTTGATAAACTGAGGTCTTGCACCACTTACAAAAGCAAATTTCATATGGTGCTATTTGGGGATTAATTATAAGTTCAATTAAAAAAAACAACGGAATCATACATAATTTAACTTCACAGTAACAAATCCACCCCTTCTCTCTAAATTGATAATTTTGTTCAGAGGGAGAAAGTTAGAATTTTAAACCTATGATTGACTAAAACACAATGAGAAAAACTGCACTTCATGCATGGCACAAGAAAAATGGAGAGCTAATTGATTTTAATGGTTGGGAAATGCCAGTAAGATACACCTCTATTAACGAGGAACACCTTGCTGTAAGAAACAACGCAGGCTTCTTCGATGTGTCACATATGGGAAGATACATGGTTACCGGATCAGATGCGGAGGCTCTTCTTGATATCTTAGTCCCCAGAAACATAGCATCCTTAAAACTTCACCAGGCAGGTTACACCTTCATGTTGAATGAAAATGCTGGATTTCATGATGATGTAATTGTCACAAAAATGGATGAAAACGAATATTTAGTCGTATGTAACGCTGGTAATAGGGAGAAAATATGGAACTGGATCAAGAAAAATATCAAAAGCACTAATGTCAAATTATCTGATATCTCTGATCATACCAGTATGATAGCTATTCAGGGGCCAAATGCTCGAAAAATTATTAGTGATCTAGCAGGAGATGAGCTTCCAAAACGATTTCGTGTGGGACACGTAAGAATAAACAATGAACAAATGTTGTTCTCTGGAACAGGATACACTGGGGAAGATGGAGGAGAGTTGTTTGTATTTGCTGAATCTGAGAAAGAACTAATTACTAAAACAGAAGCACTTATTGAGCTCCTATTAAATAATTCTGTTGTACCTTGTGGTTTAGGAGCACGAGATACACTGAGGATGGAAGCGGGATACTCATTGTATGGAAACGACATAACTGAGGATATAGATGTGGTATCAGCAGACCTTGCTTTCAAGCCGTTTCTTGATATGGATAAACAACCTGATTTCATAGGAAAATCTGCTGTCAGCAAATTAAAGCACCACCATCCCATGAAACGGGTTTTCTTTAAATTAATAAAGAAGGGAGTACCTCGTCATGATTACAAAATTTATCAGGGTGAAGTTGAAGTGGGTTTTGTTTCTAGTGGAACCATTTCCCCCCTCACAAAGGAAGGATTTGGTATAGGGTACATCAAAACAGATATTGAAACTGAAAACCTCTCAGTCCTTCTCCACAAAAAACCCGCAGAAATTGAGGTAATCAAATTTCCTCTGTATGATTCAACAAGATACGGGATCAGTAGAACCTGAAGAACCAATATGCTATGTTTGTCTTCATAATCATAATCAATTTTCGGTGTTAGATTAGTAATTTTCCTCAATTTAATAATTCTATTCAATAAATGTGCCAAGAAAAAAAATTTGCAGAAAATTTAGCCCTCAAATGAGTGATTTAATAATCCAGAGTCTATTTTATCGTATGGTCACTTTAAACCTGTCACCACTTTTAATTACAGTAATAGTAATTTTGATTATTATTCAATTGACTCTTGAGGTTGCTGCTTTAATAGATCTATACAAAAGAAGAAAGAACTTTAAAGACAATTTAGTCCTATGGTTGATTATTATCATTTTTGTAAATACAATCGGGCCAATTATTTATTTTGCATTCGCACCAAGAGAATCAGCAATTTCTGATGAAAACACTGAGTGGAATGACCTTAACCTCTAGGGGAAAAATACAAATGAGTGATGAAGTTATCAAGTTCAAAAATGTATTCAAATCCTTTGGTGAAACTAAAGCGATTAATGACTTAACCTTCACCATCCCACGGGGAAGTATCGTTGGATTTTTAGGACCAAATGGAGCAGGTAAGAGCACATCAATTGGATTAATGTTCCAGTTTCTCAGACAAGACTCAGGGGAGATAGATATTTTTGGAGAGAATGTAAAGGAGAACATCATTAACATAAAGAAGCGAATTGGCCTGATTCCAGACAGTGAGTTACCAAAGGTGAAAGGTGAGACTTTACTTCGACACACAGGAAGATTCTCAACATCCAGTACCAAAGAACTGAACTTAAAGATTGAACAGATGGTTCGTAGAGTGGGGGCAGAATCCTTTTACAAAAAATCAACCCAAATCTTGAGCAGAGGACAAAGACAAAGACTTAAGATAGCAAATGCGATGATAAATGATCCGGAACTCATAATCGCTGATGAACCCTCAAGTGGACTGGATCCTATCAGCCGTGACCAGCTCCTTAAGTTATTCAATCATTTGGTAAGTGAGGAGGGGAAGACAATCTTTTTCTCAAATCACGTTGTAAGTGAGATAGAACAGGTCTGTGATCGTCTACTTATCATTTCCCGAGGGAAATTAGTACGTGAGGGGACATATACAGATATACTTGAAGCTTTACCCATAAAAAACAGATATGCATTAACAGCCAAAGGCATCACCGCGGAAGAACTGGCAACTTATCCTGATGTAGTAAGAGTTGAAGTTCTCAGAAATGGACAGTTTATTGTAACTGTGACTAATGATGATCAGACACCAGAATTTTTGAAAAAACTGACCGAAGCACCATCAATCACTATATATTCCTTTTCGAAGGGAATGGTAGACCTTTCATCACTTTTTAAGGAGGATTAGAATGAAGAGACAAATTACCCATCTATTAAACCTATTTGAGCTGGAAAGAAAGTCACTTCTGATTATATTTCTTTTCTTCGTATTTAGTGCTTCCCTCTCGGCTGTCACTCTCCTCTTTCTGCCTGATATTCTGAAAGCCAGTGGGTTGACCATCACAAATCTACCAAAAGCAGATTTTACAGCATTGATTAAGGATTTCTGGGGGAATCTCCCTCTAAATGGAGCCATAGTTGCATTGATTTATGGTTCGACTGCTTTTTCATCTGAAACAGACATCAATAAAAGGGGTTACTTCATTCTCTCTAGACCAATTACAAATACCGAGCACTATTATCTCAAATCAGTGTTTAAACTCACAGCTTTCTTTATTGTTCTCATCCTGGCATCAATCTACACTTACCTCTTTGGGAGCATCTTTTATGCTCCACCTGATTTTGGGACTTTTTTACTTAGTTCAATTGAGGTATCTTTAGCAACCACAATATTTTTGGCAGTGGTACTCAGCACAAACAGTATACTAAACACAGGAGCAACAATTGGGATTGGAGTACTCTTCATAGTTTTAGATATTTCAGTCTCAGTTCTTGCACAGTTTATAGATTGGATAAAATGGTTCTCACCAACAGCATTAACACTGGAATGGGTAAAGTTTATGGAAAATGACTATTCTCTCTATGTTCAATCTATTTCTGTTGAAATAGTATGGATTGTTTTCCCTATTGTTCTAGGGACAATACTCTACCGTAATCGAGATATTTAATGGATAGGTTAACAGTTTAATTCAGAAATAAACATGAGAAAATTTCTATTAATATACATATAATTATGTAATTATTACATAGTTTTTCAAAAATAATATGAATTTGTACATTTATTAGTCAATAAATTTGCTAATCTAAATATAGCTTTAAATAGATTTGGAGATGATTTTTAATGTGTACTCTATAGCCCTTTTTGAGGTAACAATAGAGATCATTGGGTTTCTGATTCTTCAAATTTACTTCATGAGACACAAATCCTTGAATCAAAGTCATAGGTACATCATGAGTTTAATTCTTTTTTTGCTTATTATAGGGAATATTCTGAAAATAATGCAAGATTTTACTAATTCTTATTTGTTTTTAGAAGGTTCACGGCTAACCGTCTATGTTCTCTTGATGAATTTGTATCTATATATGGGATTTTATTATTCAACACTAGATCTAAGGAAAATAAATCTGAAAATTCCTATATTTGGTTCTATCCCAATAGCATTGTTAGCTATAGTTTCACCAGTAAGTGTTATTTCTGTTTATTTAAACGAAAAATTGTTTTATTGGGGAATAATTCAAACAACATATTTTAGGTTGGTAGGGTTTATTTTAACACCAATAATCTCTTTAACTGCTGTTCTCTATTATTATTCAAAAGAGACATTGTTAATGGAACGGAAATTTAGAATAATTGACCATCTCAATAGATGGTTACTTGTATTCATACTGATCCTTACAATCTTTTCCTTTGGAATTGAAAAAATAATAAATTCTTTTAATGATATAATACACATCTCTTCAATTTTATTTTTTGTAATCTTATCTACGATTTTTCCCATCATTTTAACGCATTTCACGCCTCTACAATTAGAGAGGGTTTATGTATTGAAGAAGACAGGTAAAGTGCTAAATGTATATGAAGGTGCCTACAAAGAACTCGAGATTACAAATGAAACTGTTCTACTTGGGGGACTTTTAAGTGCATTTGTGTCGTTAACTTTTGAGCTTAATCTCCATAATGACTCTTATCCAACAAATATTTTTGAATTTGAAACTTTAAATCAATCTTATGCACTGGTAGTTACTGGAGACCACATATTTGTGTTGAGGACGAAACATATCTATCGTCAAATTTTGTTTAAAGTTGAAAAAATATTTGCCAAATTTAAATTACAGTCCAGTGAACTTTCACAAAATCTGAAAAATCAGATAATTTTAGAACTTTATTTATCTATATAAAATTTTGAAATAAACCACGAATATGATATTTCTAAATGAGTTCACTATCCTACATCCTTTGACAAAAATTCGTACTTATAATTCAACAATGAGATGAAATTCATTATGTAGGTCTGAAGTTATTACCTGAGAATACATAAACAAACTTTAAATTAAATAAAACATATTGTATCATTTAGCATGGTGTTAACTCAATCCAAAATTATAAAACTCCAGGTAGCTGGAATAATTTTAATATCACTAATAATTTTTATCTACTTTGCTAGAAAGCGAAAATTGGAGAATTGGGAGCTTTGGGGTGGCTTTATTGCCTTTAAATTTTTTAATGTGCTCTTTGATGGGCTTCAGGGACTCAACAAAGCATTTTACATGAAACAGATTGAAATTGTTTCAGGAGCTCTCTCTGGATTATTGTTAATTACAATAAGCTTTGGTTTCAACAGCTCAGACTCATTAAAGAAGCAGATCAAACTTCCAATAGTGGCAGGCTTTGCATTGATCTCTATCTTGTTGTCATTTGATGAGGTAGTTTATAACGCAATAGAAGATGAAACCTATTTTGCTGGCTTTATATTAACCAGTGATCCCTTCAGATTCATTTTCTTCTTCCTTTTCCCCTTGGCCGCAGCTATTACAATCTTGTTTAGGTATTATTACACCAGAGGAAATTTGAAAGAGGGTGGAAGTTTAAACAACCTCATTAATTTAATGGTATTGGAGGTGTTCTTGTTCATTTTCGCAATGTTAAATGGGTTTGATTTAAGTGGCTCACTTGGTCAACAGGCAGTTAATGCTTATGATTTTCTAAGGTTTGTATCAATTGTTCTGATCGTATTCGTTCCCATTCTTTTTACTAATTCACAGATCAATCAGGCTTTGAAATTTCTCCTTATCGCAGAAGGAGGTAAACCATTGGTAACATTCGATATCAAATCTAACTCAAACGTTCCCTCAGATAAAGATGTACTTGTTTCAGGGATGCTCACTGCATTTGTTGCAATGACAGATGAACTGAGGTTTGGGAAGGCGGCAAATGTTAACTTTTACACCTTCGAAGCTCCACATTCCACATACTTCTTAGGGACAAAGGATAATGTCATCTTTGCTCTCGAGGTAGTTAGATCAACGGAAAAGGTTCGCTCTGAATTTAATTCATTTATTGGAAAATCAATTGATGGAGAAGATATTCAGAAAAATTACTACAGCTACGAAGACAAAATAGCCTCCTTTGTGAAAACAATATAATTCCACATAATCTAGTCTGGGCCACATCACATCACAAAATCAGATCTTATTTTTAAAAGTAACTAGTCTAACTCTAATAACATACATGACCTAAAGCTTGTTCCAGCTGCGATTGTCTCTCTCAATAAAGGCTTTAGCAATTCTTGGCCCCTGTGTTCCTGCAGGATATGAGGGGAGTGTCTCGTTCTTTGCTTTCAATTCCTTGTTCTCCTTCTCCCAGTATTTAATTATTGGATCGACAATCTTCCACATCTCTCGGATTTCATCATATCGAATAAACAGGGTCGAATCTCCCCTCATAACATCCAACAACAACCTCTCATATGCCTTCGGTTCTTTAAGCTGAGCCTTCGCCCCTAGGGTCAATGAGGTGGATTCAACCTCAGTCAATAGACCAGGAGGTTTCCAACCAATAGTTAATTCAACCCCTGCCCTTGGTTGAATCTCAATTCGTATAGTGTTTGGGATGGGTCTCTGTTTACCTAAAACAGTAGGCATAGAGGTGGAATCAATCTCTTTGAGCTGAATAATTATTTCCGTCTTTCTGGCACCCATTCTTTTTCCAGTTCTCAAATATATTGGGACACCCCTCCATCTATAATTATCCACAAACAGTTTAATTGCTGCGTAGGTTTCAACTAAGCTCTCTTTCTTAACACCCTCCTCATCTCTATAGGCAGGTACCAACTGTGAGTTGACCACCCCTTCAGAATACTGTGCTCTTATAACATTCTCCTGTATGCTTGACTTTGAGAATGGTCGAACTGCCCGTAAAAGAATAACTTTCTCATCACGGATTATTTCTGGATCTAAGGAGGAAGGATGTTCCATCATAAGAAATGCCAGAATCTGAAGAATATGTGACTGGATCATATCTCGGATCGCTCCAGTCTGCTCAAAAAAGTCAACCCGACCCTCAACTCCAACAGTCTCAGCTATAGAGATTTGAATGTGATCTATGAATTCTCTGTTCCAGACAGGTTGAAACAGAAGGTTAGACATCCTAAATATCAAGATGTTTTGAACCGCTTCTTTTCCAAGAAAATGATCGATTCTGAAGATCTGATCTTCATGAAATGATTCCAAGAGTAAACGATTCAAGGAATCAGAGCTCTGAAGATCCAAGCCAAATGGCTTCTCAACTATCACCCTGACCCAGTTTGGAGCGATCTCCTCATGTAGCCTAAATTGGATCATCTTCTGTAAAACTATCTCAAAGTGGCTTGGTGATGTCGCAAGGTAGAAAAGCTTGTTAATCGGACCACCCCACTCCTTTTCGAGTCTATCAAACTCAGAAATAAGGGTCTCAAAGGTTGAATCCTCCTTGAAATCTGCTCTAAGTGCAAACATGTTATCAGCAATTGGCAACCAAAAACGGTCTTCCATCTTATGTGTACAATACTGAATCACCCTGTTTTTCATGTGAGAGATAAATTCATCTTCAAGAAGAATTCTTCTTCCTAACCCTATAATCCTCATTTTTTGGGGGAGGAGACCCTCTCGAGACAAATGATAAAAAGCAGGCATCAATTTTCGTCTAGTTAGATCACCTGAAGCACCAAAAATAATTACAACTGTTCTCTCT
Source organism: Candidatus Heimdallarchaeota archaeon (assembly GCA_030149205.1). Lineage (GTDB taxonomy): Archaea > Asgardarchaeota > Heimdallarchaeia > Heimdallarchaeales > Kariarchaeaceae > WAKA01. Next base: position 356,266 of record JASBSB010000006.1, on the reverse strand, counting down.
GGTATCCCACTATAGATTTGACTTTCAGCGACATCAATTTTCAAAAAGATTCACGTGTACATTTATTTCTTACTTATCAAAATTTTCTATGTATATCAGAAAAATACCTAGGAATAAGAACCAAAGAACGAATTTAAGAAAAGAACTTGTATAAATAGAATATATGAAAATTGCTGATGTGGGAGAAGATTTAATTGAGATTAGCAAACACCTTGAGGATAAATTACTACATTTGTCTGAAAAATTCATTCAGAATACCGGTTCATGTATAATTGCTCTCTCAGGTGGGAACACTCCAAGAACGCTGTATCAATCATTGAGAGATAAAATCAACTCGCATTACTTTTTTATCCAAGTTGATGAGCGGTGGGTCAACAGTTCAGATAAGCAAAGTAATTCTAAAATGATTTTTGAGACTTTGCATCCCCAAAACTTCTACAGAATTCCAGCTCAAGTTGGAACTCCTGAGGATGTTGCAAAATCTTATGAGACTACACTGAGAAAGCTTTTTATTAAACTACATAAATCTGGACCAGACATAGTTTTGTTAGGTTTAGGAGAGGATGGTCACACAGCATCATTATTTCCAAACAGCTCTGTTTTAAAACATGGTGAACTTGCAAAAAGATTGGTGTTACACACAATTCTTGAGGATCAAAAATCAATAAGAATAACTTTGACACCAACCTGTATCAATTTAGCAACTCATAAATTTGTGTTAGCGACTGGATCTAACAAAGGTGAAATTCTAAGAAGAATTACCCAAGGTGAAAATTACCCAATTAGTCTTATAAATGATCCAGATTATTATCTTGATAAAGCTGCGTTTAGTTCAATGCAACCATCGTCATAGTCTTCTGTATACCATCAACCTGACGAACTGCATCTGTGATTATCTGATTTAGTTTGGATGTGGATGGTGCCTCAACAATTATCAATAGGTCATAAGTGCCAATAATGTTAAAACTCTCTTTGACCCCCTCAATCTTTTTTAGATTTTCCACTATCTGATGAGCCCCTAATGTTGTTATGAATATGTATGCTTTTACCATCTTAATACATCTACAAGGATACCTAATTATATGGATTTTTAACTTCTTCTGAAAAGATTTCGGACTAACGAGCTATTTTTGATTGAGGACTTGATATTTTGATGGTAAACTAACCTCGAAATCCTAATCCACAAATCTGTCTCTAAACTTATTCAAGAATCCTCACTTTTTTAAGGCCTTAGTGGTTCTCCTCTTATGTCGGAAAAAGAGACTGGAATATATCTTATCGTTTACTTTGACTGGCCAACCGAAATGGATGCAGCAGCCAAGGTGGCAAGAAAACTACATTCTGTGGTTAAGGAAGCAAAATGGATTGAAAACAGTGTTACTGCAACATCTGGAATTGGTGGAGATCACCATTCAATATGGGTGTTCTGGTTGGAAAATTATTCTCACCTTGAAAAACTAACAGGGTATAACGAGTCCAAAGATCCCGTTGGAGAGGTTTATCAAGAATGTTTCACAGAGATGAAAAATGTAAGAGAAACGGTCAAAAACCTTGTCTACTTCCCTTACGAAAATGATTAAAGTTTTGAATATGCCACTCCAAAATTATCCTAATTAAAACTAAGAAACAGTCTGTCAATTAAACATCTTAGAAAACTATTAATTTTTAGATTTTAATAGAGATTTGTGGATCATTCTTCCAATACTCAATGTGTTCTCTATTTGTTAAAGACCTATGGTCCTAGTTTGACAACAGCACAGATAATTGAGCACGCATCTAAGCATCCTGAATTATGCAAAGGATGCAAATCTGGGGGGCAGGTCATAACCACTTGTATAAATTTAACAAAAACTGGTATTTTAGAAAGAGATACTATTAAAGGTGGTTTTGTTTGGAAAATCAAGCATGAGTAATCCCCAATTTCCTAAAATACTTACGGCTACAATCCCATATGATGACAATCTTTCATTGAATGCCTTTGGATTTTTAATGGGACAAGTTTTCACTCTTTATCTTTATTTAGATTCCCCAAAAATTGGCTCGATTGTGATAAATGTCCGAGATGAGTTTAAGACCCCTCCATCAATACTATTTGAGGGTCAAAACTTTGAAGCAGCATTAAGTATAAGTCAGGTGTTAGCAGAAAAGATACAAAAAGCTGTCTTTGCTTCTGTAAATTCATCAAAACCAATATCACATGAGCATATTTCTGCAATAACCGATGCAATTAGTAAACAGTATCACTCTGAAAACCAGAATTTAAAATTGAGGTCAGGTTAGAGCCCTTCTAATCCATACTCGTGGATAAATCTCAGACTAAATGTATTTTTAATGCAAGAAAAAACTGTTTGAATCTAGCTTCAGCTCAAATTTATTTGTATAATTTTTGAACTTCACAAAATCAGATGATTTGGGTAAGATTTGGGACAAACTTGGTAAGAATGTGGGAATGTTTTGGAGATAATCTGTAAGCCCTTGGGTCTAATTTGGCAAAATCCTATTTTATACCAGCGGATAAAGGTAATTACCAAAAAGGAAGAACTTAATATGAAATCTAAAAGTCTACTTGTGTTGATTTTGGGCACCCTGATCATTTTTATGTATCTACCCGTAGCAACACATGCACAATCTGTCAACATTACCTTGACATTCACGAATCTTGCAAATCCCTCACCTGATCATTATGAGGGATGGATAATTGTAAATGGGACACCCATCTCCACAGGGAAATTCACAGTTGATTCAGCTGGAAAGCTTATGACACTTGACGGGAAGTCTATAAGTCAATTTACTGTCAGTGGTGTAGACCCTGCACAAATCAGTAAATTTGTCCTCACCTTGGAACCTAAAGGAGACACAAACAACCAACCAAGTTCCATAAAACTCTTGGCTGGGACATTTGACACAAAAACTAACAAAGCAACAATCACACAAAACACAGGGAAATCATTTGATACTGTAAAGGGTGATTACATTTTAGCAACCCCAACTGATGGTGCAAACACAAATGAAAATTCTGGGATATGGTATCTCAGTCTCGCCTCTGGATCACCTGCTGTTGGTCTTGTCCTTCCCGACCTAAGCAATACTGATTGGTTATATGAGGGATGGGTGGTAATGAACGGAACTCCTGTCACCACTGGAAAGTTCGATAAGCCAACTGGAGTAGATCAGTTTGATGGATACAGCTCCACTCAAGGAGGACCTCCCTTTCCAGGAGAAGACTTTCTGAAAAACGCTCCATCTGGACTAACCTTTCCAACAAATATAGCTGGTGCAAAAACGGTAATTTCAATTGAACCTAGGGTGGATAACAGTCCAGCTCCTTTTCAATTTAAACCACTTGCAGGAGATATTCCTCAAAATGCAGTGGATCATAAGACCTATAGTATGACCTCTAATGTCAACATGTTTCCAAGTGGAAGCTTAAAACTATCAGTCGTGAGTTCCACCAGCTCATCTGGATTACCTCTGAATTTACTCTCAGTAGGTATTTCCTTAACATTTTTGGCTGTGATGAGTGTATATATTTCCAAGCGAAAATTCAGCAGTTAGGATTAATAATGTGGATACATTAATGTATCTATCATTCTAAGATGGTTGATGAAAAGGCTCCTATGGTATCTGACTGTGGGAACAAAAGGTGGAGTCAACAGAGCAAGAATAATCCATGCATTACATGAGAGACCATACAATGCAAATCAGCTTGCAACGACCTTGAACCTCGATTACAAGACAGTCACTCACCATCTAAAGATCCTAAAAAAAAATTACATCATCTCGGAGGAGGGAAACGGTTATGGAAAAGTACATTTTCTCGAGGAAAATGTGATCCATTCCTATGATTTATTCCTGGAGATATGGAATAAGCTACAGTTAACAAAGGAGACAAAACAATGACAATGATGGAACTTGCAATAACAGTAACCGGTCTAAATCTGGTAATACTTACCGTACTATTCTCGCTTTATCTTTCATCTTACAGAAAGATAAGGGCAAATTTCACCATGGGCTTACTCATCTTCACCGGTATTTTCATGGTACAAAAGCTTGTCTCGCTCTATCTTCTGGTAACGATGATGTATCTCGATAGTCTATTGGGGATGCCTATGTTTATTTTAGAGGTTCTGGAAGCACTTTCATTTAGTGTCCTCCTGTGGCTAACTCTAAGTTGAAACTGGCTAATAGTTCATCAACCACATACCAGACCTTTTAGGCTTACCCAACTTTTCACCATATTTTGTAACAAAGGAACAACTTACAACCACCTGTATGAACAAGTAGAAATTATGTCTCTTATAAGAACAGGTATGAATTCTACCTACACAAAAAAATCACCTCTTCTGATGATACCTGGACCATCTCCAGTCTCTCCAAGAGTTTTACAAGCAAACACAAGGGCATTATCTCACACAGAACCAGAATTTATCCAACGGTTTAACTTAGCATTACAGAACACTCGAAAGATATTTGGGACTGACGACACCTTCACGCCTGTTGTCATAAGTGGGTCTGGCACCTTGGCAATGGAAATTTCTGTTGTCAACCTGATCAACACACAAAAAAGAGACAAGGCTCTGATTTTCTCCTCTGGCTACTTCGGAATTAGGTTTCAACAACTCCTCAATAATTTCCAGATCAGCAATTCACTTGTCGAGAGCAGGGTTGGACAGAAGTTCACAGAACAGGAGTTCGAAGAGAGTATCAAAAGAAATAACCCCAAAATAGCCTATATCCAACATGTAGACACAAGTACAGGAGTTGCAAATGATATATCTACATTTTCCAGAATCTGTCAAGAAAATGAAGTAATTTCTGTTGTTGATGGTGTCTGTGCAGTTGGAGGTGAAGCAGTCTATCAAAAGAAATGGGGTGTTGACCTTTATTTCACAGGTGCACAAAAAGCCCTTGAAACTCCACCAGGGCTTGCAATACTAAACTTTTCAGAAAAGGCAAGAGAACTCATTGAGAATAACAATGCAAAACCTCCCTCTTACTATTCTAACCTTGATAACTGGTGGCCAGTCATTGATGCCTACTTAAACGAGTCCGCTAAATATTTCTCAACCCCAGCAACCAACCTTATCAACTCATACTCCTATGCAACAGAAATAGTTCTAAAGGAAGGATTAGAATCAAGATACACCAGACATAAACAGAATGCAGAACTCTTTAGAACTTCTCTTGAAGAACTTGGATTTAACTTCCTAACACATGATGAAAGCTATGCCTCGACTCTTTCGACACCATACTATCCAGAAGGAGTAGATGGAAATAATTTTCGTCAAAGATTACTTGATCTGGGATTAATGGTAGCAGGGGGTTTACAGGGTGGATATGCAAGTAAATATTTCAGAGTCGGACATATGGGAAGAATCACCAAAGAAGACATAGAGTTTGCAGTCCAATGTATTAAAAGGGTTCTTTGAGAGGTTAACTTGCTTTCCCCATATTTTTCACATTCTTAAATTATTTGCACGAGATAAAAATCAAGATTGGTATGGATCCAAATCAACAATTCTTCCCTTTCTCCTCCAAATTCTAACTATTACCATCAAAATTATAAGGTTGAGAAGTGAAAGACCAACAAGCAAAAGATTCTCTGTGCTGAGGATCGTAAGAATATGATTCTGGGTATCTGTACGATTGAATGTAATAGTTTCCAAATTCTCTATATGAGTTTGCTCTCCAGAGTTGTTATATTCTATGGTTTGTAAGCTTGAATAGTGATCTAAGATGCCTTGCTCTGTGTATTTTAGTTCAAACCTTAGAAAATGTCTCTCTGTTATCCCTGAGGAAGTAATTATGTTAAAGTTCAACTCATACCAAAAGAAATTTTTCAGTTGATTCAGACTTTGAGGTAACTCATTAAGACTTTTTGCACCAAATAAATCGAAACTTTCAACATAGCTTCCAAGGTCAGAAAGCTTAACACCCGAACCAGAAGATAGACTTAGGTTCTGTGTCATTCTCTCTGAAAGCAGTGTAGAAATCACCGTCCAACTCGGGTCTACGAATAAGTATTGAAATTTAGTCAAAATCAGAGAACTAAGCTGAGAATCAATTCCAATTGTTACATTGGTTCCATTGTTTAAGGTGGCTCTACTTATCCTTAGAAACAGGTTCACAAATTGATCTGCAAAATACGTTGCTGTTAGATTAAGCGTCTTTGTGGCTAATGAACTAAATTTAATATTAAGTGCTGAAGTTTTAGCAAGTTCGATTTGAAATACCATAGATTGAGTTATGGTGGAGTTTTGCACAGCTGCAGGAGTTTTTGAAGAACCTGTAGAAGTGGAGATCAACGCTTCATTCCGCTGGTTTGTATAGGTCATCTTATAATAATCCCCAACATTAACGTTTAGTAGGGTCACAGCAACTACAGAAGGAGAAAATATTGAGATGAGCAATAAAGTGCTAACTAGCAAAAAGGTAATCTTGATTTTCAATCTTCTGGTTAAAGGTCTAAAAGTCCTGTGTTTATGATTCAACTACTCATCCAACCCCCTTATTTTTTTCGGGAACCTCTTGTGTACCCTGAATAGGACAACCAGCAGGACAAGAACTATCCCTAAATTAAGGAGTATTCCAATTTCTATGGAATTAAGCCCAGCTAAAAGACCCAACAGATCAAAGGGATTGGTTGATCCAATTATGGAGGAATTTAAGCTAATCCTTCCAAATTTGCTGCGGGTTTCATGCTGTGCTAGGGTCTTTGATAAAACTGAATCCCTTGAACCCGTACCAACTCCGAAAGTCTCTGGAGGCTTTGTCCACTTGTATATCTGCTTATAGGAGAAAAAGTCAAGCATACCAGAAGTTTTGTAACTCAGTTGAAAAGAAAAGGAATATTCAGCAAGCCCCCTTGCTATTGACTGGAAGGTGTGATATTCAAAATTCCAACTTCTTTCTGCTTGGTTGAGTACAATCGGTATGTCTGTCACCTTTGTGGCCCCATTAAAATCAAAACTTGTGTTCGTCCCAGAGAGGAAATCAGTAAGTGTGTAAATTGGATGATAGACTCCTGCTTTATCTAGATTGGAAGAAAACAATGCGCTTAAACTGCTCCCAATGCTCTTCCAATCTGGTTCTACAAATAATTGGATAGTGGGGTTCTTAAGCATGTTTACATTTAAAGGTTCAATAAGGCCAGATGACAAATAGAGCTTTGACTCTGATAGAGATCCAATACCAAATCCTGGCAATGCAATAAAATTTGTTACAAAACTAGTCACGAAAGAAGATGCAGAATAATTTTCAGTGTTTTGAGTAACAGTGTATGGTGGTTTCGCTAATATCATAGTCTGATTGTTGTAGTTTACATCAATTATTCTGTAGCTTATTGTCACCTGACTCTTCTCAGTGCTCTCCGTGAATGGTTGATTATCATACAAAAAACTACGCCCATTCGACGATACTTCATAAAGCTTAAAATGTTGACCCCCTTTCCATTCAGCCTTAACTTCACTAGATACAGGTGCGAACAGCATGGATGAAATCATGAACATAATCAGAAGGGTAATCCAACGCATATAATTTTATAATTGGTAAAAAGCTTAAATATTTTACGACACACCAGTTTGTTTTCGCGCATTATAACTTCTTTTACATCCGTTTTCATCTGAAGATATAGGGTTAAAAGGTCTACAGATTATCATCTGATATCTTCCACCCCAACTTCCACGACCTTAGTTTTTCGTTTCAATGACCAGAGTATTGTTATCAATATCAAGAGGTTGAGAAGAGTTATACCAAAAAAAGTTAAAGACGAAAAGATTGGATTTGGTACTGGATTGGCTGTGTTCACTGATTTACCCAGACTTAATACTACAGAATTCACCCTTAGAACCTTGTTTCCCTGAACTTCAAATGAGACTGTTTCAACAGTGCTCATATATTCAAGGATCCCCTTATCAGAATACTTGAGTTCAAATACAAAGGATCGATTCTCAATGTTTGAGGAATGCACAGTGTAGTTAAATGCATATCTGTAAAAATTGACAAGCCCACGAAGCTTTTGAGCTAATTGAGAAATACTCTTTGCACCAAACAGGTCAAATGAATTGACAGAATTTGTCAGATTACCCAAGGTTAAATTGAAATACTGTCCCTTTAGTATAAACCCAGCATTTAACCTTTGAGAGAGCTCCCCAGCAATAGCGACCCAGTCAGGTCTGACAAACAATAGTTCAGGATTGTTAAAGGTGACCAGAGGTGAATATAAGAAAATTGATGAGGGTACTCCAGGAATAGATAAGTAGGTATGAATGGCTAGGAACTGTGAGAGAAATCTGTCAACAACTGATGAGACTGAGTAATCGTAAGAAAACCTTTGAAAATTAGGATAAAGTGCCAAAATCTTTGTATTTGTTATCCCACTAATGTTAAAGGATTGAGAACTGTTTCTCAACTCGTTGTACACTACCGTCTGTGATTTGCTTGAATTAGTTGCAGGTGACACTGAAGTATAAGAACTGGAGGTCTGAGAGATGAAATTATAACTGTCTCCAATCATCACTGGGGGCGTGTCCTGAGCAACTACTGAACCAAATGGTGCAGATGCGACCAGATATAAACACAAGAACAATGTAAGTACACCTTTTCTGTTCGATCTAGTAAGATTAATATCTCTTGAATTTCTGGTGCTCATAAATCGTTCAACCTCTTTATTTTACCTGGAAATCTTTTCCTAACCTTCAGTAAAATCACCAGTAATCCACCAGTCATTACAAGGCTCCCAAGTGAGGCAACATCAAGGGTGCTTAACCCACTCAGGAACCTAAAAATTCCTGAGAAGGCATCTGAACCAGGTGGATTTCCATTTAAACTAACCCATCCAACTTCATCTGTACTCTTAACCTCAGAGAGAGGAATACTTGTGATAGGTGGGGTCACAGTAGAGTTTCCAGGAGGGAGAGATGGTGCGACACTGATGGTCTTGGAAAACTTCAAAGACCGTTTGAAACTGAAAGACTCCAATCTCCCATCTAATCTGTATTTCAAATCAAAGGAAAAAAAGTATACAGTTACACCTTGAGTATCATTTAGTTTAGTGCTAATTTTAAAATCCCAGGAGGTTCTTGTTTGATTTAAAACCTTGGGTATATCTGAAGGCTTTGTTGCCCCACAAAAATTAAAGGCAGTTTGAGGTCTGGTAAGTTTCTGAGATAACGAATCAGTCCCACCTACTATTTTATTCATTTCAGCACTGAATTGTTCACTCAGATAGCTACCTATCCCTGACCAATCCGGTTCTACAAATAAACGCAAATTCCAAAAGTGAGAGCCACTTGAAGGATATAAATCAGTTGACCTCAGAAACAGTGTGCCAAGATATGTGATACCAAGTAGGCTATTTCTTAAACCAAAACTTGTAAGAAACAAACTTTCAAACCACATTTTGGAATAACTCCAAGACAGCCCCTTTGAAGAGGTATAGGGAGAGCGAGAGAGGGTTATTGTTTTGGAAGTCTCAGATATGTTCTTTATGATATAATCCTCGCTTAAAGTAATCTCAGTATAATCATTGCTTGAAGGCTGATTCTTAAGGGTGGTTTTCTGTTCAGAAGAGTAATACCCTAGGAGGCGAAACTGATCCCCTTTCTTCCAACTTACTGTTGTTGCACCTGAGGTGGAAACAAGGGATGATACCAGAATCATAAGGACTAAAAAAACTAAGCCACTACATATAAATCTTCTTTTCAATTAGGTAAAATAATTATGAAGCATTAATAAATGCTATGTATTTTAAATAAATGTATGTAAAAATTACGACAAAAAATAATTTTCAACAAAATATACTGGGGATAATAGAGCATGTGGGTTCAACCCCTGTATTGATTATCCAAATAAAAAAAATATGAAGGTTTTAACTTTAGAATTTTTACAAATGATTCATCTAATCCTAATTATTTTTCTCCTCTACCTTATATTATCAATATCAAATTTAAGGAGGTTGCTTTTAATTTATATTTAATTCTAAAATAGTTCTTGAAAATATCGCTTTTTGTATTATGATGTTTGAAGAGATAACTTAAGGTAGGCAATTTTTTGTTAGTAAGGCTCTAATTGAATACTTAGAAACCATAAAAAAGCAGAGTCAAAACAATTGTAACAAGTGCAACAACAATATTTGTTAACCACCTTTAATACAGAGAATAATTCAATACTCCTTTGAGAGAATTAAAACAAGAGATCTCATCTGTAATTTCGGCTATTTTTAGGATAAAATAGTGTGATAAGTTAATAAAAAAGGATGCTGCTAACAATAAAATCAGAAGCATGCTCCTATCCATTAACCATCAGCATGGGTGAATTCACACAATTCTCAACTGAAACAGGTAGGTTTTAGCAATTTTATTCGTCAGTTGAAATCTAAGCTTATATCTAAGGTCAATAAGTTAAAAACCTGTCATTTGGTGTCCTCAATCTTAACTTCCTCAATCTCAATTTTTCTTCTCTTTGACCTGAAGATTGCTATCAAAATCAATAGGTTGAAAAAATTTATAACAATTAAACTTTTGATTGAGAATTTGGGGAGGGACAGAGAATTGGAAACGGATTTAACAAGTTTAAATATACGAGAGTTCACTTCAAGAACCTTACTTCCATAATTGTCATAAGAAATTGTTTCAAAAGTCTTCAAGTGCTCAAGAATTCCACCAATACTATATTTCAACTCAAATACCAGTGACCTCTGTTTTATAGGTAAATACAATTCTCTGGTTGTATAGTTAAAAGTATACCTAAAATAATTGCGAAGCTCATTAAGCTTTTGAGGAAGTTGAGACGAACTCGTCGCACCGAACAGGTTAAATGAATTGACTGAATTTAATATAGTTGTCAAATTTGTAGTTGGGTATATCCCCTTGAGGTCATATGTCCCATTCAATCTTCGAGAAAGCTCACCAGCAATAGTCTTCCAGTCAGGTTGGACAAACAGCGATGGATTCAGAGGTGAATATAAGGCGACTGATAAAGGGGATCCAGTCGCCTGATAAAGGACCCTCCAGGCAAGGAAACCAGATAGAAACCTGTCAACGAAGGTGGAGACTGAATCATCATATGTGCCCCTCTGTTGATTGGGATAAAGCACTGATATTTTGTTTCCTGATATCTCACTTACTTTAAATGGATATGAACTGTTTGCCTCGTTTACATAGATGTCTTTCTGTGACTTACTTGTCTTATTTAAGGGTGAAGAGGTAGTTTTAGATTTATAGGACTCAGATATAAAAGAAAACCTGTCCCCAATCTTTACTGCGGGAAAATTTTGACCAACCACTGAGATAACCTGTATAGATGTAACCAAATAGCAACATAAAATTAAAGAAATCAACCATCTTTTTTTCAAAACGCTGAAACTTATTGAATTTCTTGATTTCATCACTCAATTACCCTCTTTATTTTTCCTGGAAACCTTTTACGAACCCTCATCAAAATAACTATTAAACCAACAGTCACCAATAGACTAACAAGTGAGCCAACATCTAGATGGTTTAAACTACCCAATAAATTTAAAATCCCTGAGTAGCTATCAGTTGCCATAGAGCTACCATTTAGTCTTATCAATCCAATTTCCTTCACTACAGAAATCTTTAACTGAGGAACAGTTGTTGTCAAGTTTCCCGGAGGTAGAGCTGATGAGACACTGGTATCCATGGTTGTCTTTTCGATTTGAGTGTATTTATAAGAATCCAGCATTCCAGATTTAGTGTACTTCAAATCAAATGAATAGGAAAAATCAATGAGGGCCTGTTTATTTTTATCAGTTGTTTTAGTTTTAACTTTAGTATTAAATTTATAATTCCAAGATCTTCTATCCTGATTCAAAACTTTTTGAATGTCTGAAGGGGTAGTTGCTCCACAAAAAACAAAGGATGAATTTGGAGCTGTAAATACGTTATATAATGCAGAAGAGCTGTTTGAGTTGTTAGGTTTTAATTTAGCATTGAAATGATAACTTAAATTTTCACCTATCTTCTGCCAATCTGGTTTAACAAATAATAGTAAATAAATATAGCGAGATTTCAGGTAGGGACTAAAATCAGAAGGGCTCAGAAAATTAGGTTGAAAAAGGTAATAGTAATGCCAAGATGAGTCATTTGTTAATCCGAAATTTGATAAGAATACGTCTTCAAAAGTAGACAAGGAATAACTCGTATTTAATTCGTTCACATAATTATAGGGTGGTCGAGAAAATACTATCGATTGGGAGACCTTAGAAACGTCATTAATTCGGTAGTTCTCATTTAAAGTAATGATGTTCTGACCATTACTCACTGTTACACCATTAAGAGAATTATTAGTCACAACTGAATTGTAACCTGTTAGCTTGAACTTGTCCCCCCTCTTCCACCCAACAGTTATCACTCCTGAGGTTGGAAGAGGCATTGACATCAGAATTAACAGAAATAATAGGGTTGTGGCTTGAAGGACGATTTTTCTCTTCATTTAGCTAAAAAAACGGAAAATAGATTAATAAAGTTTTTGTCCGGAGGGCAAATGTATGTAAAAAATCTCGTTGCAATAATTAAATTTTTTTGGTTGCGATGGATCTGGCTTAAACCCTGTATCGGAAATGTGTTTGTTCAAAACTTGTTTTTATCGATTTCGGCAACAATACTATCGATATAATCGATAATAGTGTATCGGCAGTAGTGTTAGGCTTCGGCAAACTTTGGGGGTGGATTAGGGGGTCATTTTTTTGAGGTCATTGAAGTGTGTATATTGATATTAATGTCGATATTTATCGATAATTATTGATTAAATATTGGTGGGGTCTTCAATTTATCTTTTTTTAATTTGGTGGTTTTATGAGCTGAATATCTGCAATGGTTAGAAATTTAATTTGATGGGTATTCATCGTTTTCTTCTGTTTCTATCATTGTTCTTATATTTTTCTCGTCTTATGATCAAGTATGGTGCAAACAATCGATTTACTCATAGTTGGGGCAGGACCTGTGGGGTTATCTGCTGCGATCTATGCCAAGCGAATGGGTATTAATTACCTGGTTGTGGAGCGGGGTGTTCTGACGAATTCCATCTATAAATTCCCGGAAAATATGACGTTCTTTACTACAGCTGATCTTCTTGAAATTGGTGGGCACCCATTCCCGTCAACATTAACCAAACCTACCCGTCAGATCGCGCTAGACTATTATCGATTAATAGCTCAAAGGGAGTCGTTAGATATACGTCTGAACACTGAGGTCATCGATATTATCGATAATAGTGCTAATGAGTTTACAATCGTTTTAAACCAGCGACGCTTTGGAAAAATTGTTGAAAAACGCCTACAATCACGATTCATCATACTTGCAACTGGGTACTTTGATACTCCTAGGGGGTTGGGCGGTATTCCTGGAGAGTTTGGAGATAACACCAGCCATTATTTTACAAGTCCGCACCCATTTTTCAAGAACAAGGTGACCATTATTGGTGCTGGAAATTCAGGCGCTGAGGCTGCTCTGGAGTTGTATCGATATGGAGCTGAAGTGACAGTGTTGCACAATCATCCGGAAGTGAAAGCAACAATAAAGTACTGGGTGGCACCTGATCTTCTTAACAGAATTGCGGAGGGTTCTATTAACGCGATTATGTCCGCTAGAGTGACAAAGATTGACAACCAGTACGTTTATTTCGAAAAGGATGGTAAAGAGGATAAAGTTGAATCAGATTTCACATTTATTCTTACGGGTTTTAGACCAAATTTGGGATTATTGAAGAACTTTTCATTGGATACAGATGATGAGACAGGTCGGGTCAATCTAACGGAGTGCTTTGAGTCTAACATTGATGGTCTGTTCCTAGTCGGGTCTGTCGGATTTGGGAAATTCACGAACTCTATCTTCATTGAGAATGGTCGGGAGCATGCAGGTATCGCTGTGCGTGAGATCGCATCGAGAATCAATGACTCTTCCTATCAACCTAACAAAAAACCCCTAGATTTAGCTATCGTTCCTACTAACAAATGAATTATCTCCTCCTTTAGCCACTGATAATATTGAATCCTTTAGCTTAAGGTTATGAAACCTCGTAAAGTATGATAATTTGGTCGGCTTTTATAATAATTGGGTAGGCTTTCAGGCTTGTTAGGGGCGTTGTTGTTAACATCGACTTTGAAAAATGAACGGTTCTCTTTTGTAGATCGATTAATTATTTTGACTTTAAGAGTAGGGAGATGTAATCAACTTCAATTGTCCTTCTCTTAACCCAAGGAATTTTATCCGCCTTATCATGAATTGAGTGACTGTTAAAATTCTTTTGTCATGGTTGTGCTTTGTGTTGAGTGTATAGGTTGTGCCTATAGGATCCTCATGCTAGTGTTTGTGGATGTGTCTCTCGAGTATATTTCTTTTATTCTTTTGGATTGAAGGTTCCCAATTGATAGGACTATCCATTATTCACCCTCTAATAGTATTGTTTTTTGTACCCTGTTGATGTATTCTAGGTAATCTATCTGAAAAATGTTACTCTTTTTCAATCGCTCTTTATCGATCATTGTGCGGTAGGCAATCAAAACAACGATCAACCGTGGTTTTGAGAAGAGGAGCCCCTCAGGTGCAATTCCTATGAGATAAGCCAGTATTGGTATAATAAGAGCTACAGGATACAGCCAAATTTCGGAGGGAATGACGAAGCTTCCAATCATTGAAAAGAGGCTTATAGTAAATACAAATACCCATAGCCACTTTACTCTGACAATTTTATCATCCATTCCTGAGACATCTAACCAAAGAAATGACACGAGTCCATAAATTGAGAGAGATGTCATTATCAGTTTCATGTAGGGTGTTCTTGCGTTGTAGAGGGGAAATAATAGGTCTGCCCTGGAATTCAGGCTTAAAAGGGTGAGATATGTGACTCCCAGTAGGAAGACTCCAGTAACCCACCAGGGAAGGGAAAAGCCAGAAATGTACCAGAATGCCACAAACAGAAGAATAAAACTGATATAAACTATACTCAACAAGAGGTAAAAGTCAAAACCAGTAAAATCAGATGTTATTACAATAAGAAGATTCAAAGAAGTGAGTATGAACGCTATACTTAAAAGAAGAAATTCTACCATTCTGAGCCTGTAATACAGCAGGAAAATATAACCTCCAATAAGAAAGGTACCCCCTACGATGAATCCAGAGATTAGGTCAACCATCTATTGATACAAATAATGTGATACTTGTGTAATATAAAGATAAGTACTATTGTTCTTAAGAATCAACAACTTCTTTCAATGAAAACTGACGATTAACCATTGATATTCTCACTCTATAAAAATTATTGGTCTTAGAATAATCCTGTCTCTCACCTATTCAAATATAACTATTTTCTGTACTGTACAAGAATGGATTTCTACTTTTCAATAATTCTTTCCAAGGGGATGACTTTTATTTCAAATCTTATGATGCTCATTTACCATAATAAGGTGACCTTAAACAGAATAGAAAATGAATAGTTTTGATGAAATAAGGCTGATTTAGGGTGAATTCTAAACTGGGGTTGAGTCTATCAGTACAATGCCTTTGAGGATAGATTTATTCCTTCCTCAGAATCTTTAAGTATTGGTTTTCATTTTGAGGTTCATGTCTGATGATGTGATGCAGCGATTTTTGTCTGCTGATCTGTCTGAACAACAGGAGATTGCCAAAACAGAGAAACTTCCACCATCACTTATAGATGACCTTATTGCATCTTCTGATCGGAATGTATTGATGGATGTATTAGAATATCAGGTATTAACCGAGGTCCAGATGATTGAAGTCCTCCTGAACGATGACCCTGATATGAGTGAATGGTTGTTGGAGGTTAAGGAGATTCCTCAGACAATGATCGAGCGATGTTTACATGAGGATGAGTTAAAGACAGCGAGGGGCTTTTTGGTGTCCAATCTCTGGTTAAGTCAAACTCAGCTTTCCTATGTGATCGATACTGAGACGGATGATTGGAACCTTTACTCTTTAGTGGAATTTCAGGCATTGAATGAGCAGAATATCAGAAAGGTGCTAAAGAGGCAAAACTGGGGGGTTGGGGTCACTCTCGATGAACTGATCATCAGAAATCAACCACTACCTGATAGTCTCTTGAGAGAGTATTTTGACAGTAAAATTGATTTAAGGGAATTAATTTATTATCAGGTTCTTCCAGAAGACCTTATTCTCAGGATGTTTAAAGATAGAGGATTTGCTGAATTTTATTATGACCTAGCACACTATCAGGATTTTTCAGATGATGTCTTGGAATTTATCAAGCATTGGGATCGTAAAAGTTTTTGGTTAACATTGGTATTGATTCAGACGCTCTCTTTTGAACATATCCTGTGGTTTCTTGAAACTGGGGACGAGAGAATCATTGCCCCTATGTTGAGTTCTCAGAATTTTAATCAGGACGAGCGATCAGAGCTTCGGAGACTCTATCCAGAGTATGTGAAATTTTTACCTCCCAACAATAACATTCACAATGAGTTGAATTCCTCATCGAACCGTCGATTGCTAAGAAATGGGAGACTCAAAAGAAAGCTAGAGAGGATAAAAGGAGAGCTTTGATGCGTTATAGTTTCAAATTTTCAAATGATATCTCCTACACCAAATGTAACACACTCGAGGCGACAAAAAAAAGCAGAAGAGCAATGACGATCCCCATTCCAGGTCTCTTAAGTAAATAAGCTGCAATAAATCCAGAGCTTACACATGCCAACTGGACGAGCATTAGATTTAGTGTTACTGCTGTAAAGGTGAAAGGAACCACCAATGCGACTAACATGGCTGCTGGAACTGAATTCAGTGCTCTTCGGATGTTCTGGCGAAGTACAATCCGTGGTGGATAGATGAAAAACAAAGCTCTGGTCAGAAACGTTGCTAGTGACATGCCTATGATGCCAATGAGAACGGTGAGGGAATCATATGTCATAGGTCCACCTCAATCGCTGTGTCGGAATTGGCCATGAATCTGCTATCCCTGATGTAAGTGTACAGAAAACCCGCACCCATGATTATCAGTAGGAGATTTGTTGTTGTTGTCAATCTAAATAAAATAAGTGATAGGATTGCGAGTACAGAGATCATGAGTCGCTCCTCTCTGTATTTTCTCCATTGCTCAGCAAGAAACCCAACAAATGATGCCGCAATAAGCAGGTCTTCTGGGATGTTTATCTGGTTAGAAAGTGTCTGAATAAGGTACCCAACAACTGTTGCAATGTTAAACGAAACCCATAGAGCCAAACCTGATGCCAGTAGCACCAGTTTTAGATCATACACTTTTTTCTCCTTTCTGGCAAGTGAGGTCAGCAGGAAGACCTCATCAGTCATTAAGAAAGCAAGAGGGAGTTTTTTCCACCATTTCATATCAAATGCATCATGAAGTGTTGCCCCATAGATCAAGTGTCTAAGGTTTACGACTGTGACCGCTATGATGATACCGATCATTGGTTGGTTCTGACTCATGAACACAACTGCTATAACTTGTGCCGCACCTGCAAACACAAACATAGAGAGGGCTGAGGTTATCAGCAAAGAAACACCACCAGATGCAGCTATGTATCCGTATATCATCCCAAAGAATAATGCAGAAGGGGCAATTGGTAGGAATCCCATCAATCCTTTCTTGATTGAGCTGTCCATACGGGTTTCGTACTTTGCATCTCTTTAAAGTTTTCGACAGGTGAAAAAAAATTGGAGGTAACTCTAGATAATATTTTTGATTATCATTGAATTAATAGAAAATAATCGATAAATTCTGATAAAATATGGAAATCTTCTAAATTTGAGTATTTGAATACAGCATTCACTGGAACTTGTTCACAGAACCTATTTTAAAGGGAGTAATTTCTCATGGTTACAATACTTTCACACAAAGCAATATTAAAGAAATAACAAATTTTTTCTCAGATTTCAACTTACTCTGCTCTCGCAACAGTACGCTTCATAATCTAATAACAACATCATCTATTGTTTTTTCCTTTTCTTCTTGTTTCTCCCAAAGTCTGTATATAAAAAAGTATCATCAAATAAATCAAGATCCACATCACTATCTCCCGTCAGTGCAGCCACAAAAACCCCCACAATTGCTGTTATGGTAATTACAACTATCAGGATTAGTAATAACTCAAATAAAAATGCAAGCGTTGTCCAGAAGACGGTCCATAATGTTAATAGAATGCCACTGATTATAGGATGCTGTTTCATGATAAAAACATAGATCCTTCGAGGAATCATTCTTCTCGAAGTTTTTCTCATGGTGTCTGAAATTTGTTTTCCAGTAGAACTCATATTTTATGCTGGATTTGAGTGCATTTATTTCTTTTTCTTACAATGTGTGAAAATGATTTAAATTTGCAAAAAATTCTATACACCTAGAATTACTCATATTCTGTTAAAACAATTAATTTACTTCTGATTATAAGTAATCCCCTCAAATTACCCCCTGTTACATATTGTTAACTTGATACTTAACAACCGATTTTTGCTTTTTAGTAATTGGTTTTTTTTAACTTATTGCCAACAGCTTTGGATTAATTTCATCACCGTATCAGATATTCATTTGTTGATGAACCTATCATTTGATCGAAAAGATATAATCAAATACAACATTGACAATCTTGCTATGTTTAAAAGCTATTTTTCTTTTTTGTTATCACCGCCCCCCATAGACAGACTTCCCAATCCAGACAGGTCAACTGCACCACCTGTTCCCAAGGCTACAAGTGCAATGACTGCAACAATTGTTAATAGAATAACCAAGATAAAGAGACCATTTAATACAATAGTCAGAAACATCCAAAATCCGGTCCAGATGGTTAAGAGGGTCCCACTGATGATAGGGTGTTGTTTAACAATGAATTGATAGAGTCTTTTGGGGATCATTCTTTTTGTTGTATTTTCCAATACTCCTGAAATTTTTTTACCGGGATCATCCATAATATTGCAGATTCTCGACGATTTATAATTCTTTTCCTTCAATTTTGTCTATTTGGTTTCAATTATCTTAAAAGAATTTTGGGTGTTAGAAGAAATTAAGTTTATAGAATTTAAATAAGTACTTAGAACATTTACTCTATGAGCACCTAAGCTGATTTTCATCCAGGCTGAAAGGTACGCTTTTCTCACAGTTCATCGTCTGGGTCTAGTGTATAAATATCAATCGTTAATCCGTCAGGGTCTTGGATAGTGAGGGCATAATATCCACCTCTGTCAACAATTCGTTCTGTGTGGCTGATCCGTTTGTCGATACAATTCTTGGCAACCCTCTTAAATTGCTCTTTGTCATATTCCAGGGTAAAAGAGAAAACTTCCTTTGATTCTTCAATCTGACTTCCTGGCTGTAGAGCCCATTCTGTCTGTTTATCAACAATTTGCTTCCTTCGGTAAAAATGGAGCTTTTGTTCGTTACCTAGTGTATACACGACATAGCTCATTTTATCTCCATGCAGATTCACCCAGATCTCCTCCAACTCAAGCAATTCTGAGTAGAATTTTTTTGTAAGAAGTAAGTCATTGACAAAAAGGAAGAGATCGTTAATTTTAGCTTTCATTAGGAATAAAAATTATCCTCTTTTTTATACCTTACAGCAATAATACATTTGAAATATAGGTTATCAATGAATTATTCAATTGTTCTCAATATTTAACTAGTACTCCTACCTCAACGTCTCCTTCTCTTCTCATCAGTGTCATCCTTAAACAACACCTTATCTGATATATCTACGATTCCCCATGTAAATGTAGAAACCAAACCAATAATTATAAATTTTATTAATAAATCTTTAAGAAAACCAAGTACTCTCCGACCGAATCCAATTGTTTTCATTTTCACTGGAGAGAGCTTGTTTTTAAATCTACTGAAAATTGAGTTGGGATTTTCAAAGCCAGACATATTATCGGCAATTACAGGTTCTTTGGATGTATCTCCTTCAACTTCAGGGTTATTATCATCTGAAAGGACCATAGCTACTATTAGCAATTTAATTATTTAATCATTGTTATTACTGTTCAACTAAAGGAATTTTATTTTAGATCACGGAGAATTAACAATATCAACTGGATTAGCTTTCCTTTGTTTTCTTTTTTCAGAGATCAAGGGTTTGTGGTGAATTCAATACAGTTCAAACTAGTTCAACATCGTGTGCGTTGCTTTCTTTTACACCAGCACTGGTGATTCTAATGAACTCAGCATTCTTTCTAGCTTGTGCAAGAGTATGACCCCCACAATACGAAATTCCCGATTTCAGACCACCAATTAACTGGTTGACAACATCTTTTGCTGAACCTTTGAAAGGAACCAACGCCTCTACACCCTCAGGAACAACATTCTCGAGGTCTCCCTCATCAAATGATCCTTTCTTTTCCCTGGCTTCTCTCCCAAGCGTTGCACCAAATGAGGCCATTCCTCTAATCACCTTGTATCTTTTTCCATTTCTTAGTATGGGTAACCCTGGGCTTTCTGTAGTGCCTGCAAGTAACGATCCAAGCATTACTGAGTCTGCTCCAGCCATAAGTGCCTTTGCTACGTCTCCAGAGGTTCTGATTCCTCCATCCGCAATAAGTGGGATACCCTCATCTTTTGCTCCCTCAGCAGAATCCAAGATGGCAGTAAGCTGAGGAACTCCTGCTCCTGCAACAATTCTTGTGACACAGATAGAGCCCGGTCCCACTCCAACTTTGATCCCATCTGCACCCGCGGCTATTAGATCTTCCGTTCCCTGCTTAGTTGCCACATTTCCTGCAACAACCTCAACATCAAACTCCTTCTTTATCTTCTTTACAGTGTTGATTGCCAGGGTTGAATGACCATGAGCTATATCAACAACAATGGCATCCACTTCTGCGTTTACAAGGGCTTCAGTTCTTTTGAGGTAGTCACCTTTTACACCGACTGCGGCACCAACCGCTAATCTTCCCTTCGAATCTTTGGTTGCGAATGGGTTCTCTTCCTTTTTAATAATGTCTTGCAGTGTGATGAGACCTTTTAGTTTCTTGTCTTCTGAAAGGATTGGTAGTTTTTCAATTCTGTGTTGGTACATCAACTCTTTGGCCTGTTCCATTTTGATGCCCACTTCTCCAGAAACAACCTTCTTAGTCATGACCTGTTCCACAGTCTGACCCTGTTTGGCAAATGCTACATCTCTTTGAGTGATTATCCCACTCACAGTCATTTTGTCATCCAAGACGATAAGCCCAGACACCTTTTTAGTCTCCATAACCTCCACCGCTTCATTCACAGATTGATTTGGTGATATAGTGTAGGGTCTTTCAATAATCACACTCTCAGCTCTCTTCACTTTCTCAAGTTCTCTAACTTGATCGTCGATGGTTAGGAACCTATGAATAAACCCAATCCCACCCATGCGAGCCATTTGGATTGCCATATCTGATTCACAGACAGTGTCCATGTTTGAAGCGACAATTGGTATGTTCATATGAATCTTCTTTGTAAGATTTGTGGTTACTTCTATTGATCTTCTGGTATTCACATCACTGAGCTTGGGTACCAGTAACACATCTTGAAAGGTTAGACCGGTTCTGATTTGCATCCATTTTTGTATTCATGTAATTTCTAAAAAACTTTGCAAGTATGTCAACAAAAAAACATATTATCCGAACTTAAATCCAAGAACCATAAAGAAGAGTGAGAGCATCAGCCCTATTGATGGGGCTAACACGGTTTCAAACATTCTGGTTCTGGAGTTATTAATGTCATTAATAATATTGTACTGGGTTCCACTGTATGCCATTGCTGGAAACTGGGGTTTTGAACCTCCAATAAAACTCGAATATACAGAAAAGAGGGCCAGGCTCCCTATAACGCCTGCGATTTGAAAGTATTTATTAGTCCCAAAGTAGACGTCTGGAAAATTTGGGAAGTAAAAATAAAATACAACGCCAATTATTATCCATATGATAAGATACTTCAAACCTTTACGTCTCACCATCTGTTTATACTTTAGTGCTAACCTTTTTTCAAGCAACTTTTGGTCTGTTTGAACATCCTCCTCATGGGTACTAATATAATAATTAGTTGGAGATTTGCTCATATACTCAAATTTCTATACTCTTGGATTAAAAGATTATGATAATAAAATACTTTTTCTGCATTATTTTTCACTCCAAAATTAAGTTGAATTTGAACCTTTGAGTCCTTAAATTCATAAAATATAATTTGTTGCTTATATCTCAATTATTTTATAGAAAGAATGGATAGGAAAAGGAAATATTGTTAAACGTTTTTAACCTAAGTTAAAATTGTATTCTGCATGAGTGATTCTGGAAATTTTATTAAGACTGTTGGATGGCCTTTTTTTCTAACTCAGGTGATCCTTTTGATTGAGATTGGTACTCTTTCAGTGCCTTCTGTTGCTGAATCATGGTCACAATTTAGATGGCTAAGAATAGGTGGGATTCTTCCCTATTATCTGTTCCCGATAATAATTATGATTATATTTACGTCTAGGCTTATCATAGTGAGTTATAGACGGGAGAACATGACAAATGCCTTGTATTTCATCTTTTCAATGATTTTTGCAATTCTAATGTTTACTTGGTCTTGGATAATTGATGAAACTACCTGGAAGGATGCAAAACCCTACCCATTGGTAAATTACGTATTACATGACCAAGTTTGGTTCATATTGGCTGGAATCTTTGTTATATTTCTTTATCTTCACTTGGAATTCCAAACAAACATATTTCCCCCACTTTCCAGATCAGTTATCACCCTCGGTTCCGTTTCTCCAGTTGTGTTGGTAGGATTAGCCTCATTACTCTCAACCAAGGATTATCTATCAGAACCAGTATTGGGAATCCTCAGTAAATCATTGTTTTTTATTGGTGGCTTGCTCTTTGTCGCTGCTTTTGGAACAGTTTCTTTTTACCGAAGTTTACGGAATTATAAGCTTATAGGCCAGGATGTAAATGCACAGGTTCAGTTTGCTAGTTTTGCAGGGATAACTGAGGGAATAATTTTATATGCAGTTGACAGTATTGTTCCGGGGATCGTCAATGTTCAGTTTGTCTTGATTGTTGTGACTTTCCTGCTCCCATTGTTAATAATTTATGGTCGAAACCCAAACTACATCACCACTCTTGCAACCCCCATATATGAGGTCTTAGTAATAAATGAGACTGGTCTTACCCCATTCTCATATAACTTTCACAACATTGGAGAAAACAACCCAGACGCTTATTTGAAGGGTGGGGCCATAACAGCGATATTTTCAGTTTTTAACGAAATATCTGGCACAGACTCATTTTTTAACGAGGTGTCACTTCAAGATAGGGCTTTTATTGTGCAGAAATTCCGTTCTAAAGATGAACAGATCTGGATGGTGGGACTAATTGTGTCTCGCTCAAGTTACTATTTAAGAAAATCATTGGAGAATTTTACAAAAACATTAAAGGACAAACTGACTGAATGGCGCTCGAAGGATGAGCAAAGTGGTGCAGTGATTGAACTTCCAGATGAGGCAAAGGATATAGTCATAAACTCCTTTGGTTGATAGACGGAATTTCGATAAACAGAAGTCAATTATAACACGTTTCACATAGGACAACTTTCACATATTTAAAAATAGGTAACTAATAGGACATATCATATGGTATTACCAACTCATTATGATATTTATCTTGAACCGAACTTAGAAACATTTAAGTTTGAAGGGATCTGTGAAGCATCACTTCATTCTGATGAAAGTGTTTCAAAAGTGGTTATGAACTCTTTGGAGCTGAATTATCATTCAATCGAACTTTTGACTCAGAATAAATCCGAGGAGATTAAAGACTTCAAATTGGATGTAGAAAATCAGGAGATAGAGTTAAAACTACCCTTTAAGGTTGAAGGAGATTTTCGAATTAAATTTATGTATACTGGCGAGCACAATGATAAGCTTGCTGGGTTTTATAGATCCAAGTACTTTGTTGACAATGAAGAGAGATATGTGGTAGTCACTCAATTTCAGGCAAATGATGCCAGACGGGCCTTTCCCTGCTTTGATATCCCTGGTAAAAAAGCAACCTTTGATATTAGGTTTCTCACTGAAAAGAAGTATATGACAATCTCGAACATGCCAATTGTTAAAGAGGAAGAGAAAGGAGACAAGAAACTGGTAACCTTTGACAGAACACCTAAAATGTCAACTTATCTTGTATTCTTCGGTGTGGGTGAGTTTGATTACATAGAAAAGCAACACAAAGACAAACTGTTTAGAGTCATCGCATCCCCGGGTAAACCACAAAAGCATGGTCAATTTGCCCTTGATTTTGGAATAAAAGTGGTAGATTTTGATGAGGAATACTTTGATCAACCTTATCCACTCCCCAAACTTGATCAGATAGCCACACCTGATTTTGCAGCTGGTGCAATGGAGAACTGGGGTGCTATCCTCTATCGAGAGAATGCACTTCTCCACTATGAGGGGATGACATCAAAATCACAAGAGAACTCAATTTTGTCCGTTATAGCACATGAGATTGCACACCAATGGTTTGGAAACTTGGTTAGCCCTGAGACATGGAAATATCTATGGTTAAATGAATCCTTTGCAACCTTCTTCGCAACTAGGGTGGTGGATCACTACTATCCAGAGAAACACATTTTTGATTACTTTGTGATGGATACAGGCCTTCCTAGAGGGGCAAGAAGTACGAGTGGTGTGATGGATTGGGATAGCATGATTAAAACCTCACCAATTGAAATTGAAGGTGATGCGGCCATTTCATTTACTGCCAAAACAGTTCCAATATTGTACAGTAAGGGTGGTTCTATCCTCAGGCAGGTCGAGTACTTTTTGGGTCAAGATGATTTCAGAAAGGGTTTGAGGGCTTATTTCAAGAAACATGCGTTTGGGGTGACCAAAAGCAATAACCTGTGGGAAAGCCTAGAGGAGGCAACCGGAAAACCTATCGTGAAGATGATGGAATCGTGGGTCTTACAGGAAGGGATTCCAATTGTAAACATAGTACATGAAGGGAATCAGCTAAGATTTTCACAAAAAAGATTCACTTACCTTTCGTCTGATTCTAAAATGCTTTGGGTAGTGCCTGTGACCTTAAATCTCTATAAAGATAACAAATTACTCGAGCGCAGAAAATTCAGTTTTGATGGTCAATCACATACTGAAACGGTACCCAGCTTTGATACTTTCACATTAAATGAGGACTTTAGTGGCTTTTACAGGATAAACTATCCCTCTGATTTGATTGCAAGTCACTCAGAACTAGTCAGAAACAAGACAATCAATTCAAAGGATCGATTTGGCTTGGAAGATAATCTCTTTGCTCTATTGAAGGCTAAAAAAATATCCTTGGATCAATATCTAGAATTTGCTGATAGCTTTAGCGATGAGAGTTCACACCTTGGAATTTTCTCTGTAGCCTCTCATCTCCATTACATCTATGATCTGCTCGAAGATGGTGAGGTCAAAGAAAAAGTTAAAAAATTTGGAACCACTTTTCTTCAAAAGGTATTCTCTCGTATAGGTTACTCACCCAAGGATGATGAGGGTATGGGGATCTCTATTATCAGGGGAAGCTTACTCTATATTGCAATAAAGATGGGTCTAGAGGAGGCTAAGAGATTCGCTCTTGGAGAATTCGAAAAACTTAAGGCTGGAAAAGCAGTTAGTGCTGATCTGCGTTCTGTTCTTTTTGCTGTAGGTGCTGAATTTACAAATGATTATGATTGGTTGATGAAACAGTTCAAGTCTCCAAGTAGTGAAACAGAATTTATTTACTCAATCAATGCGCTTTGCTCACTTTCAGATAAGAATCTATTAGAAGATGTGATGGGTCTTGTTTTCACAGATATACCAAGCAGGAATCGTGGTGTTGCGATATCACGCCTGACCAGAAATGAGGTTGTAAGAAAGGATATCTGGGAGTGGTATATTGCAAACTTAGACTCTTTTGAAGCTCTTAACAATTTTATGTTTCAGGGTGCTATTCTAAATGTGGTACAACAGAGCTATGAGCAAAAAGAAGACATGGAAAAATTCTTTGAGGGATATGTCTCTAAGAATCCTAGAGTCAGTGATGCCGTTGATGTGGCATTTGAGCAGCTTGAGATACGTCTACAGTTCAAAAAGTTTCTAAATTCTTAAGATTAGTTCGTTTTAAGAAGTCACTAAATGAGTTAAAAAAAAGCTAACAAATTAAATTCAATTTCATAACATCCAACCATTTGTCTTTATAAAGAATATAGACATTGAGCTATCATGAATCCATATGAGTTGGTTGGATTCAAAGATGGGTCGAAGAAGGTTGTAAAAACCATAGGGATTCCCGTTTTGGTAATTCAACTACTTTATGTAAGTGCTGTCTACTTTTTTTCTGAACCGGTTTATTCCAGCAACTACTTTGTAATTCGAACAATGGAATGGCAACATTTACCTCTATATTTTGTTGTACCGGGGTTAATCCTTTTCCTGTTTGATTTGATCTTTGTGCTCCAAGCGATTCGAATTAAAAGGTTGGGAGTCAGCAAGTATTTTGCTCTTAGTATCTTAAGTGTGTCATTATCTTATTTTTGGAGTGCTTATGTTCAATCAAGCTCTAAAGCGTTTGTGCCTGACAAATTAGATTATTTAGATTACCATCTTCACGATTATTTCTGGTTTCTTTTCTTTGCCCTCTTTATATTTTTCACCTTTTTACATTTAGAATACCAACGAAATTTACGAGTTACAATATTAAAATCCTTCATAATAATCATAGGGGTTGCACCAGCGATTTTTTTAACAATCGTCTATTCTATCAGCGGAGTTGATTATTTTCAAGACCCTGTAATCGCTCCCTTTATTCAATTTACAATTTACTTTGCTGGTGGCCTATTTGTTTCAATTTATGCTGCTTATTCTTATTATAACTGCTTAAATCTACGTTTAAATTCCAGAGATTTTACACGCTCAGCTCGATTTCAGTTCACTCTAGTTCTTGGGCTTGTTGAGGCCTTGATTCTCATGACCACATACACATTATTCCGATTTCCAAAGGTGTTTTTTGGAAGTGAAGTAATCCCTCTGTTCTTTATTCCCTTGCTAATACTTTACCTAAGAGACCCAAACTTCTTGACAACTTTGGTTTCACCTGTATACGAATTATTCATAATTAAAAATGGAGGGGTACCGGTGTATCAATTTCAGTTGACTAAAACATCGACCTCAAATAAACTTTTGAAAGGTGGATTTGTTAGTGCAATCTTCATGTATTTTAACTCCTTGAATGGACTTAATAATGAAGAGATCGTTGTTCGTATGGATATGAGGGCAGTCATAATTAAAAAGATACAGGTTGGAGATGAAATATGGTTGTTTGCAGTAGTTGCTGAGAGATTGAGCAAATTTTTGGATATCATCTTAAATCAACTATCTAAGGACGTTTATCAATTTCTTAAAGTGTACGAAAACCGAACACTCCTTGAAAAGACTTCAATGCTTGAACCACCTGGTTTGAGAGAGTTGATTCTAAGAGAACTAGGTTAATGATGAGATATAGTAATGAATTTTTCTTGAGGGGGTACAATGAACTCTGCGAGACCGTTTCTTACAATGATCATCTCTTCAAGGGAGACCATTCCAAAGTGAGCAGTTTTAACATATAATTCAAGAGTAAAGACATTTCCCTCCTCGATTATCCCCTCAGGGAGCTTCCCATACCTCTCCCATTTTGGTCCCAATATTGTTCCTCCATCATGTGCCTGGGTGCCAACCTGATGTCCCAACGCATGTTTGTATTCTTCATACCCTCTGGAGATCACGTAATCCCTTGCAATTTTATCCACCTCAAACCCCTTGACTCCAGGTCTAATAAATTTGGCTGCGATGTGAATTGCGGTTCTAACTGTCTCAAAGGCATGAGTCAACATTTCAGGAATCTCTTCATCTTCTCCAAAAAACCACATTCGTTGTATATCAGAACAGTATCCATTGTATCTTATTCCAAAATCATTGTGTAAAGTGTTATATTTGGTAATTGACAGGTCTGTTGGCCCCACATGTCCCATCTCTTTCTCGGGGCCAGCATCGATGGCTGGACAGGAAACTCTTTGCCATGCCTCCTCAACCTCATACTCGTCCATCAACTGATGAAATATCCACTGGATCTCCCTTTCAGTCATTCCAAGTCGAACTTTCGATATAGCTTTTTGGTTGATTGTCTCAGTCAGTTGTGCTGCAAGTTTAATCTGCTCCAATTCGCTTTCAGTCTTCTTTGCTCTGATTCTTTGGATAATTCTCTCAGCTGACACAAATTTCTGGTTGGGGAGTATCTCTCTGAGCTTGAGATACATCCCATGAGAAAGTCCATCAGCACTAACATCATCCTCAGAATAGTTTATTGCTATACTATTTGGAGAGATCTCCTTGATTAAGGTTTTCAGCTCATCAGAAATACCGTTAACGTATGACCTAACCTCTGTCCAGATCCCTTTTGATTCCTCTGCTTTAGCATCAAAGTTACCAACCAAGGCAATCTTTCGAAATTTTCCAATAGAGGTGAATACAAAAGCACTTTCCCAGACAATATCTCCACCTATCACGAGGTTTTGAACAGGTTCTGGGTTTATTGATGTCTCTCTCATGAAGACCACCCAACAACCAATGCCCTCCTCAACCATTATTTTTTCAAGCATCTGGTGCTTCTCTTCTACAATCTCTAACAAAAGATCATGTGGTATTTTTGAATTCTTCATAGGACAAGATTTACAGAATTTTTAAAAGGATTTACCCATTTCAGTGCATTTCTAAGTCTTCTTGATACAACGCATTTTTAGCAACTTTGAGTGTTTCAGGGGTATTCAAATCCTTTGGAACCGGTAGATCGCTTGGTATCTCAACTGATTCTGGGACACCTAAATCTCTTGGGATATCGATAGTTTCTGGGGTGTTTATTGACTTAGGAATAATGATTTCATCGGTGTGGACTCGTTCTTCATAATCAACAGTGTCAAAATATAGTTTTACACCGTTGAGGTCTGTGAGCAATGCATCGCCAGTTCCGTCAGTATTCAACTTCTTCTTGTCTAACTTGACTTTCCGTTCTTCGAGGTACTTGATTATCTTGGCTATATTTCCACCTCTGTAGTTCAGGAGCACCTTCACTCCAAATTCCTTTTCAATGAATCCCTGAGGAAAAAAAGCAAGATGTATCAATCCATCTGTGACAGTACACCAGCCTTTGTCTACACCACCAGAGTATATCTCAAATCCGAGTGAGAGGTAATAGTCAACAGTTTGCTGCATATCTGGAACAGACATACAAATTTCTAAATGATGCCCAAACGGAGGATGTGCCATACTATTTATACTACTTTCACCTTAAAGAATATTCCCATTTGAGAGATTTAAAATCAAATAACTAACCTGTTAAGCTCTCGGGAGAATAATATGTGGAAAGTATGATCATAAAATGCTTCTTGCACCTGTTACAATAGATAAAGATGGAGGAGCTAAGGCTAAAATTGATCAAGATCAATAATCTTTGAATCAACTAGATTTTAAAATCTCTATTGATTGAATTAAGCACTATGATACCATGATAGTTGATTTCGTTTTCATTCAACTGAATTGTTGTCACACTTCCTTAATTGATACCCAGAGAATCTAGATTGTTGTTGTTGGTGACCTCATCCACTGTCGCAAGTGCTCTTCCCTCCATTCCACCTGTCACCTCAATGATCTCACCAGTTAGGTGGCCACTCACCTTTGGTGAAAGAAGAAATGCAATAGAATTTGCAACATCCTCAGGGGTGGCTACTTTTCGAAGTGGGGTGGTTTGAAACACTCTTCCAATAAGCTCTTTGTCTTTAAGAGATTCAGTTGCCATAGGTGTGATTACCCAACCAGGTGCAACAGTATTAACTCTTCCTAGCGGAGCAAATTTGACTATCTCGTTTTTCGCAGACCTCATTAGACCATACATGAGTGCTGATTTTGAGCTGGCATAATCAGAGTGATCAGCCTCCCCAAATATTCCTGCGGTTGAAGCAATAAGGACAACAGAGGGATCCTTTATCCCGTTTCTTTTAATTTGTTTGAAAAAGTATTTTATTGACAAGAAAGCACCAGTAAGGTTGGTATCAATCGTGTGTTGCCATTGTTCCAAGGTCATTTCATCCAGGGGTGCAGGTTTCACAATCCAAATCCCATGATTCACCACTAGACCGTGTACGACACCTAGATTCTTCTCTGCATCTTCAAAAGCACGCTTAACCTGTGCTTCATTCTTTAGATCTGCTTGAACAGGGTTACATCTCATGCTATATTCATCTAAAATGCTGTTCAATGTGTTTCTGGTTGAGTTATAATGAAGTGATACAATGGCTCCTTCATCGAGTAACAGCTTTGCGGTTGCCAATCCAATCCCTCCACTGGCCCCAGTAACGAAGAAATGTCTATCCTTAAGATTTAAATCCATAGCTGTAAAAAGGGCATCATTTACATAACCTTTACTCAATGACCAAATAAGAAACTTCACTAAATAATCGTGATATTTTATTTAGTGAAATTTTGTGAATTTGTATAGTTCTTGAGGAGTAAATGATTGTTTTTAACAAATCACTGCAATTATAAAAAGTGTATCGAAAGTAGTTAGAAATTAATTTTAGAATAGGTCTTGTTTCAGTATTCGTCTCACCTTCTTCTGACGTTCCCTTTGAGCTTTTCTCCCTGCTAATCCTGTGTAAAGGATGAAAATAATGGGAATTGCAACCAAGACGATGTAGATGCTGCTTCTAAGGGTTGAGAAAAAGTTGATCGCTAACTTTTCAATTTTGATGGTGTAGTTGCTTTGAACCAATGGATCAGTAAGATTTGCATTTGGAACCCATTTGTATCTTAACAACCGATATGGTTGATTGTAACCTCTAGTCAGGGTGATTCTCTTGTGATCAGTTTTAAGGAAATTGTCAAAAAGATTTTTGTTTCCACGGGTTGGATCCACGGGAAGCATTCCTATTCCTTCGACAAAGAACATTGGATAAGCATGAGCGGCAGCTCCATCATCAGTCCCCTCATATCCCTCTATGAAATCAGCAAGCCATGCGGTATGTTCCACCACAGGTATTCCTCTGGCTCTTAATAGTGCCATAAAGAGTGTTGTGTACTCGTCACAGTCACCATATCCATTATGCAGGGCAAATTTAGCACCACGACTATTGCTAAGCAGTCTGTACTTGAGATAAGTTGATGAGAAATTGTAAGCTTCAAATGCGATATCTATAGGGTTAGTCGATCTTGTAAGGCTTTGTGCTAGATTCACAATTCCCGGATCTGTGCTGTCTGCTAATGGATTGAATGCTGTATAAAGCCTGTATGTGCTAGATTGTTGGTCATATTCCTTTGCTCTGATATTTGCTCTTGAATAATCCAGAAATGGGATTGTAAGATTCGCCCTAACAATGAGATCCACAGTCTGATTAACTCTGAAGTTTCTGTAATCATAATGAATGTATGAATTGTTGTATTGGTCTGTGGAGGTATAATTAAAGGGGGTCTCCACAGAAATGTTGTGGACTGTCTGTACAGGATCCCATGTCTTTAGTAGAGCTAATCGAAGAGATACACTTGTAAGGTTCAGTGGTCCAAGGTTTTGCATCCGGAATCTGTAAGAGAGCTGATAATCAGCATCCCCCTTTTTCACCTCATCTGCCTCATTGAAATATAGAACTGTAAAGGAACCAGAGAACAACAGGATGGCAAGAATTATAAAATAAATCTTTGTTTTGTTTCTCATGTTACACCTCCCAATACTCTTTAGATAACTGTTTCACATATCTAACAACTGCTGTTGGTGACTTGTCTGTCATATCAAGGTCATTGTCCTCTATATAATCTAACCTTTCCATTAGGCTTGCAAGGTTGATATTTTGTATCTCCAAACCGGGCCTCTTGTTGATCTCTAGCACATAGATCTTTTCCTCTCCATTCTTCTGTCCGAGTACAAGATCCACACCTGCATAACCCAACCCAGTGCTTTTCTGCGCCAGACAGGCAACAGCTAATATCTCATCCCATTTCGTGAATTGATATCCAATGATTTCATTTCCTGTGTCAGGATGAATATTGAGGGGGTTTGTCTTCCACTCAGCTCTAAAAATAAGACCTGAAGAGAGATGAATTCCTGCTCCAATAGCCCCCTGTTTTAGGTTGGCTTTTCCGTCACTCTCCTTGGTTGGAAGCCTTGCCATTGCCATCACTGGGATACCTCTAAAGACTATTACTCTTATGTCTGGAAGCCCAATAGAGATAGATTTCATGCTATCAGCAAGGTTAATCTTTTCCTCAATGACTATGATATCATTTTCTGAGGTGGTGTGTGCTGTCAGATACTCACCCTGTATAATTCGTTTACACTCCTCTTTGAGTGCATCTGGGTGGTAAATATCTGAACCAACCCTGAAATTCCCTTCAGGTGTCACTTCCTGTACCACAACTATCCCCATGCCTCCATAACTTTGAGAAGGTTTAATGACAAATCCGTTCTTGAAGACAACCTCAGTGCTTAACCTCTTGAACAAGGGATCAAGCTGGTCTACATTATCCACAACAGCCAAAAGTTCAGCGGTGGCTACGCCCCATTTATCGAAGAGACCCTTCATGTCATACTTGTTGATCAGAGGATGAATTATTGGTGGATTGTATTGTGCGATATAGTTACGGTTTCTAATCATCATAGACATTGGGGTGTTTTTGATTCTAAATAGCCGGTAGAACCTCCTCTTATCAAGTATGGTATATTTTCGGTATTTACCAAAGAAGACCAAGAACGCGATTAAGACCACCCAAGTCTCAGGATTCACAGCAACAAAGGTTACCAAGGCAGAATTAGACATAAAGACATATGCAAGAAGTGTAATGAGAAGGCTGATGATTAACCTTGTAAAGGCGAATAATTGATCAAACTGTCTTGCATTAGAGATATATCTGTCGGCTATCCAAGGCATGATAATGATTGGAACAAAGAGTGCCTGAGCTAGAAAGGGGATCCGATAAACCTCTCCAATCAGCTCCAACACCCCTAGAAATGCAACATTGAAGACCATCATTATCCCAATCCTGAATCCAACGGGAAAATTCAAGGGCTCCATGAGCGATCTAATGATATACAATAGTCCAAACACATTGAAAAATATCACAGAACCCCAGAATGGGCCCACCTGAAGCATTGCAATAACTAAGACACTTGGGGCAAAAAGCCCGTAGGTGTCTAATCCAAGCACATATTTTGTTATAATTATTACCACAACAGCCAATAAGAATCTGAAGAGAAATATTGACTTTTGTATGATTATTAAAGCATCCTGAATATAGATTCTGGCAACAAAACTTAGAACCACCATCGCTAGTATCACCAGCAATGCGCTGAACATCTCGAAGTTTATGTCACCTTCCTGATTTTTGGGTTGATACACCATTTTCACCTTCTCATTTAATATTTCTTTTTTCTTTGAACGCTCATAGAACATCTCAATTAGCGCAAAGAAGAGCATCAGGTATGGAAGGACATTTAGAATTATCCGTTCCCAATTGATGCTTGCAAAGACTCCCCCACCCACAGGTATCCCTGTGGTATCTAATGCCAACCACGATGTGGTGGCTGTGTTGTTGTTTAGATCCGTTGCTATGAGTCTAAACAGAAGAACACCTGTCTGGTTAAAAGGACCGACAGTAAATTCCCATTGGTCTCTCCCCAGATTAGTGCCTGATTCTCTGTAAGAGAATGTCTGATTATCTG
The DNA here is from genome assembly GCA_030149205.1 of Candidatus Heimdallarchaeota archaeon. GTDB lineage: Archaea > Asgardarchaeota > Heimdallarchaeia > Heimdallarchaeales > Kariarchaeaceae > WAKA01. The sequence continues at coordinate 322,553 of JASBSB010000006.1, read as the reverse complement.
AATATCTCTGCCATTTTGCCTCTATCCAAGACCCTGAGACGTTTCCCTCTGGATCCTTGACCTGGGCTGTCAGAGAGAATGAACCAGATATTTTGTTTTGTTTTCGTAGATTTGCAACAAAAGCAGGTTCTATGATTGGGGCAAACAAGTCAGGTAGTCCTCCTTCTATAGGTGACAGGTCTTTAGACACCCCCTCAATCTTTCTAAGTAGTGAAACCGCATAAAATGAGGAAGAAACTCTGCTTGAGAATCCCTCCCGAAGAGCAAATGCTCCATCACTATTAAGAAGACCCCTAACATATTTGTAGACCTTGCTTTCATTATAGGTAGTGTTTAACAATCTCATGGTTCTCACCGCAAAATATGTTGCTTCCATTGTTGCAAGGGTCTTAGTAAGGTCATTCACAAATCCTCCAGATGTTGTTTGATACTGATGTATTGATTGATGAACAGTATCAGTACTATCGACAGAATATCCCAGATAAGTCATAATCTGAATGGCCCTATAGGTTGAAAGTATGGACGGTTGTGAAGTTATGGAATTCTTATACATCCCAGTTACAGGGTCTCTCAACCCTTGTAACCAATTATAGATCTGTGCAAAATCAAGTGTCAGAGTTGTCAGTTGACCCAAGGATTTTAACGCGCTTATAGCCCAAAATGTGTGAGAGATATAGCTTATCTTTGCTTTGCTTATCTGCCCAAAGCCACCATCTGGGGTCTGAGCTGATAGAATAAAATCTACTATCAGATCAATGTTCGAAAATGGGTGATGCAATGCTCGCAGTGCAGCCAATGCGTAGTAAGTGTACTTTATACGCGCAGTCCCTCCCGGTCTGTACCCAAATCCACTGTTCTTTTCATCAAAGCTTTTTAAAATATAATCTATCAGCTTTGGACTCATCCAATCCGTTCGATTGATCAGTCTGCCTAAAAGCACAGCTCTACTGGTATACGACAACTCTGCTATATCTCCGGGATACTCACCTAACCCATAAGTAGGTTCATGACCACTCAAGAGGAATGAGTAGACACCCGTTAGGTCTACTGAGCGATTCCAAAGATTGTTCTGTTTTAATTCATAAATGCTTCTCAGCACAAAATATGTACTACTAAGTTCGGGGGTGCTGTCTGTGTCTGCAGCAGTAAACCCAGAATCTGGTGCCCGATTCCCCAATAAATAATCTATCGCTCTATCCAAAAAACCAAGGTTAAATTCGGATAGGTTACCGGGGAAATAATTTTTGATTCTGAGGTAATACTGTATTGCAGCAGAAGTATACCCTGTCTTAGGAAGCTTGCCCTCAAATCCTGCAACCCCACCGTTAGGTGAGGTGAGTGAATTGATGAACCTGATAACCGAGCTTCTGTAAGGATCAGTTTGATTCAAACCAAGAAAAGTCTCTAATGCATCCAATGATGCAAGAACCTCTGGTTTTCCTCCCTTTACCTCTGAATATCCCGAAGCTCCAGAAATAAAGAAAGGCGTGATGTAGTTGTTCTGAACAAATTGCTTAATTCCAGTTTTGTTGATGGCTTTGACATTGAACTGTTTGTTTAAAAGATTCTGTATGTATACTGCTCGATAAGTTGATGTGATGTCAGGTGCGTCCCAATCCTGTAGAGGATAAAACCCTCCCAAATTAGTTTTTAATGTGTTCATGAAACCGATGGTCTCATTAGCCTGTTTTGAGGTGAAGTTCTGTGGAAATCCAAGTGCGTTGTACACATCTATTGCTTGAACTGTAGATTCAGCAGAACTTTTAGCCCCTCTCCAATTTCCATATCCTCCATTGGTGTTGCGGACATTGTTGATATAGGTTAAAACCCTTAGCTTTAATTCTTCAACATCTCCTACCAATGTTTGAGGTGGATTTTGAATTGTCTCAATAAATCTTATACTTAGACCTAAATAAAATGCTTGATCCATTGATTTGATTGCGAACTGTTTATCATCCTGTGTGAGAGTCAGAAACTTTTCCAGATCATCAATAACTGTGCTATTAGTTAAAATTTTGTCTGTAGCTTGAGTTTCCAGAGATGGATAAAGGTTATTATCCATATAACTCTGAGTTGGAGTAATGAATATACCAATTGAAAAAATTAATACAAAAATGAGCAAGAATTTGGTATTCATTACCTTAAGGCACCTAAGTCCTTCTCTTGATGGAAATGAAAGCAACACCGAATAGTGTTATAATCAAGGGCAAGAGGAGCAATGGAGAACCCTGTTTGGGGGTGCTTGTCGGCTGGTTGGTAAGTGGTACTGATCCGATGTACACCTTGAACTTGCCAGAGATTGCTGCACCAGTCAGATCCTTAAGGTTAATTTCGAACTCATATGTACCTGGAGACATGGAACTCGTGTCAATACTGACAGTTCTAGAAGATATCACTCCAGTAACTCTTGCGGTTACGTTTGCAACACCAACACTGTAGTTAAATGTGGGAACACCTCCATTTATCTGGAGGGTCGCACTAGAATAGCTGTTTCTGGTAGATCCAAGTGATGGAGAAGCAGTAAGTGAGAAGCCTGTCACAGAATTCATGTGCTTCAGTATCCAAAGTGATGTGAACGTATAAGCAATATCTGAGCTGAAGTTCGGATGCTTGCCATACCCACCATCATTGTTCCGAAGACTTACAACATAATGATAAACCCCACTGAAGTTACTTGGTTTTGAACTTAGCAGGTAGAGAGCTCTCACAGCACTGTAGGTGTATACTGCACTGGAAGCGTTCTTTGGAAGTGCAACATCATTCACACTTCTCTTAAACCCACCATTTGGGTTCTGCGAATCTTGCAAGAATTTCACAGCACCTGCTTTATTGAAGCTTGTGTCTCCTAGAAGTGAGAGGGCACGAACCGCCCTGTAGGTACTAGATACATCACTTGAGTCACCTGGAAAACCTCCAAATCCTCCGTCAGTGTTTTGTGTGCTCTTTAGATAGCTGATTGCTCCACTAACATCTTTAGGTGTGGCACCAAGTAAGCTCAAGGAAACAACAGCCCTAAAGGTAGAAATGACAAAAGTTGTGGTGTTCAGTGGCTTCTTTGAGAATCCACCGTTTGTCTGCTGTCTGTCCTGAATAAATTTTATTACATCTGCCTTTGCTGGTACTGTCTGCTTCAGAAGATCGTAGGTGTTAATAACTCTGGAGGTACTATCTATGTAGGAACCAGTAACACCATACCCACCATCTGTCTGTCTGTACTGTTCAAGATAAGCTAATAGATTTGGGACATTGCTTACAGTCCTCCCTCCAAGAGTCAAGGCAGCTACACCATCAAAGGTCTCTCTTAGAGAGGCAAGTTCTCCTGGCTGCTGTCCAAAACCATCATTCATGTCAGGTAAGGTAAGTAAATATTCAATTGTTTTTGTAACATTTGTAGGTTTTACACCAAGCAGTTCCAACCCTTTTACACCAAAGAATGTACCTTTCAGGCTTGAGTCCACACTTGCAGTTTTAAGCGCAAAACCACCGTTTGGGAGTTCTAAGCTTCGTAAATAGGTCTCAGCCTTAACTGAATCCGTAGGTAGTGTGCTTAAAACCTGTAAGCCTTCCAAAGCTGCCTCAGTGTAGGACCCACTGATCTTCTTTAAAATATAATCATTCACAAATCCTCCAGAAGAGGTTTGTGTATTTTTTAGATAGTTTGCTGCTTCAGTAGAATTCTTTGCATTGCTACCCAGAACATTTAGTGCATGTAACACAGCACTGGTTGTTGTAACCTCTGATTTCCAGTAAATGTTTTTTAGGACATTTGTTTGCAATCCGAATCCACCTATTTCTGAAGGAGATACCTTTGCTGCGTTGAGGTTTTGAGAGTTCTGCAATAGATTCAACACATCTGCCCTAGAAGGTATTGATTGACCTAGAAGAGTGTAGGTCTCAACTGCCTGTGAGGTGGTGTAGACATCACTATCACTGTCAGCTAAGTGAGAGTTAAAACCTTTGGTTAAAGTGTTCTGTAACCTATCTAAATAAGTTTTAACTTTGACTGTGTCTAACCCTGTGTGTCCTAGCCAGCTAAGCGCCTGAACTGCCTTGTAGGTGTTTCCGAGGGAACTTCTATCCTTCCACCAACCTCCAAACCCACCATTTGTATTTTGGAAAGATAGAACCTGATTAATGTAAAATTGTTTCTGCGATGAGCTTAAGTTCCCTAAACTAGGGTCTAGGACTCTTAATGCAGCAACCCGATAATAGACCTGATCCAATGAACTCCCGTTACTTGAAGGAAGTGCTCGACTAGACTTAACAAAATTTGCTGTTCTTGTTCGAGCTAAAAGATCTGGATCTGTATCAGGATATAAGGTCAAATCACCTGCTTGAATGCTTATTTCTTCAACGGAAGTCTGGTCTGATGCAATTGATCCTGCCAACATTAAAGAACTTAAGAGAAGAAGCAGTGTGAACTGTGATTTAAAATACTTCATTGTAAAACTCCTTTCTATTGAAAAGCGGTTATACTAATTAGACTTCAATAATATAATATCGTTCAGGAACAAAGATGCCCACTTCCCATGTTGTAAAGAGATGGGCTACAAACACACATTTACAAACAATAATAAAGTCTCAAGCTAAAATAGACCATGGATTTACAAAATCTGCAACAGATTATCAAAGAATTTACAAAAGAGAGAGAGTGGGGGAAGTACCATAACCCAAAAAACCTTGCTATGTCAGTTGCCATTGAGGCAGCGGAAATTATGGAACTCTTCCAATGGATGAGCATCACCGAGAGCAAAGAGGCTGTCAAAAGCTACCCTGACTTTAAAAAGGCCCTCAGTTCAGAAATAGCAGATGTTTTGGTCTATCTGCTCTCTCTTTGTAATGCCACTGACATCGATCCCGTAGCTGCAGCTACTGATAAAATGAAGAGGAACAAAGAACGCTTTCCTCTTTCTTCAACTCCGAGAACAACTCAAGACCTTGTGGAAAGAACACTTAATAAGGCAAACCAAAAATAGATACCTGAAAAACCAATAAAGCTATGAAAGTCACCAGAGTTAATCCATAGACACCTTTTGACCAGTTAAATATTTTCTTACCATCTAATACCCAAACAGGTATTAAGTTGAATATGCCAAGTATTAGATTAATTGTAACAATCATCAAAGTAGCGGTGTAAAATATTCCAGAAGGAATAAATGGAAGAACAAGCAGTCCTCCTAAGGCTAATACTAGATTCACCATTGGACCAGCTAAAGCTGTAACACCAAGTTCTTGCTTGTTCATCTCCTCACCCTGAATAATAGTTGTACCAGGTGTACCAATAAAGAATGGAAGAAGGCCCATAAGTAGTGTTATCAGTGTTAATCGCTTGAAAAGGGTGAATCTGGCGAATCTCCCCAGATAAACAGCCATGTATTTATGCCCAAGCTCGTGTAAAATAAAGGCAGGTGCCAGAGCAATTGCCAGTATCAACACATCTTCTCCTGTATATGTTCCGCTGACCAATCGATTAAATGAAACTGCGAATGTGATCAGAATAAACGCAACAAGCAGATCCACACTCTCTCTTCCAAATGAGATAACATCAGGGTGAGAGAGCAATGCCCTCTCGTAAAACCTATTTTCAAACTGTGTCATCGCTGCATTTCTGAAATGCCTTCCACCACCTGTACTGGTGCTGGAGGTTCTAGGTGTACCTCTTTTGGGAAATTGAAAGATGGGAGACGTCTTCTCTGGTTGAGCAGTCTCTTTTAATGTAGAATAAACCCCTCTTGCCTTAGCAGACTTATACTCAGCAGAGTTATAATGTCCGATCTCTGTACAGTTATGATTCTCTGGTAGCCTGTGTCTGCTACAGTAACTGTTGCCACAGAGTTTACATTTGAAGGGAATAGCAACTTTCTCTTCACATTCATAACAAGTTGGCGTTGTACCCACTCCTATAAAATATCTATGTCCTCAAAACTACAAAAAGCTTTTCTATGGAATAAATTCTTTCAGCTTTATTTTATTAGCTTTGCTAAACTACTTTCTCTTAAAATTTGATCGGTTACCTGCAGAGACTCATCAAACACCCCAAAGGTAACTGGCGTGACAGTGATTGTATCCTCAAACAACACCTTGTAACTATCCTTGGTACTGTCCCAATCATCCCTCTTGTTTCCCCATAACCAGAAGTAAGTCAATCCCTTGGGATCTGTCCTCTCAACAAGATAATTTTTATATTTGTACGTCTCTAACCCTACCACCTCAATCTTTGTTGACTCTGTGACCTTATGAGGGAAATTGATGTTCACAAACAACACCTTCTCCCAAAACTCCCGTGGTGCATGGTATAAGACCTCAGAAAGGTCTACGGCAAGTTTAGCTATGAGTGAAAGGTCAAAAGGAAGTGACTTGGCAAAAAAATATTCCTCTGGAACATCTAACGAGATGGCAAATGAAGGAATGTTTCTAAGCCCACCCTCCATCGCAACACCACAGGTACCTGATGTGAGAATACTGTGAATTGAGGTGTTTTCACCACCATTGATTCCACTTAGAATAATTGAGGGATTACTACCCTCAAAGTGATGATGTATTACGATTGAATCAGCTGGTGACCCATTATGGCCTATTGCTTCCCCCTCAAGCTCCTGAATCCGTTCAAACCTGATTGGCTTGTTAAATGTTAGTGACTTACCCTGAGCAGTTTGTTGGCTCGTTGGCGCAACAATTTTCACCTTACCTAATCGTTCTGCCGCCTGTGCAAGAGCCAGTATCCCAGATGAATAAATACCGTCGTCATTACTTACAAGAACCGTAAAATCAGAATCCATAGCTCTGACTTAACCTCATTGTTTTGAATTTTTCCCAAACTCACAGGGGTATTACACCTCTTCATTAAGAATTATATATAGCCCATGTATGTGCTCTCAGGTATTTTCAAACCAAAGACTCTTACTTTCATTCTAAAGACTCCCATCTCCTAAATGAATATATTGGGATCAATGTTTTTGTCATTACACATGAATTTCTAAGAGTCTTATATACTCAATTACCCATAAATACTCGTGATACAGGTCTACAAAACAAATGTTTATCAAATCAACCCCAAATATCAAATTGTATCTATGAGATTCAAATCTAAAAGTCTGTTGTTGACATTAACACTAATTATTCTTGTATTTTCCATGAACCAAACTCAGGCTCAGGCTTATAATCTGAACCTTGGATTTACAAATCTCGGTGGAAACAGTGTATTGTTCAGCAGTTATCAAGGTAAGTGGCTATTTGTGGAATGGTTCTGGACACAGTGCCATTTCTGCATTCAACAACACCCTGACCTTGAAAAACTAAACAATGCAATCACAGGAAATTTCACGATGGTTTCTCTCGCAGGATCTAGAGATACATTGACCACGATAAAGGATTTCAAAGCTCAACACATAACTTCTTGGGTTATGGGTCTAGACAAGTCAGATGCTTTTGCAAAAAAGTTTGGTATAACTGGTACTCCCACCATGATTCTTTTCGACCCCAATGGGTATCTGGTGAAAAGCTGGAATGGGCTTACTGATTTCAATACATTGTATAATTATATTTCCCCCCTGGTTCAGGGAAAGGTTTCATACACTACCCTTACAAATAATTATGTTGGAAACCCAGGAACCCCTCCAAGTGTACTAGGTGCACTGTTCAGCAACCCCATTATACAGGCAGGGATTGGAGGAAGCATTCTCGTTGGACTTTACCTCTTCATCAACCGAAAACCAAACAGTGAATCCATACCCCAACCAGAAAAAAAAGGGAAAGAGAAATCACTTAAACCAAAAATCTAGTCATAAGTATCTTAGCATCATAACCATTTGCATCATAACTTAGCATCATAACCATTAGATTCATATCTTAGCATCATAACATCATAAACCTTCGATCCACTATATCTAAAAACTTGAAGCTTCCAGACCAAGAGATATGACTTATTCACTGTTTTATCAAAATCAGACTGAACAACATCTTGAAAATTGTTGGTATTTAATGTCTAAATCAGTTTGATTATCCCTATTCTTAGAAACAATCCATTACAACCTCAGGTTTTAGAAAGAATTTCTAAGGACAAATGATGGACTCAATGATCTACCCACCCAATAACCCCTCTACTAAAGGTTCAATCTATTCAGAACAATATTTCCTAATTGCTTGAACATCTTAATATAACGAATTCAGAAACAAGGGTATGAACCAGAAGACATTCTCAATATCTGTTTTGTTGGTGGCACTTGTAGGCTTCTTTGACTCACTTTACCTGACCAACAGTCATTACAGCGATCCAGCTGCATGCACAACTCAATTTATATCTAACATCTTTGGGATTCCAGTGGACTGCGGTGCAATATTAACCTCACAGTATGCAACTATTATTGGACTCCCTATTTCCATATTTGGAATGCTCTACTACCTGAGTTTAATACTAATTGTCATGTTCGAGAGACAGGTCTTAGCTTTTCTTCAACAAAAGAACATCCAATATCCTAAATTTATCACTGCTTTAACTAGCGTAGGATTTCTGGCCTCTACAGGACTAATATTTATACAAGTTGCAATTCTGGTAAGCATCTGCCTGTACTGCATGTTATCAGCTATCTCATCATACACTCTCTTCATTCTAAGTCTGCTCTTCTATAAATACTCATCGGTGTGAAAAATTCACAGACTTACCTCTCTTTGATAACTTCTAAGTCCTCTGGGTTCTCAACAAATTTGAGACATCTTCCATGAAAAAAGTATCAAGCTTTAGGTCTCTTCAACTATAAAGCATTTAAACAAAATTGCAGTATATATCTTGAGGGATATGACATAGATATAGACATCATCCTGCTGGTTATTTCATTAGTCATTAATTTAGGCTCATTTATAGTGGGTACTGCCATCTATCTATTTAATCCAAACAAAGAAAGAAAAAAGGTTTGGTTGATTTTATTATTAATAACCGTTGCTACATCACTTTACCTCTTTTACTTTATAGAGGCTGAAGTTCTATATTTACATTCAAATTCTATTCTTCCGGTCAAATTCACCCTCCTATTAGGATTTGTCAAGGTATTTTTGATAAGTGAGACCATAGTCATTTATCTTTTTATCAGCAGAAATATTCAGTATAAATCAATTGAAATGCATTTATTTAGCAAATTTTTTTCCCCTCTCTTAATTACATTTATCACATTGATCTTCCTCTCCGATCAACCCTATCAATATCCTTACAGCAGTATCTCTATACCTAACACCTCAATAAAAAATATCCCCTTAGAGTACATCATTGGAATTTTTTATCTCTCCGGAAGTGCAATGGCACTGATCTCAAACAGATATCTTATCAGGAAATATTCACTAACATTTGAAGTTCAGAGAAGAGGACTTCAAAGTTTGTTATTTGCTTCAGACCTGATGCTTGTAATCCTTATCCCAGCATCTCTCATTACATTCGCAAATTTTCCATCTGTTTCCTTTGAACTGTCCATGATTGTTCTCACCACCAGCCTCCAAACTTTGATTATAACTTTAATAGCATATCCTGAGGTTTTATTTCATATGAAAGAGACACTTGCGGAGTTGATAGATTCAGGAAATATTGGATGGGGCATTCTCGAGATAGAAGGGAATAACCCTAAATTGAAATTTATCTCTGATGGATACCTCAAAAGAAATAATGTCACACAAAAATCAATTTTAGCCTTTGAAACCTCCGTTCTTACTGCATTAGCTCAAAAAGAATCTGGTACATATCTCCGTTATCTTTCAATTCCATTCCCATTTTCAAAAAACCATCGAATTCTATTTCTCCCAATTTATTTGCCCGATAAAAATGGTAGACTCAGAACATTACTAATTTTTATGATAACTTCTCCACGAACCCAGTTAAACCTCTCTGCTCTCCGAGAGTCAGAAGCAGGTATCTATAGACTAAACTCAAAATATGAAAGTTTAAATGTCAAATACATCACATCACCTCAGGTGTCGGAGATAATCAGCCCACTAATTCGTTAAATTCTGAATTATTTTAAAGAAAGCTTATAAAAGAGTTCACTGAAATTTGTATAGTTATCATTCACTTATTGATTTGAGGGACTTCATGGCAGTCAACAACACATACTTTTGGATAAGTATCATCATAGTTACTTTTAGTTTCATGTATCTGATTGCACAGTACACAAGAAAAACAACCGTTCCCAAATCTACAGACTACTATCTAGATATCTCTGCTTTAGTGTCTGTCTATTTGTTCTCCCTCTCTTATGTTGCCAAATTTGTTGGAAACTCCTATTTCAACAACCCCTCATTCCCATTCTACGATTTTCTAATCAATCAACTGCTTCTGCTATCCGTCTTATACATCATAATAAAATATTATTACAGAGTTAGAAGGAAGTACAGCAGGTCAACCTTGGTGCTAAATCTCTTGATAATTGATGTATCACTAATATTCTCCATACTCACCTTCTCATTCATTGATTTCCAAGAGTTTCCCCTCTACAAAATAGAGTATATGCAAGAGGTCGCACTTTGGCATCCTTACATCTCACCATTCCTGATCTCAATTTATGCAGTTACAGGATTGTTAGTAATTTGGTTCTTCCTGGGTGAGAGGTCATTTATTTTGTCCAGGCTTAAATTTTTTGGTAATTATAATTCACTCAAGACGTATCTTAAGTACATCCGCATTCTAGCAGCGTACTCTATTCTTAGTTTTATTTTCACTGAAATTATTACAGGAGATTCATTTATCACACTCGAACTGAACATGCAAAACCTATTCGACATGCTTATCATTGTTCCCTCACTAATTTTTACCATGATCTTCACCAGTACATTTATTCTCAGCACCAACGGAATAACATTTAACAAAAAAAATATCAAATTTCTTTTAGATAGTGGTTACCTCGGGTGGGTTACCTCCACCCTAGCTAACACAGGTCCAAAGACTCATGCGGTCTCCGAGAATCTAAAGAGATTCTACAACTTATCTGTCGAAGATATTCAAACCTTTTCTGCTATTACAATCTCTCTCAGTGGCTTAGTGAGTGATAATGAAGGAGGTAACAATTGGTTTGTTATCCCATTTCATAACAATTTAGCCACACTGAATCTCAAAACCACAGTTCAAAATTCTGAGCTGAAGGACGACAGATTGGAACAAAAGGCTCCATTCATTCTATCCCTGGTAGTTCCAGAATCAACACCCTTTACCATGATCTACATTCAAGAAATTGAGGGGTATCTCAGCAGATTCCATGATATAGATATACCAATTTACACTGAAGCAATGATAAATAGTATAGTTTCGAAAGTTTTCTCACTCATTTTGTAGGCCCTGTTTGAAAGTGCTTACAAACAAATAAAAACGATGGTGCTTTACATAGACTGATGAGCCAACTTGAGATAACTCTCTTCATAACAGCAATCTGGATTGCTGGTTTCTTGCTGCTCTTTGAGACAATTATGACACTAAGAGAAGCCACCCAATTAAAATTCTTAGTTTGGATAATGGCTTTCTTCTCAAATCTCGCTCTCATAGCTTTTCTTAAGCTGTCTTATGACAATGCACTTCAGCTCCCAATTAATGAGGGGTATCTGTCGTTGGTGAAGGTACTCAATTCCTTGGAATTGGTACTATTGTTCCTTTTTATTTCCCTATTAAGTGACTACAAATCTGTGTTTATGCATCTTGTTATCAGATTCTTTATTCCCTTCAGCTTTGCATTCCTTTTACCTATTGCTGTTTCAGAGTTCGTTTTTGTAAGATCGAATGAGTCAGTATTGAACGTGGGGGTTTTTGTCCTTAATGTAAATCACACAGTAGCAGTATTACTTTCATTGACAAATACATTCATACTCCTCTTTAATTTCTACCTAATCCGAAAATTCATCCTGGTAGTAAAGCCCAATCTAAAGGAGAGTAATCAGTATTCTGTTATTTATGCTCTGGTTACTACCCTGCTCTTTGTAATAAAACCAATCATAATTGTCCTTGTTATCTTGTTTCCTGCCCCCGCTATGGAAATAACTCTTTTGGATAGTGTGATAACAACCAACCTCCTTTTCGTAAGCCTATTGCTCATCCCTATGACCCTGTTTCAATTTACTGATAACATAAAAAGGTTCATGGATTTTGGGATCTTTGGATGGGGCGTCTTTCGAGTCGATAAATTAAATATTTCACAGCTCCAGTCAAATTCCAGCTTTCAAGAGCATTATCAAATTTCTCGAAAAGATCTGCTTGCATTTGAGGTGAGCTTCATCACAGCTATAGGTAATACATTAAAGAATTCCTTGGAAGAGAACCAATTCCGGGATTTGGGTGTCTTTTCCTTACCATTCCCAAACAATAATAATCTACAGGTGGTCTTTATGCCAGTTAAACTCCCAGATAAACAGGGTAATCTGGTAAATGTATTTTTCTATTTTGTCTTTCCTCAAACCATTCCTATCAAGCTGACTCATCAAATGAAAAGCCTTGATTATGTCCATAAATACGTGTCCATCTATGAACAGCTAGAAGATACGCCCTTAGAAAATTATACTCTGGCAAAAATTTTGAGCCCGTTGGTGTAACAATGTTAAACTATATCCTCTATCTTTTAATCACAATTTTAATGGGTGTAGTCTTTATAGTTACAGGTATTAGACTCTATCAAAATACCATTACCAGCGCTTTCTACTTCCGGGTCTTTGTTCTTTTAACTCACTTAGTTGTCTTCACATTTACCCTTATCCAAACCACTATCATTGTCACTCCTAAGGGGGCAGATGCGGGATGGTTTCGAACAATTAATTTCTGGGGCTCAATTCTCTTCTTCTTTGTGGTCGCACTTCATGCCTTAAACTACTACTATAAGGTGAAAAAAAAATACAGTGGTGTCAACTATATCCTAAATTTGTTTATTTTTTCTCTATTGGTCCTGATCAGCCTAAGAATTTATTCATTCGTTAACTATTCAGTTTTCAAGTTTTATACACTTAAATACGATATCACAACGAAATCTTGGGTAGAAGTTAGTGATATATATTACAATATGGCACTTATCCTTGTGTTTTCAATCTTAGTTTTCTTGTTTGTAGGTGAATCAAGCATTATCAGGGGTCGTCTTAGACTGTTTGGAATGAATGATGATTCCTCAAGAAGAATAATTGTGGGAAGGGTGTTTGGACTTGTTATGATTCTTGCCCAGCTATTTAGAGTCTTGGTACTGACTTTTGAGAGACAGTTAGCTCAATCTCAATTATTATCAGCAGCTGAAATTGTTGAAGTAATGCTCTTTGTGACTGCCTTTTCTCTTGCTATTGTACTAAACTTTGTTGCATTGGTGTTAATTGAACGAATATCCTTTACGCATTCAAATATCAAATATCTCTTTGAAAATGGAGTAGTTGGTTGGCAGCTTTCCACATTCTCTGATGATGGTCCCCAACCATATTCCATAACCAAAGAATTTATCAAAAGGTACCAAATTCCTGAGATAACTATTAAATTATACAGTACGATAGCAATATCACTTTCTGGGATGAATGATTCTTTCAGACAATCATGGTTTGTTGTTCCTTATGATCGAGATTACAACTTCAATGGAATAAATTTCAGCTTCCAAATTCACTCTGACACTGTCACTGATGAAAGACTTAAGGGAACTGTAATAGCAGTCTTCACCATATTACTTCCTAAAGATATCCCCTTCACATTCTCGTTCATCCGACAGATTGAGCGCTCAATCAAAACATTGGTTTCTTCTTACTCTGATCTTGACGCACTCCCAATGAATGAATTACAGGGTCTGGCAGAGGACACCTTACAAAAACTAATCTAATAATTCATTTCGTTATCTGGTACTGGTTGCCAACTTTCGTTATAAATCCCTCAGATACCAAATCTTGTATCACCTGATCAACTACCATAAAATTTGTCCCGACCCTCTTTTTCAGTTCATCCAAGTTCAATGACTTAACCCGAAGCAAATGTTTGATAATATTCCCTCTAACCTCTCTCTTTGACCCTAAGAACTTTGGTTGCTTCTTTTGCAACAGCTTAAAGTTGCGAAGGTTTTGACCCGCATAATCCATCAATGCGTTGTGCCAATCTCTTGATCTACCTTTTGGTAAGAGTGTTAGTGCTACTTTCTTAAGATCTCGAGGTTTCGCCTCTAGGTTTGCAAATCCCTCATGTATGAGTACCTTTCGAATATTGGTGTCAATCGTAACAGTATCAATGTTATGGGTAAATATTGGTATTGAATGAGCGGTATAATCTCCGATCCCTTTTATCTTGAGAAGTTCTTCAGGATGCAATGTGATTGTGGGATCGTTTAGAACTGCTTTGGCTGCCGACCTAAGATACAACGCCCTTCTGTTGTACCCTAATCCAGACCAGTACTTTAATAGAGATGGCGTGTCACAGGCAGCTAATTCTTTAAGACCTTGAAGATTTTGAACAAAGCTTTGGAATTTGGGGATGACCCTTGATACTTGTGTTTGCTGTAACATGAACTCACTTACCAACACTTTGTAAGGAGTAATGTTCTCTCTCCAAGGAAGTTTGCGTTTGTTTCCCTTCCACCACAAAAATATTTTCTCATGAAATAGGTTCACTTGATTATTATCGATACTCATAATTCTAACAAATTGGATAGAATTTTAAATTTGTTGAATATATTCAGACATTAATATATTACCCCACAATTTCAATACTTATAAGGAGAACAAAATATTTCATATGTTTATTTTATATATTCAAAGTATTTATAATTAAATAAGTATTATTGGATCAATAAACAGAAATATGATTTTATTATTTGTTAGTCATATTTTTGTTTATCAAAAAAATAATTTAATATCTAAAAATATTCTAATTAATTGGGTTTATTTGAATAAAATAATAAATTAATTATTTTTTATTTTTGTCTAAATAAATTATATATTATTAAAGGTAAAAAATTAAAAGTTTTAATCTATCGTATTTTTTTAACACTACCACTAAAAATATTACGAACTTTATTATATCTATTAAAAAGCTAATGATGAGTAAAATTATACTTCAAATATTTTAAATTAAAATCTTAGTGATCACATAAATTTGCAATTTCAACCTATTTTAACATATATACATAATTCCAGTAAATTTAATTTACTAAATTTTTATTATAAGAATAATAATTTTAAAAACCATTAATTTATATAATTTTATGAAAATTAATTTACAAAATATTAATTCAAAATTTAAAAATAACCACATTTAAAAAATTTAAAAATCAATATATTTCATAAATAATAAGTCTAAATTTAATGTTTTATGGAAATATTTGGATTAAAATAAATTCAAAACTAAACATGTTGCGAAAAACTTGAAATTTATTGAAATTTTGCAATGTTTAGGTACTAAAAATCACAAATACAAAACTTATAGTAATTTTTTATAAAAGATATAATATATTATATTAGTCAAAATTAAACATAAATAATTATTTAGATTATATGTACGTTATATGTATCGAATAAATATGATGATTTCTTTTTCTCTTGCTTTGTATTTACATATTTTTGGTTTGGATTTATTTGTATGTTCATTAATTTAAATCAAAATAATTTCATATTTTTTATATTGTTTTAAGGGTAAAGATGGCTCTAGCATGATTGGATTATTCTTCAATTTGAGCTATTGTTTTAGCCTAATTTACATGGTAAAGGTTAGATCTTAAGTTTACTATACCCCAATCAATTAGTCTGATTAGGTTGTTACGAGCAGAAGAGTTGGTTGATTTTCTGATAATACTTAAAGGAACTCCAGTTGGTTCACTATCACGTATTATTTCGACAATTTTTATCATTGTCTCAGCCTGCTTTATAGTCCTTGCGTTCGCTTTTATTTTCTGGATTATGTCAAATAACTTTCCTTGAGGTGGGCTTTCCACATTGAATTTGGTTTTTGGGGCTGCTCCTGGTTTGGTTTGGAGTGGTGTTAAATCACTAAGATTCTCCAAGAATGAAACTGCTCTTTCAAGCCTAGCAAGCAGGTTTTGTTCCTCTGATTTTATGCTTGATTTCGATCTATGTAGGCTGAGTAAATATTCTTTCATCGAGGTGTTTTCTTGCTTACTTGCTAACTTGATCTCTTCGTAAGTTTCGAGGGGGACATAAATTGAGATAATTTGCTGACCTTCTCTAGCCATGGAGTGGATTTTCAAAGGTGATTTATATCTTTTGTCATGTCTGGGTTCAGTCATTGCTTAATTTATCTTGAATTGTTATGTTTTTGTCATGTCAATAATGTGTTTGGGTTTTTGTTATGTCAATGTCAAGTCTTAGTTTAATTTGACATGACTTTTTCATGTCATTCTTTTTTTGTACAACTCCTATTCCTCAATCCCATTAAAATTTCCTATTTTAAGCCCTCTATTGCCAAATTAGGTGCAATAGTCCCCTCAGGTCATCTCTTCAATATTTATTGGATTCAAAAGACTGTTCCCTAACCCATAAGGTTTTTATCTGTTGACGTTTAGATGTGAATGTTTATGATTGATGATGAGTTCATCTTGAAGGTTATTCTCCTTGGTAACTCAAGGGTTGGAAAAACCTCACTCCGTAAACGCTATATGGGGAAGAACTTTGGGAGTCAGTACCGCCAAACACTTGGTGTTGATCTTTCCTTTTTCTCTTACAAGTACCGGGATGTCCAAAACAAGATAGTCATCTGGGATCTCGCTGGGGAGGAGGTGTTCAAATCACACCGTTATATGTACTTCAAAGGTGCACTTGGGGCTTTTCTTGTGCTCGACCTTACTCAATCACTTGATCTTAAAAAACAGGTAGATTCATGGGTTGATGACCTTGAGCTTAATGTGGGAAACCTTGAAGAATTTTCATTGGCTATCATCTTTAACAAGCTTGACCTGGTAGATTCACGTCAAATCATGAAACCGCAGGAAGATGAGGTATTGAGTTACGTCCGTTCAATGCTGCCAGCGTATTCTTATGCGGTTTTTGAAACATCTGCACTTAATGGGGATGGGGTTAAGGATGCTTTTGAGTGGATCATAACTCGGGCGATAGAATCCGCACTTAAGACTGAACTTTGATCTCTAAGCTCTTGTTTGATTGGTGGCTGACACCTTTAATAGCTTCTCATGATGCTGTCTCTCTAGGTTTAATTTCACACAGTAATTTGGTTTGATTTCTCCTGTTTTTTGTTATTGGTCTGTGTAGCGTTCTCCTGTGATTTTTCCTTTTTGGTTATTGTTGGTTGTATGGGACCTCAGGGAAATATTTTTATACTGCAACTATAATATTTAATGTGTAATACTAATTGTATCATAGGTGAAGGCATGGCAAACATAAACAAATACACAAGCAGATCACAGGAAGCCATAGGTGAGGCTCAGTCAATTGCAACACAGTACGACCACAGTGTGTTGGATGAGTTCCACCTGATGAAAGCATTCTTTTCAATGGATGACAAGATAATTCAAACACTGCTCAGCAAGTTGGAGATAGATTATAACAGGTTGGAGGGGTTGGTCGAGGAGCAGCTGACAAGAAAGCCGACTGTTCAAGGGGCAAATCTTCAGTTAAGTCAGTCACTGTCTAAGGTCTTTGCAACTGCTGAGAAGACTGCAAAGGAGATGGGTGATGAATTTGTCGCAATTGATCATCTCTTTTTAGCAACAATTAAGGAGTCAAAACCCTTACAGAACATATTCAAGAGTCTGAACCCGAGCTTCTCGGTGAGACTGCTCGAACAGGAGGTCAGAGAATTGCGAGGCACTAACAAAGCGGATTCACAGGAGGCGGAGTCAAAGTTTCAGGCTCTGGACAGATTCACGATAGATTACACCAAATTGGCACAGGACGGTAAACTTGACCCAGTGATTGGAAGGGATGATGAGATACGTAGGGTAATTCATGTACTTTCACGTCGAACAAAAAATAACCCGGTTCTGATTGGTGAGCCTGGTGTGGGAAAAACTGCAATTGTGGAGGGACTTGCACAGAGGATTATTCATGAGGACGTTCCTGAATCATTGAAGGATGTCAGGTTGCTTGCTCTGGACATGGGTAGTCTGATAGCTGGTGCAAAGTATCGTGGAGAGTTTGAGGACAGGTTAAAAGCGGTCTTAAATGAGATTGAGCAATCACAAGGGAAGATAATATTGTTCATAGATGAGGCACATACCATAGTTGGTGCAGGTGCTAGTGAGGGTTCGCTTGATGCGTCCAATCTTCTAAAACCAATGCTTGCAAGAGGGAAGCTTCGAACCATTGCAGCAACGACCTATGATGAGTATCGAAAGTACTTTGAGAAGGATGCAGCATTAGAGAGAAGATTTCAACCAGTATTTGTCGATCAACCGAGTGTTGAAGATACCATCTCAATACTTAGGGGTTTAAAGGACAAGTATGAGATTCATCATGGGGTACACATCCAGGACAATGCCCTTGTTGCAGCAGCGGTTCTATCACATAGGTACATCTCTGACAGGTTTCTCCCAGACAAAGCGATAGACCTCATGGATGAGGCAGCTGCTAAGATCTCAATGGAGTTGCAGTCAATGCCTGAGGAGCTGGAAAAGATCCAGAGACGGATCAACCAGTTGGAGATTGAGAGGGCAGTCATCAAGAAAGATTCTGATGAGGTGTCAAAGAAGCGACTCTCCCAGATAGAAGACGAGCTTGAGAAGGAGAAGGCAGAGTTCATCAAGGTGAAGACACAGTGGGAGAAAGAGAAGGAGATTTACGTGAAAATCTCCCACAACAAGGAACAGATAGATCACCTGAAATTTGAGGCTGAAAGGGCTCAAAGAGAGGGGAACCTTGAGCTGGTTGGTCAGATACAGTATGGTAAGATCCCCGAGCTCCAAAAGGAGCTTGACAAACTTCAGAAAGAGGCAGATGAACAGGAGAAGAAAGGAGGTCTGCTAAGACAAGAGGTCACAGAAGAGGACATTGCAGAGATTGTCTCCAGATGGACTGGTATACCTGTTAGCAAGATAACTCAGGAGGAGATTGACAAGCTCATTCACATGGAAGATGCGCTGAGAAAGCGAGTCAGAGGGCAGGATGAGGCAATCAAGGCACTCGCAGAGACCATTCGAAGGTCAAGAGCTGGACTTAGCTCAGAAGATAGGCCTATGGGATCATTCCTTTTCCTTGGTCCAACAGGTGTGGGAAAGACGGAGCTTGCAAAGGCCCTTGCAGAGTTCCTCTTTGACAGTGACAAGCTGATGATACGTATCGACATGAGTGAGTACATGGAAAAGCACTCAGTTGCCAGGCTTATAGGTGCCCCACCTGGTTATGTTGGGCATGATGAGGGTGGTCAGCTCACAGAGGCAATCAGACGCAAACCTTACTCTGTTATCCTCTTGGATGAGATCGAGAAGGCTCATCCTGATGTCTTCAATGTGCTTTTACAGGTGCTTGATGATGGAAGGCTGACTGACTCAAAGGGAAGAACTGTGGATTTCAAGAACACGGTCATCATTGCTACCTCAAACATCGGTAGCCAGCAGATCTTTGACATGACAGAACAGGGAAGATCCTATGATGAGATCAAGGGAACTGTTGAACATGAGCTTAGACAGTACTTCAAGCCAGAGTTTCTAAACAGGCTTGATGAGGTGGTGATCTTTAGGACACTGAGCAGAGACCTCATGATGGATATAGTTGAGATACAGTTACAGGATCTCAAAAAACGATTGGATAAGTTAAATGTAAAAGTCGATCTAACAGAATCAGTGAAACTCTTCTTAGCAGAGGTCGGTTATGACCCAACCTTTGGAGCAAGACCACTCAAGAGAGCAATCACCCGTTATGTTGAGAACCCACTTTCATCATATCTACTCAAGAATCAGGTTCCTGAGGGGACAGTGCTTCTGGTGGATCTCGATGAAAATGAGGATGTTGTTGTAAGTACAAAATAGACTCATCTCTAGACAGTTTCTGCTAAGGATCATAAGCTTGTAATAAAAATTACGAACCCAGTTAATAATTATCTAATTCTCTTAAGATCTAGATTTTAGAGGTCAATTATCATCAAATTTTGGATTTGACCATTCAAATTTCCCTTTTCAGTTACTTTTTTGCATTGAAAAAATTTAAATCATTGAAAACAAGATAGATTCATGGTAACTGCTAAATTAACCAGTAATGGAATGATAAATCTTCCAGCAAAGCTTCAGAAAAAGTTAAATTTAAAACCTGGAGATGAAATTTCTTTTATATTAACTGATGAGGGAATTTTATTAATTCCTAAAAAGAGCATTCTAACAGCAACAAATCCGAATAATTACAAAATGGCTGTGCAAGCGGTAAAAGAGATTCGGCAAGAGAGAAACAAAGAAAACTGGTGAAGAGTGCAAAACAAGAAAAGACATTTTTGTGGGATACTGGTGCATTGATTCTCTACTTCGCAGATCATAAAGAGGCAAAAAAACTCATGGCTCAAACTTAAACCACCAATATCGAAGGATATATCCCTTCGCTTGTACTGATTGAATTTTGTTACAAGACAATCGAAAAATTCGGGAAAAAAATTGCTCGATATCAACTTTTATTATTAAATGAATCCAAAAACATAATCGTTGAAACTCAGTTTAATTATATAATAAAAGTTGGTGAGCTAAAACACAGAAATAGGGAATTATCTTTAGTTGATTGCGTAAACTCAATCTTAAGTAAAAAGTATAATTCGATTATAATTTCCACAGATGATGACTATGGTAAAATTTTTGGAGTAAAGTATTATAAATTAAACTTTTAAGCCATTTATTACTTAAGGGTAAAGTTGAAAAAAATCCATAATCATTCTGAGAGATTTCTGTACATTGGATAGGTGACACCCAGTGGAAGAACAACAAACAGGATCATCAGAAGGCTAAGGTTTATGACAGGACCAAAATCAGAAGGTATGGCCCTACGGAGATAATCCCATGTTAATGCAAAGTAGATGGGAGAGAGATCGACCAGAAAATAGAGTGCGGCAGAATAATTTTGTAATTTTTTCAGTTCTGGCTGCTTCAGAGTCAACCAGAAGGTGTATCCATCCTGAACCAAAGCGATAACAAAGAAGGTTGGGGCAAGAAGAAAGACCAGTACACCCACCTCTGCGGAGTTGATGAATACCCAGTTTAATGCAAGTAACAGTGTTATTAGCAATCTATAGATACCTGATTTATACAGCCTCAGATATGAGGATTTTAGGGGGCTATCCTCTTCAACTCTAAAATCGAGCTCTCTGAGCAGGATAAACTGAATTAGGAAGGCTGGAATAATTGCTATTAAGCTCTGGTATTCGTAACCTCTGAACGAAGTGGTATTTGGGGGGTTAATCAATAGATAGATGACTAATCCTAGGGTTATACCAGTCATCAATCCCAATAGTTGAAGAAGCTGATTATCATCTTTAATCCTAAATTTATCATCAAAGTTTACCATACACTGTTGAAGGTTATTGATTATTTAATTCTTTTAGAGGATTACACGGAAGAATGAAAGGTAAGCTAAGGATACCCAAAACTAAAGGATATCAAAATGTAACCGGGATGTTTCATAATCTTCTTCTCTTTAAGAACCTTCTATTGTCTTTAAAAGACTCAGAACCTTAACACAAGAAAAAAGGATGACGGTATTTTCTCAGTGGTTCTTTAATCAAAAATATTGGATTTTCTGGTTAGAAGGCATATACCCCCCGATTTTAGATTTATCTAACTCCTATCAGAGAAGTTTTATAGCTTTATTCAGCTAGTGCGTTAGTATCTTGACGGTCATTGTAGACGAGTTAGAAAAGTTTGAAAGGCATCTAGAGCTGCCCACCAAAGAGGATCCAAGAAACTGGATTTTCGTGGAAGAGGCCAATGAACATAATCTCAAAGGTGTGGATGTCTGGATCCCAAGAGACAGATTTGTGGTTATAACCGGTTTATCAGGGAGTGGAAAGTCCAGTCTTGCAATTGACACACTTTTTGTTGAGGGACAACGTAGGTTTGTTGAGTCATTGAGCTCTTATGCCAGACAGTTTTTAGGTCAGCTAGAGAAACCACGTGTCAAGTCAATTTCTGGCTTAAGTCCAGCAATTTGTATAGAACAAAAGACTTCCTCCCACAATCCACGTTCAACAGTTGCAACAGTCACTGAGATCATGGATTACCTAAGAATCATGTTTGCAACCATTGGTAAACCCTTCTGTCCAATCTGTGGGGATCCGATTCAAGCCCTTAGTGCGGAGGAGATAGTTGAGAACATAATGAAACTTAAGGATGGCACTCGTCTGAGGTTAATTGCACCTGTCATAACAAATGAGAAGGGAACTCACAAGAAGCTTTTGAATCAGCTTAAAAAGGATGGATTTGTCAGATTAGAGGTTAACGGCAGGGAAGTTTTGTTAGATGAGGAGTTTCCAGAACTCGACAAAAACTATCGGCACGATATCTCCATTATCTTAGACAGACTAATCTTGAAGGCGGATATTGAGGGTAGACTGACAGATTCTGTGGAGAAAGCATTAGAAAAGGGAAAAGGAGAGGTAATAATTGACATATTGGATAAGGATGACCCACGTAGAATTACTTACAATGAGTTTGCAGGGTGTCCAAAGGATGGAATCTCCATTCCAGAGCTTACTCCTCGAATGTTCTCATTCAACTCTCCTTTGGGTGCCTGTCAGGAGTGTATGGGTCTAGGTGTGGTTTTACAGGTTGACCCAGATCTACTTATTCCAGATCCAGATCTTTCGATAAATGAAGGGGGTCTGACAACTCTTAACGCAGAAAACCCTGACAGCTGGGGATATCAGGTCATTGAGGCACTGGTCAAAAACTATGGTGCAACAATGGACACCCCCATTAAGAAATTCCCCAAACCCTTAAGGGAGGCACTTCTGTATGGGTCAAATAAGACATTTAAGCTAAAGGTCAGCAGATCCGAAGAGGAAGCAGCCAGGAAGAATAAGAATGCATTCAGCTACGAGGTGAACCGAAAGTTCGAGGGGCAGGTGAACATTATCTTAAGAAGGTACAACAGCACTTCATCTCCTGGGATGAGAAGGTACTATGAGCAATTCATGTCAGACAGAGAATGTGCCTCCTGTCATGGGATGAAACTTCAGCCAATTTATCTAAATGTGCGGGTTGGTGAACTAAATATCATGGAGATTTCAAAGTTCGCTGTCAAGGAAGCAATCAGATATTTTGAATCCTTGAACCTGACTGAGAAGGAGAAACAGATAACTGAGCAGGTAATGAAGGAGATCAAGAGCCGTCTGAGCTTTTTAGCAAGTGTGGGTCTTGAGTATCTTACCTTGGACCGAAAGGCATCTACCTTGTCGGGTGGTGAATCACAGCGTATAAGGCTCGCCACACAGATTGGATCAAGATTGGTAGGAGTCCTTTATGTGTTGGACGAACCTTCTATTGGGTTACATCAGCGGGATAATGAAAGACTGATGCGTACATTCTTTGAATTACGAGACCTAGGAAACACAGTGATAGTTATTGAGCATGACGAGGACACGATTCGTAATGCAGATTATGTGGTTGATATGGGTCTGGAAGCAGGAATTCACGGGGGAGAAGTTGTTGTTGCTGGTACCCTTTCTGATGTGTTGGATACCCAAGAATCACTGACAGCAAAGTATCTGAGGGGTGAGTTGAGTATTCCAGTCCCAAAGGTCAGAAGAAAGGGTTCAGGTAAATCCCTCAAGATTATTGGAGCGTCACTCAACAATTTGAAAAATATTGATGTTGAAATCCCATTGGGGAGGTTAATTGTTGTGTCGGGAGTCTCTGGGAGTGGGAAGTCCAGTCTTATCACAGGAACCCTTTGGCCAATTCTCTCCCGTCGACTGAATGGCTCACAGATCAGGGCAGGGAAACATAAGAAGGTGGAAAACCTCAATCTGATCGACAAGGCAATAATGATAGATCAGAGACCAATTGGAAGAACACCAAGAAGTAATCCCTCTACATACACCAAGTTGTTTGATGAGGTCAGAAAGTTGTTTTCAAACCTTCCTGATGCAAAACTTCGTGGTTACAAACCAGGGAGGTTCTCATTTAATGTAAAGGGTGGACGATGTGAGTCGTGTCAGGGGAATGGGTACAACAAGATTGAGATGAGCTTTTTAAGTGACGTCTATGTGGACTGTGAGGTCTGTAAAGGAAAACGATTCAACAGAGAGACCTTAGAAATAAAGTACAAAGATAAGAACATTAGTGAAGTCTTGGAGATGTCTGTTGATGAGGCATTGGAGTTCTTTGAGAATGTCCCACGAATCAAAAGGGTTCTTAAGACATTAGAATCTGTTGGATGTGGTTACATAAAGCTTGGGCAGCGTGCAACAACGCTTTCTGGTGGGGAATCCCAGCGAATCAAGCTCTCAAGGGAGCTGTCGAAACGAACGACTGGGAACACTATCCTACTTTTGGATGAACCCAGTACGGGTCTACACATGCACGATGTAAAGAAGTTGTTGGAAGTCTTACATAGATTGGTAGATAAAGGGAACACGGTTATCATAATTGAGCATAATCTGGAGATCATCAAAAATGCTGATTATGTGATTGATCTTGGCCCTGAAGGGGGTGATTTAGGAGGTGAGATTATTGCGGAAGGTACCCCAGAGGAGATTGCAAGCAGACAAAACTCTTACACAGGCAGATTCTTGTCCACAATCCTTACAAATGGGAAGACTACTGTAACCGTAAAACAACAGGTAAAAAAGAGACGAAAAAAGAAAAATTCAAGGTAAGTCCTTAAAATTTATTTTCTAATTATACGATACGCTAAGTAAGGCTAATTATCTTTAAAATCCCATGCGGTTAGCCATCACAGTGAAGGTCTTCTATCATCCTGATCAGTTATTATATGACCCAAAAAATGAGATGACAAGCAGAGGAGCTCGCCATTATCCGGAGCGACCGGAGAGAGTAACAAGAATACTTGAATCACTGAAAAGTGGAGGTTTAGAAATTGAAAAAGTGCAGGAAACTTTGGACAGCTCTCTACTTTTGGAGGTACACAGTAATGAATACATAGAATTTCTTACTTCTCTCCCACCTGTTGTTGATGAGCAGGTCCCATCAATTTTCAATCTTAGGGGAAAGAGTTTGGATAAACCTAAATTGGAAAAATTATCGCTAATGGCAAAACTTGGTATATATTTCTTCGATATTGGGACACCAATTTCTCCGCATTTGTATAAGTCGGCAGTTGCAGCAGCCAGCACCTCTCATAGGCTAGCAGTACATCTCCTTGAGAACGATCAAGGTGTCGCTCTATGCCGTCCTCCTGGACACCACGCAATGCGAGATATGGGAGGAGGCTATTGTTTTCTAAACAATGTGGCTGTGTGTGCAGTATCACTTCTAAAATCAGTCTCCAAGGTTGCAATTTTAGACTTGGATTATCACCATGGGAATGGGACTCAAGAGTTATTTTATCAGCGATCAGATGTATACTATGTGTCTATTCATGGTGACCCCACTCATAACTTTCCCTATTATTGGGGATACGAAGATGAACAGGGACAGGGAAATGGTTTAGGGTATACCAAAAATTTTCCTCTGGCAAAATCAAGCGGCGAACAGGAATATCTCAAGAAATTAAATGAGGCTTTACTAGCTTTAGATTCATATTCTCCTGATGTTTTGTTGATTTCTTTAGGATTAGACACGCTTGGATCAGATGGCTTATTTGGCTTGAATCTTACAGAAGAAAGCTTTAACAAGATGGGTGTTATGATAAAGCAATTTGGTTTTAAAAAGTTAGGAGTTATACTTGAAGGTGGATACAACCTTGATGCAATTGGATCTGCCTTTCTGAAGTTTATACAAGCTTTTACTGAATAAATTTTCTCAAGTTATGACATGGTTGGATTGTGGATAACTTGATTTTCTTTCAACCCTGAATCCACAAGGCTTTTCACCCAGAAATTATTAATGAGGTCTTTATCTTCCGCAAATTTTGAGGGTTTCTTGACCTTCTTGTTGGCAAAGTATTTTCCAGTAACACCTTTTACCTCATCAGAGGTAGCAACATAAATAGACGTCTGTGCACCCTTTGCTGGTGAGATTGAAAATATTCCAAGGACTTTTACCCCAATTTTTGTAAGTAGGTTAACGTTCTTCTTACCAAACTCAGTTCTGACCACTCCTGGATGAACTGCATTAGCAGTAATTTTTTGTGGTTCTAGCACTTCAGCCAGCTTTTTTGTGAAAAGCACATTCATCAGTTTTGAGTTTGAATATGTTCCAAACCCAGAGAACGATTTTTCGCCATTGAGATTATCCAAGTCAACCCTTCCACGATAATGAGCAGAAGAGGATAAATTCACAATTCTTGTTCCTTCTACAAAATTTTTGCTTATAAGATTTGTCAAAAGAAAATGCCCAAGATGGTTAATTTGGTAAGTACGCTCAAATCCATCTTCAGTTAACACTTTCTCAGTGAAGATACCTCCTGCATTATTTATTAGCACATCTATCTTTGGATATTTTTCTAAAATCTTTGCAGCAGCCTTTCTCACAGATTTAAATGAGCTGAGGTCACATTCCACAAAGGAGAGTGTTGCATCTGGGACATCCTTAAGGATCTCCTCATGAGCCTTCATGGTTTTATCTTCGTTTCTGTTCAGAGACACGATGTTTCCCCCCAGCTTTGCAATGCCTTTAGCAGTCTCCATGCCTATGCCTGCTGAGGTTCCTGTGATTAGAACTGTTTTACCTTTCATAAAGAAACTATGGATTGTTGATTATTTAATGTGTAACTTCGATAACCATCTCTAGAAGTTTGTTTCTTCTGATGTCAGAAGCTAGCTCAAGCACACTGTTTTTATATGATTCTGTGGGTCTGCTATTAGTGAAACATCAAATTGAGTTGTCTGATCAGACATATCAACGGTTCATTAAGTACAAATTTGATGAGGAGAGCTGGGACGACTTTTTTCGAAGATTGCTTGAGGTGATCCGAGTGATACCTCCAAGTAATAAGGAATGGCATAAATCAATCAAGAAGACATTCGATGAGCATGAGCTTACCTTTCAAAGGCTAGCGGAGTAGGTATGAATGGTGCTAATGAAAATTCCAAACTATGACCAGATAAAAAATCTTCACGATTCGAGCATTGAGGTATTTGGAGGTGAACGAGGAATAATGAACCCAGATGGCTTGAAGAGCTTCATAGATTCAGTCCCCAATGCTGTTTACCTAGGAAAGAAAAATATTGTAGAAACAGCGGCGTACATTTATGTCAGAATAATCCAAAACCATTACTTCGTTGATGGGAACAAGCGGGCTGGCTTAGGAACTCTTTTGACTTATCTTGACGTAAACAATTGCGCATTTACAGAGCGTATTGAATTTTATGATCTAACTCTCCGTGTTGCTCAGGAGTTGAAAGACCCTCTTCATTGGGTAGAGAAACTTTTTAAAGAAAAAATCAAGTGTTTTGAAAAGTAAGAACAATTAATGAATCTGATTTAAGGAAATTTTATCTAACTTCCATTTTTGAAGATGAGGTTTCAAATGGCTTTCAACCATAAATATGAAATCATCTATTGTTCTCAAACAGTATAAGAATGCTTTTTAACAGATATTGAGCAGGTAAATTAAGGTCTTGCACCTAGTTTACCGGGATCGCATAGTGGCCAATTGCGTGAGGTTTAGGTCCTCATCCTGTAGAGGTTCGGGGGTTCAAAATCTGACATTTCTCATGTTGGATGAAATTCCCCCTCCCGGTATGATTTTGCCTTTATTACTTTAGAACTTAAAATCAACTATTTTATACTAAGCAGTCAGAAGAGAGCTATGTATGATGCCATATTTTTGGATGTGGATGGTACCTTAACCAAGGGATTAAGTTGTTGGCAGCTCGCACACACAAAGTTTGGGGTTCAAGATCAAGCTAGAAAGTATTATGACAAAGCCATGAAAGGTGAACTTAGTTTTGGTCAATGGGCTGAGCTAGATGTAGGTCTTTGGAGGGGACAATCTCTTCAAAATCTGCTCTCAGCAATCCTACCCCCACACCTGATAGAGGGAGCTAAAGAGGGTATAGGCACCCTAAAAGAGACTGGTGCAGAGATTATTCTCTTAAGTGGTGGGTTCAATTATTTTGTTGATGCAGTAGCTAAGGAGCTGAATGTTAAACATGCATATTCAAACCTTATACATGAGTCAAATGGAACCTTAACTGGAAAAGTGACTGTAAAGGTTGGTAATTCAAAAAAAATTGTTATAGAAGAGATAGCGGATAGATTTGGTTTTGATGTGCACAATACTGCAGCAATAGGTGATAATTTCAATGATATAGATATGTTCCAGACAGTGAAGCATTCAATCGCCTTTAATCCTAAGGTTCAATCTATTGTTAAAGTGGCAACAAAACGAGTAGATTCACCTAACTTCGTTGACCCGGTGAATGTTTTGCTTTCACTCTAATTCCTGCAACCTTCACTTTATCGACTAATCAACGTATCAGAGGTTCTATACAATGGTAATTAACTCTAGATAACTGGGAAACTATAGCCTATATTCAGATTTTTTGAAAATCTGATTTAACTCCCATCTTAAAATATATCAATAGAAAGAAACAATATTCACAGCCTCATCCGGATTAGTTAAGGAATATATAACCTTTTATGAGTACTGTATGACTATTCAAACATAAGAATGGTTCCATCTGGGTCTACAAGCTGTTTTGTTTCGTTATCTCCCTTAAACAGCAACAAAAGCTCTTTTTTGTTTCCAGGTCTCAACAAAAGTCTCACATTACCATGAACTAGACTTTCTCCTTGGGTTATAAATCCAAGAGATTCATAGAATTTTTTGGTTGTTGCAATATTTTGTACAGTTAAGACTATGTGAGCTTCCCCCACACCTAGCTCTGAACTTTTCTCTCTCTCCAGATAAGATTTCATTTGCATGGGGATTTCCAGCTCTGTATAGTGAGTATCAAAGAATATTGCATACCCATCGGGATCGAGTACAGTAAGATTACCCCCTCCTTTCTCTCCCTCTTTGAACTTGATGGAAACGTTGAACCCATTTCTATTTACATAATCATTTATCAATTTAGGGTCTCCACCTCTGAAATTTAATAGATTTTTGTCTATATGTCCATTATACAAACCAATTCTGAACCCCCTGTGTGACAAAACTGCCCAGTTTTCCTTTAGGTCTCCCTCAACCATTTTAAATCCGAGTTCAGTGTAAAACTTGTAGGAGTCTTTCACATCTCTCACGTTAAAGCAAAGGTCACATCTCCCAATCTCTGGAATATCCATAATCTCAAAATCGTAGCTCTATCTATATAGAGTTTTCGAATTGAATTTTTGTTTCTCAATTTTTCAAAATTCTCTTCGAAGATTCGAGGTACTTTGGTTTTTGAAGTGGGTAACGAATTTCAACTAATATTTCATATTAAAAGATGTAACAGGTTGAAAAGGTGAAAGTTCATCTTAGTTTTATCTTTTGATTACCTCTTAGCAGGGAATTTTCCCAGTTTTATTATAATAGTCTGATGTATTATTCTTTATTCACATATTTGTTAAACCAGTCTATGATACGGTTTAATCTGTCTACAACATGAGAGGGTTCACCACTTCTGGAAAGTTCGTGTCCATCGCGAGGGTATCTTACAAAAACAGCAGGTTTATTGAAATATTTTAACGCAGCGTACATTTCTTCTGACTGAGATATTTGAACCCGAAAATCTTTCTCAGATGCAATAATCAGGACTGGTGTCTCAATATCTTTGGCTTTAGAGAGAGGGGAAAGATCCCAGAGTCTTTTTACGTCATCCCATGGGGTTCCCTTTATCTCATCATAGAACCAAAGTGGGATATCAGTTCCAATTGGGAAGGTGATAAAATCATAAACTCCTCTCTGTGCAACAGCTGCCTTAAATCTCTTGTCAATTCCTATTAGGTTCATAGTCTGAAATCCTGCATATGATCCCCCTAGAACAACCACTGAGGAGGGATTGGTCTCTTTAGATATCTCATCAACAGCATTTAATAGGTCTCTTGCATCATTTACTCCCCATTCACCTAATATTGACTGGGCAAATTCCTGGCCATATCCTGCACTCCCCCTTGGATTGGTTGCTAAAACTGAATATCCTGCAGAAACCAAACATTGAAATTGATGCCACATTGTGCCAGTCCCATTCCACATGGCATGCGGCCCTCCATGAACGTCAAGAGCTAAAGGCGAATTTTCACCTGCACTAAAGTACCAACCTTGAAATTTAGAGCCATCAATTGCTTTGAACCATCTTTCCTCAGGTACCACAATTTCCCTCTGATCAATGTAGCTTTGGTTGGGATCCTCAAGTAAAACAGGAGAATTTTTTCCTGTCCAGATCGCCTGATAATGCAGATAACCGGTGGCAGTGAAAAATACCTCATCATCACTGAATGAGAATGATGTTATTGAATCAGCTTTCTCAATGAGAGTATCAATTTCTTTCGTCTCAATTGAATATTCTCGAACATCAGTTCTTCCAGTGTCATCCACCATCATCTGAACAGTATCATCGTCCTTCCATTGAACTCCATATGCCGCACGATCCAAAATTATAGGATCAGTGCTGTTGGACTCAAAATCATAAACGAGGTGAACCCCGTTCTGCCCTCCAATTGTCCCCTCTTCTAAACTTTGAAGTGTCATACGCTTTCCATTTGGTGATATGCTTATCTCGGGGGCGTTCCAAGACCTAAACTCCAACAGTTCATTCCCTTTAATCCCCCCCTCCTTTACCTGGCTTAAATCAAATTTAAGAAGGGAAATCCTTTGGTTTAGGTCAGTGGGTTCATATATCTTTGCAGTAGCGATAATCTCTTTCTCATTTATCCAAAGTGGAGACCAATGGTTAGTGTTACGCCTGCTTACTCTCTTATGCTCATTGGTCTTGAAGTCATAAACATAAACATGGCTTTTTCGTTGATCATGGTAGGCGGTTCCTTCTCTATAGACTAGCGTATCGGCCACGTAAGGGTCAAAAATTTTTCTCTCTTCTTCCTCCTCTACGAGCATTATCTCTTTTTCTTCTAGTTCATTGTTAGGTTTGGTCAGCTTGTCATTTTCTCCCTCTCTGATGTTTGCTAAAAACACCAATTTACTTCCATCTGGGCTCAGTTTAGCATAAGTGACCCCATTTTTGTGTGAAGTCAGTTGTTCAGCCTCTCCACCAAAATCTAAATCCAAGAGGTAAACCTGATTCTTTCCTGACCGTCTACTGAGAAAGATCAATCTGTTTTTTCCCAATTCTTCCGGAAAGAACTCTGGGTTACTATCGGAACCAGATGTAATGTACTTGATCTCCCCCGTAGATTTGTTCTGTGCTCGTAATTTTGAGGTGTAGGTTCGCTTGAGCTGGTTTGGGGTTGTCTCTGTCCAGACCACATAATCTCGGTTGGAAATGATGTTGCCAACCTTTTTTAGTTCTAAATAATCCTCTGGAAGAACTTTGGGTTTCTGTTGACTCATAGAATTGTAGAGCACCAGCTTGGATTTTAACCTTATGTCTGAGGTAATCTCAAAATTTGTGCTATCTGTCGGTTTTTAAAATAAGTTGTTTCTCCTTCTAATTAGAACTATTTTCAAGCTTGGATTAACTTTTTTCTGAATATTTCTTCTTGAAATTAAGGGTTAAAAACCGAATGTTGACGGTTGTTTAATTCCTAATCTCAATAAAATATGAAACAATAGTTAATTTCTTTACCAGTTTAACGTTTCTCATTACTTCCAATCCCACAGACTGTACTGGTCATGGTGTGACACCTGTACCCCTGCGTTTCTTAGGATCAGCATTATCTGACCACGGTGGTGAGATTCATGAGACACAAGATAAAAAATGAACTTGTGTAAACCTGCCTTTGTTCCAGTTATCTCTCCCCCATTTTTCGAGAACTCTATCAGGTTAGCCACAGCTTGCGATGATTCAATCAAGGAGCTCTTTATCGTAGAGTCTTTGTCGATTGGTTGAACAGGTGTGATATGTTCCAACCAACTGATCCTGTTGTTCTGTATGTGTTGAAAGTGTCCCTCGATGGTTTTTGCCTTTGGTCGAGGACGTTCATCCATGTGATTCTTAGCTATTTCCAGCAATCTCATATTCATTTCTTGGTTTATATTCCAATTTTCTAATAGTTCATCAAACATACCCTATGTACTAATCAAGAGGTTAAATACTCATTTACGATTGTTAATACTTAAGTCATTTATTTTTGATATTCAAAAAATTATTCCAAAAAATACAATGCATCTTTTAATATGATTTTCTCTGATTTTCCAGTCTGATTCCCCAAAAATTAAGAGGGAATTTGTAATTCAATAGTTCAATGGTGAAATATTTTCCTCCTCCTTATAGAATAAAAATGATAGAGCCAATTAAATTACCCAGTGTTGAAAGGCGAAACCAGGCAATTAAGGAAGCAAATTACAACCTGTTCAACCTCAATTCGGAAGATATTTTTATAGACCTCTTGACTGACAGTGGTACAGGAGCAATGTCCGATAAACAATGGGCATCTCTTATGGTTGGAGATGAGTCTTATGCGAATGCAAAGAGTTTTTACAGGTTAAAATCTGTGGTAACAGACTTAACTGGTTTTTCAGAAATTATTCCAACTCATCAGGGAAGGGCAGCAGAAAATATATTATTTGGATACATACTGAAAGACAAACCTCACTCATTTGTTGTGTCAAACCAGAGTTTTGATACAACTGTTGGTCATATACTGTATAACAAAGCTTACCCTAAAGACCTAGTGGTACAAGAATCAAAGGAGATTGACACCACTCTACCATTTAAGGGAAATATGGATATTAAGAGACTTCGAGAGCTTCTGGAAACCGAACATCAAAACGTTTCTGTCATTACAATGGTACTGACAAACAACGCTGGGGGCGGACAACCTGCCTCTATTGAGAATCTAAGAGAGGTATCTATGTTGGCTCGGCAGTATTCTATACCATTCTTTATTGATGCCTCACGAGTTATTGAAAATGCTTATTTTATACAGCAGAGAGAGAATGGGTTCAGAGAAAAAAACCTTAAGACAATCCTTCATGAGATGTTTGACCTTGCAGATGGAATGTGGATGTCTGCAAAAAAGGATGCCTATGTAAACATTGGTGGTTTGATAGCCCTAAACAATAAAACTTTTTCAGATCATCTAAGAGACCGATTAATTCTATTTGAGGGATTTCCAACCTATGGTGGGTTAGCAGGAAGAGACCTTGAAGCAATGGCAACTGGCCTCTCAGAGGCAGTTGAAGGAGATGTGATAGCTCACAGGATAAATCAGGTGGAATTTCTTGTGAATAGATTACACGAGGAAGGAATTCCAGTTGTTCTCCCTGCTGGAGGTCATGCAGCTTTTATTGATGCTGGAAAATTTCTTCCTCATATCCCTCCAAATCAGTTCCCCGCACAAGCACTTGCTGTGGAACTATATCTCCAGGGAGGTATAAGATCTGTCGAAATTGGGTCCCTTATGTTTGGTCACCAAGAAGGGGATAGATTTATTCCTGCACCATTGGAACTGCTTAGATTAACTATTCCTAGAAGGGTCTACGAGAAAGCACATTTTGAATTTATTATCGATACCTTGTTATCAATAAAAAAAGAAAAAGATAAGATCAAGGGTTATGAAATTACAGAGGAATCTGAACTCCTTAGACACTTTACATGTAAATTACGTCCTCTGGATTAATGCCCTTAATTCATCAGGAGATTTACCATAAATTTAAGTCCACTTTGCGCCTCCTATTTAATCTCTAAATAGCATCATGTATCTTTACTCCGATACGTGTATGTGTTGAATACTTTTCTCTGATTTTTTGTTGAAAATTTATGACTAACTGATGGATAGATGCCAAAGCCATTAAAATAAATTGCTCGTTGTAAACACAATGAACTCATTTGAAATATCCACAAGCTGGTTTAATGAGGAAATGGAACTACTGAGACCAAACTATTCATATTCGAACGCAGGGATACTTCCCTCTGTTTTAGAGTTGTGGGGGGATAAATTTCCAGAATTAAACACTGATCTGAATACCCTTTTAAAACATAAATCCCTACAAAAACAGCTTAAAGAGAGAGATGTTCCCAAAAATATTATTTATATTATCGTTGATGGTCTTGGCACTGAAAATATAAAAAACTTTGAAGGGTCGATAACAAAAAACCTGGAAGAACTTGGTCTTGCAGCTCACAGCAGCTTTCCCACTCTTACAGGAACTAACATGGTCTCTCTTTCTACCGGACTCACTCCAGCAGTACATGGGGTCATTGGTGCCAATATTTACCATGAAAAATTGAGAACGGAGTATCATACAATCAGTGGGATGTATCTGAATAATGGGAACCCTCAGAGTGTACTTACCAATGATTCTGTAACTGAATATATGCTTGGTCACCCCTTTACCATTCGACTAAAAGAGCTTGGTGCAGACTCAAATATCCTTCTACCTGTGGAATACACCTCTGTAGGACTTGTCTCTTTTATTTGCCAAGGATTGTCCCCTAAATTTTACAAGAACCCACAGGAGATTCTTCAAATTGCAGGGGAACTTCTCCGAAAGGACAATCAGCAGGTTATCTCAATATATATGGGGTACCCTGACCACACTGCTCATAATTATGGAGTTAACAGCTCAGAGTACCATCAAAGTGTGAAACTGACAGAACAAGTTATTGATGCCTTACGTGAGCATCCAAGTGTAATATCAGGTGAGACCATGATCCTTCTCTCATCAGATCACGGTCATATGCAGGTTAAAAGACCAAAGTTTGTTACTGGACTTAAACAACTCCAAAATGATGGAATTAAGCTCAGCTCAAGTGGACGAACCCTCCATGTGTATACATCAGACGTCGGTGATAAGACCTTCGAAAAGCTATCTGAATTGATTGGTAATTTTGGCATTGTGGTTTCACAAGAGGAGGCATTCAAGCTTGCTGGGAATGGAATACTTTCAGTCGATGAGGTCATCAAAGCAGAACATTCCAAAGAGGGGAAAAAACACTACATAGGGTTGGTGGAAAACAGGTTAGGACAGTACGTGATCCTGATGAAGCCTGAAGTGCAACTTATTGTTCCCGAGATAATCAAATTTGGTGATTATATATCTCCTCTCAAGAGTGAACATGGATCACTGTCAAAAGAAGAGCTTTTTGTTCCTGTTTGTGTTTGGTAGAAACTTAAAACAACAATTCAAAACCATTCAAATATTGAGTGTTTTCAGA
This sequence comes from Candidatus Heimdallarchaeota archaeon, assembly GCA_030149205.1. GTDB lineage: Archaea > Asgardarchaeota > Heimdallarchaeia > Heimdallarchaeales > Kariarchaeaceae > WAKA01. The sequence goes on along the minus strand of JASBSB010000006.1, from coordinate 287,317 downwards.
AAAAATGGGAACACATTTTAAAAATAACGGGAATGAGAAGTCATTTTTCAGAATAAATGAGAATGATATTATTCTGAATTTGGTTTGTATACATATATTTAATATAGCTGTTAGAGTGTTTATATTTTTTAAAGTTTGCATTCAATTCATTTTGAGATAAGAGTAAGGTACTATTTGTTATTTCTTTCTAACTTTTTCATAGGGATTTTCAGTTTTAATGAAAGGGCCAATATTGAAAATAATGTGATGAATGGTATAAACTACATCATCAATGTAATATTTTGACAAATAATGGGAAACACCATTATTTTTATTAATTTCCTTAAATGAATTTTCAACATATAATTGATGATTTTTAATTAGTAGTTCAATGTATTCTTCATCAATTTTCTTTTTAATGCTATTATTAACCATAAATAGTATCCCTACAGTTTCATGTGTACCCATATCACCGATTAATTGATATACTGGTGGATGGTCATCAAAATTTCTTTTCCATACCTTACAACTAATAGTCATTTGACTATTTATTATATTGTCTTTAATCACAAGGTCTGAAAAACCCTCCCTTCTATTGGGGTCTTCTGCACTAATAGAAAAAGTTCCAGAGCTATTTCCTAATAGTTCAAAATGCGACTGGAAATGGTCTCTAAAGTACTTTTCTTTAATTTTTGTTTTTTCTGTATTTATTAGGGTTAGCATAGAACTATTACTATTAATCATATTTAATATTCGAATAGTATGATGAACGATGTAACTATTAAATTCATGCTTTGATGGTTCAAAAAGCCAAATAACTTCATCAACTAAATTTTTCTCATTAGTATTAAGTGTATCTAAGATATAAATATATGCAGGTTCTGCTGTTTTAGTATAAGCAGAACCACTAAAATCATTTTTATAAATTTCAACCGATTTCTTTAATAATTTTCCATACAAATCATTCTCGACATCAACAAGCAGACTTAATGCAGCAGGTACATCAGCTATCCTATCCAATTCGTTTATTATTATTTCTATATTTGACTTTAATTCATTAATTTGATCTTGATAAGCACTACCATGATTATTCACTAAGAAATCAATTAACATCGAGTGTAGTATAATACTTTTTTCAGAATCTACCTCAGTGATATTTTGACTGAGATTTTCTATAAAATCGATTATATAATTATGACAATTATCTCTAAAACCTACAGCTGTTTGATAATATTTTGGTTTACCAAACTTCGAAATTACATCATATACACTATAGCCAAAAACTGCTATAAATATTGCTGGTTTTGAAATTATATTGAACTTCGATCCAATTTCTGGTATACGTGTATACAAGTAATTATCAATTGATGAAATTAATCTGGTATTTTGATTAAAACGTTCTTCTCCGATTTTTTTTTCAAGAAAACGATAATATAGTTCTCTCATTATCCAATAACATGGCCAATCAGGAATTTTTTCATACGAATTGCTATGAGGATTACATTCCTGATAATAATTGGTTGTTGGTGGATTTTGTAAAATATCAAGTATGGCGTCAATTTTTGCATCAATTTTGCTTGAAACAAACGAATCAATTTTTTTGTCTTTTGCAATCCTATTTAATAGAAATAAGTTTTCCAAAGAAAATAAGTAAAATTTTGTCTTGCGGTTCCTGTTTCCTTGAAGCCTATTCTCACCTTCGTGTATTGATGAAGTATAATCTAGTAAAAATCGAAACCAAGCTTGCAATGGCGAGATTTGATGATATGAATGCATTTAATTAAGTGATATTTCAATTATAGACTTATTAGTATTCAGAAGGTGGTTTGGATTTTCGAGTGCTTTAGAAAATTCTACTCTATTGAAGTAAATCACATCTAGTTGAATTGGTACTTCCTTCTGTAACTTGATAAACATTCTCTGAAATATTGTCTTTACTTTATCATTGCAAACTATTATTAAATCGATATCTTTTGGAATGTGGTTCTTTAAAGTTATTGAACCATGAAAATATGATTGAAATGATGTAAATAGGTTTAAGTCCCTTAAAAAACCAGCAATCAATAAAATTGTGTGATATATTGTTGGATTGATTTTTTCCCAAAAGTAAGGAAAATTATCATTATTGTTATTACATGTCAAGTTTAATCCTCTGATTAGTTTTAATTGACCTTTTTCATTATTTGCAACTTGAATTCCTTCCAATTATAAATTCCAAATTGGTTCCAATAACCCCGATCATATGTTAGTTCTAGTTCAATTGGTTTTTCGGTTTCTGGATTAACTAGCCAGATCACTCTGATATCTCTATGATCATATGATATATTATCATCCTTCTTTTGTACATATTCCACTAATACTATAAAATTAGTAAACTCCTGAAATTTGATTTTCAATATTCCTATTAAATGCTCAGGATGATTGTTTTCTAATAGAAGATCACTCTGTTTGCAGAGAGAGATTATATTCTTCAATTGCTCCTGAAATTGAAGTTTTAACAAATTTGGTTGAGAATTTGCCAGATTGTGATAAACTAAATTAATATCCACATGTAATATTTGGTCTTTATGTAATTAAATATTCTGCATTCTAATCTTTCAAAGGTGTACTCTTAATTTATAATAAGCTTGTTCAAAAACTCCTTGGACAAGCACTAAACCCTCAAGCTCAGGGGGTGATTCCTGTGTAAACTAATTATAGTTCAAAATTTTACTCTTTTATTTTATAAAATCTTCATTAAAAGGATCAAATTAACAAATCCAATAAAAGAGTATTTTTAATAATGTTAACAATTTTTATTAATATGGGGTTCTTTGAATTAATGATGAAAAGGGTGCAATTATGCTCATTATCTAATTAATAACCAGAATTAATGAAGTGATAAGTATGCCAAAAGTAAATAATACGTATAATACAGAACGAAACGCAGTTAATTATGTAATTTCTATTTTACAGAAATGGAATTGGGTTGTTGAAGAAATGAACCAAGACTTTGGTGAAGATCTTTATGTGAAGATACCAATTGATGAGGAAATTGGGACATACAATGCTTTTAAAGTACAGATAAAAGGAACTAAATCACCAAAGTACAATCAACATAATCAATTAACATATTCTTTCAAAACTGAATGGCTAAAACATTGGGCAAATCATGAAAATCCAATATTTTTATGTGTGGTTGATTTAACTCAAAAAGATGGGATTTGTTATTGGCAAAATATCAATGAAGAGTTAGAAGATAAACTTCAGAAATTAAATGAACAAAACACTTATTCAATCAATTTTAGTTACAGAAATATTCTGTCTAGTCCTTATTCCAAGCATAAAATTAGTACCTTTGTATTTTGGTTTTATAAGGATGGGTATGACGTAACATCAAAAAAAGGAAAAAAAATAAGATCAATTGTTGAGAAGAATATAAAGTATATTCTTGAAGAAATTCCTGAGTTTTTATACATTGAAACTTCAGACACAAAAATAATCCTTTGGAATGAAATTATAGAAGAATTCGAAACATTATTACAGTGGTTGAGAAAACACACTGAGGAAGAATGGCCAATTGATTGGCAAATTGCAAGAGGTAATCTATACTTCTTAGTTGGTAATCCTTCAAAATCATTAGAGATTTTTTCTCAGATTGAAATTGATAATCTAAATCAAGAGAATTTATTTGCCGTTAAATGGATGTATGCACTTACATCATTTCAAATAGGAGATTTTGAAGAAGCAAATAGAAAAATGGAATTATTGATCGAGGAATATCCGGACAAAAGTATAATATATTCGCATTTAGGTATATTGCATAGACGTATTAAAAATTATCAAAAAGCCATTAGCTACCACAAAAAAGCAATTGAAATTAATGAATCAGAGCTAGATTCTTATGCAAGTCTAGGTGGTTGTTATAGAGATATTCGAAAACTAAATGAAGCTGAAAATATATTAGAAAGAGGCTTATCTATAGATCCAAACCATAGTGCTGTTTTAATTGCAACTGCTGCATTGAAAAAATCAATGCAAAAATATCAAGATGCTATTTTTCTCTATGAAAGATTATTACTAAAGCAATCATTGAATAGTGTAGAAGGAATTGTTACACAAATCGGCTATGCGGCTGCACTTAGAAAAATCGGAAACTTTGAAAAATCTAAAAGAATTTATGAACAGGTTTTAACATTTGAACCAAATAATGAATATGCTTTAGGAGGATTTGGGTGGTTACTAATTGATATGAAAGATTTTATTTATGCAAAAAAAATTTTGGGAAGAGGATTATCAATCAATCCAAAGTCACCAGTATTATTAAATGGACTGAAAAGGGTAACACAACTTTTATAATGCAGAAACAAACTATTAAATGAAAGTATTTATATTTTTTTCTTCTAATAAGCTTGTCCCAAAATTCGTTTACACTGGGATCACCCCTGAGCTCGGATTCTGAGGTTTTACCAGACCACAGAGCACATAAAGGTCTTCTACTTGTTTTTAGCCTTGTGATCCCGCAGGAGGCGTGTTCGCTGTTTCAGGTAACCAAATACCTGCTCAGCTTTGGCTCTGAGGTACACCCGGCAGTTTCTCCTGTAAATGCCTAGATGTTGGCTTTGCAACCGACCCATTCTATCTATGGGACTGGAAGTTCTATAAACCCTGAGATTTGATTTCTTGGGGATCGACGTCTGAACTGACTCCTGAGCCAGCAGCCCGATAATATTCTCCCCGCAGTAGGACTTGTCAGCATAATACGTCTCAACTGGGCAATCAGATGGTGTTATATCACTTTCCACAGTCTGTTAAAGGGGTACACAATGAACTGTATTACTATATTAACAAAAGGTAAATTCAAAAAATATATTACCTAATCGCTTGCAACACATAAACATTAGAATGTGATGATGAATCCTTTTCAACAATTTCAAAATTCAATTTCCGAATATAATTATCAAAGAATTCGTGAAAAATGTATTCTCTATGGAATGTGAATAAATTTCGTTCAATAATTGAATAATTGAAATCAAATCGTGTATTCACTTTCAAAGAATTGATCTTTGCACCATAATTTTTAACCTCATAATCTGTATTGAAATCCTCAACCAGTATTCTATCAATCCCCCACCTTAAAATCATTTCAGATGAATACCTTTCCAAATAATGTTTCAAATATTCTTCAATTTTCTCCGGAGAACCCTTGTGGGTACTGAATATAAACTTCCCATCTTTGGTTAGGTGATCCTTTACCTTTTCAAAAATTTGAGGATAAGTCTCTAATGGAAATGATGACAGTGTATTCATGGGTAATATGATTTGATCAAAGTTCTTTTCAGTAAATTCCTCATTATTGAAAAAATCAACAAAGGAAAATGTAACATCCATCAACTTTGGATTATCTTTAGTATAAATGTCAACATATTTCTTAAAATGTGTACACGTTTCCACACCATGTATTGATGCATCTTCAAGTATCCGAGTAAGTTTCAAGGTAAACCTTCCATATCCAGACCCTATTTCAAGAACCTTTTTTGGGTTATATTTTTTCACAACATCAATCTCTGGATCCAGTCTCCTTTCATGAGAATATTTTCTACTCCAAAATACTTCAGCCCAGAGTTTAGTATTATAAAAATCAGATCGAAAATCTGCAACATTCTCATGTTCAAGTAGTAATCCTAATTCTTTCAGTTTATCAAGAGAGTACTGCATATTAACTCTACTTGAAAATAATCTCTAATAAAATTTTACAGTTCAATTTGTTTTATCAAATAAATATCTGATTTATGTCATTTATTTTTCATTTTGACAATTATTGTTTATTTTAATCGAATAAGTGAGGAACAAGAAAATTGATTCTATCGTTCAAAATTCGATTAAACTCACTAAAGAACTCAAAGCCAAAAAATATAGACTTTCAAGGTACTAAAATTTGTTTTAGATAGTTTAGATTCAGGGTTTTTATTTTGATTTTTTTTTAAGGGTTAGAATTCTATAGGTCCCAATAAAAATTTTGTTCTATAAGCTTTAAGTTCTAAAGCTTCATCCCTGTAACTTTCATATTTATTCATCTTATCGTTGTCAATCAATAGATTCAATTCTGGAGATTTTAAATTCAAAAATCCTTCTAATCTTGAAAGTTCTTAAATCTTATGTTCGGGTATTTTACGAGTGAGTTTGTCATTAGTTCTAAGGAAGACCTCAATCCGACCCTCAAGCTCTTGTTTTTTTAATCTAAATTCTTGTTCGTATTCATCAGGGATATTTTCATAATTATCCCCTGGACCGTACTCCTTATTCGTCTTTATATCAATTAAATAGACATTATATCTTTGATTTGACAAAATTTTTTTTAATTCTAATCCAAGTATTCTTCTTTTAAGTTCTATATCAACATTATCTGGCAGATCTTTTTCAAACGCAGCGTAGAGGTAACCATTAGAGGAAATGTCATAATTGTGGGGATCAATTATCAGATTAGTTCCTCGAAGTATAAAACCTTTGTTAAGAAAGAACATCACCTTATAGTCGAAAACTCTTCTTTGTTTGGATCCTTCCTTAACTGTCAAAAATAGCTTCATAAAAATTATAATTGAATTTAATTTATAAAGATTGATTGTAAATTTTGAATCTATGCAAAAAGTACAAACTGAATTTTTTTTATGTAGTTTTACCTATCGATAATTTTTCAACCTATTATCATAGGTCAAAATTTCATCACAAGATAATGTTTTGCTGGAAACATATACAACAGCATCTGTCAATGTTAATGGCTTTCTTTCATCTGCTTCAGATTGAAAGATACTGATTGCAGAATTGAAAATCATATTGTTGCAGAAATATAAGGAACAGAATTTACCTTCCATAATGATTTCACTCCAATGTATTGCATTGTTCATGTTCTGGTATTTCATTAATAACAACAGTAATTCATCAATTACATAATCTGAAGTAATTAATTGGATGTTTTCAGTTTTTCTAAAAGATTTTAATTTGTTAACTGCTCTCTTGTGATATTTGTCATCCTCACTAGCTATTGCAAATAGAAACGATGTGTCAATGAAATATTTCAATTAACTAATCATCTCCCTCTTTAATAAGTCATCGAGCATATCGGGAGTTGTTTGAATTTTTGATTTCGATGATGCTGATAATATCTCATCAATAATTGAGGGATCTAATGGCTTGAATTCAATTAATTCATCTATATTACGAGAACCCTTTTTCACTAATAGTTCAATTAGGTCTTGCTGTGATATTTTCTTCCCTATCCTTATTATTAGTTGTGCTTGTAACTTGTCAAGCTCAGTTTTTGTCTCATCTTTGATTTTTATTGAAGATGCCATATATTATTTATATTATTCCACAATTAATACTTTTCTACAAACATTTGAATTTAAGGGATTCATTTTTCAGGTTGACAACACTGATTTGGAAAAGACTGTGGAAAGGGTTTTGACATGAATAATTTTATAACGAAAATTTAGAAATTGTAACTGTTGAAATAAAATTCAAGGAGGTGATATAATTTTTAGGAGCCCGTATCACCTATCCGTATTTATCTTAATTAACAAAGATTTCTTCTTAAATTCTTAAAATTTTTAAAATAAAATAATAATTTAAATAAAAATAGCATATGTTTCAATTATAACATTGATTCAAGCGATGTCAATAACATTTATTAGTTATTTCTCTTTTCAAAAGTATGGTTCGAGTTAAATTATCTAGTTATATTATGAGAAATCTTAATTCATTAATGGTTCTTTTTAGAAGGAGAGGGATTAAGGTAACGAGAATTGGATCTGAATTAGAGTATGATGAAAAAGATCATGAAAAAATAATGAGAATAATTAGATATAATACTAGAGGTTAGGAAATTGGGTAAGAAAAAAAGAATTACAACACATGAAAGAGGGATGAACATCCAAACCGCAAAAAAAATAACTCAAAGGGATAATGTTGGTATTGCAACATCGAGGGGAAGAATATCTAAGAATGCACAAAATCACTTGGATAAGAATGGGATATCATATAAAGAGTACTTAGAAATAAACCTGGAAATAGAGAAAGAAAAAGAGAGAGAAAAAGAGAAGGAATAAAATTATATAGAATATTTATCTTTTGAAAATTGCATTAATTCTTTTGTAGATACGCTATCACGCAATTTTATAATCAAAGATTGATTCCAATTTATATCTTCGTTAAACTTATTTTCTACTAATATCCTTTGAAACAAGTTTTTAATATCTGAGGGAGTATATCCTTTTTCTTGAACAATTTTATGGATTTTTTCAAATTCCCAATCTTCTTCAACAAGATAGTTGAGAAATTTCTTTAGTTCTCTCTTTGAAATTACATCTGGGTATTCGATTCTTAAAGTAAATCTTCTAACAAGTGCAGGGTCTAGGAACTCAGGTATATTTGAAATGCCGATAAAAACGATATATTTCCTCATAATGTTTTTATCCAGTTCTATCATTAATGAAATTAAAGCTCTTCGAATACCATCTAATACACTTGAATTAAACCTTGAAAGTCCAATAGAATCAATTTCATCAAGTAAAATAATCATTTTTTTTTGAGGTGAAGCTTGATCTCTAATACTATTGAAGAGGTCTTCAATTATCTGTGAAGTTTTACCCATATCGGCGTGCAACAATGTTCCAAGCTTTAATTGATATAACCTTACATTATTTTTTTGATTTGAAAGCAATTTATAAACAGAACGAGTTTTTCCAGTTCCAGGCAGACCAGTAAGAAGTATATTATTATAAAAGTCAAGTTTCTGGTACAATGTAGTATATTCCCTTTTGCTATCAAAGGCATTATTGACAAAATTCTCTAGTGTGTTATATTGATCATCTATTCCAAATAAATCAATGTTTATATTATCATTTTTGATTTGACTTTTGGTAATTGGGGTAATATCATTCAGGTTCATATTCTAATGATTTTTACAAGATTGATAAATCATTTTACAATATGTATTGAATTTAACCAATTTAGAGATTTGATTTACAAGATTAAAATGGAATAAATATTTAATTTATTGATTTATCTTAATATAGATTGAATACATTGATCTAAAAGATTTGCACAGTACAAACGTATTATAATTTTTTTTTTTCACTAATCTTCATTAAAATTTTTTTTCTGAACTTGTAGAAGCCTTACTTAAAATTAAGGGTTAGAGCTTGTCATATAATTTACTTCCTTATCTTTCTGAATTAAATTAATTTTTGATATTTCTATGAAAATTCTATATGGTCTATGAACACCAGATCTTTCAATTTACATTTCTTTTTCGGTTCTTCGCTTTTGCAGATTTGTTTCTTTTTCGAATTTTATATCTTCTGGGTTTCACCTTGCGATTTAGATTTGCTAAAATTGGTTCCTGGAACTCTGATTGAAAGGGGTTTTCTTTTGCTCGAGGGATGTGATTACCCATCAGTACCTCTATCTGGGGAAGGAATTTTCTTTCATCTTTGGAGCAAAAAGAAATTGCATATCCGGATTTTCCAGCTCTCGCAGTTCTTCCGATCCTATGGATATAGGTCTCTGCCTCACGGGGAAGGTCGTAGTTCACTACATGTGTGATGTCTTTTACATCCAATCCTCTTGCTGCCAAATCGGTTGCAACGAGAATATTTGATCTGTTGATTCTAAAATTTTTCAGAGATTTTTGTCTATTTTGTTGAGACTTGTTCCCGTGAATTGCCTCAATTCGGGATCTTTTGCTTGAGAGTTTTCTGGCCAACTTATCAGCCCCATATTTGGTTCTGGTGAAAATTAACACTCTATGGTTTTGTTCCTGTTCCAAAATTGCCTTTAATAGATTAAATTTTTCTCTATTTTCGACAAAGAAGATTTCTTGGTTGATTTTATCCACTGGGATTGATTGTTGATCTCCCGTGACATGAACAAAGTCACTCTTCAAAAATTCATTTGCGAGTTCCAGAATTTTTTCTGGCATGGTAGCTGAAAATAGTAGAGTTTGTTCCCTTTGTGAGGTGTAGGCAACAATTTTCTTCATGTCAGGGATGAATCCCATATCAAGCATTCTATCTGCCTCATCCAAAATTAGTGTTTTAACAGAGTTTAAATCTACATGTCCCTGGTTTATCAGGTCTAACAATCTTCCGGGGGTGGCAATCAAAAAAATTGAGTCCTTATTCCTAAGTTTCTTGACTTGTTCGTGCTGACTCACACCTCCATATATGGTTGTCTGTTTTATTCCTGTGTATTTTCCATACTTTTCCACATTAACTCCAATCTGAATCGCGAGTTCACGTGTGGGGGTTATTATTAAAATCTTAGGGGAAGTGGCTTCTTTTAGGTCAATATTTGAGTAGATCTGTAATAGTGGTAGAATGAACGCAGCTGTTTTTCCTGAGCCAGTCTTAGAAATGCCTAAAAGATCCGTACTGTTGAGTACTGGTTGGATCGCCTGTTCCTGTATCAATGTTGGGGAGGTGTATCCCACCTTTTTGATTGCGCGTCTGATTGCATCATTAAAACCAAACCTTTCAAAGGAGCTCATTTCTTCATTGTTATTAACTTGAAGGGGTTCTTCCTTAGAATGATTATTTAGTAATCTGGGTATAGTAGAATTCTCAGTTTTTTGAGAGCCAACCTTGTTGATCCTTTTCTTTTTGTTGGTCTTTAGATCCTTGCTGGGTATCTTTGTGTCTGGGTCATTCCTCTTCCTTTGTTTGAAATTTTCACCATTTTTCTTCTTCTTACCTGAATTGAATTTTGTTTTAAATTGATTCTCCTTATTATTCTTTCCAAAGTTTTGTTTTGGACTCAGTGATGAATCCTCTTTCTTTCTCTCTCTGCTGTTGGTGTTGTTTTGTGTGTTCAAATATAATTTCCATTATTTCTGGTTTATTAAAGCACTCCTATAGAAATTATTGAGTCTCAATTTGTAAGTTATCAATTAGTTATGTATGAACTGTAAATCATGCATTTTCAAATCTGTAAATTTAAAGATTTAACGGAACTAAAACTAAATCACTGAATTCAGTCCAGTTCTTGTGGGATATCAACTTCCAAGAAATAGTGAACAAATTTGCAATTTTTCTTATTCAAGCATCAGCTCATGTTCTGGGATACCTATTCCTTTGTTCATAGGGCTTTATCTGCTCAAAATGGTTAGAATCCCTATCATAAACTCCTGTTTGGGTCTTCATATCTTTGGTTCATCTCACAGAATTAGAGCAATTCAGGCAAAATTTATCAGATTTAATGTTTATGAAACAACATGAGGGATATTTATTGAACCATCTATAATTATGAGTACTTAGATTTGTTATATGGTTTTACTACCTCTGAAAACTATATCTTAAGTTAATCGAAAAATCAATTCATTAGTGAGACAATTCATTTAAAATCAAATTCAGTAAGAAGAGGCATTCAATTAAGCAATTGATCAGTTTGATTATTTTGGTATAACTTCAATTCCAAATCTATAAAATTGTCCATCAAATGTGCCTATGTAGGAACTGTTTAACCAAATAGCCATTTCTCCAATAATTGAATCAGTAAATGATAAAAACCGTTTCTGGTTGATAATCTCTTGCTTCAGAAACGTCTGATTTGCTTTCCAGAATAGCTCGCTAGGTGTTTGGACAAAACTAATAACATCTTTATTAAAATAATTCTTAAGGAATTTTTCAACCCTCATACACAGGTCAAAGTTTTTGGTTCTTATATAAATTAATGTTAGTATTTCATTATACACATAGTCTAGAAGTATAGGAAGTCCAAACTTTCCAGTAAGAATATCATTGAAAATTTCATTTGCCTTTTTATGGTTTTCATCACCCAAAGCAAACTTTGCAAATATTAAATTGGTGTCAAGAACGATCATTTATGAATATACTTCCTCATCAATAGACTTATCTGAACCTCCACCTTCAAAAGAAAATGCAAGAAATTCTTTCCTCTCTTCCTTAGATAAACCTTTATACTTTCCTTTGCTTAGGATTAATGGGCTTGTTTCAGCCAATGATATTACAAAGTCTATTAATTCTTCCTGCTTAAATTTTCTTCCCTGTAATAATAGCCTTGCTCTCAGCTTCTCTAACTTATTTTTTGATGCGTCACTAATTTTAATGGTTGTTGGCATAATTAAATTATTGATGTTTTGAAATATAAACCTTTTCAACTTTAGGTCGAAAAGTAGTATTTTCTTCATGTCAGTATTTATTTACCCTTCTTAATTTATTTCTATTCAATTTACTGAGATTTAGAAGTAAATACCAAAATAATTTGTTAATGAGAGATTGGAATCATACTTAATCACCCTGGATATCTAACTCCATTCTGGAATTCCATCGTATTTCTACAAAGTATACTAAGACCAACTTAAGAATCTACCGTTCGCTATATTAGAAGCTAAAGGATGGCTCAGAATCATTATTTAGAAAATATATCTGATCTTGAATAATAAACAAACTCCAGATAAACTGAATTCAGTCCAATTCTTGTGGAATGTCACCTTCTAGAAAATAATGAACAAATCCACAGTTTTCACAGATCCTAAGAACCAGTTCATGTTCTGTAAGACCTCTGCCTTTGTCCAAGGAGCTTTTATCAGTTTTAAAGGACTGATGTCCACACCAGACACACCTGTGCACGTCCTTTGAGTCTGTTTTTAGATTCACAGCTTTTCCACAGTTTGGGCAATAAATATCGGTTTCAATGACCTTAAATCCACATGAAGCACATTCCATAACAAAGGTCTTCAAATAATGTTATTTTAATCTTTCATTTAACATTTGATGTATTAGGATATATCTGAAGTTATCTAATTGCTAATTCAATGTGGGGGTCTTTCAGAAATTTTCTATTGAAGAAACATCTCTTTATTTCATTTCTTGTTGTTTTATCTCTTTTATGAAACTCACAATAAATCCGCATTCATCACAGTTAAAGAGAGCTCTGGACTCTTCCTCCTCTGTTGATATTGCTATCTTACTAAACGAGCTGTGTCCACACCAGGGACACTTTCGACTTTCTTCTAATTCCCCCGTTCTGTTTACAAGATATCCACAATGAGGGCAATAATTAACCTCGCGTCTGATTTCCAGACTACAATTACCACAGTACATCAAGTGAATACTGTTTCCCTCTGTTATATTGTTTCCTATTAAATGTGGGCTTAATTGAACTAATTTTCACAAATCATTTCAGTAGTCATTTGAAAAAAAATAATGCAATTGGCTCAAATATTATTAAAAACAACCTGAGAACACTTTCAGGCAACTTTTTTTTATATAATTGGCTTCAAACAAGAAAAATGTTATCTTTGACTCTAAATCTGTCTCAAAAATAATTGCGAGGATTCAGTCCTTCTAAGTTAGTTTTCCGAGGTCTTTTCTCTTTGTTCAAATGTTGGTTTTAGATAAATTAAAGTTTAATTATAATGTGGTATATTTAGTAAAATCGTTCCATCTATCTCCAACTAAAAATATAATAAGCAAATAATTATTTCAAACTATGGCTCAACCATTGGTAGTAGAAATAGGAACCTTCGTAGGTATCGGTTTAGGAACAGGCTTGCTTCTTTATCTGCTCCTCTTTCCTATAATTAAACGCTACGCAAAAGAATCTCAGGCTGTTTTCTTACGTAACTTAGTCAACGGTATTGGTTCATTTGTTATCATTTGGACAATCTTAGGTTCTATATCACTTTTTCTAACTTACAATGCAAACAATCAGACGGTTAAAGACTCTATTGGAATATACATTCCGGATATCCAGCTAACAATACAAATTCTATTTATTATTACAATTTTGATTGTTTTCGCTAGGGCTATCAGCCTCTTTCTAAACTACCATATGAGAAAGGGGAATCTCCCTCAGACGACGATATTTCACAATCTGATGAGGTTTCTTATTTTTGTTTATGCTGTTATCTTAATTTTACAGGCTTTTAGAGTGGATGTTGGTCCGTTATTGGCCACACTTGGTGTGGGTGCATTAGCTGTTGCCTTAGCACTTCAAGATACCTTATCAAACTTATTCGCTGGAATTTACATAATTCTGGTTAGGCAGATATCACCAGGGGATTATATTCAACTTCAGTCTGGAGAGGCTGGATACGTTACAGATATTAACTGGAGGAACACAACTATTAGAACCATGCAAAATAACTTGATAATCATCCCGAACAGTAACATGACTTCTACGATAATCACAAATTACAGTCTTCCCAAGAAGGATATGTCTGTAAAGATCCCAATTGGTGTGGGATATGAATCTGATCTAGAGCTTGTTGAACGTGTCACCATTGAAGTCACCTCCGAAACTCTAAAAAATATGGGTATAACTCTAGTTAATCCTCCTAAAGTTAGATATAACTTGTTTGGGAACTCTTCAATAAATTTCAATTTGATCGTTACTATCAAAGATTTTGAGCAACAATTTTTAGTTCAGCACCAGTTAATCAAAGACCTTATGGCAAGATATAGAATTGAAAAGATAAATATACCATTCCCAATCACAACGGTTTATCTGGAAAAAGATTAAAAGGTTATTTTAGATAATATTCTATAAATCTATAAAGATTTTTTAATTGATTTATTGAAAATAAATACCCCACTTCTTTTAACCATCTCCTCAAAATAAGAGATTGATAGACCTATCAGGTCATTCTAGGATTTCAAAATTCCATTACTTGGGAAGTCATCACAATTTATGACCTTGGTTAATTAAATTTTTAAGCCAGTTGTTTAGAAATTGGTTTAATTCCTCCTTAGCTTTTATATCCACGAAATTTACCTTTGGATAAACCTCTTCATATTTGTAACTGTCTTGATATGTTAGAGCTTCAGCCATGTAATACTTGGGGAACACTCTGATCATCATGTCAGGGTCTGGGACTCTGTCTCCATTTTGAAGGTAAGACTGAGAGAGCGCAAAAGTAATCACACCCACATTGTTAGAGATTAAATCAAAGGATAGATTCATGTAATTTGGAACCACTGATCTGCCGGTATCGGGGAGATTTTCTGGAATGTGCAAGCTCGGTATCAATTTTAACAGTTTATCAAAAATTTGCTCGTATATTACTTTATGACCAACAAATAATCGTTTCTCAGACACAAACTATCTCATGAGTTTAGTATTTAAATTCGGAGTTGACTTTTTGTTGTTTTTAATTTTTCAAGTTAAGCAATGTTCGGAATTTTTGAGGTGAATTAGGCTATACTGATAATGGTTTGTGTTTGCTATTTTTTTTTACTTAACATTAGATGAGACGAAGCTTCTAATTCATTTTAAGTTGCTTCTTGTAAAAGAAGTTCATATCGTTCACTTGCCTTTGCCATGGAAACTTCATCATAATTGGTCTGAAGCATCTTCTCTCTGATTTGCAGAAAAATGGGATAGTTCGTCGCATTACCTGCTAGCAAACCCTCTCCGACACCTAATGATGTAATTGTCTGCAATGTTTCAGTAGTTATTCCCTCTGAGGTTTTGGCAATGTAATTTAAATCATGTGGGTTCAATATTCTCATAATCAAATGGGAATTACATTGAGAGAGTGCTGTGGTAGAAAGATTCACGGGTCTTTGGGAAATCAGCACCAAAGATGTCAGGAATTTTCTCCCCTCTCTGGCAATCGTCTCAATGATCTTCTTCGTTGGACTTGTTGTTTGTTCGGGGCAGAATTGGTGTGCTTCCTCAATTAATGTGATTACAGGGGGAATATCTTTAACTCTTCTTAAGTTGAAAATTCTGTTTAAAAAATAATATACGATTACCTGTTTGGACCACAATGAGATGATTGGAGAAAGATCAATTATTGTCAAAGACCCGGGAACCACCTCTTCCTGAAGATTTGGACTTTCATAGTAGCTAAATAGGTTAGAGTTTTCAAGAACAGTTAACCAACCAACCAACGCTTCTTTTACCATTTGATTTATTTCTTTAGAAATTAACAGGTTTTTGATGGCTCCTATTGTAATTTTTTGTTTTTTGTGCTTAAGTTCACTGATGATGGCACTTAGTTCTCTTTGTTGTGCATGACTCATTGAAGGCTGTAATGTGGCAAAATCTCTAGAGGATAACATTGAAGCATTAATTTTAATTGAGTCTGCTCGAATTAGATTAACCTCTGCATGCTTAAACTCTTTGAGTCTTGAGAGTTCAGTGAGTTGTGAATACTCTCCATGGACATCAAAAAGGACTATTGCTGGTCTTCCGATGTTTTTTGGTCGTTTCAGTAACTCCTCAATCAAGACCGAAGTCGTATAAGATTTTCCTCCTCCTGATATACTAAGGATTGCAAGATGTTTTTGTAATAACCTGTCTAAATTGATTTGTACATCAAGATCCATCTGTTTAATTTTTCCAAGTTGTATTCCTTGGGATATATCTAACCCTAAAAACCGGCGGAGAAGCATGGAATCAGTTAACGTGACCTCAGAACCTGGAGTCACAGGTTTTGTTGATCTTGAGTTTAAGTTATTTTCAAAAGTTCCTAAAACCTTACATTCAGCAATTAGATAATCCCATTTTTCTGATGGAAACAATTGAGGTGGTTTAAAATTGGTCGAGGTACCATGAATAACATCAGGTGAGGAAAAGTATCTGTTGGTTCTTCTTAGGTTTTGGATAACCCCTAATGTAATATGCCCATCATCATTTTTCACTTGGATGAACAATCCAGTTTCAGCGATTCTTCTTGCTTCTTCTAAAGAGATGACAAACTGAAATAAAGTTGGAGTCGGACCAAACTCAGTTGCAATTACTGTACCCAAACTCATTGTGAACACCTTTTTTCTAACAATCTGATATTTAAAAAAGAACAGAGGTGTTTGAAAGTAAATTATCAGTATCTTTCCGAATAATTTGCGTATAAATAATTTTTTCGAGAAAAACCTTTATTACGAGAATTATATAATAATTATCAAATGTCATTTGAAGATCCCGAATCAATAAAGAATATATACACAAAGGCTAAAGAGACCGTGGAGAGTGGAAGTTTGCCAGAAGTGAGTGAGGATGAACTAAGTGAGCTACATTCTACCATTCTAAGTCTAAAAAATGAGTTAGGCAACGAAATCGAGTTTACAAAGCTAAGTGACAAAATCAACATGGATTTTGAGAAGATTACCTCCGGAATTTTGAAGTTGATCACTGAGAAGAAGATTGTGGGAATTATAAATGATAAGGAGACAGCAGATAAATCAGATGATATTCTCATTCTCAGAGATGAAAGATATCTTGATAAATTTGAGCAGTATGAAATCAAATAAAAAATGAATTTGAGTTAAAACAAAAACGATGACACGGGCGGGAATTTCAGGATCAGGGATCCTTTTGAACCCGCGCGCCAAAATGGCACTGGATTAGCAGTCCAGCCTAGTACCAGGCTCTAGAACCGTGTCAATACTTTAGTCCTTCAATAGGATAACCTTAAGTCACCAAATTTGTTTTTATGACTTTCTTTAGGTACTCACAAAAGTCAAAAAGTGATGAATAATTTTTAGAGGTGGAGTAAATCCAAACTAATTTATGTATTTGAAATCTAAGAATAAATGATGGAGGTTCGTCTTCCCCGAATTGAGAAGCTCTTGAAAAGCATGTCAACTAACCCAGGGGTCTACATGATAAAAGATGAGTATGGAAGAATTATATATGTAGGTAAGGCAAAGAATCTTCGGAATAGGTTAAGAAACCATTTTACCCCCTCAAATGATTTTGCTGCATCACGTGTAATAAGAGAAAAGGGGAAAGATATAGAGGTAGTAGAGGTTAGCTCTGAGAAAGAAGCACTCCTGCTTGAATACAATCTAATCCAAGAGCACAAACCTTCAATCAATTCAAAATGGAGAGATGGCAAAACCTACCCCTTTGTAGAGATAACAACTGGAGAAAAATTCCCTAGAGTGATTGTCACAAGAGAAACAGAGAACAAAGAATCGGTGTATCTTGGCCCTTTTAGTGATGTGGGTGCAGTTCGAAGATCCATTAAGTACATACTGCAAACATTTCCTGTAGCAAATTGTGATCATGAGATACATCTTGGAGATGCAAAAACCTGGGCAAAAACATGCATTAGAAGGCGAACCAATCAATGTTTAAAACCATGTGAGGTTCCCATTAATCCAGTTGATTACAGAGAACAGATAAATGCGGTAACCAATTTTCTGGACGGTAGGCTACCTGAAGTACAAAAGGAGGTTGAAAATCTGATGAAAGAGTCTGCCGATGTACTAGAGTTTGAGAGAGCTGCTGAGTATCGTGATCTTCTCAAGTCTCTAAATAGGACATTAGAAAAACAGGCTGTCATTATTGATTCTCCTGACACTTTCATAGTTGTAATCTACAAAAATGAAACATATTTTGGTGTAAATGTAGCAAGAGTCGAAAACAACCACTTGGTTCAACAAAACCCTGTTTTTATATCGATCGAAGAGCTAGAATCTGAGAGCTCTGATGGAGATATTTACTTGGATTTTGTCTTATCTACAACGCTTAGTATTATTGGCCGTGACCCTAAGCGATATCGGTTCAACAGAGTCCTGAACGCAACAAACTTTGACAGTATGGATGGAATACTGAATGAGATAGGATATCGGGTTGTTCACAGGCAGGCAAATCAAAAACAGGTAGTTGTACTGTTGGAACAGAACCTCAAGCAATTTATTCGAAGAAAGGTGATGTTAGGAAAGAAGAGTGATTTTGCAATGGCCAAAACTTTTTCCAATCAAGTTCTTGACCTTCAAAAGATTTTAACTCTAGATGAGCCCCCTGTCATAATTGATACTTTTGATATTTCAACTCTCATGGGAACAAATAACGTTGGATCATCAGTAAGATTTGTTCATGGTAAGCCATTCAAGAAAGGATATCGGAGATTTAAGGTCAGAACTGTAGAAGGTCAGGATGATTTTGCATCTATGTATGAGGTAGTTTATAGGCGGTACAGTGACTGGATAGATTCTTTGGATAAGTTCGGATTGACGCTCCCAAATCTAATTGTAATAGATGGAGGGAGAGAGCAGTTGAAAAGGGCAAAGACAGCACTTGATGAGCTAGGGCTTAGTATTCCAGTTATCGGTCTAGCCAAAAAACTTGAAGAGGTCTACAGACCAAATTTGGAGGAACCAATTCAGTTTGATAAAAATAGACCAGGGATGCTTTTGGTAAGAGCAGGTAGAGATGAGGCACACAGATTTGCAGTAACCTATCAACGAAAACGCCGAATGAAAGATGGCTTAAAAACACTTCTTGATGAAATTTCAGGGGTTGGAGAAAAAAGGAAGTCAATCCTTATGAAGGAATACAAGTCTCTTTCTAACATTGCAAAAGAGAGTTCAGAAACCCTCTCTCAGAGATTTAAAATTCCTCAAAATGTTGCTTCTGAGATAATTCTTAGATCAAGGCAATTTATCGATGCACAAGAGCTCCGAGAAAAACGACGCAGAAAATTTAAAAGAGTAAAGTAAGCATGACTTATCAAAATCAAGGGAGGTTAAATATAGTATTCAAGTATACAATGTATGGAGAAGGTTACCATTTCAGATTTCTTTGATCAAAAACTAGCTGATATTCTTAAGAAAGAACAGCAGAGATTAACTGAGCAGAGACAATGGCTGACCAAATGGCAGCAGGTAATCCCTGAACTTCCAAGTCTTCCGCAAGACCTCTGGGTTGACGAACAAATAGTTGTCCCTCTCGAACCAATACCCGTAAGATTTGTTAAGATTGGGGCTGTGGATGGTGGCCTTATTACCGAAGAACTGAGAGGGTTTGACCTGGTAATTTCTAGAGCTGTTTCACCTGTGTTTTCAGGTATTGGGGAGAACGTTGATGTAAAATACTATCCAAACTTTGATCCCTCACCAAATGTGTTTTTGACACCCTCTCTGAATAGCAGACATGATTTAAACAGACTTGCAACATTGCTCAGACTAAGAGACGAATATTTGGCAGCTTATCACTCCATCAAGGTCTATGGGCCAAAAATTTTCTTTATTGATGGCTCGGTTCACCCACATAGTACAGATTTTCAAAACCCAAATCAAACAAAATTAATTTCACAGATGATTGATGAAGTTAAGTCTGTCTATAACCGATTAGTAATGTATGCCTTTGAATCTGAGACTCTTCTAATTGGTGTTATCAAAGACACTAGGTCTAGAGATTTCAGCAAAAATTTAGTTGAAACCATAGTCCAATGGATACGAGCAAAATCTATTGATACTGTACTCATTAAAGGCTATCGGGCAATTATGACAAACATTTTGGATTCTGAGTTAGCAACACTTATTCTAAAGAATTCTAGTAGAACTGCATGGTATCGAAGCTCAGCTCCAAGTTGGGTTCCCTCTCATCCTCCAGTAGAGGTTTGGGTAAGCCTGATTAAATTGAATGAAGACACAGCAATTAAAACAGAGCTCCTAGCATATCCAGAGAGGAACTGGTTTCAGGAGCTTCTTCCGATTATGTTGTCTGTTCTTTATGTTACTACTCAACATGGGTTAGGCGTTGCTTTACCCTCGTTCATCATAGAATCAGATGAGAGGGCTAAACTCTCAGGTGAGTATTTAGATGAGATCCTAAACCAAATATCTGTAACATTTGGAGTGAATTTAGAGTATCTAAGAAAAAGAAGATACTTTCCGTTTTGAATTGATTGAGAATTACGACAAACATTATTTAATTTAAGGTAGGAGTTCAATTATGGAAACAAAGACCTTTGCAGATTTAGAACAGATCGACGGGATCTCAAGTAAAGGGGCTAAGGCTTTGTCCACAGCAGGGATTACGGATCTACATCAACTTCGTGAAATCTCAGTTGACCGCATAGATGAGATTATTTTTAATTCGAATAACCAATTTGCAGCAATCTCAATTCAACAAAACGTCCAATTGTATTTCGAAAAATCTTTCCTCTTAAAGAGTCCTGTAACACTCCCTCCACCAGACCAAATCATCTTCTGTGATATAGAGGCTGAACCTTCAAAAACTTACAGACCATTCTTGGTTACTTTTTCTGACAGCACAAATAAACCTTATTCAGTTTATAAAAACAAGTTCTCAAGCTTTAAAAATAAAGTCGGCACTTATCTCAAGGATGAAGACAAATCAATAATCGTTGCCTCCTCTGGCACAGATTATGATTTCAAGAGACTGGTTGATCTGACCCGTGATAGCATCCCCGATTTTAAGAATCTTTACCAATCTATAGATCTATTAAAGCTATTCAGAAAATCTCTTGTTTCTCCTGTGGGATTTAGTGTCAAAAAACTTTCACATTTTTTAGGCTATCCTGATTTTGAATCTCTGCTAATTAATTCCGAGGTGGTAGATGCTCTCCCTCAGGTACAATACAGACGTCCAATCAATAAGAAAAAGACAAACATTCATCTTGGCTACCTTTTTGGGATGCTATACGAGCAGAGGCTCTTAACTAGAGAACTTAAAGACCTGCTAGTTTTGTATAACCGGTTGGATGTGGAGTCTCTCCGATTTATCTATCTAAGGTTATATGAACTGTTAAATCAGCGTTCTCCTGGGAAGGTAAGAATAAAGAAGCTGTGGTTACCCTTTGAGGAAAACGGAAAACCATCTACAGAAAATATCAACAAAGATATTTAATCTAACATGATTTTAACCAAAATGTGAAATTATTTCATCTGGGCTAGGTCTATTGTGGAAATCCTCATTACTAATTTGCTCCCAAATGATGTTTCCCTGCATGTCCAAAATAAACACAGACGGTATTGCGAAATCTTGTTTCTTGTTTTTTAGAGCCCAATTATCCACGTTTTCAACAAAAACACAATAATTTATAATGGTTTCACAGTTCTCATCAAACAACAACGGAAAGGGGTAATCTGTTTCTCTTAGTTCTTCAGGTTTATCACTACTGATAGCCAACAATACAGCACCATTTTCTGTGAATTTATTGTAACTTTCCTTGAGACTCTTCAAATACATATTACAATTTGGGCACCAGCCACCCCTGTAGAACACTAATACGGTAAATTTGTGTTTTTTGACCTCTTCATGTAGATCTATTTTTCCATGAGTCGAATCTAACTCAAACCATTTTTGTCGAACGTTTTGCACAGCCATGGGTAATAGTAGTATTTATCATTTAAAATTATTGGGTTTTAAAAACATGATTTATTTGGAAGGTTTTGTTCAATAGCTATAAAAACTCAAATGAATTTCACACCTAATCTTTTTATGTGGGAACTCAAATTTGACGATATGGGCAGAAAAAGAGTAGTAAAAACATACACAGATACAAGTGCAAAAGGAGACAGAACTCCGATAGAAGGATGGAGATATTTTGTTCATATCTCACTAGTATCAATCAAGGTTGAGGAAGAAACTGATCATATAGGTCGGACTTCTGAGATCTATATTGAGATGGGAAGTAGATTACGATCAAAAAGAACTCCTGACCATGGTGAGATAGAAATTGATCGAAATGAAGTTTTTAAACCGTCCGATGGGCTATCATTATATTCTGAGTTTATTGAGAAGAAAGATGGCGGGAGTATCGAAGTACCCTTTAGGGTCTATGACAAAGATTTAGGAAAAGATGATAAACTCATAGACGTGAAGTTGACTATAAAATTAGGACAAGGTAAAGAGTATGAAAGTTTCGGTGGCAATGGTGTCAAGGCGAAGCTAGCCATTTCTGCTAACCGTACTAGATTTTAGGCATTTCTCTAAAGATTCTCTGTTCCCTAAAATGACCAATACCTTTTAAAAAAAGGAATTTCTATCAGATTGTGTCTACATTACACACATCAAGTTTGAGTGAAAATAAGGTTCAATCAAAAACAGTTTTTATTTTAGGCTCTGTCTTGTCAGGATTAGGGAAAGGAATTGTTACCTGTTCCATAGGAGCCGCACTCCAAGCGAGAGGACTTAAAGTTCACATCATTAAAATAGATCCTTATCTGAATTTAGATGCGGGGACAATGAATCCTACCGAACACGGTGAAACCTTTGTAACAAACGACGGTGGTGAGCTTGATGTGGACTTCGGTCACTATGAACGTTTTTTGGAAATAGAAGTTTCAAAGGAACAGAATATCACCACAGGACAAATTTATTTTGAGGTAATCAGTAGAGAAAGAAGAGGAGATTTTCTTGGTCAAACTGTTCAGATTGTCCCACATATCATAGATGAGATACTGAGACGAATAGAGGAGCAAAGAAAAAAATTTACTCCTGATGTCATGCTTGTTGAGGTAGGTGGCACAATTGGGGATATTGAATCACAACCTTATCTGGAGGCTATACGTCAACTGAAGCGAAAAGAAAATGGTCACCTTACCTCTATTGTCCTGCTGACCTATGTACCATTCCCTGAACATTTAAAAGAGCATAAAACTAAACCAGCTCAACATTCTGTAAGAGAGTTACAAGCTGCGGGAATGTCTCCAAACATTATAATCTGTCGAAGTTCTATCCCTCTATCATCAAAAGCCCTTGAAAAAATATCAAATTTTGGGAACGTTGCTGAGAACGCTGTTTTAGACCTTCCAGATTTACCTAATGTCTTTCAAGTACCTCGTGCATTGGAACGCCAGGGACTTGGTAATTTGCTTGAAGATCAGCTTAGAATTCATTCTCGTGTTACTCCACCAAACTGGACAAAATTTGTAAATTTAACTCAGGAAATTAAAAGTCTGAAAGAAAAGGTCAAGATTGGTATTCCCGGAAAGTACACCTCACTAAGTGATTCGTATATTTCAGTCACTGAGGCTTTAAAACATGCAGGATGGAATCAAGGTGTTGATGTTGAATTACACCTCTTACCAACAGAACGATTTGAGGAGGATGAAGCTTCATTGTCCTTACTTGATAAGGTTGATGGGATACTTATTCCTGGGGGATTCGGAACCAGAGGAATAGAGGGTAAAATCAAGGCCATAGAATATGCACGCAAAAATAAGATCCCTTTTTTGGGAATTTGCCTAGGATTTCAGCTCTCCGTGGTTGAGTATGCCAGGAATGTACTAGGGATACAAGATGCTTACTCAACAGAAATTAATCCCAATGCAAAATTCCCCATAATTGATTTACTTCCAGAACAACGATCTGTTTCTGAAAAAGGTGGAACCATGAGATTGGGGAGTTATGAAGTTACTTTGCGTCCTAATACCAAAATATATGAGATTTACAAAAAGCTAAAAATTCAGGAAAGACATAGACATCGGTATGAGGTAAATCCAGAATTGCTCTATGTATTTGATGAAAAAAGTCTCCAATTTACAGGAACTTGGAATGAACTCATGGAAACTCTAGAGATTGTTGACCACCCCTATTTTATTGCGACCCAATTTCATCCTGAGTTTAAATCTAATCCCTGGAGACCCTCTCCACCCTACTTCTCCTTTGTCGAGGCAGCATTGAAACGAAAGAATCAAAAATATCTAGATAGATTTGATTAAGCTTCTATTTCGTAGTCCACCCGTTATTATCAAGTCTTATTGAAATGAAAGACGTATTTTTAAGTTTGAAATAAACCTTTTTTAATTCCCTTTTAGTAGAGTTTTCCCACTCTAATCCCAAGTTATCTAGATATACAGACATGGGAACACCTATGTCAACTAAAAATATCTCTGTATCGAGCTGAGAAATTTTTAACAATCCAATTTTTGGATATGCCAAAGTTGCTATTATGTCTGGGATAAGATTTAGGGTATTTTGACCAGTCGTTGTATCTAATCCAGATGGAGCATCAAGCGAAATTATTTTGTCGCAACTTTTTATTAACTGTATCGTCTTCTTAGCAATTTCAGAGGGGATCCCCGAGAATCCGTAACCTATATAGGCATCAACTGCTAGGAGAGGGTGGTCGGACTCATTCTTGTAATTGTAAAAATCTTCCTCTGACTTTAGGAGATGGATACCAGGATCAATAGCTATAGTACGTTTAAATTGATTGTATGGGGTTTCTTTAAACTTTTGAAACAATGAGGGTGAGTAAAGTGATACCTGATACCCCCAAGCTATTAACCGTCTTGCACAGACCAATCCACCTCCCCCGTTGTTTCCATTACCAACAAAAACTACAACGTTATAAGAGGATATTTCCCTTGACGCTAATTTTGCCAAATTTAACCCTGCATGTTCCATCATCAATTCCACAGGAATCTGAAATTTATTTGTCATAATTTGATCGACAAGTTTCATCTGATCAGTAGATATTGCTTGTAGCACATCATTATCTCATCTTCTTTTTATATAAAGTGTTCTTGGATTAATTGTTTCTACTTTGCTATGGTAATAAAAAAGGTAATAAAATCGATTTTTTGATATACAACTCTCAAAATTTTTAGCTTCCGCAAAGATTTATACTCTTAGAAATGAAAATAGTTAAAAGAGAGAAAATCATATATAATTAATTTGTCATTCAATTACAATCAAAAGCAGGTTTACAAATTGGTCTTGATAGGTGATCCAATGGTCGGAAAGACATCACTAAGGAGACGGTACCTTGGACAAGGATTTGATTACAATTACCTGATGACGATAGGTGCTGATTTTGGGGTTAAAAGGGTTGAGGATGTTGTATTCCAAATATGGGATCTTGCAGGTCAAGAAAACTTTGATGTGGTAAGAGAAGGCTATTACAAGGGAACAACGGGTGCAATTCTAGTTTTCGATATTTCCAGACCACAGACCTATGAAAACCTCCCATATTGGATTGATGAAACCATAAGAAATGTTGGAAAGATCATACCATTCATTGTTGTTGGTAACAAAGTGGACTTAAGAACAAAAGAAGGCAAATGGGCAGTACCTGCTGATATTGCAAAGGGTTATGCAGAAACATTATCAGAATGGTCTGGTTACGACGTCTCATATATTGAAACATCCGCACTTTTAGGGTTAAATGTGGACAAGGTATTTACAGAGTTGGTTGAAGAGATACAGGCTTCAGAAAGTGTAGAGTAATTAATAATAATCTGACAATTACCAAAACCTGATAAACCATAATACTAAAGATTACTAAAGAGTTGTGTGACCTTTAAGGACCTAAAATCTAATCTAGAAAATTTCAAAAAGCATCATTCGATCAACGAAAAGAGGGTTCTATTAGGTGAGGATAACCTGTTTGAAAATCTACTTAATCAAATATCACTGGAGAATTTTTTTAATTCAAGAGAGGTACTAACAGATGACTTTGATTTACAACAGATTTTGATTCATCTCGCAGTCGCTTCCCGAAGGAAACAAAGCGAAACTTTGATATCTGAGAATGAGAATAAAACCGCACGATCTGAGGTTTTAATACCTGAACAACCTTTCCGTCTGGTTAACAGGGAGGAAGTCCAGCAGATTCATTACGAAAGGGATGTTACAGGATCTAAAGACGAATGGAATAAAGTATTTGGAAAAAAAAAGAAGTTTAGACAGTTATTTAAGTTAGAAAAACTAAGGTACCTTGCAGAGTTAAATCTGATTGTGATATCAACAGCAAAAAATTCATGGTCAGAAGTTTTTATTAAACGGGAGGGGTTTGTATTAGCACTGCAATTCTTTGATGCAACTCATTGTGGGCATGATTTAACCTTTGATTTAAATCCTTCTTCAACTGTATTGTTAGAAATCTTTCTAAAATATAACCCCAGCATTCTATCAAATCTCTTGGATCAATCTTTGTTAAATGCTACCGTGATTATTAATTCAGATTCTTTTATAAGATCTATGCTTATATTACAAATTGAGAAACATGCTCCTGTAATTCAAATTAACTTGATAATGATTGATGAAAATAAACCAATCATAAAACAAGTAACAGATCAAATTCTTGACCAGCTTGATCTGAAATCCTTAGAGTTAAATTTACAAAGAGAAAGTGATTCACCTGAAGAGATTCTACAATCTGTTAAATCTCAAATCAAAAGACCTTTGTTAATTTTTCTTTCAGGATTTGCCTATATACAACAGCAGTCACAAGCTGAGATAAAGAGTTTTCTTAAATCCATTAAAGGTCTAGATCTGAAATTGGTTTTCTTTGTTGAAAGTCCTTTAAGTTTCTATGAGCTAGCGTTAGAAGTTGAGCTTGACCCGAAACTTAGTATTGTTGAAACCATTAACCTCCCATCAGGTCTGGTAAAGGAATTAATAGGGTCGATCATCATCTCAAACTTGTATGTAATCCTTAGTCCTGAAACCCTACATCTCTTGCCCTCTCTTTATGCAAACTATTATTCAAGTTTTGTTGAAAATCTTAAAGGGATATATAGAGCAGATTACCCAGATGTTCCTCATGAGTTACTGATTCCCTATTTAGCAGTTTTCAAAAAAATGACCCTCACTCTACCTCAAGAAATTTCGCAACCTTCAAACCTTCAAAATGTCAATCTAAGTACCCAAAGGAAAATTTCTCTTTTCCATGGTCTAAATTTAGAATCTATTCAATTGTTAGAATATTTAATTTTGATATTCCGAAACAAATTAGAAGGAAGGAAACCTAATGATGATTTTTTGAGTCGAGACACGTTGAAAAATTGTTTTGTATATTTTGAGGAATTAGAGAAAGATTCGTTGTCGGTATTCCAGGAGTTATCTGTTAAATTACCCTTATTTACTGTGAATCGTTATGGATTCATGTTTACAAGTGAGACCATTTTGAACTCAATACTTGTAAATCTTCAAGAATTGGAGATAAAAGACAGCGAATTAAAGCTCTTTGAATTTTTAGACCTTGTAAACCTTTATTTTCAACTTATTGAAAAGAATCAGCAAATTTTTGAACCTAATAGAGATGTAATAAATCAAGCAACTTTAGACCAGGAACAGTTGGTGTATCTGATCAAGGCAAGATCTGGGTTTATTGATTTACAACCAGAGATGACGAATATAGTTTACTTGCAGGTTCTACTTCTAATGGAAGGTGAACCATTAAATATTGACCTATTGAAGTTAACAACAGAAAATCAATGGGTTATAACCAATGATTTAGTTTCAAAATTCAACAAACTGATTACTTCTCATGAAGAAAATAAAAGTTTCTTAGAAAAAAGAGCAGTTACTATATTAAACACAATAAGTGTAAATTCACAGTACTTAGCATTCCCAGAATTATTCCTCCCCTTCCTCAGATTTTTACCCTCTCAAGAGAGACGTTCTATTTTCGATTTGGTTTTCAATCCTAATTTGGAAATTAAAGGTCCACAAATATTAAATAGTTTAATAGAACTGGTTCAGCAATCTTATTCTGAGATAACATCATCAAACCAATTTTCACTATATAATCGGCTCTTAGTATATTCAAGTAACATGCTACTCAGTCCAGTTCGGAAATATCATAGGTTATTGTATTATAAGATCGCTTCCATAGACTTAGAAGTATCCTTCGATCAATTGATTTTCAGTCATCTACTGCAATTCTTACTTTTCGAAGTAGGAGATAATAAATCCACACTTGCAGATGACCTTTCTGAATTGATTATGAGTAATTATCCCAAAGAATCTGCTCTACTACAAAATTTATCAGTGTTAAAACCACTTGAGCCGATCATTCCAAGGCATGATTTCACTGTTGTAAGATTAATACTAAACTCTTCTAAGTTAGAACAAGGGTTTAGCTCATTAAAAGAGTTAGCAAATTATCTAGTAAGTACGCCTTCCACCTTAGTTAAAATGATTGCAGATCTTCAATTTAAAAATTCTAAGGATACAACATATTCTTCAATTTCGGAGATAGTTTTAGATATCTTCAAGGTTGAGATTGGGGTGCTAGGGGAATTGATTGACAAGCTCAATCTTTTAAATTTAATTAACCTATACCTCATTGAAGATTCTCGCAAATTAAGGGAAATTTATGCCTTATTAGTGATCGGTTTAAGTTTTAAAAGGCTGACAGTTGATGATTTCTTGTTTCTTGTTACTGAATTGTCTGAAAACCTACTCCCACTAATCCATGAAAGCTCAACCTTTTATCCACAGACCCTTGTACATTTGAGAAAGATTAGGACTCAGAACTATTTGGAATTAATTACAGATTTAACTGAATGGGTGGATAAGCAAAATCTGTCGGAGATTCAGCTTAAAACAGTTCTTAACCTTACAAAACTTATTGTCGAAGGGTTATTGAACAAGAAATCTCTTGGATATGAGTTATTGAGCTCTTTGAGAAGATATAGGAGCAATAAACCCGTCATAATTAAGACAAAAATTTTGATTTTTAAACTCGTCAGCAAAACATTAGAGATGAAGATTAATCTAGATGATACCTATAATTCGTTTCTGTTTATCGGTTATCTAGGTGAACCAAAGAGCAAGTGCGAATTGTTATTGAATGTATCTCCTGACCTTTATCATTTATTGATAAATTTGAATGATTTTGAGAAGTTTATTGAAAACTATTGTTTACCCTTAGAGCTTCATTCTGAAATATATTCGACTTTGATGTTTTCTAAATTTGTCACTGAAAACCATCTAATTACCGTCTCAAATCAGAAAGAAGAAATTCTTTCATACTGGTTTTCAGAATTTGATAAAGTAGCTGATCCAGAGAGAGGTTACCCAATCCTTTCAGTTCTACTCACAATTAAGATCTTTAGTCTGTACCTCACGGGTATTAAATCCTCTAAACCTGAAAAACATCTTATCAACCTCCTTTATGTTCTTAATCATGCCTTTTCTAATTGGAGAAACCCTAATGGAGTGAAAATAATAGAAACCCTTGAAAATCTTGAGATAAGATCTGATGATAACCAGATTGAAAAAATAGCCTTCAGTACAACTTTCCTTTCACTGAGAGACCACATAACCGGTATTATTCCTCTTCTCACTGAGACAGATCTTACACAAATAGTCACCTTCTTATCAAATAACCATTACGAAATCTTCAGTCTTTTTGAGGATTTTATTCATAATGCTTACAAACAGTATCCAGACAATCCACAGATGCATGCTTCTTACCTCAAACTTACAGAACAGAAATTCTTTCTTTGAGATTATCACATTGATTCAAGTAACGGTTCGATAAATTCTTAATAAGCACTTAATTTGAGAAATATAGGTGAGCCTATGTTTGTAATGACTTGCCCCATCTGTGACAACGAAATACGTTTAAAGAGGGCATATGAAGGAGATCAGGTTCTTTGTTATCAATGTAAAAGTACCTTGACAATAGAAAAAAACTCAAAAGGCAAGTACTTTTTGGTTGAAGAGTTCAACGCAGAAAATGACTTTAATTCTTTTGATGATGTTGATTTGGTCGAAGATGATATAGAAACAGATTCTTACAAAGAAATTGACGATAATGATACTGATTCACCTCTCAGTTGGGATGAAGAGTTTGACTCGGACTTTGATGATTTTGACGATGAGTTCAATGTAGAATTTGATAGTGATGAAAATGATTTTGATGATGATGAAATTGACTATGATGTGGAGTGGGAAGATAATTAATTTTTAGTCTTTTGAGAGTTGAAATAACACCATAACAGGCTTAAACAGACTATTCTCATACAGCTGTGGTGACTGTACCTTTAACTCTTCTGAAGCAACAGGTTCTATAAAATCCAAAACCGAAAATCCTGATTTTTTAAATATCTGCCAATAGTATGATAGTGGACGATGATAGTGAATGAAGTCACTCTTATGATGAGCCCAAGGTGGTGATGTGACTCTTCTTTTAGAAAAATAAGGATGTTCCCAATTAAAAACCACTCCTTCTTCAGTCTCTTGGCATTGATCCAAAGGGAAGCAGGGATGAGAAAACACAGTGATTACCTTCCCTCTATCATTGAGCACTCGGTAAAGCTCATCCATTGTTTTTTCAATCTCTTTTATATCCATGAACACAAAGTTCGACACAACAAAATCAAGAGATTCATTCTGAATAAACGAAAGTTTATGGCTCTCACTTCTGATAAACTCAATATCGAGATTTTCAGGAGAGATTTGCTTGGCTTTTTGTATCATTGTCTCAGCAAAATCAACTCCTATGACCGAAGCTCCCTTTGAAGCTATCCGGATAGAGAGATAACCTGTACCACACCCAAGATCTAAGATTTTTTTATCCTTAACGTTTCCTAGAAGCTTCCATATCCATGGATCAGAAAAATACTTTCTTGATTTATCTCCGTCGTACATCACCTGCTTGTGCCAATCCTCTGCTTTTTGTTCCCAACTCAGTCTATCCTGATCCATACCTGTGTATTTCTTGACAATTAAAAAGTGTTTACAACTTACATTTTCTTAATCTTGAGACCTAACTTTTAAGAGAAATTTAAATAGCAAGGGATATTGAAATCTTTGCTTAACTCAAAACTCAACTTAAAGGTCATTGCGATAGGAGTCATAATATTACTGGCAAGCGTTTTGGGGTACCAATTTGTTCAACTACAAAATAGTCAATCACAATTTACAAACGAACTAAATGCTGCAAGATTTGAATTGGGAGATATCCTACTTTCAGAGTCAAATGGTGCATTAACTGTCCACTCGAATCTTCTGATCTATAATTTGAGCACATCAACATCCGGAGGGAACATTCACCTAAATAAACTAACGGTTGAATTTACAACAAATCAGTCAAAATCCTTAGGAACCTTCATCTTCAATAATTTCACAGGGATAAAGCAAATAACAAACTCAATCTCAGGAAACATACTCAAGATTCCAATTAGCTTTGACATAGAAATTAGTCCCACACTTTCTAATCAGGATGGGTTTACAGTCCTACTTTTCAGTCAATTATTGGCAGGTCAAACTCTTAATATCCCCTTTAAGGGTATAATAGATTTTAGTATTTATGGAATCTCACAACAGATAAACTTCAACAATATTCTCCATATCACTAATAAAAATACATTACAATTTAAGATCAATCGCATTGAAACACCTACTAATTCTAATAACAGAACCACTCTGATGTCCTTAATGATAAATAACACACTTGGGATTTCTCCCACCTTTGTTGGCGATTTACAATTCATTATCTTGAATAGGTTACTGGGCGTCTCTAATAAATCACTCGAATTATTTCTATCCCCCAATTCCCACAATTACACATTACCAATTACCATGGTTGAAAAATTTAATGAAACAGTTGCATTTCTCATAAACTCTTCTCCACAGGCTATTCATGTCTTAATAAATGGAACCATTAAAATTCTGGGCTTACCTATACCTGTACTTACCTCAGTAAGGGTAAATATTTCAACCATAGATGCGTTTGGATTCTCAATCTCTAATTTCAATATAACAGGCTTAGATCAATCTACCGGAAATGGTAATTTTACCTTAAATCTAAGCCTAAGAAATGATTTTCTAATTGATTTGAATACTTCAAGTGTATCAATGAGGTTTGCAACAATCGATGATGTCATATTTGGAAACCTAAGTTGGGTAGCCACCAAACCACTTTTTATTGGTCAATCAGAAGTAGTATCATTGTACAACATTAGCGGGTATCTGATCCAGGCTACCCCCTTTGTCTTACTTAAAATTAAAGCAGATAAATTAATTAACATCCCTTATTTGCATCTAACCCTTTTCACAAAAACTGACAGCTTTCCATTAACCATAGCATTAAAGTCTATTCCTATAACCATTTAACCCTCTGTTGAAGCCTGTAGGCTTGAGAATTTAGTGGAGACCACCTAAAACAATTTCTCAAACTTGTTGGTCAAATAATTTTTGTGATATTTGCTTTGTAACTCTTCTCCAGTTATCTTCTTAAACAAATCAAGGGGGTCATATCGCCCGGAATTGATAAATACCTTAGTATCAAGCCAAGATCTGAATTCAGAACTGTCACCCTGTGACAGTTTTTCATATACATCTGGTTGGTCATTCAATAGAGTATGATGAATCTGGGATCCTGCTATATCTCCTAATCCATAACCTTGAAAATAGGCCCAATAATAGCTGAACCAGTGAAGATCCTGCATGATCCCCTCGGTGTCGTTATTTACCGTTACTCCAAGATATTTTTGGTATTTCTCATTCCATACAGCAGGAGCTTCCTTTATTGTCAACTTTTCTGAAAATAGTTCCTGTTCAAGCTCAAATCTGATTATTATATGAAGAAGGTAGGTTAACTCATCAGCTCTCATTCTGCTAACATCAGGTTTAATTCGATTAATTCCTAAATAGAATCTTTCAAAGTCAATATCTTTAAAGGTGTCACCTGTTATCTTTTGAAATCTCGGAAAATAAGCCTTCCAGAATTCTAAAGAGTTTCCAATCTTATTTTCTGTGAACCTTGAATAACATTCAGCTATACTTGGGGATGATGCGTTATAGATTGGTCTATCCAACCAATCGTTGTTTCTCCCTAATTTATCTATTGCATGACCTAGCTCATGAGCCATGGCTGACACACTCCTTAGGACATCAGTCTCATTGTATGAGACTGTGACTCTCACATCTCTTGGGCCACAAGTTATTGTAAGTGGATGTTCCACTTCTCCGATTCGCCCATAGGAATTTTGACTCTCAAAATCGTAATTAAATAATCTAGCAACCTCCTTCACAAGTTCTTCTTGTGTACTTTTGGGAACAGGTCGATTTAAGAAGCTAAAGTCATACTCTGATGATTTTGTTGAATATTTATCAACCATTGGAATTAGAAAGTCTTTAGACTCATTAAAAAGTTGGGTGATTTTTGACTTAGAGAATTTTGGCTCTCTAACCTGAATTAATGCTTCAAATGGATCATTGAGATCTAAAACATCCATTAAGACCTCTCCTCTCTCTTTTGTCAGATTGAAGAGCTTTGAAAGATCTGTCTCAACCAATGAAAAATCACTCTTTTGTTTGGCTTTTCTCCATATGTTAAAGGTAAGATTTGCTTGTTTACTTATTTTGCTAACGAAGCTGTCATCAAACGCAGTTGAAATTTTAAAATTCCTCTCTAAGATCTCATAATCCCTCCGTTCTATATCATCACTAAGGTCTTTTGACCCATTTTCAAGAAGTTTTTTGTATTCAGGATCCTTAAGCATCTTATGAGAAAGTCTACTTATAAAAGAAGCCTGTTCTGATCGGTATTCAACACCTGCAGGTGGTAAGCTTGTGTTAGTGTCCCATGCAAGCACAGAACCAATTGAGCCTAAGATCGTTTGTTCTTTATACCTTGACAGGAGTTGATTGAAAGAATTCATATTCAATAGTTGAAGAAAGAACAAATATTAGTCTTTTCACATCCCTAATCACAATTTGTATCTATGAAAACAGAATATGATTCGAAGTACCAGATAATCGTTTATCATACAGAAGACTTAATGTTATGGTGATTTTATAGAAAATAATGATCAACATCCTTCTGACGAATGATGATGGTATCTCTCCTGCAACTATACCAACAATCAATTCAATTTTACATCTGAAGGAGGAACCATATAATTTGGATATATCACTTAGAGTAATTATCCCAGACAGACAACGGTCATGGATATCTAAGCAAATTTCAATCTTTGATGAATTACATCTTGAAGAAAATGTAAAATTGGAAGGTCTTGACCATCCAATCTCAACTCTCACAGGTACTCCTGCAGACTGTGTGAATATAGGTGTTTATAATTTCAACAACAAACCAGATTTTGTAATCTCGGGTGCAAATGTGGGGAGCAACGTGAGTTGGGGGCATTTCTTATCATCAGGAACTGTGGGAGGTGCAATGGAAGGCCTAATCTCAGGAATTCCAAGTTTAGCACTTAGCTGTCCCTATACGACAGAAAAAAGAACCACTGAAGAGTTCCAATCCGCTCTAAAGATTTTTCCAAAATTGCTTTATAAATTCATCACTCATAAGCATGAAGAGATAAAAATGCTCTCAGTGAATATACCTCTCACCAAGAAGTCAATTTTCTATCAACCTATTACTCTGTCTAAGCAGACTTACATAAAATTGTTTGATGAGACTGAGAAAAACACCTTTAAACATAGGCCTAAGAGATTGCTCTCTCATGTAATTGAACCAGATATTGGAACTGACTTATGGGCGAAAAACCATGGAATACCCTCAGTGCTAGGAATTTCAAGATATGGAATCCCACTCGCCATCAGAACAACAGGTAGGTGGTTAGCTCAAACAAAATTACTTCATGTTCCAAAAGATGGAGAGATTCCAGATGAATACCGATTATAAACGCAATTTATAGGTTTTTAAATTATTGTTAAATCAAACTATGAGGGAATTAGTTTCGGTTTTCAATCTAACAGTTTTTATAAAGAGTTCATAAAATTTCATTGTTAACAATTTTGAATAGAATAGGATATCCGACTCTTATCGTTCATCTTATACCTCTTAATTTGTACAGCCTCTATCTTTTTTTTCCAAACGATTTCATACGTCTTTTACTAACATTTTCAATTATATTTTACACAGTTTACTTTATCCCTAGAGTGAAATTTACAAAATCAGGTGCAAAAAAGATTAAAAAGCATCTTTGGATAACCAAATTTTATTTTAAAGTCACAAAAAGAAGTCTTCTACTATCTTTGTTCACTCTATTTCTAGCAACATTTTTTGCAACCCAGTTTTTTCTCTCCTTGAATGGCTTTTACACTCAAAACGTATTGAACAATTACCCAGATAGTAATTCAAGTCCAATTTTTAGTATATCTACTAATAAACCAAAAATGACAAACAACTCTCTTTCATTGGAAGGATTTAGTGTACTAGGAACAGAGATTGTATCAAAGGTGGGTGGACATTTAAACACAACTGAATTTAAGGTTTCTCAAACACTTGTTGAAATACTTTATGAGATAAGATTTAATCTATCTAAAATGGTTACATCTTCACCTCATACCTATCAAAACCCAGTGTTGAAAATTTTTGCAATGGATAAATTCATTTTTGATGAATTAACAAAGGATCCAAACTACAATGGTTCTAAGACTTATGGCTCTAATTCTTCAGTTGCTCTGTTATCATCCTTTGATGAATTTAATAGTTCAAGCGAACACTTCCCACTTATTAAGTTTGAAACCAAGAATGGGTTGAAATCATTTAATTCATCAGAGTTCAATTTCCAGTTTAATGGGAAGATACTTTATTCTACTGCATATAAATTTTTTAATTTGAACTTTTTAGGTGAGTATGCATTATTTTTAGCCCCTGAGCTTTTTATAAAGTTACATCATCTAATGTTTTCAGATGATTTAGCAAAGGCGGATAT
Organism: Candidatus Heimdallarchaeota archaeon; assembly: GCA_030149205.1. Lineage (GTDB taxonomy): Archaea > Asgardarchaeota > Heimdallarchaeia > Heimdallarchaeales > Kariarchaeaceae > WAKA01. Next base: position 251,210 of record JASBSB010000006.1, on the reverse strand, counting down.
ATCTCCAAATATCCCATTTGTTAGTTATACCATTGTATTCTTAACTCAAAATCATCTGTTTCGAGAAGAACCACTTTTTAAATTAATTACTGACACAAGACGCTTGAATTCAGAATTATCGGTACTTGTGACAGCAATCAATTCCAGAGATGGGCCTTTGCTTGTGGAAAACTTGATTTATCCAAGGCTGTTGAAATTACAAGATTCATTTAATAGACTAGAGGTTATCCTTCTTCTGTTTACAGTCCCCTTATTCGGGTTAAGCCTCTTTTTGTTATATTTTTCTACGGTTTTAACTGAACATCGCATCAGACAGGTTCTTAATATATTAAAATTAAGAGGGACTGAAAGTTATTTTGTACAAACTAGCTATTATTTGGAAACCATCTTACTTTCGACTCTCGTAATTCTTTTTTCTCTGCTGGTGAGTCTTCCACTTGTTAGTATTATGTTTGCTAATTTTGGTTTAGGTGGTGCAAAATACCTGAGGGCGGAGACATTTTATCAATTACTGATCTTAACATTTACGATTTTTTTGAACTTAAGTTTGTTTAGAGACCCCGAATTGGTAAATTTTGGGGAATATCAGACAAACTTTGAACTTTCTGACAGAGTTCCTTTGTGGAAATCAATGAATTTGGATATTATTTTGGTGGTTTTTGGATCGTTACCACTTGTTTTTAGTACGTTAGAGATAACTTCAAGCAATCAAGTATTAGGAACTTACCTTCAATACTTCTTTCCTATTGGAATTTTGCTCTTTGTTCTTGGGTCAATTCTATTAATAATTAATTACTATTCCCTGTTACCAATAATATTTGAGAAAATCTTTGGAAACCTGAATAAGGTAGAAGTCGAAGTTGTATCCAAAAACCTCAAATATCACCGTCATTACACAAGCAAGTTTATCGCATTAGTGTTCCTTTCAACCGTGCTCTTAACTAGTTACTCGTTGATTCCATCTTCCCTATCAGCCACACAAACTCGTACAGTGTATTACAATAGTGGTTCTGATTTATCCTTAAGATTAGTTGCTCCATTAACTCAAAATGAAACCAAAGAATTAATGAATATCCCTGGAATTGTTGCATCAACTCCAATCCGCTTAGGGTATTATCGTTCAGATAAGTTTTACAGTATGATGGGAATTGATCCATTAAGTTATAATTCATCAGCCTACTGGAGACCTTGGTTTTCTTCGACTGGTTTACCTGAAATACAACAGACATTAAATACAAAGGGAAATACTTATGTTTATACCGGTTCAACAGACGCAGGGTCCATCAAAGTTGGAAGAAACTTCACCATGGATTTTTTTAATAGTTATAAAGTTCTTAATCCTATTGGGACATTTCACTATTTACCTAAACTAATAACTTCAGAAACAAGTCTAAGCGCACTGAATGTGTTTTTCTTAACTTCAATTGAGACTTTTAATTCGGTGTTCAATGTAAGTCAAGTTCCCAAATCAGAAATTCTCTTATTTTTTTCACTCTCCTATTACCAATTCATTAAAATTAAACAGGGAACAGATACAAACCAACTGAGATCGATTTTAGTGTCCAAATTTCCTGGCATCCTAAAGTTTGATGACAGCATTTCAGAACTCCATAAAACTAAAAATGGTCTTGATGGTAGAGCGTACTCTCTGACGTTCTTAACCGATATAGGATTTGTCTTGGCACTCACTTTAGCAAGTACAGTTTTTTATTCATTCTTAATTTTAGATCAGAGAAAGAGAGAGTTTGGAATTCTACGATCTCTGGGAATGAAATTGAAAACGATCTGGAATTTAATGTTTACGGAATCACTCTTAACTTTACTCTTACCCTTGGTTCTTGGGATTCCAGTAGGGCTCATTTTAACTTATTACATATTATTAGGATATCAGATCGGAATAACGACAATACCTCCAATTGCATTTGTATTTGATTTTGGTCTTCTCTTTATTGAATCCATGCTATTGTTTAGCCTTTCAATAGTTATGGCATCAGTTCCCTTTTTTAGAATAAAAAATGAATCAATCGAGAAAATCCTGAGGGTAACATGAAGTTTCTACGCTCCTGTCAATTAGATATTTTTACAATAGAGAAGTGTCAATTCGCATAGATATAAAAGAGAGGAGAATTACCGATGTGTGCGTACAATTTGTACACTAAGCAAGCGCCTTGGAGTAGTTTGGTTAACTCGTTGGGCTCATAACCCAAAGATCGCATGGTTCAAGTCCTGCAGGCGCTATTTTTCAAGTGTGGTCAGACACACAGAACAGAATTCTCTCTCTGCTGCGTTAAAGCTCCCACATTCTTGACATAAAATCGCAGGGTTCTCTGATTTATAAATATCAAGGACTCTTTTTGATATAGGGCTAACAAATGATTCATTATCCTCCTCAATTTCTCTTTCTTTGAATATAAATTTTAAAACAATCATTGTTGTTGTAAAGATAGCTAGAACAAAAGAAACATACATTCCTAATAAAATACTTTGTACAAAGTAGAAAATTATCAGGAAAATCATCAAACTAAGGAAAGAATAAATTGGAAATCCTAAAACCAAAATTGCTATTGAGATCAGAACGTTTAATAAAATTCCGTGAGCTATGTCTAAAATTAGATCAAGTTTGAATTGAGAAGCCTTCCCAAATGATTCATCCTCGTTAAAAACATTTTCTTGATAATTTAATTTGATAATTTTATAAAAATCACTCAGGAACCTTCTATTTGAAATTTCACTGTCGGTTTTATCTAACATGAAGTAAAGGGTTGTAATGATACCTGTGATGAGCAAACCGAACAACCAGTTATCAAAATATGCGACAGATGAGTGACCAAAAAAAGGGAATAGCTCACCAGATCTCCGTAAGAATAGTCCAATTCCAAAATTAGAGACCAATAAAACAGAGCCAAAAATGAAAGTTCTGAGCAGCTTGTTTGAATACCTTACTATTGATTGGGGATTGATAGGTCTGATTTGAAATGAGAGGGTTTTTCCAAACATTGACTATATCAAATAGTCTCACTCATTATTTTAGGTTATTTGCCTTCTAAATTAATTTTGTTGAGTTTTGTTATTTTGGAAAATCAATTGTACCAACCACATTTGAGGTCTTGGGTTCAGAGTTATATTTATCAATTTCATTGATTTCATCAACCTTTCCCATCAGTTCTAGAAGACCTCTTTCCTTAAAAGCCTCAAAAAAAGCCTCTAGCTGGGCCTGTGTTGTGATAAATAGCCCTTTCCTCTTACTAGGTTCTTCAGTACCTTTTAAAGGAGGGTTAATCTCTAACGCTAGTTTGGCTTTTAACTTGCCTTTAGCTGGCATTTTTACGATATGAACTCCTTTGACAGGTGTGGCTAGTTTTGCCCAGTTCTTACCTTCGTTGAGTAGTTGTTCCAGAACTTCTTTAATATCCTCTGTCATATTTTCTTATGGTACTTGCTCTCTCTTATAAGTTTGTCTTTAGTCAACATATAGTTCGGAAGAATTACCTAGATTCAGTTCAACTATTCAAGGTTCAGAATTGAATTTACCGATAGGCCATCAAACTCTTTTTCAAATGTAGATAGTGTGCTTCCATATACTCCCAAACCCTGTGTAAGAAATGAAGTTAACATAAGTGGTACTGATTTAAAATTCTTTAATATGTTCAGGTAATTTGAGGAATCGACCCCACCAGTTGCAAAGATTGGTAAATCATTAAAATTTCTATAATATTCTCTAAATACAGTTAGCTGTTGAATTAGTAGAGGATAGATCTCAGGACCACTAAATCCTCCTACACCCAATTTATTTCCCAACTTAGGATTTTTAACAGGCAAGGTATTTATCAATGTAACACCAAGAATGTCTGATCGTAATTTTTGCACTAGCTCTAAGTTTTGCTCTGCTGTGTGTTCGGGGCTTAACTTTAACCAGTATCTGCGGTTACTAATCTTTGAAATCTCTTTTAGGAGTTTTATACTATTGTCAATATCCATGACTCCTTTGGAAACGTTCGGACATGAAAAGTTCAGCTCCAAAATGTCTACTTTGTTAGAGAACGCATCTATGAGCTGCTTCCATTCAGATAATGTATTCCCTTTAACACTTAAAATTTTTGGGTTGACCTTAACATCATCAATATTCTCCTTCCACCATTGTAAGCCCTTATTTGGAAGCCCCATGGAATTGATCAATGACTTTCCCTTTCTGATTATTCGAGGATAGGGATTTCCTCTTTGGGGATGAACAGTGATGGTTTTAAGAACGATCACACCTAGATTTATATTCGCAAGCAAGTTCGCCTTACCAGGGGTATCTGCCCAACCACTAGGTATCCCAATTGGGTTCGAGAATTCAAACTGTTCCACATTAAACGTATGCGTAGGTAATCTCTTTCCAAGAAATGCTGAGTATGCTCTATAGAAAGGTTCTCCCATCACCTCAACTACCTGTTCAGGCATTTTAGAGATAACTCCCTTATAGAACAGCTCATACATTTAGGTTAACAGTTTACTCTTAATATAAAAAATGTCTTTTCATGTAATCTCTGAATTGATGGAAATTCTATATTCAATTATTTTAAGGTAAACTTCTACTCAGACAATTCTAATATTTTCGAGTTAACGTTTATTGCATACCTTGTTTCTTCCACATCATGTGTTCTTATGATGTTAGCTCCTTGTTTGATAAGATGTGCAGTGAGAACCAATGACCCACTCAACCTTTTCTCTGGCTCAACTCCCCCTCCTAAAGTTTTAATTGTTGATTTTCTTGAAACTCCAACATAAATTGGAGAATTTAATGTTGTTAACTCTGTGAATCTTTGTATCAATTCAAGGTCTATATCTTGAGACCTCCCCTGCCATCCACCAAAAGCTGGATCAATTGCCAGTTTCGATGAAGGTAAACCCTTTGAATTTGCGTTTTCAATTATTCTTTTAAGGGTTTGAAAAGTGTCATCAAATGATACAACATCTCCAGGTTTTTCTTTTGATGCCATAACAACCACCGAAACTTTTTCATCTTTGCATAACCCTAACATCTCAGGATCAGTCGTAAATCCACTTATATCATTTACTATCTCAACTCCCTCTCCTATTGCATATCTTGCAACCTTTGTGTATTGTGTGTCTATAGAAACCAGTAGTTCATGTTTTGAACAAAATGCTTGGATTGAAGGGAGAAATTTCTTGACACGATTAAGTTCCTCATCAACACTAATCTCAACTAATTTTCCATATAAAGTAACCGGTCTGGTGGATCGTGCCCCGACATCGATGATTTTGCTCTCAAATTTATGATTGTTTAGCAGAGCCTCATTTATCATCTCTGATGAAGTCATAGAGGAATTTTTGTAAAAGCTTTCAGGTGAAAGGTTAATGATTCCAGAAAGGATAGGGTTAAAGCTATTAAACTCAATCCCAGCAAATTTACCCATCTAGTTTTCTCCTGGTCTTTAAGAAAGGGGCAAAATAGATGCATTGGTCAGGTGGCATTAGAGCTGTTTGAATTCCAGACTGCTCGCTTTGAATAAATTCTACACCTCTGACCACTGAGAAAGGGATTCTTTCATCAGTCTCACCCATTAAAAGGTTAGCAACTGTTGCGACATTATCTGCTATGGCTCTAGTTGTAATTTGCATCTTGTATCCATATAAATCCTTATGCCCTCTCTCATCAATGATTGGCTCCATTCCTGCCAACCCTATTGTCACACCTGAGGTTCCCCTTCTTAGGGGGATAGTCCTCGAATCCGCGAGAATCACTGGAATCGACAAATTATATTTTTGTTTTAACTTTAGATGAATGTCAAGAGCAAATTTATCTGGGTTTTTTGGTAAAAGAAGGGCATAACCCTTGGGCACATTTGATAAATCAATTCCAGCGTTTGCCCCAAGTCCAAAACTTGTTTTTGCTAAGATTGCCTTCCAAACTGAGCCATAGATTTCCCCCCCAGATTCTTGAATGACCAACTCAGCAACCCTCGGATCGAGGTCTGCATCTTTTGCCAGTTCCATTGCCCATTCTGAGGGACTCACATCATCTAACTTAACAGCATCATTCTGTTCCATAGAAACAACTTTTGATGCAACAATTAAAATATCACCCAATTTGAACTCAAATTCTTTAAGGCTTTCTTCGAGATTCTCCCAAACAGAATCACCAAAACCGATTATTCTCTTACTTTGAATGGCAAATGCCTCAATTCTATTTATCACATCCTGTGGTTTGTTTTTTGCTTTATAATTTACTTGATTCAATGTGATTAATACGTGAAAATTTGGTCTCTTTTCACGGCATTTTGTATGAAATAGAAAGCAATTTATTTGTATGCTATAATTGGTTAACAGTAATGAGTGATGAGAAGTTCGATGCAATTATTGTAGGTGGGGGACCTGCTGGTGTTATCACTGCTTATACTTTGGCATATCATGGTAAATCTGTGGTGCTGTTAGATAAGAAAAAACATGACCAGATAGGAAATAAAACCTGCGGTGATGCTCTTGATGAGAGCAGTCCAATATTTTTATTTGAATCAATGAATCTTCCCATGCCATTTGGTGAGGAAGTCTCCGATGATCTCAACCTCCTTACAGTTGCATCTATGAGTTCTCGCCTCTCAATACCTGCTCCTGGTTATACAGTAGATAGGCATAAGTATGGTCAGAGGTTGTTAAAAGAATGTATTGATATTGGTGTGAGGGTCATTGACTCTGCACCAGTTAGAGATGTAATAATAGATAATGGGTATGTGGTTGGAGTTAAATACAAGAACGGGTCAGATTTAGTGTCTATATTTGGAAAAGTTGTTGTTGACTGTTCTGGAACTTGGGCGGCTGTAAGAAAGTTATTACCTGAAGGTTTTTCAGAAGGTCTTTATGCAAAACTCGACGATCACCATATAGCTGCCTCTTATAGGGAGATTATCTCACTCAAAGAGGAACATCCATTCCGACATGAAATTGTGCTGGAGTATGATAAGGATATCCCCTCCCCGGGTTACATCTGGTATTTTACAAAAGGTGAAAAAGCCTTGAATGTTGGTACAGGATGGCTAAAATCAGATCCAGTTGGAAACGGTAAGGGGATGAAAGAGGTATTTCATGATGCCTTGCACAAAACTTATTCACCAGAGAGTTATACTGTCGACGTTAGTGGAGGAGGTCAAATACCCATTAGACCCCCATTTGATTGTATGACCTTCAATGGAGGGGTTGTAGTGGGAGATGCTGGTTGTTTGGTCGATCCTACGACAGCAGAAGGTCACGGACCTGCTTTAGTTGGAGGATATTATGCTGGATTAGTCCTAAATGAAGCATTAGATAAGGGGGACGTCTCCAGAGAAGGGTTGTGGGAGTATAACCGGCTAATAATGGCTCATTACGGAGTAAGAAACTCAATGAGCTATGTTGTGCTTAAGTATCTAAGAATCTTGGGGCCTGAAAAAATTGATGAAATTTTAAAGAAAAAATTTCTTACAGAGGAGGAATTAACAAAAATCTTTCTAGGGGAGCCATTAAATCTCTCCGTTGTAGAAATTATCAAAAAACTGCTACGAATTCTTCCAGATTTCAAAGTACCAATTATTTTAAACAGGCTTCTCAAAGAGATTGAAGTGGTTAGAGACCATTATAAAACCTATCCAGATGAACATTCTGAGTTGGCTGATTGGCGAAAGAAACGAGATAAACTTATCGGAGAAAAACTTTAAACGTTTCTAAAGATTTAATTTAATAATACTGATTAAGGAATTGTGGTAATATTTCCCAAATCTGATACTACACTAATTGCCATAGGATTTGAAAGCTCTGCAGATAAAGTTGGGGTTGGAATCATTGACTCCGACGGCAAAATTTTGGCAAATCAAAGAGCTACCTATAAACCAGAGTTAGGGAAGGGGGTTATCCCAAGAGACGCAGCAGAACATCATGCAGAGGTTATCCCTGGGTTGTTGAAATCTGCTTTTGAAGAAGCAAAGATTACACCTCAAGAGATTGATCTGGTCACTTTCACCCAAGGTAGCGGAATGGGCCCCTGTTTACGTGTGGATGCTGTCACAGGTCGCACTCTTGCAAAAAAGTTGAACAAACCAATAGTTGGTGTAAACCATCAGATTGCCCATGTTGAAATTGGACGTCTACAGGGAAACCTTGATGACCCGATAGTTTTGTATGTTTCGGGAGGTAATTCACAGATAATTGGGTATTCTCATAATAGATATAGGGTGTTTGGGGAAACATTAGATATACCTGTTGGGAATTGTCTTGATGTCTTTGGGAGATCACTCTCTTTAGATGCCTCAAAAGCTCCTATGGGGAAGGTGATTGAGGACTATGCAAAGTTAACTGATGAATATGTTGAATTACCTTATACGGTGAAAGGGATGGATCTGTCATTTTCTGGGATATTAACCGCTGCAAAAAGGAAATGTAAGAAAGAGGGTTATACTACGGAGGTTGTTGCAAATTCCTTACAGGAAACTTGTTTTGCAATGCTAACTGAGGTAACTGAAAGAGCTCTTACTCATCTCGACAAGGATGAGGTTCTGGTAACTGGAGGTGTAGCCTCAAATAAGCGATTACAGGAAATGTTAAACCTAATGGCAAAAGAGCACGGGGCAAAGTTTTCTGGGTTACCTGCAGCGACCGCAATCGACAATGGTGTTATGATAGCTTGGACAGGTTTATTAATGCATCTCACAGGTCACAAGCAATCCTTAGACGATACTTTAGTTCGGCAACACTTTCGACCAGAAGAAGTCTCAATATTATGGAGATAACCTAGGTGTTTCCCACGTATCACTTTGTTATAAATCATCTAATGTCTTCAATAGTTTATGGTTGAACCTATTTCTCTTGCAATAGCTAGTGGTGCAACGGGATTGGTGTTGAGCAAGGTCACATCTGTTTTTAGGAAATCAAAAAAGGCAGAATTACCAGAGATCGTTTCTGATGAGATGGAACCGTCCCCAAGTCTGAAGTTTATCTCAGTTGAAGATGATGTAGATGTTGACCTCATCTTTCAGAAAGTCTTAGAAACTGGATCAATTTTTTTAAACACGAAAAGAATGAGAACAGCTCCGTACATGAAAAATAATTTTCTCCGAAGTCTACAGGTTGGGGCTAAACTTAACCAAATTTCGTTTCTAGAAATAGCCACAGACGTCTACCTTCTCCATTCTGAGCAATTTAAAGTAGATGTAGAACACCTAAAAACAAATCAGGTTAATCTACAGCATAAAGTAATTGATAAGACAGTAGAAAGTATTCAAAACTCAGGAAGCTAACGGGGTACGTGTCAGTTACTTTCAACAGAGCAAAGCAATAAATATCTCTTTCTTTTATCGCATCCTATGCCAAAGATAACTATCAAAGTAGATGGATCAAATAAAGTGATAGATGTAGATTCTGATACTAGGTTGGTATTAGCTATAGAAAGGGCAGGTGTTGATGTCTCACACAGGTGTGGGGGTCATGCAAAATGTACAACCTGTCGAGTGAAATTTCATGAAGGAGAACCCAAAAAGATGTCGGTGGCAGAACGAACTAAGCTCACCGAAACTGATAGACTTGGACAATACCGTCTTTCATGTCAAATTTTATGTGACCATGACATGGTTGTTGAACCACTAAAGCTTGTTAGAAATGAGTCGTGGGATGACCCAGGTAAAGCTCCCGATGAGCAGATTCCAGATTTGGAATGGACAACTTAAAATAATCCCCAAATACCTATTCAATATTCTTAAAGTCATGACTAAGAGATAAAAAGGTAAATTCTAACACCAAATTGTGGAAGATAGTTGGATTGCGAGAAATGACCCATCCTATGATGAATTTCATGGTGTGTTTTTACAAGAATTCAATGACATGATGGATCTTTATTCTGAATCTTTGCGCAATCTGAGATTTTTACGAGACAGTGAAAAGGTTCTTGAGGCATACAAATCGATATTTAGAATATTTCACACTCTGAAGGGAACAGCTGCCTACTTTGAAGATTATATGCCACTTTCTAAATATTCTTCAGAGATGTGTGAGCTATACCGAGATGTGAATGAAACAAAATCCAAAGACACGGAGCTGTTGTTTTGGACACGTAAAGGATTTACACAATTATCATCAGCTTATTTTTCAATCAGAAGAGGATTTTCTCTTCGTTCTTATAAATTTCTATTTCCCTCTTCATAGAATATGTTTGAACCTTCCAAGCTATGATTCCTTCTTCTGACGGCTTGTCCAAACTACATCATTATAACCCAACCTAAAGTTCGAGTATCGAGCCAACACAAAGAAGAGATCTGAGAGTCTGTTAATAAACGGAATCATAAGAGAGGAAATGGGTTGGTCATTGTTTAACTTTACAATTCTCCTTTCTGCTCTTCTTGTGATGGTTCGGAGCACATGAAACCTTGCTGCGACTTCACTTCCGCCTGGAAGGATAAATGATTGTAAAGCTGGTAATGTTTCACTGTAAGTGTCAATCCATTTCTCTATTGTGTCAATATCTTCTTTTTTGATTGTCTCCGTCAGTGTTGGAGTTGCTAAACCAGTTCCCACCTCAAAGAGAAGGTTTTGTATGAATGTAAGTTTGTCTTTCAGCTCATCAAGTAAAGGTTTATCTTCAATTCTGCTTACTACTAACCCTATGAATGAGTTTAATTCATCAATTTCACCATAGGCATCTACTCTTTCATCATCTTTGGGGGTTTTTGAACCACCGACTAGTGATGTATTTCCAGTATCTCCCGATTTTGTGTAGATTTTCATCAGATTTACCATCCCAGCTTATCAAACTTCTTTAAGATTTGCTCTGCCGTTGATTTTGTTCGGACTCCCTTAATTCTATCTACCTCAGTTCCTTTTTCGTCTAGAAAAATAATCTCTCTTTTGGTTCCAATAACCTTTTTTCCATAGAGTAGTTTCTCTCCGTAGACATCTAACCTTTCCATAAAATCAGATTTCTCATCCGAAAGGAGAGTATATTTTAGCTTATACTCATCATGAAATTGTTTGATCTTTTCTACAGAATCTTTGGAAATACCTAATACAAGTACTTCGTGTTTCAAAATCTCTCCAAATTGATCTCTAATTGAGCATACCTCAGCTGTACAACCTGGGGTAAATGCCTCTGGATATGAAAACAGTACCACTCGCTTTCCAAGTGTGTCTTTTTCTGTAAGTAATTTTCCTTCATGCGTAGGTATTGAAAATTCTGAAAATTGAATCATACCCTCCACTATTAATTTTTCTTTATGTATAGTTTGGTAGGATATAATTCAATCTGCCAATTTATAGCTTATATTTGCAAAGTTTTCTATTGTTATCTGTTCATCATTAACTACTTTAACTCTGCCTTCATCAAGAAGCTTTTTGAGGTGTAGATGAACGTTAAAGCTTGCATATCTCTTCGAATTTGGGTTTAAACCTGCATAGATCTTATCCACAAGTTCACTTGGAGTGAATTCTCTCTCATTAAGAAGCAGTATGATCTGATTTTCTCGCTCTAATCGGTGTTTCTTGTAAAACTCTAAGGTTTCATAAGGAGTATAAATTGTTGGACCATGTGCTGGAAGAATTAGATGCAAATTTAACTTTTTCAATTTTTCAATGGTATTCAAATAATCGCCAATATCCCCTGTTCTAGGGTCAAGTAGTGCTGTACCTATGCCAACCATATGGTCTCCTGCCACTAGAAGTTTATTTAGTGGGTCATATACACTTATGTGACCTATAGTGTGACCTGGGGTATATACAATCTCTAAATGCCAATCTCTATCCTCCAAACCCTTTCCCAATTTAATTATTCCTTCTTCCATGGCGATTTTATTTAAATTCGTGGTAATTTGACTTAAAGTAAATTCTGATGCTATAACGGTTGCCTTAGGAAACTTTGTTGCAAGGAATTTAAGTCCATCAATATGATCGTGGTGATGATGACTGATTACAACAAACGGCTCTTCATCCTTTATAGTTTCAAGTATGATTTGTGCATCTTCATTCACCTCTTCGATCCACCCTGGATCGACCATAACCGTGTGTTTGGAACCTCTGAAGAGCGTAAAATTTGTACAAATGAATGGATGTGCAGTCTTTGATTTGAGAGGAATATGTTCTACATTTGGGGCAAATTTGATGGGTGTCTGGATACCAACTGGTTTAGCACTGTCTTGGATAAGAACCTCAATAAAATTTTCCGGAAATTCATTCATCACCTCTAATATTCTGAGAATCGGTGGTGGGATATTTAATTCTAATTTTGTGAATTGTTCAATGGCTTCTGAGATTTTTATCCAGGTAGAATCAACAATTTCTGAGCCATCGACTATTACCTCAATTTCAGAAAGTGGGGGAAAATCTTTCTCAGTTAGAAGAAAATATGCATTGTCGAACTGCCTCTTTGTAAACGGGGGAGTCTGCCTTCTACCTATAAATTTGAGTTTTGGTAAAAATTCTTCCAAGAATTCTTTGGAATAAATTTCAGTAACCTTTTTGTTTCTGTCTTCTCTTGGGTAAACCTTACCCTCAAAACAAATCCCTAATTCTTCATAAACCTCACGTAGTAGATTTAATTTAACTATGTCCTCATTCCCGGACCAATCATTTGAAAGTTTGTCCTCGATTTTTCCCCCCACAAAGGACCAAAGCCCAGCGAAGGATTTTAACTTTTGATTTCTCTTAACGAGTAGAACTTCTCCATTAGATTTCTGAAGCAAAAGGGAGGTCGATTTGATCACTAACTCACATTAAATTTAGGTGTCTTAATTATTCTCATAATTCCCTGATTGAGTTACGTTGATTTTTCCAATTTTTCTCTTATGGTTGACATATGTGACTTGTCTAAGTTAGTTATAGATCTAATATTCTTATTTTCCAAAACTGAATTATCTGGCAGAAAGGTATCAGCATTCAAAATTTCATAAGGTTTTACCCAACAACCCTTACCCACAGTACCATATATTTTTGCTCCCTCACCTATTACGGTTTCCTCTCCTATGAGGTTGTATACCTCTACTTTTGGCTCAAGTATTACCTTTTGTTTAATTGTCATCTTTAATTCACTTAAATTTTCAACTCTTGCCAGTTCTCCTATGTACACCCCTTCCTCAATAATTAATCTTCCTAACTGACTAATCACACAGGCATCCTCAGCTAAAACTACATTATCCTGAATGAAGACATCGCCTTCCAGAGTTACCTTTCCTAAAAGTTGAACTGATTTGGAAATATGTGGGAACTTTGAAGATACCATGATTCGTTAGAACTCATGATCAATGATAAAATATTCCACTAGGCTTATTCTTATTCAGAATTTTTTTGAGTTTTATTTCTTAATAAATTATCTATCTCCTTTAGGGTTGGACCATGAATACCTAAGGGTCTAAATAATTTTTCTTTATATTTCAGTAAGAGACAATGTTGCTTGGATTCACATTCCTCTGGTGTAAGTTTTGAAGCTTTAGAACAGGATAATTTTTCAATATGATGACAAGGATGGAATTTAGAATCTTGAACTGGGAAATTATAATACAGTTCTAGGTCATTAGCCTTGAAGTGAGCCTGACTGTGATATCCAGTGAGGTTATTCGTCATTATGATATTTCATTTGAAATAATATTAAAGGACTTAGATACTAAATATTTGATTTCTTAAAACAATCCTTGTTATCAACATATTTGAAAAATGCAAAGTTTTCTTATTAGTGTATTCTTTTCTATAAAGAAGTAATCTCCTTGTTTTTTTATCTAAGTATTTATAATTTTGTGTCTACAGTTTGACTTTGTGACCTTTGACCCGGATGCACCTCCCTTTCAGGATGCCTTCTTAATTGAACATAAAAAGGACTACATTAAAAAAGAAGGGAAATTTAAAGATCGAGCTTCATACTCAGAACAGGGGAGCTCTGATTGTACCATTTGCTTAATAATTTCAGAGGATAAAGATGTCCCAAGATACGAGATCTATAGGACACCAGAATTTATAGTATTTCTAAATCTTTTTCCATACACGTCTGGACATATTCTCATATCGCCAATTCAACATTTAGTGGGGTTTGAGGAATTTACTGACCAACTTAGTGAAAAATTTGCTAAGGAATCAAAATTCCTCATAAAATTGTTAAAAACTGCAATGAAAACAGATTCTGTGAATTTTGGGTGGAATCAGGGTCAGTTTGCTGGTGGATCAATCAAACATTTTCATGCACATTTAGTTCCAAGATATCCCAGAGAGCTAAATTTTATTGAGCTTATTGGGAGATCACGTCCTATGATTCTATCTTTAGAAAAGACTCAAGAATTACTAATAACTACCTTTAAGGAATTGAGACACAGTTAAAGAATTTTCTTTCCCAACGCCGAAAGGATCAAACTCACTGCTAACTCAGCAGTCTTGTTTGAATCATCCAAGATAGGATTAACCTCAAGTATATCCAGAGAAGTCAACTTCTTTGTCTCTGCAACCATCTCCAAAAATGTATGAGCCTCCCTGTAAGACAGTCCACCAATCACTGGAGTTCCTGTCCCTTTTGCGATTGATGGATCAATAGCATCAATGTCAAAGGAAATATGAAGATGTTCAACTCCCTTGGTTGCAGTTTCAATTGCCTGTCGACTGCATTCATGAATGCCTAACTTATCAATACTTGACATTGTGATTACATGAACATCTGAGGACTTTAATAGCTCAGCTTCCTTCTTATCAAGGTCTCTAGCACCAAAAAGGACAGAATTACTCTCAAGAACAGTTGGGCTAGGGCCGATTTCGAGCAACTCTTTTGTTCCCCTTCCAGTTGCAACTGCAAATGGCATCCCGTGGATGTTTCCAGAAGGTGTCGTTTCAGGGGTGTTAAAATCTCCATGGGCATCCACCCAAATAAGTCCAGTTTTACCTTCATTTAGGTTTTTCAGTCCTGCAAGTGTCCCGATCGTAATAGAATGGTCTCCTCCCAATACCAATGGGAAGTAGTTTTCCTTAATCACCTCTTGGACAAGGTCTCTTAGATGTATACAGGTGTCAACTATATAAGGCAAAAATCGTAAGTTTGGTTTTTTGTCCATCATGTGGGTTGGGACATGTTGCTCGAAATCATGACAGAGGATATTTCCATAATCTTTCACCTCAAAACCCAAATCTGTCAGTCGAGATTTTAACTTTGCTAATCTAATTGCAGATGGACCCATGTCCACACCTCTCCTCGAAGCACCTAAATCCTGGGCTACACCGATGATCGCTATTTTTTTTTGAGTCATAAAATCAAATGAATATAAGAGGTTATCAATTTTTCTTAATAATTGAAGGAATTGAAAGAATTAGAGAAATAATATCTCTAAACGTAAAATAGATTATAAAACAACATAAAGATGACAGAGTATGACTAAAGAAATCAACCAGCAAACAGGTTGGAGAAACAGTCTGTGGTTTGTTCCAATTATTAGTCTGGGCTTTGCCACTACATCTTTAACATGGTCAATATTCAATATTGCAGTTCCGGTGTTTCTACAAAATGTATACGCTGTCCCTCTATTTTTGACTGGCTTTATCATGACTTGGGATAACATTATTGCCTTTTTTGTCCAGCCATATATAGGTACATTGAGTGACAGAACTCGAACAAGATTTGGGAAAAGGATGCCATACATTATTGTTGGAATTGTTTTTGCATCGTTCTTCTTTATTTTAATTCCTAACGCATTAGTCTACCCAATATTTGTATTTCTACTAGTTATTGTATTGTTCAACCTTTCCATGGCTTTATACAGGTCTCCTTCAGTCTCGTTGATGCCAGATTTTATTTCTTCCCAGAAGAGAAGTCTAGGTAATGGAATTGTGAATCTGATGGGGGGAATCTATGGAGCTATCGCCCTTTTCGTGGTAAGACCTTTGTTTAAGGCAGGCAAAGTAATAGATGCGTTTGGTTTAATAGTGGTTATGATGTTAATCTCTCTGGTCATTATGCTGATTTTCATCAGAGAACCAAAAACCGAATCTAAAAAGATCGAAATAGAGACCGATTCTGCGTTTAACCAGCTTGTCACACAATCAAAATTGATGTTTAGAACAAAGGATAAATCTCTCCTCTTCATGCTTTTGGCAATTTTTAGTTGGTTTATTGCTTGGAATGCCATAGAGTCATTTTTTTCAACTTACATCTGGAAGGTATTTTTACCACTTGAACACCCCAATGTCCCATTAAAAGACCTGAGTGATTTAGCACTCTCAGACTCAGCAGGAATAATTTTTGTGTTTCCAGTGATATTTGTAGTGTTTACCCTGATTGGGGGGTTTATTGGTCAAAAGTACGGGAGGATACCTACCATGAAGGTTGGTCTTATCATCTTTCTTTTTGCAATCACTAGTGCTATCTTCGTTAATTTGAATTCATGGTTTGGTCTCACTATTAACTGGAGAACAAGCTTTCAGATACTGTTCTCAGTTGCTGCAATGGGATGGGGATTGGTAAACGTTAATTCAATAGTTGTTGTATGGGAACACGCTGTGGATAACGGAACAGGTACTGGTGTCTATTATGCATTCGCCTCAGCAGCAGCTATTTTAGGACCCGCTTCCGCTGGCTTCATCCTAGATTTTAACCTCTCATATTTCTTCATTTTTTCAATTGTTTTCATCATCATCTCCTTTATCTTTCTGTTGTTTGTAAAGAGTGGGGAGAGTGGCGATGGTGATGCATTGGAAGCTGTTGAACTCGTAATGGATTAACATGAAAAAACAGGTACCTATAGTAGGGATTGATGATGGTGGATTCCGACTGTTTGAAGATAAGGAGGTTTGGATATTTGCCGTGGTCATGAAAGGTGCAAGTCATGTGGAGGGAATAATGCAGGATAAGATATTGATTGATTCTTCTGATCCCAGTAAAATCCTCATTGACTTAATTCAAAACTCAATTCATTTTCAACAGATACATGCTATTTTGTTGAAAGGGGTAACAATCGGGGGATTTGGTGTACTGGACTTAAACAGGATACATGAGACCTTAAATAAACCTATCATAGTTATTATTGATAGAGAGCCTCAATTGGAAGAAATCAGGGAAGCCCTGCTTAAAAATGTCCCTGATGGAGATTCAAAGTGGAAATTAATTTCCAGCTTTCCGAAACCAACTTATGAAAAGTCTCTGAATAGATTTATTCAATGTTGGGGAATTCAGTTATCTGATGCAGTTGAGCTCATAAAACACAGTACAAAAGTCGGTAAAGAACCAGAAGTACTTAGAATTGCTCAGTTTCTCGGTCAAAGTTATTACAAGTATAATGAAAGAAATAAGTCATAATATCTATGAAACTTGGTCAGAGGACACAACCAAATATCACACTTTAAATCTCCTGAGTATCTAGAGTAGATGTAATGGGTTATACTGTTATCTATGATTCAGATTGTGGTATTTGTACAAAACTCGTGGCTCTTTGCTCTCCCCATCTTTCTGAGTATTCATGGGTTTCAAGCCTGGATATTGACTCTGTAAACAAATTAATTCCCATGAACATGCAACACAAGTTATCAAGTTCTGTCTGTCTTCACTATGAAGATAAGACAATCTGGGGGTCACAGGCGATCCTGAAGATGTTAGGTGATATTTGGGTGGGATTCTCTGCAATAGAGAGGCTTTTTTCCTTACCAATTCTATCTCTCCTTTCAGAAACGATCTATATGGGAATTTCAAGGAACAGAGGGAGGATTTCCCAATTTCTGAGACTCAATCAATGTGAAATTCGGAGCATCAATTAGCTATCTTGAATCTTTCAAAAAGGGGTTGAACCAGATTAATATTTTTTCATTTGACCAACATTGTGAGATAAAAGTCGCGCATGAACACACAAATCAGAGAATTTTCTGTGTTTGCAACCATAATAACATCGAAATCCAGAATAAAATTTATTTAGCTATTTATCTATAAATATAGGTACAATATAAACAATATGGTTCTGTTCAATACTGAGGGACTCACCTAAGAAAATAGCAAGGCATATTTTTGCATAAAGGTTAAATACTAGGGATTGTATGTTATGATAGGAAAGATGATGTAATCATCTATTGTTCTCTGATGAGAGCATCCAAACCAAGGTGAAAACAAAAATGGCCGAAGAAATGGGAAATCGTGCATTAGTTATCGACAATGGTACTGGTCTGTCAAAAAATGGATTCGCAGGAGAGGATCAACCAAGAAGTGTGTTTCCAACACTTGTTGGGTATCCAAAATATGTTACCATTATGACTGACGTTGACCATTACGTAAGAGATTATTATATTGGAGATGAAGCTTTAAACCTCAGAGGTGTTTTAAAACTACATTACCCAATTGAACATGGAGCAATCGACAATTGGGATGCAATGGAAAAGATATGGAACTTTACCTTCTTCAATGACCTTAGAGTAAACCCAACTGACTACCCAGTATTGCTAACTGAACCCCCACTCAATGCTTTGAGTAACAGAGAGAAAATGGCTGAAATCATGTTTGAAACATTCAACGTACCCAGAATGTATATTTCTATGCAAGCAGTTCTATCCCTTTACGCATCAGGAAGAACCACTGGTATTGTTGTGGACTCAGGTGATGGTGTTACACACGTAGTGCCAGTTTATGAGGGTTTTGCTCTAACACATGCAATCAACAGGATTGACATCGGTGGAAGGGACATCACTGACTACCTCAGAAGATTACTTAGACAAAGAGGATATTCACTCACCTCAACTGCAGAGAGAGAGATTGTTAGAGATATTAAGGAAAGACTTTGTTATGTTGCCTTAGATCCCCAGAAAGAGTTAGCTCTCGCTGATAAGGTCTCTGGAATGGAGAAGAATTATGTAATGCCTGATGGTGATACAATCACAATTGGACAAGAGAGATTCTTAGCCCCTGAGTTATTCTTCAACCCCAGTCAAATGGGAAGTGAAGAACAATCAATCCATGAGCTAATCTATCACGGTATCAATAATTGTGATGTTGATGTGCGTCCTCACTTATACAGCAATATTGTGTTGTCTGGTGGTTCAACAATGTTCCCTGGATTAAAAGAGAGACTACACAAGGAATTATCTTCCTTAGTCCCAGAAACTGTTGAAATCAAAATCGTAGCACCCCCTGAAAGAAGATACTCCGTTTGGATCGGTGGTTCAATTCTTGCCTCACTCAAAACCTTCAATAAGCAATGGGTAGGAAGAAAAGAATACAATGACAGTGGTCCAAAATCTGTATACAGATGCATATAATCTCAAATAAGATCATAATTACATAAAGAATTAAAAGCTAATAACTTTAAATCACAATTACATATTAAGCCTCAAATGCTGGTATAAATCAACAAATATCAATTTACGAGATTCTAATTATTGAGAAACAATTATAATTACACTAACAAACTTATCTTATTAAATGAACAACTCGCTTTGAAATAATATTCTTTAATTCTTCAGATATCATCTGATTTCCATCCCAAAACTTAAGCTGATCACTAAATCTCTCTTCTATCTCCTTGGTTAATGATCTGAGCAGTGGTCTTATCTCACGAATTTCTCTATCCATCAGAAATACAAGTACCACCGTTTCTGATGGTTCTAGGATAATTTTAGTATCTCCTGCATCGATGGTTCTCAGCACTGAAGTATCATGAGAAACCTCACTAATCACTGCCATTATCGCAGACAACACCCCACTGAAAATAACGTCCTGTAGGTCAGTTGGACTCCAACCGGTGCGTCTGAAGGTTCCACTTAATATCAATCTCCCATCTGGTGTAATAACTAAAATAGTAGGTGGGGCAATGGGGATATTTTTGTTTATTTCATTTAACAATCGATTCAAAGAATTAATTTCTAAACTCAAATCCTGTTGTTTGTTCATAAACCCAAAAATAGTCTTCTCAGCTTTCCTAATAAAGGCAAAATTACGTCTCTTGTATCCCGGGATATCCAGAAGATATCGAGAATATTCTAATACTTCGCTAACAATCGGCAGAATTTTTGACCTTGAGGGAGTGTTTAAATGTAAAAATCCCTCAATTAACAGTTTCAGACTGTGCCAACCAAGATAACTGGATTTGTCCCTGTTAGAATCCATTCTTGCAATCATTGCTGCCTTTGTCTCCCACTCTGCTTGAAGTATCAGACATTTTCCGGCTCTGTCCTTGTTTTCTGTTGAGGTACCGATATCGCCAGCACTGAATGATAATGATGCTGCTGTGAGGTAATGCTGAACAGCATCAGACAATTGAAATTCAGACTCAGCATCTCTCCCTAAAAAGCTATGAGCTACAGCATTCCAGCTAGGATCAAGTATATCGCCAGACACCTTAGTTGCCGATATGAAGTTTTCTTTAGCGTTATTGAAGTCACCAGTATATAGATAGGATTCTCCCAGTAACGTGAAATATTTTTGTTTATCTGTTGGTGAAATCTCAGTGAACATTTCCTTTCTAACGTTCTCATTTGTCAGTAAATTGATAACCAAATGACCAAACTCAGGAAAATGCCTGTAATAGATAGCAGCAATCTCAATCTGTGCGGTCAGGTATAAGTCAAATCTTTCATTGTTTAGTGCAAGTGGAAGGATTCTCTTAAATAACTCCAAACCGAGATGAAAGACCTCTTGTGAATTATAGGTTTGTGCTACCTTGTAGATACCATCTAATGCAATATCGTTGTCATGCCCCACTCCTTGGATCTCTAGCTGTTGGAGGGTTTCATATGCCCAAAGATGAATCTGGTCCAAAAGGTTAGGTGTAACCTGGTGCGATTTCTTAATTAATCGTAGGATCTTTCCAATAAGATTTGCATCAATTGAGTTATCAAAATCTATTTGTGAGATATCTCGGATAGCCGCATTTTCCTCCTGTTGACGTAATTCTGGGTCATCAATCAACTGAAGTACCTCGATGAAAAATCTTCTTGCTGAATATACTCCTCCTCTGTCTATTACCAGTTTAAATGCAGTTTTCACAGATTTTGGAACTCTTTCTGCCCTGGTAAAAAGACAATAAATTCTTGTCTTGTTATCCTCCTTGTCCAAGAAATATAGCAGTTTTCCATCCCTAAACTTTCTGGCACTCCCTTCCTCCTGTCGCCCATGAAAAACCTGACTTTGGGCTTCCAGCATCAGATTTCGAATCTCATTTTCATTAAGGTCTTGCTTTGTGTCAAAATATTGAGCCCAATAGATTCTGGAACCAAAAATTTCCCCTAAGAATAAGATAGAGTCACGTTCAATCACTTCTATTGGGTTGACTTCTTCTATCTCCATTCACAGCCCTCTGTAATTTTTCTTAGATTTAATGAATAATAAATGTTACTTAGCTTCATTGGGGTACTTTTATTCACATCTCAATCCAACTTCCATTGGATTCAAATAGACCATTGACCATTTTCAGTGCTTTATAAGCTTCTAAAAAACTAACTCCCTTGTATTCAACTTTATTATTGAAATTTTTAACAAACTCATTGACCATCTCAGATTCGGATGAATTACGAACATCAGAAATAACAATTGTTTCAGAAGTTCGAATCTCTTCCAATCTAAACCATGAGGTAAATCTAACTGTTTTTGACTCTCCATAGACTGTCAAACTGTTCTCTTCAGGTTCAGCTGAAGGGGTTAACAAGCTTAAAGTACATTTAACCCCGTTTTCCATTTCGATTAACCCTAAAGCTTTGGATTCTGAATGAACATCATCTGGATATTCAACAAAGCCCATGACTCTTGCTGCATCTCCAAAGAGTTCTAACAAAGCAAAAAGAAAATGAGTTCCTACCTCTCTTAATGGCCCTCCATTCTCTTTTAAACTGAGCCATTGGACATTTTGCCAAGGTCTTGGCCATTGAGGAAATCTAAATCTTAATTCTATAAATTTTATCTTGCCAAGTTCACCATTTGAAATCAGCTCTCTCAATCTGTTGAAACCGGTCGAAAACCTAAAGGGTAAATTTACTGTTGTGATACTCTCAGTAGATTTTGCAGCATTAACCATTTCCAAACCCTCGAGATTGGTTCCAGCAAGCGGTTTTTCACAAATGACAGCTTTTCCTCCCTCAATAGCAGCAAGCGCAATTGGATTGTGGAGTTCGGGTGGAACCCCAATATAAACAAAATCAACAGATGGATCACCAATAATCTCTTTAAAATCAGTGCAAGGAGTCCCACCAACAGTCTCTGAAAGTTCTTTTGCCCTATCAAATGCTATGTCACAGATATGTGTGATGTTTACTTCTTTATTTTCCTTGAAAACCTTTGCAAGCCTTTTTCCTATTGTACCAGCCCCAATGATTCCCACATTAAAAGTCATTAATTATAGCTAAATAATATCTATTTAAACTTAATTTCTCGCTTCAGTGATTTGTTCAGGATGAGGGTATTTGTTTCTGGACTCATCAAATTCTTGTATACTTCCAGTAGTTGCCAATGGGCCTTGAGCAGGGATAGATTCGACCACTTCAATAGGCATATTTTCCCAACCAGCTTTGTTTTCGATTCCGTCAACAAGCTTTTGACCTTCTTCATCAACAAATTCTGGAACTATTGGTCTTTGCCAGTTCTTTCCAGCATCAATTTTTTGTTGAAGTTTTCCAATCCCAAAAAACAATGCTTCAGGACGCACAGGACATCCTGGGAGATATACATCGATAGGGATAATTTCATCTGCGCCTCCGATTATACTGTAAGCCTCCCAAAAAGGACCACCTGAAGTTGCACATTCTCCCATAGCAATTGCCCATTTGGGTTCTGGTATCTGATCCCACAAGAGTCTTAATCTAGGTGCAAGTTTGTGTGAAACTGGTCCATTGACAATAATTGCATCACTCTGCCTGGGTGATGGTCGATAGATTACACCAAATCTCTCACCATCAAATCTTCCAGTACCTGAAGCCATCATCTCAAGTGCACAACACATGATACCAAATGTTAAAGGCCACAAGGAGCTCCTTGCAGGCCAGCTCTTAAGATATCCCAAAGGATCTTTTGCAGCTCTCTTTAACGTATTCATGGAATTCCCCATAAAATCTGTAAGATTTGTAACCTGAAAACCCATCTTAATCTGTACCATTGTTATCCTGAATTAATATAAACCTGAGGATAATTGAGGTATAGAATTCTCAATTAATTCATGACTCATAGTTCCCCTGACTTTATCAATCTATTAACATCCTCCTCTGTCAAAGGAGAGTAGTCTCTCTGTAGTTTAATTATATACGTCAAAAGTCTCTTCAAATGTGGCACCTCCACTCGGGTACTATCTGCTAATTCTATAATCTCGCCAATCAAAACACCAGCATTACTTCCCTCTCCACCATATTTCTCAATAGAAATCTGTGTAGAGACCTTATGTGGACTTGGTTTACTTTGATTCAGAGTTGGATGAAGCAAGCCAGTTTTGAATCTTTGTAAATCTGGAGAGTTTGTTGGAATTGCACATGCATCTAAAACCTTCAGCGCCTCAAAAAACACCAAGGTTGTGAGCTCTCTCATAGCATCCACATTTAGCCCTTCTGGATAAGGGAGTTTCATCAAAGCCAGGCAAGGCGCAACAACATTCAATGCTAACTTCTGGTAAAGGATTTTATCTATTGGGGTAGAAATTTCTACCTCAAAATTCAGCTTCAATTGATTAAAAACTTCAGATACATGTTTATTTTTTGCTAAATTGTCGGTGGAATGATTCCCTAAATATGTTATTGCTTTTCTATGGTAATACGTGAGAAACTCGTTTACCTTTGTTGCTGACCACCATACGCTACCTAGCACCACAGGGTTTAGTGGGAGATACTTTCTTAACTTCTGATAATTTTTTGTCCCATTTTGCATACTTACGACAGTTACGTTGCTTGGAATTAGTGTTGAAAGCTCTGCAGCCACCAATTCTGTGTGTTGGGATTGTGTCGTCACAAAAATTATCTGTGAACCTTCGATAAAATTTCTGTCATTATGAAGTTCTGCCCAAGAGGTTATCATTATTTTTTGAGATTTTTCATCCGCCCCATAAATTGAAACATCATGCAATTCAGATTTAGCATCTTTTAGAACTGCTGTCACTTGATTGTTTTCAGCTAAATACACCGCAAGGACACTCCCTATAGATCCAAGCCCGATAATTCCTATTTTCAACAAGATAGAATCCTTCTTAGGATTATAAAGTCTACAAGATTCTCAGGAAATTTTGGAATAAATTCTGTTCTGAAGTGTTAACCCTTATTAACATGTAGGTAAATTTAAGTTTGTGGCTAATAGTTCAGATTTTATTTCATGTCCAAATTGTCAGACTAATAATTTACGGAATGCAAAATTTTGCAGATTCTGTGGAACTGGGTTAAGGAGTACTAGTTCAAAACAATCACAGCAAACTGGTAAACAAATTGATACTAACATCAAAATAGATAATTCACGAAGTTCAAAAGCCAGTAAGAGAGAAACTGAAAAAATCAAGTCTAAACAAATAAGGGATGAAATCAATAGAGAATCTGCAAAAGTCAAATCTCTGAGATCTAGAGAAAACCATGTTATGAAACTAACCTTTTCAATCCTTAACGTTTCAAGACAGAAAGATTTTCTGACCTTGGAAGAAATAAATCGTTTTTGGGAGGAACAATTAGACCTTGAACAAAGTTATCAGGTTCAAGGATTAAACCACGAACTGGTAAACAAAGCTGAATCAGCATTGGCATCAATACGATACAAAACGCTTCAAAGTCTAAATAACCTGCTTTCAAAACGATCAGGTGGAATTAATAGAAGTTTATCAATATCTAAGTTCGGACAATTAGAAACATTAACTCAAATTCGTGATATTAATGAAACTATTCTTGCTGTGGAATCTGATACCCTTGATTTATTCAACAACTTTGCTAATGCAGAGCTTTTAATTATTGATTTTCTACAAAACACCGAAAGAGACGAAGGATCTAGATCTACTTTCATGGAACATTTGAATAAATATTTTCTTCATCTGACTGTGTACCTTAGTAATCTTAAAGTTATTTCTGGGGTAAACCAAATCCCAGTTCCTAAATTGTCTCAATCAATATTGGACTCATTTTTAATCGCTATGCAAGATACATTGTCTGATCCTTCCATCCAAAATGCAACCAACCTTAAGAAACTAATTCTTAAAATTACCAAACAATCTGGGAGGTTCTACAAGGAAATGGATGGATATCTGTCTAAATTAAAAAATATTGACCATCAACAGCGTGAGATAGAGTTCTGGCATAAGAAAAAAACACTGAAGGAATATAACACTCTCGTATCTAAAATAATCTCCTTTTTAAATTTAGAGGCAGAAAAGCAAAAGCAAATTATTAAAGAAAACGATAAGATGAACTTATCATCGATCTCCCCTGAAGTAGTTCCGTTTTACACAAAGAACGATCATTCTGAAGATGAAATTCACTCCTCTAATAAAAAGGACTTACTCGATCCGTTGCAATCATTTTCAGACCAATTAGCTGAATTAAAACCTCTAAAACCTTTTGATTAATTAAAAATTTACCTTATCTAGATTTGATATGTAATCTGCTTCTATAGACGCCCAATGCCCCATTGCTTCAGGGTGTTCAGGGTGGCTGTTAAACCATGCTTGGATTCTGTCAAAATTTGAATTATACAAGGCACGAACCACAGATTCTCTTGTACGTCTTACCAAATCTCTTGGATCATCAAGGAAGGCATCTACCAGATCTAGAGCTTGTTCTGGATACTCAATACCGTATTGGGTCGTAAAAACATTAAGCAGGCTCGAACGGGCTTTTTCATCTTCAACCTTTGCTTTAATTTGTGAAATCCATTTCAGAATATCATCTGGATTATGTTTCAACCCGTTTGTTCCAATTCCATAAATAGAAATATTTGTTTTAACATTTAAATTTGGGTCATCTAAATATTTCAAAAGGACTGGGAAAAGGTCGTGAAGTATCTCTTGATCTTTAATCATATATTTAATCGAATTAGAGGTTCCGATTCTTACCTGTAAACTTTTTTTGTCCATGAACTCTCCAAATTTTTCTAATAAGGAATGGTTGCAGATACATGCCTCTGCTAAACACTCTGCAGCGATTTCTCTCACCATCCAGAATGAATCATTAAAGAAGTTTTGTAGTATCTCCCAAAACCTGCTCTCAGATACGCTCCAATATTTTGTTTGTAACATTAACTTCCCAGCGATTAGCTTTCCTAACAATTTATCACCGCTTAAAAAAGAATCAATCAATTCAAATTTTTTACTCGGTGCAAGGTGTTTTAACTTTGATGATAATCTCTCTAAATCGGTCAGTCCAACAGCTATATCCACTGAGAGTAATTCATAGAGCTTCTGCAAATTTTCAGTTTTCACAGCACTTTTTATTTCTACTATCTGCTTATTGGTGACCTTTTTCTTTTTTTGTCTTGGTGAATTATATTCAATAATATACTCATCCAGTTTAACCATCTTATCAGCTTAAAATTACCTTTTATACATTATAAACTCATCGGTGAAGTTTGTGAAAAATAATCTATGTATAAATTAATGGGCGTTTGTTATGTTTAGGTTAGAAACAAAATAAAAACCGTCCAAAAACTGAAGTATGTGCAATATGAAAATTGTCTAATTATTGGAGGGGGTTTAATGGGTAGAGGAATCGCATTAAATCTATTGATTAAGGGGCTAAATGTGTCTTTAATGGATATAAATGACAAACAATTAGAATTATCAAGAATTGAAATAGAAAAAAGGTTAAATCGATTGGAACTAAAGGGTGAAGTTGAAAATTTACAGAATTTGCTAACAAAAATTACCTATATTAAACAAATAGAAGATGTAAGTTCTTCAAAGCCAGAAATCATACTTGAAGCAGTCTCAGAATCTTTCTCTCTCAAAAGAAGTTTATTTAGAGAACTTCAATCAACATTTCCCTCGACACCAATTGCAACCAACACTTCTTCACTTTCTATAACTGATCTGACAGAGGATTTGCCTGTTCCCAATAATGTTATAGGTATGCATTGGTTCAATCCTCCCATCTTAAAATCTCTAATTGAAGTAATTCCCTCTAAATTCACTTCAAAATCATTGATCAATTCAATTATGCAATTTGCGAAAGAAATTGGGAAATCTCCCATTTTAGTAAAAGACGTACCTGGCTTTGCAACTTCTAGGCTGGGGGTTGTGTTAGGATTGGAAGCAATTAGGATGCTAGAACAAGGCGTTGCTTCCCCGCAGGACATTGACACAGCAATGGTATTAGGATATGGATTCCCAATGGGACCTTTAGAGCTAACGGATTATGTAGGTTTAGATACGCGGTTAAGTATAGCAGAATACATCAATTCTAAGTCTGTTTCTCCAGCATTTGATATTCCGCATCTTCTGAAGAAAATGGTGCAAGAGGGCAAACTAGGTCGAAAATCTGGGCAAGGGTTTTATAGTTGGAGGGAAGGCAAAAAAGAGCTGTAAATCATTTCTCTTGGACAAAAATTAATAAGACAAAGGTTGTAAGTAAATTATGAGTTTTCTTTACATTGGGGAAGACCCTATCCCTGCGATAAAAAAAGGTAAAGAAAACAAGTTTTTACCTGCTTTTTCATCAAACACTTTTTTCCCAATTGCCTGGTACATGCTTTTTGATGTTTCAGATGCGAAAAAGCGTAGAGAAGCATTTCCAAGGAAGAAACATAAGGAGAAGTCTGTAGAATTAGATGAATACACTGAGTGGAAACAAGAACCAATTCTGTTCAGTACAACAGTCAGCAAGGCAAAGGAGAATCTAAAATTATATCGAGATATTTTTAAGAATATACCATATCTCTGGTCATATTTTAGGATCATTGACATAATTGATGAGCAGATCGATCAGTTGGTTAAAGTTGAAGAAGAAGTTGATGTTGAGGCACTGTGGCAAGTCCATGAACCACCAAAACAAAGAAACAAAAGACTTTCTCAGGTAAAGGTTGAGGAGGATCCCAACATCTTGGATAAAACTAACCCATTTTCCGAATTAGAGACTTTGGGTTCACAGGGGATCCCAAAACAGGAGGATGATGTTCTTAATGAGTTTGGTATCAGTGAGGATGAGCTCCTAGCAGCTTTTGATGATTTAAAAGAGATTGAGACCCTAGACCTCTTTGATCAAGAGACTACCTCTGAAGAGGAGGAAGAAGAAAGTCAATCTAAAGAACCAGCTGTTGTGGCTTTGTTTGAACAGTTGGTAGAATCTACAGATATTAAGGGTAAAAAAATATTACAAGTCATGCTATTTTTTGAGAAATTATTACATCATGTGAAACGAGAGGGACAAATGACCAGGGTAATGGTCGAAATACTTGGAGATATTTTTCGTGAAAGTAATGTGGAGTGGCGATTAACTGGACAACTTTCAGAAGACATGTTAAGGGGAGAGATTACAAACCTTGGGACTATGTTATTAGGCAATCCAAGCCCTTACATCGTGCTTAATGAAACATTTGATCTTGAATTCTGGACTAATGGAACCCTACAGGAAGGTGACGAGCGACTCATGTTTTCTTTAAGCATGCTTCCCTCTGAGGCTATTCATCAAGCCTTACGTACAAAACAGATAACCAAAATCCGTTCATCTATAGTTCTTTTACTTAGTAATACAATACAGAAAATCAAGGAGAGATTATTGGTGAGTGACCTCCTTATTGCTCCTAAGGAAAGTAGTCTTTGGGGAATACGAATGATAATTGTTGATAAAAACAGAAATTTCACACCTGTAACTTTGTTAAACCCAAAGCCAGAACTAACCTGGAAGGAGTATTTTATGGAAATCCTTGAACTTCCTAGTGTTAGACACGATTGGCATGTAAATTTGGAATTGATCTCTCAAGACTTCACAATTAAAGATGAGTACTTCTTGGAATTCTCTGGTGCTCGAACCACAGAGGAGGCATTCAAGGCCTTTGGTAGATGGTTGAGACGGTCTCAACAAGTGTATTATAAAAAATTTGGTGTTGAAGGTACCATTCAAAAAATGGCTGAAGAAATGTTGAATTCAGATGATCTTGAATTTGTCTTGGAGATATTTGATATCTTAAACCAATTAACTGAACATGGGTTCAACAAAGCAGTAGAAGTACTAAGTAATGATCTGGTGATCAAAAAAATTACAAACGTAGTCTAACGCATGAAATTTTGGCTTGAATGGGAAGAATTGTAGGTTAGAATGAATAAAACCTAATAAAGCTTAAGGTTACTAATATTGTATGAAACCATTAGATGCCTCGAAAATTACATTGAGAGTTGCAACCTCTGAAGACAGTGGAGCAATATATGACTTTGCACTAATTGCCAGCAAAGATGAAACTGTCCCTGATTTTTTAAGAAATTCTGGGGATGAAATTAATCAGAAGGTCAATAATGGTCAAGGAACATCTGTTATTCTAGCCTTTACTGACCATGAGCTAATCGGGATTTTGGACACTGATGTAAAAGGAGAGAAAGTACACTTGCAGTCCCTTTATGTCAGATTAGACTTTCGAAGAAGTGGTTTAGCATCTAGACTCGTAAAGTATGCTGAAGAACTTTATCCTAATAAATCTCTTTCAGCTAGAGCTGTCACTGAAGGTGGAATGAGATTTTGGAACTCAAATAAATTCAAAGTTAAGAGTTGGGAGATGGAGAAAAAAAAGTAATTGTTCTCCCAAGACATATATTTCGGCAACTCGTCAATAAATCTAAGACAAACCTACCTAATGAATCGTGTGCTCTTGTTTTTTCGTTTCCTGACGACAGTCTAATCGTAGATCGAGTCATATTTGTAAAGAACATCTCAACTTCACCTAGGACTGAGTATCTGATTGATCCATTTGAACTTTTGTCAATAGAAGAAAAACAAACGGCATTGGGTCTGGAATTGATGGGGATATTCCATTCCCACCCAAATGGGAAGGCAATTCCATCAAAAACGGATCTCTTGTATTCAGTACCCAATCTTTATTATCTTATATTGAAACTTGACCAAAATTCGAATACAACAGCTGTAAAATGCTGGAGTTTGGCCAATAACAAGTATTCCCAAATTGAGTTATCTGTGTTATAGTTAATTGGACTCCAATTTATTGAAGAATCAGTATTGCAAAATAGCGAAAAATCCAAAATTCCAAGCTCCAAACAATTACCCAATTGATGACTTCCTTCCACTGGAACCATAGTCTAGCGAGTAACCCACTAAGTGTTATTGAGAGAGTAAAAATGATAAATTCTATATATGGCGTTGACCCTATAGGTAAGGAGGCAAACACAAGCTTCGGGACAATAAATGAACTGATCCCAGAAATTAACCCCACAATAGCGACTGCGGTTGTTATCATAAAGATGACTCTTGCTCTAAACGCCTTCCAACGAATGTCAACTAACTTTTCTTCCTTTGGTAAATCTTTCAAATCTTCAAGAGTTCTATCAATAAACCTCTCTCTTAGTTCCCTAGGTAGGCTTGTTGCGATATTTATTATAGTTGCAAGGGTTTCTAGAGCTGGAGACCCCTCCAGTTTGTTTAATTCCATTCCTATTTCTAAGGATCTTGGTTTTTCAAAAATATCTGTTTTATTTATCAAATTTCGCTTTCCTAAAACGATGATATCATCTTTGAGTAAATTTAATCTAGAAACGGTTTTCTCCCATCCGGATAAATTGGTCATCTGACGGAAATAATACAAAAGTGAAGCTCCAAATATTAATGCCACCTGACCCTCCAAAAGAGCCAAATAAATCTCCGTTCGTCTAAACATGTTTAATAAAGCAAACATAATAGGAATGAAAACAACAATCGACAATAAAATTGAGGATCTTTCCTCAACTTTAGTCAGTTCTCGCTCAGCTAACTCTAAATCTGGGGGAAAAGTCTCAACATCAGGGATTTGAACCTTTTCTATCCCTAGCTCACTCGCTCTAAAACTTGTGAGGTCAATTCGGTTCGTAACTGTGGCTAGATACCATATATTTGATGGTGATACCATCACCTTTGACAGAATTCCCCTTTGCAGAAGACCTAGGAGCCAAGAAGATCTTTTTCTGTCGAGTTCTAACCTTTTTTGCTCGAAATGAAGGATCACTCCTATGTATAAACCAAAACTAAGTAAAGTCAGACTTAATAACAATATGAAATTATTAAATTCCTGGAATAGTTGGCTTGATGTAAAAATGAAAAGAGTTACAGTGAACAAAACTATACTAATGTTTGAGATCAAAAATATCCTCGCCTCTAGGGGCAAATTTGGTAACTCTTGAAAATATTTATCAAGATCCAAGTTCCATTACCTCTGAAAATCCATCAAACCTAATTCCTTCTTTTCGACAATATACTTTGTCAGCTTTCAAATCAATCTTCCCATCGTGAAAAATTCTACGTGTAAAAACTATCAGGTCAATTGAGCTGAGCAATTGGTATGGCATTCCATGACTGTTTGTCCATCTTGATAATAAAGATTCCAAGTTTTTTCCGTGAGTTGTTGCAATCCCTCTTAGACCAGCTGCAAATCCTTCAAATGTAGCTAGACTGTCATCTTTGTTCTGAATCTCTCCCAAGAACACATAATCTGGGGATCTATGTAGTAGCCTGGCGATTTCATTGGCACGTTGAGAATATCGGGAATCCGCACCAACGCTTGGCATAGAGAACCTGGTTGTTAATGGATGGTTGTTATGGTCTATTATCAGTTCTCGGGCATCCTCAATAACAATTAATCTCCATGTTGGATCAACATTTAAAAGTAATGAATTAGCTAAGGTGGTTTTTCCTGATGCGGGTTCTCCTGCTATGATAATATTCTTTCTTTGATTTAGCGAATCCATTAATAATTCGGAAATTCTATTTGAAAGCTGACCCTGAGAAACCAATGATTCCAAGGTAATTGGTTTAGATGGTAGCCTTCGTATATTCATAGTTGGTCCTTCAGGAGAAAGAGGTTCAACTTGAATTGAAATACGTAGAGCTCCGATTGAACTCACTAATCCCACCTTCAACGCTGGTGAAAGAGGAGTGAGTGCTTGACCGGTTTCAAATTCTACCCTGTTTTTGATGGCATACCAGAGATTCTCCGTAAAAAAAAGGTCTGTTTTACAGCGACCATATTCATGATGGTTGATAAAAATGGCTGAACCGATTTTGGTTAAGAAGAGCTCTGTAATTTGAGGGTTTTGTGCCAGCAGATATATCTCCAGTAATCCAATACTAGCCCAAACCAAAGCCTCAATACTCTTTTCATTTTCCAGCATCAACGAAGTCCTTGCATAATTTTTCAAAAGTTCAATAGTCTCATTGAACGCACGTGGTGGAGAGTTTAACTCATGTTTATCGAGATATAATTTTTGTAAGGTAATGATATTTTCAGACCAGTCATTTGGATATTCAAAGTTTATTCTTAATTGAGGCAAAATTGTATCTTCGTTTGATAGAGTATCGGTTATCAGCATATCTGAGTTTATCCTCTTGTTTCAACAGCATTTAGAGTTAAAAATCTTTTTTGAGCAGGGTTGGATAAAACTAATTGATAAGAGTTTGAATTTTTGATGTACAAAAAATAATTGTCCTAACTTAAGTAGTAAATAAGGTTAAATTAATCGATGGTCCGGGACTCATTGTTACTAGATTGAATCTTGACCAAAGAACATAAATTCTCACATTATGAATACCTCTCAATTGCCAACAAAATCTAAGAAAATCTCAATTTCTCAAAGATGGTCTGCAGAAACACTAGATACTGTTAAGCGATACGCTGAGATGATGGAGATAAGTCAAACTCAATATACTGTAGAGGCGATTCAATTATATGCGATGTTAGTTGAAAAGATACCCCGCATAAGAAATTTAAAGAAGGAACAAAGATTTAATTATGTAGACTCAATTTTAAGAGGAGACCTTCCAAAACAAGAGACAGTAGATGGGAAGGAACCCGTTAGAGGGTTAATAATTGAAAAAATCCACCAGTTCTTAATAAACCATGAAAATAAACCTTTCACAACTACCCAACTTGCAAAACTTTTGCAGGTTCCACAATCTACTGTTCGAGCATACATTAGAAAGTTAGAAAAGAGAGATCCAAAGATCCAAATTATTTTTGGAAAACCAAACTCTGTAATTTACATACCTTAGCTTAACGGTTTGGGTTTTTGAACCTTAACAACCTTATTGTCAACTATTATCCTCATTAGAGAAGGAATTCCAAATAACAGAGCTAGAAGCATAGTTAGGGAGGCAGTCAACCAATTTACTTGGCCTATGTTCAAATTGTTTAAATTATAAACAAATGTCAACATTCCAAAAACCAAATTTGAGACCATCGAGATTAAACTTGCTACTGTCGCTCTAATGTCATTGCTCAGACTTTTTTGCAATTCAACCTGTAAGACTGGTTGAACCCCACCTCTCAACACTTGTGCTATTATCATTCCAATAAGAAGTGGACCAAACTCAGTCGACAGTGCTAACATCCAAAGACCAAATATCCCTAAACTAATGATAATAAACACATTTAGAGGACTGATTGATATCTTTTTAGCCAGGTAAGAAAATAGAATTGCCACACAGTTCAACAAAGCAAATAAGAGACCAATTAATTCTAAACTAAATCCAAATCCACTCATGAGAGGTTTGTAGGTCCAGAACTGGATTTTAAAAGGAACGATTATGAATAGAGTTAAAAGAAACACCTGCAATATCCTCGAATTATAGACAACTGCATGTATTGCTTTGATTATCAGGTTATCTCCTTTCCTAACCGCGTTTTCATTATGTTGAATTGAATTTTCTACCTTTGGAATGAGGAAAGTGACGCTTAATTTCATCCATGCTATGATGCTTGCCATGGCAAAAGGGATGTTATTATTCAATTCATAGATGGAACCTCCTAGCAAAATTCCTATGACACTTGTTCCTAGTCTCAGACTTAAGGATTTACTAAAAATTGATTTAGCTTTTGCTTCTTTTTGTTCTGAGACCAAGTACTCAAATAAATAAGCATTCAGAGTTCCAGAGATTAGACTAAGGGCTAGTGCAAATATTAATTCAGCGATCAAGAATCCGCTGAAAGAGTTGCTTCCCCAGTACAAAATAGTTCCAAGAAAGACTAAGGTGTATCCTGCCTTCAACACCAAAGTCCTTGTCAATTTGTCTGAAATTACACCGGTTGGAACCTCTAACAAAGTAATTGCTATTGCAAATATACCCTGCAAAAGTAGCATTTGGGATATGGTTAGGTTAGCCTTTTCCCATTTTAAAATTATTGGCAACAATATAAGACTCATCTGGTCTGACCTAAGGAAGTAGTAGGCATCTACTGAAGTAAGATTAACTCTTCTGAATTTCATTTTTCTTGTGATTAGTGTTGGAGTTGATTATGTTCTATAAGCAGCTCTTAAAAAAAGGGAACCAAATATTAAAAATTTTTATTAAAAAAAACTGTCTTTAAGCTCATTAGGTTTTCAATTTAAATTTTTGATTTATTAGCTCAGCTCAAAATTAACTGTCCAAAATGCAAATGGGGAAATTCTCCAACAAATTGACAGTTTTGTTACCATAATTGAGCAAACACCTGTGGAAAAAATGATTATTTAAAAGTTTTGGTTGGTTTGGCAAGCATCCAAATCAAATTAGCTGTAGCTGATGTGTTTTTGAATTAAATTTTCGCACATCAACTCTTCTGAAAATTTGCTAGAAACCCCTTATCTAAATAAACGATCAATTATAATCCAATCCAATATCCCCGTTGAATACCTTTTACCTTGCGGAGAATTCGTATAAACTCGGGGTCGATATCAGATTCTTCCTGAGAAATTACCCTCTCTACTCCTTCTATTCCCTCAAAAAAGTTAACCGTAGCTCTTCCCATGTCTTCATAATTATACCCTCCCTCTAAAACTACTGATACTCTTCCATTTTTGACGACATTTAGTTGAGTTAGTTTATTACCAATCTCATAAAACCCATCTGGAGAGAGAGATAACGCTCCATAGGGGTCATTTTGTAAACCGTCCAAACCTAATGAGATCAACATCATTTGAGGATCATAAATGTTAATTATTGGAAGAACTATTTCATCTATGGCTAAAAGGTAGTTTTTGTCATCAATGTGATAAGTTAGAGGGATATTTATATTAAATCCAGATCCTAGGCCATCTCCTGTTTCTGTACATAATCCCGTACCAGGATAGGCAAAGGCTGGGTGTGCGTGTAGACTAATATATAATACCTCAGGGGTCTGGTAAAAAAGACTTTGTGTTCCGTTTCCATGGTGATTATCGATGTCTAGGATTACAATTTTATCTAAATTTTTTTCGGTTCTTAAAATGTTAGCTGCAATTGCTACATTATTAAAGAAACAAAATCCCATTGCAGCAGAATGTGTTGCATGATGACCTGGAGGTCTAAGCATTGCAAAAGTGATCTGTTTTTTTTCAAAGGCATATAGAGCTGCTTGAATTGTTCCACCCGCTGCGGATAAAGCTGCTTCGTATGTAAACTCATTTGCAATTGTATCAGGGGTGAATTCTGTGAACTGGTGATTTTGAGATTCCTCTATTTCTTCAATATGTGTGATTGAATGAGTTGTTTCAAGCTCGGTTTGAGTGGCATCCCTAGCTTCTTTCCATTTCACAGAAAGTGTTGATTGATTGGAAAAGGCATCTCTTAACACTTTTAATCTGGTAGGTGATTCAAGATGATTTTCACCCATAAAGTGTTTTAATCCCTTGTCGGAATAATATATCCTCGGCACTTAATTGTTTCTGGCTCATAGTTATTTCTAAAGGAATCAGATATAGTTCTATTCGTTTAGTTCTTTTGGTTCTCTTTTTATTAGTTTTGTCGATGCAAATCCAAGGACAGCAAGTGTTATTATAGGAACAACCGCATTAAAGGAAACTGAACTCGCCCCTGAATGAGGATCTGCACTAACAGATAACAACAGGTTACTCACTAGTAAACCTAGTGGAACGAATAACAGCTTAAATTTCATTAATTTTAAATAAACATTAGAGTTTTAAATATTACGTAATCAAAATATCTATACCAACAGCTCTCATCCAAAAAAGAACTCTAAACCCTTTTGATTGATTTCTGTGTCTTCCTCTAAATCAAAGTCTTCCTCTATTAATTCCTCTACATTGTCATCTGAGATTGAGGTATTGTCCAAAGTTCTCAGTATGGCTTCTAGGTTCTTTGGTCCTAATGCTTTGGCTAAGGAGGGTCGAGGATGAGTAATAAAGTCTTTAACTGATTTAATTCCCATGTTGTACAGAATTCTCGCACGCTTTCTCCCAATAAGATGGATCTCTGTCAAGGAGATTAGTTCTTCAGAAATACCGTACTTAAGACGTTTGTTCAGTTTCTTCAACCTTTCTGCATGTTTATTGAGCTTAAATAGTTTTGAAATCTCCTCAGAGGACCTTAACAACCATTCCATTGTATTAATAATATTATACAAATCTCCAGAGGTTACATTATATCTTTCCAGTAGATCTGACTCACTAGTTTCATTTATCCACTCGATTAAGACCTGGGCGGTTTTCATTTCTTGTAATAGAAAATCCCACCTGATCTCACTATCTAAGCTTTCAGGTGTGATGATTTTATTGCTCCATTCTTCGACCAAACCAATTACTTCCTCCATCTCTTTCTCCCTTACATAAAAAGTTCGTACATTTGGGGTAGTCGTAAGAAGGTGGAAATAAACAATATCTGATAAATATTTATTCCCAACCTGCTGCAATCCCTCCTTGATTATTTGTGCGGAAAGTGGATCAAGATATAACTCGTTTACCTTTCGTCCAAATGGGGTGGGTGTGTAGGGCTCAGTACTTGAAATCAACTTGGCCTCCGTTAAAACATTAAAGGTTCGTTCTACAGTCTCTTCAATAAAAAACAGCTGATCTGAATTTTGGTAACCATAAAATGTTGTTGATATCATATCCAAGGCGGAATCAAAGTCAAACACATCTCCTGAAACTATAAAGGACAACAGATGCATTCTCAACGAGGGTTCTGACCCTAGTTTAGAGAATATCATTTCAGTTTCAGCAGTCACATACCTGTTCATTAGCTCATCTTTTTCCATCTCATTCTTGGCAAGGAGAATAGATTCCCCATAATCGTCATATTTAGGTCTCCCAGCTCTTCCAGCCATCTGCTTATACTCCAATACCGGGATATATTGATTTCCAAATCCTGAGGTATATCTATGTAAGGATCTAATGATTACCCTCCTACTTGGTGTATTAACTCCAGCTGAATTATGAACGACAAATCCATTTGCAAGAAATAGAAAATTATTCTCAGGTGTTCGAACTTGAACATCGTAGACCATTTCTTGTATCTGGGTCTCAGAAATATTTAGTATTGGTATCTGCCCTAACTCGCCCTTATCAGTTAGACTAGAGAGCTGTATCTTTGATAATACTGTGCTTATTGACTCTTTGAAAGTTATTGTATTCTTAGAAACACTTAGAACGATACCAAAAAGCAAGAATAAATTTCTCAAATTCTTTGCTAATTTATGATTTCTGACTTTTATGCTGTATTCTAAAGGGTTACCACTTTGTAAAAAATACCTTGTGAAACTTACAAGAAAAGCTGGAGGAGCTTGATGAAACTTACTAGGGAATAATCCTTCCTTTATCTGGGTGTCAATAACGAATTTAGCCAACCAACCATGTAAAATGAAGGTAAGTTCCTCGTTTGACCTCTTTACTTCAAGGATACTCTTCTTAAATTTCTGAGAGAGATTCTCTACTTCTTTTGAATATTTATTCAATGTTGGGAGATTTTTTACACTAATTACTAAGCATCCGTTAAAATCATAGGGCATTTCACAGAGGTAAAATATTGCGAATAAAAATCCAAGCTCATTGTCAAGTGAAAGGTCAATAAAACCTGTTGACTTACTTAAATTCTTCCTACTAGTGAGTTCGGAGAATCTATTAATGGTCTGCTTAAATGGTAACTTTAATGCCGAAATCAAAAGGTCTGATTCCTTAACATCTTTCAAAGGTATTAATTGTCTTCTTAACCCACGTTGAACCATAATTTTATGGTTACCTGTTCCAGTTAATGTCCTTCCGTCTTTAGTTGAAATAGACAGCATATATTGATCATTATAGTTCCTTAGGACATTCACTCCACTTTCACAATCGATCCTGTTATCATGAACCGAGAATGTTGTTGTTTTAGTACCTGTACTGTCTAGCCTTGTCGAATTTAACCCCACCATAATTTCAGTAGATCCGTCAAGACAAAGTGTGGGAGAAGCAGTCAGAATCTTGATTTTCCTCTGTTTAAACGCCTTCTCAATTATCTTTCTATGTTTATTATGCAACCCTGCATGGTGGAATGCTACACCTTGAGAGATTAAATCTGCCAGATCCTGACTAAGTTTAGTTTTCTCACCAGTTGCAAGAACCAATTTCTTTAGTCCTTCAAGATTTTCCCTCTCAACTTCATTTAAAGACTTAGAATATTTTTCTGCTATCTTTTTTGCTGTTTGGATCACACTATTTCTGGTGTTACAAAACACCAAACTTTGTCCACCTTGATTTACACCATTGATCGCAAGATCCACATATGGGGTTCTTGAGGAAGGTCTTCCCTCATCAGTTTTTGTTCTGTCATCAAAATAAATGGTTCCAGACTCCCAGATACCCTCCTTTAGACTAACCGGTCGCCATTCAGATGTAATTAACTCAGCTCCCAACCATTCAGCTAACTCAGAGGAGTTACTTATTGTTGCTGAAAGAGCAATTATTTGACAAGTGGGGAGTTTTTGTTTGATCTGTGATAGTACAACCTCCAAAACAGGTCCTCTTTTATTATCATTGATCACATGTATTTCGTCTGAAATTATTATATCAATGTCGTTAAGCCAAAATTTTCTCTGTCTAATGAATGAGTCAAATTTCTCATTGGTAGCTATTATAATATCTTTGTTTCCCACCCATTCCTTTTCAGAATCTAAGTCACCAGTTGCGATTCCCACAGATAATCCCAGAGGAGTGACAAATTCTCGAATCTCATCGTATTTCTCTGAAGCTAAAGCTCGTAATGGTGCCAGGTATACAGCTTTCCCTCGATATTTTAATAGTCTATTTACAATTGCTAAGATTGCAATTAGAGTCTTACCACTTGCTGTTGGTATGGCTACGACATGATTTTTCCCTTCAAGAAGTCCAGATCTAATAGCATCCGCTTGAGGAGGAAAAAGTGATTCTATTCCATGAGTCTTAAGTATCTCTTTAAACTGAAAATCTAAATCTAACTCATCAATATCCATCTCAAATCTTTCTCTGTGTTACCCTAAATTCTTCATTTATAATTATTCACTCTAGAGTCTTTTAAAAGTAAATTCTTAATTTCATTCCCATGGAGGTTTACTACCTCTGGGATGGTTTGAATAATACTCTCCCTCTAATATATCCATAACCAATACATCATTATACACCCCATCAACAAAGTATGCCTCTCTTTTTCTCCCAACTTTTGTAAATCCTACTTTTTCATATACATGGATAGCAATCTCATTAAAATCGAAAACCGTCAGTTCAATTCTGTGAAGATTTAACGCTGTGAAACCAAACCATAATAACAGTTTCATGGCGTCAGTCCCATATCCCATGTTTTGGTTTTTTGCCTGAAAAATCAATATTCCCAAGACACCTCTCCTATCCTTAGGATCGATATTGTCTAATGAGCAGGTACCCAGAAGCTCATCGGTGTTTTTGTTTACCATTGCGAAATAATAACCAGATCCCTTTTTGTACTGATTAAGGGTGTGTTCAACAAAATTTTCCTCAATACTCCTTGATATTGGAAAGACCCTCCCAACTGATTTTAGTGAGTTATATTCTCTCATCTGTGCAGTCATTGAGTCTATATACGTCTTATCAAGTAGTCTTAAAATTACGAGCTCTCCTGAGTACATGAGGCTCTATTTCCTTCCATTTTAAAAATTTTTGCAGTTTAATAGGTTAAATTAACACATCTTCTTCACAGTTGTTATCTATTATTTCAAAATAAAATAGAGAAGATCAACGTGGATCTCTTTAGAACAAACAACTAAAATTTTCAATTTCTAGGGATATAATTTCTAAATTGATCTTTCAAATCAATGTATTGTACCTTAATCCAGGTTAGTACAATAATGTTTCATTTTAGAATTCTCCAAACACCATTTTCTCATCTTCAGTGGAATCTCCACAGTTGTTACAGAATCTATCTCCTTTTTGCAAAATCTGTCCACACTGGAAGCAATTAATCTCCAACTTATTATGGCTAGAGGTTAAATGTGTATTTGAATTTCTTTTACTGCCTTTGTCATAGCTCTCAAGACCCTGTTGAAACATCATAAGTTCTGATTGAGCTTTTTCAGCTTTACTTTTTTTGTTTAAATAGCCCACTAGAGTGATAATAACTGCAGCAAGAGCAAACAAAATAAAAAACCCGGCAAAATCTCTTGAGGCAATTTGAAAAAAGGCTAGAAATAATACAATAATTACACTAGCTATAATTAGTACTCCTGAAGGGTTCACATCCTGAGTAGTTTGGTCAGCAAAACAGGGGAGACAATAATTAAAACTTTCTACACTCTCAGTTGCAACTTCACCCACCCATTCTGTTCTCGTTTTTCGATATACTCTGAGATCATTTGCACAGATTGGACTTCTGCAACGTTCACAGATATTGACTGCATATCTGTCTGGATGATAAGCACAAACTGTCGTGTTGCTCATACATACAATCCTCTCTTTGACTAATTAAATCTTTTTCAGTACATATCTGAGTTTACTCAAAAAATCAAAAAATTATTGTCATTTTTTTCTGTACGAAGTTAAATAAATCATTCCGAAATTGTATATCATCCTTTTTCGATTTATCAAACTAAATCTACGGAATAAGAAAAATAACTTTATATGAAAAATTTCCAAAGCTCTCAATTTACTTTTATTTCTCAGCTTCCAGATCCATAAATCAAGGTAGTTTTGTATTTCTTTTTAGAATTATAAATCGTTAATTTCAAAGAAAACATAATAATAACAGGAAAAAGTATTATCGAGGACATCAATATCCAAAAATAATACAAAAATCCATCACCACCAAATTGAAAAAAAGGTACAAGAGCCACAGAGAGACCTAAAATTGTGCTTAGCAAAAGAATAGGATTAAAACTCGGTGTATTTTGTGCTTGGTAACAAGGAATGCAGATGTCTTTTGGTGGTATCTTCTGTCCAAAATACCCGTTATCATAAATTATTAACGTTTGATCTTCAGTTTGTAGATCAATTTCACAAATTGGAGATTTACATTTTTGGCAATTGGTGGATGCTTCTATGTCAGGATGATATTGACAGGTCGAATTCACGCTGATTAGATTGTAAGGAAATCGTTTAAATAAACCTTTTCAGTTAAATTCAGTAAAAAGTTATGATTTTATGAAGACATCTAGTGGTTTCTTTAGTTACTCAAAAGAAACATAGTTGTCTGTTTTATTTGTTACCATAAATTGTTCTTTCATAAATTTATTGCTTCACTTTTAATTGAGCCACCTAAGATTAATCATAAATATAGAATCATTGAATTACACTCATATATTCTTCAATTTACGGGGTAACTTAATACAATGCTTGACCAAGATTTGATGAACGGGTTTTTGGAGTTCTTCAAGAATTTCCAAGCCGAAGATGGGAGTTATAGATATGACGATGAAATTACAAGAATGATTAAAGATGGGGAAAGAAGCCTAGTCATAGATTTTAATGATCTATATCTCATGGATGCAACACATGAGCTGGGATTAAGCTCTGCTTTAATTGAACTCCCCGAAGAGACAATTGAGGCAGCGACTCTTGCTCTTGAGAATCAAATCAAACAAGAAGATTTTGAATATTTCCAAGAAATTACACTCTTTAATCGAGACAAATTTCACGCAAGATTTACGAACGTACCATCAAAGATTGAGTTAAGAAATATTCGAAGTAACCAGATTGGTGCATTAAAAGTTATTGAGGGTATAGTGGTTAGAACCTCTGAAATTAAACCACTGATGGTTACTGCACATTTTATTTGCAGGGAAAATCCAGAACATTCTGTACTTGTTCCTCTTGTGCAAGGGAACTATTCCACTCCCAGAAGATGTAGTGAGCCAACATGTAGGAGTAAAGATTTTTTTCTCTCCATTGCTGACTCCAACTTAATTGATTGGCAGTCCATAACTCTTCAAGAGAGACCAGAGGAGTTGGTTTCTGGTGCTAGCCCCAAATCAATTTCCTGTAGATTGATGGATGATTTAGTTGACATAGTAAGACCAGGAGATCGGGCTATTCTAACTGGAATAGTAAAAACGAGAAATGCAGAAGGATTTAAGAAGGGTAAACAAGCTATTCTGGATCTTTGGGTTGATGCAGTGTTTGTTGAACCGATGAACAAAGATACAGATCTAACAGAGATAACCTTGGAGGAGGAGAATGAGTTTTTGGAACTCTCTCAATCCCCAGATATTTATGATATGGTTATTCAATCACTTGCCCCTCAGATCAAGGGGCTAGAAAAGGAGAAAGAGGCAATTATGTTTTTCCTCTTTGGAGGGGTGGACAAAGTTCATCCGAATGGATTTAAAACAAGGGGACAAACTAATATCTTATTGGTTGGTGACCCTGGGGTGGCAAAATCCCAGTTACTCAAAGCTGTTCATAAGATCGCACCACGTGGAGTTTACACATCTGGGAAAGGATCGAGTGCAGCAGGGCTTTGTGTTGCTGGAGATACAGAAATCACCATAAATTCGAATCTAATAAAAATAAAAGATTTAATTGAACCTGTTTTTCACTTAAGTAAAAAGGTTGGTTTGGAGTCACCTCTTGAACAGTCAATGGAATTAATAGGAAATAATGCAACTACTCATTCAGCGAACTTAAAACAAAAAGAGGGGCTCATTGAAAATGTTTGGAAAATTAAGGCTCCACCTTTTCTTGTACAGGTCACAGAATCTTTCGGTAACTCAGTTAGAATGACACCAGAAACCTCAATTTTCACATTTGACCCAATTAATGGATTTGTCTGGATGAAATCTAAAAGTTTAAGCCGAGGGGATGTCATTGCGACAGTAAATGGAGACCCACAAATTCAAAAATATGTCCTTGATAAATCTGAAGGGTTGAAACAGGAGCTTAAGCTCCAATACCTCGAAAGTGTCACAAGTGAAACTCCATTGCTCCAAAATTTATCCTCGAAATTAACCGAGATAGAAATCCAAACTTTGCTTCATAAACTTGTAGATTTCTCTAGTTTAAGAAAGGTGTCATTATTGCTATCAGTTACTGAAAAAGAACTTGCTCAACTGTTGTTTGGCGACCCAAATCAGGACACAAATATAAAAATTAGCTACTCTCATCTTCAAAATATAATTCGTAACATGGAACTACTTTTACCAACTACGACTGTAGTGTTTCTCAAAGACTTATTAAGAAGGTTGGAGGCAAAACATTCCTATATTGTAAACCAGTTAAATTTTATTGACAATCTTAAAAAGAGCACTCTGGGATGGAGTAAGATTACAGATGTAAGTTATGTAAGGTCTGAATTCGATTTTGTATATGATTTGACCGTAAAAGATTCACATAATTTTATCGGAAATGGGTTTTTAATCCATAATACGGCAGCTGTGATTCGAGACCCTGATACAGGTGATTTAACTTTAGAGGCAGGTGCGTTAGTTCTTGCTGATAAAGGTGTATGTCTGATAGATGAATTTGATAAAATGAGTGACAATGATCGATCGGCTATACATGAGGCAATGGAACAACAATCTTATCATTTTGATCACCCAGTAAAAATTAATGGCGTTGAATGGAAGCTGGGAGAGCTTGTAGAAAAATATTTTGCAGAAAATAAAACGAAAATCGAACCAGCTCCAAACTGTGAAATTCTCGACTTATCAAGGGTTGATGGTTTATATCTTGAAACAGACTCCTTTGACCTAGGTGATAAAGTAAAACAAACTTCAAAAATTATGAGGTTGGTAAGACATAAAGGGCCGC
This sequence comes from Candidatus Heimdallarchaeota archaeon, assembly GCA_030149205.1. Lineage (GTDB taxonomy): Archaea > Asgardarchaeota > Heimdallarchaeia > Heimdallarchaeales > Kariarchaeaceae > WAKA01. Next base: position 207,213 of record JASBSB010000006.1, on the reverse strand, counting down.
AACAGTTTATTTTGATTAAGCTCTCAAATGGAATTTCTTTTGTTGTTACAGATGACCATCCCCTATTTTATTTTAATCTAAACACTCAATCAATTGACCTAATAAATTCAAAAGAAACTCCCATATCAACCTATGTTCCTCTTTATGGGGATAACAGTTATTCTGACTCATTACCTGAATTTTTTTCGTTAAGGGTTAAAGAGCTTCAAATGGTACTGGATAATGAATTTGTTCCAATAAAGTTAAACCAATCGTCCAAGTCCAAGTTACAATCCAGTCTTAATTCCCTTGAAGAGATTCTGGTTTATTCTGATTTAAAATCTCAAAACCAACAGCTAATTTCAAAATATAGTGAGGTATTAGTGTATATACAATCTGAAATCAAAGAGATTCGTGAACTTTTACAGCTCGGATGGGCAAGGGTTGTTGATGTCCAAACAATAGAAAGTTCTCAAATTTCTAACGCAGAGTATGTTTATGATATAACAGTGGAACCACAACAAAACTTTCTGTCTGGTTCTTTAATCTGTCATAACACCATAAGTATAGCTAAGGCCGGTATCGTCGCAACTTTAAATTCTCGAACAGGGGTACTTGCAGCAGCAAACCCCAAATTAGGAAGATATAACCCAAATCAAACCTTTGTTGAAAATGTAAATTTGTCCCCTGCAATTATGTCGCGTTTCGATCTTATTTTTACGCTTCGAGACCTTCCAGATGAGAAAGAAGACCAATCAAAAGCAGAACATATCTTAAACTTGCATTTCAACTATGATTCAAATCTCATTGAAAATCCACCAATTGACCTTGATAAACTACGAAAATATATTGCTTTTGCAAAACAAAAATCTCATCCAAAGCTTTCCAGAGAATCTGTAGACACGATCCAAGATTTCTATGTTAACTTAAGAAACTCAGGTAACGTTGAGGGAAACGGTTCAATCCCTGTTACTGCAAGGCAGCTAGAAGGGATAGTGAGATTAGCAGAGGCAAGAGCAAGGATCGCACTACGAGACACAGTTACAAAACAGGATGCTCAGAAAGCAATAGACCTCATAAAATATAGCCTCACTCAAATAGCTATTGATCCAGAATCTGGTCAATTGGATTATGATGCCTTTGCAAGCGGTATTACTTCGGTAAGAAGGTCAAAGATTTCAAGATTAATGCAAATCATTGATCATCTTCAAAACATCTCATCTGGACCTTTTAAGGATAGTGAAGTGTATGCTGAGGCAGAACAAGCCGGACTGTCTTCTGAATTTGTTGAAAAAGCAATCCGTGATTTAGTCAAACAAGGGGGTTTGTATAGACCAAATAATGGGACATTGAGCAAATTATAAATTTTAGATAAATCATGTTCTAAATCCCTCAAATGATTTCGAAGAGTTCTTTAAATGAGTTCAAATTGTTAGCTATTGATAGATTTTGTTGAAGAACTTAACCGTATAGACTTTGATTTCGGGGAAGAACCAGTTCAGGTAATCTGCATTAAAAAATTTGAAACCTTTGATATCGATAACATCTCTGTCCATATCCCTGAGGGGCAAAGTGCTAAGGTTCCATATTGGATTGCTGAGATACTTCTTGAGAGAGACCTAGTTGAGTTTGATAGTGATGAAGAAATAAACTATAGAACCATGGCTCAATATGCTCATGAAGAGGGACGTGAAAAAAAGTTAGCCAGGCTTCCTTCCAGCCTGTTTATCAAACGAACCCGTGCAGAAATCAAAAGGCTGAGTTCAGAGAATAACAAAATGGCAATTAGGAAGTTAACTAGTATTGAAGGCTCGTTTAATAAGATTATGAGAAACAGGATGAAAAAAATATTGCAGGAAGCAATAGTTAATGCCAATGAAAATAAACAAAATCCAAACCTTTTGGAAGAGGAAGTTTGGTTACTCAATCACCTTAGATTTCTCCTAAAAAATTGGCAATCTCAGTTAGGTTTACCCCCATTTGAGTAAAATTAAATCTAGGTTAAATTTTATTTTGCTATCTGTGTACTACTCAGTTTCATTTATCATTCATACTGTTCAAGGAACCAATTCTCTTGAGTCTGTTTCGAAGGTCTCCAATCAAATCAGCTTTTTCATCCTTTGTTTTAGGTTCATCTTCAACTGGTTCATCATTCTCAACCATACCCAGTCCCTGTCTTATAGTTTTAACAATTCTCTGTGAATTTTCTAACATCGGTGTTGATACATCATTCGCTAAGATTGCAATTGCATACTCGGGAGAAAGCTTGGCGAAGTAGATGTCAAAATCTCCTATAGTCAGATGTCCAAGTCCCCTATACTCAATATCACCAATGTCCGAGAAAAATTGTTTGGGGTTTAACTCCTTAACCACATTTTGTAAAATATCAATCTTCTGTTTTTCGAGTTCATTCTTAGTTACGGCCAGGGGAACTTTTCCGTCAGTTCCAACAATAGCCAGTGCCAGAATTTCTGGACTCTCATGCATTCGCTTATTAATTACGTTCGAGAGTTTATCAACTATATGAGTTGAAAGGTCTGAAAGGTTTGGAATTGCCTCATATGTTTTTCCCTCTTCAAACGATGTCTTGTGTGAAATGACTTCATCTTCTGCTGAAACCTCTTTTGTAACCTGTGAGGTGGTCTCTTCAGGAGGGGATTTAATTTCACTGAATGTTTCTTTTAATGGAGTTTTAGTTTCGCTTTGAATTGCTTTTGTTTCTGCCGCTTGTGAACTTTTAGATTCCAATGGTTCAAGGACAGAACTGTCTCTTGATACTTGTGTCCCCTCTGATGTTTGAGTTGCAGGCATACTTGATTTCGGTATTGATGAGGTTGCCAGTTGCGGTTTCTCCTCAGGATCATCCTTAGCCTTTTGGACTGGTTGGACTATTGGTGCTTTGGGAATTTGGGATTTTGATAAACCTGGTTTCTTAGTTGATCCCTTAGAAATCACAGGAACCTTGTTTTCTTGCTCCTGACTCTCTGGTCTCTTAAATTCTAATGATGGTTGGAAGCCCTCGAGGTTTTCCCAAAGTACCCGCTTTACCGCTTTTTGTATGCTGTTAGAATAAATTGAAGTGGCAAATCCTGTGAATTTGGTGCCTGTAATAGTATCTGCCTGTCTAAATAGCTTTGTTGCCTTGAAAAAATGTGCTCTTAACCTGCTTGCTTTATCTGGATCAAACTTATGAAAGAAGACATAGACTTTTGGAATCGGATCAACGTTAACAAGGATATTCATAATGTCAACATAATAAGCGTAAGCCTCTTCAAAACGATCTGTGTCTTGAATATCCACGATGAAAATCAAAGCCTTTGTTGAATTGAAGACCTCCGGTCTAGATAAATACGTCTCTCGGTAGGTTTTCTGACCTCCTAAATCCCATACACTGAAATCATAGTCCATAAAATCTGAGACATGACGGTCTATTCCCCGGGTTGGTTTTGATTTCTCCAAATCTTTCGCTGGCATCTCAAGCATGGTGGCTTTGTAAATTGTAGTTTTACCCGCAGCGTCTAAACCAGCGAAAATTAATTTAGAGACAATACTCTCATCGGACACTATTCTTTTCTTTATAAGTACTCTTATATGAACAACTCGATTGATTTTCGAAAATTGTTTCATTTAAATATAAAAAATAATTATTGAAAATAATTGAAGAGTCTGTAAAAATACTAGGATAGAGGTCAATTTCTAATTTTGTAGTATCAAACAATTTATTAGTAAATTTTATAAGATAACTTATGGAAAAAGACAAACTAGGGCTAAGAGAAATTCTAGCAATGGGTCTTGGTGGTACTATAGGTGGAGGGATCTTCGCAGCCCTAGGTGTAGCTATTGGGATTGCAGGAGATGTCGCTTACCTCTCATATTTTATCGCAGGGATAATTGCCCTTTTATCAGCATATTCTTACACAAAATTAACTCTTCATCTAAATAAAGGAGGGGGGACGTTTACTTTCATAGAGTATTTTTATAAAAACAATTTTGCAACTGGGATTTCCGCTGCAATGTTGTTAATTGCCTATATTGGAACCATGGCAATGTATGCTTTTGCTTTTGGTTCGTTTGCAGTTGACGTGTTAACGCAATCCACTGGAATAACTCTCTCATTTTGGGGCAGACCGTTACTTTCTTCAGTGGTTGTATTGATATTTCTTTGGGTGAACCTAAAAGGAGCACACACTTCAGGTTCAACAGAAGACGTATTAGTTTATTTTAAAATTTCCGTATTGGCTTTATTTGGGATTGTAGGCTTAATAGCCATTCTTGGTTCTGCAAATTATACCTTAAAGGGTTTTGCAAACTTTGAGACGGCTATTAACACAGGAGAATTTGGAATATTTACATTCATAGTTGCTATCGCAGCTATCTTTGTTTCATTTGAAGGTTTTGAATTATTAAGCTATGAATACTCGGAGATCGAGAATCCACGAGTTAACCTTGCAAAGGGGGTTTATGGGACCGTAATTATTGCAACTGTGGTTTATATCTTTGTGACAATTGTTACAAGTAGCTTAGTTACTTTGACTGAGATAAATAAGTATAAGGAGACAATCCTTGGGTTCGCTGCCCAAAAGCTGTTTCCGAATACTTTGGTAGATGAGATAGCATTCATCCTAATTGTTATTGCAGCTCTTTTCTCAACTGCTTCTGCTATAAATGCAACCTTGTTCTCGACGTCAAGGCTTGCTGATAAAATAGCTGAACAGAAATTTCTTCCCAAATTTTTTAACCAAAGAACAGATAAGAATGTTCCTAAAAATGCTCTAATTGTGATTTCAGCGATAACCATCATTCTAACAATATTAGGCACTTTAGATCAGGTCGTAAGTTTTGCATCTGTTTCTTTTATCTTAATATTTGGGGTTGCCAATGTGATATTGTTCCATCAGAAGCAAATTCCACAGAAAAGAATCATTCCACTTCTAGGTTCAATTTTAACTGGAATAACATTAATTCTCTTTTTTGTTTATTTAGGTAGACACCAGGTAGCTACTTTGATTTTTATAGTCATTACTTTTCTAATAATAATTCTAATAGAATATGTGTATATTAAGACAAGAGATCCGCTACATTTTAAGAACAGGGAGATTTTATCTCCCGCTGGCTCTAGCTAAAAGTTTCCAAAGTTTATCTTCATTAACTTCAGGATACTTTGCTAATGAAAAACTTTCTACAAAAAAATCTATTCTATTTATGAGTTTCATGTGATTTTCTACACATTTTTGCCGTAACTTTGCTAATATCTCGTTGAAACTTGAATTTTGAGCTATAATTTCATTAGCTTGCTCCTCAACAACAGAGGTGAATCCACCACTTAAAATTTCATCCCAGATGGATGTGAGAGAAACGATTAATGCTCTTCCCAGTAATTCTGATTTGATTTGACTCTTCTCCCTTTTTACGTATCCCCGTTGAACCAATAAATTGATAATTTCTGCTCTTGAAGATTTAGTACCTATGTTTTGCTTCTCCATCTTTAACAACAATTGACCATCGGTTAATCGTTTTGGGGGTTCAGTTTTGGTTTCGGTTACAATGATTTCTTTTATTCTCACCTCTTCCTTCTCCTGAAATGAAACTTCAATTCCAGCTTTAACAGAACTCCAGAAATGAAGTTCACGCCACCCAAGTGCCAAAACTTTTCGGAAATTTGCTGTAAATTTTTCCCCTTGTATATCAAGAACTAATGCATAGTTGAGACTTGAGGAATCTGGAAAAAATAAAGAGAGATAGTAGAAGGTGATTATTTTCCAAGCTCCAAGCTCCATATCATTTAATTTGATAATATTTTTCAGGCTCCCAGTTGGATGAATTGGATCATGATCCTCCTTGTCCCTTTTTCTTCCATTATTTCTTACAATTGGATTTTTGATCTGAGTGACCTTCTGTTGTAAAATTTGTATATTTGATAGATTATTCAGTATTTCATGATGTGGAAACTCTTCAGAAAACTTAGTGTTCTCAGTTCTTGGGTAAGAAATTAATTCTAGTTCATACAATCTCTCAATAATCTCCATTGCTTGTTTTGCAGTCTTTTTCAAAACCTTACTCAATAGAACAAGAGCAGAGTTTGTGTTCATTGGCTCAGGAGGTTTAACTTTCTTTTCATTTTTAGTAACTGATGTTATCACCCCTGTAGAAACCTCAGCAAGCTTACTCTGAATATCGACAATCTTCTCCCTCTCATGGATGTTTCCAAGAATATGTGTAAATTTCACACTATTAGCTCCATCCAGAACAATAGCAGCAAGACCCCAAAGTTGTTTAGATTTAAAGGTTTCATGTTCAAAATCTCTCTGAACTATGAGGTTTAGTGTGGGAAGTTGTACCCTGCCAATTGAGATAACTTTCACATTTGCCCTTCTACGAGCAGCTTGGGTCAGTTCCCTTGTGCCAGCAAAACCGAGAAGTGCGTCTATAATTCTGCGAACTTGGATTGCTAAAGCGAGGTTTTCAACCCATTCCCTTGGGTTGGCAAAGGACGCTTGAATGTCTTTATTTGTTAGGCTTGAATTCCATATTCTTCGAACAGTGATTTTGTTTTTTGTGAGGTTTTTTTTGAGTATCCCCATAACCTCATAGGCTATGTTATCTCCTTCTGCATCTGGGTCTGTAGCAAGCCAGAGTTCTTCATTTCCATCTAACGTTTTGTTTAAAAGGCTAACATAAGGTCTCTTGTTATATACTTTTAAAGAATTAAGGTTTTGGATTACCTCAATTGGTTTACATTCGTTCCAACCAAATCCTTTAGGTGTGTCTAGGTAGGTTATGTGTCCAGATAATGGAAAAAAGGTGATATTAAAAATTTCTTTACTTGATTTATACCAAATACCTTGATATGAATAAATATATTTCGCCAATTTTGTTGGTTTGTATGACCCACAGAGAGTTTCAGCAAATTTCTTTACTTGACTTGTCTTTTCCCCGACAACTAATACATTTTTCACGTAATTTCTGATTGAAGGGTACTTTTCTTGAATATTTCTTTGCCTTTCTCAATATATACTATTTTCGTGAATTATCACTAATAAGTAACTCATTCAAACGTTTGTTGATTAATGAATAAAGAGATTCGAGGTCAATCTGATAATTAAATTCTGTTCTAATTATACGAAGAAATACTTCATCTAGCTTCCTTCTTTCATCCCAACCAAACTGTTCTTTGTAAGGTGGTAGATCCAATTTCCTATAATGATCAAAAATCTTACAAATTTCAAGTTCATAATTTAAGAGAATTTTCTCTGACAAGAACAGCTTTTCTCGCTTATAATCACTAATTTGTAATCTTCCATAGGTTCCACCAATTTCTCTTCTGAAGTTTAAGTAAATCAAGAAAAAAAAGCTGGTTGACATCCAAGCAGCAAGCAATTTTGAAACTCTCTGTGATCCTTCAATGAGATAGAAGTTTTTGGAAGCCGTTAACTTGTTCTCAAAATAATGAATAAAGGTTCCAGCTGTGGAAAGAGGAGATTTATCTGACACGAAAATATGTGAAAACGGTTCTTTTCTTCTAATCTGAGATTGAATGTGGGAGAACCAGTCTGAACCGAATTTCTTTTGAGCGCTTGTTGCATATTTTCTCTGACTTGTAAGGTACGATCTAGGGACTTTATATGAGGAGGGGAAAGAAAGTACAAAATGTTCAACCTTTGCACTTATCTTTTTTTTGTAGTATTGAGTTTTTCTGAGACATAACTTCGCATGCTTCAATTCAATTTCAACAGTCACTCCATCATGTTCTATAGTTAAATTATTTGTTGAATCCTTATTTTCAGAGGTTAGGATTGACCAATTCCTGTTAGGAATGAAGAAGAATTCTGGGCCATACATCTCTATCCCACGTTTAATCGTAAATTTTATTCCATCCATCGTCTCTAATTTTAGATTTGATGTTAAATTGTTTACTAATTCAACGATTTCAATTTCAAAGAACTTCATCCAATTCCATGATGTTTTCAATTCATTTATAGATACTAGAGATGAAGATTCTTCTTGAATTCTCTTGAGTGTAGGGTTCCAATTAATAGTGTTGAAGTATGTATTTCCTAAGTTTGAATTCCCCTTCTTTCCAACAAAAATTATTTCTTTTAAATCACTACCATCTGAGAATGAAATATTTTCAGAGGATTGAAAAAATTTCATATCTGTGAAATTGTCAATAAAAAATTTCCTTAATCCTCTCCCATAATCTGAGTAAAGCGTGGATGCAGGTAGAATAGCTAAGCAAATGCCCCCTTCTTTTAACAATTCATGAATCAGAAACATGCTAAATATATGAAGCCCCATATGGGGACCAAAGTAATTGTTATATTCTTTGAATCTCCCTCGAAGCCATCTTGTTTCATCCTTGCTCAAATTTTCATTTCTGGTAAAAGGAGGGTTAGTTATAATGAGGTCAGCCAAAGCCTCATTGTTTATGATTCGAAAGGTATCACCCCATTTAAAATTGATATTTTCCTGAAGTTGATTGTAGAGGATCAGATTGATAATTGCAATCACAATTGATGTCAGGTCAATTTCAAACAGGAAAACCTTTCTTTTCTTCTGTCCTTTTTCACCGACAATTTGTGAAAGGAGTCTTCCATCCCCAGCGAATGGGTCTATTATATCTTGAAAATTATCTCCCTTGTCTATAAAAGATAAAATGTTTCGACTTACCCAAAGGTTTGTGAAATTTACAGCTCTGTTTTTTCTGACACCCTTTTTTAATTGATCTTGGAGGTGAGTGCCGAGAGGGTCATCATAAATATCTGACTCTAATCTATCAATGAAAGTCCGTATTACAGGAGTTTTCTCTTCGAAAAGGTGATTGTTACTTTTTTTAAACTGATGTAATTCGGCAAATATCTCACCTAAATTATGATTAAAATTAATATTCTCCTGGCTTGCTCCTTTTTCGATTAACTCGAGGAACAGCAGCAAAACAAAAAGGTTAAACTTATCCTCCCCAAGGATTAAACTATGAAGTCCTGGAGATAAATTTGGTTCCTCTAGCAACTTATTTATAATAAATTCATCGAAAACCTCATTGACATAATAATCAATCTCCAAAGAACTTATGGGCAATTCATTCTTCCTCATTATACGAGAAACAAAAAACTTTCTAAAGAAATAGTTGTATTTTCTATCTCTCTGTAACGTCTAAATTTTGTTTACTTTCATGCCTCCAATCTTCCAAATCAACTCACACACAAATTACCTGTAAAATTTCAAATAATGTATTGAATGGTGAATGAATTTTCTGTTGAATTTTCAAATTGCTATACATTAAATTTATTTATTCAATGCTGATAATATATCAGTGAGCAAAAAGAGCGAAAGCGAAGGATCTGTCCCTAATAAAAAGCGAAAGTTACTAAAGAGGTCATTAGGACCACTTAGCATTGTTAGTTTAACTACATTAATATTCTATTTTTCCAGTTTACTTGTAAACCAAACTTTACTTGATCCCCCAAATGTATTAGGAGTAACACCTTTACATCTTCTACTGATGTTCCTCGATGTGTTGCTTTTTATTTTAATTAACCTGTTATTTGGGAATGTTATATTTATAGGTCAAAGAAACAAATTTGGGACAAATAAACTTTTTAGCGTTCGAACATTGATCCTTTTTACACTCCAGATATTATTTGTCGGGTTAGTTTTCATACTCTTGGATGTTGCTTTAGTTAACATCTTTTTCTTACAGGGGTCAACAACTTTGGTTTGGGCATTAGGGCTGATGGGAAACACAAATGATCCAACTTACCTGCTGGGATTTCGGCATATGTACTCAGAAATTAGATCATTATTCTTCTTGAATTTATTCGTAATGTTAGTCTTATTTCCATTTATTTTATCGTTGATTCTTTTAACCAGGTATGCGAAGAAAAATTTTCAAGAGATAAAACCCACGAATCCATTTATTTTTCAATCTTCATTGTGGGTTAAACTAATCAAACTATTATCAGTACTTTTGTTCTTGTTCGTTTTCTATGGAAATTGGCTTTACTTCACAACCACTCAATTCAATCTGGATAACATCTTCTTATTATTGCTAACTAATGTCGTAGTTATTATTGTGGGATTGATTTTCATCATAGTCTTTGTTTACATAACTTCATTTTTCACTAATTTAATTAGTTGGTTCATAAAATTCGGAGGTGCTAACTTATTATTGGTTCTACCTTTTGTTTCATTATTTTATCTACTACCTGTCTTTCTTTGGACAACATGGGACATTTACTCAATTCTGTTGTTAAGCACCACACAAAGAACAGCTTTTGACCCTCAAACAGTCACATTTTTTACAGGAAATAGAAATTATAGTATTTCTGACTTATCGTTTAACTCAGTTTCTAATATTATGTTCATTATTGGAACCTTACTTCAAATTAATTTTCTTAGTCCACTCCGAATTTTACAGTTAGATTTCATATTTATTATTGGGCTCAGTGCTGCCATGTTAGGGTTTGTTGAAGGATTTTCGATATTTAGCCTTGTCCAATTGTTTTTACGAGGTGGATTTAAATCAGCGCTAAAATCTTCGAGTGCAAAGAAAAGATCCTTCTGGGGTGGAGTAACCACTGCTTTTTCAAGACTGTACCCCTTTATCTTAATCGGAAGCTGGTTTAGTCTTCTTATAGATCGATTTATCATACTGTATATTTCAATACAGGAACAGATTCCCATCTCCCTGCCAAATCTTGGATTAAGGTCAAGCTTTCAATTTATTATTGATCTGTTAACTTTCACCTTCATTCAGTCAGAAATTTATACTTCAGTTATACTTATTGCGATTCCGCTGTATATTATCTTTGGTGCAAGTATAAAGTTCTTCTCAATTAGTATTGTTATAGAACGAATTAAAGAAGATCTTGTGTTATTTCTCCTGCTAATAAGCTCAGCTTTTTTGCTTATCGTTGTCAAAATCTATGGGGATATCTCATCATTGGATCAATTTATTGGGAAACAGCATAACTTTCTTCCTCTGGCGTTTTTAAGCTCGACAAGAGCATTGTTATTTATATTAAAGATATTCCAGGTTTTAGAATCCATCTCCTTTTACATTGGAGTGATTGTGGCTTTAATTGCCTTCATACTATACCCGTTTAAAGGTTGGATAATCTTAAAGCCATTAACCTCTAGTCAAGAAGAGGAGACGAAATCAGATAACCGAGAAAGCTCTTGAAGGTATTCTTCTTTAGAACTCACACCTACATAAAGTAGATAATTATTTGATGAGTTTGATAACTCTCCATAGTTGTAAATACTATATGAATTTCGAATGTCTTCCATTGTTGTCCTCTGGTTATTTCTCCTTGAGATATAATCATCAAGCTCCTCCGTAAACCGGTTTGCATAGAAAGTCCAAAGTGTGGAATTTTTGGAGTAGTGTTCACCATAGAGTTCTAGAATTTGATCATCTCTAAACCTGAGCAAATGTTTGTTACTAAGCTGATCACGTAATTTTTCACCTACAGCAATATAACGAATTAATTCATGGTAGGTCGTTAACAAATTTACTTGATCTGTGACCCTTTTTTGAACCTTAAAGTACGCCTTGTGACCAGGTACCAAAGCAAAACCCATTTTTAGGTTGCTAAAGTATTCAATTGAATTTTCAAAGTTTGTTCGACGCATTTGAAGGGTAGGAATGATTCTTTCTTTCTCGTTCTTCGAAAGTGATTCCAATACCTGAGTGTGTTGAAATTCCTCATCTAGCGATTGATATTCTGCATCAACTATGACTTGTTGAGAGAATGTATCAATCACATCCTGCAGACCTATATTCTGTTTTTCTAATTTGCTTAACTTTACACAAATTCCTTTAATATTGTTTGTAGTATAAGTTTCGAGAGACTGGAAGGCATTCACCTGTTTTCATTACTTCACCTCAAAAGATGTTTTGAATTATCAAAACCTCTAAATTTCTATTGTTTTAAAGTTATAAAAACTTCTGCTTAGCTAAAAACCTATTGAAAGTAAGCTAACTCTTTAATATGCCTTAACTCAACAAAATCTTAGGTATTACAAATGGGTGAATACGTTCCACTTAACTAGATTTACAAATATTCCCAAAGTAAGATCTAACGAAACATTGGTGAAAAATTATGCCTTTAGAAAATCCTAAATCCGATTTCTCTAAGTGGTACTCTGAAGTACTGCTCAGAGCAAATGTTGTTGACGTTCGAACACCAGTTAAAGGGGCAAATGTCCTTCTACCCAATGGCTACCAGATTTGGGAAGGGATAAAATCGAAACTTAATTATTTCTTTTATAATACTGGACATCAGAATGCTTACTTTCCAATTTTTATACCTGAAGAGTTTTTGGAAAGAGAAGCGGAACATTTTGAGGGGTTTGTCCCAGAAGTTGCTTGGGTCACACAGGTTGGTACAACAAAACTGAAGCAGAAGTTAGCCCTGCGGCCAACGAGTGAGACTATTATGTATCACATGTATGCCCAATGGATAAATTCACATGCTGATTTACCATTGAAGGTCAATCAATTTTGTAATATTATTAGGATGGATACTGGGGAGACCCGGCCACTTCTAAGAGATCGTGAATTTCAATGGAGCGAGGCTCATACATGCCACGTGGATGCATCAGATGCAAGTAAGCAGATTAAAGAATCTATGGACATCTACCAAGGGGTCTTTGATGCATTAGCAATATCATATATGACCTTTAGACGACCTCCTCATGACACCTTTGCTGGTGCAGATTACAGCATAGCATATGATACATTACTCCCTGATGGTCGAATACTTCAAATTGGAACAACACATAATTTAGGTCAATCATTTTCCAAAGTCTTTGATATTAAGTTCCTGGATAAAGATGGTGAAACCAAGCTGGTTTATCAAACTTGTTATGGGATGAGTACAAGAGTTATAGCTGCAGTTATTGCCTTACACGGTGATGATCAGGGGCTTATTCTACCTCCTGAGTTTGCTTCAACGCAAGTGGTTTTAGTTCCAATTACTTTTAAAAAGTCAACTGAAGCAGTTATTGACAGAGTAAAAGAACTTGAAAAAGAACTGATGGACGCTGGAATCAGAGTAAAAGCAGACTTTAGGGAAAATTACACACCAGGTTGGAAGTTTTCCGAATGGGAAATGCTTGGAGTACCATTACGCATAGAAGTCGGGCCAAAAGATTTGAAAAACAAATCTGTATTGTTTGTACGTAGAGATACTGGTGAAAAGTTTTCAGTGAAGGACTCTGAAGTTGTTAGTAAAGTTAATGAACTAAAAAAAGAAATCCATAAAGTTCTGCTTGAACGAGCTAACAACATCCTTGACGAATTGATATTTGATGTCAAAACTTATGATGACCTCAAAAAGATGATGAATACAAGCCGAGGAATTGGTCGTGGTAACTGGTGTGGATCGCTAAATTGTGCAACTAAGATAAAGGAAGAAACCAAAGCAACCATCCGTGGAACAAGAGAGGATATAGATGAAACCCCTGATGGGCCCTGCATTTATTGTGAGAAAAAAGGCACTCAAATGGTATATTTTGCCCAATCTTATTAGTAGGTAAATTTTTAAAAAATAGCAAACTAAAAATTATACAAAAGTATAATCTTAAATATACCGTTTACAGCTCAAACTATGGTAATTATTGGTCTTTCAAGAAAGTATGTGTTTCGTAGACCTTCTCAAAACCTTGCAGTTCTTTTAGGTATTTTTTTAGGAGTTTCACTTTTTATTGGAATACAAGTTGGCAGTGACACCCTTGCACAAGGTTTTGGTGCTGTAGCTAAACATAACCTTGGAAGTAAAGATGCAGCTATAACAAATAGGGTTACAAATTTCTTCGTGGATAACAATACCTACACGAATATTTTGCCTTCTGGAAAGAACACTTATGCACAAAATTATCTGAATGAGTTGAGGTCTAATTCAACAGTGAACCAATATGTGGGATCTCTTTCTCAAAGATTACAGTTTTCAGTGACGGTGGTAAATGATCTGCTGGGAACAATAGAAATTTCAGAGCCATTTGTTGGTATCCCAAAAAATGAAACAGGATTCGGAGATTTAACAAACAAAAATAACCAAATATTAAAAATCTCAGATTTAAAACCGGGAGAAGTATATATCGGGCGGTCTCTTGCTAATCTTCTATTTGCAAAAAATGACAAGATTATTGGACAGAACCTGACTATTTCTGGCTCATTCAATAGTCTAGCAGTTCCTTTCGGGAAATTCCCAATTCCATCTTCATTAATTTCTTATAACAAATCAATTCTGGTAAAAGGTGTGTTTGAGGATAATGGTAAAGGTAAAGAGCAGTTAAGCAGATTCATCGCAGCTCCTCTTAGTTGGGTTCAACAAGTCATGAAAGATGCTTTACAATCGAAGCGAGCAAAATCAGTTTTACCAGTTATTGGCTACGGTGTAAATCCAATCAATCAAATTATCGTTCATTGGAAGGCTGATGTAAACACCAATGACAAAAGAACTATGGCATTTAATGCAACGCGTGATGCCTTTAAATTGATTATTGGACCTCAATTTAGCCAATTTTATCAGTATTCAAATTCAATAGTTGTAATAGACAGTTTTGTTAAACTGATTGCCGATAGTTTAACCCTGTTATTAAATGTCTTTGGAAGTCTCATAGCGTTTGCAGCTGTGCTGGTAATCGTTAATATTCAATCATTGGCACTACAATCAAGAGAAAAGGAAACAGGCATTGTAAGAGCTATTGGCGCATCTAGATTCCAGATCACCATGACCAATCTTACCGAATCTCTGTTTCTAGGTATTATTGGTTCAGCGTTTGGAATCCTTGGAGGGGCCGCTTATGGTCAGATTTTAATCCTGATACTTAGTTACAGTTTTGGGATATCTCTAACAGACCTAAGTTTAGTGATTACAACTCAAATTATAATTAACTCATTTATTGCAGGTATTGTTCTCTCACAGATAACTGGACTTATCCCTGCGATTAACGCATCACGTGTAAATATAGCTGAGGTTCTAAGAGGAATCAAGCCTCCTAGCTCTGAAAAATTTGGAAAGAAAAGTTTATACCTAGGAGCTATTTTAACAGTTCTTGCAATATTTCAGAATCTTCTTTATCAAGACAGTGTTTTTTATAAGGGGCAAGAGGCGTTCACAAACTTTACAACTAGTGAAACTAATTATTTAAATATTTTAACGCTAATAGTTGGACCCAGTTTATTATTGGCCTACTACAGATCAAAGAAGCTTGGGCTAACTCTTGCCTCAGCAGGCCTTGTTTTCTGGGCGTATTTCAATATTTTTGTTGTTTTTGATTGGATTAAAACTGGATCAGGAGGGTTGAACTATATTCTTTATTTGATGTTTAGTCTAATTGTGGGGACAATTGCCCTTATAGGAACAAACCTTGATTTTATTGCTAACGTGGGAGAATGGTTGTTTAATCTGTTTGCTCGGACCAAGAAAACTCCAATTCGAGGGACATCAATGGTTGCTTTCAGACAAATGAGGAGCAAGAAGGTTAGATCCACATTGACATTTGCTCTGTTTGCAACGATCTTAACCCTGAATATCTTTCTTGGGACATTTAGCTATAGTTTTAGATATGGGTTTGACAATGTCATACTTACAGCAACCTCAGGTTCAGATGTAATGCTTCTCACGGGGCAACCCATACCCAATTCGGTGAATTATTCAAAACAGTTAACTGACCATTTTCAGACACCTGGTAATAACAGTGGTCTTAAGTTAAATTTTGTGAAAGGATTCACCTATTCAAATCCCACAACTGGATATCTGCAGAAAAACGGGTCACTTAAACGAGGAGGAACCTTACTAACAGTGAATTCAAATTCATTGTGGGATAGTAAAGGTTCTTGGATTTTAAAATTCAATCTACTGGACAACAAAACAGGTACCCCCTTTGAAACAGGTAAAAATATCCAAGGGCAACCCTCTGCGAATAAAGAAGATGAAGCCGTTTGGAAGGCACTTAGCAATAACACGTATATCCCCAATAAAAATGGTACTTTACGACCTATTATCCTACTCAATACTCTGGTAAGCTTCCAAGGTGGACAAGTTAAACAACTGAAGAGACCTGGGGATTCTGTTTGGTTAAACCTTACTACAGGAGGTTTACAAGAGTTCGTCGTGGGATCAATTTTGGGAGAAAACCCATTGAATTCACAAAGTCAAGGAGGAGGGCCACCAGGGGCTGGGTCAGGTATTTGGTTCGTCTCAGATCAATGGACGCAAAACTTAACTGCCTATTCAGGTTTAACAACGTCACAAAATGTATTTCTCGGTCAAAGTAATGCAGGAGATGTTAGAAGTAAAAGCATCGACCGTTTAATTACTGATATTGAAATTTTTTCAAATAAAAATGGATCTGCCTTTCGAACTAAGTATGGATTATTTGGTGTCTATGGATTTTCAGTCTATTCAATATTTGAGGCTCAACTTGAGGGTCAATTCAGATTTTTCGGATTCCTACAAGCTTTCACCTCAATGGGATTCGTTGTAGGTATCCTCGGTTTATTTGTTGTGGCTTACAGATCAGTGGCTGAACGAAAACGAGAAATTGGGATGTTACGAGCCCTTGGGTTCAGAAGACGTGATGTCTTATATGCTGTTATGTTAGAGTTGATAGTGACTGGTCTTATAGGCCTTGTGATTGGTATAATTAATGGGATTGTGC
Source organism: Candidatus Heimdallarchaeota archaeon (assembly GCA_030149205.1). Taxonomy (GTDB): domain Archaea; phylum Asgardarchaeota; class Heimdallarchaeia; order Heimdallarchaeales; family Kariarchaeaceae; genus WAKA01. Next base: position 190,566 of record JASBSB010000006.1, on the reverse strand, counting down.
TCGCCTATGGGATCATACGGTCAGGATCTGGAAGTGCTGGAACCAGTGTTCAGCTTCTTATCCCCATAGACATCCTTACTATCTATATAGCTATCACTCTAGGTTCAGCACTGCTTGCAGCTGTTTTGCCAGGGTTATTTGGATCACGCATCCCTCCTAGTGATGCATTGAGGTATACAGGTTAGGTGAAATCATGAAGAAAATGTTAGAGCTAATTGATGTTAAGAAAGTTTATAACCAGGGTAAAACGAATGAAGTTGTTGCGCTTGATGATATATCACTGACAATAAATGAGGGTGAGATGGTTGCATTGATGGGGCCTTCTGGGTCTGGAAAATCTACCTTGTTAAATGTTATCGGTGGGTTAACCCCTGTCTCTTCTGGTAAAATATTCGTTGAAGAATCAGATGTAACAAAACTATCAGAAGAAGAACTAGCAGCTTTAAGAAGAGACAGAATTGGATATATATTTCAACATTTTAATTTATTAGAGTATTTAACTGCAGAACAGAATGTTATGCTTCCTCTTCTCATACAGGGATACAGCTTAAATAATGCAAGTACCAAAGCAACAACTCTCTTGAGAGAACTTGGCCTAGGCGGTAGGGTGCAACATTTCCCAAGAGAACTTTCTGGAGGACAGGAGCAACGAGTTGCAATTTCAAGGTCATTAATTACAACACCTGCTTTAATTTTAGGAGATGAACCCACAGGAGACCTTGACCTATCCTCTTCTGAGGATGTAATGAAGCTATTCAGACGGGTCAATAAAGAAAACAAACAAACTCTGTTATTGGTGACTCATTCTGAATTCATAGGTTCACTCTGTGATAGGGTGATTAGAATTGATGATGGAAAAATAGTAGAAAATGGAGAGCTTGTTAAATGACAGATCAAACAATAAATTTTATTTCAATAATTCCCACCTACCGGCCTTATCAAAGAGAAAATCTAGATCTGAATGCTAAATTGAAATCAACATTAGATTCTGGTAGGGGTAGAATATTTCAAAGACGATTTTCCAAGACTACTTCGAATGTGGAGGATCTTAACATTTTTGCTTACGCAATTGCTACTCTTCCCGTACAGCGATTTTCATCAGGTCCTCAAAGACAAATTTTCCTAGATAAGTTCAGGAAGATACAAAGGAATCATTCAAAAAAAGTTGCAAAGAAGATAGAAAAAGAATTGTCCCAGGATGAGGAATTGAAAAGTTCATTGAAAGTTATTCGAAATTTATCAAAATTACTCAATATGAATAATGAACATTATGGTATCATCAAAGGAATTCCTGCTGAAATAAGAAGTCAAGTTGAAGAGATTTACAAAAATACCAATGTTACTATATGGGGACATGAAGTTGTTAAAGAAAACAATTTGATAATTGGTTCACTCGCTTATTCCTTAGAAAACCCCTCATCTCAATTAACTAACATAGCTGATGAATTAGTGCTGCTTCAGATGTCTTCATTACATTTGCCTAAATTATTGGAATATAGTGAAATATTGTTTAAACATCTACAGGTTTTTATTGATGACTTACATAGCACATCCGCAAAAGAGTTTGTATTACCCAACCAAGCAATTAAAGATCAGTTGATGGAATATGCCAGTATTATTGTTGGAAAGACTCTTGGAATAAGAGACTCATTGAACTCTGCGAGGAAACAGGTAAAAAGATATAGAGAGCTCCCCAATGATCTTCACGAAGAGGCAGGGAAACTCAAGATCAACATAGATAAAATTCTGGAGGAAAAACTTAACCCAAAATCCCTCGATGATCTAGATCTTCTCTTAATTAGACTTGAAGAAGTAATTAGTGCAAATGTAGAAAACCTAAGAAATTTCAACAAAGAGATAGGTAACTCTCAAATTGGTGCCCCATCATCTAATATTTCAGATTTGCTTAACAAAATGAACCTACTCTACATCAGTTTTGAAAAATTCCGATTTTTAGCAGACATTTATGTTGATATAGCTAGTTTTTCTCCAATGAGTTCAGATGCTTTGGTAGAGGCAGATATAGACGAACCACTAGAAAATGTCGTGGTTTTCGCTAGCGATCTTACCAAAACTTATCAACTTTACACTCACACAGTTTATGCTATTCGAGGTATTGATCTCTTAATCAAGCGTGGTGAATTTGTGGTTATAATGGGGCCATCTGGGTCAGGAAAAACAACATTGCTCAATCTAATGGCAGGTTTAGATAAACCAGAAAGAGGTATACTTAAGGTATTTGGCATTGATATGCGAAGAGCAAAAAAAGGTGACCTGCAATACTTTCGTAGGAATATTATTTCATTTATTTATCAAAATTATAACCTGATCCCACTTCTTCAATCTTATGAAAACGTAAGACTTCCTGCAGATTTTGGAACTGCAAATAAGATTGGATCTAAAAAGAAACGAGCATTACAACTTCTTGAAAATGTTGAATTAAGCAAATTTTCTAAAACTGAGCCAAATAAGCTCTCAGGGGGTCAACAACAGAGAGTCTCAATTGCCCGATCCTTAATGAATGAACCAGAATTGATATTTGCAGATGAACCAACTGGAGACCTCGATCACAAAACAGGGGCTAAAATCATGGAGCTACTTAAAATGGCCCATGAGCGAGGTAAAACAATTATTCTAGTTACTCATGATGCAGAAGTTGCAAAATATGGGACTCGTATAATTAAAATGTTGGATGGAAAAATATTAGAGGATTCTTCCCAGTAATCTTAAATGGATGCCTTACTCTCCTATTCAATGATCATAAATTAAAAATATTTTAGAAGGTAAAGAATTTAACATTGTTCAATTGAATAGCACAAAACATAAGTAGTTTAAACATAAGTTTATCTAATGAAAGTATTTCATGTAGAAGGTAAAGAATTAATACCACTTGAAGTCAAACATTCCGCATTTAAATTCTTAGATGGTGATGTTTATGTCATTGACCAAGATTCCAAAATTTGGATCTGGATAGGAAAATATTCCTCTGTTGATGAGGGAACTGTCGCAGCTTGGGTTTCAAACAAAATGGATCAGGATAGAAAGGGTGCACCTGAAGTAGTAACCATAAATCAAGGAGAAGAACCTGAAGAATTTCGCTCTAGCATAGAGTTCACTATTGCAGAAGGAGACACCCCAGGGTTTCTCAGGAATGTAGAACTTGATATGGTCACCTATAAAATGTTCAAAGTTCACACTCCTAAGCAAACCAGTTCGATTGATGAAGCTCAGGTGGTAGAGGTTCCACTTTCAAGGTCATCCTTAAAATCAGATGATGTTTTCATCGTTGATGGAAACAGCCAACTTTATTGTTGGGTTGGTAAAAATGCCAATAGAGAAGAACGGTTTCAGGGACAAAAATTACTCCAAAAACTTGACTCAGAGCGAAATTACCTACCATTACAATACACAATTTATGAGGGAGAAGGAACAAAAAGTGAAAAGTCTTTTTATGAAGCCTTAATAACTTTAAGTAAAAAGAAAAGTGATGTGTCAATTGAAGATAAAAGGGAACTAGGTTATAAGCCTGAAAGAAAGGGAATGTCCGATAAGAAGGGTTTTTGGTCAAAAATCTTTAGACGTTAAATTTCTCTTAAATCCAATCCTACGAAAAATGCAAATAGGATTAGCGAGAGAGATAGGTATCCCAAATTCACCCCTCCTAGAAGGGGATTAACCAGAAGAAAACCCAAGCCAAGATAGGTAAACTTTAGAGTGTTCCAAAAATATTGCTTTGCAGGTACCTTTCTCATAAAATTCATTTTATTGCTTTGAACCCTAACTATAAAATCTCTTAGATTATCACCTTCTAAAAGGTCATTAATTAAGGTTGAGCGTAAATTTAAAGATTCCAAATTTTCAGGGAACTCTTGATTGTTGTCAAACTGATAGATAAGTGTGTGTGACAAATTAATATGTTTTATATTTTCCAAGCCAACTAATGCATTTTTATGCAGAGAATAGATTGGGTTGTTAGAAATATCCAACGTTTGCAGTTTACCACAACTTTGAAAAGATCCTTCAGGAATGTATTCAATATCATTATTGGCAAGAATTAGGGTTTCAAGGTCTGTTAATTTCTCAAAAAAATTTTTTTGGATTACCGGGAGATGTATTCCACTTAGATCCAAGCTGAGGAGTGTTTTATCCTTAAAAAATGTCCTTGGTGACCTTTTAATCTTCTTCAAATCCTCTTCCGATATGAATTTTGGATAGATGCCACCCAAATATTCAGATAATTCCATACCCATTATTCTAGACCTATTTTAATAACAGTTCTGTTTTTAGCCTGTATTTGTGTTACTTTTTGTGGTATTCTCATCTTCAAGATAAATCTTATTTATAATGTTCATCCCCAAAGAAAGAAACATCTTCATAGAAGGTTCATTTTTCTCATAAACTTCACATGCAAGATAATCTACAGAATATTTTTCCAAACTTTTAATAGCATGATATATGAGCTTGAGCCCAATTTTTTTTCCCCTATATCTTGGTCTGACTCCAATGCCAGCAATGATACCAGACTTTGCCTTAGGGTCTGAAAAACTTGTAATTATATTTAAATAGACAAATCCTGCAAAAGTTGAACCAATTTTTGCAATGAATGTCAAATTCTCATCGAATAATTTGACCTCTTCAAGACTTAAATCCCTGGATGGATCTGGAGCAGCAAGAAATATCTCATTATACATTTCACAGAAAGTCTCACTATCTTCAGTATGATCCAATTTTTTAATTATAACTTGAGAAGCTACTGGATGACTACTGACTTTTGTTTTAATTTCTTTCTTCTTAGCTTGTGCTTCTGCAAAGGGCATCTCCATTTGATAGAAAAGGTGTTTTTCTAAACTTTTATTTATAAAATTAGGACTGACGTCTCTTCTGATTAATCTCTTAATTTTCAGGCTGGATCCAAAATTAGATAGAGAATTTTTTGTTGATTTTCTTTTGCCATCAACCACATGTAACTTTTTCGCATGCTTATATAAATGCTTCTTGTCATTTTATCCTCCATTTTTTGTTAATACATTAAACAAGCAAAAATAAAAAATGTTAAACAATTCGAAAAATAAATTTAATAATTATTTCCTTATGAAAAATAACTACTCAATTAATAACTGCAAAAAGTTTATTAAGTAAGAATAGTTAAACATTGCATCTTAGTTGTCAATCGACGACTTTTAAGGAGGAATTACCATAAATAGAAGGCAAATACTTTCCATTGTCATCTCAATAGTAATGCTAAGTGCTCTTTTCCCAGGAATTGGAACTGTGGTAGCTGACTCAACTCAGCATAACCCTCAATCCTTTTCATCTGCAGGAATTAAGAGTTCAGCATTTGCATCAACTCCGTTTTCGAATTCACCCTACTGGAGTGTTCCTTACTGGAGCGTCCCCTATTGGAGTGTTCCTTACTGGAGTGTTCCTTACTGGAGCGTCCCCTACTGGAGTGTTCCTTACTGGAGTGTCCCCTACTGGAGTGTCCCCTATGAGAACTCACCCTACTGGAGCGTTCCTTATTGGAGCGTCCCCTATTGGAGTGTCCCCTATGAGAACTCACCCTACTGGAGTGTTCCTTACTGGAGCGTCCCCTATTGGAGTGTCCCCTATGAGAACTCACCCTACTGGAGTGTCCCCTACTGGAGCGTCCCCTACTGGAGCGTCCCCTATTGGAGCGTCCCCTACTGGAGTGTCCCCTACTGGAGTGTCCCCTATGAGAACTCACCCTACTGGAGCGTCCCCTTTGAGAGTACTCCTTTCTGGAGTGTTCCTTATTGGAGCGTTCCTTATTGGAGTGTCCCCTACTGGAGCGTTCCCTACTGGAGTGTAGCATTACATTATGCCAAAAATTGGGATGGTTCTACAACAGTTCACCAAGCTATTAAAGATCTGAAAACTGCAATTTCTGATCTGAAAGATGCTAGAAATAATATGGTTGATATGCATCGGTCAATGTTAAAATGGGTTAATGACTTGCTCAAGCACCCTGAAGAATCTAACTTTTCTGTTGACACATTAAAAACCGTAAAGTCAGAACTGAAGCAAAGAATAGACTCATTGAAATCATTGAATACTCTGTTCAAAGATCTTAAAGCTACCGTCAAATCCATGAAAAACTTATCAGTAGGTTCAATCTTGGATATAGTAAAGGGTCATTCATTACCATCATGGGCAAATCTCAACCCAGAAACACCTTGGGGAGTTCAAAGAGTCTTACATAATAAGATATCTCTTACATCCTCAACTGGCTCTGGTGTAAATATTGCCGTCCTTGATAGTGGTATTGATGCTTCACATCCCGACTTAGCTGGTCAGGTAGTTTGGAGTAAGGATTTCACTGGAACTGGATTAACAGACGTCAGTGGTCATGGGACTCATGTAGCAGGTACAATCGCAGCCTTGAAGAATGGACAAGGTGTAGTGGGAGTTGCCCCTGGTGCAAAATTATATTCCATGAAGGTGGTTGATGGTACTACAGGTAAAGGTGAATACAGTTGGGCAACTCAAGCAATATATGCAGCAGTAAGAGGGCCTGATGGAGTTGTAGGGACAAAAGATGATGCAAACATTATCTCAATGTCCTTTGACACACAAGGTGAGGTTCCACCACAGTCTTTCCACACAGCAATTCAGTTCGCATATTCTCATAACGTTGCGCTGGTTGCAGCAGCTGGAAACAATGGTGATGGAAATACTTCAACACTTGAACCTGTTTCATACCCCGGAGCTTATCCTGAGGTGATTGCTGTTGGTTCTTCTAACATAAAGGATCAGGTCTCAGTTTTTTCGAATACTGAATCTTATCTTGAAGTTGTTGCACCAGGTGAAATGATCTTTTCAACCTTTAAAGATTCATCTTATGCTCTATGGGCAGGTACCTCTATGGCCACACCACATGTAACAGGAGTAATCGCAATATTAATCAGTCAATATGGTCATTTACCAGTAGGCACTTTCTCAGACACTGGTTCATCCACTTTAAGAGGGTTGTTACACACTCTTGCCTACCAAACTGCATCTACAGCATGGACTCCGTACAATGGATATGGTGTTGCTCAAATTTAAAAAACTGTAAATAGTAAACTCTTATATTAAATCCCCATAAATATCCAATAACTTCAATTTAAATTTAAATATTTCTCAAACTCAGTTAAATCATGTTTGACGAATCTTCTATAGAAAAACTTCAAATTTCTAATGATTTTAGTACAGATGTTCATTACTGGAAACCTAAAGATGATATTAAAGGAGTAATTTGTGCGATTCATGGGGGGATGGCACATGCTGGTGATTACAGAAATGTGGGGTTATATTTAAAGAAACACGGGTTTTTAACCGTATCATATGATCTGAGAGGACATAAACAGTATTTATCTCATTTCGAAAGTTATAGTCAACTATTGAATGATTCACTATACTTTTTGGAACATGTTCACAAACAGTACTCTGAAACTCCACTATTCCTTCTGGGTCACTCAATGGGAGGGTTAATATTAACTTCCCTAATTATGGAGTACCCAGAAAGAATTGAAGCTTTGGGGGCCAAAGGATTAATTTTATCGTCTCCTTATTATCAAAACGCGATCCCTGTTCACCCATTAATCATAAGAGTGTCAAGTGTTGTTTCAAAAATCCTGCCTAAAAAACCGGTTCCCATGGATGATTTTACAAATATGCTTTCCCACGATAAGAAAATTACAGAGCAATTTCAAAGAGACCAACATAACGAATTAAGAGGAAGTAAATCAAGTATGAAGATGGCCAGTCAATTACTTACAGCTCAAAAAAAGCTGATCAATAATTTCCCTGATATAAATCTTCCAGTTTTTGCTGTAATTGCTGGTGATGATCATTTAGCGAACAAAGATGTTTCACTAAAGTTACTGACGGAACATGTGAAAAATAAATTATCTAAGGTGTATGAAATTCCTGAAAACTTTCACGAAAATCTTAATGAAACTAACCGAGAAGATACTTTTAATGAAATTTTATCATGGATAAATAAGTTGTCAGATGACTTAAAAATAGACAGAGGATGATGAAAAAATTCTAACGTAGAAACCTTAGAACTGAATTTTTCTACTCTTTAAGTTCCCTAGAAACTTTATATAAAGCGATAGCTAACAACACTTACCTCATGGAGTATACTTCGGCTGACCTAGGGAAACTATCAATTCCAGATGAACTTAATCTTTATTTTAATGAGTTATCCGCCTCTGAAATTGATAGTTTTCTTCTATCTTGGGAGAGGGTAACAAAATCTGATAACTTTTATGTTGATTTTGCCCAAGCAATGGAAAGCACGTTTCGAGTTTCTACAAAGGGTTCTGAGATTTTGTCATTCATTTTGGCAAAATTATACTTCATACAAGGAAAATATTCCATGTTAGAGAAGCTAACTCAGGAGTTTACAGACAATAGAAATTTTAAAATTTATTATTATATGTCTCTGATTTATAAAGCACAGTATGATGCAGTAAAAGAGGATCTGAATGAGGAATTAGACAGTTTAACTGAAAACATATCTTTTGGATTGACCTTTATTGAAACTTTGCAATATTTACAAATAATTTATGCATTGGGATTAAATTCGATCTACTCACGTAATATGGATCTTGCAGATCAATTCATAAGAAAATACGAATTATTTACTGATTCTCGTCAATTCAAGAAAGTTATTCCAAAAAATCAACTGAGTAATTTTGTATTACCTGGCTATATACTCCTTATCATAAAATCTCTTTATTCAGGAGATATTGAAAAATTTAATGAGACAATTCAATTTTTGAATTCTTGGATTGACAGTGTTTCAGACCCCTATTACTATGGTCAATATCTCAACTTGAAGGGCATTCAATTTATGATGAAAAACGAAGCATCACTTGGATTTAAAGTTTGGAATGAATCAATTGATCAATTTGCTCTAATTCAGGCCAGGAGAGAATTTGGTGCTGTAGGTGCAAATTTGGCAGTTGGTCAAATTGTCCAGGGGAGAAGAGAGGAGGGAAGAGAATTATTAGAACAAGTGATTGTGACATTAAACGAAATGAGTACTTACAATATGTCATTAGTTTATTCTCTCCTTGTAAGTAAGCTTTATCTTGAAAGTAACAACACAAAACTCGCAAAAACCTTTTTAGAAAAGGCAGAACACCTCTTTACACTTACAGATGATAAAGAACCTGCCACTTTTGCATACTTCGCTAACCTTTATTCCAAATTAAACAGCTTTCCAGAAGCTGAAATCTTCATAGGGAGATTGGCGGAAACCACCTTTGATAACTTTTCATCTCTTGACAAGCTTGTGCTTGCACTTAAGAATGTAAATCAAATCAACATAGTCGATCGATATGCCTTTGGATGGTTTATTAATGCAAGTTCCGTATTTTTTATGAAAAAGGGAAATCTCCGTGACGCAAAACTGATTGTGGAAAAAGGTATCGAAGTAGCTGAGAAGGAAAATCAATTTTCTCAAATCTTAGAGTTGAATATCATATATCTTGAGGTTCTCTTTAGATTGTTCATTAATGATGGAACTCAAGAGGATATCAAACTTATTCTTGAAATATTAAGCGACTTAAGACCCATTATCCTAAAATTAGAAAATCCATATTATAACATGATATTCTTCATTGTTGAGGCTTACGCAAATTTATGCATAAATCGAGAAAGGGGTGCAAACCAGATCATTCTTGAGGTAACGGAAACCCTGGTAACAGAGGAAACCACAGAAGAACAGAAAAAAGAGTTACAACTGATAAATAAACGACTCCAATCGGTTTCAGTAAGTTTAGAAATGGAGTTTAATAGTGAGGCTGAGGGTATTATTGATGGCTTTAGGTCATGGTTCGAAAGTAACAATTTGGCTAAGTTAAGTGCTTTTGAGGGGATACGACTATTAAATCTTTTACAATTACAACAAGCAACTTCTTCAGACGAACCAAGAGAGCAAGATGAGGTCCCTGCGTTGATCTTAATAACGAAGTCATCGGGATTAACAGCTTTTACTCGAAAATTAAATTCACAGATAAAAATTGATGAATATTTGGTTTCTGCTCTTCTTGGTGCAATAACAACTTTCTCCAGAGAGGTCTTAGGAAGTGGTAGTTTAAACAAAATAGAACAAGAAGGTTATGTATTACTTTTAAATCCCATAGGAAATGATTACACCTGTGTAATAGTCACAGCCTCAGATACCTACACCACACGTCGCAGATTCAAAGATTTTACGAATAAACTAAAAATACTGAAGGTTCTTGATTACTTTAATGAGACTGAGGTTATCACGAGTGGATCACCCGTATTTGATATCATTAATGATCTAATTAATGATGTGTTCCTTCAGGCTAAATCTGAGTAAAGCTCTTTCATGAGATCAGCCTGGGTTTGAATAACTTCTTGAGCATTTTTTGCCTTAGCATATCTCTCCAGTCTCTCGTAGTTCAATTCAATGAAGTTTTTTCCATATTTTTCAGATTGAAATACCTTCTCAGCACCTTCCATTTCTCCAAGAATCCAAAGTGCGCTCCCTATCGCTTCCAAAGTGTTTAGTTTTGTAGGTTTTCCGAAATTAACTGTATTTGCGGCAACCAAAAATGGTAATGCTCTAGGTGTTCCCTTATTGAAAATTGATTTGTATTTGTTGAGGTCTGAAGCAATTTTATTCCAACTCAAATCCATTCCCACTAAGCCAAATTTGTTAAATGTTTCTTTGTCTTCAGCAGATATCACTCTTTCAGCGAAGGGTGATAGTACAACTTCTCTTTTGATCTGTTTAATCGAAACCTGCTTTGCCACCCCTAAATTTATTAATCTTGTACCAGAACATTTTTTTCTATCGCATTGATTGTAATGAACAATCTTTAGTCTGTTCAATGATTTAATTAGTTAATCAAGTTTATAACTTTAGTCTTCAAATTCATAGTTCCATTTATGTGATAGAATTCAATTAGCGAATTCACAATTCTTTTTAAGCATCAGAAAACTTACCATCCGTGAAGATTGGGATTGTTGGCTTTCCCACATTGGGTGGTAGTGGGATGGTTGCAAGTAATCTTGCAGTTGAACTGTCCCAAAAAGGGCATGAAGTTCACATTATCTCCTACAAAAAGCCTTTATTTCTTGATGAAAAAGTTCAAGGAAATCCAAATTTATTTTTTCACAATGTTGAAATGGAGAAGTATCCATTATTTCAAGAGATCGGCGCACTTTATACAATTCCGTTAGCAAATACAATAAGAAAAGCTATAAAGGAACATAGCTTAGATTTAATTCACACTCATTATGGCATCCCAAATGCAGTTTCTTCATACTTAGCAACAAAAGGAACTAAGTCAAAATCTGTTGTCACGCTTCATGGTTCAGATGTTCATACACTTGGTAACAAAGACTCGATAAAGGAAATAGTTGGAGAAGCCTTGAATAATTCAAATCAAGTAACAACAGTTTCAAATTATTTGTCTAATCTTGCAACTGAGACATTTTCTCTTGAAAAAACACCGTTAACAGTTTATAATTTTATAGACACCGAGTTATTTTCTCCAAAGGATCAACCTAAACAAAAAGTTATCGTGGCAGCCAGTAATTACCGACCGGTCAAAAGAATTCCATTTTTAGTGAAAATCTTTGGTGAAGTGCAAGAAAATTACCCTAATTGGAAACTTAAATTAATAGGTGACGGGCCTGAGAGACCGATTTGTCATCGGATTGCAAAAGAGGGGGGGTTTTTAGATAAAATAATGTTTCAGCCTCCAACAAAAGATATCCCAATAGAGTTTTCAACTTCCTCCATTTTAGCTGCTCCGAGTCAGATTGAATCATTTGGATTGACAATTGCTGAAGGATTGTCATCAGGTACCCCCGTTTGGGCTACAAACGTGGGTGGCATCCCTGAGGTGTGTGTACATGGTTCTGCTGGTTACCTATTTGAGGTAAATTCTGTAGAATCAGCCATAAACTCATTAGAAAAATTAATGGGTGATGAAAGTTTAAGGAACAGATTTGGTGAGTTTGGTAGGAAATTTGTAATAGAGAAATTTAACAAAGAAAAAATAATTGCTGAATACGAGAGTATCTATGAAACTTTATTACAATAGCAGGAAAGAAGATCAAGAATAGCTATGTATATCTTACCATTGATTTTGACAATTTAATTACGTCTGGCTTAATGATTGGAATTATGGTCCTTTTAATTTTAGTATTATAGGAAGTGAATACTATAAACAAGGTCAAAAATAAAACAATCTGTTTGTTTAACTATTTGAGCTTAACCTTTTTTAAAGAATCTGATTAAATATGCGTTTTATTACTTTGTGAGGCGTACAAACCCAAGTTTATCAACTCGAAACTTCCATTTAGGTGGAACCCAAATTGTTGTGTCCTCTTGTTCGATTATTAATGGACCCTGATACAAGGAGTTTATTGAAAATTCTTCCTTATCATGGATTTCAACATTTCCAATCCCAATGACTTTTCTCATTCCCGGACTCTCATTCCAAGTTTTTTGTTTGATGTTAGGTAGTTTAACATTCTCAGATTCAATAACAGCACTCATCTTTAATGCGACAATTTCAACGATTTCTGCTCTGTCAACAAACCCATATAACTTCCTATGCTCCTCAAAAAAATCTTCTTTTAGTAGAGTTTTGTCTTGTTTCCATTCAATTGGTAAATGGTAAGATTGCCCTTTAAATCTTACATCTATTACCTCGCTAAACTTTACGTTGTCCATTTGTATCCTGTCGTCTTCAATTTGATAAATTAATTCTTGTTTCAATTCTGAAAAATTCTTTTCAAGAGTTTTGTCATTAACATGATCAAGAATTTCGAAATTTGTCTTTTTGATGTCATACCTATAATTTCCGAACAATAGCCCATATGCAGACCAAATTCCCGGAAATGGAGGTATCAATACATTTGATATTCCTAAAATATCTGCCAATTCTGCAGTATGTAATGGACCAGCCCCACCAAATCCTAACAAAGAAAATTCATTGGGATTTTCTCCTCTCTCAGTGGAAATCTGCCTTAAGGAAGCAACAATGTTTTCATGAAAAATTTTTCGAACACCCACCACAAACGAATTTACATCCGTTTTTAAATTATTAGCCATATTTTCGATTGCTTTTAATGCTAACGGTTTATTTAATTGTACAATCCCTCCTCCAAGGTTCTCAGCTAAAATTCCATAAGCTAAATTTATGTCAGAAATGGTAAGTTTATCCCCACCTAAATTGTACGAAATTGGACCAGGGTTTGCTCCAGCACTTTCTGGTCCGACTTTTAGGAACCCTCCGTCTAATTCAACAATAGACCCTCCTCCAGCTCCTATAGTAATAACATCAACAACAGGAATAAAAGCCGGGGTGTTTGCAATTTTGATTTCATCTTTCATCTGGTAATTGAAGTTTTTAATCTGACCTAAATCTGTGCTAGTTCCTCCAATATCCAAGCTTAGAATATTTGGAGTATGAGTCAATTCTGATGTATGTTTTGCTGCTAGCATCCCACCTGCTAAACCAGAAATCAACAACTCTACTGGTTTTTTTAATACTGATTTTGTTGATGTTAACCCGCCACTAGACTTCATTATTGCTAGATTTTTTACTATTCCAGAGTCGAGAATTGACTTTCTTAAATTTAAGGTATATGTTTCAAGTACAGGTTTAAGATATACGTCTAAGATTGTTGTGCTGAAGCGTTCATACTCACGATATTCTGGAACAATAGCTGATGATCTTGATATTGGTACCCCTAAGGACTGAAGAGATGACTCAACCAATATTTCATTTCTAGGGTTTAGAAAACTAAAGAGAAATCCAATGGCAATTCCATTAATTTTATCATGATCCATCAGGAATTTGATTTTTTCTTTAAGATTATCTAATTCCTCAACGGTGACTTCTTTTTCTATTTTCCCAGTTGCTAACACTCTTTCTTCAACTTCAACTCTATGGTCTCTTCTTACCAGAGATTTTGATCGGGTTGGGATAATGTCATAGATATTCAGTCTGTTCTGTCTACCAATTTCAATTACATCTTTAAAGCCTTGAGTAGTAATGAAAACGAGGTTGGCATCATTTTGTTGAAGAACATGATTAGTAGCTACTGTGGTTCCATGATAAAGTTCAATTATGTCACCATCTAATGTATCAATTGCACTAGTTACTGCATCTATTGGATTTTCTGGTGTGGATGGGATTTTAAACACACGAACCCTAGAGCTTTGATCAATGGCTATCACATCAGTGAATGTACCTCCAACATCAACTCCAACAATTTTCCACATAAGGGAAATTTTAGTGGTTTGTTAATAAACTGTGACTAAGCTCTAATTTAATTTTAACTAGTATTATCCTGAAGATAATTCAATATCCCCTGATTAATCCTTGATAGTATATTTTCATCAATATCATTTACAGATAACTTCTCAAGGAAGGGGTAGAATATGGTTTTGAATACCTTTCTAACTTTAATAGTCTTAACTAAAGATCTATGGAATATACCAACACATAATGCGAGTGTTGTCCCACCCATCCTTTCATCCGTTAGGGTATCTGATTTCATTTTTTTACTAGCAATTATTGTGACATAATCTCCTACAGGGGTATTAAACGGAACAGGTCCATATATTCCTTCACGATAAGATTCTCCTTGACCAACCAATAACACAAGCTGGGCAACATTAACAGGGTCAAATAATGATCCAGAGCCAATGAACTTCTTGAGGACTGGTCCATCATTCTCAAGAGTAATTAGTCCAACATGTACATCTAATTGTTCATCCTTTGACCCAGTTGGGAGGTTTAGGGTTGATTTATATTCAGCTAAGTCGTCAAATTGATCAATGAAAACCTGAAGCAATTTTTGATTTTTGTTTCCAAATTTTATAAGAACTTGGAGAATCGCATCCTGAACCAGTGAATGACTCCAATGCTCATCGATATTTTTATCTAACAATTGGATAAATTCGTTCAGTGCAAAGCTCGAAACTAGTAAGATCATTTGTTGAGTTTTAATTTCAGTAACGTCAATTGAATAAAAAATTGTTAGTGTGTTTTGATCAAACACAAAGTTTGAGTTCCTTTTCTCGACATTCTGAAATACTTGGGTAATTAAAGCCTTCACCGTTTTTTTGTATGTTCTTGGTGTTAATAAGTAAATCTCATTGAGAATATGGTTGATAAATTCAAGAGCAAAGATATCAGAATTATCTGTATCACCCAGGATTAATGACTTAAATCTATTTAAAACAGAGAATGGATTCCTAAGTGGGTAATCAGAATGCATGGTTGGGTTTTTTAGTTTTTTCAATTTAACCTTAATAAGGGCATCTAATTGCCCTAAGAGGAGAATTGGGGTCTGGGGTAATTCATCAAAGATTTGGAAGGCAGTAAGAACCTCATTGATATCAACATCAAGAAAGTATACTATCCCTTCTGGTTGAGATTTTCGCAATATGGTGTGTGCCTCATCAAGAGAGGTTGTAGAACCGATGATGTCAAATTTAAATTTAGCAAAGAGGGAAGAGATGTTTCGGTTAATTTCTGGGACTGCCGCAACTATTACTGTTTTTACATTAGAACCATTGCTGTTCATATGAGCATTGAAATCTCCTTGAACTGGCCTATTTGAATTTCTGTGAAGAATTCTAAACCAACCTATACTCATAGATATTTTGCAGTATATATATTTATTTTCATTTTCATGTAGAAACTCAAAGGAGAGGTTGTTTTGTAAGGGATCCGTATCCTCCACCACCTGGGGTTTTAATAATTAGCATATCACCACTTTCCATCCGGCAGGATGTTTTACCCCTTAATTTTTCACCTTTTTTACCCTTTTGTAGGAGAATGTTTTCACCTTTTTCCCCAGGTTTCCCTCCCTTTATGCCATAAGGGTTAGACACTCTTCTCTCAGTCTGTAACGAAACAGTAGTTTTATCCACAAACTCATATGTTCTAATTAACCCATCTCCACCAACCTTTTCACCTAATCCCCCAGAGCCCTCTCTAATCCTGTACTCTCTTATTATTAAGGGGTACTGTGTTTCTAGAGCTTCTATTGGTGTATTCTCAGTATTGGTCATATGACACTGTATTGCGGATGTCCCCTCATTTTCAAAATTTGCCCCAGCTCCTCCTCCTAGAGTTTCATAAATTGTCCAATTTTCTTCTTTGTAAATCCCACCTAGGATAACGTTATTCATGGTTCCCTGTGATGCAGCTGGAATTAAAGGGATCCATTGACTGAGTGCTCCAAGGATTACATCAACAATTCTTTGGCTGGTCTCTGTGTTAGCGCTTGAAGTTGCTGCATTTTTAGAGGGGTTTAGGATACTATTTTCCGGAGCAATAACCTTAACTGAGCGGAAACAACCTTCATTTGTTGGAACTGATGGCCCTGTTAACAGTCTAGTGGCATAATAAGCACATGAGGTTGTGATTGAAAGCGGTGCATTACAATTACTCAGTTGTTCAGAATCACTTCCTGTAAAATCAAAGAGTAATTCACCTTGATCTGTCAAATTAGCATAACATCTAATTTTCACAGGCGATTGACTAAAACCATCGTTATCTAAAGTATCTTCAAATGTCCCTGAACCTTTTGGTAAAGTCTTAAGAATCTTTTTCGTTGCCGATTCTGAATAATCTAAAATATTTGTGTTAATTTGAACTATTTCTGAAAATGAACTTGTTCCCAAAACTGATTTTAACCTTCTTGTACCAAGGGATAGGCTTGCATACTGTGCGTTTAGGTCTCCTTTTCTTTCATCTGGGGTTCTGACGTTTTCTAAAATCAATTCAAGAACATCTAAGTTTACCCTTCCTTTTTTGAATAATCTTATTGGTGGAATTATTAGACCCTCTTGGAACACTTCAACTGAATCTGCAGGAAGCGAACCTGGTGCCATACCCCCAACATCTGCATGATGAGCACGATTTGCAACCACATAAGCCAGTTTTTCTTCAACAAAAATCGGTGATAACAAGGTAATATCGGGAAGGTGGGTTCCACCAAATTCAGAACGAGGTGAATTTACGATTATTGCGTCCCCCTCACTCCATTTTCCTTGAAATTTATTTATAACTGGCTTTGCAACAAACCCCATTGATCCCAGATGTACAGGTATTGCCTCAGCCTGAGCCATTAATCTCCCCTCACTGTCGAATATCGCACATGAAAAGTCTGCTCTCTCTTTGATGTTTGGTGAGTATGAGGCTCTCCTCAATACCCTACTCATTTCCTCAGCAATGCTCTCTAACCGCTTTTGAAAGATTGTAGTTTCAATGATCCCGAATTTTATTTGCACAGGATACAGTATCTTATCAAGTTTTAACGCTTTTGGACAAGGAATTATAAGATAGTCTTGGATTTTACAAGATTTTTAAAACTCTTTAGCTGATTAAATACACTTGCCACAGATTTTTCTTTTGAAGTCACGTCCCCTATTGCATAAATGTTCTTTGCAGAGGTTCTAAAATATTGATCAGTAACAATTTCTCCATTTTCTGTTACTTCAAGTAAATTCTGAAAGATCGTGGAGTTTGACCGTGGCTTGGATTCAACAAAGAGTCCATTGATTTTTAACGAATGCTGCTCTTTGTTAGATTCAAACTTTACCTCTTCTACTACCTCATTCCCAAAAATTCGTAAATTCTTTACACCCAAATAAATTTTGGATTTATCAAGAGGAAGTTCTGTTGTCGATAGATTCTCCCCTTCCCATAATAAATATACATCAGGTACAACATTTAGCAAAAACTTCAAACTTTGGAGAGAGTACTCATGATTACCAAATAAGGCAACTTTTTTGTTTTTATACAAGTTCGCATCACAAACAGCACAATCAGAAACACCTTGGTGTAGCAGGTCATCAAATCCTGGAATTAAGCTGTTCATCTGTTTTGCTCCTGTTGCAATTATGATATAATCTGAGATAAAGTCTTGAAATTTAGTTTTTGAAAGTACTTTCTCACCCTGAGGCTCTATTTCAGTCACTAAGCTGGTTTTAGTTTTAATTCCCAAACCTTTTGTCTCTTCAAACATTTCTTTTATTAATTGTTGTCCAACTTTTTGAGAGCTGACATCATCTGAATCCACGATGTATCCAGCCTTTGCCACCTGCGACTCATATGGGCTCCCTAATAGCCAAACCTCTTTTTCTGTGAACTCCTTAATGATTTTTGCTACGTTTATTCCCGCAATTCCAGCGCCTATTACAACAACATCAGTGTGAATTAGTTCACCGTTTGGCATGTTAAACATTAATGGATATTAACCCTTCTTCCTTATAAGATTTTTAGATAATCCTCCCAAATTGTAAATTTTCAATCAGAATTTCTGAGGTGAAACTTATCCCTTCGAAAGAACATTAAAAGATATCAAAAATTTATGTTTTGTGAACAAGGATTCTGATCTTCTTAATCCAAATACCCTGTATGATTTATTTTTGGAAAAGAGAGAGTTAATCAATCCATTTTGGGGGAATATTGGATCAGAGATTAACAAGCTATCTGATCAGATTTCTTTTGAAAACAACGAAACTGATGCAGACGATCTTGACAAATTAAAGGTATTGTTAAGAAATTTCCATATTGAGCACTCAATTTATTCTCAAAAAGTTGAAGATAATATCCAACGATTGAATTTTGGTTCAGTGATGGCTGGTCAACAACCGGTGATTTTGGGAGGTCCTGGTTTTATTGCAAACAAAATATCAATTCTTTCAGCCATATCAGAAGTTGTAGATGTTGAAGGAAAAAAGATAGCACCAATATTTATGGTTGGTGATTATGATGGGTATCAAAAAGAGCTCTATAGAACTTATTTTCCAAACCCGATCTCACCTAATGCGGTAATTCTAGATGCAAATGATTCATTAGAGGTACAGGAAGATACTGTTATCCATAGAGTTGAAATTCCTGATGAAAAATGGCTAGAAAATGTCTTTCTTCAGATCGATCAATCGATAAACGGGTTTAAAAGTTCTGTAAAACCAGTTGACAAGAAAAAACTATTGGATGAGCGACTTGCCCACATTAAAACATTAATCAGATTTGCACATTCTAACTCAAAGACCTTTCCAGATTTCTTCGTCAAAATTTGGGGAACTATATCTAATAAAATAAATGATCTTGGGATTGTATTCCTTCCGACATCCCACCCAGATCTAAGAGAGTTACTGACATCTCAGTACTTTAAAATTCTTTGTTCAGATGACTTTCACAAAATATTCAACAAGCAAACCGAAGAGCTCATCAAATTGGGATATAAGCCCTCTCTCCCCCAACGAGATGAATCTTACTTACCTTTCTCTTATGAATGTCCCTGCTCGGGATACCGTGTTAATATTTCAAAATCTAAGCATCAGGACGGATTTCTACTTTATGGTCAATGTTCGGTTTGCAAAAAAGATTATGAGTTCCTAGTTAAAACTGAGGAAGATTTGAAATCGATTATCAAAGATTTGGGGCCAAGGGTTGAATCTTCACAAGCAATAGTTCAAAACATCCTGAATATAAAGATAAGAATTTCAGGACCTGGTGAAATTGCATACTATGCTCAGGTTTCAAATGCTATTAATGCGATTCCAATAAAAACTCCTATTTATTTCAGGTATAAAAGAGCCTTTTACAATTCAAATTGGATTGAGAAACTAGGGAAAGAATTAGAAAAAAGGAATATCCCGAGTCTGCAAAATCAGTTCCTGTTTAAAATCTTAAGAGACCAGGTTACATGTCAAAAGTCAGAGGATCTAGCTGGCTTGAGGAAGGTTGAGATACAACTCAGAGAATTTATACATTCGACCTTTCTTTCTCTGTTAAAGGTTCAGCATAAATCTGACCCTAGTAAATATCTTTCTTGGCAATTTGGGAGGTTTACCAAAGAGAAATTTGGACAAGAGGTATCATGGATATGGATCGACCTAGCTTTATTGACTGGACTTGCAGATTATATTCCTACTTACATTAGAAGTTATAACCCTGTTTCTAGCCCTCATGGGTTCAACTACTTGAACACTCAAGTTTAATATTGAATGATTATAGGTCAAAAATTGGGTTCATTATAGTTCTGTATTTAAAGTAATATCTTGGTAGTTGGTTGAGGTTAATTAATGAGTTCAATTTCACTGGAAGAAGTGTTAAAAGACGTAGACACACAGAAACCTATTGAATCAGGCAAACCACTGAAACGATTCGCCATGAAATGGGGTGGTGCTGCTGGTGATGGTCTTCAGTCTACAGGTTTATTGATTACAAAATATTTCAATACGTTGGGTTATAGTGTACATGGCTACCCTGGGAATCAATCAGCTATTAGGGGAGGTCATATTTGGTACCATATTGAGATATCCAGCGAAAACTTTGCAACAGCAGATAACGTTGTCGATATGATAGTTGCCCTTGATGCAAACTCTGTGGGGATCCACTTAAACGAGATTAAACCTAATGGTGTTTTGATCTACAATAACACTCGAAAGGTCGATCTGACGGAATTTATGGATGTTATAGAACAGAAAAATCTGGTGCTTCTAGGGATTCCTCTCACAACGATTGCTCGTGAGATTGATCTTAAAAAACCTGTATTAGGAAATACAGTTGCTATTGGTGCGATATTGGAAATTCTTAGTCTTCCACTTGAACCGTACCATGAAGTATTAAGAAAAAGATTTCCCCGAAAAGATCTTTTTGACATGAATGTTGAAGCATTACAAAAAGGGTTTGAATTCTCAAGAGATAGTCTAGACTTCGAATTAATTTTAACTGAAGGCAAACTTAAAAAGTCAAATGGGATCGTGATTAATGGGAATCATGCTGTGGCGCTTGGAGCAGCAGCAGCAGGACTCAAATTTGTTGCTCAGTATCCAATCACACCAGCCTCAAGTATTTTGACATACCTCTCTCAAAACGCTTCAAAATTCGGAATCGTAGTAAGACAAGCTGAAGATGAGTTAGCTGCCATCGCAATGATTATAGGTGCATCATGGACGGGAGTAAGGGCCATGACAGCAACATCAGGGCCTGGAATATCATTGATGGCTGAAAATGTAGGCCTGGCAGGAATAACTGAAACTCCTGTTGTAATTGTTGATGCTCAAAGAGGAGGTCCATCAACTGGAATGCCTACCAAGACCGAACAGGGAGATTTACATTCAGTGATTAATCTTTCACATGGAGAATTCCCGAGAGCCGTTTTCTCACCAAAAGATATTACAGATGCCTATCATCTGACTATAAAGGCATTCAACATTGCAGAAAAGTATCAAATTCCTGTTTTTATTCTCTCAGATTTTGGTCTGGCTGAAGGGATTCAAAATGTAGAACCATTTAACTTTGATGTGAAAATTGATAGAGGAAAGGTTTGGGAAGGTCCAACTGAAGAAGAGCCAGAATATCACAGATATGCTCTAACTGAAGATGGAATATCACCCAGGCTATTCGCTCCTCATCCTGATGGGATCCATGTGGCTGTTGGTGCTGAACATGATGTAGATTCTTTCTCACTTGCAGGACATTCTGCAGGTCTTTCCAAGGCAAGAAAACTAAAAGTCCAAATGTTTGACAAAAGGTTTCGAAAATTAGAAAAATTAGCTACTGAGGATATGGATCCACCAGAGTGGGTCAATGGTGACGATGCAGATATAACATTAATAGGGTGGGGTTCTATTGGTACAGCGGTTGAAGAAACTGTTGAACTGTTAAATGAACAGACTGAATTAAAGTGGAATGGTTTAATTTTCACTAATATGTTTCCACTACCTGTTGAGAAAGTTAAAACTGAATTGAATAAAATCAAAAAATCTATTATTGTAGAAATAAACTATACTGGGCAACTTGAACAATTGCTGTTTACGTATACTGGTTGGAGACCTAATGGAATTATTCGACATATAGATGGTGAGTTATTAACCAGAACTCGTATGGTTAAATTTATGAAAAATATGGTAATTGATGGTATAGAACCACTCTTTTCAATGCCAAAGAGAGAGTGGAACAATAGAAAAAATATTGTCATCAATCAAGAGAGTTTTTCATAACCCATTTGAGAAGTGTGAATAGCTTTTAATATCAAAAGATACGTTAATTACTTGTAGAATGGATGACCTTGCCAATTTACTTAGACTTGAAAAACAAATTTCAAGTGACCTAAGAGGATTGGTAAGTGATTATCCCAGAACTGAATTTGACAGAGGTAATGTTCTCACCTATTTACGTTTAACAGATTTAGGGTTAGGATACCTTCCTAACATCATATTTGAATTTCAGGGTCTACAGGGCTTACAGTTGTCCTTTAACCACCTGAAGCGTCTACCAGAGAAAATATATGCGCTTCAAGATCTTAAAGATCTTTTTGTGTCAAATAATAACCTTTTATCCTTATCTGAGAATATCTCAGAATTAAAAAATCTACGAACTTTAAACCTATCAAACAATCAATTGACTGAGATTCCTGAAGCATTATTTGAGTTAAAGAATCTTGAGTACCTCCATCTCTCAAATAATCATATCACCGAGATTCCTGAACACATTTCAAACCTGAGTAAACTAAAAAAACTAGACCTATCCCATAATCATTTGAGAGCTATTCCAGAGGATGTAACCAAACTTAAAGAGTTGCAGGTTTTAACTTTGAATAACAACAGATTGAGGTCTCTCCCAGAAAATTTAGATTTGTTATATAAGGTCACCAAGCTCTCGGTTCAATACAATCAACTAAAATTTTTACCTCCAAAGGTGGGGTTAATGAGAAATCTCTGGCAACTTTTTGGACACAATAATGAACTGATTCAGGTACCTGAATCGATTGGTAATCTGTTGGGATTAGAATCATTATGGCTTCAAGATAATCAGATAACTCATCTCCCAGAGACCATTGGTGGCTGTCAAAGCTTAAGGTATTGCTATTTATCAAGAAACAAATTAAAGTCACTTCCGTATCAACTTATCAATCTTCCTTTGGACACTTTATCATTACAAAATAATCAACTTGAATCAATACCTCCCATGGATGCATGTCTACCACTGAAATCACTTAGATTAGAAGGAAACCCAGCTTTGCTCTCTATAGATTCAATATTTGTCATTACAACTCTGTTAAAGCGGAATATTTTGGTGACTTATGATAAGGTAGACGATGAAACATTTAAGATTATTTCCCGAATGAGTTGATAAACACAAAGATTATATTAGAGAGTAATTTACTTGAAATTTGAGGAGAGAAGAACGCAACCTGCGGGAAACTGAGGAAAGTCCAGACACCAGAAGGTGAACGGTAAAGGTGTAAACCTTTCAGGTGAGAACCTGGCTCTGATAGCAGAAACGATACTTCCATTGGATGCTGAAACGGATCATCACCGTGGTGCAATTGCAAGCAGATTCCGATGAATCACCTTCTGAGGAATCGGGTAGCAAGCAAAGATGAATGTTGCGTGATCAAGGCAGGATTGTCGTGCGGATCAAACAAAATCTGGATTACCTTCTCACCTCATGAGGATTATAAATGCAAGATAAAATTATGAGTATATTTTCCCACCAGGATGATGAAACATTTTCCTGTGGAGGAACTCTGGCTAAATACTCTAAAAGTGTTTCTGTTAGTATAACAGCAGATCCTAAAAGAGAAGATGAATTCAAGGAAGCTTGTTCAATACTAAACACTTTGCCGATCACCTTAAATGAAAAGAATATAACCTGGGAAAATAGCAGAAAGATTCAAAATCAATTGAGTGAATTAATTGTAAAACACAAACCACAGCATGTGATTACACATATCCCGAACGATTATCACAAAGAACATCGCATCACTCAAGAAATAGTGTTAGAAGCTGTAGAATGGGCGAGTCACACCACACAAGGAGAGGCTCATCAGGTATCAAATGTTTGGTCAGCCGAAACCACTGTATTAATCGATATACCTGAAGTATTGGTTGATATCAGTGACACTGTTTCACTCAGAGACAAGGCGATAAAAATCTATGAATCACAATCACACAAAGGTGGAGATAATTTCTATTCTCGCTTCCATTCTGCCAGAACTCATCTCCGGGGTATCCAGGCTGGAACAACTGCAGCAGAGGCTTTTATTCAAAGAAATATCTCAATTTCAGGATCATTTAAACCGAGAAAAAATTATTCCTTCCTACCAAGTTTTCAAAATCCTGAACAATCTTAAAACTAGGTCGAAAATTCAAGTAAAACTTAAAAGACCTTGAGTTCAATTTAATTTGAAGATCTATGAGTACCACTGGAATTGAAGTGAACAGTACCATAATCGAAGATTATGAAAAAATGAGATTTGAGAAAAAAGCACAGGGGATGATCCTGAAAATTGAGGATGAACACATTGTCCTTGATAAAAGGACAGAACAATCCTTTGAAGAGGTTGTGAATGAGCTCCCTGATAATGAGCCCCGATATGTTCTCTATGATTTTCCTATGAAAAATAGGGTTGGCTTGGACGACACTCGTATGTTATTTTTATTCTGGATGCCCTTAGAATCATCAGTAAGACTCCGAATGAGTTATGCAGGTACTAAAAAAACCGTAACGTCCAGCTTTGTAGGATTATCAACACAAATTCATGAGGATGATAAATCTAAGCTTACCTATGAATCAATCAAAAACAAAATAGCTTCCCGTCAAGGTATGAACTATCAACAGGTATAATTTTCACTCTGTTGGCATTGTATTTTTATTGTTAAAGTTTTATAAAATTTATGGATGCTTTAAAAATAGATACTGATACATTATTTATTGGAGACGGTGAAATCATAAAAAATGGTTCTGTTGTCCTAGAGGGAAATAAAATAACTTACAGTGGTGAAACTGAGCATGCTCCGAGTGTAAAAAAAGAGCTGTATGTTCCATTTCTAATGCCTGGGTTATGGGAAGCCC
Organism: Candidatus Heimdallarchaeota archaeon; assembly: GCA_030149205.1. Classification (GTDB taxonomy): domain Archaea; phylum Asgardarchaeota; class Heimdallarchaeia; order Heimdallarchaeales; family Kariarchaeaceae; genus WAKA01. Next base: position 165,670 of record JASBSB010000006.1, on the reverse strand, counting down.
ACTGCCACTTCTCAGGTAGTCTGACAGCCTCTGTTGAGTCTTGGTTAATGGTCAATCCTTATGTTGCGGCGGCAAGATCAACATGGGACCTCAAGGAGTTACTATCGTCCGGAATAACAAGTGTGAGGGAAGTAGGAGGGATTGGTGTGTATTTGAATAGAGTTGTCGAAGAGGGTCTGATTGATGGTCCAAGAATATATGGAGCGGGAAATGTCTTAGGTATGACTGGTGGTCATTCAGATGTACATGGAATCCCATTGGAAATCTACAGGACTTGGGGTAACTCTCCATTGGGAGAATTGGTGGATGGAGTTAGCGGTTGTCTGAAAGGTGTGCGAAAGCAACTACGGAAGGGTGCGGAGATAATCAAAGTTTGTGCATCTGGTGGGGTAATGAGTGAACTTGATCATCCAATTCATCAACAACTCTCTGACTTGGAACTAAAAACCATAGTTGAAGAGGCACATAGAGCAGATAGATTAGTCGCAGCCCACTGTCATGGATCCCCAGGAATCAAGGCTGCATTAAATGCTGGCGTAAAAACTATTGAGCATGGAACTTATCTTGATGAGGATCTAGCTGAGTTAATGGTTGAAAAAAAGGCAATTCTAGTACCAACCAGATATGTCATTGAAAAGTTGTTTGCTTCTTCTCAAAATTCTAATGTCCCAGAATATGCTATGGAGAAACTCAAAAACTTATACGAGCAACATAAATCTGCAATGAAAATAGCAATAAAAACAGGGGTAAAAATTGCGATGGGTACTGATATGTTTGTTTCAGGTCCAAATGGAGTGTTTCGCCATGGAGAAAACGCAATGGAACTAAAATATTTGGTTGAGGCTGGAATGAAAAAAGAAGATGCATTAGTTTCAGCAACGGGAATGGGGGCCAAAACCGTGGGAAGCTTAGCTAAAAAATCTGGGTTGTTAAAGGTAGGCTACGACGCAGATCTGTTGGCCTTAAGAAATTCTCCACTAGAAAATATTGAATATATCTCAAACCGGGATAAAATTTCTTTGGTAGTAAAATTAGGGAAAATCATTGTTGGAGAATCAAAGTGAACAAACTAAAAGAAGAAATTTCTAACACCCTAATTTCTCATCTTAGTGTAACACCAAGACAGATAACAAGGTTAGATAGTGGATTGTCAGTCTTAAAATTTACTGTTAGCTCTGATAGTAATACAAAATTTGTAATTAGGTTATACCCACCTGATAGAAATTCTTATTTCAAAAGGGAGCGAGCTGCCTATGAATATTTTTCTAATAAGAAATCAAACCTCGTCCCAAAATATTATGGGAATTTTAAAATTGCTTCTTATCAGTCTATAATCTTAAAATATGTAGATGAGCCCAAAATTAAGCCAACTATTGAACTCGCAGAGGCTTACAAAGTCTGGCTTTCCCTAAAGGAACTCAGTAAAAATAATTTTAATAGGTCAAATTTCAGCCTTCACAGTGAGGTCATAATTGAAACATTAGGGAAAATACATCAAATTCTCACGGAACGAGACCTTCATTCAGTTGACCCCATATTTGATTTCAAGTTCAAAAATTCTATGGGATTATCTATTGAAAGATGGTTAAACCTTAATTTGTATTCTACTAATCATACTTTAATACATGGGGACTTCTACCCAGAAAATATTCTGTTCGAGGAGGAGACCAATTCATTCAAAATAATTGATTGGGAATATGCATCATTGGGAGATCCAAATTTTGACCTTTGTTATTTTATGCTTTACAGCTTAGGAAAATCTAAGTTTTCAGACCCAATAGAGCATGTTAAAGATAAGCTTCATAGTTTAAATGATTCTAGAATTGATCAAGAAAAGGTCACCAAATGGACGGAGTTAGTTCTACTGCTGATGGTATCATGGTTTATCAGCGCATTTTATAGAACAAATGACATTAAATTCATTAAAATCGCTGCACCTTATTTCCGTGGATTGAAATCAATACTCAAAAATGGTGAAAATCATCAAAATTAAAATAACAATCAAAATTAAGCAAGGGGTATTGAGATGTTCGACAATGTTTTGTAAATTCATATAATTGGTTAATAATTAATCCTATATGTATGCCAAAGTTCATCTTGAACCAAACTTACAGACTTTTGTAATTATTTTTTTGAATAGGTAATTTTATTTTAAAGTCAGAATTTCTGAATATTTTTTTTTTGAGAAAATCTCTGGGGTGTTAAATTAACTATACATTTAATTAACGCTATCACACTTAAAGTAATTAAGAAGAGGATATTTCATGCAAGAATCTGCAGTTGAACCCCAATCCAAAGTTTCCGCCAAAGATTTTAAAGGTCCAAGACCATCATGGTGCCCTGGCTGTGGTGATTATGGAGTTTTATCAGCTCTAACTCGAGCACTATCTGAATTAGGGTATACCCCAAACGAGGTTGTAATAGTAAGTGGAATAGGATGTTCTGGGAACCTCCCGCACTTTTCGTCAACTTATGGTTTTCATGTTACACACGGTCGAGCATTACCTGTAGCAACAGGAATTGCCTTAGCAAATCCTAATTTAAAGATTATCGTGGTAGGCGGAGATGGAGATGGCTTTGGAATAGGAGTAGGTCATTTTGTGCACGCAGCAAGGAGAAACTTAAACATATCCTATGTTGTGATGGATAACCAAATTTATGGCTTAACTCTTGGTCAAGCTTCCCCTACATCTCAGATGCATCATATTACCCTAACAACACCCGAAGGTGTGGATGAACAAAGAATTAATCCGATTGCTCTTGCTCTAGGTGCTGGTGCTTCATTTGTCTCCAGAGGATTTTCTGGTCAGGCTGCACACCTTGTAGACCTAATAGTTAAGTCAATTAAACATAAAGGTTTCGCTTTGGTTGATACAATAAGTCCTTGTGTTACATTCAACAGACTAAACACCTATGATTGGTATAATGAAAGAATCTATAACCTTGATGAGGAAGAAGGCTATAATCATAAGGATATAAATTCCGCCTTCAAAAGAGGATTAGAATGGGGGACCAAAATCCCAATAGGTGTTTTTTATCAAAATGAATCCCAGCCTCCTTTGGAAGATCTTGATAGAGTATTAAAAAGAGGAAAGATTCCTGTGGATGAACCTCTAACCTTTAAGGAAAACAATGTCGATGCTGAATCTATTTATGATGAGTTTAGATAAGCATGGTGTCTAACACCAATTAAAATGATTGATAAAAATGTGTTTTTAACCAGAAAAAAGCGTTCATTACACAATTTAGAAATGGCTTTGGAACAGCACAAAGTAGATGAAATTAGCCTTCCCTTAGTAAATCTTGTTAATAGAATTCCAGATATGTATACTACATCTAGTTGTTCTGGAAGAGCGATAATTATTGGGAAGGATAAGATTCGCTCGAAATATCACACTAAATTTTACTTTAAAGCTCATACAATGTCAGAATTAAACTTAATAAACCTTGGTGATATCAATTTTGAACCAAATTTAACAGGGTGGTTTCTTTTTGAAGCTCCAAATTTTCATATTGGGGTGAAAAATCTTAAAACTGCTGAAATTTTGAGAGATATAGCTCTGAGTTCAGGATTAGGAAAGTCTAAGTTTCAATCGATACAACCAAGTCTCACTGTAGAAATTTTAGGTACGGGCAACTTAGCTCTTCCTATATATTTTGAAAATGAGATCCAAGTTAGCATTTCCTTTTTTCAAATGGTCATCAAAGAATCTATTGAATTGCTGAAGATTGAACATCAAAGGTTGAGGAACTTTCAAGCCAAAATTCTGTCAATGTTCTTTGACACTTAGATATTTGCTTTAATCGTGACAAATGATAATCCTTAAAACAATTAAGTGAGAAGTATAATTATGAGTGTTCAATATACTGCAAGACGGTATTATAACAATTCAAAACGTCTTTTGTTTAAATCCACCAAAATGCCAAGCAAAAGAGAGTTGAGAATTACCACTATCATCACAGCATTAGGTGTAGTTTTCATTGGAACCATAGGCTTTTTAGTTCATCAAATAATTGCAGTTACATTGGGTTAAGCTTATGCCAGTATATATTCACCGAGCAAGTAATGGAAAAGAAAAGATGCTTGCAAAGATGCTTGCAAACAAGTCAAAAGATCTTCCCCAATACAAGGGATTTATTTCAGCTGTAATGTTCACTGATTCCACAAAAGGTTACATCTACATAGAAGGTGAAGACCTAACGCAAATAGAACAACTTACTTCAACTATCCGAGGAATTACCAATAAACCTATATCGATTAATCCAGTTGATCTTGATGAACTACAAGATATTCTAGTCCCCAGACCTGCGATCGAGGGACTTCAGCAGGGAGACATGGTAGAGATAATTAATGGCCCTTTTAAGGGTGCGAGGGCAAAGGTAACACGTATTGACTCATCTAATCAAGAAGTCACAGCAGAAATAACGAGTGCTTCTATGGGATTACCCCTTAAGTTACATGCTGATTACGTTAAAAAAATTTCCTCTGAAAATAGTTAATCATTTATATCAAAATCCGATCTAAATTTAATACCTCTCCTTCCTTTTCATGGCACTGTAAATTTCTTGATTGAGTTAAAGAAAATTAGATTGCAAAACTAAATACGATAGAAGATGTAATAAAGGAAGAAATCATTATGATTACAATGGAAAGAGTACTTATTGTGGATGATTCACCTCTCAACAGATTAGCATTGAAGCGGTATTTTTTACAAATGGGACATGAAGTTATCGAAATGGTGGGTAGTGCTGAGGAAGGGAAAGAGAAATTTCTGGAACTTAAACCCACATTGGTGACGATAGATCAAATTCTTCCGAATCAAAACGGTACACAGTTGGCTAGATTCATCAACAGTGTTGATAGGCAGAACAACACCAAAACCAAGTTGATCATGATTTCGAGTGATCCACTTTCAGATGCTCAGAAGCGAGGAATACATGTCGATTTTTATATTATAAAGCCTGCCACCAGTGGAAAAATTGAAGAGGCTTTGAACTCGTTTACTAATTGATGATAAAGAATAACTGTGTTCTTTTTTCTTTGACAAGGCTTAATTAGCCAATGTCTTAGATAAACTGAATGGAGATTAGATTCAACAAGGGGTTGATCATTACAGAGGGAAATGATAAACTTTTTGTGGATTCCGAAACCACACATGTTCCGATCAAACATTCAATTGTGGTAACACATTCTCATAGTGATCATAGTGCTGGTTTGAAGAGTCAAAACGATGCATACTGTACTGTAGGAACTGAAAGGCTATTTTCCAGTGTAAATAAAAAATCAGTAAGAAACAATCATTTGGTAGAATTTTATGATCCATTTGAAATTAACGGGTTTGAGATTGAATTAATTCCCGCTGGGCACCTGTTAGGTGCGGCACAGGTGATCATTCGAAGGAAGGGACAGACCATATTGTTTTCTGGTGATTTTTGTCCAGAGGATCTCCTTTGTGTCAATAAATCAGTACTGCCAAATGAGGATATAGATGTGTTGATAACTGAGACAACCTATGGAAACCCCAGTCTTGAATTTAAAAGTAGATCAGACATACGAATGGGTTTAATCCAATGGGTTGTTCAAAAGCTTAGTTCGAATTTTTTACCTATTATTAATGTTGCACATATGGGAGGTGCACAAGAAATCATCAAATTAATCAACAATCTTTCTGATACTCCAATTTATGTTCACCCGAAGATTCAAACAGTGAGTGCTATCTATCAATCAGAAGGTATCGACTTAAATTTTCTCCCATTAGAAAGTTTTGATCCAAATAACTCAACAGATCAGCCAATCATTTTGCTTCCAAGAGGGGAGAAGCAGGTTCCAAAGGAAATGCAGTTGATACCTCACTCAAGAGCAATTGTAACTGGTCAAAGTTCAAGATTCCCCTTCAGATCTTTTGAATTTTCTGCTCCTTTATCAACCCACGCAAATTTTAGTGAGTTAATTCAAACAGTTAAACAGATCGACCCCTCATATCTGTTGACACATTATTCTTATGACGACAAGTTCGCAGATTATGTCAATCAATACCTCCAATACGTGGCTAAACCTCTTAAATCTTGTACTGATGATCCAATTGATCTTTACAACCTAAACTCCCGAAACAAAACCTTTGACCAGAAATCAATTCTTGATTACCTTTAAGATAATAACAAGAAAAGTAAATTGCAACCCATCGTAATACCGATGCATATATAAGCATTCCAAAGAACAAACAGTCATGGGTTTATTAGATACCTTGAGAGCAATTTGGAGAAGGGCAAAGGAAGATGTTCTGGTTGTTTCCTTTACTTTATTGTTAATAGGTTCAATTTTTTATCTGTCTACAATGGTCTTAGGTTGGTTGAAATTGATTCAACTAAGTAATATCAATAAAGGCCTTGCATCAAGAGCTTGGGTAGATACAGCACCAGATTCAGACAACGATCAACTTCCAGATTTAATGGAGATGACACCTTTTGGTCAACCCGTCAGCCCTCCAGGGCTTGGAGTTATTGGTACGGGTACTGGGACCAATCCTTATAACCCGGATTCAGATTTCGATGGCTTTCCGGATAATGCAGAAATAAAGTTAGGATCTGACCCCAATAACTTTTTTGACCCGGGTTTTCTATGGATACTTTGGGGAATATTTTTCGCATTTGTAATTTATAAACTCTTCATTGAAAAACCCGATAGACTAAGAGATTACAAATTGAATGAAGCAAGCATTTCTGGAGGTGGGGTAGCAGGGAAAAAGGGTAAATTTGCGTATGGAAGTGCGAACGTTTTCTCAAAGCCTGTTTCTGAAATGTCAGCAGAAGAGAAAAGAGAAATTATTGAGAGTGACCCAAGACTTACTGACTTAAGTGATTTGGAAGAGCTGCCTCCTCCAGAGAAAAAAGGTATGTCTCCAGTTGTAAAAACGTTAGTTCAGTTTGTTGTGATAACTATTGTTGTTACTGGAGTCTGGCTGATAATCAGACCCTAATTTACATGCATTTTAACTTGAATTAATCCAAATCTTGAATTAGATCCGGAAAAAGAACTTTTGTGAATAAACTTGCAAATGAATCAAGTCCTTATTTATTACAACACAAAGATAATCCTGTTGAATGGTGGCCATATTCAGAAGAGGCATTCCTTGAGGCAACAGAGCGAAATGTCCCCGTATTTCTATCAATTGGATATTCATCATGTCATTGGTGTCATGTTTTAGCGAGAGAAAGCTTTGAAGATGAAGAGATTGCCAAGTTTATGAATGCAAATTTTGTCAATATAAAAATGGACCGAGAAGAATATCCAGCAGTAGACAAAATTTATCAGGAGCTGTATCAATTAGTATTTAGAAGAGGTGGTGGGTGGCCTCTCTCAGTTTGGATGACGGCTGAAAAGGAACCTTTTTACCTGGGTACTTATTTTCCAAAAGAACCCTCTCATGGCCTTTCATCATTCAAGCAGGTTATCACACAAATCTCGGAAATGTGGAATACTGATGAATTAAAAATCAGACAACAGGCGAGTGAAATTAAGTCTGGATTAATTTCTTTTCAACATTCTCTAATAAAAACACCTCAAGAAGAAAATCAACCTCAATCATTAATAGGTGAAACTTATGCTGCACTCTCAGAAAAAATCGATTCTGACGACGGTGGATTTGGTTCTGCCCCTAAATTTCCTCAGGTGTCAAACTTAAAATTCCTTTTTAGGCACTCATTGGAAAAAAGTGTTGAATTAACAAATTTTGTGGTTTTTACTCTGGAACAATTAGTGAGAGGAGGAATTTATGACCAATTAGCTGGTGGATGGGCAAGGTATTCCGTGGATAAGCATTGGTTGATTCCACATTTTGAGAAAATGTTATATGATAACGCATTACTCATACAAATTTACGCAGAGGTTTACCAAGTTACGAAGAGAGATTTCATCAAAAAATATTCAGAACAGACTATTAGTTGGTTGTTCAATGAGCTCCACCATGAATCTGGAGGTTTTTTTGCATCGTTGAACGCAGAAAGTGAAGGAGAGGAGGGAAAGTATTATGTATGGACACTGGAGCAAATCCGATCAGTTCTTGAAAATGAAGAGGATCCCGAGATTTTTGATGGAGTTGTTTCACATTTTGGGATATCTTCTGAGGGAAACTTCAGAGACCCTCATCACCCTGAAAAACTCGGTTTGAATGTTCTTAATACTTTAAAAACCAAAAATTATTCTGCACATTTGGATAAAAACACAAAACTTGCGAAGGCAACTGAAATGCTCTTGAGTGAACGTTTAAAGCGAGTCAGGCCCGACCTAGATAACAAAATTATAACAAGCTGGAATGCACTGATGATTGAGGCTTTGTTAACCTATGCCATTACATTTAATGATTCAGAACTGTTATCAAGAACTCTCAAAGAATTACAAGAAATATTTGACAAACATTTAGAAGACAATATAATAGTTCGGTCGAGAGTACACAATAACTCAAACTCAAGAACTATTGAAGGGTCTCTAGATGATTATTCCTATTTAATAAAATCTTTGGTGATAGCTTATGAAATTACAGGTAATTGGAGCTATGTTACTAAATCGGAATTACTCCTGAAAATAGTCCTAGAAAGATTTTATGATCAACAAAAAGGTGTGTTCTATCATAATAATCCTACTGACAGAAAGTCAGTTGGAGTTGATTCTGTTCAAGTAACTGATGAAGCAATCCCCTCCGCATTAGGTATCTTGGTTCAAATGCTCTACAAGCTTGGTAGATATCTTGAAAATGAAGATTATCTCAAGATTGGGCAAACAGTTATAAATAAACTGTCTTCGTTACTCAAGGTGTATTCTAGTGCAACCAGTACATTTGTTGAAGCTATAGAGTACTTCGAAGGCCAGTACAAAGAAATTTTAATTTTAAATCAAGGAAACATAACGAAACAACTTTTTAGCAAGTATATTCCAATGAGATTGGTATATTACCCATCATTAGAAACACCGGATTGGGAGATTCTTTCCTTTAGAGAAGAAACTGACGATGAGGTAATTTACATCTGTGAAAACATGGTTTGTAAACTTCCAATAAGAACAATGTCAGACTTAGAACAAAATTTCGAAATATCAAATCTTACGAATAATTAAGATATTTTACTGCTCCAGATATAGTTATTTTTCCATCTTCTTTAGTATACATCTTTTTTATCTCTGATTCAATTTTGTTTATTGATTCTACAATTTTCTGTCTAATGTTTATGTTTTCCTCATCTTCTAGGGCTTTAAATAGATATTCCTTTGATTCTTCACTAGGGTAGGTTTGGATGAGATCCAATGCAGCGAGCTTTACATATAAATTTTGGTCATTTAAAGCCCAATATGCGGTTTTGATCAGTTTTTTCTGCTGTCTACATCTTTCATAAAGGTTAATAATCTTATCCTTGGATATGTTATCCCTTTTCTCTTCTTCATTGATAAACAAATTTTTCGCTGTCTGATTGAACTCTTGTTGCAATTTCTCTAAATCAAACACAAAAACTAATTTGTACTGATTCTTTATATAATAATAGAATACAGAGGTAACATGTTCTAACTTCTCTGTTGTTCCAATATATGTGAAGCAATTGTGTGAAATGCCTCTACCACCCTGTGGCCTGTTAACGCTGAGGTTTCGATATAACCCAAACAATTTTCAGTCTCACGGGCTTTTTGGTTTCCTTCACGTCTAAAAAATGCTCGGTTGTCCTTTAAATCACTCTTATTCCCAACAAGAAGGACTGTCATGTTAGGTGATAATTTTCTCGCATCATTTACCCATTGATCAACACTAACAAAAGTAGATCTTCGAGTGACATCTCCAACCACTATCGCTCCCTGTGCCCCTTTGAGAAAAACCGATCGGAAGCTCTCATATTTTTGCTGACCTGCGATATCCCAAAGATTCAAAGCAACTGTTGTGCCATCAATGGTCTCATATCTGGAATAAGGTTCCATCCCAAGTGTGACAAGATAATCTTTAGTAAATTTTCCATGAATGAATCTTCTAATCAAGGAGGTTTTTCCAACTGCTGGGTCACCCAGAAGTAGGATTTTGAAAGTGAAAGGAACCTTACTCTTGCGAGACATCTAAGTTATATGTGAGAAAACTCATTTAATAGCTTTTCTTCAAAGAATTGGTTGCCTTTCCTAATGCTATTTAAAATTGAAGAACTTGTGATTGTCATTCTTATTCCTGCTAACCAAAAAGATCGAGTGAGTTTGGATGTACGAAAAATCATTTGTCTGACTGATAGCTTCAAATTCATGCCCTTTGTCACTAAAATAAATCTCACTAGGTGGAATGTAGACAAAATTGTCTCTTCTGAATTTTTCTGTCACTTTTCTTAGCTCAATTGGAATTTCAGCTTCCCTGAATATATTATTTAAGCCAAGAAGTTCAGCTGAGGAAAATGTCGTAGGATTCTTTTTCAACTCTTGAAATTCGCCACTTTGAAGAATATCTCCATGCTCCAGCACGAATATTTCGTCACCCAAGAGCTCTGCTTCAATTGCTGAATGAGTTACATAGATCACCGTTAATTGTAACTTCTTTTGTACTTTCTTTAGAGATAGTGCTAATCTCATTCTTTCACCAGTATCTAAAGAACTTAAGGGTTCATCAAGCAAAAGTATACTAGGATTGATGATGAGTGCCCTTGCTAAGGCAACACGTTGTTTCTCACCACCAGAAAGATTTTCTGGGTCTCTGTCTAATAAATCCTCAGCATTGAGCAGTTTTGCAACATTCATGACTCTTGTACGTATCTGTTCCTTAGGTGTTTTCTTAATTTTTAACCCAAAAGCAATATTATCCCAGACACTTAAGTTAGGAAAAAGAATCTGATCTTGGGGTACATAGCCAATATTTCGCTTGCCACTTGGAACTGTATTCATAATCTCTCCATCAAATAGAATTTTGCCACTGTGAACTTTAGCGATACCCAGTATCGCCTTAAGGATTGTGCTTTTCCCGGCCCCAGATTTTCCGAGCAGGATGTTAAAAGTCCCTCCTTTGAATTGTGTGTTTAAATTATTTATGACAGGTGATTCGTCATATTGAATAGTCAAATTTTCTAGCTTTATTTGTGTCATTGTTTATACCTTCAGCTCTATAGATGTGGTTTGTTCAGCAACAAAAAAGAGGACAAATCCAAGTATTGAAAGAATTGATGCATAAAATACTGGCAGCAAAGCGGTTCGAGAGGAGAATAACCTTCCAATTGCGGCCGCTACTGTCATCCATCTTCCGGTGACAAGATAATAAGTGGAACCAAATTCACCAATCGATATAGCAAGAGCGAAAATAAACCCAACAGCAAATGACTTACGCAGTATGGGAAATGATATCCATCTAAATATCTCCCAGTTACTTGCATCGAGGGTACGAGCGACAATCATAAATTTTGTATCAATATACTCCCAAGAACTCGCGATGATTCTTATCACAAATGGTAATTCAGCAAGCAGATGAGCGGAGATTATGAAAACCCAAACATATGAGTTTAAATCAATGTATGGTGAATAAAAAAGTATGAAGCCAAATCCCAAGGTTACCCCACTGGTCGCAATCGGTAAAATCGTGGTAAGGTTAATTATTTTTTGAAATCTTGGATGCTTATTAGTCTGTAAATATAAAATATAAAGGACAGAAAATAACAAAGTGACTGTTGCAGAGGCAATTGCAAAAAATAATGTGTTTATGAGCACTTGCATTGGTGAGGTACCTAGAAGGTTTTCATAGGATCCAGAAATTAGTTTTTCTTTAAGAACAGGGTTTGCCTGCTCGAACAGCCTAGTGAATTGATAAAAGGTAGCTAAGATTGGAGTCCAAGTAAATAACGTGATTAAAATTGTAAAGATTGTTGAAGAAACTCGCTTTAGGTTGTTTGGGGAGGTGATATGAAAGGAGGATCCAGAAATTTTGTTCTTCTGTCTGTTCTCAAGTTGAAGATATAGCCAAATAATAAGGATGTTGAATACTAATTGTAGCATCGCAATAATTGATCCAGTAGCAAAATCAAACCTTACACGTGTTTGAGTGTATATCATAACTTCTAAGGTCTGGTATTTTACCTCCCCTAATAACAGCACAATTGCAAAACTGTTGAAACTGTAAAGAAAAACCAATAATGTTGCAGAAAGAAAACCCGTTTTGATATGAGGTAAAAGCACGTATCTTAACCTATCACTCCATCTTCCATCAAAAGACTCAAGGATTAGATTCATTCCTTCTGGTTCGGTGTTAAAATAAGTTAACATGATTTTTACATAGACTGAGATATTGTAGAGTGTATGGGCTAAAATTATAGCCCAAGGATTTGAAAAAATAGAAAAATTAAACCCAAATAAGTTAAAAGCCCCTGAAATTACCCCTCCTGGTTCAAAAATAATTACAAATCCAATTAATATTGAAATTGGTGGGAGTAGAAATGGAACAGTCAGGGCAGGTGATAATATCCTCATAAAGTAGGATTTCCAGTTTGCTATAAGGTAGGCAGTTGTTGTACCTATCACAGCACTGAACAGTGTGGAAAGTATAGCCTGTGTAAATGTAAACTGAAAAAACTGTATGAATAACTGAGACCCTAATGTTAATTCAACCCATTTGTTCAATGGTAGTGATAAGCTGAAGGCTAGCATATTTCCAAGTGGTAACCAGTAGAATAATACCAGAAATAGCATCATTGGAATTAAAAAGAACCAACTTGAACCTTTCATTAAAAAATCAATATTTCCTTCTCTTCCTTAAAATTATAACAGTTACGAAAAGTGTGAGACCCAATGGGAGCAAAAGGTTACTATAAAGGAATGCACCCCCAGAAGTTGCCCACGCTTTCTCCCAATCTGATTTCCATCCTTCTAAGGATGAGTTTAACACTTTGGTTGGAATTCGACTGTTTAGTGATTGAATTGAGCTTGCAGGGATGGTAGAATTGGTAAAACAAGATGGAAGCGATATATTGTTTAACGCTGGATACATCCACTGGTTTGTAGAAATCTGAGTTTGAAGTTCTGGACTGATGAACCAATCAATAAAAGTTTTTGCTAATTGAGGATGAGCTGCACCTTTTGCAATTCCTAATCCTTCTATTTGGAACCAACCTTGTTTTGTTCCATTGTGGTTGGATACAACTGCCTTCGTGGTGTCTCCTCCATAGAGACATGCCCCATATGCTGGACTGGTAGTGTATGAGACCATCATTGGACGATGTTCTTCAGGGGTGAAAAACAGATTTAATGCATCTCCCCAACTTGGAACCAGTCTTACATTTCTTGACTGTAATTGGCTAAAATAAGTTCTCCAATTAGTTGAAGTTGTAAAGTTCAATGCGTTATCACCAAATTCTGATATTGCCCAAAGCAAAAATCCAGAACCAACAGAGGATATCAGTGGATTTTCTATAATTAATTTATCTGAAACTCCTGCTTTGATCAAGTCCGTTAGAGTGAAGTTGTTTGCGCTAATTCCATTGTATCTCGCAGTGTCATACCATATTGCAAAAACTCCGTAATCATATGGAGTCAATAAATGATCTGGTGCAAGTTCATTCACCAGAGAACTTCTAAGTTTATTCGTCCCATTTGCGAGATATGGTTGTAAAACATCAAATTGTCTTGCTTTGTGAATCAACACATTATCAAGTCCTATGATAACATCGGCAATAGGGTTGTTCCTTTCTGCTATTACACGGCTTAACATAGATCCAGCATCACTAAATTTCACCAATTTTATATCATTTCGAGGTATATTTGCATGTACTGAGAAATTACCCACAAAATCATACCCCGGATCAGCTAAGAGGCTGTCATAGGTATAAATGGTTAGTTTTGAAGTATTTTGTTGGAGATTTAATCCATTTGTTGAAGCAGACATAAACAAGATGGAGGTTATAAACAAAAAGAGAAATTTATTCTTCATTGATTGAGGTTTTGTGTTCAAAATTAAGAAGGTTATTATACTCTTATATCACCCACTTATATTGTAAAGAATTATGAAAATGCCATGTGAACTAATCGCAGAACCTTACATTGCAAATGTAAGACAAAAAACAGCGATAAATCTCTCAAAACTTGGATACACCCAATCAGAAATTGCATCAATTCTTAGGGTTTCTCAGGCTTTGGTGAGTTCATATCTTAGGAAAAAACAAAAAATCAAACTAGATTTAGACAACAAAGAAGTTAAGATGATAGATCAAAGTGCAAAACTTGTAGCCCAAGAGGTCACAGAAATTTTAATTTTATCAGAAAAAAACTCTGTCGAGAAGGCTATCCAAAAAGTTTGTGAGAAATGCAAAGAGTTGCGCATCAGTGGTCCAACATGTGTCCTACATTCCAAAATTGTATCTGGATTGAACACAGGTGGAGCTCCTTGCACAGCTTGTATTACCACAGAACATCAGATACAGCTCCTAACCGAAGAAAGGTTCACTATAATTCAATCCTTGGGAAAGATAATCCGTTCATTGGATCAGTTATCAATTTTACCAGCAATTGTTCCTGAAATTGGGTTACAGATGATCTATGGAACATCAGATATGCAATCAGAACTAGATGTTTCAGCCTTCCCAGGAAGAATTACTAAGTATCGTGGACACTTAACCCGCATTCCTTCCCCAGAGTTTGGAGCTTCAGAAGGAACTGCGAGACTCCTATTGACAGTTCATCAGTTTTTTGAACATTTAAGGGCAGCGATTACTCTGAAATTTTCCAATATGCTATTAATTAGTCTAAAGGGACTTGTCACTGAAATTAAAGCCAATATTGATACAATGAGCTTAAAAGCAATTTCTAAGGTGTTTAATTTATTGGGTGATAGTTCAAAACCCATATTAATTTACTCAGAACCTATCTTAGGTCTAGAACAAATAGCTTACTTAATTTGTGATTCTCCTGAAGACATTTTCAATCTTTTATCTCCGCTTGAGATGAATGAATAAAAATTTTCTATCAAGGGTTTCAGGGAGAAAGTCAAATTTTCTCATCAAATTCTTGGTGGACACAGTAGATGTGATATATTTCTCTTGTAAACTGCTCAAATCTGAAAACTCTTTGTTTATGTCTTCTGCAGTTCTTAGGTTAATATTCCCTATTAATTTTTGTGGGTCATGGTGTGCCTTTCTGAGTTCCCAATAACCATCACCCACCGCGTAATCAAATAAAATTACTTCTCCCACGTCAATTAATATTCGCTGTATAGAATTCGAAAACAAGCTAAGTCTTGGATAATCACTAAGACAAAAGAAACTACTTGTGAATGCAATAGACTTTTTTCTTAAAGGAAGGAATTCACCTGAAGCAATAATTTTGTTAACTTCTGGAACTTGATATCGAATTAACATCTCAAATGATATATCGACCGCGATAATCAACTGTCCCAAGATATTTCCCAAACACTTTTTAATCACATATCCAGTTCCAGACCCAATATCAAGCCAAGGAAATTTTGGGTGACAGTTTAGACAAAAATAGCTGTAAGCTTCTTCTCTTGTACCTCCATCTAGAAACCGTAATGAACGAGATTTATCCTGCCAATAATCAAACAAAGTTTTTTTGGATGAGGTAAAATATTCTGCCATCTTGTTGGTACTTTATTTTCTTAGATTATATCTTTATTCTTCTTAAAGTGACAAGAATTAAGATATTGTGTCCACCTCCTTGAAAGGGAATATCAGATGAGTGTGATTTGACTTAATCTCTAAGGAAATGATTATTAAGGGAAAAACAGTCAGGAGTTTGCCTATTTGCACAGATGGCAGAGTGGCTATGCAGTGGTCTGCAATATTTTGAAGACAACCATGTACGGGGGTTCAATTCCCTCTCTGTGCTTTATTTTCCACACACCAATCCTCGATACTTTGCCTGATTGAAATATATAATTTTTGAATTTGATTGTCTAATATTGTTGTGTTTAAACTTCTGTAGCTAGTGAGTGTATAAATCCGATACCTCGATAAACCCCTATCTGGATTTTTACCTAATAGTCTGGAGACCACCTCGTTTATCAATGCAACAAATATGATAAAATAATAGTTGTATCTCTTGGGACTCGGTAAATTGCAAGTTCTAACAATGGTTTGAACAAGGTCTTCGTAATTAACCTGATTTCCCTGGACGTTTACGATCCGATTATTAATTTCTGGATGTTGTGTGAGTAGATATAGTAATTCAGCTAAATCTCTCGCATCTATCACTCCAATTGTCCCTGATTTTGTGAAGATTGGAAGTTTTCTATTTCTCAGACGATTAACCAACTCATATGTGAAATTCTTATCCCCTGGACCAATGATATATGGGGGTTTCACTATTGTAAATGGAAAAGGTAAAAGTTTACTAGTTAATAATTCGTCAGCTTTCAGTTTCGATTTACCATAAACGGACTTTGGTTCAAGTGGACTTGACTCTTTTATTGGTTCTGTGAAACTTAGTTTATAGGTTGCAATAGATGAAATTTGAATGAATTGTTTTGCTTTTGAGGTTGTAGCGGCCTGAATTATTTTTTCTGTTCCTAAAACATTTACCTCCTCAAGGACGGATTCTGTGCTTCCTGAGATGGCTGCAGCGCAATGGTACCAAATTGCATCTGATGGAAACATGGGATAGTGTTCAAGGGGGTCAGTCAAATCAAATTGTATGGTTTCAATACCTTGCTGTTCTAAACTTTGAAGTTTAGTTTTATCCCTCCCTAACCCGATGACTCGGAATCCGTGCTTTTTAAGTTGAACCGATAAAGTTGACCCAACTAACCCTGTGACACCAGTGATTATTGCGGTTTCCACTAAATCAAATTCACTAGGCTCTAGTTAACCATTACCTTTAATCACTAATCAAAAAGATTTCATTATTTTTAATTGAAATAGTGGTTTCCCACTGAATCTCAATTTCAATCCCTTCATAAGGTGAAATTGTCTTAGGTTTTGTTTTGTTTTGAACTGTAAAATTGTTAGGAATTTCACTTTGGGTGTGGTCATGAACATACCTGTCCTTCTGGTTACCAAGTAACTTTTCATAGAGTGAAGAATAGTTTTCTGAAAACAAAGTTACTAATATTGATGAGGTGAAAGGTCTGAGAGGCAAACCAAATTTATACTCGGAGTCTTGGGACCCGATTTCTTGATTCCCCACAGCTATTGTGTATTGATTGGCAAGGTATGATTTTATGAGATTCTTTCTTTGAATTTTACTCCGCAATGGTAGAACAAAGTTTTGTAACTTTTTAGTGTGACTTTTATCAAACAGGAGGTTATATAGGAAGAGGATGCGGTTCGTTGAATTTGATTCTCCATATGTTGCTCCCAAGAGTTTATGTTCAATCTTAGGAAGTTTCATAATCCTTCTTTCTTCTTCTAAAGTTGAGAACTTGTTTTGAGCAACTTGCTGTTTGTTTTTTGCTGTAAACTCATCGTCTGCATAGAAATATTCCACGGATGTTGGCCAAAGTGATATCATCGGATTTTTCTTATTGTTTTCGTGGATTCTGTGTTCATTAATCTGATGTGAACAGGGTGATTGATATTCCTTTAAATAATTTGGTAACTCATTGTATTCAACAATAAGTTGAGATTCCGGCAACTCACCAGATACTTGAAGATTATACCATCTCTCTATGAAATTTAAAGAGCCAAGAATATTATTCTGAGGTGATAAGATTGTTTTCATTTTTCTGCCAAGACTTAACCAACCAACCCTTGATAACTCTTTTTGTGATCGAAATGATGTTATTTCTATCCCTCCTTTTATCATATTATCTTCAATCCCTCTCAATTCATTTTGTGAGATATTAGGATTGATCCAAGATAATTTGTCACGAACAGTGGGAAGGATCACCCCATTTTTCCCATCAATTATTTTCGGATCTTCACCTAAGGCTCTAGATAGTATGAAAGGTTCTTTTCCAATTCTGGTTAAATTACCCTTCCTATAGAGTGAACCTTCAATTAATCTACCCTTTCCTGGGAACTTTAGATTGTTAATCACAAATGGATCTGAGTATTTATCCATAAGGTCTAATAATCAAATCCTTCAATAGCTTCTCTGTATTGTTCTGTTAACTCTTCTCGAATCTCAGATGAAATATTATCGTTTTCAGTTTCAGTAACGATTTCTATAGTATCTTTCTCTGAATGAGCGACCTCTTCAGATAAAACATAATCCTTAGCTTTGGACTTATCACTCGAAGAGTAATCACAATCTCTGCATTTCAAAACTGGCTTCCCTGGTTTGCTTTTTTTAGGGTCTAATATGAGTAATGCATCACATTTTGGACAAAATTGCATGTTGTCTACCTCTTTTTATAGTTATAATAGTAAACATACACGTATTTAATTGTTTACTATTGTGTGTTTCTTGTCTTTGGGGATTCTATTGATATTTGAATTTTAGTATTGATTTGAGCAAAACTACAGAGAAAGGAAACAAAATCCCCTCTAGGTTAGCAATTATCCAAATTCAAAGATTGAATCTAAAAAATGTTTAATCCCCTTGATAGTGAGATAAGAAACGGGTTAGAGGATTTTTCTTCTCCCATTGAGGTACTTTCACCATGTCCAGGTAATATTCTAGTTTCATCAGGTAGAATTTTAGTTAGGTGAAGAAGAGTTGATTCCATATCCCCAGGATCACAGAATGGAAAATCTGTTCTTCCTATGGACTGTTTGAACAATACATCACCAGTGAAGGCAACTTTCATTTCCTTCAAAAAATAGACCGTTGAACCTGGAGTATGTCCTGGTGAGTCAATACAGGTGAGGCTTAGATTATCAAATTCCAAGGTCGTGTTCTTCTGAATCAGCTCATCAGGATCAAAGTACTGAGGTGTCGAGATGTTGAAATTGTTTCCCCAATCAAATATTTCAGGTAATATCTTTGAATCCTCCTCCCCAATCCATATTTTTGCTTTTTCAAAAATATTCTTAACCAATTTTCCCCAGTTATAATGATCGAAATGTGCATGTGTCACCAGTATATCTGAAATAATCTGACCATCAGTTTTTACCTGTTTAGCAATTATTTCAACTTCGGGGCCTCCCGGGTCAATCATCAAGACTCGATTTGATGGAAGGATTATCAAATAACAGTTTGTTTGTAATGGACCTACAACATGGGTCTCAATTTTCACCATATTTTACGATTCATAGAATATACATTAATCTTTCAAATGTGCACATTTTTTCAAAATTAACCTAAACTTGTAATAGAGGGGTTTGCCCCTTAATATTTTTAAGTTTCAACTGAGATTTGAGGAAACCTCAACCGAAATTTGTAGTGAATCTTTGAAAAGAATCAGGATGATTAGTACTTATGAAATCAACACGATTATTGATTGCTTTCACCCTCTCATTAGTTTTGTTGTTTGGTTTCAGTGCTGCATTTGCACAAGGAGACCATCAACCAACTAATCGGCCTACTGAACCTCCGATGTCTCCTCCTGGACACAACAACCCCTCAGGAATGGATCATGTCCAATTTGGAGACAATGGATTTCACAACAATGGAACAGGTATGAATGTTACTGGAACTGTAACTATCACCTCTCAGATTACACTTACAATATCTGCTTCGCCCTCTAATACCATGAGGACTCATATGGCAGATTCTGGTAGTCGTAACATGGAGTCACAGTACTCTAATACCTTCTCTGTATCCCTAACAAAACTTGTTGAATTTAATGGTACAACGCAATATCGTCAAAATTCAACTATACTCTCAGAGTTTAGTCTTAATTCTACAACCTTAAACCCAGTTAAGAAAACTATGACTAGTAACTCAACAGTTTATGAAATTACAAGTAAAAGTTCCAATGTTTTTAAAATGGTGCTTGAAGTAAATAAGACCACCACATCTACACCCTTCGCTTGGAAATGGTCTCTCTATCTGAATTACCCATACATCTCTAGCGCATCAAAATTAGCTGTCTTACATAAAATAGGTAACTCTGATAATGGACGACAAAATATGATGGATGAAGCTCGAACCAAGGGTCATATGGATTCTAAAGGGAATTTTAACGGAACTCAAATGAATGATTCTAACTCGCATGTTCCAATGTTCTTCAAATGGGATAAAACAGCACAAGTTGACGGGAAGGTCACTCCTGTTTTAGCCAATGCTGTTGGTGATAGCAAAGTATTCGCTCTAACTTTTGCACATGGATCCTCAATATCTTACGATCCTTCTATTGGAGTCTCTCCTACCGCAGTTTTAGTGTTAAATACAGCTTTTGCACCAACAAGCTCCGCTAGTACAACATCCCCATCTTTCATGGACGTATTTATGTCACCAACTGCATTAGGCTTAATTAGTGCAACTGCATTGATATTAGTTACGTTGGTTGTGTATCGAAGAAGAAGTTAATAATTACGTACAACATTGAAAATTAGGTTTTGAAATGGATAAAATTGATTATCTGGATATTTTGCCAAAGATAAAAAACAAAACACGTAAAGAGATTGTCATATTCCTATTCTCAGAACCTAGAAGCTATTCACAGTTAATTTCTCATACAAGGCTTAAACCCGGGTCTCTTTATCACCATCTCAAAGTTTTAGATCCATTGGTTGAAAAGAAAGAAAGCGGTTTATACTCACTGACAAGTTTAGGAAGAACACTTGCTGAGGAACAAGGTCTGATAAATTTCATGAATATACAACAAAAGGCACATGTCAGCAGGATAAGTACAGAATCCACAACAGATGAATCGGGTCAACCAGTGGATTATAGTAAGTTTTGGGAGTCAGGGATGGGACTATTCTGGGGATTAATCATTCTTGCAGTAAGTATTCTGCTGGGAATATCGGGAGTCGCATTCGCTGGCAGCGCATTATACCGTGTAAAGTTTCCTTTCTCCTTCTATTACGATTTATCTGCGTTTGTAATAGGTTTTGTTATACTCCTGATGAGTGAATTGTTCATGTTAAGATTTCCTCAGGAATCATTAAGAGTACCAGTACTGACGGTTAGGATAATTAGTATGGTTCCAGGAGCATTAATGGGTGTGAGTGTCTATGTATTGTACTTACAAAACATCTATCTTAATCTTTTAGCATTCAATATAATTTTCACCATCACCGTATTTTCAGGGTTAATTGTATCTGCGATTTCAATTAAATATTTTCAAGGGTTTGAATTTAGAACAAGTTTGTTTCTGGCAACACCAATGATTCTAAGTGATCTATTAATTGGAGTGGTTGTCCTTTTAAGTTGATTTTGATTAAAAATGAACATGAAGTGATTTTCTTAAAGGGTAAAGCTTTTCAAGTCGGATTGATATAACATATATAGAAGAAAATGGTTGATGAATATCTGCTAGTTCAGAAAGTTCAAGTTTTAACCCTCTCTAACCCGAACTTTGTCGTTGATCAAGCTACTTTACCCTTTCTAAGGTTCATTTTGGAGAATGGTCGCGATTTTTTAATGAGTATGATTCCTGTTGATATTGCAGTTGCTATCTCAGCACACCAATCAAAGGAGGTTGACAAGGATTCACGTTTAAGAATTTATGATCTTGTAGGGCAGCTTGCAGTGGTTGATAGAGTGGAAATTGATGCGACTGTTCCTGGAACTTCAGTATATCAGGCAACTATATGGTTGACACCTGAAGGTTTCGAGCGAAGTGTAGCTTTCTCAATGATTCCAAGTAATGCGACATTGTTGGCTGTTGTTAATGATGCGCCAATCTATGTGTCACAACGGTTATGGGAAGAGTATGAATCCAACAAGGAACAACAAAAAATTTCCACAGATTATCTCGATGAAGAGTTTGAATAGTAAATTATGAATAAGGTAAGGTAACATAAATTTGATGACTTGGCCGGGATTTTCATAGATTTGTATTTTGAACCCGGGTCTTGAGAGTTCCCTTGTAAATTGAGAGTCTCAAATGTTTGACCTAACTGCACCACCAAGCCAAATGGGACTGAGTCCCATCTTTGGGTAATTCAGGGTAAACTTAAAGATTTTGAATGACAACATCCGACTTGTATGATAAATTCCACAACTGCTGACAAGGTAAGATATTCCCAAAATCTTAAATTAAATTATTAGAAATTTCATCTATGATTGGTTCAAATGAGGTTCAAGCAGAGGATATCATTCTTCCTTCGGATAAACGAATAATTGCAATTTCAGCCATTGGGAGTAATATGGGTCAAGAGTTCACTGAATACCTCCTAGACAATGAGTATCAAGTTATAGGGTTCGGTGGAAAGAACAGTGAACAATTCACCAATAAAATTAAAGCCAGATACCCTCAAGATCTTCTGGATTTTTTCTATTGTGATTATTTCAATACTGAGTCAATTGCTGGGGCAATAAAATCTGCGAGATTAAAATATCCAAAGCTAGATGGATTTATTCATTTGGTTGGTGGAAGCCTGTTCAACAAACCTGTTAGCAAACTAAAAACTGAGGAATTTACTAAAGTTCTCAATCTAAATTTGACCTCTGCATACACTTTTTCAAAATACATCTTTGACTGGTTACAAAACAGTGATGGTGGGCACATGGTTTTCTTTGGATCAACGACAGGTATAAAGCCCAGTGGCTATAAACTTCCTTACGCAGTTGCCAAAGCAGGAGTTCATATGCTGGTTAAAGCTTTAGCAAAAGAAGGAGCAGATTTTAATATTTTGGTCAACGGAATTGTTCCAGGGTATGTAATGACTGCAAGACATATTGAGGAACTTGAATTGAAAGCAGAGAAGAATTCCAGTAGTATTCAGTCAGAAATAGATCTAGTTAAGCAAAAGAATCCTCTTAGAGGGGAATTAAACACAGAAGACATGTTTCCAGTCTTAGCTCTTCTTCTAACTACAAATGTTATAACTGGTCAAAACGTTACTGTTGATTTAGGACAGACTGATTTGTGATGAATGAACTACTTGTTAAACCATTATTTGCTTAGGAAAGGTGTACTAGTTGATTTTAACCTCTAAGCTTAATGATGTTGTTTTATATTTTTTTTATTCAAGAATCAATGCAAATGCGATTAGTGCACTAATCGCATCACTTGATATTCATCCAATATTGAGGGATTTAAGAATAGTTTTACCAAGAGTGAATTCAGAATTTAAAGAGATTTATGAGCTAGGAGAAGAAATTAATAAAGTTATTATTGCAGCAAGCTACTTTTCTACACAGTATGAAACAATCGGCCGTAACCTCAAAGAACTACAATCTCAGCTACATGCTCTGGGAAAAGAGACAGTTACCTTAGTGGGAGGGCCTCATCCTAGTGGTGCTCCTTTTTCAGCACTCCAGAACCATGCGGATTACGTGTGTTTGGGAGAAGGTGAAATTACACTGGTTGAATTTTTAATGTGGCAAGTTTTTCAAGATCGAAAAGTTAACGAAGTGAGAGGATTGGCTTATCTAAATAACGACGGAGAAATGGAAAAGACACCTAAACCACCACAAATTGACTTAGATATGTACCCTCCATTTTCTGTAAAACATAAATTATTTCGACCCATTGAGATTACAAGAGGGTGTGCTTGGAAGTGTAGATTTTGTCAGATTAGGTCAAAAGGTCTTAGTGTAAGACACAGGAGCCCTGAACTTATTTGGAAATATGTTAAGATCCTAGTTGAATACTTTAAAGATAGAACACAAATACGATTTATATCGCCCAATGCATTGTCCTACGCATCAAGTGATGGTAGATCATTAAATTTGGGAGAATTGGCAAGGATGTTGAAGGGGGTTCGTAAAGCCCTTCCAATTTCTGGAAAGGTGTTTTTTGGATCTTTTCCATCTGAGGTACGTCCAGAAACAATAAACTTAGACTCTGTGAAAATTATGAGAGAATTTTCTGATAGTAAGAAAGTAATATTAGGTGGTCAATCAGGTTCCGATAATTTACTTAAATTAAGTGACAGAGGTCATTCCTCAGCTGAGGTCCTCCGAGCAACTAGACTCCTTTTAGATGCTGGATTTCAAGTAGATGTTGACATAATCTTTGGGTTACCGGGAGAGCTGGAGGAGGATATTCTTCTCACAATATCTTTAATGGAGAGTCTTGTGGAAATGGGTGCAAAAATTCACTCTCATACCTTCATGCCTTTAGTTGGGACCCCTTTTGCTTCAAAAGCAGCAGGAAAAGTTAACCCATTATATTTTCCGATTATATCCAGATTACAGGGAGGTGGTCATCTGAATGGCAAACATGAGGTACAGGAAGTACATGCAAAAAAGATGGAGAATCTGAAGAAACAAGGGTCTTGACGGAAATTTAATTAATTCAAAACCTTAAAATAATACTTATGTGTAATAAAATTATGATATGTCCTGATTGTGGAACTATCCTTAAGGATTCAGCAAAGTTTTGTACAAACTGTGGATATCAGATGAATGATTTGAATAGACCAACCCAGAGTTCTCCGAAAAAACTTTATAGGTCTCGAAACAACCAAATGATAGCTGGTGTCTGTGCAGGACTTGCTGACTATATGGGGGAAGATCCAACGCTTGTTCGATTGATTACAGTACTGCTATTGTTGTTTACAGGTGGATCTGTTGCCATTGCCTACTTGATAGCAATGTTTGTAATTCCCGAAGAACCGATTAAAATGAAATCAGAGCAACCTTTAACCTCTTGATTTTTATTATACCTTCATCCTAATTTTCTAATATTGAGCAAAACAAGAACAGACATGATACTTTTTAGAAACGGACAAATTTTTGATGGTGATTCATTCGTAACTTGGATGCTTGTTAATGACGATGGTCGTATTGAATCAACCGGGAATGACCGTGAGCCAAAAGTGAGAAATACTTATGATTTAAAAAACAAGTTTGTTCTACCGGGATTCCATGATGGACACATACATGTATACAACATTGGATTACAAAAGAGGAGGTTGCACTTAAACGGGATTTCAAGTATTGACAGTTTAAAGACAGCACTTCTTGAATTTACAAAGCACCATAAAAATGATAAATGGATTGTAGGTCACGGTTGGGATCAAGACCTTTTTGTGGAGAACCGTTATCCAACAAGAGCCGATTTAGATGAAGTAGAAGGAACCCTTCCAGTAATACTGTTCAGAGCTTGTAATCACATAGCTGTAATCAACACACCAGCCATAAATGAATTAGGCCTGACCGTTTCAACTAAAATTGAAGGAGGAGAGTTAGATTCAATAAATGGTGAACTAACTGGTGTAATTAGAGAAAATGCTTTACAACTTGTAAAAAGTGAACTAGAGATAGACTCTTTCGAAAACAGAGTAGAAACCCTAAAACAGGGGTTGGCAGAGGTAACAAAAGTTGGAATAACTTCAGTCCAAACTAATGACTCGAACGCTTGGTTCCTCTATAAATTCTTGGTGGATTCAAATCAGCTAAACATTCGAGTTTTCCTAACAATTCCTTATAAAGAGATAGACATGAACCAATCACCCAAACCCAAAGAGGAAACAGGCCTTCTTAGGGCTGAACGAGTGAAACTTTTTGCTGATGGATCATTGGGTGCATCAACTGCCGCTCTCATTGAGCCCTACTATGATGGCTCTGGATCTGGTTCTGATGGGAGAGGAATACTAATTGATGATTTCGAAACCCTTCGCTCTAAGGTGGATCACATAAGAAAGAGTGGTTGGGATATAGAAACTCATGCAATTGGTGACCTAGCCTGTCAAAATGTGTTAAAAATTTATCAGGAGGTTTATGGGAGCTCATCACGTCCTATCGTAACACATGTTCAGGTGATTAATCCCAATATAATTGAGCTTTTTTTACAAACCAATGCTATCGCAAATATCCAACCAGCCTTCTTGCCGACAGACAGGGTGTGGGCAGAGCAAAGACTTGGAGATAGAGCCAAATTGTCGTATGCATGGAGAACTTTGATTGAATCTGGTATTCATGTGAGTGGTGGATCTGATGCTCCAATTGAACTCCCTGATCCCCTTTCTGGGATTTATGCAGCCGTATTCAGGAAATCATATGAACAAGATTCTAGTTGGAATTCTGAAGAAGCAATATCTATTGAGAATGCAGTTAAGCTATTTACACACTCACCTTCCTTTAATGTCCATGAAGAAAACAGAATAGGGAAACTGAAAACGGGGTATTTCGCTGACTTTAATATTTTTTCTAAAAATTTTCTTGCTGATCCGAGCCTTATTCCAACAACTCAAATTGAATCAGTTTATGTCAATGGGAAAGTTATATATCACCCTTCTAAATCAAATTAGGGTCAATTGATAATGCATATACCCTAAAGACCTGGTTAAATCCAATTTTTAAGTAAAGCTCTCGGGCATTAGTGTTCTCAAATGTCACCCAGAGAGTGATTTTATCAAAACCCTCTGATTTGTTAATATCTTCAATTAGTTTTAAAATTAGGTTTTTTCCTAAACCTTTGGCCTGAAAGGCTCTTTTTACTCCGATAATTACTAAAAATAACTCATTCTGATATTCAGTACAAATCAATCCCGCCACATACTCTTTGTCTTGTTTAACAAAGTATGAAAACTCCTTGTTAACCTTCCCAAACTCTCCCTTCTTAATAACACTCAAAATATATTTAGAATAGGTTGGGTTAAACATCCCAATTAACTCATCAATAGAGTTAGAATATGCATCCTGAAAGAGCTCTGCTATTTTATTAACTCTTCTCCAATTTAAGGACTCAATGTTCCATCCGTTCAATTCTGGGGGATGCTTCTGTAATCTTGGGTCAAGTTCCATCATTAACCTTGAATATTCCTCTTTAAACCCTCTATCTAACAAGTAAGTCTTATAATCCTCGTGAACGAAAGCCTCTAGTTTTTTTGGTCTCCAAATATTTACGTCTTTTATTATAATCTCAAGGATGAAGGGAATATGTTCCCTCTGAATATCAGGTTTCAGACCAAATCGAAAGAAGCTCCCCTTACGAATTCGGACAACACCAACTTTTTCATCATCTAAATAGATCCAACAATAGTCAATATGTGCACTGTTTTTCTTAATTTTATTTATCTCAGTCTTTATTCCCCTCTGATCATCCTCTTTCACCCATAATTTGTTATAAAAGAGAAATTCTTTGATTTCATCATCCTTAAGGTTGATCATCTCCAGAGCATATCGAGAGGATAAATTATTCACTTACAAATGTTCAAGCATCATCATTGTTAAAAAAAAATTAGATATTAGCATGAATTAATCTTCAGACTCTATAGAACTCGCTGACAATTTCTGTTTTGAAAGGGTTTTTAAGAGTGGACACGCAAGAAATAATTGTACCAAGATTATTAATGAAAAGTGCTATTGTACTGAGGGTAAGATACTCACATTAATATACCTCGGTGTGCTAAAGAAGGATATGTCAATGGAGATTCGATCAGTAAAAAACAGTGAGGCTGCTCTCCGTACAACAGCATTGCTTAGACCACTAGAGACAAACTCATTTGATTCTACCATGATAAACAAACTCTATACGGAAGAGCAGTTAACATCTGAGGAATTTGTAGTTTTGGATTTCCTTGGTGCATTAACAACTGTAAGTGATCTAGTTGAACAAGAAGGTGACTTGATTGTAAGTTTCCAAGGATTGAAACGTAAGATCAACCTCCATCAAGCCAGATTAACCAAAGCATTAAAAAGATTATCTGAAAAGGATTTAATTCAAAAGACTGAAAACGGTTACCAAATAACTGAAACAGGTTTATTATTATCACTAAAATTAGCAGATAAATTTCAGTCCTTAAAGAGGTTTAATGAAAACATCGTGACCCATGTGATTTCTGGAACTCTCACCTCCAATATTGAGATGGATAAACAAGGTCTAAAAGAGTTAGGAGAACAATTTGTTGGGAAATGGTTTGGTGACTTTAGATTTGTCTCTAAGACAGAATATGATGATTCATTTGAGATAGAATGGATTTCAACAACTGGGTCATTATCATCAAAACTAGTATTGGGTCCTAAAAATTCAATTTCTTTATCTTTGTCTTCAAAATCATATATTGATGGAGAGCTTGAGATACAGATTATGAAGGATCGTATCACAACAACCCTTCAACAGATAAGTGATATCAGTCCAGTCTTCATCTCTTATAATATTTATGAGGACACAAAGAAATTAGAAGGATCAGAAACCATTGGGTCTATTTTTGCAGCATAATTATGACCTTGAGAAATGTATACGGAACTATCCCCCAATTAGAATATCGGGAACTTCCATATCCGTTAGATGACGTTTTATTTTTTGTAGATAATCAACCTGATGTTAGTGTTGACCCGAACAATTACATAGGATTAAGTATAAAACAAGGCAGTCTAGGTGCTCTTCAATTCATCAGGATTGATCAGACCAATTGGATAATGGATATTCCATACTTTGAAAATGAACATTTCTCTTATGCAAAAGTAGCACAGCTATCTCATAGATTAGTAATGGATATGATAAGACAATTTTATGAAGATAAGAATTCAATTTTTACATCTATTCGGGACTATGATTATGAGTCCCTTGAGGAATACCTTATGAATCAATACTCCATTGAACTAACTCTTGTTGATGACCAGTTGGAATAATCCAAAACTTTTAAGGGTAATTTGGGAAACAATATTTATGATTAATCTTGGTGCTGTTGAAGTTTTTGTAACAATAACAGAAGAAGCCAGAACAGAATTAAAACGTCAGTTAAAATTATCTGAACATACAGACCAGGTAGTCCGAATTTTCGTTATGATTGATAGATTTGCAGGATTTGTTTATGATCTGGAATTTTCAAAGAGAGGAGCAGAGGATTATTACGCAATTGTTGATGGCATTCCATTGGTTGTTGAAAGATCATCCTTGGAATATGTTAAAGGTATGGAGATAGATTATAATAAAGATAAGCATGAGTTCTCATTGATAAACAAACACCCAACATACAATTGTGTTCCTGGATCTAAGTTTGAATGTCCAAGTTGTAATTTGTACCAAACAGAAACTGAGACAGCCTAAAACTAAGCGAAAGCAATCACTGTAGTTGTGGGAAATTTACTTCTAATTTTAGATAGTTGATAATTATAAATTATTCGTTCAGACACTGGGTGATCCTTTAACTTCCATATGTTAAAGGATGGTAATGAGTCATCTAACACTCCTCTAACAATATAGATATTATGAATTGACCCTCCAATCGCAAATGTCCCCTTTCCCATGTCCCTTCTTCTTGTGATATAGATCGGGAGAGAAATTCGCTTCAGTTCAGACTCTCTGAATAACTCAGCTATAGACTCAATTTCTTTATTATCCAAGGTGGTCTTCTCCCCGTCTCTGGTTAATATTTGTGGGTGATCCATTTTAAGCAAAAGATGAAGGGGTATAACTTTTTGGGGGAGATGGCTGTTGACCTTGGAAATCTCGTTCTCTAAGATTCTGAAGAGTCTATCACTCATCAATTATAGTCCTCGATTAAAGGATATTAACTTTCTCAACCATGAGAATGAATTAAATCAAAATTTCCGATAATGGGGTGCAAAGCTAATCTTTCTTTTAAAGCATAAGGGGAGATAAATCTCATTGAAATATCAATTTACGTCTCACTGAGCAATGGACTTCCAAAAGATTTATATTAAAGGTAACTATACTATATGCTAAGTGATTATGAACCATGTTTAACCATGATGATTTTAAGTCAAACTTTTCAGATAAACGATCTAAAGACAATATTAGTACATCATTTGAGTCAAACCTAGAAGCTGGGATTTTAGATCTATTGAATAAATACAAAGACACGACCCTAACTGAAGTGACAAAACAATTTGGGAATTATGAAAAAGTTCATGACAAGCTGAAAGATTTAATGCTTCAAAATAAGATTCTTATCTATAAATCTGAAATTGACCAAGAACAAGGGATTCAGAAAAAGATCAAACTAGTTGATCCAAGTCAGTCTATATGGGAATCCTTTAATGCGCAGCCATGTCTTACATGCCCAATTATGTCCGAATGTAAAATTGGCAATCCAGTCTCCCCAGCAACCTGTGAGGAGCTTCAAGAGTGGATTGAATACGAGATAGAGTTAGAACTTCGAAAATAATACTACAGCCAAGTCTCTTGAACAAACTTCCAAAATAACCTTTCTTGAGTTTGATAAAGCAATGCTGTGGATAGTCTCTGATTTAGGATTTTATCCTCTTCAACTTGTGTCTCTCTGTAATAGACCAAGTGATGATTGTTGAAGGATTCGACTAATGTTACTTGGTCAACTGAAATTACAATATCTTGATTTTTTCCTCTTCCATTTTTTATTAGTGTGACAACCTCTTCCTGAGATACTATTTTACCGTTAGGGTTAATCATCTTAAAATCTCCCCTAAACCTTTTTTGGATATCATAGAACTCTGGTAAACTTCCATTAAACCATTCTTGAAACAAAACATGAAGTGTTTCTATCTCCTGTTGAATTGTTGCTTTTATATCCATAAGAGCAGAGAAATTATATGGAATAAAACATCTTCGATGCTTTTTTCTTAAATCTTCAAACTTTAACTAATGATAGATTTTTCATCATTAATTGAAATCTAATGTAAATGTCTTATATTAAATATCTAAAGATAAAATATCTGTATGTCCTTCATTGATGAAAGAAAAAAAGAATTTTACTATAAACGAGCAAAGGCAGAAGGATATAGGTCTAGGTCAGCATTTAAGTTGGAAGAGCTTCAAAAAAAGTTTTATGTAATTCATAGGGGTGATATAATCTTGGATTTGGGTGCTGCACCTGGGGGATGGAGTCAGATTGCCTCAAAATATCTAAAGGGTCAGGGAATGGTATTTGCCCTTGATAAGAGACCAATTCGTCCATTTGAAGATAAAAATATTGAGATCATAAATATGGATATGAGAAATAAGTCTTTACTGGATTTTCTTAAAGAGAGAGTTGGAACCAAAGCTGATCTCGTCTTGTCCGATTTAGCGGGAGATGTGACAGGAAATTGGGGATTAGATGCAGACAGACAGAACTATTTGGTGGAAATTGCATTGGACGTCTGTGATTTAATATTAAAAGAGGGTGGGACGTTTGTGACTAAGGTTTTTAGAGGGCCAAATATCAAGGAATTAGAAAATGAAATTCATCAAAGATTTGAGAAACTGAGAAGATACAGACCAAAAGCAACTAGAAAGAAGTCCGCTGAGGAATTCTTTGTGTGTACAGATTTTAGAGGTAAATCTGATGAACTTGAAGGTTGAAGATACAGTTTACCCCCTTGAATTAAGCAAAGAAGGGCAAGGCCAGTTCTACAAAATTCAGGGTGAACACATCTATGACCTCCCAGCCTTTTATAATCCATCAATGGAACTAAATCGAGATTTATCAATATTGTTTACGAAATTATATTCCCAAAGAAACAACAGAGCCATAAGATTCTATGATCCGTTGGCTGGAATAGGTGTTAGGGGTATGAGGATGATATCAGAGATATCTGAAAATTTGACTGAGGTAGTTCTAAATGATTTGTCAAAAATTTCTTATGAGATCATGAAGCTTTCAAACACTCTACAAGATAATTCTGATTTAATACAAATTGAGAACAGAGAAGCAAGAGCACTATCTTTTGATCTTGCTGAGGACAGAAAACGCTATCATGTCATTGATTTGGATCCATTCGGAAGTCCAGCTCCCTTCATTGATTCAATTTGGAGAGTGCTGCAGAAGCGAGGATTGCTTTCTGTTACTGCCACTGATATGACTGCTCTTGCTGGTGTTTTTCCGATGTCTTGCCTAAGAAAATACGGTGCGATCTCTTTAAACAATCACTTCACACACGAAACTGCTGTTCGAATCTTAATTGGCCTGGTGCTTAGATCAGGAGGGAGGTTCGAACGCGCTCCTATCCCGGTATTCTCTATTTCTGCAGATCATTACATAAAAGTCTTCTTCCTTTTAACTGAAGGTAGAGGACGATCAAATAAACTGTTAGAACAGATTAAGTCAGGAGCAGTTTGTACAAAATGCCAAAAATTTAAATTTCTATCTCTGGGTGAAACAATGGAATGCTGCGACAAAATAGAGTATTTTGGGCCAGTTTGGTCTGGGAACCTGTTTGATCCTGATTGGTGTAGTGATGCTATAAATCTAATCGCAGAAATGGAACTTGGAACCAAAAAAAGAATAATAAAATTTCTTGAAGAAGCAGTTAATGCAGCTGATATTCCCTATTATTATGCCTTAGATGATCGTGCAAGTAAACTAGGAATTAATATGCCAAAACAAAAATATGTGATAGAAGAGTTGTTGAATAGAGGTTTTAAATCCACCAACACATTATTCCGTTCTCAGAGCATTCGAACCAAAGCAAGTAGAGAAGTACTTGATTCGGTTTTGTTAAAACTAAGTAATCCTTGAAATAAAATTAATTACAAATCTCTCTGTATCTAACTTCAAAATTAAAATCTTTTAGTAGTGGTGAAGTGTGATAATATTTGAACAGGCTATTGGAATCTCTAATTGAAGGCAAAACTTCCAACCAGAAGGGTTTGATTGTAGGAATGGATGAAGCAGGAAGAGGCCCAGTATTAGGTCCATTAGTTGTGGGTTTGGTAGGAGTGACTCCTGTTCAAAAGAAGAAACTGTTGGATTTAGGTGTTGATGACAGCAAAAAGCTCACAGAAAAGTCTCGGTCTAGACTTGCTCAAGAAATAACTAGTATTGTTTCAGCGTACAAAGTACTAAGAGTAGAAGCCACAGAAATTAACTCCTTAATGGAGAAGTACACTCTAAATGAAATTGAAGTTTTTAAGTTTCAAAATCTATTAAAAGAATATTGTGGGTCATTTGAAGAGTTACAACTTGATGCTGCAGATGTCAATGCTGAAAGATTTGGATCTCAAGTATCTAAAGCTTGTATCGGTAAATATAGGGTTGTTTCTGAACATAAAGGGGATGCTAAATTTGTTGCTGTGGGAGCTGCTAGCATCATTGCTAAATATGTCAGAGATGAAACCATAAAAATTCTACAGGAGGAAATGAAAAATTTTGACCCAACTCTCCCAAGTTTTGGCAAGGGTTACCCCAGCAATGCAAAACAATTTTTAGTTGAATATTACAAAAAATATCATTCTTTTCCCAAGCATGCACGTCTTAAATGGAAAACAATTCAAAATATAACAACTCGAATAGATAGAAGTACTAGTTTGGACAATTTTTTTTGATAACAAAAAATGGCTTTAATCTTTGTGTCTGTAATGATTCAAAAGGTGGTATAGAACTTAGATAAAACAGAGAAACTTCGTTACATACTTTTGTAGGGGTTTTTATCGCTCTACGCATAAGAGATTCGACAAGTTATGTCAAGATCGGTCTAGAGTTCTATATTTATGTGAAGCTAATATTATCCTATCCATTAACATTAAATTTTGAGGTTCATTGGTATAATTCCTCGTTGTTTCACAGTTATTAAGCCTACAGAGAAAAATTTTCGGTTTATTAGGTAATTAGAATAAGGAGAAAACCAAGGTTTATCTTTTTTTCTTGGAATATTACCTGTGGATAAAGTTAAAGCAGCATTGATGAATGAAGCTGGAGAAATCACAGTGAAAGACATAGAAAGACCAACATTAGAAAATGGTGCAGTGTTAATCAAAACTCTTTACTCTGAGGTATGTGGGACAGATGTTCACCTGAGTCATAACAAACTAAGTGGTGTTCCATATCCCATTATCCCAGGTCATGTTAGCACAGGACTAGTTGAAGAGGTAAATGGTGAGGTAACTGATGTTGAGGGGGACTTAATCAAACCAGGAGATGCTGTTACCTTCTTAGATGTTAATGAGACCTGTAATTCGTGTTGGTTCTGTTTGGTTGCAAAAGAGAGCACCAGATGTCCAAAAAGGAAGGTGTATGGGATAACATATTCAGCAAATGATGGGTTATTAGGGGGATGGTCAAATTATATTTATCTAAAACCAGGGGTCAAGATCATTAAATTAACCTCGCCCAAATTTGCAAAAACCTTCATCGCAGCAGGTTGTGGATTACCAACAGCAATTCATGCTGTGGAAAGAGCAAATATTCATTTGGGGGATACGGTTGTAGTTCAGGGTTCGGGTCCAGTTGGTTTAATGTCAGCTATCATTGCAAAAAGAAGTGGTGCGTTTAAAGTCATTGTAATTGGTGGGCCCAGCTTAAGACTTGACATTGTCAGACAATTTGGTATTGAAGATACAATTTCAATTGATGAATATTCACCAGAAGAAAGGATCAAATTGGTTAAAAATTTGACCAACAATAGAGGTGCTGACAAGATAATTGAGGCAACAGGTGTTGCACAAGCAGTAAAGGAGGGATTTGGACTTGTTCGTGATGGAGGAACCTATGTGATTGTTGGACAATATACCAACTCAGGTGAGATCGCTATTAATCCCCACTTAGATATCAACAAGAAGCATCTAACTGTTAGGGGTTCTTGGGGGTCAGATTTCTCCCATTTCTATTTAGCCGTCAAATTTGTAGAGGCTTATCATTCCAAATATCCATGGGAAAAGATTATTTCACAAGAGTACAATCTAGAGGAAACAAGAAAAGCTCTCACCGATGTAGAAAATTACATAGTTATGAAAGCAATCATCAAGCCTTAACCATTATAATTTCCACAAATGATCCAGAACTGAATTCCAAACATACCCATCAAATCTCTCCTTGTTCTCAAAATTCTCAGTATGTATCCATTGAACAAAGGCAGGTAACCTGGCTTCTTCCTCAGTTATTGGTGATTTTAAAAACTTAATTTCATACAACTTGTCTGTAATTTTCTCTAACAGTTCAGCATCCAGTCTACTAATGTTTTTTGGGTCATCTCTTTGTAGCAAAGTTAATGAGTACAACTCAAACACCTTGCGTAACTCGTAGGTTGCATTTGGATGATCGTCCACCCTGACATCTACATAAATATCACTACCCCCTCTGTATCCCCCATTTTTCTTATATACCAACAAATTTGCAGATTGTTGTCCTCTGCTGTCCCCACCTGCCTTTTGACCGGCTTCAAGAGCACTCATTAACCTCTCAGACAAATCTCCCTGTTTTTTGAGATACGTGTCCATCATATTGTTAATGACCTCTTCTCCGGCTAAAATATTGCCTTGAACGGCGACACCTTCTCCTGTTAGTCCTCCAGCATAAGGGTAACATTCCTTTCCTGTAAAGCTTACTGAATTCCCATTTAGATCTACAATCCCTACCTGTCGAGATTCTTTTCCTGGGTCTTGCTCATTAATTACTCGTAAAACCTGAGATGCACTGGCGCCTGCTTGTAGAAGCTTGAGTCCATTCACACCATATTTAAGGTCAGCAAGTGCCTGAGTCGCTATCGCTCCTGCATCCATTGATATCCAAGGGACAAGTGATCCCACTGCTGGGAATTTTGAAGAGACAGCAACTCCTAACTCCCGGGTTTCTGAATCGAATGCAACGATCGAAAAAGTCATGAGTCTTACTTTTTGTCAGTGACTTAAAACTTAGCATTCCTATAAATTAGATTTTCACAGAAAGTTCAATTGTTATCATAAAGATAATTAAGTCCTTGTTTAGATGTGTTATTAGTGTCATTACAAGCTTTGGCTTCAACAGTTCAAGAAGCAACACCGTTTGCATCCAGAAATGACAGACTCATCCGGTATATCCTCACAGCAGTGGTATCCACAGTAATTGTTTTTGTTCCAATTATAGCAACAACTAATAATGGAAATATAATTGAAGTGTCTTACTACTATCCTTGGACAATTTATCAAATATTACAACCAGCACCAATTTATAATACA
Source organism: Candidatus Heimdallarchaeota archaeon (assembly GCA_030149205.1). Lineage (GTDB taxonomy): Archaea > Asgardarchaeota > Heimdallarchaeia > Heimdallarchaeales > Kariarchaeaceae > WAKA01. Next base: position 129,929 of record JASBSB010000006.1, on the reverse strand, counting down.
TTTCAATTGAAGATGGAACCTTGGTGGATTGTCATGATCCTAAACATCCCTTCTTATTATGCCCTGTATTACACTGTTCAGATTTTGAATGAGAAACATAATAAAATTAAATCTGCTGCATCTGTGTCTGTAGCTGTGTTTTTACAGATTTTGTTGGTTATGATGATTATGCAATCTGGAGGATATCGAGAAACCAAATCTCTAAGTGCCCTTCCTCAATTCTTGATAATTCTCGTTCTTTTGGGTGTTAGTCTTTATTGGTGGTACATAAGATTTGCAAGTGAAAACAAGGTAGTCCAAAAAAATTGAAATATCGCCATCTGTAAATTAAGAAATTGACATTTTCGTTTAATCTGGGTTAACAGTAATTTTCTTTTTCAAGTGTACTACACTTAATAAGTTACAGTGCGACTTTCAGTACACCACAGGACAAATTTATAAATAAGCGTACCCTGTTTAGTTTGTGGGTAAAATCCGAACCCTTGGCATCCTATTTCTCACCCCTGTTGTATTCCTTGTAGCTATGACTGCTCAGGTTATATTAAATATCTTTGATTTTCTATTCCCAGTTAAACTACAGGAAGCGATCCCACTTCTGGAGGTTAATCGCACCTTTATTTTTGCTCTAAGTAGATTGATGACAGACCCAGTTAGGATCGAAGCTGAAGAAACTATCTCACAACTTGTGGATATTTCTACGAAAGTAGAAGATATTGGTGAAAGCTTTGCACTTAGAAAGGGAGTTGGTCAAACAATAGACAATGCATTATCTGCAGTGGCACTATCCGCAGGATTGATTGCCTATTTTAGTCAGAGTCAATTCGGTGACTTTGGCCCAGTATTGATCTATATTTTTAGTTCTACTTCAATGGTGTTAGCAACCTTGGCGGGAATATTTGGGCCACCTTATTTTGTGTTTAAAGACGCTAAGGAACGGTGTTTAAAATTCGGGAACTATAGAGGGGCTGTACTCTTTAATACCTTGGAATCTCTAATGGCAATACCTTTTTATGGTGGAGCTGCGGGGTTTTTGGTGCTAGATCTTCCACCTGTGGATCAGCCCTCATTAGAAGAATTTAAGCTGGAAATTTCAGAACAGTTAGACGAAATTTCAGATCGAATTGTGAATCTACTTGGGACAGGTGAAAGCAGAATTCCAGATAGGGCAAAAAGATTGATTAATGAGATCCTGGACGAATCTCAAGAGAGCCTTAACAAAATAGATTTTAGAAATATTAGGGAAGAAAAAGCTAGGGAGTTTGCCCTTCAAATTTACCAGAATGAATTTACCTTAAAATTTTGGAAAAGAAAGAAAGCTCTTGAGGAATTTGCCAATCGATACCATCTGACCCTTGAAGAGGCAAAGTATAATTTGATGAACCTAAGTTTTAAAATTCTTGCTGGTCAAGAGGACGAGGATCTAATCAACAATTTAATGGTAACAGCTGTCCTGAAAATAATCATCCAAGAGGAACAAAAATACTCAGAGTTGGTTGATGATTTAGAACTTGGAAAAATCAGTACTGGATTGGCTTTTGGAGTCAGACAGTTTATGAAGGATCATTATGCCTTTCAATCTAAATGGAAGAACAGGAAATCAAGGATTCTTAACTTTTTCTATGGTCTGTTTGTACTTCCTTATATCCTGATTAATGCCTACTATCAGTACGCATTAATAAGTTACAAATTCCTTGTCATGAAGTTTGTTAACTTAAAAAACAGGCCTGTGGTTGAATATTCCAAAATGAGATACACAGAAATTGGGATTCAGCTTGACAGGACATTTGATAGGCTAATTGAAATCAAAAATACCCCAAAACAATTCGATGATTTGTCCTCGAAACTCTGGAATGGGACCAAGAGAGGCAGCAAAATATTGATCAAGGCAGTATTAGAATTTCTTGTTCTTCCATTCAAAATATTATACAAGATTTTGATATTTCCTTTATCGCTGTTCAGGGAGTCGGAAATACCTACTCGAACAAAATTTGAACAGGAGATCTCTCAGTTAACCCTTGTTGAAATATATGATGAGTTATTCAAACGGTTAATGATGAGTGATCATATTTCTACAGCTTATTAGCCTAATTCAAAAGATAAAACTACATCAAACTCAGAATCAATTATTGAATTAAAGCACAAAGATATCTTTGTATTTTCCTATTACAGTTTTGTAGCTGAAACAATTCTATGTAATCTCAAAATTTGATTTATGTGTAGTCCGCCTCTACCTAACTATGCTACTCTAAGGTGCTCCACAAGACAAACTTATAAATAAGTAAACCAAGTTTAATTTGTGGGTAAAATTCGAGCATTTATAATATTTATTCTCACCCCTATCATTTTCCTGTTAACTATATCTGCTCAAATCCTGTTGAACATTTACGATTTTATCTTTCCTCAAAAATTACAAGAGGCAATGCCGTTTCTCGAGGATAACCGATCATATATTTTTGCCCTAAGCAGATTGATGACAGACCCAGTTAGAATTGAAGCAGAAGAAACCATCTCACAATTAATGGATATATCCACTAAGGTAGAAGAGGTGAGTGAGAGCTTTGCTCTAAGAAAGGGGGTTGGTCAGACCATAGATAACGCAGTATCAGCAGTTGCTTTATCTGCCGGACTGATTGCTTATTTTAGTCAGAGGCAATTCGGTGATTTAGGACCTGTTCTGATCTACATTTTCAGTTCAACCTCAATGGTGTTAGCAACGGTTGCTGGAATTTTTGGGCCACCTTTTTTTGTTTTTCAAAATGCCAAGGAAAGATGCCTGAAAATGGGCAATTATAGAGGTGCGGTATTTTTTAATACCTTAGAATCACTAATGGCAATTCCTTATTATGGAGGGTTCGCGGGTTTCTTGGTGCTTGATTTTCCACCTGTTGATCAGACATCATTAGAGGATTTTAAGCAGGAGATGTCAGAACAGTTAAATCAAATCTCCGAACGAGTTGTAAATCTACTTGGAACTGGGGAAAGCAAAGTCCCTGATCGAGCAAAGAAACTAATATCCGAAATTTTGCAAGGGTCTCAAGAAAGTCTTAATAATCTAGATTTTAGAAACATCAGGGAAGAGAAAGCCAGGGAATTTGCTTTGCAGATTTACCAAAACGAATTTACTATAAAATTTTGGAGGAGAAACAAAGCTCTAAAGGAATTTGCAAATCGATACCATCTAACACTTGAAGAAGCAAAATTTAACTTGATGAATCTCAGTTTCAAAATTACTGCTGGCCAAGAGGATGAAGATCTGATTAACAATCTAATGGTTTCAACAGTCCTAAAAATTATAATCCATGAAGAAGAAAAATATTCACAGTTTGTCAATGACTTGGATCTTGGGAAAATTAGTACTGGACTTGCATTTGGAGTGAGACAATTTATGAAGGATCATTACGCCTTTAAGTCGAATTGGGAGAAAAGGAAAAAAAGGATTGTGAACTTTTTTAATGGTTTGTTTCTTATCCCCTTGATTTTACTTTACGTGTATTATCAGTATGCCTTGGTTAGTTATAAGTTCCTTGTAATAAAATTCGTAAACTTGAAAAATCGACCAGTGCTGGAATATTCATTAATGAGATACAAAGAAATAGGGAATCAGTTGAATCATTCATTTGATAAAATCATTGAATTTAAAAACAAACCAAAGCAGCTTGATGGAATGCCAACAAGGATTTGGCAAGTCAGCAAAAAGAGTACCAAGGTGCTGTATAAGGCAACCATTGATTTTCTGATACTCCCTTTTAAAATTCTGTACAAGGTCATGATATATCCTCTAACCTTTTTTAAGGACACTGAAACTCCTACACAAATGAAGTTTGAGCAGGAGATCTCTCAACTTACATTAGTTGAAATCTATGATGAATTGTTTAAACATCTGATGATGAATGATCACCTTTCAACCGCATATTAATCTATTAGAAAAAATCTTAAGATATACGGGCAAACATTTTTTAAATCTAAGGTTCACATAATACTTGTGCCCTCAACTCGGAGAAAAGATAGAGTCGCAACAACTTTCTGGTTGGACAAGAAATTAAAAGACAAATTGCAACTTAATGCACAAAAAATGGGATCGACATTGACAGAACTAATCAATCGCTCAATTCAAATATATTTGGAAAAAGGATATGTACATGATGATGAATTATCACAGCGGTTGGCAGTAACTGAGATCACAGATGAAATAGGGCAATCTAGTGCCCTTCAAGGGAAACTTTCCGAGTATGACGATAAGATTAAGGGATTAACAGCAAGGGTACAGACACTAGAGGAAGAAAAACAAAAAGAAGAAAGAATCACCTCTGAAGCTGTTCAAAACCAAATTTCAATTCATTTTGAATCAAAGGTTCAACCCCTCATGGTTCGATTAGAGAAGATAATCAGTAGCCTAATGTCTGAGCAGTAGTACAAAACACATGCGTATCAGTTCAGACCAATCGAAATAATATTAAAGAACTTGTCCTTTCAGTAATTTATGAATTTAGATGTTTTCTTTTTTCAGTTCATTTTGGGAATTCTGACATCATTGAGTCCATGTCTGTTTCCATTAATGCCAACTTATTTTGCATTAATCGCAGCTGAAAATGAAACATCACAAAGCAAACTTTTACTTTCCCTGATTGGTCTAACTGCTGGGATTATGATAGTTTATTCTACAATAGGGCTACTTGTTAATTCATTTCTATCTTTGATTGGTTTTTTTTTACAAAATTACGTTACATTTGCAACTGTCCAAGGAGCTTTATTGATCCTTGCAGGAATAATGTTAGTATATACTCCAAAGATTCTGTACTCCATTCAACTACCTCAATTTTTGAATGACCTATTATACTCTAAGCGAGTTTCAGGTAATTTACTAATTCTAGGGTTTGTTGTGGGATTATTATATACCATAATAGCAGCTCCATGCGCTATATCTTATTTTTTTGTTTCTTGGGGACAACTCCTAAATCTTGGATTGTCTGACAAAATTATAGGATACTCTGGATTCAGCTTAGGGGCTGCATTTCCCTTTCTTTTAATAGTTTTACTGGTTCCAGAGTTTAAACAAACTTTTGCTGCTAAAATTTCAAAAAATCAAGAAAAGATAAAAACGGTTCTTGGAATTATTGTATTAATATCTGGGTTTTATCTTATCTTATCTACCTACATTCCTGAATTAAGAATATATTATTGACTTGTCTGAATTTTCATTCCTAAACTTAATAAAACTGTAGCCTCTACAAATATCATGGAGAAAACAACATTGGGTGGTGGATGTTTCTGGTGTTTAGATGCATTATTTAGGGATCTTCAAGGTGTGGAATCAGTACTCTGTGGCTACAGCGGAGGAAATGTTGATGACCCAAGTTATAAGTCAGTTTGTTCAGGGAGAACTGGACATGCAGAGGTAGTTCAAATAACCTTTAATCCTGAGATCATTTCCTTTAAATCATTGTTGGAGATATTTCTTAGTGTTCATGATCCAACAACTCTAAACAGACAAGGGGCTGATGTAGGGACTCAATACCGTTCAATCATTCTATATCATTCTGAAGAACAGAAAAAGGTTTCAGAGAGTGTAATCAGCGAATTTACTCAACAACAGGTATGGTCAGATCCAATTGTCACTCAAATAGTTCCATTTGTCAAATTTTTTGAGGCTGAAGAGTATCATCAAAACTATTTTAACAAAAATCCAAACCAAGGATACTGTCAAGTTGTGATCAATCCTAAATTGATAAAATTTAGGAAAACGTATTCAAACTTATTAAAATAACGACGTTAATTCAAACCAGTATATATTTAGTCGTAGGTGTAAAATCCTCTTTTTGTCTTTCTACCCAATAGTTTTGAAGCAACCATCTGCTTCAGTAACTCTGGGACTCTGTATTTACTGTCCTGGAACTGTTCATAGAATACATTCGAGACCATTAATGCAGTATCCAACCCAACCAAGTCGAGCAGTGCCAGTGGACCCATATTCATGTTCGTCCCCAAGACCATCCCTTTATCAATATCTTCAGGAGTCGCTAACCCCTCCTGAACGGCAAACACTGCTTCATTGAGCATGGGAACCAGTATCCTATTGACAACAAATCCAGGAGAGTCCTTCGCTGTAATGTATTCTTTTCCAAATTTTGAGGAGAGCATCTTTGCAATTTCATAGGTCTCATCTGATGTAAGTAGACCTCTAATGATTTCAACTAAGTTTTTTACTGGAACAGGATTAAAGAAATGCATACCAATAAAGTTCTCTGGACGACCAGATGATCCTCCAAGCAAAGATAATGATATTGATGATGTGTTGGATGCAAAGATTATGTCTGAAGGTAGCACCTCATTTAGATGAGCAAAAAGCTCAACTTTAACTTCGATATTTTCAAATACTGCCTCTATGACAAAATCAACCCCCTCTGAAGCCTTAGTAAGATCAGTAAAAGGAGTAATTCGACTCATTATTGCATCGATTTCTTCTGTTGTAATTCTTCCTTTTTTTAGACCACGTTCCAAGTTTTTTCTAATCGTCGTCATACCCCGATTCAAGAATTCCTCTGAAACATCATACACATGGGTTTTATACCCTGATTGTGCTGCAACATGCGCAATTCCATTACCCATAGCTCCGAGTCCTAATACCAATATAGTCTTAATTTCTCGCATGAGTTTATAATTGGTAGGTATTATTGAACTTTACCGAACAGGAAGGCTAAATTTGGTATTTCAGTCTCAAAGAAATCTAGTTAGTTTCTATAAACAATATTTTCAACATAATTTTTTCTATAAAATTCCATAGCAAATTGGTTTCCATTACTCCAAAAAGCTATAAATTACCTATTTTACATCTGTCTATGAACAATGAGACCTTAATCTTTGATTGGAATTCATTTGACCTCAATAGTCAAGTTTTGGAAAAGGAGGTTCAATTGGATGATGAAAGTTTAAGGGATGGTCTTCAATCACCATCGACACAAGATCCTCCCTTGGAGTACAAACTTAAGCTTGTAAGATTGATGGAAGACCTACAGATTAATGGGGCAGACATTGGCTTTCCAAGCTCAACCAAAAAAATGTATGATGATGTCACAGCCATATGTGAGATGATACGAGATGAAGGGTTTAACCTTGCTCCAAACTGTGCAGCTCGTACAATAGCCCATGATATTGAACCTGTAATAGATATCAGTCATAAGGTTGGGATTCCCTTAGAGGTTGCTGCTTTCCTAGGTTCTTCTCCTATAAGAATGAAGGTTGAATCTTGGAGTCTTGAAAAATTGTTGCGATTAACCAAGGATGCAACTCGATTATGTATTGACAATAATGTTCCAATAATGTTCGTAACAGAAGATACTACTAGGGCAGATCCTAAGGTCTTGGAAAAAATCTATCTGACTGCCGTGGAGAACGGAGCACAGGCGATCTGTCTCTCAGATACTGTGGGGCATGCAACCCCTCATGGAACCTATCAATTGGTTTCTTATATTAAGCATATGTTAAAAGAAAACGGATTTTCAAAGGTACGTGTTGATTGGCATGGTCATAGAGATCGTGGTTTAAGTTTAGCTAATTCGATTGCAGCTATAGAGGCAGGGATAGACAGAGTGCATGGGACCGGAATTGGTATAGGTGAAAGATGCGGCAACACTCCGATGGATACTTTATTAGTGAACTTAAAACTTATGGGCTTTAAGAATTACAAAAACCGAGACCTGTCTAAGTTGTCTGCATATACAGAAACAGTTTCTGAAATGGTTAAATTTGATATTCCCAAAAATTACCCTGTCATGGGAACTGATGCTTTTAGGACGGCTACGGGGGTACATGCAGCTGCTATCATAAAGGCACAAACCAAGGATGAAAGTTGGGGTGACATCGTTTATTCAAGTGTTCCTGCAAAAGAATTTGGCAAGGAGCAAATTATAGACATTGGACCTTTGAGTGGTATATCAAATGCTAGATTTGTACTTGAGAAGTTAGGGATTGACTGTACAGAAGAAAACTGCCGAATAGTATTAGATTTTGCGAAGGAGAATGGAAAGGTTTTGTCTGAAATAGAAGTTTCTCATTTGTTCCCTTCTACTTCATAGATTTCTATCTCATCGTACAACTTTTGGTCTTGAATAAAGAACAAAACTCCAGGAATGAGGAACACAAGACTGATAATTGGTTTTAAAAAAACTAAGAGGCTAAATGATAGGCTGAGATTTATTATACCATAGAGAAGGAACATAATTTTGGTTCTTCTCCTTGATGATAATAATACAAGTCCGATAGCAACTAACAAAAGACCAACATTCGCTATAAAAACTGCCCTAATGATTTCGTTAATAACACTGAACCCCAAATTTTGTATTTTCGGAGAATTTGGATAGAGTAATTTAGATAAAACATTGAAAATAGAAATATTAGGAATCCAATTTATTAAAACACGGTATGAAATAGCTCCAAACATAAAGATTATTGAACCAAGTATTATTAAAATTCTTCCAGCCAATGAGGTTGAATTTAGTAGAGAAATGAGCACTAAAAGAATTAATCCGAGGAAGAAGATCAAATCCAAATTAACCAGTGCATATCCTAGGTTATACAAATTTTTTTTGGTTTCATCATTTAGAATCCCAAAAAGAGCATAATTCAAAATGGCAGTCTGAAGAATCCACAAAATCAAATAATAACCAATTAATTTGTCAGTACTCTTAGATTCCATAGTGAGATTAATCTCCCTATCAGATAAGTATTTCTAGTGTTAAGTGTTCACCTTTTTAAAATATTTCAGAAATATTTCTAGAACTTCAAATTTGACGTCTAATAATTCATGGAATTTCTGGAAATTATGCAAAATTTTTAATATACTCTTGGTTAAAATTGAATATTATCCATGGTAAAATTAGATGAACTTGATTTCAAAATTCTACAGCTATTACGTCAAAACAGTCAGGAACCTCTCCTTTCTTTATCTAAGAAACTTAATAATCCAAAAAGCACAATTCATGCAAGAATTAAGAAGCTTCAAAAAAGTGGTATAATCAAGAGATTTGGCATTTACCTAGAAATGAAAAAATTGGATCTTAGTATTGTTGGATTTGTTATGTTAAAATTTGACCCAACTCGGTCTTCTATAACACAGGTGGATGCAGCAAAACAACTAAGTGAGTTTTCGAAGGTTCAGGAGGTTCATATAATCGCTGGAGAATGGGACATTATCTGTAAGGTTCGGGCTAAAGATATAGATGAACTTGGAAGTTTTGTTATAACTGAAATGAAAAAGATCAACGGCATATCCTCGAGTTTTACTTATGTCGTACTACAACAAATCAAAGAGTGCAATGACCCGCCATTTGAAATTGATGGTTTCTGATGTTTTTTAATGTTAGATAATTGAAAAATTTAAATTATCCTGAAGAATTATTATATGTTGAATAATAAAGGAATGGTCGTAACAGTTTTTGTTCTTATGATTTTTAGTCTTCAACAGGTTAACGCAGTTTACAGCAATGACTTAAGTTACACAAACCTTCAAAGTACAAAAACCAATTACAACAAATTTTCAGGAAAATATCTATTGGTTGATGCAATGGCTACTTGGTGTGGCCCATGTCAAAAAGCTATGTCTCATCTTTCGGATGTAATTAAGTATCGAGGGAGCATCATAACTCTGTTCTCACTTTCCATCTCACCAAATACAGACAATCCAAAAGCATTGCTTGATTTCAAAAAATTTTACAATGCAACTTGGGAATTTGGGATAGATAGTGGCAATGTATTTCAGTCTGCATACAAGATTTCAATTATACCAACTTATGTATTATTTGATCAAAATGGGAAAGTTTTAGTGAAATTCGATGCCAGGGATGTGAGTCAATCCGCAGATTACATTAAATACATTGATAAATATATTCCAAATAATCAAACTTCTAATCCTCCCACGATCGAAATCCCTTTTTATAAAACACCTGAATTTTTTTACATATTTGTAGCATTAACATCTGTAATTTTAATCATTTTTATTCTGAGATTATTTAGAAACTAAAATTTAACTGTAGCCTTAAAATCATGGAATTATGAAAATCCCAACGATTAATGCTATGATCAACAGTAATAGGACTCTTAATATATTTAATTTTGTTTGAAATGCGTTAGCAGGTGACGGTTGTTGTATTAATCTTATGCAGAAGTAAACAAACAGTCCATCTAAAATCGGGAATATGTAGGCAAGATAGCTTTTTCCCCAAAACAAAAAGATAAAGGGGATGGTTGTTAGAATGCCCAAAAATACCAATCCAGACCCTAAGAGTGCTGCGTTTTTAACCCCTAGTGAAACAGCAATAGTGCGAACCCCATGTGTTTCATCCCCTTGGACGTCGTACATTCCCTTAAAGACCTCTCTTCCCCAAATTACAAATAGTGTGAATAACCCAATAGTTTCCATGGGTAGAGTAAGTGTTCGATTTACCAAAATGTCTGAATAGAGGAACAAAGCATATGGTGAAAATCCCACAATAAAATTGCCAATAATCCCATATTTTTTAAGTCGAAGGTTATAAAAATCTAACAATAGTGCGTTACCAATTGCCCACAGAGTAGAATAAAAGTAGATCATGGTAATTTGGTCAATAATTAAACCTGATATAATTGCTAATGAGAGCAGTATTCCAGCCCAAATCTTAGCAGCCTTCACTGATAAACGACCACTAGGTAGAGGTCTATCAGGTGCATTTATTTTATCTATCTCAATATCCACAATATCGTTGTGCACCATAGCATGTGCGGTGGTAAAATATGCCGCGCACCCTGCAAAAATTAAAACAAAAACAGGTATTGAGGTTGAACTCAATGATTGTGAAAAGAGTAATGCAAAAATGACCGCAAATGCAGCTGTACTACTGTTTAATGGCCTTGTAATCCAAAAATAAGTAGAAGTCCATTCAATAATTTTATACACAGGTCTATTATTTCCCTAAGAATATTTATTCTTTTCATTAAATTTATTTGAAATTAGATTTATTGACGTAAGAGTTCATTTAAGTGTGTAACTTCTATGTGCTGGTAATGGGATTTGAAAAGTTGAAAGCATTGCTATCTTATCAACGTACTTTTGAGGTGTATTTGGTGGTAATGGTTATCATCTCTTTTTCATTTTCACTGCCTACATTACCTCTAACTTCCCTCTATCTGTTCCCTTCCCCGCTAGTTTTCAGTACAACCTTAGTTGCTTCAATCTACTACGGTCTAACATTCAGAACAATTAAGAAATGGAAATTATTGTTATTTTATTCAATCATCCCCCCAGTGCTCATAATTTATCTTTCATTAAGGTGGATTAAATTGCAAAAATCTAAGGGTCAGCCGTATGAACTCTATGCTGGGGTGTATATTCTGATTTTTCTAATTTCGATTTTCACTCTATTAGTTTTATTAATAGTTTTCCTATCTCTATTAATTCAACCTTATGATTTAGTGATTTACCGGTTATTGTATTTTGCAACCTTTTCCTTTTTTCCAATGTTATCAGTTGTTTTATCACAGAAGACTCAATCATCACTCAAAGAAACATTGGGGAATTATCAAATCGATCTGTCAATAGTATTTTTTATTTTGAGTATAGTTGTCATCATGGTCTCTTCATTATTTCAACTTAACCCTATCTCCATAATGTCCTTTTAAATTAAAACTTGAATTATGTATGAATGTTGAAGATTGAGAGTCAATTAGTAAGAAATCAAAACCAGTCAAAATTTCAGTCCCTGAATGTTCTAAGTCTTATAGATGAGAAAACAAAGAACTTACTCTATTCGTACAAAATTTTTAATTTACAAGATTTACTTAAGCTCGATGCGGTTGAGCTTTCAGTAATAACTGGATTTGACATCCAGACAGCCTTGGTGATCCTACGTGAAGCCTATATTCTTTCAAATAATCATATCCCCACTCTAAAGGCGCTTCCTAAAGATTATGTTTTTGTGAACTTTCTATATAGTATAAAAAATTTTAATCTGTGGTTTGCAAGTGTCTTCCTTTCCTCAAAATCAGTAAACTACTATTCTAAGTATCCTGATGACTCGTTGGAACAAATCTTAAACAGACTAGAGACGTTTTTAGTAAACAACCTTGAAGGTCAGCCCTTGATTTATTTCTCACCTTGGGGAAAGGGGTATCAAAATATTCTTGATGAAATAGACCGTTTCGGATTCTTAGACTTAAAATTATTACTTAAGAAAGCTATAAACATCAAAGAATTCTTTTCAAAAAATTTGATTTGGAATGGTCCAAATGAAATTGAATTTTTAAATTTCTCAACATTTGGGTCATTAGAGTTCGAACCTTATTATCATGAAAAAATTTCAGAACGACATTATTTTGAAACAACATTAGGGGGAAACATCACATCAAATACAATTAATGAAACTATAAAATTTTCAAAACATAAATATTTAGCCCTACGAGAAATTAGTTCCAAGTTAACTATTATTTAATTTTCAACTGTTTCTGCGTCAACAATAGATTCAAGTATCTCAATAAGTTTATCTACTTTTTTTTCTAAAGAAATTATCCTTGATTCATGATTTAAGCTTTGCTCTTTAATCTGACTTATCTGGGAATTTAAGTCTTCAGCTTCGTTTTGTAATTCATTTATGATCACATCTGATTTAGATACAAGCTCGTTTACAGCCACATCAACCCTCTGATCAATCGGGGATCTTTGTTTTCCGGGTGCATAGACAACTGCTGTTTCAGGGATAACCAAATCTACATCGATGTTATGTTTTTTTAACAACGATCTCCCAATTAAATCAAATGATTCCGCAATGTTTAAGCCAGATTTTGCAGATGTATCCAAATAATAAAAGCTGAGTCCAGTCTGAGCAACCATTTGGTTTACAAAATCAGTGATCATCTCTGGAGAGACCTGTCTGGTTTGAACCAAATCTGCTTTATTTCCAAGAATCACAAAAGTTTGGATATACCCATCGGAATTAGTTATACAGTCTTGTATCCATGTTTTTAGGTTAAGTAACGTATCTGGATCCTGCAAATCAAAGACTAAAAAAGCAGCCTGTCCACCCTTGTAAAAGGAGCTCCTAGCAGTAACATATGCGTCTTGCCCCGCTAAATCAAAAATTTGATATGTTACTTTATGAGGTTCAATTTCAATTTTTTTCGAGGCAAAATCTGCCCCAATAGTCTTTAAATATCCCCCTGAGAATCCCTTTCCCATATATCTTTCACGAATCGAAGTTTTTCCGACAGCACCATCTCCTGTGAGAAGAATTTTAAAAATAAATTGTCGACTACTCATTTCTAATAATATGTTTATAACAAGAAATTACTAAAATTTATCTGATAACAACTAAGGAATTGAACGAAAATTAAATTGCTCTGATAACTCTGTTTAATTCATTGATATAAGATGAAACTTTGTTATCAATCTCTATTTTTGTTCTATCATAGGTGAGTTTCTCTTTTTCAGAAATTGGATTTTTTATGGTAACTTCTTGGAAATAAATTGAAAATGGTTTCCTGTTAAGCATCTTTCCTTCAACTTTGAAATAGTCTTTCATAGTCTTTCTAAACATTCTAGATAATGCCTCATTAATCTCTCCACTTGAGATATGTAGTTGTCTGAAATAATTTTTATCAATAAATTGAACAAACTCTGGCTTACTAAATATTTGTCCATCTGAAATTTTTAGTAACTCTAGCAAAAGCGTTGATCCTATCTGTCCAGCTCTTGAATTTAAATGATAAATGATTCTTCTTTTCTTTTTAAACCTACCAGTCTTTGAAATTATTCTATCTATTGTCATAAAATAACTGGGGGCGTAAAAAATAACTAATGCTCCAATAATTGGACCATCTTGTACACCGATTTTTTTAACCTCTGAAAGAAGCAATCTTCTCCCGGATTCATGTCTGAAGAGGTGACTGTTATGCTGATTATGATGATTCTCAATAGTTTTCTTAATTTCAAGCTCAACTTTAAACAGCAAATCTAACATTACTTCACCAACGAACTTCGTACCCAATTCTTCGAATGTGGATTCTCAATAGCTAATCAAATTATCGCAATATAAGTCTTACCTTTCTCAAATTATAAAATTACTTAAACCCAGAAAAAAATATAGGAGAATATAGTATCAGTTCCTAAATTCGTACTCTAAATTCCAAATTTTAAACGTGATCCTAACTCGCTAGGAAGGTGACATTTATGCACACTTTTAATCACTGATTCTATATCGTATGAGACTCTGATTAACTCATGGGTTTTGTTTTTAAGATCAACAATTGCATACGCAGATCGAAAATCATTATCACGTGGCTGTCCAATAGATCCAGGATTGACAAATATCTTACCCTTACTTCCAACAAAATCACCTTGGATATGGGAATGACCCACAAATAAATAGTCTGTCTTAACTGCATTTAATGCGCTTTGAATAGATTTGTCGAAAAGTCGTTTAGTTGTTCCATAGATGTAATCAAATATTGTCACAGGATGACCGTGAACAAGTGTTAGAGAACCATGTGGAGTTTCAACAATACATTTTAAGGGTAGGGTTTTAATGAATTTTTTGTCTTTTTCTCTCAAGAGCTTATTTGTAAATACTAAGCTCTCCTGTGCTGCAGGTCTAGCGATTTTGAACAAGGGGTTGTTTAGATCAATGGATGCCCAATCATGATTACCCATTACACTTACATCAAGTTTATCAACTATTTCATCCAATACTTCAAGAGGTTGAGAGTAATATCCTACAAGGTCTCCTAGATTATAAATAGCATCAAATTCCTTACTCTTCATATCATTCATGACTGCTTTTAAGGCTGGCAGGTTGGAATGGATGTCCGCTATTAAGGCGATTTTGTCGACATCTCTCTCGATAACCTTTGCATCAAAAAGAGATTCTTCTTCCACAATTACTGTATCTAATCAAGCTTTATTAACCTGCTTCATTATAACGTGGCTATTGATTATTTTCTTTTAGTTTACTTTTATCCTCAGTGGACCAACTAACCACGATAATCACCAGGACGATCATTATTGTCCCAAAGAAGGTTAAAAGTGGGATGTCGTACTGTTCTCTTAGTGAAACTGGGGATCTTTGAAAGTTATAAAAAAACCATGTTAATTCATTTAAACCTAGGAGAATTAATATTACTATTACAATGGCTCCAATGAGTTTAAGAAAAAAGTTCCTGTAGTTATTCACATTGGATTCTAAAGAAGTAAAATCAACACTATACCCTGTTGCTTTCATCCTCTCTAAGAAATTCAATAATGCTTCCTGCTTTTCCACAGTTTTTGGAAAAACAGTGTTTTTCTCAAATTTGAAAGGTTGGTTGTTATAAACCAACCCAATTTGGAAGAATATTAAAAAAACCCAAATCAACAACAATGCAGAAAAATAAAAATTAAGAGTAGAAATTATTGAACCAGATAAATCTATTAGTTTTCCAGCAAAGTATTGTTCTGCCCCTGATAGAAATAAAATCAAAATAAGAATGTAAATTGTTGATTTAGATTGAATAATTCTGAAACCTGATATTTGGTGTATGATGACCAATACTAATAAGATTGCTAATGATAGGAATTGGCGTGACCCATATGTAAAAGTGAGGGTTATACCGACAAAGAGGAGAAGAACAAAAATTCTTTTTATTAGAATTGTTGATTGTTCCTCCCATGGGTTGGTATAATCATATCCACTTTCATAATATAATTGATAGTCATCCATGTTTATACCCTCACTAATTGATGTCCTGTTCTTGAAAGGGTTCTAATTGCCCTTTCTATTGCGTCCACAACAGTGTCTTTCGGTCCTGACACAAAAGCATATCCTACATTAAGTTTTCTTAGCTCAGCCTTGAACTTTGCGGATTCAAATATTTCTTCAAAATCCAAAGCGGGATCCAGAATATTAGAAACAAAACTCTCATAGTCACTACCAGCATAGAATTTTGCCAGGTCAGCTATAGGTTCTTTGTAGGAGAACCCATAATTCCATAAATCAATAAATAAAACCGAATTCTTCTGAAGTATCATTTTTTTAAGAGAATCTCGAATTTCAATCAATGGAGAGCTATTGTTCCCAATAATAATTATCAACTTGTTCGTAATTTTCTTTCTTAATATGAACTGTTGAAGTTGAGAATAATTTGCGTAATCATCATTGACTTCAAGATCATAGATTTCACCCCAAATTTGCATTAACTGCCGTTTGTTCAAACTTGGCTCGAAATAATTTTTTACAACCTTATCAAAGTATAAAAATCCAACACTGTGACCTTCCCTTAGAATGGGTTCATAGATATCTGTTACACTCCCAAGAGCGAAATCAAATAGCTTACCTTTCATTGAAGCACCTCCTTGAAGTGCAATTACAACCTCTAATTCCCTCTCATCTTCAAATTCTTTTGAGATGAGTTTGTTTAATTTTGCTGTAGCTGCCCACGAGATAATTTTTGAAGGGTCTCCACGCACATATTCTCTTAGGCTCTGAAATTTGTTACTGATCCCTTTCCTTCTTTGGGCATAGACACCGATAAGCTGGGAAAACACCTGCTTTGCTCTAAGTGGGTTTACTCTTCTCGTAACTCTTGCCGGGAAAATTCTTAGGGTAATAGGATCATATTCTGAAATTTTGGTTTTAAATATGCCAAGGTAATCAGAGATCGATAGCCTTAAGGGGCCAAATTGGTGTTTTCCCCTTTCAGTAGGTAAGATGGGCAGATTTAACTCTAGTTCTTCACCAGCTTTTAACCCAAAGCTAATCACTGATGGAGCTCCAACTAGTTTTAAATTGACAGAATGTCCGACTTCTAGGGTTATAAATGGAACCTCTGAATTAGACCTATTATACACCTTGATATTAATTAACTCAACCTCGTACCTATACACTTGAAAGTGGCGGGGTGAAAATTGAAGGTCAAGTTGAGGTTTTTCTTGAGAAGCAACAAACAAGGAAACTGTTAAGAGATATGTGGCTAAAGACAGGCCCAAGATGAGAAAGATGAACGACTGTAGACTCACAGCTAAAATCAAAATGATAATCGAAAAAATGGTAATGTTTAACCCATTTTTTGTAAATTCGACACGCATAGGATTAAATCTCGACCTCTGAATTTTTTATAATCTCAAATATCACGTCTCTCAAATCAATTCTGTCAAGTTCTGCCTCATTTGAAAGAACGACCCTGTGATTTAAGACATCAAATGCAATAACTTTGATATCATCTGGTGTTACATAGTCTCTACCATTGATTGCAGCATAAGCTTTTCCTAATTGCATTAATGCTATGCTTGCTCGAGGAGAAGCCCCGAGTTCTAAATTTACATTCTCTCGTGTGGAGGTAACTATGTTTAAGATGTAGTCCATTACTTTTTCTGATATCTTTATAGCTGGAATTGAATTTTGTATATCCAAAATAGTTTGGCTGGTATATAAAATATCTACATCAGGATTAAGATCCTTGCTTTTCATTACCAACATCTTTTTCTCATTTTCTTTGGTTGGGAGATTTATTAGTAGTCTCATCAAGAATCTGTCCTGTTGGGCCTCTGGGAGGGGGTAGACCCCTGCATTCTCAAGGGGGTTTTGAGTTGCCAAAACTAAAAAAGGCTTTGGAAGTAGTCGCGCTTCTCCTTCAACTGAGACCTGTCTCTCCTGCATTGACTCCAAAAGAGCAGCTTGTGTTTTGGGAGGTGACCTATTGATCTCATCACAAAGTAACAGATTGGTAAATACAGGACCTTCAATAAATTCAAATTCTTTGGTCTTTTGATTAAATACATTTACTCCCGTTATGTCTGAAGGCATTAAATCTGGTGTAAACTGTACTCTACTGAAATGTACCCCCAGAATCTTCGCTAAAGTTGATGCAGCTAAAGTTTTGGCCAATCCAGGATTTCCTTCAAGTAAGACATGCCCGTCTGCCCATAGAGAAATTAAAATTTTTTTCAAATAAAATTCATACCCAACTAATCTCTTACTGCTTTCAGATAAAATGTTATCAGTTATTTCTTTGATTTTGACAGGACTTAACACATTTGAATTTCTTAAATAGGCACTTATTAGTATTTTTCCTATCTCCTCAATAATTTGAAATTTATTTATCTTATACCCACTTTTTTTTATTCTCTGAAACATAATTTCTCAAAAGCTCATTTAACTGCCAAAACTCCTTCTCTGTTTCAAGATCATAAATTGATTTATTCAGCTCTTCAAAGATCCTTCTATCTATTTCTGCATTTCCTTCTATAGATTTTATCTGCTCATAAAAATAAATGCATACGGTTGGAAGGATTCCAACCTTCATTACCTTTTCCAGAAGGAAAACTTCTGATAACGTCTTTTCACTTCTGGTCGGTTTAGAAATGAAACTGACTCGAGATGAAGGTTCTTGGGTTTTCTTCTTAAAAATAAAACGAATTTGATTTGTAATAATGATGATTACCAGTAACGAAATAAGAAATATCAACTCTGGTGAGTATATTATTCCAATCAATGCACCTACTATCCAACTTGTGAACCCAGTAAAACTGGTTGGGTCAATTGAGAGATGTGATTCATCAAAAATCAATAGTTTTGAATGTGTTAAAGCCATCATGTATGCAGTCAAAACCAAACTATAGGCACCGTTTCCAGGAATAAATGATTGGTTAGAAATGCTGATCTTTCGGTTCCAATTGAAATTAAGAGGGAATGTGGAATCTGCTATAACTACAAAAAAACCTTTCTTGACAATCTTCAATAAACCAAGAGGTAAGGGGCGACCCACAGGTTCACTACTTTGAATCTTGTTGTCGTCATTTATATCTAGGTAAGTTGTGGATGAGTTGGACAGTAGGATGGGAAAGGTTGTTCCTCTTGAAAACCCCTCTAAATCTATTACAGCGTTTGCCCTATTTAACTGAAGAGGGTTAATTGAGTATCCCTTAAGTATTCTTGAAAAAACTTGCTCAAATATGATTGGTTTATCTGGAGAATTTGTATAAAGTGCAGGATTGGTTTCTCGTATTACGCCTGGTAGGTAACTTATCCCAAATGCGTTTACTATCGCTCTCGCTGGGCCAAAATCCTCAAAAACGATGAGACCTCCACCCTTTTCTACAAATTCAACGTAGCTTCTTACCTCACTTGGCGTAAATTGCCTGTTTCCTCCATCAATTACGATAGTTTGATTTATAGCTTTTTGTGTCGCTGAAAAGGATGAAATTACAGATCTTTGGACTGGTGACTTTAACCATTCGCTGACTCCTTTAGAATATTCAGACAGACCATATTCACCCTTGTCTAAAATGGATCTTTGTGGGATGTATGCAATATGGCTTCTAAATACCAAAAGACTTAGGAACAAAATTATGGGAATAATGAAAAGTATTATCCTTTTATTGACCTTCATTCTCAATAACCTCAACTTCTGGCTTATCAGGAACCAGCTCATAAAGCTCGTTTATGAACATCTTTACATCTTCTATGTTCTTTTTATACTCGCCATATTTTGCATCGTAAAACAGCTGGACAATTGTCTCTAAGGCTTCATTATTTATTTCTCCTTCCTTAAATGATTTAGTTGCATGTTCTAAAGGAGTTTCTCCAACATCACGTCTTAAGGTAGAGAATTTTTCGAAGGCGGTCTCCAAATCATAATATCCTAATATCACTGTTTCTGAGGGTGTGATCTTGTTTATTCTAAGTTCAGTTTGATCAATGATGCCAATTACATGGTCTCTGAAGGTTAATAACCTCCTCTGACGTTCTATCTCTTCTGTCATAGGAATTGCTGAATTTGTTATTTCTTCTTCATCAGACTGAGTTTTGATATCCATTCGTCTTCTTTTCTTTATGAAGTTTTCAGAATTTAATGAATTCAGAAATTGTGTATACTGGTTCAACAAACCTACTGCGGATATGAAAACGAGAGCCATTAATAATCCCAACAAGCTGACTTTGTATCCAATGTACGGAATTTCAAAATTTAAATTCAATTGTATATCGGGTAAAACCTGAGCCTTTCTAGGAAGTTTATTATAATCAAAAAGGTTACCTCCAAAATTTATATCGGGGATCCCAGTAATATTTGGATTGTTAGGAATATTTGGGGCAGTTGGAGGGTTAAGTGTGGGGGGATTAATTGTGGGGTTCCCAAAGGTTGGAGGGTTAAATGTAGGTGGGTTAATACTTATACCTGGGGGGGGTAGAAAGGTTGGTGGAGTAAATCCGGTGGGAAGAGAGAATGATGGGTTTCCAAAACCCCCAGTCGGTAATCCAGCACCAGGTGGGAGATTACCTCCAGGAAATGTTGGTAGGTTAATTCCAGAGGGAAGATTTCCACCACCTGGGAGTCCACCTCCATTGGATGGAAGATTAGGGGGAGTAACAGATAACCCATTTCCTGGGTTTCCACTATCAATAATCGGTGGATTTTCTGTTTTGCCAATTGGAGAATATTGAGACGCCCCCTGTGCAAGTAAAATTAGAATGGTGAGGATTAAAATTAGGATTAAAGCAATGAATCGTCTATAAGTCACCATACTGCTTGGTTTTAATGATCTGGATGAGGCAAGAACACCTACTATCTTATTCTTCAACTACGAACCATCCTCCAAGAATCATCCCTACGGATCCTATAAATACAAAAGGAATTTCAAGTATAAAAATTACCGTAAATAGGAATGAAACAGCAATTAGGTCTCCAAACGATGAAAAACTATTTCCTACGATTGATGACGATAATGGTATTAATAATAAGAATAAAACAATCAGAATGAAAAATGAGAGCGCAATTAACTTTAAGTGTAACAGGGAGAGACTAAATGATGATGTTCTCTTTCTGGGTATAATGAGTTGAATTCCAATACCCAAAAGGAACCACAAGACGGTGATTATCAAAATATCCCTGGTAAAAATTAAGAACCCAATGGAAAATATACTTAGAAAAGCAGTGATTAAGGTTGATAGAATTGGTTGCATAAAATAAATTGAGATGTCCAGATTAATGACTGGGTTTAATGCTTGATCGAACAACCTTGGTGGATGTAATAACAGAGTGTAAACTATCGTTAAAAAAGTACCAATGATTGTTAATAAATCACCTTGAATTGAATTTTGGGTTCTTGATTTTCTGCTTATCAATTGATATTTAACTGGTGATGGAACTCGTTTTCCAGGTAAGGTTGCAAATCTAGGTTGTTTTAGACCCACCATTTTTTTTGCTAACTTATTATCTGCTTTATCCATTATTATGTCTCCTCCTTATTTACATGAACCACAGCTTGGAATTTATCAACCTTGAAATAAGTCCAAACTGATAGACCAACTACATACATTAGAAAGACTATAATTCTATTCAAAAACAGTGTGACGAAGTAGAATGAAAACAAGATAAGAATAAAATAAAGTATAAATTTGATGTATTCTGTAGAAATTTTCATGTTTATTGATACTAATTCATCTTTAGCTCTTGCATAATGTAAATCCGGTAAAATACTGATAGCAATGAATACTGAATATATCAGTGGAAGTCCAAGGACTCTAATAAAATAAGTTTGAAGTTCAGGATAAACAGCTAAGACAAAAATATTATAATAATAAGTTATGATCAATAAATTAGTGGTTAAAACTATCCCCAGCATAATATATATTAGAAATCTTCCAGTTAGTGCCTGAGGGATATACCTTAGCTTTTCAGCTCTTAGAACCTCTTCTGGGACAGGAATAAGGTCAGATTTGCAATATGCACAGGTCTTCCAAAGAGGATTAATAGTATTTCCGCAGAAATCACATATTATTAACAAAGTAAAGCCGCACTTATCACATCTCCTTGACAAGCTATTCCAGGTTTTTTGACAGCTAGGACAGTTCGGTACATGAATCTTTCGCTTGAAAAATGAAATATTTATTAATTTTTTACTGTTTTGTTCCAAGGGCTGGCAATTTTCACAGAAGTCAGATTTAGAAGTGGAAATCCGATTGCAACTCTTGCAATACCTATCTCTAAATATCAGTTGTGTAAGGATAGAAAGATGAGATATGATATAAACTGTTATTATACCCCAACTAAGGAAATTAGGTATAATAAGAGAGTTTATCAATATGTTTGAATTCACAGCTTGGGTTGTGAATATTATTTGTTCTAGCTTTGAGAAGTAAGAGTTTAAGACAAACAGTCCTAATAAAACCAAGAATAGATAAATCAGTAGTAGATAACCAATTGCCTTCAAAACTGAACTCCTGCTAGGTTGTTTTAAATAAATACCATTACTGAATTTAAAAATTAACCGAGACGTTAATGCTGCGAAAATTCCAAAATAAAGATAAAATGAAAAAATTATATCAAAGGCTGTTATTCCTGCAAGGCTAAAGGAAAATCCATTTAATTGTAGATTTTTGTTATAATAGTTTAAGCCAGAATAGAGCACAAGAGTTCCAGATATAAATCCAACGGTTAGAACTGAGGACAAGTATGAAACTTCTGCAGGAGAATTCACAAAATATTCAATCTTATTAGTTTCTTCATTTAATAGGGCTATTTTGATTAACATAAAATTCGTAACGATCGCAAGCAAGGCTATAACGAAGACTTCTAAAAACATGTATATCAATATGTTCAGTGGATTAGACTGGAAATTTGAATATTCAAAAACAATTATTATTGAAATGAAAGGTTTGATAGCGGGGAGGATTGCTGCAAGCAGTAAACCAGTTATAAAATATGAAACCTTGACTGAATTTATATTTGAGAATGACCTATTTCGATATTTTTGCATTCTATACATTGCAAATTCATACAGTAAAATTACGGCTGATAAAGAAAGAAGAACAAAATAATAGGGTGTGGGTGTACTTACAAAAGTACCATACACAAAAAACAAAATTAGAAAGATCACAAGAATTATTGAAAGTTTAAAGCTGTCAAAAAGGACCCTCTGGTTCTTCATCTCATGAGTTTGGAGAAGTCGGATTCTTTCTTCGTAATTTAACACACTAATATATCTGTTTGAGTAAATTTAAGCTTATGCAGTAATGAATAAATTAGTTAAAAAATCAAATTTTTCCTATTACAAATTTTATTCGTAATTGTCTTGATTCAATAAAACTCCTTTTAGGGTATTCAAGAGCAATTCTTCATCCTCAGAAATAATTTGATCTATTCTTGCTGTGGTTTCGGCCTCCTGGAAAATCATATTCTGAAGGTCCAAAAGCTTAGTATGTTCTGACACACTTATTATCCCATCAGAGAGAGCTTCATCAAGATAATTGAGGTAATTGTCAAGATTCAGTTTTATAGATCTAAGGAGGAGATCCTCTTCCTTTGTTATCTTCTTGTCCTTTAGTGCACTTTCAAATAATTTATTCATAAAAAAATCTGAGTTTAATTTATCAGTGTTCATAATAAAAATTAATAAGTAAGAAATATAAAGTTATTTTTCCCTAATTAACCAACTAGTGGGAAGAAAGCCACGAGGAAACTCATCAGGAATGGAATTACAAAGGTGATTGAAAACACCTTAAGTGGGCTCTTTTCATACTTTATGTGCATGTAGAAAGCAATAATTGTTACTGCTTTAATTAAAGCCATTACAATCAATAACCAGGCTATGATTGCTGCTCCATATGCAGGAATCCCTAATTCACTTGTAGTTACTTCAATTGCAGTAATAACTGCTAAGATTATTAAAATCTTAAAATATGGTCTTGGTGGATGTTCGTGTTGAACGTTTGTTGAAACTTCTGTTGCCATTTTGTAATTCCTCCTATATTAAATAGACGATGGTAAAGAGCATAACCCAAACCACGTCAATAAAGTGCCAATAAAGTCCTGCTAACTCAATATCACTGGCATCTTCCATTCCGTTTGAGAAAGTTTTGTATGCCATCAAGAGTAATAGTATTATACCACCTAGAACGTGAGCACCATGAAATCCAGTCTGAAGATAAAATGTGGCTCCAAACAATCCTGACCCAAGTGTGAAGTGATCACGGGTGATCAGCAAGGTGTATTCATAAATTTGCACTCCTAAAAAGATGGCACCAATTGCTGCAGTAACCAAAAGAAGTTTACCAGCTCCCAGCTTAAAGAAAAGATCCTTTCCATCTTTCTGTCCTAAGAAGTTTTTATGTTCTGCTTGTTCATGAGCCTTTACCATGGTATAGCTACTAACAATGAGTATGAAGGTATTAATTGTGGTCACCCAGATGTTCAATATCTCTCTTGGAGTCTTACCCTCTGAATCTACCCAGCCTTTTGGAAAGTCTCCAATATTGAAGAGTTTTGTGTTGGTCGGTATACCACAGAACCTAGCGACATCTTGAAACCCTAGAGATGGATCGTTCACAAGTCTTAATGAAAATGAAATCCCAATAAGAATGGTGAAGAATACAACTTCAGATATTAGGAATATCCACATCCACATTTTCTTACCCATGAAGGTTGCAGAATGACTTTGATCCTTTAATGCGATCTGTCTTTCATCCCATGCTGCTTTTCTTTGTCTAATTTCGTGAACTACAAACACAGCTAGCACGATTATAAAAAGAGCTGCCATTCCTAACCCCATAACAAGGTTATTTTGTGCAAAGGATAGCAGAGAGAACCCAACTAACCCAAATGATAGTCCAATAAATGGTGACATCATACTAATATGGTCATGATGACCTTCATTTGAATGATCCTGAGTATCTTCATTCATTGGCTAGATTCCTCCTTGGTCTCTAAGGGCCAGAATTGTGGATTTTCAATTGAATAAGGTTTATCACCAACCTTAGGACCCTTTATTGCACTGTAGAACAGGTTGCTGAATCCGATTAGAAAAGCCAGTGCCTGTAAATATGCACCAATTGTGGTCACACGATGCCAGAATTCGAGCTCTGCATAGTTTGACAGCACAGAATAATCCACATATCTTCTTGGTTGATTCAAGTACCCAAGCACATTCATTCCTCCAAAAGTTACAATAAAGGCCACTGTCCAGATTGCCCAATGAACGTAAGCTGCTTTTTTGTTATACATTCTTCCTGTAGCGTCAGGGAAAATAAAGTAGATTCCTCCGATTATAGCTGATAATCCTCCACCAATTATGATGAAGTGAAAATGCCCAACTACAAAGTAGGTGTCATGAAAATAATAATCTAAAGGAATTGTGTTTATAATTACTCCTGAGAACCCTCCTAAAATAAATCCTAAGATAAATGATAGAGCAAACAGAAGAGGTGGTTCGAAGTGAATAGATCCCTTATACATTGTAAGTATCCAATTAAAGGTTTTAATCCCAGAAGGGATTGCAATAAGGAAGGTTGTGAATGTAAAGAACCAATTTGGAACCGCATTTGGAGAAGCAGTGAAATTGTGATGTCCCCAAACCATGAAACCTAATAGAGTAATAGCTCCCATTGAATAAATCATTGATGACTTACCAAAAATATGGTTCTGAGAAAATCTTCCAATAATCACAGATATAATTCCCATTGCAGGAAGGATCATTATGTACACAGCAGGGTGACTGTAACTCCAAAAGATGTGCTGCCATAAAAGTGATGATGAGCCATAAGTGATTGTAAAAAATGGAGCTCCAGCAATTCTTTCAAATAGAAGCATAACCAAGGCAGTTGTAATGATAGGAGTTGCAAATAACTGAATAAAGGAGGTAAATAAGATTGCCCATGAAAATAAATCCAGATCCATCATACCCAACCCAGGTTTTCTTAAATTAAATATGGTCAAAAAGAAGTTTATTGCCCCTATTATAGATGATGTACCAACAATTATTAAACCTATGATCCAAAGATTTGTAGAATCAACAGTGGTTGACAGTGGGGGATAAGCGGTCCAACCTATTGGTGCTTCACTCATCCAAACAAAACTAGCTCCAGGAATAAGCATCCAAAATGCGATATTGTTCCATCGCGGCCAATACAAGTCTTTTGCACCAATCATCAGTGGGATCAAATAATTCCCAAATCCAGCACCCATTGGCATAATGACCAAGAAGATCATCGCCGTTCCATGCATTGTAAAAATACTTCCATAATTTGCAGGAGATATAAATCCGTCCAATCCAACATTGAATAGTTCTGTTCTAATTAGAAGTGCGTAATAGCCTGCGACTGTTAGATTTACAGCAGCAAACACCATGTAAAGCATTCCAATCTGTTTGTGATCGATGGTACCAAATAGCTTGCGGTAATCCATGAACCAATAGGAAGGTCTCTTGAGTGTCGCCATTTAAATCACCGTTATCCTCGCAGGCATGTTGTAATGACCAGCACCACAAAATTCTGCGCAAGTTACATCATAAACACCAGGCACTAGATTTGATAAATAAACATAGTTGGTGTGTCCTGGTACTGCATCTGCTTTAAACCCTAGTTTCGGGACATAGAAACTATGTATCACACCAGCCACATCAGCTGTAATCTCCAGTAGATAGGTCTTGGTATGATCAAAAACAATTTTGTTATATGCACCAGTGGTAAAATTTACCCCTGTGACCCAAGGTTGATCTCCAACCGTGATATTCCAGTAAAATTGATATCCTCTGACCTTTACAATTACATCTGCATGTTTATTGTTTGCTTTAGCAAATGTTGTAACTGGACCTATAGTTAAGAAAAATAACCACAATGCAAGAATTGTTGCAAGTACAGTCCATAAAATCTCTAAATTACTTGAATGAAATTTGTTCTTCACGTGTTTTGATTCCGTATTACTCGCCCTATATTTTATCATTAGATAAAATGAAGTAATCAATAATGCCACCAATAAAAATATCGATATCCAAAGTTGAAGATCGAAAAGATACTGAAAGGTCCTATAATAAGGATCTTGAGCACCACTTACATTTTTGATGGTCATTGAGATAAGGAATCCCATGATTGAAATGAAGCTAATAACTTTCTGTTTCAAATTTTCACCTTTTGTTGTTAGTCGTCGTTAAAAATACTCCCTTATAAGCTAATCTTTTGACATTGTAAGATTCAAAGATTGTCACAGGGTTCTATTTTTCAAAAATCTAATAATAACCCAATCAAGATGGGCTAATATCGGACTATACTAAGACAAGTAAAAAAATGTATGTCAAAAATTACAAAAATCCAATAGACGATTTGCGTTAATTGACATATTTTCAAATAAATAAGTACTAATAGAAAATATATACTGAATTAATAGTAATTAATTCTATTATTAATTTTTTTAGTAAAATTTGTACAATCTTAATGATAAAAATATTTGAAAATTGAAAAAATTAGAAACCCTCTAAATATTGTGCAATTTCCAAATTAAATTGGGTAGTTGTTTAACTCTCTATATCGGTATAGTGATTCAAATGATGTTGAAATAACCGAAAGCTGGGATTTTCAAAAGAACGAACAATATTGCATCAAGAATTAGAATAAAATCTACCAAGACGAGGTAGATATTTGATACCTTAAACAAGCTCCAAGAATTTTCTTCTGTTGGTTGCCTGATCACATTTAAGGTGTATTTTAACATCCATAATGTAAGTGGCGTGACAAGGATAAGGTATAAGAAGCTTGTTGTTTCAATAAATATCAATAAAGTTACAACCAGAGAGAGTAAAATACCTGCTGTAGCGATATATGGGACTGTCTTTTCTACTCCAATTACAACTGGCAACATCGGAACATTTACCTCTTCATACTCTTTTCTTAATCTGATTGCCAAGGCCCAGAAATGAAGAGGAATCCAAATCCAGACGGTTAAACCTATTAACCATGGAAAGTAATAGGAAAGTGAATTCGTGGCAGCTGCCCACCCTGCATAAACAGGAAATGTTCCTGCTAATCCTCCCCATATAATATTCCATCTGGTTCTCCTTTTCAGAATCATGGTGTAGAATATTGAGTACCATATTGCTCCTATTAACATCATTAAGGCTGATAAGGGATTTAAAGTGAAATAAGCCAGACCAACCCCCAATATTATTGAAATAATAGCCCACAGAATAGCGCTGTTTGCAGAGATCTTATGTTCTGGTATTGGTCGTTGTTTTGTCCTGTACATTATCTTATCAATATCTCTGTCAAACCATGAATTTACAGCGTTGGCTCCCCCACTTGAGAGATATCCTGCAAAAATAACTAAGAACACCTTAAACCAGTCAATTGAGCCAGTGACTGTTGCACCTGTGAAATACCCCGCCACAGCAGACAGAACAAGTAAAAACACCACTCTTGGCTTCATAATATCAACATAATATTTCCAATTTTGAAAACTAAAACTCGGTTCTACGCTGGAGTACTCCACATCTGATTTTTAAAATTATGGTTTAAGAATGATTGCTAAGTGTTCAATGAAATATAGTAATTCAATAGTGGGAAGAAATTTGAGATGGGTGAATACATTCGGTGACCTCTCCCCCCGAGCCCTTATTATAAGTCAGTGTGGATTAACATTTATGGTACATGAGCTGTCAATAACCAGACAACAGAGACGATTTATGAATGGCATATTTAAGAATATATTTCAGAATGAAATTCCCATTGACTCTTCAGTCACAGACCTCACAGTGGGGGTTGAATCTATACCTGAGACAGTTTTAGAAGAAATAAAGTACCCTTTTCAATACAACAAAAAGGACAATGACTCATTGTTCTTGCATTGTGAGTTAACTAGCTATGAAATCATCAAAATTTTTCATCAAAAATTTAAAAATAGCAATTACAAACTTATTTATTATGCTATAGCGAGACTCTTGAAAACAGATAGCAAGGAAGAGTACACAAAAATAGTTCAAACCCTGCTTAAATTAGAGGGTAGTTTAGGTATTTTTTCATTGCTTGAGGCAATCAAGATATTGGACAGCATATTACAAAAAACATCTGAATTTATCAATATTTCAGAATCTGATCCTAATAGTTCACTCATCAATTTTAATCAAGCCTTGGGTTCATATGCCAAAATTCTCTGCAATGACCAAGACAAGTTAATTAATTCAGTTGAGGGTGTCAGCAAATTTTACTTTGTAATTGAAAATCGTATATTAGAAATACTGAATAATATTAGAGATTTGTTACCTCAGCTATTTGGAGAGGGGGTTTCTCAAGATAACCTATCTAAAATTTTTGACCTCTTCTCGGGTATTTTCAATTTCATTTTTGGTGAAGACTGTGAATTAAAATATTATTACAAATTCTCACAGATAGATACGCTCGTGGTTATTCTAAATTATTGTGAAAATTATCCTGAGGTGGATGGTGTGGAGAACCTAAGAGCAGATCTCATAAACCAAATCCTTATTCTTCTGCTTGAAAATGTCCGGAATTTGTCACTTACCTCAAATGATTCTGTAATTACAAATATAAATCAACAGTTCACAAGTAAATCATTAAGGAACCTTCTTTTGTTCTATGATAGCACATTAGCTTATAGATTCCCTGAAGGGTTGAAATTTATTATCCCAGAGGTATTTTCTACTTTAACAGGGTCATTGAATGTACCTATCTTTTTGGTGGAAAGGTTAATTCTACTTAATGTGTGGAGGAATGAGAAAGAATTACATAAGGAGTCCCTCTCGTTAGACAAATTAACAATAAAACTCCTTGAAATTCCGTCGTTATCCATTTTTGGAGTTCACGAGAGTTTGACGCAACTTCTTTATCACCGAGAGATTAAACTAACTGACGAATTGAAAAATTTTATTATAACCTATTTAAATAATTTAGATCTGTCTGATTCTTATGTTTTTGTAAATCCTTTCCGTAGTTATGAGAATATTCTTGGAATCCTATCTATTGATGCAACTCTGCAGTTCTAGTACATCTTCCCAACTCATGAATTTGAACATTAAACCAACTGAATGGCTCTGGTAGATCTACAGAACCAATAAAATCAAGTAACCCAATAAAATCAAGTACTTAGGTTCCTCTAAAGATAGATCTTTTAATTACCAATCGTTGTATATCATTGGTTCCTTCGTAAATCAATGTTGCTTGAATATCTCTGTGATACCGTTCCAAGGGGAATTCTTTAGAAAACCCCATACCTCCAAGTGTTTTTATTGCGGCAGAGGTGACCCATTCTGCTGCTTCAGTTGAAAATGCCTTTGCAATGCTACTTTCCATCGTATGATTAAGTCCTTTGTCTCTCATCCAACAGGCTTTTTGAATTAATAGTCTGGAGGCATCTAATTTCATTCTCATCTCCGCAATTCTGAACCCAACAGCTTGAAATTCATGAATGGGTCTACCAAATTGTACTCTGTCCCTCGCGTATTCTCTCGCGATTTCAAAGGCGGCTTCTCCAATTCCGAGTGCCTGAGAGGCAATTCCGATTCTTCCAGTGTCTAGACTTTTCAAAGCAATCCTTAACCCTTGACCTGGATTGCCAAGCCGTTCTGTAAGTGGAATCTCAACATCATCAAAATAAACAGCAGAAGTATGAGAACCATTTAACCCCATCTTTTTCTCAGGTGAATTAACAGTGATCCCTTTGCTTTTTGAATCTACTAAAAATGCGCTTATCCCATGTGGGTCTTCTTTAGCCATTACTAAGAATACTCCAGCATGACTTGCATTTGTTATCCATAATTTTTGACCTGTGATATGTATTGTATCTCCAATAATTTTCGCTTTTGTTTTCATGTTACTTGGGTCACTTCCAGCTTGTGACTCTGTTAAACAAAATGCACCAATTACCTCTCCGTTTATTATCTTAGGAATCCATTTAGATTTCTGTTCTGGTGATCCCTCTCTCTGAATTGCTAATCCTACCATGGTTGTTACAGAGCTAATTACACTGGTTGAAGCACATGCTTTTGCAATTTCTTCCAGAATTAATGAATAAGTCAGGCTACTTGCATCTGCTCCACCATATTCTTGATGAAGTATCGATCCAAACAATCCTAACTCTCCTAATGCCTCAATATTTTCATGAGGGAAGTAGCTCTCATCGTCAACCTTTGTTGACAATGGTCGAACCTTATCATTGACTACTGATCTTACAGCATCAAGTATTAGTTTCTCATCTTCAGAGAGTTCAAAGTCCATAGGTGACTAGAACACCCCAAAATAAAAATATTGCACTCTAAAAGCAGTGTTATAGACAAATTTAGTATTGATTTACTTTTTCATCTCAGTAGTTAACGATTAACTTGCGTCTGATTTTCCTTTCGTTTTCTCCCAAAATGGGTTTTACAAGGTTTCCTTCACGAATCAATAGATTTTGTTTCTCAAGAGAGATTACCACATTCATACAGTGAGTAAGCTTAAGGTTAAGTCGGTTGCTGAGTTGAGAAAATGTTAATCCCTTAGGATACTTACTGATTAGTGCAACCACTCGGTATCTGGGGTCTTTGATAAATAGTCTCTCTAACTCATCAATCTGCCTT
This sequence comes from Candidatus Heimdallarchaeota archaeon, assembly GCA_030149205.1. Classification (GTDB taxonomy): domain Archaea; phylum Asgardarchaeota; class Heimdallarchaeia; order Heimdallarchaeales; family Kariarchaeaceae; genus WAKA01. The sequence goes on along the minus strand of JASBSB010000006.1, from coordinate 98,599 downwards.
TCAAATGCATCGCCCTGAAAATGCAGTGATTGAACCTCTGTTATCGTTCTCTCTACCTCGACTTCCATGAGTGCTATATCTTCTTCAAGGATGCTGATTAACTCATCTCTGTTTTGAATATTCTGTTCCTGTCTCAAAACCTCTTCTGCAAGAGCCTCCTCCATTGCAACACCAGTTTCTAATCTTTCAAACAGGTGAGGGAACTTTTCAAATACGTCTTCAACATCTGTCCCTTGAAAATTACTAGAAAAGACACTAACGATCTCATGTTGGAGTTGATTTCCCTTGAACTCAGATTGAAGGTTCACCAATTCTGACATGACCAGCTTGAGGACTTCTACACCAAGGGGTGAATTTAAATTTATAGAGCTAAGAACTTTTTTCAAAGTGTCATATCTTTCACTCGCGTGTCTGATCATTAAGTCATTTCCGGAATGAATTATATCCATCAGACCTGCTATCGAGACTGATAAATCTTCATTGCTTTGAATGTCGGTATCCATTGCTTAATTTAACTAGGTTTATACGCAATATTTAAAGTCATTCTTTATCCATCTTTAAATTGAGTAGAATTTTATCTAGTTATAAAACAAATCAATTAAACAGTTGTCTGAAAATAGTAAATTTTTATAAAAACCATCCTGTGTCAGTATCGTTTGGAACCTTTGCTACGTCAGTTGAATAGATCAATGGAGAAGCTCCAACTGAAAGGCCCATTTTCGACCCGACGACTTCAATCAAGACAACCCAATCAGGATTAGATAAGTCAACATTTTGCTCTATTACTGATGCGGCAGCATCGATTATAATTGCTTTATCAAGTGAGGTGTGCCTTTTTTCCACAACTACCTTATAGTTTCCCTCAAACCCTTCACTTAGCTGTTTAACCATAGATTTCATTTCTTCTAAGTTGGTTTGTAAAACCATTTGTATTGGTCTTATTTTTAGGGTATGAACGAAAAATGGAGTTTCTGTCTCTAATTCTGATAATTTTCTTAGAGTATCAACTGGATTAACATCTTCTGGTACTTTAATGCTTACCAATCCACTTATCCCAGTTCTACCAATTTTGATTTGGTCTTTTGAATAACCAAGGTGGTTTATCAGGGTGTACTTCATTTCAGAGGCACATGCTCTTTCAAGGTTTCGCCTACACCCTAATAGCAGTCCCCGATAATAATTCAGCATAAATTTACCTATTATTGTAATTTTTAAACTGTCTTATACTTACAGAAAACGGGAGGGTCTCTTTCTCAATTTGCTGTATAGGGAAATCCTTGTGTTTGAATATCTATAATTTTTAAACTGCGTACGTATTTACATCTCTTTGTTTTTATACGAGGGCATTTATTTAGAAAATATAGAATTTAAAAACCCCTCATAGGGTAAAGAGGTGAAAATATGTCATTCAACAAAAACCCAGGAGAAAGATATAAACAATCAGACCTGGGAAATTTATCATTAATAAGATATAAATTCAAAGGTGAAAGGTTTGAACTAGTTGTAGACCCAGAAAAAGCTTGGTTGTACCAACAAGGAGATGATGTACCACTAGATGAGATAATCGAAAGCTTTACAATCTTTGATAATTTTTCAAAAGGATTAAAATCAGGTGAACAACAGTTAGAGGATACATTTGGAACGACAGAAGAAAGAAAGATCGCCGAAACAATGTTGAAGAAAGGTGAACTTCTTATTACTCATGAAATGAGAAAACGTTTCTTACAAGAGAAGATTGATGAAATAGTTGCATTTTTAGTTAAGAATACCATCAATCCTAAGACTCGAACACCACACACACCAGAAAGAATTGAGAAAGCAATAGATGAGTCTGGAGTAAATATCTCAAGAGATGAACCTACAAAGGAACAAGCCATTCGCATCATAAAAGAGATCAACTCAATACTCCCTATAAAGATGGAGGTAGTAAATGTTCAATTTAAAATCCCTTCTCAGTTTGCAGGGAGCTTATACTCAACCATTCGAAATGAAGGGGAAGTCGTTTCTGAAAATTGGGAAAACGACGGAAGTTTAACCCTTGTGTCACAGATACCTGCGGGTGTTCAAGCAAAACTGATGGAAGAGGTACTCACAAAATCAAAAGGAAAATCACAAATTCAGGTAATCAAGAGGAATTAAGATGAAATATTTTGTAAATGAACAGGATATTGTTATTCCCGGTCAAATTATCGCTGAAGGAGAAAATATAAATCTCTCCGGAAGTGTATACAAAAATGGGAACAAAGCAATAGCAAATAATGTTGGTATAGTCCAGAAAGCTACCGAAAACAAAATTAGAGTAAAACCCTTGAAGGGTAAATATTTTCCCAATGTTAAAGACATTGTAATAGGTCTTGTTGAAGAAACAAACCTAACTTCTTGGAAAGTCGATATAGGAGGGCCATATCCTGCAATCCTATTGGTTTCAAATGCAACCAATGACCAGTTTGACCCAATAAATGATGATGCCAGGAAGTATTTTGATGTAGGTGATGCGATCCGAGCTGAAATTCGTACGTTTGATAGAACCAGAGACCCACAGTTATCAACAACTACCGGAAAAGGGTTAGGCAAACTTGTAGGAGGCAGAATCATAGAGATTAACCCTTCACTTATTAGTAGGGTTATCGGAAGAAATGGATCAATGATCTCTAAAATCAAAGAATTTACTGGTTGTAAAATCATTGTAGGGCATAATGGTAGGGTTTGGATCCGAGGAGAAAACGTTGACAAAGAACTTAAGGTAATTGAAGCTATTGACAAAATTATCCAAGAATCACATGTCACTGGGTTAACCGAGAGAGTTATACAATTTTTAAAGGAGAAATAAATATGAATGAATTAGAAAGACTCGATGGAAGAAGTGCAAATGAGCTTAGAAATTTGCAAATAGAGGTCGGAGTTTTGCACCGGGCAGACGGTTCTGCACGAGTTATTTTAGGAAAAAATGAGGTGATTGCAGCAGTAAATGGACCAAGGGAGTTGCATCCTAAGCATATGGCTTTGTCACAAAAAGCAATAGTACAGGTGACCTATAAAATGCTCCCCTTTTCTGTAGAATATAGAAAACACCCAATTCCTTCAAGAAGAGAGAAGGAAATATCGAAAGTACTTAGTGAAGCATTTGAAAGCATCATTCTAACGAAACTATTTCCAAGATCAACCATTGACATTCAGGTGCAAATGATCCAATCAGATGGTGGTTCACGTACAGCTGCGGCAATTGCGACCAGCGCTGCATTGGCAGATGCTGGAATTCCAATGAGGGGATTAATTGGGGGTATAGCATCCGGATTGTATCAAGACCATTGTGTTCTTGATCTAAGCGGAATAGAGGATAACGAGGGTACAGGTGATTGTCCAATTTTATACTCACCTGCATTAGATGAGGTGTCCTTATTACAACTTGATGGGAAGTTCACATTAGATCAATTTAAAACTTGTTTCAATATGTCAATTGACGCAATCAAGAAGATTGATGAAGTTCAGCGAGCAGCTCTGGTTAAAAAATATGATGTGATTAGACAATCCATACTAGGTGAGGAACCATTAGAAGAGGATGATGAAAAAGCAGCTCTTCTCACAGTTAATCAAGATGTAACAGATGCAGATGTGGAATCACCTACGCAATCAGAGGAGCCTGAACAGAGTTCAGAGGATATGACAGAAACTGATGTGACTGTTGAAGAGAGTCAAATCGATGAAGTTAAGGAAGAAACAGTTGATATACCCAAGGAAACGACTCCTGTGGAAGAAGCCTCAACGGATAGTTCTTCCGAATCACAAGCATCAGAAGATACTGTTGTTAAAGGTGAAACATCAATAAATAAGGAATCTCTTATTGCAGAAACGTTGGATAAAATATCTAAGGATGAATCTCCTAAGCCTTCATTTGATGAAAAATACAATGAGATAGATGAGGCACTAAAGGAAGCCAACGATTTAGTCACTAAAATTAATAAACACACAACTGAACCTGAAGAAACAGCTGATAAAACTCAATCCTCTGAAGAGGAAGATAGGGATCAATTTGACGAAAGTTCTGTCAAGTCTGTGACTGAGTTACTCTATGAAAAGAGAAAGAATGAACAGGTAAAAGACAAGGAGAAACCAAAGAGTGGTTTCTTCAGCTCAAAGATGCAGGAGCTCCTCCAGAACAACAAACTCTCAACTGGAGACTTGAACATAGATGTGACTAAGGAAGAGTCAACAAAGGAAGACGAGAAAAAGCGTGAGGTCGAGCGAGACCTTGAATACATGGAGTATGAGGAGTAGATTATAGATGACCGAAAAAGGAATTGTCACATCAACAGTTGAAAGAAATTATATACTAACGTTACTAGAACGGGGAAAAAGGTTGGATGGGAGAGGTCTTTCTGATTATCGCCCTATCAAAATAAAGACAGGAATCGTGGAGAAAGCCGAAGGATCTGCTCTTGTTGAGCTGGGTAACACAAAAGTTGTCGCAGGTGTAAAACTATCAATAGGTAAACCTTATGATGACTACCCTAATAAAGCCACTTTAATTGTTACTGGGGAATTGAATCCTACCGCCTCGCCAGCATTTAGAAATGGTCCACCAAGTCCAGAGTCAATTGAGTTAACTAGAGTCACAGACAGAATCATTCGTGAGTCAGAGTGTGTGGATCTTGAAGACTTATGCATAATAGAAGGAGAAAAGGTTTGGACTATATTTTTGGATATTTATCCACTAGATCATGATGGAAACTTATTTGATGCCTGCGCTATCGCAGCCTTTGCTGCTCTTTCCTCCACCAAAGTGCCAGAGATAAAAATAGATGAGATGGGTGAAATAGAGAAACTTGATACCTCAAGGTCTATTAAACTGAAGGAAATACCAGTTTCTATCACAACGTATAAACTTGGAGATTTTAAAATCACAGATCCTAGCTACAAAGAAGAGGATGCAGGTGATGCAAGAATCACAATTGGCTTCACTGAAGACCATATTGTCTCAGCACAAAAGGGAGGATTTGGTGCATTTAAATCTCAAGAGTTAATGGATATTTTTGAATCTTCATTCAAACGATCAAAAGAACTTAGATCTGTAATTAAATCTGCTCTTAACCTATAATCCTATCAAGAATTTCAAGTAAATAGATTTGTAACACATCAATTCATTTTAAAAAGATGGAGAATCAGGTTGTTTAGGGAAGTTTAATGGCACGTCGAAGTAAGAAAACCAAATCTGTTGGAAGATATGGAGTAAGATACGGTGCTCGTCTTAGAAAAGATATTTTAAAAATAGACCTAACTGCAAAAGGCATACACAGGTGTCCAAGATGCAGGTTAAATGCGGTAAAAAGAAAATCAGTTGGTTTGTGGCTTTGTCGGAAATGTAACTATGAATTCACTGGTGGCGCTTGGAGACCCGAAACCTTGGCAGCTAAAAGAATTAACCGAGTCGCAGGTCAGTTAGAAGAGAAACGATTTGAAGAATAATTTATGAAAACTTTAATCCTGACAGGAAATAAAGGTACTGAACTCAGTCGAAGAACAGCAAAAATTCTCAACAAGCTCATTCCAAATTCTCAGAAGATTAACAAGGGAAATAGATCTGTTGATGAGATTTATTCATACTGCTTCGATGAAAAGATAGATTTGGTGGTTCGAGTTAGCTCAAAATACAATCAGAAGGTAACCTTAGAGTTTATTCCTCTTAATGAATCAAGGCTTCGGTTACCAATTAATGTTACTTTAACCAAAATCATAGACCATCAGATCTATGGCTGGGAATCATTCCCTGCTAATGGGCCTGTCTCTTTACCAGATGTGTTAATTGAAGACTTAGATAATGAATTACAACTTTTTCTAAGAAAAGTACTTCAAGTCACGTCAGATAAGTCGAAAAGGTTGTGGCTTTTCATTGACACAATAGACACAACAATAAAATTGAAAATTATGGAAAGCAGGTCAAAAAAGACAGTGTTTACCTGCAACATTAAGGTGAAAAAGCATGTATAAGATTTCTATAGAATTGTTAATTCCTCAGGAAGAGATGAGGAAAAGGGTAATTGACCTATTAGAAATAGAAAATAACCAAAATGATTCTGACAGATCAACGGTAAAAGTGATATCAAAAAGTGGGTCCTTAATCATCAATATAATTTCCACTGATCTAGTAAGCCTTCGAGCATTTTCTAACTCAACCCTTAGATTACTGAGAACAACCATCAGACTTGATAGCCTTGTAGATGATCTAAAGAGGTGAGAAATATACCCTACATTGTTTCTAATCTAGATCCTGCAATTCAACTTTATTACGAAATTCATGGAGATGGTAAACCTCTCCTGTTGTTGCATCCTCTCTTAGGTTCTCATGAAACGTGGGAACGGTTAGGATATCTGAATAAACTTAGTAAATATTACACAGTTATACTCATCGATGAGCTGGGTCATGGAAAAAGCTCTAAACCACATGAGGAAAAATATTATCTCCCTGAATTCGTTGTACCCTTAATTGTTCAGCTATTAAATTTACTTGAAATTTCAAAAGTTCACATCTTCGGGTATTCTATGGGTGCATGGTATGCATTTTGGTTTTATAAATTTAATCCAGTTTACGTTGAGAAATTGATATTAGGGGGAATGCATCCATTTAGAAGAACGGAGTCAGACCCAAGAATTCCTTACTTTAACCAGGGTTGGGAAGGTGCTAAGAAGTTGCTTCAACCAAAGTCGTTACAAAGAATCAGCTATCTCAGGACACAAGATTACAAGGCAATCTCTACATTTCTATCTGCTTTTTCAAGGTATGATGGTTTAATACCTGGTAAGCAAATATCCTTCAGCATTCAATGCTTCATCTTCTTTGGGGAGGACGATCCAATGAAATCACAAATCTTAAGGTTTAGTGAATTATTTACAAGCTATCAAATATATGAGGTGAAGCATTCAACACATGATCTCGCATTTATCCGATATAATTTGATCTTTCCTAAACTAATTGATTTTTTGAATGATTCGTAATTCTAAGTGTACATCTCGAACTAATATAAAATTTAAATTATGCTAAATTGCAGCTCCAATCATTATATTCATTGAACTCAAATTACTCTTTCTTTACGAACAAAACAGAACATTGATATTATGATTCAATAAGATTAATCTGACACGAGAATGGCAGCTAATTTAACACCACAGCAAGAGGCTGATATAAAGAAATTGCAAAATCTTGCTCAACAACTTAACACATTACAACAGAACAACTCACAAATCAGTGGATCAATGAGAGAAGCTGAACAGGCTATTAAAGAGGTTGAAGGGTTGAAGGAAGAAGAAGAGATCTACAGGGCTGCAGGGATGCTCATGTATAAAACAACAGTCGGTAAAACCAGAGAAAAACTAAATGAGGATTTAGAGTTATATAAAATTCAATCTGGTAGATACAAGGCTCAGATAGAAACAATTCAACATGAAATGAAAACACTCGAGGAAAAACTTACCAAACAATTAGGCTTATAAGTTAGGTGATGAGGCCCAACTTTACTTTTAAAATAGAACACATACAACCCCTTAAAAAATTGTCAACCTGCTTTTTGTTTTAGTGAGTCTAAACAAGCTAGATATTTCTAACCTTTCTCAGGAAATTCTCAGAAGAAATTATGGGTTGGACAAACACCGTATAAAAATAACTGACTTCATACCAGTTAGTACAAATTCCAATAAAAAAGTGGGTGGGCTGTATAAGGTCCACGATGATTTTACTTCAGCTTTTATTTGGTTAGAAAGAAAAGGTGAGTCACTTAGTTTTGTGACAGATGTTCTTGGATTAGTAAATACAGCATTAGAATCAGTTGGGATAATGTGTAAGAGTATAGAGAGGTTGAATATCGATGCTACAAATCAACATTTTTTGTTAATTGGGGTTGATGGAACCAGGTATCATATGAAGATTTACACTCGAATGTTCATTGGATCCAATGAAGTCACTTTTTCTTCAAAACTTTGCGAATTTGGTATGTTTCCAAAACTCTATACCTCTTTGCAAATTCAAGTTGAGGGAAGAACCCATACCATCTTTGCTCTTTTTGAAGAAATCTCAGAACAGGAGAATGCTGATACTTACACAGGTTCATTGCTAAGGGACTACATAAGCTCACAAAATCCAAAATTTAAGGATGATTTTGTAGAATTTACAGCTAGATCTATCAATTTGATATCAAGATTTCATATAGCATTAGGTTCAATCATAATTGAGGGGCTACATCTTTCAAAACTTACTGATGAGGCAAAGACCGCACTGTTCAATGTTAAAGAATACCTTTCCAGATGGGTGGCGAAATTCAATGAGCAAATTAAAAAAGTTGGACTAGAATTAAATTTTTCTCATCTCGAAGAGGTAGTTGACTTTTCAAATCTCATGACAGATCTTGAGCAACCAATCCATGGGGATCTCTGGTGGCGGCAACTCATTCTAACTATGGATAAATTAGAGATTATGGATATAGAGGATGTATTAATTGGGTCCCCCCTATATGACTTTGCTAGTCATTATTCAGGAATCATAAATCAGATTAACTATTTCTTGCATTTTGAAAACCTTTTATTATCAAAGGCAAAAGAAATCCATGTAAAACTACGTGATCTATTTGAACTAAGTATTTCTCAGAAGCATTTATTCTACAGATTTCTTATTCTCCGTTCATTAAAAGAACTTCATTATGCGATCAAACACTGGGAAAATTCGCTTGATTTATCTGGTATAAGTCTTGAAGAGACTTTTGAGCTGTTTCTAAATCGAGGAGTAAAGTTGGAAAAAATACGTATGACAGCTAATCAACAGAGATATTTTCTTATTGATACTTTAATAATATCTATACTTTATCATTCCAAATTATTGGAAAATTTCTCAAAAAAATGAATATTTTTCAGGTAAAATTTCAAAATTTAGAAAATGATTAAATTTTATCTCAAAAATTACAATGATCTCAAAAAAAATCCAAAAGGTTGTATTTATCATTATAGAAATGAGCTAACTTATATATAACCCTTTCCTACCCCAAGAATAACCAAAATAATTAGAGGAAATTATAATGAAGATAAAATTGGTTAGCTTATCAGTTTTCTTGTTTCTGGTATTAGTTTTTGGATCAACTCCCACTGCGTTAGCAGGTTTGCCGTTGGCAACACCAGCATCAAACAGTACAGTTAGTCCAAAAGCAGCTGCAGCAAGCGCATCATATATCATTCCTGATGCACCAAATGACGCAGCATTTCCACAGCAAGAAATTAAATTTGTAAATGTAACCGTTAATACATCATCACTTGTCATTAGGGTAAGTGGAGATGTATTTACTGGTGGTGACTTAGTATTTATTGATACAAACCCTGGTACAGGTATAGGATATTCTGATTTAAGTACTGGAGCACACTGGATAAGACCAGTGAAGCTACCTAGTAACTTTGGAGCAGAATATTGGGCTGCTGGATGGGAACAAGGCTATGGTGACCTCTATGATTCATCTGGGGCAACTATCGCAACCAGTACCACACCTCTCGCAGGTTATGGATGGAAATATGATGGCACATCCCAAATCAAAACATACAGGTTTGATTGGTCATTATTATACGCAACTGTACCATCAAGCGCGACAATAGGGTTATTGGTCCTCACTTCAGGTGGAGACGGATCAAATGTGTATGATTCAGTCCCAAGTCAAGCAGGTGTTCCAGCCGCAACAACATCAGAATTTATGACACTTAAGACATATCTTAACATCTCAGTTACATCAATTAGTTCACCAGCATTAGCTCCAACACCACAGATAGGGTATCTATCTCATGAGACAGATAACTTAGCAGGTGGTAATCTAACGGCAGGAAATCCACTAATCATGAGTTTCAACACATGGTTTCATTCTCCTGGGAACAGCAGTCAACCAACCGTTAATGACAATGCTAATAGTAGCGCATTAGTTCAATTCGATTACAAAGTTGAAAGAACTGGGGTAAACACCTCATATAAAACGTATGCGTATAAGGAGTTTGGCTCAAGAGTTGGTTTAGGTTCAGATAAACAGGTTGTAAAAATCGATGCGACTCAGTTCCAAGATGGTGACCATGTGTTCTGGTGGGCAAAAGGATTGAACAATGCAACTGACATTAGTGTAGGTACCGTTTCAGGGAGCTTTTATGTGGCTCCCCTACCACCTTTCAATGTGACCTATTTAGGTGGGATCTCCCCCACCGGTGGTTTCGTTGCACCAAACAAAACCGTCACCATTCAGGCACAGAATAACCTTAAATTTGCTGATGGTACTAGCATTAATGCAGATCCTGCAGCAAATGTTCCTGTAAGAACCACTATTTACTGGAGAGGAAACAACACTGGTACTTTTATGTCAAAGAATATGTCATGGCTCAGTTATAAGAATCTAAACAACAACTATGAAGTTTCAATTGGTCCTTACTACACCGGAAATATCACATATTACGTCACAACTTATGGTTTCAATAAAACAGGTCAAAAAACCTCAATGATTACTCAGGGTAATTTCACCCTGTTAGTTGGAATCGAACCCCCCAGAAATCTTCAATATAACATTTCTGATCCCAAGGGTGATCTATCACTGAGGATACCGAAAAACAATCCACCATTTGCACCTGGTGTAATTGATATATTGAACTTTGAAGTTCTTTCTAATCAATATAACACCGAATTCAGGGTTACGTTTGCTAACCTGACCAATGGTTTTAGTTCTTCATTAGGATTCTCAGTTGTTATCTTTTCCGTTTATGTTGACAATGGACCAGGTGGTGCTACATCTACTCTGTGGAATGAGGCTGTTCAGACCTCAACACAATGGAATTATGCATTAAAATCAGATGGTTTTGTGAACCAATATTTCAAATCCTCAGATCTGTCAGCTCCTTTTGCGGGATCAGGAATTCAAGCATCTGGCAATACCACAACAAATGTGGCCTCAATTGTAATTCCAACCAAAATGCTTGGTGGACAACCAAATAACACCTGGAAATATTATCTCTTCTCTGGAAGTGATGATTTCAACAAATTTAGGTCTGCAGGTGCAAAATGGGGTGCTGATTGGCAGCTTGGTGGTGGAGTTGACGGACCAATTGACCCCAATGTGGTTGACATGTTAGTTCCAGTTGGCTCACCAGCTACTCTACAGAATGATACCTTATCAAGGTATGACCTTGCTAACTCTAAAGTAGCATCTGTATTACCTGTTGGATCAGGCGAAAAGTTCATCAAGGATACTACCGCACCAAAATTCTTGTCGTTCAATGTCACAAACGCAGGTAAACTTGTGACTAATGGGGCTTCTTTTGAGGTTGCAACAAGTACATCAACGGTAGATTTCAGAGTTGATGCGTTGCTTCATGATGATGCACAAGGTTCTCTTTCTGGACTTGCCAAAGTTGAGTTGTTCGACGGTAATCTTCTCCTCGGTACTCAGAAAGTTGTAGGTTATCATGTGTTTGTCAACTTTAATATTTCCTTAGGTGTTGGTACGCATGATTTGAAAGCAAACCTCTTTGATGCGAGTGGAAACTTTGTCTCACAGACATTCAAGGTTGTTATCACGGCCAAAGCGACACCCACATCTACACCCACGAGTGCAACTTCATCAAGTTCTGGTGGTGGATTTATTCCTGTGGACATTGTACCTGTATTAGGTGCTTTTGTTGTAATTGGTCTTGTAATCACCCTCAAAAAGAAAAAATTTGTGTAAATTTAGTATAAAAAATAAATAATTAATTGACAATTTTTCAATTTCAGCATTTAGTATAATTGTATTTAATCTTTTTTAATTTTCAAAATAGTGGGTAGCTTAGAACTTTTATATCCATAAGCATTTGTATTCTCAGTATGGCACGAGATATACCTAATGTCGCAATAAACGGGTTTGGCAGAATAGGGAGATTGGTTACACGAGCGTTTTTAGAACACAAGCTCCCGGTAAACATTGTAGCTATCAATGATCTGAGTTCACCAGACATGCTTGCACATCTGTTTGAGTTTGATAGTGTACATGGTAGGTTTAATGGTTCTGTTGAAGTTCACAATGAGACTAATAACCTGATTTTTGATGGTGATGAATTTACAGTTTTATCTGAAAAAGACCCAAGTAAACTTCCTTGGAAGGAGATGGAAGTAGATTATGTTATTGAGTCAACAGGGTTTTTTAGGACTCGAGAGTTGATGAGTAAACACTTAGAAGCTGGTGCGAAACGAGTAGTGCTATCTGCTCCTGGAAAAGGTGTGGATGCAACGATAGTTCTTGGTGTAAATCAGCAAATCTATGATCCTAAACAACATTATTTAATTTCCAACGCATCATGCACCACAAACTGTCTGGCTACAGTATGTAAGGTCTTGGATGATGAATTTGGAATTGAACATGGCACTATGAGCACAGTTCATTCTTATACCAATGATCAGCGGTTGCTTGATTCTCAGCACAAAGACTTCAGAAGATCCCGATCTGCAGCTATGTCAATAGTCCCAACAACAACAGGGGCTGCGAAAACAATAGGTGTGATAATGCCTCACTTAGAGGGTAAAATGGATGGAATCTCAATTAGAGTACCCACTCCTAATGTCTCACTTGTTGATTTAACAGTCAGACTGAAAAAGGATGCTGAGTCTAAAGATCATGTTCAGAAAGTGTTTGAAGATGCAGCACATGGTTACATGAAAGGTATCTTAGACTATGAATGGAGGTCTCTTGTTTCTGTGGATTTCAATACAAACCCACACAGTGCAATTATTGATTTTCCTAGTATGATGTTGGTTGAAAACACTCTTCTAAAGGTGCTAGCATGGTATGATAATGAGTGGGGGTATGCAAGCAGAACTGCTGAATTAGTTGACTTTTTATGGAAAAATGAACCATGAAATAGTTAAAAAAGCTAATTTTTTTAATCTATTATTGACATATCAATTAACAACAGTATTAATTTTTGATATATTGCTTGTATACTTATTTTTTTTTTAACAATAATTTAGTGTCGATAAAAGCTAAATATTTTTAAAGCAAATTTGCTGCTTTCATTTAATGAGTCTTTCAATTGAAAACCCTAAGGTGAAAGGTACAATTATTGGTTTAATCATTCTAGGGGGGATAGTTGCTGCTGGTTTCTTATGGGCAGATGTTACAAAAGCCAATGACCCAAGACAGTTTCTGTGGAAGCCTAAGGATTTCACACTCCAGGATATCAATAACAAACCTGTCAACTTTGCTTCCAGTAATGGAACTATTCGACTTGTCACATTTTTTTATGCAAGTTGTCCTGATGGGTGTTCAGTCATTACAACCAAGCTTAATAACGTATACACTGATTTACAAAAAAAATCTAAGGTAAATGATTTAACATTTTTTGAGATTGATTTCGATTATTATGATAATCTGACAACTGTTCGAAATTATGTAAATCAGACAATGGGGACATTGAACTTGCCGAGTAACTTTCATGTATTACTTGGAAATCATACTCAGATTGATAAAATCACTAAGGATTGGAACTTTGTTTTCTTTCCAATCAATCAGACTACCACCACCACAAAAACAGCTGGCACTATTCCTTCAGAGTATACCCCTAATCATGGTGGAAACATGTCACATATGACTCATCGCCTCTGGGCACATCAATTTCTCGTGTATGTAGTAGACCAAGCAGGTAGTATTCAAAAGATCTATAATGGTTTAGATTGGAAAAATTCAGATATGATTGGCTTTATAGATTATTTAAGATCAGTCTCACCTTAGGTGATTTGACAGACAAAAATAGATAACAAGGAATCTTTTATCTTTGTAACCTTCGTAAATTCATTCATTAATAGGTTTTCAAGCTCCTCTACTGAAGGAAGGGTATTATCTAAGGTGTCTATCCTCCAAAATTCTGAGGTCTCAAATGAATTCGCCATAAGAATCTGATTATACATCATAATTACAACATGTGGTGTTGTTTTAACAGGTTCAACAAATATTAAAAAGCCTTCTGGCTTAACAATTCTCTTCAACTCTTCAAAAGAACGTTCCTTAAACTTGGAAATAAGGGTAAACGATAGAACAATATCCAAACTATTGGTTTTCAACATGAGGTCGTCGATTTTTTGATTTTGTATTATTGTGATTTTATCTTTCTCTGTTAGAGACAGGGTGGTGTCAGAATAAGGTAATTGAAAGAATATTGGACTGGTTGGTAAATCATCGTTGGGATATCTAGGAGATTCACAATATCTACAACTGTCAAGTAATTGAACAATACCGTGAGCTTGTGGGCCTAAATAGGCAATGTTATCTACTCTTAGACACCCTGTTTGAGGCAAAACTTTTTCATAGATATCATTCCATATTCCTTCATCTATTAGGATTTCTCTCAAAGAAATCAAAACATACCTAGATAAATTTCCTAACTCTTGAATTCCTTTATTTTCTATCTTGAGTACTTTTTCCTTTCCCAATTTTTCTGATGAAATCAATCCTTCAGTTTCTAAATTTTCAATGATCCGATACAATTGTGATTTAGATTTTTTAATATCCTGAAACTCACCTTCAACAATTGAAATTATTTCACTTACTTCATTTATGCCTCCATACATGATTAGCTTCAATATTTCATACTCTAAAAACTGGAATTTAAGTCCTTTAAATGGAGATTTCCATGCATCACTAAATGCAGAAATTGTATTTTTGCTCTGAGAATCATGATGTAATCTATTGATCACACAGTACCGAGCCTACATTTATATAAATACTTTTGTTTAGCATTAATTAAATTCGCATTAATGCGAAAATATATTTGTTCTCTTGAATAATTATTTAATTATATAGTTTTTCTACTCGTTAATGTTAAGTTTATGCATATTTATATTTATATCTGTGCAAAAACTTACTCTTTATATACTTTCGCAACTTAGCGAATGTATGTCGATACTGAAAAGGAAATCCAACCTTAACTGGGTGTCAAAACATCCAAAGTGGGTTCTCCTAATTTGGTTGATTTTCATAAGTCTTACTATTGCAGTAAATGCACCAGTATTGCTAAACTCTGCGATTAGCAACCAAAGGACGTTCACTGAATCTAAATCTGAGAGTGGGATTGGTTCTACAATAATCAAGGAGTCATTTCATTTAAACTCTAGTGGAACAACAGACACCTTAGTGATAACAGGAAATTCAGCAAACTTTACAGCTCCACAATATACAAATTGGTTGCTTTATTACACCATGTATCTTAACTCTAGTTTCAATAACAACAGTCTCAAATATGATTCAATAATTTCATATCCTATATTAAAACTGGCGGGTGCAGGAGAATTTGCATTATCATTGGTTTCAAAGGATCGTCATACAACATTAATTTCTATCTCATCCAAAAATCGAACAGTTAACGACATCTCAAACCACGAAATTGAATTAATGAGACAGATAATTAAGAATTCCTCCGCTTTTACAAATTACATAAATGATAAGGCAAAATTGACATCCTCCAAAGTTATTACCCTTGATCAAGTAAAGAGAATAAATTTTTATCTAACTGGAGATAAACCTAATTTCTATGATATTTCACACAACAGTGAACAAGCATTCAGACAGTCTGAAATAATTTCGTTGATTGTGGTAGTAATAATACTTGCCCTCGTTTTCAGATCCCCAATGGGTGTGGCTATTCCACTGGTTGCCTTATTAGGGAGTTTATTTGGTGCTTATTTAGGAACGTACCTCTTATCAAACGCTGGGTTAGTACAGGTTAGTGATTTCTTACCTAGCATAATAGCTATGATAGGTATTGCTATAGCTGTAGATTACAATCTGTTTTCAATCGTTCGGTATAGAGAAGAGTATCGTCGAAGAAAAGCAGAACACACACACAATGGGACTTGGAATAGTTTCACAAGAAAAGAGACTGAGCAAATATCTGCAACCATAATGGCTAGAACGTCTGGTCATGCAGTTACTTTCTCTGGTATTACAGTAATAATTGGATTTGCAGCGTTAGCCCTTGTTAATTCTTCCTTAACTCAGTCTATGGCAATAGGTGTGAGCATAGTCGTTGTGTTGTCTATTTTGTCCGCAAATAGCCTTACACCTGCTCTTCTTAGCCTTTGGGGAAGATTTCTTGATTGGCCAGCGGTAGCAACAGGTCATAACAAAGATGTGAAAGAGATTGAGAACTCGAGAAGGACAGGAATTCAAAAAAGAACGTTTTGGGGTTCTTGGGCAAAGGGTGTAATGAAACTACCAGTTACTTATCTAGTGTTAGCTCTTCTAATTTTTGCCCCTTTCGTGTCCTTGTCGTTTCAGACAGACTTGTCATTTGATAGCATTCAAAACCTTCCTAAAAATTCAGAATCTCGATTAGGAACAGAACTGATACTTCAAAAGTTCGACTTAGGTTCCCTAACTCCTATTCGGGTGGTTATACAAACGAGCAGCCAAAATGGTGTTTTTAATGCAGACATCTTTAACAAGACAACTGAGTTGGCTCAGTGGGCGATGCAGTTTAATCAAAAACGGAAATTTCAAAATGTGTACCTTAATTTCTCAACAGTTAATGCGATAAATGTATTTACCGTCCCAAATAGCAGAAATCTTCAAGAGTTTTCCTTGGCAACAGTTCAAAACATCTTAAAAAGTCCTGACTATGTCCCTAAACAGCTTCCAAATGGTTCTTTCATTCAAATTCCGAATATTCAGAAGCTTTCATACTTAAAGAACACACAAAATTTGGTCAATTTTAAATATGGAGCTAACGTTTCTATCATAGATTTTACAACAAATCTGGATTTTGGATCGGGTGGTGCCTGGGAACTTGTTGGATATCTACGAACTGAGGCACACAAATTGTTTGATAATTTAAGTGGTGTGAAAGGTGTTTACGTTACCGGTGCAAGTGCGTCTCTATTGGACAGTAAAAACAGTTTATACAATGATGTCCCTAAGATGCTTAGCTTTGCAGTAATTGCAATCTTCTTCGCGCTCATGATCCTCTTTAGAAGTGTTATTTTACCAATTAAGGCAATAGTTACAATTGCAGGGTCAATTCTCTTTGGTCTTGGGACCTTGGTTTTTGTGTTTCAGGATGGAAACTTTGTTTCTCTTATTGGGGCAGAAAAATCCGGTGTATCTTTCTTTATCCCAATATTCCTATTTACAACAATTCTAGGATTAGGGATGGATTATTCCATCTTCATAATAAGTAGAATCAAAGAAGAGGTTGACAAAGAAAGGAAAGAAGGAAAGTTATCACAACATGAGATGGATATTAAATCTGTGAGTGTTGGTATATCAAAGACCGCAGGTGTTATCACAAGTGCAGCAACGATTATGATTGCAACGTTTGCTGTATTTGCTCTTTCACCAATTTTAATCCTAAAGACAATGGGACTTGCTATGGCGGTTGCAATTCTTGTGGATGCAACAATTTCAAGAGTTATCATCTTACCCGCTGCAATGAGATTAGCAGGAAAGTGGAATTGGTGGTTACCAAAATGGCTAAAGAAGGTTATTCCAGAAATTAAACTTGAACATTAGTTGTAAAGAATGTAAAATTCTAAATAATTCTACAGAGTATTCATATTTTTTATCTAAACTTACAGGACCTGTGTTAAGCTACAATAATACGTGATAAAAAATAAAACTTGGTAGATATATAAGGTACATTCAAAAAGTTAATAAATTCAAATTTTGAATTTAGTTGTGAGTGATTCACTTTACCCAATACCACCTGAAGTTGAACCTGTCAATAATTTAAAGAATAACGGGGATTTTATCATACTAGCTTTGTCAGGATTAGTTTCAGACATTGGTTCCTCATTTACTTTCATTGCATCATTGTTTTTAGTCTTAGATATAACATTACCAATTTCTCAGGAATTTTCTGCACAGGCTGTTGCTTTGGTGACAATTTTTAGATTAATACCTACAATATTTATTGGACCTTTTGCTGGAGTATTTGTAGATAGATATGATCGGAAAAAAATTTTGATAATTTCTGAGTTGTTCTCAGGATTAAGTGTTCTTGTCCTGTTTTTTGTTCATACGTTAGTTTTAATTTACAGTGTTGTATTCATCGGGTCAACTATATATCTTTTTTTCTCACCAGCAAAAGGAGCGTCAATACCCCAACTTGTAGAAACTGATCAAATAGTCAGAGCAAACAGTGTCTTACAGACTGAGTTACAAGTTTCCAGTTTTATAGGCCCAGCATTGGCAGGTACAACTATTGGACTGGTCGGGCTCAAATATGCTTTTCTTATAGATGCAATTTCCTATCTTTTGTCTGCTTTCATTTTACTTTTTATTAAAAGAAATCTTAAACCAACTAAATCTGAGGATAAGCTTAGCGCTAGAATAGTTGTGAGAGACCTAAATGTAGGATTTCAAGCTATTAAGAATGACCGGGTGATTCTGTTTGTTTTAATAACATTCCTGTTTTCTTCAATTGCAATTGGAATGATCAATCCTGTCCTTGCATTTTATCTTGAAGTTAGTTTTAAATTAAACGCTCAGGCATTTGGATATTTATTAAGTTATACTGCACTGATCGGTATTGTTACAGCAATTATTTTTTCTTTAATTGGGCACGTGAAACATAAACTAACTATTATTATTTTAGGTTTGTTCTTCATTAGCGTCTCAATAGTTCTGCTGGGTTTCGCTCCTAGTTTACAATATCCTGTCTTTTGGCTCTATCTTTCAATGACCTTAATAGGTTCAGTAAATGTGTTGATTAACATCCCAATTAGCTCTCTGTTTCAGACATTGATTGATAACAAAAAACTTGGAAAAGTAAGTGCGTTTATGAATACAGGTTTCTCTTTAGCCCAAGCTGGTGGTGCTGTAGTAGTGACTACCTTGATTCTTTATTACACCATTAGTAATCTACTAATTTTGACTGGAATTT
This sequence comes from Candidatus Heimdallarchaeota archaeon, assembly GCA_030149205.1. Lineage (GTDB taxonomy): Archaea > Asgardarchaeota > Heimdallarchaeia > Heimdallarchaeales > Kariarchaeaceae > WAKA01. Next base: position 79,699 of record JASBSB010000006.1, on the reverse strand, counting down.
CTCTAATTTTCATTGTTATCATTTCATACTTATTCATGAGGTTAAAGGCCTTGGAATCCGAATCTATGAGAAGAGAGGAGGAAATCCTCCTAAATAATTCTATCGAAGCCCAATAATTAACATATTTTTTTATAAACATTGATTATGCATGGAAATTGTTCAGAGAATTTATAATAAGTTAGATAAAAAAAAACATGTTGCAGCTCGAAAAACAACTTAGTATTTTGGAAAATTATTTCTGGTCATGGGATTTCAAGACAAAGGATATTTTCGAAAAGACCAACCCCCAGGTCTGGGAAGAAGTAAATCATAATCCTGTTGAATTTGTAAGAGTTACAAATTTTGATTTATCTGAATTGAATGTTCAAAAAGTCAGAATTAAACCAAGTGGGAAACGAATTGCTTACCTTTGTATGGAGTATGCCATTCATGATAGTCTTCCAATTTATTCTGGTGGGTTAGGTGTACTAGCGGGGGATCATCTTAAGGCTTCTTCTGACTTAGGTGTTGATGTTACAGCTTTTGGTCTCCTATACAAAGATGGCTATTTTCATCAAGTTGTCAATGATAATGGAGAACAAAAAGTAGAATCTCAAAATCTAGATTTAGATATTATCCCTACTCAACGGGTTACTGATTCTAATGGTGTTCCAATTATACTACAACTGCCATATTATAGTTCTGAAATTTACATTGCAGTCTGGTTAGTTAAAGTGGGTTCTGTGAATTTATATTTATTAGATACAAACTTGAAACAAAACTCCGACGAACAGCGAACAATAACAAGTCAGCTCTATGGTGGTGATATAAACACAAGACTTCACCAAGAATATATTCTAGGTGTTGGAAGCATTGAACTAATAAATATGCTTGATTTAGAATTTGATGTTTATCATTTTAATGAAGGACATGCGGCTTTCGGGGGAATCGCTTTATGGAAGCACCTAATAAAATCACACCAAACAAAAGAAGAAGCTTTCAAAAACCTAAAATCAAAAATTTTATTTACCACGCACACACCTGTACCTGCAGGACATGATGTCTTCGACCCGAATATGGTTGATTCTTTATTTAAGAAGTATTTCCAAGGATCTCCCTTAGAGTTCTCTGATATTAGGGGATTAGGCGTACATGATTTGGGTTATGGAGAGGGATTTAACATGACCGTTCTAGGCATGAAACTTGCAAAGACAGTCAATGGGGTGAGTAAGCTGAACGCGACCGCATTGAACAGACTTTGGACTGATTTTCTAATAAAAGAAAATTTGAAAATTGTACCTGTAACTAATGGCGTACATATTCAAACGTTTTTGAACACAGAACTTGCACATCTGTTAAATTTAGACCAAATTGATCCACATGAATATGTCAAACCTGAGAGTTGGAATACATTTAAAATATCCAACCATAAGCTTTGGGAAACCCATTATCTGGCAAAAATTGAGATGATGGAATTTTTCAAAAGAAGGGTAACAACCAAAATAGATAGGGAAATTAACCCTGAGAACCTACTTCCCTATGGGATATTATTTGACCCAAAAATATTGACAATTGGGTTTGCAAGACGATTTGCAACATACAAACGTTCTACACTTATTTTCGAGAATATTGAGAGAATTAAAAAATTAGTAACCCATCCAACCAGACCAATTCAGATCGTTTTCTCAGGAAAACCTCATCCTGCAGACAGAGAGGGTCAAGCTCTATTACAAATGGTTTATGATCACGCAAAGGATCCAGAATTTTTAGGGAGAGTAGCATTCGTTCCAGATTATGATATGACAACAGCAAAACATTTAGTCAGTGGAGTAGATGTATGGTTAAATACTCCGAGAGTCCCTCGTGAGGCATCTGGAACAAGCGGTATGAAAGCATCAATTAATGGTGTTTTGAACCTTTCAACCTATGACGGCTGGTGGCCCGAAGCATTCAATGAAAAAAATGGCTGGGTGATTGGAAAATATGATCCTGCTTTAAGTCCTCCAGAACAAGATCAACAGGATTGGGATTCACTCCTTAAAATTTTAGAACATAAAGTGATTCCTGAATATTATGAGTTAAATGAATCAGGTCTACCAGAAAATTGGATTCAAAGAATGAGAAACTCAATAGAGAGTGTTGGTCCAAAATTTTCCTCTCATCGTATGGTTTTGGATTACAAAACTCTCTACGAGCTGTAAATTTTCCAAAATTATCAAATAAATTTGAACTTACAAATTTATCCAAAAAGACACCTAGGTCACAGTTATAAGAACGATTACTTTTTTAAGTGAGTCTAGATGTTTTTTTAACACGAAGGTGAGTATAATGAAACAAAAATTATTTTTTTCAGTTGTACTGGTAGTATTATTAGCTGCTGGGATGAACTTATCAGTTATTCCCACTCAAGCACAATCTCAGACTGAGATAATAGTATCAGTACCCCAATCATTAGGGACACTTGTGACGTCATCGCTTGGGTCATCTTACAAGATCACAACAGTTTCACAGAGTTCGCTAATAAATGATCTAGTAAGAAAGAAAATTTTAGGGACACTCCCTAAGATTCTTATAACTTCAGATAGTTTACTCCCTCAACTTGCAACAAGAAATCTTGTTAAAGTTGTGTCAAATTCGAGTGAAGCGGGAGTGTTTCCATCAATTTATCGTGGATCAAGTTTTTTTGAAGTATCTCCTAACACTAAAACTACTGCTAGTATCATAAACAACACGGTAAAGCTCTATGGATATGGTTTTGCTTCGACAACTCAGTTTCTTTACCTAAATAAAGATTTAGTAAACCTCAACAAGGTCAGTGTAGATACAATTAAAAAGTTTAGTGATGCAGCAGTACAATCAAACGATCAATCCAACCCTCTGAAAAAAGTGTTTGGTGTCGGTTTTGAAAGTGTTCAAGATCCAATGTTATCCCTGTTTTATGGTTTAGGGGGTGCTTTGTTCAAAGATAACACAGTGGATGTTGCTCATCTTTCTGTGAATAGTAATGCATCATTAGCTGCATTAACTAACATCAATGAAACAATAAATGTCAAGCAAGCAGCACCTGATTGGGCGCTTCAGGAGAATGGTGGTTCTGAATCCTTGTTTAAGACAAATGGGACCCTTGCTATGCTCATTGCTTCATCACTGAAATACAATGATATTTCCAAGGGAACAGTATTTTCAGGTAAGAGTAATCTAGGATTATATCCAATGCCTGCTCCAGCTCCAGTTGAAACATACTCTGTTTTTCTTACAACTGAAGCAAAAAGCTCTGATATGCCTTTGGTTAAAACCATAAGTGCAATGTTGAGAAACAAAAATACACAAGATAATTTGGTAAAAGCATCATATTTACCAGTGAATACATCATTTTTGGATCTTACAACTGATTTCGGAAAAGTAGCAAACACTTCAATGAACGTATTTTTAGATCTGCCCCATGACCCAGCTTGGTTGTCTGTTCTCGATGTTTTTAATAATCAGATGACAAAATTTGTTCAACGAAATCAAAACGCACCAAGGACCACACTCTCTTTAGACATAGCTCTCAGATTGTTGGTTCCACCAAGCTCACCTTGGTCGAATCTACCAGAATTTACACCACTAAATAGTGTGGCTAAATCAAGCCCAAGTTTTCTATTTATAACTGGGCTGTTTGCAATATTTTCGGTAGCATTACTTCTTAGAAAAAGGAGGCGAAACAATGAATAAAAAAATAATTCTCCCAATTATAGTGATTTTCATGTTTATGTTTTCTGTACTTCCAAGTAGCACATTCGCACAAACGAGTACAGTAAAAATTACATTTTGGTACACTGAAAACTCTAGTGAAGAACCAGGTGTTCTTCGTTTAGTTAAGGAATTTGAGACAGCAAATCCCACAATAAATGTTAAAGCAGAGGCAAAGGGCTTTTTCAGTGCAAAGGAAACGTATCTGACACAATTTAGTGCCCAGTTGGAACCTACAGTATTTAGGGCAGCAAGAGATTGGGTGGTGGAATTTGCCCAACAGGGACTAATTCAACCAATTACTCCCTACCTGAATGCAACCGATAAGAAAGATTTCATCGCAGATGCCTTGAGGTTAGTGTCTTACCCTGATAAATCAGGAACCGAACAGATTTGGGGATGGCCTCAACTTGTGGATGTCCCCGCCCTGTTTTATAACAAACATACATTAGAGAACGCAGGAATTAATACAACGAAGTTTACCCTAAATACCTCGTTAACTTGGTCGCAATTCACTAACTATACAAAACAAATTTGGGATAAGCAGTTAAAAAATCCTGAAGGTAAACCCGTTTATGGGCTTACATTGCAAGGAATGTTTTTCGGAGCCCAGCCTATATATTACGGACACGGGGCTCGATTTTTTAAGAATGACAATGTCTCATTTGCTAATATAGATATTAACTCTACAGAATCAAGAACTGCTTTAACCTTCCTTAAGGATGTGGTTACAGCCCCATATACTCCTCCTTGGGATCAACAAGGGTGGAGTACAATCAATCCTATGTTTACCACAGGACAAGTTGGATTTATTCAACAGGGGCCTTGGGAGTTAAAGAACTTTCTAACGAATGCCCCTGAATTCAATAAATCCGCACCAGGCTCAAGAACCTGGGCATCAGCTTCCAATCTAGGGATAATGAGGTTACCACATGATGAACAGGGACACGAGGGAGCACCTTTAGGTGGACATGCTTACGTTATAACCAAGAGGGCAACTGGTGCGGTTGCTGAAGCAGCCATGAAATTCTCCAGATTTATGAGTTCTGCTCATGCCATGGCAGAAGCTGCAATAAGTTATTACCATGTTCCTGCCCGTGAATCTGTGTTTAAAGACCCTGCAGTGACGAATTCCCCGGCTTGGACTTATATTAAAGCTATAAAGGGAATTATAGATCGAGCATATAAAAATCCCGTGGATCCAAAATGGGCTCAGTTGGAAACCGTTTTTGGAACTGAACTTGATAATTACTTAGCTGGAAATGAAACACTAAGTCAATTTATTGATGTTGTTACCACGTTTTGGAGCGACATTTTAGTAAGTGGAGGTACTGGTACGCCTACATCTAAATCAACAATAAACCCGGGAGATTTTCAATTCATAGTGGTTCCTATTTTGTTGGTTAGTATCCCAGTGATTCAAGACATTAAAAGAAGAAAATCAAAGAAAAAGTGAAGTCAAAGGACTAGGTTTAAAATATTAGGCATATATCAGAAAAAGAAATAAATTTATTAATTCAAAAAACATCCCAAATTGCAAAGTAATAGGGGAATTCTTAAAATAAGTACTCAAGATTTCTGTTAGAATATGGCAGTATCTGAAAAAGAACAATCACCTAGAGTTGTTAGTTCACTTTATATTGATCGAAGGGTAAGATTGTCATATCTCTTTCTTTTCCCTTCATTCTTATTGATTTTCCTGTTTGTGTATATTCCCATCTTATTTGCACTGTTATTGAGTTTTTACAGGAACCCAGGACTTATAGCCATTTCTGAAAACCTCACAGGATATTTTATGGATCTTAACAATCTCTACATGGTAGACTTATCTACCTTTATATCAAGTTTAATTGGAGCTGGGTTCCTCCCAGTAATTCTAGCTATTACTCTTAGTATCACAACTATTACCACAACTAAGCAGTTAAAGCGTATTTCAATCTTATCAGATCTAAAGTTTTTGAACAGGTTTTTGATTGCTATTTTCTTAAATATGACTTTCATGAGTTATTTCATAATATTTGGATTAAATTTTATTATTCTATCAGGTAGTAATACCACATTAGCTATTGCGAACTATAAGAATATCTTCACAAGTCCCTTCATCATAGGAGATTTCCTTAGAATCCTGTTAAATACATTCCTCTGGTCTGCAATTTGCACCTTTTTCCATGTTCTGTTTGGGATATTCCTTGCAGTCCTATTAAACCAGAAATTTACGGGACGCACTTTTTTTAGAGCTACTTTTATCCTTCCTTGGGCAATACCTTCATTTATCACAGCTCTTGTTTGGAGAAATTTCATCTTTAACCAAGATAACGGTATATTAGGAAGAATAGCCGCTCAGACATTCGTTCCAGGTTCTGAAATTCGTTTGTCGTTTTTGGATACTGGATTGTTAATATTGACAGTTTCGGTGATAGGTTGGATTGTATTCACCAAATCTAATAGATCTGTCAACAAGAAAGTTCAACAAGCGCTAATCTTGTTAGTGGTTATTGTTCTGACAGTACTGTCCATACTTAACAATCAATCTGCATTAATGAAAGGCATGCCATTTTTTGGAGCAGATGTTGTGAAGGTCTATAATATTAAAACTAAATTCTTTTTCAGCTCAGACTTCTACTTATTAGGTTATTCAACTAAAACCATTTTTCTTGCCGCCATACTTACTAATATCTGGCTAGGAATCCCTTTTATGATGATGTCGTTCCTAGCAGCTCTTCAATCAATCCCCCAGGATCTATATGAGGCCGCCAGAATTGACGGGGCTTCAGCTTGGGGAGAATTTAGAAATATTACCTTCCCAAATGTAATCCCGACATTAAGGACAGTTGCCTTATTGGGAATGATATGGACTTTTAATCTTTTTAATGTATTCTACATTCTCTCTCAGAATCAAACTGGTCTTGGAAATAGGAAGGGGTATGATATATTTATAACTTATATTTATTATCTAATTCAACAGGGTCTAGGGAGTGGCCCAGAATTTGCCGCAGGAGCTGCATTAAGTTTCGTGGTGTTTATTATACTTGTGCTTTTTTCTAAAGCATACCAAATGACTTTTCCTGAGGAGGAATTAAATGACTGATAGAAGCAAAGGGGAATTGTTTTCCTTTTTAACAATTTTATTTACTGCAATGATGTTCATGTGGGCATTTTGGAATTTTCAGCTAAAGATATGGAACCGAGTTACTTATATTGTAGGACAGTGGACCTCACCCCCTCCTCTCTTTCCAAGGGGAGATTATCCTACTGATGTATATGTTCCCCAAATCCTCAGTAATCTAATTGTAATGACGCTTATGGGAGGTATTTTTTCAATCTCCGTTCTTTATTTCTATTTTAAGGTGGATTATAGTAAGGGGTTAAAGCCATCTATGGTCATGGTGCTCATTAGTTATTTTCTCTGGTTTCTTGCGTTTTGGACAGGTGAATCTTATAAAATTACTCCAAATAACTGGCTGGTGAATGAATTAAATTCCTTAAGTTCACACGCATGGCAGTTTGTGGGTATTCCCCTACCAATGTCAGCTACCTATTCTGAACGTGATCTACTCTTTCAGCTAATATTAAACCTCAATATATGGGTTCTTTTTTCCATTTCAATGATTGGGACAGTTTTGTCGGTAAAGAGGTATAGGTCAAATCTTAAATTAGATCAGGTTGGAAAAATTCAAGATAAGTCAAGGAAAAATCTCTTTCAAAATTTAAACTTCTCTTTAACCAGCCTTTTTACTTTTTTGATCCTTATTTTATTTTTTATTTATACCGTGGTGCCAATAGTGTACACATTAATCCTTTCAATGAGTAATGCTGTTGACATTCAAAAACAATCTATAGTTCCAAGTGACCCATTGGGAAGCTTCGTAAGAAATTATTCTAGTGTAATTTTTATAATCAATCCCAACAGCTCCTCATTTTCAAGCTCATTCATGATCTCACTTGTTTTAGGATTTGGGACATCACTCGGAGGTATGTTTATATCCCTTCCAGCTGCTTATGCAATTTCAAGATACAAGTTTAAAGGGAGAAACACTTCTAAATTTCTTGTTCTTGCAACTCAAATGTTTCCTGGAATTATTCTGCTGATTCCTCAGTTTATTATTTGGAAAAACCTCGGCTTTTTTGGTGGAGGACGAGAGATTTATCTCTTCTCTATTCCTCTGTTCTACATTGATGGGGGAACATTCAAACTATCTGGCTTGCTACTTGCTTATTTCGTTGGCGCATTAGCCTATAATGTATGGATGATGAAGGGATATTTTGATACTTTACCCTATGACCTTGAAGAGGCTGCATTAATTGATGGTTCAACTGATCTAGGCGCGTTTTTAAGAATTGCTATTCCACTTTCAGCACCTGGGATGGTTGCAGTTGCAATATTTACATTCTTAGGGGCTTGGAACGAATTTGCTCTGGCTCAAATCTTTGTTGGAGAGAAAAATCCATCTTCCTCTCTACCATTAATGTTCTATCTGTATCAGAACACAAGCGCCCCTGATAACCCTCCTTACTTCCAACTGTTAAGCGCTTTTAGTATATTAGCTGCCTTACCAATCATGGTTGTATTTATGAGTTTACAGAGATTATTAACTGGAGGAATAACCAGTGGTGGAATCAAATAAAAAGGTGAAATTATTTTGGCAAAGGTAAAATTTAATGAAATAACAAAACAGTTTGGCACCAACAAACCTGCAGTGTCAAATCTTAATTTAGAAATAACTGATAAGGAATTCATGGTCTTAGTTGGGCCCTCAGGATGTGGCAAAACTACAACACTCCGAATGTTAGCAGGTCTAGAGACACCAACCACAGGTACAATCACAGTTGATGACGATGATATCACAAGATTACCACCTAAGGACAGAGATATTGCAATGGTGTTTCAATCATATGCCTTATATCCTCATATGACAGTCAGAGATAATTTAGCCTTCGGTTTAAAGAATCTAACCTTATCAACCCCCCAAAAGGTAATAGTTAGTTTGTTAAAACTCTTGGCTTATACTTTACTCTTTTCGGTTTTTTATGCGTTTGGCTATATCTTAGATTCATTTATCTTAAGATCTCCTGGGGTAGTCTTCTTCTCAGCTATAACATTATCCTTCGTTATAGCTTGGATTGTTTATCCTGAATTGAGAAAAAATATAGAGTATTTTGTGTTAAAATTTTCGATTGGGATTCCTGGTATTCATGATTATATTAACCAACTTGAAGAGATTGAGACACGGGTCAAACAGACTGCTGAAATATTGGAAATTGAAGAACTGTTAAATAGAAAGCCAAAGCAATTGTCTGGAGGTCAGAGACAGAGGGTTGCAGTTGGTCGTGCCATAATTCGAGACCCCAAGGTATTTCTTATGGATGAACCATTGTCTAATCTTGATGCAAAGTTAAGAAATTCAACCAGAGCTGAATTAGCAGAATTACAGTCAAAGTTACAAACAACAACACTTTATGTGACCCATGATCAGGTTGAAGCTATGACCCTAGGGCATAGAATTGCAGTTATGAACAAAGGCGTGATTGAACAGCTAGGGACACCAAGCGAGGTGTATAACAAACCTCGAACTGCCTTCGTTGCTGGGTTTATTGGTGCTCCTCCTACAAACCTTGTTAAAGGTGAACTTACCAAACAAGGGAAACAACTTTTAATTCGTGTAAATGAGGGGTCTTTCATCAAAATACCATCCGATTATCCAAATCCAGATTTATTAGAAAACCACATTGGAAACGAAGTTATTATTGGATTTCGTCCAGAACAGGTAGAAATCCTGTCAATAAAAGACTCTAATTCCATCACAGGTACAGTCACCTTTACTGAATCAATAGGCTCTTCTACAATCATCTTTGTCAATCTGTTCGGTTCAGAGGTTAGATTAAGTGAAATTGGACATAAACCACGTAAAATTGGTTCAGAAATCCACTTCAGATTTTCTGGTGCTCAAACACATCTATTTGATGAAAAATCAGGTATTAGCCTTGAAAACCATGATTTTTCTGTTCATTAATTGCGAATCTAACAAATTTTTGGAAAATTGTCATATAGTGTCTAAAATTAATGGAAAAATTTCGCAAATTGTTAAATTTCTTAAAAACAAATAGTTGTGCTAATATCCAAAAATATTATTGTTATTCCTAAAGATTAAAATTTACACAATTTGTATCGGGTCTAATACTTGGAGAAATTCCAAATGAAAGTAAAAAATTATTTGATTCCAATATTCCTCATTCTGATTTTTTTGTTCTCATCAAGTACGAATAGATCGATTGCAGGATCTACTTCGGAACCGATTCTGATCAGTAAACAAGCTGTTACACCGGTCTATTTTTCATTGATCTGGCATCAGCACCAACCGAACTATCAGGATCCGACAACGAAGATATATGAACAACCTTGGGTCTACATGCATTCTACTAATTCATATCCCTGGATGGCAGACCTAATGATAAATCATCCCAAGGTGAACGCAACAATTAACCTCACACCGTCTCTTCTCTCTCAAATGGATGATTACGCAAATGGTGTTGCTTACGATAGAAGAATTCAGGTTGCAAAAATGCAAGAGACTGCAATGAGTGCCGAAAACAAATCTGTTGTTTTACAATTTTTCTTCGACATTAACCCCCAGTTTGTAACTGGAAGATATGCTTATCTTCAGGAAAAGGCAAACAAATATCCTACCATGGCTGAGAAGATTGCTCATTTCACGAATGGGGATCTCCTTGATTTAAAGGTGATGTTCTTCTTAAGATGGATTAACCCAGATTACATTAAGGCTGATTTCACTCTCGCAACTTTGAACAATGATATTGAAACTAGTAATAGCACCGGTCGATTTTCTCATAGTAATCTTGACTATGTTTTAACGAAGGGATTAGACCTTTTGAAATCTGTTGTACCCAAACATAATCTGGCAAAAAATCAGGGGAATCTCGAGATTATTACAACTCCCTTCTACCATCCTATACTACCATTATTAATCAATCTCACTTCTGCAAGAGATTCACCAGGAAATGGAAACCTTCCCCTTCCCAAAGGAAATACAGGCTGGGTTTCAGATGCAAACGCACAAATTGTCAAGGCAGTACAATATTATAAAACCAAGTTTGGAACATTACCAACTGGTATGTGGCCAAGTGAGGAAGCAGTTTCAAACGACGTGGTTCCTTTGATGAATGCTTCTGGTATTAAATGGTTTGTATCTGACCAAACCGTCCTCCAAAATAGTTTAGGACTGAGTTCATTAACCCCAGAACAACAATACCAGATGTACAAAGTTAAAGCAACAAATGGTACAAAATCATATGAGATTGCAAGCCTTTATCGAGATACAGCACTTTCAGATAAAATTGGATTCACCTACTCTGGAATGGATCCAGCAAAGGCAGCTCAAGATTTCTATAATGAGCTTAAAACTCGTTATAATGAATTACAAAAGGCTCCTGCAAAGACAACACCTTATATTATTACTGTTGCATTGGATGGAGAAAATGCATGGGAACATTACAGTTATGATATTAACGGAGATGGCAAAAACGAGTATACAGGAAACATCTTTAGAAATGATCTCTACGCGAAACTTGAACAAGCCCAAACAGAGGGATGGTTAAAAACTGTAACCCCAACCCAATTTATCAACACATTTGGTACAAAAAATCTTCCTGTGGTCAACAAACTTGCATCAGGCTCTTGGATTAGTGGAAACCTGAACACTTGGATAGGTGAAGCTGAGGAGAATAACGCTTGGGATTGGTTGATTCAAACCAGGACTGATTTAGTCAACTTTGAGAAAGCCAATCCAACCTATAACACCACCGCTGCATGGGAATCAATTTACAAAGCTGAAGGTTCAGATTGGTTCTGGTGGTATGGAACAGATCAAAACTCTGGACATGACTACGTTTTTGATTGGGGCTTTAAATCATTCTTGAGAAATGTTTACGTAAATATAGGCTACACGAATGCTCAAATATTAGCAATAAACCCATTACTATTTTTAGAACAGAAACCATCAATTAGTTCCAGTTTTCCAACAAAAATGACGGGGTATTCTATCGATGGAACTAAAGCTTCTGGAGAATGGGATGGAGCATATTTCATAAATGATACCTCCGTTGAATTTCTGGCAATAAACTATATGCGTGCGGGGATAAATAGCAACACATCTAACTTACTTTATGAATTTGACCTCGAGTCATCAAGCGCTCGTAGCTCTTCAAATGATTTTATGGGTCTTTATTTCAAAAATCCTCAAGATTCGTCAGGGGCAATTTTCCCTATAGGTGCAGATAAAACTAACTTCTCTAATACCCTAGGATTTCAATTAAACTATGCTGTTACCTTTCAGTTTAATGATTCTAGCCTTCGTTATTGGAAGGTGGTCAACGGTGATTGGGTTCTACAAAGTGTAGTGAGTGGTGGACTTGCTTCTTATAATTCTGTTCTTGAAATGTCAATTCCACTAAAGTTCTTCAATTATACTCCTGGAGAATTTTTCTCAGTCAGAGCAGTTTATTCTGGTTTTGAAACAGATATAGCTCCTCAAGATGGGCCAGCTGTTTTCCAAGTTCCTTTTTCAGGTGTCAATTTTAATGTTGTATACTCAACCACTGATCCAGCAGGAGATGAATTTGGGACATATCCCAAAGCTCCAGATTTTGCTCCAGGACATGGATTGTTTGATATTCTAGATTTCAAACTCGGGTATGACAAAAATAATTTCGTTGCGTCATTAAAGTTTTCTGAGATCACAAATCCTTGGAATTCACCTACAGGATTTTCTCATCCTTTGATTCAGATCTATATTGATAAAAATAGAATCAGCGGGTCTGGAAATACAAAACCTGACCAAAATCCAAATGTACTTATTAGTCCTGATTTTGCCTGGGAAACTTTGGTAAGAGCTGACGGGTTTAAGCAATACGGGCTCTATCAAAACAAAACGACATTTGCTGGGGTTTCTGCCATTGCAGATACCTTAGAAAAGACTATTACAATTAAAGCCCCTCTTAACATCGTAGGAACACCAACACAAGATTGGGCTTACGTGGTTTTAATTGGGTCACAAGATTTCTCTGCTTTTAGAGAAAGAATGACCTCAGCATCAACTTGGAAACTTGGAGGAGGAGATGATGGTCCCTACGATCCAAATGTGGTAGATATGCTGACTCCTCCCGGAGTTGATCAAACTCAATTATTGAGCTCATATTCAGTAGTAAAGCAGCAACAAGCTGTAATGGTTGGTGTGGGTCCTAAGGTATCGTATTCTTTAGATAAAACCCCACCAGTAGTTAACATACTTGAACCAAAAGCAAATCAAGCATTCACAATGAATAGTTCAGGTAAACTATCATTAACAGTTAAGTTTAACGCAACAGATGATGTGAAGGTTGATCATTATGATTTATTTGTTGGAAATGTCCTCACTTTCAATGATCACTCTCTAGTGTCCGGAATCAATTCAGTAAAGCTTGATATAAGCTCGTCAGATGTGGTAAATGGAAAAGTTTCTATTACTATAAATGTGTATGATTCAGTGAAAGAGACCACCACAAATTTTGGGACTGCAAAAGTGACAATTTTAATATCTACTTCAAGTAAACCAGCTGGGGGTGGATTCATACCATTTAGTACAGAGGGCATTTTGATTGCCTTGTTTTTACTACCAGTCTTTCAAATTATCAAGCGAGCTAAACCCCACAAAAAATATCTGTAAAGCTTAGCTGAAAGAATAAAAATTATACCATAAATTCAGATTAATTCTTGTATTACATCAAGCTATTTGCATTCTATTTTTTAGTCGCATCTTTTGCAAAGCAAAGTACATATCCATTTGGGTCTTCTATTTCAAATTCCCACATACCGTAATATTCTTTTAAACTTATCGAAGAAGTAATTCTTACACCTTTACCTTCAAATTCTTTTTGAAGGTCTTCTAGTGAACCCTCTCCAATATCAATATAAATATCCCAGGCGTGATGGTCAGATTTCCTGTTTGGATGTATCATATCTGGATATTTCTTTGCTAAACTAACTTCAGCTAGCATTATTCTAACATTGTTTCTTACAACCATCACGAAGGAAGGTGGTTCACCCCATAACTTTTCATACTTAAAGTCTAGTTTATCACGATACCACTCAGAAATTGATACTATATCGGGAACCAAAAAATAAGGACTAGCATGCCATTTGTCCATAAAGGTCTAATGAAAAGGATGTTTATAAGGTTTGGGGAGTAGCAGTATTTCGTAAATTTATACTTATGTTAGGTTTAAATCATCGCAGATCCATAATAATCATGGATATTCTAGTACTATTGAATCTACTAACACTTCTCACAGGATTTGTTTCAATTATTATTTTAGCTAGAGTAAAACCATTCGATCAAATCGATACAGAAAATATAAAAATGAATGATTATCCGAATGTATCAATTATAGTTCCAGTGAGGAATTCAGAATCTACAATATTAGATTGCTTAAATTCATTGAAACAACTGGATTACCCTAACTATGAAATTATAGTAGTTGAGGGGAATTCTACAGATAATACCCCAAAGTTGGTAGGGGGTGTTTCTGAAATAAAAGTAATTAATGAACCAAAAAAACCAGAAGGTTGGGTAGGTAAACCTTGGGCATGTTACAATGGATATTTAGCCTCAAAAAATTCCGTTTTATTATTTACAGACGCTGATACAGTACATTCACCTAAATCTCTCAAGTCTACTGTTGTGGCTTTGGATAAATCATCTGGATTTCTTTCTATAATGACCACCCAAGTAATACGTAGTTTTTGGGAATATACGCTCATCCCCATTTTCCTCACAATATATATAGGTGTGAACGGGAGTGAGGGTGACTCTACTACACAAATCGCAAATGGACAATATTTGATGTTTAGAAGGAAAGTCTACGAGGATTTGGGAACACACAAAACTGTTTCAAACTCAATTATTGAAGATATGGAGTTTGCTAGCTATGCTAAATCAAAAGGAATCAAAATAAAATTGATAAGTGACAACAATTTTGTTTCTACAAGAATGTATTTCTCATTTAGAGATGTGTTAGAAGGGTTTGGTAAAAATTTAGCTCTTGGTGTAAAAAAAACCAATATTTCTGCTACTCTCAAAGTTGTAATAGTACATTCCTACTTCATTGGATCAACAATTTTACTTGTAATCAGTATATTAGAATTCCAAAATGTTTCCATTTGGTACTTCTCTGCGGGAATTGCAATCTTGAATTATCTTATTTCTGTAGGAATAAATCTCAATACTGAGAAGGATATAACTGGAAAATATAGTTGGCATTCTCTGCTCTTCCCCCTCTACCTATTCATGTTCTTTTTAATTTTTTGGTATTCTACCTATCAAATCAACGTTCGGAAAAAAGTTGTCTGGAAGGAACGGATGTACAAAACCTAGTTTTTTAATAGTACAAGGATTAATAATACGAGGTTCAAAAGAAATTTTATTAGTGAGAATAAAATACTTAGGCTGAAGAGAATTGGTCAATTATGAGGCTCTGATTACCTTAGTTAGTTCATTCCCAAGCATTGTTGCAGGGTTAATTTTCTTGAGGCTCTATTTGAAGTATCGTGCACTCGTTGTGCTCTTTTTGATGGGAGTTTGGTTTTCGATCTCATTAGAGTTAATTTTTCTATCATTCGCTTATAATTCTGGCTCAATAGAACTTTTTAAACTGAGTCTTGTATTTCTTGCCCTTGTCGCAGTCTTCATTCAATTGGGGATCGATCAACTTGTGTTTGGAAGAATTGTCTTGATAACTCTTTCAGTAGTCACTGTAGCATCTGCCTATGGGTTATATACGATATTTTTTCTTCCCTCAGTGGTTCAGGGCATTATAGGAAACAATCAAACCTTGGTTGTTATTAATCCAGCAAGATCAATCCTATCTATACTTGGCCTTTATGTGAGTTTACTAATTTGGGCATATACTCTTTATATATATTATAAATCTCCCCCAAGCCTAAAATTCTATGCTCTACTTAATTTTATTGGGACAACAATTTTTGCACCTTTAACAGTAATATTATTTGGCTTAGGTGCAAATGATATATTTATTGCTACAACAGAACTAAGCAGTGGGATCGGGATGATTTTGGTTGCAATTTCATTTTACAAAGCCCCCTCATTGCTTTTTACAATCCCATACCAAGTCTATGAGCTATTTGTCATATCAAAAAATCAAGGATTGAATCTTTATTCTTACGCTTGGACGGTTAATGAGGGTAACAAAACCAATAGATTTTTGGCTGCATCTACTATCGAATCTACATCTATGATGTATTCAGAAGCCTTTAAAAGTGGGAATTTAAGGGAAATTAGACTGAAGAAAGGGCTTTTGCTATTTAATGACGTTCATTCAAATGAAATTTATTTTGTGCTTTTCACTAACAAGAGTTCTGAAATCTTAATGGCTGCATTAGACTTATTTGCAAATAATTTTTCACAGCGGTGGATTAGTCGCAAAAATCTTGACCCACAAAGCTTGAATGAATTGATTGATGAGTGCTTCGATTTCGTCCCAATCAAATGAGTATCTTATATAAACCTTAGAAACTGTTTAATATACTCTAAAGCAAACTAAGATAACACGAAATGATGAAAATCTAGTCAGTGATACTTTTGTAGATGAAGACTGACGGGCGGAACTGATTGTGTTTATCTTTTTCTAGCTTTGACGACCACATGGAGTTCTGATGGTGAATACTGTCTTACCCTATGGACATAAAGAATTGAATAATTTGAAAGGCTACTCAAGAATTCTTCCTTTGCCTTCAATTCATAATCTTCTACTGGAACAAAAGTATAATAGTAGATTACTCCACCCAATTTCAACACACTGTCTGCGACCTTTAAATATCGATTGGAATCTGATGGATGGTTCATTATTATTGTGTCAAACAACCTATTAAGTGTCAAAATTTCCTCTGCATTCATACAAATTGCGTCAATTTGTCCTCTCAATTTATTTCGAGTTATGCTGATTTTGAGACATTTGATTGCCTTTGGGTTGTGATCAATTGCAGTCACATTATTTTTGTACATAGAAGCAAGATGCAGACTAAAGGGGCCTACCCCAGAAAACATGTCCAAAATAGATTCACTAGTGGTACACTCTTCAGCCACTCTTCTATGTTCAGTAGAAAGCCGAGGTGAGAAATAGCAGGTCTGTACATTCACAACAATGTTTAAACTGAACTCTCGATCCACTGTAAGTGGTTCATCTACCCCTGAAATAAGCTCTAAGGTTCTTAGCCTAAACTTACCTTTGACTCCCTCACTTTTTAAATAAACAGTTTGTATATCCGGATGTATAGTTTGGAGAGCTAAGCCTATATCGAATTTATGATCAAGTATGTTATCGTCAAGATCTATTATTATCACTGACCCTACAATATCATAGGAACGAGGGACGTATTGTAAAAGGTCCTGTGGAATCACCTGTGACAAAATTTCTTTTAGTGAGCGATTTCTGGTATCACTAAGCTCAAAATCTGTGTCTATGAAAGTGTACTGTAATTCTTTATCCTCTAGAACTGCTGAAATCTCTGATGAATTGATCAATGGTAATATTAGGAAGTCACCTGCTTGTTTGATCTTGTAGGTAGTGTTGAGAAGATTAAGTGATCTAAGCAATTGGATCACAGTTTCACCATCCTTTTTTCTGACCTTAACTGAATCCATAATTCCATTCAAAATCTACAAGTATAATAAAACATACAATAGAATCTAATAGAGAAATTGGATGGATATTTTTTTGTTTTCATTTTTCATTTTAGTAACTAATGACCTTGGAAGATCAAGAGCAGCTAGAGATGAATGAACCCCTACAGTTCTATCAGATACAAATTTACTTTTTCTGATTACAAACGAATATTTATTTGTAGCATTTAACTCCTTAGATCCTGAAGCTATCCCTGAAAAGCTTAATTCATCCACCTTTATTATATATTGATAGGTGAGTCCACATTTTAAAAATTCTCTAAAGCTTTCAGGGAATTGTTTAGCTGAACAATTGGACTCTATAGCAATGATACAATCCCCACGCTTAGTTAAACTTGATTCTTTGGTAAACTCAAAAGTAGACTTGTGTAGAGCTGTGATATTCTTATGACCTTTCCCTGTAACAACAAATGATTTTCTTGACATACCTTCTAAAGTTGCCATAATTGCGTGGATTAAAAATTATCTGACTAAGATAATTGTAAATCTGTCAGAAAAGAGAATTAAATCATTTTTTATCAAGTAACAAATCGAATTTTTTTTATTCTCAAGTTTTGAATTTAGAACTGAGATGGAGTCTCTCCAATCTCTTCTGCGGGAGTAGCTCAGGGGCTAGAGCGCTTGCTTGGTAAGCAAGAAGTCGCGGGTTCAATAAACACTTTAGTGTTTGAAAGTCCCGCCTTCCGCTCTATCATTAATTAAATTGAAATATTTATCGACTAATTTATCAACATAAGTGACCTCAGGGATATTCTCAAACCCATGAAATGTATCAATGAAATCTTTCGCAAATTTATCCAATTCATTTGAAATGTATTTAGAATATCGGTTAACCAATAATACAAAAGCCAACGTCTCAGAATGTTTTGTGTTAAACATTACAGACCCATTCTCGAATTTAATCTCGGAAAACAAGCCAGTGTGGAATAAATTATTGTACATCTCTGAGGTAGCACTCAAAACATCAACAACAAATTTTTCATGTTGTTTAATGTTAACTGAATCTTCCCAACTAAAGCTGTATATCACCTTAGAGCTCACTTGATCGATTACATAAAGTTTACGGAGTTCATAAGGAAGCATAAACATTAAAACCGGGAAATAATATATTGCTGTAGTAATTAAAATAATTCCAATAGACGCAAAAAGCTCTTCACGAAAATATAAAAGATGTAAATCCATCCAATATGATAAAATGGTTATCGGTCCAAGAAAGAGTGCTCCAATAAAGAAAATAATTGTGGGAAATCTATTATTCTTTTTTGATTTTCTTATGAAATGAAAGGACAACAACAAGATTAGCAAACTAAGATAAAATCCAATCAATACTAGGAACAACCTACTTATTCCAAAAAACACGAGAACTCCGGAATTATATTCAACTAAGCTAGTATTTAATACCACTACGTAAAGTCCCGAAGTTATAAAGAGGAGAATAACAAATCTCAGGTTATTTATTTTATCATTCGTTATCAGGTCGTATCCAACCTGTAAGGACACAGCCATTATGACTAAAAAAACAGTTCTTGCTTTGAATAGCTCAGGAGAGTTAATAAATATCGCAAGACTAACAAAAAGGTTGTTGAACCCTAAACAAAACCAAACGATGGATAGAACCAATAAATTTCTTGACTGAACCGCTCTATATTTGTAAAGTAACAAGGCTCCTGAAACCAAACTTGGAATAGAGCTAAAGATTATTCCCACTATATAGAAGGTATCAGTTATCAATCTAAGTATATTAATGTCTCGCCTATTATTTAAACTTTATAGAAGACGCTGTGATAATTGTCTTTAATTAATTTTACACTATTAATTAGATAAATTATATTTGTCTCAGTTTTTATTTCCAAAAGAACTAGTCTAGATGAACCTTAAACCTTTTTTCCACAGGACTGGTGCAAAGCAAAAAGTGTAAACTAAATCCTTGAAAAACCTCTTTCCAATTTCCCTCCTCATATGATAATGAGGTTATTGCTGATAGTATACTGTATTTAATCCCCTTTGGATAATCTATGGTTATCTCAGGCTGTGAAGGGTTTTTACATCGGATCTTTAGTTGACCTCTATCATTTTTAGTGTCAACAAATATCTGGGTGGGGTGAGGTGGAACTCCAACTTGTTTAATTGACCCAAAATCAAATTCAATGTTGCCTGGAGCATCATCAAGGGTCAAATTTATCTCTGTGATAAATTCAGTGGTTATAGAGTCATAACTAACCTCAAAACTGGCTGAACTGCTTGATAATTTAATTTCCTTTCTCACGACTTCGGAAACTCCTCCTACCGTAAGGATGGTGTCAAAATTTACATGAGGCTCAGGTTGGTATGATATCAATGAAACTAACTCTTCTCGCTGCGATTCAATGAAATTTATCAAATTGGTTGAGTCAGAGTTTACAACGAGTTGAAACTCAATAAAACTGAATTTATTCCACAAATCATATACTGGTTTTGGATCGATGGGATGGTAAGACTCCTCTTTTCTTGTAAAAGTTGAAACAATATTACAAGGCTTGACTTTGTAATCAATTTCCTTAAATGAAAAGGATTTATGGGGTGAAATGAACAAGATTAAGGTTTCACTTTCCATAATAATCTCTTTCTTTCCATCAAAGTCATAATCCAAAATTTTTGTAGTGTCAGAATCCAATTTTGGGTACAGGAGTCGATCAGCAGATATCAAGTTTTTGTATACATTGTTACGCATGAAAAAGTAGTATACCCCCCCAAATTGACCATGCCAATATGCATCATTACATTGAGCTTTTAATAAGAAATCTTCAGCTATTTCGTAATCATCTTTCCTTAGTTTCTTTTCTAGTCCTCTCAGTCGCTTATGTGTAAATAGCATTCTCTTGTGCATGAGATTGGCTTCTGGGTATTTCATCATAAATTGTCTCCAGTACCCTCCTTTTGCATATCTTAAAGTTGCCTGATTTACAGAAAAACCATCGACATCAGCCAGTTTATCCTTTTTTGCAAAATTTATGAATTTTTCTAGCTCACGCCTGCTTGGAGTTGCAAGTACCCATATTCCCATCTTGTCATAGGATGTCGTTGGTAGATACACAATTTCTTGATCTGGATAATTTCCAATATATTCCGATGGTAAAATGCTAGTTACCCAATCTAAACTTTCTGTTAACCCAAACCATTGGTCAATCCAAGGCAACCCCCCATTTTCAGATTCGTAGCATTGTTTGAAGGTGCCTGGCCACATCCCCAGTTTTTCAGCATCATCAATGTTGGTAATGAGCAAACTTTGATCAAATTGATCATCATTTATTTTGCTGAGATCTATCTGTTCTGAGAGATAATCAAAAATTTCTTCAGGTTTCTTCCAAGGAATAATATACCTGATAGGTTCGTTAATAGGAAAAATCTGAAGTGATTCTCCCTGATCCTCTGTTACAAATGTATGATGGATTTCAGGTTCAAAAATTCCAGCACTTTTTATGTGGTTATCATCTATAAAGATGTACTCTATCTCAGCTTTTGAGATAATACTTACCAACGATGGTTCCCAGGCCCTTTCAGCCAACCACATACCCTTAGGTCTTATCTTAAACAATCTTTCTAGCTCATCACTTAATTTGATTATCTGAGCTAATTTATCCCTATCTGGAATTACCGCAAGGATGGGTTCATAATAGCCCCCCCCTATCATCTCAACCTGTCCGCGTTCAACTAATACTCGAATTCTTTTAATAAAATCAGTTTTCGTATCTTCAAACCACTTTAAAAGTGGACCAGTTATATGAATCCCTGTTTTTAACAATGGATGCCTTTCCAAAGCTGAAATTAAGGGGTTGTATGACTTATTATATGCTTCTTCAAAAATGTGTTCAAACTGACCTTCTGGTTGGTGAAGATGAAAAACATTGACAAAGTTTACTCTTCCTTCTGGTTGCTTAATTCTTTGGACAATTTCCTGTAATCCTTGAATTTCCAGATTTTTCATCAAGTTTTCCTTTATTAATTCTATTTATGGGTTCAGTTAATGAATCGTAGTGAATTCGTTCTCCTTTTAAAATAAGTTCTCGAAATTAGTTAAATTTAAGGAAACACTCAAAAACCAACATTCAGTTTAGAAGTTAGACCTAAATGAGCAAAAAGAAAAGATCACAAGGAAGCCCAGTAAATAGATTACTTGCATCGGGATTTATCACAGTATTTTTCTTGATATTGGGATGGGTTTTAGCCTCACTTAACCCATTAACTGTAGCCAGCAGCTATGGATTTTTAAAAGGACTGTATCCAGACTTGCCAGTTAAATCAACTAATTGGCCTCTCACAATTCTTTTAAGTTTAATTGTTCAGATAATATACCTTGCCTTAGTCTTTACATTGGCTTATTATGAAGAATATAGGGGGAATTTACCCTCATGGAATCAAATTTTCTTTCCTTATGCAGGAGCGTTAATTTATGCATTTCTCCTCATAAGTATAAATGTGGATACTGTCAATGGTTCAAACTTAACTGGTGATATGAAAACAATCATAATGTGGACATCTGGTGTCTTGGGTGTACTATGGATGTTTTATTTCTATTATTCACAAAAAGAGTAATCCACCACACAAAGCTCAAAAGATTAAAAAGAAGCTAGAATATTAAATTTTATATGTTTGCAAATATTGGTTCAGGTTCCTCACAAATCTGTAAGTTTGGATTACCTACATTAGACGAAATTATCGGTGGAGGATTACCAAGAGGTACCACATGGATATTGGAAGATATGGTAGGCGTTGATGCTGAACCATTTGTTGTTTCATTTCTTGCAAATGGACTCAAATCAATGGATTATGTGTACCTCCTGTCCACAGAAAACACTTTTGGATCCTACAAAAAAAAGTTTCAGACTTTCGGAAGAAACCCTGATACTGAGTTAGGAACTGGTAGACTAAGGTTCATTGATGGATTTAGTGGGTCATACAATCTTGGATTGGCTGGTGGAGGCGTTGATTCCACCTCAGGATTCTCCACTTCTCACACAATGATGGCAGATCAAGATGCTATCCAACATCTCAGAGATATAACTCAACCTCATGAGATAAATGAGGCCATCAGAAGGTCACTTTTCCATGTTGCTGAATCACAGCAAACTGCAATAAGAGGTGCTTGTATAAGTCTATCTTCAATTATTGTCTCAGCACCTAGCTTTAAGGATGTTTATACATTTGTTCAAAACAGAAGAGCAATGGATCAAAGACAGAACGGGACAACTCTCTTAACACTTCATGCAGATGCTCATGATCTCAAAGATGTTCGAAGTGTCGAACACCTGGCTAACGGTGTTCTGAGACTTTCAAACGAGGTAGTTAACGGAGATTCTGTAATCAATGTCAAGGTAATTGCCTATAATGAAAAGCCAGAAACTGTAGGGAGGGAAACAAACTTCAAATACACAGCAGGGAGGCTCACTCCACTCGTTTGAAGCTTTTCAATCTTGTTGATGAAATTTATATAATAGAAGGATATCCATTCCTTTACTTAAAAGAATATGATACATTAATATTAGGTGACCTACATCTGGGTCAGGAGAATTATATTATTCAATCTCAAAGACCCACTGTATCTAATGCTGTAAAAATACTAAGACACGCTTTAGAGCGATGTGTTGATCACTTCAATATCAACACCATTGTTTTAAATGGAGATATAAAGCATGTGACCAGAGGGGTGCAGATTCAAGAAAAACTTGAACTAAACTATGTATTGAACAATCCTATAATCTCGTCCAAAAAAATCATTCTCGTTAAGGGGAATCACGACCCCATGATTTCTTTAATTCTCCCTAAAATGAATAATTTGAACCTAAGATACTCCTTTGAGTTAAAAGATATACTCATTACCCATGGGGATAGAATAATCAAAAACCCAGAATCATATAAGTACATAGTTTTGAGTCATGAGCATCCATCATATGTACTGAGAGGGAGTTTAGGTGAGAGAGTGAAGTTAAAATCCTTTGCACATTGTTTTGATGGAGCTACCAATTTCATCCTGTTACCAGCAGCTGGAGATTTGACTGGCGGTACCTCATTTCCTCCAAGAACCATTGGTGAGTTCTTATCACCCACCTTAAAAAACCTCTCAGATCCATTAACTATCTCGATGTACCCTTTTGATGAAACAATAGGGACACTGGTTATACCTCCAATATCTGTTTCAAAATAAATCAGCTATACAAATCAATTTCACACCATATTGCTCATAACCTCAGTAATAAATGATAAACATAAAAACACAATTTGTGATAAAAATTAAAATGTTGTACATTCTAAATAATTCTTTGTGCAATCATCTCCAAGATTCTACAGTTTTGGTGTAAACTTACAAAATAAACACACATTTTATAGAGCTTTACAAAGTGAGTTTGTTTTTTAAAAAAAACTTCGTAGTTCTTTTGTATTAAAAGCCACCTAATCTTGAGACCTCCTAAGGTCTTATTACTATTAAAACATTATTGAAATTTAATAAAATTAAATGATTCAATGTACGTTTTTACCGTATCTGTGCATAAAAATTAAAAAAAACCAAGGTTGTACTTTTGCCCCACAAAAAGTTTAAATTCTAATTAGAATTGAAATATTATGCTTCCCTTATATGAACAAAATCCTAAAAATGAGCAATTTGAACTTGGTATAAAACTACTTAGAGCATTTTATGTTACAGCTGTTATAGGAGGAATCCTTGGAGTATTTAATACGCTGAACTTTTTTAATTCCGCATCAAACACATTACCACCTAATTCTGGAGTTTCAGGTCTTGGTGGATTAGTTGCAGGTTTTGCTATATTTGGAGTACTTTTTTCCCTTGCTATACAGGTAGTAGTTACCGAATTAATCATATCAAACCTAAAAAAAGGGTCTAACAACGCAAGAATTATTCTATTAATAATAATTATTCTTTCGGACTTAAATGCAATATATAGTGTGTATACCAACATTGTTGTTCTGACAGCGGGTTCTAACTCAATCGTCGTTATATCCCCCTTCTTTGCTGTAACCAACGGAATATTGCAAGTGATCAACATTGGTATGTCAATCAAGTTAGCCATGATTATGATTAGTACTCCAGTCGTACGCTACATTGATTCCTTGAACTTGTTTAAGGCACAACTTATGAACAGGGGACCAATTAACAAACCAAACTATATGGTTGAAGGCACATCGTCTCCACCCCCCATGGCTGCTAAACCTCCTGCTGATACCTATACATCAAGCTCAAATCAATTCTGCGCAAACTGTGGTTCGAAATTAGATGGTAAATTCTGTTCAGTTTGTGGGCATGAGAATTAAAAATTATTAACAAATTCTGTTCGCTGTGAATTTGTTACTATTTGAGTGTTAGATAATAATAAGATGGAGATCAGTAATTGGATTCATTTATTAAATTACCTAATACCAAGTTACAATCTCTCATTAGTGGATTCCGAATAAATGTACTTTATTAATGTATAATTCCAGTTTGAATCAATTTGACCTCTAATATATTTGGTTTCAAAATGCATCTAAAAAAATTATTTATGTTTCTTCGACTGACTTATGTTATCAATATTATTTCAATTCCTTATACATATTTACTACAACAAAGCATCAACTTTAATCAAAATATGATAATTGTACAGCTATTCATGGTTCTACCTCTGTTTTATTTTATCTCAATAGAACTTGTTATTAGAGGAATAAATTCTAATTCTGATTTTTCAAGGAAATTAGCTATTTTTTTGGTGGTTACTTATGACCAGGGAATAGTGTATGGTACCCTCTGGTTCTCGCTTATTAATTCAATGGTATTTGTTTTATTTATCCCTCATTTTTTGAGTGTAATAATTTCAATCAAGATAATTTCTGAACTCATTGATCAAAGATTGCACCTTTATCTGGTTACTAACAATTCTGGCTCACCGTCTGTAGTTTTCCCGGAAATATCACAGCATGATGACCTTTACCCCTCTGATAAACTTGAAGGTTGAGATTTCCAACTAAAGTTAACTTAACAACTTAATAGTTTCTCCCTCAGCTCTGTAAAACTGAAGCTCCCATTCATCTTCCAAAAGTTGAAAAATAGTTTTATCCTTGAAAAACTCAGTTGAGGATGTTTTCAAAAGGTAATATGACATATATGTTGAATTATCGCCTGTTTGGCTATTTCTCATAAAAGCCAGGCTAGCAGCCACTGACATGATTTTTCTTCCAGCAGTTATATCTATAATGAAGTTGTCATTTGGGAGGTTATGACTTATATCATCTAAAATGCCCTCTAGCCTTTCTGTGTTAATTTGTTTAAATATGGGATTAATATCATGCTCTCTGCAGTTGTTGAACTCTTTATGCTTTTTCATTCTACATATTTTTGTCAGTCCTGAATTGAGTTCAATTACTAGTTCTTCTCTTAGCTTTTCCATTAAGCCTTTACCTGTAAAAACTGTAATCTCGTTGATTTTGAATTTGTTGATAATAAAATGTGAACAGATAATGTTTGTAACAGCTCTAGTACTACTTCCAGCTAAACAGAAAAGTTTCACACACCCCTAAGGTAACATATCCTTTTAAGATTAAGATTTCTTAAGTGGACCAATGCGTTTTAGACATGTAGTTACTCTCCTACTTAAGAAATATTTTTAATTTTAATGAAATTCTGATAAATATGCAAATTGCTATCAAAGAATTGTTAGAATTTAACCAGTGGGCGAATGAGGAATATCTAAAAATACTTGAAACCTTATCCAAGGATCAAATGGAGAAAATCCTTGAGGGATTTGACCAATCCTTATCTTCAATTCTATTCCACATTTATGAGGCCAGTCTGTTTTGGCTTAATTTTATGCAGGATAAAGAATTTGTCCCAATAGAGAATATCTCAAGAGATTATAAATACTTGATTCCAAAACTCAGAGGAATTGATCAAGAGACAATTAACTACGCAGATTCTTCTAATTTGATGGGAAAACATAGATTACAGTGGAATAAAGATGATAAGTCAGTTGAAACAAATAAGGAGCGGATTTTGTTTAACTTTGTCACACATGCTGCATATCACAGAGGTCAATTTGCTGCATTACTCAGACATTGGAATATAGTTGATTCACTTACAGAAACTGATTACAACCCTTATTATTACAAACTAATGCAAAAATAACCTAATTGACTAATTAAAATCTATTCTTTCCTCCTTAAACTTATTTATCTTTTGTACTTTGCTAATTTATTGAAACTATTTGAATTGCTAAAAGAATTGATTATTTCTGAGAACATTACTTTGTCTGGCCTATCTTTTAAGGAATCAATTCATAAAAATGAAAACCAAAGAAAGGGAAAACATAGGAAACAACCCGTCACAGAAATTGAGTTAGAGTTAATTAAAAATATAAATTCCAAATTTGAATTTTCAAACCACAAACTCATAATGAAGAGATCCAAGTGGAGGTTAATTAATCTCTTATGGGTTTCTGGGTTAACTAAACCAAAGAACTCAGTCTCAATTCGCGATGAACTGGCAAAAAAAATACTCGGTGAGAGTAGATCAATTGTACTTGGTTTGGATACATCTGTTATTCTAATTTATCAGTTGTCCTTTCTTATTGATGAATTAAAAAAAGTTGTTCCATCATTCAGACTTAATCAAAGGGTGCCCATTATCATCACAACACAGGCCACTGAGTTTGAGATCCATCATATGTTGAGCTCCGACGTAAAAACAGACCTATGGCAAACTGAAAATTTTCGTCTCCCAATTAAAACCTATAACTCAAGAGGAAGAAGAGGGGCCTGGGGGAAGTTTCACCATCAGACAATAATCAATAGATACCCTCACTTTATAGCTCAATCTGAGATACCTCTGCTCATCAACAGAGTTCTGACCAAGGACTCTGAAACTAAAGGCAAGCAAGACACCTTCTCAAATCCATCACCTTCCAGTCCTTACTTTGATATTAGTATTGCTCAACAGATAATCAACATCAGCAAGTTGACAAATCTTGAAATAATTTTTGCCACAACCGATTCTGATCTACAAGGAATTCTCAAACAATCTGGAGTTCATTCAATTTACCTTGAACAGCCCAATAATGTAAAGATTGATAACTTGAGCTTAAGTCAGCGAGAAGTCGCTAGGCTCATTGTGACCATGTTATATCTTTATGATACGGTGAAAATCTCAACTAATTCTGAAAGTCCTCCTATTGAGCTTATACAGGTAAAAAACACGAGAGGAAAGGGCTCAACACTCTATTACAAACAAAATGATATGAGTGATGAGTATTGGGAACTTTCAGTTGACGATGAATTATTTTAATCTTCTATTCTTCAACAAAATTTGAGCTTTTGGAGTTGCATAAAACAAAATATTATGAAAACAGAATTTAATATCACCTGAAATACCTATGAATTTACAGTTTACAGAAGAAGAACTCCTGATTCAGGAGACAGTCAGGCAATTTGCAGAGAATTCACTCGACCCAGTCGCAGAAAAAATGGATAAGGAGGATTACTGGCCTAATGATGTGTTTAAAGAGTTTGGAGAATTAGGTTTGCTTGCACCTACCATAGATGAGAAATATGGTGGGTCGGGCCTCGGTTATCGTGTTCAAGCAATCATTCTTGAGGAATTGGCTAAAATTAGCCCAGCATTTGCATTAAGTGTTGGTGCTCATTCTAACCTAACTCTAGACAATATCAACAGAAACGCGACAGAATCGCAGAAGCAAAGATTTCTTCCAAAGCTGTGCAGTGGAGAGTGGGTTGGATCTTTAGCTTTGACAGAACCTGGGAGTGGATCAGATGCTCTGGGGATGAACTCAACTGCTCGAATTGAAGGGGATTACTACATCCTTAATGGTTCAAAGACATTTATAACCAATGCTCCACTTGCAAAAATTGCCATCGTTTATGCTAAAACAGACCCTAATTTAGGATCAAAGGGAGTTAGTGCATTTTTGGTGGATCTAGATTCTGAAGGTGTCTCAAGAGGAAAGGCAATGGATAAAATGGGGATGAGAGGTTCTAAGACGGGAGAGCTGTTTTTTGATAATGTGAGAGTGCCTCTAGAAAATCTTATGGGAGTGGTAAATCATGGACACAAAGTTGTCATGTCAGGTTTATCAGCAGAACGGGCAGTGTTGGCAGCTATTTCATTGGGAATTAGTGAACAGGCTTCTAAACTGGCTTTGAAATATGCTCTTGAAAGAAATCAATTTGGGCAGAAAATTGCAGACTTTCAAATGATCAAGGAGAAACTTGCTAACATGTTTGTTGAAACACAAGCATCAAAATTGCTTGTTTATTGGGCTATCAATGAACTTGAATTAAATCATTCTAACAACATCGCACCAGCAAGCTCGATATTGTATGCAGCTGAAAAATCCACACAAACCAGTCTTCAAGCAGTACAGATTCTCGGAGGATATGGTTATATGAGGGAGTACAAGGTTGAAAAACTTGCTAGGGATGCAAAACTACTTGAAATTGGTGCTGGAACCTCAGAAATCAGACGATTAATAATTGCAAACAGATTGATCAGAGACGGAAAATATCCTTGGGATTAAGAATTAGGGCAAAGATTAGGTATAAATGATCATTTTCTATCGTGACATTATATGACATTTACTCAAAAACTTCTTATACACGGGGGAGCTGGAACTATTCCAAAGGAGTTACATAAAGATTACCACAGAGGTGCTATTGAGGCATTAAAAACTGGTTGGGAGGTCATGGAACATACAAGCAACTCGTTATCTGCTGTTGAAGCCTCAGTCCAAGCAATGGAAGATTACCCATTGTTTAATGCAGGTTACGGCTCTGTTATGACAGAAAAGGGTACAATAGAGATGGATGCGTTGATTGTTGATGGGTCGAACATGAGGATAGGGGGGTTAATTGGTGTCTCTCATGTTAAAAATCCAATTTCTGCGTCAAAAGTTATCCTAGAAAATCTTCCACATCATCTCTTGTTTGGTTTACAGGCTGAAGAGTACTTACAAACACAGGGAGTTGAACTTGTTCCACAGGAAACCCTCATCACCCAAAGGTCAAGAGACAGGCTAACAAAATATTTGGTTGAAAAAAAGAGCTATGGTGATTACATTGAACCAAGTAAGGATCCTGAGAGACGAGGAAAGTATGGCACTGTTGGGGCTGTAGCTCTAGATTCTCAGGGAAGACTTAGTGCAGCTACCTCCACAGGGGGTGTTTTAGGTAAACTTCCAGGAAGGGTGGGAGATACACCTTTGTTCGGAACAGGCACCTATGCAGATGATGAGATCGCTGTCTCTGCTACCGGTATTGGTGAGAAAATAATTGAATACGTCTTAGCTATGAAAATCAAGTTCTATATATCCCAAACACAATCTGCTGAAGTAGCAACCAAATTGGCACTTGAGGAAATGAAAAACAAGGTTGAAGGATATGCAGGAGTAATTGTGATGACTAAAGACTTTGGTTTCTCTGCTATGAAATCCACAAAAGATTTGGTCTATGCCTTTAAGTCTCAAGACGGTGATACAGGTGATTTTCTTAGTGAGAAAAAGTAATTTACTCAATTTTTAATGGCAATCAATGCAAAAGTGTCAACTTAGAAACGGACCTAATTTACAATAGATATTAAATTAAAAGGGAACATGTAATTTTGAATCTATGGCATTAGTAAATAAACCAACAATGGAAGAAACGATACTTTCAATAGAGGGAGTGAAATTCCCTTCATAAGTTTTGAAGTTTGGTCTTTACCATAATCGTTGCTATATCGAATTTGAGTATAGAAAAGTACCAATATAATTGCACTAAAAGTTAAACTAAAAATTATTGCCTTCACTCCGCTTGAATATGTTGAATTCTGAACCACCCTGTTTGTTATCAGAAAGATACATATAGCTGAGATAGATTGCAAACCTAGCTTAACAAAATTTGTTTGATCTTCACTCAACGTTATATTCGACTTCAAACTCTCCAAGTCACATAATTTTAATTTAAGATCTAGATTTTCGATTCTTTCTGCTAGCTTGGAGAAATTGAAATAACTAAACCCTAATTCACTTGGGTAACTAGAAAACAAAAATAAATAAGTGTAAAATTCAACTAAAAAGAGAAAAATAGCCACAATTACAAGAAATGGAAATAAATTGTCTATGTTTAAATTCGAGAATTGAGTTAAAACAAAA
Source organism: Candidatus Heimdallarchaeota archaeon (assembly GCA_030149205.1). Classification (GTDB taxonomy): domain Archaea; phylum Asgardarchaeota; class Heimdallarchaeia; order Heimdallarchaeales; family Kariarchaeaceae; genus WAKA01. The sequence continues at coordinate 49,074 of JASBSB010000006.1, read as the reverse complement.
TATTGAATTGAAAATGAAATGGATGAAAAACCAAACAGAAGCAACAATTTTACTACATCGATGTTTTCGGAGAGAAAATTTTTATTGAACAAACTCTCAATGTCAAAATTTAATGGAACTTTTGTATTTTCCTCAGCAAAATTTTGTAGAACTCCTGAAATTTGATTATATACCATTAATTCAGAATTTAATATTTTATGGAGGGATTGATATAGCTCTGCTATTACTTCATCATTTCCGTAAATTCTAATCTCATTTAACTCTGAGACATCCAAAAGTTCGAAACTCATAATTAGGTTTTCAATGCCGTACGAATCAAAATAATAGGAATCACTTATTGATCTAGAAATAAAATTTTCTGATGAGTGGATTACTATCGATCCAGATTTATCAAGTACTTTTGTAAATTTTAATGCCTCGGGGTCAAAATACCTTGAAACAAATACTTTGATTAAAAAAACTACATAATTATACAAATATGCACCTTCTATTCCATTTATCAAGATTATTATGGGATATTTAGAATCTCCAATTTTATTGGGAAATCCAATTAGTCTAGTTTTACGTATGTACATGATCCACGTCAAAAGAAAGGATAAAATAAGTAATGTTATCAAAGTTAAAGATATAAGATTGTCCATCCGATTCAGTTGAATATTATAATTAGAAATTAAATACAAACGAATCCAATTTAAATTTATAAGATATGGAAATGTTATAATTGCTCCAAAAATAAGAAAGAAAAAGAAAAAGAATAGAAGTTTTTCCCAATTGAAACTCCTTTTTGAAGGAGAACCAATTTTAATGGTCAATTTATCATCTTCAAATGATATTGGAATTTTAATCATTTCTACTAACTCTTTCTCTAATAAAACTGTCTTTATATTAAAATAATAGGCTAAAAATTCATCTGGGTACTTTGCAAGATTTATCAACCCTTTTCTTTTTATTGGGGAAAGTGAATTCGACAATTTACACATTTCTTGTAATCCAATAAATTTACTGAAGTCAAACCATAGGTTTATTGTTTCTATTGCATTGGTATTTATTGTTGAATTTCTTCGTTTTAAATTCAGTTCTATTTTCTGGTTATTCAAAGAAAAAAACAACTCTGCCCCTTCTATAACATCAGATTGGTTCGATATTTCTAAGACCCTAAATTCATCCAAATTTTCAGATTTAAGGATATAAGATTTGGAGAAGTGTCCAATCAATTTTTGTTTAATTTCATCATCCCAAGAAAATGAAGTCTTTATCTCAATAAGTTTATGATCGAAGGGTAATGTTGAAACTATGCTATCTATCATCTTTTTTCCAAGATACAGGAATATTATGATAAATACACCAGTAAAGGGGAAAGTAAAGACCCAATAATAAAAAAAAATCAACAAACTTAAAAAATAGATTATAACCTTCAAGTATGACCTTTTTAAATTAAAGTTGAGTCTCTCGTTGTCTCTGTTCCACTTTAATGAATTAGATATAAAATCGTCTTGAAATATGGTGATAAGTTCAGCAAGGTTTCTTACAGCCTCAACCTCTGCTTCATCCATCTCTACCATTATAATGTTAAACATAATTGTGTATTAAAGAGACTTGTTCCATTTATTAGGAATTTTGTAATTTCCTTTAAAAATAAAAATTATGGATATACAACAGTTTATAATTCATCCAAGACAATAACTATGTTAAAAAATTTTTAATTTTGTAAATTTAAATCCGTATCTTCTCAACCCATCTTGGCAATAAATCAGTCTGAACACCATATGCACCTCATCATTAATGTCAAGTTCATTTGATTCCCAGTCAGTAATCTGAGAGATAATTCGAACATTTGGAAGGAGCTCTATGATACCTACAGAATATATACTATCGAGCTCCTGATAAGCAACAAACTCACTTGGAGCGGCTCCTTTCATTATGGTTGTTAATGAGTAGATTTTTCCAGTCTTGGGAAGTGGAAGATCCTTCTTTGTCAAACTATAACAATATCTACAGTATAATCTAGGGGGGAAGATAATCTCTTCACACTCCGTACATCTGTTTGAAACCAACCGATAGCGAGAGTTTTTCTCCTTTAAATACTGTGCGTTTGAAATAAAGGCACCTTGAGCAATACTTTCAGATGGATTATGAGTATTTTGTAATTTCAAAAACTTTTCAATGGATATGTTTTGAACACCTTTTGAGAGGTAACATTGTTTTTTTTCTTCTACTTTTAATTCTAAGTTAGTATATTTTTCTTCTGTTTTGAAAAATTTTTCAACTGAGAGCGAACTATTATTCTTGACTATGATTTTTCCAGATACTGTCACAGAACCTAGCTCATTTCCATTAAAGAGTATAAATGATTTTTCAATATCTGAAGAGGAGTCATGTCCAAAAACTAACATTTGCAAGTTAAGCAAGAGTGTTGCATCTCCGGAAAAACCGAACCATTGATTTGAGCAAATAAAGTTCTTGAGTTTAGATAATTTTTTTCCATTTAGAGTATTAGTCAATATCAATTTTTCCTTATCAACGATTGGGGTCAAAGATTCTAGAACTCTTTTTTCTACTGATAACGAATTAATTCGCGACAAGGTGGGGATTCTTAGGTTGTTAAATCTGTTGAAATTATCTAAAACTAAAAGCGGATTAAAACTCGAAATATTTGCAAAAAGAATGGCAGAGGGTGTTAGAACTCCCCTGATTTCATTATTCGAAGATTTAGGATCAGTTATGTTGATGAAACAGGTATCCAGTGTTTTTCCAATCTCCCATAAAATTTCTAAATTAACTCGTCCATTAACAATTAAAACCTTATCTGAATCTATTCCTGTAGCTTCAAGAAAAGTGTCTAGTTCAAAGTCCTCAGGATATGAGATAAAAATGGATTTTAACTCTAGGGATTTATGTTCATTTATGGAATCTAGAAAATTTATCATGCAGTTGACACCTAATGTTGTGGGCGTCTCATCAACCCCAAACTTATAGGAAGCGTGATAAAATCTCTCTAATTGTGTTGAACCTCCTGTGTATTTTAACTTTAACCTTGGCAAGTTTGAAAAGATGTGTGTAATTAATCCCAATTTTATTCCCTCCTTAAGATGTGAACAGTACATGTTGCACCAGACCCACCAACATTATGTGCAAGGCCTGTTTGAACGTTTTTTAACTGTCTTTTTCCTGCGTTTTCTGTTAACTGGTTAAAAATTTCAACTATTTGTCCGGTTCCTGTGGCCCCTAAGGGATGTCCTTTGGCTTTAAGACCACCTGAAACGTTTATTGGTAATGTACCATCAATTCCGGTATCATTTCTTAATATTGCATCACCTGCCTCTCCTTTGTCATAAAACCCTAAATCTTCCATAGCTAAGAGTTCTGCTATGGTGAAGCAATCATGTACTTCGGCAAAGTCAATTTCAGAATGTTTTATTTCAGCTTGATTTATTGCCTGTTTCATTGCTAGCTGAGTTGCTTTTATTTCAGATATTAATGGTCGATCATGAAGAGCAAGAAAATCTGTTGCAGCACCACTCCCAGTGACCCAAATAGGCTCATCAGTGTATTTTCTTGCAACTTCTTCAGATGCCAGGAATACAACAGAAGCCCCGTCTGAAGTTGGACAGCAGTCAAACAACCCCAATGGATCTGCGACAAGGGGAGAATTCAATGCCATCTCCAAACTAATTTCTTTGTGAAATTGTGCTTTTGGATTGTTTATAGCATTCCTATGGTTTTTTACTGCGATTGAGGCAAGCATTTCTTTTGTAGTGCCATACTCATACATATGACGTTTTGCCATTAAAGCATATATTCCTGCAAAAGTTGCTCCCGCTAACCTTTCCCATTCAGTGTCACCTGAAACCCCTAACCAGTATTTTTGATGAAGTGGTGAGAGATCATTCATAACTTCAACACCCCCTGCGATTGAAACTTTGGCACCTGATCTGATGGCTCTGTATGCATCTCTAAAGGCAAATCCACTAGATGCACATGCGTTTTCAACACGTTGGGCACTAATTCCTGTTCTTAGTCCATGTTCAATAAGAAGAGCTGCAGGGTTTCCAAGCTGAGATCCACCAACCCCTAAATTCCCAATGTATACTTCCTCAGTCTTTGTAAGGAGCTCTTTTGTGTTTAGCTCACAATCTTTAAGGGCATCGATAAACAACTCCTTCATACTCTTCCCTAATGTTCCAAATTTGCTCTGTCCAGCAGCAATGACAGCAACTCTTTTGCTCATCTAATTGTAGTTTATAACTTCCCATATCAAATTTTGGTATTACACAAAGAGCATTACCCAATTTGAATAATCATAAGGTCAGTGACTCACAACTTCTCATCGAAGAATCTCGGGTTGCTTAAGAACTGACCATAGGTGAATAGGATTTATAAATTTTAAAACTTTTGACTTGATGTAGGTTAACATACTTGTTATTTCAAATTAATCTCAATTTAAATTCTTGATCAAATTTTTTGTTTCATGACTTATTGTCAGGGTAAGTTTGAATATAAAAATCCAAGTGAACCCTTGTCAAATGTTCTAGTTAATGCATGATCCACCAAGATAAACTTTCCAAGACGAGTTATGTCCATCTCTAGTGCTAATGCAGAACCCGGTGGAACAACTATAGTTTCCGCATTAATCATGTTTGGAGTGGTCCAGTCTGTTTCATAGTACACTCTGTCCCACACTCCACCTATCATGTGAAAGTTGCTAGCAACATTTGGTCCCCCAACAGCAAAGAATATCCTTACAGTTGTATTTACTGTTGCATTGAGTGTAAACCCAGGCTTTGTCAGAGCATTTACTTGTCCGTTAAATAGAACATAATCTGGAGTCTCAGTAAGTTGTTTTGCATCACTGAACTCTTGATGACCCTGTGTGCCCTTCGGAAACTGTGTGTAAACCTCATTCTGTCCAACATAGAACTCTTTTGCTACTGTAGGTAATCCAGCAGCAGGTTCAACTGATAATGCCCCGAACATACCTTTTGAAATGTGTGTAGGGATATGCGGACTTGCACAATGATACACAAAAACACCTTCCCACTGTGGAGTGAATGTGAATGATTTTGTCTCTCCTGGTTTAACCTGGGTGTAGGCTGCTCCTCCTCCTGGAAGATTTATCGCATGTGAGTCAATGCTGTGAACCATTGTGGAATTCAATTCATTCTTTAGATGTAATGTAACATTATCACCTATTCTAACTCTGATTAAAGGTCCTGGAACAGTTCCATTAAAAGTCCAAAAGGTGAAACTTGTCCCATCATCAATCTTAGCTATAACCTCTTTAGTGACCAAAGTAAATTCTACATTTTTTGCAGACCTATTTCCTACAGGTGCAGGAATATCTGTTGGTGACTTGATCACACTGTTTGAAAGATGTGAAGCAGCTTTCGGTTGGACCTGGTTTGGTGTACCTACAATGAACTTTCCATTCATGGTCACAAAATGGCCCGGAATTGAACAATAATAGGTTTCTACTCGCTCTTTTCCTGCTAAGAAATTAAATTTAACTTCAGACTTCCCTAAAGAGGACTCAGTAGAGACGGTTTCAGATTTCCCAACCGAATCTAATGTCCAATCATGAGGCACAGGTTCCCCTGCCTTAAGGATGATAGTCACATTGTCGTTGGGTGAGACTTTCAGGTCAGGGTTTACCTTTCCATCAATGGTTCCACCAACTCCTTCAAATCCAGAAAGTTTTGCAACTAATGTAAAAGTTACCTTTCCAGGTGTGGGAGTAGATTGTTGAGGTATGGTGGCCAGAACAACTCCCGCTACAAGCATCCCGGAGAGTAATCCAACTCCGATGATGATTCCAAATAGTTTTTGATTTGTCAATTCCATAGACATAGTAATCACTTAACTTTACTTTATACAGCAACTTTTTTGCTGTATTTTGTACAGCTAATTACAATATAAAGTTTATTGCATTGTTTTGTGTTTTCAAGAAAATCTTGTCAAAAAAATACAGTATACATGCTTATTTGATAAAATAGCATGAAAAACAGGATAGATTCAGAGAATGTTTAGAAATTAGCAATTTGAATATAAATTGCTGTATTATGTACAGCTAATCGGGAATTTTCTAAAATATTAATAAAATCCCAATACTTCTATGCTATAATGTTAAACATCCGAGACGATTGTGTGCTATGGTTTGTTGAAGCGGTTTTTGGAGAAAAATGGAATTTGCAATTAATCATTGAGCTTATTAACGCTAGAATTAACCCTGAAAATTCCCTTAGTTATACCGAACTTCAATCTTTTCTACCTGAGATTAACACCCGTGTGTTAAGCAAAAGGTTGACACACCTAACAGAACTTGGTGTCATAGACACAATTGACAACACTGAAAAACCTAGAAAGAAAAGATATAAGTTGAATTCTAAGGGTGAGGAACTTATCCCAATTTTAGAACAGATCAGAATATGGGGTCTGAAATATGGGGTTTGTAAAAACGAGAAATGTCTGAGGGGGATTTGTAGACATGCAATTAGTCTAAGAAGCTTTATTTCTGAAAGTTAGTTTTTTCTTATTCAGTACAAGAATTGCAAGAGTGATGGGCACAAATGTAAAAATAACGGTGATCTTACCAGATGTGCTTTTTGATGTGGGATAATAATTAGTGTTCACTTTCACAGAATTCAAATATTTTTGGTAATCTGGATTGGGTGAACCTTTTTGTAAACGAAGATAGTCAAGTAATATGGTTCCAAACCCAGTGATTCCATCTGCTAAATTATATGCAAATCCATTGGCTGGGCTGTTGGTCCTTATTGGATAATCTTTGTATGTATTTATCTGACGGATTTGGTCCATAATAATCTCGTCGATTTTTGTCAGATAAGATTCCGTTCCAAAGGATTCGTACAACTTCATAAGGAAATGAAGATATCCAGACACCCCTAATCTTAATCCATTGTACCTGATACCACTGAAATAAGGACTCATTGATATGGTACCATTGGAATAAAATAGATTCAAGAATTTCTCTACCCTTGCGACATTGCTTAAAACAAGAGGTTTGTTAAAAGTGAGTGAATAGTTTAGCAATTGTAAAGCAATCCCAGCTGAACCAGATAACAGTCCAGTAAGAGCATTGTTATTACTCTCGTGAGAAACGTATCCGACAGTGTTATTGGCCCAGTAACCACCTAAATCATGGGTAACCAAATAATTGGCAATCCCATTCACATAGCGTAGATATGTGGAATTTTTTGTTGATAAATATAGATCAGTGAACATCTTCAACAAACCTGCTTGTCCTGTTTCGTATCCCGTCAAAATTAGGTTTGCAAACTCAGTTCCAGATCCAAAAGGTGTCCATTCGATAGAAAAACTACCATTATTCCATGTTCCAAGCTGTATAAGTGGTTGTGCAATTTCTTCTGCTAGTTGCAAATATGTTCTGTTGTTTAATCTACTAGTAAGCTTGACAAGTGAAAGTACTGGTGCAGCCATTCCATACTCTAAACCACTTGTGTAAAAGCTGTTTGGGCTTATGGGGATGTTCCCATCCGCACGTCTGATTTCAAAGAACCATTTAACCGCCTTTTCTATTAACGGTATCAAAGATTGATTTTGATAGGTTTTATAATAACTGGATAAAAAATCAAGTATCCCTGCAGATCCATATCGATAACCAATATATCCTTCAGATGGAGTCGCTTTCTTACCCCAGTAATAATTTCCTGCGGGTGAGACCTTTTTGTTCATTTGAAAATGGTTTACTACCTGTAAAAGTATTGAGCCGTTAACTCCACTCCGGTTGTCCTTAGCTGCATTTAGAAGGAAATTTCCTATACCAGCATTCCCCAACAAATAACCCTCAAATATGGTATTCGCTATATCTAAAGATGAATTCACTCGATATTTCCAACCAATCAATGAATCTCCATTAAAAATCACTGAATTGTTCAAAACTGAGTTTATTTGTTTAAGCCCAAGAATAACACTTGTAGAAGTGTTTTTTGGATAAAGTTGAACGTTAAGGTTTTGATTATTGACCTCAGAAGAAATCGTTGAAATTTGAATATTAGTTGAAAAAACTAGAAAAATCGTTAATATAAATACAAGTAAATTATTCTTCAATAATTAAATCTACACAAACTACAATAGTTAAAGTTTTTTGTTAAGGTAGAGCTTTCTGATGACAGGAGCCATCAACAATACAGCAAATAAACCAGAGAGAATCTCAAACCCAGGGGTTCCACTCTTTGTTGTGGGTAAGGGGCCAAAATAGATATCAACCATCTGGTTACTTGTGTGATGAGTTGGGTCATTCCAACCACTTGGGTCTACATCAGGATCCCAGTAAGCTAGTGCTAAAGAGGTCATACCCCCAACTTTCCATTGAGCATCTAATGTGTTATTTGTAACCAAGGGTCTCTTGTATTCAAAAATCCAGTTTCCTTTAGAACCGTTGACATAGTTTCCTGATGAAAAACTCCATGCACCAAGCCACATGTTACCTGATTTACTGTTGTTATCAACATTCTTTACGTATGGATTGTTCGCCCACATATTATCTAGACCACCAAACCCAGAACCTGAACCAGAGTGATAATAAGAGGAGTTTATTCCTCCAGCTTGAACACCATGTTTTGTCTGTAATTGCCAGAAAGCAATATCAACAGTACCTGTTGATTTAGTTAGGTCAGCTTGTTTGTCACTTGGTGCACCCATATGCATCCCGACTGTAGCATTAATTGGAAAAGCTAAGCCTATTGCTGATGTATTATGATTCTGAAAATCAGTGAAAGGTGTACCAGAGGGGATAGGAGCATACATTCTGTATTCATCTGTCACCTGTACTAAAAAGTAAGCGTTATTGGTGTCATATGCAACCTGAACCTGAGCATGATATACCAAGTTATCTAATCCCAGAGGTGATGTGAGGTTTATCTTGGCAACTGGAATGTTTGACCAGTCAGCTGGATTACCATCAATTTTCATTGGGGTTGACACTTTAGTTGCTGAATATTTGATTGGTGCAAGTTCAGCAGCCTGAACCGTTCCAAATGGAGAAATCAACATTACAGCAAGTGTAATTAATAATACGATAGTTATTCTTTTCATGTTACCACCGAAGTGAATTAATATACAATATATAGGATATAAGCTTTTCTAAAAATACTACAATTATGAAATTATTTATTGGTTTTAGTCTAATAATTTAGTTAAAATCTGAACATTACCTTAGTAATTCTGATATTTTGTGTATTGTTCCAATAGATATTTGTGGGATATTGTACAAAGTCTCTATTTAGACAATCAAAATTTATTAAAATAGAATTGTCGTTATATAAATTCAAAACCTGCCTCTTTCTATCCCTACAATTAAAAAAGATTGATTTGCCATTTTTAAGGTCATCCTGTTCTTGTAACCTTTTATGTAGAGATTTCTAATATATATTTTGATTTGGTTAATTATTAGTCAGTTAAATCAATTACTAATTTAGTGAGTATACATTTCGTCCGTCTATAAATGTTTTTTCAACATAAGACCTTGCATCTAATGGGTCTCCACTAAAGATAAGAAAATCGGCGTCTTTTCCCTTTTCTAAAGAACCCACTCTGTTATCAACATTTAGAACCTTGGCTGGATTTATTGTGATTGTTTCCAAGGCTCTTTCCTCTGGAAGTCCCTCTCGAATAGCCATTATAACAGTATCTCTTAATCCAAAAATTGGGATGACGGGTGCATCTGTGGTTATACAAACTCTTACTCCCTCTTCCATCATAATTCCTGGTGTTTTCAGAGTTCTATCTCTGAGTTCCCTCTTTGAGCGGCTTGTAAGAAGGGGACCAACAACTACAGGGATGTCTCTGTCCTTGATAACCTCTTTGATTTTATGTGATTCGGTTGCATGATCAATAACCAATATGAAGCCAAATTCTTCTGAGAGTCTGATAGCTGTTCTGATATCATCTGATCGATGTGAATGGCATCTAACGGGGATCTGACGAGATAACACCTGTAACAAAATTTCATTTCCTAAGTCATAATCTGGTTTATCCAACGGTTTGTTATCTTCTTCAGAAAGTTCCTGCTTCTTAAGTTTTTCTTGGTAATTTTGCCATTTACCTTGATAGTCAATAGCCTTGTAAAATGCCTCTCTGATTAAGTGTGCATTTCCCATTCTTGTGTTTGGTGCACGGTTATTGTTAACTCCAACACGTTTTGCATTTTCTCCTAATGCCATCTTTATTCCTGCTGGTTGTCGAATCACCATCTCATCGACTATTTTACCATAAGATTTAACCACACAAAATTGACCTCCTATCAGGTTACCTGAACCTGGGGTTATCCCCATGGTCGTGACACCTCCTTTACGAGCGTCATCAAATCCAATGTCTTCTGGAAATATCGCGTCCATTGACCTTAAAAAAGGTGTAATTGGGGCAGTCATCTCATTTCCGTCTGAATTAGCTGGTCCAGGACCCGCACCTTCCTCGAATAATCCCACATGTGAATGAGCATCAATAAACCCTGGTGTTATATGTTTTCCAGCACAATCGATAATAGTATAACCCTCTGTTGGAAGGTTTGAACCTACATCAACAATGAGGTTATCTTCGACAAGTAAGGTACCACCTTCAATTTTTCCTCCAGTTATAGTATGGATGTTTGCTCCTGTGAATGCATATTTCATGAGTCTGATTGTACTGTTGTGTTTTAAACCCTTGTAGCAATTGACGTCATTTTGATAAGCCCACAACATGTAAAAAATTCAAATTGGTCAGAATATTACTTAATTCCAATGATTTAAGAACCTCTTCTTGATTATTATTTTATGAAAATACTCTTGACAGGATTTGAAAAATTTGGAAAATATTCTGTAAACCCCACAGAATTATTAGCAAACGATCTCAATAATGTTAAGTTAATAAACACAGAAGTAGTAGGCAGAGTAATTAAGCTAAATTATATGGAAATCAGGGAACAAATCAGGGAACTCATAGATGAGCATAATCCTGATGTCCTGTTGATGTCTGGACAAGCTGGAAGATCTGTAATTTCCCTTGAAAAAGTAGCAATAAATTGGGTTGATAGTGGAAACACACCCTATAACTGTGGTTCAATTGTTAATGCTCAAGAGCTAAATTCAGGAGGAGACAAAGCCTTTTTCTCATCTTTACCCTTGCATCCTCTCAAAGAATACCTTCATAAGAAAGGAATTCCTGCTGAAATATCTTATTCTGCTGGTTCATATGGCTGTAATCAGATTTTTTATGAAGCGATGAGTTATCTAAATCATCTGGGTTCGAAAATCCCTGCGGGGTTTGTTCATGTCCCGTTACTTCCAGTTCAATCGTTAAATGGTAAATCACCAACTATGGACTACTCATTGATAAAAAAAGGGTTTGATGAGATTATTCAGTTTTTGTCGAACCACCATTAACCTCTTATACAATCCCAATGAATTAGCAGATGCTAAATTTTAATGTTTTTAATCAAACTTCCATTTAAATTTAACTGTGGAGAGTGGGAGCATCAGTTAGATATAAATTTATGAACATCAGCACATTGTATGGATTCTGAATTACCTGTTTTAAAAACGATTCATGCACATAGGTCAGTTAGAAAATTTGATCCTAATATAACAATTGATTCCGAAAAAATTAGGTCAATAATAGCTGCTGGGCAGCAGGCGTCAACTTCTTGTACAGGACAAATGTATACAATTATAGAGATCACCAGATCTAGAAGAGAAGAAATAGCTCCACTTTGTGGAGACCAGCAATTTGTTAAAGATGCGAGTTACTTTTGTGTAATATGTCTTGACCTGAACAGACTTAGAAGGTTAGTTGAACTCTCAGGTGGTGAGAATCCAAATTGGGATTTTGCATCTATTCTCATTGGTACCTTTGATGCTGGATTAATGGCTCAAAATATGGTGTTGGCTGCTGAGGCTATGGGGTTTGATGTTTGTTTCTGTGGCTCTTGTGGCGACCAGCCTAAGAAAATGATAGAAGCACTTGACCTCCCTGATCATGTATTACCTCTAACTGGACTAGCTATTGGGAAGGGATTGGAATATCCCCCAGTACGACCAAGACTACCAATGAATCTGGTTAATTTTGTTGACCAATATACAACTCCCTCAGATGAAGAATTAAATGCAGGCATTAGCAAGATGAGTCAAGCCTTAGTAAAGGAAGGCTACTACCAAAAATATGGTGAGAGACCCTCCAACTATTCTTGGTCAGACCACCTCAGAAACAAGTTTGGTGGTAAATGGCTTGCAAAAGTCGAAAAACGAAGAATTGAAGCTGCTCGAGAACAGGGATTTTTAGATTCTAATATTTAATGTTTAAATTTTTGAGGTTTAGATCATTCTTCATCAGTTGAGCCCTCATACCAGTTTCTATATGAGCGCTTTTTCCTCCTGTCCTTTTCCCATTTCTCCTCACTGGTGGGCTTCTTTGTTTTGAATTGATCTATATCATGTTTAGCTCTATCTTGAGCTTTTTGAACCTCTGTAGGTTTAAAACTCAATCCACACCTAGTACAAACATAATAGGGTGGATGTTTTCTCATTTTTATTTCTCCACAATCTGGGCAAGCTGGCATTGACCTAACCTCTACTAACCTTATATAAGTTGTAAAGCATTTAAATTATAGTAAACAGACAAAACATCCATAGATTATTTCTTGAGATTGACATTATCATATCGGTTAACAATATAAAATTTAAAGATATCAGGAGAAAGTACAATTCAATTATAGGAATTTTAATATAATACCAGTTCTAGTTAAGTTTGATATTACATGAGTGATGCTTTATCAAGAATGGAAGTAATAACTCCAGAGAGAAGAGATGGATTCGGAAACAGGGTATTACGGTTTCTTCATCTAAGACCTATAAAAGTTGTAACAAGGACATTTTTTAAGGTACCTTCAACAAATATGTACCACCCAATTCATGAGAAGCACTCTCAGCATCCTTATGTTCAGGAGAGATACCGAGGACTGCTAGCACTTTCTGAAGAGGCTTGTACAGGTTGCAGAAAATGTGAGAGAATCTGTCCAAACAAGGTTATCATCATGGAACCCAGGGATATTGACGGAAAAGAATACCGGTTCCCAGCATATTTTGCTGGTAGATGCATGAAATGTGGACTGTGTGAGGAGTCTTGTGACAGACAATTTGCAATAAGACATACAGATCAATTTGAAGACGCAGGATATATCAGAGAACAGTTGTATTACAGCCCAGAAAGAATGTATGAAATGTGGGATAAACACATCGAACCTCGAGTTAAAGCAGGGATAGCACACGTGGCTGTACCTGATAGAAGAAGAGTTGAGAAAGACTACTTCAAGGAATTAGAGGACAAAAGAGTAGAACAGGACACAGAGGATCATAAGATCTATTAAAAATTTATTAGGCATTAGAGAATCCCTTTCCTAACTTTCTTTATTGTGTAACTGAAACATCAGAAAAACCACTACGTGAACAGAAACAACCTAAAATTGTTGAAATATCTATATTCCACTAACAAAGATTTATCACTAAGGGAAGTTGAAAGATTCATTGAAATGGAAATCTTACATCTACAGGAATTTCAGAGCTTAAAACCAATAGAGTGTCCAAAAAGAGGGGGAATTAATTTTCCTTGTGCTATCTGCAGAGAATGTGAGATAGGAGAGGTTGAAATGTTAGTCGAGGACAACGTGGTGGTCGAAAAAACTGTTAACAGCATCATGATACACCTAAACCTACATGTAAGTGATGAATTTGAAAAATATGCATTAAGTAGGATGAAATCCACACTCTCAAAATCCATTCAGATTGTTCAAAAAAGTGATTGGGACGCAGGCGATTTTACTATAATGGTTGATGATAATATGGTATCGAATGAGGAGACCATAACTAAGGTCTTTTGGTTGGTAGATTACTTCCAGAATAACTGGAAAAAACTTGCAATATCGGCTAAACAGATATTTACCAATTGGGAAAATCAGACTGCAAAGCAGATATCTTTCTCGTATGAAAAGGCCTAGTCGAATTAATCTCTAGGCTTAAAAGTGTATAATAAATCTAGAATTGAGATATCTGGTGAGCAACCCTTCAAGTCTACCTTATAAATATTATTTACAGGCAGGTCAATTTGATTTGTTCATAAACCTTAGTAAGGTCAAATTAATAAGGGATGAGATCCAAAAGATTAACACAGGATTTTCAAAATTCATTGAATCTCAAATAAATTATGCCAAGATAAGGTGGGAAGGCTTAGAGGATCAGGCAAAGAGTGAAATCAAACGTGATACATTTGAACGAAAATATGAAAGGTTTATCGAGCACTCAAAAATCATACGCAGTGAAGTTCTTGCCAATCTTAGCAATGAATGGTTTAGTCACTTTTGGAAGATTAGATCTGAATTAGAGAAACAGGTGGCTATATTGAGGCTTGGACCACTTTTTGAAGTGATAAGTAGAAATCTAGATTGGGAGGGTGACATAATCGCCAAAATGAACCCGATAGTATTAAGGTTAAGAAGACCGACTAAACCTAAAAAGGGTAAACGGACAGTTAATTCCATGGTCTACGATGTTAGTTTTCAGATAGAAACAATGTTGAGACCAATGGCGATAGAACTTAGCTCACTCTTATCTGAATTTAAAAAAATCAGTCTCAAAAAAGAGATCCTCAAGAAGGAGAATGAGTTTGTAAATTCAGATGAAAATGAAATCTTGGCCAAAGAAATTCTCAACCTTTATCATTCAATCCCTCAGTCGTACTGGAATAAAGTGTATCGCAAGCTCTTTGTTGTAAGAGAACATATCACACTGTTGACTCAAGCAAGCACACCGCGCAAAACACCAGGAGAATTTGCCTAACACTATTTCAATTTTAGATGAATAGAGTGAGTTTATCGCTGATCAATAACTGTTAGCAAATTTTGCAAAAGAAATGCCTTAGTTTCCATATAATCACTAACCTGATGGTTATACACATGAATCAGCAATCCATAATTCTTGCAAGATGAAAAATTCATAGTTTCTAACATTCAGAGTTTCTTGGTCATATAAAACTCATTTAATGAATAACCAAACTTCTCATAGTACTGGCGTACACCTACCCCAGATATAATTGATAAAAATTTGTACCCAGCATCTCTGCTAAGGTTTTCTGCAGCTTCCACCAATTTTCTTCCATATCCTCTGTGTTGAAAGCTATCCCCTGATTCTTCACCGAGTTGGAGAGAAGACCCATATACATGAACTTCTCTAACGATAGCAGAATCTTTTAGAGATTCCAAAAAAACATCTTCTGAAGGAAATCTTAGTCTTAAGAATCCTACTAACACATCGTTCTTGTCTTCAAATGACAAAAAGTGTTCTGTTCCTCCACCAGCTTTATAGGTACGGTTCTTGAGATAGATATCTTCAGGCTTGGGTATGGGTTTCCCTTTGTATGCCAACTGACCGATTTCCCGGCACCTGATACATTTACATACCGCTTCCAGTTGTTCCATTTGTTCTTCTATTCTCTTTCTCATATCTCCCCAGGTAGGGCCAGATACAACGAGAGGGATAGGGAGGTCTCGAAGTGCTCGTTTGATTCTAACGAAAGGTGGTGTGATTTTCTTTGCCTCTAACATTATCCTAAAAGTTTCTTCATTGCTTAAACCCTTGTAGGTTCCCTCGTTTACCATTTTGGCAAGGGGAGTGTTTTCAATGACTTGGGTGGGATAAATTTTAATTTCATCCGGTATAAATCTTGGATCATAGTAAAGTTTACGAAAGTCCTCGATATCGGTGTCTGGTGTGGTTTTAGGTAGTCCTGGCATCATGTGAGCTGTTATTTTAAGACCAACATCTCGAAGTGCTTTAAATGAATCTTCAACTTCCTGCAATCCATGCCCCCGATTTACAAATTCAAGAACATCCTCTTGTAATGTCTGTACCCCAATTTCAACTCTTGTTACTCCATATTTTAGCATTTCAACAACATGCTGCTGTAGTGCCCAATCGGGCTTAGTCTCAAAAGTTAGCCCCACACATCTATGTTTGGCTGTTTCGTTCATTCTCTTTGCTTCTTCAAGAGTTTCTGATCTTTCACCATTTAGTGCCTCATATACCCCCATCATAAATTCATCTTGATATTCCTTTGGAGTACTGTTAAATGTCCCACCCATGACTATCAAGTCAATTTTTTCAGCGTTGTGACCGGTTGCTTCGAACTGTTTTAGTCTTGATTGTATCTGTAAAACCGGATCAAATCCGTTTTGGATAGCTCTCATTGAAGCGGGCTCTCTTCCAGTGTAACTCATAGGAGTACCCCATGTTGGGCCACCTGGACAATAAATACAAGCTCCATGACGACATTCAAAGGGTGCTGTCATTACAGAAATAACATTTACACCAGAAACAGATCTTACTCCTCTAATTTGTAAATATCTCACCAATTCATCCCTCTTATCAGGGCTAAATGCAAGTAAGTCTGAATTCTTTGGGAATCTCTTCAACTGATATTTGATGGAAACTCGTCTCTTAATCTTTTCTAATTCATCCCTGTTAGGTTTAAACCTAAGGATATCCTGTATAATTTCTTTATAAGCCTTCTCGGATTTCTCATCTAAGGCTCGTTCTTCAAGGTACAGAGAGCAACCCTCTTAGTAAATTAACGCCTTTTGTTTCCCTGTCCAATGGGTTTATTTTTGAAAAGTCTGTTGTAGTAATTCTTCTTATTTCTAATTCTAGGAATGGGACTCTTTCTGTTTGGATACTTTCTTTCCTGCTTAGGAGTTCTCTTACGAACAATCCCTGCGTTTTGTAACCTACCGTGTGTCATGTACAAACTATTAAGAGATTTGTATCTTTAAAAGGTTAAGATGTGTTCACCAACAAACTATCATTGAAAATATAGGAGTTGATGTTTGGTTTTTCTATGTTAGTTGCTTATGTTTTATATTCCCTAACTCCCATAAAACCTATTGACTCTCTTAAGTAAAACTATAGTTGGTGTCTTAGAATTGACCGAAGAAGGTGATGTGATTCAGTTGATTGATGAAGCATCTCTCTCTGAGGTTTCGTCATCGTGGGATAAGGTTATCACAGATAACAGATGGGTTTATGAGACTCTCTCTGATCATATCAATAAAAAGCTTGATCTCTCAAATATTGTGTTGAAGAAGATTCGTAATAATCGGTTTGAATTTCTACTCAATAATTCTATGTTTATTGGTGAACTTGCAGATTATTATGATCTGGTGAGAGAAAAAGCCATAGAGCTCTCTCGTGACTCAGTAAGACAGTTTTCACAGGGAAGAGACACATTGATTGCTCAAGCAGTGTTAACTGTTGATGAACTTCAGCGATCTTACATTCAACTTGGAATCCGGTTACAGGAGATCTATTCCTTACATTTTCCAGAAATTCTTGTTTTTATAAGGACTTCCCATACTCTGGCTAGAGTAATTTCAGCGTGTCCAGATAAATCTGAACTGAGTTTAAATGTTCTAAATGATCAAGGATTAGACTCAGAAATATCAAAATTAATCTTGAATTCACGAGAAACATCCCTAGGTGCAGATTTCGACTCCATTGATTATGCTATGTTAAAATCACTGGCAAATGAGGTAGTAGGGGTCTACCAACAAAAGACTGAGTTAGAGAACTGGATCAGTGAAACAATGGTGGACATAGCTCCAAATCTCTCAGCAGTTGCTGGAACTAATGTTGGGGCTAGATTAATTTCTCAGGCAGGAAGTCTGAAAGAACTCGCTTTTTCTCCTGCTGGAAAAATACAGACACTTGGAGCGGAAAAGGCACTTTACAAGGCAATCAAATCAAGGGGAAAAACACCAAAGCACGGAATAATCTTTCAGATCCCAGAAGTGGGAACCATGCCTTTCTGGCTCCGCGGTAAGATGGCAAGAGCCTTTTCAGCAAAAATAGCAATTGCGACAAAATTAGACTTTTTCAAAGGAGAAAACAGAGGGACTGAGATTAGAAAAGGACTGATTGATTATTCTAAGACGCTTAGAGAAAGATTTCCAAAAGCACCAGAAAGATTCCTTAGGCAGTCTAAACAGTCATACAAAAGGAACAAATCTAATCAAGGGAAGAAAAGGAGGAGACAGAGAAGATGATGGAAGAAAGATTTAAACCACACCCAAAAATTGCTGGACTTTATACCGTTGAAGGAATATTGGGTGTCAGATTGGCAACTCAGAATATGATTAAAGGTACCTCTGTATATGGAGAGCGATTATTTCAAACAGAATTTGGAGAGCTTCGTGAATTTTCATTCAAAAGATCTAAGGTAGCAGCCAGTATTCTCCAAAATATGACGATTGATAATCTTAAGAGAAACTCTAAGGTGTTGTATCTTGGCGCATCCTCTGGGACAACCGTATCTCACATCAGTGATATTGTAACAGAAGGAATCGTTTTCGCAATTGAATTTGCTCCAATTCCTATGAGAGACCTTTTGAATCTATCTATCAGAAGAGAAAACATTATCCCACTTCATCGGGATGCTAGATATCCCGAAGAGTACACAGAATTGGTGGATTGCGTGGATTTTGTATTCTGTGATGTGGCTCAACCCAACCAAGCCGAACTTTTTGTAAGAAACTTAAATGCCTTTTTACTGGAGGGTGAGGGATTAATTGCCATAAAATCTAAGTCAATATCACAAACAAAATCCCCAGAACAGATTTTCAGGGAACAGAGTCGGATACTAGAATCCAAGGACTTTACAGTTTCTAAATCTGTTAGTATCGATAGATATCACAAAGATCATAAGGTATTTAGAGTCATCCCTACCAGTTCCTGAGTTGAATGAGACCATTTGTAGTACCCAATCACCGTAGAATGAATCAAATAATTTACTTTCAAAATGTAATCTTTGAGAGGACTTTACTACATATCAACGACTAATCAGTCATAAACTGATATATTTAATTTTGATATATTTCACTATACTCAAAAAAAGAACATAAGTTTATTAGGTCAATTTTTTGATAGAATCTGATGTCTAAGAAAGACCCAATAGATGCGAATGTTGAAAAAATGATTGCTGAGTCTAAAAAACAATTTTTGGACAGAACAATCTCAAAAAAGAAGGTTAACGGAAACAGTGGATCTTCTAACATCCTATTTATAGGTGGTTTAGCACTCTTGATTGTGTTTGGATTAATTTTCTCTGGTTTCTTTTCCAACCCAGTTACCAATTTACAAACACCTCTCGATTCCAGCACTCCAAATATTCCCACTCTTTCAAAAACTTATACACTTGAAATTGCAATATTCCGAGAAGCAAGCTGTAGTTGCTGTCACCTTTACATGCAATATCTAGAAACCAATGGAGTAAAAGTACAAGATAATGTAGTACCCAACAGGAATGACCTATTCAAACAGATGGGAATCGGACGAAATTATCAATCGTGTCACACTGTTAAGGTTAATGGATACTTTTCTGAGGGACATATTCCTCTCCCCTCTTTAGAGAAATTTCTAAACTCTACTTCTGATCTCAGCGGGATTACTCTACCAGGTATGCCAGCTGGATCTCCTGGTATGTCAGGACAGAAAAATTCAGTTTGGGAGATATTTGGATTTAAAAATGGACAGATCACCGGAGTAGTTGACAAGATTTAAATTTACACATAACGCCCCTGATATCCGAATTTTATAGTCTTACAACTAATCTATTTAATAAACGACCTTTGTACTACCCATATAACACAGAGAAAGCTTCATTTATTATATATTGTAAAAATTATTCGTTAAACTGAGAAGCCATGTTAACTCATCTTTTGGTATCATCTCCTCAGGGGCCATGTTTTGTTCATAGATCTTACGATCCCTCAAAACTATTAGATCCTCAGGTTGTAAGTGGATTGGTTGCAGCACAAGAATCTAGTGGAGCAAGACTGATGAATATTGCATCTATACTTAGAGAGGAGATGAATAATCCAATTGATGTTAAGATTCAGGTTAAAAAGCATTATAATTATATATCTACTGCAATCACGACTGGAAAAACAGATACCACCCAATTGACAAATGCATTGGAACAGATCAGTCAGTTAACCTATGAGGCTTTTGGGAACCCACAGAGGGTGATAGCTTTAGATATAGATAAAATCAAAACAGTTGAAAGAAAAATTGATATTATCCTTACAAAGGCTGGTTTAATGGGCTAAGCTTTTTTATGACCCGTGTGAATCGCTACAGCTTCGAAAATTAGCTTACGGTTAAAATAGGTGAAGCAAAGATTAGTATAAGGTTAATGCTTGGAACTGTTTCTTTTAACACCGGAAATAATATGAACAAGTAAGAGATAACGGTTAACCCCAGGTTGATTCAATGTTCATTTCATTCAAATTCTAGGTACCTAAGCTTAGATTAGAAATAAATCCAATGCATCATCAAGATTTTTTGTTGAGAGATACCATTCATTTACAACTTGTGGTTCTTCTTCACTAAGATGGATCCCAAAGATTCTTTGTTGGTTTGCCCCAAGAATATCTGCTTCAAAGGAATCACCTATCATTACAGTTTCTTCTGGTCTTGAGTTTGCTTCTCTCATGGCAAGTTGAAACATTGCAGGATCTGGTTTGGCTTTTCCAGCTCTTTCACTTGTAACATACCCGTCAATAACTCTATTAAGCTTAAGTCTGTCAATTCGTTTGTTCTGAGTTGACTCAAACCCATTTGTAAGAATATAAATCTTAAAATTGTTGTTTTTTAATTTTTCAAGTTTTTTGTAAATAGAGCTATCAATTTCAACATTGTCGATAAAATGTTCTAGATATTTAACACTTAAACTTTCAGCTGTTATGTTTTTGATTTGAGCTTCCTCCAATGCCAATTCAAATCTTCTGACTCTAAGAATATCAACTGTTATTTTCTGCTTTCTGTATTCTCCCCATAATTGAGTATTAATTCTCTGATATGCCGAAATAAATTGATCCAGCTTTTTGTTGTCGAGCTTAAAAGGTTCCATCAATGCTAGTAATGCCTTAATCTCGTTTTGTCTATAATCAACTATTGTTCCATCAAAATCAATGAATAGTGTAGTTTTTGTACGGAATGTATTAGATAGTTTTAATGCCACATTTGGAAAGATTCCTATTAATTCTTAAGAATAATGACAGTGTGAAGGACAATTTAAATGTTAATTTGCTCGACTAAAATTCTACTATAGGGTTTGTATCCTTTCATCTGAGTTAAAAAGGAGCTATTTAGAAAATTTGTGTTGTGCTAATTTTCAGGAATGGAGATTTAAAACTGACTCTTTTGTTTGCAAATTCTGGGGGCTCAGTGATCTTTGCATTTTTGTCACTGTATCTAAAAGATAACCATTATATCGAATCACAAATTGCTGTGTTGGGCGTTGTATTTTCTGCCTGTCTTATAATATCAAATTCAACATTTGGCAGACTTGCAGATGATATAGGAAGACGTCCCTTCCTGTTGTTAGGTTTGTTTGCTGCTGGACTCTCGGCATTTTCCTATAGCTTTGCCTCCACATTTTCAGAATTTCTTGTCGTTAGAATTGCTCATGGAGTGGCTATGGGCATTTACCCTGCCTCCATCACAGGAATTGCGTCAGACAGAAATGCAAAACTAGGAAATCTCTCCTCTTTTGGATCTCTGGGGTGGGCTATAGGGAGTTATACAACAGGAATTCTCGCGGAATTCACGGGGTTAGGAACCATGTTTTATTTAAGTTCTTTCTTGTTCTCTGTTGCATTTCTTATTGCACTTGCTTCCGGAGAAGGAAGAGGGTATCTCATTTCTGTTTCTGATTCAAAATCAACTCCACTCGGTAAATATCTCCTTGCCTTCAAAAAGAACTGGTTCATCTACCTGGTTGCTTTGTTAAGGCACGGTACAGCTAACAGTATCTGGATATTCTGGGCAATTTTCTTACAAAATGTCTTAGGTTATTCTACTGGACAGATTGGTATTCTACAGGTCATGAATACCTTTACACAGTTCTTGGTAATGCAAAGAATTGGTGACCGATACAGACCAAGCCTAATGTTTGTTGTGGGAACTTTTGCCTCTGCAGCTACGTTTTTTCTATTTACTATAATCACTGTGTTTTGGTTAATGGCCCTGGCAAATATACTTCTTGGATTTTCGTGGGGACTATTTTATGTGGGGGGTTTACGTTTGGTTGAAAGTCGGAGCAAAAAGACAGGCAATGTGGGGACTGCAACTGGGTTATATAACGCAACATTTTCAGCCGCAAGTCTTGTCGGTCCTATATTAGCAATATTGTTCTTTTCCTTTTCAGGTGTCTATACTTTCTCGATGGATATGGCTGCATTGGTAACCATACTTGCAGGTGTTTTCTTGGTATTTTTATTCAGACAGGTGGATGGCATCTAATCATTAGCCGCTATCCCTAATATTTCTAAATCATTTCAAAATTAATAAAATCCAGCAAAAATATCTCAGGGGTAATTTCTGCAGACTCAACTTTTTATTTGCAACTTATTGTAAGGAACAAATTGTAAGTTAATTTGATACTGTTTTTGTTTGCCCTCGTTCAAACTATCCATTTAAAGCAAGTAGATTAGAAAAATTTGTTATAATGTATTTACTTTCAGCCTTACTTTCAACATTGGATGAGGCTCTGTTTTCGGTTAACAAATGAAAAGTTGTGTTTATTATCTCAGAAAATAATTAAAATTGGTCTAATGAATTGAGGAAATAAGCTTTCGATAAATATTTAGCACTGAATAAAACAATAAAAAGCATCAATATCCTGTGTGTTATTGATAGGAAAATCATTGAAGGCTGATTTTCATCTCTTTCCAGTCGGATATATGACTCTGTCTGCAAATCTCTTAGCCTTCTTCTACCGTACCTACATTGCTCTCTTTCTCACAAATGATATCCCAACTGCTGCTTTTCTGTTATCTTCTCTTGTTGCACTACAAAACATCGTGCAAATTCCTCTGAGAATCCCCCTCTCTGAACTTAGTCAATCAATTGGGAGAAAACCACTAATCCTAACAGGAACTGCCTCTTATACTATTTCATTGCTGGTGTTGAGTCTTGCCACACATTGGACTTTTGTTCTGATCTCAGTATTATTATTCGCATTTGGAATCTCATGTTTTTGGCCTGCCGTGTTTTCCCTCCTCGGAGATGTCTCTAAAACCAACTATGGGGCTAATAATGGGCGTGTTTTTCAATTTTCAGACATAGGTGTACTTCTGGCATCTCTTATTGCATACATCACACTTCAATACTTAAACTGGGACCTTCGACAGCTTTTTCTTACTGGATCGATTCTAGGGGTGGTACTAACAGTATTCGGATACTTCATCTTAAATGAGACCTTAAATGGTAGTGACAGAAGACATTATGAATCTCTGTCTAAAAATTTTTTAAAGTCTCTCCGAACAATGGTAAGCACTCTCAAAGAATTGCTTAAGTCATCAGGACTTAGAAAAGTTTATTCATTGCAGATCTTAATCTCATACACAGAATTTGGCTTTGCTATATTTTTACCATTGCTTGTTGTTGATAACTATCATTATTCAAACAGTGACGTGTCTCTAATGTATTTTGTATCAATTTTCTTGTTGATTGGTCTCAAAAAAAGGTTTGGTGTAATTTCTGATAGATTTGGATTGGAGAGACCCGTGATATTCGCCTTGATTATCAATGGTCTCTTAATTTACATGATCACTCTCAATGGAAATTTTGCGTATTTAATACTCATTTATTCTCTTGTTTTATCTGGACTACTCATCTCTTATCCTGCTGTAAATTCACATGCTTCCAAGTTTTCAACACCTGAAATGAGAGGGAGTGCTATTGGTAGTCTTGGAGTTTTTGTCTCAATTGGTAGAGGGCTAGGTGCCATTGTCATGGGGGTCTTCCTTAACTTTCTACCTCTTACACCAAGCTTCCAGTTTTTTGGGATTTCCATTATACTTCTCACTTTTATCTTGTTAATTATCTTTAAGAAATAGTATTTCACCATGAAGGAATTACGTAGGAATATTTTTGGGGTATCTTCTTTCTTTCATCCTTCTGGATACTGTCAGTATAACACCAAAAATTTTGATATTTACAGTATAGCCCCTCTAATCCCCAGTATAATGATTACTCCTCTTAAATTTTTCAGGGTCCTCCTTGAATAAATCAGCACACTTATTTGTGCAAAAGGCAATTTTGGTTCCCTTGTGTTCCAAAACTATGAAATTTTCTTGCTTTCTAATGGGGAATCCACAGGCCGCTTTTTTAGGGGTTGAAGAGCTTGACATTGTATTACATAATAAAACTATACATAAAAACATTTTTTTAAATATAGTAATATTTAGAAAAGATTAGCATAATTTTGAGAGTAATTAATACTTCAGTCATGCCACCAAATATCGTTTGAAAATTTCTAAAATTCGTTAACTGTCCACTATTTTATAATAGATATCTTAGAAAAGAATTATAGTGAATTTCTCTAGTCAACGGTTTATCATAGGGATTGTGAATTTCTTCAGTCAACGGTTTATCATCGGAATTCTTTCACCAATCTTGTTTGAATTAACTCTGCTGTTCCTATATGCCACCTTAAGGTATCAAAACATTACTTCTGAGGTAGTACTGGGAGGGTTTATCCTCTTCTTCTTTATAGTTATTTTTTATGTGGGGTCTCCATATTTGATTGTATGGTTAGGAAGACTTCAACCGAGGCTTGAGCATATTATAGCACGTGGGCTTTACAATGTTCTGATATTGCACGATGGTGAGGGTTCTAAAGACCTCACTTACTCCACTCTGTCAATGGAACTCTCAGTAAATAGTGTTGAGCGTGAGGCAATTTATGAATCTTTGAAGGAGAATTTAGTTCCAAATATCGCAAAGAGTACCACCATATATTACATTGAGTCCTTCCAATTCAGAAGAGAAGATTCTTCCATACAGAGAGAACTTCTAAATCTTGAGTATTATGAGAGCTTGGCGTTGTTTAGTGGATACACGTTTTTGTTTATGATCCTAAACCTTGTTTTGGTTCTCATAATGAAAGTAACTTCAATAAATATCCTCTTCGTTGTTCTAGATTATATTGAAAACTATGGGCTTTTCTTTATACTTCTCCTATTTTTTGGTCTCCTAATAGCTGGTTCAATAGTTATATTTAGAATTTCAATGAGAAAAATTGAAAATTTTCTCCCATATACAATCCCAATATTGTTTCAAGAAACTGAATTAACCAGCTACATTAGAAAGGAACAAATTCGATCAATTGTTGCATATGATCTGGATGAACTTATTGAGAGGAGACAGCAAAGAAAGATCACCGAATTGTATAAGGATAAGCTTGATGAATTGGTGGGACCATTGATTGCTCAAGAGTTGCTTATAGAATCACGAAAACGTCTTGGATTAAAGCTTGCTTGGAGAGAATATCGAAAGATATTAGACTCAAAAGCCGAGTTCAAGGCCAAAACAGGGAGAAACACCACCATAGATCGACTTCTACTTGGAGAGAAGTTTGGAAAGCTTGAGATAGATGAAGCAGAGTTATTGGCTTTAAATTCGGATCTCTCTTATGTTAGAAATCAGTTAACGAACTGGAGAAACCTTGATCAAGACCAACAAACGGTTGCATTTTTAGTAATGTACAGAATGACGGAGCATCTTATTCGAGAAAGTACAGCTGTATTTGCAGATCTGGAGAGCACCAGCCTTAACTTCTTTGAAATGACGAAGCTATTGTTGGATAATCAATGTCTCTCTGAAAAAGGTTACTCGGGAATCAACGAGTTCAGATTTTTGAGAAACAAACTGATCCATGAGCCAGGGACTGCATTAAACGCATCATCTGCTACCATCGCTGGAGTAATCACCGCATTGAATGAGCTGATTCATAACATTCAAAGGGTGAGTGGTGGTGAAGAGCTAGCTTAAGGTACTAAGAAACAAAATTCGTATCATATTGTAAATTTAATTACAAAATGTTTATATCTTTACACACTTGAAGTATATTAATGGCATTTAGAACTCATGGTCTATATCTCTTTCTACTGTCTTTGCCAAGGGTGTTCACCTTCGGTTCATTGAGTCTAACCACCATAAATTCAAATGTGGAGGTGATACATGCCTAGGATCAAATTCATAACATAGCACACCTTCTTAATATCTAATTAACTCCTTTTGGTTCATAATTTATCATCTAATTCTTTTCTTCTTTCTAATATCCTGTAATCATTTTTGCACAATTAATCATCATACTATGTCTCATAGATTGCGGTTAGTCCATACTATACGCAAAATTATTTTTGATTGTTCCATAATTGAAAATTTGTATCTTTTTATATTGAAATTAAAAAAAACAATGATGAATGTTTCAATACCCATTTTTTATGGGTCATGGAAAGGGAAAGTTATCGATGCTATTGCGGTTAATAATGCAAAATCTTGGGAGGACATCAGAGAGTTGACAAGATTGAACCCTAAGCATCTCAACAAGGTTTTGGCTGAATTATTTGAACTTGATATTCTTGAGAAAAATGAATTTGATGAATACAGAGTAGTCTACGATATTTATAGAGAATATAAAGATTATTCTCAGACAAACAACAATCCAAATAACCATAGACCAGAATCCAATTCGAAATCCAATAAAAATTTAGTAAAAAGCAATTGGTTGGATAATTGGATCAAATTGAACAAACCTGAAACAAATTTAACTAACAAACACTTTTTCTTAGAAGGAGACAATTTACAAAACCTATCAATTCAATTAATAAAAAATGCAAAAACGAGTGTTTTGATTGTAAACCCATTTGTGGATGAAACCAGTCTTTCAAAAAAATTAATTGGAGCTGCGAGTTCTAAAGTTAAAACAACCCTTGTCACAAGGTCTCCTGATAAACAAAAAAAAGAGTTTCATAATTTATTAAGAGAGAAAGGTGTTAAAATTCACTACAAAAAAACTATTCATGCAAAACTATTAGTCATAGATTCTTCCATAGCAGTAGCTTCATCTATGAACTTTACCGCAAACTCAACATCCGGAAAAAATTGGGAGGCAGGCATTGTATCCTTAGAACAGCAAACAATTCAGCAAATTATAGATTCAATTACAAACATCATTAAAAATTAAATTATTCAGTTTTCTTACAAGTTGCTAATATATACATAATTTGAAACATAATGCTTTTGATTTTCAAATTAATAATTTTCATGGTTTTGAAGAGTCGAAAACATTGAACAATGATAAAAAATAATTAAAAGAGTTAATAGATTTCTAAACTTACTTTTAAATTACATGTAGGAAAGGAATTCTCCCCGTTGAAACCAGTTGAAATACGTATACAAATTCTGACAAATTTATTTGAATTAATTGAATATAGTGTCTATGTCAATTAATTATTCTTAATAAGTAAAGATAGCTCAAGTAATATGTAATATGACTCAACATTCTGGAAGGTTCTCATTGAACGCTCAAGTGGATATAAACAATGTTGTTCTTTCCGGTGAATTTTATGGAAAAGAATTTAATGAAGGCTTTATCGCAATTTTTGACAAAAATTTAAAATCCCATACAGTTGACTCAATCCTAGTAAACCATGAAGGATATTCCGATTTCCAACTATTATTTGGAGACCTAAAATTTGAAGCAAATGCATTCGATGTAAGATTATATGCAACATTTTCTCCAAACACTCTAAGTAGTTTTCTTCAGAAATTAGAAAAATTTGTCAAAGTAGATATTAAAGAGAAAGGAAAACCATATAGGTATAAAAATTCGAATTCAAAAGATAATTCAGTTGAGTATTTCCCAATGCTAATCACATATGAAACTGAATATTTTGCACCTAATTCCTATTTTATTTTAGTCTCAGGTAATAATGCGGTTTTATACCTTGGTAGAATTATGGGAGAGGTTAAACAAGAGAACCCTAAGTTAACGAGTTTTTTTAAACATAAAATTTCAATGTCAATCACAACATTAATTGGTTTGATTGATGCGATCAAGGAAAACATTGAAAGGATTGAGAAGAAGATGAAGGTTCCTTTTGAACAAATCTTAATAACCATATCAGATGAAGGTGAGAAAGTTGAGTAATATAGTTGATCCAAAGTTAAGTAATATAGTTGATCCAAAGTTAAGTTTGCGTTCACCGTCCGATATTATATCTTCTGATTCTGAATTATATCCTTTCTCTCTGGAAGAATCATTCCCAATCTCAAAAGAAATTAATCTTGAAGACCTTATTCCTAAATCAAAATTTAACACAAATAGAGACATTAACATTTCCATTCAAACATATGAAAATTTTCCACAAAAACCTAAAATAGCAACAATTCCACCCATTAGATTGTATCTCAAAAATTCTTCAATTTCAGAAATATCTAATACTGTAGAAAAACAAATGCATGAGTTATATATTCACTTATCCGGAATAGATAATGATTATGAACTTTCTGAAGAAGGCACAGTTGAGTTCTTAAATGAATTAGACAAGCCTAACCCAAAAGCAAAGATGATTATGACAAAATTACTAGAAGAATATTCTAAAGAAGAACTCAATAAAATTTTAAATAGTAACGGGTGATGAATAATTTATACGAAGGATAAGATAATTGTAACCTTAGATTATGATCAAATTGATAAAACCAATTTTAGAATTTCTGAAAATGATAGAACTGGTTATTTTTTGTTAAATTGCATTCCATCAACAATAGAACAGAGATTAAACATAACATATTTTTATCTAGATAAAGTCACAAAAAAATTCATAGGCTTTATTTCAATATCTGCAGGAAAAGTGACATTAAAAAAAAAATCTAATTTTATTGGTGAGGGGGAAAATGCAAAGGAAGGCGAATATGATCGCTTACCTGCAGTTAAAATTGATCAATTAGCAGTATCTAAAACCTATCAAAGGAAGAAAATCGCGTCACTCATGATTGAGCAAATGCTTTCCAAGGTTTATTACCTTAGTAAGGACGTAGGGATCAGATTAATAATTGCAGATATTTTAGATAATGAAAGTAATAATGGATTGTTTTCTAAATTTGAATTCAAAGAATTTGATCTAACCTGGTTTTCTAGTAAAGATAAAGATCGACCCTCACAAAATAGAACTTATAGTGGTACACCATATCGAGTAAAACCGATGTATTTCGATTTAAAGTGGGTAAGCTGATTTTATGCTACTGTAAATAAAGGAGATGAGGTTAATCCTTATACCCTCTGGATCAAATTTGCTATATTGAAAATTTTGTCAAACATGTTAGTTCTCACTTTTCCCAATATCGCCATTTTTTTTTTTTTTTGAATTAAGCTTTATATTAAAATAAGATTTAGTGTTTTCGTGAGGGAAGACTGTTCCTTAACACTTGTAAAAGCAAAGATTAAGAATTTTAGATTATTGAAAAATGTGACAATATTTTTAAAAGATATGCCGATTTTTATTGAGGATAATGATGCCGGAAAGACCTCTGTACTCATTGCAATAAAGTGGTGTCTTACCGGAGATATTCACGATTAAGGTTAAGATAAACTTAAAATTTCTGAAACAGATTTGTCAGTAACAATTGAAAAATTAGCTTATGAAATTTCCTCAGATTTAAAAAACCACAAGAATAGGGATTGAAGGAGTATAATTGGATCAAAAGGGATATTGATGAATTAAAAAAGGATAAAACAAGAGGCTTATCCAAGTCTAAAGAGAAAAAAGATAAGAAAATTAATGATAGGTTCGTTGAATTGAACCTAGCATGGGAAAAAAACTTCTTCCCATTTGAAATTTGAAGACTTTGTAATCCTCCAAATAAAAGGAACTTCTAAGAACCACAAAGATTTGAAACAGCGAATTGTTTTTGTATGTGATTTTAGAAATAGTTCGAATGAAACCTCCTCATTAAATTTTTTGTAATATTAGAGGTTTTTTTACAAAATAAAAATTCGCTTCTCAAGATTCTTGCAAATACAATTGGTAGTATCTAATCAGTATTGTTTTCAATTTCAATGAAATTGTTATTTTCATCAGGAAACTTGCTCTGTTGGAAAAACTTATCTATTATATCATCATAGAATATTAGTGTGAAACAAGGTGAATCTGACCACACTCATTCTCTCAATTAGCCTGACAATTCTGGTCATCTATCTGTTCATGGTGCTCATATTCTCCGCATTCTTCATGAACAATCTCCTGGTTTGGAGATCAAAAAAGTATACAATACCCTATGGCCTTGAAGAAGGAACACAAACCAGAAAAGCCCTGGAGAACCCTAGAATTGTCTACTGGGTGTGTGAGAATCCACAACAGAAGAATCCAGATGACTGGGTTGTGCTACTTCACAGCTTTGGGAGAAACTCAGCAAGAATGGTTGAAAGAGCAGCAATCTACTGGAAGAGGAGATATTCACTCGTATTTGTAGATTCTAGAAGTCATGGGCAGAGTGAGTATACTATCACCTCGCAGGGATTCACCTATGCTGAGGATGCACAGCGGGTGATAGAGGCTGAAGGATTAGATAACCCATTAATTCATGGACTATCGGTTGGTGCAATAGCAGGAACAATCGCCGCCTCAAAAGTGCATGTAAGAGCACTTGTTGCAGAGGCACTTGTAAACAATTACTATGACATGGTTGTTGATACCATCACAAAGGCAAATCTACCTCGATTTATGTTTCTGTGGGTTGCAAAGCTCTTGTTCAGACTGAATCTTCCCTTTGAGGAAAATAGGCCAAGCAGACTATTGCCATTGATAAAAGCACCTATTTTCCTCATACATGGTGCTGAGGATGATTGGTTCACTGTTGAAAAGCATTTTAAACCAAACTTTGAGACAATCAAAGACAGAAATGATGTGTTTACCTGGGTGGTGCCCAAATCTTCTCATTCACAGATGGCAGAACACCCAGATTATTTCACCGAACTTGGAAAATTCTTAGATTTTGTGGAAGCCTTCCCACCGAGCATCACGGCAGATAGAAATTTATCATCACAAAAAGTTCAGTCAACAAAGTAAATTTGTTTTCCAAATTGGGGTTCAAATAACTGGTAATATGAAATTGTAACCTACGATGGTCAATCATACCTAAGTCCAACTTAAATTATAACTAAGCACGAGCGCTTTATAAATTCGAGAAATCATTGTTGATAGATTTACAGAAAAGGTTCCAATTCATCAACTAGTGTTGCTCAGAAAATAGTAGGTCACTCAAAGGGAGTAATATATGCGGGGTCCAGTTAACCTGAATTTAGAATTATTTGTGATGTATAGAGCGCCACATTGCTGCTGATTTCTCACCAGCTACCAGTAGCTCATTGAAGATATGCTTAGTAACCTCTGGTGGGTTAAATTCTGGATTATCCCTCAATTCAGTGATCAATTCGTCTCTGGGTAGATGTTTAGACAACAGCTCAGTCATCAGTCGATATCCCTGAGTTGATCTTTCAACCCAACGTGTGATCTCATTACCCTCCTCGTCGGCAAAAATGATAAGCGGGATCTTGCTTTTTCCAGCTGTCTTGTAGATCTGGTTAAATGTATCTAGATGCTCATCCTTCGGAACAATCTTTAACTCCCAACCTGGAATTCTATCTGTCAGTGCTGCAATTACGGGGACTGCATTTGCACAGTCTCCACACCAGTTCTCAGCAAAACAGAGAACCTTTAAGGGAACGTCAAGATAACTAATCAACTCATCAGAAATCCCCTTAACAAGCTCTCTGGTGGCATCCTCAGTCTTTAACATCTTTTGACGCTTGGTTTCACTCCTATCTTTGTAAGATTCATAGTCCATACCAATTGTGAAGAAATGATTAATCTGTTCTTGTTGTGAGTGTAATGCTATAGATTCTGTCAACAAATAATACTCGAAATAATTCTATTAAAAGGTAAAGTTGTATTTATGAAATCTACCCTGTGGGATTATTATTACTGTTGAATAATCATTTTATAAAATTAACAATTCAAAGAATCTTGACTTTAAGAGTTTCCTGATAATATCTTAATCTAAATTTAATTTTATGGGAATTAGCTTCTTAAATTAAAGTAACCAGGTGTTGTTTCCGACAATACCCTTCCACCATGTTCCAAGTCCATAGTATTCCCCAGCTTTTGGAGAAAAGAAGAAGTAGAGGAGGATCAGGGCATAAATGATGTGATCATCAAAAATAGGATTGTTGGTTAATGGTAGCTGAGCTGACCACATAAGGAGCATCAAAATAATACCAGAAACACCAGCAATTCTCAAACCAATACCCAAAATTAAGGCAAGTCCAATACCAAGTAAACCCAGGAGGAATAATAAATCTACCACTGGATTCCCCGCTATTGAAGCGTAGAAGTCGTGGAGTGATTTACCCTTTGTCCCAAATTTTAAGAATCCCTCTGTTACTGATTTACCATTCAGATAAGAACTTCCAGGTTTTGTTGCAAACCCAAGTCCAAACATCTTGTCTATGAAGGCCCAGAAAAATATCCAGCCTAATCCAATACGAAGCAGTGCAAAGGATGCCTTTTCTGCTCCTGTAGTTCCATCAATTACTTTATCACTCATGATGTTTCACCGACTGTTTGCCAGTCATATAAACTATAGCAAATATAGTATATTAACATCACGCAGAAAAATAGAAATAATGCACGTGTTTGTATTATTTTGTTTGCATTTATTCACTGTTCTATTGAAATGATTGAATTATTGTAAAATTACGATATATTATAATCCTAATTGATATTACATTATGAATCTTGTTAGTCCTAAGTTTAATTATTATTATAGGATTTCAGTGTATTAAACTTCACTTGTCAAATAGATAATTCAATGTATTATGGTATTAATTTAACGTGTCAAGTAGAAAATTTATTGATGTGGTCTATAGGGAACAATAATTAAGGCTTGCTTATCTCCATCATACTTTCAACCTTCAAAAATTCTTTATCTAAATCAAATATTCCCAATTTTAGCCATCAATTTCAAACTTGTACTCATCATCTACGTCACTTTCACCAGCCAAAGGTGTTTTCATCTTTCGATTCTATTCCTTCAGTATTACCCTATTATCCTCCACTGTTAATTTCCATCTTCCACACACCCTTAAATTCACTCAATCTAGAAGCTTCAACTTGTAATACTTGAAATTGATCAAAACAAATAGAAATTGTTACAGATGTCTTATGATTTGTGAAAATATTTCAAATTTTACAGACCGTGGAATTAATGATATTATGAAATTCTGCAACATTATTGATACTATGGAGGTTTTATGACCAATAGAAATCCCAGGAAATGTTAAGAAACCACGGGATATACCAGAAACTCCCTTAAATTTTTTCAGGAATCGGAAATTATTAAATTAAACATATGATAACCAGATTCTAAAAATTTATTG
Source organism: Candidatus Heimdallarchaeota archaeon (assembly GCA_030149205.1). Lineage (GTDB taxonomy): Archaea > Asgardarchaeota > Heimdallarchaeia > Heimdallarchaeales > Kariarchaeaceae > WAKA01. The sequence goes on along the minus strand of JASBSB010000006.1, from coordinate 15,732 downwards.
TAAATTGATAGTAGCTTGGACTCTGTTTTCCATATTGGTGAAACATAGGGATGGTTTCGTTTCTAGAAATTGCCAGATTCACCTTTAATTCAATGGATATTTCCTGATTCTGCAGTTAGTGTAAAAAAAGCTCATAAGGTAGTAAGTGATACATAATCCCACTCATGAAACACATGAAACTTAAGGTACTCAGTTTCTTGGTTCTTTTCATTATGATTGGACCAAGCTTACATGTGACAACCCTAAACTCGAATGCAGCGACCTTGAAATCGCTCGGTTCTGGGGTCATGTTACAATCTTTCTACTGGGATGTGCCACTCGACTGGTACACCCAGGTCACCCCCAAGCTCTCAGAGATTTCTGCCGCTGGCTTTGACAACATCTGGCTCCCACCACCATCAAAGACCATGAATGGAAGGTACTCAATGGGATACGACCCATATGACTATTATGATCTGGGAGAATACAACCAGAAGGGTTCCATTCCAACCAGATTTGGCACCAAGCAGGATCTCCTCACTCTCATATCAACCGCCAAATCATACGGTCTCCATGTGACCGCAGACATCGTCATGAATCATAACAGTGGCGGTCAGTCAGAGTGGAACCCAAACACCAACTCATACACCTACACCGACTTTAGCGGTGTTGCAAGTGGAAAGTTCCTGCGTGGGTACAATGATTTTCACCCATCCACGTATGAGGCATATGATGAGGGGACATTTGGCGGTTTCCCTGACCTTGCCCACGCAAATCCGTACGTTCGATCTCAGTTCTTGGACTGGGGTCTTTGGCTCAGGGATACCATTGGGTTCACTGATTGGCGCTTCGACTATGTCAAGGGATACCACTCTTGGATGGTCAAGGACTGGATGAACACAGTCGGAGGATATGGGGTCGGTGAGTATTGGGACACCAACAAGGCAACACTGCAGAACTGGCTCAGTGGAGCTGGATGGACCGCCTCAGTATTCGATTTTCCACTGTATTACGCACTCAGAGATATGAGCGAGGGAAATGGATACTACAACATGGCAGATCTTGCCACGGCTGGACTTATCTCAACAAACCCACTAAATACCGCCACATTTGTCGCTAACCATGACACAAATGAGATCTTTACCATGAAGGAGATGGCATACGCATTCATCCTACTCAGCGAGGGGTACCCAACAGTCTTCTGGAGGGACTACTTTGACTGGGGATTCAAATCTGCAATCAATAACCTGATCTCTCTCCGACAGGGTTACGCTGGTGGGACAACCAGCACGCTGTACAGTGATGGTGACCTGTATATCATGCAGCGAAACGGTTACGGCTCACAGCCTGGGCTTATACTGATGATGAATGACGGAAACACCTGGAAGGGAGAGTGGGTACACACCAAATGGACAGACCAGTTGCTGACTGATGGAACAGGTAGGGCAAACAGCGAATGGGTTGACTCAAACGGCTGGGTGGAGATCTGGGCACCACCACAAAGCTATACCGTGTGGATACCTTCCTAGTTGAATTGAATTGGAATTTTTCAGTTCGCTGATAACTCAAATTCATATTGTTCCAGAAAAAAATTTTCAATTATATTAGAAAGTTTATATCATTTATTGAATTAAATTGAATATTGTCACTTAGGACTAAAATATTCAAATACTCATTCTCGTTATTTTTAGGTTCTTTTGCCTTGCAAGGCTTTTCTTTTATTGTCAGGTTTTTAATGATTCAGTTTATTCCTTCTTTAATTTACAGCAATTTTTTAATTGTTTTGTATTACTTTAATTTGTTTTTAGTGTTTTCTCATCTAGATTTTTATGCTCCTATTATGCAAATTTTAGGTGGTAAAACATTCAACAGTTCAGGTGAAAAAAAGGTTAATCAAACTCCCGATTTTATAATTTTCAATCTAAATTTGGTTAAAACTTTGTTTGTATTTAATTTTACTTATTCATTAATATTAAGTATTTTACTTGCTAGTGTAAGTTTATATTTTAAAATGAATATTTTGTTGACAATTACATTTAGTGTTGCACTTTTGCTCCAATCTTTGATGATAAATTTTTCTGCAATATTAAAAGCATTTGATCAGATCAATTATGTCTCAACTCTTAACGCAGTGACTGGAATTTTAAGATTTCTTGGGGTTTTAATTATCATTTTATCAATAAATACTGATCATTATACTTTATTTTATTACTCTTATTTAATTCCCCAAATTGTTATTCCTTTTTTCTTGATATCTAAACTTGATATTTTACCTGCCTTGAGAACAGGTAAATTTGATTTAAAAATAATTTATAAGTTATTGAAAAGATCTAAGTACATTCTTTTTTCTGATTTCATATTTCAAGGATTATTTTTACTAATCGCACTCTATATTGAATCAGTTCTGGGGAAATCTAAAGTACCTGTTTTTGATCTAGTAGTTTTAATAATTTCATTAGGATCACTTCTTGCTTCTAACTTGAGTTCAAGTCTACTAATTTTTGCTCAGCACATAGCAAACCCTAAAAAATTTTTAACAATTTTAGTTTATAAGGTTCTTATACCTTTAGTTATCATTGATTTAACATTTTTTTATATTTTAAAACTTTTCAACATCTATTCTGAAGTGATTTCATATTTTGGTCTTCAAATCATCTTAAGTTTAGATAATTTAGCTGTTGTTAGTTTAATTGTATTATTCTTGATTTTTTCTGTTACAATTTCTGGGTTTTCATTTGGTATTGATAAATTTTTATTAGACACTGTTTCAAAAAGTGTTTCAGCCATTGTATTCCTCTTATTAATGTTAATTTTGAGACCCAATAGTTTTTCAGACATATTGTTAATTCTAGCTCTTTACTTTTTTCTTTCTGGTATTTTACAATATCCTTTCCTTATAAAATTTAAAAAGAATAATTAAAATATTATTCCAAGATGGAAAAAAAATTTCGTATGTGTTTATTTCGGTAACTACCTAATTCATTAAAATTGCTAAAATGTATAGAAATATCTATATTTCAACAATTTATAAAAAAATGTGGATAATCTAGGTTCTGAATTTGAAAACAAATCTGTGTTGATAACTGGTGGGTTGGGAAGCATAGGGAATCAACTTGCTGCCAGAATATCCAAATTTAAAATTAAGAGATTATTAATATTAGATAATAGAGAAACTGAAATTTTTTATAAAACTTTAGAGTTAGACAAAGCTGATCTAATTCATGTCCAATATTACTTAGCTGATATTAGAGACAAAGAACGGTTGATGGATTTAACAGAAAATATAGATATAATTTTTCATGCAGCAGCTTTAAAGCATGTTGTTCTTTGCGAATATAATCCAATTGAGGCAGTAAAAACTAATATTTTAGGAACTCAAAACATTATAGAATGTGCAATAAAAAACAAAATAGAGAAGGTAATTCTAATTTCAACAGACAAGGCTGTTAACCCATCAAATTTAATGGGTGCCACCAAACTTGTAGCTGAACGGTTGATTAGTGCAGCAGCAACTTCAAAATTCAATATTTCAACTAAATTTGGGATAGTTCGATTTGGTAATGTTATTGCCTCAAGAGGATCGGTTATTGAAATTTGGGAGAAACAGATTCAAAATAATGAAAAAATTACAGTGACTGACCCAAAAATGACAAGGTTTTTTATGACTATACCTGAAAGTGTAGAGCTTGTACTTAAAGCGTCAACGATAGTAAATAAAGGAGAGATATTTATATTAAAAATGCCTTCTGTGAAAATTGGTGATTTGGCTAATTCCTATTTAAAAATCAAAAATATAGACCAAAATGAGTTTTTGTTAACTGGAAAAAAACCTGGTGAAAAACTATATGAAGAGTTAATTTTGGATTCTAGTTTAGATTTTGTTTTAGAAAGTAATGAGATGTTAATTTTGTTTCCTTTAACTCACAAAGCAAATGAATTAAATAAACATCTAGAGGTATATTTTCCATTTGGATTTCATAAATCTGAAAATGTTAGATACTCTTCCAATGACCCACAAAACTTACTTGACTTAAAACAGATTTATCAAAATCTCAAAAATATTCTTAAACCATAAGTTAAAAACCCTAACCCTTATTAAATTTTTATGTTTTCTCGAAATATGAAAATTTGTTTTCTGGCAGATGCTACTATGCCACATACAAAAAAATTCGTTTTGTACTTTGTCGAGAAACACTACGAAGTACACCTAATTGTTCTTCAAACAGATTACGAAGAAATTCCTGGAGTTAACATCCATATTTTAAACTGTAATAAGTATACAAAATATTTAAAAATTTTTTATTTTAAATCAAAAATAAGAAGTATCATAAATGAAATTAAACCAGATATTATTCATTCACATTATGTGATAAAATATGGTTTCCTTTTAGCTTTAGGGAATTATACCAAAACTATATTGACTGCATGGGGAAGTGATGTTTTACAAGAAATTAGTAATAATTTGTTATACAGGTGGATGGCTAAATTTACAGTATCTAGATCCGAATATTTTCAATATTTTGGAGGTGTGACTCGAAATGCACTAATTAGTTTAGGTGCTCCAAAAGATAAAATGTTTCATTCTCACTTTGGAGTTGATGTTAAAATTTTTTCCCCCATCCCAAAAAACAATAGCTTGAAGAAAATATTAAATGCTGAAGAAAAGTATATAATTTTTTCAAACAGAAATTTTTATGATATATACGATGTGAAAACGTTAATCAAAGCAATTCCGTTAGTTATTAAAAAACAATCAAATGTCTTATTTATTTTAGCTGGACGAGGTTCAGAACTTAATAATCTAAAAAATTTAGTAAACACGTTAAATCTAACTAAATTTGTTAATTTTGTGGGGTACCTTAATCAAAAGGAAATGGTCAAATACCTTAAAATAGCAGATATTTTTGTGTCAACATCCTTAACTGATGGTGGTGTTCCAATAAGTGTTTTAGAGGCGATGAGTATGGAGTTGCCTGTTATTTTCACAGGACATCCTGACACTGAAGAAAACGGAATGAAAGTTAATGTGAACTTTTTACAATTTGGTTTTGGTGATTTCAAAACCCTTTCTGAAAGAATCTTAGAATTCCTTGATCACAAGGAATTTGGATTAAAAATGGGAAAGAATAACAGGGAACTTGTATTGAAAAAATTTAATTATAAAATTGAAATGGAGAAAACAGAAAAAGTTTATAAAAGTATAATAGAAGACTATTTTATTGGAAATCAATGATTTTTTGCTTTGAAAATTAAAACGATTTATTAATTTCCTCAAAGAAGTATTATTTTTTATATTAAAAGTTTAAAAACTAATTTTTTACTTTTGTTTCAAATTTTAAATTTTATACTCCCTAGGTTCTATTTCAAATGTACTTTTGAAGACAGTCTATTCAATCTCGTTTTTTCTTATAATTACTAATTTGAAAAACTCTAATGGAAGACTCCAATAATTTAAATCAACAAACTATTTGTTTATGTTGGATAGGTCTACCATTTCTCTAGATTCAACTCTTTGATTTAGGAACTCAACAAAAAAGAGTTTTAATTGTTTTGGGCAATGAGCTAATTCTGATGTGAATTTCCCTCCAAGAGTTAAATTTCGATAGAATTTTTCTATAAATCTAATATGTTTTTCCTCGAAACCACCTTTTTGAAGTGCATATGTATTAATTTTTTTTGGAACTGCTGGTGTTCCAACACTTACTAAAAATGGTGGATGGTCTTTTATTACAGTTGCATTCATTCCAATCATTGAAAAGGCACCTAGAGTTGAAAATTGATGAACTGAAACACCCATTCCCAAATTAGAACTTGAGTTTATTTTAGTAAAACCTCCCAATTTTACGTGTGAGCTTAGAATACACTCGTTAAAAATTTTACTGTCATGTCCAATGTAAATATAACTCATAAAAAAATTGCGGTTTTTAATTTCTGTTTTCGTCTCTATCGGCAAATCTATTGTTATAAAATTTCTAAAAATATTTTGGTCACCAATTGATAGGCTTCCATCCAAAAATTCATTTGAAAATTCATATTTTTTTCTAGAATGGTGTGGTAATGACCCAATAGTCGCAAAATCTCCAATGAAATTTCCGTCTCCGATTGTTACATTGCCTGAGAAAACAACGTTATTTCCAATGTGGTTATTTTTTCCGATTTTAAGTTTTCCTAACACCATTACATTTTTACCGAATTTGTTGTTTTTCCCTTGTATTATTTCTCCGAATTCTCCTAATATTATTTCTGAATTTATCATATCAATATATTATTAAATCCAAATATAAGTATTCTATAGTAAAATGATATTTAAAATAGGATTAACTTGTAATATTAACTTTCTATTATTTTTAAATCGAGCAATCTAATTTATAACTTTTTATTCAAATTTATTACTGGGTTACAAATTAGCTTATAGCTTACTCAACCGTCATTGATCTTATATTTGATTATTTAGCATAAAATAATATTAATCCTCATTAAATTATTCTTTTTTCTAATGACTCTCAAAACAGTGTACTGATGCATTATTACATCTAAGCTCTTTTAATCTCTGCTCGGAGCTACTTCTATTGCTATTTCTTTAGGTCTCAACAAAACGTTTTTGAAATTAATCGAGCTGGTTTGGATTTTTGGATGAGTAGCAAATACAACAGTTTTTTACTTTCAGGTGATCAATATGGAGATTTATTACTGCTCAGAACTGCTTTGTGGCTCTAATAATCCATCTCAAAACCATCGCGTGAAGGATCTTCTCGAAGGGGGATTGTTGGCTTGGAAAAGACAGTTTGTTACAACTTCACCAAAATTCATCAACCTTCAAATATTTCTAAAGAGAATCAACAGCCTCAATCTATTATAATTCATATCAATCTATCCATAGAGTTGGTAGGTTCTTTTGTCAATCAACCCTATTCATGAGCTGAGATTCTGCTAAGAGACATGCTGCGGGTAGAGATGATAAGTGAATCAGCTTCTGATTACTGAAGGAATTCTTTATCATTTTAGACTATTTTTAATTTTTAAATAGCTTATCTTTGTATCACTTATGTCACATCTATGCATCCTCACCCCTAAGGTAGCAAACACAAGGGTTTTTGCTAATCCAATATAACCCGAGCGAACTACAGTCACAGTAGAAATCTCTTCAGTCGTAGGGATCAATTTGAAATAAAAAATAAATTTATTTAAGATGGGGTTGTATGAAACGTCTGGTGAAGATTGGTTTAAAGAACTAAATGGAATGTTTGCCTTTTTATTAATCGATCTAAAGCAGCAGGTTTCAGTTGTTGTAAGAGATAGATTTGGTATTAAACCATTGTATTATTGTGTTATCAATGGTAAAATCATATTCTCTTCAGAAATAAAACCTATTTTGAGTTTAGATCCAAACCAAAAATTAAATCATAAATCAATTGCTCATATTCTCTTATTAGGTCGATTAGATCATCTTCCCGACACTTTTAATGAAGGAATTAAAAAATTAAAACATTCACATTATGTTAAAATAGAGCTAAAATCAAATTATTCATGGAAAGATATCTAAGAAATAAAATTTTTTAACCTTACTGAAGAGGTTTCAAAACTTAAAACCGATTTAAATTTTCAGAGGAGATCATATAATGAGCATATTGATCGAATTAGATCTTTATTCGAATCGAGTGTAGAGATTAGACTACGAAGTGATGTTTTAGTTGGTTCTTGTTTAAGCGGAGGGGTAGATTCCTCTTCGATAGTTACTGTAGCTTCAAAAATCTTAGAAAAACAGAGTTTGAAAATGAGAACTTTCTCAGCAGTCTATTGTGAATGGTTCAAATTAGATGAAAAGAGATATTTAGATGAAGTTAAAAGATCGGCTAATTCTCACTCACCCTTTATTTACCCGACCATGGAATTATTGAATGAAAATTTAGATAACTTCATAAATCACCAGGAGGAAACAGTAATTTCATTTTCACAACTTACACAATATTTGGTAATGAAATTAGCACATGAAAATGAATTAAAGGTATTATTGGATGGTCAAGGTGCGGATGAATTACTTGTTGGGTATGATTATATGACCGGTTACTATTTAAATCAACAACTTAGGAGTTTGAATTTAAAATCATTTTTTGAGGAATTGCTAACCGTAATTAAGCGAAAAAATGTTGAGGGTTTACAGCTCTTATCCTATCATTTTTCTCCCAATTTTTTAAGGAAGAAAATTTTATACAGGAATAAAAAATATTTAAGTAATAGACTTAATAACATCATCTCACAAGATAATTTTTATCTTTCTCCAATGTACAAATCGAAATCATTAACGACAGCTTTAATAGTGAACGTAGATTACAAACTTGAAAAATTATTACGTTGAGAGAACAAAAATTCAATGACTTTTGGTATTGAAACCAGAGTTCCTTTTTTAGACTTTAGACTTGTTGTCTATCTGCTTTCATTACCAGATGAATATAAATATAAGAAAGGAACCACAAAACGTATTCTTAGAGATGCATTAAATGAATATCTACCCGAACTAGTTAAGCAAAGAAAAGATAAGATAGGTTTCGCCTCACCAGACTTTAAATTGTTGAAAGAGCTAGATGAAAAACATTGGAGTTAGAGCAATATTTATGTTCTAATGTTATAACTCCTGACACGTTAGCTATTATCCGGAAAAAGTCCATTGATAAGAAAAACTATAAATTTTTTATGCGGGTGTTCCTTCTATTACAATGGTTCAAAACTTATCGAAATTACATCCACTTTTAATTTCATTTATAAAATCTATTAAGACTGTTGAAATTATCCATCTGCTAAAGGTTAAATATTCTGTTAGTTTATTTGGAATTCCAAAGAAATTATTTAACCCCTGTTTTGGGTCAATTAAAGAGAATCTGCAATCAATTACTCTTAGTAAACTAAAGTAACTTTCTGATTCAAGATATCCCACATATTTGATAGTTAGATCACCTTTAAATAATTCTAATATTTTTGATTTTATTCGAACATCACTCACTAGAACTAAAATTTTTCACCCCTTCTCATTTTGTGAAAATCGTCTCCAGGCATATATGAGTTCTTCCTATCCTCTATTAATCGCCTTATGACTTGCATAAGTATATAAAATATTATTTGGATCTCTTTTAAATTCAGATAACAATTAAATTCCTTTTATGTCTGTGCTGTTAATTTACTCTCTTTCAGAAGGAAAATTTGGAATAGTGGTTATGGCTTTTCATAACACTTTTGTAGTATTTTGACTAGAAAAGGAGAAACTGAAATTATTGAAATAAAAAATAGCTCTTAATTTTTTCAATTATAAAAAAGAGAATCATGAATCCCATATTAAAATATTCCTTCCTTAAATCAGGAACGAATTCATGAACATTGTATATAAATTATGTTCTCTAGTAAATTAACTTGAAGAGAATTGCAGGTGTTAAGGTTGTAAAATCATTACAATAGAATATCGATGGTCGATTAGATTTTCAAACTTATTGTAAGTTGAATACACAAAAAAAACCAGTATTTAAACAAAGAACATTCATCTATATATGATCAAGAAGAAGTTGAATATACCTTGTATTGTGATATAATTGGGATATTGTCTTTATTAATATATTTGACGAATGATCTATGGGTTATTAAACTTTCATCAACATTTAAATTGTGGAGTGTTGAAGTCATTTTTCTAACTCTTAAGTTAAGGCATGAGCCCTTAGAGAGCGATTTCAACCTCCACATAGTAAAAAAAACTTAAAAATTTCTTAAATATTTTGTGTAGGCTGTTAAATTTGCAATAAATTATAATAAAACACAAAGAATACTTATCAAGCAATTGTCTTTCTGAAGACTTAATATAACATTTAATTATCATTATTTTAACAATCAAATATAATGTCTGAGAAAATTAATTTGATGATGCCAATTATCACTGATGAGATGGAGGATGAGGCTGTTAGGGTTTTATCTGAGGAAATGTTGGTAATGGGGGAATCGGTTTATAGATTTGAGGAGGAATTCGCAAAATTTGTTGGTGTTGATCATGCAATATCAACTTCTTCAGGTACTAATGCATTGTCATTGATCTGGGAGGGATTAGAAGTTACAAAAGAGGTGATTACTACTCCAGCAACTTTTATTGCTTCGGCTAATTCTATTCTGAATGCAGGTGCAAAGCCAATTTTTTCTGATATCAAAAGAAAAAACTCATATCTAGATCCTAAAAAGCTTATTAAAGTATTAACAGATAAAACTAATGCAATTTTACCAGTCCACCTTTATGGTGGTGTTGATCATATGGATGAAATTCAAGAATTTTCTGAAAAAAATAATCTGTATCTCATTGAAGATGCTTGTCAAGCACATGGCGCAACTTACAAGGGACAAAATGCAGGTTCTTTTGGAGATGCAGCTGCTTTCTCTTTTTATTCAACTAAAAATATGACAGTAGGTGGAGACGGAGGAATGGTAACGACAAATAATGATAAACTAGCGAAAAAAATTTCACAAATGCGAGATTGTGGCAGGACTTCGAAGTACGTACATACAATGAAGGGATATACCGCTCGTCTAAATACAATAAGTGCTGCAATTGGTAGAATACAACTAAAGAACCTTAAAGCTTGGAATTCTAGGAGAAATGAAATTGCTCAAACATATAACTCTAAATTTAAAGATGTAAATGATCTTGAGTTGACAGAATGGGCAAAAGAATCAGACCCTGTCTACCATATCTATTCTATAAGAACAAAAAATCGCGATCAACTTGCAAAAAAATTATCCGTAGAAGGAATACAAACCGGTATTCACTATCCATTACCAGTTCACCTACAGCCATTATACAAGAAATTGTTTGGATATAAAGATGGATTATTTCCAATAAGCGAAGAATGGGCGGCTACAAATTTAAGTCTCCCCATGCACCCATTACTGACGAGTTCTGATGTTAATAGGGTTATTGATTCGATAACAAATTTCTTCGAGGCATAAATATGAAAAAATTTAATATTGGTGTAATAGGGGCTGGATATTGGGGAAAAAAACATATCAGTGAGCTGGCTCAGTTAGATAATGCCACACTTTATGCTGTTTCTGATGCTTTGGATCAAAATTTAGAATGGGTCAAAGGAAATTTTTCGGATGTTCTGTTATTTAAGAATTACACTGAGTTAATAGGATTGGACGAAATTGATGGGGTGATTATTGCAACTCCAAATGAAACTCACTTTCAAATTGGTAAAGACGCCCTATTAGCAGGAAAACACACTTTTATAGAAAAACCTCTTTGTATGACCGTCAAGGAGGGTAATGAATTATCTCAATTGGCAGATCTAAACAAAAGGACTTTATCTGTTGGTCATATCTATCGTTTTAATAATTCAATAAAGAAAATTAAACACCTGTATGAGGAAAATTTTTTTGGGAACCTCATTTTGGTCAAATTTAGATGGACTAACTTCATGTTAGTCTCTCCTCAAAGAGATGTGATGTTTGATTTACTTCCTCACATTTTCGACATCATAAATTTCATTACAAGTAAGTGGCCAAGTAACCTTAAAGCAGTAGCAGATAGTTTTACAAGGGAGACTCAGGAGGAATATGCTTTTATTATCGGTAAACTTGGGAAAGCTCTGGTTAACATAGAAATCGGTTGGTTGCACCCTCCTAAGATTCGAAGGTTAGAAATTGCAGGAACAAAACGATCAGCTATAATTGATGCTGTAGATCAAGAAATTATGATTTATGAAAACGGAGAAGGTACACCGTTGAAAGTGGAAGTGAATAATACCATCAAATCAGAATTGGAGCATTTTATCAGCTCTTTCAATGGTTCCCATCCAATAATAAATAATGCATCAATTGGAACTAATACTGTATCAGTAATACTTGACACTATTTCAGAATTAAAAAATTAATTTTGAATTGTAATCCCTAAAAAACCCGCTTAAACACAAATTAAGCTCGTTCCAAAACCCCTGGGACAAGCATTGAGCCCTCAGGCTCAATGGATGAAAGATTTTCAGAAGAACACGAACCTCGCTTGAGATTCGGTTAGAAGAGAACTAGAAATATAGGAGGGGGTCAGAGCTGACAAGTGCGTCAAACACAAATCATTGACCTCCATGTACTGTCCAAATTTTTCATCTTAAATCAAGATTTCATTCGCCCCAGGTTCCCAGACACAAAAAGAGTCTTAAAACTAGGCAGGGCTCGAGTGGGGCTCAGATGGGTGCTGGTCGCCATCTGTCTCTTTGCAGGAACAGATAGGTTGGAGGGATCTTCCCTCCAAGCTTAGGCTCTGTGATTTCTTGATCGAAGCGGGGTCTTTGAGACACATCACCCGTAAGTTCACCTTTCACAGGGAGGTGGGAGGGGGTCTCGCAGGCGAATCTGAAGAGCCTGATCAAGCAGCTGGGCTTTGCCTTCTCTAAAAATACCACAGATGTGGCAATAGACAGCTCAGGCTTTGAGCTGACAGAGGGGAGCTTCTGGAGGCTCCTCAAGGGGGGGGGAGAGACAGATCCTCACCAAGAGCGCCCCCTCTTTGCCAAGCTCCCCCTGCCAGTGGGGCTGCCAAACAGGGCTGTCATCGGTGTCTACACCTCCAGTAGTGCCGAGCATGGTGTAACTACCTTTGGTAGGTTCTGGAAGAGGCAGTATTGGCGCTTGCCATCTCCTCTGAGACGTGTTCATGCTGACAGGGCTTACTGGGGCGAGAGCATCATCGTTTGCTAGCTCAGGAGGCACTTCAGGTGGTGATCCCCAGGAAATTAAACTCCAGGGATCATCGAACTTCCACCCCAAGGATCGACTGGATTGTCTGCAAAGCCCGCATTGTGGGATCTATGCGAAGAACTGTTGGTTCTACCTCCGGGCAGAGGTTGAGCGAGTGTTTGGTCTGCTGAAGCAACGTCCACGCATCCTGCGGAATTAAAAGCGTCAGAACAAGCTGAAGAGCTTGCTGTGCTCTGTGGTCTGGTATAACCTCAGAACCAAAGTTCAGGAGGTGATCCCTGTGCGATCTCTAACCTTGGGAAAAGTTTATCTGAATTATTTCTTATTAGTTTAATCTTGTTCTGTGATAACTTTATATCTTACTCAACCTTCTTAGAAATATATTTTGTTTCATTTAACTTGAACTCAAAAATATCTTCTTGTATCTAGATGACCTACTTAAGAACTATTGAGAACAAAAATACATTTTTTAAAGAAATATTCTCTATCCCTTAAATATAAGCCTTTTACAAAATAAAAGGAATCTTGTGAATCAAAAACTTAGTAATTCCAAATCTAATTTACTTTGGAAAGTGTATAGTGTTAATTTATAGGGGTTTGGCTAAAATTTTTAAAATATAAAGCTTAAATCTGATTCTTTAATTAAGGATATTAAAAAAATTCTTGAAAGTTTAATAAAGATTCAATGGACACATAATCAACGGTTTTAGTATTTGTAACCCATCTTTAAACTTAATTTTAGACTGTTTGCGACCATTTTGATAAATTTTTTGGACAGGGACTTCAAGATGCTTGTCTCTATATTTTGTAATTAATTTATAATTTAAATAATACTCGTATTCATAACCAGATATCAGTGGTTTATTCCAGTCAACTAAATTTTTCTCAAAAATAATCTTATTGAATGCCCTGAAACCATTTGTAACCTCAGAAACATATTTTCTCATTACCATTGACCATAAAAATGACAATGTCTTATTAATAACCTTTCTTTCTATTGGAAGTGTTTTTGTTCCTCCCTCCAACAAATATCTGGAACCTTGTACATAAAATAATTCTTTATCAATCAGCTCGCTGGCTAAACGATATGATTGTATTGGATTGTCTTTACCATTACCCGCCATAACAATAAAAACAGCTTTTTGTTGTAAGGCAAATTTTAGACTAAGTTTAAATCCATCCTGTATTGCAGAACCAATACCATCTCTCTTCAACTTGATTTTAAAAAAATATCGACTATTATTTTTGAAATATTGTCTCAATTTTTCCAGTTCAATACAATCTGGTTGATCCCAAATAATATTAACTCTATCGACAAATTTTGGAATTTTAGTTAATACCTCTAATAAATATTCCTCTTTGTCATAAACTACGATATTAATTATAATCAAATAACTTTTTATCACATATTAAAATCTTAAGAATAATTATAAAACATTCGATATTTATAAAGTTGAAAGAGCAAGTGTATAATTCTCATAAATTTTGATATATTTATATTTTAAAACGATATTATTGATCAAAAAAAAATTAATGGTACAATTGAAAACGCGATTTCAAACAAAATTTAAAGAAGTGTATTCAAATATATTAAATAAAACTCATCAGAAAATTATTTTGTTTAATTTATCTTATAATTGTTTCTTCTTAAAGACGGAGGATAATATATTCATTTGACTTTCCCAAACATATTTTAAATCTACTTCTGAGTTATTATAGTCTGCTTTTGACTCTAATGTCAAGATTTTATTATAAAGGTCTTCCTCTGATTCATATTCAACCCCAATAATTTTTTTTTCTCTAATTTCATTTTTGAAATTTATCATTTTTGTAGCAACAACTTTTTTATTAAACACGAGGTATTCTGGTATTTTGTTGGGAAAACCATAATAATTATTTAATCCTTTATTTGGGTTTAAAAGAGATATACCATAATTAATAACGCGCAGAAGGCTATAATAATCAACAGTGTCTAAATAACCCAAATATATAATGGATTTATTCTTACCAGCTAAATCCAAAACTTCCTTCTTTTTTGGTCCATCTCCAGCGAGTAAGAGAATTTTTTGATTATCATCCTCACTTATTTTATTCCAAACAGAAATAAGTCTTTCGTAACCTCTGTTAATTGTAATATGGCCTGCATAGATAAATAATGTAAATCTTGAGAAATTATCAATATATTTACTTAAAATTTCTTCTCCTCTGATTGATGTTGAGTTTCTTATGTCTGTTAAAGAGGGAAGATTAACTATTGTAGTGATTTTCTTACTGTATCGTTTATGCATTAGCAGACTATAGTAAGGAGAAGATGAGATTATGTGGTGTAAAAATGGGATTGATGTTACTTCTAATATAAAGGTGAGAATTTCAAAAACTAAACCAAAGTATTCATTACTTAATTCTGGAGCTAATTCATGTGAATCATAAATGATTTTAGTCCTCCACCAAATCAATTTGATTGTTATAGCTGGAATCAAGGTTGTAAAATCATTTGCATAGATGAAATCTGGATTATTTTTTTTGTATGTTTTAAACATAAAGCTAATAGAAAATATCCAGAATGATAGAAGAGAACTGATTTTCAACTCAGAACCCGTTTGAATGGATGTGCTTTTATATTGACAAATAATTTTTATCGTTTCGCCTAATTTAGTTGTACTGGAGCGATGTGAAATTATGTCTACAGAGTAATTGAGAGATGAAATAGATCTAGCCATTTTTTTAACTCTTATATCATTAGGCATGTAACCGAATAGTAACATTACTATTTTGTTCACATCCGATTAAATGTATTTGATGTTTTAAATTTCTTTATAAATCTCTACAAAATTCATTATTTGTATTAAAATTGTAAGTTGTAAATTCTGATTTTGGATCAAATACAATATGAAGCTTGTCCCAAAATTCGTTTACACTGGGATCACCCCCTGAGCTCGGATTCCGTGGTTGTACCAGACCACAGAGCACAGCAGGCTCTTCCGCTTGTTTTTAGCCTTATGATCCCGCAGGAGGCGTGATCGCTGCTTCAGA
>JASBSB010000004.1 GCA_030149205.1 Candidatus Heimdallarchaeota archaeon | reverse complement strand
GCACTAGTCAGCTCTGACCCTCTACTATATATCTAGTTCGATTCTAGCCGAATCTCAGGCGAGGCTCTCTCTCATCTGAAAATCTTTCATCCATTGAGCCTGAGGGCTCAATGCTTGTCCCAGGAGTTTTGGGACAAGCTTACTAAATGAAAGAAACAAAGTTCTTAAGTGTTAAAGTAAGTATCGAATTGATAAAGGTGAAATTTGTTCATAAGAAGTCATTTTTAATGTTGTTATTAATTTTTATTCTTGTAGTTCCTGGAATTGCAAAAGCAGATAAATCGTGGAATACACCTATAAGCTCAAATGCCTTTAAAGTTGATTTTCAGTTTCAACTTGTAAATGGGACAATAATTAATTTGGATTCTTATTCAGGGAAACCTATAATTCTTGATTGGGCTGCTTCATGGTGTCCTATCTGCAAATCTAATCAAAAAAATATGAAGCTTCTTTACCCTAAATATTCTGATTATGTTAATTTTCTGTCAATAAGTTACGGAAGTTCTGGAGATAATTTAGCAGCTGTAAAGAAAATGCAACAAGATGGACATTATTTATGGGATTTTGGGCTTGATATTAATAAAGTCTCGAATACATATGGCACAACAAATGGATATGTATGGATTATTGATAGCAGCTTAAACCTTGTTAAATCATTCAATTACACTATTGTGACTAGAGGTCAGATGGAAGAAGTTTTGAAAACCTTGGTCACATTACCAACTACAAGCCAAATACCAACTACAAGCCAAACTGGTAACACGACCACTACCAATCCAACATCTAATCCTCTCAGTCAGAGTAGCTCTCTTTTTGGTGATTTAATATCAAACCCATTGTTTCTTGCATTCGGGGCAGCAATTTCATAATGGTAGTATACATTTTAATTAAAAGAGTCAGTTAGATACTAAACAGTATCTCTAACATTTTATTGGAATTTATTCTATTTTTATTTTATTATTGAATTATTTTCCTAATCGTTTTAAAATTTTACAATTAAAATTTTTCAAACATCAAGTAATGTAGATGATTAGATAATTCTTCCAAAAACAAAGTAAACATAATTTTATTGAGAACATAAAAGAACTTAATTAGCTTGCATTTTATTGATAATTAATTTGTTCTATACACATACAAAAAAATTGAGGACTTTAAATGACAACTGAAAGAATTCGTATTTTAGATGATGAGGGAAATCTGATCAACACAGACCTTGAGCCAAAAATCCCTAAGACAAAACTCAAAAAAGCCTTCGAAACAATGGTTTTACTGCGATTGATTGATGAAAAGGGTATAAAGCTCCAGAGACAGGGTAAAGTATCTTTTCACATATTTACCCGAGGACAAGAAGCACACGTTGCTGCTGCATTGGCTTTGAATGATGAAGATTGGATTTATCCTGCGTATAGAGAACACGGGCTTGCACTTTATCGAGGTTACCCGTTAGAAGATCTGGTAAATCACCTATTTGCAAATATAAAAGACAAACATAAGGGAAGAAGATTGCCTGGATTATTTGGAAGTAAAGATCATAATTTTGTTAATCCATCTGCACCAATAGGCACTCAAGTTATTCAAGCGGCAGGTACAGGTTACGGAATGAAGATTAGAGGAGAAAATACTGTCAGCACAGTGTTTTTTGGAGATGGAGCTACGTCATCAAATGATTTTCATTCAGGGATGAACTTTGGAGCAGTCACAAAATCTCCCGTAATTTACATTTGTCAAAATAATCAATGGGCAATTTCAGTTCCTCTAAAATATCAGACTGCAGCTGACAGTATTGTTGACAAGGCAATAGGATATGGAATGAATGGTCTCCAAATTGATGGAAATGACTTTCTTGCATTTTATGTTGCCGTTAGTCAGGCACGAGAACGAGCTGTTCGGGGAGATGGTCCCACATTGATAGAATCTGTGACGTATAGAGTAGGACCACACACCTCATCTGATGATCCAAGCGTATATAGGAGTGAAGAAGAAGTTAAGTTGTGGGAGAAAAAAGATCCAATTAACAGGTTTGAAAAATACTTAATTTCAAAACAGGTATTGAAAAACGGTGATAGAGACAAGCTTACTAAAAAATATGATGATGAATTAAATCGACTTATTGATGAAGCTGCTAAATTACCAAAATTTGGTTTAGAGACATTATTTGATGATGTTTTTGAAGAGATGCCTGAATTCTTAGAACGACAGAAAGCAGAAATTTTACAGTATAAGGAGGACTAATAATGGTAGACACAAATATTGTCGGTGCAATAAACATGGCATTAAAAGAAGAAATGGAGAGAGACAACAACGTTGTAATATTAGGTGAGGATATAGGAAAAGATGGTGGTGTATTTAGAGCAACTCAGGGCCTGATAGATAAATTCGGAAGAGATAGGGTTCTCGATACACCTCTCAGTGAAAGTGGTATCATTGGATTTGCTACTGGTTTAGCCCTCTATGGTGTACGAGCAATTGCTGAAATTCAGTTTGTTGATTTCATATGGCCAGCAGCAGATCAAATAATTTCTGAGGTTGCTAAATTTAGATATAGAAGTGGTGGAGAATATACTTGTCCAATGGTCATTCGATCACCATACGGTGGGGGAGTAAAAGGTGCTCATTACCACTCTCAATCTCCAGAGTCAATATTCGCACACACAGCAGGGCTCAAAATAGTGATTCCAAGTAATCCCTTTGATGCAAAAGGACTCCTCATTTCAGCTATTAGAGATTCGGATCCAGTTCTCTTTCTTGAACCTAAACGTATCTATAGGGCATTTACAGAGGAAGTTCCAGAGGATGATTATACTGTGCCTCTAGGGAAAGCAAATGTTGTTAAAGAAGGTACAGATTTAACTCTGGTTTCATATGGATCTATGTTGCATGTTACTTTAGAAGCAGCATCCTTGGCTGAAGATGAAGGTATCTCATGTGAGGTAATTGACCTAAGATCTATTGTTCCTCTTGATTTAGACACAATTGGCATGTCTGTGATGAAAACTGGACGGTTCATCAGTGTAACTGAAGCACCTAAAACCTCCGGTTTCAGTGCTGAATTATCTGCATTGGTGGCTGAAAATTGGATAGAATACATGGAGGCTCCAATATTGAGAGTAACTGGGTATGATACTCCATTCCCACTAACTCTGGAATCTTTCTATTTACCAACACCAAAGAGAGTACTTGATAACATCAAGAAATCTGTGAGTTTTTGAGGAATTGATATGGTTGTAGAAGTTAAATTTGCAGATTTTGGGGAAGGTATTCACGAAGGTGAAATTTTAGAATGGTTTGTAAAAGAGGGAGAAACTGTTAAGAGAGATGCAGAACTTGTAAAAATTCATACCGAAAAGATGGCTGAATCAGTTACCTCACCTGTTGAAGGAAAAGTTATCAAAATATTAAAACAGGAGGGCGATGAAGTAAGAGTTGGGGATGTCTTAGTTACCCTCTCAGGTGAAATTACCGAGAACAAACAAGAAGTAGATGCACCTAAAAAACCTAGCGAAAAGGAAGAAGACCCTTCTTTGTTTAAACCATCAGAACCATTGGCTTTTAAGAGTTTCAATAAAGCCACCCAGAAGTCGACACCTGTGAGCCAACAACTGTCTGTAGTTAATGATAGAGTATTAGCATCTCCAGCTGTACGAAGACGTGCAAGAGAAAGAGGGGTTGATTTAAGGTATGTCAAAGGCTCAGCAAATGGTGGTCGAATCACAAGTCAAGATTTAGAAAACTTTTCTCAGAAGGGAACATCATTACTTCAAAAATCTTATGTGAGTGGAGGTATAGATGTAATACCTCTGAGAGGTACCCGAAAGACAATTGCGAAAGCTATGAGGAGATCAAAAGATCTAGCAGCTCATTACACCTATTTTGAAGAGGTTGATATGACGGCTATTGATAGTCTTAGAGAATCAATTAGACCACAGTTCAAAGAAAGAGGAGTTAAGGTAACCTATGTTGCGTTAGTGATGAAATTTCTGGTTCCAGTATTACGTAGGTACCCTCTAATGAATAGTTCATTAAATGATGAAAAACAAGAAATTAGCATTCATCATGATGTTAACATTGGAATATCTGTCGATACCGAGGATGGGTTAATTGTTCCAGTGGTGAAAAATGTTGAGCAAAAGACAGTTTGGCAGATCGCAGGTGAGGTACAAGAATTAGCAGAAAAAGCAAGGACTGGTAAGTTAAGTCTTCATGAGATCACAGGTAGTACATTCACAATAACTTCAATTGGTAATGTAGGTGGTCTGATGGCAACACCTATAATTAACTGGCCAAATGTTGCAATTCTTGGACTTATGCAGACAAAATTAAAACCAGTAGTTCGTGAAATCAATGGTAATGCTGAGATTGTGATACGCCCAATTATGAATCTAAGTCTCTCACTTGATCACAGAGTTGTAGATGGTGCTATTGGTGCAAAATTCACCAGAGACTTGATTGCATACATGGAGAACCCAGGCCTTGCTTGGTTGGAGTCACAATAGAGGGATCATTTTGAAAAAAACAGACGTATTAGTAATAGGTGCCGGTCCAGGAGGTTATCCTGCGGCTATTCGTGCAGCTCAGTTGGGCAAAAAAGTGATTGTTGTGGAGAAGGAGGTGATTGGTGGTGAATGTTTAAACTGGGGATGTATACCCTCTAAAGCTTTAATTTCTGCATCTTCACTGTATCATAAGGTCACACATGAAGCGAGTGAGATGGGAATAAAAGTCGAAAAAGCCAGTGTGGAATTTAAAAAGCTTCAAAGTTGGAAAGAGTCAATTATCGAAAAATTGACTGGAGGCATTAAATTATTGTTCAAATCCCAAAAGATTGAGACTGTCTTCGGGACAGCCAGTTTTCTCTCAAAAAATTTAGTTGAAGTAATTTCTGAGAAGCAGTCAAAAGAAACGATTGAGTTTGAATCTTGTATTGTTGCGACAGGTGCATCATTCATATCACTCCCAAATCTTCAGATAGACGAAAAAACCATTCTTAGTGCAAAGGGATTACTTGGTGTATCTGAAAAACCAGAGCGATTAATCTGTATCGGGGGTGGAGTAATTGGTATAGAGTTAGGAACTGTTTTTGCTAAATTAGGTACCAAACTGACTATAGTGGAGTTGTTACCCGAAATTCTTCCTTCTGTTGACAAAAGGTTGAGCTCAGTTGTAAAGAAACATTTGAAAGGATTGGGAGTCGATATTTACACCTCCAGTAAAGCCAAATCATTAGAGAATAAGAATCTCTTGGTTGAAACAAAGGATGGAAAAATCGAAAAAATACCATTTGATAAAATTTTAGTTTCAATAGGAAAAAGAGCAAATACAGCAGACCTTGGCCTATCAAAAGTTGGTGTAAAGACTGATAAAAGAGGGTTCATTCTAAAAGATACCCAGATGAAAACTAACATCCCTGGCATTTTTGCTGTTGGAGACTGTACTGGTGATCCATTTCTAGCCCACAAGGCAACAAAAGAGGGGATTATAGCTGCTGAGGTAATTTGTGGTATGAACTCAGTTGCAGACTTCGTCAGTATTCCTACTGCTATCTTTTCAGATCCAGAAATTGCTCAAGCTGGTTTGTCAGAAAATCAGGCAAAAGATGCAGGATTAGACATCGTGGTATCTCGGGCATCTTTCGGTGCATCTGGAAGGGCAATGTCCCAACTTGAAACTGATGGATTTGTGAAGCTAATAGCAGATCGGAAATCTGGCGCACTTCTTGGTGTGGAGATGGTAGGACCCCACACTTCAGATTTGGTGTCTGAAATTGCTCTCGCCTTGGAACTAGGAGCAACAGCTGAAGACTTAGGATTCACGGTTCATCCACATCCCACATTACCAGAAATGTTAATGGAAGCAGCTGAGGCTATTGAAGGGAAGGCTATCCATATCCCCAATGCAAGTAAACCACGAACTCACTAATTTTATGGTTAATTTTTACTAAATTCGATAAAGAAACAATATATTAATATAAAACTTTAATGTTGAAACTATACTGGGCTTTAATTGTTTAAATTACTTTTTAATAGCTAAATCATAAATTGAATTTGTTGTGTTTTATCTTAATTATTAACACCATCATCAGTGAGACAAACCCAAGTACAAGGGTTGGAAATGATGAGGATTGATTACTTGTTGTGGTACTTGTGGGTGTTTGACTAGTTGTTTGAGAAACAGGTATACCAGCCATAAGTATCATTCTACCTTGAGACTCTAAATTCACTGTTAATTTTCCATTCACTACGTTATGTGTTTGGTTGTTATTAACAAGGTCTGTCAGAACCTCTGATTGAACACCCGAATAATTTGCAAGGTCTATCGTAACTTGTTTTGCTTGCTTATCCCTGTTTACTAGAATAAGTGCATGATCGTTTTGAAAATTCGTGTTATTTCTATAAAATCCAATAACACCCTCTGCACTGTCTGAAACAACGTTAAATCCACCTTCTATCATAACTGGAAAAGACTTTCGTATTTGAATCAGGTGTTTGTAGTAATTTAACATTGTCTTATTTTGATTGTCCCATTTAAAAGTTGCACGTGTTCCTGGGTCTCCAACACCAGTTGTTCCTATTTCATCACCATACCAGATCACAGGGACACCAGGATAAGAGAATTGAAGTGTAGCTGCATTCAAAACCGCCTCAGTGTTATTGTTCAATGCTGATAAAACTCGAGTTCTATCATGATTTCCTAAATTAACCCAGAGTGATTGGAAGGCCTGTTTGGGATAATTTTCTTGGATAGTTAACATGAGGTCTCTATAGGTGGAATCCTTGTAATTTGATAACATCCAATCTATTGTATTGAATCTAAAGGGCATATTTTGTACACCATCATTCATCGTTCCTGTTAACCATTGAGTTGCTCGTTCCCAAATTTCACCAATAATAACTGCATTGGGGTTTAATCCTTTTACAGTATCTCTAATCTTAGAATTAAGATAGCTCGAATGGTGACCATCGACATACTGATGATTCACGTCTAATCGAAAACCATCCACTCCATAACTGTTCCAAAACTTGAATATGTTGTTCGGACCTGTCACAAATTCTTCAACTGCTTTGGGATTGTTTTCGTAGATGATGGTTGGGATATGTTTGAAGCCAAACCAGCCGTCATAACCATGATTATATTCATTTTTATAAAATTTAAACCAAGGTCGATAATCTGAGTAATAAAATTCATATGCACCTTGTATGTTTGGCCAAGCATCAGGAACATTGAAACCAGTGGGTTTATCCCAAACCTTTGAGTTTTCAAATCTTTGAAAGTATAACCCTTGTGCTGAAGCATGGTTTATTACAGTATCATATATGATTTTGATGCCATGGTTTTCTAGATTATTTGAAAATGATTTGAAATACGTCATACTTTTATTATGGTCATTGAGAACCCTTCCACCACTTCTTCCTCCAACGACTCCATAGTACGCATTGAGTACTCGATAATCATCAACAGAATATCCATGATTATCAGGGGCTTGACTGAATGGGTTAAACCAAATAAAATCGACACCTAAATCGTTAAGATAAGGGAGTTTTTGTTCTACTCCTTGTAGGTCTCCACCAAAATAATCATAACCACCTAAGGGTTTTTCATTCCAAGTCTTATGCTTATTGACATATATTCTACCTTCATCCCCTGAGTCCTTTACACCATTTCCATTGGAATCCCACTCCCACCAGATGACGTCTCCACTTTTGCCATCACCAACTGGGTCATTTGAACTGTTTCCATTGTAGAATCGATCGATAAAAATTTGATATCCCACAGCTTTTTTGTGCCAATCAGGGGTGGTAAAGTTATCTGCATAGAAAACTAAAGCATAATCTCCATCACCACTATGACTTTCATACATTGTACCTACTCCTCCAGTCTGATAGATCCGGTTATCTTCAAATGCAGATTGTACAACATCATCTCCATAGTAGTCCACATCAGTTCCGTCCTTTAGCTCAAACGAATAGTAATAATCTGTTGGGACATTGGGGGAAGTTATAACGGCTTTCCAGTAATCATAATTTGCGTCAGATGAATCAATTACCATGTCAATCCACACATCTTTTAAATTGACATTATCCCATAACTTGATCTTAACACCTGTCAAATCATTTTTGGCTGCTCTTAATCTTAAAACGACATCCGTACCTACTTTTACAGCACCTGTGTGTTGGGTAGCCCATCCGGGATTTCTGTAAAATGCATCTCTTGAGTCATGTAATACATGAGCCCATTCAATGTTATTGTCCTGGGCTGCTTGTACAGTTACTTCCGGATTCTTATGAACCTTCTCTGCAAAAGCAGAGGGGATGTTTCCTGAGGCAAGCAGAAGAACAAGTAATAAGCTTATTATACCTATTTTATTAAACCTTGTCTTGGTTTGCATTAAGAGGTGATTCAGAGCACATTTTATAATGTTACTATTTCAATGAAAAATTTTTATAAAAATACAAATAAATTTGTATCTATTCCAATAGATGTTAGATTCAATAAATTATCAAAATATTAAATTTTTCCAGTTTTAATCCCATCTATGGTATGCAGGATGACCCTCTTTTACAGCAATGAATAGACCAGTACAAGTTGCTGTAACAGTATCTCCTGCATATAACTTAGCTTCTGTCCAAACTTTGTTTCCCTCAACTTTAGTGGGATGGGCAATCACCTTTAACTCGATTCCAAAGGGTGTAGGTTTCAATAAGTTAACAGTAAAATTTGCAGTTACAGTAACAGGGACAGATTCAAATCTTTCGGTTTTAAACAATGTTGTTGCCGCACACCAGTTACTATGACAGTCAAATAATGTACCTATAATTCCCCCATTTATGACACCTGGGAATGCTTGGTGTTCCTCTTTTGGTGTGAACCACAAGACAAAATCATCATTTTCCCAAGTGCTTTGAATTCTTAATCCCTTTGTGTTTGCTGGTCCACAACCAAAGCATATGCTTTTTGGTGCATATTTGGTTTGGACACCAATAATATTTTCATGTGTCATGATCAAATTTAAGGTTCCTACATTCTTAATCTTACTCCTGTGGCTAGATTGAGATAGTTTAAAAATAAAACAATTTAATCAAAATGATTTAATAACTGGAATCATCATTAATCATGTGCAAAAGTTTAAAGAGTACACCTTGGAAGAATTTGAAAAAGTTAGGGGGAGAGTCATGCAAAATGTAAGACAAACACCATTAATTTACTCCAAATGGTTGTCATCTCTGTATAATGCTAGAATATATCTTAAATTGGAGGCATTAAATTTAGGTCATTCCTTTAAGATACGAGGAGCAACAAATGCAATTTTGCATTTTATTGAACAAAATGGTGAACCAAAAAGAGTTATAACTGCAAGTGGAGGTAATCATGGATTGGGAGTTGCAATTGCTTCCTATCTTATGAACATCCCCTGCTTAGTTGTACTTCCAGAAGGAAGTTCAGGTCATCGTATTCAGGTAATTGAGTCGTATAATGCTAAGATTTTGTTACATGGGGAGTCTTGGCAGGAAGCTAATGAACATGCCCTTTCATTGGTCGTTCCTGGAGCAGATCTCTATATTCACCCATTTGCAGATAGGGATGTCTACATGGGGCAGGGTACAGTTGGTTTAGAAATATTAGATCAGATAACAGATTTTGATGTTTTGATTGCTTCTGTTGGAGGAGGTGGCTTACTTTCAGGGATTTCATTAGCTTTAGATGCACATGACATGATTGGAAGCCGCAGCATCATATCAGTCGAGACAGAAGGAAGTGATTGTTATAAAAAGAGCAGAGACGCGGGACATTTAGTTCAACTTAGTAGTATTGATTCAATTGCAGTTACACTAGGCGCTAAAACAACAACTGATGAAATTTTTAATATTTTAAACACCTTAACAAGTCATTCCTTGACAGTATCAGATAAGGAATCGGTCTTTTGGATGAAGGAATTCCTTAATTCAGAAAAAATTCTTATTGAACCTGCATCTTCATGTGTTGTTGCTGCCCTTGAAAAAATCCCTGATGATCAATTGGAAAATAAGACTGTCATCTTGGTAATTTGTGGAAGCAATATTTCTCTGGATGAATTTATCAAATGGGATAAACAGTTTTTAATTTAGCTCTGAATTAATTCTGTTAAAATCCTTCCACATTTATAACATCAAATGTTTTAGAAAAAATAAGGTAATCAGACATTCTCTCAATTGTTTGGATGTAGGGTTCGGTTGCAGTTTCAATTTCTGATGCAAGCTTCAACCAAATTCCTATCAAAAACTGATAAGTCAGTGTGAACCCATCTGGATATAATTCATACAGGCTTTTCCCCTGTTTTTGAAATTCAATCTCATAACCCATTAAGAATCTCTCGATTTTCTCTTTAGTTACATTCAAATTTTGATTTCTTCCAAATTCCTGTATAGCAAATTCTGTATAGTTATTACTGATATCCTCAAATCGATCATGGATGTTTTCATCGACTACACCCATGGGTATGTAGGTGTCAAACCCTGTCCCATCACTACAAGACGCTAAGTCTATATCTTCGATAGAGAGCTTTGGTTTAATTTTAATCATTTTGGGTGAAAAAGTGGTACAGGGAACGTATCCACCTAATATCTTCTTCTTCGATTTAAGGTCATTAGTTAAGGACTTTTCAAATTCTTGCTTTGTCTTTGGATCAAAGGGCAGATACTGCAGCATTAATTTTAATGTGTTTAAAATGTCTTTTGAAGCAAGCTTTTTACTTTCTAGCCCGTGCATTATTGCAGCTACACGACCCAGAGAGAAATCAACCAAAATATAATCTAAGTTTAGAATGGACTCAGTCCCATAATTGACATAGACAAACAAAAGTTTTTGTGGGAATTCGGCTAATAGAGGGGTTACGTAAATATCTTTGTGTGTTGATGTCCTCTCCTCGAGTAAAAGATGTAGTTTTTTTTCGAGCTTATATGCCTCTGGGTTTTGGTGAATGCGAAAAATAACATGTTCTACCCAATCTCCCTCATCTGATAAAACCTCAATATCGACATCAAGGTGAAACACTCCAACGATTTCTTTTCCAGTAAATCTAACAGTTTTTACTGAAAGATATCTCACAGGGTTACCTCTAATAATTTGATTTTCCTTCAAATACGGAGTGATAGATTCTGCTAATTCCATTACGAAAGAATTCGTTGCGATCTCGTCCCATAGCTTTTCCGCATCTGACGTCATTTCATGATAGATATTAATACATTACATATAATCTTTATTTTGCAAACTGAAATAAACTCAATAAATTACCAGATATGGTTCACACACCCTCTATTTCATAATGGATGGTTTCACCAAAAGGAGCTTCAACAGAAGAGGTTATAATCCAAAACACAGGAAAATCAACTGGATGAGTCTGGGTATTTGGGAACAATCCAAACCCATCTGTAAAGTAAATTAGACCATTTAGTTCAATACTGTTATCTTGAATATAGTCAAACACTGGTATGAAATCTGTCCCACCACCTCCCTTGACAGGTCGTCCCTCCCAAGGAAGTTCATCACCATCAGGACTTTCTCCACTCTCATACACATTAACTTGTTGAATTTTAGAATCACAATCAATAAGGTATACTCTAGAATTTGCGAAACTGGTCATTATTCCATATACCTCTTGAATGAAGTTTCTGATCTCGATATGAGAAACAGAACCAGATGTGTCAATTGCGATCGCTAAATTTATCTCCTCTTTATCCCCGCTTGGAAAGTAGAGGTTTTGTGCAAGCATTCTTTTATTTGGTGGGTGCCAACTCCAGTCAATCATGATAGTTTTCATAATCAAATTTTCCAATATGGTATACCATGGGACTTTGGGATAAAGGTCAGTTGAAATCATCTCAATTAAATCTCCTGGGAGCGAACCTCTATCTCTATCTGCAAAGGACTCAAATGCAGAACGAATAATTCCCTTAAACCGGTCAGCTTCTATTTCATCTCCTATTTCACCCTCCAAAACCTCCAAAGTTTTATCCAACTCACAGCTCTGTATGTTGTTTTCATCAACAAGATTCATCAGGTTATCCATTTTCACTTGCTCTTTGATATTTTCATCATCAATGTCCTGAAGTTGTTCATCCTGTTCGATCTCTTCATAAAGGTCTGTGTATATGTTCTCTGTGTTTTCGTTTAAATATTTCATCTGAAATCTTGTGATGATTTGTTTACCCCAATCAAAATGATTTTTGTCCTTGATATCCTCGAGCATGAGATTCGTTGATATATCTGCAGCCACATTCCAAATCTCATTATTCTTTTCAAATCCTCTTTCAATATGCTTCATTATTTTGTGAAGAATTAGGTGCATCAACAACCCTTTAATCTCTTCTACAGGCTTATCTTCCATAAATTTAGCTGAGAAATATATGAAATGATGATCTATTGTGATTGATTGAATCAATTTTATATCTACAGGATATATTTCAAAATGACCTAATATATATCCAAAGAAGGGCATATCTAGGTATAAAGAGCCTCTGGCCTGGGATACTCTTTTAGCTTGATATTCTCCCTCTGGTGAGTCATCTCGAGCAAAATGCCCTTCTAACTTAATAAATTCTTTAATACTCTTTTTCTCAACCATTTTCTTATACGTTAATTTAGTCTTGATAGTTTTAAAAGCCTCTGTTTTGTGAGAAATTTGAAATTATTTGAATTTACAGAATGAATCTGTACTGATGGAAATTGGCGGGTTAAATCATGAATTATATAGCGCCATGTGTTACTAATGCTTTTAAGCTTAGAGAGATAATTTTGTGTATGTCTGATTTAACAAGATATGACCTAGATAAAGTCATTAATGTTTTATCCAAATGGGCTAAATATGACCCTTCAGAAGTATTTGATAAGCGAGGAAAGATTACAAATTTTCATGGTAAAATTAAATTAACAAATAATGAAAGTGGAGAACTTGGATTTCTTTTTTATCCCTGGAAGCGGATTCTAGGTGTAAATAAGGTCACACAAGCTGCAAGACTATCTAGAATAGCGGGGTTAAACGGAGCTTTTATAGTTACAAATGAGTATTCTGCTGCTGCTGAAGAGCAAGCTAAACGTATTAATGATAAAACAAATACAAAGGTCTATCTAATCTCATCGGAAAATCTAGAACAATCAGATCTTAATTCTCGAGATGAATTAATTTAAAATGATTTTTCAGCCACAATGCTATATAAGTTAAATTTTAAATAAACTCCTACTTTCTGTAATTATTGTCTACAAAGTTATCTGGGTATATATTCATGGGAATCACCATCATTGCATGGGGATTTTCAACTCCATTCATTGAACAGGGACTTAGGTTCTCAAGTCCATTCACATTTTTAGCTCTAAGATTTTTGTTATCAACTCTAATATTAGCACCTTTTCTTTATTTTAAATTTAAAACCGAGATTTTAGACCTTATGAAAAACCCACTCTCTTGGATCATATCAATATCTGAGAGTGCTGGGTTAATGTTTCAATATGAGGGTCAAAATGCAGGTGTCCCCGCAAGCTTATCTGCCTTGATTTCTCTATCATTCTTAATTTTTGTTCCTTTCTTATCTTATTTTATTCTTAAAGAGAAAATCAGGGTTTATCATTTGTTAGCAATAATTTTGGGTGGAATTGGTATCTTTCTGATTCAAAATGGTAAGGCTTCAATTTCTGTAGTACTTTCTTATCAAATTGGCTTGGGTATTGTCTTGTTAATTTTTTCAGCTTTGAGTTATGCTTTCTATTTAGTCTTTACTTCTAAACTTACAGTATACCAAGACCCAAATGTCAATTCCTTTGCATTGTTTTTTGTGATTTTGTTCCAAATCTCCATAGTCTCAACAGTTGCGATGTTAATATTTGAACCTTCTATTCCTGTAAAAAATGACGGATGGGTCTGGATTATAGCATTAGCCTTGGTATCAACTATCCTAGCATTTTATTTCTATTTTCAGGCACTTAAAATCATCTCTGCTAATGAAGCCTCTGTGCTACTCTTATTACAAATCTTAGTGCCCTTCTCCATTGACTTCATTAATGGAAAGGTTTACTCTGAATCTATAATTTTCGGGATCTTAGTATTACTCCTTGCAATGTTAATAGTTATAGTTTCTCCAATCTTCTATCAGGATAAAACTTCAATTTCTCCTGAAGAGGTACTAGTTTAATTTAAAATTATTCATTGAGTTGGGTTATAATATATTCCAGGTCTAATGTCTGAAATACAGATTCCCAAGCCTTGATTTTATCCCTTTGGTTTAAGTGGAGCCCACCATGGATTGGATTGCTGACTAATTGCTCAACAACAGAAAATGTATCTTGTTGCACCAAGATTACTGGAACTCCTTTAACAAGTGCTGCGCTAAGAACAGTTTGTGGAGGATAAATTCCACCTGTCAATATTATGACAGATGTGTCTGATTCCAATGCAGCAGTTGCAAGAGCGGGACGATCTCCACCTATTATCACTGCTTTTTTGGTTTTAGTTCGAAAGTGTTTCATCGCTGCTTCTAGTTCCATGGCACCTACCATGTAATCTACAATCAGATTATCCTTAAACTGGTCTCCAATGAGTAGTTTTCCATTTATAATCAAGTTGATTTCTTCAACTGTTGGAGCAGTTAAAATAGGTTGCTCTGGAATTATTCCAATACATTTTGTTTCAATTTTTTTGAAAAATACCTTTGAAAGGTCTGTAATTCGTTCCTTTATCTCAATTGGGACTCTTGCCATTAAAGCTCCTATAAAATGTATCTGGAGGTCATTATAGAATGATTCTGCCAAAAACAAGCTGTCAAACACGGTCTCTGATGAGCCCTTCAGCAATAGCAACAGCTTTGCGTCACAGATTGTTGCTAAATTACGGGATGATAGGTCTAATGATGCTAAGTATGACATTGAATTTGAAGTTTCGATAAGAAGAACATCGTATTGTTCATTCAAAATTTTCAATGAATTTCGAATTTTCTTAACAATTTTTTCGATCTCACCTGTTTCAAGGTCATACTCCCAGGGAGTAATAACAACTGGTGAAATGACTGATTCATCTTCAGACATTCCCAAGAATTCCTTTGTGTCCTTAACATCTCTATCATCAGTTCTATCGCTAATAGGTTTGAAGTATCCTACCTTTATTGAACTCTCCTGAAGCTTTTTAGCCAAAGCGAGAATAAAGGTTGTTTTTCCGATTCTACTCTCTACAGAGGTTATCATTAAGTTTTTCATTTTCTGTCACCTTCACTAATAGTTATTTTGACATCGACAGCATTGATTCCATCTTTTGTAACAAAAAATGGATTGATATCAATATCCAAGATCTCTGGAAAATCGACAAGTAATTGAGAAATCCTCTCAATTGCTTCATTTGCTTTGTCAGTGTTCAAACCCTCTTGTCCCCGTGCCCCTTTTAAAATCTGGTAAATTTTTGTACTTTCCAACATTTCAGTTGCTTCGTCGTGATTTACAGGGACAAGACCAAAACTCACGTCTTTCAAAATATTTGTGTATATACCACCTGCTCCAATCATAATCAAATGGCCGAACTGACTGTCTTTAGTTACACCTAAAATTAACTCCTCTCCAACATCGACCTGTTGCTGAATATCAACACCAATCACCTTTGCATTGGGAAAATGGTCTCTTGCCCTTCTCATGAGGGTTCTAAAGTTGTTAGTTAGCTCTTCTTCGTTTTTGACACCTAGTACAACCCCACCAAAATCTGTCTTATGTATGATATCTGGCGATGATACTTTCATCACTAAGGGATATTTTACTTCTTCTGCATAAATTTTTGCCTCTTTAAGTGAAAACGCTGTGTGTGTCAAAGGTGATTCAATACCATATGACTTAGCTATTTCAATAGCTTCAGATCCTAATAATCTTACACGTCCCTTATTCAATACTGATTCGATTACTGAATCAACATTTTCCTTGCTCACATCCTTGAATTTACTTGGGGGTATCCTCTTCTTTATTTTATCTCTTAGTTGAGAATACCTCCACATTGCAGATATTCCATTAATAGCCCGTTCTGGGAATGGAAAACTAGGTATTCCGTGATGTTTAAGGTATTTTGAGGGGTCACTCAGTACAGCGCCTCCCATAAATACAGCTGAAATTGGCTTCATGGGATATTTCTCATGGAGTTCAATTAACCTTTCTGCTGTCTGTTGAGGCTGAGTCATTCCTTGAGGGGTCAAAATAACTAAAATTGATCCAACACCATCATCTTTTAAACAGGCTTCTACAGCCATTGAATATTGATCTGCATTTCCAGTTCCTAAAATGTCAATTGGATTATGAATTGCTGCTGCCGGAGGAAGATTATCATGAAGTAGTTTTAGTGTTTCAGCGGAGAATGACGCTAACTCTAAACCTGATAATTCTACACTATCCGTGGCAATAATACCCGGACCACCTGCATTGGTTACTATTGCTACTGTTGGTGTAGGAGGGAGTGATTGGCTTGAAAAAAACACAGAGATATCAAACAATTCTTCAATGGTTTCAGCTCTTAGAACTCCAGCTTTCTTAAATGCAACATCATAAGACGTGTTGGATCCAGTCATACTTCCAGTATGTGATGATGCCGCTTTTGCTCCTGCTTTGGATATTCCTGATTTAATAATGACAACAGGTTTACTAGCAACAATTTTCTGACAACTGGTGATAAAGGATGACCCTCTTTCAACAGCTTCTAAATATGCTAAAATTACCTTAGTGTTTTCATCTTTTGCTATTTCTAAAATCAAATCCGTCTCATCAACATTTGCCTTGTTTCCCAATGATACAAAATGAGAGAACCCTAAGTTTTCATTCTCTGCCCAATCCAGAATGCCTGTTAACATAGCTCCTGATTGAGACAAAAACGCGATATTCCCCTTGGCCGCTCTTTGAGTTGCAAAAGTGGCGTTCATCGGTAGTTCAGTGGTTAGAATCCCTAAACAATTAGGACCAACAGCTCTAATGTCATATTCGATGAGTTTTTCTTTAAGCTTATTCTCAAGAAGTGCACCTTCTGGTCCTACTTCCTTGAATCCTGCTGTTATAATAATTGCATACCCAATTTTTAGTTTGTGCATATCCTCAATCACGCTAAGTACAAATTGAGAGGGAACACAGATTACAACAAGATCAATTTTATCCTTAACCTTTGAAAGATTAGGAAAAGCCTTAATCCCTTGAATCGTTTTCTCTTTTAAGTTTATGGGATATATTGTTCCAGGATATCCATCCTTTAGATTTCGAATTACTTCGTACCCAACCTTTCCTTCCTTATCGGAAGCCCCCACAACAGCAACATTTTTTGGTTTAAAAAAGATAGAGAGGTCAGCCATTTCAAGATAGTATACAAAATTTATTATAAAATGTTAGGGACAAGTTACAGGTTTAACAGAATTAAATTTAATATTTTTTTTTCAAAATTTGCTCTAATTTTAGAATCGCTCTATCATTATAATAAGAACAAATACAAACCATCTCTCTAAAAAATATACAATTAGCTAAAATAATCAATCTATTGTGCCTGCTAGATTTGAGCCTTCTACTGGCTTTTCACCTCCAATTACCCCAGTCAGAAAATAGTCTATTAAAATATAAAAAGCAATTAAAAATGGAACCACGGCAAAAATGGTTACAGAAAGGACATCAAATGCTCCAGCGGGTTTATTAATTCCAATATCTGGATTAATGAATGGGATCTGTTTTGCCAGATTGGGGTCTGCAATGACATAAGGTGCCTGAGAAACTATATTTAGTGTGAATAAAGTTAAGAATGATGTCAAAGCTAGCACCAAATTTATCAGGGATAAATTATAACCTCTATCTTTTGTTTTCTTATTTTCAGGTATAACTAATCCTTCTTTATACAGCAACCATGCAACGTAAACCCAGGCCAAATAGGCTAATAAGAAACTAACAAGTAACCATGCATATGAAACACCTTGAGGTTGAACTAGGATATAACCTACCATATTCGAAAATTTATAGTAACTAAAGTTTGATAAAGTTAGGAGGTACCACAAAACCGCAGGTAAAACTGCTATTAATGAATAGAACCCAATTTTAATAAAATAAGGAATTGTTTTTTTCTCTAAGGACAATACTTCGTCATCCACAAAAACTGAAACCTTAATTCTATATAGGGCTACTATAAAACTCAAGGTAACTGCTATGGATATGAAAACTAAAATAAAAAACAGTGGAAAACTGGTTGGATTGATAAAGAATAGGATGTCATCAACTCTCAATGGGCTGACTGATATCAAACCAAATGTATAGTTTAAGAAACCTAGCAATACACTATCTAGATAAACCACAAGTACACCAAATAGTGCGAACAATGTCCCAAATATCAAATGTGTTTTATGTGTAAATTTATCCCAACCATACCAATACAGAGAAATTAAGAAAAGACGAAATGCATAAGTCCAAATAAATATTCCGAGTGGGATGAAAAGTACATTGCCAAGAAGAATCAAAATATCAGGGAAATATGACAGTAGAAAAACAGTTGTTGCAGTTAAAAACACCTGTTGTGAGGCATAGGTGACTGCTATATAATTCATATATCTTGATGCCAGCTTCCTATAAGATTGATTCTGGGTTCTAAACCCTATGTAGTCCAAGGTTACTACAATGAGTGAAATAACAACCTCCAATCCTAACATGACGACGTGAAAAATAAACATTAGAAGAGCAGAAAATAATAAAATTTGTGATCCATCTACCATTATCTCATCTCCAAATTTTCACTGAGGATCACCTCAATTTTTGTGCTGAGCTTGTCCTTAGGTCTCTTAATTTTATCATTTTGGTCATCAGATTCATCAAATTTGATGTTTTTCATCCTGAATATGATGTAAATTAACCCAAATAAAACACTGAGAAGAACAAAAGAGTATACGAAAACGCCTACAAATACCCAAGTTGGAACAGGTCCCTTCCTAGCAGCTTCATCCACAGATAGAATTCCATAAATTGTCCAAGGTTTTCTTCCAGCTTCTCTAACAATCCACCCAAAGTTGGAAATTAGTTGAACCCATAATGGAAGGGTTAAATTGATATATACAAGAATTTTTGGAAGATATTTCTTTCGAAATATGAAATACATGAGTAACAGAACATTTAGAAATAGCAAGCTTGCAAGCATGATCTTGATGTAATAAAAATAGACGAGGATTAATGGTGGTTGGAAATTTGAAGGAATAGAATTATAAGGCAATATTGTTTTATTTGGATCTCCGTATGCTAGAAACCTTACAAACTGATCAATAAAGGGGATGTTTGATGGTGATAATATTCCAGGTTTAGTACCTTCAATTGCAGCCAGTTTCTCAGGATTATATTGTGAAACATAAGATGCGATATAGTGGCCAAATATTCCCTCTATCACAAGAAATATTGTGCCCATAACAGTTTGATATTTAATCCCCTTAACATAATAAGATTCAAGTTTGGTCCCTCTGAATTTTAAATATCTCCACATGTAAACTCCTAAAATCGAGAATATTGTTACAGTAACACCTGCAAAAATTGCATGAAATGCAGAAATTAGGACTATAGGGCTGTTAAATACAATACCATACACACCTTCATGAGAAAGCGTAGCATTAAGTATCGCATGATATCTGGAAGGATCAGCAGCTATGACATTTCTAATTTCTGTAGTTGTCATAATTGTTTGTGTACCATCAGGAAGGTATAGTCTATAAGCGGGTTGTGTCCAAACTCCTTGACTTGGGTTATAAGTTTGAATTAAACCAGGTGGATAACTCATTAATGTGTTAACAGTCATAATGAGCAAAGAAGATGCCCATAGACCCAGAACAGCCATGAATCCCATAAACAGATGTTTTTTCCTTGTCACACGCTTCCAAGTATAGTAATACATGTAGACAAACACAACCTCAGCCATAAAGGCGAATACCTCTAAATAGAGTGGGATAAAGTAGTATTTACCAACCAGCTCGAGAAACCCTGGCCAAAATAAAAGTAAACCAAACTCTGAGAGTGAACCAGTAGCAGATCCAACAGCAAAGATTACAACTGAAAGTTTTGTATATGTTCTTGCCATTTTCAATAAGTCCTTGTCTTTTAACCAATAGGCTAATGCTTCTGTTATCAAAGCAACTGTCAATATACCAATAGAAAACTGAAGAATAATCCAATGAGTTGTGATACCAACCTCACTTAATCCTCTTAGAGTGCCTTGGGGTATAGTTCCCCACCACTGTCCAAAGAAATCTTGCATAAAATTAACTTTCAATATTAAATTAAAAATGTTAGTGAAATGATAAAAATCTACTTAACTTTGTTATAGTAATTTAGCGGATTTTTCAAAATAATCTAAATTTGTTGATAGTTCTGACAAATATTGTGCTTTATTCTAACAATTAATTAATTGATATATCATTTATTGAACTATCTATGCTTGATATGTACGCCTTGGCTAATACAACCCTTAAATTTGAACAAATTTATTTTAGGACACATAACTACTTCTTTAATCCGTTAATTATTGTGTTTATTCCACCATCAACCAATGGGATCGGTTTGAATCCCTCTTGCTCAAGTAAACTTGCAGCTACAGCTGAACGCTCTCCAGAAACACAATATACCCACAGATTTTTCTGAGAATTACCGTTGAGTGTATTTAAGACCTTATCTTTGTTTGGTATATCCGCAAAGAAAATATTGAAGCTGTTGTCAATTTTTAAATCATTAAATTCAGTTGGATCTCTTACATCAATGAGGACTGTGGAATCACCTGACTTTAAGGATTGAAGCAACTCTGCCGTAGTTCCCGCCTTATATTTCGTAAATCTCAGAGAATCAGATGATTGATCATTTCTTTCAAGTGATTCTAAGTCCTCAGATAAAATGTAACCTTTGACAGTCTCCTCATAACCAATTCTTAACAGTTGGGTCATCGCCTCCTTCAGGTCAGTAGTATTATTTATAACCAAAACTGATTCAGCATCAATCGGTAGTAACCATCCATAATAACTAGCAAATGAATTTGTTAATTCAATGTTATATGATCCTTTTAGATGGTTCATTGCAAATTCATTTCTATCTCTCAGATCAATAATTTTTGTTTCTGTGTGATTAACAAATTTCTTGATTTCTTCTGGTTTAAGCATAAGTGGTAAAGGTAGCTTTGAATATGTTTTTACAGGATTTCGGTTTAACCCTGCCATATATTTATAATATGTGGGGTACCTTAACAAGCCATTGTTAACGGTCTTATCAAACTCTTTCAAGTTATTGCATTGAAACGCACGGTTCGAGTCTAATTCTCTTCCTATGGTTGTTATTCTCTCTACTGAGGTATTTGAAGAGGTACAAAAACTACCTGCACCATGAGTTGGAAGAATAGGTAAACTTTGGGGAAGTTGCTTGTATTTTTCTAATGTCTCAAATTGGTGCTCAGTTAAGATTCCATGATGATGATGACCTAAAAGATCAGTCCTACCTGAAGACCCAACAATAAGTGAACCACCGGTAAATAGTGCAAGCTCCTTTCCGACTTTGGGGTCTTTCACCATCCAGGAGGTATGTTCATATGTGTGTCCTGGAGAGGCGAACGCTGATACCTCAAGGTCTCCAATTCTAATGGTATCCCCATCTTTCATTGCCTTATGTGAAAAATTGTAGTGACCCTCTGCAGGTAAAGCAAATTTAGAACCTGTAACATCTCTCAGTTGATGCATCCCCGATATATAATCATTATGGACATGGGTCTCGAAGATATATTCAAGCGTTAATTCCTCTTTGGAAATAATATCCATAAATCTCCAGGCATCACGTTGTGGGTCAACCATGAACGCTCTGTATCCAGATTTTACGAGATATGAATTGTTCCCTAGTCCCTTTGTTACAAAAATATCATAATCCACATAGTGCTTTACTAAAGCCAATATTTAATTTTTCGGATAACCAAAAAATACCTTGTCTTAAAAGGGTAATTTTGAAAAATTTATTTTTTACATAGCATAAAGCCATCTAAACAAATTATTTGAGTGGTCTGAAATTTAAAATGTATGAGGATTAAACTTAATTAAATTCATGAAGTAAAAATTTTTATTTTTGCAGAAAACTTTTTAAGTCCGATTTAGGAACTAAAAATATGAGAAAATTACCGATTTTCGCAATTTTTTTCTTGATAATGTTTGTGGCTGTACCCTTAAACGCTGCAACTTACACACCTTCAACAGTCCCAGTTTACGCTGAGATAACAAATGCCTATTACGCAGACTTAAATCTTAATGGATTGGCAAAAGATGTCAGAATAGAACTTAATGTGACATTGAATGGATTTTCATCAAGTCAACTTAATGCGGGAGTTCAACATGGAATCTATGTTGGATTGGTTCTTCCCTCC
Organism: Candidatus Heimdallarchaeota archaeon; assembly: GCA_030149205.1. Classification (GTDB taxonomy): domain Archaea; phylum Asgardarchaeota; class Heimdallarchaeia; order Heimdallarchaeales; family Kariarchaeaceae; genus WAKA01. The sequence goes on along the minus strand of JASBSB010000004.1, from coordinate 248,705 downwards.
GGTTTAGAATATTGGTATGACGTTCAAGTTATAATATACAAATCTCACTATAGATTAGCTTTAAATTTATATAATCATGCAACAGAATCTGGTTGGTATACCGCATATTCTGCAGGTTATTTACAACCAGGACAAGGTGAACCTTACTTGATGCATTCTTATATTTTTGACCCTCCTGGAATAGGAAGCACAGATAAACCCCCTACAGCAGAAGCATTTCTCATATAGAGCATGATGACCTATGGTAGTTAGCGAAAAAACTCAAATTAAACTGAATAAACTATTAACTGATGATCCATTTTTATCATATACAGAACTTGCTAATGCGTTGAACTTGAGTAAACCTACTGCAAAAAAATATGTATCTAGTTTAGTTGAAAATGGTGCCTTAGCAGCTAACCTTAATGAAAACAAGTTAGGGCTTTCAAACTCATACTACTTTCTAAAAACTGATAATATTTCAAACGTGAACACTAACAAGGTTTTAGATTTTGGGTTAATTCACCCTTATACTCAGTTTATTTCAAAATCTACTGGATATAATGGATTTTTTGTTCAATTAAGAACTCCACCAGGAGCTGAACCAATTTATAGGGACCTGATGTACGAATTTGGAGACTTTTTGGAGGGGGCAGATATAATAGAATTACAAGGTGAAATTAAAGAACTCGTTTATCAAAGATATGATATAGAAAGGGGTACGTACAAAAGTGTTACAAAAGCTTATGAAGATCAAATTGAGGTTCAATCTGATTTCGATATTCAAGTTGATTCTTCTCTTAGACACGAATTAACCCTTAGGGATATTATAATTTTGAGGGAGCTTGAAATGAAACCAAAACAAAAAATTATTGAGTTGGTTAAGAGCGTGCAATCCCAAAAATACTATAATAGAACAGAAAAGAAACTTTTCAAATATAACAAAAGAAAGGTAATCTCTGATAGAATTCAATATATCAGGAAAAATAAAATCTTTAGAAATTTTTACCTTGATATAAGACCAGGACTCGAAAACTCATTAAGTATTATGGTTCTTGGGAAACTAAAGGAAAAAACTAAAACAAAATTCATGAACTTTCTTAAATTTACATATTTGAACAATCGATTCTTGAAAGTTTTCAATAATAATTTTAGTATTTTTTGGTTTTTGGTTACTTTGCAAGACCATAGTCAAATGACTAATATTATTAGTGAAGTATTTGATAATCCGAAATTCTTATATTTAACGAGGGGTTCTTCTGGATCGGTTCGGTACCCTATCTGGCATCGAAATTTCATTGATCTTGACAATAGAAACTTTTGGAGAAAAGAAGAAAGTTGGTTAAAGGATAAGCCTTTAGAGCAGTTGTATTTAAAATATGCTAATTCTTTTACAATTGAAAGACCAAAAATAAAAATATCTGATGAATAGTTTGAATTATTGCATTGAAAAATTACAAAAATACGAAAATTCTAATTAAAAATCATAGTTTTGATAAACAATAGTCGCCTAAATTAGATAATTTTATATTTCAGAATAATTTATTGCAAAAATTAACTTTGAATCTTGATGATTTTATTTTTTGCGCAAATAGTTTTTAAATCAGTGTTTTGATACGACTTAGGGATTACATCCCTGTGAAATATTCACAAAACGTGCAAAGAGGTACGAAAATGACAAAAAACAAAAAACTAATTTCACTAAGCCTTGTATTGTTGTTTATTTCTAGCAGTCTGTTGCTATCTGCTGCAACTGCAAGTGTTGAACAACACAGACAGGTAGAATTGTTTTGTGATGGAGAGTGTGATAATGATACACCTATTTTACCACCTCCTCCACCACCAACTGATACAACCCCCCCAACAGTTACGATAGTTTCTCCAACTGGATTAGTTGCAGGAACTGTAGTGGTAGAGGGTTCAATCACAGATAACATTGGTGTTACTTCCGCTGATTACCGTGTTGATTCTGGACCATGGACTGCAATGAGCTTAATTGCTGGCTCTCAATGGACTGCATCTTTAGACACAACAACTCTTATAGATGGCGCACATACCATTGACATGAGGGCATCTGATGCCGCATTGAACACAGGAACCGCTACAGGTACATTCTCTGTTGACAATACAGCACCACCACCCCCGCCTCCATCTAGCCAGGTCACACCTTGGGGTATCTCAAGGATCAATGCGCCTGCCGCAGCTGCTGCTGTTGATGAAAGTGGAATAATTGTTGCAATCATAGACACTGGTTTGGATTATAACCATCCAGACCTAGCTGGAAAGTTCCTTTGGGGACACAGCTTCTATCAAGGCAACACACCTACTAGTTTAGCTTGCACAACTACAAGCCCAGCACCATGTTTAGATGGAAATGGTCACGGAACACACGTGGCTGGAACTATTGGTGCACTCGACAACACCTTTGGTGTGGTTGGTGTAGCTCCACAAGTCAAGTTTTACATCTTTAAGGGACTTGATGACAGTGGGTCTGGCTCTTACTCTGCTATTGCACAGTCTATCACCATGGCAACAAATGGGCCAGATGGTATTCCTGGAACTGCTGATGATGCTGATGTTATCTCAATGTCACTTGGTGGCCCCTCAGGAACAGTTGAGTTAGAAAATGCAATTAATCATGCATTAGCTTACAATGTTGTTATAGTTGCAGCAACTGGTAATGATGCTGCTTCTACCCCCAGCTACCCCGCAGCATATCCTGGAGTCATCAAAGTTGGAGCAGTAGATATTAATAATGCGATTGCTTGGTTCTCAAACAGAGGTGAGACAATTCTTGCTCCTGGTGTTGATGTAGAATCTACATGGTTAGGTGGTACCTATAATACTATCTCTGGTACCTCAATGGCTACACCTCACGTCGCTGGAGTTGCTGCTCTTGCCTGGGCAAAACATCCCACATTTACTGGCGCTCAGATCAGAGCTCTCGTTGAAGGCGCAAAGGATACATTTGGTATAGTAGACGCATCTAAGGTAGTTGTATAAAAGAATTCAAATTACATTAATAAACAAGATATACAAATCTAAATTTTCATAGTTTATCTGACTTTAAGGTCTTATGTCTAATTTTAATTCAACAAGTCCATTTTCAAATTCAAAAGTATAAAAAAATTGGAATGTTTTGAATTTTTGAAACATCAAATTTGGGAAATAACAAAATGCTGTCTTTGATAGAGAATGGTAAATTAGTAATTCCAAAAATAAATTAAATTTTACAATATATTTTATTTATGCAAAACACTTTTATAGTTCGAATATCAGCTTCATTGGGAAGTATTCTTCCCAAACACAAAACAAAAAGGTACGAAAATGACAAACAAAAAACTAAAACTTTTGTCAATATCCTTGGTTATGTTGTTCATTGCAAGTATATTCCTTGTGAATTCAGTCTCTGCAATTGATACACAGAATAATCAAGTGTCGCTTTTGTGTGATGGTAACTGTGATGACGGTGCTCCTGCACCTCCACCACCACCACCGCCACCACCACCTTCTGGTCAGGTAGTTCCTTGGGGTATCGCAAGGATCAATGCACCTGCCGCAGCAGCTGCTGTTGATGAAAGTGGAATAAAAGTTGCTATAATAGACACTGGTTTGGATTATAATCATCCAGATCTTGCTGGAAAATTCCTTTGGGGACACAGCTTCTATCAAGGCAACACACCTGCTAACTTAGCCTGTACAACTGTTAATCCAGCACCTTGCTTGGATGGAAATGGTCACGGTACACACGTGGCTGGGACTATTGGTGCACTTGACAACACCTTTGGCGTTGTTGGTGTAGCTCCACAAGTCAACTTTTACATCTTTAAGGGGCTTGATGACAGTGGATCAGGTTCTTACTCTGCTATCGCACAGTCTATTACCATGGCAACTAATGGGCCAGATGGTATCCCTGGAACTGCTGATGATGCTGATGTCATCTCAATGTCTCTTGGTGGTCCTTCTGGAACAGTAGAGCTGCAGAATGCTATCAACCATGCACTTGCTTACAACGTTGTTGTAGTTGCTGCAACAGGAAATGATGCTGCACCTTCCCCCAGCTACCCCGCAGCATATCCTGGAGTCATCAAAGTAGGTGCAGTTGATAGCTCTAACGCTATCGCATGGTTCTCTAACAGAGGAGAAACAATCCTTGCACCTGGTGTCAACGTAGAATCTACATGGCTCGGTGGTACTTACAATACTATTTCTGGTACCTCAATGGCTACACCTCACGTTGCTGGAGTCGCTGCTCTTGCATGGGCAAAGCACCCCACATTCACTGGATCACAAATCAGATCTTTGGTTGAAGGTGCAAAAGACACATTTGGCATCGTAGACGCTTCCAAGGTAGTAATATAAGCAATTTTAAATTTCCTCTAAATTTATAAATAAACTAATTTCAATCATTAATTTTTAAGTACATAGGAAAAAGATTCAGGATAATATCTAAATTAAAGTTGTATATTTTTTTGACATTTGTTTGAACAAAACAGTAAATTTGAAGGCTTAGATAATTTGAAAGATATTTTGGATTGATTAGAATTAAAATCTGAAAGCCAGAGTTGCTATTTTTAATCTATTCAAATTAATACTTATGAGTATTGAATTTGATCGATTATAGGTTTTTCTTTAATTTTCCAAGGTTGATTTTGGATTTTATATAATTTGTTTAAAATTAATTGAATGGACAAAATTCTATAGACTAAACTGTCTTTTTTCTAAATAATATAATGATTGAAGCTAAAGAAATCACAGTGACAGAGACAAGGAAATTAACAGATCTATTATTTGTGATTGATGGGCTTAGACTTGTTTTTGCTTGCGGATTTGTTCCAGTTGTAGTTGTTAATGAACTGCTTGCAGGGTTGATTATATTGGTGAAATTATAGCTGATCATATTTGAGTTATTCAAAGAGGTATACCAAAGGTCAGTGGTTAGCTGTGAAGCTAATACCATTCTATTATGTAGAATACCTCTTGTGAGATTAAAAAAGGATTTCCAGTAATTTCCACTTGCTTTAGCATCATCATCAGCTTTCAATATTGTTGGTACCAATTCTAAACCTGACTTAATTACTTGTTTTGTGGCGTTATATGGGTCTGAGATGTAATTAGGGGAATTTAAAGAAAAATTAGAAAATAATTGATCCCAATTTTTTTCAACTAAAATTGTTTCAAATCTTGAGTGAATACCTTCATTTCCAGTTAGTTGACCATCATAATTTTCAGTGGCATGAAAGGGCTGATGAGCATCTGTTACGTAATGAGAAATCAATCCCATGGCATGAATGATTTTGGTTGCATTTATTTCAACTAAAGCTTTTGTCAAGAGTTTACTTGAATTTAAGACTGCCCATGAAACAACTCCAAGTTTATAGTCTGGGTGGGAAGATGATATATTGATATCTTTGTGAGGGACATCAGAATCATCGTAATGCTTAGGTCCTTCTGTTGGGTCTACAGCCTTATTTTGGTCAGGGTATATTGACGCTTCTTTTAATTCTTTAAGATATGAATTTACAAATTCAACAAAAGAAGTTGGTAACTCAACATTTGACCTTGATACTAGCTCTTTATGAACAGAATAGCCCCATGCTTGGGAATTGTTTAATGGCATGAGGATTAACAAACCAATCAATGTTAGGAAACTTATGGATTTAAATTTCACACGTGAAAAGTTCATTTAGGGTTTAAAAATAATTTGCTAGTCAATGTATATTTTGGAAAAGTACAACATTTATTGAATTCTGTCTTCACTGACCTGTAAACCTCTTTTGATAACAGCTAAGATAGTAATCATGGGGTTAACACCTGGAGCAGTTGGTAGAACAGACCCATCCATCACGAAAACGCCTGGGTAATCATGTAACTCTAGGCCCTCTGTAACAGTTCCCATCTGATGAGAAACACCAATTCTAGCAGTACCTGTAGGATGAGCGCTAAACATAGTGAGAGTGTTTGGTTTCATTGGATACTTGAAGAAGGTGGAAATATCAGACTCCTTCTTTAATGTGAACCCAGAACTATGCAAGGGGGTTACTTCTAAGGCTCCAGCTGCAAAATGTATCTTAATAGCATTCTTTAAACCTTCTAACATTGTTTGAAAGTCCTTTTCACTTGGTTTATATCTGATTGATGGTTGTTTCTTTAGGGAGAACATTCCAGTTTGTGAATTGAAACCCCTTATGTATTTTACTGAACCATGTGACCTGTAATCTGATCCATCTCTTGTTAGAGTTATAATAACAGCAGAATTGTTAATCATTTTGAGTTTTTCCCGTCTTTCTTTTCCCATTCCAGGAAAATTCACACCTGCCAGAAATACCTCTAAATCTGGTGCCTCTTGCCAAAAACCATAATTTTCATTCATCGTAATATTTTGATCACTGTACTTGGTTTGTGGTGCTCCATATGTGGGATATTTTTTGTCAGAATATATTCCCAATGAGGCAACAACAGGATGAAGATGTAAAAAATTACCAAGAGTTTTTGAATTAATTAATCCTGAACGTTGCAGGATCAAAGGGGTGAATATTGCTCCGGCAGAGATGATTGTTCTTTTTCCAGAGACTGTCAAAGTCTCACCAGTCATCAAGTTCGTACAGAGTACTTTTTGAGTATTCAAGTCAATATATTTGATCTTTTCAACCCGATGTCTGGTTATGAATTGCAACCCAGCAGAGACAGCGTCACTAAGGTATGTCATTCTCATGTCTTGTTTAGCATTGTATGAACATCCCAATCCACACTTTCCACATTCAATACACTCTTTAGAATTATTATGACAGTTAGATGACTCTATCCCCAGAGCCTCACATCCTTTCTCTATGAGCTGGTTCTGTGGGTTATGACTTATCACCTCATGAACTGACATACGCTTTTCAATGCCTTCAAATATGGGCTTCAGTGTACCATTTGTATATTGCTCCAATCCAAATTTGTCTTCCCACTCAATCAGAACATTTTCAGGTGTTCGAAAACAATTCATCCAGTTGATGGTTGTTGAACCACCCCAAACTTTTCCCTGAAGTATTTTAATGCTCATATCATCAGTAGCTAATGCACCCCCATATCTATACATCTCTCTGACCATTTGGCTTTCATTTTGGTTAAAATCATGATCTCTCACAACTTTCCCCTCTTCAATCATGAGAACAGATAGACCCATTTTTGTGATATGAGCCGCAGAAATGCTTCCTCCAGCACCAGAACCTATGATAATAACATCAAACTGTTTTGTTAGATCTGGTTCAGATTGCTCAGTTGACAATTAATTCTCCTCCTTGGGTGGATGGATTAACAAGATTATCTCCTCTTCTCTACCTATTGTTTTACCTGGTATCTCAAGTTCCGACCACACTTCTTCTCGTGCGTAAAATGCCCAACCTAATATTGATTTTGTTGCAACTACTAACGTTCTGAATAATCCAATCCTACTCATACTCATTTTTGAAAATAGGTCTATCTGAGATTCTACAGACAAGTTAATCAGTTTATGAAATGATTTAAGATACAAAACGGGGATAATTCTACCTCCACACAAGTTTATAGCATTGGCCAGACTATCTTGTAGTAGGGTGGGTAGAGCTTCATAAAATTTTTGAATTTCATTATCAATTGTATTATCCATTTCAAGTTCCTTAACACCTATCAATGCTTCTGAAATTTTGTGCAAAATGCTTAAGTTAGCCAATGATAATTTATTCTTTTCTTGAATTGTCACTATTTAGGAATGCATAATTTGATTTATTAGATTATTTTGACAACAAAGTATATTCGTGGATTTATTTTGCATCTTTTGGAAGCTCGAAATTAAACTGCCAACCAATACCAAAGGGGTCTTTCACTTTGGCATATAATGCTCCCCAGAACATCTTATCTAGGTTCATTCCAATGTACCAACCTTTTGATTTACATTTTTCAAATACCTTCTTAATTTCTTCTTCTGAAGAGAACTCGATATTTAATTCAATTTGATTAGTTTTGGTTTCAGCTTCTGGGTCATCAGAAAGATAAATTAGTGTGTCACCGACTTGAATCCTCGCGTGCATTGTGGAATTTTCAAAATCAAAATCTTTGGGGAGATTCATATCTTTAGCTACATGTTCATTAAATTTCTCACGCATCAGAACCTTAGCATCAAATACCTCTGTGTAAGTATTAATTGCGTTTAATGCGTTTTTCACCATTACATAAGGAATAACCTTGGTCATAGGTTTCATATTTAATTAGAGTAATAAAGGATTTCTAAATTGAATATCGAATACTTTGCCATCAAAAATCTAAAAAATAACAAGACAACAGTATATTTGTCCTACATTTGTTCACTTTCAATTCTCTCTGCGAACTAAAAATTTTAATACTTTTTGAATATTTTTTGTCATGGTTCGCATAACACCATACTTAGGAGTTCCTAGAGCTATAGATGCAATTGAAGAGTATAAGAAGGTACTTAATGCAAATTTAGCTGGAAGAGAAAAGGTCAGTGAGGAGGTAGCAAAGCAATGGGGTTTACCTGAGAACTTTGACTTCGATAATTCGACCATGCATGCAGTATTGAAAATTGGAGATGCTGTTTTGTACCTCGCAGATAATTTGAATAAACCAGATGAGAAAGAGCCTAATAACAATGTAGATATACTTATTCACTTTGATGATGAAAAATCCATCAAGGAAACATATAGTAATGCCGAGAAGGCAGGCTGGCAAATTGCTATGCCTCTGAAAAAAGAGTTTTTTGCAGATCTGTTTGGGATGGTGAAAGACCCTTATGGTATCAGTTGGCAATTATACTTAGGGGATTCTGATGTTGAATAAAATTTGAATCCAATAGGTTCAATTAATAGAAATAAAAATTTACTCTGAATAGCTAATAATCAAATTTGTAAAATCTCTTTATGTAAAGATTCACTCTATACTTGATTTATATTGAAAAATGAATCTTAATAGTTATAATAGACTCAATTGTTAGAATTAAGGTAAACACATGTTTGGTTACAGAGGAATGATTATACAATCAGTTGACCTTCCCATTCTAACAGATGGTTTAATTTTAGTCAAGGGTAATCGAATTTTTGATATTGGAAAATTTCAGAATGTTATTGATCGAAACCCTGAGGTCGATGTATCTTCTATTATGGGAGGCGAGAATCTCCTTATTCTACCAGGTTTTGTAAATACACACTCTCATGCAATTCAATCAATATTCAGAGGTGCTGGTGATGAATTAGAGCTTTTAGATTGGTTAAATCAGGTGATACTTCCAGGAGAAGGTGCTTTAACATCAAAAGACGCGTTTCATTCGTCAATTGTAGGTTATGCAGAAATGATCAGCTCAGGAGTGACTTGTACCAACGATATGGGTAGTGTATACCATACTGATCAAGTGTTTAAAGCTGCTGAAGCTCTTGGGATTCGAGGTAGAATTGGTAAAATGCTGATGGATCGAAATTGCCCAGATTCTCTCAGACAAGACGCAGAAGATGCGTTAAAAGAGGCTAATATGTTGGCAGATAAATACCCCAAGGATGGAAAGCTTCAGTTTAGCTACACACCGCGATTTCTTCCCACATGTACACCTGAATTGATGAGAAACGCTTCTAAGGAGGCTAAGAAAAGAGGGTTAATGTTCCATACCCATGCATCAGAAAATAAAGATGAAATAAAAATAGTTGAATCAGAATTTGGCTCCTCAAATATAGAGGCCCTTCAATCTTTAGGTTGTTTAGGTGAACACTCAGTCCTTGCTCACTGTGTGTGGGTTAATCAGACAGATATAGAGATTTTGAAAGATACAAAAACCAATATCTCACATAATGCAAGTTCTAACAGTAAACTTGGGTCTGGAGTGGCACCAATTCCAAAATTTATAGAGCAAGGAATTCACTTCGGAATAGCGACAGATGGTAACCCAGCTTCAGGATCACATGATTTTTTATTTGAGATGAGATTAACTGCCTACCTTCAGACTGCTACTCACATAAATTCTAAAGCCATTACCGCAAAGGAAGTGTTTTATCATGCAACCAAAGGTGGAGCTCTTGCCTTAAATTTACCCAACGTCGGTGAACTAAAGAAAGGATACTTAGCTGATTTTATAGTATTTAGACTATCAACCCCTTCTGCATTTCCTATGTATGACCCTTATTCATATTTAGTTTACTCAGCAAACCAAAGGGATATTTCAGAGGTGATTATTGACGGAGATATAGTGTACAAAGATTCAAAATTCAAGATGGATCTTCAGCCCAGTTTTGACCATGTCATATTAAATCAAAGAAATTCAAATTGGGATTCAAATCGGGATCGATAAATCCATCAAAACACCTGATTGTTAAATTAAATGGATTAAATTAGATTTGTTGAACAATGAAAGAAATTAAACTTGCGTTTAGCTTCAGTTATACGAAAAATTACAATGCTAGAAAAAGGTTTTTTTTTGGTTGCTATGGTGGTTTTCAATTTGAAGGAGATAAGCTCTCAAAGTCAAATGGGATATATCAGATCAATCATTTGTGACAAAAATCTCAAGCTAAGAAAACAAACCATGTAATTTCCGATTCATTAGGTTGAAGCAAAATTATATATCTTGACTCATTGATTCAACCTGTGCTTGTGATAATTCCTGGCTTTGGGTCTTCTCGTAATGATTATGATATTTACAAAAGACTCTTTGTTGAAGTGACAATAATTCGATTCACCACTGAAATTACATTAGAAGAACATCTTGAAACAATTGAAAGTTACATTAGTTTGATTTACAATCAAGAGGAAGATTTGGAGATACATTTACTTGGATTCAGTTGGGGTGGAATTCTTGCCCAACTCTATAGTTCTAAGTATCCAGACCGAATCACATCCCAAATTGTTGTAGGAGCAGGAAGAGAGCTCTTACCTCCTCGATCTCTTAATTTAATATTTAAAAATGGCTATCTGTTTTATCTGGTTTCACTAGGCATCTTTCTGGCCTCATATCCATTCCTCATGTTCTTTGCCTCAAATACATTCAGACAACGGTTTGGAGGCTTCAAAATCATTAAGAGACTAGGTTTAAAACATACATACAATTTGTTTAATAATGCTTTTCAGAATTCTATTCAATTATATCGAGGTCAAACGCCCATTCTTCCAACAACTTACATAAATTTACAGGATGATGTAATGGTTCCTCCACTTGATTTAGAATCAGTTAGTAATTTACCTCAGATTAGAATGGTGGAACTTCAGGTATCTGACCCATCTCATATTCATGTCACTCAAGAACTCGAAGAAAAAATATCTCAATTAGTCAAAATTTTACTTGAAGCAGAAACTTATAAAGGAAGTCTGAATCTCCAGTCATGAATATTAACAGGGAAGCACCTTTTTTCACTGATAATAAAGAAAGACAATCTACACAAGGTCAGAAGCTTGACCCTAGTTTATTGGACTATATCCGTTACACCTCTAAATTTACAAGGGTCGATTGGATAAAATATGTTACTTGGGTTGGAATGATGATCGGGTTGAATGTGTTTGTCAGTACAATACTTTTTACTGGACTAGGGACTGGAACAAGTTTCCCAGTTTATGTCTGGTTAATCCCAATATCAATTCTTGGGTTTACAATTTCAATTGCATTCGATAACATAGCCCATTCAGTGATTTACAAGGAATGGATTTCACTTTCAGAATTTACAATACATAAATTCACAACAACTGCAGGAATTGGTTCAACTGTGGCATTAATTCTAGGATATTTTTATCCTCAATTTTTCTTTATCCCTATTTTGGTTCTGATTGGACTTTCAATGGTATATTCCTTAATTGACGAAGGGATTCACTGGGTAAGATATTCCCAAGGTGGGTCTGGACTTGTAGAAGTTAGCTGTCATTTTGGTATATTATTATCACATTCTATTATGATGTTCACCTGGTTGATGTGGTATCTTGAGGGTTATCAGGGGGTCGCACAGGCCCTCAGCGTGTTTGGACTTTAACTTTCGCCAATTATTAATGTTATCTCTCTTCATTTGTAACAAATTATAATTTAGTCATAAAATTTAGATAAAAGATTATGCAGATCATAATGTTATATATTCCACAAATGAAGATGAGAATTGTGTTTCAACAATTGTAAAATAATTTTGATAAACATATTGCTGATGAAAATAGGTTTTTATGTAAAACATAAATTTCATTCTCATGGATTATGTTAAATTAGGGAACACAGGAACAAAAATCTCTAAACTAATATTGGGAACCATGCAATTTGGATGGAGAGTATCCGAGGAAGAGTCTTTTCAAGTAATGGATAAAGCATTAGAACTTGGAATTAACTGTTTTGATACAGCAGATATTTATTCTTCTTGGGGAGAGAATAGCTATCCTGGTAAATCAGAAGAAATAATTGGTAAATGGATGAAAGATAGAGGTGTGAGAGATGAAATCGTTCTTGCTACAAAGCTTTTAGGTAAGATGAGTGAAGATATTAATGACAAAGGTCTTTCTCGAAGGCATGTCAGGCAGGCTATTTCTGGAAGTTTAAAACGACTACAAACTGATTGGATTGATTTGTATCAAATTCACAGTTTTGACGTTGATACACCCATTGAAGAGACTCTTCACGCTCTTAATGTTCTAATAGATAACGGTGAGGTTAACTACATTGGAGCTTCAAATATTCAACCTTGGAAATTTATAGAATCATTGTGGAGAAGTGAATCATTAGGACTCCAGAGGTTTGAAACATTCCAACCCCCCTATAATCTGGCAAGAAGATATTTAGTCGAACATTCGTTTGTCGATATTCATCAAAAATACAATATAGGTATAATACCTTATTCCCCTCTTGGAGGTGGATTCCTCACAGGTAGATATAAGAAAGGAGAGGTATTGCCTGATACACCTAGAAATAAAGGTGTGGTATCAAGATATTTTAAGGAAAGGAATTGGATAGTTTTAGATAGACTAATGGAGATCGCAAAGAATCATGATATAACATTAACCCAAGTAGCTTTGGCTTGGGTACTGAGCAGAGAGTTCATCAATGCTCCAATTATTGGAGCAAATTCAATAGATCAGCTAGTAGAAAATGTTGGTGCTCTTGATGTAAAACTTACCAACGATGAGTTGTCATCATTAACTTCATTGTCTGATTGGATAGATTCTTATGAGTCTATTCGTTAATATCAAATAAAAACTAGCCTAAATTCTTTACAACAGCTTTTATTGTTTTGTAGATGCAGGAGATTTTTGAAAATTCAAATGTTTTATAGAAACCTTAAAAACCAATATTCTCAATTGAAACAATTGATTTGACAATTCTTTTTTATTTCCTATTTCAGATAAAATTTGTACAAATTTTGTAAATTTCTGATTTTGTCAAATAATACAATTTAACAAATTATCAATGTTGAGTCAATGTATTTCTGTTTAGGTTATTTACATAAATGTCGTAAAATGTGAAATTAGGAGCTTTAGCTTTGGGGTTCAAGCGCAGCAATAATTTTGTAAGGATTCTTTTAACTCAAAAAATATGCTAATTATTAATTTAAAGGTTCAAAATTGTCACCCCTTTATTCAAATATCCAAATTCTCTTGCTGAGTGTTACGGATTATGAGGTTGACACAAATGGATTAACAATTCATTTGGAGTCTTACCCCATTCCAGTTTCTTATTATTAATGGATTACTAGTTCATAAGATCGATTTTCTTGTACACAAAATCAAATTATAAAACCAAGATAAATCAAAATTGACAAGTGATCTTTATGCTTGCACCAATGGAAAAAATTATTGATGCGGCATTCAGAACTATTTGTTATAAATACGGGGCCGACCTCACATTCACTGAGCTAATTAGGTTTGAAACACTAGCTAAGAACAATCGATCTGCCCTTAAAAGAATAAAATTGTACGATGAAACCCCAACCATGATACAATTTATGGGAACAAACGAAGATAAGTTGAAGAAATTCTTAGATAATTTCAATCCAACACCTGGATTTAAAGGATTTAATTTTAATCTTGGTTGTCCTTCTCAGAACTATGTGAATTCTGGTGTCGGTTCTAGGATGATAAGCCGACCCACTAAAACACAGAGATTGGTATCAATTGTTCAAGATTATGGGTATCCTGTAAACATTAAGATGAGATTGGGGATGACTCGGCAGGAAACATTAGATAAAGTCTATCTCAAATTAATTGAGAAAGTAAATGCAGATTTTTTCGTAGTTCATGCAAGGTATCGTTCTCAGTCCTATAAAGTTCCCCCTAAATGGGATATCTTTGTGGAATGTGTTGCCACTGGAAAAGAGATCATCGCAAATGGGGATATCAAATCCCATGAAGATGTTAATCTATTGGAGGAAATGGGTTGTTCTGGAGTAATGATTGGGAGGCAAGCTATAATCAATCCATTGATATTTGGTCAATTAAAAAATCTTAACTCCTTACCGACTCTGAAAAGTGTTTTTGATGAATATATAACTTTAGCTGGAACCCGTGAAATGAACTATTCAAAACGTTTGTTTGAAATTAGACCAGAAGATTTACCTAATTTAAAGGGTTAATAGGTATCTCAAAAAAATTTTGTTCTACGAATCTTAAAATATTGTTATATAGAAACTTTTAATATTTAAATTTAATTTTTGATAATAAAGAATGTTTTATTAAAGTGGAACCGCTAGTATGAATATACAAGACTAATGACTATAGATACCCTCAGTAAATTAACATTGAAGAATAAGATTCCAAAAACATTTGATTTAGCTAAGTTTGCTTTGGAGAATCAAGTTCCTTATCTTTTCCCTGAGGGTTATCTAAATGCATTTAATGACTCAGCAAATGGGTTTGATCTTGATTGGATAGAAATGGAAATACTTTCTCATGCCATCGTTGAGGTTTCAGTTACAGATCTACGAGAGAGTATCAATGAGCTCTATTCAACGGTTAAAGAAATTCCACTCAGCACATTTTACAGAGACATACGAAAACTTGATCAAATAGGCCTTATATCATCAAGAAAATCCGGGAGGTTCACGATGGTTCAAACTACAGCAAAAGGCGGCTATGAATTAGGGAGAGCGAATAGATACTTCTTTGATAGAACTCGCATCTACTTAAAAACAACCACCTTATTTCTTATTACATTATTACTACGTGACCTAGGTCATGATTTTAAAAAAGATAAAATTGTTGGAGTTTTGCCAGAATTATCAGATCTTAAACTTGTAATTGATGCTGCGAATTATTATGAGGAGATAGGAAAACAATTTGTTGTCGAACGGGAGAATCATATTCAATCATATTATTTAGCTTTCAATGGGAATATTCCTAAGCAACATGGGGTTCTAAACATCACTTATTTACAGGCTAGTCCTGAGTCCCTACCTGTAAAATCTCAATTTGCTAATGTCTTTATTTCAATGTCTGCCACCCAAAAAATTGGGTCGGAACATTTGCATGATTACTTCAAAGAAATAAAGCGGGTTTTAGATTCAAATGGGTATGTCATTTTTATTGAGCTGACCACTGATATGCAAACTCCTTCACAACACTTTTTAAAAAAGCTTTCCCTGATTGAAGCCACATCAGATCAATCCAAATCTCCATTCAACCCACATTTCGCTCTTCCTGAATTAAACAATCAATCGATTGAAGATTTATTAAATCAGTATTTTGATGATGTGGTTCTAGCATTTTCAGATTACTTTTCTATTTTCGTATGTAAATAACCGAATTTCTTTCACAAAATAATATTTTTTTTAAGAATATCTGGAGAAGAATTAGATTTTCTACAGTATTTTCCTCTCTTGATCAGTTGTATACACTATTGGTATATTTCTAGTAAATGTACACAATGAATTATTTATTATATTACATCAGAATTTTGGAATAACCATTTTAGAAAATGAGAATGATTTATAAAGGCTTACAATATATTCCCTCAGTCATCTTTAGATGACTGGTGATAAAACAAATGGTTCTTTTCACAAATATATTTCTCGGAGAATTAGTAGGAACATTCGTACTAGTACTACTTGGTGACGGTGTTGTGGCAGCTGTCCTATTGAACAAATCCAAAGCACAGAACTCTGGTTGGATTGTAATCACAACAGGTTGGGGATTAGCAGTCATGATGGGTGTGTTTGCTGCCCAAGCTTTTGGAAGTGCAGGTGCACATATTAATCCTATTGTAACAGTTGCATTTATGCTATTGGGATCAGTTACTTTTGGAGATGCTATGCTCTACTTTAGTGGTCAGTTTTTAGGCGCATTTTTAGCTGCAGTTACAGTTTGGCTTGCATATTATAGGCATTATGAGGAGACAGAAGATGCAGATCTTAAGCTGTTAACCTTCTCAACTATGCCAGCAATCAGTGATCCGATTTGGAACACAGTAACAGAAGCTATTGGTTCTTTCATGCTTATTGGAGGAATTTACATGATTGCTGTCCAAAACAGCCCTAATTATGGTAGCTCAGTAATTCCAACTGGTCTTTTCCCATTCTTAATAGGTGGTTTAGTATGGAGCATTGGTCTATCTCTTGGTGGACCAACTGGATATGCAATTAATCCTGCAAGAGATCTAGGTCCAAGAATTGCACATTTCTTACTCCCTATTCCCGGCAAAAGAGACTCTGGATGGAATTATGCTTGGGTACCAATAGTGGGTCCAATAATTGGGGCAATTATCGCTTGGATATTTGGCATGATGTTCGGCGTGTTCATTCCAAAGAACTTCTAGGTGATGTTTAATGAAGAAATTCATTAATGATGTCAACAATGTAGTTAAGGAGCAACTCGAGGGTGTCGCTAGGGCACACCCAGATCTTGTTAAGGTAAGCCATGATCCAAAATATGTCTATAGGGCTGATGCACCAGTCTCAGGGAAAGTAGCAATCATCTCTGGTGGTGGAAGTGGTCATGAACCAATGCATGGTGGCTTCGTTGGAAAGGGGATGTTAACTGCAGCATGTCCAGGAGAGGTTTTTACCTCACCTACACCTGATCAAATGTATGAATCAGCCAAGAAGGTGGACAGTGGTGCAGGAGTTCTATTTCTTGTCAAGAACTACACCGGTGATGTCTTAAACTTCCAAGAAGCTGCAGAACTAGCTCATGAAGATGGTATTAAGGTTCAACAGGTCCTAACTGATGATGATGTTGCAGTCAAAGACAGTCTCTACACAGCTGGTAGAAGAGGAGTCGGTATTACAGTTTTAGCAGAAAAAATTGTTGGTGCTGCCGCGGAAGCAGGTTATGATTTAGATAAGTGTGCAGATTTAGCAAGGAAGGTAAACACCAATGGACGATCTATAGGTGTAGCCTTAACATCCTGTACTGTTCCCGCACATGGTAAACCAACTTTTGATCTACCTGAAGATGAGTTCGAATTTGGTATTGGAATTCATGGTGAACCTGGACGTGAACGACATAAGATGAAAACAGCTGATGAGATTACAGAGATGATGGTTAATGCAATTCTTGATGATGGCCCTTATACTCGAACAGTTAAAGAATTTGACAGAAGTTCTGGTTCATGGGTTGAAAAACAACTCACGAATGAACCTCTCAAAACTGGTGATAAGGTGATAGCATTTGTTAATAGTATGGGCGGAACTCCGGTTTCTGAACTATACGCTATTTATCGTAAGATGGATCAGATGCTAACAGCCAAGAACATCAAAATTGAAAGAAATCTTATTGGTCCATTTATAACATCTTTAGAAATGCAAGGTGCGTCAATTACTTTATTAAAAGTAGATGATGAAATGTTGAAGTTTTGGGATGCACCCGTTCACACTCCAGGACTTAAATGGTAATTTAATTTAGATACCAAATAAATTTAGAGGGAGGGAATTTCCTATTTCTCTTAGGAGGAATTAAATTATGTCAAATAATATAAATAAATCTCAAATTTTACAATGGATTAAAGCTGTATCAGAGACAATCAAAGAAAATAAAGATTACCTGACTGATCTAGATGCAGCAATCGGTGATGCAGATCATGGAATAAATATGGAACGAGGATTTTCCAAGGTTTTGGAGAAATTTGATTCATATAAAGATAAACCCATATCTGACATCTTTAAGGCAATTGCCATGACTTTAATGAGTACAGTTGGAGGGGCAAGTGGCCCACTTTATGGGAGAATCTTCCGAAAAATGTCAGTTGCGACCAAGGATACCCCAGATTCTTTAACTTCAGAAGAGTTGTACCAGGCGTTAAAAGATGGTATAGACGGAGTTATGGAAATAGGTGGTGCTAAGGTTGGTGATAAAACTATGGTTGATGTCTGGGTACCTGCACTTGAAGTATTTAGAAATGAATTAGGTAATGGTTCAGATCTTAAAACAATCATGGAAAAAGTTGTAAGCGAAGCAGACAAGCAAGTAGAGGCTACTATTCCCTTAGTTGCAAGAAAGGGTAGAGCAAGTTATTTAGGTGAGAGAAGTGCTGGACATCAGGATCCAGGGGCAACCTCATCTGATCTGATTTTAAAGGCTCTTGCAAGTGTAGTGGAGTGATATTAGTGGTTGGTCTAGTTCTTATTTCACATAGTCGCAAAATTACTGATGGAATAAAAGAATTAGTGGAACAGATGGTTGCAGATAAAGTAAAAGTGGTTTCTGCTGGAGGGTTGGATGAATCAACCCTAGGGACATCAGTTGAAGGGATTTTAAATGGTATAAATTCTGTTTATGACGAATCTGGTGTTCTTTTATTAGTTGATCTTGGAAGTGCTGTACTCAGTGCAAAGGAAGCAATAGAATTTCTTGATGAATCCAAGCAGAATAACGTTGTGATTTCAAATGCTCCACTGGTTGAAGGTTCATTTATCGCTGCTATTGAAGCATCCACAGGGAAAACTCTAGTCGAGGTCAACAATGCAGCAGAGGGAACCAAAGAATTGAACAAACTAGGGTGAGTCAATGGTATCAAGTGTTACAATAAAAATTACAAATAAAGTTGGTCTTCATCTAAGACCTGCGGCTTTGTTTGTTCAAACTGCATCTAAATTCTCATCTAATATTAAAATAAAAAATATTAGCCGGAATACTGGGTTTAGAAACGCAAAAAGCTCCTTAGAACTAATGACCCTTGGTGTAAGCTATGGACATGAAATCGAAATTGAAGCCACTGGTTCTGATGAGAAAGAAGCTATTACAGCATTAAAAGAGTTAGTGGAGAACAATTTCAATGAATAAACAGGTTGAAGAGCTGAAGATCCAAGGAATTGGTGTGTCTGAAGGGATTCAGATAGGTATGGCCTTTCTCTATCAAAAGCATGAGCTTAAACCATCTTCAAGGGAATTTTATGGTTATGATAAAGAAATCAAACTGTTTAATGATGCTACAGAGCTTGCTGTAAAACAACTAGATAATCTGATAAATAAAAACAAAGGAGTGATTAACGAGAAAAACCTTGCAATTTTTGAGTCTCATAAAATGATGGTACAGGATCCGTCCTTACAGGAAAAAGTTTCAGAGTCAATTAAATCTGGGTTAACTGCAGAAGAGGCACTTAACAAGGCTATCAAAGAAATTGCAGAAAGTCTTAGACAGCTAGATGACGCAATTATCTCAGAAAGGGCGAATGATGTTGAGGATATTGGCCGAAGAATATTAAGAAATCTTTTAGGCGTGTCAGAACAAGAACAATTAACTTTTACATCAGAAGTCATCCTTGTAGCTGAGGATTTAGCCCCATCTGATACAGTAACTTTACCATTGAATTATGTTAAAGCAATAATCACTCAGAAAGGAGGATACACATCTCACACTGCCATTCTAGCCAGAACATTAGGTATTCCGGCAGTAGTTGGGATTGGTGAAGCTAAAAACAAAATCACAAATAATGATGAGTTAATAGTTGATGGCGAGACAGGTTTGGTAATCATTAATCCAACATTAGAGGAAAAAAATACATATAAAAGTCAGATAAAAGCACATAATGAGCGATCAGAAAAACTCAAAGACCTCTCATTAAAGGATTGTTATACCAAAGATAACATTCGTATTCACGTTTTGTCAAATATCGCAAATGTAAGCTCAGCTAAATCATCTCTAAATTTTGGCTCAGAGGGGATAGGGTTGCTTCGTTCAGAATTTATGTTTATTAATGAAACATCTATTCCAGATGAGAGTCATCAGATTCAATCATTAATAGAAATTTTTTCTGAATATCCAAAAATGGAAATAGTTGTGAGATTACTAGACATAGGTGGAGACAAGCATCCGAATTATCTACATTTTCCTGAGGAATTAAATCCCTTCTTGGGAATTAGAGCAGTTCGTTTATATCGTCGATATCCTGATTTACTTAAAACTCAGCTTAGAGCAATTTTACAGGCAAGTATAGGATTCAATGTTAAAATTATGATTCCGATGGTTGCCAGTATTGCAGATATTCAATTCGTAAAACAATACATACAACAGGTTCAATCAGATTTGGAAAAAGAAAATCTAGCTTTTAATAAAAATTTGCCTTTGGGCATTATGATCGAAACTCCAGCATCAGTCTTTATTGTAGACCTTCTTGCAAATCATTCTGACTTCTTTAGTATTGGAACTAATGACTTGACTCAATATGTGTTAACAGTTGATCGTACAAATGAGAATCTATCATACTTATTTAATTCATTTCATCCTGCTGTTTTGAAAGCTATACAAGTGACAATCAATGCTGGAGAATCAAATAATATTCCTGTTGCGATGTGTGGTGCATTGGCTGGAGTGAAAAAGGCAGTTCCTTTGCTCTTAGGTATGGGACTCAAGGAATTTAGTATGGTACCTAACCTTATACCTGAAATCAAGTCAATAATTTCTCAACTCGACATGGAGACAGCCATTAAAATTAAAGATAAGGTGATGGCATTGGAGTCTGCGGAAGAAGTAGAAAAGTTGCTTGATATTGAACTGAAACGCCTAGCCAACTAATTTCTGTTTTAATATTAAATTATTTAGTTTCGAAAGTCCCTTGATAAAAAGTTCAATCATGTTAATTAACTTTTAACAGAACCTTCCCTATATTTTTTCTAGAGTGTATGTACTTATGTGCCTCTGAAGCTGTCTCTAGACTAAATACAGCAGAATCTTCTATAATTGGACGTAATTTATGTTTTTCTGTGAATTCATTCATTTGTTCCCACATCGGTCTTAATACATCAGGTTTATTTAACAAATATCCGACATGAACCGCAAAGAACCCTTTTCCACTTCTAAGAAGATTTTTATATTTAACAGAAGGGATTGATTTAAGAGCGTTGTAAACGCTAATTGGGTTAAATTTGTTGACTTGTATTGAAGTTGCACCGATTGACACCAATTTACCCAAGGGAGACAAAATATCTAAAGATCTATTAAATACCTCTCCTCCCATCATTTCAAGTATAAATTCAGGGAACGTCTCAGTTTCCCTTAGTTTATCATCAAAATTATCATATGAAAGTGGAATTCCCCCCAACTTCTTAATGATTTGTTCTTTATGTGGACTTCCAGTTGTTCCAAATACCTTGTGCCCTAGCTTTGAGCCAATCGTTACCGCGGCGGTGCCTACTCCTCCTGCAGCAGACTGAACGAGTATTTTTTCTCCTTCTTTTAATCTTCCCATCTCTACAATGGTGACCCAAGCAGTGAAAAAATTGACGGGGTAAGTTGCTGCCTCTTTCATATTTAGATGGTTTGGCTTTCTCAGGACAAAGTTTTCATTCATTGCAATATATTCTGCATACCCTCCACTCTGAGTACCCACTACTACTTCATCACCAGGTATGAAGGATTTTACCGATGCACCAACCTGTTCAATTGTGCCTGAAACCTCTAAGCCTAGAATATAAGGTCGTTTCGGTGACCAAGAATATAATCCTTGTCTAGAAAGTAGATCTGCATAATTTATTCCAGAATATGCTACACGAATTAAAACATCATGTTCTTTGATTTTAGGCTTTTCAACATTGGTGATTTTTAATACATCAGCATTACCTGTTTTTTTTAAGACAACGGCTCGCATCTATCTTTTTTTCAATTTTGTTAATATAAATTTGAGTTAAGCTAAAACCCTTTTTGATAAATATTTGTTAAAACATTTTTGAGGGTTAATTGATCTTGGCATTCACTCATATTGTTTTTTGTCTTCAGTTATTTTATATACTATCCCTAAAATTGTTTAGACAATGGTAAAGCTGGTTCTATTGATAGCCAGAATGGAGTTTATTACCTTTACATTCTTACAACTTTGGATCTTTTTTCCCAATGATTAACCAGAATCCAATTTGTAAGATTAATTCTTTTGAAACAGTTGATTAAAGGTCTGAAAAGTTAAGTTAAAAGAATTAAAAATTCTTATGCCTTTAAACAGTAGTTTGATAAATGCTTTAATGAATTAAGAATTGTGGTTAGAAATATTACCAAGAAAACTTTTGGAATTTGCTTGGTAATCTTATTTATTATAAGCCTAGGAAATCCAAATTCAGTAATGGCCGATTCTTCTGAGGGAGATCCTGGGACACCTCCTGCAGGAGGAGGAGGAGGAGGTGGGGGGTCACCTCAATTTTTTGATTATTATGTTCCCTTAATCTTTAACTCTAGTCATGCTGACGGAAAATCCATTATCCAAATTACCTTTATTCAACCATCGGTTCTCATTACAACCTTTGCTCAAGATAAAGCTGGAGTTACACAATCTCAGATTCGAACCCCACAAACTATTATTTTGGACCCTGACAATGCAAGAGGGTTGACTAATGGTTCGTTAATTAGAACAACTTCTCCAGTCCAAGTTATCGTACAGAGAAACACTCAGGATATCTCTTGGGATCATTCTTTTAGTTATACAATCTTACCAATTAGAATGGCAGGTTATGAGTACCGCGCTCCATTTGATGGGTTCATAGCTATATTTACAAAAACACAGGATACCCAGGTTAACATTAGACACAGAAATGGAACAGTAAAATCAGGAAGGATATTTATCCCAAACACTATGAAAATGTTTTCAGTAACAAGCGGAGCTTATATTAACACATCTAGGTCAACCATAGGGGCATTTTATACAACAATTGGTGGTTATAAAGCAAGCATGGCGGTTCCAAAGTTTCTGAGAGGTAAAGATTATATTTTTAGTGGAAACCTATATAACTTAAACAACAATCAAGTCGATTTATCTAAAATTCGTATATTTACAGATCATCCTACGGAACTTCAGATTCAATATGTTAACAATCAAATTAAAAAGCTCGCGATTTTCGGTGATACCGTGTTGCCGTTGACTTCATCAATTCGTGGTATCAAAAGCTTAAGAGGGGATATTTCGGTTTCTGTTGAAATCAATATTGCTTATGGTGGAATATTGAGGTCATCTTCTGTTGAACTAATGGCTGCACCAGAGATGCGAGCCGGGGAGCTCTTTGCTTACTCTTCAGGATTTAGTGAATCATTTTCCGTAATAAATCAACAAACTAACATGACTTTACTTCATTTTGATACAAATCAATACAGAGTGGCATATCGAGACATTCCCGTCTATTCAAAATACGACACACATGAAATTTTAACAGAAGTTGTTCCTTCTGTACTTGTAGCAAATCATTCTCTATTTGGTATAGGGACTTCACCTGGGAAAATCGGGAACCCAATGTCACCGAGTATGGCATACTTACCGCTCCCCTTAAACTCACAAACATTGTTTAGAAATGTGACTGGAGTAAAATCTACATGGTACAGGTTTATCGATTTAGCAGTTAATTCAATTACTTTCTTTCCAAAGCCCCCTGAAGAGTTTTCTTCTCAAACAATTATAGTTAAAATAGTTTCAAATGGTTCACTTCCAGCTGGAGAATTCGTTTATACTGTTACAATTGATGGAAAAGAAGTCGCAAAAAATACAGTAACATTTCTTCCCGTTAATAATACGATAGAACTAAAATTCAATCAATTTCTACCGTTTGATACTAAAACTCTCTCTGTTGTTGTTTCAGTTGACATTAACAACCAGGTAAACGAGATCACAAAGAACGATAACAACCTTTCAATTAATGTTCCTGTGGTGCAGAATTTACGATTAAGAGGTACATTCTATCTAGTTCTCACAATTATAGCTGTTCTAACAGGTCGATATTTTTATAGAAAGTATAAAGAGAAACAAACAGAGGAAGAGGGTCGAGTTGACATGATCTTGACTATTGAGGAACAGGAGGGTGAAAACTAAGATGAGTAAATTGTCAGAAAATTGGATTAATAAGATAAATGGACCTCAATTTTTGAATTTCTATTACGGAATCCTATTCCCAGCTTATTTAATTGGTCTAATCATGGGCTTTATCTTTGGAAATAATGTACTTGGAGCTCTTCTTGGAAATGTTGGAGATATAATTAACGGGGGTTTCCCTGGTCAATACCGATTCATTATTAATTCTTCACTTGCAATAGCATTTTTAATTCCATTTTTGACTATTCTTGCATCGATGAATAAAATGAGTCAAGAAAAAATGAACTATAGCCCTATCCTTGGAAGGAAATCGAAGTTATTTACTCTCTATTTAACCTTCATGGGTGTTGGTTTGTATTTGCTGTTCCAATTTATTTTCACTCAATCTTTAGTCTCAATTTTTGGTCAGCAAACTATATTTCTGTTCAATAGTAATCAATTTTCAATAGATAGCTTTACTATTAGCGTTTATACTCAGATTAAACCTGCTACGAATTTAATAGGTGAACGAATCATAATTTTTATTTCTTTCATATTAAGTTATATTGCAGTAGAAATATTACTTAGGGGCGTATTATTAAATTATTCGAGAATAAACAAACTTGGATTAGGTGTCTCAATTTTGGTTGTGGCAATAATTCAAGCAATTTCATTTGTAAACATTATGGGAATATTCTCACCTTCTGCTTGGGGATCAGTTTCTTTGGTTTTTGTATTGAATTTTACTTATGGAATAATTGCTGGGTTTATACTCTTAAAGACAAAAAATTTCTGGTCAGTTTTACTTTTTGCGGTTTTAGTTCCACTTTTACAGCCAAATTCACTCTTCCAAGATGTTTCTAAAGAGCTATTAACCTTATTTGTTGATAGCTATATTCCATTTCTTTCAAGTGGGGCCTTCTTTACCTCACAGACCTTTACATTTTTGAATTTTCTGGGGATTGCTCTTTTAATACTTTCTCCTGTATCATTGATTTTGGGGTATCAGGATACCATAGAATTCTTTAAATCAGCATATATTGGTATTAGACGGGAATATAAATCATTATTCTTAATAATCCTTGCCTTCTTTGTGATTGCATTAATATTCAGCCTAATAAATTCAGCAACATCAAGCATTGTCTCCACTTCCATAATAGGATTAGTTCTCGGATTTATTATTGCAATTGTGATTCTTAGGTTTGTCTTACCAATTCTGTTTAAATATTTCCCAGATCCAGATCCGTTAATACAATTAACTATTAAAGAAGAGACCTTTAATTTGAATCATCTTTACCCTCTGGTTGTGAAACCAGACCTTGACTATTTAGAGGAAAGTAAACTCCTTACAGTCAAATCAAACAGGTTTTCAAATCCAAGAATGTTCGGGTTAATTTTTGGTCTTCTTTATTTATATCTACTATTCATTTATGCTGTATACAGACAAATTGAACAGCTAACATCATTAAATGTTCTTTATTATATACTTTTATTTGTTGTAGGTCCAGCTGTAGCATTTTCATTTGCCTTCTTCTTTATGAGAAGAGCTCAACTCTATGGATATTTTTTCTCCCGCTCCTGGAGGCCACGGGTAATTTCAAGTTTGTATTTACTCGGGATTTCTATGTTTTATATTATTGGAAGTCAGGCAGCAATTTCACATTTTAGTTGGCGAACACTTCCACTTTTTCTTCCTTTTCTTTTAGTGGTATTTCCTGAGGACTTGGAAGAGATAGACTCAGATTATGCAGTCGGTATAGGATACAAAGGTAGAAAGGAGACATTTAGGTGGGTGATTTTTCGCTCACAGGATCAATTTTCAAAAATATATAAGGAATTAGAGAATCACCCTCATGAGATGGTTAAGTTGGGTTCTATTTTGCTATCAAGCAAACTTGAATACTACACAGATGAAGAGTTACTTAATAAATTGAAGGAAGAGAAATTAACTGAAGGATCAATCTGTGGATTGGTCATTGGATTAGGGTTAAAACATTATAAATTTTCTGAAGGTACCATTAGAGACCTCTTGTCTCATCCGAACATCCAAGTTAAAATTTCAGCATTATGGGCTTTGGGTGAGCTAGAAAGCATAAACTCTTTGAACCGAATGGTCACAACAATAGAAGAGCACCCGTATAAGGACTTAGTAAAGATTGGTATAAAATCAATACTCAAGATAGATCCAAACTATCCATTAGCTGGGGTGAGAGACTCACTTACAATAAACATCTAACAAATAGCGAACAATTTCTTTTTACTAGAAGGTTAGAATTTTATAGGTTACCGCTTAAACTAATTTGAACAAGGTTAGGATAACATGGAAATCTCATTTGAAGAAGTAATCTCACTGGTTAACCCCAATGATTTTGTTGGAAGAGTTGATGAATTAAACCTATTTGATGAGACTATCAAAGAGATAATTAATGACCAACCCGCTCCTAACTGGTTTCATATTTCTGGAGTTGCAGGCTCGGGTAAATCATCATTAATGAGAAAATTTATGGAAACAGCAATGACGAGGGGAGCGATAGTCTTTAGCTTGGAGGTTCCAATTAACCCTGATAACATGGTTTCACTTTTTAATGGCTTTAAGGAAAAGCTAGATAACCTTTCTCCTGAATGGAGAAGTTTTATTCAGAAAAAAACTGGAACCAGCATTGGAGAGGTTTCATTAGCACAAAGCAAACTGTTTTTCAAAAAGGAAATTTCAGAACAAAATAGGAACGAATTTCTTACACTTTTTTTTGAAAATTTGGATAAGGTGAATTCCAAATTTAAACAGGAAAGACAAAAAATTGGAGTGTTTCTTGACAATCTAGAAAGAATTTCATATTATGAACAATACTCTGTTTTCGATCTTATAAGGAGTATAATTACAGAATCGCACAAACGAGGATATAATTTATTTTTTGTGACCACCGGTTTAAAATCTACACAACATTTGATTAAATGTCCAGAGGGGATCTGCAAAGAAATAACGATCAGTGCTTTTGATTTCAAGGATGCTGAACTTATGATGCGTCGTATTGGAAAATTAATAAAAACACAAAGAGAACAAATTCTAAGTGTTTCAACACGACTCCCATTTGACATTAAATTACGACAATATCTGCTCTCTCATAACCTTGATTTTACCAAGATCACTTCTGGAATGTTGCAGATAGCGTTTGGTCTATCTAACATTGAAGTTGAACTCTTATCACAAATGTCAAAGTCAGAAGTAAATCATTTTAAAAAGTCAGACTTGACTGCCCATAGCGACATCGAAACTATAAAGAGACTACAAGAAGGATTAATTTTAATTCAGGATGGTGAATTCTATAGTTTTATTAGTCCTGCAATCTGGGAATTAATCAAACAGGTATTTTTACCAATCGACCCAAGAACTGAGATATTACTCCTCCTGTCTAGAGTTCAATCACTTTCAAGTGAAAAACAACTTCCTTATGAAGAGGATGTAAATATCATTAAACGAACGATGGGAAATATTTCGGATCGTAACTTGATTTTTAGTTTAGCCACAGAATTTGCTAAAACCTCAGAAATTGCATTGGAAAATGGTTTAATCAATACATCCTTGGAGTTTTTAGATATATCTACCTCAGGGTTAGAAAAGATACAAAATTATGAGAGGTTGGGAGAACTTTCAGAACAAATCGCTAAGAAATTTGCAATGAAAGATCACAATTATTATGCTGCAGAAATTTACCACAAATCAGGGAGGTATTTTAAAAAGGCGGGAATTGAATGGAGATCAATTGCAAACTATCGAGAAGCTGGGAGGAGGTACCGTCGTCATGCGGATCAGATTGACCTTAAGATGTTCCATTACGCAGCTCGGTCAATCTATCAAAAATCAATAAAATCGTTTCTCGAGGCTAATGAAAAGAAATCTGCTCAACAGACCAGAAACCAGGCAATTATATCATTCGAAGAGTTACCCGTACACAAGGCTTATTTTGAAAAGCAAAATTATATAACAAATTAAGGTGAGATTATGGCAGAAGAAGAGAATATTTACAAAAATAGATTGAAGTCAATAAATGAAAAGGTCTCAGCAAAAACCAATGAAATTAACAATGAATTGAGTTCCCTAAAGGGTAAGATGGAGTCAAAAATACAGCAGTTTGGGCAAAATGTTGAGGAAAATGAATCTCAGATTATTAAATCAATAAAAAAATCTAATGAAGAGACAACAGACAAAATTACTCAAGACCTAAATCAGTTAGACCAACAGAGCACCTCAGATATTAAAAATATGGAAGAGGATTTGAACACAAATTTTGCAAACATGGAGGAGTACAGTAAGCAGATAATCGATCAAGAAGAATCAACCCTTGTCTTAACTCTTGATACTTTGAATTCTTTAGTCACTGATAATCTCAACACTCAAAATTCTAATTTTGAGAAATACACAAAAAGCTTACAATCATTAGGAACTGAATCTACGGTCAAATCCTTGGACCTAATTGCGGCAAAAAATGACGAGGTAAATTCAGAACTAAAAACTATATTAGAACTTAACGAAGAGGTATTGTCTGAATCTCTAGTGAATCTGAAGGATGAATTTCAAGACGCTATAGGGTCTAAGGTAGAGAAAGTATTTAGCGGAGTTGCAGGGACAAAAGAAGCTGTAAATGAAATTATAAGTGATACAATAAATCACTTACAATCAAATCTTGCAAGGTTGCACAGTGAAATCGATTCTCACTTTTCTCTGGAGGTTGCGGAACTTCAAGACACTGTCCTTTCATTTGAAGGAGAACTTGAAGGAACTCTTAAAAATATTATAGATGCCTACAACAAACAAATGGTTCATTTGTTGGATACACACCTTAATAAAACAAGGTCAACTCTTGGAGAAATAAGGGGTGAAGTAGAGGTTTTAAAACAGAATTTATATTCAAATATTGATTCTTTGACAGAAGAACAATCCAAACAAATTCAGAACACTCTTCAGATTATAAATAGTCAACTCCAAAACAACAGGAAAGATGCCATAAAGTCATTTGCAACATTAAGGTCTGAAATTGAGAAGTTGGGAAACGAAAACAAATCCTTAGTTGAAACACAAATTAATATTCTTTCAACTGATTTTAAGAAAATTTTAAACGAAACAAAAACTCATTATAATGAGCAATCAAATCTAAATACCCAACGGTTTATTTCGAATCTAAAGAAACTAACAGATCAAGCAAAAGACCTGAGTAAATCTGGTAGCAAAGAGATGAATGATCAATTTAAGGATATTGAAAAAATTCTTAACAATTTGTTAAATAGCATAATTAAAGATACGAGGGATGTTTAGATGAGCATAGCAACAGAATTAAGTGATCTCGGATTTTCGGAAATAGAGGCAAAAACCTATACTAATCTAGTTACTTTTGGGTTTAGAACCTTAGGACAAATTTACACATATATTGACTCTACCAGTTTGGAAGAGATTAGAGGAGCGGTAGACCAACTTAAAACTAAGGGTCTTGTTAAAGAAGTAAAATCAACAAATGGTGAAATGAGTATTTTTATCCCAGTTTCTCCAAAAATAGCACTTTCAGCAGACCTTAGCGAAAAACTATCACAAAAGCTGGCAGTAGTCAGTGATGAGGTAAAAAGTAGCTGGGATACAACAAAATCAAAAATTGACTCTGAATTAGATGATTTTATCGGAAACAAGGATAAAACCCTAAATGAATTTGAAAACGATGTTAAAAAAGTTACAGAACAACAAAGCGCTACACTAAAAGAGGAAGTCACACTTTCAGATTCTAATTTAAAAACTAAAGGGAAAGAACTCGGTAATGAAATAAAACAAGTAATCATAGCTCCTTTAAGTAAACTAAGTGTTGATCTCAAAACTGCAGATGAAAAGCTTCAAATACAAAAGACTGAACAATCGGAGTCCATTAAACAATTATTTGACAAATTTTCAGCAGACCTTGAGAACACTCGAAATGAGATAACAGGTGAAATCCAAGAATATGTTAATGAGGTGGCGATGAATACAAATGCACGTACAACAGCTATCACCCAGAGCCTCTCTGAAATAACAGACAAACAGTTGACTGATATCATAGAGATAGATAAGTCACTTAACTCCTCAGTTGATGAAATTTCGAAGACAATAAACAAATCAGCAAACGAAGCTGGTGAGAATGTTACAACAGATGTTCATCAAAATTTTGTGGATCTTCTCGAATCATTGAAAAAAACTTCAAAGGACTCTTCTAAATTAATACTAACAACTCTTGCAGATTTAATCAAAGTAAAGGATGCTTTGAAATCAGAATCAATTGATGTCGCCAAAACTTCCTTAGATAAATTTAGTCAAAGCTTAATAGCTAGTATTGAAAATATTCAAGGCCTCCTATTGTCTTCCATTGAATCAACACAATCCACTGCACTAGAAGGGTTAAAACAGATTCTTGATGCAGTTACCAAAAACCTAAATTCTACGGAAAAAGATTTAACCAAGATATTAGAAACGACAAATACAAAATTGAAATCAGACCTCGATATATTAAACAAAAAGGTTAATAGTGATTTCACCAAGATTTTTGAACAGATTAAATCTGTTAATACGGAGTTCAAAGAGACATTAAAGCAGGAGTCAGGAAATACTGTTAATCTTGTAAAAGAGAATTTGAATCTTCTTGTAAATGAAGTGACTAAATTCTTAAATGATACAAGGACAGACTTAGAGTCTGGGTTAGGAGATCTGATTTCTGACGTCTCAACAAATTTAGACAAGATGGTTGAAAATACGGAGTCTAAAAATAACTCATTATCAAGTGAAACTCAAGATAATGTTACTGAAATCTCCGATGAAAAATTACAATCACTCGAAAAATATGTCAAGGAGTTTGTGTCCAACACAACCGAGCAAAAAGTTCAATCTGTCAACACAATCAGTACTTCGGTTCAAAATGCAATTGACCAGACTCTAGATAAATTAACAAATTATAGAGAAACCCATGAAGATATTATTGCGAGGATGAATGAACAAATCACCGATTTAAATAATGATGCAGAATCATTACAAATTGAAGCATCTGCTGCAAGTAAGAAATTAATCGATAATTCTATGAAACTCATAGCTGATGTTAGAGAAAATCAGCTTGAAGAGTTTAAAAAATCTTGTTCTGATGCTGAGTCCAGATTTAACGGTGCAAGCTCTAAAGTACAAAACACAAATCTAACGAAGCTAAAACAATTTAAGTCTGATTTTGAATTAAATATTGTAAATATAAGGGAACAACTACCCACTGATATTGAAAGGATATTTAATGATCATCAGGACCAACTTGGAAATTTAAAGCGAGAATTTGAGGCATTCAAAGAAAAAACAAGTCAGCATCTTAGAGAACTTGAAGTTGCCTTAGAATCAAACACAAAGGGGTTATTCGGGAAAAAGGATTTCGTCATACAAAAACTAGAAGAGCATAAACGTGTAACCAATGATTTTGGTAGACTTTCCCAATCCTTGGATAAATTCTTGGGCGATGCCTTGAGTGATACGGAGACCACTCAAGGTGAAGTATTAGATAGTTTGAGTAGAACAGTTCAGGATGAATTAGAACGAGTTGAAAACTTAATTGATGATCAATCTAACTCTTACGGGTCTGTACTGGCAACTTTTACAACTGATATTCTAAATTATGAGGAGACATTTAAGGAAACATTGGTTTCCTCTAGTCTTGAAATTGTCACCAAATTTGAGGGTACAGTGTCTTCTGAGCTAAATAAATATTTTGTGTCGCCTGTTACCGAAATGATTTCGAAGGCACAATACCTAGCAACTGGTGTTGAAGGCAACTCCAAAGAAAACAGAATCTTGATAAATCAAGAGTCTAGTATGGAAGGGATTTCTGAAGCTGTTAATCAATTGGTAGAACTTCTAAATTCATTCCAATCTGAATTAATTGAAGTTGTTGACGGAGAGATAACATCAATAAATTCAACAATAGAGACTCTAAAAGATGAATTTGAGGATAAAATCCGTAAAACAGCAGATGGAATCTCAAAAGTGATAGGTACTCATGAGACGGAATTAAACACTTTTGTAAAACAAATTGCAAACCAAAGTTTAGAATCAGTGAATGAAATTGTAGACAAGGTTAAAGCTGTTCTTTCTACAACAGTCGAGACCAAAAGTAAGGAAATCAAAGAAATTGTGGCAAAAGAATCTTCCAATTTAGATGAGGGATTAGAAGAACAGTCTAAATTAATTGATGATTCGTTTGAAAAATTCTCTGAAGACCTCGGTATGGTTAAAGACGAAATAATTAAATTGACAGGACAAACTATCAATTCGACACAAAATACTCAAGATAAGAACACGAAAGAGACGGTGGGATCCATAGTCAAAGCAGTCCAATCAGCAGTTAAGGGGATTAAGAAATCAACTGACTCATTAACAACAAATGTGTCAAAGCCACTAGCTACCATCAAAACAGACACAAATAATCTAGATAAGGATTTTAAAGCATCTGTTGAAAAAGAAAAAGCAATAGTAGAAAAAGCACTTTCAACCAATTTTAATAAGTCTCTTACGGGATTCTCTAAAATTGATACAGAGGTAAAGAAAATTGATTCATATTCAAAAGAACTAATTGTATCAGTAGAGAAGTTGAGAGAGAAACTACAAACTGATTTTAATAAATCCATAGAAAAGTTTAGAACATCGGTGATGAATAAAACAAAGGAAATTGATAAATCTCATTTAAAGATTTATTCAACCCAAGTTGAGTCAATGAAATCCTTAACCTTAAATCATCAAAATTTGACGACTGAGCAGTTAAATGAGCTTTTAACTTCAGTGAATTCTTCAGTGCAAAACACTAATGAGACTGTGTCTGAGTTTATTCAGAATGAGATTGAAGGATTAAAATCAGCCACAAACCAACCAACTAAGGTAATTGAGGATTCAGTTGTTAAGGCATCAGAAAGCGCAAGTACAATGCTCAAAGGCATTTATGAATCTCTTGATAAAGTAAACGATGAGTATATAGAGATTGTGGACAAAGGGATTGAAGGAAATTATGTAAAATTCTCTGAATTCATTCAAAAAGTGTACAATGAAGCTATCTCTAATCTTCAATCCAACTATTCAACAGTAAACAATGATCTTGATAGTTTAAGTTCAAAACTAACAACGACACTTAAGGAATTGAATTCTAAAAATGAAGGGAATGTATTACAATCAATAGAACAGATCCCTGGTATTATTGAAGAAACTCTGCAAGCAACTGCGAAATCTATAAAATTACTAAAAACAATAGCGGAAACTAGTGAAGGGATAGAGCCTAAGATCATTGAAACTACCTATGTAGACGCTTCTAAAGAGGCAGTTGAAGCGAATCTCAATGGTATCATAAGTCGAACTAAATCAAAGCTCACCATTATTTCTCCTAATATTGATTGGTTGAATCCGAAGATTTGGGAGGAATATAGTAGAACAGCAGTTACAATTATTACCGACCGAAAGCAGCATACTTCAGAGGATGAAAAAATAGTTGAGTTTCTACGTAAAAGTGAAAACAACATACAACTTAGGGAGCATGACGAATCAAGATATCGAGGAGGAATGAACATGGTTATAGTTACCCGAGATGCCGAGGAGATAATGGTTGCAAGACCTTTAAACTCTAAAGAACCCTATGGGATAGTAACTTCTGACCCACTGTTTGTTTCTGAATTTGGTACGTTGGTAACCAATTTTATGGCTATGCCTCAGTGGAAAGCCTAAAAGTTAACGTAACTGAAGGAAATCTAGCCATAAATGTCACAAATAAACACCTCAGGAAAAGAAATTCTTTCTAAGTATCGAAAAGCCGGAAGAATTTCAAAATCAGCCAAGAAACTTGCAAAAAAATTAATCCAACCCGGAGAAAATGCATATGAAATTGTTGAAGAGATCGAAAACAAAATTCGTGAACTGGGGGGCATTCCAGCCTTTCCAACCAACTTTTCAGTAAACTATGAAGCTGCACATTATTCCCCTGAGATATTAGACACTCGTATTATTGGAGAGCGAGATGTGATTAAACTTGATTTGGGTGTTCATATTGATGGATATATAGTAGACACAGCAGTTACAGTCTCATTTTCTGATGATACAGATTCTTTGGTAAATAGCACTAAAACTGCATTAACAAAAGCTGTTGAGAACGTCCATGCAGGTCAAAAACTTAAAACTATTGGTAAGATTATTGAATCCACTATAACTCAAGCAGGATTTAATCCAATAAAGGAATTATCAGGTCATCAAATTAAACGATATGTTCTTCATGCAGGTGTGTCTGTTCCAAACCATTCAGGGGCGCAATTTTTGGGGGCAAGTGAATTCGAATCAGGAAAGGTCTATGCAATAGAACCATTTGCATCAACAATGACTGGTGCTATCAAAGAATCTGAAGTATCAAATATTTTCCGAATAATAAAGAAACCAAAGGGAAATCATGAAAAACTCAACAAAATCTTTGATGATTTTTATCAAAAGGTGGGTATTTTACCCTTTTCTCCAAGATTTGTAACTGACAAAAACACACTCGCTGAAAAAAAAGAAATAAACAAAAAAATACAGTTCTTGCTAAAACGGAAAATAATCATGAAATATCCTGTATTAATAGAAAAATCTAAACGAGCATTGGTATCACAACATGAGCATACAGTTTTAGTTGGTAAATCTTCTGTTGAACTTCTCACATGAAATGATTAGATAATAATAGAATTCAGTTCAATATCTATCTTTGGCAAACAAAGGTTATAATTTCTTTTGAGTTTGAGTAATTTAATGGGTAAGAATCTTCTCTTTACAACTCTCCTTATATGTATCTTAATATCTCCAATTCTCACCGTGTCAAATCCCTCATTTCAAAATATCTCTGAAACTCATGCCAAACAAAATATAATTTCTACTCATCAAGAACAAAGTTCTCTATATCAGAAAAATAGAAACTTGATTGATTCTAACCCATTAGTTCAAAACCCAAACCTAATGAAAACATCAAAAGGAATTCTACCCAGCAATCTAAAGTCTGTTTCGATGGAAAAAATATTAAATTTTGACACATTTTCCAATAAACAAGCAGCGATCTCTAAACTTCTGAATTCAGGAATAAAAATTGTATACGATTTTAAGAACATTCCAGCAATCTCCATCCAAAATTCCAAAAAAATACCTGAACTAAAGGGATTGCAAAAGACCTTAACAAGTCAATTTAACAGTTACGCCCTATCATCACATAATAAGTATTTTGAAAATCTTGATTCACTTTCCACAGTTTTATCAGGTACATTATTAGATACATCTACCTCATGGATTGGTCTTAATTATCTCTGGAACAAAGGATTCTTTGGAGAAAATCAGCGGATGGCAATTGTCGACACAGGAATCAATAATTCTTTGGCTGCATTCAAAACACTCTCAAATTTATCCCAATCTAGAGTTTTTGATTTTGCTATTCCATATCTTGCAAATTCTGAGGGTGTTTTTGATCATTCAACACATGGATCTCATGTTGGTGGAATCGCTGTTGGAAATGGAATTTATAATGTAAATGGAAAACTTAAGCAGTATAAAAGCCATGGTGTGGCACCCTTTGCCCAGGTAGATTCAATCAAAGTGTTAAACCGTTATGGATTTGGAGAATCAGCTTGGGTTCTCGAAGGTCTAGATATGGCAATCTCGAAAAATGTTTCCGTTATTTCAATGAGCTTTGGCTCTACAAATTATAACGGTACATCTGATTTATACTATAAGTTGGTAAAAGCGGCTCAGCAAAAAGACATTTTGTTAGTCGCTGCCGCTGGAAACGATGGAGTTTTGGGAGGTTCAACTATTGGTATTCCTGCAGCACTCCCCAATGTAATTGGTGTAGGAGCAGCTATCAATCAACAACAAGTTTGGGGATTAAGCTCCCAAGGACCATCGGTTCCTCCATCTTACTTGAATAAACCCGATATTATTGCACCAGGAGTTCAAATTGTATCTGTTGGTCCTCATGATGTCCCTTCAGTAAAAAGTGGAACCTCAATGGGAGTGCCTCATGTTTCTGCTGGAGCTCTCTTACTACGAGAGGCCTTTCCACAAGCTACCTCATCTGATATTAAACAAGCAATATTAGCTGGTGCCAAGGACTTAGGAGTTAATGTTGAAGTTCAAGGACGTGGGTTGGTAAATTTTACCAAATCATATCTAATTTTAGATAAAATGTTCTCGACAAATCAAGACCCTACAGAGTTTGCCAATTCTAATCCAATCGTGATCCATGACGGAACTGAATACAGAAACAATGGTTATGATAGAGTGAGAAAACCAAACAGTTGGTTTGTTAACAATATTATTGGTTCAACTTCAAGCTTCAATATTTCTGTCTTTAGTGCAAGAAACTTGACCGTGAATCCACGAGTTGACTATAAGTATGGGAACGTAAGCATTCAAATGCCCAAATTGGTCAAATTAAATGTTGGAGAGAATATTATCAATGTAAACATAACTATAAATGATAAGAGGGTGATCCAAAATAAAGCTGAACTCTATTTTATTGAATCATCTACAGCTCAAAAAATGAAATTTATGAATATAACATATTTTAGCACATCAACATTTGAAAGGGGAAAAATTCTGTTTGATGTATCTAAAGAAGGGACTGCTAACCAACCAGGATATTATTATAATAATGGACCTCAGGGAAAATTCAACGAGTTCGGAAATCTTTTAAGACTAAATGGGTTTAGTGTGGCCGTGAATCATGAAACTATTACTAAATCAACATTGAATGGTGTCAATTTACTTATTATTGCTGACCCGAACTATGCATACTCTCCTGTTGAAGTCGAAATTATCCGCAAATTTGTTGACATACAGGGCGGGAGTCTCCTCATTTTAGCTAACGGAGGCACCTTTGTTAATGAAAACCAACCAGTAGGACCATTTGCAGTTCAATCAGTCAATCAAATTTTAAACATGAATATAAATAACAAAAATGTTCCCATAAGAATAATCACTGACAACAATAATGATGGTAGAATAGATTATAACTTTACAAAAGTTCCTGTTAATGCACAAATTAACAAATTTCAAAAAATTATACCAGCACAGGGCTCAATTCTTAGTTTTGGTCCTCAGCTTGATTTACTATCGAAAGACGTGATTAAATTGGCTACATTTGGACAGAGTACACTTGCAGCTGCGGCTAATTCAGGTAAAGGGCGAGTTGCAGTATTCTCATCAGTTTTACCCTTCACAAGCCAATTGCTAAATTATGGAAGCACGCAAACTGATGCTATCTTCTATAATCGTATGGCGTCCAGTCTTGTCAATTGGCTGATTTCAGACCAAGTTCCGATAGCAAACATGCTTTTGAATGGGAAACTTATTACGGGGACTAATCAGTTAACTGTAAAAATGTATGAAGATATTCGTTTTAATTTACAAGGAATTCAATTCAGTAATAAAACACAATTGAATTTACCTCAAAGTACGCAAGCCTTCTTAATCCACAAGGAAGCCCCTTACTTTATCACACAGTTCAATATTACCAGGACCAACAATGAATTCTTTCATAAGTTTAGATTTGATTTTTATGGGGCTTATACCTTGGTGATTCCGATTCTACAAAATGGGAAAATAGTATCAAGCACTCAAATTGATATCTTTGCAAACCTTGAGTATTACACTGGTCAAGATCAAATCACGAATTTCAGTTTTCTTTTCCTTGGATTCTTAATTCTATCTTGGGTCCTATGGGTTAAAAATGAGGGTCAGTATATTCAGAACAAACTATTGAGGTACAGAAAGAGATTTGTTGAATAAGGGTGTAAAATAGATAAGATAACCAAAAATTAAACCAAATAAATGTGCAAAAATATTCACGTTTGGTTGCGCTGAAGAAAAGACAAACAATAGAATTCCAAGTAGAACCTGTCGCTTCCAAATGTCACTTCTATGAACCTTTGCCCAGGCTATAATCATTCCAAGCAATCCAAAGATTGCTCCTGATGCACCCAGTGAGAAACTTGTATAGGGTAAAAAAAACATTGATACGAGGGATGAAAGAATACCTGTTAGAATAAAACCAAGATAAATTTCATTATCGGAAAATCCTCTCTCTTCAAGAGCAAATCCATAGATAAACAAAAATAGCATATTTCCAAACAGATGTGCCAAATTTGCATGTAGAAATATATTAGTAATAATTTGCCAAAACCAGCCATCTGATAAAGTAAGGAATGATAGCCCAAAAACCACGACTGAAGTGCTTGGCATTGAAAAAATGTCTATATAAACTGGGTTTCCCTCAAATTTTAATAAGACTGAGAAACCGTATGCAAAAACATAGAAAAGAACATTGAGAAAAAATAAAACACCTGTTGGGCCCTTCCAAGGCTCTTCTTCTCGATTCGCTTTTTGCTTTTCCAAATTCATAGAGTATCATATCTCTGACTCATTAAAAATTGTTTACAGGAACAAAGAATCTAAGGTAGTTATTAGAGAGTATTTTACAAATTCTTAGAGAAGAGTATTTTTGAGCTAGGGGATCTGATTTAATACGTTTGCATTTTATCAATATCTAAATACGGGAAGAACAGTTTTAACCATACTCGAATTTCATCATCGTCATAAAATTGACCAGAATCAAGTAAATCACTTGGATCCTGGACTGTTTCTAAATAATTCAGGAAAGACTGAATTGAGTTTCTTAGATACCAATTTTCTTGAAGTGATACCAAACTAATCCCAATTCTTCGACCGTATAGCAACTGAATTTTCCTATGAGTTGATTCAATAATCTTCAGTTCCTCATTTTCAAAATTAGGTTGCATTTCTTGAACAAAAGAGTTGGCAGCACTCAGAAACCCTGCTAGCATCTGCTCATCTAAGCTCTTTTCCTCTGCTGTCATACCGATCCCGTAGACTGCTACACCTATTTTTGAGAGAATAACAATATCTCTAATATTCATGGGTATTCTGTAAATATAATTTGGGTTAGCCAAGATTGTAAGAATAAATATTGTAAGTCCAGTATAATACAAAACATCAGGTATAATACCTAGTTGTGGGGTACTTAAGTTCATTCCATAAAAATTAATTAAAATAGTACTTCCAGTTACAAATAAGGCAATCACAGCCCAAAGGAGAATTAATATAAATGAAAACAACTGAAAAAGAGCGGTATATTCATAATTAGTGACTACATAGGTTTTGTAAAGAATATAAATTGACCTTGCCACAACTAATGTTATAGTTACAGGAAGGATGAAATTTGCAATGTATAGTGTTTCATTAATTTTGTTTACTATAATTCCAAGAAATATTGTCACAAAATAGATCGACAATAAAACTGTCACAAGAGTGGACATAAATCGGTTTACTCTTACAGATTCAGTCCTTTCTAAGAAAATCCAAAAGAAAAAAAGGATAGCATTTATACCGGAAACTAATATTATATTGACTATGAATACCTCCAAGGAGGGGTGTATAAGCTTGTTCACAGGATCTATCGCAATACCCAAGAGAGAATTTGAGAATTGAGATACAAATGCAACTAGAAATCCATAGGTGAGCATTGGTGTATTTCTGTTCTTTCTTTTAGTTTGATAATAGTAGAGGATAGCGACCACTAGAAACAAAAATGAACCGATTAAGTCAATAAAATAATTATCTGCTATATGCAAATTTGCAATAGTTACCATAACATATTATAATTTGTAATCCTCTATTTGTATTTAACTTATTATGAACAAAATCCTGTATAAAAGAGATGTAATTTTTTTTAATCTAGAGCCAACAAATGTAGAAAAGACCAAAGGATTAATATACTTCCGCATCTAGTCTAAATTGAATAATCCATTTGGATTAATCTAAAAAAATTATTCTACATGGATTATTTATATGGTGAAAGTATTGAATAGAGAATTAATCTTGCTTGGGTTCTTAAAAAACATGGATTTACATGGCTATCAATTGAACGAAATGTTGGATTCTCATCTAGGAACTTCAGTTCATATCACAAAACCAACTGCGTATAGAATACTAGCAAGACTTGAGGAAAAGGGTTACATTTCTTCTACAGAAGAGAGAGAAGGAAATAGACCAATAAGAAAGGTTTTTACGATCACTGAGCAAGGAGACTCTTATTTTCTGCAGTTGTTAGCTAAAGAGCTACAAAGCTATCAGGTTAATATGAATATGGATTTGGTTCCTTTAGCCTTTCTAAATGAGATACCGAAGGAAACCGCTGTAAACCTACTTCAAGAGAAACGAAAAAAAATTGAAGAAAAGGTTCAGAAACTGAGACAATCTCCAACTCATAACAATGCCTTTGATATTATTACGCGGTATCAGATACTTCACACTCAGACAGATTTAAATTGGCTGTCAGACTTAATTGAGAAAATCATGAACAATGAACTTACATACCTTTACCAAAAAGGAGGAAACATGAATGAACACATTAGCAATAGAAACTAAAGATTTGAAAAAAACATATGATGGTAAGATCTATGCTGTAGATGGTATAGATTTACAGGTTGAAAAAAACACGGTTCTTGCTCTTCTGGGTCCAAATGGTGCTGGAAAAACAACAACAATATCGATGTTAGTCACTCTGATCACTCCAAGCTCAGGTCAAGCAAAAATATTGGGTTATGACCTTACAAAAGATTCTAAAAATATCCGAAAGAAAATTGGGGTAACCTTTCAAGAAATGGCAATTGATGATCAATTAACGGGACAACAGGTGCTTGAGATCCATGGCAAACTTTATGGAATGAAAGGATCAGAGCTTAAATCAGCTGTTGATGAAATTTTTGATCTCATAGAACTTCAGGAAGTTCGTAATAAGAAGGTTAAATCATATTCTGGTGGAATGAAAAGACGTCTAGAACTAGGAAGAGCCTTACTAACAAAACCAGAAATATTGTTTCTGGATGAACCTACTTTGGGTGTTGATGTACAAACCAGAGCAAAGATCTGGGATTACATTATCAAACTAAAAAAGGAATATGGAATGACAATCATTCTAACCACCCACTATATGGACGAAGCACAGAGTCTAGCAGACAAAGTTGAAATAATTGATCATGGAAAAATTATCACTCAAGGAACTGTTGAAGAATTGATTGAAAGCTTGGGTTC
Source organism: Candidatus Heimdallarchaeota archaeon (assembly GCA_030149205.1). Taxonomy (GTDB): domain Archaea; phylum Asgardarchaeota; class Heimdallarchaeia; order Heimdallarchaeales; family Kariarchaeaceae; genus WAKA01. The sequence continues at coordinate 207,407 of JASBSB010000004.1, read as the reverse complement.
AGATATTATTAAACTTGAAATATCTGGAGATTCAGCCAGTTTAGTTAAGAAACTAAAGGCTCTAGATTTCGTTGATCAGGTGACCTCACATGATGGATGGATTCAAGTAGGAGTTGATAACAGTGACACAAGGGTGGTTCCCCTGATCCAGTCGGTGATTCAACAGGGTTACAGCATAAGTAATCTGAATATTAAAAAGCCCAGTTTAGGAGAGGTATTTTTCAAATACACTGGGAGGGAACTAAGAGAATAGGAGGAATTATTATGTTAGCAAATGGAATATATACACTTTGGAAAAAACATATGATAAAGATGCAGAGCGCAGAGGTAAGTGGATTTGTAATCCAACCTATCCTTTGGCTTGTTTTGTTTGGCGTTGGGATGGCTAGTCTTGTTACCACATCGGGTACTGGTGAATACATTGGATTTATGGCCCCTGGAATAATAGCTCTAAGTGCCTTAGGAGGTGCGACAGCCGGTGGAGCTGTGTGGCAGACAGAAAGGCTTAGAGGAATGGTGCGTGAGTACTTAGTGGCTCCCATTCCAAAATTGAGTATTTTAGGTGGGAACGTTGCAAGTACGGTTACCAAAGGTCTGATTCAGGGGATTATAATTTTTGTTGTTAGCCTCTTAATGGGAGCAACGCTGAGCAATAATCCCATAAATTTAATTGGTGGATTAGCGGCTGCACTCTTATTTACAATTGGTTTTTCGGGTATCGCTCTTGCTTTTGCATCATTGACAGATAGTCCAGGTGGATTTCATACAATGATTTTATTGCTTAACTTACCTCTATTATTTGCAAGCAATGCATTGTATCCAATTAAAATTCTTCCAACATGGTTGCAAATTGTTGCTTATGCAAATCCGACCACATATGCTATTTCAGGAATCAGAGACTTGGTGTACAAGACATCTACCTTCCCTGGATCTGATATTGCTCTATGGATTGACTTTGTTGTATTATTTGCCTTTGCAATTCTTGGATTGTTGTTTTCACAATACGCATTCAAAAAATCATTACCATAGGGATAGTAAACAGATAATATATTGAATCATATTAAATACGTATAAGTCCGCTTAAACGCAAAAAATTAATTCTAATCAAGGAGAATATTCCAATACTGGTTGATAGACCTCCTGAATGCCATCTCCCAATTTTTTAACGCTTAACAATTTAAAATTTATGGGGATGTCTTCTTGGAATAATCTTATCCCTTTAATAAGGAACTTTGTGGATCTGAAAATTCGCAAACGAGCAATATTACCTTCTTTAAGAAAATTTGTTATTGTTGTTGCTCCTCCTTCAATCATTATGAAACCTGAATTTATCCCAAATTTTTTCAATCCAAGAATGATAGTGCTCTGTATTGTGTCTTGTACATCAATACAATAGAGATTCTGATGTTCAATGTCCAAATTATTTTTGTCATTATTTCCAATTATTACTAGAGGAGCTCTATCTAACGATTGAAATATGTTTTCACGTCCAGTAAGTCTTCCTCTTCTGTCAATTACAACACGAACTGGGTGATGAACTTCTTCGTTTTCTATGTACTGGTCTTTTGTAAGCAGAGTAGGATTATCAATCAAGATTGTGTTACTTCCAACCACAATTGCAACGGATTCATTTCTAAGGTTATGAACGACTTTCCAATCATGAATATTTGATATTATCTCCTGTTTGTAAGGACTGCCGATTATTGTATCCAAGGAACATGCAACATTGATATAGAATGTGAATTGTTTAGGTTCTAACTTATTAAGCAGAAGTTCCTCTCTTAACAACACATCTTTATTTAGATAACTATACTTAAAATTATTGACTATAACAAAGGTCTGAAAATTAGATAAGTTAAATAAATTTAGTGACTTAGACCATACTAATCCATTTTTCTCGATTGAATAACCTTAATCCAATTATAGTGGCAAAGTAATTTATAAGAATCAACAATAAAGTTAGGAAAATCACCTGAGCTACGACTCCAAAAATCAATGGGACGGCTATGATCGTTCCAATAAAGGGAAAAGCTATCAATGTTAAAATTCCCCCATATTGCTGAGCATCTCTTGTTGAGTTTGTTTTTGTGGATACCCAAATCATTAGATTGATTACTGCCAAAGTCATTAAAGGGGCTAGAACCAAGATAGTATAAAAGAATCTAAAACTAAGCACGTAATTAAATCCAAGGATCTGCAAAGAATAAAAAGATGTCAAAGCAAAAAACATAAGATCCCCCGCTAAACTTGCTGTAATTGTGGGGATTGCCACTCCTAATAATTTTCCCAAATAGATTTCTGTATCAGTGAGGGGGGCTGCCACAAGATTTACTGAGGTTCCTTTATCCTTCTCTCCTACAAAACTGTCAGCAGCTAGATAGGTTGGAATTATTACTGGCATTAATAATATTAAGAAGTAGGTTATTTCGACAAGAAGAATAAATGATTGTTGGTTTGGTGTTAGCTGAGACCAATTTGATGTTAGCGGAAAATTAATTGAACTTTGGTTTGAGGATGAGGGGAAACCTCCAGATAAGTATGGGGAAAAATATATGACTGGGAAGAGTACCCCAAACAACAATGGAACCAAGAACAAACTAAAGAGAAGATATTTTGATTGGGACATATCAAGAATGTCTTTTTTAACTATTGCTAGTACACCTTGCCATTGTATATTCATTATTCAGACTCCTCCTGGTTACCAATTACTTCAAAGTATACATCTTCCAAAGAACTTGATCTTCTTGCAACATTATATACCTTGATTTTATTATGGACAAGAGTTTCAATCAAGTTGGGTATAATTTCTTCGTCCTTCATTTTCAAGGTAAAATAAGACCGATTTTCTTTGACCTCATGATCAAGTACCTCACCATATTTAGAGATAATTGATTGGTTTTGATCAGAGTTGCTCAACTCAAGTTGTATTGTTAAGGTTGCTTTTCCATCTCTTCTCAACTCATCTATTGATTTATCCAAGAGAAGTCTACCATGGTTGATAATTACAGCTCGTGTAATTAGCTCTTCAGCCATTCTTAAATTATGAGTTGTGATTATCACAGTTCTTTCTTTACCTGAAGTTAGTCCAAGAAGGAAATCCCTCAGTTCTCTTTGCGCCTCAGGGGATAACCCACTCCACGGTTCATCAAAGATTAAAATTTCTGGATCATTTATTAGTGCTTTGACAATAGAAAGCTTTTGTTTCATACCTTTTGAAAAACCACCAACTTTTTGGTTTTCTACCTCTTGCAGGTCAAATTGTTTGAGATATTTTTCTTTGCGTTCATCAATCAGTTCTTTAGCTGTACCATAAATAGCACCATAAAAATTTAGATTTTGAGACGCTGTAAGTCGTTTATAAAAACCTGGATTATCGGGAACGATTCCAATAGATCTACGAACTTCTAGATCATCTAAAAGAATATCGCGACCATTTACAATTGCTCCTCCTTCAGTTGGCTTAATTATGGTAGACAACAAATTTATTGAAGTTGTTTTTCCAGCTCCATTTGGTCCTAATAATCCGACAATCTCTCCTTTCTCAATATCTAAATTAAGGTTAGAAACAGCATTTACTTTTCTAGTTACAGAAAAATAGGTTTTAGACAAATTTCTGGCTCGAATTATCAATGTGTCTGTATCTTTTTTCAATAAATTAAAATTTCACTTTACAAGTGATGTAAATTTTGTATCTTTAAGTGAATCTTTTATAATTTATGTGAAATTGAGTTTTTAGATGAAAGAATCTTATAATTTAGCCTTCTTGGTTAGTCAGACCAATTATGACCATACTTATCTCATGGAGATGCGTGCTAAGGATCATGCTGAGTTTTTAGGGTGCAATATTACGAAGATAGCTCATGTCCCTGGTGCATATGATATGCCAATTGTTTTGAAAAAACTGTTATCATTAGATTCTGTTGATGCTGTCGTTACCTTAGGCACCATCATTAAAGGTGAATCGAACCATGATGAATTAATCGCCGCACAGGTTGCAAGGAAAGTGACTGATTTATCCCTGGAATTTAACAAACCAGTAGCTTTGGGTATCTCTGGCCCAGGGTTAACTATGATGCAATCAAAAGCTAGAATTGAGAGTTTTGCAACTAAAGCAGTAGAAGCAGCGGTTAAGCTTCTCAAAGAACTAAAAAAGTTAGAATGATTTATGTAGGGGCTTAAATGCTGTACTCCGATCAAACCTATCATGTCCAAGCAAAGTATGCTTTAACTGGAAAGAGCTTGGAGGTGTTAGAAAATGTTGAAGTGGTAATTAACCCTAAAATGGAAATCATTGATATTCAAGAACTTTCGTTTGATATTGAAGAGCAGTCAATTTTAATCCCAGGGTTTTATGACTCTCACGTACATGCTGCAGATTACGGATTAAGAGGGGTTCCTTCTGGCAATCTAAATGAGACGATAGGCCCGTTGGGTAAAAAAATGATGTATCTCAACAAACTTGATGCAAAAAAATTGAAAGTCAATCTACTGAACACCAATCGTGAGGTCAATATAACTGGAATTCGTGCATACAACGATTTTAGAGAAGGCGGTTTAAATGGATCCCTAGCATACCTTGATCATGTACAACTTGCAAAAAAATTGGTGTTGGGAAAGGCACCACCATATGTTTCAAGTTTATGGGAAAAATATCGACACAGATTAGAACTATTGGGGGATAGTACAGTAGGGGAGAATGGGTTTGACATAAATACCGTAATTGATAACTTTGTCCCTTCAATTCAAATTTTAGGAAGACCTGATAACTTTGAACAGGTCGGAGAGCTATTAACATTCTCAGGCTTAGGAATTCGAGATGTTCGTTCCTATGATTTGGAGGTGTTATTAAACATTAGAAAAGCAGCTGATTCAGTTCATAGAATTTTTCATATTCATGCAGGGGAAGATCCTGAGTTAACTAAAGCCTGGGAGAAAGAAACGGGGGAAAGCGATGTTCATTGGGCTATTAATAACCTTCATCCTACAGCTATAATTCATGGTAATTTGGCTACAGAAGAGGATTTTAAACAGATGAAACAAAATGAGGTTGGTTTAGTTATCTGTCTGAGATCAAATGCCTTTACTCAAACTGAATTTCATGAGTTTAATGCTCTGGCTGAAAGTGGATTACCCCCTCAATTAATAGGCTTAGGAACAGATAATGCTATGATGCATTCAATATCTCTTTGGAAAGAAATGAAAGCCTTTTATGATAATGCAAGTGGATTTTCTGCAAGAGACATCTTAACCATGGCAAGTTTAGGTGGAGCGAAAGTTTCCGGATTCAGTAGATGGGGGTTAGTTGAAGGAAATGATTTTACTGCAACAAAATTTTTCTTCCCCAAGTTACAATTGGGTTCAAACTTAGATTTGTTTTATGAAGATATATTGTTGCAGGGTCCAAGAGCTGGTGTTCTAAGGTTATAATTTAGTAATTGAGATAAATTTACATTATTCTATTGCCTTTGCATCAGTGAATCCTTGTCGTTTCCCTCTTCCCGCGTTATCTACAAGCCATTGAGGGTTTGTTAATAAGTATACTGCATTGAAGGTATGCTTAATGGATCTATCTTGCATGATCTGTTTTAATTCATAATCTGTACTTCCCTCATCTTCATGTACAAATACTTCAAGGATATGTTTTCCAAACTTAAGTTGACACATCATCAACCCCTCACTGGCTATTTGTGCAGATGCCTTATCATATGCCTTTGGGCCAGGCATCCCTAAAGCAATTACAAGATCACAGTTATATTTCTCGAACAATATAAAAGAGGCAACGGGGAGGTCTTTAATTCCTGGCACTACGTACCTCTGATAAGTCACCTGTCCATAAAACTTGTCTAGTGTTTTAATAACCTCTTTTGCCATATCATACCTTGCAAATGTGGTATCAGCAATACCAATTTTATACATTATCACTCGGTAGGATAAAGTGCAATAAAATTTATCTCTTAAGACATAATCAAATCTTAAATTTACCTTCTTTTATGGATTTATAACTGGAAATCATCTATCATTGGCTTGACTTAGTATAGGAGATATAACATGATAAAAATTGTGATACCACCGAGATAAGAGAGCAACCAGAGAATAAAAACCCAAAATCCAAAGCCTCTGTGTTTTGCTCGATAGGGTTTTTCAAAATAAACATCCTGATTGGGTGATTCCTGTTTATGCTTCAGCCCATCTAATATTTGTTTTGCAACTAAAAAGATTACAATTATTGCAGTAATTATGTGTACTGTTAAAATTGGAATATAAATAAAAAGTTCAACATCAGCTGGTCCTTTAAAGTGAGTAGAACCCGATGTGAGGTATCTAATCACATATTGTATTAAAAATAATAAATCAACAAGAGCAGCGGTTATCATGATTTGATAATGTCTTCTATAGTTTTTTTTATTTCTAGCAAAATAATATCCTAAGAGTAATGTGAAGAATCCAATTACTATGGTTATAAAAGAAGAAATAGCCAATGGAGGCGCTGATTGAAGACTCATGAACAAATTTCTCAATTGGATTAATTTAAACTTTAGTTAAGAATTCTAAGTTGAGATGTGAATAGACAAAAAAAATTGGGATTTCTGTCTTTGTTTGAAAAGTGGTATTAAAGAATAAGATGTTTACTTCTATTTTGTGACCCGTCCAATTTTTGTTGGGATTGATGCAACTAAAGGTCAAGAATCTCTTATTTCCTCATATTACAGATTAATGATGTCTGTATTAACTCAAAAAGGGTATCTGTTATCAGTTGAAACAGAGGACCCCCTTAAAATCAGGACTTTAGAGAAATACAACCTCTTTATTTTGCTTTCACCTTTAGGGAAAAAATATCAACCTTATGAGGTGAATGCATTAATTTCTTATGTTAGAGAAGGGGGATCGCTTTTGGTGTTATGCCGTGCAGGTGGAGACACTAAAAACAAAACAAACCTAAATTCAATCTTGAACCATTTTGGAATTCAAACTACAGATTCTGTGCTTTTTGACCCAAGAAATAACTTCTATGAAGACCCTAATGTCATAAAAGGTATGAAAGCAGAGACAGTTCCCAATGATTCTGGTGAGGAGGAGTATCCCTTTTCTAATACTGTTTCATTTATTGCCAGTCCACAACGGATCTTATTGACAAGCACTTCCACAACTATGGGAGGTATTCAAGCGATTGCCGTAAGGAGTGGAGATAATATGTCTGGAAAATTAATTGCTATAGGAACCCATGAAATACTTAATGATTCAAGTGTGGGGATGAAATATAAACCAAATATGGAGCTGTTTATAAGGTATGTTAGGTGGTTGGTAAATCAAGAGGATCCTGTTGAAACAGATGTACACAAAATCAAACCTCCAATAGAAGCAGGTAACGATCCCAAAATAGGGGTGGTTCAATTAGAAGAAAATGATGACTTCATGGACGATTCTAGTGAAGAAGAAATTCTTGATAAGACTTCACAAAAACTCATCAATGAATTTCTGGATGAGGTTGATGTCTCAGAAATTTCTCACGATTTGGATATGAATAATTTTGATGTTCAGGATGTTACAACAAGAATTTTACGTGCATTTTTATCAAATGCATTACACGAAGCCAGGAATCTAGAATTACAAAAATCATTCCAAAATATTCAAATTGAAGGCTTTGATCAAATATTGATGGTTCTATATAACATTGGGAAAACATTGGAAGAGATCAAAGACAGCATCAACAAAGAATCCGAATAATCAGAGAACAATATTTTTCAAGTAAAAGAATTAAACCATAACTATCAAATTTACTTACTCAATAATTCAAAAGTTATCATTTCATAATTTATCAGTTAGTTTATCTTATAAATTACATTAAGAGGAGAATCTAAGCTTGAATTATAAACAACTATGTGAGGTATACAGTGAACTTGAATCTACCTCAAAAAGATTAGAGATGAGGGACATCATCGCAGAATTACTAAGAAAGGTTCATGGTGATGAGTTAAGATACACTATTTATATCACAGTTGGAAGATTGGGGCCACGTTATGATTCATTGGTTCTAGGCATTCGTGAAAGATTAGCCCTAAAAATATTATCCTCAATAAATGGAGTCCCAATAGAAGTGTTACAGAATAAATTCAATGAAATTGGAGATATTGGAGATTTAGTCACTCAAATTGATAAACAAGGATCACAAGGAAGTTTAGATAATTTTTTTGATGAGTCTCCTCCAGATTCAGTTGAACTCACAGTTTCTCAAATTTGGGAATCACTTGTTGACCTATCTCAAACAGAAGGGAGTGGTTCTGAATCAGATAAAATTTCAATCTTACGAAAAATATTAACCAAACTTACCACTGAAGAACAAAAATACTATTTAAGATTATTAGTTGGTAAATTAAGATTTGGAGTTCAGGAATCAACATTTATTGACGCCACAGCTGAATTAGTGAAAGATAAAATTGATAAGCAGTTTATTGAACGGATTTTCCACATAACGAGTGATATTGGATCAACTATTCAACTTGTTCTAGATGCTTCTGATATGGATTCTTTAACTCCCTTTCTAAAACCAAAAATTGGTACTCCAATTCAGGTGATGACAGCTCAACGAGGGTCATCAGGAGAAGAAATAATGGGTCGAATGGGTGGAATCTCTGTGGTAGAGCAAAAATTTGATGGGTATAGAGTTCAAATTCATAAATCCGACAATAATGTTACAATCTGGTCCAGGAATCAAGAAAAATACAATGACCAATTCCCAGATGTAATTCAACATCTCATTGAAAATTACCCTAATTTATCTTTTATAATAGAAGGTGAATTAGTCGCATATGATTATGAATCAGGACAAATTTTAAACTTCCAAATTCTTACTAATCGAAGACGAAAACATAACATTGATGAAGCAATAAAGGAAATCAAGGTACATGTATTTTTGTTTGATTTGATTTATATAAATGGGACATCTTACATAGATGAACCCTTGTCTGTCAGAAGACAAACACTAGAAAAATATATTTCTAACTCAAAATTATTATCATTAGCTACACAAATTCAAGTTTCTACTGCTGAAGAAATTGACGAACAACTGTTGTTATCTAAAGAAGATAAATCGGAGGGTATTATGGTGAAGTCACTTAGTTCATCAGCTGTTTATGAACCCGGTAAACGTTCATTTTATTGGATTAAATACAAAATAGATTACGTTGAAGGATTACTTGATACGTTTGATCTCGTTATTGTTGGAGGATTTCATGGAAAGGGTAAACGGGCAAATACATATGGAACATTGCTTATGGCAGCTTATGATGAAATCACAGAAAAATATTATACCTTCTGTAGACTTGGAGCAGGTCTAACAGATGAAAATCTAGCGACAATTACACAACAGATGGAAGAATTAAGGCTAACCTCTAAGCCAACTAATTTGGTCAGTACCTTTAATGCAGATATTTGGGTCAAACCTAAGATAATTCTCGAAGTATCAGCTGCTGAAATCACAGAATCTCCACGTCATACAGTTTTTGATCAAAACGGTGGTGGACTTGCGTTAAGATTTCCTAGGTTCACTGGAAAAATTCGTGATGACAAGAGTGTCCCTGAGGATGTAACTCAGGTTTCTGAGATATTGGAAATTAGAGAGACTTTATCAATTGGTAGTAGAAAGCGGTAATTTGAGTTTATACTATCATTATTTCAAATGATGAAATTAATTCGGCTCTATCATGAAGTAAATAATACACCTCATCAATATTTTTCTTTAGATCTAAAAGAGATTTTTCAATGCTGAAAATTTTATCATGTTGTAGATACTCTAACACTTCATCAATCTGTTGTTGAATTTGATTAATGAAAGAAAGAGATTCTGTCTCTAACACATAGAATACAGATACTTCAATCCAATCTTCAATCTTTTCAGAATCAAAGAAAGTGCTATGTCCATAAACATCATCCATTGAAGCTGTCATTAATACATTAATTTCTTCCAACTTTTTCAGGACAACACTACTGAGATTCCATACGTTCAACATTTTTCTAGTAAGAAGAATAGTATTGATTTTAGTGAATTTATTTTTCAAATCTAGTATTAAACTTGCAAAATATCCTCTAATTGCCTCATCAGTTATTTTCCTATTATTTAATATTTCATATCCTCGATAGTTAGGAATAATTTTGATCAAAGAATTATGGGCAATAGAAGAAGGTTGAATCTCTTTTTTCTTTCTTTTAAAGAATGACACAAATATATTTAGAAAATCTTATACTTAAGTCTTATGAGTCGGTAAGTGCTTATGCTCTTACTGAATTTGCCATTTTTACTATTTCTGCAAAAGCTACACGGTTATCTACTGTAGCAGGACACCATGTGATTAGGTATCCATCCCAAAACATACATTTTGCCAAGATTATATGACCTTGTCCTGCCAGATTAGTAGCTACAAATCTATCTTCACCTTTGTTGATTACACTAAACCTTAAGTCACCAACTTGGACTGCATTTTCCCCCTTTTGCCAAGCATCAACAATCATTTGGGGATTAAAACCTGGCCATTCTCCAACTGTCCAGAATTGATTTCCAGTTCGGTCTATTAAAAACCCTACTCCAATAGTACCTTCGCCTACTGCTTTTTGTGCTAATTCGTTGAAAGACATTGTACTCACATAACACAACATCTTAACAGTTATAAGCCTTTTCGATGTTTCTTACGATAATTTGAAAAATCTATTCATCTTTGAAGTATCTGTTGAAAGATGATACCATTTGGGAAACCAAAGAAAATTTTTCGAGATTTCATTGTATTGTTAAGACACAGAAAAATAAATTTAACATTCAATTTTTGGATCAGCAGATTGTTATTGAGGTAAAAAGTTCTCCATTTCGAAATAAAGCAAACAAAGAAATCATAAACAAATTATCGAAATTACTTGGAATCTCATCTAGCTCCATTCGAATCATTTCAGGCTCATCAAATCCCCATAAACTAATCGAAGTTGAACTTGATGCAGAAACCACCAAGAAAAGATTACTCAATAAATAACTGCTATAAATATATTTATGTAAAAATTATGATTTGTAAATTTGTGAAATTTAATACCCGTGCGATTCATTCAGGCCAAGAAGCAGATAAGGAAACTGGAGCTGTAGTTCCTCCTATTCATTTATCTTCCACCTTCAAACAAGATGGAGTTGGAAACCACAAAGGATTTGAATATAGTAGAACTGGTAATCCTACTCGACAAATATTAGAAACTAATTTAGCAAGTTTAGAAAATGGAAAATATGCGTTAGCTTTTGCCTCTGGTTCGGCAACCACAACTACCCTTCAATTACTACTGAAGAAGGGGGATCATGTTATTGTTGGTGATGATGTATATGGAGGGACATTCAGGTTCTTTGATAAAGTTATGAAAAACTTTGGAGTTACATATTCATTTGTAGACACAACAAAATTAACAAACATTACCAACGCCATCACCTCCTCAACTAAAATGGTTTGGTTTGAAACTCCTTCAAATCCACTCCTAAAAATTAGTGACATTCAAGCCATTTCAAACATTTGTAAATCCAATAATTTGATTTCCGTCGTTGATAATACATTTGCCACACCATTTCTACAAAATCCCTTAGATATGGGGATAGACATAGTAATGCATTCAACCACAAAATACATTGGAGGTCATTCAGATGTGATTGGTGGTGCATTGATAACAAATAATTCTGAGTTATATGAACGATTAAAATTTTTACAAAATGCAGGTGGCGCTGTTCCTTCCCCATTTGATTGTTGGTTGGTTCTAAGGGGGATTAAGACCTTAGGAATTAGAATGGAAAGACATAGTTCAAATGCAGAGAAAGTTATGAGGTTCTTAGAAGGTAAAATCGATGAAGGTCATGTAGAGGAGCTTTATTATCCATTCTACTCACCACACAAAAATTCAGATATTGCAAAAAAACAAATGAAATTTGGTGGAGGGATGATTTCATTTGATATTGTTGGTGGAAAAGAAATGGCCAATGAGTTTCTATCTCACCTGAAATATTTTACTTTAGCAGAGTCTCTAGGAGGTGTTGAAAGTCTTGCAGAATACCCTCCTTCAATGACTCATGGTTCTTATACTCCAGATGAAAGATTAGAACGAGGAATTAAAGATGGTTTAGTAAGGCTGAGTGTGGGAATAGAAGACATTGAAGATTTACTCGATGACCTTGAACATGCTTTTAAAAATTTAAAAATAGATATTGATGAAATTAAAGCTGTTAAACATTAGTTGAGTTGCAGCATTTTTCCAACTTTTTCAGTTATTTTATCAAACGACTCCGCAAATTTGTTATCCTCGGTCAAAAGATTTTCTCCATTATCTGATTTTATAACCAACTCAGGTTCCAAGGGGATAGCTCCTAAAAACACCAATCCTAGTTTTTCAGCCATTTTTTTTCCTCCACCTATCTTGAATACAGGAACTAACTCTCCACAATGTGGACATGTTAAACCAGACATATTTTCGATAATTCCAATTATGGGCATTCCCACTTTATTTGCAAAACCAATTGATTTTTGTACATCATGAGTAGCAACTTTCTGTGGGGTGGTAACGATGACTGTTCCAGTTACATTTTCAAACAATTGAGCAATAGTTAATGGTTCATCACTTGTACCTGGAGGAAGATCTATAAACAATATATCAAGTTCTGGCCACATAACATCAGATAAAAATTGTTTAAGAGCAGCTATTTTCAGTGGCCCCCTCCATATTACAGGTGTTTCTTGATTCAAGAGTAAATCCATGCTTATAATATGAATGCCGTTAATTTCGGTGGGAATAATTTTTCTTTGATTGATTTTTGCATATTGGTTTTCCAACCCCGCCATGAGAGGTATACTTGGACCTGTGACATCAGCATCCATAATTCCAACAGTATAACCCTTTTTCGCAAATGCTAATGCCAAATTATATGTTACAGTGGATTTTCCAACCCCACCTTTTCCACTCTGAACGACTATTGTTTTCTTAATCTTTTTTAAGGTGCTTTTGACCTCAAAATCTTGGGTAACTCTTTGTGCCATCTGTGGTGAAACCGGTACCTCAGAAGAAGTTAAAGGGAGTGTTGTACGATCAAGTACAATCTCTGGAGTTTTTTTACTCATAAAATCTCAATTAATACTCACTTTAATTTAATATATTAATTTGTATCTAGGTCAGACATTATCCTCGTAATATAAAGAAAATTGTTTAATTTATTGATTTATGATATGAAAATGAAAATTGGTCACTTTATTGGTAAATTACCATCAAATTCTGATCTTAGATAGTCTGGTGTTATGTTTGCATATATTTGGGTAGTATCTAATGATGCATGACCCAATAATTGTTGGATAGCTCTGATGTTTGTTTTATTCATTACTAAATGAGATGCAAATGAGTGCCGAATCATGTGTGGGGTGGTGTGTCTAACTCCTGCTTCTTTTGAGAGCTTTGATATGAAGTGTTGGATTGTCCTATTTGCTACTCTTTTACCTCTATTGCTTAGAAAGAGAGCTTCTTCTGTATCGGCATTTACAGACCCAAATTTATCCTTAGCTCTCTGGATCATCAAATTTCTTTCTGTATTAATGTAATCTTTAAGGATATTTGCAGCCCTAGGGGTCAAAAGTACTAACCTATCTTTTCCTCCTTTTCCTCCACGTATAATTATTTGTCCGGTTGACACCTTAATTGTCTCTCCAGTATCATTAATGAAATCTTTGAAACCAAATTCTATATCAACTAAATTCATATTTCGAACTTCATTACATCTCGCTCCAGTGGAGTATAGTACCTCCATAATTGTTTTGTGAAGTTTCGTTTTTGCTTCTATATCCAATAGGGACTGCATATCTGTTGTTGGAAGAAATTTGGGTAGTGATTTTGCTCTTTTAGGATATGAAAGATCCTTAGCAGGGTCACTCTCAATGGCATTGTTAGCCTCTAAAAATTTAAAGAACCCTTTAAGTGAACAAACTCTTCTATGAATACTAGAAGCTTTGTTTGCTTTCTGCGTATGGAGATAAGCTAAAAATCCTCTTAAATGAAAAATTGAAATGTTTCCCCACTCTATGATTTCTTTTGAATGTATATACTTATGGGCATACAGAAATTCAGTTAAAGAGTATAAGTCATGTGCATAGCCACGGATGGTATTTTTTGACGCTCCTTTTTCAATCTCCATGTATGCTAAAAAATTATTGATGAATATATCTTTTTGTTCCTCTCTAAATACCATATATTAAACCCTTCATGAACCCATAAGAAATACAGGACTACCTACAGAATAGGAAAGTCATCCCCCTTTAAATACTCTTCGCTTCATAATTGCAGTTTATTGAAATAATAATTTGTTAAAGAATCAAAAATTAATAAAGATTGTCTCACAATAGCTATTAATCAATGAATATTTTTGAATCATTAAAAGGAATAAAAGATTCTTGGGCACAGGGAAAACCCATACTTCTTTATGACGATGACAATAGGGAGGGAGAGATTGACATGATCATGCCTTCTGAACATGTATCTCCTCAAATTGTAGCACAGATGCGTAATGATGCAGGGGGCCTAATTTGTTGTGCAATCCCCGATGAATTATGCAGGGTTTTAGAACTTCCATTTATGGATATTATTTACAAAAGAATTTCCTCACTTTTTCCAACTATAAGAAGGATGAATAACCATCAACTACCTTATGGTGCAAAGTCATCTTTCTCTGTTAGTATCAACCATACAAAATCATTCACCGGAATTACGGACATAGATAGGTCTCTAACTATATCTGAGGTCGGAAGGATAACTCGATTGTTTCAGAGTGAACCTGTCTCAAAAATAGACTTAATGGATCTTTGGGGTGAAACATTTAGAATTCCAGGGCATGTCCCCCTGCTTCGAGGTGCAAATGGGTTGTTACGTTCTCGACTTGGACACACAGAACTTGGTCTTGCTTTATGTGATCTAACTAAGAATTCAATGTCAATCACCGTCTGTGAAATGCTTGATTCTGAGACTAATAAAGCCTTAAGCATTGAGAAGGCTATATCCTATGCGGAAGACAATAATTTAATTTATGTTGATGGCCAGTCAGTCATTCACTTATGGAGCTCTTTGAAAAAAATACCAAAACGAGAAATTTACAAAAGATCAATAAAAAACGACTAATCTAATTTCATCATAGATTTTAGTTTATCAAACATTTCATTAATATTTACTCCAGTTTTGGCAGAGGTAAAAATCGAGAGCTTTCCACCTGAAAATTGAGGATGAATCGATTGAAATTTTTTCCAAAATTCTTTATAATCCTCCATTTTAGGTTCCTTTGAAAGAAGATCTAACTTGTTTCCAACAAGTATTACTGGGATATTGTTTGGACTTCCGGAGTGACTCCAAAATTCTGTAACCCATTTTTCTAAGTTTTGAAATGAATCTTGGTTTGTAAGGTCAAAGACCAAAATAAGTGCAGAGGTTCCTTTATAAAATACCGGTCGAACTTGATTGAAAGATTCCTGACCAGCAAGATCCCATACATTTAATTTTAATACTCGATTATCATCGAGATGAATTTTCTTAACGGAAAAACCTGCCCCAAGGGTCATTATATATTCTTCATGAAATCCAGTCCCAAAATATCTTTTTTTTATTGAAGTTTTACCAACAGCAGGATCACCAATTATAACCGCTTTTGCAGTTAAATTTTCTGAATTTTCAGAAGAGTTCACAAGGTTTCATAACAAACTAAGTTTAAGAGTTCTTTCTTTTTCATTAGATTATTTGTTAAATTGGATGGGTAATTCTAATAGTATTTATTGACGCAATCAATAATAACTAAAAACCAGATTTTAACACTCAAAATTCCCAAAATTTTTTTATAGTTATATGAAATTTGTTCTTTGGTGTTTCTTCGTTGTCCAATAATACAATATGTTGAGAACAAAGTGGATTTGAACAGGTATGAATACCCAACAAGAGGCTTAATTCACATATCTAAATTGGAAGGTATAATTGATTTATTGAAAACTGAATCAGAAGAAAACCGTATAAAAAATCAGTTGCAAACCATTCTTCAGGATCATTTACTTTCGACCTCTCTTATTAATGAGGAATTAGATGTTGTAGGAGACTTTTTAAGACATTTACTTTTTGCAAACTCTGATTTGCTCGAAATTAATTATATCAATAATTGTTTAACTTTAATAAACAAAAAGTTACCAAGCAGGTGGAACATTCCCAAGTTTGAAATTGATGAAGGATTTCGAGAGGCTTTAAGAACATTGGTTTTTGAAAAACCTTCATTTAAAGATTATAAACTAGTTGAAGAGTTTTTAATGAGTACAAAACAATCAAACTATGTCAACAAAAATAAAATAAAACAATTTTTAACAGAAAAGATCTATGAGGCAACTCCAATATCTATTTTGGAAATTTTTGAAATTTATAATGAAATATTGAGGATGTTATTCGTAGAGAACCGTTATAATTATGAGCTTCAAGAGAAGTTTACCCCAATTTTATCTTATTTTCATAATTTTTTTGAGCAAACGTTGCGAAGTCTTAAGATCTCAAATCTTGCGTGGGTTTGTTTAAATATTTTATATATTAGAAGTCTGATTATTTCTGGTCTTAACTCACTTCCAAAAATCGAACAAAGAATTAAAATTTTGTATGATCTTCAAAAAACCTTTGAGGAAAAAACCAAGGATCAACTGCGATTTATGATTAAAATGATTGAATTAAAAACAGTTGACTCACTCTTAATAAATAACATTGGGGTTGATATCCTCTCAGATTTTTTAAATCGAACTTTGGAAACTTTTCAAGGTACTTATTCCTTAAATAGAGCATTATCAATAATTCATTCATCTCTTTTGGAATCCAAAGTTCACATCAGGTTCCTTGATATTATAATGCAAGGTATATTTTCATTTATTAGGTTAATTGACAAATTATTATCATCACAAGCTGTCACAGAAATATTGAATAGATGGAATGAAGTATTAAATTTACTAGTTGATTTTAATATAAAGCTTAGTAGGACTTATGTGTCACAGAACTTTGAAATAGATATTTCAGATCCCAATTTTATTAATGAGCTTTCAAGGAGAATCAAATTTCAATCTATTTTTGTGAACTACCTCCGTAGAATATATCTAGATTCATTGTTTTTGATTAGACAGCCAAAATTTTTTGATCCAGATTTATTTTCGAATATCCTTGAACTAATTGAAATACAATCATCAGAGGTAAAGAGTTCGTTTGAGTTAATTCTACAGATATTCTTAAACCAATATCCATTTGAGGAGCATTTTAAATTGATTTTAAATTCTCAAAATTTTGATGAACAATTTGAATCGTTGATCTTATTCCCTTTAACGAGAATGTTATATTTGGTTGATATTGATAACTTTGGAGACTTGATCCCAGATTATCTTATAGGCTATTTTGAAATATCTGAAATAATTTTAAAGTTTTTAGTGAATTGGTTTAGTTTTTTATATAAGTTTGAAAAACATAAGGCCGACTCTATATTAATTCTAGGTCCAATTGTAGTATATTTTCACACTTATGTTATTCAGTTTAATTTCACTAGAAATCAACAAAATAAAGCTATTCCCTATATGATCAATCTAACTTATATTGAATATTTAATCAACAAAGGATCTTCTGATTTTCATTTGAGTAAAGAATTTAAACCAAACAAATTCTTAAGATTTAACATAGATAAATTACCAGCATTAGAGAAATTACTTCACTCTGAATTATACACGGAACAATCTAAAATTAGAACAAAACTGTTTAAACATATATTAGATCCACTTAAAGGATCATGGACATTCAGTTCTTCTGTTTCTAAAGATTACTATAACCAAATGATACATTTTGAAGGCATGGTAATGGAAGAAAATGAAAAGGAAGAGTTTTCAGATACCACTGCTATAAAAAAGTATTTGGGGGAACTTTCAATTCAAATTGGTATGTTGTTTTGGAATTTGGAAACTGGTAAAATTGATAAAGCAGAACCTCTACCACCCTTAGTTGATATTGTTAAATTTCAGAGTATCGGTTTGATTGGATATGCCACTCATCCATATTTTTGGCAGGATGATAACTTTGCTTTACCTATTATTAGGTATGTAGATCCAATAATTTCGATGATCCAAATGTATCCATTAATGGTATCACTCCCTCTCTCATTTATTGATGAGACTAAAGAAATCTAAAATATCAGTTATTAAAACAAGATAAAATTTAATTTCAAGTTTTTCCTTCAATCTTTATAGTGATGTATAAATATGAACAAAAATGAGAGGAATTATGGCTACAGTTAACGCTGAGGTCGCACATCATAAAACTCCCATCTCAACTCAGATTTGGTTGCTCATAATTGCAACCTTTTTACTGCGTGTCGGGTTTGGTGCAATCTTAGTAATTTTTGATTGGACGCTGGTCTGGGGAATTGAGCTTTCATTAGGTGTAGCTGCACATTCTAGTGTGGAATCAATTCTTTTGACCTCATTTGCCGCTATCACTTATCTGATAGCTGAAATTATGCTTACCGGTTACTACGGAAACAAATCAGATCGTATAGGTGCAAGACCTGTTGTATTATGGGCAACCTTTGGTTCCATGTTTGTTGTTTTATTATACACTCCGGCATCAATAGTATACAGGTTTAGTTATCAAGCTCACCCTTACACAGGAATCCTGATGTTAACTGCCTTTTTAGCATTGATACACTTTATTCATGGAATTTTTGCTGCGGCAAAAGTTGCTCCTACATTAGGTTTTATCAATCACCACTCCGATCTTAGCAACCGAACTTTACATATGTCCTATTATGATAATGCAATATTATATGGTAGGGCAGGAGGAATGATTCTTGGCGGACTACTGTGGGTTGCGTTTGGTGTTGATGGGACAAAAAACCTCACAGTGCAATCAGAACTTATTTCAGCCACTTATCTTCCTTTGGCAGTTCTATTATTAATAGCAACTCTTTTGATTTACTGGGGAATTGAAGATATTCCTAAAAAGGATGTTCCAAACAAATTTTCCCTTAAAAAAGATATGAAGATTGCATACTCAGTCATGATGGAAAAAGATAGAAGACATCTTTTACTACCTTGGATTTCTATCGCTGCATTGATTGGTTCTGCATCCGTTTGGGGACCAAGTGTTGCATTTAGGGTTGCAGGATCCTCAAATGCCCATTCAAATTCAAGAGGTTTGGAGGCTATCTTGCCTATAATGTTCATTCTTGTTGCACTTGCTCTACCTGCTCCACTTTGGGGATGGTACGCTGATCGTCATGATAAGTTTAGAACTATGAAGATTGGCTTATTTGGGTCCCCCATATTTTTAGTGATTGGTTTAGCTGTGGGCTTCCCCTTTTACCGAGCAGGGTTATTGTCAAAACAAGCATCGATAATTAGCAATATTCCTTTCTTATTGTCATTAGTTCCATCTATTTTCTTCTTTTCAGCCTTTATACCCGTCTTAATGGGTTCATTAGGAGAGACTGCTAAGGATGGTGAGAAGGAGGATGGCCATGTCATGTCCGGATACCACTTTGTAATAGCTTCAGGTGAAATTATAGGGATCTTAGGAGGTGGTCTCTTCATTGGATTCTTTGCTTTATTGAATTTCTTAGGGGTAATTCATAACGCTGATCTTGCATTATTGGTGGGGTTCGTGTTGTTTGAACTTCTACTTGTTGCTGGGTTGGTTTTTGGAATTTTAAAACTCCCAAGCCATACTCTTAAAAAAGAACCGTCAATAAATTCTGAAAAGGAACCTGTGATAGGAACTGATTGAAATATTAAATTAAAGCAAAAATAAAGAGAAACTTATATTTTAGTCTGAATCTGTATTTATTAGTGAAGATTTCCGATAGTTTAAGTAGTTTTAAGAACGAAGTAAAAATGAAAATTGTCAGAATTAAATTGTATAGTAATTGATGATTCTATGTTCATTCAAAAGTTATTGAATGAAAAAATAAAGGGATTAGGTCACAATGTTGTACAGATTTTTGATAGTTATGAATCAACAATTCCTCAAATATTTAATTTAAATTTTGATTTAGTCTTCCTAGATATTATTTTACCAAGGAAATCTGGGATTGAAGTACTGAAAAAGATTTTAGAGGAAAAACCTCACACAAATGTAATCGTTCTTTCTGGATTAGCAGAAGATGAACTAATTAAGCTTGCCCTGGATTATGGGGCAGTTGATTACTTAAAGAAGCCTATAGAAGATGAAGCTCTTTTGACTGTTCTCACAAAAATTAGAGATTCTTATTATATACCAACGGCTATGAACCTATCAAAAATAGAACTTTGTACAAATGTAGTATCCTTGTTTTTGAAGGAGCTATTGGCGATTACTTCTATTAATGTGAGAAAAGTAATCAAATCCCAAATTTTCTCAATTTTAAACAGTTACCCTTCTAAGCTTTCACCATATTTTGAACTGAGTATTGACACCTTTGATCTAACAGCAAAAGAAGAAATTTGGGGTAATTATTCAGAGAGAGAAGTTTTAGATGCATTGAAAACAATACCTTTTGATTTAAGAGAAGAATTAAGGTACGTTTATCCAGAAGATTTTATCAAGGCAATTTTTGAAAGTGCTGTTATGCTATTGACGTCAAGAAATCAAACAAAGAGGTTTTTCATGCAAATTCAACCTGAGGAGCTCGGTCTTCCCACTCCCCCCTCAATAAATTTTAATAAACTTCTCACGAATCTCCAAAGGATCGAACAAAATTATTCATCAAGTATTGCTATTGCTTCCTCATATTTTGGTGAGTTAGGACCTTCAATTCAATATTTCGTTGGAGAGAAGGGATTCATAGCAGAGGAAGACCTATTAAAATCAGCAATCTTCTATTTTTCTCTTCTAAACCAAGCCAAAAGCTTTGAACGAAACATATTCGGACCTCTTCCTGTTTCTAATAGAACAGATCTCTCTTCAATATTCATGATTCTGAGTGATAAGACCGAAGGGTATCTTGACATTAACAAAACCACAATAATAATCATTTTTTATAAAATGAAAGCTGAAAATATAATTGATAATTATCAAGGATTAAATTTTATTCTCAGGAAAAGACTTGTTAATGTCCATGAGCCTTTAGATCTTTCAAAGGCAATATTAAGAGGAATTAAGGATGATTTGATTGAATATCTACAAGATAAGTAAGTCTAATTAAAAATTTAATCCTATGCTTCTGCTGTTTCAGAACCACCTTTTGTTGATTCTGCAATGTATTTACCTCTTTTGAAGACATCTAGTAATCTTGCAAAAAGACCTAATAGAAATAATCCTGAAATAAAGCCTGCAGAGAATAAGACCAATGTTACAAATGCAACCTTGTCAAATGTATTAGTCTGACTCACAGCATTGTTAATCGCAACAATCAATCCCGCCAGATAAGCCCATGCAGACCCTAAAATGGTATACCATGTGACTTTTTGAAAGTATTGAAGTGTTCTTGTGTTGAGTCTTTCTTCTCCAACAACTATCCTTGAAATTAGATGATTAAATTTCCTATAGAGATTTATCATTCTAATTTTAAATAATTCTGGTGACCCAATGATTTTATTATAGATCATCGAAACAAAGTTGATAACGAAATCAAAACCTTTAGTTTCATTAAAAACAACAAACAGAATAATTACTACTAGCCCAACAAGGAATAATACAATAAAAGCCAATAATGAATTAGTTTGTACAAATGTTATTGTGTCAGTCACAAGTTTTGAAAGTGAATTAAAGAAGTAATCAAGCTGGGTAAATATCCACACAATTCCAAACCAAAAATTTCTGATGATGTCTCCTATCCAATAAAAGAAGTCAATGAAATTTATATTTCTAAAAAACTGGTCTATGGTATCTCTTAAAGAAATTGCAACAAAGATCCCTAATATCAATCCACTTGTCAATCCTGTTATTGTAAATATTGTGGGAATAGATTCAAAAAACAACTTCTCATTAGTATTCATTGGTTCAGTCGTTGTTTCTGCTCTAAAGAATTTTATCATTCTAATGTTTTCATTAAATATCCAGGTAAGTGGGCTTATAATGATTAAAACAATAATTTTGAAGAACTTGTATATTCCAACAAAAATCCCAAGAAAATCATTCATATCAATCCCGTCAGAAGGGTCAAATCGATATTTTGATTTCTTGGGCTCTTGAGGTGTCTCTGAACTCTGATTGCTGTCAGTCATTTGCTTTCCTTGTTTCTGAAAGATTACTGCTTGATAAATCTTGTTTGCTTCAACTTAAAAAAATGGTAAGAACAACCAAAATTTTATCCATTTTTAAAAAAACCTGTATTATCTTACTTACATAAATTATCAATTAAGGGGGTTATCTTCATAATATGTTCCAAAAATTCCTTCTACCCATGCGTAAGAATTCATCTGTTTAGCTTCATCCCATTTGGTGAAAGACCAGATAGGGAACCAAACAATAGAAGAAATAGTATCTTTATCTATATGAGCACCAAGGAGTTTAATTAATTCTTTTTTTGCCTGTTCACGATTAAGTTTAGGAGGGGTGTCTGCTGCAGTCAAACCCGATAATACTTCTTTCTCAAACTTGATTTCCTTTCCCAAAGGATTGATATCTTTCTTTGATTGAATTCCTGATTTTTTAAACAGTAACGATGTCTCTTTTTTATCTTTTTCAAGATGAGTGATTTCTCCGGTCAATCCATTAACATAATGAACAACTTTTACTTCTTTTTGAATTGCTATTTTCTTCTTAAACAATCCACCTCCTCTTGTCTCTGTAACTATTTCAACGGTAGATATTCTCCAAAGAGGTAGATAGAACAATTTTGTTTTATTATCAACTATAATTTCCCTCTTTTTCCATAGATCCTTTGGAATATTCTTATCAACAATTGACTCTGCTTTTCCCTTGGGTATCTCAAGATGTGCTCGAAATAGGGGTCCCACAATATTTCGAGACGGATCCATCTCATGCTTCTTTGACCAATAGAGAGTTACTCCTTCGATCTCTTCTTTTTCAAGTTTGTTTTCCTTTAGGAGGGTTTGAACTAGTTTTTCCGATTCTTTTTCAGGTAAATCTAACTGATATGAAATATCTTCAATACTTAATACGATTGGTTCGTCTTCTAATGTTTTCTCTAAATCCTTAACTTCGCTCATTTTGGGGATCGCAGTCAATTCGTCTTTAGTTTTTATAAGTTGATCTTCCTGAAGTTCTTCCTCAAGTGTTTGTTCATTTTCTTCTGGTTCATCAGGTTTTCTTCGTTTAAAGTTAGGCTCAGGAAATCTGTTTCTAATACCAGATTCGTCCATGATTCTTTTAACCTTTTCCTCATCCAATGTTATATGGTTAGTAACTAACCATCGGACTCTCATAAACTGTACCTGATCATATACATCTGGAGCTAAGAGCATGAACTGACCAGTTTTTAATCTCCTCAATTCAGAGGTTATTTTTTCAACTTCATTAGGGC
This sequence comes from Candidatus Heimdallarchaeota archaeon, assembly GCA_030149205.1. Lineage (GTDB taxonomy): Archaea > Asgardarchaeota > Heimdallarchaeia > Heimdallarchaeales > Kariarchaeaceae > WAKA01. The sequence goes on along the minus strand of JASBSB010000004.1, from coordinate 183,916 downwards.
TGATTGCCTCAATAATTGCTCTAACCTTTTCAATGTCCTGTTTAGCCATAAATCTACCTAAAGCCCATGTTCCAACCTGCCCCAATGATTTGTAATCAACATCAGTAATATTTTGAGTAGCTAAAAGGAGGGAAACACCATATTTCCTCGCCTGCTTCAATAGCAATTGGATACTTTTCTTAGTGGGTGGGTTTCCTATTGGTGGAACTAAACCTGCTAACTCATCTAATAAAAAGACAAGTTGTACTTCTTCTGAGGGATTTCTCAACATAAAATTATAGGTTTGATTAGCAATATCCGCGATGAAATTTCGTTTCGTATCCTCATCTCGAATTGTGTTTAAATATAAAACATTGACAGGAGTTTTCCCGGGGTCAGCCCAAGTCATCATCCGTTCAATATCCAATGGCATTCCTAAATTAAAAATTAAAGAATCCGTACCGATTGTAAGTGACCTGACCTGCTTGATTAACTCATCCTTATCTTTTTCTTTCAAAATTGAAATTGCAGATTGATCCAAAAATTCAGTATCCTCAAGCATAATATTTGCAAGGGTTGTAAATGAGTTAATTGTTCGCCCTTTCTCCCAGATAGCTTCCAACAAAAGATAGAGATAAGAATGGACATCTTTTCCTTTTCCCTTATCTGTATTATAACCTAAGATACTAGCAATTGCTTCTGCAACACTATCCACAGCCTGGATAAAATCCTCATGTTCCAAATTTTCTGGTGGTTCCTTCAGTGGATTCATTGAGATAGGTATACCTTTTGTGCTAGCAGGTGTAAAAATCGCGACTTGCGCCTGTTTTTGAACATCATCCCAATAAGATTTAGGGGTACCTTTCGCTTCCACTGTATTTTTATCCCCCATTAGAGCTATACTTGCCAAATCACCTTGAATATCAATCAGAACAAGGGGTACACCCTCTCGCACACATTCCTCAAGCACAGCTTTAACAAATACCGTTTTACCAGAACCTGAAGCACCTAGGGCGGCGAAATGTCTTTTTAATGTCTTTAAAGGTAAACTGATCTCTTCATTATTTTTCATAGAATATCCTATGTGAAGCTTGCCATCACTCATTCTTAACTAAAGATTAACCCTTCATTAATATAACTTACTTGTTAGTCTTGACTTTTTCAAGGAAAATCTGTTAAACATTGTTAAATTTTATTCTTGCAGTATAATTAGTTGAACCTATAAAGTAATAACTTCAATAACTTCAAACACACTCAAATTTGGAATTTCTACTATTTTAGCCTATTCTCAATATCTTAGTGAATATGAATTAAAATATCAGGAGGTTAACTTTACTTTTATAATACAAATTGCCAAAGCAAAACCATGGTCAAAAGTATTTTGGATATTAATGTTGAGAATAAATCTATTTTAATGAGAGTGGATTTCAACGTTCCTATAAAGGAGGGGGTCATAAATGATGATACAAGAATAAAAGCAGCCCTGCCAACTATTCACTACTTATTGTCTAAACATTGTAAAATTGTATTAATCTCACACCTGGGAAGACCCAAGGGGATTGACTTATCTTTATCTCTTAAACCTGTAGCTGAACGTTTGAGTGAATTACTTAAGGTTAATGTTCAATTTTCCAGAGAATTAGTTGGTGAAGAGTCAACAAAACTTTACAATGAATTAAGCTTTGGTGAGATTTTGGTTCTTGAAAACACTCGATTTGTGGAAGGTGAAAAGAAAAATGATCCGATCCTTAGCAATCAATTAGCTAAATTTGGAGATATTTTTGTCAATGATGCATTTGGTTCTTTACATAGAGCTCATGCTTCAACAGTTGGGATAGCGAGATATCTTAAAGCCTACGCAGGTCTCCTTGTGAAAAAAGAATTAGATGCAATTCTTCCTGCTCTCGACAAACCAAAGAAGCCAGTCTTAACTCTATTTGGAGGAGCAAAGGTTTCTGATAAACTACCAGTTGTGCAAAATTTTCTAAATAAGGCTGATACCTTTATAATTGGTGGAGGTATGGCCTTCACCTTTCTCAAATCACAGGGGATTGATGTAAAAAACTCACTTTTAGAAGCGGAGATGTTAGGTGAAGCGGAGTCGGTTATATCCCAAGCCAAGAAATTGAGCAAGACCCTTATTCTTCCAAAAGATGTGGTAGTTTCAGACTCTATTAAAGAGCCTTCAGAAATCAAATATGTGAAGGTTACTGAAATTCCAGAAGGGATGATTGGTGTAGATATTGGTTCTGAAACTTTATCCCTTATAAAAAAAGAGATTGAGAAAGCAGAAACTATATTTTGGAATGGTCCAATGGGTGTTTTTGAGGTGGATAATTTTGCTAAGGGGACAGAACAAGTTGCTGAATTCATCCTACAAAGACAGGTAAGAACTATAATTGGTGGAGGTGACAGTGTTTATGCAATCAATAAAATGCTTCAGAAATCAAATCTTACTCTGCCTGATAATTCACCAATACATCTTTCAACAGGTGGAGGAGCAACTCTTGAACTACTTTCTGGCAAGGAACTGCCTGGAATCTCAGTTTTAGAGAAATAAGGTTGATAATTATCTAAATTTATGATGCTTGAATAGAACCTATTAAAATACTTATTTTAATTAGGGAATTGTTGAGCTCAGGTAAGTGCCCTGTATGTAGTAAAATATACCAACAGGGTGATCGATTTTGTCAAAGATGTGGTTCTTCCCTACCAGAACTTCCACAAGCAGGTCAAGCTATCTGTCCTAATTGCCAAAATTCTATAAATCCCAACCAAAACTTTTGCCCAAAATGTGGATTTGATTTGAAGGGGGGGCAGGGAACTCCCTCTTCTAGTTATATCCCATCTGGATCTCCTACTTCTTCTAACAGCTATATCCCTTCTGAATCCCCTTCTCCTATGATTCCTCCTAGTCAATTGCAAACCCAGAGTACAACACCGTGGTATATCGCTTCAGACACATCAATTCCTTACAATCTAATACCTAAATATGGTGACACTCCACTCTTTACCAATGATGAAATAAAATCTTTGTCTTTTCTTGGATTAATCCTAGGGATTTCATTATGGTTTAGGTTTATGATTGTAATTAATAGTTTTCCGAATTTTTTTGTTATCTTATACTCAATTTTGCTAAACCTAACCCTTCCATTTGGAATTATTTACCTATACAGATATAGAATTCGTCAAAAAGGGTTTGATATTAAATTTAATATTTCATACTTTGGTTTAATAATTGCCCTCGTAAGTTCTTCCTTCTTTGTTCCAATTTTATTATTTAACTTGAAACCTGATCTTAAAAACCGGAAATTCACACAAGACGCAGTAGCAGTATTTGTCTCCAATCCTATGGGAGGACAACAACAGGTTGATTATAGTTTGAAAGAATACTTTTACACCAAGTTATTCCCTGATGAAAGTATGTTTGTTTATTATTTAATCGTTATAGCTGGGTTTATCTTTTATCTAACATCTACAAGCGTTAGTGATCCTTCTTTAATTGTCACTTTAAGATTAATTGCAAGTTTACTTGGAATGTACGTCCTTGTTGAGGTTTTTCCAGGATTTGGTGCTAATAAATATTATACATCAAACAAGCGAGGTTTTATCTCGACACTACTCATTTTGGTAGCCGGAACGGTTGTAATTTTAACAACTGGGATTGACGCTTATAGAAATATCTTAACAGCTTTTGGTGGTTAATAAAAAGTGAAAAATTCTTATCTTTAATTTTGACATTATAGAAGCTTTATAATTGTTCAATCAAATTATCATTTGTGTCAAATCTCACAAAGGTTAAAGAGGTTCATTCAAAAATATCTCAAATAAAGGATGAAATCCGTAAGGTTATAGTGGGGCAAGAGAATATAGTAGATTTCGTCATTTTAGGTCTGCTTTCAGATGGACATGTTCTTTTAGAAGGAGCTCCAGGGCTTGCCAAAACATTGTTAGTTAGAGCTCTTGCAAAATCATTGGATTGTGAATTTAAACGAATCCAATTCACACCTGACCTTATGCCAACTGATATTACGGGTGTCAGTGTTTACCAACCTTCTGATGGTTCGTTCAGATTTTCAGAGGGACCTGTGTTTACAAATCTCTTATTAGCTGACGAAATTAACAGAGCTCCTCCAAAAACCCAGGCCTCTATGCTTGAGGCTATGCAAGAAAGGCAGGTGTCGTCTGAAAACAAGCGCCATGAACTGCCGAAACCATTTTTGGTCTTAGCAACACAAAATCCAATTGAACAAGAGGGAACGTATCCTCTACCAGAGGCTCAAGTTGACAGGTTCATGTTCAAAGTTGTCGTGGATTACCCTTCTGAAGATCAGGAAGTTGATATAGTTAGAAGATTTACTGATGGAACAGACGCCTATGCAGAATTAGAGACCATAAAACCTATAATGTCACCAAGTGAGATAATTGAGTATCAAAATTTTATTAGACAGGATATTAGACTTTCAGAGGATATCATAAAGTATATCGTTAAACTCACAAAAACTACCAGGGAAAGTGAGGAAGTCGTGATTGGTGCATCTCCAAGAGCTTCATTGTGGCTTGCGATTGCTGGTAAAGCCAATGCAGTTATGGAAGGAAGAGATTATGTAAATCCATCTGACATACAGAAGGTAGCACCAAATATCTTAAGGCACAGAGTGATTGTATCTCCTGAATGGGAATTTGAAGGAGTAAACTCTGAGTCTATTATTACTCGAGTATTAAGGAATATCCCCGTTCCCACAATCTAGGTGATTTTATGAAAAAGCTTTTGCTAATTGTAACACTTGTTTTGTTTCTAGTCATTGGAAATGTACCAATGAATCATGCGCAACAAGTCACAACCACTCCACAAAAGCAATTTACAAGTATTCCTGATTTTTGTCTTACAATTTCAGATCCATCAAATGTTTGTATTGTCGAAGGTGTGCAATATTTTAGGGCAGTTGGAAATGAGAGACCAAAAGCAATATTTTGGGGTTTTCTCTATTGGGAATTTATTGCTGGGAATACTTTATCATTCTTCTTAAACGTCTCAGATATTATAGGGACTCCTAAAGTCTATGATCCTTTGACGCCCAACAATCCCTCAGCTGTAAGTTGGCAGCCTTCGAAGGCAAATGACAGTTTATCCATTACACCTAACGATAAACAATTTGCTTATCAAATTGAAGCTTATTACAATCCAGATGTGGTAAAGGATACAGGTTTCATAGTTGTTTTTCAATCTCAGGTTGTTAATTTTCCATTACCCGGAAACAATGGTACTTCTTGGTACAAAGTTGACTACTCTAACACTATCATTCTTCCACAAGGAGCAGGGATTGTAAGCTATGCTCCAACAGATGGCAGTCTTCAAAGCTTAAATCCCGCAGTTCTACATTGGGAATATAGAAACCGTGCAATGGATTCAAAACACGATCCACTAATTACTGAGGTCACGTACTCATTTGACCAAATATATTTACAGTTTAATCAGCTTATTCTTCAGAACATTCAACAACAACAAAAGCAGCAAAATGATAAAAACAGATTAGATTTCCTTAATTCTGCTTTTCAGATTATTTCAACACTAGCCATCGTGGCGTCACTATTCTCTGTACTGATTGCTTACCTTTTGGCAAAACGGCGATATCAGAAACAGAAGGATCAGGCTCGTCAACTTCCAAAGCGGCAGGCTATAGATGTTGAACACGACCACAAAGTGGAGATTGAAGTGAAAAAACTCCTTTTGGGATTCTTTTTCATATTCCTTTTACTTTCACCAGCATTTTTAGCACCTACGAATGCACAGCAAAATATTCCGGAAAAAAGAATAAATTGGTATGGTCAATATGAGATTTTTGAAAACAATAGTATCCATCTAACAATAAAACTTCAAATTCCAACAAAGCAGAATATCATGAAAATATGGGTCAACACTTCAAATATTTGGAACTTTAAGGCGCTCGATCAGTATGGGGTACCTTTAGGAAATATTCAAAAATATCCAGATCGTATGCAAATTGACAATCCTCCACTTTATGTTCAATATTCATACTCCTATAATTTTGTGCCCTATAATTATTCAGGAATGTTAGTTTTCATTGATAGATTCTGGCTAGAATACAGGATTCCAAATCCTACTTCAACATCAGGTCAGTTTTATCATGCTAATATAGATTACAATGTGGTACTACCCAGTCGAGCAATTATTTACTCAGCATCTCCTTCGAAATTACTTAATTTAACAAGAGACCCTGACGGTAGACACCGTATAAGATTTGTCGATACCAACAGAGCAATTGACGCATTTCATGATGCATGGGAAACTCAAGTCTCATATTCTTTTGTGAATGTTCTGGACGCCATAGAAAATCTCAACGTTAAATTTTTCCAGTATAAAGTAAAACAACAAAATATAAATGATATAATTCGGTCAGCTCAGGATCAGGTGTTGATTTTTGCTATCCTTGGGTTAATTGCTCCCCTGTTATCCTTCTTATTCGCATATTGGGTGTTTAGAAGGAGAAACCTAAAAGAAATAGAGCGAATTCAACAACAACAAGAAGAACTCATGCTAGTAGAACCTGTTCAAATCCAGGCCTTTAAAGATACTAGCGATACATCTAACGAAAATAGAGACCTTCAGGCGTATTTAGGGTATTACTGGCAATTAATAGAAACACTTCGAAGTGTATTCAAAAAAGATGTATTACACCTAGATTCTAAACAATTAGAAACTGAAATTATCAAGCATAAACTTCAGGCAGTTGCAATAGATATTATGAATCTGGTAAGTGAAGGTAGAATCATTGAAGAAAGTGAGGAACCTATCAGCAGTGAAACCTTCATTGATTATGCAACCCGAGTTAATAATCTACTAAAAGAAATAGAGGAGCGAAGAACTTGAAAATAAAATATATATCCATATTCTTATTGGTTTTATTGGTAGCTTCCAATAACTTAAATTATAACACAAATGGTTTAACTGGAGCAAAAAAGAGCTTTACATTGACTACAAATGGTTTATACCAGATGGATGCTCTGGTTGATGCACCAATAACTTGGCCAGAAAACTCAATCAACAATATCAGAGTAAACATCACAGCAACATCACTTCCTAAAGATAACTTTTCTGCCATATATATCCTATCTATAGTTTATCAGTTGGTTCCGCAAAGTGAGCGAGGGAAAAATACCTCCGTCGGTGCAACAATTCCAATTTATGATCAGAAAAGTAAATTTATCAATCGTCCCCTCTTGAATACAACAACTACTGTATCTTATGTGGAGGGATTGACTGCTCCTACAAGTATTACAGATTTTATTCTCAGGATCCAAATTTTCGCATACACAGCAGGAAATGTTACACAGGATGTTAATAATTCACCGAGTTATACAATTTATTTTCCTGACTCAGGAACTATCTTTGTTCAGCGACCACAAGCTCAAGCTTTGATTAATCTTTATGGGTTTCCTCCCTCTGTCTATCTGACATATTTTGCTAGCTTTGCTGGGATTGTTGGAATCATATTTTTAGCCCCAGGAGTGGTTGGGATCGTGGTAGAATTTAGAGATGACAGAAGAAAGAGAAAACTTAGCAAATTGGAAGTAACCAATGAAATTGGAGGAAATGGTCAATGAGTGAAGCACCTAGCATTCAAATTAGACGAGTAACAAACAAAATAGAAAACTATTTTCAAAGATTTGGACTTAGAACATCAAGTAATATCCAGTCCTCCAGAGCTTATATATCTGGTGTGAAATCAATGGGACCAAATGAAATCCAATGTCGAGTAGCAGAGACATCAAGGGGTACAGCTATCTCATTTTATCAAATTAATAATTGGAGATTAAGCCTTGTATTTATTCCTTTTATGCTTACTGCTTTATTGTTGACAATAAATTCGTTTGGTTTAACTCAATTGATTTCAGGTGGAGGAATATTTGGAATAAATCTGTTAAAACTCTTTCTTGGGAATTTTACTATTGGTGTCGAAGGAATTGTAATATTAGTGTTTATCCCCACACTATTCGCAGTAGGAACATTTTTGGTTAATAGGATTAGATTAGGGAACCTTAAACAAAGATTTGCTCTATTCAGCAAAGATGCGATTTGGGAACCTAGAGACACACCAATACCATTATTACAACTCAAGGTTAGTCAAACTGGTTTCTTCCATATCTGGATATTAGCAATGTTATTTTTCTTTGTAAATTCCCTTCCTTCAAAGGTGATATCAGAGGTTGTTTCTGTATATGGGATCAAAGAAGCAGATTTCCTTCTAGCACTACAAATAGGATTTGGAGCTATATCTGGGACAATTCTTGGATTGATTGTTGGATACAAAGCCATTAAGTTAAGAGCAGAATATGCAAAGAATATCCCCAGCTACCGTGTATCAGGGACTTATTTGGAACGAAAATATGAACCAATGTTCTTTGCCGTTCAGTCAGCCTTTCTCGCATCTTTACCTGTGATACTTTTTCTTTCTGTCACTTTTCTAGCAGGATCGACAATTCAGAGTATTTTGTTTTTTTACTCTGGTTTATTTGTTGGGGGATTACTTGCAGGCTTTATTCATGAGGAATCTCTTCTTTGGTTTATAGGTGCATATATTGGAACATTATTCTTTACATCTCTTATTTTTGTCTTTAGAACAGGACAAGATGGTGGATTTGCCTTTGTGTTAATACAAATATTATTTTTAATCCCTATGGCCTTGTTCGTCGTAGCTCCCCTCCAATTTAATTATGTTCTTAAAAAGTATAAAATAGACACTCAAGACCACCTATTCAATGCTTTACCGGTCCCGCAATTCTACACATACTACATGATGAGAAAATTGGAGAAAAAGAAAGAAATACAGTATGAACAGATTTTACAAGCTGAAATTCCTCAGGAAGACAATGTTGTTTACCTGGATAAGAAATCTTTAGTAAACAAGGCTGGTGAAATCTCATTACTTATCGCTCGACATTACTTTGAACTGATCTCAAGATACAATTCAATGTTTGATGAAAAAGAGGTGGTAATAGTGCCAAATTTCGACACACTTTTGCAATGGTGGAGCCAAAAATCAGAAAAGCCTCTATCAGACGATAACAAATCATTCATTCAAATATCAGATAAGTTAATTTGGGATCCAGATTTTAATTCGAAAGAAACTGATTTACAAAGAATTGAAATTATTGGAAAATCTATGGTATTAACAGTTTCTTAATTATTTGAACTGGCTTGGTTGATTAATCCAGTCTAGGTTTAAATTGATAATTAAAATTTCTTAAGATTCATTCAATTTTGCTTTAATTTAGTATAAATGGGACGCTATATCCTTTATATTTTTGGGTCTAATGGCTCCACGTTTAACGGGATTACCAAATTCTTTCAATGTTACATCCATTTCTTCATAGGTTGGTCTAGATATCTCATAGAAAATACCTGTTGGCACTCGGTCATTATGATCCCAATCATAGGTCCTTTCATATGCCTTCATAATATTTGATGGATCATGATCTTCGTCTTCAAGTTTGTAAATCCGTTCTCTAAAATAATCAAAGGTATTTAATTTGTTAAAGGTTACACATGGACTCAAAGCGTCTACAAATGAAAATCCTTTATGTGCAATTGCTTTTTCCATGATTTCTGCAAATTCTTTACCATCTCCAGAAAATGCCCTTGCTACAAAGGTAGCTCCAGCTGCCAAAGCAGAAGCTAGGGGGTTAATTGGATGTTCAATGTTCCCATATGGTGTACTTTTGGTCTTTTGTCCAATGAGAGATGTAGGAGATGCTTGTCCAGTGGTTAACCCATAAATTTGGTTGTCCATAACAATATAAGTAATATCAAAGTTTCTCCTAGCAGCATGGAGAAAACCTCCTAGCCCAATCCCGAATCCGTCGCCATCACCTCCAGCAGCTATTACTGTAAGATCTGGATTTGCAAGTTTAACACCAATTGCATTTGGAGCTGCTCTTCCATGTAAGGAATGTATTCCATAAGACCCAATGAAATGGGGGAAGTTAGAGGAACAACCTATACCCGAAACAACCATTGTATCCTCAGGATTTATTTGTAAGCTTACCAAAGCTTTTCTTGTTGCTGATAGAACTCCATAATCCCCACAACCAGGACACCATGTAGGCTTGGCTACATTATCTTTCCAATCACTAAGTGAAAATTTTAAATCTACTTTCTGTGTTACTGACATTTTAGTTTCCTCCAAATGTATCTTTGACATATTTTACAATTTCTATTGGTAAAACAGTTTCACCATCATATCTCAGATACTTATGTTTAATTTCAAAACCAGTTTCTGCTCTGATGTGTCGAGCCATTTGACCAGTATAATTGCCTTCATACATCATTATGTTTACACCTTTCTGCTCAAAAGATCTCAATATTTCTCCAACCTCTTTAGAATGGAAGGGAAGAATATATTTGATATGAAGATGTGAAGTTCTGATGTTGTTAGTTTTTTCAAGGTGCGCTCTAGCCTCTCTTACGATATCTAATTGACTACCCCATGAAACTATCAATAGGTCAGAATCATCAATCGAATGACCTTCAACCACAGGTGCAGGTAGCTCTTTTAGTAGGACATCCATTTTTGTCATCCTTTTCTTCATTTGTTGAAGTCTCACTTCTATTGCTTCTGGAAATCCCGCTCGAACATCAGAGACAAGTCTTGAAAATTCATCGTGTTCATCTGACCCAGCATCATACCTGCCAAATTTCACTCCAGGAATAGTCCTTGGTGAAACACCATCATCAGTAACTAAATACCTCTTATAGGGTCTTTGCTCCTCTGGAACCTCATCTAGAATAAGTTTCCCTCTTTCTATTGGTATTCTCTCATAATCGAACTCGTTGACTGTCTCAAAATGTTCACCAAGGTATAAATCAGAGGCTATTAGCACTGGCATCTGGTACTTTTCTGCGATGTTTAGAGCTTCTTGGCCCAGATAAAACCCATCTTCTACGCTTGTTTGAGCAATTATCGCTCTTGGGAAATCTCCTTGTGATGCGCCTATTAATTGATGTAGATCTCCTTGCTCCTGTTTTGTTGGAAGACCAGTTGATGGTCCACCACGAGCAACCTCAATAAAGACTGCTGGTGCTTCAACCATGGATGCATATCCAATTGCTTCAGTCATTAATGCAAAGCCACCTCCAGATGTTGCGCAAGCAGCTCTTGCACCAGCAACAGCAGCTCCAACAACATTATTTGAGACGTTTATTTCATCTTCCATCTGTTTTACAGCCACACCAGCTTTAACACCATAACTCGTAAGGAATTGTCCGATTGGGCTTGCTGGAGTCATGGGGTACCAAGCAAAATATTGTAGCCCTCCATTCACCATCCCATAAGCTATTGATTCATTTCCTCCAATAATCATCTTTGGTGGTTTAGTTGTATCAATTTTTACATCATGATCAATTTGTGGAACGTTTTCCTTAGCCCAATTATAACCAGCCCTGGCAGAATCCACATTTAAATCGATTACCTCTTTTCCTTTCTTTGAGAAATTTTCTGCAAGAATGTTCTCGAAAACTTTAAGGTCAAGGTCAAACAGATACACAACCGCACCCATAAATACTGTGTTGGCTACAATTTTCAGATTTGAATACTGAGAAGCCAGTTCAAGCGCAGGCATATCAATAGCTTTTACACCCTCTTTAACCTTAATTTCATCAGGTTTTATTCGAAAACCCTTACTATCATATAGGATAATGCCATAGGGGGACATATGTGGGGCATCAACTTCAAATCCAGATCCTCTAATTGAGATTAGAACATCAATATGGTCTGCTGGTGCCTTCGCATCCCAGTTAGCAGCTCTGACACTGTAGTTAACATGACCTCCTCTTATTACAGATTGATAGGATCGGTAACCATGTACATTCAAACCAGACCTACTACAAATTTTGGCAAAAACGTCTCCAGCGGAGAAGATACCATCACCATTCTGTCCAGAGATTCTAAAACTAATTTCATCAGGTTTTAATTCCATTGTAAATCACCTGTCAATAAAATAGACAGTTTCTCGAAAAAAAATTTTTACTATAATATTAAAAGAATGTGTTTAAGGCTCAAAACTATGATTCCTAAATACCAATTCTATCAGCAATTTTGGTTATTTTTACTTTAAAGTTAAGTTAAGTTCAAATTTTATTTGGGAAATTATCTATAAATTTTTTATTTGTTAGAAACGATGTACTCGCACCTATTATCAGTCCAGTAATTGAATCTAATAACCAATGATGTAATAAATAAGAGACAGATAAACAAGTAAGAAGGAGATAAATCAATAATATATTTCTACCTTTAATTGAATTAAATTTAAAATGGAAATATAGAAAAGTGCTAGTTCCAACATGTAAACTTGGAAATGCAGAAAATTTTGAAGAACTGAGATTCCACATTAGTTGAGAAAAAATATTGGTCGCAAATATTCGATCAAGGTAGATCAATCCACCAGCTGCAAACTCTGGATTGAGGTGTACAGGTATTTGATTGTCAGTTCCATAGTAATAGATATACCATGGAGGAAATGTTGGAAAGAATGTAGAGAGAAGAATCGATACAATTCCCACAATCCCTCCTGCCAGGCTCAATCGATAAAAAGACTTAGAATGAAATTTTCTAACGTAAAGGATAATCAAAATAGGAATTATTGATTGTAAAATATAGGTTGTGCCAAACAGTACATCAAAAATAGGAATATGATGTTTAAAAAGATAAAAAGATAAGGGAGTGTTCTTTCCTAATATTAGGTAACTAAAGCTTTGGTCAAAGTCAAAAAATATCTTGAAGCCTGGACTTAAATGAATCGGAAGAAGGCCAGTTAGATTATACAGTAATACAAATAAGAGCAAAGGAAACCAAAGTTTAACCTCATCATAAAATTTGTTGCTAATAAGAAATATACCGAGGAAAGTCATCCCATATAAGAACACATTTGGTTGAATTTTGAGTAAAAGTAAACTTGAAAGTAATGAAAGGGTTATAGTTTCAACTACTTTGATTTTGCTGTTTTTATTTTCTATGATATCATTTATTTCTCTCTTAAAATACAGTTGAATGTTACTTAATGAATCCAATAACTAATTTGAACTTAATCGAGCTTTTATCTTTTGTATAATAACACATAAATTTAGCTTTTATTGATGGTGCGTGATATTTTCTGTGTTAGCGTTTCCAGCTTTCCCCTCCTCTCCTGCTCTTTTTATTGCGAAATCAGTAGAAATGGCTCCAATAAATTCAGACAGAATAGTAGAAATTATAACACTAGTTAAAACAAAAGTTGCAAAAGAACTTTCCCCGATCTTAATCAACTTTTCACTAGCAACTGCTGCAAGTCCTAATACCACTCCTCCTTGGGGGAGCAATCCAAGACCAAGACTGCTTTTTTGAGGTTCGCTGTATTTCATAGCCTGTCCAGCAAAATAAACACTGAAAAATTTTCCAATTGCTCTTGCACCAAAATAAGTGATTGCAAAAATTGGAAACGGGTTGAAAAACCCAATATCTGTTTTCAAACCAATGATAATGAAAAATATAGCAATTATAGGACTAACCACAATGTCTATGACATCCTGAACACCCTCAAAATCATCCTGTCCAACATTAATCACTGTTGCACCTAAAAACATGGTGGCTGTGATTGCTGAGGATCCTAAGTATTCACATAAGCCTATTGCCAATATGGTGAAACCAATTGTAATCTCCATTTTTGTTATTTTATTCTCCAAGTTACTCAAAATATAATTCAATGTAAGACCAATGACGATCCCTATTATAATTGCATACCCGAGTTCTTTAAAGAGCTGAAAAACGATTTCACCAAAAGTTATATTTCCACCGAATGCAATAATTGAAAAAACCAGAATAATTTCAACAAAAATTACCGCAACAACATCGTCAAATGCTAATATCCATTGAATTTTTTCACTCACTGGTCCCTTTGCTCTTAGTTTTCGTATGATTTCAACCACAGCAGCAGGAGCTGTTGAAGTAGTTAACGCTGCCAGTAGAATTGCTACCGCAATATTTGGGACAAAGGGAAAAATTATCACAAAAACTATAAGAAATGTCCCTATGACATTACTTAGCACCAAAATAGATAGTTCCTTAGGATTTTTAAAGAAGTCTTTGATGTGGAGTTCTGTCCCAATTTGAAACCCGATTAATCCTAATGCAAGGATTTCAAAAACTTCAAATAAGTGCGAGATCTCACTTTGAACCTTTACGTCTCTTATAATATTTGTAAATACAAAATTTCCCCCAATAAACCCAATCGTTAGATATGATAATATATGTGGTAAATTGAATTTTTCAAATAGCATAGCAAGCAGATAAGCTGCTACTAACAATAATCCCAAAATCAATAGAGGGAAGTCTAACATTAAATTGTTATAGACCATTAAATGAATGTAATTTAGCTCAGATAAATATTTATTCTTAAAGACTAAATCTAAAATAAAAGTTCTATCACCTCTTTGTATTAATTATCGCTATTAGGTTGACAAAAAAATCCTAATTTACACTAAGAACGCAGGGTATTGTAATATAACATAGTTATTATAAATATTATAGTCGCATTTTACTTATATGAGTACGCAAAAACTTGAATTCAAAACTGATGTCAAAAAGGTCTTAGATATCATCATTAGATCTTTATATCAACACAAGGAAGTATTTCTTAGGGAACTGATTTCCAACGCGTCAGACGCTTTGAATAAAGTTCGAATAAAAACATTAACAAGTGAGAAGGTCTTCCAGAAAGATTTGGAATTAGTGATTGATTTAATTCCTAACAAAGATGAAAAAACACTCACGATTAAAGACACAGGAGTTGGGATGAACAAAGGAGAGCTGATCGAAAATTTAGGAACTATTGCTCATAGTGGTACGTTAGAATTTTTAGAAAAAATCGAGGACTCTCCAGATAAAAATGAACTAATTGGTCAATTTGGGGTTGGCTTTTATTCTGCTTTTTTGGTTAGTGATAAAGTAGAGATTAAAACAAGATCATTTTCACCTAATGCAAAAGCATATCATTGGACCTCAGATGGAGAAACCGGTTATGACATTGAAGAAACCCAGAAAGATGAACGTGGTACTGAGATAATTTTACATTTAAAGGAAGATGATTTAGAGTATTTTGAATCTCACAGATTGAAATCCCTCGTCAAAAAATACAGTGACTTTGTTACTTTTCCGATCAGATTGATTGAGATTAAGAAAGAGGAAGAAACTGAGGAGAAGGAAACCGATGAAGAGAAAGTAGAGGGAAGTGAAGAGAAAGAGGACAAGGGTCCAGAAATATTAAATTCTCAACAGGCGCTATGGAGACAGGATCCCTCAACTATCACACAAGAACAATACTTAGAATTCTACAGAAATACCACAAATAAATACGATGAACCATTCGTTACAATTCACATTAAAACCGAGTCACCTATCGAATTTTATTCGGTTTTGTTCATCCCTTCAACAAAATCTGCTTCATTTTACATGCCTGACGTTGAATGGGGGTTAAGACTGTATTCTAAAAAGATACTCATCCAGGAACACAATAAGGACTTATTGCCTGAATACCTAAGATTCATTGTCGGAGTGGTTGATAGTGAAGACCTTCCCCTAAATGTTTCTAGAGAAGTAGTTCAGAATAACAGAGTTATTCAAACAATGAAAAAATATATTCAGAAAAAAGTTATTGAGGAATTAGAAAAATTAGCCTCTGACGACCATGAGAAATATCTCAAATTTTACAGAGAATACGGTGTGTTCTTAAAAGAAGGAGTTACCCAAAATGACAAGAATAAGGATAAATTAATCCGCCTTCTTAGGTTTTATTCAACTTATGATCATGTTGATGGAAGAACAGGATCTGTAAGCCTTGATGATTATATCACGAGAATGAAACCCAATCAAGAGGAAATCTACTATTTGGTTGGTAATGATATCGAGCTACTAAAAAGGTCACCTCATCTTGAATACTATGAGAAAGAGGGGTTCGAGGTTCTCTTGCTAGCAGAACCAATTGACAATTTCCTGATGATAAACGTAAGAGAATATGAGGAAAAGAAATTCTTCTTAATTGACCAAGATGAGACTGAATCAAAAACTGATACAGGTTCTGAAGATGAGAAGGAAGATAAGGAGGATAACGAAGAGGAAGAAACTGGCCCTCATGCTGACTTAATCAAAACATTTAAAGAAAAATTAGGTGACAAGGTCAAGGATGTCAAAATCTCTCAAAGGCTCGTTTCGAGTCCAGTAAGATTGGTAACACCGAAAGGAGGTCTTGGTTCTGACTTTCAACGGGCTATGAAATATATGAGCGCCAATAACGTTGGTGGTGGATTTGGAAGTGATGTTCTAGAAGGAAGAATTTTACAGATCAATCCAGAGCATCCAATTATTAAGGGTCTTGAGAAAAAGTTAAACGAAGACATTACCTCAACTATCATTGATCAACTCTATGAGAACGCTGTTATGAGTGAAGGAGAGGTTACAGACCTCAACAAAGTTGTCAAAAACATGGAAACTATCATAGAAAAATTATTAGCATAACAATTATCATCTGTCAGATTATAAATCTAATTCAATTATTAATACTAATTTAATATATTATAATTATAGTTCCAATAACCGTAACTAATATTCCTAACAATTGATAAAGCCCTATATCTTCAATTCCTGTAAAATACCCCAAAAGACCTGCGATCACCGGATTGGCACTAGTTATTGGAGTGGGGATGGCAGCACCTATCAACTGAACTGCAAAGAAAAACGATGAAGCTCCCACCACCCATCCAAGAATACCACTGATTCCCATAAATTTCATTGCTTCACGATGTTCAGTCCAATTTGGTGTTGGAGCTTGACCACTTCTTATTGCGATAAAACCTAACACAACTATTGAAATTACCATCATAAATACACTTCTGATAGCTGTAATGGAAAAAGCGTTAGTTCCCTGATAAAGCAATACTGATCTCACCATAAAAATTGAAGATCCCCAAAAAAAAGCAATTGAAAGCCCATAAAGAATTGCAGCCTTAGGAATCGGAAGAATCTTCGATCCTCCTGTTACAAGACTGACGCCTAGTATAACTACAATCGTACCAACAACCGTGGTAATATGAATCGTTTCGGTTTTGGTTGATATTAGTATTATCGTTGTTATTAAGGGATAAATTGAAGCAATCGGTAAGATTAATGTCACAGGGTATTTCTTTAAGGCAAGGAAAAAGAGAGAATCTCCTATAACTATGAAAAAAGATGATCCTAAGGTAAACCACAGTATTAAATCAGGTTTGAAATAGACAAATATTGAATCTTTTGCGAAAAGTACGTAAGATAATAAAAGTAAAATAGGTGTAGCAACAAGACTTCTATACACAATTGCCTGAAGTGGATGAATATTTCTTACCCCACGTTTCAAAATAAATGAATTGATTCCCCAAGCTAACATAGCAACCAAAGCAAGAACCACAGCAAAAACAAAAATATTCACAAGATTACCAAATTAATGCATTTTTAATTTAAATGGTATAAGAAATATGTTTTCCAAAGATTAGTAAAAAATTGATGAGTAATTATAATATCAGTTATAGGAGAAAACACCTATAAAGAGTCAAATATTTAATACTTATGAATTCAAGATTCATAATTTCTATTGCATTAATTTTCATATTGGGGCTACCGTTGACTCAATCTGGTGCAATTCCAGCGACAGCTGTTGAAGTCTCATACAAGGTGTTAAACTCTCAAACTAATCCAGCCACGTGGTATGAGCCAAATAATTCAGTGAAATATACTTTTACTAAAAATACCCTCATGAATGTGACATTATTCAATCCCTCACAAAGTTTTACAAATGTAACAATTCAGCTAGGTAATCTCACCAAAACAGCTGATGATGCAGAAGCTAACTCAGCTTTGGTTCTGGGGTATTGGAAAATCGGTAAAGAATTGGGTTTTATCGCTAACCAAACTTGGGATGTAACCAAACAACTGATAAGTGGTTTAAATTCAACTGTTCACTCCTATGAAGAAACCACGCAATCAATCCTTGGAAAACCCTATACAGTTGTAAAAATACACATTGAAGATAAATTTCAAAACACCCAATTGACATATCAAAAAAATTCTGGTGTGTTGGTCTATGCAAATACCAGCTCCTTTGGTTTTTGGCTTAATTTTGAGATCTTCTCAATCAAAGGTACAATATCTAACTTTAACACAAATCAGTCTCCAACACCAGGGCTTCAGACATTTATCATCAGTCTGACAATGCTTTCAATTATTGTATACACTAAAATTAGGAACCATAAAAAGAAGTAAATGGAATTTTAATATAAATCTGTTATTCTAAAAATCAACATACGGAGAACTAAATTTGTAGCATTCATCAAATTCATCAAACACAAGAATATCCATATTATGTTCCCCTGTATTCTTAATACTATGTTCTTGAAAGGGTTTCACAACGACCCTCAAAGATTTTGATATCTGTATCTCCTTTTCATCAACTATTATTACTCCTTCTCCAGAAAGAAAATAGAACACCTGTAAATGCTTATGATCATGGCTTTCAAATTGTTTATTTGGTGGTATTGTAATAAATCTTAGATTTGCAGTTTTACAAATATCATTTCCCACAATATATTGATATAGCAAACCTCGTTCTTCATCCTCTATCAAGCCTTCCTTGGATAGGTCAGTGATTGTAGGTATACTCACAGACACAAAATTTATTGTACAAATATAAAGTACATCAATCGGTAATAACGTATTTCAACATTTCTTCAGCAAAATTTATTTTGATAGATTTAAAGAGGTGGTTTTAATTGGTCTCACCCATGATAATTTATAATCAATACCTCCCAACTCTATTAAATACGCAAGTGAAAGAATAATGATTTCCTCTTCCAAAGGAGAATAAGTTAAAATTTCATCCTCGAGTAAAGTTTGAATATCCCCTAAGGGAAAAGTTGGAGTAGATATAATTTTCTCTGATACACGTTTAAGGTCTTTTTGGGGAAGACCTGGTTTATTTAACTCGAGTCTTGAGTTTGTTATTAATTTTAAATTTTCTGGGTACACCAAAAATATGCTAGATTTATCAATTAATGCACCTAAAATCTCTTCTTGTGTTTTTGTAATTCTTGTTTCAATATTCAAATCAATATATCTCAGAATTTCTGGAATTATATCCACAAAAATCTCACCTGCTAACTCTAATGACCTTACAAACGCTTGTAACCATTCAGTAAGGTATTGAAGGAATTGTGGGTTTTCATACACAAAATCTGTTGGGATTATTTTACACTTTACCGTATTTAAGGGACTGGTTATTGATATTATCCCCTCAACACTCATAGAAGAAAAGTTTGGGCTTTGTAATGCAAATTCAATTGAATTACCCTCCGAAGACACCTCCAAAGAATACCATGATTTCCAGGTATGTCTTGTATTTAACTGCTTGATCTTCCTCTTTGGTACTGGTATGAGGTTTACTGGTCTTTTTTGTATCTTATCTTCTTTAGAAATAACATCATTGGAACGCACGTGAAAATTCGCATCAATCTGCAATTTTACACCGTGGAGTTGGGTTCGTGTTCCAGGTTTTTCATGAGCATCAATATAACTAGCCAATCCGTTAATTTCAAGCTCTTTTCTATTAAGATGGACATCCTCATCTATAAGTAGATTACGGGTTTGGTTGCAAAAAGAACATAGATAACTAACCTTCTTGCTCTTGCTCGTGTCCATACCTATCTAAAGAAACTTTACCCCTAAAAAGCTTTTTCACATTTACCAACGTATATCTTATAGAAATCTATTGACGTTTAGGTATAGGCATAGATTAAAAAAAAGAAGAATGAGTGATTTCTATGAATGTTTCACTTGAACCTTATCTTAACATAGAATCCTCAGGCGGTGCAAATTTTTCAAAGAATGGGGAATACGCTACATTTGTATATGATTCAACTGGAGTCTTTCAAATTTATAAAACCAAGGTTAAGGAGAATGAAAACTCCTGGCCGATTCGCTTAACAGCCAGTGAAGACAGATGTACAAACCCAAAATATCTGAGTGATGACACCATTTTGTACTTATCTGATAAAGGTGGAAATGAGAATTTTCAGATGCATTTGATTGATACGACAGGAAAAGTTCATCAAATTAGTGATAACTTGACCGCAAAATACAGAATTAACAAAATCACAGAAAAATACGTATATTACTCAAGTAATACTGTAAACAAATCTGTTTTTGCAACATACAGAAGAAAGATTCCCCTGTTAGAACATAAGGAAGAATTAGTGTATCAACCGGATTCTGGGTTATATTCTGTTAGTTGTGTGAATTCAACTGATTCAATCCTAATATTATCTGAATTTTTAGCTAACACACATGTTGAATTGTTTCTATTTGATCTTAAAAAACAATTAAAATCCTCTATAACATCAAAATTGAATTCTGATCGACGATATGTTTGGATTCCGATTAAATTTATTGATGACTCTTCCGTATTGGTATATTCAAATTACAATTCTGATTTTAACAGATTAGGAATCCTCAACATGGATGGAACCTATATTCCATTAGTTGGAAATGACAAAATCTCTGGTGAGATAAGTGCTGTTATACCGAGTAATTCTGGTGATTTTTACTTAATGATAACCAATCAAAGTGGTATTTCAAAATTTTATGAAATACAAATTAATGGAAGTAAGATTACTGAATTTAGAACACTAAATTTAGAGGGTGATGTAGTGTATATTTCTGGTGATGCAAGATCTTTTACTAGTGGAGCTTCAATCTCAGAAGATGAAAGTAAAATTCTTCTCTCAATTTCATCATCAGATAAACCTATGAGAGTAATATGTTTTGACAGACATTCAGGCAAGTCATGGGATGTAACACTCTCTTCGATTCCCGGTTTAAACAATGCTAATTTTGTTAAAGCAGAGCTTAAACAATTCAACAGTTTCGATGGATTAGAAGTGAGTTACTTCAAATTTTCTTCTGAGGTCATAGGTGTTAAACCTACGATATTCATGATACATGGAGGTCCGGAATCTCAGTTTAGACCCTCTTTCAGTCCTCTGATACAGTTTTTTACAGCTAACGGATACAATATTATTGCGCCAAACATCAGAGGCAGTAGTGGGTTTGGTCGAACTTTTATGGATCTTGATAATGTGGAAAAGAGACTTGATTCAATAAAAGATATAAAAGCTTTAAGAGATCACTTGATTCAAACTGATTCTACAGTTGATGCAGGTAAATTAATAATTTATGGGGGAAGTTATGGTGGATTTGCTGTACTTTCAGCTATAACAGAATACCCTGAGGATTGGAAGGCAGCTGTTGATATTGTAGGGATATCAAACTTTGTTACATTTCTTGAAAACACAGCAGATTGGAGAAGAAAACTTAGAGAAGCAGAATACGGTTCCCTGGAAAATGACAGAGAGTTACTACATAGTATTTCTCCAATACATAAAGTTGATAAAATCAAAAGTGCTTTGTTCATAATCCAGGGAGATAATGATGAGCGGGTTCCCCTCTCAGAATCTTTGCAAATGTATGATAATCTTTTCGCCAAAGGTTTACCTGTTAAACTGCTTAGGTTTGCTGATGAAGGACATGGTGTAGTCAAGCGGTCAAATAAAATCAAAGCATATTCTGAGGTAGTTAATTGGTTAAACAAGGTGTTATAACAATTATAATAAAGGAAATTGCAGATAAAAATTTATGAAGGTTGACATTCATTGTCATTCAATCCATTCAGATGGAACCTGGAGTGTTGAGAAATTATTAACAAAAGCAGAAGAAAAAGGTATTGAAGTTTTTTGTATCACAGATCATGATAATTTTGAAGGTACTATTGAAGCTTGGAAACTCAACGCAATGAATGAGATTTATACCAAAAAACTAATTGCTGGAATAGAGGTATCTACCTCTCTAGGAACTGAAAAGCTACATATGTTGTCTCTTTATGATTCAGTTACACAAATTCAAAATTCTGAAATATATGATGTTACCTTAGAAATGATAGAAAACCGAGAAAATAGAATGGAGAAAATAGTGGAGAAAGCCAACGAGATTGGATTGGCAATCTCAATGGAAGAAATCATAGGAGAGGCAAAAAAAGAATCTACCAAGAAAGATTTGGTTTTAAGTAGACCCCATGTTGGTCGTCTTTTGGTTAAAAAGGGATATGTTAAAACCTTGGAGGAAGCTTTTGATAAATATTTAAGAGATGGAAAACCTTTGGGTATCCCCAAAATCTCGAAAACCCTCTTAGAATGGATTTCCTTGACTCATAAATCTGGGGGAATTATTGTATGGGCACATCCATTAGCCTACAGAAATAATTCAATCCAAAGGTTTCAAAGGTTAATTGAAAGCTTAAAATCATTTCCGCTTGATGGAGTGGAGCTTGTATATGATTATACTCAAAAGTATGTTCTTGACCCTCAATACGAAAAAGAGGGAAACGAAATTTTAAAGCAATACATAACTCAACATAACTTATTAAAAACAGCAGGTGGTGATTTTCATGGAGATGTGGGAGTCATCGGTGAGTTAGAGTTAGATAATGTTTCATCTGAGGCGCTTCTTCGGAAATTGAAGGTTCAAAAAGAACAATGGTATTCGAATATTGAAAACCTTAATAAAAAAGAACTCTAACTCAAATTTACAATCCATTCCAAATATAATGTAATTTAGTTTAGAATCCCATTTATGAACTTAGAATACCATTTTAGCTATTTAAGAAAAGATTGATTTTAATCTATTAAAGAAATTTCGACGTCTCTTTGTGACCAAGGGTTTTATATCACCCATAGCATGTTTATCGACAAGCTCATCTATTTGTACAATAAGAGATTCTTCATTATCGAAGTTTTTGAAAAGGTCGTTTTTCAAAAATGTAGCTTTGATTTTCTTTGCTAATGGTCTTTCTGAGTCTAGACTCTTTTCTTCTTCAACTCCCACAACAACAATAATATCATCTTCTTGTTCGAAAACAAGACCAAGTTCATCAAATATTACATTTTCTAGATGATTTTGATTCAATTCATTAGCAAAGGCTGAGAGAGCCGCAAAAAAAGCCGTTAATAAGGAATGATCTGGATTCGCTTTACAGGCTATACCACCATAACATCTTGCTAAATAGGGGTAACCAGAAGTATCAAGAATAAAAACATCAGTTACAGTCATTACGAATTATTATGATTTGATCCTAAAAATACTTTCTGATTGTCTAATCCCCAAATATTTTTACAAGTAAAGCCTTAAGAATAAAATTACAACTATTGTATAGTTAATTACTATTTATTTCAGAGAAAATTTGAAGAAATTTGTCTTCACAGTAATATATAATGACTGAAAGCCCACCTCTTATTGCATTGGACGGTGTCTTACCAAGACTTACAAGTAACCAATTAAATCTAGAAAACATTGTATTGGACATTATTATGTTAGAATCATTAGAATTAGGGAAGATCCAACCTTTATCTGATTTGGTTAACAATATTGCCCCATGACCTCCACTTCTTACCACCATATCTCTTTCGTAAACACCATTTGAGTTAAACAGTGATTTAGAATCGCTCTTAAAGACGAATAAATATGGACTCATATTTTCTGGGAGGAGAACGATTAGTTCTGAGGGAAGGGTTTTCGAAATCAAAAATTGTTTACTTAGATTATTTGCCAGTTCTTTTCCCTTAATTGTTAATGAATTTCCAACTCTACCACTTGATTTTCCAGAGGTTGCGGTAAGTCCCACTCTGTTCAATTCTTCTAGGATTTTCCTAACCGTAAACTCGGATATTCCTAACTGTTTTGAAAGCTTGTACCTTCCACTTGATCCATCGTTTAAACTGGAGATTATGAACAATATCTCAGGGAGATATTTCTTCAGTAATTCCATGAAATTTTAAATTATTCAAGCTTATAAAAAATATCCACTGATTCAATGAAGAATTGATCTTTAATTATTACTGTTAGACATGAGATAGATGAATTCTAGTATATACTTGAATATAAGTAGAATATCCCAGTAAAGATTCCAAGCCATACGAGCAGGACTTGAATACTGACCTCTCATAAGTCTTCCATAATCAAACAAGAGATAAAAGCTGAATAGGATTGCACCAAAAAAAGACATCAGGAGAAATCCTATATATGAAGGAAAGAAGATTAACATAGCAAAACTAAGTATAATAAATACAATTCCAAAAAAGAATAATCTTCTTCCATATTTTGCAACATCAGGTTGATTTCTTTCTACGTAAGTAAAAATACCTCCAACAATAAGAGCGGTTGCACCTAAGGCACCTCCAACAATGAAAGCTCCACTAGAGGAAGATAAATAAAAGGTTAATGAGAATCCTAACAGAACTGCTGAGGAAACAACAAATGTGTAATATAATTTTTCAATTGTACCTTCATTTTTAGCAAAAAAATAACCTATGATAGCAATAATCTCTGCTATACCCGCAGGGATTGCCAAAAGAATCTGTAATCCTAAGGGTAGAAAAATCATTAATGCCGAGATTATGACAGCAAAAATCAATCCTTGACTTAACAGCTCCATAACTCTGGCTTTCATGTAATTGCTATCATATCCGTATCCTTGATATCCAGTACTAGAATATGCCATAATCTCTCTCCCTTTATTCAATATTTAATGATTAACATTGTTGTAATAGTTATTTTACTACGAATTTATTCTGTGATGGGATTTGTTTGAGTAAAATATATTGAAGGTATTCACCTTAAATCATAAAGTTCATTTAATAAATAATTTTTAAGTTATTGATACTATAAATTTTTAGAGTCTATTCCTTGACTTTGAGTCTCCCTCAACTATTAGCTGAATTATAAAAATAATAATTCCTTCATAAAGATAATATATACTATTGTACATTCTCCAACCAGCTTTATTATAACTAACAAATTGTCCCTTGTCCATTTGGTTATATTCGTAGAAGATTGTTCCTCCATAAATCAAAGTCGTAACAGCCATCCAAATTATTATTGCCATAGAAATTTGATTTATAATAGAAATATATAGGAAGAAAACCATTATTATAAGTGCAAATAACAACAATCTCATTTTATATTTCTTAAGATTTAGGTTGGATTTATCATTATACATCATAAAGTTAACAATCACTGCTGATGAAATCAGTATTGGAAATCCCAAAATTAATGATCCTAAATTAGATGACGATGTGAATGAAAAAATCATTGTGAAGATAAAAGTCATAGATGAAACAAAAAGGATGTAAACTACTCTGAAATTTTTATTTGTACTTCCATTTAAATAATAATACACACTTATTGGTATAGTTAAAATAGAAATAATTCCTAAAATCGTGTGAACATTCGATGAGATAAATAGAAGAACTGTTGAGAGGATGAGTGTTGTAACTACACCTATAATAAATAACTCAACGCTCAAAGCCTGCTTTTCAAACAACCCTAACTCTGGTTGATCATACACAGTGTTTTGACTAGAATAAACCATAATACTAAAAAGAAAATAATTTTAAAAAGATATATTTTTACCTACGCGTATTGAACAAATTTTTTTTATTTTAAACTACATATTTTTAGGTACAATACTTTAATATGGATTGCCATATAGATTCATAAGCTATGGAAATTTCTTCTATTGAAACTTTCTCATTAGTCTGATGAAGAAGTTCGGTAGAGCCCGGACCATAAATAACAAATGGTACATTCTTTTTATCTATGAAAATTGCTCCATCTGTACCAAAGTAGGTTCCAGTCATCTTGATGGAAGAAGCCTTACTAACCCTCATTTTGGTTTCTTCGAGAATTATATTTGCAAGAACGGTGGAACTAGTTTCTAGAGATTCCTCACTTTGAAGAACATTTAATTTGTAAGTAAATCCGTTCTGAATTTCATCAAAATAGTTTGTAAATATTCGAATAATCTCCTGTGTACTTACACCTGGTGTGGTTCGAATATCACAGGTCAATTTAGCATAATCAGGAACTACGTTTGGGGCAGAACCACCAGAAATCATTCCAAAATTAATACTAGTTCTTCCAACCGCCTCATTTTCTAAGGTTGGTAATAACTTTTTCAAATCATCTAAGATAAGAGCCAGACCTTCAATCGCATTTTTGCCTAGTTCAGGTCTTGATCCATGGGATTGAACCCCAAAACATTCAACTTCTAACCATAAAATACCCTTTTCATATATTATAGAGTTCAAACTAGTGGGTTCAGCAATTAGAACTTGCTCAACATTTAGCATAATTCCATCTTCCACAAGAGCTTTAGCACCAAGTAAACCTACTTCTTCTTGACCTGATCCCGCAAAAATTAATCCTTTTTTAAATTGATCCTCTACTCTTGAAGCTTCAACCATTAAATTTGCCAAAACTGCAGTTCCTGCCTTCATGTCAACAGACCCCCTTCCCCAGATGTAACCCTGTTCTTCGTGAGCAGACAAGGGATGGTGTATCCATTTAGAAAGGTCACCAAATGGAACTGTGTCAATATGGCCCGAAAGTAAAAACGCTCCATTTTCAATGGGGCCAACTTTTACAATTATATTCCCCTCCCCTGGAGAATATTCATTAACTGTGGACTTTAATCCATTGTCATCAAAAAATTGTTTCAATATCTTAGCACCAGCTAAGGATTTTCCATTCGTTGTCTCTACACTAATTAACTTCTTTGTTAGGTTAATAACCTGCTTACTTTCAATCATATGTGCAAGTTTGTTCTTGAAAAGAATGAATTAAGTCTTTTCTTCTGACTACATTTAAACTGTGACTTGCCACTAACAATTCTTCCTTGTAAGTCAACTACAATTTATTTTCAAGGAACATTTGCTTCAATTCTATGAAATTTGATCGTAAGTATCTTGGTAAAATAATTTGAAAATGTTCCCCTCTTAACTGAAATTTTATGTATTCTGTTTCTAAGTTATAGTCTTTAACATATTCTGCAGCTTGAACCATAGAATAACTCTCAGGTCTAACAAAGTCACTCTGGAAAAGAAGATTGGTTTCAATCATTTGATATCTATTAATTCTCCCAAACCTATGTTCTATCATCTTTATATTCATAATTTTTAGATTAATAAAATCAAATTTAGACTTAATCAATTTATCTATTACTCTGTCATAAATGAGAAATGTTAGCTCTGGAAATTTAAAGGATTCGATTGGAGTTAAATATGCTTTTGAGGACAGATTCGAAAGATTTGAAATTAGTTTTTTGTACTCGGAACGATTATTTACCGGAATACCAACGCATATCAGGTTCATTTATTCACCTAAAAGTGGTTACTAGGGAAAAGTTAGAGTTTGGACTGATACTCTCCTTTTCCCCACATTAATATCAAACTCGACCAGTAACCGTAGACTATTGATGGACACAGTCTAAACTGAACTCCCTTTGAGATTTATAAAAGTTAGTGTGATATTGTTTTCAGAATTGTGAATTTGCATATCTAATTGCACAATATAGATAAATATATCTGAGTAGATTAGTATAGAATTGATTGAGAAAGGATTGTTAACCCATTATCCCAGATTATATGAGTATCTTCGAAAAAGGGAGAAAAAATTATGGTTTGAAAGAATCCGTCAATTAGCAAAAATAGAAGATTTGCTCAAACAGCAGTTATTAATTGAATTTTTGTTTTATGAAATATGGATTCAAGATGGATATAGTATTAGTGCAATTTGGAGTGCTGAGGGTATATTTATTTCAACACCATTGAAATTATACCTCCCTTATTTTTCATTAACTTCCCTAAACACAAAAACTGTTTATGAAATTAAAACAGTTATTGTTGAATCAGATGAGTCCATCTTAGAAAAATTTCTCTATCTCTTAATGGAAGGAGACAGACAAAAAAATTATTTAAAACTTACACCCTTACAAAAACAGTTGACATACAATTCATTTTTAAGTCAAAAGATTTCTCCAAAGATTCTTTATGAAACATATAATTTTTCTACTATCCCTGAAATCAGTCGAAATTTAAAAAAATTGAGAGATAAAAATATTTTACAGGAATTATTCTATATTGATTTTCCAAAATTAAATTTCACATATTTTGTGTTGATCCTTAAATTTAGTTCTATTAAAGATGTATTTATGTTGGAATCCCCTTGGATCTACTCCATTCAAGTTGGAGCTCCAAAAAAGCCAGATTATATTTATCAAATTTTAATACCAAACGAAACTAGATTAATTGTCAAATTAATTTCATTTGTTGAATCATTTGACAAAAGTAAAGTAAAGGTTCTACTTCTCAATCAATCACATTACCCAGAAATTAAACTTGCAAGAGATTTAGAAAGCAAAAAAGTTGATTTCCTTACTCAGATCTATCAAACATCGTTATCGCGATCAATGTTGATACAAATTCCTACAAAGAGAATTAATTTAGATGAAATAGATAGACAAATACTGAATAAAGCATTAGAAGGCGCAGTCACGCAAAAGGAATTTACAAAGGGAATTGATTCTCCTAATTCATTAATAAAGAAAAAATTACTTAAATTTCAACAATTAGAGATATTAGTTAAAGGGGTAAGGTTAGATCCCACAAAGCTTTGGGAATCCTACCTTTTAATAACAACCTGTGATTCAGAATTATTTTATAGGATAAAAGGTATCCTTGAGAATTTTCCATTTTATCAAGCAATAAAGATTCATAACCCCGGTCACTTTACTGGTGGTTTGTTTGTTTTCTCCACAGGAGCAAGTGATCTCGAGACGATTAATTATATTGAAATTTTGATTCTCAAAGAAACTTATACTTTTCACAATCTACTCCCTAATCCAATCATTTGGAAGATTCCAAAGGAGAGAGGTCTATCCTTTAATATTATCAATATCCCTAAAACTAAGTTACACATTTATTAAACTACTTTTGATAAGCTACCATACATCTTAAAAAAAAACATTAATAGAAAAACTATGGATTTTATTTTAATTCTAACCATAGGTATTTTGGCATTTGTTGTTGCAATATTTAGTATAATCGCTGGATTCGGTGGAGGTGTATTTTTGGTTCCTCTCCTTCCTGTGTTATTTGGGTTACCGGTTAAAACAGTGATTGGTGCAGTTTTAATAAGTTTAACAGTTCCAGCCCTTATCGGTGCGTTTGGTGCCTGGAGAAGAAAAGAGATAGATTTTAAGCTTGGGATACTCTTCGAAATCCCTACTATGACTGGGGCGTATATTGGTGCCTTAGTAACAACTGCTCTCCCAGATTATATCATAAAAATTACTTTTGGTATAGTTGCTATCCTTTTGAGCATACAAATGATAAGGAAAACAATGACTGAAAGGTCTGGGAAGACTAAGAAAAGTTCTGGCTCTCAATCAGGTATTTTGTATTTAAAACCTACTGTCACACTTTCAACATTGGGATCAACTTACACTGTCTCAGTGCCTATTCTAATTGTAGCGGGATTATTTATTGGGTTTTTGTCTGGTATGTTAGGGGTTGGTGGAGGGTGGTTAAAAAGCCCACTTCTCATAGTTGCATACGGAGTCCCTTCAGTTATAGCCACAGGAACAGCACTGTTCATGATTATTTTTACCTCACTGACAGGAGGTTTAACTCATTACTTCGAGGGGAGCAGAAACATTGAACTTACGATAGTGCTAATGATAAGTTTAGGGTTAGGGGCGATCATTGGCAATTATTTTAAACCTAAACTAAGAGCTTGGCAAATATCACTTGTGATTGCATTAACGTTGATTTTTATTTCTATAGTGCTGATTATGAATGGTTTAGGAATTATCTAGTATTGACGATAATTCATTAAATAGGATATCCTGATAATTAGGGATTGCTAATAATCTTGAAATTAATTGGTTCTTCAAATTTAAAGTTACAATAATTCTGTTACCGGATCTAATGTTTGTGATAATCCCTCTCTCTCTGAGAAGTAATACTGTGTTCAAAGAGTTCTCTGTGAAATATGACGATCTTCTAAAACTCAAATTTTTGGGATTGTTCGTATATAGATTTTTGTAGTTTGTATACAGCTTTTCTACATTCTGTTTGAGTAAATTGAGATTTAGACCAAATGATTTGTTATTCAAAAGAAGAGCCTTTCTTTGTGAATAACTTCGAATTGGTTCAGGAATCCTTGATAAAATTTTGAGGTATATGAATTCGTGATTCTTATTTTGATAATCATTAAGTAATGCAAGTATGATAAGGAGATTAATTACAATTAGATTTACTCCCTTAGTGCTCCTAGAAAATGAGGTTTGCAAATGAGAGGTAAACTTAGCCAGTTCAAACTTAATAGTTGAGCGGTAGACGTGGTCAGCCATAACATGTGAATTGATATAATATTTTAAATTCAAAGTAAAATCATGGTTTATCCTTTGTATCATCTCTAATGTCGTTCTGAAAATTTGACCCCTATTTCTCAAGTTAACCAATTGATTGGCCTGATTTCTTAATTCTGAATTTCTGATCCAGAGGTATTGAGATTGGATTTTACCTGGAAACAGCAGTTCTGGATTGAGTTGAAAGAGTAGTGACTGCGTACACAGTCCCAAAAACCTCTCTAAGTTACCGTTTATGTTAGGTTCTGAAATTTTAGATTTAAAAACTGCGTTTAGAATTCCTATTCCATATAATTTGATCAGAACTACGATTGAGAAAAGAGCAAATTCTGAATTTGAGGGATATTTGAGAGGAAACTTAAAAGTAAATTGAGTTTTAGATTTAAATGATTGAAATTTATCAAAAGCAAAAGTATGCATAGTGGATGTCCTTTCTTTGCTAAATGAAAGTTTCAAGCCAAATAATTTCCCTAATGAGTTCGAAATCCTATCTTCTAACCCTTTAAAGTAACTATCTAATTCCTTTTTGGAAAAGGGTTTGTAAACATACACTACTATCCCAATCCAACAAGGAGAAATTATTTCTATGAAAACATCAAGCTTTGAATCTTTGTCATTCTTGTTAATTTCTAATTTAATAGGCACTAGAAATAGGTTATCAGCCTTTTTTCGAATTAAATAGTCAGAATAATCTGAATTTGTAACTTTTAAGCGGATTGCCCCAAATGAATTCAAAAATATAGGTGAGAATCCTTTAGGAAATTCTACAGTTCCATTCTTCTTTAATTTAAAATTATTTAACAACTTACCTTTTGTAGTATTAATTGTGAATTTGCTTCTATCAATGACAGTAAATATATCCGGATCAAAGTTAAATATTTGAATAATTTGCTGAGAATATTTGTTTAATTCTTCAAGATCAAAAAGGTTGTAATAAAATAGTCTGGAGTAGCATTTTCCCCATAAAGGTCTTCCACCCATTTCAATTGCCTCTTTTTTTCCTCATATTAATGAGTAATGACAAGTCTTTGAACACTTACTAAAAATTCCTACTTTGCCAGAACAGGTCTCTACCTTGTATAATTTGAAATATTATTAGTAAAACGCATTATTTTCAACTGTACGTAGATCAGGTATAATTGAACATCCATACATGCATTATGGATTTCAAAGGAAGTTATCCAATTCCCCCGATTCCTCCAAGACCTGATGATGGGGATTAACATCATCTGATCTTGTTGAAATTTGCTTAAATATTTTCAGAAGAAAATATTCACCAACAGGTTTTACCTGTCTAACATCGGATCTTTGATCCAGCTGGATGTCTGTATTGACTAAATACAGACGCTCAGTTAATCACAAATTAAAAACCAAAGATTTTTACCATAAAAACGGATTGTTATTATAGTAAAAAGCAAATTAAACAAATATTAATCGAACCAGAATTGAATTTCAGAAAGTTATAAAAATGAAGGTAGTTATGAATTGAGTCTAACTAGACCTTTATTAAAATTAATCCTTATTTCAATGCTTATATCCAACAAAGGCTAGAATCAGCCATCCAACAATAAATGCTACACCTCCGATTGGAGTTATTGCTCCTAACCATCTCTGATTGATAATTACCAAGAGGTATAACGACCCTGAAAATATAATAATACCAGTAAAAATTGACCAAAAAGAGATTTGCAACAAAGGTTTTTCAGAATTCAGGAGGTTTCCTTCAAGTGCAAACGCAATAACCAGTAATACTACTGAATGCACTAAATGATACAACACTCCAGTCTCATAAATACTCAACATTTCAGGGGTGACTGAACTCTTCAAAATATGAGCACCAAATGCCCCAATTCCAACACCCAATGCACCTAAGAGACCTGCTAACAATAAGAAGATCATAAGTTTCAATTTTCTGATTTTTCTTAAAGTAAATGGTATTGGTTTGAAAAGATTGTCATTTCCTAATTCTTTGCAAGAATTGCTTAGTTCGAGGATGCTGAGGGTCAGTTAATAGTTTATTTCCCGGTTGTTCCTCAATTATTTTACCCTTGTCCATGTAAATTATTCGATCTGCAGCCTCTCTTGCAAAACCAATTTCGTGAGTAACCACGAGCATTGTCATATGTTCTTTAGCAAGGCTTAACATTATGCTAATAATTTCTCCCACTAACTCTGGATCCAAAGCAGAGGTGGGTTCATCGAACAACATAAGTTTAGGGCTCATAGCAAGTGCTCTTGCTATACCTACCCTTTGTTGTTGCCCACCAGAAAGTTCTGCTGGATAATTATCTGCTTTATCTGCAAGATCCACCCTTTCTAGTATGTCCATTGCCACGTTGGTCGCCTCATCGATTGGTATTCCTTTAACTTTGGTTAACCCTAACGTCAAATTCTTTATCACCGTGAGGTGCGAAAAGAGATTAAAGGACTGAAAAACCATTCCAACATTTTGTCGAAGGACATTTACATTGTAAGTTGGATCTAAAATATTTTCACCTTCTAACAATATTTCACCTTCATTTGGCTCAACTAATCTGTTTATGCACCTGAGTAACGTTGATTTTCCAGACCCTGATGCACCTATAATTACCACAACCTCACCTTTTTCTACTTTAATTGAAACATCATCCAAAGCTGGCTCTGGTTGTTTGCTGTATGTTTTTACAAGATTTTTAATTTCTAAAAGACTCGTCACTTCAATCACCTAAGCTAATCTGGGAGTTCCACCCTTTGTTGAAAACCCAACTCCAGGAATTCTATACTTTTCTTCTAGATACTGGAATAACCGAGAAAGGAGTAAGGTCATTGAAAAATATAAACCCCCTACTATTGTCCATGTTTCCATTACCCTGAAGGTCGCCGAAACAATTTGATTTCCCCAGAAAGTTAAATCCTGAACTGGAATTAAAATTACTAGACTACTGTTTAGGACTATGTTAATAAATTCATTAGTAAGTGGAGGAGTAATTATTCTAAATGCTTGAGGAAGGATAATGTGCCTCATTGCTTCCCCATAAGTTAAACCAACAGATCTTGCTGCTTCCATTTGTCCCTTTGGTATGCTTGAAATCCCAGCTCGAATAATTTCAGCTTGATATGCACCAGTATTTAAGCTTAAAGCCATGATAGCTTTCCAAAAACCAGTCGGATTGTTCCAAGAACCAGCGACTAAATTCACATTAAATACATTTTGTAAAAGTAACGGGTACCCAAAGGCTATAAAGAGTATTTGTACCACCAATGGGGTTCCTCTAAAGATTTCAATATATCCTGTTGCAAGAGAACGTAGAATAACATTTGACGAAATTTTCATTAATGCAGCAAAAACACCTAACACAACTCCAAACATGATTGAAAATGCACTGATTTGAAGTGTTATTAAGAATCCTTGCCATAAAAGTGGAGCATATTGTATGAAAAACACATATATACTAACCAGCGATAAATATACATTATGAAAAAATGCCGCGATTATATCATATGGAGTTACCATTGATACGAGTCAGTTTTCTATTTTAATCCTTTTCTGATAATTGGAACCTAAAGAGTTGATATGAGAAATTATTTTGAGAAAATATTCATTTGTTCTAATTTGCTTTAATTAATTTGATTCTTTACAATGAATTAGTAAATTTTATATAGAAATTCAAACTATACCTCAAATATTTATATAGTGTTCGAAATATGCTTATCTACCTAAATGGTGAAAATATGAAAAGAAAACTATTTTTAACAATTTCATTATTTTTGATAATGATCATGATCACTCCAGCAACAATACATGCTGACCAATTAGCAGATATAAAAGCTGCTGGTAAAATGATTGTTGGTAGTGATACAACGTACGCCCCTTTTGAATTCCTCAATTCATCTGGTAAGGCTGTTGGATTTGATGTAAGCTTAGGGAATGCAATTGGACAGAAGATGGGAGTTTCTGTAGAATTTAAGACCGTAGTTTGGGATACAATTATCCCATCTTTAAACTCTAAGCAGTTTGATGTTATAATCTCTGCAATGACAATTACAGCAGATAGAGCAAAACTTGTTGATTTCTCTATACCTTATTATAATTCTTCACAGGCTATACTTGTTCAAAACGGCAATCCCAAGGGTATTCATACAACTGATGATCTTAAAACTAAGAACGTAAAAATTGGTGTTCAAACAGGAACCACAAGTGATATTTTTATTTCAAAGTTGCTAGGAAATACCTCAACAAATATTGTAAGGTTGAAAAACTTCTCAGACTTATATTTGAAACTTGACACCAAGGAAATTGATGTAATCCTCGGAGATTTACCAGTTATAGGCTATGCAGCTTCAACTGGAGCTGTTAAAGGTGAAGTTGTCGCAAAATTCGGAAGTGTGGAACAGTTCGGAATTGCAGTTAGAAAAGGGGAAACAACTCTCTTAAATGCAATCAACGATGCATTAAAGTCACTTCTTGCTGGTGGAGCAAACAGTGAATACAACAAAATCGCAGCTCAATGGTTTGCACCAATCAAATCTTCATCTGCTCCAGCACCTGTAAATGAATTTTCTTTATTCTTTGGATTAGCTTTTGTAACATTCATTTTCATTAAAAAACGAAAATCATTAAAACTATAAATTAAATTTTTGTTTTGATATTTTGTAATTTACATATCTCACTTTAATCCTTATTTACAATTTTCGGCAATTATCTTGTAATTGTTTATTGAATTTTCAAAGTTTAAATTAACATGAATTAACACAAGGTTTTGGGTCTTATCGAACTAATATTTAAGTCAAAATTTTTTTATGAATAATGAGTGATGGGGAATCAACGAGCTTAATTTCACTGTATGAGATTTCTCCTGTATTAATTCCATATCTATTAGGATTCCTCATATTCCGTGGATTTTTTGGAAGTTTTCCCCTTTTTCTTCAGCTTGAATTCCACTTGAATGATGTTCAGACAGTTCAACTATGGTCAGAGATAGGTTCTATAGCTTTCTTCTTTGGTGCAATATCAAGACTTCCTGCTGGTCTTCTTTCAGATAAAATAGGTCGTCTGAAAGCCTTTGCTCTTGGTTATACCATATTCTTAATTTCATTAGCTTTAATTTACTTCTTTAACATCCCTCTAATTTTTGCTTTAGCACTGAGTCTCATCAGGTTTGGTGTCAACACTTTTGCAATGACAGGAAGAGCAATAGTCTCTGCTGCTAAACGAGACAGAGGACTGAAAAATGGGTTGTTATCTGCAATGGTTGGTCTTGGTAGCTTTTCAGGGCCCTATGTGTTTGCATATTCATTAGATCATTTTCAGCCAAAATTTATTGTAATCCTAGGATTTATCTTGGTAGTCTCGGATCTACTCATATTCCTTTTCATAATTGAACGAATGCCAAAGTTGTTTTCGAGGAAATTCCCAAATCTAGTTAATGAAACAGATTATTCTCCAGTTAATGGTTCCAGAAAATTACAGCTAAGTGTCTTTAGAAAAGATGGAGTTATAATTGCCTTGAGTCTTTTTACTTTAGCTGGACTAATGTATGGCATGGTATCCTCAGTCTACGCAGTTTATGGATATAACATACTTAAATTGGATTTAACCTTTGTTGGATTTATTGTGGGTTTAGGACCACTGGTTCAGGTATTTTGGGCACCGTTGGTAGGCAAGTTGTATGATTATGTGAAAGATGAGGATATTCGGATGTTGGGTTGGTTTATTGCTGTTTTAGGTTCTATTTCAGTGATATTTTCAAATTACGGTGTTATATTCTTTATACTTGGCTTTGTTTTGTTGAACCTCTCTACGTCAACTTATTTTACCATGGAGATAACTGCACTTGGAAAAAATGTAAATCGGAATGAATTTTCCTTTGCATTTGGTGTTATATCATCAATGAGTATCCTGGGGACAGCGATTTCGAACTATCTATCACCTTACTTCTATAAGATTAACCCAAATGGCACATTTATTGTAGCGCTGGTAATTGCACTTCCAACATTTCTATACACCATTTATCTTAAGCTTAGGGTCAATAGAGAATAATTGTAATAAGATGCCTGATTCTAAAGTTTCTAATAAATCCAAAAGAGCTATTAGAGATAATACCAACATACATTAAGGAAGCAATTAATAGAAATTGTGAACAATAAGGTTCCCGTAATTAAACTAAATGCAACAAGTTATTTTGAACTTGGAAAGTTAATTGGTACAAAACTTAAAGAAAGGATCTGGGGTGTTAAGTCCTTCTATGAATCGTTGTTCAACTCTTCACAGGAAACTATTTTCAAAGCTGTACAACCATTTTCAAAAGCTATTCAAAATGAGTTGCCTCACCTATTTGAAGAGATGCAAGGAATTGCTGAGGGTTCAAATCTTCAGATAGAATGGATTGTTGCCTTAAACTCTCGTACAGAACTTTTAGGATTATTCAAGAATGAGTGCACTGCTGTGTACTTCAAAGACCAAGGAATCTTGGCTCAAAACTGGGACTGGGCAAAGCAACTTGAAAGCTTAATTGTGGTTCTTGATGTTACACTGCCGAACAAAAGATTCATAATGTTAACAGAACCGGGAATTATCGGAAAAATTGGAATGAATAATCATGGATTAGGTGTCACACTGAACATACTGCTTTCTAACCAAAAACAGTATGGTATCCCATTTCATGTTTTGTTACGTGTTTTAATCGAAAGTGACACACTTGATTATGGAGTACAGCAAATCAAAAAATATGAGAAGGGGAAATCAAGCAATATAATATTTGCAGATAAAAATCTTGGATGCGTTAATCTTGAATTTTATGGGGAGAATCTATTTATCAATAATTCAATTGAACCAGTATGGTTTCACACTAATCATTACCTAACTGTTGATGTAAATGAAGAATCAGAGTTTCAAAGTTCTTTTTCTAGGTTCAGAAGAGTAAATGAGCTGGTAAAACAAGCCCATTCCCTATCTATTGAACAGATGAAGGATATTCTATTAGACCGTGGAAATATGACTTTACCCATCTGTCGAACCTATATCCCTGATGAAATCATCGGCGATGCTGGAACAGTTTGCACAATAATTATGGACTTAATGAACCTGCAATTTACATTTTCTCATGGGTCACCTTTAGAAAATGAGTTTGAGACCATTAGAATGGTCAATAATGAAGTATAAGGCAAGACTTTGAATTGTTAAACTAATCCCTAAAAGGAATCTGATTCTTTTAGAGTTAACGATTTATATTTAAACTATGAAATTAATGCTGAATTGATGTAAATTGGATGTTACGACATTAACTGATGAAATTTTTGGAGGGCTAGGTTATGAGTTATCAGAGCCTAAGGACTATGTAATATCAATTGCAAACTATTTTTTTAGAAATGCTAAGAAATTTGAATGGTTAGACAACTATCAATTGGATAACATCTCAATAACCCCAGATCAAGCGGAATTTAACATCATTTTGGTCAATTCATTGTTTCCCTTTGAACTAACAATTAATGTCCAAAAACAGATCGGTTACAACACTAAAGGAATCTCCTATCTAACATATAAACTAGAAATGGAGATGGATGTGGAACTTGAATATGTAACCAGGAAATTTGTTCAGGCAGAAGAATTTTTGATCACTCAGTGGAATGATATGAGTGTTAAGGTTGAAACGGATTCAGAAAATGAAAAACCACTTTTTATGCTGACTGGACAGATTGAAAATTCATTTGAAATTGAATTCATACCCTTTGCTGCTGACGAATTACCAGAGGAGGAAAAACGTGGGTGGTCAAAGGAAATAAGAGAACAAACCAATTTTGGATCGATTGCACTTGAAATTTCAAACTTTTTGAATGAGCTGGATGAGCTCTATACAAAGGTGGATGAAGCAAGCAAATGGTTTAAGGAGAGAAAGATCTATTCATATCTATCTATCAACAGTCAAAACTTAGATTCTGGTTTTGATGAAAGTTCATTTCAATAAGTTCGAAGAATTCCAAAATCAAAAGAACTAATCTACCAATTATTGTTTATCACTTGTATTATACTTAAATTAAAACCATGATCAAAGAATTGCATGAAACAAATTTTCGGTGGTAACTGGAAATTAAAACTTGTTAAAAAACAAGAGATAGAACAGTTGTTAAATGACCTGAAAAATATCATGGCTGAGAACAATCCATCAGCAGAAATCTTTGTTGCACCTCCTGCTATATTCATACCAATGGTTGCTGAGAATGTAAATGGAACACAAATTAAACTTGCAGCTCAAAATGTCTCTGAAAAAGTCAGTGGAGCGCTAACTGGTGAAATTTCAGTTGCCTCGTTAAAGGAATTTAATGTTGAATATGTCATTATAGGGCACAGTGAAAGGCGTCATATCTTTTCAGAAACCAATGAATCTACGAACAGAAAGGTATTGATCACACTGGAAAATGGCCTTAAACCAGTACTTTGTATTGGAGAAACAGCAGCAGAAAGAAGAAACAATATGACAGAAAAGGTCTTAATAGAACAGCTGGATATTGGTCTCCAAGGGGTTACTGGTAATCAGTTAGAAGACATTGTAATTGCATATGAACCTGTATGGGCCATTAATAACCCCCTTCTAAACAAAGATGAAACTATTAGAGCCGCGACTCCTAAAGAAGCAGAACAAACTCATTCCTTTATTCGAAGTCACTTGGTAAAGAAATTCGGAGATGTTGGAAAGTTGCTTCCGTTACAATATGGTGGATCGATGAATGCTGATAATGCAAAAGAGTTGCTACAAATTCCTGACATCAATGGGGGTCTGATTGGAACAGCCTCTTTGGACGCAACCAAATTTTCTAAAATATTCTTGTAAATGTGTTAAATGCTTTTTAAATCAAAATACCCACTTTTTCCATTTTTTTTAATTTTACTCAAATGTTATCATGATATTTTGACTATCTTCCATTTGTTTTCAAGATTTACGTATAATCAGAGCTATATCCAATAACTCAACCAGTGCGCTATCACCTACTACGAATAATCGTAGAACGAGTTTTTATAACTTTAATGCCTAATCTAATTATGAATTGTATATCTTGTGGTCGCAATCCAATCGTTCAACATAATCACTGTGAAATTTGTTTTAAACAAAAAGTTGCAAAAATTAATAGTGTCACAAAAAGCATCAAAAACATGCTGGCTGAGGATTCCTCTGTTAGATCTGAAAATTATGAACAAAAACTGAAAAAGCTTATTTCAGAGTATAACATGATAGCTGACGAAATTGGCTTTGAAAGGGTAGAGAGAAACAAAATACAGGTAATGGTAAATTAAGCCTTCTTGCCAGAATAACCTTTAAACAAATTTTTTAGTCCTAGAAATTAAACCAAATAGATTCTATTAACTTCAAGTCCATTACAGTTACCTCTGTTCTATACATTTACTTATAGTTTCCATTAACCGTTGATTTTCGATTTAATACATTAAAATATACTAATTAGTGATCCAGTTCCTCCGAACATTAAAGGATTTGGAACCTAATTGTACTGACGGTAATTGAATAATCTGCAATAAAGTCAGAGCATGCTGCATTATGTAACCTGTATCGTGCACCATGCATGAACGAACATGCATGTTACCAAGTATGTATAGTGCATTGTGTATTATATATTATATTCTAACATGATCTTATATGGACAATTACCGAATATATAATTCACAGCGATATAGAGCAAAATAAGGATGCCAAATCAAAATTGGAAGCAACTACTGTGCATAGTAATCCCTATTTGGTACATCATGCTTTACACATCATGCATTACACCATGTATTGTGTATTATGTATTGAGTGATAATTATTATGTATTACATATTATGCAACATGTATAGTGTATCATGTGTTTAAAATGAGATATTGTATATTGAGGGTCCTTGATCTGATAACCTCCATTTGATAACAAAATCACAGAGACCGTATTATGCAACCGACTGTATCAATATCTCAGTAGATTTTCAATATTATGTTAAAGTTTAGTGTCCTGTAGGTTAGTAACGAATAGACTCACTAATCGACAGATACAGATTCAGATATTCCCCCAATAACAGAGAACAGAATGATTCCAAGTGAGACAAGTACATTTGTAATAATGAAAAACCAGATCTCTTCAAATGGAAGTACCCCGACTCCTAAACCATTTATTGTGTATAACTTGTTGATTTCCCAAACTTTATCGTTTATTGAGATATAATCAACTATACAAAGATAGAGTGAAGTTAATGTTACCCCCGCAAGAAGGGAAGACCCGTATCTTCCAATAAATCTGAACCCCACAACCAACTGAAGAGTGATTGGGTACAAAGCCCAAGCAGTTATCAATAAAAAGTAAAAAAGTGTCGAAAATTTAAATAGCCAGAGTAAAAGGCTAGACATAACTGTGAGTGAAATTAAAAGTATGGCCTTGGGTTCTCTAACATTATTCACAGCTTCATTAATTACCCAGGTCAATTTTGCCCTTGACTCACTAGGTACTTTAATAATTTCATGGTTGTTCTTAATTTTATCTTGGTTGTGTATTAGTAACAACGTTACTAACCCTGTAAACCATGTCTGAATTACAAAAAATAAGTATTCTTCCAGTGGAACAAACCAAATGAACACATTCCAGATTTTATTCTGGTCGTAATACCAAACTGAATGATACACCAAATAATTGTCCCAGGGAGTAGTATACAAAACAGCAATAACAGATAGAGATAATAAATAGAGTGAAGTCTGTTTGTTTAATACTTTGACTGAAAGGGAAATGAACACCAGGATAAGAGTCGGAATCCCCACGAATACAAACAGAACCAAAGAGTAGCTAAGCATGTGCATCCTCATCTATCAGATTTGCAGTTATCTCGCCACTGGCTACAACTCCTGGCAATCCAGCCCCAGGATGTGTTCCAGCTCCAGAGATATATAGATTTGTGATATCTTCAGATCTGTTATGTGGACGAAAATAAGCAGATTGTCTCATAGTTGGCTCTAAACTGAAACCTGTGCCTTTGTATGATTGATATCTGGTAGCAAAGTCATTTGGGGTAAAGATCTCATCCACAACCAGGTTTTCAAGAAGCCCCTCCAAATAGAATTCATCAAGAAAGTTTAAGACCTTTGTTTTTAACTTGGCCCCCATTTCTTTCCAATTGATGTCTGCATCCAGATTTGGTACAGGTACAAGAATATAAAATGCCTCATGCCCTTTTGGAGCCATCTCTGGGTCAGTTAGTGAAGGAACATGTAGATAAGATGAAAAATCATCCGCTAATATCTTTTTCTTAAATATATCTTCTAACAACCCCTTGTATCTTGGCCCGAGGATAATTGTGTGATGTTTCATTTCAGGATATTTCTTCTTCGTCCCAAAATAAATAAGAAACAGACTCATACTGTATTTAGCCTTTTCGTATCTCTTATTAGAATTTTTCTTTCTCCATCTTTTGTCTATCAACTTTGTGTAGGTGGTTGCAACGTCGGCATTGGAAACAACAAAATCTGGATGAAGCACTTCACCAGATTTAATCATGACCCCTGTGACCCTCTTATCGGTAATTTCCAAATTGACGACTTCTGAATTTAGCTTAATCTCCCCTCCTAACTCTTCAATCAATTGACCCATACTCTTCACAAGTCTCCCAGTTCCACCCCTTGGATACCATATCCCATATTCTTTCTCTATGTATTGAATTAAGGAGTAAATTGAGGGTACAGAAAATGGGTTTCCTCCAATCAAAAGTGGATGAAAAGAGAAAACCTGCCTTAATTTATTATTTTGCACGTACCTACTTACAAACTGATAATTTGTTAAATAGCCCTTGAGCTTAAACAATAGAGGTGCAATCTTTAACATACTAAACACTGTCAAAAATGGTTTGGTAGCAAGTTCCAAATACCCTTTTTTATAAATGGGTTCAATATCCTTTAACATACGCCTGTAACCGTTTAAATCTTCAGGTTCTAGCTCTTTAATCTGTCTGATATTGTCTTCAGGTGTACCATAGTCAAATTTACTTTTATCATCAAAATAAATCCTATAGAAGGGATAAACTGGTAATAGTTCTACATAATTGTCAAGATTTTTTCCAGATTCTTCAAAAAGTGATCTAAAAATTTCTGGTACAGTAATTACTGTTGGACCCATGTCAAACTTAAACCCGTTTTTTTCAAGCACTGAAGCTCTTCCACCTATCTGTTCATTTTTCTCTAAAACAGTTACCTGAAACCCCTTGTTCAATAACTTAATCGCAGTAGTTAATCCACCAAACCCGCTTCCGATAACAACAACAGACTTTTTCTGCTTCATCATTAATGATTGTCATAAAAGCTAATATATAAATACAAGTTTATGAACTATTCAATTATTCATGAACTATTATGATTTACTGCTCAATACAGAATTATCTAATCTAGAGCATTACCTATTTGAAATGTATCCAATTGTAAACATGAACAAAGGGGAAGAGGTCGCTAGGAAATATTGTTATGATATAATGAATATAAAGGCCAAATCTTTTTCTTTTGCATCAAAGTTCTTTCCTGAAGATGTTAACATGAAGGTTCAGGTAATCTATTCATTCTTGAGGATCTTAGATGATATAACTGACTCAATTGAGCTAGAAAAATCTAAAAAATACCAATACTTATCTGAACTTGATTTTTTCCTCAATAACCTGTCCTCATTTATCCCTAATCACCCCATTCTAAGATTAGTACAAAACACAATTAGAAGCTCAAAAATACCAATTCATTATTTCAGAGACATGATCTCAGGAATGAAGAATGACCTGGAGATGACACAGTTTAATACCTTCCAGGAACTTCAAGAATATGCTTATTCTGTAGCTGGGACGGTGGGTTGTATAATGACACACTTAATAATGAAAAACCCAAATGAAAAAATTTTAAGAAAAGCAAAGCTATTAGGTGAGGCAATGCAACTTACAAACATTCTCAGAGATGTTAAAGAGGATTATGACAATGGTAGGATATATTTACCAAAAGAAATGCTTAGTTCCTTTGGAATTCACAACATAGCCGAACTAATAGAGGGAAATGAATATGAGGAGAACTTTACAGGGTTTATGAAATACTTATCAAAACTCGTTCTTCAGATGTACGAAGATTCTATGTACTCAATCTATCATCTGCCTGAGTATGCTCATTATCCTTTAATTCTTGCTGGAAAGGTTTACAGGGAGATCGTGCTTCAAAGCCAAAGAGAAAACTACCCGGTATTAAAAAAGAGGGTAGTCGTATCAAAGATTCGAAAAATTGCAATAGCCCTGAAACTCAAGATCAATATAAAGGAGAAGCCAATTGAGGTTTTTAGCTGTCATAACTTACAATCGTTGACAGCTGTGAACAATCCTTTTTAGTTCATGAACAGGATGATAAAATGTTGAACAATAAAATTCAAAACATAGAAAAACTTTCAGCAAAAGAGGTGATTTTAAGACATCTTAAATTGAATCGGGGAAGAGAGGTTCCAATTTCAGAGTTCAGAGACGAGTATGGATTAAAATCTAGCACAATTTCAAACGCAATGAAGGAACTCAAGCTTAAAAGGGTTATAAATGTTGAAAAGAGACATTTAAGAAGGGGAAGATACACTGTAATCACATTAGTCGGAGATTCAATTGTTGAGCAATACTTTAGGGCTGATGAAAAGCAACCACCCTCAAAGCCAAAGGTAAACAAAACTAAAGTTCTTA
Source organism: Candidatus Heimdallarchaeota archaeon (assembly GCA_030149205.1). GTDB lineage: Archaea > Asgardarchaeota > Heimdallarchaeia > Heimdallarchaeales > Kariarchaeaceae > WAKA01. Next base: position 139,860 of record JASBSB010000004.1, on the reverse strand, counting down.
ATGCAGATGACCTAGAAGGTCTAACTAAACTTTTGCTCGATAACAGCTATTCCAATTTTTACTTAGACAAAACTGTCAATTCATTTGGTCTTACTGATACTCAATTAATTTTAAGACTAATGACCCCTCTGATGAGGAAAGTTGGAACAGATTGGTCAACTGGTACTTTGACAATTTCTGAGGAGCACATAATATCTTACAGAATTGAAACTTACCTTCGTTATTTGATTGCTCAGCAAACGAAGGAAAAAGAAAGAGGTACAATAGTCCTAGTTCCTGCTGAAGGTGAAGAACATGTTCTTCCTTTAATATTTCTAGAATTTTTATTTAATCCTTTCTACCAAATCATTAACCTTGGGTATAAAGTCCCCACAGAAGATTTCTTGACTTTTCTAAAGAAAATTATCAATACGACTCCAGTGTGGATATTTTTTTCGCTGGTTTCTCCTTTGTATTCATCAACATTGATTAAGCAGGTAAAGTTTATCCATGAAAACCTTGGAGATCATGTTCAAATCGCCATTGGAGGACAAGGTACTTTTAGTTTAACTCCTGAAGAACTCAATGATGTTGATCTGATAGTTTCTTCCGATGAAGATTTAGAAAATTTATATCAGAATCTGATGGGTTGATTTTTGATCTTTCTCAACTTAAAATCTGGTGTCATTCTCTATTCAAAATAAATTGGTATATTTCCTCACATGATGAAAATACATCAGGGTTTACTCCATACGTATTCATCTCAGATTTTAAGATATCAATAGGTTTATCTGAGGATACGCCAGTTCTAACAAGAATTGAATGTATTCCATTGTTAGTTGCACCAAGAATGTCAGTGTCTATTCTGTCTCCAACCATTACAACTTCTTCTTTTTGAAGACCAGAAAGGGAAAGAGCTTTTTCAAATAAATATTTGTTTGGTTTACCAAATATTATTTCTGGCTTCTGCTCGGTAGTTGCATTAATCGTTGCAATCATTGCACCAGCTCCGGGAGAGAGTCCTTCTGGGGTTGGAAAGCTTTTATCTGGGTTGGTAGCAAAAAATTTAGCACCTCTTAAAATAGCCCTTGAGGCAATTTCAGCCTTTCGATAAGTGAATGCCCTATCCATACCCACAATTACCGCCTCAATCTTATCAATTTCATCAGTGATTAGAAAGTTATTTGAAACTAGCGCATCAGTTAACCCACCTTCACCAACTGCGAATACAAACTTAAAATCATAGTTCTTTGCTAGGTATTCAGCAGTAACATATGCTGATGTAATAATGTTTTCTTTGGGTATGTGTATATCCATAGTTTGAAGTTTACTAACATATTGATCTAATGTTTTAGTAGAGTTATTTGATATTAAGTAAATTAATTTCCTTTCAGAGCGAAGGTGATTTATTAATTCTTTTCCCCCTTTTATCCTCTGATTGAGAAGATACAGGACACCGTCCCCATCAAACAACCAAGCCTTGAACTCTTTCATATTTCTACATGCTTACTCATCCTAAAAAGCTATTTAGTAATTAACTAAATGAAATGCATTAGAACATCGTGATTCGAGAACATTATATAAAATATTAATAAAATTAATTCATGGAAAATTGTTATGTTGTAGCTGTGGCGGGAATATTTCTAAATGAGCAAAATGAAGTTTTAATCGCTAAGAGAATCCCTAAACCAGATTTCCCTATCGATATATGGGAGTTCCCCAGTGGACGATTGGAACCAAATGAAACTCTTGAGGCATGTTTAAGAAGAGAAATGAAAGAGGAGTTAAACCTAAATATATCTCAATATGAATTGTTTCATGTGTATAATTTTTACAGAGGAGAAGCTCCTGCTGTCCTTATTAATTACATCTGTAACTCTGATAATCTACAAAACATTAAGGTAGTTGAACATAGTGAGTTAAAGTGGGTAAAAATTTCTAAATTAAAATTATATTTTACATTACCTAAACAATTAGAGATAATGAAATTACTGTCTAAAAATGTGTCATAATTCACAATCTTATGAAATAAAATGTAACATCTAAACATATAAATGATGAAAAAGAAGTAATAAATTATGGAGAAGTTGGTGGACCTATTAGATAACAACTTTTTGTTGTTTATCCAATTAGATTCCCTACCACAGGTTAATGAGTTAAAAAAGACTCTAAGCTCATGTGAGTCACCAACTGCAAAATTAAACCATATCTGTTGTTTATTGAACGAGGGGAAGGCAAAAGAAGCGACTTTACAATTACAAACACTTGAAAGTAAAAATCTCACGGTAGAACAAATTTTGTACCTGAATATCTTGAAAGGAATAGTTCATGTAATAAATTCTGACAATGACGGATTAGAATTTCAGGTAAAAACATTAAATCAACTTTTACAAAATTCTATTTTAGGAAAAGAGTTAAAGGATTATTTCGTACTAGGTCTATATTTATTAAAAATCCTTTTGGCTCTTAATAAATATGAAATTGACGATGCGGAGATATTTCATTCAGATGTGTTGAATCTACTTCTAAGTAAGCCAGAAACAATATTTTCTTTCATTATAGATAGCTTAGGTCTTATAATATCCCTTCGTAAAGGTAGATGTGATGCAACTGAGATAGACTACCTTTCAAATCAATTACTTGAAAATAATTTAGTCTATCAATATATAATGCTAAATCTTGAGCACATCCATTGTGAGTATGATCAAAATGAGATTATAAATAGTAATTACTCAATAAAAAATTTAGCAAAAGTAATTGACAGATTTGGTCTCGTAAATTTGCGACCACGTATTGAATTTTGGGAAGGGATTTATTTACTAAAATCAGGTAGAATTTCAAAGGGATTATCTATAATCAACGGATCAATAGAGTACTATGAGAAGTCAGATGATAAGTTTTCAAACTTATTTGCATATCTCGCTTTGGGAGATTATCTTGCTGAGATTGGTCAAATTGAAGAAGCAACCTCAAACTTTCAAAAGTGTCTGAGCTTAGCCTATCAAAAGCAAAATGCCATGTTTATTAGTAGGTCTGTATTACAACTTGCAAAAATTGCGTATTTTCGAGGGCATCCAGAATCGGCGATACAGTACCTAGTTTCTTTATTAGAAGTTCTTTCCAAACCTGGCAATTTTACAATGAAAGCACAGATTTTGTATAATCTGGTATCTATTTACACTGAATTGAATAAACCAGATCAAGCTAACGATTATTTTGAAAAGCTTAGAGATTTAGCCCAGGAGTTTCCTCAGATAAATCTATTAAACTCATATGTTACATATTCTCAAGCAATCATATTGAAATCTAAACTTAGGTTTGAATCTCTTTCCACCGCAACCACTGTTTTATATTCTGTAATTGAGGATGAGAGTACGCCCACACACCTTAAAATTAATGCGTTAATTGCCTTAGTTGAGATACTTTTACAAGAAATGAAAATATTCAGAACCTCAGAAATAAATAATGAAATTGTTGAGCTTGTAGAGCAACTTACAGGTATGATTGCCCTGAGAGAATCAATACCACTTATAATTCGTGTAAGTATTCTCAAATCAAAATTGAAAATTCTCAACTTTGAAATTGATGAGGCAAGAACAATATTGGTAGAAAATCAAAGAATTGCTAAGGAGAACAGCCTAGAATATCTAGAACAGCAGGTAGAGAAAGAATTGAAATGGTTAGAGCAAGAATTTAGTGAATGGTATATCGCGATGAATCGCAACCCTCAAACCAAACAAAACGTGGAACAATTTCGACTTATTAATTACCTTCACGAGCTTTCCCATATTGTTCGTTAGGATCATTCAGACTAAAGTTTAGTAAGGTCCTCCTTGGTTAATTCAACCTTTTCAAAATGAGGGTTAGACACTAATGGTTCAAAATGGCACTTCTGCCCAATTTTATGAATTTTTTTGGTATTTCATGTTATCTTAACGTAAAATATAAATAATTGAACGATTGTAGTTAATATGAGACTTCTTACTTTTTTTAAGGAGTCTCTCTCCCTCCCCCCACTTTTAATATCTCTAAATTTTTTAGGATGATACTGTATCTATAATTTATAATATTACAGAATTCTTTGATAGAATATGAAGGCTTCAAATTTACAAATCCACGACCAAATCAAACAAAATCTAGTAGATCGGTTAGAGATAAATTATCTTACAGAAATTCAGAAACAAGTGATTCCTAGGATCCTAAAAGGGGAATCCACTTTAAGTTTATCCCCATCTGGAACTGGTAAAACTTTGGCTTTTTTAGTCCCTGCAATCGAATATATAGTCACGACACCGGTTGAACATAATGATCCAATGGTGCTAATCGTTACCCCTACTTCAGAATTAGCATGGCAAATATTTACTGTTGCTAAATCTCTGACAAACAATTTGGATGTCCCAATATTTCTATTAGGAGGCAGAGATAACACCCATAAAACTCATCCAAAGGAAGATAGGATAGAACTAGTTATTGGGACCCCTGGAAATATTCTAACAAGTCAAACAAAATATGGAATTGATTATTCAAAAACTGGGATAATTGTTATTGATGAATGCGATATGCTTCTGGACCTTGGATTTAGTGAAGAGATTGAGGCCGTCACAGGACTTTCAAAGGAGAAAAACGTCTCAGTCAATCTCTTCTCTGCCACTTTACCTCCAGAAATGTTTGGTCTTGCAAATAAACTACTAAAACATCCAGTTAAAATAGAAATCAAACATAATGGATTTCCCAAAGGATTATCACATTATGTTTATGAGGTTCAATATAATGAGAAAAAGGACAAACTCCTTCAGATTCTTTCCACTGAAGCTCCAGTTTTAGGTGCAGGAATTATTTTTGCACATTCACAAGAAACTAGTCGTACATTGACCAAATTACTACTTAGGGAGGGTTTAGATGTAGAAGAGCTACATGCAGGTTTGTCAAAGGTTCAAAGATTAAAGGCTCTTAGAATGTTCGAAAACCAAGAGGTGCAGCTATTGGTTGCAACAGATCTAGCAGCAAGGGGAATAGATCTTCCCCATCTTACACACGTTATTAATTTTGAAGTCCCTAGAAATATTGAAACATATATCCACAGGGTAGGTAGAACAGCAAGAATGAACAATAAAGGAAAAGCAATAACTATTGTTAGCCCAAAAGAGTTACATTTGATAAGCAAAATCGAAAAAGAGACTGAAATTAAAATGAAGATACTTGAACGTCTTCCAGAACATATCAGATTGACAAATATTGAAAAGTATAAAGAACGAAAGAAGCAAGAAAAACAACCCCTAAAGAAGAGAAAGAGGTCTGGTTTAAATAAATCTTGGTTTAAAAATAGCTATAAAAAATTTAACCCAAAACAAAAAAGAAAGCACAAGAAATCTGGGAGAAACATTCAAGAGAGCTCGTATTTTAAATCTTTTAGAAAAAAATCATCCAAAAGGAATTAAGTTGATCTTCCACCAAAGTAAAACCCTAATGTTATTGAGGCGATATTAGCAACAAGGAGGATATAACTTACTGTAGGTGTAGCTGTCAAAATATAAATAGTGGTACCAGAAATTGAAAGGGCTAATAAAGACACAAGGTGATCCAATGGACCTATATGGCTAGTAGTAATTTCACTGTTTTTTCTCCTCCTGTACCATGTCTTGATTTTTAAAAAGATTAATCCAATTAAATACCCGAATATTATATTAAAGATATCCAGAATATAACTGGGGAGTGTTCTACGTTCATAAATCAGGTAAACTGTGAACGCCCCAAAGAGAAAAATCAATAAAGATCGAATAGTTCCAGCAGGAAGTCCCCACGCTCGTTCGGCAGCTGGAGCTTTTGGAACTATGATGGAGGGATTTATCCTCATTCTTCCACCAAAATAAAAGGTTAAAGCAACTAATACCAATGGAGAGACCAGATTGGCCGTGGTCTCAGAATTTAGCGTTAGAAAGATTAGATCTATTGTGAAAGCAAGTGTAATTGTTGCTCTTACAGTTCCTTTTGGGAGTCCTAAAGGATATGGATAAGGAAAACTCACAAACGTTAGATATTAAATCAAATAATAAGCATTGTTGTTCACTGTTGAAATAAATTAAAATCCGAGGTTAGTATGTATAAATTCTATACATTCTTTATCATCTGAGATCATCTCACCGTTCTTTAGTGCTGATGAGATCTTTTTATCAAACTTGTTAAGAAATGAATCTGCAAAAGTTGTTATTTTTTCTTTAAATGTGTCCTCTTCAGCATCTGATATCAATATGAAAAAAAGATCATCAGATTTTTGAATCAAGATGTTTTTTCCATCTAAACTAATTTTTTGGATATCACTTTTGATGGTCTCTTGAATAATAGAATAAATTGCGGACATTGCTCCTGAAAACAGCACCTCATTTCCATAGAGGGGGTTCATTGAGTCAACAGCTTTAAAATTATAACTTAAAATTGGTGAACCAAACTTAGAAATAAGAAGTAATTGGTCTATTGAACTTATCTCTGTGATTTTGTCATCTTCTGTGCTACTGAGTTGATCACTTTGAGGAGGTGGCGGGAAATCTGAATCCAAAAATTGGAGAACTGAGTTGTTTTGTGATTTAATCTCAGATTTCACCTGTTTAACATGAGAAACTATCTTAATTGCTAGACTTTCGAACTTTTTATTTGCTGTTTGATCTTGTTTGTAAATGTTAAGGGCATAACTTGCAGCATCTAGATAGAGTTGAATCGCAGCCTGCAACTCACCAAAAAATTCCTTTTGCTTTGCGTTTTTGAAAATTCGATACATTTCGTCTATTTGATCCATTTATGCTCGCTCTTAGTCCAATCTCTGGTAACTTACATTAAATAAATACTTATTTATTTCTTATAGTTGTTCAATTCAATTATTTCGTTTTACGATGAATTTGACAGATTTTTTAAAATTCTACGTACATCCATTTACTCTACTGAAAAGATTATTAAAACCCTTTATCTAGCATAATTGTGAGTGGAAACTCGAATGATGATCCAATAGTCTCATATTTGTTAACATTGGACAAAGACGTTGATCCTCCCGAAGATTTTACCGTAAATTACCTTAATATGAGGGATGGAACAAAATTAAGACATTTAAGTTACCAACCTGAAACTTACAGCATCCAAGTAATCTTGCTACCTGGGATGAATACTCTGCTGATGTCATGGTATAGATTTTTGATTCTGTTGAAGGAACATCCTGTGAAAATTGATTACATTGAGACAAGAGAAAAAATCACAGCAGTGTATTCTGACCAAACCATTAATTTCCCAACCCATGAGGATTTTTTACTAGATGCTGAAGATTCGATTGACCAGATCAGAGACCCATCGGTTCCTATAGTTGTAGTAGGTTCATCCATGGGTTCAAATACCTTGATACATTCTAGCGCACGTAAGAAGCTGAATGTAGATTATGTGATTGTTGTTGGTCCTTTAATAGACTTTAAGGTGCCTTCTTTTATTAAATTATTTCTCCCAATTGTAACAGATACAGTGTTTAAATATGTTTTCAGACCCATTACTCTTTATGTAGTTATCAGAAATAAAGTCGATAAAAAGAAAGACCCGTTTCAGGCTCATAAATATTTTGTGGGGTACAACCTTGTTCTAGGATCAAGATTTAAAAGAGTTTTAAAAGCATGGATGAATACAACTCTCAGAGAAGATCTTAAAAGGATTGATGGAAATCGACCTAAATTTATTGTAATTGGAGCCGAATCAGATAAACTCCATGACTCTGATGATGCAAAATCCATTGCTGATTCAATTCCAGGAAGTTCTTACGTTAATTTAAAGACAAATTTTGCAGCTCACGATAAACCTCTTGTTAATTTGATTTTAAATCTTCAAAACACAAAAGAATTACCAATTTAATGATGATTAAGGTTTTCCAAACCCTAGATATTTTATATAGATAATCTAATCTAGAGTTAAGTATTCTAATGAATTCTAAATTCAAAAATGTGAAACAACTGCTCACAGAAAGTATTAGCAAAACCAAGATTCAGTTTGATCTTGCGATCGCTGCATTAATCCACAATGACATATCTTTGGCAAATTATATTTTTGAAATGGAAAAGGAGATTGCTATCCTAACCGAAGATATATTCATTTACAATTCCCTTGGGATTAGATCACCTAATGATGCAAAAGATTTGTTACCTTACTTCTTTATTGCCAAATCAATAAATGACATAAGTAAGCAGTCAGCTAATCTTGCTGAAATAGTCACACAGTCTAAAAACCCATTAAATGAAACTTCAAAGCTTAAACAATCAATTAAAGAGTTTGTCGACAGAATAGAAATCCCCAGCTCTTCACCATTAATTGGAAAAAATGAAGATTTTCTCGACTTACAAGAAAGACTAGGAATTGATATAATGGCATTAAAAAGATCAAATCAAATATTCTTGGGCAACGACTACGAGTTTCAAGGGTATGATGTACTTTATTTAAGAGGTCCTAAAACTAATGTCAAAATTTTTCAACTGTTTTTAGAGGGGAAAATTAATAGTATAGAAGAAGTAAGGTCAGAATTACAGGAACCAAATGATGAACAAGTAATCGATTTAAATCCAATTGAGAAAACATTAGGTCGCTTAATAAATTTCACTTCACTAATAATTGATTTAGGACTTTATGTTCAAATCAATCATGAAAAATCATACTACAAAGCCATAAATGATTTTGAAAATTTAATAGACAGAGGATTTCTAGAGTTATCCAACCATGTTTTAGATTATTACAAAAATGAAAAACTAAGAAAACCTGAATCTTATGCATTCTTAAGAATGGGAATGGAGCTCGAAATTCTTGCAGACTCAATCTTTGGATTAGCACTTCGCACAAACAAAAACAGGGTGTTAGAAGCTTTGGATTTGATGGATGATGTACTTGAAGAATCAGAGGAAGACATAGATGTGATAGTGATTGATCAGCTCTCTCCTTATCTCAATAAATCGATTTGGGAGGCTGAGATAGAAACTCAATACAGTGGAAACGTGTTTGATGTTTTAACACTAACCAGGAAAGGAAAAGTAATCCCCTATCCTGATTCTTCTACGAGGTTACAATCAGGTGATTCTCTGATGATAAAAATCTATAATGATTCTTATGAGCTTGATGAGGATTAATCAGGATTATTAAAGAAATTATACAATTTTGGTACAGAATACTAGGTAAATTTTAGTAAGAGAAAAAATGAGTTAACTTGTTTAGATTGGACGAATACAAAGACATCTTCATATCAGAGTTGGAGGATAATACCAAATTATTAAGTGATTCATTGATCTTGTTAGAAAAGAATCCCAAGGATGTGAGTCCACTTAGTGAGGTAATTAGAGCAGCTCACACAGTTAAAGGAATGGCTGCGACAATGGGATACACAAATTTAACAAACCTTACTCATATAGTGGAGAGTAAGATCCGGGAAGTTGAACAAGAAAAAGCAGTGACCAAAAGTTTGCTTGAGGTTTTGTTCCAAGTTGTGGACAGATTAGAGCAATTTAAAGAGGTTGCCGTTGAAGAAGGCGATCTAAACAAAGTCCCAGTGGATGATTTAGTGCAATTTTTATCAACATTTAACCTACAGACAGATTTAGAGCTGGAGCAAGATACTCAATCACAACCCTCTGAATTTTTAAAACTCGAGAATAGATTTACAGTTGTGGTTAAATTTAAAAGAAACGCACCTCTTTTAAGTACCAGAGCATTTCAATTACTTCGTGATCTTGAGCGGATAGCTGTGATCGAGGATTCAACTCCGTCAAAGGTCGATATTTCTGAAGGTAAAGTATTTGGTGAGATCCATTTTGAGCTTGTTACTAATGAAACTGAGGGTGCGCTTAGAAAGGTTATCGAAGGGATTACCGACGTTGATGAAGTGGAAATTACCTCTGTGGTAGAAGAGGCAATCGTGCCCCAAAGACAGAGAGTTAAATTTACTCGTGGAATTCAAACTGTACGAGTAAACCTTAATCAGTTGGATGAGGTTGTTGACCTGCTTGGAGAGCTTGTCCTAGCGAGAAGCAGATTGGAAAACCATGTAGCAGTTCAAACCACCCCAGAAGTAGTTGAAGACCTGAACCAATTTGATTCATTAATCACAACAATTCAAGATAAACTTATGAAAATGAGAATGGTTACCTTGGCTAGAATTTTTGATAATTATCCAAGGACAGTTCGTGATATTGCAAACAAGAGAGGGATAGATATAAATCTGTTTACACAAGGGAATCACATAGAATTGGATAGATCTGTTATTGATCAAGTAAATGAAGCACTTCTACATTTAATAAGGAATGCAGCTACACATGGTATCGAAGATACTTCCACTCGTAAAAAACTCAGTAAATCGAAGGAAGGAACGGTTAGGGTAATTGCAGTTCAAGAGAAGGGAGAGGTCTCTATAACAGTTGAAGATGATGGGTCTGGATTGGATTTAGAAAGAATCCGATCAAAAGGAATAGAACTTGGACTTATCACAGAAAATACCAAATTAACGAGGTCTCAAGTTGCAGCTTTGATATTTAATCCTGGGTTCAGTACAGCTTCTCAAGTAACAGAAGCAGCAGGGAGAGGCATTGGAATGGATATTGTCAAAGAGACTATTGAGGAGATTGGGGGATCTATTCAACTCAGAACCAAAAAAGGTGAAGGTACTCAATTTATCTTAAGAGTTCCTCAGACTTTAGCCATAATTGAGGCATTGATTGTTATCGTAAACGAACATGTATTTGCAATTCCTCTGCTCAACGTTGTTAAAATCTACTCGGAAAAAGATCAAGAAATTGAAATTCATGAGCAAGAATCTTATGTAAAGGAAGAGGATTATACACTTCCTATCTTTGACTTGGAATACCATTTGGAGATTCCAAACGAACTCTCAATTCAGAAGAAGGATACAGGGCGGAAAAAAAGTATAAATAAAAAGGTAATTTTATGGGAAAAGGGAGGTAAAAGAATTGCAATGAAGGTTTCCGATGTGCTCGAACAAAGAGAAATCGTTACTAAGCAAATCTCCAGCAACATCCAACAATTCCCAGGATATAGTGGAGCAACAATTCTTAAAGAGGAAGAAGTCGTACTAATTATTGACCCAACAACTCTAAATCCAAGAAAAAAAATCCGAGTGATAAATTGATGATAAGTCAATTCTAGGTCGTATTTTTACTAATAATTTGATTTGATTTCTTAATCCAATTTTATTCCCTAAAAAAGAATTAAATAATATGACTATTTGATATGATATGTAGTTTTCTCAAAAGAGGCAAGTATATGGCAAGGATAGCAATAGTCGATGATGCAAAATTTATGAGATTAGTTTTGAGAAGAATTCTAACACAAGCAGGACATGAAATTGTTGCTGAGGGGGAGACAGGTATTGATGCTGTTGAGATCTGGGCGAAGGATAAACCTGATTGCATGACACTAGATATTGTTATGCCAAAACAAAATGGGATTGAGGCAGTAAAACAAATTATGTCGTTTGACCCTAGTGCAAGAATTGTAATGGTTACTGCATTGGGACAGGAGGCTTTCGTTCTTGACGCGATTAAGTCTGGGGCAAGGGAATTCATAATAAAACCATTTAGAAATGAAGAGATTATAAAAGCAGTAGCTAAGACCATAGCTTCCTAAAGGGTTTGAACAGCCTTCACCATCTCATTAATTATCTCATTTTTTGAATAAACTCCATCACTAACTCCCGCCTCGATGACAGCTTTATTCATCCCAAAAATCACGGAATCTCTTTCATTTAGAGCTAACACCTTTCCCCCTTGTTTTTTGACAAGAATACTCCCCGCTAAACCATCCTTACCCATTCCAGTAAGAATAACTGTTACAATCCTTCCACCGTAAATATTTACCGCTGATTTGATTGTTACGTCGACTGAAGGTCTCACAAAATTAACCATTGGAGAGTTATCAAAGACAACTGCTGGTTTGCCACCTTTGGATATGACCTTAAGATGTTTTCCTCCCCTTGCGACCACAACCATCGAACCTTTAAGTTCCATTCCATCTTCTGCTGCGTAGACTTTCACATTCGCATGTTGATCCAAGCGAGTGGCAAAAGATTCTATGAAACCTTCCGGCATGTGTTGGACTATTATTATTGGAGGTAAATTTTTGGGGATTCTCCTGATTAATTCTGTTAAAAGATGAGGTCCACCTGTGCTTGCACCAATTATTATGAGTTTTCTAAAACTAGAATGAACAACTATCGGAGTAGAAGAACCAGTAATATCAGCATTTTTTGGATCAGTTGTCTCGTCTTTAAGTTGATCTATGGTAGATTGTATAAATTCTGCATTAACCTGTTTGATCAGATTATAGAATTTATGTACTTTCAAATTGGACAAAATGTAGATTTTTGGAATCAAAACCTTTCTGAGATTTAAATATGGGTCACCTAATTCTGCTGTTGGTTTATTAATAAAATCAACCATTCCATAATCAAAAACTAAGGAATTTTGACGAACTGTAGAATGTGTTAACGAAGAGAACAAAATTACTGGTGTTGGTCTTGCTCTCATTATTTGGTTAACAATATTTAACCCACTCAGGTCTGGAAGGACAATATCTAATATGACTACTCTTGGTTTTTGTGTTATGACCTTTGTAATACATTCTGTACCGTTTTTAGCGACTCCAATAATTTTTAGATTAGAATCTGTTGAAATTACCTTTTCTAATAATTTAATAATAAAAGGTGAATCATCAGCTATTAAAACGGTTATAGCCACATATCAGTTTTTGAATTTTGCTTATTAAGTATTATAGAAATTACAAAGGAAAATTAGCTATTATCTGTGATTATTATTATGATAGATGTAAAGTATCAAGGATAGTGCGTTTTGCAAAACTTATAAATATCAGATTATAGGACTCATTATGAAGATTTTTGGGAGTTTTAGGAATTCTTTAAGAAATTATAAGACAAAGCTTTTTGATTCAATTAAGACCCCAATGGTAACATTTGGTACACTCATCAAAACCTTTTATGTTCAAATTATGAACAACGAATTTATTGAGCTTTTTATCAAAATCTATAAACAAACTAGCCCAATAACAATTATAACAATATTTGCGGAGATTTATGTTGGTTTTTTATTAATCACACTCGAAAAGTATTATTTATTAATTCCGGGGGTTCTTTTGGTGATTCCAGGAATTATGGAGAGTCGAGGAAATATAGTATCAAATCTTGCCCAAAGATTAGGGACAAGTGTACACCTAGGTTTGGTTAACTGGGATTTGGGATTCAATGAGGAGGTAAGAACAGATGTAATCGCTACAATATTATTAAACATGTTATCATCCTTAGGATTATCAACTTTGGGATTCTTTGTTGCGTATTTATTAGGGATTAACCATATGACTTGGTTGGGATATTTTACAGTAGTTGGAACTATCGCTTTGACAGTTGGGACAGTACTAACATTATTAGCTATCTTTGTTGTATTATTAGCAACCAAATACAATTTAGATCCAGATAATGTTACTATCCCTGTAATCGCTACATTGGGAGATATTTTAACTGTAGCCTCCTTAGGATTGGTTCTAGAGATGGTTATTTACCTCGACAAACTACTTCCTATTTTTTATTAGTTTATATCCGTATTTATGAGTTGGAACATGAATATAAATTTAAATTGAGTGTAATCTTTAGTGGTTTATGCCTCAAAGAAAAAACAGATTTACTGTCAGAGAAATAGTCAGACAGAGTCTATTAACTCTCTATGGGGTAATGATATTTTCTGCGTTTACAGGAATCATCTTTGATCAAAACTTGACACATATAATTCAGAATGTACCTGTCATTGTAATCCTGGTACCTGCTTTTATTAATATAGCAGGAGACCTTTCAGATGTTTTAGGTTCAAGGTTATCAACTCTTTTCTACACAGGAAAATTGGACAATAGGTTTAGACCATTCTCTCTTTATTTGACTAATCTAACTGCTATATTAGCTGTTTCATTTACTTCTTTTTTAGCTGCTGGACTAGTTGCCTATCTGGTTGCCATTTTGATAAACCATTCATCAGTGGACTTGTTTAAACTCCTTGTCGTTGTAGTTGGAGCGGGTGTGTTGTCAACATTCATAATAAGTATTATTGCATCACTTCTTAGTTCAATTATTTTCACACGGGGACTTGACCCAGATTCCAAACTCCCACCAATTACAACAACTGTGGGAGACCTGGTAGGTACCTCTTTACTTGTCTATTTCACGGTATTATTGTTGTTCTAAGTTTAGGAGAGCAAATTTTAGTGAAATTATGGGAAGAGCTTACAAATAATTCAAGAGGTTGTAGAATACTTTTTTATGTGCTAAATTTTCATAGATTCAGGAACACAGAAAATGAGTAAACAAATTTCACAACAAAAATTAGTTGCGTTCTTACTCAATCATGAATATTTTGCAATAGATGTTCATAAAATCAAAGAGGTTTTTGTCCCTGATTCTATCACACCAATCCCTCAATCTCCAAAATATGTGGCTGGTGTTATCAACTTTCGAGGTCAGATTGTAACGACAATTGATCTTAAAAGGAGACTTTTGATTGAAGAATCCACGAAACCACAGCGTGATTATGATGAGGAAGATAGAAACTATGTATTGATTATTAACATAGGTAAAACTGTAATTGGATTGTTAGTTGATTATGTCGAGACAGTTATCACAGTTGATAGCACTCAAATTCAAAGCTCAATTTCCTTGATTTCAGGGACTGAAAAATCAAACTTTATGGAAGGTGTTGTTCAAACAGATCTGGGAATCGTAATCATACTTAATCTTGATAATGTGCTCTCACAGTTTGATATAAAAGAATTAGAAAAGCTTGCGACTGTTCGAGAAAAGGTCTCTGGTCCAATTGATCAGGGTGGAGATTCGGATGAAGTTGTTTTAACTGACCAACAAATCTCAGATTCCCGTGTTGACTTTTCTGATGATGATTTGGAGGACGATGATTACATAGTCAGTGACCAGGGAATGAGAAAGGTGACATCTGATGATCAATTTGGTGATAGTCCCTTAGACTTAGCCAGCTTGACCAAAGCTGAACTCCTCAGGATAGCAATTGAAATGGGAATTGATGGAGTAAGCACTCGTAGCAAAAAAGAAGAACTTGTCGATAAAATTCAAAGTGCTATGGATGGTTCATAATTAAATGGCCAGGATAATGGTTTGTGATGATGCGAGATTTATGGTAATGGTCATTGAGAAGCTTCTCAAGAAGATGAACCATACCGTGGTATATCGAGCATCAAATGGGCTTGATGCTGTTGACACATATGCAAAACACTTTCATGATATTGATTTAGTAACATTAGATGTTGTTATGCCTAAACTTGACGGGTTACAAACTCTTAAACGAATTTTAACAATCAATCCTGAAGCTAAAATTGTTATGGTAACTTCGATCTCTAGCGAACATATCGTTAAACCATGTTTAAAAGCAGGAGCAAAAGATTATGTCACCAAACCTTTTAGGTTGAGTCAACTGGCTCAAGTAATTAATTCGGTACTTAATGGTTGAGTTTTCAGTTTCGTAGGAATAACCACCAGAGCTCCTATCAAAGAGATTAATGAACCCACAATGAATAATGAGATCATAACAGTTGAGCCATACAAGTCATAGTAATAACTTCCAATCAACGGACCGATAATTTGTGCAAAGGCAATCGAAGAATTTGTCAGTCCTAAAACGAATCCTCTGTTTTCAGGCTCTATAGACTCTGTGATCCAAGCGTTCAATGCAGGACTCATCATCCCCAATGCTACACCAGCAACAATTGATGATAGCACTAGAGCAATCAAATTTGTTGAATAAATCATAAGGATATAAAACAACCCATTAAGCACTAACCCGATAAAAATAATAGGTTTCCTCCCGTAGGAGTCTGAGAGTCCACCTAATAAAATTTGAAATAATGCTAATGATAGTCCATATGTTGAAAC
The DNA here is from genome assembly GCA_030149205.1 of Candidatus Heimdallarchaeota archaeon. Classification (GTDB taxonomy): domain Archaea; phylum Asgardarchaeota; class Heimdallarchaeia; order Heimdallarchaeales; family Kariarchaeaceae; genus WAKA01. The sequence continues at coordinate 123,908 of JASBSB010000004.1, read as the reverse complement.
AAAAATTGCAAAATCAATCGGAGTCAACAGGAGTACATTATAAATGTAAAATGAAAAACCCGGTTCAATTAACATCCAACTTAAGGCGCTTGTCAAATTAACAAACAAGAACAAGGTGAATGCATAACTTGGTTTTGGGAGTTTGTCAAAGGTCGAAATTGAAAGTAATGATTTTTCTTCAATCCCATCACCTTTCTTATTTGGTACATACAATATTGCAAAAACTGCCCCCAGTAAGCCTAATGCACCGGAAAACATGAAAGGTGCGGTAAATGAATACAATTCCAGCAATACCCCACCTATAACAGGTCCAATTATTATTCCTATTGAACTTCCTGCACTCACGTACCCAATATGGCGAGAGCGTGTTTCTTCAGAGCTATAAAATGAAACCAATGTTATCGCAGCGGGCATAACCCCTGAGGATATTCCGCCTTCAATGGTTCTAAGGATAATCAGATGTGTTACATTTTGGGCAAAAGCAAATAAAAAGTTAACGAGGGCAAATCCTACTAAATTCAGAATAATCACGTATTTTGCCCCAATCTTATCAATTAGATAACCCATTATAGGTGAAGTAATGAATGCACTTACAGCCCACATCGCAGACATAACCCCTAAGTCGAAGACCGTACCATTGAAATGCTCTAAGTATTTTGGCATGATAGGAAACACAATACCGAATCCAGTCATTATTATCATTACTTGGATACTTAATATCAGGGTGAGCTGTTGTCTCATATTTTTAGTCAAAAAATCGGTATTAAAAATTTACTTATACATTTTACGTAGGGGTAATTGATGCTTTCAGAGTCAACAATTCAATTAAATCATCATACAATCACTTAGTTTTTATCTGAGTAAATTTAAACAAGATTGTAATGGGTTTTGACTTACCTGATAATGATTTCTATGCTCAATTTAACCCAAAAATTGAGATATTACAAGAAATCAGCAATATCGGTGTTGGACATGCAGCAACCGCTCTCTCTCAACTTCTTAACCGAAAAGTCGAAATGAGTATTCCAAGAGTAAGATTTGTTTCGGTTGCAGATGTGGCTGACACATTGGCTGAAAGTTCTGAAGAGATAGTGGCTGGGATATTACAAGAAACAGCAGAGGACAGCAATGGGATGTTGAATATGCTGCTCATATTTAATGCTCTTTCAGTTAGATCCTTATTGAACATATTAACAACAAAATCAACTGTAGAGTCTTTGGAAAAACTCGATGAGGTTAATTCCTCTATAATCAAGGAAACAGGTAATATTTTATTGTTGCAAACAATTTCTGCTATAAATAGCTTTGCTGAGACAAAGTGGTTTCCAAGTCCCCCAATATTGGCTATCGATATGGTAGGGGCATTAACAGATGAACTAATAACCCATAGCCTTGATGATTCTAATATGTTCCTTCTTGTTGAAGTTGATGTGTTTACTGATGAGGAGACGATAAAAGGAGATATACTCTTATTACCTGATAAGATGGCGATGAAATCTTTGATGTCTAATCTATTTGGAATGGAGGAACCCTAAACAAATGTCAACAACCCACACTGCTAAAATTGGAGAGATAGTTATGAGTAAATCACCAGATGTTCTCCAAGCGTTAGCATTAGGAAGTTGTGTAGGTGTGGTTATCTATGATCAATCAACTAAAATTGGGGCTCTTGCCCATATTCTTTTACCTGAAATCACAGGAACATCAAATAGTCTCCCAGGAAAATTTGCAACAACTGCAATACCTGAAGCAATAAAGATGACAGTGGCGAGAGGAGCACAAAGGTCGAACCTAATTGCAAAAATTGCAGGAGGAGCAAGAATGTTTGATGTTTCGAACCTAAGCATAATGGATGTTGGTCAAAGAAATATTGAGGCTGTATTGAGATTGTTAACTGAAAACAACATACCAGTTGTGGCTAAAGATGTAGGGGAAAATTTTGGGAGAACCATTATTTTTAACTTAGAATCGGGATTATTGACAATTAAACAAGTTATGAATAAAAAAACCTACAATATTTGATTTCTGATTTCTTGCACTTTATCAAGGGTGTTCTATTTCCTCTAATTATGGTCAATGTGGTTATAACTGGTGGGTCAAAAGGGGTAGGATTAGCACTCGCAAAAAAATTTATTTCATTAGGGGATTCTGTTGTTATTTCTTCAAGGAGTCTTGAAAACCTATCAAAAGCAAAAAACTCAGTTAGGGATACGAATCAACTTTACACATTCCAAGCAGATGTTACTAAATATGAAGCAGTTGATTCTTTGGTAACCTATTCAAAAGAGGTTCTCGGAGCTATAGATATTTGGATAAACAATGCAGGTATTGATTCGGAAGATCATGTTGATTTTTCAAACTATAATATTGAAACCATTAGAAGAATAGTTGAAACAAATTTGCTAGGAACCTTATATTGTACTAGAGCGGTACTACCTATATTAATCAACCAAAATTCTGGAAAAATATTCAATATCGACGGACTAGGGAGCAATGGGCGAGTTACACGTGGATACTTACCGTATTCGACCACAAAACGAGCAATACCAATGATTGCTAAAGGATTAACCCTAGAACTAAAAAATTCAGGAGTTGGAGTTCACACAGCCAGTCCTGGAATGGTGCTAACTGATTTATTGCTAACTGGATCAAATAACAGAACAAAAAAAATTTTTAATATATTAGCAGAAAAACCAAGTACTATAGCTGACTTTCTAGTTCCAAGAATGAAGTCAGTGAGCGGTTCAAATAAGTATATAAAATTTCTAACACAGAAAAAAGCCACATTTAGATTTTTAACGGCTTGGCGTTATAAGAATCGTTTCTTTGACAAAAATGGTAATCTTCTAGTTAACTTGGATGAGTAAGAGAAATATTTGAAACAATAATTTAGAAGAATTATATTTATTCTAAATTCATACAATTTAAGTTCAACAAATTTAATAAATTCTTATAATTAAAGGGTGATACCACTTTCTAGTAACTCTGTCATTTAAAAAATGTTATATATTTCAAATTCAATATTATATATTGTGAACTTACCTGCGAATTTCAATATCAACGAAAAAAAAGTTGCGAATTTTACCTTTTATCTTTCATTGATTTTCTTTGTTTTAAACATTTATTACTCACATTTAATACAGAATCAAAGAATTATTATTATCACATATTCATTGATTATCGCAGCAGTTCTATTGGTTTTTGTTTATCTAAATAACATTACTGCACTTTTTGATATTACAGTTAGTGCTGTGGCTTTCACCAGTGTAAATCTTGGGATTTTTCTCGCTGCGACTCAGGGTCTTCATAGCAGTGAACCTGTGGTATTATCAGGTCTCTCACGAATTATCTTAGCATTATTCTTGACTTGGAAATTGACCGCTGATATGAGGTATTTAAGTTTAACAATCGATCCTTTTGCACCAAAACGTGGCACTGTTGCCTCATTTTTTTATGGTCTTCTGTACCCCAGAAAAGAACTTATTAGATTGATCAAAGTTTTAACTTTCGTGGCTTTTGGGTTTTATTTAGTTGTGACTGGATTGAACCTGATTAGCTCTGGAAATATTGATTTAAGCTTCTTCCAAAAAACAGAGAAAATTTCTTTAAATATCATTTTCTTGGGGATACAGGCCCCAATGATGATGGCATCTAGAGCTTCTATAAGCAATACCTTCTCAAATTATCTAAAAAATCTTCAATGGATGGATGACGCAATGATTGCAGAAGGTAGTCAACTAACGAGCAGAGTCCAAGAAAATATATTAAATTCCAGTCAGATCTCCTATGATTCAATCAACTCAAATGGGAAACATCTTTGGCTAAGCGTATTCTCTATCATTTTTCTTCAGGCCAATGAAGGATGGATACTGAACCTTGATATCGTTTCAATAATTCAAAATTTTGATATTAATCAGTTGATTACCCATATAGTCCAATTTTTTCTCTTGATCTTTCAATTTATACATTAAACTACACCATTAAGGCAATGGGATCGTGTACATTGACCGTACCCTCTTGAATAACTTTTGCATACCAGCCTCTTCTTCCCTTCAGAGTATTAATAAAACCATTGATGTTTTCGTCCCCAATATATCTTAAATGTCTTAATGTCCTGCAAGGTTGTGCTTGTTCGGTCAATTCAATTTGTATTCCACCAAGCTTTACCTTCATTCCAGCTTCTAGCTCTGAATAGCTTACCCCATCAATCAAAAAATTTTCACCAAGATCTCCAGATTTAACTTTCCAACCTTCCTTGTTAAGTTGATTAAGTATATCTTCAGTCATAATTAACACAGCCCTGTCAGGGGTATTTTTCTTAGAATTAAATCTATAGACATTAAAATCACCAGATACACCAGATTGGCTTACAACAACTTCGTTTACTGGGTGCTTAGGGATACCCGGTTCACCAACCTTTCTAGATTTTATGTTGATCTGTAGAATTTCCATTAATTAAAGTTACAAGTAATTCTAATATTCTTTTCGACTTGAGAATAAGTAAAGTAGTTTTTATGATTCAGAACGTTTCAGTTTTTTACGATACTTTTGTATCAAGGGAAATATCCCAATTAATGTAATTACAAAAGGTAGAAAATTAAAGGGAAGGAATCCCCCTGCTGCCTTAGATGTTGAAGTTGTAGAAGGAGCTATGCCACGCTGGAATATAAGAATAAATGTCCCAATATTGTTCGACATGTCCTTTGCCTCTATTTTTAGCGTATGAAGCTTTTTGTTGGGATCTAGGTTTTGAACCGAAATTACAATTATGAGTTGTTTTCCATTTACAATCCTTGTTGCTTCAGTTCTGTTTTGGACGTTTCCATCCAAAATTATTGTAATATCATTTCCTTTAACCTGATAGGTAGAATCCGTTATATTAAATTCAAACTTTATGTACTGGAGGCCTGGATCTACATAAGTTTCATTTTTCAAGTTAGTTGAAATTTGAGGCGGAAGCAGATCAAGAAGCGTGCTAAGTCTTACATACTCACCAGCTGAGTTTGCAACCTGTATAACATGAATACCGTCAAGTGTAGCCTTATAATCCAATGAAAACTTGCCAGCCCCTAATGAAGTCATCGGTAAAGTCTCCTTGGGTATTGCACCCACATGAAGTCTTACTGCATTTAGATTCGACACTGGAGAACCACCAGAGAATGCGCCGACTGTTAGTTTGATATTTCGATTCTCAACCTTCATATTAAGTGGAATTATTTTATCCTTAGCCAAGAACCAATCGTATGCATTTGAAGCAAGAATTTTATCACCCGATGGATATTTGGGATCACCGCTACTTCCTCCATTATCTGTCCAAAAGTTATTGTCACTAATTATAACTCTTCCACCACCTATTTGGTCAAAGGCAGCATACTGTGTTTTAGAATAGTCTCCTGTTAATGGATATAATGCAGCATTTTTAGCTGCTGCCACTGATGGATCCAAAGACATAAAGTTACCAAACTGCGACAGAGTGCCAACACCTTTGGTTAAACTGGTAAAGTTATTTGCAGTTACACCAACATGAACATCTGATGCAAATGTTAGATTATTAAACGTATTGACACCAAATTTACCTATCAGTTGATTAATTGCAGTTGCATTTGTTCCAGTTGTTACTCCCTGAGATTGAAAGTATCCATTAAATGTAATTAATAAATTTCCACCCGAGCTGACATAATTTTCCAATGAAGTGATTTCAGATGGAAGAAAGTTTGCTCCAGTATAAGGGAATTTAGCATCATAGGTTCCATCAACAGGATCAGGAATCCATACAATGTCAAACTTAGAAAGAAGTGAGCTTGTGATTGGTGTATTGAAAGTTTCTACCCAGATACCCTTATCATAAGCCAGGTTAACCATGTTCCCAGTGTTTGATCCAGTTAAGGTGTCAGCACCTATATTATCCCAATCAGTATGTCTTAAATCAAATCCCATGATTGCTTTTGCTTTTCCTGTTATATGCAATGTTATTGGGATAGAAATTGACTGAGTGCCTAAACTTACCTTTAAAGTTCCTGAGTAAGCAGCAATCGAAGCACCTATAGAATTTAAGGTAAGTGGTATTTCTTGTGAAAATAATGAATTGTTAATTTGAGAAGATGAAACTGACAGAACACTTGAAAGGTTTCCAGATATACTAAAGCTGGTTTCATTCGGATGAGATGTTATCAATGTATATCCATGTATTTGAGTTGTTATTTCACTAAAATAGTTGGTTCTAAACAGTTTGTAATTTGTGGGTGTAACAGCTAAAGCTCTTGCAACTGTAGAAGCTGAGTTTTGGTTCATCAAATAAGTATAGGAGTTATAGATGTTTACAAATCCCATACCAGTGTTATAATTACCACCGTCAGTACCTTCAGCACCCCTAATTAGCGCTGCCTTTAAGGTTCCAATGTTCCAAACATAACCTTTTGCATTTAATGCACTGGCTAATGTTGCAAGGGCTCCTGCAGTTGCTGGTGATGAGAAGCTTGTCCCACTTACTGCACCAAAGCCAGTCCTTGTAGTACTATATACCAGTTCACCTGGGGCAACCACATCAGGTTTTAAAATTATTGAAGAAGAAGTCGGACCTCTCGAACTAAATCCAGCGATTTTTTTGGTTAGATCTGTGGCTCCAACTGCAACTGCGTCAATTGTTCCTGCTGGGAATCCTACAGGCCCTTTTGTCTCTGTACTACCTGGGCCCCCGTTTCCAGCAGAAGCAACAACCAACATGTTCACACTGTTAAACACTTTCAATATGTCATTAAAAACATTTCCTCCACCACCTACTGACATATTTACAATGTGTACTGTTTTGTTAAAGGCTAACATTCTATTCATTCCAGCTAAGACGGTTGGTAATGTAAATGAACCAGCGCTGGTTTCAACCATAGCGACTGAGTAAATAGAAGCGTTAACAGCAGTTCCATAGGCCTTTGAATCCACTGAGCCATCCGCAACGATCATACCTGATACAGGAGTACCATGGTTATAACTCAGTGTACCAGTACCAACCTGTACTTGAGTTGTAATCTTACCCTTCAATGCGGGATGGTTTATATTTACCCCATTGTCAATTATACCAACATTAATTCCGGACCCATTGTAACCAAGGCTATATAATTTATCAACTGACATCAATTTCAATGTGTCAAGACCAGTTGTCACGATATCACTCGGGTTAGTTTTGACTGTTTTTGGAGCATAAAAGTTTCCAACTTTTGAAGTTTCATAGATATGAGATCCATACAAAGATTTAGCCATATTGTATTGATTCGTTGTCAAATCTACTATTACAGCTCTAAGGTTTGAATAACTCTGTTTGACATGAAACATTGAAAGAATACCATTAAATTCTTCTTGGTTTGGAAGAAAAATTAAATATTCAGATGCTTTTAAACTTTGAATGTTTACGGGTGAATTTTGAACCGTAAAATGATGAGGAGTTGAGGGTAAATTTTTTGGAGTGATGACTTGAGCTTGCACACCAGAAATAGGTTGAAGCAGAAATAACATTGTCAATCCAAAAAATATAACTAATGCTCTTGCTTTTAGCATATTCGAAAGTGCAATTCAAAACTTAATAAAATCTTCGTTTAAAAGATTATAATTGGGGAATTTACGTTGCAATATCGTTTGAAAACTATTCAAATTGACAAGAATTTAGCGTTTATAGCTACGATTACCGTACTCAAAGACATAAGCAAAGCTCCAATTGCTGGAGATAATAGAAAACCAAATGAATAAAGTATACCTGCAGCTAACGGAAGTGCGAACACATTATACCCTGTGGCCCATGCTAAATTTTCTCTCATTTTTTGGTATGTGCTTTTAGATAATTTCAAAATTGTTAGTATATCACGTGGATCATCTCTAACCAGAACAACATCCGCTGATTCTATAGCCACATCTGTTCCCGCACCTATTGCTATACCAAGATCCGCTTGAACCAACGCTGGAGCATCATTAATTCCGTCTCCTACCATCCCTACTAATATATTTCCGTTATTTTGAACCTTTCTGACAACTTCTGCTTTTTCATGGGGAAGAACCTCAGCAAAATACTCTTCAATACCCAGTTCATTGCTTACCCATTTTGCGACCTTTTGATTGTCACCTGTAAGCATTATTGGTCTTATCCCCAGTTGTTTCAGTTGCAAAATTGCTTCTTTTGATTCCTCTCTAATTTGGTCAGCTAAAGCAATTGCTGCCAATACTTTATTTTCAGTTATAAGAAATACAACCGTCTTCCCTTGTTCAGAGACCTGTTGATATCGAGCCTCATCAAACTCTAAACTAAGTCCCTTCAAATGATTGGGAGAGACAATAAAATACTGTAAGCCATCAATCTTTGCAGAAACACCTTTACCTGGAATAGCAGAAAATTCTGTAATAGCTTTCGTCTGAATTCGTTCAATTTTTGCAAAATTCACTATCCCACTTGCAATTGGATGCTCGGAATTTTGCTCTATGGATGCCATTATTTGTACAACATCAATTTCAGTCAATGAATCATCATAGCTGATTATATCGGTCACTCCAAAATTTCCTTTGGTTAAAGTCCCAGTTTTATCAAAAATAATTGCCTTTAAATTTTTAGCTCTTTCGAATGAAGTCCTATTTCTTATCAGGAGACCATTTTTTGCAGAAATTGAGGTTGATACAGAAACAACAAGAGGAACCGCTAACCCTAAAGCATGAGGACAAGCAATTACTACCACTGTTACCATTCTTTGGAGGGCAAAAGCCAGCCCTAATGAAGTGAAAACAGACCAATAAAATAGTGTCCCTAGACCGCTTAGAATCGCAATGATAGTCAGATAAAAAGCAGCACGATTTGCCAAATCCTGAGCTTTTGATCGGGTACTCTGTGCTTGATTTACAAGTTCTATTACTTGAGAGAGATATGTTTCCTCTCCTGTTTTAGTAACTTTAACCTTGATTGAACCAGATCCATTAACTGAACCACCTATAACCTCAGAATTTACCGATTTCTCTACAGGTAAAGATTCACCGGTTAGAAAAGATTCATTAACCGAAGATGATCCTTCAATAACAACTCCATCAGATGGTACCTTTTCCCCTGGTTTTACTAAGACAAAATCCCCCTTTTGTAATTTGGTTAACGGAACTTCTCTAATAGTCCCATCACTCTCTACAAGATGTGCTTCTGATGGCATTAAGGCGGCAAGTTTTTCTAAAGCTTCAGATGCTCCTAAAACAGATTTCATCTCAATCCAATGTCCAAACAGCATTACATCAATTAAGGTAACCAATTCCCAGAAGAATGACTTTCCCTGTATGAAGTTACTAAACAAAATTAGAGATACACTGTAAATATAGGCCACTGAAATCGCAAAGGCTACCAGAGTCATCATACCTGGAAGGAGTTTTTTTAATTCATCTCTTGAACCAATAAAGAATGGTTTACCACCATAAAAGTAGATGTAAGTTGAAAGTATCAATAACACCCACTCAACAAAAGGAAACTTTAGGTTGAATTTAAAAAACTCTTGAACCGTGGGTGAGAGAACTATGACAAAGACTGATGCAAGGCCAGCTCTTATGAACCTTGTTTTGAAATCTTCAACCATCATTTTATGGTGGTTGCTGTGACCCTTATGCTGCATACTTTCATGGTTGGAATGTTCTTTATCGCTATGATGGGTTGCACTATCTGACCCCTTAGATCCCATTTTCATTTCATGGTTAGTATGAGATTTATGATCCTCATGAGAATTACTGTCACTCATGTGTCAAAAATTGATATGATCGTAATAAACATATCTGCTTAAAACTGAATCTTTGATTTGATGTTTAGATAGATTAGAAGTGAAATAAACCATGTTGAGAGAAATAAAGCCAGAAGTAATATTAAGTCGTTTGAAAGATTAAAGGGGAGAAATTTAATGAGATTAATAAATTGACTAATCATCAAAAAAAAGGTAATTGCATAAAGCAAGGATCTATCAATAAACAAATTGAATATCGAAGGTTTGATCATCACAATTGGCCATTGTTCTTCAGATAACCTCTCTTGAATTTTTAATTCGTTTCTGTTGTTCTTATCCAAATATATTCGATTAATCTCTGGATAATCCTCACTCATCTCATCATCAGGTGAAAATTTCTCCTTGATTCCTCCAAATGTTCGAATGCTAATTTCTGATAGTTTATACCCTGAAGTTGTAAGGATTGGGGCGGTAATTGTTATGAATTGACCAATTTCTAAACCAAGTAGGTCAAGATATTCCTTCCGTAGCACTGCAACATTTTTTTCCACATCTTGTGGTGATGGTCTTGAAATTTTTAATTGAACTGTTCGTGTATCTAGTGGTGCTAGTTTTGTGTAGAGTGAATAAAAAGTAATGAGCCTAATTAGATACACAGTGACAGACCGCAAACTAATTTTAACCCTGGATTTTTGTATTTTACCAATTTTAATAATCCCATAATCATTATTGGATGAGGGTAACTTTGGCATTCCAAGCTGAGCACGAAGAGTAAAGTCTAATAAGCATTGATCTCTCTCTTCTATTTGATCATTAATCTGTGTTTTTCCTAAAACCTTTGAACCCTTATACTCTATCACCACTAGCTGATTCTCAGTTAAGCCTAATTCTTTGATGACCTCAGACTGAATTTGAACAAGAGGATATCCTTTTGTTCTAAGCCGCTGGTTAGTAGGTTTAACATGAAACATTAACTCCTCAGGAAATTCCATAATAATGAGTTAACTTTGAAAAAATAAACATTATGGACTAGTTTCAATTCGTATGTGATGTGGAATAGAGATGGAATGAATACACGTTTTCGGACGTTCTAACAAATCACACATCCTGTCAATGGTATCATGACTAAGATACATTCCTGCAGCAATAGAATCTTGTTGCGCAGTTTGAACATCAATCTCTAAAACCCTGATCAGATACATCTCAAAAATCTTTAAACGATGAATGAATTCCTCAAGTACTGCAATTCCATGATTTGTCAAGACAAAACCCTTTCGCTCGATATTTTTTACGATGGATTTTACCTCTAATCCCTTGAGAATATTGTGTGCACGTGGTCGTGTGACATTTAACTGATCCCCAATATGTTTTGAAGTAAGTAGGTAGTTTTTTGAATGATAATTAGATGAGATGAGAAAAAGAAAAATCTCCTTTTCAGATCTTGTAAGATCCAATGAATAAATTGGTTTATTCAATTTGTCTCTCTCCAAATATCTGAATATTTACTTTTCGGGGAAACAAACAGTGCAAATATAAAAATCACACCAAGAATAATTGCGTTTATACTTGCAGGTTCCACGGTAGTGTAATTTGAGATAAAAATCAGTCCAATTAAAGTTGATAAAACTGCTATAAACACTGCAGATATTAAAATTCTTGAAAAGTTATTTGAAAACAAATAAGCTACAGCACCAGGGATGACAAAAAACGCAACAACCACAATAATCCCTGCAACCTTGAAGGTGATTACTGTTGCAAGGCTGACCAATGTTGTTACCATTAGGTTAATCTGGAATGCTGAGATTCCCATTAACTTACTTAAAGTTGGATCAAACATGCTTATTTCTATTTTCCTCCTGAAATTTAAATAAAATATCAAAGTAAGTATTGATACGGGAAGGAGAACCCAAGTCAAAACAGGACCGATATCTATGCCATTTAACACTAGCCTGTTAAAAGGTGTCAAAACTATGCTCCCTGTTACTATTGAGTTTGGACTAAACAACTGATGAGCCCCATATAGTGAATACAGAATAAGTCCAAGAGAAAATATTGAGAGATAGGTTATTCCGAGAGCAGCATCTACATTAATTAATTCGACCTGATCAAATAACTCAACCAGTAATGCGACTAATACTCCTGAAATCATAGCTCCAAAAAATAAGACCAATATGTTGTCTGATCCCGTTATTATGAAGGTCGCAATTAAACCAAAAACAATGGAATGTGCTAATGCAAAAGTTATCAAAGTATTTCCCCTGAGTAAGAGTATCCCTCCAAGTAGAGAATTTGTGATGGCTACCAAGACGAGCAATATGAAGATGTCCAACAAAACATTAATCATTAGTCAACTCTCCTTTAGTGATCAAGGTTTGTGTTTTTTTAACCCCATCATAGGTTAACACACATTTTTCGGGTGATACCATCTTGCAATAACCACAATCAGAAAGGGCCTCTAGCAATTCGTCTGTTATTTCGGGAAAATCTCCCTTGTTGAACTCGAAAACCTTTAGACCAGACTTTTGGATTTCGGGCTTTAAGGAATTGATCAAGAGGGTTAACTTCTCATCATGATTCATTCTTCTATGGAATAGATTTACATGGAGATAGTCAGTTAGCAAGCCATTTCTTGTACCAAAGATGATTGAGATGATAGTTAGAATGGTTAGGCTTAAAATAATTATTGGGCCAGGTGGAACACCTCTGTAAACCACGCTAATTAACACACCTGTAACTCCGGCTATTACACTTAGAAGACTAGAAATAAAAAATAACTTAGAATAGTTGTCAGTCCATCTTCTTGCACCTATACTTGGGATAACAAGCAAACCAGCAATCAAAACAATTCCTATCAACTGTAGGCCAAGTATCACTGTTAATGTGATAATAAAATAGCTTAAAAAATCAAACCAAAGGATGTTCAAGCCTAATATTTTAGAAAGTTCTCGGTCAAACAATACTGTCTTAAACTGCTGCTTGTAGACGAACAGTATGAAAAGAATGAGAATGAAGTACCCTAAGTATTGAATCAGATCCGAATAAGTGAGATAGGTGAGACTTCCAAAAATAAATTCACTTAGCCCTGCCTGAGACGCGATTTGAAGCTGTTGGACATAAGAAAACAAAGTAACTCCGATTGAAAAAAAGAATGAGAGGGAGATGGCTATAGCAGCATCTCCTTTTAATGGAGTTACATCTGTAATCACATTGATTAATATTGAACTTAACAAACCGAAAACCAGGGCAAAGACCATAAGAGTAAAGATATCCTTAGTCTGAAATAAAAGAAAGGCAAGAACAACCCCCGGTAATGAAGAATGTGCCAATGCATCACCTAAAACACTTTGTTTCTGAATAACCAAAAAATTACTCAAAAAACCTGCCGTGGCACTTATTAATATTGTTCCTGTAAGAATTACTGCTAGAGTAAATGATATACCTAAGGTGTTAAGCACTGATATTAACCAACTCACCATCAGTGACTTCCCTCCGAATGATGACTGGGATGATGATCATTGCTTTCGTTTTTCATCTCAGTCTGAAGATGTAGAAAACTTCCATAGGCGACCTTAAGATTTTCCTTTGTAAGGACAGCCTCTGGTTTTCCTTGAGCCACAACTTGTGTATTCAGCAAAATCACTTCATCAAAGTATTTAGATATGGAACTCAAATCGTGTGTGACAACCACTATTGTCTTACCTTTCTCTTTTAACTCTGTAAGTAATTCCAAAGTCATTCTTTCGGTTTTTGCATCTATTCCTCCAAAAGGTTCATCTAATATTAGATACTCCGTATTTTGTATCAGTGACCGTGCTAAGAAGATCCTCTGTCTTTGTCCTCCAGAAAGCTTACCAATTTGTCTATCTTTAAACAGAGCCATCTCAAATTTCTCAAGATACTCTAATGCCAGATCATCATACTCTTTTGGAGTTCTTTTAAATCCACTGAGTTTTGCTGTTAATGGCATCTTGACAACATCAATACATGAAATTGGAAAATCCCAATCAATAGATTCTCTTTGAGGGACGTAAGAAATGTATTTACCTTTATCCTTCATTTTAATTAAATTCTGATCTCCCAGTTTAATCGAACCAGTTCTAGGTTTTTTAAGGCCTAAGAGTGTTTGTAACAGGGTAGATTTACCTGCTCCGTTTGGACCCACAATTGCGGTGAGCATCCCTTTCTTTATTACACTATTTATCTCCCATAAAACCGGAATACCTCGGTATACAACAGTTAGATTGTGTATTTTAATATCTTGATCGCTTATGATTTTTTGATTATCTTGCATAATATTTCCTCCTGAATAAAACTAATGTAAGTATACTGACCAGAAAGTACCCCACAGGGTATAGATCTAAATTTTGATTTATGGTTACAGGTTTTGTCAATCCAGTCGTTATTAAATTGCCATCGTACTTTAACATTGAAATGTAAGACTTAGCCTGAGAATCTCCCAATGAACCAACATATAATGAACCCCCTATTGAGACCGACCAATTTAGATTAATTACTGCTTCCTGTATGGCTTTAACCCGATTATATGGAAGAGTAGTCTCTGAAAATATACTTTTGATCTTATGTTCCTTAATAAATTTCGCTAACCCAGTGAATTCATTTAGTCCTACCTGAGCTTGGGTGCTAAAACCCTCCAGTGAGATGGTTGTGAAATTATATCTGTGACCAAAATACACCAGGGAGTCATGAGGAGTAACAATATACCTTTCAGACTGCGCAATCGATGAAAATTCTGAAAGTAAAAATGCATTTGTTGCATTTAGGTCGTTAATATAATTTTTCTTTAATGTAGAAATTGATAAGTTGAACTGTGGGTAAAGTTCTATAAATTTTCCAGCAATGTATTCAACCACTTTGGAAATAATAACTGGATCCATCCAAAAATGAGGATTTAATCCACCGCCTTCAAATATCCTTGAAGAGTTAGAAACACCTTGCAGCATTTCTATTGCCTTACCTTGACTAGATTTGGCAGCTAACGCATTTGAAAGTGTTTCTTCAATTCCGTTTCCCAGATAAACCACATTTGACGCTTGATTTAGTAACTCTGCACTACGAAGAGTGGGTTGAAACTCATGTGGATCCTGTCCTAACCCCATTAGGCTTTCTACCTTAAAATTCTGGGGTAAGATGTTCCTAACTATATCAGTTACTACAGATGTGGTGCCAACAACCAAAATCTGAGACGACTGAGCAAAACTAGTGGATGCATTTGAGATGAGCAACACCAGTATCAATGACATCAATAAATAGTTTTTCACAAATCGCACCCCTGTTAACATAATATAAACCCTGTTAATGTGTCATTAACAAGATTGCTAAAAATTTCTTTATTTAGGGTTCTATTGTAGTTCAGGTATTTCTTCAATAATTTGATGAGAGCAATTTTTTAAGAGATTCATGAACAGACCTTAAGGGATTATTCTCAACATATATCAGATTTAAGTTCTTCAATTCAGTTATTGATTTGGGAAGTGTTTCTAAAAGGTTATCACTTAAATTAACAACATTCAACCTTTCAAGGTTGC
Organism: Candidatus Heimdallarchaeota archaeon; assembly: GCA_030149205.1. Taxonomy (GTDB): domain Archaea; phylum Asgardarchaeota; class Heimdallarchaeia; order Heimdallarchaeales; family Kariarchaeaceae; genus WAKA01. The sequence goes on along the minus strand of JASBSB010000004.1, from coordinate 108,640 downwards.
TGATTTTTGAATCTAAGGTTCTAAGAAGGTTCATTTCCAGATCCAAAACTTCAAGCTTCTTTAGGTCAAATAGGGAGAGCGGCAATCCAGTCAACTGATTATTCTTTAAGTTCAGAGTCTTTAACTCTGTAAAGCCTGAAAGGCAATTAGGTAACTTCCGAATATAATTGTAAGAGGCATTAATATGTTTTAACCCCTTTAAATTACATAGCTCATCTGTAAATTCCTTAATATGATTTGAATCTAATCTCAAAGTATGCAATTTTTCTGATTTTGTTAATGCAATTGGGAACTTTTTCAAATAGTTATAGCTTAAATCAATCTCCTTCAAATTTGGATAGAAAATCTCCTCTGGGAAAACAACTATGTTGTTCCATGTAGCATACAGCTTCTCTAAGTTGCTTAGATGCTTAAAACCTGAACCAAAGTTATGAATATTGTTGTCACTGAGATTTAGTTGCCTGAGATTACTATAATTAAAATTAAAGTTGATATATTTTATCATATTATTTCTAAGATTAAGTACAGCGAGTGAAGGAACATCAAAATTATCTTCATCAAATCTGGCAATATGATTGTAAGAGAGATTCAAATACTTTAAATTAGGGAGAAAGATCTTTTTTGTGGGTAATTTGTATAAATGATTATGTGATAAGTCCAGATATTGAAGATAAGAAAGTTCACTTATCTGGAAGGTTAATTTTGTGATTTGATTCTTCTGAAAGGTCAGATAAAATAAATTTTGTAAATCAAATATAGATTCCGGCAATAGCTCAAAATAGTTCTCTGAAAGATTTAAAACAGTCAGATTTAATCCAGAGAAAAACTCTTCTGGAAGTTTATTTAACCTGGTTTTGTCCAATCTTAGTGACTTTAATTTCTTCAGCCTCCTTAGGTCTCCGTTTCTGAGGGAAAGCTTCGCATTGCTGATTGATAACTCTTTTAATTTCTCAGGGAGAGCTGAAAATGCTGATTCTGTAATCGCGATCTTATTAAGATGAAGGTTTACCAAATTTGAAAGACCTGAAAAGATTGAAATTAAGTCTTGTTCTCTATCATCTACACTTCGGTTTGCTAAAATATGTAATGATTTCAAACTTTTAAGTGGTTCAATAAACTCTGTATCTATATCTTCAAACTTTACCCGGTTAAATTGATTAAGCTTCAAAATTTTTAACTTTTCTAAGGTTCCTCCATGAAACCCATTTATCAGGTTGGGAACGTTTAGATTTAAAATTTTCAGGGGGATATCACTAATGTTTTTGGGTAACCGATAGTTCTTGTCCATAGGAACGATTCTAGGTTTGTAAAGATATATTTCCTCGAAATAGTTGAGATCAGCTAATTTTTCTGAAAGCTTGTCAACAGGGAACTCCAGTTTCAATGACTTGAGGTATTTAAATTCAGCAATTGAATCTGGAAGGTGTTGTAGTTCCTGGTGAAGAATTATCTCCTTGACTATATCCGTCCCTTGATAATAATTAAACGTTGCAAATTTGTTGAGATAATTCGAGTTAATCACTTCTGTTAGACGTAACTCTGCAATAAATAATGATTCTGAATCCTTGTCTGAGTAGGTCTCCTCAAACTGTATTGATTCAGATTTTATAAACACAAATACGAAAATAATTTTATTCTATTTAAAATTATAGCCCTCCAAAAAAACCTCTGTAAAACAACTATTGCATAATTTTGTCATTTTATTTATTGAACAAAGTTTTTGTTCAATTGTTTTCAAGAGTTTTTAACAAACTTATTACTTCAAAAAGGTCTTTTACCAAATAATCCGGATTTTTACGATCCAAAAAGCCTTTTGTGTAATTTCCATATTTTCCCAATACGGCTATAGCTATTCCACCTGCTCGATGTATTGCTTGAATATCTGTCGGTAAATCACCAATAAGAGCTGTTTTCTTAGATGATACACCCAACAACTTACAAGCCTTTTTTACACCTTCTGGATCAGGTTTTGTGTGGTGAACAGATTGTCGAGTAATAACAACCTCAATAAAATCAAACTCTGGATACCGTTCAAAAAAGGAGTCCATGGTTTTCTCTCCTGCTGTGGTAACGATACCAATTTTATACTTAGAAGATTTTAGATATTCAATCAAATCATCTGCACCGTCAATTAATTCTACGGTTCTAAAAACCTCTTTTTGTGAAAACATTTTCTTAAACAGCTTTAATCTCTCAAATAAGGTTAATTTCGCTATCTTTGTGACTGTCCATAAGGTATTAAACACTAACCTCTTTGATTTTCCACCTGCCTTAAGAATGATCTCATCTAGGTGGTCCTCAACATTTTTTATATCAAAATCTGGTTTTACTTCTCGAACCATTGATAGAAGTGGTTCAACCCACCTCTTCTCAAGGTCAATTATTGTCCCGTCCATATCTAAAAGGACAGCTTCCAAAACCATTGAGTGAATGAAAAATAAAGCAAATAAAACTTTACCTCAAGAAATAATTCCATTTGGTTGATTTTATGAACAATTCAAATTAAATCCATCATGAAAAGCTTGTAAACCTGAAATTTTTTTACAATTAATAATATTAAATCTAACTCCTCTCCAAAAGAAAATTATCAATAAACATTACCTCCACTAACATAATTTATAAACATCTCAATAACTCCTTAGAAGTGAAGAAAATTAACCCTCTTTCCCCTAGCTTCATTATTCTTGTGTTTGGAATTAATTCGATGTTAGGTGACATTATTTATGAAGGCGGCAGATCCATAATTCCGAGTTATATTGAATCACTCGGATTTACTGTGTTGGCAGCAGGATTGATATTTGGGCTTTCTGATTTTACTGGATATTTCACCAGACTCATCTCTGGACTGCTGGTTGATAGGTTTAAATTCCATTGGGTTTTTACTGTAACAGGATATTTACTGGTTATTTCTATCCCACTATTGGGAATCTTTAATTCTGTGGATCTAATCATTCTCTTTATCTTCACTGAGAGATTTGGAAAAGGATTAAGAACACCAGCAAAACAGACAATCTTTTCAATTCTAACTAAGGATATTGAATCTGCAAAGGCATTCGGATATGCAGAGGCTCTGGATCAGATAGGTGCGGTAGGAGGCCCTCTCTTAATTTCTCTGGCTTTATTCAATCTTAGCACCATTAAAGCATCCTTTCTAATTATGTTCTATCCATATTTCATTCTCTTTATCACTATAACTTCAATTTATTATTTCTACCATAGAGAAACTGATAAATCCCTTGATGAAGAATTACAAGCGCATATCGCAAAGAACCATGGGGATAGTACCAAACCTCAGCTAAGTCGAAAGCTCAAGGTATTTATTGTGATTATTGGACTTAGTACCATCTTCTTATTCCCAGTTCAGTTGTTGCTTTTTACAGCAGGTCAGACAATCAAAGTATGGATCGTCCCTCTTTTGTATTTAGCAATTCAACTTATTGACGGAATATTTGCTGTTTTTGTATCTCAAATTTATAGGAAAATAGGAGGATATGCATTTGCTTTGGTAATATTTCTTAGCGGATTACCTTTACTCTTTGTTGCGCTTAATAGCATCTATTCATACTTAGCAGTAACCGTAATTTATGGAGTGATTATAGGGAGTCAGGAGACAATTTATAAGGTAAAGGTTGTAGAAGAAACCTCTCTTTTAAACAGAGGAACTGGGTTTGGATACCTGAACTTTATCATTGGAGTTGGGCTGATGAGCGGGAATATTATGTATGGAAGCCTGTTACATTACACCAATTCTATCTATGTTCTATTTGCAGTTGTCTTAGTTATACAAACAGTTCTAAGCTTAATCTATCTCATCCTAGATAAAGAAAAAGCATCCACGACACCAGAAACTACTTCAAAATAATCTTTAAGAATAATTTATAGGAGTCACCCTGAGCAGGGTCAATCCTCGGGTTAGTCAGACCAACATAACCTGAATACACATAAAATGTACCAAGACCAAATGTCCCATTACCCCCAAAAACAATCTTTCTGCTGTGAATTCCTGCTAGGTCTGTATAACTGTCTAAATATGTCGCAAACGGGGTAACCATCGTTGAATTTGTTATGTTTAATGCTACACCATTCCCATACACTCCCCTTGTACCCTTGCTAAAGTCAAAATTTGCAAAGGTATTAACTATCACTATTTTGTTATCTGTGATTGAAGGTAGATTATAGCTCGCATTTAACCCTAATGGTTCCAACAATGGTCTTAAAAATTCTTTTGGAAGCTGATTTTCCTCGCCTAAAAGAGTCACTAATTTACCGCCAGCTTTAAGGAAATCAAAGTACCTCTGCGCATCATTTGCTGTTGCATTCATGAAAAATCCCTCCTCCTTGGTGAAATCTGCACTATATGGTTCCAACAAGACCACATCAGAATACTTACTGAGGTTAGATTTAGTGAAGGTAAATTCTGGCAAAATATTATCAGACCTCAGTTTCATGTTTAAAAACAATAACTGACCAAATTGATGATTGTACCCGTTAACACTTAATGAGTTATCTATTAGAACTTTCTTTGTATATGATCCGTTAACCACATAAGTATAATCCAGGTGTGAACCCCCTGGCATTCTTATTGTATTTGTATAATTCCCCAATGTAGTATTTTTAGGAATTTCAACCCTCATCTGAAGAATTTTCCCCCAATTTCCTGAATCTTTGTACCTTAATTGTGACATTACACTACCATTCCCTGAGATGTCAGGAAGACTTTGGATTGAATCTGCTAACAGATTTTGAGTGACTTTCCAAGAGATCGTAAAATTCTCTCCCAAAAATCTGGTGATTCGTTCAGTTTCATTTGTCCCGTAAATGAACTGTGTGTCCCTATGTTTATATATAGAGATTATATTATCCAGAGTGACCTTATCAGGAAATACTGGTGTCCCCCAACCCAACCGCTGATCAAAATGATGAGTCGAATAACCTGTAGACATCAACACCGCAAAGGTTTGTATTGTCGAGGGAGTGATCGCTAATCCCCTTGTTTTGAATGCCTGCATAAGGTTGGCTAACATTGCAGTGACTCTGGGAACCGCAAATGAGGTACCCTCCTTTGCATTATTGTAACTCAGGGCAAAGTAACCATCTGCTGTAAAATCTGCAACATATGAACCATAAAGTGTCCTTCCCCAGTCAGAATAAGAAGCAAAGATAAACGGATTTGATTTACTTGCGCCAACCCCAACAGTCCATGGAAGCAGAGCTGGCCACTGACCCTTCCCAATACTTGAAAGCTGAGTGTTGGCATCATTCCCCGTTGAAAACACAAAAATAGTCCCATAGTGCTCAGTATAGTTCCTAAAAACATCAACTAATCTAGGTGACTGAGTTGGCAGAGCCCCTAAGGAAAGGTTTACAATGTCAACCCCCACAATCTCAACCAACCATTTAATTGCCCCATACAACCCAGCAAATGTGATCTGCCCGAACAATGATGCCACCTTTGCTGAATAGATCAACTGATTCGATGTCTCTTGGATTATGATTTCACAAACAAATGAGCCATGATTCAAAAAATCATAAGTGTAGTTATCAGATGGTGAATAAAAATAAGTTCTGTTGGTAAAGGCCTCATATACCTTCACCTGTGTAGATTGAGATGTATCACATCCCGAATCTACTATCCCAATCTTTATCTGACCTGTATCTGTCTTGTTTCTTGAGTTGGACCCGAGCCAGAAACCAATTAATAACCCACCTCCCCCTAAACTCAGAGTTATAATCAAAAATAAAAGGATAACCAATCCCTGTCTTGAGGTATTCCTCAATCTTTTCTCAATAAAGCTCAACACTATTCAACTTGATTGAATTTAATTATACCTTTCGGTTTTGGGAAAATGCAGGTGAACTTTATATCTACAATAATCAGTACTGTTTCATAGTGGAATACATATTATTCTGACTTACTTCAATGATAGTTTTACTGGGTAATTAAAATTTTTATTCTAAATTATGAGCTGGTAGAATTTATTTTAAACCAGATAAACTTGGCATATGGAAAGGTTTATTCTACCATTTTTGTTGAATTATAACATTGAAATATAACATAGAAATATAACATTGAAGTATATTAATAAAATATGATATATAGTCCCAAAATTTGACTATATCTCATTGTGTGTTTATATCTCACTATGTATTTAGCTATAAACTTTTCACCTTAATTTATACCCATCTTTTTACAAGCTTTTTGTTCTCCCAATACCTGTTCCAATCTTCTTTATTCCCAAAAACCTCCAATGGAACATCAAGATTAGTCTCAATCCAATCTTTAATCCTGTCTAAAATCTGAGAGATTTCACCTCTTCTTCCAGATTTTGAATCTTGACCATGTCTATGAGTAATTTGAACATCACAGTAATAATCTTGATCCAATAACAAAGATAACATGATATTCCCATTCTCAAACAATTCCACAGGTTTAACAAGCAAACCTATTAATTTTATCTCATCAGTTGAACCCTCAAACATAAATTTCATCCCAAAGTAATTTTGCTCAATCTTCAAACTTTCTTTTGACATTTTACCCTTATCGTACTTTACAATTGGATACATTACTAACCCTAAAATAATTGATACATAATGAAAAACGGCTGTATAAAACAAATCAATACCCTCAACACCAGCAAAATTAACCATTAAAATCGTAATTAATGGAAGCATCAACATAACCAAAATACTACCAATAATCTGAATTTTTTTGATTTTCATATCACTGCTAACACCTCGAAATGTATCATAATTGTTAGTCCACCTAAATCCCAGGCTAAAGTCAGGATGAAGATAACGCCTCCGGATAGTGAGACCAGTAATCAACAACATTACTTCCAAAGAAATATTCAAAACATTTTGCGAAAAATTTAATTTATTAAGAACTAAAAAGGAAGAGACGAGTAGTGCAAGATATAAAAATAGTTGGAGGAGAATGAATGGGTATGATGACATCTCTGAGGAATTTTCATCGGACCAACTGATCCCATCTTCCTGTATAAGAATCATTAAGGTAACTAGGACTCCTAGGTATTTAATCCTAAGTATTTCTTCTACACAAATGATATGAATTGATATTTCCCACATTCATCAATCCGGATCTCTTGAGGTGTAAACTGGTTTCAATGAATGTCAGGGATTGATACACCTATTAGTTGAGTTAGATCATTAAGATTATAACGAATCAGATCCTGCTCATTGTCAGTGAGTAGATGAAAAGAAAGGTAATTCAGGACACGATAACACGAAAGAACAGGTTTATTATCTCTGTTAGCTAACTGTTATATAAGAAGGAGCGGCAAGCGATGTCAACAGACCCCGAATCAATCAGTATCAAGGAGGCAGTAGAGTTCTTAGGCGTGGCTTGGGTGATCAATGAGGTGGGGCTGGAGCGTGTGATCGAGGAGGTTGGGATCAACAGGGTGGTTGATGCAGTGAGACTGAAACTGATTGATGCAGTGGGACTGGAGAAGGTGGTTGACACAGTGGGATTGGAGAAACTGGTCAAAAGCATTGATCCCAAGAAAATTAGCCCAGAGGTCAAGCAGGCTCTTCAGGAACTGCTGAATAAGATTGACAGCTAAAGTCCCAACAAATCAATCAGTTAATCACCATTGAAAATTTTTGAATCTAAAGAGTGAACTTGGTCACCTAACCGTGGCTGGGATTGATGACTCAAAAGATGGTATGAGTTCCATAAAAATTTTGTTGAAGAAGGTTGATTGTTTCATTTAGAATTTTTGGTTCAGAGGAGTAATTTCTTTGCTACTAAAATTAAGATCACAAAAAAATACAGAAAGTTCAAAGACAGATCCAACTTTTGAATTTAAAAAACTGATTTCCGTAGGTGATTGGTGATTATTAACCCCGCAACCTCCACCTTGCTCTCCAAAACTCCACTGGTTCCTCACCTTTACTTAGCTTTTTCATCAGTTTGTAATATCTTTGATTTATGAGCCGATCTCGATAATTTTGTATGGGTAAGAAGAATATCCCTAGTGAAGCAATGAATTCAAAAATTGTATTGACTTGAATCCACTTGAAATTTGAATTTACGGCAATCAAACTCACAATTGCCGAAAACGCTATCAAAGAAAGAAGACTTGCACGTAAGATGATCATATAATCTATTTTTGTATCAATTCTATATTCTCTAAGATATTCAATAGGATTCGTTGTTGAGAGGTAAAAGTAAAACATTGTTGGGTTTATTTTAGAATAATTCGATCCAAGTATTACGATTATCACGTTAATCAGTAAATAGATCCCAGTATTAAGCATATAATTCATATAAAATACAAATAAGACAAACTGGGAAACTAATAAAATAACTGGAAAAACCGCATCTATAAAGACGGAATGAATGACCCCCTGTTCTACTAACCATGATTTATGTGAAAAAATAAATTTGAACAACAGTAAAACAAATATTGATTTAAAAACAAAATAGCTCCCAAATACAATTATAAAAGGTCTGTGAAAATACACCAGAAATAAAAGGATCACAATCTCGATTATAACCAGCAAAGAACTAACAAACTCGTCTAAAAATATAATTACCTTTTCACTTCGCATTCTAGTCACTCCTAGGTGTTTATTTTATTAACCAAGACTCCATGAGGGTAAGCACCAAAATCAATATGAATGAAATAATAAGTTGGAATTTTACATACTGATGAACCTTATTCATCCCTCTAAGTGACCCAAATTTACTCCCTGGGATCTCTGTTGATTTCTGAATTGCTCTATTTATAGCTGGTAAAAATGTTGAAGAAACAATTACTAAATTAAGAATTAAAATGATAATTTCCTCAAATCGTTTTTCAAGATTTTTTTCAGAATCTAATATGATACTGTTAAAGAAATCCCAAAGAGCAAAACCTAAGGAAACCCAAATTGAAGAATACGCAGCATTCAAATTTCTAAACAGAGTACCTAAAAATGTTGCTGGAAAACCAATAGATTTAATATTTTCACTTATAGTTCTTCCTTTATGTCGAGGATTTTTTGAGTTTGTTCCAAAGATGAAGATATCAGGGATTATAATTCCAAAGATTAAAAACAAGCCTAATCCTTTTGAAAAATCCTTTCTGGTCTGTTTATCCAAGGAGTTGTTGCTCAAGACCACATAACTATTCAGGAGAATGCCCAGGGAGAACAGGACAAGACTGGCAATCATTGCAGTGTTAGAGGCATCCTTTCTACCGGTTGCATCCAAGACCATGATCAATGGGATTGACACGGTCTGCAGGGCTGATAGCCCTAGGATCAACCAGTTGGGGTTCTCTATCCCCAATGTCTCGACATCTATCGGTGCACCAAAGTAAAATGTCCCGAAGTTTAAGGTCATCCTATCAACCCTCAGCTTTAGCTCTAATCCCTCCCGGAAGATATCAATGGCAACTGACCCTATCTTGTAACCTGAGGGAGTCTTAGATATGGGAAGAGTGGGCAACAGGTTTTTCACGACCTCAACAAGTCCATCTATGATGTTCTTGATCACAAAGATGGTCATATCAATCAGGGCTGTCAATACTGTGTTGACGATGAACTCCCCCGCAGCCTTGATCCCGTCGACGAAGTTGGTGATGCCGTTATTGGTATATTGAAATCCAGTTTGATTGAAATTGTATTGTGTTGAATACCCTAACACAAATTCTTGCTGATGAACACAGGTGTACACATAGCTATTATTCAATGCTTTCAAATTAAAGATTTCTCTTGTTTTTTGAAACCACAGCTGAACCTTGAAAGTTAAACACTAACCAAGGTCAAAATTACTTTGACTTGTCTGAACCTCATCATTTTTGGGAGGTGAGTGATTGTCCTCATCTGAATCAGAAGAGAGTTGAAACACGAACCCTTTTAAGATAGGGACACCATTAATGTCAAGTTTCGTATTTGGGAAGAGCAAGACGTTGAGCAGCAGAACGATTATTACTCCTATAAATTCTAAATACCAAACGGTTTCAAATGATAGATAGATACTTAGTTTTTCATTTTGCAACCTCCACCCTGAAGTAAGAAATAGATTCATAAGTAAAAAATATAACGCTAAAAAAGTGGAGTGATATAACCCTTGCCTCTTTTCCAATCTGGTTTGCAAATTGTTTCTAACTTTAACCACTTTGTAGATGGCAATAATTGCAATTAGGAATGGACCAAATAATGCAAGATAAACAGTGTAAGTGTTGATCGAGTCTGGATAGCTATTGAAAAGTAGGTACTCGCATGGATAAAGCAGAAACAATAACAGAACGCTGGTTTTTAGTAGAATTCGGTTTGGCAGCTCAACGAGTGTGTAAAAAACAAAGAAGTTAAAGAAATTAGAGAGAATCCACCACATTAGAATGAGAATCCCCTGTAAAATCAAGGCTATTACTTTATCATGCCTTATTGCATAGAATAATGTCCAAGTCAAACTGTATACTAAAAGTACTGTTAGAAGAGACCCAATTATGATTATGTTCTCTAAGTAGTACTGAAGTGAGTCTTTCATATACATGCCCCCTAAAATGGTTGGTTTTCTATCAAAGCATATACCACTGCTAAAACAACATGGTAAAATGTGTAAAACATCATGTATGTATTAGACTGAATCAAGATATTCCCTGAGGAATCCACAGTCACACTTACTGAAATTATTGTTTCAACAATCTGTAGCAGACCAAGTATTGCTGAGCGATACACATTCATCATTTCTTCTGCAATAGGCATGGGTATGTTGACGATAAACTCTCCAGCATACCTCACCTCGTAGACTGTGACGCCGTCCCTGATGGTCTGTTGGTTGATAGACCTGACAATGAAGTCGCTGTGTGTTCCAGTTTCATAAGATTCCTGATGAAGGCAAGGGTACACATACCTGATATACATTAAAACCATTTAAGTTTATCGCACAAAATTTATCTCTTAACATAGCTTCTAATCTTGCTTTATTATCCTCAATCTCAAAAACTACTTGTAATTCACTCTGTATGTCTGAACTATAACATTTCTTACCAGAATTAATGTTATCACATCAATTTACTTCTTCGACCCTAATCATACATCGGTTATAGAAATTAATATTTTTCAACGTACATATACAGCTTGCCTAACAACAAGTTGGGATACCTTTTGGCCAAATGCTCTTTAGTTCATGATCGATATCATCGCAATTACAGAAGCCATTAAAGAAAATTGAAATGACCATTACAAGCATCAAAAATGTGAATCCACTGGGATCTAAAGGACTCACAGGCTGAAGAATCACTGCTACTAAAAAGAACACAAGAAAATAATACGGTGTGGATACCCTGAATACCGCCCCTGTAACTGTTTTACGGTATTTCCTATCTTTGAGGTCTCTATCATAAACCCTGTAGAAAAAAATTGCCTTTAGGACATAAAAACTACAGAATGTGAGGGTTAAGATCAAAAACGAGTTTGTTTTAACAGAAATAGTTAGTAAGAGTGATAGGGCAGAAAAAATTAGTATTAGTCCCAAAAGGTTATAGACTAATTTTTTGGTTCTATGTTCCCTGAATAGTTGATAAATAGCTATCACAAAGAAACGCTGGGGATAAAGGAACACTGCTAGAGCTGTTACGATAAGTCCTATTTTATCAATCAAGCGAGAATAAAGCAAGATAAGGACTGATAGAAGTGTGATCAAATATACAGCATCATCCAGTTTAAATCTATTTTTAAGCTTCATGTTATTCACCAGCCTATTCACAAGAACCTATTCCCACCTTTTAAAGCAAAGAGAGAGGCAAGTATCAGATGTGTTATACTTGCTACCATTAATACAGTTCCCATCTGATATGTTTTATAGATTGCCTTTAATGCCGTTAAACCAGCAGAACCCACTGCCTCTGAGATGAGATATGCAAGTGATCCAACATAAGGTGTCAGAGTCAAGAGTATTGCTAGGATGCCACCCTCATTTATCATTTATTATGAATGATTGTAAAATCAATTGAGGAACTTGATATAAGTATGGAAGTTCACTTAATAAATATATAAATATCAACTGAAGAAAAGTTAATCCCAATATAAATATATTAGAATCAGGACTAATCAGGTAATCGATAAAAACTAGAAGGAAGTCCATGAGGAAAATTGCATGAATCACCTCGATAGTTATTTTTAAGGAGGACTTTGTTTTTAAGTTAAACAAGGCACTTGACACCAGTGAACCCCCAAATAATACAGTAGTAATAATAAGGAGAATCTCAATAGAATTTTTTGTAAGAATCAATGCAAATATAGTAAAAATTAGTGAGAACCTCAATAAGAACAAGAAACGGTTAACTTTTGTTGCTGATTTGGATCTGCTTTCTTTAATTAACTGAGGATATAGTGACCCTTCAATGACGGTTTCAAAATAATGCAATAGTAAAAAAAAAGTCATTATAGCAAAAAGGTGTCGGAATATTGTATTTGCCTGATACATCATGTTTGAAAACACATTAAATATTAAAACAAACCAAAAAATCATCATAGGTGTCAAGACTTTCCACCTTTCTTTATTAACAAAAATTATTCCATGGTTAGTATCTTTGAGTTGGTATTGACCAATAATTGAAAACATTACACTCATTAAATAGATACCCGAAAATGTTAAAATTTCGTAAAAATAGTAAATTTTAACTGGATAAGCTATGAAATGAGTAAAGATCAAAAAACTTAGCAGAGTTAAAACTAAGGATTGTCTTAGGAAAAAATTTAAACCAAGAATTGAAATAAGTTTCATAATAGGTCACCTATACAAAATTATCCAAAATAAGTAACTCTAACCTATATAAGGTATTTGGAAATACAATTGCAGATATAAAAATTTTTAAGTTATACAGAGGAGTTTTCCCCAAATCAAGAAGACCGTATGTAGTTATTTCTGAAGCTAATACGATTAAGAAAGCTATCCACATCGTCATTGTTGGTTGAAGTAATATGACTTCCGTAAAATCCATAACTATTGTACTTAATGCTACAAAAAATAAACCTGACGCAATTGCAGGACTTGTGTAGCCTTGAATTTCAAAGTTTTCTTTTAAAACTTTAGAAATACTTGAAGTCAAAGTTTGGCCTTCCTGTTTCATAATGTTGCGGAGTTTATATAAATTTCTACCCAAATAATATAAGGTTATTGAGAGTGTGAGTGTAACCTTATATAAAGAAATCCATGACTTAAATAGATGATCATATTGTTTTAATTCCTCTCCACTGAATTTATTTCTATTGTGCCATCGAGCTAAAAAATTTCCTAAAAATGTTGCTGAACCATATAACATTGACATTAATGAAATTGTTAAGGCAACCGCCGCTCCTATTCCCATTGATCCGGCACCAGCTTCTTTAGATTTATCCATAGCAACAAATGCGATATTTGTAAAAATGTTCTCGAAAACTGTGGCTGTTATTATACCATTAATCGCACTTTCGGGAGAAAGGGTTTCAAAAGGTATTATTGAATTTAATATGAGCTTAAACAAATCTATAGTGAATGATTTGATACCAACAGTAAACATTAGTTGATTTGAGCTGTCCACAGTCACTGATACACTTACCTCCTTATTGTCAATAAATGATTTAAAGATAAATCCAGTGGCTGTTTTCGTCGTCTGGTATCCTGACGAGGTCTCACCAAGTGTGAGAAACATAGCGGTGAGGATGCTTCGAAACACGGTTGCCAAGCCCTCCACTATGGGTCTGATGATGTTGGTGGCGATGAACTCCCCGGCTGCTTTCACCCCATCTACGGTGACGCCGTCCTTGATGGTCTGAGAATAGATGTAAATAGCGTATTTGTAACCTGTATTAATTGTAAATGAATCCTGATGAAGGCAAAGATACACATATCTGTTATCTATCAATCTCATTTAAGTTTATCGCACAAAAATCATATCTTAACAAAAAATCTTATCTTTCTTTATTATCCTAAGTCTCAAAAACTACTTGTAAGCCACCCTGTATGTCTGAACTATAACATTTTTTACCAGAATAATTTTTTTTTTCCCCCCATCCCCGTATGATGAATCTAGATAAAAATCAACTTTCCTCAAGGGATATAAAACAATTGATAAAAAATTAACCCTAAAATTGCAAGGCTATAATACCCAATTAATTCTTTGATTGGAATGAGCTTCCATACATCCGCCCTGTATTTTAACTTTTCACCATTCCTGGTGAAAAAAAGGGAGAAAAGGGAGATTACAGGAACACGTTGACTCATGATATATTCACGAGTGTCTGCGCTTAAGGGAAGTCTGCTTTCAACAGCCATGAGTGAAATCACTGTCACCCCAAACATCAGAATGTAATAATAGAGGTTGTAAAATAGCTCAATGATTCTTCCAAATAGTATAAAAAAACCTATAAACCCAAATAGCAGATTTGCAGAAAAGTTGATATAAGCAAAAGATCTACCATTTCTTCGTTTTAAAGTTAAATATGATTCTAGGAAAGACCTCGTGTCTTGAAGTCTGAAAAGGCTGGACAATTGGAATTTTACATAGGTTAAGAGGTAGAAGACAAACACAGACCAAAATGTAAAATAGATTATTCCCGCAATTTGACCAATACTCAAATCAGGTCACCTTAGTTTGAGCATCTGCCCATAGATATGTATTGAGGAAGTGGTACTCAGTCAAAGAGATACAATACAGGTACTTTATTAGTCCCATTTCATAAACTGATGGTTTTTCCTGCATATATTAATGATTGTCAAGAATAAATTATAATCTTTTAGTACTATAAATAAAAATTTAGTATCTTGATAAAAGGGAAGTAAGCTATCTGAGTCCATATTGTTATAGATTACTATAGTCTATAGAGACTATCAAAAACATGCCTAACCTCCCGAATCTAGATTGACAGAGATTATTTTCAACACTCTAAAATTTAAAATCAATGAATAAAAAAAATTTTAGATGTCGCAAACTGAGTTTTAAGAACGAAATTTTGAAATTTAAAGAGAAATCTAATAATTCCGGATATCCATCCCAAAAGCGAAATTAACTACGGAGGTCTAATACTTAAAGTTGGGGTTTTCTGTCTGGCAATTAATATTGTCACCTTTTCTATCTATTAATATCTTACTCACATTCTTTACCTTTCTTGCATCTTACCATCTCTATATTTATACGAAATATGCAATAAGCGATTTATTCCATCAATTGCTTGCAATCCGATTGACTCTGATAATCTTCTTATATGCCCTTTGCAGAATCTCAATATGGATCCTCAAAATCTAGTTACAGCACTTGATACACAACTTGCCTCATCTCTTGACATGTTGACCAAGGCAGTTGAAAATGCTAATGAGCATGTCTGGACCGACGGTGTACCCCCCTTTTGGCAGCATGCCTTCCATATTACAAACTCTATGGACTTTTATCTCTCTACTTTTGAGTTCGATGATCCAAACACAGAGTACTCCTTACCTGATGGCTTGAAAAAGCATGTGGGAAAGGGGTTCTTCGATAAAAAGCCAGAGGAAATTGTACCTAAATCAGAATTGCTTGAATTTTTGAAGATCATTCGCGAAAAGTTCAGATTATACTTTGAGAATGATATAGCCTCACAGTTTGAGGAGCCATGTAATTTTACCTGGCTATCCTTTTCCAAGTTTGAGCTCATTATTTACAACATCAGGCATATCATGGAGCATACAGCTATCTTGAATCAGAGACTGAAAGCAAATGGTTTGGAACCTGCCAAGTGGGTTGGTAAATCACGACTTTAAGTTCATCGTGTCTCAGTTTTTGGATCCTAAGTTTTGCAGCTTTGCATCAACAGTTTTTTTTGCGTTTAAGCCCCGCTATACGCAATAGTTGTCTGAATAATTACTGAATGATTATTGAATAATTCTCTGAATAGTTATCTGAGTACCTCATAAAATATTGTGGTCAGCTCCTCCCAGTTCTCATAGACGCGTCTCATAATAAACATATCAACTGACTCATGGGCTTTGGACTCGCGTTTGTACGAATCTATGGTCTCTTTGTTTATGTAATAATCGGTCAGCAGAAATTTGGTATCAGGAAGAATTGCAGGGGCATTATAGATTATATGGGGTGGAATAGGGTGAAAGTGACCGAATGAGAAGATGATCATCTTTTCAATAAACACAGGCAGCTCATCTTCCTGATTGATCAGCTCTGGGCTCTCTGCACAGTCTTTGACAAACTCCCAGAACTCTTTTGAAAATGTGAGAGAGAGTCTCATCAGGCAGAATTCAAAATGTAGTATTTAAACTGCTGTATAATCAGGGCAGGTATTCCTTGGATCCTCTAATCCAAGTCAAAACTGTTGAGTAAGAATAATCAGAAGGGTTCCAGACGTTGCGAGGACAACTCCAACACTCCGAATAATAAGCCCACGCTTGCTTAGCTGTTCTTGTAAGACCTCATTGCCATAGAATTTGGCAAAGAGCAGGCTGACAAGAAATGTTGATACTCCTTCAAAGACCCCAATCCCCTCAGAGAGTGTCAATGATTGTTGAAGGGCATAGACAAAGAGAAACTGGGCAGTCAATGTCATTAAGAGATAAAGCACAACGTTTCTAACCTTCGTGAGGGTGACCTTTTTATCTTCAGGGTCGAAGTATGCATGGAACTTTACCCAAAAGATCCAAACCAGAGCTATCATAACTAACTGTCTGTAAGCAATGAACTGTACTGTGGACAAAGAGGGGCTAAGTTTACGAATAAATACATTCGATAGTGCCCAGAAGATCATTGTCATGAGAAACCATTTTACACCCTTTGCACGAAAGAAGAGTACGTCCCCTAATGATAGGCTTTCATCCCATGAGACTATGATGGCACCAATAAAAGTGACAAAAATAAAAAGATAGATATAAGGTGGGAATTTTTCTCCAAGGAAAATGAAGGCAGTGGGAATACTGATGATCAATCTGGAGGAGATAAAGATTCCACCCACAGAGGCATTTCCCTTTGCAAAGCCCTGCATCAGGGTTAGAAAACCAAAGAAGGCAAACAGTGATGATATCAGAAATTCCAATTGAACAGACTGTGAGTGGAGCAGGTCTTGAGGTATTGTATCACCTGAAAAGAGCAGGATAGCTGTTGTGAATACCCCACCTATTGTAAGTTGAGTGGCAAGAAATTTGTAGGGACCACCAAGCTGTGGGATAAGAAATTTGGTGTAAACTGAGGTAACACTGAAGATCACAACACTGACAAGTGCAAAGACTGCTGCAGAGACTACCACTTGTGTCCAAAGTTCAGTCCTTAGATAACCTTATAGGTTGAAGTCCTTGCTGTGGTGAATATCAATAAGAAATACATAACTAACCCTGATGCACAAAACTTTCAGTTTATTCTGACCAAATCAAAGATTTAAAAAGATGAAGGAAAAGCAAATAAATATTCACTTTTATGCCAGTCTGAAGAGCTTTATAAAGGAGAAAGTATATTATATAGTATAAGATGAAACTTCAACTGCAATACCCAATTGAATTAATGAAGGTATTTGCTCAAAGCTTCAATCTAACTATCAAAGAAAAGCTGATTCGGGTTGAGTCCAATGAGTTGTATATTGTGTTTAAAACCTCACAACTCAGAAAGCAGAAGATATTGTATAATTTGGTTGAGAAGCTTGCTCAAGCAATGTCCTCAATAGATAAAAAATATATGGAAACTAAATATGATACGATGAACCGTGTAGATGTGCAGATAAACCTTGAGGAGTTCATAATCAAGATCAATGCTGTAAGATTGATACCAACACAAAAACTTGTTCAGTTGTTTGACCTCATTCTCTGGTATTATATCACATCGAAAACAGGAGACAGACCAAAGAACACTCAGTTTGGGATGGAGTTAACCTCAAATTGGCAAAACGAAAAGAGAAGGATTCATAACCGATTCTATAGGTTTCCAACCAGGACTGAGATCACTCAGGATCATTTTTATTGTCATTTCTGTGGAAAGAAGACAAGAATGTTAAATATATATGAAATAACCTTAGGGGCTGGAACCGTTGAGTACAGAAGTCCAGTTTGTCCAAAGCATCGTAAAAATGACCTATTTTAAAGCTGCGGGTTTCTCTTAAAAACACCCTTAAAAATTTTAAAAATTGATCTTTATCAAGCCATACACAGCAAGATGATCTGAAACAAACTCATTTCCTGCTGTTTTGACAGAATCTGACTTAACAAGCCAATGGCCTCTTGTCAACCAAATGTAGTCCACTCTGTGAGAGGGATTCCCAGCTGGTGAGCTAAATCCTAAGGATGAGTTGGGGTTGTTACCTGCCATCTCAAATGCGTCATCATACCTTGCATTAAGCATGGTGTATGCCTCATCGTTCAGGTCTGAGCGTGTGTTAAAGTCACCTAAAAGTAGCGTGGGTGTCGTCCCGATCTCAGAAATTATTTTTTGTACCTGTAATCTTTGGTCTAGCTTGTATGAACTTGTCTGAAGATGGGTGATCATGACCTGGACATTTTTGGTTCCTATGGCTAATGTTGCTCTTACCAAAACCCTTTCAATGGATTCTTGGTTTGGGAGTGGGATAACCTCAGCAGAGGAGATTGGAAATTTCGAGAGCAATGACACCCCATAGATCTGATCACTTGTTTCAGGTCCAAAGAAATAATACATTTTGAGCTTAGTTGCCAACCAATGAACTCCATTTAGGTTTCCATGAGTTAATCTCCCACCTTCGCTTTCTTGTAGACCTATAATGTCTGGATTTATCTCATAGATTGTCTGTAAAAGATTATTGAAATTCAATTCTCCTGTCTTTTCTGATATAGAAACATAATCTTCGACAAAAAATTGGTGGATGTTGAAGGTCATAACCTTTAGATACTCTGGTGGAGAGGTCTGAGGAGGTCTATGTGCAATATAAACTATTGGTGGATAGACCAATGTTGAGACCATTAACAACACAACCAGGATGTTTGTTCTATATCTCATGTAATATCAGCACCTCTTGATACTAAATATGTAATTACAACTACAACACCTGTCAAAAAAATGAATAGGGGTGCGTTGTTTCTGACTATGGGCTTTAAGACACCTGGAACAAATGCCCAATTCCCAGCTGTTGCATAAAGAAATATCAACAATGTTTGTATGATTTGCAGAATTATAAGCTTATTGTGCCCATTTTGTCTGTACGCATGACCACTTTCCCGGATAAAGGTCAATGACACATAGACAAGAATAAAAATATCAATGGGGGTGATAAGATCCAACCACATCAGATCTGCCAATCCTACAAGAAAGGCCCCAGATAAAATAACAGGTGTATATCTTCCTCTTAGAAACCACAGAGAAAAATCCTCTCGATAGGTCAATAAATCCAACAACACAGCACCCAATGCAAAAAATAGGATCAGGGAAAGTTTTACGACATAGAAGAAATTGTTGGTTCCGTTAAGACCAAAAATACTGTGGGGGTTAATCCAGGATGCGATAAGATATGGTGATTCTAGGGTTGTAATAAAAAAATAGCCAAAAATCATCACCATGGTAAAGTTATTTGTCTGAGCACTTGGTGATTCTATGTAGTCATGATAATACTTGTTTAAGAAGTAAAGTGACAAAGCAGTCCAAAACAGAACCAGAAATGCAAGTATGGTTTTATTAACGACAGTTCCAAAGAACCCAATGCCCTCAAACATTGATTGAAAGAAATATTCCAAAACTAATGCATATGAGATTGAAAAGACAAAACGTCTGTTGACATGATTTGCAATCATCAAGATCAATGGAAGGCTGAAATAGAGAAAACCTAAGGAGATGATTATCGAGAACAGTGCATTAGGAACAACAGTTAACATACCTGAAACTCCAGCAACCACTATGGTAAAATACAAGGTATTTTTTGATTGAAAGATTTTTCTTTGAACCACTGGGATACTGATACCAGTAAGGGTCAGAAGAACCAAGAATACAGTGGAATTAATCCCGGCAGTTGTGAAGTTGAGGACAAATATCATGGAGAACAAGTGCAACAGAATCTCAAAGTAAAGCAAGAACCAGATGCTCCCGATAATGATCTGAAACTGATACAGGATATCCTCTGTTTCCATCAACGATTAAGCTTCTCATGACTTTTGAACTTTGAGGGAGTAAGGTAAACAATTGTCAGATACAATTTGTTATTATTAGCATATAATTTACGACTAATATACCTAAATGGAAATTTGATATGAAAATGATAATTTTGAAAAACCCGAGGAAAATCTTTGAAAGTTGTTCGGAATAAGCTTGGCAAATGTTTGATGGATATTTGATAAATGATTGGGAATTGTTGATAGATGTTTGATAGATGCTTGGTAGATACTTGGTAGATGTTTGGTAAAGGTTTGGTAGATGTTTGGTAATTTTTTGGAAGACATACGTGAATATTCATTTGTAAGAGATACCATGTTCAACAAATATCTTGAGGAGAGTAATTGCCTCTCCCCAACCTGTGGCACACTCTAGACATCTTCTCCAACCCTCCTCATTGTCTTCATACCCCTCCTCAGATAATAGGACGAGAGTTTCAGAATCACTGAGTTTTTGGAAATGAATTGAAACTGTTGTGTAATGGTCTTCCCACCATTTAAACACAAACTTAGAGCTAGGTTGATAGGTAACAATAGGACAAGTAGCTTCTGTTGTAACTTTATCTGGACCCCAATCCTTCCACCTGAGAATAAGCTCACCACCGTTTATTAGGTCAGCAGTGGTTCCCTCAGTAAACCATTGATTAAGCAGGTGAGGTTTGGTCATCGCATCAAAGACATCTTTCTGAGGAGCTCGCACCAGAGTTTTATGGGTGATGGGTACCTTGATCATTACCTGAAAGAAAAGTTCTCAAATTTATAGCTTGAGCTTATAAAATGGATAAATGTATCTTCAATAATTGTGGCAGTAATTTTAAGATAGCAATAATTCTCATATTTGGAATTCATTGTTTTTCTGTTGAATCAGTTGTTGTATAAATTGATTGCCAAGCATTCTAAGCTGTGCCAACTCCTCAGGATTGTTGAGTCGCTTAATGACACATCTCAGCACATCAGAATGGTGACAGCTTAAAGCAAGGGTGATCAGTTTCTCATGATCATTTATCTCTTTGGTCGCAAAATAGCGCACATTTTCATCTGGGTCTGTCTGTGCGATTTGCATAAGAACATCATCATCGAAAATTTTCCCTACCGCAGTGTACCTTACCCATGCATTTTTGTCAGTGAACGCAATTTTCTTCAATACCTCTTCGGTACAGATCTGATCCGCACAGCTCTCTCTCACCTGAGAATCTTTTGAGGAAAATACCAGCTCCGCAAGAGTCTTCTCATTTTTGATACGTGCCACAGCCGCTTGTTTCACCCTGGGATGGGGGTCAGAGAGTGCCACAGATTTTAAAAGCTCGAGAGAGTCCAGCCTCTTTACTGCGGCTGCTCTCACCTGAAAGTGTGTGTCTGAGACTGCCACCTTTTCCAGCAGATTCTTGTTTTGTACCTTCCACACAGCCACATATCTGACTGTCCAAGATTCCTCCGCTAAAATAATTTTTTTCAAAACCTCCTGGTTTGTGATTTTCTTTGTGGCTATCTCTCTTATTGAGCTGTCTTCGTCCTTGAGTGCAAGATAGATCAGGTAATCCTCTTTGCTCAATAGTGAGGTGACCTCCCGTCTAATCACGGGGTTTTTTGAATCTCTCAGCTCCTGAAAAAGCAGCTCTTGATTCTCCTCAACACGACGTTTCTTAAGGTTCAAAAATTCTCAAATACCTTATGATATACGGGTTTATTAAGCTAAAGACGGAGGAATGAATCTTTAGTATTACATTATTGATTCATTTCTTTGCATAATTAATCGTGACATGCATTTTTTTGGACAAAATTTATAACCTACAGAAGATAACCATTCGACATGTCTGAAAACACAAGAAGCAATTTTATGACTGGCACTCTCTTTCAAGTTGGAGCGAGAAAGGTCTCACTGGCTAATTTGTTTGAGATATTGTCACTTTTCACTTTGATTTTTCTCGTACTATATGTAAATACTCAACAATCATACTTTAATTGGAGTAGGAGCGAATGGAATACCTTCTTCATTGTTGCTGTTTCACCTGGGGTTATAGCAATATTTCTTTTCATGTTTTTAGTGGGAACCAATGATTATAAAGTTAGACTGATGTTTCATCAGTTTACGTTAGCTATTATAATTGTCATTTTTGCATTTTTAATTAGTGGTGTATTGAAAAGCACAAATTTTAATTATCAGGAATTTATAATTCCAATGGCATTAATCCTAATATTTGGATTTTCCGTTTTTCTATCACTACTCAATGAAGTGGAAGCTTATTACACTGAATTTGATACTGCTTTTGGAAATTTCCTCCAAGGAAAGTTTAGCTATCAAATCACAAACACACGAGTTTTAAACGATTCTGTATTCGGGTCGCTTGGTGAGCGAGTGAATCATGTGTTAATGATGACAAATGATTTAATCACAAACCTTAATTCAACATCCACAATAACTATGACCTCAGAGGGACTCTCCAGCACCGCAGAGGATATGAATGCATCAGCCGAAGAGGTGGCATCTACCAGTCAATCAATGTCTGATGTTGCAAATGAACAGGCAAAACGTGTTCAGGAGATATTAAATGAGTTAGACAATGTAAAAGCCAATGTACAGAGGATCGTTGGCACCATTCAGGAAAACTCTGGAGAGGTCAGCAAGATTGCAATTCAGACAAATATTCTTGCTCTGAATGCTGGAATTGAAGCATCACGAGCAGGCGATTATGGAAGGGGGTTTGCTGTTGTTGCGGATAATGTAAGAAGACTTTCAGATGAATCAAAGGTTGCCTCAGAAAACATCCAAAAGGTATCCCAATCAGTTTCTGATGAGTTGACCAAGGCATTTGAGGAGATCTATCAGAAGGTTGAGGAAATTGCAGCTCTCTCTGAGGAAACTGCTGCATCAGCCGAAGAAGTTGCATCGGTGGCTGAGGAGATGACCTCATCGATGGAAGAGATGACTGCCTCATCACAAATGCTTGCTGAACAGGCAAACAAGGCCAGAGGTTTTATAGAGGAAACTGGTCTTGAAATGTTGCTAGAGAAATAAATTAATGTTTCTGTTTTTGAATTTCCTGTAAAAGTTTCGGATTTATTTTACTTTTAATATCTTCAATACCAAATGCAGTGATTTCATAATATGCTGTGGCTTCAGGAAGGTTTGGAGAATCCACAAGCTTTGCGTTTAGAAATGGTTTTTGACTGGGCTGAGAGTATGGCCTGCTTAACTCAAGTCTGTGTGTGGATGCATGTGCCACAATATGTCCTCCAACCGCTTGAACTGCAAGTTTGTCATTAGTCAAGAAATTTGAAATCACTTGATTTGTTACAACAACAGCGATATTTTTGTTTAGTGCCAGTTTCAGCAGGTCACTCATATGTTTGTTTAAGAGTTGCTGTCTTTCCAATAACTGAGGTGTCCCAATGTATTCTGCTCGAAAGTGACTGGTTAAGGAATCAAGAACCAAAAGCTTTACGTTTTCATCTGGCTTTATATCATTAAGCTCCTGTACTAACTGCATCTGTTCTTTTACACTTTGGGGTCTGCCAACATAGATATTTTCAAGAACATCAGTTAATGTGTATCGCTTTGCCATCTGCAGAAGCCTCTCTGGTCTAAAGGTTGCCTCAGTGTCAATGTAAATCACCTTTCCATCCAAACCACCAAGCTCCTTCGACATGACTGTATGAACTGCCAACTGCAAACAAATCTGTGTCTTTCCAGTTCTAAACTCACCATAAAATTCTGTGATTGCTGAAGGTTCGATTCCACCACCTAATATTTCATCTAGTGATTTTGCTCCAGTGGATATCCGAAAGTATTGCTGTCGTTTTTTGAGAACCGAAAAGGCGCTTTCAAACGAATAAGAATTTACAGCCAATTTTTCTAATGCAGATTTTGCTGCTTGACTTTCTGTAGTCTTATTATTTTGTGTTTTTGTACTTTCAACACCTTCATGATTACTTACTGCCATTATTTTTTCTAAATATATTTGGTACTTCTAGACTAAAACACTTTTGAATCAGGATTCTGGCAGGAGAGAGAGCACACCGAAAGTATTCTGGCCTAATAACTACTTTTCAGGTAGCAATAATTCAATGGGATGTGTAAAACATCAGCAAAATTTCTTTTCAAGACATTATTTCGTTACCTTTTTATACAAAAAAAGATTAAGAGTCGTACTCCTAATGATAAACGCAAAAGAAGAGATGATATCATCATTTTTGTTCAACCTTGGGGTAAGAGGTATGAAAGGAACAATATATGACACAGCTTATGTGGGGTCTGTTAAGGATATATTAGGAAATCCTAGGTTTCCTAGACATGCAAAAAGCGTGTTGATGCATCAGAAAAATGACGGAAGTTGGGGGGCAAATAATCCCAACACACCATTTGACAACTTGGTAAACACAGCCAGTGTACTTTCAATGATGGTGGAACTAGGATATTATAAAAAACCAGAGTACATTGAGAAGTTTGAAAGAGGGTTATCCTGGCTTTTAGATCGACATGAAAAGGTGTTTAAATCAAATTTTACTTATCCCACCGGTTTCGAGTTCACTTATTCAAAGCTTTTTTCGAATATCACAGAAAAAATATCGTCACATCGAACCACAATCTCTGAATTGGAAAAAACAAAAAATATGAAACTTAAATTATTAGGGAAAAAGGCTTTTACTGATTACACTCCAATGTTGCATTCAATGGAAGGTGTTGTTGACAATGAAATTGATGCAAATATTGTAGCAAATCTAGTTGGGAATAACAATTCGTTGGGGAATTCTCCGTCAAGCACAACCATATTGTTGAAATATAGGGTCAAAGGATTCGAAGTAAAAGGTGTAGATTATTTATTTCACTCTACAACTAAAGAGTTGCTTGTGCAAACATTAAATGACTTTGAGAATTTTAACAATGTATACTCTCTGTATCCTTTTTATAAAAGTGAAATCCCCATTAGCGAACCAGTTAAACGAAAGATAGATTTAATTGAGTCTAGATGGATTCAGAATGGATTAAGCTTAGGAAAAAGCTTTCAAATTCCCGATAGTGATGACACATCTATTGCTTTATTATTATTAGATAAGTATAGTAGCCAAGATTCTTCAAAATTATTTGATGTGTTGGAAAACTATCGGGGTGATGAATATTATTACACATATCCCTTTGAATTAGGTTCATCGTTTGTTTCAAATGTACATATTTTGGAGGCAGCTTTAACTCTAGACATCGCTAACAAAGAAGACATAATCAAAAAGATTTCAGGGTATCTCAAAAAAAATGTTGACAAAGTGTTGCTGAATTCAAAGTATATAGTATCAGAAATCAATCAAATTTGTATGGTAATCCTTGCCGTCACACCATTTAATGAAGAAATCACTCAGCTGTACCTCTTACGACTTTTAAATCTAATTAATGACAAAGAAGATAAAAAAGAAAAATTAGTTTATGAAGAAATGAATATGGTTCTTTTCACTTTTTTATATCTATTAAAACACAAAATGATAAGTATGAATTATTTGGATAGATATATCGTTCCGTATTATATTCTTGTTAAAGATAGAATACTCAGACCAGAGAAATATGCAAATAAACCACTTAATGAATTTTGGAGCGGAAAGGTAAACTATTATCCATATGATATTGTTGAAAGCTTCAGTTATGCTTCAGTCTACCTTTATGATAAAATCTTTCCATATAAGTAATTAAAGCTGATCCATGAGTTCTTCTTCAGATTTTTGTACTGAGTAATCAAATTTATCGGAACCGTGATCCAGCACCAAAACCTTTTCAATTCTGTTGCCGTTCATCTTTAAGATCTTGTAGTCAAAAGTACTGTCTGACAAGGTGTCCCCCTCATTTGGAATTTTAGAATCTATGAGGTCAAGGAGGTATCCAGCCAGTGTGACTGCATCACCTTCTTCACGAAGGAACACGTTAGGACGGAGATTCTGTAAGTACTCATTAAATTCAGCTATTGTGATCTTGGGGAGCACAATAAGTCCATTTTTTGACTTGGAGATGAGTGACCCGTCTTCATAGTAGTCAAATTCATCTCGAATGGGTCCGACAATTGCCTCAAGAATGTCTTCTATAGTGATTATTCCTGCGACTGATCCCCATTCATCAACGACGACAGATACCTGGGTCCTCTGTTTTTGCATTTCTTGAAGTAGGTCATCAACGGGGTGATTCTCATGAACTGTGATGACGGGGCGTAGATACCCACTGACTAAATTTTTGGATCCATTGGTTTTCTCATCAAGTTTTGCAATGGCATCTTTAATGTGAACAAATCCGATGATGCTGTCGAGTTTGTCTTGATAGATCGGGAATCTGCTGTAACCTGTTTCCTTGGCAAGTGTTATCACCTCATCCAATGTTGCAGTTGAGGATAAAGCTTTAATTGCATGTCGTGGAGTAATAAGAGATTTCACAGGGGTGTCAGTGAATTGAAAGATTCTATAGATCAGTCTGGATTCATACTCCTCAAGTTCACCACCTCTAAGGGACTGCTGAATAATTAGCTTAAGCTCTTCTTCACCAAATACATTACCATGAAACTCTGAGATTGGCTGTATATTGAAGAGCCTTAAAACGTGCTCAGCAGACCAATTTAGGAAATGCATTGGGTAGGTTGAAACCTTCATAAACCAGTACATCGGAGAAGATAACCATAAAGCAGTTGCTTCTGCCTTTCTAATCGCTATGGATTTAGGAAACAACTCACCAAGTACAACATGAAAGTATGTACCTAACACATAACCAGTTACAAATCCGATTCCTGCAAGACTTGGAATACTCTTTTCAGTGATCCCAAAAATTCCAAGAAAACTCAACAAAAATGAGGTAAATAATGCCTCTGCAACAAACCCAATACCGATTGAGGCAAGGGAGATTCCAAGTTGTGTACTGGAAAGTGCATCATCCAAATGTTTGGAGATAAACAACACTTTGGTTGCTCGTTTGTTTCCCTCTTTTTCCAAAAGTTTCATTTTTGAGGATCTGACTTTCACAAAGGAAAATTCCGATGCCACAAAAAACATGTTAACTAGTATAAATAGTACAAATGCAAATGAGTATAAAATCATTACATCAAGACTTAGTTGTGAACTCACTTTTCACTCAAACAATCCTGGAGAAAGGTTAAATTAAGATTGAACCTTCTCTAAATTTAATAGATTGTATGGACTTTTAAAGGTTTTATTAACCTTATTTATAGAATGTAAGTTTACAAGATGTTTCTTTATCAAGCTATAATTCTGTTAAGTTAACGTAAGAGGGTAAGATAGGGGGAGAAGGTAGATAGAAAATTAGTTTTTCTGGTGAGCTTAATTTCTAATTCATTCCCAACTTTTATCTCAAGATTTTTCGGACTCTATGTATTCCAAGGTTTGATGTCTAAAATAGGTATCATACAACTCAGAGTAATGACCACCCTGTTTTAGTAGCTCATTATGCGTTCCAGACTCAATGATCTTCCCCTCTCTCATCACAATGATTCGATCAGCCTTTACGACGGTTGATAATCTGTGTGCTATGACGATAGAGGTTCTGTTTTCCATAAGTATATCAGTTGCTTTCTGGATCTGAACCTCAGTGAATGGGTCGACAGAGCTGGTTGCTTCATCCATAATTAGGATATGGGGGTCTCGCATCAGAGTTCTCACAATGGCAATCAATTGTTTCTGACCCTGACTTAATTTGTTTCCTCGTTCACCTACCTTGGTCTGAAATCCTTGCTCTAGGTTCTCAACCCAGTCGAGAGCATCAATCTGTTTAAAGAGGGAATTTAAATACTCATAATCCCGATTTTCTTTTGGAACACCATAGAATATGTTATCCTCAAGTGAGGTGTTAAATAGGAAAACCTCCTGTGAGATAATAGAGAGATGTCTACGATAAGATTTGAGTTCGAAGGTTCTGATATCCTTATCATCTATTAGCAATTCTCCTCCATTAAATTCATAAAATCTTGCGATTAGTTTAGCGATTGTTGATTTCCCAGCCCCTGTATGCCCAACTATGGCCAGATTTTCTCCTGCAGAGATGTGAAGGTTAAAGTCATCAAGGATTAAAATTTCTGGTTTGTACCCGAATTTTAGATGATCAAATTTGATGTCTCCTTTGAGTGTTTCGACAGTTATGTTGTCGGTTTGAGTGACAGTGTTCTCAGAGTCTATAAGTGAGAAAACTCTTTCAGATGCAGCAAGACCCTGTTGAAATTGTGACCAAAAGCTTGCAATCTGAATGATTGGGAAGAAGAAATAATTTACCCCTTGAATGAAAAGGAACCATTCTCCATAGGTCAATGCTCTTCCTGGGATAAAGTAAAGAGTGGAGCTAATGAAGCTTCCTACCTGAAGCACCTCCAGTCCACCGAAATATACAATGATTGCGGTGGCAAGTGCGGACAAGATATTAAGCACTGGAAAGATGCTGTTAAAAACCAATCCACGTCTTAGGTTGATTGAAAAGGACTCTGAGTTCATATCATCAAACTCATCATAGATGTATTGTTCAGCTCTGAACGACTTTGCAACAATTATTCCACTCATGGTCTCCTGAATAAGGGCGTTGATTTTTGCAAGCACACGGTTAGATTGTAAGGCAACAAACCTGGCTAACCCACGAAAAGCAATTGCGACAAAAAAGATAATTGGAACCATTATCAATAGAAACACTGTCAATCTGGCAGAAGTATTCCAAAGAATGATGGTGATAAAAACGACCAACAATATTTGTGATAGAAGATTGGTTGTCAGAGAGACAGTTGTTCCAAAATCTCTGGTATCATTGGTGATTCTTGAGACCAGACGACCTGTCGGTTGTTCGTTTAAAAAAGAAAGATCACGTTCTATAACCTCCCCAAAGGTGTCTTCTCTAAGATCTTGAACCGCTGACTGTACTGCAGTTGCTGTATTTTCTTGGGTGAGTCTGTTCATAAAATAAGCAAATACGGAGAAGAATAACAGTAAACCAACGATTTGATAGATCAGTGGACTGTTAAAACTTGGATTTTTTTGTATGGCATCAAGTCCCTGAGAGATGTAAATTGGAATAAGTGTATTTGATAATGAGGTTAAAAAGAGAGTTAAAGAAATAATTAGAATCTCTTTTTTGTAAGGTTTGAAATATCCAAGGATACGTCTTACCAAAACTAAATCTGAATATTCTCTGTCATAATCTTCTTTGTCTAATCCATTTAAAATAAAACCCATAAGATAACCTCCTATACTGCGAGGGTAGTGAAAAGTGACTTGTACTTTTCGCTTACCTGCATCAATGTGGTATGTGAACCTTGTGCTATGATTTCTCCTTTATCTATTACCAAAATAAGGTCGGCTTTTTTGATTTGTGCCAATCTGTGAGTGATCAAGAAGGAGATTCTTCCCTTTAAAACAGAAGAGATAGCTTTTTGAATCTCATCCTCAGTCTTAGAATCTATTGCGGATGAGGCATCATCAAGTATCAAAATACTTGGATTTCTGAGAATAGCCCTTGCAATCGCTATTCTTTGCCTTTGGCCACCACTGAGCATTACACCTCTCTCTCCAACGATGGTATCATACCCATCTTCTGTCTTCATAATAAATTCATGTGCCTGAGCCAACTTTGCGGCATTTATTATTTCCTCTTCTGTTGGATTTGGAACACCTAGTACGATATTATCTTTAATCGACCTGCTGAACAAAAAGATATCTTGTTCTACAACTGCTATTTGATTTCTCAAGGATTCTAGACTCCAATCTCTCAAATTTATATCATCTGCGTATATAGTTCCTTCCTGAGGGTCATATAATCTTGAAAGTAATTTGGTGATTGATGTCTTTCCACTCCCTGTCATACCTACAAGTGCCACTGTCTGACCAGCCTCTACTGTAAAGCTGATATGTTTTAACACGAATTTATCTGAATGGTAGCCAAATGAGACATCATCAAATACTATTGAGTCTTTGATCAGACCTTTATGTCCACTGGGATTATCATCTATATCAGTTGTCTCATTAATAAGCTCAAGAATACGTTTGGCAGAGGCGTTCCCGACCGTAAAAAAGAGCAGGGCAAAGATATTGATAAAGGTTGGAAATCTAAACAACTGAAACAGAAGAACAAACTCAATTAGCTGTCCAGGGGTGATCATGTTATTTCCTACCATGATTAAGCCCACAAAAAAGCCTATTGCAGTAAAAATTCCTATCCAAAGCAAGGGTCTATACCGCGCTTGAATTTTTCCACTCTCTATTGCATATTTGGTGTATCGTTCGACATCTTGCAAAAATTTCTTCTTTTCTGATTTTTCTTCTGCACTTCCCCTGACTAATTGAATTCCGGATATAGATTCATTTAAGGTGGAACTCATAGATGCCATTTCTTTTCTCATCATAAAGGAAACTGGAGTAAGTTTGTTTATGTATAACCGCAACTCTACCAAAAACACAATTACATAAAGGAGTGGAACAATTGCCAGCAATGGGTTAATTTGATACATCAAAACAAAGGGAATGATAAGGTTGACAACAGCAGCAAAGACCAGTAAAAATCCAGGATTTACCAAAAAATTGAGCTGTCTTACATCAGTGGCAACTCTGCTCATTAAATCCCCTATTTGTTGCTTATCATGAAACGTTAGACTCTTCCCTAACAGGGAGGCGTATAACTCATCTCTGGTATTCTGCTCCATTTTTTGGGAAACAATCTCAATTGTGAAAGATCGAACTAGCAGAAGTAATCCAGCTCCAACACCCAGAGAAACAATCTGCAAAACTAAACTATCAAAATTGCTTACGCTAAAATTGGGTGTTATGAGATTTTGGGCAATTTGACCAATCACCCTTGGGATTGAAGCCTGGAAGTAACTGGCAATCAATTGAACAATAATTGTTATTGTAAAAAGATGCCAATACCGCTTGATATGTGAAATTACCCACCAAACTGGGGACCTCTTACTCGTCCTGTAATCAATTTTCCCCCTAAATTCAGAGAAACCATCAGTGGGAGTGACCATTAACACACAAGATTCAATATTGATAAAAGAATATTGTTTATGGACAAAAACAAATGGGAAAAGTCCTAAGTCACAATTCTATACAAAGAATACGAATTTGACTGGTGAGAATTCATTGATGAGTTAATCTTTATCTACTTATAGTTTTATAGGAGATCATCCATATCTAATCCAAAATCTAGATGGTCATCATCATTATCATCCTCGTTTTCATCTGAAAATTGATTCTGTGAGAGGTTGTTAAGTTGCCCGACATTTACCTCATTAACAGGTTGAGGTGGGATGAAACTAAAATCAAAGAACTTTAGAGAGTCAACAGATAAGTCATCTATTTGAAGTAGGTCTTTAATAACACCTAAACCTAACAGACTTGCTTCTGGGTCCTCTTCAAAGTTACAGTAAAAGAGTATCCCCAAGACTGGTACCTTTAATGAAGTCCCGAGACTTAAAAATGCTGAAAGTGGCCCAATCATTGTTAACTTTTCATCTAAACTGAGATCTAGATGATATGTTTCAATGTATTTTTTGGTTGGTGCAAATACATACCATTTATCTGAGTTGTTGGTTCGAGTTTCCTCTCTTAATCCCCCTAGAATATAATATGCCTTACAGTTCCAAGACAAAACTTCCAATGCCAGTTCTTCCCAATTTTCATGAGGTATAGACGTAACAGAGACAGGGAATCTCGATGTTAAAATGAGAGTTTTTGATTTGTGATGTGCATAAAGTGTCAACAGAGACTCTAGCTGTCCGTTGTAAAACCATGTGGTGTTCCCCCAAGTTGCAATTGTTTCTACCTCTAGATCCTCTACCATGTGATTTGCGATGAGATACCCTACATTCCCATATCCAGCAAACCCAATTAACAGGTTGTAATCCTGTGGAACTGAAAACTCAGGTAGTTTGAAGTAGTTGGAATATTCATACAAATCTGCAGTTTTTTTCCCCATACCTTAGCTATGATTACAATGATTTAAACTTTCTACTAGAATTTACCTTAGTGTAGCTGAAAATTAAGAAATATTGAAAAGATGCTCAACAGGAGGACTTCCAATTTAGCTTGAGTTTATTAATTTTGAACTTCTCTGTCAGGAAAGTCATGTCTCCACTTACAGACGGAATTGAATTGCCAGTATAACTCAGAGGATATGATTGGGTGTAATTTTCACCAGGGGAAAGTTCTTTTTTGATGGTATGTAAGTCTATTCCATTATCACCATCAGTAAACCATGAGATTTTCAATTCTTCAAGCTCTTTTTTATAAATTTTAAGATTTGAGTAGTTAATCTCTGATACAAAGCCAGAGGTTTCTTGTTTGATAATGGAAAGATTTGAGCTAATATTCTCGGTAAGTTTCAAATAATAATTTGACAATTTTGGTAATTCAGAGCAATTGGCTTCTATCAAGAAATTTAATTGATTCATTGACTTCAATTTTGTCTTAAATTGAATGTTTACAGTCAGGAAATTGGTTTCTAGTTTAGAAATATTTATCTGAACCGATCCCTCCTTATTAAATTGCGATTGTCCTGTAATCGTGTTTATTGATAATATTTCTTGGTCTTCAGAAGGAAAGAAAACGAATTGAAGGTCTTCAGGGGTGAATTTATCTAGATTTGAAATAGTGATGTTTTTTGTGACAAAAATAAATTCATCTTTTTCTGTAGAATCTGATAATACCTCGAGTCCCAATGGGATTTGACTTAGATCATAAATTGCTTGTATGTCCGTGATCTGTGATAAATCAATCTCTGTTGTTTCCTCAGTTCTGTGATGAACATATTGAGCTGGATTAATATGTTGGACGATGTTCTTAGAACCATTTAAAAACAATTTTGGATTGCTAAAATTGCCTATTTCCATAATTTTGAGGGAAATTTCTGCATTGTCCAAATCTCTCCCGATTCGCATTTCTGAAGATAAAAATACGGAATTTGGCAACTTATGATGCTTCTTTTCTTTCATCTCGGTGTAGGTGTTTAACAAAGCAGAATTTGCCATTCTTGATAATTTACTTGATCTAGGCTGTTTCTCAATAATTTTTTCTAAAATGTTTATTTTGACCTGATCATCTATTCGTGCATGACTAATAAGCTTTATTCCCTGTATTAATGTTGGTTCATCTTCAGATCTGAGTAATTTTAGAATTTCTTCACTTGAGGTCTTTATTTTAGGATGGGTTTTTCTGTGGTATAGGTACCCTTGAAACAGATAAGTCAAAACAATAAATGTCAGAGGGTAAGAGAGGTAAAACCATGTAAATAAATTTGAAAAACTAGGCGGAAGATAGAATGACAGATAAAAAGAACCCAGAAACAGAAAGGGAATCAGAATAACAGCTAAGGCAACCGCTATTATTCCATATCCAATTATGGTACCGAGTATCTCATCTTTAGGGCTACTGATAAGCCCTTTAGTAAACTCAAAATATGATTTAAAAACGTCTTTCAATTGTTCCCATTCTCCTAGAAACTTGGGAAATTAATAAGTTTATGAAAAATTCAGGATATACTTAACAGACCAAGAACTATCTGAACCAAAATATTTTAACAACTTATCAAGTCCTAAGGATGTGGTTCATTCTAATGTAGCGGTCACAATCCAAGGACTCTCGAAAATTTACCAGTTAGGTGATTATAAGATACGGGCGCTTGACGGAATAAACCTTGAGATCTTTGAGGAGGAGTTCGTAATTTTCATGGGGCCATCTGGATCAGGAAAATCGACTCTGGTTAATATGATTGGTGGGATTGACAAACCCACAACTGGAACTGTAAGTGTAAATGTAGGGGACAAAAACCTTAACTTAGACAAATTGGGAGTTAGAGAGTTAACAAGATACCGAAGACAATATGTAGGTTTTGTTTTTCAATTTTATAGCTTGATTCCCACCCTGACCGCAATAGAAAATATTGAGTTGGCAGGCGAGCTAATAAAAATTAAACGAAAAGACCTCATTTCCAGAGCAAAAGAGCTACTGGAACTAGCTGGTTTAAAAGGTAGAGAGTCTGCATACCCATCTCAGCTCTCAGGGGGAGAAAGGCAGCGTGTGGCCCTGGTCAGAGCAATGGTAAAGCATCCTCGGGTGTTAGTGGTAGATGAACCAACAGGGCAATTAGATGAGAAAACAGGAAGAAATATGGTTCAACTGTTAAAAGACTTTGCTAAACAGTCTAGTGCAACCGTGATAATGGTCACACATGATGAGGGACTCAGATCTTTTGCAGATAGATTAGTACACCTATCTTCTGGACAAATTACGGATGATACGAGATGAAGAAGGTATACCTTTCTGCTTTAAGAGATATTCGATTTCACAAGTCAAGAAGTGTCATAATCATTCTAGCGGTAGTCTTGGTCACGGCATTTCCTTTGGCATTAAACAATGTTACTCCTAATTTAACCCATAGCATTAACTCAGAGGCAGATCAATATCATCTTGCGCATTTTAATTTTATCTTCTCTGATTTCATTCCCTCAAACTTTAGCAACACAATCCAAAGCTGGATTTATGATGCGATTCACCTCAATGCCTCAGGTTCGACTGCAAGAGTATTTTTAGCCTCAAAATATTTAAGAAACAATGGAAACTGGATAAGTTCAACCATCACCTCTGTTGAAAATCCAATCCCCAAGGTCAATGATCTTGTCTTAACAGAAGGTCAGTATCCAAAACAAAATAATGAGGTAGTTTTGTTAGATTCATTTGCCAAAGCTGAAAATTACACATTAGGTGATAGCATTAAGCTTTACCCCAGAGGAATTGCGACTGAATATAAAATTGTTGGACTTGGTAGAACAATAGAATTTAGTTCTTTCAATTTGGTTCAGAGTGCAGTTGTATTCATGAATCCTCAAACTGCTCTTAATTATCTTTTTGTTCCACGTCCTTCAGATTATCGGAACAGTTTCGTCTATTATTATGGAAATTTAAGTTTAGATCAGGAAAAACTGGTTGTTAAAACAGTGGAAAACAAGGTAAGAGACCTCTCAAAAAGTGGTTTTCCTCCTATTGCCTTTTCTTGGTTGACTCGAGAGGTAAGTTTCAGAAAGAGCCTCAGTGATGCATTAACTGTTACTGGTCAGTATATGCAAATTTCAACACTTTTTATTTACCTGATTGCTGGAATCGTCATTTTTGTGGTTATGAACAGGTACATCAATGATCAAAAGGTAATAATTGGAGCTTCCCATGCCTTTGGAGTGACGAAACGAGAGTTGATTCAATCCTTTCTCCTACGGTTAACAATCCTCTTTGTTATTGGTTGGGTTCTGGGATACTTTTTTGGAATTCTATTGCTGCGTTCTATAGTTGATTCATTGGGTTCATCTTGGGGACTTTTTTCTGTGTCTGCTGTCTACACTAGATTTAGCATTATTTCAGTTCTTCTGCTTGGGGTGATATTCATCTATGGATTCTCTATGTTGGCTTTACAGATTATTTTAAGGCTAACCCCATACGAGGCAATGCGTGGAAAATCATCTGAGTTAAAGAGCAAGGGATTCCTTTTAAAATTATCTAGAAGAATACCCTATAGACCTCTTAGGTTTGGATTTAGAAATTTAACCAGAAACAGAACAAGGACTGTGTTAACTGTTGTCAGCTTTATTTGGGCCTTGGTCTTTGCTACTTCAATCCTTTATACAAATTCTAGTTTGGATTATACAGTTAATACTTATTTTGACAATCATATCAAATTTGACACTTTGGTCGACATTGGATTTTCAAACTCTTTGAATCAGTCATTTCTGCTGAATTTAGGAAAATCACTTCCAATACAGAGGGCTGAGCCAATTTATGAGGGCTTAAATGTAATTAAAGATCGTCCCAACATTGTGGCTTATCTCCATGGTATTTTATACAACACGACTTTGTACACCTCAAACCTAATCTCTGGACGTGATATTTCTCAGAACAGCTCAGATATAGTGATTTCTTCATATCTATCCATTGTTGGAGGTTATAAATTAGGGGACACTTTATCACTGAGATTCTTTGGATCTGTACTTAATTTTACAGTGGTGGGTATAGAAAATGATGTTTTTAGAACATCTACAATGAGGGTTTCTATTGAATACCTGTCTTATTTTGTTAAACTTCCAACCTCAACTACAAGCTATGGAATGAATAACTTACCATTCTACAATAAATTCCTAGTCAAGTTTAATTCTGGTTCTGATGTATCAAAACAGGTTGATAATCTGAATTCAAATTTCCCTTTGGTGACCATCGCTATCTCCACCAAAACGTTTAGAGTGCAACAGGTAAATTTGCTAAATAACCAGGCTCAGGTTATTCTTATACTGGTTATACTAAGCCTTCTTATTGGCTTTCTTAGTGTATTTACAACACAGTACATCTCATTAATTGAAAGGGATAAGGAGATAGCACTAATGCGTGTGTTTGGATTCTTTAAATCAGAGATTCTATTTCAAACGTCTTTGGAATTTTTAATTATTGCAGTCTCCTCATTAATTGTCACCTACATTATTTCACCTTATGTTACAATTTTCCTATGGCTCAAGTTAATTTCCCAGACCTTGATATACCTAGAACCAGTTTTCCCGGATTACATAAATATCTTCATATTTTTCTTCACCTTTGGTTCCATTTTTGTATCTCTTCTCTTCTCCTTTAACAGAGCCACTCAGATACCCACTTCTGAAGCAGTAAGAGAGGATTATTGAATTGATTATTATGTGTTTTCCGCCACTTTCCAAGCTAAGAGAGATCCAATCGTCCCTAACTTTCCCCATTTTTGAGTATGTATTTTTGCCTCAGTAATACTTGGAATCTCCTGCAAACCATAAAGTATTCTGATTCCCTTTCTGACCACGAGGTCTCCAACAGCAACAACATTAAGTCTACCCAAATTAAATATTAGAAACATGTTAATTGTCCATGGACCAATTCCTTTGATTGGTAACAGGAGAGACTTTATCTCTTCATTTGACAAAGTTTCAAGGTTATCTGCCTGTGGATGCTCAGAAAAGAAGGTAGAAATATTATTGAGATACACAATTTTTGATTTTGAGATTCCTACCTTTCTAAGAACCTCAGATGGCTGTGCTAATAAATTTTCTGGTTTTAATGGTTGAACCTCTGACCGCAGTCGATTCATGATAATTTCTGCTACGTGACCACTCAACTGCTGTGCAATAATCCAGTAGCAAAAGCTCTCATAAGCACCAAAGTGAACCGGATGGAGTTTTATATTTGCATCTTTCAGGAAAATTGTCAGCTCTTGATTATCAGAAAGAAATTTTTGAATCATGGTATCGGTAATAATGTTCTCTCGATTTGACTGTAGATAGAATCTCTCGGGTTTTTCCACCATGTATTTGTTTGAAGATTCATAATAAAGTCTTTAGTAGCTATTCTAAGATTTAGGGTGATGAACATAAATATTCTATACAAAATTTACGTATGTGAGTTATCCCCTGAACAAAATTTAAGTTGAGGTCGTAAACCTAGATACATGAATCCTCATGATTTAGCGGATTTTGCCATAACGAATACTCCTGAAGGAGTTAGTCTTTTAGAGTTCAAGTATATGGAAGACAAAACAGATTATTTCAGCACAAGAAACAAAGTCATCATTGGGAGTGGAAAAGATGACAGTAAGGGATTTGGTATCAGGGTGCTACTGAATGGTGCTTGGGGATTTTCTGCTACTGATAAGCTGACAAAAGAAAGCGTTTCTGAAACAATAAAACGTGCGGTCAAACTTGCAAAAGCTGCGAGTTTATGTAATCCACATGTAACTTTAACAGAGGAACCTATTGTTGTTGACACAGTGGAAAATCCTATAAAGATTGATCCGTTTCATGTTGAACTTGAAGAAAAGCTGGAACATTTTGTTACTGCTGAAGAGGCAGCCAGAGTAGATCCAGCAATCCAGTTTACAAACTCTGTGTATGTAGCAGCCCAAGACTATATGGTGTTTTACAACTCAAGTGGTACTAAAATTGATCAAAGGATAACATGGAATGGGGGATATGTTACCATGACAGCTTCTGGGAATGGTGATACCCAGACTCGAAAATTTAAGGATGATATGTTCTCAACACGAGGATGGGAATCAATGAAAGAATTTGACCTAGTGGGACAGATACCAGAGAAAGCCAAAGAGCTTGTTAAATTATTGGAGGCACCACAAATGAAACCAGGAAGAGCAGACATAATTTTAAATCCATCTCAACTTGGCATTCAACTCCATGAAAGCTGTGGTCATCCTACTGAGCTTGATCGTGCTCTGGGTTATGAGGCAGCCTATGCAGGAACGAGCTTCTTAAAGCCTAATCTTCTTAAGGAGAACTTTATGTATGGGAATGAAAAAGTAACGATCCATGCTGATGCCACTATTCCTGGTGCTATTGGAACATTTTATTATGATCATGAGGGTGTGAAAGCCAAAAAATTGGAACTTGTCAAAGAGGGTGTTTTCAATGATTATTTGAGTTCCAGAGAGACTGCCTTAAAGATTGGAAGAAAGGATAGCGGTGGGACAATGAGAAGCAATGGATATGATAAGATCCCATTGATCCGAATGACAAACATTGTACTTCAGCCAGATAAAACAGGTTATTCATTGGACGAAATGATTGCAGAAACCAAGGATGGATATTATTTTAATACAAATCGTAGCTGGTCTATTGATGATATTAGGTTAAATTTTCAATTTGGATGTGAAGTTGGATATAGAATAGAGAAGGGGGAGATAACAGGCTTAGTTAAAAACCCCACCTACACAGGAATAACCAATGAGTTTTGGAATAGTGTCAGTGCTGTTGGCAGACCAGATGAAATGGAGGTATTAGGAACCCCATTCTGTGGAAAAGGAGAACCAGGTCAGACGATGTACACAGGGCATGGAGGTCCTCCTACAAGATTTAGCAATGTACAGGTAGGATTGTTGGAGTGATAAAGATGACTGAATTAACACATATCAATGAATTATTGGCAAAAGAATTGGAAAAATCAAACCTCGATGGCTTTGAGATTTTGACCTCATTTAGAAAGGATGCACTTACAAGGTATGCTAACAATGTCATACACCAACAGGTGGAATCTGGGTCAACTTTCACAAATCTTAGAGGGTACAAAGGTAAGAAATTAGGGACTGTCTCAGCATCAATTTCTGAGAACAATATATCTAAGGTAGTTCAAAACTTGGTTGAAACAATCAAAGTTAGTCCCGAAATCCCATTTTTTAAGGGGTTGGCAAAGGAACAAAAATATCAGAATTTCAAACCAATTGGGGAAAATTACACAGCAGAAAATGCAGCAGAAATAGTAAGTGAAATTGTAAATATTGGGACTGATTTAGATCCACGAGCTAAGCTCTTTGGAAAAGTCGAAAGAATAAAGTTGGACTATGCTCTTCTAACATCAAATGGATTAGAGGGATCTCATTCCATTCGATTAAATGACTTAAAAATTCTTAGTATAATTGAAGAGGGGGAGAAAAGAGGGTTTGGAAGAGAGGTAGCAGCTAACAAAACTACTGCAAAACCAGACGTCGAAACATTGACACAATCTGCAGTTCAAATTAGTAAAGATACCTTGGAAGCAAAATCTGTAGATGTAGGTGAATACCCTGTGGTTCTTGCACCTCAAGCAGGGGCTGAGCTACTTTCATACACGCTATTTCAGTTATCTGCCTCTCCGTATCACCAAAAATACAGTCCGTTTTCTGATAGACTTGGAGAACAGGTGTTAAGTTCAAATTTTGTCTTATATGATAGCCCCTTAAACCCGGAGTCATTAATGGCAACACCATTTGATGCTGAAGGTGTCCCAACAAAAAATCAAAATATATTTGAGAATGGGGTACCTAAGAGTGTATTTTATTCAATTTTATCAGCATCAGAATTTTTAGGTGACCCATCATTGGCCTCTGGGTTAATGGGGTTACCCTATTCAGATTACTCATTCGGTGGAAGTGGCCCGAGCAATATCTCAATGAAAACTGGAGATTCCTCAAGAGAGGAGATGATATCTGAGACAAAACGAGGATTATATGTTCAGACATTTTGGTACACAAACATAGTAAATGGTCCAAAAGGTGTTATCACAGGTCTTACTAGAGATGGACTTTATTTGATAGAAGATGGAGAGATAAAACATGCAGTCAAAAACCTGAGGTTTACTGACTCTCTCCTTAAATTCTTTAAATCAGTTGATTTAATTTCAAATACACAGACTGCACTTCTAGATGAGTTTGGGAATGCTGGTAATATCCCGTTTTACAAATTAGAGAATCTAAGATTTGTAAGTAAGAGTAAACATTAAATTAGCAATTCAATCAATAACAGTCAAATATTTCCTAATATTTCAAGATTATTGCTAGTAGGTATCTTATTCAAATTATAAGTATCTCATGTAAATTATAATTGCAAGCAACCAATTCTTATTCAAGTATTCTTCTTAGCTGAATCAGCAGAAATTCCAATCAAATTAATGAGGTTTATTTAGATACCTCAAATATAACAATTATGACAAACCCTTCAGTGGGAGTTGTAGTGGGTGCTGATTATCTCCCTGCTAAAGCTCTTCTTCAGTATGCTCCACAGATAGAAGCTCTTGGATATTCACAAATCTCCGTCCCAGAGATTTGGGGACATGATTCAATTTCCCTACTCGCAAATCTAGCATATATAACGAAATCTGCCAGATTAAGTACAGGCATTTTGAATATGTACAGTAGGACTCCCGGTGTTGTGGGAATGACAGCAGTTTCCTTAGATGAACTATCAGGTGGCAGATTCACCGTGGGATTAGGATTGAGTGGCCCTAAAGTTATTGAAGGATTTCATGGAAGGAAATTTACGAAACCTTTACAACACACACGCGATTTTGTAACTATGCTCAGATTGCTTCTTTCAGGTCAGAGATTGGATTATCAAAGTGACACATTAGGCCTTGTCAAAGGGTTTAAGCTATCAGTAAACCCAGTCAGAGAAAATCAACCCATCCATATAGCCTCATTAGGTCCAAAAAATGTAAAACTTACTACTGAGATCGCAGACGGTTGGATTCCGGTAATAATGCCACTTAACGCATTTAAGGAAGAAGTTCAGACAGTGTATAAACATTTGGACGAGTTTAATAAACCAAGGGACAGTTTTCAGATCACACCCTTTGTTTTAGCAGGAATAGGCTCTGATCCAAAAACCAAGTTATTGTTACAAGGTCACCTTGCTTATTATTTTGGTGGGATGGGTACTTTTTACAACAATATGCTTAAACGAATCGGTTATGAGGAGGAAGCTGAAGATATCAGACTCAAATGGTTAAATGGTGATAGGCAAGGTGCTGCTCTGTCTGTGACAGATGAGATATTAAATCAAACCTGTCTAATGGGCTCAAAGAACGATGCAATTGAACAGTTAGTAAGGATTATGAAAGCTGGTGCAACAACTCCACTTGTGACAGTTCCTTTTGGATCTACAGTTGAAATGGCTGTTCAGACATTTACTGCCCTAGCACCAAATGGAATCGAAATATAGTCTCCAAACAAATAACATGAATAAAAGTTCAGTGACTTTATATGAGGTTCTTAGTTCAGTTAAAGATCTGGAAGGTAGAAATATACGAACCAGAGCAAGAACCTCAGAAATGACACTGTTAAAAGCAACCAAGAAATTACCCATAAAAGTTAGGGGCAGTACTGTCAAACGGGTTTAAAATTAACCCCTTGACAAAAGAAGGTGAGAATGGGATCAATCCTTACAACATCAAAAAATTGCTAAAGTATTTTCTCTCTCTTCCCTCAGGGTTATATTTAAAATCATTGAGTTTAATCCGATAGTTCCAGCTCCTAGAGTTAAACCAAGCAGCAAATTGGCGTAGATTAAAAACCAAATATTTTGATATTGTATGGCTAATTGATTAGAAATTAATTATCATTGTTAACCAAATGTAATCAGGATCCTTATGAGTGTTATATTTGAATATTTAATGAATTTAAACATTGATAATTTTGAGTGGTATACACCTAAAAAAAGGATCATTTCTTGATCCCAATCGGATATCCAAAAGTTGGGTTTTTATCTTCCCAGAGAAGATACACGGTTCCATCCTTGTTTCCGAATCTGATAGAGGCTGTTGGGAGTGTGAACCTGTCAATTGAGAACCGGTACCACCTGAAATTCACAGAAAGTAAGTTTTCTGTTAGGGTTACCTGTGGAGAACCAAATAACAGTATTGTTAATGGGTAAAGAAACATCCCTAAAAGAACTATTTCAAAACCCAAAATTGTAATACCTCCTATAAGTGCAATTACCCAAGACATAAGATACATAAAATAAGTTTGTGACGAAAGGAACAAAGTAATTATAATCACAACCAAAATTGCTCCAGCCAATAGTCCTAATACCTGAAGAATCAAAACAGCTAAGAAGGATTTGAAGAGAATTCTGTCTCGAAATTGATTTATAAAAAATACCTTTTCTGGTTGGACGTTTTCAAGCTCCCCTGTGGGGAGAATACGGATTGACCGAATTAACTTGTTTGGTCTGTTAAAGACCTTTGGTGTCTCAATTTGAATATCAAGCTCAGGGAGAAACTCTTTTTCAAATGAAACCAAATTCATACCTCGAAACCATTCGGGAAGAAGATAGAGATTCTGTCTCACACCAGATTCAACAGCAAAAATCTTATGGAATTTATGGGTTGGACTAGGATAAATAAAGGGTGCGACTATTTTGTTATGTGATGATATATACAGCGGTGTTCTTATATTAAGCAGATAACTCACCTTGAACCTTCTGTTGAGAAAAAAATAGTGAGTCACAATCAACTCTATCTTGCCATTTTTTTGATATTTATTTATTTCAACTTTAAGCGGGTAATAAGCAACATAATATATAACAAAGATTGACGCAAATAGAGTTTGATAAAGAGCATCGAATAATAGTGGAGAGCGAAAGATAAAACTAAATAATCCAAGAACAATCAGTAAAGTAGGATAGAGAAACAAAAATGGCTTTGTGAAATACCCCTCGTCTCGAAGGATGAATGGAGAGCAAAGAAGAAGGATGAAGAATATTGCAAGTCCAAAGGAAAGTGAAATATAAATGTCAGAGTCCCCCATTCCAACTCCTCCGCCATAAATAATTGTGAATAAGATTATAAATAACCCTGAAACCAGGATTGTAACCGGAACATAAATCTTATTTTTTTTAATTATAAAAGTATCCACAATCAAAAATATCATTTAGTATAATTAAAAATATTTGGAATTAGCAAAAAAATTCACCTTAGTTGTTGAGTGATTATCCAGTAGAAAAAACATCCAAATGTATAGAAGAGAATGTGCTGTAAGGATATTTCTAAACATATCAAGAATATATCTAGCTCAGGATTATTTATGAGAAATTTCTTAGCCATGTTCTTAGTAAAAATGTCCTTATGGTTCGATTTTAAAACGAAAATTTCCTCAGAAAATACAAAAATCTAACTGACACAATTAGGGTAAGTCCTGATAACCCTTAATTTAAAGAATCGGTAAGGAAGAAACACATCAAAATTTCAAATCTTTTGGTACACAAACATAGTTAATCAGGATAACAAGTGCATTAACTTCATACCAGGGTCTTATTCAGCTAAAGGTCTGGGAGGAAGAAGTACACAAACCAGAGCAAGAACCTCAGAAATGACACTGATATCAGCAACCAAGCGATTATCCCATAAAAGTTAGGGGCAGTACTGTCAAACAGGTTTAATATTAACCCCATAATAAAAGAAGCTGAGAATGAGATCAATCCCTGCAACATCAAAAAATTGCTAAAGTATTTCCCTTCTCTTCCCTCAGGGGCTATATCTAAAATCATGGCGTTCAGTCCGATAGTTCCAGCTCCTAGAGTTAACCCAACCAGCAAATTGGAGAAGATTAAAAACCAAATATTTTGATATTGCATGGCTAATCCAGCGAGTAGCGGGGGAAAAATGAGTGATAGACGAGACCAAATTATAACCCGCTTTCTCCCAATCTTATCTGATATGGTTCCACCTATCATCTGAGAGATACCTAATGATATTCCAATAGTAATTTGAAGCACAGCAATCTCTATCCAGCCATTAGTTGCGTCTAAGGTTGCATATGGAAATAGAGGCCAGGCTATCGCCCATCCTAGTTTGAATATTCCTTCTACTATCACTAATCTCTTGAATTCAGGGTTGAATCCAGCTATATAACTATCGAATTTGATTTTAAACCTGATAAAATATTTTGATTGAATAGACTGTCCACTCGATGACATCAATGAATCTGTAAATACTGATTGAGGGCTCTTTCGCTCTCTCTCTGGTAAAAACAATGAGACAATAGCTGCAAGAACATAGAATCCAGCACCCACAATAAAGGCAAGCGAATATGTACTAACATACAACCTGTTTGGATCTTGGATTTGCATTATTATTGAGACAAGCAATAGAGCAAATAGAGCCATCCATGAAGAAATCATGCCAACTTTACCAATGATTCTACCTCTGGTTGTTCTCTCGGTAAAGTCACCTAACCATCCATTAAATGATGGTATCACCATAGTTCCTAACAGGGTTTGAAACAAAAGAACCAACAAGATTTGTAGAGGTGTTACAGATAAAGGAATAAAC
The DNA here is from genome assembly GCA_030149205.1 of Candidatus Heimdallarchaeota archaeon. Taxonomy (GTDB): domain Archaea; phylum Asgardarchaeota; class Heimdallarchaeia; order Heimdallarchaeales; family Kariarchaeaceae; genus WAKA01. The sequence goes on along the minus strand of JASBSB010000004.1, from coordinate 63,969 downwards.
ACCCCCCAAAATAAAGCTTGAACAAGGAATCCTAATACTAAAAACGGTCTTCTTCCAAATTTATCTGAAAGATTCCCCCAAATTGGTTGAAACAAAGCAGACCCCAATTCTCTAATAGCAGTAATTAACCCCTGTAAGACACCTACTGATCCTCTTGATATCGCATAAAGAAATATGAATGAACCACCCAGGTTATCCCCACTGGACATCAATGATTGAACGAGTGTTGCAGTGTGAAATTTAAATCGATGTTTCTTGGGATAGACTGGAATATCACGAGGAGTACCTGTATAGATACTTGAGACGTTTACAGTATCATTTGCCTCATCCATATCAAACTCATGAAAAATTTTGAGAACTTAACTAAACAGTTCTAGGTCACTTCTCAGCGTTAATTTGCTTTTAATATTCAGACATCTGATGTCATTTTGTCGGCGAAAAAAAGTTTATCTATCTCTGTCTCAGAAAGACCAATCATCAGTAAAAGTGTTAATAGATGATTTTTTTCAATTTTTCCATCAGCAACCTCAGACAATATTTCTTTACTGTTAAATCCGAACCCTAACCCAGAATTCTTTATCATTGAAATATCATTACTTCCATCTCCTATCGTGACTATTTGGTCAGTTTTTAACCCTAATTGCTCTGCCAGCTCCTTAACTATCTCCCACTTCCCTTCAGAATCAATTATTTCCCCAACAACCTTTCCTGTGGCAACCCCGTTCTTTATCTCAAGAGTGTTTCCAAAGGAATAATCCAGACCGAGTTTGTCCTTAACAGAATCTGTGAAGTAAGAGAAACCAGATGAAACAACTCCAATTTTCCATCCCATATCCTTCAGTTCACTGATTAGTTCCTCAACACCTTGCATGATCTCAATGTTGTCAGCAAGTTTTTTTAAATCAGATTCAGGAACTCCTGCAATTAGTTTAGCTCTATATTTAAGTGATTCAGAAAAATTTGAGTTCCCTGACATCGCAATTTCGGTGGTTTTTGCCATTTCATCTTCTTTTCCTAAGAGCTTCGCAATTTCAACAATTGTTTCGCCGTCAATCAAAGTTGAATCCATGTCAAAAATAATTAATCTTTTATTTTTCCTGAAAGTCTGCTCTTTCTGCAGGGTCATTGAAAGATTCAGTGTTTCACATAAATGTCTTAATTCGTTTCTTAACAAGGAAATTGATTGCACTTCTCCACAATCAGTTACAAACTGGTTGTAAATTAATTTCTGATTAACCTTAACCTGAATTGTCTCAATATTGACTCTATGTTTATGTAAAATTGAGGAAACATTATAGAGAAGTCCAATTTTATCCTCTCCGATGATAGTTAAAACATACAGATCTCTCACTCGGGCTCTTTGTCCGACACGATAATCATTCACCTTTACAATACAATCCTTTTTTCTGCCTATCTGCTTTAATCCCAATGCTATCCTGTCTTCATTTATTGCTGAATCTTTGATGTCTAACAAAAATGTGATTGAAAGATACCCTCGTAATACATTTTGTGAGATATCGAGAATGTTGATGTTGTTATCAGCAAAATATTTACAAAATTCTACAAAAATACCCCCCTTATCAGGTCCATTTATCTGGACAACCCTGAAACTTAGACCATCTTCTTGCTCTTTCGTTATAACAGTCCTCAATTTTATGTCTAAGAAATATGATATAGAGTTTACCAAAGATACCTAACTTTCACTTAGATATTGGTATTCTTGATTAATTATAATGATTTTATTATATGTTAAATTTTATGTGAATTTTTATTAGGAAAAGAAAAACACTTATGGATACTTGAAAACAAGTAATATAGTGCCATCCGAAAGATTCGTTACAACATATCGATTATTTCTCTTTTTGCTAGGCTTGGGGACACAATTATATTTACAGTTTGAGAGTTGCATTAATAGTTTGAATCTAGGTTGTCTCGACAGGAATAAATTTTTGACAATTCAATCAAACTATTTTGTAATAATTTGGCTAGGGTTGTATCTCTTATGGAGGACGAACCCCAAAAAACAAGAATTCTTAAATGGACCTATAAAGGGAGCATTAACTGTCTATATCTCTATAACCTTTATAGCCTACTCAATACTAATTGCACCAACAGACACCTATTTTTGGACTTTTGGAAATTTCTCCCAACATTTCTTTGTCCCAGTCTTATTTATCCTTGACTTTCTTATGACCAATAATGTTCGTTACAGGTGGAAACATGTGTTGTATTGGGTTATTTATCCCCTGGCTTATCTTGCCTATGCTCTGATGAACGGTTATGGAAATTATAGGCTAGGGTTTATCTACGGGTTTTTGAACATACCAAAGCTTGGAATTGCCGAAGTATCTGTTGTGGTAAGTTACATTTTCATACTGTTCTTTGCTCTGTCTGGGATATTCATCTATTATAGCAGAAGAAGAAATCAAGAAATCACAAATTCTTAAATTGTTTAATAAAATATTTGAGTTGTCTAATATTTGATGGAAAGAATCTACCAACATTAAGTTTGTAAGACGTATATTCAGAAAAGACACTTTTCAATTTCCATTCCTCAAAAATAGACCCCACAATAAAATAGCTTGAGATTCCTATTAGATACCCTAGATTTCGATCATAGGGTGCGAAGATATATAATCCAAACAACGCAATCATACTCCCCAGATAGACGGGGTGTCTTGTAAATGAATATACCCCAGAGGTGACAAAACTGGTTGAGATTGCAGATTTAGAGTCTTCAATTAATCCTGCAAAATTCAATAGATCCCAATGACTTAAACCAAGGAGTGCAATTCCTCCTCCAATAAGTAATACCAACAATCCAAAACCCTTTACAAATGAAAGGGGTAGCAGATGTATACTGATTTCTGGGGGATAAAAATATACAATAAATATGAATTGAGCTGAAACTACAAAATTGTAGAAAACTCGATACCATTGTATACCGGAGGATTTAAACCTATTTTTAATAAAACCTGTGCTTAGAATTGAGTGAAAGGCACCAAAAGTTCACCAAAGCGAAATTACAATAATAAGTTCAATAATAGTCACAAAATAATATTTTCAGTTTCAAATTAAGGATAATGAAATGATACTAAAAAAGTATGAAGATTCTACTGAAAATTTAATTAAATTTTAGGTGTCTCTGAATGGTTGTGTGGCAATCTCTATCTATATATAAAGGATAACCCAAATTATCATATGGTTGAACGAAATCATCTTTTGAAAATTTCTGAATTAATTCGAGGAAACCAGAGTTGTCAGGATTTGGTTCAAGCATTTTATGGTCTTAATCATTTAGAATTTCAAATTTTTTGTCATCTGATTCATGGCAAGCAATCAGCAACCATTAAAGATTTACTCGATGAGTTGCAAAATGGTGAAAGAACCCGAATTAATAGGGCATTGAATCATTTGATTGAGCTGAACCTCATGAAAAGAGAGCGAGTTAAGACAGGAAAAGCTGGAAATCATTCTTTTCTCTACTCCACTATATCATTTGATGACCTAAAAAATGAGATGAATAAACTTCTTGAAGTATGGTATAATCAAGCAAAAACTGAAATTGAAAATTTGGATGAGGGTTTTCTTAATTAATGTGGTTTCTCAGGAAAGACCATGTGAGTAAGATCAAGTGCCTTGTTTAACTCTTCACTTGACATAATTTGTTCCTCTAATGCCACTTCCCTAATTGTCTTGTTTTCTTTAAATGCCTTCTTTGCCAAGCTTGCTGCTTTATCATAACCAATGTATGGACTCAAAGCAGTTGCAAGCATAAGAGACTGTTCTACAAACGACTCAAGACGTTTGGTATTAGGTTCAATTCCATCGACCATATGTACTCTGAATGAATCCATCCCATTTGTCAGAATATTTATAGATTCTATCATATTTGAGACTAATAGAGGTTTCATTAGATTTAATTGGTAGAACCCCAAAAATCCACCGTTTGTAATTGCGAGGTTATTAGCCATCACCTGTGTAGCAACCTGAACCATCATCTCAGCCTGAGTTGGGTTGACCTTTCCTGGCATAATTGAAGAGCCTGGTTCATTAGCAGGGAGGTTTAATTCGCCAATACCTGCACGAGGACCTGAACCTAGCAAACGGATATCATTGGCAATTTTCAGCAGAGCCACTGCTAAGGTGTTCAAAGCACCACTCGTTGCCACCATTGCCTCTTTGCCAGCTAAAAGTGCAAACTTGTTCCCATTGGGTGAAAACTGTATCTTTAACCTTTCTGAGATGATTTGAATAGCTCGTGGAGGCATCTTTGGATTGGCATTTAAACCTGTTCCAACAGCTGTACCCCCCAGCGCCAGCTCTTTGAGAAGGTTAGATGCATCATCAATTGCATGACGAGATACGCTTAACTGGTAGACATAAGCACTAAATTCTTGACCTAGACTCATAGGAACTGCATCCTGAAGATGAGTTCTTCCAATCTTAATTATGTCCTTAAAGCTTTCAGATTTGATTTGAAATGATTTGATCAATCTTTCTAGTGAAGGTATCAGTCGATCCTTTATTTCACGTATTGCTGAGATGTACATCGCAGCAGGGATCACATCATTTGAGCTCTGTCCCTTATTCACGTGGTCATTTGGATGAACTGGTTTTTTCGAACCAACTTCACCACCGAGAATTTGTATAGCTCGATTGGATAACACTTCATTTGCATTCATATTGGTCTGTGTTCCGCTTCCAGTCTGGAAAATATCCAGTGGAAACATGTCCAAAAACTTGTCTTGGTCAATAATTTCATCAGCTGCTTGAATAATTGCATCTGCAATTTTTGGATCTAAATCACCTAACTCTTTGTTCGCTATTGCACAAGCTCTTTTGACCTCAATTAAAGACTTAATAAAAATCACAGGAAATTTTCTGTCTGAGATTTGAAAGTTTTCTAGAGACCTTTGAGTTTGTGAACCCCAGAGTTTGTCTGCCTCAACCTGTTTATCACCCATCGAATCTTTTTCTACTCGATAATTCATGGGTTTTGTTCCAATTAAAGTTAATAAAATTTTAAGATATGATACAATATATTTTGCAAAATAATCCAATATTTTATCGAATTTTACTTTGACTTAGATAATTCCAATTAAATCTTCAAAATATTTATCAATAATTTATTTATTACAATTAAGTTTCAGTATTGCTCAATACTAATAGAAGTATTTAATTGCAAGATTTAACGTTTTTTTTTTTTTGAACTTTTGATGTTCCAAATTTTCCCATTTCACATGCTGCTCTTATAAATTATAGACTTTAGGAGCATCTCTAATGATCTGCATTACTCCTAAGAAGTCTGTGACATATTGAGCTGCTTTGGCAAACCTTGAAGCACCGTTTAATGCATCAGCAAGGGGTTGGATTCCAGAAGCAAAAATTGCCAAGATATTAATTACTTTGAAGACTGTATGTCCAATAAGTTCATCTTAACCAAAATAACCTTGGATTGAAGCGGATTCGTGTGTAAATTTTTTGCCTGAGCTCTTACTATCGAGATTAAAGAGAAATTGAAATAATTTAAAAATTAATCTTTTTCAATATCCAATATCACATAAATTGATATAAAAGCTGATTTTGAGAGATGGATGATCTTAGCTATTTATTTTATTCAACAAATCCTGAAGAGCTTGCTTGACCTCAGGGCTAATTTTCTTGGGATCAATGCTTTTGACCAGTTTCTCCAATCCCACTGCATCGACCACCTTCTCCAATCCCACTGCGTCAACCACCTTCTCCAGTCCCACTGCTTCGACCACCTTCTCCAGTCCCACTGCGTCAACCACCCTGTTGATCCCAACCTCCTGGATCACTCGCTCCAGCCCCACCTCATTGATCACCCTGGCCACACCCAAGAATTCCACTGCCTCCTTAATACTGATTGATTCGGGGTCTGTTGACATCTCTTGCCACTCCTTCTTATATAACAAATAACTAACAGAGCTAATAAACCTGTCGTTTTGTGTGAGAGCATCCTGAATCACCTGTCTTCTTCTCTGTTTACTGGCAAAGAGCAGCAGCAGATCCATATCCCCCATCTCCCTGATCTTGTCAAGCTCTATCACCAAAAGGTGTAGCAGTCCCTGATACTCATGCACACCTGCCTCCAGCTCCTGAAAGTCCAGCCCAAGCGGTGAGAGCGTCTCAATTGACTTGTTGCCACCCAGGATCAGGACACAGCTCACCTGATTGAGTGCGCTTTTCGGGAGCTCGCTTCTCTTGCCAGCATAGCCATAGCTGACTGCCAGGTGGCTGTAAGCCTTGCTGATCAGCATCAACAGATCCCCAGGGAAGAGCCTGTCTCGCTCACTCTTGAACTCTCCAATTACCAGCTCACGTGCATGAAAAAAGGGGGTGCCTTTCAGACGAGGGTTGTTAGGGATGAGAAAATCGATACGCTGGTTTGCCACCGGAACCTCACTCTCGGTGATTACCGTCACCCCAAGCCCTGCAAAAAGTCTTTTCAGGATGTTCTTGAAGCTGCTGTCAAACGCCACAGCCCCCCTCAGCAGAGATTGTATAAATAGCTGTGGATGGCTGGCTGAACCAAAAGTACGGGGGAGAGGTTCCTCAGTTATCTAACTCCCACTGGATAAACTTATATAGCTCCAGTCTTTATTTTATAGTATCTGTCCATGCATCAAAGATACAGAGTTCAATGCGGCAATTCTACACCCTTTGAGCTCGGGTTAAATCGATACAGAGCTCAAATCCTAAAACATCAGGAAACCCTTGAGTTTGCCCCACGTCACCAGTTGGCTGCCAACCACTCGGTGCTGACAGCCCTGATCAAGGGGACAGGCTTCAGCTGGAGCCCGGACAATGAGAAGCAGGCGGCACAGGTGCCACCAACTGCGCGTGCCTCCATGAAGACTGCCAGTGAGACACAACCCACCAAGGACCGGGTCTTTGATGTCTCTCTGCTGCTGGAGAAGGTGGTGCAGGACTTCAACAGCCTGAGGGCCAACACCAAGAGCATCCTGAACAGCTGGCTTGGCTATGACATCAAGATTGGAAATGTGGTCATCTACAGGGAGTACAAGCTCTTTGACTTCGTCTGGGGCAAGATCAACGACTATGGCTTTGGCTCAGTGGAGCGCATCATCAACTGGTACAAGGAGGAGCCCCAGCAGAACCGGCTGGCAAACGTGATCCTGAAGGACGACGCCTTGATCACTGAGCTGAACCTTGACCATCCAAACAATCTGAGGTATGACCCCAATACAGGCCTGGACTATGTGGCTGTCGCCAAGGTTGCCATCCTGGTCTTTGCTGACCACATCTATGACACCTACATCGATGTTGCGGGGAGCTGGCAGCAGAACCTGTGGAACACTGTGATGAGCATCATTGGGAAGCCTGGGGCGACCCTGGTGGACTTTGTCAGTGAGCTTTGGACAATGAGTACCACAGCCCTGCAGACCATCAAGGACGGCGTCACCAGCTTCGTCGATGGGGTGAAATTCGCCGGAGAGTTCTTCGTCAACAAGGTGATTAAGCCTATAATGGAGGGTCTGATCTCTATCTTTCGAAATGTCGTTAATGCGTTGTTTTTAACACTTGGTGAGACCTCTCCCGGATATAACACCGTGCTAATCCCAAATGGCCTCCGTCTCACCTCATACATCGATAACAAGGTGTTAGATATAACCATAGAGCTTGTTGGTGTATCAACAATGAAAATGGTGGTTGGGGGCAAAACAACCACAGTTGATCTATTCCAGACCATTTTAGAGCTGATCATCGGCAGTGAGACCCTTTCTCCCGCTGGGTCAAGTGCTGATTCCCTTGTTTGGGCACAGGGGATAGGGCTCTCTCTGCTTAATGCAGCCTATATTGCCAGTGCGTTATCACAAAAGACCAATGGGGCTGTACCTGTGTTGGGCCCCTTGGGTGCCACCCTTACGTCCCTAGGGCTCTTTATTGCATCACAAGCCGTACTATTACTGACTTTCATAAATATATTCAGAGAGAGGAACAGGTATCTCTTTGCTGACGTAAACCTTAACCCATGGACAAAGGAAGACCTTGATGAATTCGACAAACTTATGGTTGGATGGCTTTCTGCGCTGATCTTTGTTTTACCATTCTCATATACAGTGTATAATGCTGGAAAGGCAGTCAAAACGATAGTCAAGGAGGGTAAAAATGGATTCAAAAAGGTCTTAGAAGAGTTCGCAAAAGAGAACAAATTAACAGCTAAGACGAGTTTAGCTAAACTCTTATATATTTTCATCTCGAGCTACAACGATTTTAAGGACAATGTGATTGATAATCCCCTGACACCAACGATGTACTTCTGGCTCGCAGGCGTAGCAAGTGGAGAGATCGTCAGCTATGCAGTGCTGGATAAATTTGGAAAAGGAGACCCTCAGGCAGCAGCAACCTTCTTTAGCAAAAAAGGGTACTCTCTTGTGGTTTTACCCTTTTTGTTTTTTATATTCAAAGAGGTGCTAAAACTGTTTTCATCAGTTGTGTGATATTATGGAACCAGAAAATTTGCGTCTAACGAATTTTTTTCTGCGACAAGTAATTATGTTGCTGTTTCCAATAATGCTTTACATTCAACTCCAAAACAGGGTCTCTTTCCTAAGCTGGGAGGGGTTTGGTATCCTAGGAGGAATGATGATCTTAGTAATAATTTCTAAAACAATTAGTCGAATACTTCTCCATAAAATTACTGAAAGAGATAAAGACTATTTGGTATATTACAGCTATTCAATTCTAGGGTTTTTGGGTGTAATAATTAGTAGAAATTTATTTTTGATGATACTAGCTATCTATGCCATAATTGCCTCAGATATTTTTTCTGATGATCCTGTGCTTAGAAAGGTGTTTAACTCTGAATCGAAAAAATTTGAGGTAAGAAAATATAGGTTGTTTTTTGCTCGATTGATTATCTTAATTTCTCTTTTTGTTTTGAGTTTCCTAGACAATGAATGGGATACAGTAAAGATAACTGCATTGCTTCTGTTTATTCTCCTATTTTTTGTTAACATTTTTCAGGATAAACTGTTATCTGATTTGGGAAGTTGGGACTTAATCGCTTATGGTGTTATAGCATTAATTTTTGTTGAAAACTTAATAGCACTGGCATTTCTGGGACAAAATTTCATCTCGGACAGAGGATCAGGTGTTTTAGTAGTATTTGTAGTTTCTAAGGCTGGAATATTGGTTTTTGCTGCGTATCTTGACTGGCTCACAGTCAAGATTTGTTCATTTTGCAAAATAAAAGTTGTCTCAGCTGTGTAACTATAAAAAGATTCGTTTGAGACTGTTTTTAGTGATTAATCTTCCTATTGACTTTCAAATTTGATAGATTCTGAAAAGGAATACTTACCATAGATATTCTGGATAGGATAATTAATCCTATATGATAAATTTAGAAGAAAGGAGTCATGGAATTGTGTCCCGTTATACACATAAAAAGGATCCCCATTTAAAGGATCTCCTCCACTCGTCTCTAAAACAATCACACAATAGATCATCAAAGGGGAAGGCAGCAATTTTCAAGGGCCAATGCTAAGAAGCTCCATGAGAAACACCTATAAAAATATTCACCTAAACATTGTTCTACTTGCACTATGTTAGAACATTTTTATAAAAAGACTCTCCAGTGATGATGGGAGAGGGGTGAACCTATCTTAAATGTGAGAAAAACTTAAATGGTTTTAATGTATATCAGGTATGTGTACCCTTGCCTTCATCAGGAATCCTATGAAACTGGAACACACAGTAGCTTCACTTTCACAGCCCTGCAGACCATCAGGGGAGACGTCACCGTCGACGGGATCAAGGCTGCTGGGGAGGTCATAGCCAACAATACACCCCTGCCTATTGCAGAAGAAATGATGAATGTGTATCGCTCAGCAATACTTGGCCTGTTACAGATTGTTGAAACAATAATTTCAGTAAGTGTGACTGTGGATTCCTCAGGGAATATCTTGATTCAGTCTAATACATACATGATGTTTTACACATTTTACCATGTTGTTTTAGCAGTGATGTATGCGATGATAGACAACCAATCATTTTAAAGGTGTATTCATGAAAGCGTTTCTTAAATATTACAAACAGAACATTGTCCTAACACTGTCTGCTCTAACTGTGGTTTTCGTATACAGCTTGACTTGGGAATTATTTTATGCAGTAAGGCACCAAGGGATAGTAGCTCTAACTTTACAGGGCATTCTCATTCTAATGTGGTGGGGATTATCTAACTTTTCTAATTTCTATGTTTTCTATACACTCATCGAGCTACCAGACCAAATACTGCTAAAGATCAGCGTTTTGTTGTTGTTCCTGCTTTATCCATTCGAATTTCTGCTTTTTAGTACCTATGCAGAATGGATAAATATTTACACTGTTTATCTTGCAATATTTTGTCCGTTCCTTATCGGAACTGGTGTCATCTACAAGGTAATTAAAGTTAAAACCAATTTGCGATCCAACTTGGAGAAGAGACAGGGGTTATATGTCTCTTCTTTGTTATCCGGAATTTATATGCTTTTATCTCTATTACTCTCTTCTGGATGGAGGATGCAAAATGAAAAATTAAGTGTCTATCTTACAACGAACACACTTTTGATACTCACAATCATGTTGTTTGCATTACTACTTTTGCTTAAAATCCTCGCTGAGCCATTTTTTAACTCTGAGATTAATGGAGTTCCTATCTTACGAAGTTACCCATTTCAGTTCTCAATTCAACATTCAAATGCTTCAGAGGATGTCAATCACTCACCTTCTAAAAATGATGAAGGGTCATCAACCACCAACGAATTTGTATTTTCTAGTGATAGAAAGAGTCATTAGTCATACTTCAACTGGAATGAGGAAACTTTATATGAAATCATTGGATATTACTTCTGTGTACTGCTGTCTCCATCAGCTGTCATTTGATTTCGAAACTGAAAAGCACTCAATTACCATGTATAGTAACTTTCAGAGTATTAGGAGCAGCGTCACCAGCTTCGTCGATGGGGTGAAAGCAGCCGGTAGTTATATTATGAATGCAGTCCTTGAGGTAATTCATCAATTTATAGCAATAACTGTAAAAACAATGCTTTTTGCTATTTTCAAAACAATTTCAATGTTAGATGGAAATGTTGTTGAACTTTTGAACAATTTTATTTGTGTTAAAAAGCAAAATACTCTAGTTTTAACCATTGATGTACAAGGAGTAATCAAAGGCATACAATTTAACGTAAATAATAATGTATTTATAATTAAAAGTCCATTGATTTCATCCACAGATTTAATTTATGAAACCTTAGACATAAACCAAGTTGTATTTGAACATACATTACTGCTTGGAGGTACTTGGACTATATCTATGGGAGCTATTGCAACGTTGTTAATGTTAAATGCTCGGATGAGTTGGGAACCAAAAGCATATAGGATACTCCTGGTACTTGTATTTTACTAGGGTTAATAAGTGAGGAGAAATTTATGGTGTTAGGAAGAAATAGAAAAGACCAAAAAATCATTTATTTTTCTGCTCGGAATTGCAGAAAAAACAGCATTCAAATATTTTTCTTTTTCGTTTTAATAAGTATCCTTGCAAATATCTATGTTCTATTATTCGTGCCTTCAATCAATCCTATCCTTTTGAATGTTGAGATCATTGGGGTGTTCATTATCCTGATAATTCTACCCGTTTGTTTATCAACTGGAATGAAAATAATAATCAATATTCCAGAAAAATCGATCTTTAACTCTGAATCACCAAAGAACATTCTTTCAATAGATAAGATTAAAAAATTTATTATTGAGCAAAATTTAGATTATTATGATCTTATTGCTGAGTTGAACGAGAATAAAGCAAGTATCTTTCAAGATCGAGATTCAGAAGTGCTATTGGATTTGGCAACTCAAATTTCGGATGACATAATAGAAATATTTGGCGTCAATATTGAAGTCGCTCAATGAAGACTAGCTTACAACACATTGTTGTCTTTTTAGGCTTTACTAGGTTAGTGATCCGAATAAAATTATATTAATCAAGCTAAACTGCATTTCCTAACTAAAAGAGAAAAAACTTGATGAAACATTGTAGTTAAATGTAGTGAAGGTCAATGGATGCGGAAATTTCCTGAAAGATCATCACAGATCCCTGTGACAAGGTAACTAATATAAAAAACAGTTCCCAGACCCACTAACAAATAGTCATTTCCTATCATAAAAACAACACCGCAAACACTACAGAATTTGTTGAAAGCGGGTATAGCAGCAGTGGTAGATTAGGTTTGGCTTTCCTCCCCGAAATGATCTGGTAATTGCTGGATTTCTTGGTGTTTGCATCTCTGGTCATTGGTTGAGCTTTTTATTCCCTGCAATGGCAAAAGGTTATGAAGTACTCAAACTTAAACAAAAAATAAAACCACACAAAGATTTAGAATTTCTAATAACTAAAATTTGGGAAATAAACTTAAATAAGATTAATGGATGATAGATATGTGTACATCTGTTTCCATCAGGATTCATTTGATGCTGGATCATTCACTCGTTTTTCAATGACAGATGTATTTCGGCAGACCATCAAGGACTGTATCACCAACTTTAACGAGCGGGTGAAATACGCTGGTGAGTTCAATTCCAACAATATCATCAGACCCATAGGGGAAGGAGTTCATACCATTATTGTGAAAATACCGGAAATGATTTTCCTCACCCTTACAACACAGGTGCTACAGTTGTGAATTTTAAACTCTGAGGTAAATACAATGAAATTTTTAATAAAAGAATGTAACCCCTCATATTCAGAAAAGACACTTGAACTCTTATTGAAAGCAAACCTCTTTCTGTACTTCTTTTCGGCACTATTCTTCGTACTTTCGACTTTCAACATGGTCTTTTATTCTATAAGCTTGTTGTTTTTTTTGGTTGGTCTGAATCTTTCAATATTACCATTTTCACTAAAAATGATCTATTACAAGACAAAAACACTAAGATCTGAGTTAGAAAGGACAATATATCTTGGATCATTGATAGTTATTTTATTAATGACCCCTTTTATTATAATCTATTTCTACTCAAGGAGTGGAGTCTTATTTGATCTTATAGCTAAGCAGTTGATTTTTCTTGGTGTCGTGGAAGTCACAACAGTAATTCTTTACCTTTTGTTAGAATTTGTTCTCTCAAGAATCTCATCTAAAAGGGGAGCTGATAATGGGCTCATTCAGGATAAAGAGAAACAATCTAAAGTCTCTAACAGAGGTCATTTTTCAGAAATTCTGGTTTACATTTATTTTACCTCATTTCTGGTGATAAATTTAGCATCCATCGTTTTTCAATTCTAAAGAATGTAAGAACCTCTTCTCTTTATTATATAGGTGATTTGATTAAAATGATGAAAGATCAAATCGCAATAAGGTCATTGTTTGAGAAAAAAGGTAAAGGAAGGTATATCTCTCATCCAGTAAAAAATGAATTTATAGAAAATATAAAAGGTAGGAATACTTTTATAATACTAAAGGATTTAGAAAAAGTTGATGAGATCAAATCAATTTCCGTTCCCATTTATGAGTTACTACTTGTACAGCTTGGATATTATTTTGGGAAGTTCTTAATATACTCATTGATGTAGGAGATGATGTAGGATAAACAAACAACCCTCATTATCCAGTTCCGATTCCAATGGGATCAAATCAGAAAGAGAAGACTGGGATATAATATATCATGAATATTTGAATGAAAGAAAATGGGATGTGAAATTTTTTGCACTCTTGACTGAGACGAGGGTACACAAGGTCTCAATTTCCACATTTGGATTGCTTCTTCTGTATATCTTATCTGAGAATTACATTACAGGTGTAATCTCACAAATTCTATTAGGAACTGCAATGATCCTTACCTATTTTTGGATTTACAAGGTTTTTGGAAATATAAATCTAAGAGGAAAACTGAAAAATCGGGGGGTAAGATGGATTTTGCTCCTGATTAACACAATGTTTCTGCTTAGGAAAGGTGCTTTATCTGATGTTGGTGGTTATCAATTATCTTTTGCGGTCATATCATACCTGTCTTGGTTGTTCTTAACCTATGTTTCTATAAAGATTAGAGCAAAAGCCGAAAATTATATCAACAAGTCACAGATATTTGAAGAATCAACACTTTTGTTTTCTGCTTTTCTGATGCTCATCCTCCTCAGTCCAGAATGGTATATCACAATTATCACCGCTTTTGTATTTTTCTCTGTTTATTTTCTGAGCCTGATACTTATGGGAAGAAGCATGCTTGCCCTCCGCAAAACAGTTGATCCGAAAGTGGTTAATAATCCATTTGCACACGAAACTCCCACCTTACTTATACTGCTGCTTGCTAATCCATTGGTAGAAATACTTTTAAAGTACCCTGGACTCTTTTTATGGCTATTCCTATTGGCAGAATACATCTTGATTTTATACTGGAGTCTTATCTTTTTAATTTATTTTTTTCTCAGTGGAGTTTCCTTTAATTTCCACACTTTCAGTCTTGTTACAATCTGGGCCACCACTTTCCTTCTTGTAATATTCACTTTATACACAAGACAGGACTAGAATTGAGGTATAAATACAAAGGTTAGCTCCTGCGTATTTAATTCTTTTACCCAAGCAAAAGCTAACGAGTATAATTCAAATTATAAGGATGAATCTAATCTATGAGCAAGTGTCAATTCGTAATGTTGATAATTTATAATATATATAGATAAAATATACAACTAGAGAAGAGCTTAAGGTTTTACAATATTCTTTGATATAGCTCTCTCATCAAAATTTTATGATAACGTTAGCAGATATTGGTAAATGGAGTCGACCCCGGATAGTAATTCTATTATTCATATAATTGAGGACCTCCTTAACCACAGAATTATTTTTTAGTGAAGAATCCTCCTCAAGGAGTTTTCTCTGAAACATTGTATCAACAACCCAATCCAGCTGCTACCTTTGGTAGGATAAATTTATTAAGCTGTAAATCTTAGTTTTCTTGTACCATTACCTATGGACGAAATAACTAGTTGTCAACATCACCCTCATCTGAGGCTTTCATCCTCTAACTACATTGGTGAAGACATGATGAAATCTACACTTTTACAGGTCTTTGATAGTCACACAATTAGCAGGTTGATTATAATGTGCGTTGATGTGACAGGTAGCTGGCAGCAGAACCTGTGGAAAACTGTGATGGGGCTGATCGGGCATCCCACCTGGACCCTGGTGGATGCGGTGAACCAACTGTGGAGTTTGACAGACAAGGCACTCACAGAGATCAAAAGGGGCGTCACCAGCTTCGTCGACGGAGTTAGAATATGAAACGAAAACCCATCCCTATTGTAAATTTTGTTCTGAGGCAGATAATGGTACTGCTGTTTCCAATAGTGCTTTACTTTCAGCTCCTTAATAATGTAACATTTTCAAGTTGGGAAGGTTTCGGTCTCCTTGGAGGAATGGTGATCTTGCTTGTTATTTCCAAAATAATTAGTCGGATATCACTTCGAGGGATAATTGAGCCTGACCCCAAGGAAAACTACCAGGGTTTTTATGTCATAGGTGTGCTAATACTGATCAGTAGTATAGTAAGTAGAGACTTAATTTTCATGTTACTGGTATTATATCTCATGTTTTTCACAGATTCCAATTCAGATGACCCGAAATTTAAGTTTAAATTTATAATATCTCCCAAGACCCTTGAGAAAAATAGTATTGGTTTCTACTTTTTTAGGGTAATCACCATAGTCTCATTGTATTTTTTGAGTTTCTTTGCTGGTGACTGGATTCTTCAAAGAATTTTAGGGATGTTTCTGATTATGGTGTTATACTTTGTAAATATGATCAAGAATATAGCATTGACTGACTTTACGATTTGGAAATTAGGTATCCTTGGTTTTCTGACACTCAACTATCTTGGAAATTTGCTACTCTTCACATTTTTTGAAAGCATCACAAACTCAATTCCATTGGTAAATGGCCATGTGGTTGCGAAGACATGGGTGTTACTTAATTTAGTTTTAATTGATTTGTTTACGCTTAAAATTGACTTTCCTCTTGACAAGAATAGCTCTCCTATAGAGACATAGATGTGTTAACCTATTCCGTGAAACTGATTGAAGATTAAACAGAATCCAAGGAGCAAAGATATGGTAAACTAAGGGGTCCATCATTAATTTTCATGAGAGGGCAAGATTACGTACATGATTTTTGTGCGATAAACTTAAATGGTTTTAATGTATATCAGATATGTGTATGCTTGCCTTCATCAGGAATCCTTTGAAATTGGAATACCCAGCGACTTCATTGTCAGGTCTATCAACCAGCAGACCATCAAGGACGGCGTCACCGTCGTCGGGATAAAGGCTGTCGGGGAGTTCACCACAAACAATATACTCCTGCCAATTGCCAGAGGTATAAAATCTATACTGGTGAACTTTTTCGCACTTCGCCTTCCTAAACTGATGCTTCAAAACGACCAAAACCAAATATCTAAGATGGAAAAAGGCCTTAATGAAATTAATAAAAGGGTGAAGGAATATCGGTTTAGTCATTTGGGCAAAGATGGATTAGCTTATAGAAATGTGGAATATAAAAATGCAGTAGATCTAGTCAATGAACAAAATAAAGCCTATCAAGATATAAATACCAAGAAACAGCAATATTATATCAAGGAATCAGCTATAGAGAAAATAAAATTTGGGTATTACTACATCTCATTATTTTTGTAAAACCTTATAGCGTTGATCAGCGTCTGGGGTGTTTCGAGTTCAAGACGTGTGTTCTAAAATAAATCTGAGGCAATTATTTGCCAGAAAAGCTGGATTTAACTTGCGAAAATACAGGCTACTTTTGACCGTGATCGGAATTATTTTAATTGGTATACCGATTTATCAGTGGTTATATTTCTGGTATTTTATGATTTATTTTTTGTTTTTCTCAGTTATTATGGGATTTATTTACCCTGATATAGATGACCGTCTCTGGTCTTTTCGCCTGATGCTGAGGAAAAAATATTCTTTTTGGAAATCCCATGATGAATTTGAGGGAGTAATCTATGTTGTAGTCGTTAGACCACTGCTGTTATCAATTCCACTGCTGGTAGCACTCTTGACTGGCTTTCTCATCAATGTTTTAGGAAAGCCACCTAGTATAACTTATAGCCCATCTGTTTCAGATCCACCATTTTATGTTCTATCATTTTCTGGGATCAGGTATGTTTTTTCACCTTATATCTTGTTTGATTTTATCTTCGTGGCCTTTGCGTCAACTGTTGGAACAGAAATCAGAAAAAACAGAAATCAGAAAGGAGAGGAATAAGAAGCAGTTTGCGGGTCAGCTTGAATAATTAATGTGTACTTACCTCCACATTGAGTCCATTGTTTTCATTTTTGCTGATGCTTCCCTTCTCTCTGGGTTATTGGTATCTGAATTGATGCTTTATCTAAATTAAACGCTTACCTCAGGTTTTTTTGTCTTTACTATTGTCTTTATAACACTTAGTCATTTCATGTTTTTTATCATTTATCCGAGAACTTTTGATTTTTATCTCTCAAACATGGAATACAATGGGTACATAGAGGAATATCAGTTTGTATCAAATATAGAATATGAGAAGATTTTAAGTTTAAGCGAAGCCTCTCTTTTGGCGTTTATCACAATAGTTTTGTTAATTGTTGCTAACTCAAAGCTTGAGATCTTTCAATTTATCGCGATATTAGAATTAACTACTTCACTAGGAATATTCTTCTAACTTGTACTGAATTATCTGAAGCAGCTCATAAACAAAAGATACTACAGACAGATAGAAAAGCTAAGCAGTGGGGAGGAGAGTGAACACGCGGAGTGCTGGCGTGCACGGTGGAGCTTAAGGGGGTGACGAGGGATGTTGATTGTAGAGGAATTCTGTGGAAATCTCTCCACAAAGAATGTTCTGTTCTACCGATCACTTTCTGTAGGATAAATTTAAATAAAGGGAAGCCTTAATGGTTTTGTACTTTTCCTTATGAATAGATCAGCAACCTGTATGCACCAGACCTCTTATGAGACCTTACTCATCCTGCCTAAGCACAGTATTGCACACTTGTTGAACCCAGCAAATTTTATTTCTCAGGTGTTTGCTGACTTTGTCTATGACAGATTACTCACGATGTGCGTTGATGTTGCTGGCAGCTGGCAGCAGAACCTGTGGGTGATGGGGCTGATTGGGCACCCCGGCTGGGTCCTGGTGGACTTTTTCTTTGGGGTGTTCAGCGTGACACAAGATGATTTAACGACCATCAAAAACGACGTCACCAGCTTCGTCGACGGGATCAAGGCGGCTGGACAATACATAGTTGATACATTAAAATTAGTAATTAATGCTGTAATTCAAATTTTATTAAAAATGATAATCAAAACATTCTTCTTTACAATGTCAACATTGATACCACAATTGAGTTATGATACAGTTTCTGGAGATAAACTCAAAGAGGGAAGTTCGATTCTGTTAGGTTTAGAAGTACAATTTGATGTAAATAGGGTTTACCTGATTATTTCTTCTGATAATTTAAAAAATTTTAAATTTAGTGTGCTAGATCCGGTCTTTTTATCAGGGTTTAAATTTGAAACATTAGGGGGGTTATCCACCCCACAATCTACTGCATTGGGATTACACCTTGTAGATTTGATCGGTCACTTAGCAATTCAGATTTTTGCAAAGCCTTTCCCACCAACCCCTGAAACAGTAGGGACTCTTAATTTCGCCGTGTTGGCTGCAACACTCGTAAACCTTATTGCAAATATAGCCCCCTTGATTACATTTTGGGATGATAAAAAGAGGTTTCAGCAAGTTACTGGCATAAATACCGTATTTCATATAATAATGGGGTTAAGTCTGTTAAAACAAATACACACTAAGCGCAGTGAGTTTATAGATGATGGAATAATTAAATATAACTCAGGAAATGGAAGATTGGGAAAACTTAACACACAAATTAGATCTGGTAAAACAATTTTTGAAAACTTAGCCAAAAATATGGATAAAAATTCAAAGTTAAAGCTGGCAAAATCAATCGTTTCATTTCTAAAACAAGATGGATTAATGTGGAAGATATTAAATTTAGTAGCACAAAGGGCTTCATCTATAAGTCTTGTTTTTAGGGTTGGGGAAGAGGTAAATAATATGATCTATAACCTAGACTTTTCTGCACTTTCTGATAACAACTTCGTTGGGTTGCTCATTGGAGCAGGTTTGGGTTTAATTGCAGGATACTTACCATTCAGGTTTGCATTTCCAAAAGTAAAGGATTCTAGAGCGAAAGCTGATCAAGCCTCAAGATTTATGGCCTACGGTCAATCTATTATGCTTTATGCTTACTACCATATAATCTTTGGCTTAGTTAATTATGCCTTAGGATTTAGAGTTCGTGTTTAAGATGAATATCAAACAATTACTCACTCTCAACAGAAAATTAATTTTCTATAATGGGAATGTAAATTACTTTCTTCGTTATTATTTAATTTATTTGTTATATCCTTTTGTATACCAAATTATGCGTCCAAAAACTATTGAAGATTTTACTAGACTCCCCTCTCAAGTGGGTTATATAGGACTTGTAGTCTTAACTGAAGTATTAATACAAGCAACGATATATCTATTCTTAGTCTCAAGGATAAAAATTTATTCCAAGAAGTTCAATCACGTTGATTTTACAAATAAAAAAAATATCTTAATAAAAAGGGAAATATTTGAAATAATTGAAGAAGAGATTATTGATAATCCTTCGAAAACTTATACGACACCACAAAATGAGTATATAAGGAAGATAATTCCTCTCCCCGTCTTTTTACAACCGTTTCTGATGCTAGAATTTTTGTTTAACCTTCAAGCAACCCTAAGTCAAAATTTTAAAAGCAAGCTCTATATTTGGGATGGTATAAATTATATTTTAGTAAATTCCAATTCAATTGATGACTTTATAAATAAAATGAAAGATTATAGCTATTTCCCAATTAGTGAAAGCAAAAAATCAATCTCTAGAGTCAATTGGGAGATAATTAATGCTTTGATCCAACACATTTTAATCACAGTCGTATTTTTAATTGGCTATAGCTCACAACTATACAGAACAAAAAATATGCCCTTTCAAATTATGATGTGGTCAAGTTTAATATTTAGACTCTTTGTTTTTATATTCTTATTTTTAATCGGTAGCTCAATCGTTCAAAATTTGTCTAGTAAGGATAAATAAGGATTTTAGATATATGATCAATCCAATATTTATTAGAGTGCTATATATACCAGCAGGCACATTTTCCTCTAGAGTAATTTCTGAAGGTGAGTTATAACGGTGGAGTCAAGAAATTTGGTCAAAGGAAAAATAAGGGGAGAAGGTTTGCAGTTGTATCTCTGGATCAAGTTTATCATTCTTTTCTCTCTTAACCTTTTGGTCGTACTTTCCGTCAGTTTTTCACTCAATCGTCATCAAGTTGGCGGTTTTGTTTTATTAACAGGGGTAACTGCAATAATTAGCTGCTATGATCCAGTTCTCTTTACGGAGTATATTGATAACGAGGAACATTCAGACAAAGATAATGGGATCGCTGATGCAGTTTTTCAAATAGGCTATTTGGCTATCCCATTTTTATTCTTTACCTCCTCAGGTTCAGGTTTCTACGCATTCTTTTTAGCATTCTTCTTAGGAATTATCTTCTTGTTTTGGCAACCGTTGTTAATAAACAAAGCTCTGTTGATGAGAACCTATCTTGAAAAAGGTAACCCTAAAGCATACCGTCTACCCGCTGTGTCTCTCGTTCTTCTGTTCCTGATCTATTTGATCCCAGGTGTCTGGCTCTTTCAGTTAGTAACTTTTTGGGGATTCTTCATCCCTCTGACAGTGTTTTTGTGGATGAAACAGGTAAAGAAAGATGTTAACACATATCTGATGCTGATTGTTTGGATGGTAAAGTTTGCTCTGGTTTACTTTCTTGTGTTGAATCCCGTTTCAAGTCAATTTTTCACCCCTTCCCCCTTAAATTTGTTGTTTGGACTTAGAATTAGTGCAGACTTCCTTCAACTTCTTATAAGGGTATTTCTACTGGGTGAGTTAATCTATTTTTATGGGAGAATGACATCTGGGTTACCATTTGGCATAGGTAAAAAGTAGGTTAGTTTAATAGCAGGAGTCTTACAGTCCCCCTCTACCTAGCATGAAGAGGTCACATCTAATTCGAACAAATTGTGCACTGTGGAAGTATTCGATCTCTATGGTTTTAACAGTACCCTAAAGGGTTATGGGAAAACTATATATGGCAACGTTGGTTAATAGTTCTATGCATAGCTGTGTCCATCAACCAATTTTAACAATAGAAACAGAAAACAGCCTCACTTTCAGGTCTAAGTATCATATCAGACATTTTCAATACAGGTCTTACCGTACCAATGATACTAAGCCTCTTTGCAATGGGAGTAAGTGGACTCACAACTCGAGTATTGATAGGAACTGATCCAACAAATGAAGGGTTCATTAGAGCAATACAAATGCTTTCAGTCTTCTTGGGAATTTTTTACCTACTCCAGATATTTGTGTTTAAATCCATTACTAACAGGTGGTGAATTGAGATGTTGAAGAGAGAGATTGTTTTTTGGCTCAGAGAATTTTTAGTTCTCTTAACACAGATTTATATTTTTTTTGGTGTTTCAAATCACTGGTTCTCAGTGAAAGTCTACGGAGAATTAAGACCAATTGGCATTATTTTAATAATTTTTGGGTCCTTTATATTTTTTACTCTTTTGATTTCACTATTTTTAATAATGAAAGAGAAGGATGAAGTTGATGATCATGTTTATATGGATGTTCTTTCCAAAAAATCTGTTTGGATTTTCCTCTATATAGGAAATCTCCCACCTTTTTGGCTTCGATGAGGGATAGAGCTTACAGTATTTCAGCTTTTTGTGTTATTTTTTGTTGATTTCTCATTTAACAATGCTGAGTTTGAAAATGATCAATCCCCATCCTCTAACAAATTAAGGGTTTTTGTGCTACTTCTGGTCTTGTTTGGAACGTGGAATCTGTTTGTCCCGTTTCCTTACAGGCTAAAGATTCTTCTCATCATAATCTTCTTTTCAATTTCAACAGGAAAGATGGATCCGCTTCAGCTTAGAAGGCTGACACCAGAGAAAATTTTTAAAATAGTCTATCAGAATCTTCTGGTTCTTTATGGGCTTTTTCTCCTGTTTAACCCCTTTAAGGACACCCCATTTGTTGTATCTGGAAAGCCATTGAATTTTCTTGATGATGTTTCCAATTTTATTGTTTCAAATTACGCTTATTACCTAATCATTTTGGTTCTCTATTTAATTCAAAGGGTTATAAGAGCAAGAGATTTTAGGATGAATACCCCATCTCATGTACAACAAGTCCCATCATAACTTGGTATACTCTCTGATAAGTTTATTTACCTGTTGAAAGTTATCGAGCTGAATTTTTATGCACAATAGATTTAAATGATATGGTGTAATAAAGGATATGTGTTCCTTCATAGTTTTGCTGCGGTTACACTCTTCCCCAGCTTGTTGACAAAGCTGGGTGGTTCTATAAGTCCAGTTAAATTAATAAAATCACTGATTGAGGTAGGAAAGGAACATATAGAGGAGAAACCATCTGCATATGGAATGGGACCAATAAAGTGTCTGTATGGTATCTCTTTGACTGGGTACCACTTCCTTAACACATACCTCTGGGCTGATGCACAAAATAGGGTGAAATAGGGTGAGTTTAGTGCTACTCAGGATATTGATTTCATTGCTGTATACAATCTATGTCATTCTTATGTTTTATAGCCTCAGCTATATGAAATTTAGGCTCTCAAGATTTATTGGGCTACAGAAGTATAACTCTTTTTCTGAGTCATACTTAAACCTTAAAAGAGGACGTGGTCGATTTATGTACTATAACAATGCATTAATTTATTCATTTTTTGGATTTGGGGGTATATTTGTTATGCTTGTGATATTTCAAGGTTACATTGATGACCCCTTCTATTACAGCTTCTTGTTTATTATGGTTATAACTATACCTGGATCAATTGAGTACAAACTTCCACTGGAAAAGGACACAATAACTTATCTAAAGACACAGCAAGACCATCTGCTCTTCGTTGCTCTTCTCAAGCTTTATTTCACCCATGATTCAACATTAACTGAGTATCACAAGGATGTGAGACGGCTATTTCCCAACCTAGCTACACTTCTTACCTTTATTCTTGGTATTGCTTCATTGTTGTACTTGTATTATGTTAGAACGTTCTTATAAAAAGACTCTCCAGTGATGATGGGAGAGGGGTGAACCCATCTTAAATGTGAGAAAAACTTAAATGGTTTTAATGTATATCAGGTATGTGTACCCTTGCCTTCATCAGGAAACCTTTGGAATTGGAACACACAGCGACTTCATTGTCAGGTCTATTAACCAACAGACCATCAGGGGCTGCGTTACTGTCAACGAGGTGAGGGGAGTCGGGGATTATATAGTGAATAAACTTCTAAAACCCATTTTAGAGCAGGTAATGGTCTGTTTCTATAATTTAATTAAAATAACAATTTTTTCATTTCAAAGCTTTTATTTCATTGAGTTTATGAGTACAACTAAAGAGTTTGAAGTCCTGCTAAAGAAGATTTCACAACAATTTGTTTATGAAATTACAGTAAATTTTGCTATTCCAGTAAGCATTTTTCGCATCTGTAAGTTCATAATCTATCACCTGAGACTTAGTGTGGTCTATGCAGATCTGGTGGCGAAACATCAATGAATATTTCAGATATAATTAATAGATATTGGAACAGGTTTGGTATTTCAATATTCATTGTTTCTGTTGATGTTGGATTTCTAAGTTTTATAACCTATGGAACTGAGTTTAATCTGTCCAATAATCCCAATAGTTTTGTTTGGTACTTTAATTTAATTTTCTTAATCTTCATTAGTTTCATACTCCTCGCAGTTTTACACATTAAAGTTTCTATTGAATTGTCCCCCAAGCGAGCTATGGGATATTTTGTTTTATACATGGTTGTCCAGCCAGATTTTTTAACCAATTTCTCTGTGTTCGAGAAAGGTTTGCTAATTCAATTGATTAGAGTTTATTTCCCACTGATGTATTTCTTTTTGGCATTTATAGGTATTCCACTAATTTATCGCAATCGGATGGAGGACTGGGATGATTATCAAAAATCAATTCAATTTTTGAGATATATTGGGAGGTATGGTGCGTTGTTATCTCCCAACAGATCAAAGTTACCCTATTTTGTAAACCTTGCATTCCAAAAATTGACCATTCTCCCCTCAGATTGGCTTTTACACCTTCCTGAATCAACATTGTTTGTAAGCCTCTCAAACAATCCGATAGAAGACCTAAACATTTCCCAAGATGTTATAAAAGAATTTAGGCAGTCAAACACAACCTCTCATTTGATTATAGAAGTTTTTAATACAAAATTGAAGGTGACTGAGGAATATTTGGATCAGCTCTATCCCCCAATCATTTTACTACAAAATGAGAGTGTTATAGTAAATTTCATAAAAAAGCATGAACTATCTACACAGATTTTGTATCTCATGCAAGAAATAATGGGTGTCAATAATCCTTTTGTGGAAAATCTTTTGTAAATTTTTTTTAAGTAGAACGTGATTAGAATTTGATCCTGAATAGACCAATAAATGAATAAGTTCACATTGTATTTGGCTGAAGTTATTTTAACCAAAAATTCTCACTTCTACAGGATTTATATCGTTATTAAGCTTCCAAAGTGACTACTTACAATCCTTATAGGCTAGGAACAACTCCATTGTATAGTCAAAGATTTTTGTATCTCTCTTTTCATCAGGACATATACTTGATCAAGCTTCTGTTCTACCGATCACTTTCTGTAGGATAAATTTATATAAAGGGAAGCTTTAATGGTCTTGTACTTTTACTTATGAACAGACCAGTACCCTGTATGCACCAGACCTCTTATGAGACCTTACTCATCCTGCCTAACCACAGTATTGCAGACTTGTTGAACCCAACAAATTTTGTTTCTCTGATCTTTGCTGACTTTGTCTATGATGGATTAATCACGATGTGCGTTGATGTTGCTGGCAGCTGGCAGCAGAACCGGTGGGTGATGAGCATCATTGGCAAGCCTGGGGCGACCCTGGTGGACTTTGTCAGCAAGCTTTGGACAATGAGTACCACAGCCCTGCAGACCATCAAGGACGGCGTCACCAGCTTCGTCGACGGGACCAAGGCGGCCGGTAGTTATATTATGGCAGAGGTCTTTAAGGTCATACTTCAGGTATTGGGGGTCTTTACTAACACCCTGACAGATGGTCTGTTCTCACTATTAAGTGCCGTTTTCCCTGACGTCACAAGGTCTTCAGGGGCAGTTCCCACAGTATCAATCGCAGGTACAAAATTAGGCTTCGCCATGCTTGTGACAGGTGACAATGTTAAATTTCAGATTGACTCTTTTGTCATCAACTTCAACAAACTGCTTTCTGAGGTTGCTGTATCAATTGAGACGCTTTTAATTGATTATCGGACAGCTGGATTCACCATCTTTTCAGTTCTTATAATTGAGGCTCTGAACATGGTGAGCTTTTGGTTGATCTACCCACTGCTCAGCACAGACAAGCCGAAGGCTACAGGGATACAGATTGCTCTTTCAGTTTCAAACCTGTTTGCTGCATTGGCAACCGCTCTACTCCTGAAATCGAGCCTTAACTCTATGACCTTCCTGTTTATCAACCAGTTCCTGGCAAGGGTATATTTTACAATGTTTGTGATCAACCTGTTTTATTATAGAGGAATGCTTCTCTCAGACAAAAGCAAATCAACCAAGGTAATATCTCTTATCTTATTTCCGATATTTTAAGAAATATTTCAATCAAAGGTGTTTTCATTCCTGTACAAACTAATCGCAGACAGAGATTTGATAATTGGGGATCCAGTCTTGTTTATTGCTCATTTGATAGGTATTAGGGTTGGGACAGCAGAGAATTTATTAATGAGTGGTGATTTAACTTATATCGGATCCATGAAAGAAGTAGTACTAACCTTTATAAATATAATCAATACTGGAGAAAAAACTCCAAAAACAGAGAGATTCACCATAAGTACAGAAGAAAAGCTCAAGGAAGCAGCAAAAAAGTATTCAAATTTGGATGCACTCATTCCAGATACAAAGCTCAATCTTTTGATAAACACAATTGATTTATTTTTAAGGTTTCTGAGCTTCTCAATAATGACGAGGTAAGTAAAGTGGATGGACAAAAACCTATTAAGATTGAAGCAGACTATCTTTCGGAATTTTACACTTTTGCGTTAATCAATGATTTCTACAACAGAATCAATTCAAATGCTGCGACTGACTATCCATTTATCTCAAACTTTAGTGAATTTCGCGTACTAAATCTCTCATTGCTGATGCAAGTGGTTGCTCAAACTATAGTAATTGGTGCTGCTTCATTGAATCAGAGTTTCTCTTTAATACAGTATAGCTGGGGGGATACCTATTATCTTATAATGATGTTCTTCTCTATTTACATGGTACCATTTGGATTTGCCCTAACACTCGTAACCCCTTTAAACTTTTACAAGTCAATCTTTAATTCACGTTGGACAGTGTTAATTACCTTTATGTCTGTATCATCAGTCATTGTTACTATTGTGGTACTTAGATATCTTAAAGAAACCACAATTTCTATTGACTTAACAAAAATTTCTCTCTTGGTCGGTTGTTCAATCTTGTTCCTTGATGTCATTCTTTATTTCTATTGGAAAAATTCATTGTTAGATAGCATTAGCTTTAGAAAATTTTTAGCTGAGCAACAAATTGATTTCATTCAGAGTATAAGATTGCGGGATTTCATTCTAAGCACAAGAAATGAGTCAAAGGCAGCAAATCAAAGCAAAACAATTCTTTTGATAAACTATTATTTTCCCCTAATCAGGATTCTCACAATCATAGTCCGATACTTAAAATTCTCAAGGTTCAAATCTGAACCTGTTCTGATCCTTTCTCACCTTACTCTTACCAAAGTTCCAAGGTTTGGGGTCAATGGTAATTATATAAGATATTTTGATCTAAAGCATAACAATATCACAAAAATCATGTCAACTGATTTCCAAGGAAACAAAGGTTTGCTATTAGATCTTCGCTATAACCCATTAAATTTCAATGATGATTTGTTCTTTCAAACCCTTGACTATAAATATATTCTGGTCACAGAGTATCAGGGACTTGATGAAACCCTTCGATCTGAATTTGAGCTGTATGGACAGATAGATGGGATTGACCTCCCAATTCCTAAGGAAATTGATGATCATGGGATGCCATATGCCATATATGTGAAAGAAAGGGAAAACTTACCACCAGTCTATTTGGTTGTCTATCCAAAGGAAAATCAACGAGGGTGATGTTAAAGTGTCATACTTGTTAGTTGAGATTTCGAGTCCAATGATTGGAGACTTTTCATTTATTGCTATCTACAGCATAGCTGGGATAATAACTTCAATAGCCGCTTTTTCACCTATGAGCTATGCATTAAATTTACTAATTGCCCTTTTGATAGGATATTTTGCATATTTAAAGTATCAATTCCACAATATAAGGATTAATGATGGAGTGATTTACTGGTGATTGGATTATTGAGAGATTTGAGTCTTTTCATCTTTCTGCTGATTTTGCTCACATCTTTCTTCACAGGAATTTTAAGGTTTGAGTATTGGCAGAATCATCTGATAAGATGGTTAAACTGGTCCCTGATCCTACCTGCTGTCCTTCTTACACCTTCATTTTTTCCTTGGATTTGGCAGTTAAGGGATAGGGGGTCTTTATCTTTAACCATAGTGCTATTTAGTATAACATTTGGCTTTGCTTTAATCTTATCATCTTTCTTGCTTTATTCTACCACAATCCTTGATAATGGTGATAATTCAGTAGAAAGAACAAAATATCTGATTTTAGGAGCTGTTTACATGATAGAGTTTGGTTATTTGATAGTGGGACAGACAATTCTTTCTTGTAACATTTACAGTAGCATTGACACCTGTGATGCTCTCCCAGGCAATTTTCTGTATACTTTGATCTTTGGTACATTTAACAGTAATCTTTCATCTAGTATATTTCTCTTCTAATTAGGGAATGCAATAATTTTTATTTTTTTGTTTGGTTTGCTATCATCTCCTGAATATGCAAAAATTGTAAAGGCAGAGATACAGAAGAACAAACAAAAGAACAAATAAGGATTTTTGCAAAATACTATTATTTAACACTTTTGCGGACAATTATCAGTGTAAAAAATAGAAAAGCGGTGTTATAAATTGAATAACAAATTTAATTCAGGAAATTTATATTGATCTATTTTAATTGTCAGAAATCTTTAGTTATTTCTTCCGTTGAGTCTGGACTTCTCGATAAATCAAAAGGATTTGATATTTGTTATAAAGGTAAATCGTTTAAATCTGGGTGAAACGACAATGTAAGCATGTACAATAAACTTAAATGACTTAAATGTATATCAGATATGTGTATCCTTGCCTCCATCAGAAGTCATTTACAAGTAAAAGTGACTACAGCTACTCTTTTATTAATCTAGAGGTATTCAGGGAAGGTGTTTACGTCCCTAGGGTCAAGGTAATTAGTGATTTTCTTGTGAACAGTGTGATCAAACCAATAATGGAAGCGCTGGTTTCTATGATCCGAAAAACGATCACAGCTATATTTCAGATGCCTGAAGAACTGTCCATTGGGCATCACACGGTCACAACTCAAACGGGTGTCGGTGTGACATCGTACATTGATGGAGTCACTGTCAACATTGATGTGCTGCTCGTGGGCACCTCGACTATAAGACTGAGTGTTGGCCAAAAGTCAATTGAGATGGATTTACTCAAGGTGTTGCTTGAAATAGTGCTCGGAGCTGAGACGCCCTCTCCCGCTACAGACAGCATCGACAGCCTTGTGTGGGCACAGGGAATTGGGTTAAACCTTCTTAACGCAGGATACATCTTGCAAGCATTGTCACAGAAGACTGGCTGGATGCCCGGTGGGCCCTTGGTCATGATGATAGGCTCAGTGATTGGACGGGTTTCTGGTCTTATTGTTTTGCTCTTTAGTGTTCTAATTATGATTCGAGAAAGGAACCGAGTCACACCTGGAAACCTGAATCCTTGGACGAAATCTGACTTGGATGAATTTGATAAACTCTTATTAGCCTGGCTCTCAGCATTGAAGTTTATACTACCATTATCTTTTCTAATTTATGAAACAGGAAAGTCCTTAAAAACAATTTTTAAAGGCAAAAATCAAAAGATTGAAAGGGATGTAATTGAAAAGCAATCAACTCAGAAGTATACACCAGCTGCAAAGGTAGGATATACTTTAGCTGTCTTTTTAGCCCAAGTGAATGATTTTTATGACAATGTGATAAATGCGAGCTTAACACCCATTATGTACTCATGGTTGGCTGTTATTGGTGTTTCAGAAGTAGTAACCTATGCATTGATGGATAAATTTGGTAAAACTGACCCACAGGCAAAAATAGGATTTGGGGACAAAAAGTTCTTATCTCCTATTGTTTTACCAACCGTCCTTCTATTAGTCACTTGGACTTTGAAAATATTTTCATCTGCGGTGTAGATTATGAAAACAGAGCTCTTTGTTTCATTAAATTTCTATTTGAGAACCATCCTAACCCTGACGATCTACCCAGTCTATTTATTTTATGAACATCCCCTCCGTCAGATTGTTTTGTGGGGTATTATTGTATTTTTCATAATCTCCAAGACCTATAGCTTGTACTATTTTAGAATTAAATTTAGAAATAAATGGGTTAAATATCTTAGATTAGATGTTAAGCTTGTTTATGCAATGTCTTTTTTTCCATGGCTTTATATAGCTGGACAATCTCTTGTCTCAAGTAACTACCTTTCTTGGCTATTTTTCTTGGGGTTCGCTTTCTACTTTGATATTCTTAGTGACTATCAAAAATCAGAAATTGTTTTAGTAGTTGACAAAAATTTCTGGTCTTATAAAACCAATCTTATTATGTTGAATTTTAGGGTTTTAGGGGTGTTAACCCTTTTTCTTATGAGCTTCCTTCCCCATTTAGTCACTCAGGTAAGAATTGGGCTGATATTACTAATTTCTGTTTCATACTTAGTAAGCGTGTTGCTTAAGAAAAAACCATCTCAACTCTCAATCTGGGAAATATTTTATTTTGCAAGTTGGTTCATAATTTATCTCATGATTATTCTTGAGTATGTTGATTCTCATTCTGAGCTATTTTACGTAATTCAGGGTGTGTTTTATATAATTATGATTGAAATATTCTGTTTAAACCCTAAATTTGCTCTAAGTCCATTCAAGATTTCACGTTCAAATTAACACTAACAAAATTAACTTTAGCAAAAAGGTTTCATACACAGAAAGTTTGGGTCAGATTGATAGTATTTTGATTCATTTTTAACAATTAAGGCTGACCTGAGGAGGGAAGATTCCCTATAAGTGAACTTTATGAGTTCAAATAATTTATATCCAATTAATCTCCTAAAAAAAAATTAGGGATTCTTCGAAATGGCAATCTGTCTCAAATCTTCTTTATAAGTCAAATTGAGAGTAAAACATGAAAAAAACTTAAGAGATACAAATTAAACATAGATAGGTGTACAAAGCAAAACAGTTTTTGTTTGGTGGTAAAGGAAATGAGGTGATTCCTGATGCAGATTCAGTTACTGATGTAGTGAAGAAGGAGTCGCTCTTGGTTAAGATGACTGCTAGGGGGCTTCTCGTGCTAACTGCAATTGATGATTTCTTCGATAATGTTGTGGAAGCAGAGCTTACACAAGTAATGAAATCGTGGATAACAGTGATAAGTATTTCTGAACTTATAACTTATGGTCTCATGGATAGGTTCGGAAAAACAGATCCTGTTGCCCAAACAGGAACTTGGGATAAAGGCTTTATTTCAGGTATTTTATTACCCTTTATATTTCTGGGTGTTACATTCTTATTGAAAAGATTTTCCTCAGCGGTGTAAGACACATGAATTCAGAGCAGTTCTTAAATCTTAATTTGTACATAAGGTCAAGTTTAGCCATGATATTATATCCCATACATCTTTTGGTTGAACCTTCCGTAAGTACAAACTTAATCTGGGGAATTCTTATCGTCATGCTTTTGTCAAAAGGCTACAGTTTTTATAAGAACAATGATAAATTGAGGAAAAATATTCAGTTTCCTTTTTTCTCTGGTATTATTTTTATTTATATTGTGATGCTGATGGCATTGTCTGAAATAATAGATTCACAAAGCGCATGGATACTTTATTTGGCTATTTTCTTTTTATATGATATTGCCACTGAACCCTCTTTAAACTTTGATTTTCGATTTTTTGATAATATGGAAAGAGACAGGATCATATTGTTGACAACAAGATTGGCAGGCACTGCATTCCTTTTTGTGCTTAGCTACTTTTTCGAAGTAGATATTCTTTTTAAATTGATTGTTGCAGTATTGGTAGCGCTAGAGTATCTTCTCTCTTTTCTAAAGATAATAAATCACAAAACACCTACATTTTGGGATATTTTCTACTATTTCTTCTGGTTTTTGATTTATATCATTGTTTTGCTTGATTATGTTTACTCCCCTCCAATCTTCTTCTATGGAGCGCTTAGACTGGTGGGGATAGGATTAATAGATGTGTTTTTTCTGTCCTTTAACTCTATCCTAGGCAGTCCAAAATCCAGAAAATAACCTGAGGGAGAAACCTCACCAAGTGCTCTATAACTATGGTATAGATCAAAACAAGCTTCAATGAAACAACTCAGAATAATACAATAGGAACGCAGATGTGCGATAAAGTTAAATGATATTAAGGAATAATAGGTTTGTGTATTCTTGTACCCATCAGGAATCATTTAACGTGGTAATTAATTCTATGGTAACCCACCCATTTGTTGCTGAACATATTGATGAGGATGACAACTGGCAGCAGAACCTGTGGGTGATGGGGCTGATCGGCAAGCCTGGGGCGACCCTGGTGGAAGCGCTGAGCCAGTTCTTCACCTTCACAGTCAGAGCCCTACAGACCATCAAGGACGGCGTCACCGTCGACGGGGTAAAGGAGGCTGGAGAGTTCATCGCCAACAATATACTCCTACCAATTGTAGAAGATGTCAAAAGTTTTTTTATTAATCTGTTACACACCATATTTTACACCATCAGCGCTCAGTATTCAATAAATGTGGCAACTCAAAGTAATGGGGGTATAATAACATTTGCTGGAATAACTCGTTTTATCAAGATGGATATTACCCCTCCTCTAGATTTGGTTTTAAACTTTGATGGTGTTGAAGAATTTCGTATTCTTACACCTTATTTGTTTCCTAGAATAGAGCTACCAGAGACATTAGGTGTAAATCCACAGATTAATTCCTTTGTATTCTTTGCCTTGAACTTAGTAATTGAATTTTTAGCCTTTTCCATGCTAGTTGCACCATCAAAGCCATCAGGTTATGGTCTTACCCCGATTTCACTTGAGGCAAAGAGAATTGGTCTTGTCTCAATTGTCACTCAGACATTGTTGAATTTATTTTACATAATTCAAATATCACCAGAGGAAGCAAGATGGATGGCATATTATCACCGCGGAAGTGTTGTCGCATTAGCTCTGTTACAGCTCTTACTTGCGAGCTCATTTGGAATATTGGGATTAACTATGGCACCATCTTTAGCAAAAATAGGGGGCTATTTACTGTCGAATCTAATTCCCTTCCTTGCAAATCCTGAGGGTACAATTTCTAATCTATTTCCCAGTTGGGCTTCAAGTAAGATACTACCTGGAATAATCACAACACTTATCGTGTATTTAACACCAATAGCTATACGCTTATCTGCAGATGTTGGTTCTGGGTTTGTCACCTCATTTATGACAATAAGTTTGATCCCGGACCTATTTAGTTACTTCACTTTAATGATTTATTACCACTATTTGTTAGTAATTGTCTACAGACTGATTGCAGGAGATGTCCAAGTTTAAATGAATTCACAAAGAATTATTATTTTAGGTAGCACGTTGATTGTAGAGCTAACAATAGCGATTGTAATATTCCTTAGATTGTTGACTGAGTTGTTTCAAAATGATCAAGGTGTGAATTATAACAAACAATTTACTTTGACTGCGATTTTTATCCTGTTGTCTATTAGTCTTTTTTTTCTATTGTTTCTGGTTAACAAGAGTTTGGGATACTTGGAGGTAATAAAGTGTGAAGTGAGCACTCGTGGAAAATTCTTCGGTTTTGTAAGTTTTCACCTAATCTTTGTTTACCTTCCTGTCATTGTTTTGTTTTGGTTGTATTTTTCTAATATTCTTAATAATCTGATATCACTAGGGAATGTTATCGTTTTACCAGCTCTTAGTTTTTTTTGGTTACCTTTTACAGCCATCTTAGCATTAGGCTATCGTTTCTTTGGCAATTACATTCAAAGCAATATTGAAAGGGAAGCTGTGGGATGTATAAGATCAAAATACCCTGGATTTTTACTCTGGGAGTTCGTTTCATCTAAGTACCCAGAATTTGAGATTAGTAACTATCTTTGGATACATTTAATTTATTTTTCGATGTATTTTATTGTAGTTAGATTTGTCCCCTCAATTTAAGAATAGATAATTTTAACGATATTAAAAACATTGGTTTAACGATCTTTTTTTCTACTGAAAATCTTAGAACGACCCAGACCTTCTGCTTAAAAAAAATATTTTAATAGAAAATCATTAGTGTTTTTACACTTCAACGAATTTTCAGCAGAAACCACCAGAATACCAGAGTCCAATACGACACCTATAGATATCTCATATGCTCTTATAGATGTAATGAGTTTCATATCTGGTTTAGTACTCCCAGTTACCTCTGCATCCAAATATTTGACTGGTTTGGGTGGAATGTTTTTTGGAGCTGCTCTTTCTTTTATTATGAGTGATACCTATAGTCCAACCCAAGACCCCTTGTATCAATTACCAGAGTGGTTCAAAGAGGGATGGATTATTTTACCAATTATGATTGTCCTCTATTCATCAATTCTTTGGAAAACAGTTGCTGAGGCAACAGCAACAGCTGAACTTTCAATCTTGGCGAAATTAACACAGCTTGTACCATTTTATGCATTTTTGTTAGTTATGGCATTAATACATTTCTTAATATCGAATCTTTTTGCAATAAAAATTGCAAAGAGTATTTTTTAGGTGATAAAATGTCTAATACCTCAGACTCAAGAATGAATGGCACTAGGATATTTTTAGAATTTGCATCTATAACCCTTTTTTTTATCTTTGTAGTAATTTTTGTGTTTCAGGGAATATCTTTCAAAAATTTGTTCGAGAGTATAATTTCATTAATAGTCATAGGCATTTTGGTATTCATTCATTTTTTTCCACAAAGACGTGTTATTATTCTTTATCAACTTTTCACCAACCTGAAGAAGGATAAACAACATAAGATACTTTTTGTCACTTTTTGGGCTCTGCCTAATATGTTATTTGTTATGGTGCTTTTCTATTCAATAATCAGTGGTTCCACACTACTTTATTTATTTAATTTCCCAATGTTTTTAAGTGGTTATCTTCTCTTTGTACTTTGGACTCTGAGTTCTATAAGACCACTTAAATTTAAATTACTTATTTCATTTTCACAGCTTAGTGAAGTATTTCTTCATCTGGTAAATTTCAGTATCTTAAGTCTCACATTTCGAGATATATTTAAAAATTATCTAGAAAGAACTTTGTCAGTTTATGTGTTTCTTCTCTATTTGTTTGTCTTTATACTTGCAGCCTTGCTTGGAAGAATCTGGCTGTCAAAAGATATGATGAAAGCATGGCCAGACAAACTTACTGCATTGTTACCATTTCACACAGGAAAGGAGCTAAAGAGAGAGGCAAATTTAATTGAGGTTGATAAATTTTCGCGATTTATTGAGAATCACTAGTCTCTTCGACATTGATACTTTGCTCCTTCTCATCTGAGTTGAACAGAATTGTGAAATTTATGAGATAAATTTATATGATGCCATTGGATAATAGTTCTGTGTACTGTTGTGTCCTTCAAGAATCATTTGGTATTGGAGTATGCAATACCTCCAGGTCAATTTATATTAATCTGCAGACCATGAGTATATTTGTATTAGAATTCTTTATTCTATCAAATCAGGGAATAGATTAGTTTAGGTGATCTAATGAAACAAGAACTTGAAACCCCATTAATTGGAATAAAGACACTTTTGCTCTTAATAGTAGTAGCTATACTTCTCCTAGTGATCAATTTCATATTTATCTTTCAAGGTGTTAATTTTGAATCTTGGGTTACTTCACTTATTTCGGTAGCAGAGCTGATTTTGCTCACAATCATTCATTTCTTGCCACAGAGACGGTTATTTGCTGTTTACCAACTTATTGAGCAACCATCCTTCAAAAGTAAATTTACATTCTTTAGTTCATGGTTACTTATGAATGTTGTAATTGTAGGCACAATCATCTATTCAGTTTTCTTTAATCTAAGGATTTTGTTCCTTGTTGTATTTTTTGATTATTTACTTATTTATCTTGCATTTATATATATCCTCTTTAAGTTAGCACCTCTTTCAAATCAGAGGTCTAACCCTGCTCTCATTTTATCACAATTTTCAGAGACCTCAATCATCTGGTGGAACTTTTTTATCATTGGCAACACATACGGTTTCCTACCCTTTGAAGGAATACAGGGATTTTTTTTTGTGATATGCGTAATAATTGCTCTGCTACCCTCTTCATTGAACCTTTACATAACTGAGGATATGTTAGATGCCTGGCCAGATCATTTGACCGCATTCATTCCCTTTGTATCAGGGAAACGTTTCAAACAGAGTAATTACAGAAAAAAACTTCTAAAAGAAATTCAAAAGAGATCACCGGCTAACTGAACTTTGGTTGAATAAAGGCTATTCTAAGGAAATGTGTCTGAGCTTGTGAGTTTTTATTGTCTGTTATCATTATTTTCACTTTCAGACTTCCCTATGTGCAAACATTCATTACCTGTATTACCTTGAATTTTGGGTTTTGGAGCTCTGTAATTCAATCGCTAATGGAATGTACAAAAATTTTAATTATGAGAAATTTATATGACCTCAAGGAAAAGGATTTGATGAAGGATGTACGATAAACTTAAATGATAGTAAGGAATAATCAGTTTGTGTATCCCTGTGCCCATCAGCAAGTGTTTACTTTAGGGAGTTCATACCAGTTCATTTTTACCAAAATTAGCGAATATTCCATCCATGATAGCATCACTGTCGATGGAATCAATGCGGCTGGGGAAAATGTGATGAAAGCAATAGTATTAGCACTTCATTTATCTTTGAAAGAAATCATTCTAAGCACACTCTTTGCTATTTTTTCCATTAAAAGTTTTCAGGATAGGACTTTAATCACAAGACTAGGAGATTCAATTATCATCTCCAAGCAGAACAAAAATTTACTAAATCTGACTATTACCTTTGACATCCAAAATTTCTTTTTTATTTTTAACCAGAAGATTTTAAAGATAGGAAGCCCAATCTCAAGTCTTCAAGTAAGATTTGAAACACTTTCCCTAAAGCCAGTCGATTCAGATGCTCTAGGAGATACACTTGCATTAATTGGGGTTTGGGGAGGGTTTATGTTGCTCTTTTCAATTCTTTTATCAACCTTAGGACGAACACCTTCTCTTCAATCTTATTTGATAGTTAACGGTGCTATGCTGGCTGCTGTAATTGTTGCCATGGTTATTGAGGGAA
This sequence comes from Candidatus Heimdallarchaeota archaeon, assembly GCA_030149205.1. GTDB lineage: Archaea > Asgardarchaeota > Heimdallarchaeia > Heimdallarchaeales > Kariarchaeaceae > WAKA01. Next base: position 27,165 of record JASBSB010000004.1, on the reverse strand, counting down.
AGCTTACTGGAACAACAAAGAAAGCAAAAGAAATAGTTGTTTTCAGAAAATTGCTTCTCTATCTGACACTTGGATTAGCTTTGTTACAATCAACCTTTGAATTAGCCCATGAAATGAAAAGGAATTATGAGACTAAAAATCACATTGGGTTTGTTAGCAAATTATTCTCAAATATCGGTCACTTAGAAAAACTGATAAGGGTTACGGCATACTCTTTGGGTGGTTTAAGTAGATATACAATTTATATCCTTGCATTACTTGGATTTTTATCAGTGGCTCCCAACTTACTTGATGTGTATGAAAAGGGACCAGACGGTGCAATTGATGTAGCAGTTGCTGTAATAGGCATTCTTTTAGGGAAGCTTCCATCATTATTCATGAAGATTGGATCTGGTGTAGGTACGCCTACAAAAGGGGTTTTTAAAGTTTATATCCCTTTATTCTTCAGTTTGAGCATGGTTTTCATAGGTTTGGCGATTTATTACCTTGTTCAAATGCTGGCAGGTACTGAAAGTGGGTGGTATTAGTAGATTGAGTGCCTCAGAATCACCCCCCCCTAGGAATTTATTGAAATTCGGGGACTCTCATTTTCTTTCCTTTATAGCTGAAGGCACCTCATTTAAGAGATATACGGTTTTTAATTTAGCAATTTTTATCCTTTTTGTGGCTGGTGGTGGATTAACTGTAATTATAATTGGCCTGCTATCCCCTTCTGTAAAATCTGGACTAACAAGAAGTTATATTTTTTTTATGGCACTTGGGTTTGGGATGCTTGGTGTCATTCTAAACCTTTCGGATGAGCTGAACAGAGAGTTTAATCAAAGCGAGCAAATATTAACTTTCTGTGGTCTTTCTGTACCTTCCAAGCAGATTAAGAGATTGTTGAAATGGACTATCAAATTTGTACCTGCTACCTCTAAGAAGTTAGATCTCCTGTTCATTGGAATTGCGATAGTATTAGCCCCTATACGTATTATAGATGTCTATCTCGGAGGTGTTGAACAGATGATCACCTTATTGATATTTGTGTCTGGAATTACATTGGGTTTACTTCCTAGATTTCTTTATTACTTCAATCCTCCAGATAACCAAGGAAGTGAAAACTCTATTAAATCGCTTTTAATGCTTTATCTACCAGGGCTAGTAATAATAAACCTTAGTTTGTTTATTGCTGCTTCGATTTTTTTGTTTAGACTATTATTAATTACATCAAATGGTTGGTTTTAATTTTTCAATCTACAGATAAGATTTCAAAGTTTATAGATATTTGAAAATGGTTAGTTAAAAATAGGGGTAGTATTTACACAAGTGACTTATAACACTCAAATACGTGACAGGGACAAAAGGTCATCTCAAATAATGATATAATTCCAATCAATAGAATTTCAATTCTGTCATTTGTGGAGTAAATTTATAAATAAAGAAAATTATTTAACTTTGTGAATATCAACATTGCACAGCTAAAATTAGAATTTAATTCAAAGTTCCGAGTTCTAACTTTGAATGAACCGTCCCTGAAAAGCTGGCAGCAGAACCTGTGGAACACCGTGATGAGCATCATTGGCAGGCCTGGAGCGACCCTGTTTGACTTTGTCTCTGAGGTGTTTCGGGTGACAGACAAGGCACTCACAGAGATCAAAAGGGGCGTCACCAGCTTCGTCGACGGAGTTAGAATATGAAACGAAAACACCTCCCTGTTGTAAATTTTGTTCTGAGGCAGCTAATGGTGCTGCTGTTTCCAATAGTGCTTTATTTTCAGCTCCTTAATAATGTGTCATTTTCAAGCTGGGAGGGTTTTGGTCTTCTTGGAGGATTGGTAATTTTTCTGGTTATCTCCAAAATAATTAGTCTGATATCACTTCGAGGGATAATTGAACCTGATCCTAAGGAAAATTACCTGGTTTATTATGTCCTAAGTGTAATCGCCTTAATCAGTAGTATAACATCAGAAAGCTTAATTTCAATGTTACTGATCATATTTCCCTTTTTATTAACAGATTCCAATTCAGATGACCCGAAATTTAAGTTTGAATTTAACTTATTTCCTAAGACCCTTGAGAAAAGTAGCATTGGTTTCTACTTTATTAGGATAATCACCTTAATCTCATTGTATTTTTTGAGTTTCTTTGCTGGTGACTGGAATCTCTTAAGAATATTAGGGGTGGTTCTGATTATGGGGCTATACTTTGAAAATATGATCAAGAATATAGTATTGGCAGATCTTACAATGTGGAAATTCATCATCCTTGGTTTTCTGACATTGAATTACCTTGAAAATTTGCTATTTTTCACATTTTTTGAAAACATCACAAACTCAATTCCATTGGTAAATGGCCATGTGGTTGCGAAGACATTTGTGTTAATTAATTTAGTTATAATTGATTGGTTTATGCTTAAAATTGACTTTCCTTCCCTCAAGAATTCCACTCCTATAGAGACATAGATGTGTTAACCTGTTCGGTGAAACTGATTGAAGATTAAGCAGAATCCAAGGAGCAAAGATATGGTAAATTAAAAGATCCATCAGTAATTTTCTTGAGCGGGAAGTTTAGGTACATGATTTATGTGCGATAAACTTAAATGGTTTTAATGTATATCAGGTATGTGTACCATTGCCTTCACCAAAAATCCTTTGGAATTGGAACACACAGCAGCTTCAGTTTCACATGTGTTAACCAGCAGGGCATTAAGGACAGCGTCACCATCGAAGTGGTCAAGGTGGCTGGGGAGTTCATCGTCAACAAAATACCCCTGCTTATTGCAGAAGAAATGATGAATGTGTATCGCTCAGCAATACTTGCTCTGCTACAGATTGTTGAAACAATAATTTCAGTAAGTGTGACTGTGGATTCCTCAGGGAATATCTTGATTCAGTCTTATACATACATGATGTTTTACACATTCTATTATCTTGTTTTAGCAATGGTGACACATCTTGCAAATGTTGCCATCCTCATAGGGGAGGCCATCCATGTGAACTCTCAGCCTGCGGAGGATCGTAAGAGGCTGGCAATCAGATTTGCAAATATGCATTTTTCAATATTTCTAGCAGTTGTTTCATATCTTGCGATGAGATATTTGCTTGCTGGACCTTCTTACCGTAATTATAGATTTAACGCAAAAACTACTGAGTTAGGAAAGTTCACACGATTTGCACCTGGGTTAAGCAAGTTCACAGAGTTTCTCATTGTAAAGGGAGCATTAACAAAAGAAATGACTGCCATCTTTGCGTTGTTAGCCATAGGTCAATTTATCACTGGATTGTTTACATCATTATTACCTCTAAATCACGGGGATTTCAACATTGTTGGTGACTTGTTCTTTAATACAGGAGTCATAGGATTAATTGCTGGATTTACTGTTGGAACGGTGGCGGGGTCATTCCCCATAACGAATGGTGCCGCATCAAAAGTTCAAAGGTCTCGGACTCATAGATTGCTAGCCAATGCAGTACCTTTCCTTCTGTTGAGTGTCATCCATCTAGCCATGGGTGTGTGGTTTGCAATTCAAGCGTTGGTTTAATGTAGGGAGTTTAAAATGAAACATAATTTAAGCCAAAGAAAGAAAAGATTTATTCGAACTTTGATAATTTATCAAACCATCTTTTTTTGGGTAATTTTCTTTACTTTCTCCTTCTCATTGGGAATAGATAATTTGTATCTCCTACACAAGTATCTAATGATAGAGGTTATGATAGCGATTATTGGGACGTTATTTTTATTCCCTATAATTTCAGACTTTGTTGGAATGTTAGTTTTTAAAAATTGGAACAAATTTTTTCCAGAACTAACCGATAATTTAAGAAAAATTCTTGATGAAAAAGATGTTCAAACATTGAATGCAAAGACTAGACCATCACTATTTAAATTTTTGAATTTTGTGCAAGAGACAATTGCTTTGATAAATCCAAGAGGAGTTGAATTCTCTGAAAGCCAACACTTATATCGTCGTTCATTGAAATTCACAATAATTAACCTCTTCTTACAAATTTTAGTTTTGATGGGATTTTCTGTGATTATTGATCCAACTGGGTCACAAATTGGCATTATCATCATAATCCTCCTTTACAGCCTGTTTTTAGTGCCAGTTGCCTCTTTCTTTATTCTGATGGCTATTTCATCATTTTCCAAGTTTTCTTATATACCTTACAAACCCATAATATTCTCTCAAACTAAGTTGTTTGGATTATTTTCAGGAATTGTTGTGATTTTTGTTTTACCAATCAATTATATTCTTTGGGAATTTCAGCCTGCATTGACTTTGTTTTTTGGTTCCTCTGCTGCATCGGCTCTTTTAGCCTTTTTATATCTTTCATCTTTAATTCTTGGAGTTATTATTGGCAACAGGGTTATTAAAAGATTTAATTTTAGAAAATTGTCTCTCTTAGACCAGTTGTGGGTTGATCGATATATTTATGAGAAGTCTTATGTTTGGATTGGGCTTTTTCTGGCACTAAATATTTTTCTCCAACTGTCTCAGTTATTTAATAATCAATTCGAGATTAATGCAATCCAATTTATTTCAATGGTGATATTAGGAACTGTGGTCATTACTTCAATGTTCTTCGGGTTTTTGATAGAAAGAAATTATTGGAGTATTAACTTGTTGCTTAATTCAATAACCAAGGAATCATTATCTAAAATTAGAACCATCACAAATAATGATGACAATAAGGTCATAAAATATTTTGGTGGCATGAACCTGGGTGGAGATATTTTTATTTAAGAAGTTATTTCGAATCATTAAACTCACCAATTAATCATGATCTTTAATGAAAATTCTGTGAGCTTCAAATTCTGAGGTTAAACCAATAATATTTTTACTACGAGAAATTAACCCCTCGACTCAGAAAAGACACTTGAACACTTGCTAAAGGGAAACATCTTTCTATTCTTCTTTTCGTGGTTCATTCTTTCTACTATTACAATATTATCTGGATCAGCTCATAAACAAAAGATTCTACAAATGAATGGAAAAGCTAAACTGTGGGGAGGAGAGTGAACACGTGGAGTTCTGGCAAGCACGGTGGAGCTTAAGGGGCTGACGCAGGATGTTGATTGTAGTAGAGCTCTGTGGAAATCTCTCCACGATGAATGTTCTGTTCTACCGATCACTTTCTGTAGGATAAATTTAAATAACGGGAAACCTTAATGGTCTTGTACTTTTACTCATGATTGTTCAAAGTGGGTTAATACATTATTTAGACGCAGCTCTAAAATTTAATGTTGCTATGGCTGTTATTTCATTAATATTTGCCATATTTCATTTGACAAACTATAATTTGAGGTTGTAAAACACAATGAATCATAAATATTTTAGTGCCAGCTTTTCTTATTTTCTTGTTTTTCTAATTTTGTCCTTATACCTTTCTTTTATGGTTTTTCAAACAATTGGGATACAACAGGAGGTTCTTGTGGGTTTTGGTCTTTTAATTGCGATTTTGACTGGAATAGCCTTTATCTGGTTTGTTATACCACTTTTTATTGGGAGCTCTCGTGTGACTTCACCTCAATTTTTTGTGAAAGATTCAGTAATAATTGGAAGCAAGGTCGTAATTTACAGTAATTTCCAGATTAAGATACAAGATCTAGAGTATGACAAAGAACCAATTTTTCTGAGATTTCCAGACATTGAACATCTTGAACCATTTATGGGTGACAAATTCCTGTTGATTTACAACAAAAATAACACACTAGGTGTCTTTGATTTCAATAATTTTAAGAAACCAAAGGAAATCAACCAGGACGTGTTCTACGCTCTTCCATTAAAAACTGCAAAAGTTTTAATTTTGATGAGCTCTGGTCAAGCGCTTTTGTATGATTCAAACTTCAATGTTCTGCAAGAATATGTATTGCCAGTAGCACCAGAATTTCCTTTTGACTTTCATGAGGAGGGTGAGCTCTTAGTAATTGGGAGAGGGGAATTCATCTATTACATTTCATCAAGAACCTTTGCAATTCTTCACACTGTTAAACTGCCAATAACTGTGGAGCGATTGACACAGTATGAAAACAAAACATTTCTCCTCAATGACTCACAGACGCAATCAGAGTTGTTTGTTATCGATACATCTGATTTTAGCACAGAAAGATTCTTGTTTAACTGCTATATCAATTCCTTAGTATCTAAAGATGACACTATTTATCTGGGAAGTGAGGAGGGGACACTTTATAAGATAGAGGGAGGAGTGACCTCAGAGTTACCGATGTCTCATAGTACAATGGTATATGATATGCTGGTCATAGATTCTGGATTGCTATCATGCTCAGAAGGGGAAATAATTGAACAGACGGAACATAACACTTTGTGTATCAAAACAGATTTTGTTCCAATACAGATGCACCAATTTTCAAGCCATGAGGTAGTTATTGTTGGTTCCAATGGAGGGATATACAAATATAACCTCACAAATCACAAATTGTACTAAATGAATAGTAATCATTTTCAAGTAGATGAAATAATAAATAATATCAACTGAGAAAGAAATTTAATGAAAATCAAAACAACAAATGAGTTAAATAAGGCCTTTGTTGGTCTAATCTCACCGCAAACACTAAATTTACAGGTGCTTCACAACTACATTAAGGTGCTTTTCATAGCCCTGACTATCGGTGTAGTCAATGGAGTAGATGTCATGATTGGAAAAAAGGTAGTTCAAACAAGAATGTCAATACTCTTCTATTCCCTTGTATTTGCTCCTCTGCTACTACAAAGGTCTTTCGCCTCACTTTTTTAGGAGATATACAGCATGAAAGATAAGGAATATGAAACCCTTTCAGTATTTCAAGGTATAAGTTTGCCTTACCTAGCAGTTATGATTTCATACTTTTGGAAACACCCTCTGATTAATTCTCAGGTAAATTTCAATCAAATAATCAACGCTCTATCTAGATCAAATGTTTGGATTTGGTTCTCAATTGTGTTTATTTATTATTTGTTACCTCTTCTAGTTTTTGTATCTGGTCTATATTATGTGTTGTTTAAATCAGAACTTAGAGATGCTTCAACCCTGTTTTCTCTAAGGTATCTCTATTTACTTATTTTAGGACTAGCAGCCGTCGACATAATATTTGGTACAAGTTTTTTTATTTTGGCGAACCCAATGTTTTATATCTGGTACGGATCTGAGTTTTTTACCGCGGATATAACACCTGAAGACCCCATAGATAAAATATTTCTTCCTCTCTCTCTCATTCTTCCAGTTTTGGTTGTGTTTTATGTTTGCTATGATGGAACCTGTCAAAGACTACAAATCTCTGGGTGGTTACATTTAATTACTATTGACTCACTACTTTGGTGGCCATTCATCATGTATCTTCTCCGTAGGACACAACTCATAATCCTTGGATATAGACAAAAGAAGAAGGAAGCTGTGACAGAGGGACACAAGAATGAGGATGCAAAATTGAATGTGCGATAAACTTAAGTAATCTTAATGTATAACAGATATGTGATGGACTTGTTGTTGATTAAATGATAGATCTAAAGGTGTTTATTTGATCAAATTAAAGCAAATTTTATATTTTGAACACTTGTATACCCTAGAATTAGGGATTGAGATCATAGTACTACTTTTTCTAGGACTTATTCCCAATCTTTTCTTTGTTCCTTATGGTCTCATTTTTGGAATTAAAGCTATAATATTCTTCTCTCAATTACGGTTTATATTTGGTCGACGGCATTGGTTACAAAACCATGGAATTCTTCGCTCCCTTTTTACAGATGTATTCATCCCGACAGGATTATTGATTTTTCAGCTAATTTTGTATTTGTTGTACTTAGATTTCCGTGTCATTACCGGAGTTTACATTTTGCTTAATCTGATGGTCACAATTAATCTATTCATGTTTTTTAGTATGTATCCAAAAACCTTCTATTATTATCTCTTAAACAAAAAATATGAGGAATATATCAAGGACTATCAATTTAGATTAAAAATTGACCTAGATAAAATATATGCCCTCATTCCAGCTATTCTGATCGCTCATGTTGCCGTAATTGTTATGATTATTGTAAATTCGAAGTTTATTTTCTTATCAGTTAACACCATTCTTGAATTAGTTGGATCTCTAGGAATTTATTACATACCTACTTTAAATTATCGGGAGCAGGTCATAAACAAAAGATACTACAAACTGATGGAAAAGCTAAGCAGTGGGGAGGAGAGTGAACCCATGGAATTCTGGCGAGCAAGGTGGAGCCTAAGAGGCTGACGAGGGATGTTGATTGTAATAAAGCTATGAGGAAACCTCTCCACGAAGAATGTTCTGTTCCAACGATCACTTCCTGTAGGATAAATTAAAATAAAGGGAAGCTTTAATGGTCTTGTACTTTTCCTTATGAATAGATCAGCAACCTGTATGCACCAGACCTCTTATGAGACTTTACTCATCCTTTCTAACCACTGTATTTTAACTAGGAGGTAAGATTTCGCATATGATAAACGCATCACAAAAAGATTTGGACAAAATCCGCCAATATTTAGTTTTTGAGGAAATGCTGCGGAAAATTAGCTCTCCAAAACTGGTATATATCACGGAAGATTATCCCCAGCTAAAAATTGATAATAAGCTAAATTACTTCATAACTTCGGTTCTTATGATGGTTGTAGGACAACTAGGTTTAATTTTATTTATACATCGGAGGGAAAAATTTCTCTTATATCTAGGAGCAATCGTTTATCAATTGATTTTAGGCGGATTATTAATACTGGGGCTTATTGGGATTTTTGTGTTCCTTTTTATTAATTTAGGTATATTTAAAACAATACTAAATTCTTATTGGACATTCATAGGTTTTTGTGCATCAGGTATTTTAGGAATATACACCTTAAATGAACTTGCCAATAGTTCTTATGAGTCAATCTTCCTTGATTTTAGAAGAGGGGTAATTTATTTTTATGTTCCAGCAATTTTATTTTATTTTATCTTGATAATATACTGGAGGGGTAATTTACTTAACAATCAAGATATGCGCAAATATCTACAGTATCAAAACATTGCAAAATTTTCGAGTGCAAGAGTTCAAGATGTAATTCTGAAAGCAAAGACATCCAAAAATTTAGAGCCTCAAAAAATTTTATTACCATTTGCTTACGTTCATTTTATTAATAGATTAATTGTTGCAATGATTAAAATATTTGGTATTCAGAAATACAGAGCGATTCCAATTTTAAATTTTAATGACCTTGGGATCCAGTCATTGACAAATTTCTTTGATGCTTCAGCCTTTCTACTAGATTTACGTCATAATCAAATTACAAAATTATTTTCGACAGATTTAATCAATTGTGATGTAAATTTCCTTGATCTACGCCATAATCCAATTGAATTTATCGATCCTGATTTTCTTGTTACTACTAAATTTACAGTTATTCTTTTAACAAACACCAACTCCTTAGACAAGTCATTTTTATTAGGCTTTAAAGAAGACCCTAATATTTATAATTTTGCTGAAGTACTTTCAACTTCATTCACTGAAGAGGATAAAGACCTAACTTGTAAATTATATAGAAAAGTTCGAGAAGATAAAAATGTTCTACTAATCGGTCCAGTTTAAATATCTTAAAATCTTAAAGATGAAAATGATTTTAATTAGTAATAATTTTGAATGAACTTTTTAAAGCTTGAAAATTGTTATATGCAAGTTAAGGAATTTTAATTTCTATAACCGATGTATGATTAGAGTTAATGATGAAAAAAAATATTGAAACATTAATTTTGGTAAGAAATGTTATAGTTCAGACATATAGGATGACTTACAAGTAGTTTTTGAGACTGAGGATAATAAAGCAAGATTAGAAGTTATGTTAAAAGATGAGTTTTGTGCGATAAACTTAAATGAGATTAATGGATATTAGATACGTGAATGCCTGGACTCATCAGAAGGCTTTTATTACAATTCCCACAACACCTAAAAATCAACTGATTTCAAATTTAATCTACCAAGAGAGCTGGTTGCAGAACCTGTGGGTGATGAGCATCATTGGCAAGCCTGAGGTGACCCTGGTGGACTTTGTCAGCGAGCTTAGGACAATGAGTACTACAGCCTTGCAGACCATCAGGGCTGCTTCACTATTGACGGGGTGAAGATTCGGTTGAATTACATGACAATAGCAGTATTTGGTAAAATTTTAAATCACATAATCAATTTTGTGAGTAGAATATCTTTTTTCAAGGAATCTGCGAGTGACTATCAAATGGATGTTCTTAAGTTCCTTTACGCCGGTACATTAACATTTTACCACTTTATGAACATGTGGCTTTGGGCAGGCTCAATGAAGCGATTATAGGTACATTTGGAAATGAATCTCTATTTGCTTGGTTCGCTTATTATTATAATTGTAAGCACTATGTTATTTAGTATTCTCCTAAATATAGCTTTTCAGCTGTTAAATTTATTTAGGTACCTTTTCTCGAATCGCTTTTTAAAAAATCAGTACAAACCGTATTTGAAATATGTTAAAGAGGTCACAAATAAGAAAAACCAATTCATTTTTCATACTCTTGGTTTAGTCCTTCTGGCCCTTTCATTCTTTTCCTCTTATTATGTTCCAATTTTTCCTTTAACTGCATTTTTTTTATTTTTGCTCATAGAATATATGTTGAACTTTTATTTAGATTCGCTCACCGATGGACAACTTGAAGAGTTAATAACAATCCCATTATTTAAACTTCCATTTTATATAATTCCACTTTGTCTAGAAAGACCACTGCCTCAAAAAGAAGATTTGACAGTATCTTACAGCCAATTATTACTAAGGTCTTGGTTTGTGATTCACGTACTTGGGGTTGTCATTGTCTTTATTTCAGAGTTAAATCGATATTTAAGCTATTTTAAACTGATTTAGAAAAATCATGATCAGTTTTTATCGTTTCAGTTTTTTTATGTCTTTTGCTCTGATTAAAGTAATGTTTAGTTATTTTGCTTAATCATTAAATAGGGGAATTCTAAGAGAGTCCAACTGGTTCAAGAAAAGGAATGGATAAAGTACACCAATTTGCAAAACTTCAACTCATCCTTACACCTGTGCTAATCATTATTCTAGCACTAATGGCTGGTCAATTAATAAATTAAACATAGGAGAATAAAATGAATAACAAAGTAGTTGAATTTATAGAGTATCTGTACATTGGGTTTATTGGAATTGAGATTATTCTCCTTCAACCCTTCTTGATTTTCCCAAGATGGCTGATGATGTTGGTTCTCTATGGGATTTTTCTGGGGATAAAGTCATTGGTGTTTATTTTTCAGCTTGTGTTCATGATAAGAAAGCGTTCATGGTTCTTGGAGCATGGAGTCTTTCGCTCCCTTTTGTTTGAAATATACATTCCAACTGGTTTGCTCATGCTTCAGTATTTTTTGTATCTTTTATTTTATAAAGAGGCTTTAACACCTGGAATTTTCGTTTTGACAAACACCTTAATAGCAATTAATCATTTCATATTTTTCACAATTTATCCAAGGAATATGTTTAAGTATCTCTCAAACAAAAATCACGAGGGTTACCTTAAAGACCATCATAATTCCCTTACCTTAAATTACTCAATAGTTGTGAATCTAATTATTACTGTGTTGATTTCGTATCCTGTCCTTGTTCTTCTCATGTTAACTTTTAATAAAAGTAACACATCAGGATTTAATCTAATTCTTCAATTAGCTGCTTCCTTAGGATTTTTGTTTCTTCCAGCCTATAATTATCTGGAGCAGCTCATAAACAAAAGAAACTATGAATTGATTGAAATGCTAAGTAAAGGTGAGATAAATGAACCAGTGGAGTTCTGGCGTGTACGGTGGAAGCTGAGGGGGTAGTAAATTATATCCTTCAATTTATTAGTCTAGTCTAAGAATTCAAGGATACAGGACGTGTAAGCTATGATTACAATAGAGGAGAATAGAAAATCGTCCACAACAGGGTTTAATTTTGCTGGTGCAAAGAAGTGTTATTGTTGGTGTACACGTAGATTGATACGAGCTATGATTGAAAATTTATAGTTCGTCTGTGTTTCACTTTCTAAATTAGGTCAATTTCATTGGAAAACAAAAGAATTTTTCTAAAATTTTAGTATAAACTATTTTAGCCTTAGAAATATCAGGTGTTATGGTTTCCAAAATCGAGTTGGCTAAGTCAAACAGATCGACATGCAAGATCTGTAATCAAAAGATAGAGAAGGACACCCCTAGGTTTGGATTAGAATCAGTTTTCAAAAGAGGTGAGGATGAGTTCACCTCGTACAAGTGGCACCATATTGAGTGTATGTTAAAAAATAACCCTGATGCCTTCATAAATGCAGAGGGTTTAGACCTTCTGACACCAGAACAAGAGAGTGAGCTGGCAAAACTTAAGGAGAAATCATTGAGTTCGGGTGTGTCTTTTTTTGAGGTAGAAGACCTGACAGGAGAGGAGGGCAAGGTAAATGTTCAGGCGAAGGTGTTCAGATTGCTCCCAGCAAGAGAGGTTGAATTCAGGGGTTCATTTGTTGATGCAAAGACCCTGCAGATAGGAAATTCGGCTAGAAGGGTGAAATTCTTGTTATTTGACACTAATCAAGAGATAAAGAAGGGAGATACAGTTTACCTTAAGGGTGTATTGTCAGATTTAAGTGAGGAGGGTGGAGTTCTCCTCTATTCAGACCCAGACACCAAGGTATACTTAAATGAACCTCCCTCTGAGGAAAATAAGCTGCAGATTTATGTTTCTGCTGAACTTGATAATCCACCAAACACAACTTGTGAGTTTTCTGTGGCAAAATCAAGCAGGGCAAAATGCTTTGTGTGCAAGGAACCTATCCAGAAAGGTGAGCCTAAGCTTAGTAAACCTTCATGGATTGAAACCCCCAGAGGGAAGATTGTTGGAAATGTGAGTTACCACCTTGAGTGTGCTTTATCTGATAGTGATTCAGAGGAGATGATGAAGGAGGCATTCAGCAAGCTGACTCCTCAATTTATCTCAGAAAATGCAGATATGTTACAAACTATCAAAGAGAAACTTTCGAAACCAACTCAGACATTTATCTCAGATTATTTCTAGATGTAAAGATGTAATCATGGTCTGCTTGACATCCTTTTGTATGAGTTTTATCACTGTTGTTATTTTGCAGTTTACAATGATTTGATCTTCGTTTAATCTGATTTATTTCAGAACTTTTCAATTGTTCCTTATGCTTTTCTTGTGAGTCGGAATCTGCCCCACACCTTGTTTCTTCTTTCCCTAGTTCTTCTAGTCTCGAATTGTTACACTCCAAATCTATATTATCCTTAGCTCTTCCACTCCCTATTTGTTACACTCCTAATCTATATTCTCCTTCGCTCTTCCACTCTCTAGTTGTTGCTCTCCTAAACTAGATTTCCCTTATCTGTTCTATCTCGTAACTGTGTTACTAACAATCTGCCTCACTCCCAAATTCTTCTTTCCTTTTCAGCCCCATTCCCTAGTTGTTCAACTCCTACATTATTCAACTCTTTGCTTGTTCTACTCATTATTTATTCAATTCCTACAGTATTCTACTCATTATCTGTTCAATTCCTACAGTATTCTACTTATTGTCTATTCAATTCCTACAGTATTCTACTTATTGTCTATTCAATTCCTACAGTATTCTACTCATTATCTATTCAATTCCTAAACTGTTCAACTCAATATCAGTTCTGAATGTTCTGGAATTATTTTTGACTATCCAGAGTTAGTTATCACTAGTTTAAATTGATAAATTCTTAATAATTTGAAATTTGTTTAATTGATAGAATCAGTCTTTTTTCTTAAATATATCTTGGGTAATTGTTTGAATCTTTGGTTTAGAGTTCACTGATTTGTTAGTCAGGCTCTCTTCACCAGAAACCAAAGGTTGGTGTGTTCTATCATAATCTGCCTTAGTTGCTTTACCAATACATTCAGATATTACTTTGTCACCGATTCTTCGGCTTTTGTACCAGTAGTAGTAATCTTTCTGTTTGGTATCACCAGACTTATTTTTCCAAGTTCGTGTGATTTTTCTTACATAAACCATTGTGTCCATCTCCAATCTTTGCTATAAAGCTGAATTTAAAATTCAAGGTATAGCCGTGATTGTTAATATGGTAGGGAATTTTTTCCTTTATAACGCTTCCCCTTTACGATAAAAAAAATCTGTAAAAATAATAGTGAAAATTGCATTTAATTCAATAAGTATGGAAATCATGTGTTGTTTACCTACTCTTTTATTTCTAAGGTGAGTACTTTAACCTTCGGTAATTTGTGGTTCTTTTTTTGGTGTAATTTATATATTGTAGCTTAGAAAGGCCATTGCTCTTGGTCCACTATGAGCAGACAAAGCTGGACCAATTGAGACTATCTTTCCTTTTGCATTTGGGAAGTTTTTTGAGAGAGTTTCAAGATATTGCTTTGCAGTCTCAGGTTCGTTGACATGTGCGACCGCAAAGGAGAAGGTTTCGTCAGCAGATCTGCTTTTAAAAGCATTTTTCTCTGCAAGTTTAACACAATTCTCAAATCCTCTTGCTTTATCAAATGGTGAGATAATCCCATCTTTTATGATGAGTAGGGCTTGATAACCCATTATTCTTGCCAGAAATCCTTTGGGTTTGCTTAGTCTTCCGCCTCTGATGAGATATTCTAAGGTGTGAAGCGCCAGATAAATTTCCATTGAGTTTATGAATTCTTGCAGCTCTTTCGAGAACTCAGGATATTCCTTGTAGGTTTGCAACAGCTGTTGAAACTTCTCAATGATAATCTGTCCTCCCACAGAAACAGATTTGGTATTTATAAGATGAATTTTCACATCTGGGTTTTCTTCCATAATTTGGTTTGCTGCAATCTGAGCTGATTGAATAGTCCCCGATAGTCGAGAACTGACGTGAAATGAGTAAATTTCTTTGTAATCCTTGGAAAAATCGCTGTACGCCTCATAAAAATCACCCGGAGATGGTTGGCTGGTAGTCGGCCAGTTTGAATTGCTTTTGATCTCATCAAAGAATTTTGCGATTGATATCTCTACGCGATCCTTATATGATATATCACCAAAATTGACATATACCGGAACTACCTTGAGATTCGGGAGATTTCTGATGTCTTTATCTACATCCAATGCAGAATCTATAAGGATTCCCACTTCTTGAAAGGAGGGCATAATACCCTAAATAGATTTTCTGATTTAATTGTTTTTTGGAATGTATTCATGAGTCATCAAATCCGAAGTCTGATAGTGTCAATACCTCAAGATTGTCCTTTGTTTGTATCAGAATGACTGATTCTTCAACTAATCTGGCTTTGTAATAATCGAGTGAATGTGTATCATCATAAATTTTAGCAGTAGGTAGGTCATTTATTGAGGGAATTTTTATGTTAGATTTGCTTAAAACCACTTTTCTAACCTCTGTTTTTGTAATGTATCTGAATCCATAATCAATTGCACCGATTAACACAAGCTGAATCTGTGGAAATTTTCTGAATAAAAACACCAACTGTTCAATGCTGTAATCCTCATTTTGTAGAGATTTTATTCCACGTAAGGTTGGGGATTTGGCTTCAATGATCTCTTTGATTGTCTCTGCAGGTTTTATCAGTTGATTATCTCTTAGCCATTTTAGTGAGAATGCCTTGTCCAAATATCTCTCACCGGTATCTGGAAGAACCACCACTATTACAGAATCATCAGGGATGGTTTTTAAATGTTTAAGAACACCTCTGACAGCCATTCCACCAGAAGAACCAACGATTATACCGAATTTTTTGGCAAGAGTCCTTGTCTCTTCAAATGCCTCTACATCATTTACTTTAACAAATTCATCAATAAATTCGAACAGTACATTTGAGGGGATTATATCTTCACCTACCCCCTCTATCTTGTATGTTTTGGCTTCAATGTCGGTGTTTTTGTGCTCATGATAATAAGCTAAGATTGACCCCTCAGGATCTACACCAATTGTTCTTATCTTGGGATTCACTTCTTTTAGGTATCGACTTGTTCCACTAATAGTTCCGCCAGTCCCAACTCCGGCGAAGTAATGTGTTATTGTTCCACCGGTCTGTCTCCAAATTTCAGGTCCGGTTGACTTATAATGAGCCTCTTGGTTTTCGAGGTTCCAGTACTGCTGGGTATAGAAACTGTTTGGGACAGTCTCGCTGAGCTTTTTAGCTATGGAATAGTAAGACCTTGGGTCATCAGGTTCGACCTCAGTTGGAGCTACAATAACCTCACACCCCACGGCTTTAACCAGATTTATCTTGGTTGGACTCATTTTATCTGGCATGACTAGAATAACATTATATCCTCTTGTTATTCCAACAAATGCTAAAGCAAGGCCAGTGTTTCCAGATGTGGCTTCAATTATTGTACCTCCAGGTTTTAGTAATCCCTCAGCCTCAGCTCTTAGAATGATTGGCAAGGCGATTCTATCCTTACTAGAGTTTCCAGGATTAAATGTCTCCAATTTTGCAAATATCTTTATTCCTCGTTCTTCATAGGATCTGAGTCGGATCAATGGGGTATTCCCTACGGTTTCCAAGATATTTTCATAAACTTCCACAACAGAATTTATATCTTAATCCTCAAAAATATTCTCTTATATTTGAGTCAACAGGAATTATACTAATTAAAATGATGCTCTTTCCCGAAACTATTTAATTCTAGCTCTATATATTTCTCTGTGTCAAATGGGGTCACAGCACAATCAACCTATTCTTTCAAATTAGATGTGGAACCTCTGGCAAAAAAGAGAGTGAGAGTTTATGCCACCAGATCAGGGGTAAGGGGGGTGAATCCCTCAAGAAAGGATGAAGATTATTACAGGTCTGCGATCTCCAAATTAGGATCAATGATTCCAAGAACTCCTCTTGAGGAGTCAATGTTACTAGGGATGAAATTTTACAAATCTATCCCAAAATCCACACGAAAGAGGGATTACAAAGAGGTTGTAACTGAACATCTGCGTCCTGCCAAGAGACCAGATTTGGATAATTACATCAAATTGTTCAAAGATGCAGGTACTGACCTTCTATGGAAGGACGATAACATCATTGTTGGATATCTTCCTGGTACTGGTAAATATTACACCTTAGGAAGTCCCTACATCATTGTAGATATAATTATTATTGATGAAAATTTCAGGGAAAATTACTTAAATTACTTAAGTTTAGAGATTTCAAGAGTAAAGAAAAATTACACAACCCTTGATTTGTTCGATTTATGAGAGCAACATCTTTATTTGAATTTTCTAAGGATGTTCCATGCCAATTCTTGGAATTTCATTCTTTCCACACGGATCAATTTTACTGGAACGAACAGAGAACTCTGAGTTAGAGAAGCTAGCAGACTCTTTACAAAAAGCGTCTAGAAACATACTGGATAAAAAACCTGCAAAAATAGTGTTAATAACTCCACATGGAATTCTCCTTGATCATAATACTGGAATTTATCTTAGTTCTAAAGTAAGAGGTTCAGCTGAAT
Organism: Candidatus Heimdallarchaeota archaeon; assembly: GCA_030149205.1. GTDB lineage: Archaea > Asgardarchaeota > Heimdallarchaeia > Heimdallarchaeales > Kariarchaeaceae > WAKA01. Next base: position 9,724 of record JASBSB010000004.1, on the reverse strand, counting down.
GGGATGGAAAATTCGGGGAGTATAAAATTGACGCCTCAGTTGATCTGGATGGGAGTAAACGATTATTAGAATATCTAAGAAAAGAATCTCAACCTGTTGAGGGCATTACAATTCATACCAGGTCGTATCCAATAAATATTGGATGGGGAGAAGTAGTCCCATTGTATCACGTGTATAGTCAACAGTCTGATATCCCACTTATAATATTAAGCCTCCCATTTAGACGGTATGAACATCCTGAGTTAATGAGGAGTGAAATGAAGCAGTTTGGAACCTTATTAGGAAAATTTTGTCAGGCTGAGAATTCAGATTTTTGGATAATTATCAGTGGTGACCTTGCCCATACACATCAAAAAGAGAGTATCTATGGATATTCAAGCACTTCAGAAGAATTTGATAAATTAGTTAAAGGTTGGCTCTCATCCAGACTCTCTGATACCAAATCCTCTGAATCAATATTAGACAAGGCCGATCAGATTGTCAATCAAGCACTCAGTTGTGGTTACCTTGGAATTTATATGCTCGACGGGCTCTTGAATGAATCTTATACCTTGGATGAGTTATTTTATGCTTCTCCTACATACTTTGGAATGATTGTTGCTAATTTCGTCTCTTAACTATTTTATCGTTTAATTATTCCATCTAGAAATTTTTTTAGCTTTTAATTACTCCGTCTTTTAATTATTTTCTATTTTAAATATTATAATTTCTTATGTATTAAGCACCTTAATTACTTCATCTCATTATTATCTTATCTTCTTGTAAGCCACCTGTGCATTGTAGAGGACAATAATGAATGATAGAATCCCCAGACCTAAGTGACCGGTAACAATTAATGGATGAAGTTTATAAAGTACTGTCAGTCCCCCAAAAACGGATTGGATCAATACGATGATTAGAAATAGAATGGTTAGAGTTTTGATCTCTGGAAAAGCTCTCCTATGAGTCCATCCACTTATAAACAAATATACGATAAGAATAATATTAATTAATGCCACAAAACGATGGGTATACTCTGCAAAGAGACCCCAGTTGAATGTATTTAGAGAATAAGGAGTAGTATAGAACCAATAATGGATATCAGGAAAAAGTGAGCCATAGCAGAGAGGCCAGTCAGGACATGCAAGTCCTCCCCCTATTGCTTTGGTGTAACCTCCCAATAAAATTAAGATATACATTAGAATTGCCAAAGTGTAAGATCCATACCTGTAGTTCTTCAACCCTAAAAACCCATTTAAATCTGATTCACTCACAATTATTCCTAATTTTCAAATGCTTATAAGACTATTTTTTGTAATCCTGTCTAATTCCTTGTTATTCACAGTGTGTACTTGAAATATAGCCTGATTTTTATAAATCATGTGTTATAATTATAAATTTACTAATTACAATAAGTACCGAACATAAATATTTTAGTGAGAAGGAAAATAGGTATATTAAGTAAATGACAGTTAGTCTTACAGTGCACAGTCTTCGTGGAGGAACCGGAAAGACCTTACTTTCAATGAATTTAGCAGCGTACCTTGTCACTCAGGGCTTTCGTGTGGCTTTAATTGATATGGATTTTGGTGCTCCTAGTCTTCAAACTTACTATCCAAACTCAACTAAAACAACAATAAATCAATACCTCACTACTGAAACGAGCATTGAAGATGTACTGATAGACGCGACAGAATTAGTCATAAAAGAGGGAGAGGGGAAGCTTTTCCTTGGTTTAGCTAACGATAAAGGAGACGCTATCGCTTCGATGATGAACTATGACAAACAGACTTCATTAGACCAGTTATATAAACTGATTGGACTTGTAGATGAAGTTCTTCCTGATAACCCTTGGAATGTGGACTTTATAATTTTAGACACAAATCCTGGGTTCTCTACTGAGTCACTAAACTGTATCGCAGCAACCAAGCATTTGATCTTGGCAATGAGGTTGGTAAACGCAGACATAACTGGAACTAAACAAATAATAGATACATTGTACCATAGTTTGAAACCTTCAATTTCATTGATTTTGAATCAGGTTCCTGACCCTTTTATAGAGGATAACACCAAAGAGTATACAAAATCCTTGGTTCATGATGTGATATTAAAAGATTTGAATGATTCTAAGGTGGACATCTGTGGATTTATTTCAATAGATTTTGAGGTTATTGAGAAAGAGGCTGAATATGCAATGTACTACCTAGAGGGAGTTAGTGCACAAAGACCTATCCATGTAGTCGTGAATCCAAATGGAAAGCTAGCCAATGAAATATCAAAGATAGCGGATTGTTTCTTAAAATTAATCTATAAAAAGGAGGATGCGTAGATTGAGTGTTCTACGGGTTCATTCAGTTTATATAATTACAAATGATGGACGAGCAGCATTCAGTGAAATATTTTCAGATATTGCTCCACCTATAGACCTGGTTTCTGCGATGTTCATTGCAATGCAATCTTTTGTACAGGAAGTCACAGGAAATTATTTTTCGAAACTGTCTGCTGGCCCTTTTCTTTTTGTGAGTGAAAGAGCGGGAGAGTTCTTTATAGTTATGGTTTCTAATCAATCAGATGAGGCTCTAGACAAAATTAAACAGATTGGTGTAACTTTCTTAAAAAGATACAAATCAAAAATAGATAATTGGAAGGGAGACACCAAGGATTTCGAATCATTTAAGGCAAATGTTATTGAGATATTGGGATTATCTGAAGTAGAAGAAACCAGAGTTGATCCAAAAAATACCTTAACTTCTCAGACCTTACTCACCTTACCAACAGATGAAGCTAGGGTGGCAAGAGAGATGCTGAAGGTTAGGGAATGTGATATTGAGGAATTATCCATCATGATGGGAGAAAAGCCTATAAAATTAATACCTGTAATTCAACAACTCCTGAGAAAGGGGATTATTGGCCAAGAAAACAAAGCAGGTAAAATTCATTATTTCATTTCTTAATCAAGTTCCGATTTTTATTACTAAATATATATATTTTTCACAACTTATTATATGATTATGAACTACTGGATACAGGGGATACAAACCTTTGGTATTCCGATAGCTGCAATGCTTATCCCTATTGTATACACAGCGTACATTATTTCTAGAAATCCTGAATCTTTGTATCTTCCTAAAACAGTTGTAAAGAAGTTCGGGATTTTATTTCTGATTTTCTTTTTTGGATCATTATCCCTGTTAATGACTTTGACGGGGTCAATCGCAAGATATTTCTATTTGGTACCAGGGTTATATTTCACAGCTGACAGTGTAAGAATTAACTTCACCCAGAATTGGAGTTTATTTGTAAGATATTACCCTGGCTTATATTTTGTTGTGATTAGTTTATTTATTGGTGTTATTTATTCATCATTTTTCTCACTTCCAACGAAATGTAGTATTAAGACTATAGAAGATGGTGCTAAGGGAGAGATCTTGAGTTCTTCAACCGCGTCAATTGGGGCAACTGTCAGTGCATCTGCCAGCTTGGTTTCATGCTGTACACCCTCAATCGCTGCGCTCCTAAGTCCAGTAGTGGCTTCATTTCTAGGTCCTTATGTACCTTCTTTGTTAATATTTTCATTGATATTAATGCTTTACTCCTTTAAACAGGTAGTCATACAGAGAATTGATCTAAGAAGTTAAATTTGGTTAAAAATTATTCCTAGATGTCTTCATCTGATCCTTCATATACAACAATCATTCTATTGTCTATCATTTCCATTTTAACATTGAGATTATCTTTTAATGCCATCTCAGCAATCATGCTTTCAATTGTTTTGGTATCCATATTCGATATATCTGCTAACGTCTCTAATGGGATAGTCCTAAGTCTCTTGATGTTCCTGGCCAGTTCGAGTCTCTCCAATTTTCTAAGAGTTTGGTTAGGGAGGTATCCCCCAGCTAGAGAGGAAACCAAATTGCTATCGCCAGATGACCAAGCATTTAGTATTTTATTAATTGTGGTGATGTAAGAGCCTGTGTAACGAAGTAGAGCAGATTTACGAATCAGTTCCTCAGCAGTATCTTTGGTAAAGTTTGTAATCATTTCGACACCGACCATGCTCCCACTAAATCCTGTCAAAATATTCCAAAGTTCAGGTGGTGGAGAATTTGGATTTGATGAAAGCATTGTTAAAATCCCAGATATTGCAATTCTGGAAAGATTTTTTGAGGGGAGTACGAGTTGCAATACAGTTACCTTTCCTAGCTCGTTTACAACAGGATCATCTTTAATTGTGCAAACAGATGTTACAACATTTTTGACAATTCTTTCAGCGAAGTCAGGGATCTCATCACGTAAAATTTGAAAGCTTTTTCCATAATTATTTAATATCTCCTCTGATTTGCTCTCAATTGAATCATTTATTTCTTTGGTTGCAATTTGAACCATTGTTTGTCTATAAAAATCATAAAACAATCCAAGTAAAGAAACATACTTTCTTTTTGATTCAAAACTTTCGATATTGATAAATTTGTTCATAATGAAGGAAAGTACCTGAACCTCTTTCTCATGGTCTTGATCACAGAGTGAGAGTATCCATTGAATTTCAGGTCTATTTACATCAGTAATACTTTCTACTGACAAGGCTGATAAAGCTCTGTTTAAGGTTTCTTCTAAGGTCTCACTCTCATCTGGGCTAAATCCATGTTCTTCCTGTACTTCTTCTACAATTGTAGAAGCTGGAATTTCAGACCCATTCTCAGGTTTTTCTAATTTTTCCTCTTTTTGAATAGTCTCCACACCATTAGCCTGAGTATCACCATCTGTATTCTCATTTTTACTTGAATCTTTATCAATCTTAGAATTATTTGATTCTACAGTTTCTGCTTTATCTGAAGGATTTGTTGGAGAAGAACTATTGTTATTTTTGTTTATTTGAGGTTTAAGTCCAGCTAGATCTATTTTTGCTATGTTAAACAGGTTTGATAAAAACTCAGATTTGTACAAATCATCAATTTGATCCACTGTACTCAGTTGTGAGTAGAATTCTTGTAATACTTTTAAGCCATTTTCTCTTAACATCTTGGTAAAACTTGATTCTTCTTCTACAATTACATAATCACATAATTCTGCCAATTTATCCGTAAACAGAGAGCTTGCATCCTTTGGTTTTATCTTTAGGAGAGAAATTAACTCCAATTCTCTATCAGTTGGTTCTTTTAGCAGATTCTTATCAAAAATGAATACAGATTTGTTTAGTGGTGCTGCTTTTTTTATCTGTTCATACAACTGCTTAGATGAGAAGAAAATCAAATAAGAAAGAAGATCTGTGAACGAGAACAGTAACAAATCAGAATTGGAAAATACCTCCACAACCCTTGGATCTAGCTTTGCATCATTCAACAACTCTAATCCATATATTTGTTTGACATCAGACTGTAACATTCCCTTCTTACATTCTTCAATACCTCTTGTATTACAAATTTTTATCCAGTCATCTTCAGAAAATGGAATCTCTCCGCTTCTTACGTAGTAACGCAAAGGGGCCCATTTCCCCTTTTGAAAGATATTTAACTGTATTTCTTTGGTTATTAAGGGGTATAGGTCAATATTGTTTAACCTTGTCTGACCTTCTAAAATATCATACGCTTTTATTAAACTGTTAGAGGATTTTTCAATTAAATTTATGTTGTATAGAATGTCAACTTCATCTGAGCTTAAATTAAAGGGAAGGTGTTGGTTGTTGTCGATTTCACTTTTGATCTTTGAAGGTACAGGAAAATTTTCCTTGATATTTTTTGTGGTTTGATGTAAAACATTCATCAGTTCCAAGGGATAATGATTAATCACACTACCCTCAGGATTAGGAAGATCAAAATCTAATAAATTAGAGCTAATAATTACAGTCTCTAACTCTTCAAGCTTAATCAAAATATCAACAATTGGTGTTCTAACCCTTCCGAAATCCAAGAGACTTACTCTGGGTTTTGTTTTGTTTGACATTTGCTAATATGCAATTATATTTTTTTGCGGGACTATTAAACCATTGCGTTTCCTTCTTCGATTATCAAAGTCAGTGTTTAGTTAGCTTAGCAATTTAGCAGTTTTAGAGTCAGAGGATTAATTCTCAAAAATTATTGACAATTGGTTTAACTGATTTTCGAATTTTCGTATCAAAGAAAACCATTGTTTTATCAAATTTACAAAGTTAGGGATTACCCAAATATTATTAGGGTATTGTTTTTTTATTTTGTTCACTTTTTAAAATTGATTCCATGAAATTTATAAACTCATTTACTGCAAGTATTCTGCTGAACAAGCAAGTGGTTAAATGTTAGGTTCAAACAAAAATGGTTACTACAATCCAGATACAGAGGCTTCAAACCTGATGTATCTAGATTCGGTAATTAACGCATACGAGGTTGATACTAACCTAGATGAGGTTGTAAGAGATTATGAGTCATTATTCTCTTTCCCGTTCTCATTTGAAGATGAGGTTGGGACAATTTTATCTAGGTATAACGGATCATTGAGAATTCATACTCTTAAGACTCCGAATAGTTCAATTGTGAAAAATCCAGACAGGTTTCTAAACGTGTTAAAATATTTGAGGAGTATCTATAAAGCAGATATATGTCATGGCTTGAAGACTAAACCTAAGCGATCTTATGAATCAAATTTTATCCCCATAATTCTACGGTTCGAAGATGGGTCTGAAATTGGAGTTTTCTATTTTGATACGAAAAAGCCCTTAGATTATAGAAAGATCCAGAAGGTTGAAAAAACGCTGTTACAGGCAAATCTACACAGAGGCATAATAATTGTAAATACTAAGGGGATCCAGGCAGTAAATGAGATGAACCGAATAAATGTGATGTATCCTTCAACAAACGGACCTTTTATGGAAATTATAAGGTATTCTGAAATTACAAACTTCTTAGACTTATAATAGTAGTGAATTCTTAGGTTTAAACTTCTTAGATTTATTTAGGTAATGGATTTTAGACATAAATGGTAAAAACACGCTAAGATATTGCAATCAATCTTTCCGCAGCTTCTTTAATTTCCTCTGTTGAAGCACTTCCATAGCTAATTCTAAAATGATCATTTCTAGAATCTCCAAACTCACTCCCTGGTACCAACACAACCTTTGCCTCTTTAAAGGCTCTCTCGACATATACCTCACCAGGATTTGTAGATATTGAGTCACTAACTTTGGGGAATGAATAAAATGATCCATGTGATTTATTTAGTGAAACTGAAGGAATCTTATTGAATGCCTCGTAGGTCACCTCATTTCTATCCTCCATAATTTTTGAAACTTTTGAGAAATAAGCTTGCTCCTCGGTTGTTCCAAAGAACTCATTTATGGCGAATTGGTACAAAGTGTTAGTGTTTGCAACAATGAATGGGTGAAGCTTAGAAATGGAATGCATAAACTGATTAGGTGCCAATCCAAAGCCTATTCTCCAGCCAGGAACACAATAGGATTTTGAGAAAGAATTCAAAATTATGGTATTTTCTGGGGCGAACTCAGCGAAAGAATGATGTTCATATCCTTGAAATATCATATATTCATAGACCTCATCGGATAAGATGAAGAGGTTGTTATCTACTGCTATCTCAGATATCTGTTTCACAATTTCTCTCGAATACACCGCTCCAGTTGGGTTGCCTGGAGAGTTCATTATCAAACCTTTGGTTTTAGGAGTTAATTTTTCAACTAAATCATCGATATTAATTTGGAAATTATCATCTAAATTTAATGGAACTGGAACGGCCCCAAAAATTTTTGGCATGCTTGGATAATATACAAAGCCCGGATCAGGAATAAGTATTTCATCTTTGGGGTTCAGGAGTGCCATCAATGCTGCAAACATAAATTCTGTACCCCCAGTACTTATCAGAACATTCTTTGAATCGTAGTCAAAACCATATCTTTCTTTATATCGATCTGCGATTTTCTCTCTTAAAGGAATTATCCCTGAATTTAACGAATATTTATGAGCAACAGGATTATCAGTTTGGATTTTAAGTGCGTCAATTAACCCATTTGGAGGAGTTACGTCTGGAGCTCCAATTCCTAGGGAAATTACACCCTCAATTCCTTGTGCACGTTCAAACATTTTTCGAATTCCTGAAGGTCTGAGAATTTTTAATCTGTCTGCTTCCCAATTTTTTTCGTTAGTTGGAGTATGACTCTGCATCAAGTAATAACTGAGTTTGAATTTAAAAATTCGATATAACCCCAAACAATTTATGTTGAATTTTCGAGAAACTTTGTATTCATATATCTTATTTGCTCAAAGTATAAAATGTAAAATGCTGTTATACATGTATGAAAACAAAAAATGAATTGAATGAGTATATATTGCGAAAGCTCGATGAAAGAGATAAACTAGTCTCAAAAATATCGAATGATGATCTTAATATCAATGTTCAAGGACATGAAGATGGATGGACCACAATTGACGTAGTAAAACACATAGTTCAGTCAGAAAAGGGTATGATTCAGTTAATTCAAAAAATAATTCTCACTGGACAGGGAGTCCCTGAAGATTTTGATTTAAACCGGTATAACAAAAGTCAAGTTAAAAAGTTGGAAACCATATCTTTTGGTAATTTGCTTGAAAAGTTGAGTCAGAACAAAACTGATCTTGTTAGTTTGCTTGACACAGTTGATGAAAGTGATTATTCCAAAAGAGGAAGGCATGCCACAGGGAAATTGTATTCAGTAGAAGAAATATTTCAAGTCATTGTTGATCATGATATATATCATTTAAATCAAGTACTACAACATATTCAAAATCAAGATAATTGAACAGGATTTTTACTTTTAATGTGCTCTCCATATCCTCTTAAATATCATGGATGACATAGAACCCTATGGATTTAGCTCATTCAAACAGGAGATTATTGACACATCAGACCTTGCTATCGTATCTTGAGGAGCACACGGAAAGCAAGCAACCTAAGGGTCCATTCCTGCAGATATTAGAAAAGGAAAATAAATCGAATTTCCAATATAGTGAACTACCAATTTTAGAAAAAAAGGAAAGTAAAACAGTTTTAGGATACAGAAGGACAACTTTTGAGCAGACTTTTCTTTTTCATCAATCCTAACAACCACAACCTTGAAAGGGAGAAAGACTCCCTTTCTTTACCTTTATTAATTCATAAAACCTCTTTATGTCATGGTTACCTCTGAAGAGATAAAAGAGCTAATTACACTTGCAGAAAAGTCAAAAGAAAATTCATATTCACCCTATTCCAATTTTAAGGTGGGTTCTGGGTTACTGATTGAGGGTGGAGAGATGTTTGGTGGTTGTAATATTGAAAACATTTCCTTCACTCCTACCGTTTGTGCGGAAAGAACAGCAATTTTTAAAGCAATTTCTGAGGGAAAAACTGAATTAAAAGCAATCAGTGTTATCACTGATGATGACCAGCCAAGCAGCCCCTGTGGGGTCTGTCTGCAGGTGATGGCTGAATTTGCCTCTGATGACTTTGAGCTGATTCTCGCAAAGGACAAGGATACATATGAGTTATACAAACTCCGAGACCTTCTTGGTAGACCATTTCGATCATCAAGACCAATTGGGCAAAAACAGAGGAGTATATAAAACCCAATTCCAATTTTTTGAAGCGAAGAATAAATATCGAAGAAAAGCTTGTCCCAAAATTCGTTTACACTGGGATCACCCCCTGAGCTCGGATTCCGTGGTTGTACCAGACCACAGAGCACAGCAGGCTCTTCCGCTTGTTTTTAGCCTTATGATCCCGCAGGAGGCGTGATCGCTGCTTCAGA